>CAVQVF010000009.1:377500-592500 GCA_963717095.1 uncultured Alphaproteobacteria bacterium
AAGTCGGTCATAGTGATCCGGTGGTCCCGCGTGGAAGGGCCATCGCTCAACGAATAAAAGGTACGCTGGGGATAACAGGCTGATGATGCCCAAGAGTCCATATCGACGGCATCGTTTGGCACCTCGATGTCGGCTCATCACATCCTGGGGCTGGAGCAGGTCCCAAGGGTATGGCTGTTCGCCATTTAAAGTGGTACGTGAGCTGGGTTTAGAACGTCGTGAGACAGTTCGGTCCCTATCTGCCGTGGGTGTAGGAATATTGAGAAGAGCTGACCCTAGTACGAGAGGACCGGGTTGGACGAATCTCTGGTGGACCTGTTGTGGCGCCAGCCGCATTGCAGGGTAGCTAAATTCGGACGGGATAACTGCTGAAAGCATCTAAGCAGGAAGCCTCCTTCAAAACTAGTATTCCCTTGAGAGCCGTGGAAGACCACCACGTCGATAGGCCGGGTGTGGAAGCGCAGCAATGTGTGAAGCTTACCGGTACTAATAGCTCGATTGGCTTGATCGTTCTCATTAATCTATGTCCGCATAGATTGTGACAATTGATCGGTACATGAAATACACCAGACTAAGGCTCCTTGCATGGGAGAGCCCTTAGTCCAATACAGAACAAAAACCAGAATTCACATCATACGTTTTTCGCTGACCTTGTGGTTATTGCGAGGAGCCCAAGACCCGATCCCATCCCGAACTCGACCGTCAAATTCCTCCGCGCCAATGGTACTAAGTCTCAAGGCTTGGGAGAGTAGGTCGCTGCAAGGTCTGCCAAAAACGTATGGTTCTCAATACAAGCTCGAAACACAAAACCCCCAGTCAGAAATGACTGGGGGTTTTTGCGTTCCAAAGGGGACGGGGGACGGCCTAGCGGGGCAGATGGGTGGTGGAAGCTAGCGCTCCAGCTACGTATTTTGCCTCAGAACACCCCGGTTGGCGGTTCGTCAGTTGCTGACTTTCATGGAAGCGACGGGAAACGTACTCACCGCCTACCGGCTCAGATAGCCGAGCCACTTCGGGCCCTTCTCGAAGATCTCATCGCGATGTCGTTCCAGATATTGAGCGTCCGGCCATTGCTGTACATTCGCCGGGAATTTGATCTGCTTGAAATCGGCGAACAGTGATCGCGTATCTTTCCCTGCCCCGCGGGCAATCAGCAAATCGCCGTTGTTTTTCAGACTGATCAAGCCCTCGTCCCACTGCCAATTCACCTCTTTGCTCATAGGCAGGACGTTCTGGATAATGTCCGGTCCGCCGGCATAGCGCGGCCATAGATGGCCAATGTCGGTTCCGTATCTCAATCCACTTAAATCCGGGAAACTCCTGCGCATAAAGGCACATTCGGGGCCGTAAGCATCAATCATCTCGAAACGAAGTTGGCGGTTTTGGACTTGCTCGAACTTCTCGCGATATAGCGGCGTGTGGTTGAACAGTTGGACTTCCCTTTCACCAAAACCGCTTGGAATCGCGCCCATCGTCACCAGCCCTTCGTGCTCTGCGTCAGCGATAGGACGAATTGGGCGCGAATAGGTGTGGAATGGCATCTCCTCCACCCCCAGGGCATGGAGTTCGTTCAGAGTCACTACGCGGGTCAGACGCTGTTGTTTGTGTAGCGGCAACCAATACTTATCCCTGTCTGAAAGATCGGGTACCGGGTCTCCCACGGTTGCGGTTCCAAAATAGCCGGGGATGCTTTCGTCCCTTGAGGCGAACAGCAGGATTTCGTGCCCTGCGGCCTTAAGAGCAGCCGGCAGGCTGAAACGCGGTAAGTGCAGAGCCCCGCTTTGGGTATCGACTTGGTCTATGCGAACATTGACAACATACGAGGCCATAGTGCCGCTCAGCTGGTAGCACTGGATAGTACGTATGCAGCTGTTACGAGCTCGCTAAGAAACGGTTCCTACACCGAACAAATGGGTTGAGTCGCTCTTACGAGTGAATTTTTTGGCAGTAGAGTATGATGAGGAATTTTGGACTGACTGACAGCCCTCACGTTCCCCAAGGAAGTTAGTGTCCATGCTCTGCACACTGGGGCGGGGTGTTGCCTTTATTGCAGGCTCAGGCCGGTGCGGAAGCGGGCTGCGTTGGCGACGTAGTGATCGGCCGATTTTCGCAGGCGGGCGATCGCGGCGTCATCGAGCAGGCGTATGAGTTTGGCGGGGCTGCCGACGATCAGCGCGCCGTCGGGAAATTCCTTGCCTTCGGTGACCAGCGCGCCGGCGCCGACAAGGCTGTTATTGCCGATGCGGGCGCCGTTGAGCAGGATGGCACCCATGCCAATCAGGCTGTTGTCGCCCACGGAGCAGCCATGCAGCAGGGCGCGGTGGCCGATGGTGCAGCCCTCGCCCACGCGCAGGGGAAAGCCGGGATCGGTGTGCATGATTACATGTTCCTGCACATTGGTGCGCGCGCCTATGGTGATCGGTTCATTGTCGCCGCGCAGCACCGCGCCGAACCAGATGCCCACATCACGTCCCAATTCGATCTGCCCGACCAGGGTCGCATCGGGGGCGATCCAGGTGCTGGCGGCATCGGCGAATTGGGGGGAAATTCCGTCCAGCGTGAAAATGGGCATGGGGGCTTCTCGAAACAATGGGCGGGATTTGAAAATGATGGACGTAAGGTGTTGGTCGATCGGCATCGTCCCCCATGGGGTCCCGGTTTGTCGAGAGGGCCGATAGGGTTATTTTCAGCCCTCCCCCTCGGCTGGTAAAGCTGCTGGAAATTGCGTCCGAATCGGCCGATCAGCTTGGGCGTGACGGGGCATGGTGATGGTGCCAGCCGACCGCTGCAAGGATGATGACGCCCATGTCCAAAATCAATGCCGCTCCTTCACCAGCGGTCGTCCGGGCTTTGTTCGGCGGGTCCATGGTGCGGCAATGGACGCTGGTGCTGGCGCTGTCGATCGTGCTGGTCATCGCGCTGGAACTGGTGCGGCTGCCCGCCGCGCTGCTGCTCGGACCCATGCTGGCGGCGATCATCGTGGCGGCGGCCAATGGCACCGTGCGGGTGCCGCTGCCGGCGTTTTCGCTGGCGCAGGGCGTGGTCGGCTGCATGATCGCCCACAGCATCCCAGCCTCGGTGCTCGGCGAAGTGCTGCACGATTGGCCGATTTTCGTGGCGGGGGTGTTTTCGGTGGTGGCGGCGGCCGCATTGCTGGGCTGGCTGCTGACGCGCTGGCGGGTGCTGCCGGGGACTACAGCGGTATGGGGTTCCTCGCCCGGCGCCGCGGCGGCGATGATGCTGATGGCCGAGGCCTATGGCGCCGATGTGCGGCTGGTGGCCTTCATGCAATATATACGCGTGGTGTGCGTGGCGCTGGTGGTGTCGCTGGTGTCGCGCATCTGGATGTCGGGGGGCGCGGCCGAAGCGCCCGCCATGGACTGGTTTCCCCAGGTGGCGTGGCTGCCCCTCGCCGAAACGCTGGCACTGGCTGTCATCGGGGCCTTGCTCGGGCTGCGGTTTCGGATTCCTGCGGGGGCGCTGGTGCTGCCGATGGGCGCGGGGATCGCCCTGCAGGCGAGCGGACTGCTGGCGCTGGAATTGCCGCCATGGCTGCTGGCCGCCGCCTATGCAGTCGTTGGCTGGAGCGTGGGCATGCGCTTCACCAGGGCGATCCTGCTGCATGCCTGGCGGGCGCTGCCGGCGGTGCTGGGCTCGACGCTGACGCTGATCGCCATCTGTGGCGGTTTCGCCGTGGTGCTGGTCATGGTGGCGGATGTCGATCCGCTGACGGCGTATCTGGCGACTAGCCCCGGGGGCGCCGATTCGGTGGCCATCATCGCGGCGTCCAGCAATGTGGACGTGCCGTTCGTCATGGCCATGCAGATGGCGCGGTTCTTGTTCGTACTGCTGACCGGTCCTTCGCTGGCGCGGTTCATCGCCCATCGCACCGGGGTCTCCGAGCAGCGCCGCGAGCCTCTGGCGGAGAGCTAACCATTTATTATATGTTGGTCTTGATCCAGGTCTCATCGATGAACACCAGCCGGCTGGGATCGAGATAGGGCTGGATGCTCTTCCAGCGTTGCCGCCGCCGGGCGATGGCGGCCTGGCTCTGCTCAAGCGCGAACAGGACTTTTTTTAAAGCTCAGTCCCTCACGCTTCAAAAACAGCCACACGCCATTGTGCGACACCGTCACCGCGCGCGCCGCCAGTTCATCCTTCAATCCATGCAGCGTCAGATGCGGAGCCTGGGCGATCCGCTCCAGGATGAACGCTCGATGCGCATCCAGGATCGGCCGGCGGCGCCCACCCATCTTGTCAGGGGCCACCGAGCCGGTCTGCCGATAGCGCCGGCTCCACTTGATCGCCGAGGATTCCGAAACCCCGAACCGCAATGCCGCCGACGCACAGCTTGCCCCTGATAGGACAGCCGCAACCACACGCTCACGAAGATCAATCGAAAGAGGGCTTGCCATGAGATGCTGGCCTCCTCAACCAGCCAGCATCTTGAATACAACGATGCGCAGATTGGTCTTTGGCTTTCTGCGCCGGGCTGCGCTAAGGTTGCGGTCAGGGAGAGACCATGCAGCGCACAGAGCAGTTCGAATTTACCGTCGAGTCCTACAATACCAATCCGCAGAGCCGGGCCCAGCAGACCGATAGCCAGTGCGTCATGGCGACGACGCCCGAGGCAGCCGCGGCCAAGGTGCTGCAGGAGCAATTGTTCCGGATCGGCAATGTGGAACGCCTGCGGGCCACGGTCTGGCGGCTGGGCGCCGATGGTCAGAAGGTCGAAACCAAGCTCTATCTCAAGGGCTGATTGGCTGTGGCATTCAGAACCCCACCCTCATTGCCCTGCCATTTGAGCGTAGCTCTCATGGCCTTGCGCGCTCAAATCGCTCCACCGGAGTGATTTGTCTCTCCGGGCCGCTTACAAGCCCCACAAGGGGGAGGGAGGCAGATCGGGGCTCTCAATCGGCTGTGTAAACCTGAATGCCGCTTCGCCTTAACCCTTCAGCAGCGGGATGGCGGGCAGGGTGTGGCCCAGCAGTTGATCGGCGCCTTCGTAGAGCATGGTGGCGGCGACATAGACGATGATCAAGAGGCCCAGCCAGGCGATCCAGCGGTAGCGGTCGAGAATTTTGGCCACGAGGCTGGCGGCGAGACCCATCAGCACCACCGAGAGGACGAGGCCGAATACCAAAGCGGTGATGTTCTGCTTGGCGGCGCCGGCCACGGCCAGCACGTTATCGAGCGACATCGACACATCGGCGACGATGATCTGGGTGACGGCCTGGCGCAGCGTTTTCTGCGGACCGTGATGGGCGGCGGGGTCGAGTTCGGCGTCGCTATCGCCCTGGGCGCGCAACTCCTCGTACATCTTCCAGCAGACCCAGAGCAGCAGCAGGCCGCCCACGAGCTGCAGGCCGGGGACGGCCAGAAGCTGGGTCGCGAGGAGGGCGAAGCCGATGCGAATGACCGTGGCGGCGGCGATGCCCGCCAGGATCGCCTTGGAGCGCAGTTCGGGCGCAAGGCTTGCCGCCGCCATGCCGATGACGACGACATTGTCGCCCGACAGCACGATATTGATGGTGATGATTTCGATATAGGCGGAGATTGTGGCGGCGTCTAACAGCATCAGTCGGCGTTTCCGGGAATATGTGCCTTGCGCTCGATGGCAGCGCGGACCAGGGCGCCGAAGCGATAGAGACCGTGCACGAACTTGCCATAAGGCATGGTGATGAAAAGTGAAAACACGATCCCGAGATGAGTGGCCAGCATGACGCCCATGGCGGGCGTTTCGCGCAGCACCAGCAGCACCATGCCGCTCAATCCGGTGAGGAACAGCATGGCGAGGAAGGCGGTATCCATGCCGAACCGGGCCGGATCGGCCATGGCGGTGCCGCGCTTGAACTTCTCGCCCATCAATCCGACAGTGCCGATCATTAGGCCAAGGCCCCCGATTGTGCCCAGAATCACCGGTAAGTCATACCAAGGATAAGGTGCTTGCAGACCTAGCAGATAGTGGTAGCCGGTGGCTGCGACGGTGGAGCCGTAGCAGAAGATGAAGCCGTAAAACGTCAGGTGGTGATAGATGCGCCGGCGGTCCACCGGCTTTTCCTCGTCGGTTTCGCAGCCCACCCCGCCGCCATCGAGATAGCGTAGGGTGCCTGCATCCTTGATGGCGGTCCAGAGCGAGCCCAATTCGTTGAGCGCGAAGCGCGGGCCGCCGATATCGCGCCAGAAATTGCGGAACCCCATGCAGAGGGCGAGCACGGTATAGAGCGAAACGCCGATGAACAGTGTGGCCATGACCCCATGGGGCATCAGCTTGTAGAAGGCGCCGGGGCCGGTATAGACGGCGAACAGTTTTGCCGGATTGAGGATGGCGACGAAGCTGAGCAGGAAAACGGCGACGGCGGCGGCCGTGACCAAAGCGATGGCGAGGCCGTTGCGATCGAACATGGGGCGCATCACCGCCGGCCAGGCATAGCTGGCGTAACTTTCGCGCCGCACGGTGGCCAGGGTCTGGGGCATGTCGACCATGAATTCATGGGGCGGCGAGAATTGGCAATCGCTGTAGCAGGCGCCGCAATCGTGGCAAAGATTGGCGAGATAGTTGAGATCGCCATCCTCGAAGGAGCGGCGAAGCTCCATGGCCGGGAACACGGCGCACAGGCCCTCGCAATAACGGCAGGAATTGCACACCGTCATCAGGCGCTCGGCCTCGGTGAGTGCGGTTGTGGCGTGATCGATTTCAGTTACAGACATGGCGGGCAGCCTCCTCTCCGGCAGTGCGGCCAAAGACGCTGCCGATCGTCATGCCGATTCCGGCGATATAGCCGCGGCCGAGCACATTGCCGGCCATGATTTCGCCGGCGGCGAACATATTGGTGGCGCCGCTGCCATCGGCCATGCGCATGCGCGCCTGCCGGTCGACGCGCGTGCCGAGATAGGTGAAGGTGATGCCTGGCCGCAGCGGATAGGCATAGAACGGGCCCTGCACGATGGGTTGCGCCCAGTGCGATTTGGGCATTGTCAGGCCCTCGGTGCGGCAATCGTCGAGCACGGTGGCGTCGAACGTGCCGGGCACGGTGGCGGCGTTGAAATTATCGACGGTCTGCTGCAGCGCTGCCGGGTCCAGCCCCAGGGCGGTGGCGAGACCGGTAATGGTATCGGCTTTGATGGGGGGATAGAGCGAGGGCATGAAGCGGTTGAGCGAGGGCGCATCGAAAATGACATAGGCGGCCTGCTCGGGCTGGGCAGCGACCAGGCGGCCCCAGACGGCATAGCGCTTGGGCCAGAAGTCCTCGCCTTCGTCATAAAAACGCTGTGCATGTTTGTTGACGACGATGCCGAAGACGATGCAATCGAGCCTTGTGATGATGCCGCCGTCGAAACGGGGGGCGCGGGCATCGATGGCGACGGCGTGGCATTGGGTGGGATCGCCGACTGGATCGACGCCGTGGTCGAGCAGCATGCGCAGCACGGTGCCACGATTATAGGGGGTGCCGCGGATGAGGAAGTTTTCCGCCACATCGCCCCAATACTGTTTGAGCCAATCGATATTGGCCTCAAAGCCCCCCGAAGCAGCGACCATGGCCTTGGCCTTGACGCGCAGCGTGCCGGTGGGGGTCTTGATCTCGGCGGCGGAGAATGTGCCGCCTTCGACATCGAGGGCGACCACTTCGTGCTCGTAGCGGACATCGACGCCCTGGCGCAAAGCCGAGCGATAGAGTGAATTGAGCATGGCGCGGCCGCCGCCCAGGAAGAAGGCATTGGAATGCGACAGGCTGAGCGTGCCGCCGAATGAGCCCTGGAAGCGCACGCCTTCGGCGGAAAGCCAGGCCATCAGCGTGCTCGATTGGCGGATGGTGTAGCGGGCCAGTTCCTCATTGGTTTGCCCGCCGGTGACGCGCAGCAGGTCGTTCCAGAATTCTTCTTCAAGATATTGGTTGGCCTGGATGGCGTTGGGCACGTCATGGGCGAGGCGGCAATTGCGCGTGTGGCGCGTATTGCCGCCGCGATAAAAGCGGGGCGCGCCTTCCACCACCATGACGCTGCAATCCAGCTGCCGGGCACGGATAGCGGCACAGAGCGCGGCATTGCCGCCCCCAATGACCAGCACATCGACGTCGAGCTGTTCGGAGATATCCTGCTTGGACAATTTGCGCTCACACCAGTTGGAATGGTTATCGCATACCGTACAATACAATTGCATACAATGGTGGTGAGGGGAATTTTGGGGGGGTGGGGACGAGAGGGGTTGTTCGGTGCGTTGGGACAGTGGGGTATAGCAGTGGGTGGGGAGGGGCGTGGTCTGCGGCTGGTGCAAGGCTTTGAGGCCCGTGGCCGAGGGCAGATTGACTGGGGCAGAGCAATGGTGAGGAGATGTTCCGCCGCGATCCAATATCGTGGCTCCGCACCCCCCACCCGTCATTCGAGCATAGCTCTCATGGCCTTCGGCGCTCAAATCGCTCCACTGGAGTGATTTGTCCCTGCGGGCCGCTCTGAAGTCCCTCGTCAAGGGGGAGGTGCCGCATCGAGGGTGCAGGGCTATCAGTGGAATATGGGACCGGATTTACCAGTCGACACCCTCCCCCTTGCGGGGAGGGATCAAGGGTGGGGGTGGTTTGGCCCCGATCTAAGACTGTGGCTCGTGACCGGATGAGCGGTCTGCATAGCTTGGATGGCTAAGTTGAACCAGCGTTCAGGGTGGCAGCGGCAAACCCCTCACCCTGCATTTCTGCTGGACGCAGAAATGCGGCCCCTCTCCCACAAGGGGAGAGGGGTGACGACTGAGAGTTCTCGGCTCCATCCCCTTCTCCCCTTGCGGGAGAAGGTACCCGAAGGGCGGATGAGGGGCCAGATGCTGAACCTGACTTCAGCCTAAGCCTTGATGGTGCTCATATCGATGACGAAGCGATACTTCACGTCGCCCTTGAGCATGCGGTCATAGGCCTGGTTGATGGCGGAGACCGGGATGGTTTCGATGTCCGAGACGATGTTGTGGGCGGCACAGAAATCCAGCATTTCCTGGGTTTCGGCAATGCCGCCGATGGTGGAGCCGGCGATGGTGAGGCGGTTGCCGATCATGCGGCCGACATTGATGGGCGGATAGGGCGTAGGCGGCACGCCGAGCAGCACTTGGGTGCCGTCGCGCTTGAGCAAGCCCATATAGGCGTCCATGTCATGGGTGGCTGAGACGGTGTTGAGGATCAGATCGAAGCTCTTCTTGTGCGCTTCCATCTGGGCGGGGTCGGTGGAGATGACCACTTCATGGGCGCCGAGCTTTTGCGCATCCGCCGCCTTGGATGGCGAGGTGGTGAACATCACCACATGCGCACCGAGGGCGCGGGCGAGCTTGACGCCCATGTGACCGAGGCCACCGAGACCAACGATGCCGACCTTCTTGCCGGGGCCGGCTTTCCACTGCTTGAGCGGGGACCACAGGGTGATGCCGGCGCAGAGCAGGGGCGCTGCGGCGTCGAAGGGCAGGTTGGCGGCGATGGAGAGGACGAACTTTTCGTCGACGACGATTTCGGAGGAATAGCCACCGAAAGTGTAGCCGCCGGTATGCTTGTCGGGGGCGTTATAGGTGCCGATATTGCCGGCCTCGCAATATTGCTCCAGGCCCTCGCGGCAGCTGTCGCAATTCTGGCAGCTATCGACCATGCAGCCGACGCCGACGCGGTCGCCGGCCTTGAACTTGGTGACCGTATTGCCGACCGAGATCACCTTGCCGACGATTTCGTGGCCGGGGACGGACGGGTATTTGGTGCCGGCCCACTCGCCGCGGGCAGTATGCAAATCGGAATGGCAAACGCCGCAATTGACGATTTCGATGCGAACGTCGGTGGGGCCGGGATCGCGGCGGGTGATGGTCAGGGGGCCGAGCGGCGTGGTGGCGGACTGGGCGCCATAGGCGAGAGCGTGAGGCATGAAAACTCCGAAAACTTGGATGGTGGTAGCGCCGGTTACGGCATCAACTGGCCGCCATTGACCTCGATGGTCTGGCCGATGATGTAGCCGGAAAGAGCGGCGGAGGCGAGGAACAGGAAGGTGCCCAGGCAATCCTGCGAGGTGCCGACGCGGCCCTGCGGGATGGTGGCGAGCATGGCCTGCATCTGGGCCTCGGTGGAATAGCGCTCGTGGAACGGGGTGTCGATGACGCCCGGCGCCACCGCATTGACGCGGATGCCGAAGGCGATCAGTTCCTTGGCCATGCCGCGGGTGACGTTGGAGACGAAGGCCTTGGACGAGCCATAGATGCCGGCGCCGTTGCTGGCGCCATTGCGGGCGGCGATCGAAGTGGTGTTGATGATGAAGCCGCCATTCTGGCGCTTCAGGTGTGGAATGGCGGCCTTGGTGGCGGCGAGAACCGAGCGGCCGTTGAGATCCATCACCGCGTCGTAATGCTCGTCGGTCATGTCCTCGTATTTGACGCGGGCGACCATGCCGCCGGCATTGTTGATCAGGCCATCGAGACGGCCGAAAGCCTTTGCGGTTTCCTCGACGGCGCGGGCCATTTCGCTGGAGTGGTTGGCGTCGGCCTTGATCAGCACGGCCTTGCCACCGGCCGCTTCGATATCTTTGGCGACGGCAGTGGCGGCATCGGTGCTGGAATTGTAGTGCAGGCCGACCAAGGCGCCCTGGGCGGCGAAGCCGCGCGCGAGGGTGGCGCCGATGCCGGTCGAGGCGCCGGTGATGAGCACGGCCTTGCCGGCGAGATCAGGAATGGTGAGCGTGGACATGGAATTTGCCTCTTGAATGGGAGTGAGGGCCGGATGGTCCGGCCCCCGTTATAGAGCCCGTCTGGCCTCTCAGAAACCGGTGACGACCAGCGGCTTGTAGGGCGCTTCGAGCTTGGCGATTTCATCGCTGGTCAGGACCAGATCGACCGAGGCGACCGCGTCTTCGAGGTGGTTCATCTTGCTGACACCGACGATGGGCGAGGTGACGTCGGGCTGGGCCAGCACCCAGGCCATGGCGATCTGCGCCATCGGCACGTTGCGGGCCTTGGCGACGGCTTCGACGGCATCGACGATGGGCTTGGCGTCGTCCTTGTCATACATCGACTTGTTGTAGCGGTCGGTGGTGGCGCGCTTTGTTTCAGCGCCCCAGGGCCGGGTGACCTTGCCGCCGCCCAACGGGCTCCAGGGCAAAACGGCAATGCCCTGATCGCGGCAGAGGGGGAGCATTTCGCGCTGTTCCTCGCGATAGACCAGGCTCAGCTGATCCTGCATCGAGACGAACTTGGTCCAGCCATTGCGCTCGGCGGCGTTCTGCAGCTTGGCGAACTGCCAGGCGAACATGGAGGAGGCGCCGATATAGCGGGCCTTGCCAGCGCGCACGATATCGTTGAGGGCTTCCATGGTTTCCTCGACCGGCGTGATGGGGTCGAAGCGGTGGATCTGGTAAAGATCGACGTAATCGGTGCCGAGGCGGCGCAGGCTATTGTCGATCTCGGCCATGATGGCGCCGCGCGACAGGCCCTGGCCGTTCGGGCCGGGGCGCATGCGACCGAACACTTTGGTGGCGAGCACGATCTCCTGGCGCGGGGCCAGTTCCTTGATCAGCGCGCCGGTGATTTCCTCGCTGGTGCCCTGGGCATAGACATTGGCGGTGTCGAAGAAATTGATGCCCTCGTTCCAGGCGCGCTGATAGAGCGGGCGGGCCTCATCGAGCCCAAGCACCCAGGGGCGCTCCTCGGTAGTCTTGCCGAAGGACATGCAACCAAAGCAGATGCGGCTGACTTCGAGGCCGGTGCGGCCGAGCCGAACAGTTTTCATGGCAATTTCCTTTTGCGATGGCGTCGGGCGCTCGCGGCCAATGGATGGTCTGGAACGGGCCCGGCGTGAATGAGATGGTGATGACCAATGGATGCGCAGGGGGTGCGCACGGGAAGGTTACACCCGGTGCGTTACGTGCATCAACCTGATTATTGACATTTGTTTGGGGGCGGGCCGAGGCCTGCTTGAGCGACAGAAAAAAGGGCGCTCCGAGGAGCGCCCCAAGTTGGTCGTTGGGCTTTTGAAAGGCTTACTTGCCGCCCCAGGCGGCGGGGTAGTTGGCCATGCCTTCGCAACCGCAGAGCGCGTAATGCAACGGCGGCATGGCGGTGTTGATGAAGCTGTCCAGCGTGTCCTGGGTAATGGCGGGCTGGGGCAGGATCCATTCCGGGCTCGGGACGGCTTCGCCCTTCAGTGCGCGGACGGCGGCGATGATGGGGGTGCGCCACTGGTAGGACGGATAGGCCGGCGCGATGGCGGTGAGGCCCAGTTCCTTCCACTTCTGCAGGAAATCCTGCTGGTCCTCGCCGACGAAGACCGGCATGTCGTAGCCGCCATCCTCGAAGGCTTCGACGGCGGCGACGGCGGTGGCGCCGGCATCCATCCACACGGCGTCGATAGTGCCCCGCTGCAGGTAGTCCTCGACGATGGACTTGGTCTTGGCATTGTCGCCATCGGTGAATTCAGCACCGACGATGTTGAGGCCCGCATCTTCCAGCACATGCTTGCCGCCCGAATAGCGGGTTTCCAGCACGTCGACGCCGGGCAGGATGCGCAGCATCAGCACATTGGCGCCCTTTTCCACATTGGCGGCGATGAACTCGGCGCCCTGGATGCCGAAGCCGTAACCGCCGACCGGGTGAATGAAGGTGACGGGGCAATCGGTATTGACGCCACGATCGAAGATGATGACCGGCAGCACGGCGCAGGCCTTTTCGACGGCGGGCGTCAGGGCGGCGGTGGTATTGGGCGAAACGATCAGCACCGAGCACTTGCCGCCGGCGAGCAGGTCATCGATATCGGCGATCTGCTTGTCGTCGGAGCCTTCGGCGTCAACGTGGATGAATTCGGCGATTTCGGGATGCAGCAACACTTCCTGCTGCATGTTGGTATAGCCGACCACGCGCCAGGGATTGTTCACGCCGGCATTGGAGAAGCACACGGTATAGGGCGCGTCCTTCTTGAGGGCGGCGGTGTCCTTCATGCCGTCGACCAGATATTGCTCCCAGGGCATGCCCTCGGGACCCATCGGGGTCGCGGTGAGCAATTCCTTCTGGCGTGCCATTTCGGCGGGATCGTCGAAATTGGGGGCTTGGCCGAACGCCGTCCCGGTCAGTGCCAGCCCGGCGGCGAGCGCCAGAGCCAAAATCTTCTTCATGATAGTTCCTCCCTAAGGTTGCTGCAGTCATCGTTCGCTTGGCGGGGTTTTCCTCGTCCGCGCGAATTGGTCATGGGCGTTAGCGCCCGGTATGTTTTCGCCGGTACATGGCAACAGCCACGGCGGCGATGAGAATGAGGCCCTGGACCACCTGCCGGACCGGCTGCGGCAGGCCCAGGAAATTGAGCAGGGTGAAGATGGCGTTGAGCGTCAGCGCCCCGGCAATGGTGGCGGGCACCGAACCGCGGCCGCCGAGCAATTGCGCGCCGCCCAGCACGGCAGCGGTGATGGCTTGCAGCTCGTAGCCCAGCCCCACATCGGTCGAGACGCCGGCGAAACCGCCGAGCATGATGCCGGCCGCGACGGCGCTGAGCGATGAGACGATGAAGGCCAGGATGCGGACGCGATTGACCGGGACACCGGCGAGGTTGGCGGCGCGGGGATTGTCGCCGATCGCGTGGATCATGCGGCCCAGATTAGTGCGGTGCATCAGCCAGTAGAGCGCGAAGCCGAGGACCACGAGGACGATCAGCGCGACCGGCAGGATGCGGATCAGCGGCAGGTCGGGAATGTTGAAGCGGCCGAAGAAGCGGAAGCCATCGGTGAGATAGCCGCGCGGGGCGCCGCCGGACCACATGAAGGCGGCGCCATTGAGCGTGATCATCATGCCCAGCGTGGCGATCAGGGACGGCACCTTGAGGTAGCAGACAACGAGACCGTTGATCAGGCCGACACCGGCGCCGATGGCGAACATGGTGGCGATGACCCAATAGGTGGAATTGGGATCGTTATTGGAGAGCATCGAGGAGCCGACGACGACCAGGGTGATCAGCGAACCCACCGACAGATCGAAGCCGCCCGAGACGATGACATAGAGCTGGCCGGCGGCGAGAATGGCCAGAGGCGCGGCGCGCTTGAGGAAGTTCATATAGCCGGTGGGCTCGATGAAGGCGGGGTTCTGAATGACGATGGCGACGAGCAGGGCGGCCAGCACGAAATAGACCGGGTTGATCTGCGGCAGCTGACGCTTGCGGGTGGTGGGGAGAGTTTGGTCGGTCATGCCACCAGCCTTTTGGAGCGCACGGCATAGAAGGCGACGGCGGCGACGATGATGATGCCGCGCAGCACCTGCTTGGCGAAGGCATCGACGCCGGCCAGGTTGAAGATGGAATCGATGAGCGAAAAGATCATCACCCCGGCCATGGTGCCCCAGATGCCGCCGCGGCCCCCGGCGAGAATGGTGCCGCCGATGACCACGACGGCGATGGATTCCAGATCATAGACGCCGTCGCTGCCGATCCAGGGTGCGCCCGAGCGCAGGCGGCTGGCGAGGTAGAGGCCGGCAATGGATGCGCAAAGGCTGCACAGGATATGGGCGCCGATGGTGACGCGGGCGGTCTTGATGCCGGCGACGCGGGCGGCGTCCTTATTGCCGCCGACGGCGTAAATATCGGAGCCGAAGCGGGTATGGCGCAGCAGGAACCAGGCGGCGACGGCCAGGAGCAACAGGAAGATCAGGCTATAGGGCAGGCTGCCGAAGCCGCCATAGGCGAAGACCTGGAATTCAGCGGGGACGGAGCCGGCAAAATTGGAGACGAAGGCTGAGAGGCACCCCTGGATGATCAGGCTCATGCCGAGGGTGGCAATCAGCGGGTTGACCTCAAGTTGGGTGATGATCAGGCCGTTGATCAGCCCGACGATGAGGCCCAGCGCCAAGGCAGCGGCGATGGCGGGGATTACCATGGCGGGATTGCCGTTCATGATCACCGAAGTCAGCACCGAGGTGGCCGAGATCAGGCTGGCGACGGACAGGTCGATGGAGGCGACCAGAATCGCAAAGGTTTGCCCGATGGCGGTGATACCCAGCGCGATGGAGCGGCCGAGAATGGAGATGAGGTTGTCGGCGGTCAGGTATTGGGTTTGGCCGGTATAGAGGGCGATGACGATATAGGCGAGCAGCGCGATAGCCAGCAGCAGAGCGGGCGCCCAGCGGTCGAAGCGAAAGGCGAATTTCGGCGGGGGTGCGGTGAGGTCGGTCATGCGGCGACCCCGCTCTCGCCGGTGGCGGCCAGCATGATGTCGGTCTCGGCCGCGCCATGCGGGAATTGGGCGACGATGCCGCCGGCGCGCATGACGAGGATTCGGTCGGCGGCGGCGATCACCTCGGGCAAGTCGGAGGAGATCATCATGATCGCCGTGCCGGCGCGGGCCAGATCGCGCATCAGATGGTAGATGCCGGCCTTGGCGTTGACGTCGATGCCACGCGTGGGCTCGATGAAGATCAGCACCTTGGGCTTGAGCGCCAGCCAGCGGGCGACCACCGCCTTTTGCTGGTTGCCACCGGACAGCAGCTTGATGTCCTGATCGTAGGAGGCCGCCTTGACCTGCATCTGGTCGAGCAGGGCGTCCATGCTGGTCAGGCTGGCATGGGCGTTGGATTTTTGCGTGGCGCCGAGCGGGGCGAAGGCGCGGGCGGTCAGCATGCCGTTGTCGCGCACCGATTGCATCAACACCAGGGCTTCGGCCTTGCGGTCACCCGGCAGCAGGCCGATGCCGCCGCGAATGGCATCGCGCGGATTGGCAAAGGCGGCATTGGCGCCATTGAGAGTGACGGTGCCGGTGGTGAACGGCACCTGGCCGAAGAGCGCCATGGCCAGCGCAACGCGGCCGGCGCCCTGAATGCCGGCAAGGGCGGTGATTTCACCGGCGCGCAAATCCAGATCGATATTGCGCAGGAAGGCATTGCCGCCATTGCGGACGGAGAGGACCGGGGCGCCGATTTCTTCCGGCGTGGCGGGCGGTGCGTAATAGTCGGCGATGTCGCGGCCGACCATGGCGCGCACGATTGCGTCGGGCGCCGGCGGCGTATCGAAATGGGCGGCGACTTCGCCATCCTTGAGGACGGTGACGCGGTCGGCCAGCCGCGTGACCTCGCGCATGCGGTGGGTGATGTAGATGATCGCCGTGCCGCGCTGGCGCAGCTTGTCGACCGTCGCAAACAGCACCTCGCATTCAGCCTCGTTGAGCGCGGCGGTGGGCTCGTCCATCACCACGACGCGGGCATCGAGCGAGATGGCCTTGGCGATTTCGACCATCTGCTGGGTGGCGATATCGAGATCGGCCACCAGCGCATCGGGGGAAACACGGGCACCGGCACCGAACAGGTCGAGTACGCGGCGGGTTTCGGTGCGCATGGCGGCATTATCGAGCATAAGGCCCTGGCGCGGCTCGCGGCCGAGGAAGATGTTCTGCGCCACGGTGCGTTCGGGCAGCAGCGAGAATTCTTGATAGATCACGGAAATGCCGGCGCGCAGCGATTCCACCGGATGCTTGAAATTGGCATTGGCGCCGTTGAGCACGATATTGCCCGCATCGGGGCGATAGACGCCGGAGAGAATCTTGATCAGCGTCGATTTGCCGGCGCCGTTTTCGCCCACCAGCGCATGCACTTCGCCCGCATGGCAGGAAAAGCTGACATCGTTGAGCGCCCTCACGCCGGGGAAAGATTTGGAAATGTGGGCCATGGCGATGACAGGCGTGTCGCTCATGCGGCCGCCTTCCAGCCGGCGCGGATGAAGGCGATGGATTCGGCGAACAGGGTCTCGAAATCGGGAAACAATGGACGCCAGACGCGGGTGGCGGCGGCCAGTTCGGGCAGGCCGGCGCCAAAGGCTTCGAGCGTTACCCAGCCATCGAAGCCGGTCTGGCGGACGGCCGTGAAGACTTCGGCGAAGTCGATATGGCCGCGCCCGGGAATGCCGCGGTCGTTTTCGGAAATGTGCAGCACGCCCATGCCGTCGCCCAGCGTGGCGATGGCGCGCGGCTGTTTCTGCTCTTCGATATTGGCGTGGAAAGTGTCGTACATGATGCGGAAGGCGGGGTGGTCGACGCGGTCCACATAGGAGCGGGCCTGATCCATGGTGTTGAGGAAATAGGTCTCGAAGCGGTTGAGGTGTTCGAGGCTCAGGAACATGCCATTGGCGCTGGCGCGGGTGGCCATGCGGTGGTGGGCTTCGGCGCCGTAGGCCAATTCACTTTCCGTGGGACCCGAGCCGGTGAAATGGCCGATGGGGGCGTGGAAAGGGCCGCCGACGCTTTCGGCGCCCAGCGCGATGGCGCAATCGAGCGCCCAATCGAGATGCTGCTCGCCCGCACGGCGGATATCCGCATCGCTGCTGACCGGGCTGGCGGCGGGTGAGGGAATGACCGAGGTGGACGTGCGGCGCAGGCCAATGGCATCGAGCTCGCGCCCCAGCCAGGCATAGTGCGCCGGACTGCCGCGCAGCACCGGCACCTCGACGCCATCATAGCCGAGTTCTTTCAGCCGCCTGATTTGGGTCAGGTGGTGTTCCTCGATGAACCCGCTAAGGCACAGCAGATTGATGCCGACCTGCATGCTTCTCCCCACAGCCCCTTTGCGGGGACTTTGTTTTGTCTTCGCACCGGTGATTATTTCACCAGCGGTTGTTTTTGAACGTCAGCAATGCTGACCTTGAATCGGCGTTCCGGTGGGTGTTTTTGTGGAAACTGTCTCCAAACGCCCCGAAATATTGACTTTGCCTGCCTCCCCTCCCTAGGATCAGAGCGCGGCTGACGAGGAGGATCATTGTCTAGTCGCAAGCGATTTGCGTTCGAAATGGCGCGCCGGTAAATTTTGAACATGAGGGCATGATGGATTTACGTGCGGCGGCCTTGGCGAGACCGGCAGTGTTCCGCGAACCCGGTGCGTTGCTCTATGCGGGCAATTGCAAGGATTTGCTGGATGCTTCGCTCGCCGGGAAGGTGACGCTGAGCGCCTGGACGCGGCGCGGTTATCCGGGGCGCGATCTGGGGGATGCCCTGCCGCAAGTATGTTCGGTGGGTGGTTGGGACGCCACGGCGCCGCAGGATTGGGGCCTCAAGCTGCATTGCAATGAGGGCGTCAAGATCGCCTATCTGGCGCGGGGCAGTTTGACGCTGACGCTGGATGGGCAGAAGCACGAAATCCAGGAAGGCCAGATGTTCGTGGTGCGGCCTTGGCAATTGCACGCCTTCGGCGACCCCAATGTGGGGGCCAGCCAGATCGTCTGGGTGCTGTTCGACATGGGCACGCGGCGGCCGCACGATCCCTGGCTGTGGCCCGATTGGCTGGCTTGGCCCGAGCGCGACCAGAAGCGGCTGACCGAATTTTTGTCCAAGAACGAGCAGCCGTTCTACCAGGCGTCGCGCGATGTCGCGCGGGATTTCGAGCAGATCGCCGATATCGTGGCGACGGGCGATATCGAGGGCGGGGAAATTCGGCTGCGGCTGACCATCTCGATGATGCTGATGCACTTCATGGTGCAGATCGAGGCGCAGGGGCCGGCTTTGGACCAGGCCTTGGCGCATTCCAAGCGCACGGTGCAGATTTTCCTCGACCGGCTGCGGCATGCGCTCGACGAGGACTGGACGCTGGAGAACATGGCGGCGGAGTGCAACCTGTCGCGCACGCAATTCACCCAGCATTGCCTGGCGGCGACCAATATCACCCCGGTGCGGTATCTGCAGATGCTGCGGCTAGATGCGGCGCGGCGGATGCTGGTGGAAAGCCCAGACCTGCCTGTGACGGCGGTGGCCTATGATTGCGGGTTTTCGTCGAGCCAGTATTTCGCCACCTGCTTCAAGAAGCGGTTCGGAATTTCGCCGCTCGATGTGCGGCGGCAGCCGATGGTGGCGGCGGAATAGGGCTAGTTGTCCACCAACCGGTATCGCGGCGGGACGCGCAGGATTTCGCCGCTTGTGGAGTGGTCGTTATAAGTGAGGGTGATGCCTTCACAATAGCCGATGGCGTCGCCAAATCCGGCGAAGTCGGCGTTGGGCAGGCTGGCGGCAGTGCCCAGTTCGATGAACAGGCCGTGGGTGATGATCAGGGCGCGTTGGCCATTGGGGAGTTGATCGGCGATGTGGCGCCAGAGGTGAGCCTGGGCTTGGGCGAAGGCTGAGGCCGGGCCATCCGTGGCTAGAACTTTAGCGACATGGGCGAACGGACTGGGCCAGCCAATGGCGTCGGCGATGCTCTCCGGCAGGTGGCCGAGGTCTTCGCGGGTCTGATTCACCTCAAAGCCCATGGCGATGGCGGTTTCGACGGCGCGCGGGATGGTGCTGGTGACCACAAGGTCATAGGGGCCGGCGGTCTTGCCGACGAGCCGGGCCAAGGCGATGCCGTCCCGGGACAGGTGGGCGCCGGGCTTGCGGCGCATGGTGTGGCGGCGGATGTCGAGTATGCGCATGGGGGTATTATGGCGATGCGCGTGAGTAAGGGAAGGGGAAATTGGCGGGCGGTGGAAAGAACCCCTCACCCTGCTCGCTCCGCTGAACGCGTCGCAAGCGGTCCCTCTCCCACGAGGGGAGAGGGGTGATCCGGTGGTTGTTTGAACACGGTGCCCCTTCTCCCCTCGTGGGAGAAGGGGCCCGAAGGGCGGATGAGGGGTCTATAGCCCCAGCTTTTTCATGTGATCGATCGAGCGTTTGGCGAAGGCTTGCCAGTCGCTGGGGTTATCGTGTTCGGCCACGATATGATCGGCTTTTGTCGTGCGGAACAATGGGGTGAGGGCGGCCCAGTCGATAATGCCATCGCCGGTGGCGGTCCAGCCGTCGTCCTGCTGGGTGCCGAGGGGAGCGGTGTCCTTGAGTTGGATGGCGATGATGCGGGAGGCATAACGCTTAAGCTCGGCGGCGGGGTCGGCGCCGGCGCGGGTGATCCAGCCGCAGTCGATCTCGAACCACGCATCGCCGCTTTGCGCGAAGATGTGGTCGATGGGGCGGGTGCCGTCGGGCAGGGGGTAATATTCGAAATCGTGGTTGTGCCAGGCGACCTTGAGACCGTGGGGCTTGGCGGCAGCGGCGCCGTTGGCGAGTTTGTGGCCAAGGGACTGCCAATAGGCGGGGGTGTTTTCGCGCTCCTCGGCGGTGACATAGGGCGGGATGAGCACGGTGGCGCCGAGCGTGAGGGCGATATCGATGAAGCGGTTGGGCTCGGTGACAAGGCCGGAGAGCGGCATGTGGAAGCCGTAGCAGGCAAGGCCGGCGTCATCGAGCTGGCGGCGGAACAGGGATGGGTCGGCTTCATAGGCGGGGAGCCAGGGCTCGATGGCGTCGTAGCCCATGGATTTGAGAATGGGGAGTTGGGCGGCCAGCGGGGGAAAATTGCGGGAGGAGTAGAGTTGGTAGGCGATGGGGTAGGGCATGGGGGCAACCGATCATAGTGGCTCCCAACCCCTCACCCGCCCTTCGGGCACCTTCTCCCCCAAGGGGAGAGGGGGCATCGAGATTGAGCAAGCGCAGGGTTCCCCTTCTCCCCTCGTGGGAGAAGGTGGCGCGGAGCGCCGGATGAGGGGGCCTTAGTTCTGCGGCTCTTTGTTGGAGTCAAACTCCAGCAATTCCACCATCACGCCCAGCGCCTTGACGGTGTCGTAGTACGCATACCGCCCGTGGCCGCCGTCGAATTCGCCGCGTTGCAGCAGGTCGTGGCCCTTGGATTTGAGGTAGGCGTCGCGCTTGGTGAGGTTGGTGGTGCGGAAGGCGATGTGGTGGCAGCCGGGGCCTTTTTCTTCCAACAGGTCGCGCCAGGCGCTTTTCTCGGGGCCGGGTTGAAGGAACTCGACATCGATATTGCCGAACTTGAACATCATGATGCGGCAGCCGACCGAGGCAGGCTTACCCATATAGATGGCCTGGGCCTCGTCGGGCTCGGCGGCCTTGCCTTCGGGGGGGATGGGTTTGCCGGTGAGGTCGGAGAACCAGGCGGCGGATTTTTCCACGTCGTCGGTGACGAAGCAGATCTGCATCACTGCATCTTCATCGAGCAGGCGTTTGTCCATTGGGAATGTCCATCTTTGGATTTGAAACAGAGCGGCCCGGCTGGATCAGGATTGAAGGTCAATCCTGATCCATTTTTCTTACATTTGTCGCGTGATCGACCACAAAACCGGAAGACCACTTTTGTTGATCACGCTCCGCGTGTGCCGGGCCGCTTTCCTTGGGAGGAAACTTAGCCGAGGATGGTCTCGTAATTCTCGTGCATCTGGGCGATGGCGTCTTCGAGCGTCATCGAGGGGTCGCTCCAGTAGTTGAAGACGACATCCCAGATCGAATTGCGCCAATCGGCATCGGTGATGTTGTTGGGGGTCTGCACCTGATGGTCGGGGCTCTCAAGGATGTGCAGCACTTCGGTGGAGCAAGCATCCATGCTCGCGGCAGGCGCATCGATACGCACCGGGGTCGAGCCCTTGGCGGCGGCGAACTTGCCCTGAATTTCGGGATCGACGACGATCGAAGCGAAGTCCAGTTCGGCCTGCTTGACGTCATCGGCGACGCCGCCCAAGAGGCCCCAGGAGTCGACGGATGCCGCGACGGCCTTGGCGCCGGGGATCTGCAGGCAACCGAAATCGGTGCCAGCAACCTTGCCGGCGGCGAGCCATTCGCCCTTCATCCAGTCGCCGTGGATCTGCATCAGCGCCTTGCCGGAGATGACCTCATTGGTGGTCTCGTTCCAGGGGCGGTTCTGCGCTTCGGGGCCGGCTTCATTGGCGAACAGGCGCAAATCTTCCAGAGCCTTGGCGAACTGCGGATCGTCCAGTGCGGTCGGATCGACTTCCTCGCCATAGACGCGGTTGTAGAGTTCCTGGCCGGCGACGGCGGCGACCAGCGTGTGGAACAGGTAGCCGACCTGGAAGGGCTGGCTGCCGACGGCGAGCGGGGCGATACCGGCTTCGCGGATTTTCGGGAAATCGGCGAACATGGCTTCCAGCGACGTCCAGCTCGACGGATCGATGCCGGCCTTCTTGGCGACTTCCATGTTGTAATAGAGCATGCCGTCGATATGCAGGGCCATCGGCACCTTGAGGATTTTGCCATCCACCGCGACCGAAGCGGCGACGGCCGGCGGCAGCTTATTGAGGATGTCGTTATCGGCATACCACTGGGTCAGGTCGAACCCGTAACCCAGCCCTTCGAGGTCGCGATAGACGCCGGGATTGGATTCCACGAACAGGTTCGGCGGCGAGCCGCCGGTGACCATGCTCATCAGGTTCACATTGGAGCCGGTATCGTGGGGAATGGCGATATCGGTCCAGCTATGGCCCTTGGCTTCCAGAGCGGTGCGGAGCACGTTGAGGGCGGCGACTTCGGGGCCGGCCGACCAGGTGTGGTAAATCACCAGATCGGTCGCCATGGCGCCAAACGAGGTCGTGCTCAACATGAGCCCCGCGGCCAGTGCGGCTAGAGTTTTGTTAGACATCTGTCTCTCTCCCTGTGATGTCGAATTACATTCTCTGCCCGGTCTGGGCGTCGAATAGGTGGGCCTTGCCTTTGAGGTAACGAACCGACACTTGCTGGCCGGGCTTGAGGCCCGCCGCAATCGCCGGCTCGACCCGCAGGGCCAGAAGATCATCCTCGAAGACGAAATAGGCGCTGGCATCGGGGCCGGTGCGCTCGGCATATTGCACCGGCACATCGAAAGTGGCGGCGCTATCGACGGCGGCGCCGATCCCGAAATGCTCGGGGCGCAGGCCCAGGGTGACGGTGGCGCCATCCTTGGGCGGGGTGGCGAAGGCATAATCGGAGAGGTCGAAGCGTACGCCCGAGGCGAAGACGGCTTCGGTCTTGCCATTGGCGATGCTGAGCGTGACGCTGCGCAGGTTCATCGCCGGGGAGCCGATGAAGCCGGCGACGAACAGGTTGGCGGGCTGCTCGTAGATTTCATTGGGAGTGCCGAACTGCTGAATGACGCCGCCATTCATCACCGCGATCTTGGTGGCCATGGTCATGGCTTCGATCTGGTCGTGGGTGACGTAAACGATGGTGTGGTGCAGCGTGTCGTGCAGCTTCTTGATTTCAAGGCGCATTTCGGTGCGCAGCTTGGCATCGAGATTGGAGAGCGGCTCGTCGAACAGGAAGACGCCGACATTTTTCACCAAAGCACGGCCGATGGCGACGCGCTGGCGCTGGCCGCCCGACAGGTGGGCCGGCTTGCGGTCGAGCAAAGGCTCGATCTGCAGCAGCTTGGCGGCCCACGCGATGCGGCGCTCGATTTCGTCCCTGGGCAGCTTGCTGGCCGAGAGGCCGAACTTGAGATTGCCGTAAACGGTCTTGGTCGGGTAGAGCGCGTAGGACTGGAACACCATGGCCAGGCCCCGATCCTTGGGATCGATATCGGTGACGTCGCGGTCCCCGATCATGATGCGCCCGTCGGTGACGTCGAGCAGGCCTGCCAGCAGGTTGAGCAGCGTGGTCTTGCCGCAGCCCGATGGCCCGAGCAGGACGAGGAAGTCGCCGTCATCGATGGCGAGGTTCAGGTCCTTGAGGACGGGCACCTGGCCATAGGTCTTGGTGATGTGCTCGAAGCTGACTTGTGGCATGGGATCAACCCTTGATGGCGCCGGCAGTGATGCCCTGGACGAAGAGCTTGCCGACGAAGAAGTAGATGACGAGCGGGGGAATGGCGGTCTGCAGGGCGGCGGCCATGTTGTCATTGTAGCGGGTGGTGCCCGTCGAGATGGTAATGAGATTGGCCAGGTTCACCGTCATCGGCTGGCTGCCCATGCCGCCGAAGGTGACGCCGATCAGGTAATCGTTCCAGATCGAGGTGATCTGCATGATCAAAACGACGATCAGGATATTGCCGCTCATGGGCAGGATGATCTCGGTGAAAATCTTCCAGAACGAGCCGGAATCCATCACCGCGGCGCTCATGATCTCCTGGGGAATGTCCTTGTAGTAATTACGGAAAATCAGGGTCAGCACCGGCATGGCCAGCACGGCATGAATGATGGCGACGCCCCAGACATTTCCATAGACCTTGAGCGCAGCGGTCATCGAGATCAGCGGGAACATGATGATCTGGAACGGCACGAAGGCGCAGATGAACAACAGGAACAGGAAGCCGCCGGCCCAGCGCACATTCCACAAAGCCAGCGCATAGCCGGTGATCATGGAAATGGCGATGGACAGGATCAGCGAGGGGAAGAGGATCTGCACCGAGTTCCAGAACCCTACCTTGAGGCCGTTACAGTTGATGCCCGAGCAGGCGCTGTTCCAGGCGTGATCCCAGGCTTCAAGCGTCCACACATTGGGCAGGGCGAACATGGCGCCCTCGCGGATCTGATCCATGGTCTTGAACGAGGTGATGATCACCACATAGAGCGGCACGCAGAAGAACAGCGCGCAGACCGACAGGAAGATGATGACGGCGATGGAGCGGCCGGTGATGCGCTTTTTCCGGCGCGGGAAATAGGGCGCGCTGTGGACGGCGATTTCGCCGCCAAGCATGCGCTGGGCAATGGTGAGATCGCTCAATGGCTGGCCCTCCCGGTGCGGCGTTGCTGCCAGGCGGTGAGCATGACCAAAGGCAGGAAGATGACGAAGGTGATGGCCAGCATCATCACGGCAGCGGCTGAGGCGAAGCCGAGATTGCCCTTGGCCGACAGCGCCTGGATGGTGAAATAGGCCGGCACATAGGTGGATTGGCCGGGGCCGCCATTGGTCATGGCGACGACGACGTCATAGGCCTTGATCACGCCCAGCGAGAGCAGGATGGCGCAGGTGACGAAGGTGAACTTCATCATCGGGATGATGATTTCGGTATAGACGCGGAACAGGCCGACGCCATCGAGGCGGGCAGCGCTCCAGATTTCCGAATTGATGGATTTGAGGCCGGCCAGCATGAGGGCCATGTAGAAGCCCGAACTCTGCCAGACCGAAGCCAGGATGATGCCGTACATGGCGGTTTCGCCGGTGGCGAGCCAGGAGAAATTGATCCAGGTCAGGCCAATGGAGTGCAGCGCATGTTCGACGCCAAGTTCAGGATTAAACAGCCAGCGCCAGGCGGTGCCGGTGACGATCAGCGAGACGGCTAGGGGATAGAGGAAGACGGTGCGGAACAGGCTTTCGCCGCGCTTTTCCTTGTCGATCATGGCGGCGAGGATGAAGCCGAAGACGATGGCCAAGGCGCTGCCGAGGCCAAGGATGATCAGGTTTTTCAGCGAGATCGCCCAGGCATCGTCGGCGAACAGGCGGGTATATTGCCGCAGCGGTTCGGACCAGTCGATCTCGTATTCCGGCAGGCGCCGGCTGCGGGTCAGCGACAGGGTAACGGTCCAGATGATCGCGCCGACAAAGGCAACGGCCGTAATGGCGACCGCGGGCACCAAAGCCAGCTGCGGCGACCATCGGCTCCATCGAAAGGCCATGATCCCTCTCCTTCCCGATATGCCATGGTGGATTGATCCACACGTTTGGCATCTCTGCTCTTGTGAGCTATATTATCGTTAAACTAAGATCATCCCCAACAATCCGTCAATAAGAAAATCGGCGGCAGGTTTGGGTGTGAAGGAGGCTGTGGAAAATGGCAGAATGGCGCAGGACGCATTTGGAGGATGAAAAGAATGCAAAATCAATATGATATACCCCCTCTGGGGTTCGGTACTTATGGGCGCAAGGGCGAGGCGGGAATCGCCGCCATGCTGGTGGCGCTGGAGACCGGTTATCGACATTTGGACACGGCGCAGGATTACGGCACCGAGGTGGAAGTGGGTGAGGCGGTGAAGCGTTCGGGGCTGAAGCGCGCCGAAGTGTTCGTGACCACAAAGATCAATACCGCCAATTTCGGCAAGGGCATGCTGGTTCCGTCGCTGAAGCGGAGTCTCGACAATCTCAAGCTCGACCGCATCGATCTAACGTTGATCCACTGGCCATCGCCGAATGGAGAGGTGCCGCTACCGGTGTATATCGAGCAATTGGCCGAGGCTCATGCGCTGGGACTGACGCGGCTGGTCGGGGTTTCCAACTTCACCATCGCCTTGATCGAACAGGCAAAAAAGGTGTTGGGCGATGTGCCGATCGCCAACAATCAGTTCGAACTCAACCCCCTGCTGCAAAACCGCAAGCTGGCAAACTATTGTTTAGCCAACGCAATTTCGGTGACCTGCTATCTTCCGATCGCGCGGGGCGTGCTGAGCGGCGAGACGGTGATCCGCGAAATCGCCGAGCGGCATGGCGCGACGCCCGAGCAGGTGGCGCTGGCGTTCGAGCTGGCCAAGGGCTATTTCGCCATTCCCACCTCAAGCAAGGCCGAGCGCATCCGCTCGAACTATGAAGCGGTCAAGCTGCGTTTGACCCAGGAGGATATCACTGCCATCGAGGGGATCGACCGCGGCCAGCGCGAGATCAATCCGGGCTGGGGACCCGCCTGGGACTGAGACCGGAGGGGTCGGTTGACAAGAAAGTGGCGCGGCGTATTAACGTTCCTGCAGGCCATGCAAGCGCCTGAAGTGGGATAGACAGCAGCAATGGGCAGATCCATCGTTCGCCTGAAGGACATTGCCGAGCGCACGGGGTTTTCAGTCAACACCGTGTCGCTGGCCTTGCGCCAAAGCCCGCGCATTCCCCAGGATACGCGGGTGGTGATCCAGCAGGCGGCCGAGACGCTGAACTATGCGCCCAACCATGTCGCCAAGTCCTTGGTCAGCCGGCAGACCATGACGGTGGGGCTGGTGCTGACGGAAATCACCAATCCGATGCTGACCCATGTGGCGCAGGCGATCGAATTGGCGCTGGCCGAGCGCGGCTATTCCACGCTGTTTGCGACCTCCAACAATGATCTGGCGACCGAGAAGAAGGTCATCGAGATGTTCCGCTCGCGCCAGGTGGACGGGATGCTGATCTATCCGCGCAATCACCGCGATCTCGATCACATCAGGCGGTTGCGGCAGAGCAATTATCCCGTGGTGCTGCTGGTCGCCGATCTCGATGCGGGGATCGACGCGGTCTGCATGGACGAACGGCTCGGCGCTTATCGGGCCACGCGGCACCTGATCGATGTGGGTCACCAGCGCATCGGCATCATCGATGGGGCCAAGCCGAGCGGCAATTTCGAAAAGCGCGAGGGCTATGGCAGGGCATTGGCTGAGGCAGGGCTAAGCACGGACGATTGCCTGGTCGCCGATCCGCTGGGCAATGCGGTCATCCGGGGCTATTGGGCCATGGATCGGCTGATGAATGTGGCCAAGCCCCCCACCGCGGTGATCGCCGCCTGCGATTCCCTGGCAATGGGGGCTTTGCGCTGGACCCAGAAGAACGGCTTTCGCGTGCCGCAGGACGTGGCCATCATGGGCTTCGACAATATCGAATTCGCCGAGCATGCGGCGACGCCGATCTCCAGCGTCAACTACGCGGTGCAGATGGTGACGGAACTGGCGGTGGACCGGCTGATCGGGCTGATCGGGGCGGGAGACGTGCTGCCGGAGCCACGGGTGACGATGATCGAGCCGGACCTGGTGATCCGCGATAGTACGAATGGGGGGCGGTAGGGGAACAGTGAGATTGGGGCCAATCTTCACCCCCTCCCAGCCTCCCCCATCAAGGGGGAGGTGCCTCTCCACTCTTGGGCTCTATCCAGTTCAACCCACCGGCAGACACCTCCCCCTTGATGGGGGAGGTTGGGAGGGGGTGTGCGGAGCCACGATCATGCCTCAGGCAAACCGTTCCCTGGCCCGCTCTTTGGCCTTGGCGGCCTCAACCTCGCGGTCATGCGGGGGCGCGTTGGTTTCGAGCGCGGCGAGCAGGCGGCGCGTGGTGGCGGCGACTTCCTCGACGGCGTGCTCGAAGGCCGCCTGGTTCTTTTGCGACGGGTGGGTGAAGCCGCTCAGCTTGCGCACATATTGCAGCGCGGAGGCGTGGATTTCGTCGCCCGTGGCAGGCGGCTCGAAATTGAACAGGGTCTTGATGTTGCGGCACATGGCGCTCTCCTAGGCGAGCAGTTCGATATAGCGGGCGGCCGAGCGCGCGACGATGGCAGGGCCGTCGTGCGGAATAGTCTGGCCGGCGAAAGCGCCGTAAATGCGCTCGTAGCGCCAGGGGGCCAGCGCCTGCGCGATGTGGCGGATCTTGGTGGCCGAAAGCGGCATCATGTTGGGATAGCTCCACATGAAGGAGACGCGATGGGCGCCGGGCGAGACCTGCAGGATATCGCCGACCAGCAGGGCGCCGGCCTGGTCGTGGGTATGGGCCCAATGCAGCACGGTGCCGCCATCATAGTGGCCGTCGGCGCGGATCAGGGTGACGCCGGGCAGCAGTTCGCGGGTTTCCTCGTGCCAGAGATGCACATTGGCATCGGGCCGCACGATATGGGCGGCGTCGGCGGCGTGCAGATGGATGGTGGCGTTGAAGGCGGCGGCCCAGTCCTGCATCACGGTATAATAATGAGGGTGGGAGACGGCGATGGCGCTAATGCCGCCCAGGCTATCGACAAGGGCTTCGGTCGCGTCGTCGAGCAGGGCGACGCAATCCCACAAGACATTGCCCGATGGCGTGCGAAGCAGGAAGGCGCGCTGGTTGATGGCCAAGGCCGGCACCGGATGGATGGAAAACAGGTTGGGCTCATGCTGCTGCCAGGCATTGCGATAGGTTTTCGCCAGCGCCTCGCGCGTAGTCCAGGCTTGGCCACTCGCGGGGACATATTGGCGCTCGTCGTCGCAAATGGGGCAATTGGCGGGCGGATGGGGGGCGTCGGGAAAGGACGTGCCGCAGGTGGCGCAGAGAAAAACGGTCATGGGGCAGGGCTCCGCTCGGGCGATGGGATCAATGTTGCAGCCAATGGACAGTGTTGCAACCGGGCGGTTGTGCCCCGGGCAAACGCCGGGTAGAGAGAGGCATTCGCCTCGGACCCGGTGCAATTCCGGGTGGCTCTTCCGGCCGCCAATCCGCCGGACAACGCATAATCCCCCCTGAACGATCCGGCGGGACATCTGCGGAAATTTTCAACATGAATTTGGTTTCTACGGTCCGGCGGGACTGGTTTGGCAATATGCGCGGCGATGTGCTGTCGGGCATGGTGGTGGCGCTGGCATTGATCCCCGAAGCGATCGGGTTTTCGGTGATCGCGGGGGTCGATCCCAAGGTGGGGCTCTATGCCTCGGTGGTGATCGCCTGCGTCATCGCCTTCATGGGCGGGCGGCCCGCCATGGTTTCGGCGGCGACGGCATCGACGGCCGTGCTGATGACCGGCCTGGTGCGCGATCACGGCATTCAATATCTGTTCGCCGCCACTATTTTGATGGGCGTGTTCCAGATCATTGCCGGGCTGCTCAAGCTGGGCCGACTGATGCAGTTCGTGTCGCAATCGGTGCTGACGGGCTTCGTCAACGCGCTGGCGATCCTGATATTCCTCGCGCAATTGCCGCAATTGCTGGGCGTGCCGGTGGCGACCTATGGGTTGATCGCGGCGGGGCTGGCGATCATCTATATTTTGCCGCGCTTCACCAAGGCACTGCCGTCGCCGCTGGTGGCGATCGTGGTGCTGACGGCGGTGGCCTTCGCGTTCAAGCTGGATATCCGCACCGTGGCGGATCTGGGGGAATTGCCCTCGACGCTGCCCAGTTTCGGATTGCCCGGCGTGCCGCTGACGTGGGAGACGCTGCAGATCATCGGCCGCCACCGCGCTGACGCTGGCGGCGGTGGGACTGCTGGAATCGCTGCTGACGGCGCAGATCGTCGACGACCTCACCGATACGCCGAGCAACAAGAACCGCGAGAGCATGGGGCAGGGCGTGGCCAATATGGCTTCGGCGCTGTTCGGGGGCATGGGCGGTTGCGCCATGATCGGGCAATCGATCATCAACGTGACCTCGGGCGGGCGCGGGCGGTTGTCGACGCTGGTGGCGGGGGTGTTCCTGCTGATCCTGCTGGTGGCACTGCAAGGTCTGTTGGCCATCGTGCCGGTGGCGGCGCTGACGGCGGTGATGATCATGGTGTCGGTCAACACCTTCTCGTGGAGTTCGGTGGTCAAGCTGCGGGTCAATCCCTGGCAGTCCTCCATCGTCATGCTGGCGACGGTGGGCACGGTGGTGGCGACATCGGACCTGGCCAAGGGCGTATTGGTGGGGGTGTTGCTGTCGGGCGTGTTCTTTGCCAGCAAGGTGGCGCGGCTGAGCCGGACGACATCGCGCCTCAGCGAAGACGGGAAGACACGCACCTATGTGGTGGAGGGGCAGGTGTTCTTCGCCTCGGCCGGCACGTTTGCCGACGCGATCGATCTCAACGAGGCGGTGGAGCGGATCGTCGTGGATGTGAGCGCTGCACACTTCTGGGATATTTCGGCGGTGGGCGCGCTGGACAAGGTGGTGCTGAAAGGAAGGGCGCGGGGCAAGACCATGGAGGTGGTGGGGCTCAATGCCGCCAGCGCGACGATGGTGGAGCGGTTCGGCACCCATGACAAGGCGGGCGCCAAACCGGTGGGATGAGGGCGGCTACTTCTTGACGGATTGGCCGATGGTCCAGACCACGCCATAGGGGTCGGTGAGCTGGCCATAGATATCGCCCCAGAATTCGACCTTGATGGGCGATTTGATGGTGCAGCCGGCGGCGACGGCGCGGTCCCACCAGGCCTGGGCGTCTTCGACCTGCAAATGCAGCATGAAGGCGGCGGGGGCGACAGCGGGATAGCCGTAATCGGGGAAGAAGTCGGAGATGAACAGCGGCGCGCCGTTGATCTGGACATGGCTATGGATGACGCGGCCTTCGGGGCCATCGGCATCGCGGATATCGATAACCTGGGCGGCAAAGGCCTTTTCGTAGAAGGTGAGGGCGGCGCGGGTGCCATCGATGCTGAGATAGGGGGTCAGGCCGCTGGTGACTGGGGTATCGGTCATGATGAAATCCTGTGTGGGATGGTTGATGCAAGCACGACGGTTGGCGGTTGGCGCGTCAGACAGGGCGCGTGATTTTATTGTGCCGGGCCGATGGTGTGGGGCTTGAAGATGGAAAGCGGGCGGATTTCGTAGGCGCCGATGCCGGGATTGGCGGTGGCCAAATCCTTGGCGAAGGCGATGGCCTCGTCCAGCGTATCGCAATCGGCGACGAAGAAGCCCAGGAACTGTTCCTTGGTTTCGGCAAAGGGGCCATCCACGATCATCGAGCCGGTGGCCGACTTGCGCAGCGTGGTGGCCGAGGTGGTGGGCAGGAGGCGCGCGACGGGGCCGAGCTTGCCCTTGGCGGCCATGGTGTTTTCGACTTCGGTCAGGCGGGCCATGCAGGCGTCGTCCTCCGCGCGGGTCCAGGTGGCGACGGCGTTTTCGTCGTTATAGCAGAGGATGGCGTAATGCATGGCGTGTCCCTGTCATGAGGCTGTGAGGGGCGATTATGCCCAAAGCAGACAGAGGATGCAGCCAGTATTTGTAGCTTAGGCGACGGGTGGCGCGTCCCGCGTGATCGTCGCGGTGCCGCCGATGGAGGCGAAGACGATGCAGGCGATGCCGGCGATCTGCCAGGGGCTGAGCTGTTCGGACAGGATGACGAAACCCGACAGCGCTGCGAGGCCCGGATGGGCGCTGGCGAGGATGGAGAACAGGCGCGTCGGCATGTGGGGCAGGGCGATCATGTCCAGCGTATAGGGGATGGCGCTGGAGAGCAGGGCGACGCCGAGCGCGATGGGCAGGATGGCGGGATCGAGCAGGGCCATGCCGGCGCTGGCGATGCCGAAAGGCAGGGCGATCACGGCGCCCAGGCCGACGCCGAGCGCGGCGATATGGGGGCCGCCGCCAATGCCGGCGCGCTGGCCGAAGACGATGTAGCCGGCCCAGCAGGCGCCGGCGCCAAGCGCCAGCACGATGCCGATGGGGTCGATGGCGCCGCTCATCTTGCCGAAGGGCAAAAGGGCGAAGAAGCCGAGCAAAGCCAGGCTGATCCAGAGGAAATCGAGCGGCTTGCGCGATCCGGCCAGCGCCACGGCGAGCGGGCCGGTGAATTCGAGGGCGACGCCGATGCCGAGCGGAATGCGGGCGATGGCGGCATAGAACAGCAGGTTCATCGCCCCCATGGCCCCGCCATAGAGCAGCACGGCGCGCCATTGCTTGGCATCGACCTTATGGCGCCAGGGGCGGAAGATGGCGATGAGCACGATGGCCGCCAGGGTCAGGCGCAGTGCGGTGGCGCCGGATGCCCCGACCACGGGGAACAGGCCCTTGGCGAAGGAGGCGCCGGTTTGCGTCGCCACCATGCCGAGGGTGACGAGGGCGACGGAGACGATGATGGATGGGGCGCGCACGGAGAGGCTTTCAGAATTGCGCCTGTGCGTAGCAGGGTTCGGGGGCAATTCCCACTGCGTGGGTTGAGATACTGCCTTCGCGGGAATGGCGGCGTGCTTTATGTACAATGGCGGGAGTGACGTTGAGTCTATCGCCAACGCGCAAAGAGGGATGAGAATGGAATATCGGTTGCTGGGCCGTTCGGGGCTCAAGGTTTCGGTGCTGACCATGGGCACGATGACATTTGGCGGCAGCGAGAAGGTCGGCCATACCGACCAGGCCAATGCCAATCGGCAGATCGATTTGTGCCTCGATCACGGGATCAATCTGCTCGATACCGCCAATGTCTATAATGCCGGCGTCTCCGAGGAGATGATCGGGGTGGCGCTGAGCGAGAACGGGCGGCGCAACAAGGCGTTGGTGGCGACGAAAGTGCGCTTCAAGATGGGGAGCGGGCCCAACGAAATCGGGCTGAGCCGGCACCATATCGTGGCGCAGGCAGAAGCCAGCCTCAAGCGCCTCAAGACCGATGCGATCGATCTCTACCAGGTCCATGAATGGGACGGGCTGACGCCCATCGAAGAGACGATGGAAGCGCTCGATACGCTCGTCAAGCAGGGCAAGGTTCGCTATATCGGCTGCTCGAATTATTCGGGCTGGCACATCATGAAGGCGCTCGCGGCGGCCGATGTTCGGCACGGGCAGCGGTTCGTGAGCCAGCAGATCCACTACACGCTGCATTCGCGCGAAGCCGAATATGAGCTGGTGCCGATCACGCTGGACCAGGGGCTGGGCATTCTCGTCTGGTCGCCATTGGCGGGCGGGTTGCTGAGCGGCAAATATCGTCGCAATGGCGGCCCGGATGGCGGGCGCCATGTTGGTGGTTTCAAGGAGCCGCCGGTTCCCGATTGGGATCGCCTCTATAATATCGTCGATGTGATCGTGGAAATTGCCGAGGCGCGCGGCGTATCGGGGGCGCAGGTGGCGTTGGCCTGGACGCTGGGGCGCGCCGGGGTGACTTCGGTGATCATTGGCGGGCGCAGCGAAGCGCAGTTCCGCGATAACCTGGCGGCGGCGGACCTCAAGCTGACGGCGGAGGAGCGGGCGCGGCTCGACAAGGTGAGCCAGCCGCCAATGCTCTATCCCTATTGGCACCAGACCTTCACGGCAGCCGATCGGGCGGGGCCGATCGACATGACCCTGCTGGCTCCTTTTGTGGAAGAAGACAAGCGTGGCTGATTTCCTGTTCGAGCCTTATGCGCCTGCCACCGTGCCGATCGCGCGGGGCGGGCTGTTCGCCGTGCGGCGCATCTATTGCGTCGGGCGCAACTATGCCGAGCATATCCGCGAGATGGGCAATGACGAGCGCGATCCGCCGTTCTTCTTCGCCAAGCCCGCCGATGCGCTGGTGATTGGCGGGGCGGATACGCCCTATCCAAGCCAGACGGCGGACTTTCACCACGAGATCGAGCTGGTGGTGGCGATCGGCAAGGATGGCGAAAATATCGCGGCCGCCGATGCGCTGGACCACGTCTATGGTTATGCCGTGGGGCTGGACATGACGCGGCGCGATCTGCAGGCGGTGGCCAAGAAAGCCGGGCGCCCGTGGGAAATGGCCAAGGGTTTCGATCATTCGGCGCCGATGGGCTCGATCGAGCCGGTGAGCAATATCGGGCACCCCGATAAGGGCGCGATCACGCTGAGCGTCAATGGAGCGGAGCGGCAGCGCGGCGATCTGGGCGACCAGATCTGGAGCGTGGCCGAGACCATTGCCGAGCTGTCGAAATATGGAATGCTCAAGGCCGGCGACCTGATCATGACCGGCACGCCCTCGGGCGTGGGCGCGGTGGTGCGGGGCGATGTGCTGGAGGGTAAAATCGAAGGCGTGGGCACGGTCAGGACCAAGATCATCTGATGGTGGAGTGGTCGCCCCAGCAGGACGAGGCGCTGGTCGCCGTCGCCAAATGGCTCAAGGACAAGAACGGGCCGCAAGTGTTCCGCCTGTTCGGCTGGGCCGGCACGGGTAAATCCACGCTGGCGGTGCATCTGGCGCAGGACGTCAAGAGCGTCAAATACGCCGCCTTTACCGGCAAGGCGGCGCTGGTGATGCGCAAGCGCGGCTGCAAGGGCGCGCAGACCATCCATAGCCTGATCTATACGCTGGTGAGCGAGAAGGAGGGCGAGCCGCGTTTCGTGCTCGATCCGGAATCGCCGGCGGCGGATGCCGACCTGATCGTCATCGATGAAGTCTCGATGGTGGACGAGCAGTTGGGCCGCGACCTGCTCAGCTTCGGCGTCAAGGTGCTGGTGCTGGGCGATCCGTTCCAGCTGCCGCCGGTGCAGGGAGCGGGCTTCTTCACCGCCGAAGAGCCCGATATCATGCTGACGGAAATTCACCGCCAGGCGGCGGATAATCCGATCATCCACCTGTCCATGCAGGTGCGCGAGGGCGGTTTCCTGGAGCGCGGCAGTTATGGCGAATCCGTCGTCGTCGGCCGCGAGGATGTCGATCGCGGTGCTGTGCTGCTGGCCGACCAGGTGCTGGTAGGCCGCAACAAGACGCGGCTGCAATACAATGACCGGCTGCGCGAACTCAAAGGCCTGCCCTTTCATGAGCCGGTCGAGGGCGACCGCATGGTTTGCCTGCGCAACAATCCGCGCAAGAAGCTGCTCAACGGGCAGATCTGGATTTGCACGGAGGTGACGCGCCGCACCAATGGCAAGTGGAGCCTGCTGATGGCCGATGACGAGGGCAAGGGCGAGACGCGCGTCCTGACCCACAAGGCGTTCTTTTCCGGCGAGGAAGACGCCATGAGCTGGCCCGAACGTCGCCAGTTCGACGAGTTCACCTTCGGCTATTGCCTGACCGTGCATAAGGCGCAAGGCAGCCAGTGGGACAATGTCTATCTGTTCGACGAGAGCTTCGTATTCCGCGAGGAGCGGGCGCGCTGGCTCTATACCGGCATCACGCGGGCGGCCGAGAAAATCACGGTCGTTTCGTGACCCTGCTGCAGGTCAGCCACCAGACCATTTATAGCTATGCCACGCCGGTGCGGTTCGGTGAACATCGCATCCTGGTGCGCCCGCGCGACAGCATGGAGCAGCGGCTGGAGAGTTTTAGCCTGCGCATCTGGCCGGAGCCGAAAAGCGTGCGCTGGATCCATGACGTGTTCGGCAATGGCATTGCCATCGCGGCGTTCGAGGGCGAGGCGAAGGAGCTGCGGATCGAGGCGCATATGGTGCTGGATCATACGCCCGAACTGACGCCCAATTTCGAGATCGATACGCGGGCGCGCAGCTATCCGTTTGAATATGCGGCAGGGGATGCGATCGATCTGGAATCGACGATGGTGCGGCAGTTTCCCGAACAAAACGAGGTCGATGCCTGGGCGCGGCGCTTCGTCAATGCGAGCGGGGTGACCAATACCGGCAACCTGTTGATGACGATGACCTATGCCATCAAGGAGAGTTTCAAATATCTGCGCCGGCCCGATCCGGGGACGCAGGCGCCGGCCGTGACATTGTCGAGCCGGCAGGGGACATGCCGGGATTTCGCCTGGCTGATGATGGAGGCGTGCCGCTCCCTGGGTTTTGCCGCGCGGTTCGTGACGGGCTATCTCTATTCGCCGGCCCTCGACGGCTATCACCGCGGCGGCGGGGCGACGCATGCCTGGTGCCAGGTGTATCTGCCAGGGGCGGGCTGGGTGGAGTTCGATCCAACCAATGGCATTATCGGGACGCGGGATTTGATCCGGGTGGGCGTGGCGCGTGAGCCGCGACAGGCGATCCCGATTGCGGGTACGTTTATCGGGACGAAGGGGGATTATATCGGGATGGAGGTCGAGGTGACGGTGGAGAAGGTTGTGTCGTTGCAGGATTCGATGGGGTAGCCCTGCTTAGATCAAGCGTTCGACGCACCCCCTCCCAACCTCCCCCGTCAAGGGGGAGGTGCCGTCCGGTGGATTGGGCAAGATCGAGGTGAAAACTCGATTGGCACCCTCCCCCTTGCGGGGAGGGTTGGGGAGGGGGTCGGCCGGGCAGCGTCCTAATTAAACCCGCGCCACACTCACCGCATCGGTCGTCCATTCCTCGTTCTTGTCCCCATCAACGGCCTCGCTCCACACCTTGATCGGCATCGACATGACATTGCCGTAGATCGTTGCAAACGCCGTATCGGCCGCGTCTCGCCCACATCCAATACGCACCATGCCGTCCAATGCCGCCATGCGGGTGGGGTCGAACAGATACCAACGGTCGCCCAAATAGGCCTCGAACACTGCGTGGAAATCCTGCGGCACGAGTTGCCAGGCATAGACGCTGACGAAGCGGGCGGGGATGCCCAAAGCCCGGCAGAAGGTAATGCCGAGATGGGCGAAATCACGGCAGACGCCGGCGCGCAGGGCGAAGGTGTCGGCGGCGGTGGTCGTGGTGTCGCTGGAGCCCGAGATGTAGTCGACTTCGGCATGGATCCAGTTGCAGATCTCGGTGATGCGGCCATAGCCGGGCTCGATGGTGCCGAACTGGCGGCTGGCGAAGCGCGCGAGCTGATCCGACGGGCAATAGCGCGAGGGGTTGATATAGGCCATGGTTTCGAGCGGCAGCTTGGCCACCGGGACTTCCCCGATATAGTCGGGTTGCCGATGCACCGGATCGAGCTCGATTTGGGCCTCGTACCGTAAGGAAACCGGGCCGCGCGGCGCGGTGAGGCGCAGGTAGCGATTGCCGGTATCGGCGGCGGTGTTCTCGTCGGCTTCCAGATCAGGCGTGATGGTGAGCTGTTCGCGCAGGATGGTCTGGCGGCCGCCGCGCATGGCTTCGATATTGAAGATCAGCGTTGCCGTATCGGCGATGTCATAGCCGATTTCGCAGCCCACATTGAATTTCACGAGTGCTCCTCTGCGGCGTATCGGCGTTAACACAAGCGGCACGCCGAAGTTCCGCGCGATCAGGCGCCGGAGATTTTCATCTCGCGGATTTTGCCGTCGGCCAGCACAAAGGTGAAAATGCCGGGACCGGTGAAAAAACTGCTGGCCCAATCGACATGCAGACTAATGCGGCTGGGCGTCTCTTCGATGACGGAGCCGAAGGTCATGGTGCCCTTGGCGCCGATCAGCTCCTTGTCGCTCCAGCCGCGAATGGCGGTGAGGCCGGAAAAGCGGCGGCCCCAATCCTCGACGATGCCGGTTGTGGGAAAGAAGCCCAGGAATGTTTCGGTATCGCCTGCATTGATGGCGTCACGAAACGCGATGAGGATGGGTGGAAGGCTCTCTTGCGCCATTGCATATCCTCCGGCGCGGCGAGCGCCATAACAAAGCCGAACTTAACCCGATGTATCCAGCGATGCCAAGCATGCAGAAGTGCAGGCGTTTTCGGGCCTGCGTGCTTGCATGCAACGGCCCGATACCCCATCTTGGCCGTAGAGTTTTAGCTCGACTGGTTCACACCGCCCGGAGGCGCCCGATGCAGCATAGTACCCCACTGATCACCACGATCGTCGCGGGTCTTGTGCTGGCATATATTTTCGGGATGATCGCCAATCGGTTCAAGATGCCGCCCCTGGTGGGCTATCTGTTCGCAGGCATTCTGGCGGGACCCTATACGCCGGGTTTCGTGGCGGATCAGGCGCTGGGCGCCGAATTGTCGGAGCTGGGCGTGATCCTGCTCATGTTCGGCGTGGGGCTGCATTTCTCGCTCAAGGATTTGATGAGCGTGCGCGCGCTGGCGATTCCGGGCGCGCTGGTGCAGATCGCGTTTGCGACATTGCTCGGACTGGGATTGGCCACCGTGCTGGGTTGGGGCCTGGGCGCGGGCATTCTGTTCGGGCTGGCGCTATCGGTGGCCTCGACCGTGGTGTTGCTCAAGGCGCTGCAGGACAAGCGGCTGGTCGAGACTGAGAAGGGCCGCATCGCCGTTGGCTGGCTGATCGTGGAAGATTTGGCCATGGTGCTGGCGCTGGTGTTGATCCCAGCGTTTGCCGGCCTTTCCGGCAATCCCGAAAGCGTCATCCACGATCCGTTCGTGTCGTTCGTCGAGCGCATCGTGGGCACCGATATCGGCATTTACGGGCGTGATCGCGCTGACCCTGGTCAAGGTCGCCGCCTTTATCGGCTTCATGCTGATCGTCGGGCGGCGCGCGATCCCCTGGGCCTTGCATGCGACGGCCCATACCGGCTCGCGCGAATTGTTCCGGCTGGCCGTGCTGGCAATTGCGCTCGGCGTGGCCTTGGGATCGTCGCTGCTGTTCGGCGTGTCGCTGGCGCTGGGCGCCTTCTTTGCCGGCATGATGCTGGCCGAAAGCGAACTCAGCCAGCGGGCAGCGCAGGAGACCCTGCCGCTGCGCGATGCTTTCGCGGTGCTGTTCTTCGTGTCCATCGGCATGCTGTTCGATCCGTCCATCCTGCTCAGCCAGCCGCTGCAGGTGCTGGCGACTGTGTTCATCATCGTCATCGGCAAGTCCGTGGCGGCCTTTGCCATCGTGCTGTTGTTCCGCCGCCCGGTGGGCACGGCGCTGACGATTTCGGCCAGCCTGGCGCAGATCGGCGAATTCTCGTTCATCCTGGCCAGCATGGGCGTCTCGCTGGCCATCCTGCCCAAGGAAGGGCAGGACCTGATCCTGGCCGGCGCGCTGATCTCGATCGTGCTCAATCCGGTGGTGTTCTGGGCGGTCGAACGGGCCAAGCCGCGGCTGGAAGCGCGGGTTGCGGCACGCAGGGGCGAGCCGGACATACGGGTTGAGCCGGGTGACAGCACGGTGGTGGTCGAAGGCGCCGTGGCGCCGGAAGCGCCCAAGGTAGAGCCGGCCATGGCGGGCGATGAAGACGAGATCGAGCCGAGCCGGCAGACGGATCATACCGTGCTGGTCGGCTTTGGCCGTGTCGGGCGCGTGGTGGGGCAGGGGCTCAAGGATGCCGGCGCGGCCGTGCTGGTGATCGAGGATTCCGACCATTCCATCGCGGCGGCGCGGGCCAGCGGCATCGAAGTGGTCAGCGGCAATGCGGCTAGCGCCGACGTGCTGAAGCTGGCCAATCTGGCGCAGGCCAAGGTGCTGATGATCGCCATTCCCGATGGTTTCGAGGCCGGCACGGTGGTGGAGGTGGGGCGCAAGTTCAATCCTGGCATTCGGATTTTGGCGCGGGCGCATTCGGAAGAGGAGGAGGCGCATCTGCGCCATCTCGGTGCCGACCAGGTGATCATGGGCGAGCGCGAAATCGGGCTGGGCATGCTGGCCTGGCTGCGCGGCGAACGGGGCGAGGACGTGGTCGATACCGCGCCGGTGCCGCCGGTGGAGCCGAAGCTGGCGCCGGTGGAGAATATCCTGGCAAAGGTGGCGGCGAGCGCGGCAGTTGTGGCGCCGAGCGTTGCGGTGGAACCTGTCGCGGTGAAGCCGGTTGAAATTGCCGAGACGCCGGTCGAGCCGGAGACGGTCATCGAACTGCCGCCGCGGGAGGCAGTGGTGCCTGCCGTGGAGGATGTCGCGGTGATCGAGGCGGTTGAGGCGGCTGTCGAGCCGGAAGCTCCGGGCGTGGTCGAGGCGGCGGCGGCGCTGGAGAGCGTGGAGGCGACGCCGGCTGTGGCCGAGACGCCGGAGGAGGTCGTTGAACCCGCTGTTACGGTGGAGGAGACACCCGAGGAAGAAGCCGCGGAAGACGAGATTTATGAGGGCAGCCCGGTGATCGAGCCCGAGGCGCCGGCCATTGTGGATGAGCAGGCCGACACCACTGTCCCGGTGACACCAGCGGAGGTGTTGGCCGAGGACGAAGTGGCGGAGGAGGATGAAATTTCCGAAGGTGGGCCGGTGGAGCCGCAAGACGATAAAGTGTCCCAGGGGACGGTTCCGCCGGTGGTGCCGGAACCCAAGATTTGAAAGTCGCCAAGCCTAAATGATTTCGCAGAAGGCCAAATATGCTTTGCGCGCGCTGGTTTCACTGGCGCGGGCGCAGCGTGGCGCCACGATGATGATCGGGGATATCGCGCGTGAGCAGGCGATCCCCAAGAAGTTCCTCGAACAGATCCTGCTGGAACTCAAGCGCGCCGGGTTCGTCGCCAGCCGGCGTGGGCGCACCGGGGGGTATGAGCTGCTCAAGGCGCCCGAGGAAATCCGCTATGGCGAAGTGCTGCGGCTGATCGATGGGCCGATCGCGCCATTGCCGTGCCTATCCAAGATTGCCTATCGCAAATGCGAGGATTGCAAGGAGGAAAGCTCCTGTGAAATCCGGCATGTGTTCGAGCGGGTGACGCTGGCAACGCGCGCAGTGCTGGACAGTACAACGCTGGCGGATTCGCTGCGGCTGGAAGACCTGCCGGTTTAGGTAAAAGAAAAGGGCCGCATTGCTGCGACCCTTCCATGAGTATTCGGCCTCAAGTGCCTGACGGTTGATCCGCCTGAAGGAGTGTTGTTCTAGTCGAGGACTGCCTCTGACATGAACACACAAAATCCAAGACCCTCTTCGAGTGCCGTAATCTCATAAGACATTGGATCACCTCCTTCACGTTGGTTGAACATGAGGAAAGCATGCGCCCGTTTTCCGAAGCTGTAAATAGCCGGAATGTCGAACGAAAGATAAACGAACTATGTACGAAACATGATTCGATTTCAGGCGGCTGACAGTGTGGCGTGAACGACTCAGCTCCAGCATCGCCCCGGGACGATGCTGGAGCTTTTTGTTTTCGCATCGGTAGTTCCGAAAACCGGGAACAACTTTTCGGACCGATGCGCTAGGCCCGCGCCTTTTTGGGACGCGAGCGGAGCTGGAACACCGTCGCGGCGAAGACGCCGAGGGCGACGAAGCCGATGATGATGGTGGCCAGCGCATTGACGTCGGGGGAGACGCCGAGCCGGACCTTGGAGAAGATCACCATGGGCAGGGTGGACGAGCCGGGGCCGGAGACGAAGCTGGCGATGACCAGGTCGTCGAGCGACAGGGTGAAGCCCAGCAGCCAGCCGGAGACCAGAGCGGGGGCGATGATGGGCAGGGTGATGTCGAAGAACACCCGGGCCGGGGTGGCGCCGAGATCCATGGCGGCTTCCTCCAGGCGACATGTCGAAATCGGCGAGGCGCGACTGCACCACGACACAGACATAGGCCATGCAGAAGGTGGAATGGGCGATGATAATGGTCAGCATGCCGCGGCCGGCGGGCCAGCCGATCAGCGCTCTCCATGCCGACGAAGAGCAGCAGCAGCGACAGGCCGGTGATGACGTCGGGCATAACCAGCGGCGCCGACACCATGCCGGCCAGAAGCGTGCGGCCGCGGAAGCGCGCGGAAGCGGACCAGGGCGATGGCGCAGAGCGTGCCCGAGTACCAGGCGCGATGGTGGCGCTGACGGCGGCGATGCTGCAGGCTCAGCCAGGCGGCATCCAGCATTTGCGGATCGGCGAACAGCTCGCCATACCATTTGGTGGAAAAGCCGGACCAGACAGTGACCAGCTTGCTCTCGTTGAAGGAGAACACCACCAGCGAAATGATGGGGGCATAGAGGAAGGCGAAGCCCAGCATGGCCGCGGCGGGAAGGAACCAGCCGCGCCGCATCACTTCTTCTCCACCACGGCGTCCTGCGCCTTCTGCAGCAGCATGATCGGCACCACGACCACCACCAGCATGGCGATGGCGACGGCGGCGGCGCGAGGCCAGTTGGTATTGGTGAAGAACTCATCCCACAGCACCCGGCCGATCATCAGGGTTTCGGGGCCGCCGAGCAGCGAGGGGATGACGAATTCGCCGATGGCGGGAATGAAGACCAGCATCGAGCCGGCGATGATGCCCGGGCATGGACAGCGGCAGGGTGATGGAGAGGAAGGTGCGCACCGGGCGGGCGCCGAGATCGGCCGATGCCTCAAGCAGCGCTGCCGTCCAGTTTCACCAGGTTGGTGTAGAGCGGCAGGATCATGAAGGGCAGGTAGGTATAGACGATGCCGACATAGACGGCGAAATCGGTCTGCATCATCACCAGGGGCGGAATGCCGAACACGCCGAGGAACTGGTTGATGACGCCATTGCCGCGCATGAAGCCGGTAAGCGCATAGACGCGCAGCAGGAACGAGGTCCAGAACGGCAGGATCACCAGCATCAGCAGGATATTGCGCCAGCGATCGGACGAGCGGGCGATGAAATAGGCCATCGGATAGCCGATCAGCAGCGCGAAGATGGTGGAGATGAAGGCGATCTTGATCGAGTTGAGATAGGCCGCGACATAGAGGCTGTCGGTGAACAGGCGGACGTAGTTGGACAGGTGCAGGGTGAGCTGCACCGTGCCGTCCTCGGTGGTGAGGAGGTCGGAATAGGGCGGCTTGCCGAACTGCTTGGTGGCCAGCGAAATGCCGAAGACCACGGCGAGCGGGACGAGGAAGAAGACCGTCAGCCAGACGGCCGGGCGCGAAGATGACGAGCGCGCGGCCGGAGATGCCGACGGCGGCGAAGGCGCGCTCGACCGCGGTCCAGGGACGGTGGCGGCGCGGGGCGGGGTTGTCGATGTCGAAGGAGCTCATGGGTGGGCTTCCGTCGACTTGGGGCCAAAGACCCCTCCCCTCTTGTGGGGAGAGGTTGGGGTGGGGGGATGCTGTGATTGGGAAAGGAAGACGTTGCAGAGGGCGGGTGGGGGTGGCCTCACCCCCTACCCCGCCCCTCCCCTCAAGGGGGAGGGGAGGGAGGAGCCGCTGCACTGAGGAGAAGCGATGCTCATACCGTCAGCACCGAGCCGGCGTTGTCGTCCCAGGTGCAGTAAACCTGCTCGTCCCAGGTGATGGCGTCGGGATTGCCGCGCACGGTGTTGGTCTGGGTGACGCGCAGGTGTTTGCCGCTATCGAGCCGGATTTGGTAGACGCTCATGTCGCCGAGATAGCCGATGTCTTCGACCACGCCCTTGGTGACATTGGCGTCGCCCTCGGGCTTTTCGCGGCTGATGGCGATCTTTTCGGGGCGGATGGCCCACCACAGGATCTGGTCGGGGGCGCAATCGACGCCGTGGCCGACAAAGATATCGCAGCCCAGTTCGCGCCGAGCGGATGCGCACATGGTCGGCCTCGTCCTCGGTGACGACGCCTTCCACCATATTGACCGAGCCGATGAAGCCGGCGACGAACTTGGAATTGGGGAATTCGTAGATATCGGTGGGCTCGCCGATCATGGCGATTTCGCCGTAGTTCATCACCCCGATGCGGGTGGCAAGGCTCATCGCCTCTTCCTGGTCGTGGGTGACGACGATGAAGGTGACGCCCAGCGTTTCCTGGATCTTGACCAGCTCGAACTGGGTTTCCTCGCGCAGCTTCTTGTCGAGCGCGCCGAGGGGCTCGTCGAGCAGCAGCAGTTTGGGCCGCTTGGCGAGCGAACGGGCCAGGGCGACGCGCTGGCGCTGGCCGCCCGAGAGCTGGTCGGGGCGGCGCTTGCCATAGTCCTGAAGTTTGACCAGGGCAGAGCAGTTCGGCGACGCGGTCGGCGATTTCGGGGCGGGGCAGGCCATCGCGCTTGAGGCCATAGGCGATGTTCTGCTCCACGTTCATATGCGGGAACAGCGCATAGGACTGGAACATCATGTTGACGGGGCGGTTATAGGGCGCCACGCCGGTCATGTCCTGGCCGTCGATCTCGATCTTGCCGGCGGTGGGTTCCTCAAAGCCCGCCAGCATGCGCAGCAGGGTGGACTTGCCCGAGCCGGAGCCGCCGAGCAGGCAGAACAATTCGCCCTTGTAGATATCGAGCGACACGTCGGCGACGGCGTAAACGTCACCGAATTTCTTGGTGACGTTGGAAATGCGCACGAAGGGCTTGGCCGACGGATCGCGCCAGGGCCGGGTATCTGCAGCGATTTGCGGTTTCTTGGCCATCAAGTGTTCCTGGGCGGGCGCATTAAAGTCGGTTGGCGTAGTTGGATCGACACTCAAAAATCTCAGCGGACGCCGGATCTGCCTCCCTCCCCCTTGAGGGGAGGGATTGAGGGTGGGGGTTCTGTGCCCTCAGCGGCCAATTGGCATCTGAAGGCGCTGAACCTTCAGAACCCCCACCCTAACCCTCCCCTCAAGGGGGAGGGGACGCAACAGTGGTCTTGGCAAATTTGGCTGGCCAATTTGCCATCAGCTATTACTGCCCGGTCTTGATGCGGGTCCAGGTGCGGGTCAGGGTTTCCTCGTAGTCCGGGCTGTGGGCGGCGAGGACGAAGGCCTTGGCGATGGTTTCGGCAGAGGGGTAGATGCCGGGATTGTTCTTGACCTCGTCGGCCACGAACTCGGTCGCCTTCAGGTTCGGGTTGGCATAGAAAACGTAGTTGGTGATGTCGGCCACGACCTTGGGCTCAAGGATGTAGTTGATGAACTTCATGGGCATTGTCGGGATGGGGCGCATCGGCGGGAATGGCCAGGAAGTCGAACAGGGTGGCGGCGCCTTCCTTGGGGATGACGTATTTGACTTCGACGCCGGCATTGGCGGCCTTGGCCGCATCGGCGGCGATGAAGACGTCGCCCGAATAGCCCAGCGAGACGCAGATTTCGCCATTGCCCAGGTCGTCGATATACTGGGACGAATTGAAGTAGCGGATATAGGGCTTGATCGAAGTCAGCAGCTCCTCGGCCTTGGCCAGGTCCTCTTCGCTCTCCGAGTTGGGATCGAGGCCCGAGATAGTTGAGCGCGATGCCGGTGACTTCGGACGGGCTGTCGAGCAGGGTAATGCCGCAGGAGGCGAGCTTTTCGGCATATTCCGGCTTGAAGATCAGGTCCCAGCTATCGATCGGCGCGTCGGCGCCCAGCGCCTCGGTGACCTTGGCGACATTGTAGCCGTAGCCGATGGTGTTGATCATGTAGGGCACGGCATGGGCATTGTCGGGGTCCTGGCTTGCGGCAGTCGCCATCACCGCCGGGTCCAGATTGACCAGGTTGGGGAGCTTGGACTTGTCGAGCGGCAGGATCAGGTCGGCCTTGATCTGGCGTTCGAGGAAATTGCCCGCTTGGCACGACGATGTCATAGCCCGACGAGCCGGCGAGCAGCTTGGCATCGACGATCTCGTTATTGTCATAGACGTCGTAATTGACCTTGATGCCGGTCTGCGCCTCGAAATTGGCGATGGTGTCCTCGGCGATATAGTCGGACCAGTTATAGACGTTGAGCACGGCTTCTTCCTGGGCGACGGCGGGGGCCGCGACCAGCAGGGCGCCGAGGGCGAGGACGAGCGACTTGTTCATCTGTTTGAGCTCCTGATGAGGGTATTTTGGTTTACGCGGCTGGCGCTGCAATCTCTGGCGCGCCGGCACGAGTGTCATCGGCGCGAGGCGCGATCAATCGGGGCGCGCTCATCTTTGAGCGGCCGCGGAAACTTGAGAATGAACGGGATGGCGTTGCGTCGAACAGGGCGCTCGAAAGGCACCGGGAAAGTCGCTGGCGATTGGCCCGGAGCCGGGCGCGTATCGATCCGCGCAGAGGGCGAAATCAACAATGATCGTCTTCAGCGAAGTGACCCTTTATGGCGTGAGAATATGAGGGCAACCTAGAGCCAAATTGCCGGGGCGACAAGGGATTGAACGCGCAAGTTTTTGCTGGGCTTGACGGGTCTTGCGCGGGCGAGCGCAAAACCGGGCTCAACAGGGCCGCAGCGGGCGGCCAGAACAGCCAGGGAGCGGAGCGCAACCCATGAGCGGCAAGGCCTATCTTTCGATCAGCACCGAGGTCAAGAAAGCCCTGGCCGACGGCAAGCCGGTGGTGGCGCTGGAATCGACCATCATCACCCATGGCATGCCCTATCCGCAGAACCTGGAAATGGCCAAAAACGTCGAGGCGGTGGTGCGCAAGCATGGCGCGGTGCCGGCGACCATCGCCATCATGGACGGGCGCTTCGCGGTCGGGCGTATCGGGGGAAGACCTGGAGCGGCTGGCGCTGGAAGGCGGCAAGGCCGCCAAGGCCTCGCGGCGGGACGTCGCGGCCTGCTGGTCAAGGGCGCGCATGGCGGGCACGACGGTGGCGACCACCATGCAGATCGCGGCGCTGGCCGGCATCAGGGTGTTTCGCCACCGGCGGCATTGGCGGGGTGCATCGCGGCGCCGAGGAAACCTTCGATATTTCGGCGGATCTCGAAGAACTGAGCCGCACGCCGGTGGCGGTGGTCTGCGCCGGGGCCAAGTCGATCCTCGATATCGGCAAGACGCTGGAAGTGCTCGAAACCAATGGCGTGCCGGTGATCGGCTATGGCACCGACGATTTCCCGGCCTTCTGGGCGCGCCAGAGCGGCCACAAGGTCGACCACCGGTTCGACGATGTCGAGCGATATCGCCAAGCTGGTCGCGCTGCAGGCCGATCTGGGCATGGGCGGCGTGCTGATCGCCAATCCGATCCCCGAGGCCGATGCGCTCGATGCCGAGACGATCGAGGCGCGGATCGCCGAAGCCATCGCGGGCGCCGAGAGCGGAAGGGGTGACGCGCAAGGCGCTGACGCCGTTCCTGTTGAAGCGCATTTTCGAATTGACCGAGGGCAAGTCGCTGGTCTCCAATATCGCGCTGGTGGAAAACAACGCCATGGTGGCGGCCAAGATCGCGGTGGCGATGGCGGCGCGGGTAGCGCCCAAGCCGGCGGTGCGCCGCGCATGAGCCGGCGCATCCTCGTCGTCGGCGATGTGATGACCGATGTCATCGTCATGCCGGAAGGGCCGATGGTCAAGGGCTCGGACCGGCGCGCCAAGGTGCGCAGCCGGCCGGGCGGTCGGGCGCCAACCAGGCGGTATGGCTGGGCGCGATGGGCGCCGATGTGCTGTTCGCGGCGCGGGTCGGCGCCGACGAGCTGGCGATGTACGAGAATTATTTCCGCGGGCTGGGCGTGGTGCCGTGCTGGCCGGCGACAAGGAATTGCCCTCGGGCGTGCTGGTCACCATTGTCGATCCGGATGGGGAGCGCAGCTTCCTCACCGATCGCGGCGCCAATCTCAATCTCTGTGCCGATGACCTGCCCGAGAGCCTGCTCGATGATGTCGGGCATGGTGATGGTTTCGGGCTATAGCTTTTTCGCGCCGGGGCCGCGCGCAGGCGGTGCAGGCGCTGTTCGCCCGAGCCAAGGCGCGCGACATCGCGGTGGCGGTCGATCCGGCCTCGGTGGGGTTCCTGACGGAAGTCGGGCCGGACAGGCCTTCATCGGCTGGACGACTGGCGCCGATTGGCTGTTCGCCAATCAGAGCGAGGCGGAGGCGCTGTGCGGGGCCAGCGATATCGAAACGCAGATGCGGCTGCTGGGCAGACATTACGGCAATGTGGTCATCAAGTGCGGATCGGTCTGGGCGCTGTGCGTGGGCGGGCGCGATGGGGTGCGCGCTGATCGCTGCCGGCGCCGGTGGTGAAGGTGGTCGATTCGACCGGGGCCGGCGATGCTTTCGCGGCGGGGTTTCTGGCGGCTCATCTGGAGGGCGAGCTAATCGAAACGGCGCTGGCCAAGGGCATCGCGGCCGGCGCCAAGGCCGTGCAGTCGATCGGCGGACAGCCGGCCTAGTGTCATCGTTTCGTCGATTTGCCAAGAGCAAGGAAAGTATGCAAATGATCCGATTGCGATGCGTCGCCAGTGTGGTGGCCTGTTGCTGACAGCCGCGCCGGCTTTCGCCGATGGCAAGATCTATGTGCAATTGCCCGATTTGACCGGCTATGAGGGCAAGCGGGCGAGGATTTTCTGTATCAGCTGGTGCTGGCCAATGTGGTGTCGCGCAATTGCCCGGCTTTGAAGTCACCGAAGAGGAATGGTCGCTGCTGACCGATTCGGCCGATATCCTGGCCCGCGAGCAGCTGGGGCTCGATGCGTCGACGACTATGACGCCAATTTCTACCAGCCCGCATTCGAGGCGCTCGATGATCCCGACACCTGCGCCAAGGAAGGCCCCAAGGTGGAGCCGATGCATGGACGAACTGGTCAATCTGGGCGGCTCGCGCGAGGCACTGCCGGACCAGGACGCGGCCTATGAGGCATTCAGCGCCCGCGAGGCGAGCTGGGAGCGGTGCCGCCGGCACTGCGCCGAAAAAGACCAAAACCAAATGAGCCTTATCGCCGCCGATCCTGGTCGCCCTGGTGGCACTGATCCACATCTATATCGTGGTGCTGGAGATGGTCCTGTGGACCAGAGCGCGACGCGCAAGGCTTTCGGCATCACTGCCGAATTCGCCCAGGCAGACCAAAGCGCTGGCCGCCAATCAGGGGCTCTATAACGGGTTCCTGGCGGCCGGGCTGATCTGGGGGCTGCTGCATCCGGACCCCGACTTTGGCTGGCAGATCCAGATGTTCTTCCTGGCCTGCGTGGCGGTGGCGGGGATTTTCGGCGCGGCGACCGCCAAGCGCTCGATCCTGTTCGTGCAGACGGTGCCGGCGGTGATCGCGATGATCGCGGTGGTGCTGGCTTAGCGCCACGCCCTCGTGGTTCGATTGTCGCTGCGCTCCTGCCTCACCATGAGGGCTACTCTTGCGCCGTGTCCAGTAGCCCTCATGGTGAGGTGTGAGCGCTTGCGAGCCTCGAACCACGAGGGCGTGCCCCTTACCCCGCGAACGCCGCCAGCACCCGCACCCAGGCGCGGATGCCGCGGTGGAAGCTTTCGAGGTCGTATTTCTCGTTGGGGCTGTGGATGGCGTCGTCGACATGGGCGAAGCCGATCAACAGCGTATCGAGCCCGAGGATGCGCTTGAAATCGCCGGCGACGGGGATGGAGCCGCCCGAGCCGGTGATGACGGCCTCGTTGTCCCATTCGCCGGTGAGGGCGGCGCAGCGCCTGGCGCAGATAGGTGCCGTCGGTGGGCACGGTGACGGCGGGCGAGCCGCCATGTTCGTTGAAGGTCACCGAGCAATCGGCGGGGACGCGGGCCTGCACATGCTTGCGGAAGGCGGCGCGGATCTTGTCGGGGTCCATGCCCGAGACCAGGCGGAAGGAAATCTTGGCGCTGGCCTTGGCGGGGATCACGGTCTTGAAGCCGTCGCCGGTATAGCCGCCGATCATGCCGTTGATCTCGCAGGTGGGGCGGGCCCAGATCATTTCGAGCACCGAGCGGTTCTGCTCGCCGGCCGGGATGGAGAGGCCCGCTTCGGCGAGGAACGCCTTTTCGTCGAAGCCCAGGCCTTGCCACTGCGCCTTGACGGCGTCGGGCACTTCGGCGACATCGTCGTAAAAGCCGGGCAGGGTGACGCTGCCATCGGGGGCGCGTAGCGAGGCGATGATTTCGGCCAGCACCTGATTGGGATTGCGCGCGGCATTGCCGAACATGCCCGAATGCAGATCCTTGCTGGCGCAGGTGATCTCGATCTCCTCGCCGACGAGGCCGCGCAGCATGGTGGTGATCGAGGGGGTCTTGCGGTCCCACATGTCGGTGTCGCAGACCAGCGCGATATCGGCGCTGAGTTCGTCGGCATTGGCGCGTCATGAAGGGGGGCAGGTTCTTGCCGCCGCTTTCTTCCTCGCCTTCGAGCATCAGCGAGACGCGGACCGGCAGCGTTGCCGGTCACGTCCTTCCAGGCGCGGCAGGCTTCGACGAAGGTCATCAACTGGCCCTTGTCGTCGGAGGTGCCGCGGCCGACGATGATCTTGCGGCCATCGGCGTCGGTCTTGATCTGCGGCTCGAACGGATCGGTATGCCACAGGTTCGAGCGGATCGACCGGCTGCACGTCGTAGTGGCCGTAGAACAGCACGTGGGGCCCGCGGCGCTGCGGGTCGTGGGCGACGACCACCGGATGGCCGGGCGTGGGGCGCGCGGAGGCGTCAAAGCCCTGGCTCGCCAGGTCATCGACCAGCCATTCGGCGGCGCGCTGGCACTCCGCGGCAAAGGCCGGATCGGTCGAGATCGACTTGATGCGCAGCAGGGCCTTGAGCCGATCGAGGCTCTGGTCGAGATCGGCATCGACATGGGCGAGGACGGCGTCGAGCGCGGCGGCGGCGGTGGTCATAGGCAGGCTTCCGGTTGGTTTGGCGCGAACCATGGCGCAGGCACGCGGGAGCGCTGTCCAGTCGATTTTATCCTGAATCGAAGATGAACGGCGCGGTCAGGCGGGCCTCAGATGGAACCATTTATGGTTAACGCAAGTTCGGATGTTCGAGCGCGAACCAAAGGAGTTTCCCATGCACCTTTGAGCTTCAGCCATTGCCGCTTTGCTGGTCGCAGCCGGCGTGGGCACTCTCACCGAGGCTGCGCCGGCAGCCAGCCGCACCGCTGCATCGGTGACGCCGATGCCGACGCAACAGTCTCCCCAGGGCAAGGCCGGCGACGGCAATGCAAGGCAGGCGATGGCGGCCTGATGCTATCTAACCTCCTCCTCCCATGCATGACTTCAAGCCTCGGTCTTACGCCGGGGCTTTTTTCTATGGCGGGAACCGATTGCGGCCGAGATGGCGTTGAGTGAGCGGAGACAAGCTCATGAGCAAGACAGTGGCGTTGCAGCCGATCGAGCCGATGGAAGCCAGGAGCGTCGAGGAGTTGCCGGAGGGCGACGGCTGGCAGTTCGAGCCCAAATGGGATGGGTTTCGCTGCATCGCCGTGCGGAGTGGCGATGCGGTGGCGCTGTTCGCCAAATCCGGCAAGCCGCTGGGTCGGTATTTTCCCGAAGTGGTGGCGATGGTTGCCGGTCTGCCGGGCGACGCACTTCGTGCTGGATGGGGAACTGGTGATCGCCTCGGACGGCGAGATTGTCGTTCGATGCGCTGCAGATGCGGCTGCATCCGGCCGAGAGCCGGGTGCGCAAGCTCGCCGCCGAGACGCCGGCATTGTTCATTGCCTTCGATATGCTGCGCGAACACCGATGGCGAGCTGGCGGGTCCAGACGCTGCGAGATAAGGCGGGCGGCGCTGGAGGCGTTTGTTGGGGCGGTCAAGGCGCCGGCGACTGCGGCTATCGCCGTTTACGCGCGATCGTAAAGTTGCGGTCAAATGGCTGGAAAAGGTCGGTGGAGCGCTGGATGGGGTGATTGCCAAGCGGCTCGACGGGCCTTATCTGCCGGGCGAACGCGCGATGCGCAAGGTCAAGCGCATCCGCTCGGCCGATTGCGTGGTGGGCGGGTTTCGCTACGGCAACGGATAGCAAGCTGGTCGGCTCGCTGCTGCTGGGCTTATTTGACGAGAAGGGCCTGCTCGACCACGTCGGCTTTACCTCGGGATTTGTCGGCTGAGGAGCGGCCGGAGATTACCGAGCGGGTGGAGGCGCTAAAGGGAGCCGCCGGGATTTACCGGTGATGCGCCGGGCGGGCCAGTCGATGGTCGACGGAGCGCGTCGGGCCAATGGGAGAGCGCTGCGGCACGAACTGGTGGTCGAGGTGCTCTATGATCATGTGACCGGCGACCGCTTTCGCCACGGCACCAAGCTGCTGCGCTGGCGGCCGGACAAGGCGCGTGCGGCAATGCACGTTCGAGCAGCTGGAGCCCGCGCGCAAGCCAGAGGGCGTGGTGGCGAAGGTGATCAAGGGTCGCTAGAACGCAGCCATGCCTGCTCGTCGCACCGGCCGATTTCGGGTTGACTCGACGGCCGGTGCATGTTTGATCTGCGGATTAGAAGAACAAATCGTCCAGGCTTTCCTCGGCGCCGGCTTCGGGAGCAGGGGGCGGCGGGGGCGCGCTGAGGTCCTTGCCGAAGAACTGTTCGTGGATGCGGCGCTCGGCGTCCATGGTGTATTTCGCGCGCAGCACGGACAGGATTGCCGCCAGGGGCTCGGAGGGGGCTTGGATGGTGTCGCTGGAATATTCGACGATGCGGATGTGCATGTCGGCCATGGCCTCGGAAATGGCGGTCTGGTCGGCAAAGCCGGAGGCGGCCTCGCCCAGCAGGTTCACCACTTTGGGGCCATCGAGATTGAGCACGCCCAGGGCTTCGGCCAGGGTCTGATCGACGGTTTCGAGCAGGCCGAGGGCGGCCGTGGCCTCCTGTTCGAGCTGGCCGACCTTGCCGGCGGCATCGCCCGAGGCGGCGGCGCCGAAGGACTGGGCGAGCCCGGCCGCTTCACGCAGGCCGCTCATGGCGGTTTCGGCGGCCTCGACGGTTTCCCCGGTCAATTCGCGCAGCTGGCGGGCGATGACATTGAGTGCGGTGCCGCGCGGCCCAAGCTGGGCGCATTTGACCGCGGCATTGAGGCTGACGAGGCGCATATTGGCCTCGATTTCCTGCACTGCCTCGACATGGCCGAGCAGGGCCTGCACTGTGGCCTGCACGGCGCCGGCGACGATTTCGAGCTTGCCGCGTTCGGCCTCGCAATCGCGCAACACGGCGGCGGCGTGGCGAAGCTGGTCGCTGAGGGCGGCCAGGGGGGATTGCGCGCCGGCCTGGCCATGGCCGTAGATATCGCGGCTGCGCACCATGATGGTGCGGGCATCGGCTGCCAGGTCGCTCAAGGCATTGGCGGCATCGCCGACATCGGCGGTAAAGGCCTCGGCGGCGCCGGCCAGCTGGGCGGCCTGCAGGGTGGCGATGGCGATGAGGGCCGCGTCCTGCTCGTCGTCGGGCAGGCTGGTGCCGGCGACGGTATTGCCGTCGATCAGGTCGGCCAGGGTTTCGAAGGCGGTTTCGACATGTTCGAGGCGCTGGCGGGTGGCGTCGCCGACCTGCAGGGCCATGACGGCGCTGGCGATCCGGCCGCCGATCTGGCGCGAGACGCGGCCGGTCTCGGCGCTGCCATCGACCGAGGCCTGGCGCTGGCGGGTGACGGCGTCGAGGCTGCCGTCCATGCTGGCGGCGAGGCCGCTGAGGGTATCGGCATGGGCGGCCTCGAAATGGGCGCGCTGTTCGGCGGCGCGGCGCACTTCGTCGGTCAATTGCCGGTAGAGGGTGGAAAATTCCTGGATGGTGCGGCTGGCGCTTTCGGAGAGCTTGGCGATATCGGTGGTGAAGACCTCGAAATCATCGCCGGCGACCACGATGCCGGCGGCCACGACGCGGGCATTGATGGCGACGATGCCCATCATCTTGACGGTGCGGCGCAGATCCGAGATCGGGTGATCGGCGGCGGCAACGACACTGACCAGGCGCGCCAGATCGGCCTGTTCGGTGGCAAACACTGCCGCAATGGCCTGCGATTCGGTGCCGATGGCGGCCAGGCGCGCCGAGGCCTCGTGCAGTTCGGGGCTTTCCAGGCTCTGCGGCAAGGCCTCGAAGATGCGGGTGATGCGGTTGAGCATCGACGCGCCCTTGGTCAGGCGGTCGCCCACCGCAACGAAGGTGGTTTCGATGCGCTCGCGCGGCGTGGCGATGCCCGGTATCAGGGCACGCAGATCCACGGCGGACGGCAAAGCAGGCGAGGTCTGGCGGGCAAGAGCCGTCATTTGGGGGTCCCTGAGGCGGTGCGGGCGTAATTATTGATTTCGTTGGCGACACGGCTCAGCGCCACCACCTTGGCGGCGGCGCCGCGCTGGATGGCTTCCTTGGGCATGCCGAAGACGATGGAGCTTTCCTCATCCTGGGCCACGGTCAGGCTGCCGGCCTGGCGCATTTCGAGCAGGCCGCGGGCGCCATCGTCGCCCATGCCGGTCAGGATGATGCCCATGGCGTTCTTGCCGGCGGCCTGGGAGGCGGAGCGGAACATCACGTCGACCGAGGGGCGGTGACGCGAAACATGGGGGCCATCGACGATATTGACGGTGTAGCGGCTGCCGGCGCGCTGCAGCACCATATGCTGGTTGCCCGGCGCGATCAGCACGCGGCCGGCCAGGACCACATCGCCATCCTCGGCTTCCTTGATCTCCATGGCGCAGATGCCGTTGAGGCGGCGGGCAAAGGCGTTGGTGAATTTTTCCGGCATGTGCTGGACGATGATGATGCCTGGCGTCGTGGCGGGCAGGGCTTCGAGTACTTCACGCAGGGCCTCGGTGCCGCCGGTGGAGGCGCCGATGCAGATGATCGGTTCGGTCGTCGGCATCTTGGTGCGCTGGGAGGCGGCGCGGGCTTCCGAATGGGGCGGAATGATCGCATCGGCATTGAGCTTGGCCTCGACGGTGAGGCGGGGCGCGGGCTTGTGGATGCCGCGAAATTTGGCATGGGCGGCGGCCTTGGCGGCGTCGCAAATGCGCATCCGCGATTCCTTGAGGAATTCGGCGGTATCGACGCGCGGCTTGGTGACCACGTCGACGGCGCCGGCCTCCAGGGCCTGCATCAAGGTATCGGAGCCGGCCTCGGCGAGCGAGGAGCAGATCACCACCGGAATGGGGCGCTGGCTCATGATCTTGCGCAGGAACGTCAGGCCGTCCATGCGCGGCAGCTCGATATCGAGGAACATCACGTCGGGCACTTCCTGGCGGATGCGCTCGACGGCGACATAGGGATCGGCGGCGGTGGCCATGACTTCCAGGTCAGGATCACTGGCGATGATCTCGCTCAGGGTCATGCGCACCGACGCGCTGTCATCGACGATGAGGACGCGGATCTTGCGGCTGGGGTCGCGCTGGGAGGCTTCAGTCATGGCGTCCCTCACGGCTTCTGGAAAACGGCAGGCGCGACCTGGCGCATGGTGATGCCCGTCCCGATCATGGATTCGGAATGGCCGAGGATCAGATACCCCCCAGGACGTAAATGTTTGATCAATCTGGTGATGACAGCCTCCTGGTCGGCTTTCTCGAAATAGATCAGCACATTGCGCAGGAAGATGATGTCGACGTCGGTATCGAAGGGATAGGACTTGTCCATCAGGTTGAGGCGCGCGAAGCGCACCAGGCGCCGCAATTCGGGCACGATGCGCACTTCGGAGCGGATGCCGGCCTTGCGCGCGAACATCAGGTAGCGCGCCTGCTTGACCTGGGGAACGGGAGTGATCATCTCGGCCGGATAGACGGCACGCTGGCCTTGCGCGAGCACGGTGGTGGAAATATCGGTGCCCAGGATGGAAAAGCGGAAATCGCCGCGCTGGGTGGCAAGGTCGGCCAGCACCATGGCCAAGGTATAGGCCTCGGCGCCGGTGGAGCTGGCGGCGCTCCAGATCTTGAGCATGGGCTGGCGCTCGTTGCGGCGCAGTTCGAGCAAAGCCGGCACCATGCGCTGCTCCAGGCAATCGAAATGCTCGGGCTCGCGGAAGAAATCGGTCTTGTTGGTGGTCACCGCATTGATCAGGAAGGGGCGCTCGGCGACCAGGCCGTCCTTCTTGAACAGATAGGCGCAATAGGCGTCGAAGCTATCGAGGCCGAGCGAGCGGATGCGCTTGCGCAGGCGCCCTTCCACCATCAGGCGCTTGGCGGGCGGCAGCTTGATGCCGACCTCATTGCCGATCAAGGTGGCGATGCGCTTATAGTCGAGCGCGGTCAGGTGGTCTTCTTCGTCGTCGATGCGGGCGGCGGCTGCGGTGCGAGCGGGAAGGGGCAAAATAAACTCCGGCCGGTGGCGGCACGTCGGTATCCGCTTCTGCGGGGCGACGTGCCGGAAAGGTTCAGGCAGCCTGCGTCACGGGTGCCACGGCGGCGCCCAGCAGGGTGTCGAGGTCGAGCACGGTGACGAACTGGCCGTTGCGCCGGCCGATGCCGGCGATGCAGTGCCCGTTCCAGGCGCCGCTGATCGCGGGCGGTGGATCGAGTTCGTCGGTGTCCAGGATAGTGACCTCGAACACGCGGTCAGTTCGCAGGCCGAGCCGCCGCTCGCCGTCGGCGCCGTCGATCGACAGCACCACGATGCGGGTGTTCTCGGTGTCGTCCTTGTGCTCCATGTTCAGGGTCAGGCGCAGGTCGAGCACTGGAACGCCCTGGCCGCGGACATCGATCATGCCGAGCAGGTTGGACGGGGCCTGGGGCAAGCGCGCAATGGGGCGCATGTCCAGGATTTCTTGTACCTTATCGACTGGGGCGGCGAAGATTTCGTCCGCGACCCCCAATGTGACGTATTGCTGGTTCTTGCCATTTTGTCCTCGTTTACGCTGCGCCGCGACGCGAGAAGGCGCCGTCGAGTTCGTCTTGGCCGTCATCGAGGGAGAGGCTGAAGCCGCCGCCATCGCTGTCGGATGCCGCGGATTTGCGCGGGCTCATATGGGGGGCGCTGGCCATGACGGCGTCGCGCACGCTGGATTTGGCGCTCTTGCGCGCGGCCGGGGCCTTGGCTTTGCCCAGATTGATCTGATGGCCATCGATGCGGAAGTAGGAGATGGCGTTCTGCAACTGCTCGGCCTGGCTGGCCAGCTCTTCGGAGGTTGCCGACATTTCTTCGGCAGCGCTGGTATTCTGCTGGGTCACCTTGTCGAGCTGCTGGATGGCGGTGTTGATCTGGGATGCACCGGCATTCTGCTCGCGGCTGGCAGCGGAGATTTCCTCGACCAGTTCAGCGGTGCGCTGGATATCGGGGACCAGCTTGGAGAGCATGGCGCCGGCGGACTGGGCGGCCTTGACCGTGGTGCCGACAGGGTGGAGATTTCGGCGGCGGCAGCCTGGCTGCGTTCGGCGAGTTTTCGCACTTCGGAGGCGACCACCGCGAAGCCGCGGCCGTGTTCGCCGGCACGGGCAGCCTCGACGGCTGCGTTCAGAGCGAGCAGGTCGGTCTGGCGGGCGATTTCCTGCACGACCATGATTTTGTCGGCGATGGTCTGCATGGCGATCACGGCATTGCTAACCGCTTCGCCCGAGGCGATGGCATCGGCCGCGGACTGGCGGGCGATCTTTTCGGTCTGGGCGGCGTTATCGGCGCTCTGCTTGATGGTGGCGGCCATTTCTTCCATCGAGGAGGAAGCCTCTTCGGTGGACGATGCCTGTTCGGTGGCGCCCTGGCTGAGCTGTTCGGCGGTGGCCGACATTTCCTGGCTGCCGGCCGAGACATTGTTGGCCGAGGAGATGGCGTCGGCGATGACTTCGCGCAGCTTTTCCACCATGCGCTTGAGCGACAGACCCAGCGTGTCCTTGTCCGACAGGGGCTTGGGATCGACGGTCAAATCACCATTGGCGATCAGGTCGGCGACTTCGGCGGTGGTGCGCAGATTGGCGGTCATCACGTTGAGCGCGTCGACCAGGTCCTTGACTTCGTCATTGGAGGTGACGGTCGCGGTGGCGCTGACATCGCCGGCGGCGACGGCATTGGCCAGGGCGATGGCGGCAGCCAGGTTGCGCTTGATGGCCGAGGTGACGACCAGCACGACGATGATGGCGATCACGGTGACCAGCACGGCGGCGCCGATGACCAGGTAAGTCAGGAAGCTGAACAAAGCCGAGCCTTCATCGCGCAGCTGGAGCGCGGCGGTGAGCTGGAATGTGGTCAACCCGCCGATGCCCGAGGTGGTCGGATCGATGGCGGGGTAAAGCTCGGTTTTGACGAACTGGTCGAGCTGGACCAAGTTCTGGCCCTGCAGGATGACGTTGAACTCATCGACCTTGACGTCGGAGGCGGCCTTGGCGGTCTTGACGACCTCGGCGACCTTAGCCTCCTCAGGGGTCATGGCAGAGGCAAGGTAGGCGCCCCAATTGTCATTGATGACCGCGACGGCGCTGGCGACATTGGTGCGGGCTTCCGGCCAGGTCACCGCGCCGGCGCTGAGCTTGTGGGCGGTATCGACGATGTTGACCGCATAGGCATCGGAAACAGCCTTAGCCGCCGCAGCGGGACGACGTGATCATTGTAGATCGAGGCCATGCCGGCAGCCATCCCGCTCATGCCGTAAAAACCCATGCCGCCAACGATCAGCGCGATCGAAAAGGCCGAGAGCAATTGCACGATCAGGATCTTGGCAGAGATGCTCCTGAATTTGGAGCGGCGGGGAGGGGCGGCGGAGGTCATGTTCAGGTATCCTTGAAGGGCGGTGGTATCCTGGCGCCCCCGGCCACAGGCCGGCGGCGTCTTTAGTCAATTGGGTCGGAGCCTGGGGCGATCAGGGTCTTTGGGCATCGGCCCCAGGCCGGTATCGCGGTCAGGCGGCGCCGCGGCGGGTGAAGGCGGTGTCGAGATCGTCATGACCATCATCCAGGCTCAGATCGAAGCCGCCGCTGCCGCTAGCGTCGCCGGAGCGATGGGAGGCCATGTGCGGCGCCGAAGCCATGACTGCGGAGCGCACATCGCCCTTGGACTTGGTGAAGGCCTTGCGGGCCGGCGCGGGCGCTTCCGCCTTGCTGGAGGCGTGACGTTCGTCGATGCGGAAGTAGGAGATTGCCGATTGCAGCTGCTCGGCCTGGGTGGCCAGCTCTTCGGAGGTCGCCGACATCTCTTCGGCCGCCGACGTGTTCTGCTGAGTCACCTTATCGAGCTGCTGGATGGCGGTGTTGATCTGGGCAGCGCCGGCATTCTGTTCACGGCTGCCGGCGGAGATTTCCTCGACCAGTTCAGCGGTGCGCTGGATATCGGGGACCAGTTTGGCCAGCATATGCTGGCCGACTGCGCTGCCTTGACCGTGGTGCCCGACAGGGTTAGATTTCGGTCGCCGCAGCCTGGCTGCGTTCAGCGAGTTTGCGCACTTCGGAGGCGACCACCGCAAAACCACGGCCATGTTCGCCGGCACGGGCGGCTTCCACCGCTGCATTCAGGGCGAGCAGGTCGGTCTGGCGGGCGATTTCCTGCACGACCATGATCTTTTCGGCGATGGTCTGCATGGCCGAGACGGCGTTATTCACCGCTTCACCCGAGGCGAGGGCATCGGCGGCGGACTGGCGGGCGATCTTTTCAGTCTGGCTGGCATTGTCAGCCGACTGCTTGATGGTAGCAGCCATCTGTTCCATGGAAGCGGAGGCTTCTTCGGTCGAGGATGCCTGTTCGGTCGCGCCCTGGCTGAGCTGTTCGGCGGTGGCCGACATTTCCTGGCTGCCGGCCGAGACATTGTTGGCGGAGGCGATGGCGTCGGCGATGACTTCACGCAGTTTTTCGACCATGCGCAGGAGCGACAGGCCCAAAGTGTCCTTGTCCGACAGGGGCTTGGGGGTGACGGTCAGGTCGCCAGCGGCGATCTGTTCGGCAATGGCGGCGGAGGCGCGCAGGCCTTCGACCATGCGCTCCATAGCCATGCCCAGCGTGTCCTTGTCGGACAGGATCTTGGGCTTGCTGCTGAGGTCGCCATAGCCGATCGCCTCGGCAACGGCGGCAGAGGCACGCAGATTTTCGGTCATGTCATTGACGGTATCGACGACGTCCTTGATCTCGTCATTGGAGTTGATCGTGATCTTCTGGTCGAGATCGCCGATGGCGACGGCGTCGATGGCGGACTTGATCTTGTTCAGGCCACGGCTGATGCCGATGACGATCCACAATGCTGCGCCGACAGCGAGAATCGAAGAGCCGGCCAACAAAGCGAGCAGCAATATGCGGCTGGAATTGTAGAGGTCTTCGGCACCCTGGTCCGCATCAGCCAGCTGCTCGTTGTTCAGTGTCACGATGGCGCTAAGAGCCTCGACCGAGGTTTCGCGCACGTCCGCAGCCTTGCCGGCGGCCAGGGCGTAAGCCTCGGTATCCAGGTTGAGGCGACCCAGGCGGCGCACTTCGGCGTGCTCGACCAGATAGGCGTCGTAATCGGCGGTGAATTGATCGACTAGCGGCTTGCCTTCCTCGCTGGATAGATCCTTGAGCGCGGCCGCGTCGGTGGCGACCTTGTCGATCATCGCATCCATCTCGGTGGCAAGCGTGTCCATCTCGGTAGGATTCTGGGTGAGAATGAAACTCTTCTCATCACGGGCCACGGTCAGCGTGGCGACTTCCAGATCCGATGCGAGCTGGATACGCTTGACGTTGCCCTCGAGGGCAGCGCTGAAACTATCGTTCAAAGCACCCAGATTCTGCAGGGCGATGAACATGCTTACCCCAGAGAGGGCGATAACCACCGCAAACGCAGTGGTGAGCTTGGCTTTAATCGTAAGTCTCACGGTAAACCCCCGAGGAAGGACGCGCTTCTGCGGCCCTCATAAAAAATAATACAAACTTGCCGGTGCCGGCCGCGGTGATCCCGCGGCCGGCTTTGGTGATGGATCAGGCGGCGCTGCGGCGAGAGAATTCACCGTCGAGGGCGTCATTGCCTGTATCGAGATCGAGATCGAAGCCGCCGGTGCTGCCCATTTTCGGAGCCGATTTGCGAGCGGTCACATGCGGCGCGCTGGCAGCAATGGCTTCCCGCAGCGCAGCGGTGGAGGGACGCGACTTGGGCATGTTGACGGCGGCCGTGCTGGACGACAGCTCGTCGATGCGGAAGTAGGAGATCGCGGACTGCAACTGCTCGGCCTGGCTGGCCAGCTCTTCGGAGGTCGCCGACATTTCCTCGGCGGCCGACGTGTTCTGCTGGGTCACCTTGTCGAGCTGCTGGATCGCCGTGTTAATCTGGGCGGCGCCGGCATTCTGTTCACGGCTGCCGGCGGAGATTTCTTCCACCAGTTCAGCGGTGCGCTGGATATCGGGGACCAGCTTGGCCAGCATGTCGCCAGCCGACTGGGCGGCCTTGACCGTGGTGCCCGAGAGAGTCGAGATTTCGGCGGCGGCAGCCTGGCTGCGTTCGGCGAGCTTACGAACTTCGGAGGCGACCACCGCAAAGCCACGGCCATGTTCGCCGGCACGGGCGGCTTCCACCGCGGCGTTGAGGGCGAGCAGATCGGTCTGGCGGGCGATTTCCTGCACGACCATGATCTTTTCGGCAATGGTCTGCATGGCGTTGACGGCGTTGTTGACAGCTTCACCCGAGGCGATGGCATCGGCCGCGGACTGGCGGGCGATCTTTTCGGTCTGGGAGGCGTTGTCCGAGCTCTGCTTGATGGTAGCGGTCATCTCTTCCATGGAAGCGGAGGCTTCTTCGGTCGAGGAGGCCTGTTCCGTGGCGCCCTGGCTCATCTGCTCGGCGGTGGCCGACAATTCCTGGCTGCCAGAGGCGACATTGCGGGTAGCGGAGCTGACTTCCGAGACCACTTCGCGCAGCTTGCGCACCATGGCGTTGAGGGCGTCGACGAGATCGCGGATTTCGTCATTGCTCTTGACGGTGGCCGTGGCATTGAGGTCGCCCGAGGCAACGGCATTGGCCAGGTTGAGGGCCGAGGTCACTGAACGGGTGATGCCGACGACAATCCAGGATCGCGGCGATCAGGGCAACCAGCACCGAGAAGGCGAGCAGGGACAGCAGCAGCGTGCGGTTGAACTCATAGAGGCTGACGGCGCGGCCTTGGCTTTGTCGAGTGCGGTCGCGTTGGTCAGCACCACGGCGCTGAGTGCAGTGGCAACGGCGCTGCGGGCGGTTTCGGAATCGGTGGTCATCAGGGCGGTCGCCCTGGCGTCGCCGTTTTCCAGCGAGATGGCCTGGTACTTGTCGACCAATGGTGCCCAGATATCCAGGTTTGCCCGGAATGCCTGGTAATCGGCGCGGTCGTCAGCGGCGGTCAGGATGCGATCCAGCGCGGTGATGGCAGTGTCCAGAGCAACCCGCTTTTCCTTGGCGGCGTCGGCGTATTTGACCTGCGATTCCATGTCGTCGGACGAGACCAGCACGTTGAGCGCGGAGGTACGCCAATCGCGGACAGCCGTGCCGACCGCCGTGGCGGCCAAGAACCTGCGGAATTCGGCGTCGCCGCCGAGCGGAACGTCCGCCTCCAGGTTGGACAGCAGCTTGGTCAGGGATTCATCGACCGCAGTGTAGGCGGCCAGAGCCTGGGTCTGGAACAGGGTACGTGCCTCGAAGGCGGAATTCAGCTTGGACAGCTCGGTCAGCTGGCCGTGGAAGCCGACAAAGGTCGTGAACAGGGTCTTGACGTTGTTGAGTTCGGCCAGGGCGGCAGCATCGTCTTCGTGGGCGATCATCGCATCCAGCTTGCCGAGCTACGACATCGGTTTCCGTCACGACTTTGGCGGACTGGACATCCATGTCCTCGACATTGCTCGACATCACCATGGCGCGCTGGTCGCGGGCCATCCGGTAGAGGCTGCCCTGCAGTTCAGTGGCGACGCGAACGCCGGCCGCGTCGACATTGATGGTCTGGGCCATCGAGTCGTTCAGCGTGCCAAGGCTCTGGATGGCGATGAACATGCTGCCGGCCGACAAAGCCACCACAACCGCGAATGCGGTCGCCAGCTTTACTTTTAGGGTTAGTCTCACGATGCAAGCCTTTCTTCTGATGCTGCAACGGGCGCGCTTCTGCCGCCCTGAGTTTCGAAAATTCGCCCCAAATCGGGGATGATGATAAAGCCGCCATTGCGTTTGCCGATGCCGCGCACGAAATCGGCGCGCCAGCGCATGCCGACGCGGGGTGCCTCCTCGATCGAGGCGGCCTCGATGTCGGTGACGTCGTGAACCTTGTCGGCCAGGATGCCGGCAATGGTGGGTTCGCCATCGATGTCGATCTCGATGACGACGATGCGGGTGTCCTTGTCCAGCAGACCTTCAGCCCGTCCATGCCGAACGTGACGCGCAGTTCGGCGGAAGACGGCGCGACGCGGCCGCGCACGTTGATCAGCCCGCCCACGAAGGGGGACACATTCGGCACCTCGGTGATCGGCACCAGATCGAGGATCTGGCGCGCGCTTTCGCTCCTCGACGGCGAAAAGCTTCATCCTGCAGGCGCAGCGTCAGGGCTTTGCATCGGCCCGGATTTGAACGCTTGAGTGCGGCTTTTTCCCTTCGGCTTTCCGATCAACGTAAGTCTGGCCAAAGCCGACCAGGTGGGCGGTATCGAGAATGAGCGCGACGGTGCCGTCGCCCAGGATGGTGGCGCCCGAGAAGGACTTGATGGGCGAGTGCAGCTTGGAGAGCTGCTTGATCACCGTCTGGTTGTTGCCGATGATCTGGTCGACCACGAGCCCGACCCGGCCTTCGCCGGAGGAGACGATGACCACTTTCTGGTGCAGCTCGGCGGGGGCGGAGGTGTTGAACACCTCGCGCAGCCGCAGGAACGGCACGAGACTGCCCCGGATATCGAGGAAGTTGCGGCCACGGGCATTGCCTTCGACGCCATCGGGCAGTTCGACGCATTCCTCGACCGCCGACAGCGGGATGGTGTAGCGGCCTTCGCCGACACGCACCAACATGCCATCGATGATGGCAAGGGTCAGCGGCAGGCGCAGGGTCATGGTGGAGCCGGCGCCCTTCTTGGTGGCGACATCGATGCTGCCGCGCAGGCCATCGATGGTCCGCTTGACCACGTCCATGCCGACGCCACGGCCGGACAGGGAGGTGACTTCCTTGGCGGTGGAGAAGCCCGGCGCGAAGATGAGCTGGTTGAGCTCCTGTTCGGTGAGCTTGGTTTCAGGGGTGATGATGCCGTTTTCCTCGGCCTTGGCGCGGATGCGCTCGGCATTGAGGCCGGCCCCGTCGTCGGAAACCGAGATGGCGACTTCGGCGCCGGCATAGACGGCCGAGAGGCGGACCGTGCCCTTGGGCGACTTGCCGGCGGCCAGGCGCTTCTCGACGCTTTCCAGGCCATGATCGACCGAATTGCGGATCAAGTGGACCAGCGGATCGGCCAGGCGCTCGATCATGGTCTTGTCGAGTTCGGTATCCTCACCGGTGGTGATGAACTCGATGTCCTTGTCGAGATCGCGGCTGAGGTCATGGACCAGGCGGCGGAAGCGGGAGAACAGGGTGCCGATCGGCACCATGCGGATGCCCATGGTGGTATCGCGCAGGCCCGAGGACAGGCGTTCAAGCTCCTCGGCGATGGTCTTGAGGTTGCCATCATTGCTGGAGGCGGCGATCTGGGTCAGGCGGGCCTGGGCGATCACCAGTTCGCCGACGCGATCCATCAGCTCGTCGAGCCGTTCGGCATCGACGCGCATCGAGGAGGCGGCCGTAGCCTTGGGATCGACCGGATGGGCGCTCTGGGGATCGGCGGCCGGCGTTTCCTTGGCCTTGGGGGCCTCGGGCTTGGCGGCGGTCGGGAGCGGGATGGCTTCCTGGACAGGGGCGGGAGCTGCCACAACGATCGGGGCCGGCTCGGCGCCGCTCAGCGGCTCGATGGACAGCTCCATGCCGTCGCGCAGGAACAGGAAGACGTCTTCGATGGCGGCGCGCGGATCGTCGCTGGCGGTCAGATCGATCTGCCAGCCGATATAGGGCACTTCGGGATCGATGACGTCCAGGGTCGGAATGGTGTCGGTCAACGCCGTAACCACGCAGGGCCCGATAGCGGTGATTTCCTTGAGCAGCAGCAGCGGATTGGTGCCATAGACCAGGGCATCGCCGGGCAGGCGGAAGCGGATGCGCCAGGTGCCGGCGGCCGCGGCCAGGCGGGTTCGAGCCGAATCCAGGGCGATCACCGGGCTCGGCGCTGCGGCATGGGCCGCCGGGGCGTGGACGCCGCTGATGACGGCGCGCAGCGCTTCCAGGATGGCATCGCCGCCGGCGAGCTGGGTATCGGGCTGCTCGATCAGCTTGTGGATGTGATCCTTGGCATCGAGCGCCACTTCGATCAGTGCCGGGGTCGCCACGGTCTGGCCCTTGCGGACCTGGTCGAACGCGGTTTCGAACTCGTGCACGAAATTGGCGACGGCGGTGAAGCCGAACATGGCGCCCGAACCCTTGATGGTATGGAGGGCGCGGAAGGTGGAATTGATCAGATCGTCATTGGCCGGATTCTGCTCCAGATCGAGCAGGCCCTAGCTCAAGCTGTTCGAGAAGTTCGCGCGCTTCCTGTCGGAACGTCTCGGTGGGATCGGGGAAGCTCATGCGCCGGTAACCTTCTTGATAACGGCCAGCAACTGGTCCTGCTTGAAGGGCTTGACGATCCAACCCGTGGCACCGGCTTCCTTGGCCTGGCGTTTGAGTTCTTCGTCGGACTCAGTGGTGAGGAGGATGATCGGCACGCCCTTGCTGGAGGGATGCTGACGGTATTTTCGGATGAACTCGATGCCGTTGAGCACGGGCATGTTGAGATCGGTGATGACGGCGTGGACGGTATTCTCGGTGGCTTTGTAGTAAAGCCGTCGGCGCCGTTGATGGCTTCGATGACCTCGTGGCCGGCGGCTGCGAGGGTCATGACCACCATCTGACGAATGGAGGCGCTGTCATCGATGGTCAGAATAGTGCTCATGCTGCCTTTTCCGTGGGTGAGGTCTGGGTCCAGAACTCGCCTTCCGGCGTGAGCGATTTGCCATCGGTGCCGACAAATCCGGTTTGGACCAAAAGACGATGCAGCACGCCATCCCGGGGGGCGCGCAGGGTCAATATCTTGCCGGACGCCAGGGCAGACTTCCTGGCGGCGACGAGCAATTGAAGAATGGTGACGTCGATGCTGGTCAGTCCATTGGTGACAACAGTAATATTACTATGGTCGACCAGGGCCTGACGCAGCAGACCGGCTATATCCTGCACATTGCGCAGGCCGGCGTCGCCGCTGATTTCGAGCGTGTGTGGGCTATCTCCGGTCATTTGGGTGACCGGAAGGCAAGGCTGACGTGATTTTGCATTGTACTACTCTACCGCACTAAGAGGTTTGGGAAGCGGCGACGATTTTGAGGTATTATTAGATTCTTAAAGTGCTTCCGATTCGATTCACTGAGTTTCTACCGCCGTGCCCTATTCCCATCGAGCACATGACTTAAGGTATACGAATGTCATTAATCGAGAGTTACTGAATCTCGATAGTTACACTTGGTCAACTATGTGATTGGCAAAGCAATATTTGTGGGGTTGCCATGAATCATTCCCGGAATCCCAGGTTCGTCAGCGAATCCGTTCGATGCGGCGGCGAGTCATCGATTCAGGCTGGCGAGTCACTTCGATAAAATACGTATCGATATACTTTGATTAAACTTGCAGTCGATGTCAATTTTGGAGATTGCGGCAAATCTACTCTTGAAATGGGGCGGCTGTGGCCACGAAAATGCCACAAAGTGGCGCTGCGACCCCAATCCGGCTCTGCCGGTATATTTGCTTGCGTGACCGTAGGTTACGGGGGCGGCGGACAATGCAGGCGCGTTGACATGGCGGGTTGTGTGCCAGTGCGGGGATGGAGTGCAGAATGCGATATGGCCGGAGCGCTGAACTATGCTCTTTACGGGTTCGACCCATTAACCCTAGCGTGACGGAGACGAAGCGACCGGCTCGATCGCCAGCGGTGGGAGAGATGCAAATGAGGGGGGCTCGCGAGGCGCAATGGGTGGCGCGATGCACCTGCGGCCGGGTGGAACTGGAAGTGGTGGGAGCGCCCATTGCCAGCGTGGCCTGCTATTGCGACGATTGCCAGGAGGGCTCGCGCCAGCTCGAAGCCCTGCCCAATGGCAGGCCTATCCGGGATGCGGCCGGCGGCACGGACTATGTATTGTTCCGCAAGGACCGCCTCCGCTATGCCAAGGGCGCCGAGCTGCTGCGGGGCCACAAGATCAGGCCGACATCGGCCACCAACCGGGTGACGGCCAGCTGCTGCAATGCGTGCCATGATGGTGACGTTCGACGATATACGTCATTGGGTGCCGGTGTATCGGGCGCGATTGGGCGATGACGCGCCGCCGCTGCAATGGCGGATCTGCACCAGGTTCAAGCCGGAAAATGCCGAGATTCCCGCCGACGTGCCCAGCTTTGCAATGTACCCGCTGGGGTTCATGGCGGAACTGCTGATGTTGGGCGTCGGGACGCTATTGCGGCGCTGAAGCGCTTTGTTTTCGCATCAGTAGTTCCGAAAGCTGGAGCCCCTGTTCGGACCGATGCTAAAAACCGACGGCGGCGCGGGGTGGGTTCGCCCTGCATGATCACCTGGATCTCGGCCCATTTGTCGCGGAAGGCGGTGACGCAGGCGGGGTCGAAATGGGTGCCGCTGCAGGCGATGATCTCGGCATAGGCCTTTTCGATGGGCCAGGCCTTCTTGTAGGGCCGCTCGGAGCAGAGCGCGTCGAACACGTCGGCAATGGCGACGACGCGGGCCTCGATCGGGATATCGGTGCCCGAGAGCTTATCGGGATAGCCGGCGCCGTCCCAGCGCTCGTGATGGCTCTGGGCGATCAGCTCGGCGGTCTTGATCAGATCGGACGAGCCGTTTTCCAGAATGCGGGCGCCGATGGTGACATGGGTGCGCATGATCGCCATTTCCTCGGGCGTCAGCTTGCCGGGCTTGCTGAGAATGGCGTCGGCGATGGCGATCTTGCCGATATCGTGCAGCGGGCGCCGCAAGATAGATGGTGCGGCAGCGCTGCGGGCTGAGCCCGATGCCGGCGGCGATGAGCTGGCTGATCAGGGCGACGCGCGAGACATGCTCGCCGGTATCGCCATCGCGATATTCGATGGCGCGGGCCAGCCGCCAGATGACTTCTTCCTCGCGCACGACCAGATGGGTGGTGGCCCGCTCGACCTCGCGCGACGAGCCAGCTGGCGCGATCGGCCAGTTCGACCTGGGCCTGGCGCAGCGCCAGCAGATTGACGACGCGCGCCTGCAACTCGGTGGGATCGAAGGGCTTGTTGACAAAGTCGGTTGCCCCGGCGCGAAAGGCCTTGAGCCGGGTTTTCTTGTCGATATCGGAGGTGACCATGATGATGGGCACCAGGCGATAGCGTTCCATGGCGCGCAGGGCGGCGGTGACCTCGACGCCGTCCATTTCGGGCATGATATGGTCGACCAGCACCAGATCGTATTGCTCGGCTTCAGTGCGCTTGATCGCTTCGAACGGATGCTGGCAAGTATCGATCTGCGCAGTCACGGCATCTTTGACGATCGAAGCGATCATCGCAAGGCTGGACCGGCTATCGTCAACTATGAGCACCCGCATTTTATTGCCTCTGGATTTTCCCTTAGGAAAGGTAGGGCTAAGCTATTATCCGATACTTAATTTTCCTCTGTGCGGCGCCGCACTTGCATGGCAAAGACCAAACACGGTTTCCAAGCTGTTGAAACGATATCAAACGCCAGGAAATGGCGGATGCCATTCCCCCGACGACCGCCATCAAGGGAGTGCTGGCCTCGTCGAAGCCCGAACCGCGCTGGCGGATCGAGGGCTGAACTGATTCAAATTGTGCGTCAAAACCGTCTCGTGGAATTTTGCTATGCAGCCATGACGGCATTGCTTCAATAAGGACGAACAACCAAGTGAGGGCAGCATGATTTCGACATGTGATATCTACGATATGTACCTGGAGGAAGTGGGCACCTTGCCGCCTGCCTTGAGGCATTTCGGCGGCAGGCGCGCCTTCGCCGGACCGATCGAGACGGTCAAGTGTTTTGAAGACAATTCCTGCGTGAAGCGCCTGGCGGAATCTGCCGGACATGGGCGCGTCATGCTGGTGGATGGTGGAGGCTCCGTCCGAGCTGCCCTGGTGGGTGCACTTGTGGCCAAGTCCGCTTTCGACAATGGCTGGGCCGGTATCGTGATCTGGGGAGCGGTGCGGGACATTGTGGCGGTTGGGGAGATCGACATTGGCGTCATGGGAATTGCAACCACGCCGCGCAGATCGGTCCGTAATGACGAGGGGCAGATTGGCATCGATATCCGGATCGGGGACGTTCGTGTCCGCTCGGGCGATTTTCTGGTCGCCGACGACGATGGCGCTCTGGTTCTTCCCAAAGGCCTGCCAGTGCCCAGCTACACGCTGATAAGACAGGGTGATGGGGTTCGGCCTGCTTCCGGCCTAAGCGGCTGAGGCGCGATGTCGTCGGGGTCCGGCTGGATCAGCAGCTCGACGATATGAACGCCCAGGGCTTCGGCGATCTTTTCCACAACGCCAATGCTGGGGTTTTCCATCTTGCGTTCGAAGCGGCTGATATAGGTGCGGTCGACCTCCGCCTCGTCGGCAAGCCGCTCCTGCGAAAAGCCCTTGGCGACCCGCAGACGCCGCATGTTCCACGCTACAAGTTCACGACCATTCATATTCATGGGGGGATGTCCATCTGAACTCGGACAGCTTATCCATGGATAACCCGCCCATGATTGCTTGGTTGCTCGAACAGTTGCTGATGCTGAACCGCCAACTTATGCGCTAGCCGGTCGAGCATGTCCAGCGTCGGATCGAAGCTGCCGCTCTATACCCAGCAATATTTCGGGTGTTATGCCGGCATGGGTGGCCAGCTCCAGCAGCGTCAGCCCCCGCACGCCCCGCCAATATTGCACATTGTGCCCCAGCAGCGCGACCGCCGCCCCTGCGCTGTCCCGCGCAGTCGTCTTCGAGTTATTCATAGGTCTATACACACGATTTAATGTTTTATTAATATGATGCTTATACGCCTTGCATTATCCGGACGAAGAAGCGTTCGGTCAATCCAGAAGGAACCCATTATGTCTGATGTCAACCTCACGAAGGCCGTACGGTCCAATCTCTCCTCGCTCCAGAACGTTGCGAAGATGATGGCGACGACCCAGGACCGCCTGTCGACCGGCAACAAGGTCAACTCGGCGCTCGACAACCCCACCAACTTTTCACCGCCGCTTCGCTGAACAGCCGCGCCGGCGATCTGAACAGCCTGATGGACTCGATGGCCAATGGCATCAAGACCCTCGAAGCTGCCGACAATGGCCTGACCGCCATCACCAAGAACCTGGATGCGATGACCTCGACCCTGCGTCAGGCTCGCCAGGACATGAAGTTCCAGACCCTGTCGATGAACATCGACTCCGGCGCAACCGGCCAGCTGAGCTTCACCGGCGGCGCCGTTGGCGATGCCTCGGTTGGCGTCGATATCCAGAAGACCACCTTCACCGGCAATGGCGGCTTTGCCGGCGAGCACAACACGGCCCAGGCCGGCGGCACGCTGAGCTTTACGGCTGGCACCAAGGTCAATGGCGGCTCGGCCGTGACCGTGGCCTATTCGGCTGGCGATACCGCCGATATCGTTGCTCAGAAGATCAACGACCGCATGTCCAAGACCCTGGGCGGCGACGCTGTTCACGCTGTCGTCAAGAATGGCCAGATCGAACTGTCCAACACCAACAACGAAGGCTATCGACAACGTGACCGGTGGCCAGGCCATCGGTCTGTCGTCGGCTGCTGAGACGGGGCGGCCCTGGTGCCGCGACCATCACATCCGGCGCTGTCGCTGCCGGCGCCTATGTTGGCGGCACCTCACGGTCGACGGCCAGACATCAACACGGTTGCCGGCGGCTGTTGCGCTGCTGCTCCCATCACCGCCTCCACCGCAGAAGAGAACGGTGGCAATCTGGCCCAGCAGCTCAACGATGGTTTTGCCGATAAGGGCATGTTGCAGTACAGCGCAACTCCAATGGCGCCGCAAGGTCATACGTTTCGCGCGCCGATGGCAAGGACTTCACCGCGACGCCACGGACCGGTTGCCTCCGCGGCCGCGACCGGCACCAGCACCAACGGTAAGGAAGCCCTGAACGACGTTACCGCAACGGATTTCGCCAATGTTGCCAAGACGACCGACGAGCTGGTTGAAACCATCAACGCTACCACCGCGCTCCAGGACAAGGTCCGTGCCTCCAATGACAACGGCAAGCTCCGTGTCGAGAACCTCTCGACCCAGCAGCTGAACGTCACGGGCGCTTCGGGCGGCAACATCACCGGCCTGATCAATGCCAAGTCGACCGTTGATGGCAACCAGTCGCGTGCCGACTTCGCCGAGCAGTTCAACGAACTGCGCGACCAGCTCGACAAGCTGTCGGACGACGCTTCGTTCAACGGCGTGAACCTGCTCCGCGGCGACAACCTGAAGATCACGTTCAACGAAACCGGTACCTCGGCGATCGAGATCCAGTCCAAGGACGGCGATGCGATCAACTCGACCAACCTCGACGTTGAAACCACGCTGACGCCAAGGATCTCGATAGCGGCGAAACGATCGACGCCTATATCGAAGACATCAAGAACGCGCTGAACAGCGTTCGTTCGCAGGCTTCGGCCTTCGGCTCGAACCTGTCGATCGTGCAGAACCGTGAGGACTTCACCAAGTCCATGATCAACACCCTGGAAACCGGTGCCGGCAACCTGACCCTGGCCGACATGAACGAAGAAGCCGCCAACATGATGGCCCTTCAGACCCGTCAGTCGCTCGCTCAGTCCACCCTGTCGATGGCCAACCAGGCCGATCAGGGCGTCCTGCAGATGCTGCGTTAATCTTCCGATCCGGCAGGGGTGGGTTCGCCCACCCCTGCTTCTTTCTAAAAGGACCACACCTTGGCGCTCAAGCTGACGATGAAACCGGGTGAGCAGCTGCTGATCGGCAACAGCCGCTTCATGGTGGTGTCCGATGCGACCTGCACCATCGTGGTCGAAGGCGATGCCCCGGTGCTGCGCGCCGACGAGGCCATCGAGCCCGAACGGGCCGTGACGCCACTCCAGAAATTGCACTACTGTTTGCAGCAGATCTATCTGACCGGCGATATCAAGGCGCATCATGATGGGTATTTCGGGCTGACACAGGCGCTCCTGATCCAGCAGCCCCATCTTGCGGGATGGATCAGCGACATCAATCGACTGCTGATCGAAGGGGCGCTCTACCGCGCCGTCAAAGCCGCCAGCAAGATGAGCAAACAGCGCGACACCAGCCGCGCCGTACTCTTCGCGGTTCAATAACCCCCGATATACGTCATCGCGATGACGCCAGGGAATGCCATCGACGCTCTCGTAAAGAGTGTGGGTGAGGATCACGGCTTCAATAGAAGGTAAGCCGCGACGCTTCCCGAGGCTCACAGGCATGGCCAAGAACTTGTAGGCGGCCCGCAAGGCGGCACTTGTCCTTAAGATATTGAATTTAATCGGAATGGTGGAGCTGAGCGGGATCGAACCGCTGACCTCGTCATTGCGAACGACGCGCTCTCCCAACTGAGCTACAGCCCCGTTCCGACGCGGGTGGTATGAAGAAAAATTCTGGCCGTTGCAAGGGGCAGTTTTCAACTGTTCGACAACAGGCCGCGGGCCGCCAGGGCGTGGCCGGTGGCGATGGCGGCGGCGCGGGCGGGGATCAGCGGGCGGGCGAGCAAAGCGGGGGCGCGGTGGGTTGAAAAGCGCTTGCGGCGGCCCAGTTCGGTGAGGCTGCCGCGAATATCGGGGTCGAACAGGGCGTAGAGGCGGACCAGGAAATCGGGAATTTCGAAGCGCGGCAGGCGGCTGGCGGGGAAAGCTGTGGCCAGGGCGCGGGCGAGATCGAGGAAGGACAGGGTCTCGGCGACGGCAATGAGGCGCTGGCCGCCGGCGCTGGGCGCGGTCATGGCCGCGACATGGAGCGCGGCGACGTCGCGCACATCGACGATCGACAGGTCGAGCCGTGGCGCGGCCGGGACTTGGCCCTTGAGCAGGCGCTGAACCAGAACGGCCGAGGTGCCGGGATCGTCGTCGAGCAAGGGGCCGAGCATGATGGCGGGGTTGATGACGGCGAGGTCGTCGTGGCGGCCGGCTGCGTCCATCAGCGACCAGGCCAGGCGTTCGGCCAGGGTCTTGCTCTGGGAATAGGGATTGGTCGCGGGGCTGTCGGGGTCGGTCCAGTCGGCTTCGGTCAGCGGCTTTGTGGTGTCGGCGTGGCCATATTGGATGGCGGCGATCGATGAGGTCAGCACGATGCGCTCGACCTCGGCGGCCAGCGCCGTGGTGATGGCGCGGCGCGTGCCATCGACGGCGGGGCCGATCAGCGTCGGCTTTGTCCCTGGGGGTCTTGATGGGGAGGGGCGAGGCGGTGTGCTGCAGGTAGCGGCAATCGGCGATGGCCTCGGGCCAGCCGGCATCGGCGGAGAGGTCGAGCGCGACCAATTCGAGGCGGGAAATATCGGCGCCGGCAGCGGCGAGCGTGGTGCGCACCCTGTCGGCGCCATCAAGGCTGCGCAGGCTGCCGCGGACGTGATAGCCCGCGGCCAGCAATTGCAGCGCCAAGTGTCCGCCAAGGAAGCCGGAAATACCGGTCAGCAGGACACGTCATCTTTGGTGCCTAGACGGTGGCCCAGGCTCCCGACTTTTCGCTGGCGACGACGGCGTCGAGCACGCGCATGCTGGCGATGGCGTCGTCCACGCCCCAGGGGAGGGGCTTTTCGCCGAGGACGGCCAGGGCGAAGGCTTCGGCCTGTTCGGTATATTGATCGCACGGCGGCAGGATTTCGCGGCGGGAGAGCGAGCCGTCGAGGCTGCCGCTGCTGTCGATCGTGATGGCGGTGTGCTGGTCGGCCGGGGCGTTGAACGGAATGGTGATTTCGAGCTTGGCCTTGGTGCCGAGCACCTGCACGCGCTGATGCGGCGCGGCCTGGGTGGAGCAGATGAAGCTGAGCTGGCGGCCGTCGCCGAAATCGGCGAGCACGCTGGCGAGGCGGTCGGTGCCGAAATTGGGATCGCGCTCGACGAGGGAAACGACGCGCTTGGGCTCGGCATCGAAGAGGAAGCGGGCGGCGGTGATGGGGTAGCAGCCGATATCCATGATGCCGCCGCCGCCGATATCGGCCATGGTTGCGCACATTGGCGGGGTCGGCGTTGAAATAGGAGAAGACGGCGTTGATGGCGCGCACGTCGCCCAATTCGCCCGAGCGGACGATGTCGCGGGCGCGCAGCCATTGCGGATGGAAGCGCACCATGAAGGCTTCGAGCACGATGATGTCTGGCGGGAATCTGGCGCAGCTGCTCGGCATCGGCGGCGGTGATGCGCGATGGGCTTTTCGCACAGCACATGCTTGCCGGCCTTGGCGGCGGCGAGCGTCATGGGCACGTGCAGATGATTGGGCAGGGGATTGTAGATGGCGTCGATATCGGGATCGGCGAACAGCTCTTCATAGGAGCCATAGGCCTTGGGGATGCCGAGCTGGGCGGCGGCGGCCTGGGCGCGGCCGAGATCGCGCGAGGCGATGGCGACGACTTCGGAATGGGCGGATTTCTGGATGCCGGGCGTGACCTTTGGCCATGCCGATATTGGCGGTGGACAGAATGCCCCAGCGGATTTTTTTGGTGCTCATGTGATCTCCCGTGTTGGGGAAAGATTTAGCGGGCAGGGGTGGCGTTGACTAGCTGGTATGGAAGATGGGCGTGATGGAGCGCCGCGCGCTGGGTGGCGGGCGGTTGTGGTTAGGCTGCGGCAATGGCGAGACCACGGTCTCGTTATGCGGGTAGACCGCGAGTGGTGAAACCGTGGTCTCGCCATCGCATCCGGGTTGAGTGCAGTGTCCTCGGCACATGGCTTTCGTTGGACCCGTGCTGCACATCCGGGCGGGCGACCCCGACCCCCGTACCCCCACGCCGACCGTTCGTCGCGACCGCGCAGTTGATGCGTGGGGATGGGTGGAGGATAGCGCGGGTTTTGGGGGTGGGGGTAAAATGGATAAAGCGCTGAGGGTTGGGGCTCCCCAACCCTCCCCTCAAGGGGGAGGGAAGGGCAAGCGGGTAGTGGGGCACGCGCCTCATGGTGAGGCGGGAGGCGAAGCGACCCTCGAACCACGAGGACGTGGCAGGATCATGCCCCAATCACGGTGTCACCCCGGCGAAAGCCGGGTCCAGCCTGAGATGGTGTCGCAGGCCGCTAGATTGCGTCGTCATCACAGCCACCTTGCGGCTGGGGCGGGATCTCGGGATGGATACCGGCCTGCGCCGGGATGACACCGTGGGCGGGGAGGCATGGGGGCGGGCGCCCGAATAGGCGCTTTGCCGCAGAAGTTGCGGTTGAATTGCGTGGCGCAGGCGTATCTGTGGCGGAACTTTAGAGAGAGGCCTGATGATGCGCAGCGTTGTGTTCGAGAAATTTGGCGTGCCGGAGCAGGTGCTGGGGCTGGCGGAGCGGCCTCGGCCGGTGCCGGGCGCGGGGCAGGTGCTGGTGCGCATGGTGCTGTCGGCCATTCATAACCATGATCTGATGACCATTGCCGGGGAATATGGCGTCAAGCCAGACTTGCCGGCAGTGCCGGGCACGGAAGCGGTGGGCGTGGTCGAGGCGCTGGGCGAGGGCGTGAGCAATCTGGCGGTGGGCCAGCGCGTCACCGGTGGGGTGCAGACCTGGGCGGAATACTACCTGGTCGATGCGGCGCAGGCCGTGCCGGTGCCCGATAGCGTCAGTGACGAGACGGCGTGCCAATTGATCGCCATGCCGCTGAGCGCCAAGATGATCCTGGCCAGTCTGGAAGTGAAGAGCGGCGACTGGATGATCCAGAATGCCGGCAATGGCCTGGTGGGCAAGCTGGTGTCGCGCTTCGGGGCCGAGCAGGGCATCAATGTGGTGAGCCTGGTGCGGCGCGACGCGGCGGTGGCGGAGCTGGAGGCGCTGGGGATTGCCAATGTGGTGTCGACCCAGAGCGCGGGCTGGCAGGAACGGGTGCGGGCGCTCACGGGTGGGGCGCCGATTATCCGGGCGCTGGATTCGCTGGGTGGCGAGGGGGCCAGCCAATTGCTGGAGGTGGTGGCGGACGGCGCCGAACTGGTCAGTTTCGGGGCGATGACGCCGCAGCCGCTCTCCATTACGGCGGCGCAATTGCTGTTCCGCGGGATCACCGTGCGCGGATTCTGGGGCATGAAGCCGGGCCTGGCGCCCGAGGTGATCGGGGCGATGTTCGGCGAAGTGGTGGCGCTGGCGGCCAAGGGCGAACTGGTGCTGCCGATCGAGGCGGTGTTCGGGCTGGACCAGATCGTTGAGGCGGTGCGCGCGAGCGGCGAGCCGGGACGGAAGGGGAAGATCGCGGTGAGGGGATAGGGTGCCCGCCTATCTGCGTCGGCATCACATTCGGGAGGGAGAAGATCCGGTCCCCATCCGCTCGGGGCGCTGTCCTCCGGATCTTCGATCAGGAGTCTCCTTCAGCAGCGTGCGGATTGAGGCGTGCCCGACGTCAGCCCGTGAGGAGGCAAGGGCGGTCACATGGGAAAGCCGGGGCAGCCGAATGCGATCTGCGGCTCGACCAGCCCGAACATCTGGTCCTGCCGCTGGCGCAGGGCGAAGAGGCGGGTGGAGGTGTCGGGCTGGCTGTTGGCGGCGGTGAGCAGGCTGCCCTTTTTGACCGGCGCGGTGACCTTGCCGCCTTCGAGCAGGCCGACGGGGACGGCATGGGCGGCGCGGGCATCGCCGATGGTCATGGTATAGGAGCGATAGCAGGTTTCCCCGATCGCATCGAAGGTCTCGCCGGGCTTGAGGTCGCGCTTGGCGACGGCACAGACTTCGGCGACCGGCTGGGGCAGGGGCACCATGTCGGGCTTGCCATAGAGCATGATGCGGGCGGCGGTGAGCGGCACTTCCAGGCTCGTCAGGTGATAGGGGCGGAAGAAGCTGTAATAGGGGCCGTGGCCGATATGCAGGTCGTCCATGCGCTCGATGATGCGGGGATGGGTAGCCTTGACGATGACGAAGACGCCGGGGGCGACGCCCTTGCCGACGGTGTAGTCGACGACGCCCATCTTATGGAGGATCCCGCCGTCTTCGCGCGGGATCAAAACCTTGGCCATGTCGTCACGGTCGGCCTTGGGGCCGTGCATGCCGGGCACATCGGGGACCAGGCCGGTGGCATTGGCGATGGCGCACATCTCGACCATGGTTTTGGATGCCATCGACGAACTCAACCAGCATGCGCGGGTTCATATTGCGGCGGGCGGCTTCTTCCCGATAGTCGTCGGGGACGGCGTCGTGCCAGAGCGGGTTGTTCTTGCCCTTGCCGGCGGCGACGATGGGCAGGCCGAGCGCGGAGACGAATTCGATCAGCTCCATGCAGGACGACGGCTCGTCCCCGGCGCCGACGGAATAGATGACGCCCAGCCGGTCGGCTTCCTTCTTGAGATAGGGGCCGATGGTGACGTCGGCTTCCACGTTCATCATCACCAGATGCTTGCCGTGCTCCATGGCGAGCAGGTCATAGTCGGCGGCGACGCCGGGCTTGCCGGTGGCGTCGATGACGACGTCGATATTGGGGGTGGTGACCAGGGTTTCGGCGGAAACGATGGCGATCTTGCCGGCCTCGATGGCGGCGGTGGCCTGGGCGGGCGTCTCGGCTTGCCGCCCATGGCTGTCGTCGCCATAGGCGATGGTCATGGCGTCGAGCGCGGTCTGGGGGCGGCGAGTGGCGATGGCGGCCATTTCGATGCCCTTCATCAAGGACATCTGGGTGACGAGGTCAGTGCCCATTTCGCCCGAGCCGATGACGCCGACGCGAATCGGTTTGCCGGTTTCGGCGCGGGCGGCAAGGTCACGGGCGATGCCGGTAAGGGCGATCTGGCTGGTCATGATGGGGTCTCGAAGGGACGTGTCTTCCCCTAGCACCGGGCCGGGCACATGGGAACAGGGCGATCGGGAGCGAAGCAAGCCCTTCTTTTGCGCTCAAAGGGGGTGGCAAGCCCTTCTTCTGTAAAATGCTTAGCACTTCTTAAACCGTTGCAATGGACACTGGGGCTCGGGGAATTTCTCCGGGGGGCAGCATTATAGCCATGGTCAAGGCCGCGAAAAAAACTGTCGCATTGCCGGCAATCGTCGATCTTGATTCGCTCGACGGCATCCGCGATGGGCTGATCGAAGCGATCGAGGTCGGTCCGGTCACCGTCAAGGCGGCCGGGGTCGAACGCATTTCGACCAATGCTCTCTTCATGCTGATCAGCGCGGCGGAAACCGCCCGCAAAAACAATTTTGAATTTATGATTGATAAGCCGAGCGCAGCCCTGACGGGCGCGATCGAACGGCTGGGACTGGGCGCCAGTTTCACGGGGATGATGAGAGGATGACAGCTTTGCGCGTACTGACCGTGGACGATTCGAGAACCATTCTGGCAATGCTGCATCATACGCTGAGCAATGCCGGGTTCGAGGTATTGCAGGCCGAGGACGGGCAGCAGGGGCTGGATGTGCTGCGCAGCCAGGACGTGGACGTGGTGATCACCGACATCAACATGCCCATCATGGACGGCATCGAATTCATCAAGAACGTGCGGGCGACGGGAAACCACCAGAGCCTGCCGATTTTGATTCTGACCACTGAAACCAGCCAGGACAAGCGCGACCAGGGCAAGGCCGCGGGCGGCACCGGCTGGATCGTCAAACCCTTTGATCCGGAAAAACTCATTTCGGTCATCCATCGCGTAGTGCACTAACAGTTTTACAAAACCCAGAAGGGTTGGGCGAGCGCAGATGAGCGACCTCGACGATTTCAAAGCTACCTATTTCGACGAATGCTCGGAGCTATTGACCGAGCTTGAGGAACAATTCGTCGCCATCGAGGCGGGCGAGCGCGATGCCGATCGGCTGAACGCGGTGTTCCGCGCCATCCACTCGGTCAAGGGCGGCGCCGGTGCCTTCGGGTTCTCGGCGCTGGTGGGGTTCGCCCATGCCTATGAAACGCTGCTGGATTATGTGCGCGACGGGCGGATCGAGCTGACCGACGAGGTCGTCACGCTCTGTATCCGCGCCAATGACATCATTACCGACCACGTGGCTGCCGCCCGCTCGGGCGAGGCGCTGCCGGCCGATTATGGCATGGACGAGAAGAACCGGTTCGATGCCTTGGCGCGCGGCGACGCGGCCGAGGACGATGCTCCGGGCGAGCCGGACGAGGAATTCGATATCGAATTCGTGCCGGTCATGGTCAATATCGGGGGCGACGACGAAGGTTTCCCCGAGATCGAGGATACGTTCGACGCCTTGCCTTTGGCTGGCGAAAGCGGGCAGTGGGAAGTGCGGTTCACCCCGCATCGCGCACTTTATGCCCGTGCCAACGATCCGCTGCTGCTGTTCCGCGAATTGGCGGTGCTGGGTGAGATGAGCATCAAGGCGGTGCTGGAAGAAATTCCGGCGCTGGCCGATTTCGAGCCGTTCGCGGTCTATTGCTCCTGGGAAATCACGCTGGTTTCGGAATCGCTGACCGAGGCGATGATCCGCGAAGTGTTCGAGTTCGTCGAAGGCGATTGCGATATTTCGATTGCCCAGCTGGGCTCCAGCCCGGCCCCGGCCGCTGAGGTCAAGGCCGCGGCAGCGCCCAAGGCGGCAAAAGCGGAAGATACCGCGCCGATCAATCTGCTGGAGCTGGCCGACGACGAAGTGGCCCATCTGCTCGACTTCCAGGAGGATGTCGTGGCGCCGGCAGCCGCAGCGGCCGCCGCTGCACCCGCAGCCCCGCAGGATAAGTTCGAGGAGGCGCCGAGCCTCAGCTTTGCCGATATCGCCGATTCTATCGTGCCGCCGCCGGTGGTGAAAGCCCCGCTGGCGCCCAAGGTGGTGATCGCTCCCGCCGCTGCGCCCGAAACCGCGCCCGGCGAAGAGGGCGAACGCCGCAGCCTGGGCGTGCAGTCGATCCGCGTCGATCTCGACAAGGTCGACCGCGTGGTCAACATGGTGGGCGAGCTGGTGATCACGCAGTCGATGCTGACCCAGCAGATGGATGAGACGCTACGCACGCGCTATACCGAACTGGTGCGCGGGCTCGAAGTTTTGGCGCAGACGACGCGCGGCCTGCAGGATTCGGTGATGGCGATCCGCGCGCAGCCGGTCAAATCGGTGTTCAGCCGTATGCCGCGCCTGGTGCGCGAACTGGGGCTGAAGACCGCCAAGAAGATCAAGCTGGAAACCGTCGGCGAAAACACCGAAATCGACAAGACGGTGATCGAGCAGCTGAGCGATCCGTTGACGCATATGATCCGAAATTCGGCCGACCACGGCATCGAATCACCCGAAAAGCGGCTGGCCAATGGCAAGCCGGAAACCGGCACGATCCGGTTGAGCGCCGAGCAGGCCGGCGGCAATATCCTGATCATCGTCGAGGACGACGGCGCCGGGATCAACCGCGACCGCGTGCTGCAGGTGGCGCGCGACAAGGGGATCGTGGCGGCCGACATGACCCCCACGGATGAGCAGATCGACCAGTTGATCTTCGCGCCCGGTTTTTCGACCGCCGAGACGGTGAGCGATCTGTCCGGCCGCGGCGTCGGCATGGACGTGGTGCTGTCCAACATCAAGAAGATCGGCGGCTCCGTGCATGTGCGCTCCTGGACCGGCCGCGGCACCCGCATGACGCTGCGCCTGCCGCTAACGCTGGCGGTGCTGGACGTGATGCTGGTCAAGGTGGGGGACAGCCCCTATGTGGTGCCGCTGTCCTCGATCGTGGAAACCATCCAGTGTTCGCGCGCCAATTTCGAGCGCGTGCCGAGTGGCGGCCAGGTGCTGCAGGTGCGTGGCGAATATGTGCAGGTGATCGACCTGGTGCAGCGCTTTGCGCTGAGCAGCCAGACCGAGCCGGAAAACCGCTTCGTCGTGCTGTGCGAGGCCGAAGGATCGGCCAAGGTGGCGCTGATCGTGGACGACATCATCGGCCAGCAGCAGGTGGTGATCAAATCGCTGGAAGAGAATTTCGAACGGGTCGAAGGCATTGCCGGCGGCACGATCCTGGGCGACGGCAATGTCGCGCTGATCGTGGACGTGCAGAGCCTAAAAACCTCCATCCTGCATCAGAATGCAGCTTAAAGTTCTACGAGTAAACGCGTAACGTGCCATCCAGAATGGATGGCAGAAAGGCCAGAAGACAATGGAAGCCCTCGGCTTGAGAGACGATCTCAGTGACAAGTCGGCTGCTGCTGCCCAGAATTCGCTGCAGCTGATCGCATTTTCGATCGGTGAACAGACCTATGGGGTGGAGATCACCACGGTGCGCGAAATCCGCGCCTGGAACGGTGCGACGCCGCTGCCCAATACCCGCGAATTCGTGCGTGGCGTGATCAACCTGCGCGGCACCATCGTGCCGATCTTCGATCTGCGCGCCCGCTTCGGCGATGGCCAGACCACCCCCACCAAAAACCACGTCGTGGTGGTGATGAGCGTGGGCGACAAATGGGTCGGCATCCTGGTCGACGCTGTGTCGGACATTTTGACCGTATCGCGCGACGACATTCACAACGTGCCCGAAGGCAATTCGATCGATAGCGAATTGCTCAACGGCATCGTCACCCACGACACCCGCATGGTCGGCCTGATCGATCTGCACGCGGTGGTGTCCGGGGCGCGGATGGATAACTGATCGGACCATCGCCATTCAGCTGATGCCGGTCTGCAAATGCCGGTTCTCTGCGCTTCCGGTCCTCTGCGCTTCCGGTCCTCACGTACCGACGTACGCTCCGGTCCGGTTCTCGCGAACCAGCATTTTCGCCTCGGCCTGAGCTGAATGGCGACGGTCCTTGGTTCTTGCGGATATGGAATGACGAAGGGCGCCCAGTGGCGCCCTTTTTGTTTGGGGGTTTGTTGCTGGCTGTGTGGCAGCAAACCCCTCACCCGGTTTTCTGCTGGACGCAGAAAACCACCCTCTCCCGCAAGGGGCGAGGGTGGGCATTGCATGTGTTTAGCGCTCGGAGGCTTCCTTCTTCCCTTGCGGGAGAAGGTGTCGCGCAGCGACGGATGAGGGGTTGGGAACCAAATTCAAGCCCTGGACCCAAGTGGTGTATAATCTTGATTTTTGTGCCACCTACTCCAGAGTGCGGGCATGACAGAGCAAGATGATCCTGCATATGAGATGTCGCTGGTTGGCGGCAGGTCCACCGTCACGCGGCGAGGCGACACTGTTTTCCGGCAGCCTGCGCCATGGTCGGCCACGACGATAGCGCTGCTCCGGCATCTGGAGCGCGAAGGGTTCGAGCATGCCCCGCGCGTCATCGGCGAAGGCTTCGATGATCATGGGCGCGAGATGCTGACTTATGTCGAGGGCGAGAGCATCCACCCATATCCATGGGATGATGATGCGTTGCCCGTGCTGGGGAAAATGCTCAAGAAACTGCATATTGCTTCGGCGTCGTTCGTGCCCCTGGCCGATGCCCAATGGCGGCCCTGGTTCGGGCGTGAGCTGGGCCAGCCAAGTGTCATCGGGCATTGCGATACCGGCGCGTGGAATATCATCGCCCGCGAGGGCTTGCCGGTCGCTTTCATAGATTGGGAAGAAGCGGGGCCGGTCGATCCGATCATTGAGCTTGCCCAAGCCTGTTGGCTGAATGGGCTGCTATTCGATGATGATCTGGCCGAAACGCTTGGACTGGGCTCGGTGGAGGCCAGGGGGCGACAGATCAAGATACTGCTTGATGGCTATGGGCTGGCAGTTTCCCGCCGGGCTGGATTTGTCGGTCTCATCCGAGATTTCGCCATTCTCAGCGCTGCGAACGAAGCGATTGAAGCCAAGGTTACGCCAGAGACGACAGAGGCGGCTGCACTATGGGGCGTAACGTGGCGGACGCGAAGCGCCGGCTGGCTGGTCAGGCACCACGACACCCTTGAGCGTATTGTTACTGCGCGCTCATAGTCGGACCATTTATATGTCAGGAGGCTGGGGCGGCGTCTTTTTCGTTACGGCGTCGCCAAAAAGGCCGAGCGAATCCGTGCCGCCATCGCGACCATTTCAGCCTCCGACAATCGCAGCACGCCGTGTTCGGCCATCAGGGCGTGATATTGCTGGCTTTCGTAAGGAATGCCCGGTGGCAGCGGGGCGACGTGAAAATGCAGATGGGCATTGCCCTGCTGACTGCCCAGCGACAGCACATAGATGCGTTCGGCGCCGAATACTCGCTTGAGAGCGAGTGACAGCCGATGCACATGCGTCTGCAATTGCAGATATTGCTCGCGCGATACATCCTCGGCCAGATCCTCGCGATGCGCCTTGGGACAGACCAGCGCGTAGCCGCGCAGCGTGGGGTATTTGCTGAGGAAGATAATGGTGTCGTCGTCTTGGTAGATGATGTGGTGGTGGTAGGCCGGCTCGCCCGCGATCAATGCGCAGATGAAGCAGGGGCGGCTGGCGATGTCGCGCGTATAGGCCTCAAGATCAAAGGGCTGGCGTTCGTCCATGGCGGGGCTCGGTCCGGGCAAGGCAGAAGATGTCCGAGGGAACATCGCGAACTTCGTACCATATTGTGGGGCTATGTTTGTTCCGAGGCAAGATCGATGGGGGATGAGAGACAGTGCGAGAGTGCTGCTTACGCCGGCGCTCGCAGGACATCTTCTCGTCTTGTGTCCGGGTTCGATGCTACATTCTGCTGGCGATTTGAAACGAGCAACAGAATTCGGTCTGCGATGGCATTGATAGCGGCATACGACAGTGAACATTTTTCTGGAGTGGAAGCGCTCTGGGCAGAAGCATTTCCAAACGACGCGCCTTGGAACGCCGCTGTTGCTTCAATCGCGGAGAAGCTCCGATTTCAGCCTGATCTGATGTTGGTTGCGCTCGACGGGAGCCAAGTTGTTGGCTCCGTCATGGCTGGTTACGAAGGCCATCGAGGATGGATTTCGCGCATCGCGGTATTGAGGTCGCACAGAAATCGTGGCGTTGGGCGAGACCTTCTTATCGAGGCCGAACGGCGCCTTGCGGCTCTGGGCTGCGTCAAGGTGAACTTGCAGGTGGTTGAGTCAAACTCGGCCACAGTCGAGTTCTATGAACGATCAGGCTATCAGATCGAGCCCCGGATCAGCATGAGCAAACTGCTTCAAGATTAGAGGCAGTTCCTGAGCCGGCTCAGCGGGCTTACAGATTGACCTAAGAAAATGCCCTTTGAATACACTGCCGACTGAGAGCCCTGATCTGATCCCCTCCCCCTTGAGGGGAGGGTTAGGGTGGGGGTTCTGCACTTCCAACGTGCTCGTATAGGCTCGATTGAAAGCCCGGAACCCCCACCCCATCCCTCCCCTCAAGGGGGAGGGGGCCGATCAGGGCTCGCAAAGTTCACGGCAAACTTGAAAGTCGGCTGGTCCTAAGGCTCCATCTCCGGCGGAACCGGGGGGGCCTCATAGAGCACGGTGATTTCGATGCGCTCGTTGGCGGCCATGTAGGGGTCGTTGTTGAAGAAGGGGTCGGTGGTGGAGCGGCCGATCACCGAGTGGATGTGGTCTTGCGACAGGCCGAACTCGCCCAGGATGGTGCGCACGGAATTGGCGCGGTCGCTGGAGAGTTCCCAGGAGCCATAGCGCGGATTGCTATAGATGGCGCCAGCGGCGGTGTGGCCGGAAATATTGACCGTATTGGGGAGCTGCTGCAGGATCGGGGCGATGGCGGCGATGGCCTGGCGGGTGATCTCGAAGGGATATTTCGAGCCCTCGGGGAACATCGGGCGGCCTTCCTGATCGACGATCTGGATGTTCAGCCCGTCCTTGGTTTCCTCGATCAACAGATTGTCGGCGACATCGGTGATATTGGGCATGGCCTGCCATGCTTGGCGGATGCTGGCGGCGGCGGCGTGGAAATTCTTGTCATAGGTGGATTTGAGATCGGGCTGGGAAGCGCCTTCGGCGCTGTTCACGCCGGCGGTAAAGCCGTCCTTGGATTCGATTTCGGCTTCCTGCGAGCCGGTGGTGGTGCTGGGCGGGGAGGTTGCGGGATCGGCCTGGATGGTGAGGGCCGAGCCCGAGCGCTGCGCGCCGGTATCGTCCATCGAATTGCCGCCCATGATGCCGCCGGCGCCGCTGGTGGAGGCGCTGACATTGGTGGGGGCGAAATAGTCGGCCAGGCCCTTCTTCTGCTCGTCCGAGGTCATGCTGATGAGCCAGAGCAGCAGGAAGAAGGCCATCATCGCGGTCACGAAGTCCGCATAGGCGATCTTCCAGGCGCCGCCGTGATGGGCGTGCCTGTTCTTCTTGATCTTCTTGATGATGATGGGCTGGTTGAACTCGGCCATGACGCTATCGCTTTCCTAGAACCTGGCGGCTCAGTTCGTTGCCGTCAGATCGGCGGTCGCCTGATCGATTTCGGCAAAGGTCGGCCGGACTTCCGACATCAGCCCCTTGCGGGCAAATTCGATGGCCATGACCGGCACCTGGCCGGAAATATGGGCCAGCAGACCCACTTTCAGCGACATCAGATACTTGGCTTCGGATTCATAGATATTCTTGAGGGCCTGGGCCATCGGGCCGAAAAAGCCATAGGCGATGAACACGCCGAAGAAGGTGCCCACCAGGGCGCCGCCGATCATGTGGCCGAGCACGGCTGGCGGCTCGCTGATCGAGCCCATGGTGTTGATCACGCCCAGCACGGCGGCTACGATGCCCAGGGCCGGAGTGCCGTCGGCCAAAGCCTGGATGGCGCCGACGACGCGCTCGTTCTCCTGATGGTGGGTTTCGAGTTCCTCATCCATCAGGGCGTCCATTTCGTGGACGTTGTTGGAGCCCAGGGTGACCATGCGCAGATAATCGCAGGTGAATTCGACAGCGTGGTGATTGGCGGCGAATTTGGGGAATTTCGCGAAAATCGTCGAGGTCTCGGGATTTTCGATATGCGGCTCCAGCGCCAGGATGCCCTTGGCCTGCACCAGCTTGAACAGGCTGAACTGCAGCCCGAGCAGTTCGATATAGGCCGCCTTGTCATATTTGGGGCCCTTGAACAGCGTGCGGAAAATGCCGGTACACTGCTTGAGCACCGGGCCGGTATTGCCGATGACGAACGCGCCGGCCGCCGCTCCCAAAATGACCAGGAACTCATAGGGCTGGAACAGCACCATGACCTTGCCGCCCATCATGGTATAGCCACCCAGGACGCTCGCAAAAATGACAACAATACCAATAATAAGGCGCATTCTATTCAAAACTCACTTTTTGAATTCAGAAGAAAAAATATTTGAATTCACCTGAGGAAGTCGTTTCCGCATTAAATTCCAGCAAGTCTGGTCGTCCTGCGCCCGAGTTGCGATCCAATCCCGCCGCCGCACTAGCCGTCTGCCCCATACATCACAACCGTAATTGTCGAATATGGTATGCAATGTCATGAATTTGGTCAGCGCAGGCGAGGGGCGTAAGGTGTTCTCAACGCAGCCATTCTCGCGCGATTAACCTTAATATCTGGTGTATCCGGCCGCGCTACACACGCATGTGAGGTTTGCGCATAATCGCCAGTTTCATACGACTCAGTCTGGTTCTGTATTGCACTCGATGAAATGGGGCTGAGGGAAGCGCCTTGCGGCGGCGGGATGCGGGGCGAAAAAGGGCGTTAGAACAGTTCGGCTTCGCCATGACCGGAATGGGCGGCAATGCCGGACAGGGCGGGAACGCGCAATTCGTCGAGCGTGAGGGTGGACCAGATTTCGTCGTAAACCGAATCGGGGGAAGCGGGCGGCAGCAGGGCGAACTGGCGAACGGCCAGCGCCATATTGTGGCAACGCTGTTCGATGCGGTCCTGGCCCTGCAGCGCAACGACGATGATATGGATAGCATCGCGGACGGCCTGTTCGCGCTCAAGACTGGTGTCGGCCAGGATATGGAGTGCCTCGTTGATGCCCCCAACCATTGCGTCGGTCTGGCGCGCTGTCTCGTCTAGCTCACGCGCAAGTTTTTGTAGTGACATCAGTCTATTCCCAGCCCCCGATAAAGCAGACTAACCCGTCATTTCTAAAGCTCTTCTTGCTGCCAAGAGGGGTGATGCAAAGGTTCGTCGTCGTGGTTAGCGATTGGATAACGAGTTTGACCGTACGATCACCACATTAGCGCTGCGGACGTTCACCTGAACGGTCTTTGGCTCTAGATTTTTGTGGAGCTGGCGGTTTTCCGGGCCGGGCTCGAAGTCTGTCGGAGCGCGATAATCTTAAATGGCAACGGCTAATTCTCTGCCACCCGAATTCGATCGCGGGGTCGTCACCACCGTGCATCAGGGCGATTGCCATATTTCGGGTGCGGTGGACCTGACGTTTTCGACGGTGCTGGGGTCGTGCATTTCGGCCTGCGTGCGCGATCGGGTCGCCAATGTGGGGGGGATGAACCATTTCCTGCTCGCCGAACAGTCGGGCTCATCCAAGGATCGCTATGGCGCGTCGGCGCGCTATGGCGCCTTTGCCATGGAACAGCTGATCAACAAAGTGCTGAGCCAAGGCACCGGGCGGAAATCCAATCTCGAGATCAAAGTGTTCGGCGGCGGCAAGATCAATGCTGCGCTCGATGATGTGGGGGCCAAGAATATCGAGTTCGTGCGCGAATTCCTGGCGGCCGAAGGCTATCCGGTTTCCAGCGAAGATCTGGGCGGCACCTATGCCCGCCGGGTGCTGTTCAAACCGCATTCGGGACGCGCCTTCGTCAAGCGGCTGGATAGCGATGCCGGCGCCACGGTGGCGCGCGAGGAAGTTGCCATTGCCAGCCGCCGCGCGGTGGTGGTTCCAGTCCACGACGATATCGAATTGTTTTAGCCGCGACCGCTTGCCAAACCCCTCCGAGTCATCGAAATTCGATTTGGCTGTGCCGTGTTGGCACGGTTGAGCGCGATTGCGGTGTCAAGCTGTGGCCTTGCGGTAACATATGGTCAATCAAGGTTATCCAAGTGTTAGCACCCGGGTTCATTCTATAGATTTGGTTAACCATTATTGCTCTAGGTTTCGGGGGCGTTCGAAACCCCCAGTTGATTTGCGAGACCTGCCTGTCATGCTGCATATGCGCTTAGCGCTGATCGCCGCCAGTCTATGGCTTGTGGCCATGTTTGCTGCGGGCGGATTGATGCTGGCATTGGGGCCGACCACCAGTTCGCTGATCCTGATCGGCGGCGTGGTGGCGATGGCTGCGGCGGGCACGGTGTTCATCGGCCAGCAGTTCGATCAAAATTATCAGGCGAGCTTGCGCGCGGTGGCACAGGCCGCCGGGCTGGGCGAGAGCCCGGACGAGGTTTTCAGCGTCGATTCGCTGATCATGCAGCTGGATGCCCAGTCGGAGCGGGCGCATCAGGTCAAGGTCAGCATCGGCGCGATGCACCAGCCGGCTTTGCTGGTCAGCGATACCGGCACGATCCTGGCCGCCAGCCGTGGCATGACCGCGGTCGCCCCACTCGCCATCGAAGGGGCCAGCCTGACGGTGCTGGCGGGTGTAAACGTTCCAGCGGCAGGCGGGGTCCTGGTGCCCGAGGACGTCATGGTGATGCTGGGCGGCGCGCGCCATCGCATGCGCCGCCTGGATATCGGGGCTGCACGCTATGTCATGGAATTGCAGCCGGTGGGTTGCTATGTCGCCGATGACGACCTCGATGGTTTTGCCGGCGCGCTGGCGGCGGGGCGGACCGGGTTCCGCTTCACCGACGAGACGCTCAAGCGCAATCCGGCGCTGACCTCGCTCAACAATGCAATCGCCGCGGTCGATGCCGGCGCGATCGAAATGGACCGCCTGCTGGCGGGCGATCCGGAGGTGGCCAAGGCCGCTACCGGCGCGTTCGGCCGGCAGGTGAAGGGGCTCGCCGATCTGCTGGCGGCGGTCGAAGGGCAATTGTCGGACGAAGCCGAGCAGCGCCTGGCGCTGGAGAAGAAGCTCAAGGCGGTGGCGCAGCTGGTCGACCGGTTCCAGAACCAGGCGGCGCATCTGACCAGCGTGGCGGCCCAGACACGGGCCGATGCGGGCGCCACCAATGCGGTGCTGCAGCGCGGCCAGACCGAGGCGCGTCAGGTGCGCGAGCGCGGCCAACAGGCCCGTGACCTGGCGGGCGCGGCCGACCTGGCGGCACGGCGCACCCATGCCCTGGTGTCGGAGATGGATGGCATGACCCGCGAAATCGACGCCATGGTAGCCGCAATCGAGGATGTCTCGTTCCGCACCAACCTTCTGGCGCTCAACGCATCGGTGGAAGCGGCAAGGGCGGGAGAGAAGGGAGCGGGCTTTGCGGTGGTGGCCGAGGAAGTGCGCATGCTGGCGCAAATGACCAATAAAAGCGCCAAGGACATCCGTTCCGCCGTCAGCCGCGGACGGGCGCAGACTGGCACCGGCGTAGATGAAGCGCAATCGCTGCAAAAAATGATTGCAGAACTGGAAGTTCATTTACGCAATCTAAGTAATGAAGCGGACACTATCGCGGCGACACTGGACGAAAGTGGAGAGACGCTGAAGCGCCTCACCGGACGGATGGAGGTGGTCAGCGATACGTCGGCGGGGAGGCCCCTGCGGACGCTCAATCGCGGGCCCAGTACAGCCGCCGCCTGAACCACTCCCCCGTCCAGGTCGCAGATGGGGTAGCTGGCATGGAAGCGGGAGAAATTCCCTTAAGCGAGCGTGAGTTTTCGCGGATCAAGACGCGTGTCTATGAAGTCGCGGGGATTTCGCTGAGCGATGCCAAGCGGACCCTGGTGGTTTCGCGGCTCTCCAAGATCGTGCGCGCGCTGGAGCTGAGCAGTTTCGACGCCTATGTCGATTTCCTGGAACGCGGCGCCTCGGCGACGGACGGGCAGAATTTCGTCAATGCGCTGACCACCAACCTCACGCGATTCTATCGCGAGGACCATCATTTCGAACATCTGCGCCAGCATGTCGCCTCGCTGATCGCCCAAAAGCCGCGCGGCACGCGCCTGCGCCTCTGGTCGGCGGCCTGCTCGACGGGGCAGGAGCCCTATACGATGGGCATGGATCTGCTGGCAGCCTTTCCCGAACTCAAGCGCTGGGATTTCAAGATCCTGGGCACCGATATCGATACCGCGGTCTTGGCCAAGGCGGCGCGCGGGGTTTATCCCGAAAGCGAATTGTCGGGGCTGACGCCGGAGCGGGCGCGGCTGATCGACAAAATTGACGATGGCCAGATCCAGGTGCCCAGCGCAGTGCGCGACCTGGTGTCGTTCAAGCCGCTGAACCTGATCCAGGCCTGGCCGATGAAGGGGCCATTCGACGCCATCTTCTGCCGCAACGTGGCGATCTATTTCGACAAGCCGACGCAAGGCCAGGTATTCGGACGCTTCGCCAGCCTCTTGGCCCCCGAGGCATTCCTTTATATCGGGCATTCGGAAAATCTCGGCTCGGGCGGCGACGGCTTCAAGCTCGTCGGCAAGACCATTTATCAATCCAGAACGAAATCGAACAAGCGAGAAGCGGCATGAGTATCAAGGTCCTGGTCGTCGATGATTCGGCCCTTATTCGCGAGGTGCTGACGCGCATGCTGACGCGCGACGGGGATATCACGGTGGTCGGCACCGCCAACGATCCGATCGAGGCGCGCGAGAAGATCAAGCTATTGAACCCCGATGTGGTGACGCTCGACATCGAAATGCCCAATATGAACGGGCTGCAGTTTCTCGAAAGGCTGATGAAGCTGCGCCCGACACCGGTAATCATGGTATCGACGCTGACCAAGAAGGGCGCCAGCGAAACCTTGCTGGCCCTGGAACTGGGCGCGGTGGATTTCGTGGCCAAGCCGAGTGCAGACCTGACGGGGGGGCTGGAAGCCTTCGGCTCGGGCCTGCGCGACAAGATCCGCGGCGCGGCGCGTTCTGACGTCAAGGGAAGGTCCAACCGGGCCGATGCGCCCAAGGTGGCGGTGCGCACGGCGGCGGCGCCCGAGGGTGCGTTGATCGCCATCGGCGCATCGACCGGCGGGGTCGAGGCCGTTCGCGCGGTTTTGGTCAACATGCCACTCGATTGCCCGCCGATCGTGATTGCCCAGCATATGCCGCCGGGCTTCACCAGCCGTTTCGCCACGCGGCTGGACGAATTGTGCGAGATCAAGGTGTGCGAAGCCGAGGACCGGATGCCGCTCCTGGCCGGCCACGCCTATGTGGCGCGCGGCGATTTCCATCTGCGGGTCGAGCGCAGCTCGGGCCAGCTCAAATGCCGGCTGACGCAGGACGAGTTGGCCAGCGGGCACCGGCCCAGCGTCGACGTGCTGTTCGAATCCGTGGCCAAGACGGTGGGGCCGATGGCGGTGGGGGCGATCCTGACCGGCATGGGCCGCGACGGGGCGCGCGGGCTCAAGCTGATGCGCGATGCGGGCGCCTATACGGTGGGGCAGAACCAGTCCAGCTCGCTGGTTTACGGCATGCCGCGGGTGGCATTCGAGGAGGGCGCCGTGGTCGAGCAGGCACCGCTGGACGCGATTGCTTCACGATTGGCTAACGCTTTGGTGCGGCTCAAAAACGCAGCTTAATCGCAACCCCGTTGCAATGCGACGCGCAGGTTGAGAGATTTGTAACGGTTGTTGCCTAGTGTGACGGCGAAGTGGACAGAAGTCCTACGCTCAGAAGGTGGAATTGAACAATGCCGAAGGCAAGCGCAGTCAGTGTATTGATCGTCGACGACCAGCAGTCGATGCGCGGGATTTGTAAATACATCCTGACCCAGCTGGGTTTCAAGGACATCATCGAGGCCAAGAGCGGACGTGACGCGCTCGGCAAGCTCGAAAAAGCCAATGTCGACCTGATCATTTCCGATTGGAACATGGAAGATATCGACGGGCTGACCCTGCTCAAGGTGATCCGCAAGCATCCCCGGACCCAGGCCATGCCGTTCATCATGGCAACCGGCCGTTCCGACAAGGAACAGGTCAAGGAAGCCATCTCGCACGGCGTCAACAACTACATCATCAAGCCATTCGATCTGTCGACGATGAAGAAGCGTATCGAAGCGGTGATCGGCGCACTGTCCTGATCGCCGGCCGGCACTGAGCCGGCCCGCTGCGGCAGATTTCCGTCATCGTTGTTTCAAGGGCCGCCCCAAGGGGCGGCCTTTTGCATTTGCATTTCTGCACCAGGATTTATCCGCCGTGCGGCGTTTGTATTTTCAGGCGCTGTTTTCTTTTTATGAATTGTGAAGGTGGTTTACCGCGACTTAACGCCCGCTCAGGTATGACTGCTGGCAAATGATTGCGGGCGGTCCGTTTATGGCGAGCCCTCGTCACCGATGCCAGCGATCGCTGGCCATCACCTTAGGAGGAGTTCCCCGTGTCGAACCTTTTCACCGGCAGTATCGCTCGCCGCCTCTATACTCTCATCGCGATCTTTGCCGTTGGGTTCGCAGGGGTTCTGGCCTTCCAGCTCTATACGCTGCGCCACAACCTGGAGGACTTCAAACGCACCGAGCTGCAAAGCGTGGTGCAGGGGGCCGTCAGTATCGCGCAGAGCTATTACGACCGCTCGCAGGCCGGGGAATTCACCGAGGAAGAGGCCAAGAAACAGGCCCTGGAGACGTTGCGCGGCTTCCGCTACCAGGGCCAGGAATATGTCTTCATCGACAGCTTCGACATGGTCATGCTGATGCATCCGACCAAGCCGGAAAAAGAAGGCAATGACCGCTCGACCGAAGCCGATAGCCGCGGCAAGCTCTACATGAAGGAGATGATCACCAATGCCATGGCCAATGGCTCGGCGTTCGTGACCTATCTGTTCAAGGATCCCAAGGGCGGCGAATTCGACAAGCTGAGCTATGGCCAGGCGTTCAAGCCCTGGGGCTGGACCATCGCTTCGGGCGTACTGACGACGCAGGTCGATACCATCTTCATGGGAGCGGCACTGACCAGCGGCATCATCGCGCTGGGCGTGACCCTGCTGCTGCTGATCATCGGCGTGATGATTTCGCGCAGCATCAGCAAGCCGATTGCCGGGCTCAATGCCAATATGGTGGCGCTGGCGCATAATGATTTCGACATCGACCTCAAGGGGCAGGACCGCAAGGACGAGATCGGCGACATGGCGCGCTCCGTCGCCGTGTTCCGCGAGAACGGGCTCAAGGTGAGCCAGCTGACCGAAGCGGAGGCCGCGCGCATCGTTGCCGACCAGCAAGGGCGCCAGCAGATGATGGCCGAATTGCAGGGGGCGTTCGGGCGCGTGGTGAATGCTGCCATCGACGGCGACTTTACCAAGCGCGTCGATACCGAATTTACCGATGCCGAGCTGAACGCGCTGGCCGTCGGGGTCAACAATCTGGTGGAGACGGTCGATCGCGGCATTAGCGACGTTGGCAGCGTGTTGACGGCGCTGGCCGCGACCGACCTGACCCAGCGCATGGAAGGGGAATATTCGGGCGCCTTCGCCAAGCTCAAGAACGATACCAATTCGGTTGCCGATACGCTGTCCGACGTGGTGAGCAAGCTCAAGCAGACTTCGGGGGCGCTCAAGACCGCCACTGGCGAAATCCTGTCGGGCGCCAACGATCTGAGCGAACGCACCACCAAGCAGGCCGCGACCATCGAGGAGACCTCGGCGGCAATGGATCAGCTCGCAACGACAGTGATGCAGAATGCCGAGCGGGCTCGCGAGGCCAGCGTCAATGCCGGCGCGGTAACGCGCACCGCCGAAGAAGGCGGCGTGGTGATGGGCCAAGCCAACGAGGCCATGGAACGGATCACCACATCGTCGGGCAAGATTTCCAATATCATCGGGCTGATCGACGATATCGCCTTCCAGACCAACCTTTTGGCGCTGAACGCCTCGGTGGAAGCGGCACGGGCCGGGGATGCCGGCAAGGGCTTTGCCGTGGTCGCCGTCGAAGTGCGGCGCCTGGCGCAGTCCGCCGCCGCCGCATCGGCGGAGGTCAAGGTTTTGATCGAGCAGAGCGCGGGCGAGGTGGGGATCGGCTCCAAGCTGGTCGCCGATGCCGCTTCGCGCCTGTCGGCCATGCTGGAGGCTGCACGCGCCAACGATACGCTGATGGACGGCATCGCACGCGACAGCCGCGAACAGGCCTCGGCCATCGAGGAAATCAATATCGCCGTGCGCACCATGGACGAGATGACCCAGCACAATGCGGCCCTGGTGGAAGAAACCAATGCGGCCATCGAGCAGACCGAAACGCAGGCCACCGAACTCGACCGGATCGTGGATATCTTCCTGATCAAGGAGAGCAATGCGCCGCTGCGCCGGGCCGCCAGCCCGGCACCGGCCGCGGCGACCGGCGTGCGCGGATTGCAAGACCGCTTGCGTGTCGCCGCCAAGAGCTACGCCACCAATGGCAATGCGGCGATCGACAAGGATTGGTCCGAGTTCTAGGGGAAGGGCCGCCACGACGAAAAGGCGCCTTCGGGCGCCTTTTTTCGCGGCGGCCGTCACTTCCATACAAGATCAACGCTACGTTAAATTTCGTGGCCTATGATGGTTTTACGATAAAGACTGCGGCGCCCGACTGGCGCCGAACAGGGATGGGACAGGGCTATGCTGCGACGAATCGGAAACAGGCTGGGCGATGTCAAACTGACCACTGGGATCGCCGGCCTGGTCTTGACGAGCATTGTCATCACCGTGCTGGCCTATTCGGCCAGCAATTACCTGGCCTTGCGGCAGCAATCGGTGGAACAGGGCGCGGCACAGCAGCGCTCGGCCATGAAGGTGGCGGCTACCGTGCTGGAACAGCGCCTGCCGGGCACCGTGGTGACCTGGGCCGAAGAGGGGGGCCTGGCCGCGATCCAGGGCTATGCCCTGCCATTCTTCCATGACACCAAGGCGGTCGACACCGTCAGCCGGGTAACCGGCGGCGCGGTGGCGATCTTCGGCTTCGATGCCGGCAGCAAGAAATTCGTCGCCAAATCCACCAGCTTCGTCACGCCGGAAGGCGAGCGGGAGATCAATTTCGAAATCGATCCGGCGTCGCCGGCCTATGCGGCGCTGAGCGCATCGCAGGCCTATTATGGCGATATGGATGTGTTGAACACCCATTTTCACGGCGCTTTCGAGCCGTTCACCAGCCTGAACGGCGATTTGCTCGGTGCCTTCTTCGTCGGCGGCGATTCGAGCCTGGACCAGGTGCAGGCCAATAGCGCGGTTCCCATGATGGTGGCGATCGGGGTGGGCCTGCTGGTGGTGCTGGGCGGAATATCCGTGCTGCTGTCGCGCCGGCTGACGGCGCCGATTCCGCGTATCGCGGGTGCAATGCAGGCCATCATCGAAGGGGAACTGGAAACGACGGTGCCCTACCGCCAGCGCCGCAACGAAATCGGCGCCATGGCGCGGGCGGTGGAAGTGTTCCGCGAGAACGGGCTCAAGGTCGGGCAGATGACCGAGGCGGAACATGCCGCCACGGTCCGCCGGAGCGAGGAACGCGGCGACATGATGGTGGCGTTGCAGGCCGCGTTCGGCGAGGTGGTGGATGCCGCAATCGGTGGTGATTTCACCAAGCGCGTCCATGCGCAATTCCCCGATCCCGAACTCAATTCGCTTGCTGCCAGCGTCAACCAACTGGTGGAAACCGTCGATACCGGCCTGGCCGAAACCGGGCAGGTTCTGGCGGCGCTGGCCGATACCGATTTGACCAAGCGGATGAATGGGCAATATTCGGGCTCATTCGCCAAGCTGCAGGGCGATACCAATGCGGTGGCCGACAAGCTGAGCGAGGTGGTGACGCAATTGAGGGATACCTCGCGTGCCCTCAAGACCGCGACCGGCGAGATCCTGGCGGGCGCCAACGATCTGAGCGAGCGCACCACCAAGCAGGCCGCGACTATCGAGGAGACTTCGGCGGTGATGGAGCAATTGGCCACCACGGTCGCCGGCAATGCGCGGATGGCCGAGGACGCCAACCAGAAGGTCCAGGTCATGGCCCAGAGCGCAGCCCATAGCGGGGCGGTGATGGGGCAGGCCAATGCGGCGATGGAGCGGATCACCTCGTCCTCCTTCAAGATCTCCAACATCATCGGCATGATCGACGATATCGCCTTCCAGACCAATCTGCTGGCGCTGAACGCTTCGGTGGAAGCCGCCCGCGCCGGCGATGCCGGCAAGGGCTTTGCCGTGGTTGCCGTGGAAGTGCGGCGCCTGGCGCAATCGGCGGCGAGTGCATCTTCGGACGTGAAGGCGCTGATCGAGCAGTCGGCAACCGAGGTTGCCGGGGGCTCAAAGCTGGTAAGCGATGCAGCGAGCCAGTTGGCGGCGATGCAGCAGGCAGTCGAGGAGAATTCGGCGCTGATGCAGCGGATCGCCAGCGCCAGCCGCGAACAGGCGGCGGCGATCGACGAAGTGACGGTGGCGGTGCGCACCATGGATGAGATGACCCAGCACAATGCGGCCTTGGTGGAACAGACCAATGCGGCGATCGAGCAGACCGAAGCGCAGGCGAGCGAGCTGGATCGGGTGGTCGATATCTTCACCCTGGCCGACGAGGCCCCAACGGGCCGTTATCGCGCCCCTACCCCGGTGCGCCAGCCCGTGGAAAAGGCACGCTCGGCGGCTCAGTCCTATCTCAGCCAGGGCAATGCGGCGATCGCCAAGGACTGGAGCGAGTTCTAGGAACAATCGGCTCCAACAAACGAATTGGGAAGGGCGCCGGCGGCGCCCTTTTTTTGGGCCAGTCAATTATGCTTAACCAAGCGTTAATGGGCGCTGGATAAGTTGTTCCACGGACACAAAAAACTTGGGGTTCGCCAGTTTAAGCCGGCGAGTGTTTGCCCCCAGTCAATCATATTGCCGGCCGTTTCAGTCTAGGGCGGTTTGAGTCAGTACAGGCCTCTTGCCGGAGGGCCTACGCAGTTTCCAGAGGCGATGGCGAAACCGGCATTAATCTTGCCGTTCTTATTATTATGCGCGCCGAGAAACGGCGGCGACCGAGGCTGGAGGGCCTGATCGATGACTGGGTTTAATATATTTTCGAGCGCAGCACGGCAGGACGACCGCTCCAAGGTGGAGGCGATCATGCGCTCGCAGGCGGTGATCGAATTCAACCTGGACGGCACCATCATCACCGCCAATGACAATTTCCTGGCCACGCTCGGTTATGCGCTGAGCGAAATCGCCGGCAAGCATCACCGCATGTTCGTCGAGCCGGCATTCGCCGCCGGCACCGACTACCAGCGGTTCTGGCAGGAACTGGGGAAGGGCAAGTTCCAGTCGGGCGAATACAAGCGCATCGGCAAGGGCGGCAAGGAAGTGTGGATCCAGGCCAGCTACAATCCGGTGCTGGACAAGCACGGCAAGCCGATCAAGGTCATCAAGTTTGCCACCGACATTACCGCCCAGAAGAACCGCGCCGCCGACGATGCCGCCCAGATCGCCGCGATTTCGCGGGTTCAGGCGGTGATCGAATTCAATCTCGACGGCACGGTGCGCCAGGCCAATGAGAATTTCCTCGCGGTGCTGGGCTATAGTGCCGACGACATCGCGGGCAAGCATCACCGCATGTTCTGCGATCCCACTTTTGCCGCCAGCCCTGCCTATGCCCAGTTCTGGGAGCGGCTGCGGGCCGGCGAGTTCCAGACCGGCGAATTCCAGCGCTTCGGCCGGGGCGGACGAGAAGTGTGGATCCAGGCCTCCTACAATCCGATCCTTGATTCCAGCGGCAAGCCGGTCAAGGTGATCAAGTTTGCTACCGACATCACCGAGCGCAAGCGCGCCGAAGGCATTATCGCGCAATTGACCGGCAGCCTGGCCAAAATGGCCGAGGGCGATCTTACAGGACGGGTGGATAGCCAGTTCACCGGGCAATACGAGCAGTTGCGGCTGGCGTTCAACGGATCGCTGGAGCGGCTCTACGATATCGTCACCGGGCTGCGCGGCACGTCACGCTCGCTCAAGACGGCCACGGGAGAAATCCTGTCGGGCGCCAACGATCTGGCCGAGCGCACCACGCGGCAGGCTGCGACCATCGAGGAGACCGCGGCCTCCGTCGAGACGCTGAGCGGCGCGGTGCTGGAAAATGCCAAGCGCGCGGCCACGGCCAGCAGCAAGGCCCAGGCGGTCTCTGCCAATGCCACCGAAGGCGGCGCGGTGATGAAGCAGGCCAATGAAGCCATGGGGGCGATCGAAACCTCGTCGGCCAAGATTTCCAATATCATCGGGCTGATCGACGATATCGCCTTTCAGACCAATCTTCTGGCATTGAATGCCTCGGTGGAAGCGGCACGGGCCGGCGATGCCGGCAAGGGCTTTGCCGTGGTGGCCGTTGAAGTGCGGCGGCTGGCACAATCGGCGGCGCAGGCGTCCTCGGAGGTCAAGGTTTTGATCGAGGCCAGCGCCAGTGAGGTGCGCAATGGTTCGCGGCTGGTGGGGCAGGCTTCGGAGAAGCTGCTGGATATCCTGATCGGCGCGCAGGAAAGCTCCAGCCTGATCGATTCCATTGCCCTGGCCAACAAGGAGCAATCCTCGGCGCTGGAGGAAGTCTCGGTCGCGGTGCGCACCATGGACGAAATGACCCAGCACAATGCCGCCTTGGTGGAACAGACCAATGCGGCCATCGAGCAGACCGAGGCGCAGGCCAACGAGTTGGACAGCATCGTGGATGTGTTCAAGCTGGAAGGCGGAGCGTCATCGAGCCGGGTGCAGCGCAGGCCGGTCGCACAGATGCGGACGGTTGGGACTGCTGCGGTGGCCAAGGACTGGAGCGAGTTTTAACTCTTAGCCCGGAACGCGTGGCTCCCCCCACCCCTGTCCCCTCCCCACAAGGGGGAGGGAGACGATGGAGCCGCTTGCTCCGAGGGTGCGGTTACGAAGGCCGATGGGGAGGGTCTCCCTCCCCCTTGTGGGGAGGGGACAGGGGTGGGGGGATGTTTGGCCTCGGACCCACCTTGCGCCCACCTACACCGCATGCTTGAACGCCACAAACAGCGGAGATCCAAATGGCGCGTATCGGCCTTGTGGCGCATGACGACAAGAAAGACGACATGGTCGATTGGGTAGCTTGGCACGCGCCTACGCTGGCCGAACACCAACTCTGGGCTACGGGCACCACCGGCGCCAGGATCATAGAAGCGACGGCACTTTCCGTCACCTTGCTCAAAAGCGGCCCGCTGGGGGGTGACCAGCAGCTTGGCGCGATGATCGCCGAGGACCGGCTGGACGTGTTGATTTTCTTCATCGATCCGCTTTCGGCGCAGCCGCACGATGTCGATGTCAAGGCGCTGACCCGGCTGGCGACGCTTTACGATGTGCTGTGTGCTTTCAATAAACCCACAGCCGACGCGGTTTTGGCTGTGATTTGACCATCCAGTAAAGATTGACCACTGGCTCCTCTTGTGTGCAGATGCCGCTCAATGGCCCGCAGCAAAGCAGGGCCAATTGGCATTTCAGGAACCGGGACGGAATTTGGTGTCCTTCGACGCAGTTATCGACGTTCGCAACGTCTCCAAACGCTTTGGCGGCCTGCTCGCCGTCAACGATTGTTCGCTGCAGGTGCGGCGCGGCTCGATCACCGGGCTGATCGGGCCCAATGGGGCCGGCAAATCCACGCTGTTCAATATGGTCGCCGGCAATATCGCGCCGGATTCCGGCCAGGTGATTTTCGACGGCGAGGACGTGACGGGGCTGAAACCCCATCAGCTGTTCCGCACCGGCATGCTGCGCACTTTCCAGATCGCGCATGAATTCTCCAACATGACGGCGCTGGAAAACCTGATGATGGTGCCGGGCGACCAGCCGGGCGAATATCTCGGTAATGCCTGGTTCCGGCCGGGGCTGGCCAAATCGCGCGAAACCGCGGTGCGCAAGAAGGCCCTCGACGTCATCGATTTCCTCAAGCTCGGCCATGTGCGTAACGAGCTGGCGGGCAATCTGTCGGGTGGTCAAAAGAAGCTCTTGGAGCTAGGCCGCACCATGATGGTGGATGCCAAGGTGGTGCTGCTCGACGAGGTGGCTGCCGGCGTCAACAAGACGCTGCTGCAGGATCTCGCCTCCAATATCGAGCGGATGAACAAAGAATTGGGCTATACATTCTTCGTCATCGAGCACGACATGGATCTGATCGGGCGGCTGTGCGATCCAGTGATCGTGATGGCGCAGGGCGAAAAGATCGCCGAGGGCCCGATGAGCGAAATCCGCGCCAATGCGGCGATCGTCGAAGCCTATTTCGGCTCCCCGGTGGTGGTGGCGTAATGGCGCTTATTGAGTTGAAACACGTGGTGGGCGGCTATGGCGGCGCACCGATCCTCAATGGTGTCGATATCGCCATCGAGCAGTCCGATATCGGCGTCATCGTCGGGCCGAACGGGGCGGGCAAGTCCACCACGCTCAAGGCGATTTTCGGGCTGCTGAAAGTCACAGGCGGCACCATCGAATTCGGCGGCGAGAATGTCGCCAATTCGCTGCCGGACAAGCTGGTGCCCAAGGGGCTCAGCTTCGTGCCGCAGGAGAAGAACGTCTTCACCTCGATGAGCGTCGAGGAGAACCTTGAAATGGGGGCGTTCACCCGCAAGGACGATTTCTCCGCGACCATGGCATGGGTCTATGAAATGTTCCCGGTGCTGGCCGAAAAGCGGCGTCAGCCGGCCGGCGAACTCTCGGGCGGGCAGCGCCAGATGGTGGCCATGGGCCGCGCGCTGATGAGCAAGCCCAAGCTGCTGATGCTGGACGAGCCCTCGGCGGGCCTGTCGCCACGCTATGTCATCGAGATTTTCGAGACCATCGTGCGGGTCAACAAGGAAGGCGTCGGCATTTTGATGGTGGAGCAGAACGCGCGCCAGGCGCTGGCTTTTGCCTCCAAGGGCTTCGTGCTCGCGGGTGGGCAGAACCGCTTCACCGGCACCGGTCCCGAACTGATCGCCGATCCCGAAGTCGCTAAAAGCTTTTTGGGGGGTTGAGGGGATGGCTGATCAAACTGAAACAAGCGGTTCCTGCCCTCCTTCCCCCTTGAGGGGAGGGCCGGGGTGGGGGTCGATGAGCTTATGCTCAACTGATGGACCCCCACCCCCTGCCCCTCCCCTCAAGGGGGAGGGGAGCACGCTCCACATAATCCAGCGTTGGCAAGCCGCATGACCGAACTCATCTTCTTCATCAACCAGGTGGTGATCGCTGGCGCGGTGCTGGGCTCGATCTATGCCTTGGGGGCCATCGGCATCACGCTGATTTTCGGCATTTTGCGGTTCGCCCATTTTGCCCATTCCGAGCTGATGACCGGCGGGGCGTTCATCGCGTTCCTCCTGGCCATGGGGTTTTCCGCCATGGGCATCGTCACCCCAATTCCGATGGGGTTCGTGGTGCTGCCGCTGGCCATGGTGCTGGGCGCGATCTTCGCGCTGGGGATCGACAAGGGCTTTTACGCGCCCCTGCGCAAGCGTGGTGCCAAGCCGGTGACCTTGCTGATCGCCTCGATCGGCGTGACGCTGATGATCCAGGGGCTGATCCGGCTATTCTTCGGCTCGGGCAGCTATTCGTTCTTCGAGAACGAGCCCAAGGACGTGTTCCGCATCGATATGAGCGCGCTGGGGTCCACCCGTCCGCTGGTGATCACCGAGCCGCAAATCCTGATGGTGGCGGTGACGGCGGTCGCCGTGATCGCGCTGCATTTGTTCCTGACGCGCTCGCGGCTGGGCAAGGCGATGCGCGCCATGGCCGATAATGCCGATCTGGCGCAGGTTTCGGGCATCAATACCGCGCTTGTCGTGCGGGTGACCTGGATCATTGCCGGGGCTCTCGCCTGCATGGCCGGCACCATGCTGGCGCTGGACGTGACGCTGAAGCCCGATCTGGCGTTCAACATCATTCTCCCCATTTTCGCGGCCGCCATCGTCGGCGGGCTGGGGCAGGCCTATGGCGCTATCGCCGGTGGGCTGCTGATCGGCTTTGCTGAGACGATCGCGGTGTTCAATTGGTCCACGGTGCTCAAGCCGCTCAATGCGGTCCTGCCTGACTGGATGCAGTTGCCGGCGACGCTGGCGCTGGTGCCGACTGAGTATAAGCTGACGGTAGCCTTTCTTATCCTCGTGGTGACGCTGTTGGTGCGGCCCACGGGAATCTTCAAGGGAGCCTCATCATGATGCGGCGTTCCCTGACCCTGTTTGCCGGCCTGTTCGTGCTGATCCTGGTGGTCGGCTGGTTCATGGGCGTGCCGTTCACGTCGAGCCGGCTGGTGGAAGCCGCCGCCTATTCGCTGATCGCCATGGGCCTCAATATCCAGTGGGGCTATGGCGGGCTGTTCAATTTCGGCATCATGGGCTTCATGATGCTGGGCGGGGTGGCGGTGACGTTCATCTCCTATCCTATCAATCCGCTATTCTGGGGCTCGGACGGGCCGTGGATGCTGGGGCGGGCGCTGATCGCGTTCGGGGCCGGCGCCTTGCTGGTGATCGCGGCGCAGCAAAGCCATCGCATCGGCATTCGCGGCGGCTGGAAGATGGCGCTGACGGCTTTGGCATGGTTCATCGGCTATTGCATCTATCGCAGCCAGATCGATCCGGCGGCGGCCTATATCGAAGCCAATGCGGGCTGGGTCGGGGGCTTAGGTGCGCATCCGGTGCTGGGCTGGATTTTCGGCGGCGTGCTGGCGGCGGGCGTGGCCTATATCGTGGGCAAGATCTGCCTCGGGCTGCGCACCGATTACCTGGCCATCGCCACGATCGGTATTTCCGAGATTATTCGCGCGCTGATCAAGAACATGGACTGGCTGACGCGCGGCACGCTGACCGTATCGCCGATTCCGTGGCCGACGCCCTTGCCGGGCGACTACCAGGCCGGCGGCATGGACGGGCAGAGCGCGCTGCTGCTGGCGCGCGGCGGGTTTCTGGCGCTGGTGCTGGTGATTTTCGCCGTCGTACTGTTCCTGATTTCGCGTGCTTATGCGGGGCCTTGGGGCCGCATGATGCGGGCCATCCGCGACAACCACGTCTCGGCTGCCTCGATGGGCAAGAACGTTACGGCGCGGCAGCTGGAAATCTTTGTGTTCGGCTCGGTGCTGATGGGCATTGGCGGGGCGATCCTGGTCAGCTTCGTGCAGATCAACGATCCGTCGAGCTATCAGCCGATCAACCACACCTTCCTGATCTGGGTGATGGTGATCGTCGGCGGTGCGGGGAACAATTGGGGCGCGGTGTTCGGCGCGGTGCTGATCTGGCTGGTGTGGATCATTTCCGACCCGCTGGCGCAGTGGCTGTTCACCACCGTCAGCGACTGGTCTGGCCATATCGGCTGGGGCGAAATCCCCGATATCCAGTCGAGGGCGTCGCAGATGCGTATTTTCGTGCTGGGGGCGGTGATTACGGTGGCGCTGCGGTTTGCGCCGAAGGGGTTGATCCCCGAAGTGGTGCGGCGCGAGGGGTAGGGATGGGCGCGCGAGCATTATTGTGCTTGTGAGACACCCCCTCCCATCCTCCCCCATCAAGGGGGAGGTGCCTCTCCACTCTTAAAGCTCGATCGAACCCCACCCACCAGCAGACACCTCCCCCTTGATGGGGGAGGCTGGGAGGGGGGTGAAGATTGGCCCGATTTCCGTCTAAGCCCCCATGCCGCGCAGCAGCGCTAGGATTGCGCGGGGCAAATCCCGCTCCGGCACAGGCTTGAAGCCGCGGAACTCGTCGCTGTCGAGGACGCGCTTGGCGGCTGGGGCTGGGTGGGCGGCGGGCCACATGCCAACGATCAGCATGATGATGGTGCGCAGCAGCCATTGCGCATCGCCCGGCTGCAATTTGGGCAAAGCGCGCATCACGGCCGGCACGACCGGCTCCAATTGGGCATGGATGGCGCGTTTATAGGTGATGATCGCCGTCTCGGAGATGTTCTGCTCCAGGACGCTGGAAAAGATCGACAGCAATTGGCAATAGCGTGGGCGCTCCAGATATTCGGCGGAGATCGCGGCCGCCACGGCGCCGACAAAGCCGGGCGTCAGGCTATCGAGCTGCGCCAGGAGGGCGGCAACGAACGCCTCCTGTTCCTGCAGCAGCAGGGTCAGCAGCACTTCTTCGCGGCTCTCGAAATAGCGATAGATATTGGACTTGGTGAAGCCGGCCCGGGCGGCGATGGCGTTGAGGCCGGCGCCGTTGGGGCCTTCCTCATCGAACAGAGCGGTCGCCGCCGCGAGGAGGGTCTCGCGGCGAACGGTTTTCTGTTCAGGCTGGCGGGCACGCTGGAAGCCGGTCACGACAAGTCTCCGCAAACTCCTAGAGCCTTCTGTGATTTGGGTCAGCCAAATCACAGAAGGCTCTAGTCTTTTGTTGTCGCAAGTATTTTCGCGAAAAGCCGGTACCCACCTTTTCGCTGCTTGCTCCAGCAGAGGTGTCGGCGTTCGCCGGCACTGTCAAGCGGGGACGGCCTCCTGGGTATAGCGGACGCCGGTCAATTGCTCGGAAACCTCCCACAGGCGCTTGGCCGTGGCATCGTCCTTGGCTTTGCCGGGCAGGCGGGCGGGCGCCGGCGCGCCCTTCATTTCCATGAAACCCTTCGGGCCGAAGTAATCGAGGGGGCGCACATCCTTGCCGGTGGCCGCTCGCAGCGTCGGCAGCGCGCCGGCGGCGGCGTCATTGGACAAGAACCGTTCGAGAAGGCTGCTGAGAATGGCGGTGAAGCCGTGCATTTGGCCCGGTCCATTGGCGATCAGATCGGTTCGGGCATAGCCGGGATGGGCATTGGCATTGATGATGCCCCAGCCATTGATATCGCTGCGGCGCTGGAACTCGCGGGAAAACAGCAGGTTCGCCAGCTTGGAGGCGCTATAGGCGCCGTTGGGCCGATAGGTGCGTTCGGCCTGCAGATTGTCGAAATCCGTGCGGCCGAAATGGGCGGCGAGGGAGGAGACGGTTACGACACGCGCGCCGTTGGCGGCAATCAGCAGTGACAGCAAATGGCCGGTCAGGGCGAAATGGCCGAGATGGTTGGTGCCCAATTGCAGCTCGAAGCCGTCGGCGGTCGTCTTGCGGGTCGGCGGGGCCATGACGCCGGCATTGTTGACCAGCAGGTCGAGCCCGGTGTTCTCCTGATTCATGCGCGCCCCAAAGGCCGCGATCGAGGTAAGGCTGCCGAGATCGAGCATTTCGAAGCCGATATTGGCCTGTGGATGCAAGCCATGAATGCGGCGCAGGGCATCGGCGCCCTTATCGGGATTGCGGCCAGCGAGGATGATCCGAGCGCCGGCGCCAGCCAGCATGCGAGCGGTTTCGTAGCCCAGCCCACCCGTGGCGCCGGTGACGATGGCAGTCTTGCCGGTCTGGTCGGGGATATCGGCTTCAGTAAAGTCGGTCATGAAAGCGTCCTTGGTGCACGATTGCAAATCTCGGCCGCTGGGAAATATCAATATGTGACCGATGGTCTTTAAATGAGTGGCGTCACTCCAGTGTCAAGGATCAGCTTGTGCGTGCACTCGAATGACCGCCCATGCCCTAGTCGATGTTGGCGGCGGACTTTGGTGTGTCACCAAGGATTTCTCTTGTCCGGAACATCAGAAAGAGCGTGGCCACGTTTACCAAGGTCCAAACAACCTGAACGCCGACGTGCATTGGGACTACGGGATTGTAGAGCACTCCCAAGCCGCAATATGTCCAGAACAGAAATTTGTTGTTTTGGTTGCTTGCCGGCTATCAAGAAAAAATATCCACAGACGCAAATGGCGGTTCTGAATGAGAAATAGAACTCGTAATTCATTGGTAGGGCGGCAATGGCGAAAAGGACAGCGGCGACGGAGTACGACTTCTCCAGTAACGTCTTCTGCTTCCAGGATGTAACGGACATTCTTTGAATATCGGATACAAACAGGCCAAAGTACTGGGTTAGCCGGTCAACGTCGGGAATTCCCCCGGCATATTTAGCCTCGAATCCATATGAAACTGCCTCTTTCAGCAGTTTGTCGGTCAGACCGCCATGATTTGTATTCACGCTGATTCTCATGTCGCGATATGTGGCAGCATTCAAAATTTGGCCGGATAGCGAATTTGCTTCGGCGATCGACCGTCCCTGCTTAATTGCTTGAAGAAATAGATAAGCGCCCGAGAATTTGCGATTCTCTGCCTCTGCTAGGCCGTAGATGACGAACAGCCCTGCAACAATGATGGCATAGGCGAGCGCTATTTCCATGTCGGCCTCTTTCAATTTCGCCAGGGTGGAAGTCGCTGCCTCCCTAGCTAAAAAGGCCCGGGATTTCTCCCGGGCCTCTGTGTTCTTTCTAGGTCGATCGACTTATTCGATCGCGCCTTTTTCGACGAACTTGCCGCCATTGACTTCGAGATAGACGATGGTGCCGGGGACGTCACCGGCAGCGTCGAAGTCCAGCGGGCCGCCGGCGCCTTCATAATCGATATCGGTGCCAGCCTTGATCAGCTCGGCAGCCTTGGTCCATTCGCCGGGCAGAATCTTTTCGCCGGGAGCCGAAGCGACATCACGCAGGGCAGCCGTCAGGCCTTCACGCGAAGCCGAGCCGTTCTTTTCGATGGCCAGGGCCAACAGGAACGCAGCGTCATAAGCCTGGGGGGCATAGGTCGCGGTCGGGTCCTGGCCGGCATCGGTGGCCAGCTTGGCATAGGTGGTGGCCGAGTCGCCGACATAGGCGCCGGCGCGGGTTGCGGTCAGGCCTTCGACAGCTGAGGCGTCGATGCCGGTCAGCAGGTCATCGCCGACCATGCCGTCACCGCCAACATAGGTGGTGAAATTGCCTGATTCGACAGCCTGGCGCAGCAGGGTCTGGCCCGAGCCCGAAGCATAGGCCAGGATCACCAGGTTCTGCGAACCAACAAGGTTGCCCAGTTCGGCGCGATAGTCGGCCTTGCCGTCTTCGTGCGCGATATTGGCAGCAACGGTGCCGCCGCCGGCAGTGAAGGTGGCAGCGAACACGTCGGCCAGGCCCTTGCCGTAATCATTGTTGACGTAGGTCACGGCAACGTCCTTGACGCCGCGTGCGAGCAGCAAATCGGCCATCTTCACGCCCTGCAGCGAATCGGCCGGAGTGGTGCGGTACACGAGGTCGTTGTCGGCGAGCGTGGTCAGCGCGGGCGCGCTGGCAGCTGGCGAGATCATCACGACGCCGCCCGGAATGGCAGCCGAATTGGCGCCGCCGATGGTGGCGCCGGTGCAGAAGGCACCCATGATGGCGGTGACCTGGTCGGTGTTGACCAGCTTGTCGGCCGCGGCGGAAGCAGCGGTCGCATCGCAGGCGCTATCGGCGACGATGGGAACGACCTTGCCGCCCAGAATGCCGCCCTGGGCATTGACCTGGTCCCAAGCCAGCTGGGCGCCGGCAACGATGGGGGGAGCCAGGCTTTCGATCGGCCCGGTCAGGTCGGCGAGAATGCCGAGCTTGACGTCCTCGGCCAGTGCGGGGGCGGCGATCGACAGGGTCGTGGCCGCCACGGCCATGGTCAGGAGAGTTTTCAGATTGAGCATTGATGTCCCTCGTTATGGGTTGCTCCGCCGAGCGGCCTTGTCGGTCCTGTCTTGCAAGCGGAACAACGCGATATAGGAGGCGCTACCTGCGCCTCGCTGGAGGGGACTGTTGCACATTTGTTAAGGCGGAGTCACGGGCAATTGAAGGGGTTTAACGGGCCTTCTCGCAGTTGCTTAACGGCCATGGTTTTTGCATAGAGTGAGGGTGTTGAGCCGCTGGAGGCGCCGATGAAGGCCAGGATTTTCGGGATCGCCATGCTGGCCCTGATGGGGCTGCTGCAGCCGGCGCTGGCGCAGCTCACGGTGCTCGATGAGGCGCAGGATAATGCGGCGCCGGCCGAGCCCGCGCCGCCGCCGCCGATCTGCGGCACGCAGCCGATCGCCATCGCCCGCATGAACTGGCCGTCAGCGGCGCTGTTGGCGGAAATCCATGCGCGGCTGCTGACCAGCCAATTCGGCTGCGAGACGCGGGTGGGGCCGGGGGACCTGGCGGCGACCGGCTCGTCCATGGGCACGACAGGGCAGCCGGCAGTGGCGCCCGAAATGTGGGTGACGCGCATCGCCGATGTGTGGAACCCGGCGATCAAGGCGCAGATGGTCCGCCCCGCGGCGCCCACCTATGCCGAGACCACGTTCGAGGGCTGGTTCGTGCCAGATTACCTGGCCGCTGCCCACCCCGAGCTGACCAGTGCGGCCCAGCTCAAGAATGACGCGCCGAGCCTGAATGGCGGCGCGAAGATTCGTTTCATTTCCTGCCCGCCCGATTGGGGCTGTTCGCTGATCAACCGCAATCTGATCGCGGCGCTGGGCCTGAGTGGGGTGGTTGATCTGGTCGAGCCCGCCAACCGGTTCGAAATGGATAGTTTGATCGCCGAAGCGGTCGGCAAGCAGGAGCCGGTGGTGTTCTATTACTGGCAGCCCAATGCAGTGCTGGCACAGTTCAATTTCGTCAGCCTCGATCTCGGGCCCTATGACGAAAAGGGGCTGCAATGCCTGGCGCGGCTGGCCTGTGCCACCCCAGTGGTGTCGGGGTTTGCGCCCGAAAGCGTCGTGGTGGCGCTGGCGGAGTGGGTTTATACCGATATTCCGGCCGTTGCCGCCTATTTCCAGCGCAGCACCATGCCGTTCAAGGAAATGAATACGCTCCTGGCCCAGCTGAACGAGCCGGGCGCAACCGTGGAAAGCGTGGCCGACAGGTTCGTGAGCGAGCGCAGCGATATCTGGAAGGTCTGGGTGGGGGCGGTGCCGTAAACTGGCGCCGCTATATGGGTTTTTACGGCTTGTTAAGCCTTGCCGCAGGCTTGTGGCCGCTTGATATCAAACCGTCATACAACGCCGGTAAATTGGCCCGCCTTTCGGCAGCATTATACTTAAGTCCATGATGTATAACGACTTTCCGGTCTTTTATTTAGACCGTCTTCATGGATTGCCGGCATAAGTTGGGATGAGGGCGACGGCCCTTTTATACCCCGGTAGGCCCGATGCGAAAAATCCCGACGCTGTTCAAGATCCTCGAAGGCTATCGCCACTTCTCGCTGCTGGCTGCCCTCGCCATCGTCGTGGTTGCCGGTCTGTGCGTTATCGGCCTGCTGCCCAACTTGATGCAGACCGGGGAAGTCTCGCTGGTTTATGCCGGTATCATTGCGATCATGGCGCTGATGCTGGTGGGCCTGCGGTTCGGCTATCGCTCGCTGGCTGAGGGGATCGACAGCGCCGACAAAGCCAATCGCGCGGTGCTGGCTTCGGTCAATCGCGATGCGCTGACCGGCGCCTTTTCGCGCTCCTATTTCATCGAGCAGTTGAGCGCCCATGTCTATCACGGCTCGGACGCGGCCATGGGCTATATGCAGCTGGACATGGACAATCTCAAAGTGCTCAACGATAGCCACGGCCATAATGCCGGGGACGCGGCGTTGAGTCATCTCGTCAAGACCATCACTGCGCTGGTGCCGACGGCAATCGTCGGGCGGCTGGGCGGCGACGAATTCGGCATCGCCATTCCTGCCCATGACAACAAGCCGGCCCTGCGGCGGCTGGGTGAGCAATTGCTGCGCGAGCTGGACCGGCCGATCACCATTGCCGGGCGCCCGGTGCGGCTGTCGGCGACGGTGGGGATCGCGCTGGCACCAACCGATGCCAGCGATCCGGGCGATCTGATCTCCAAAGCAGACCTGGCCTTGTACAAGGGCAAGCGGGCGGGCCGGCATACCGTGGTCGAGTTCGATGCCGACATGCTGGGCGACGAGCGCCATCGGCGTTTTGTCGAACGTGAATTGCGGGCGGCCCTGTTGATGGACGAGCTGGAGTTGCATTACCAGCCGGTGTTCAATGCCGATGGCAAGACCGTCAAATCCTACGAGGCGCTGGTGCGCTGGCAGCACAAGGTGCGCGGCATGATCGCGCCGGCCGAGTTCATCCATATTGCCGAGCAGAGCGAATTGATCGACAAGTTGGGCGAATGGGTGCTGCGGCGCGCCTGTGTCGATATGGCGGCGCTGGGCCTGCCCGTCGCGGTCAATGTATCGGCGGCGCAGTTGAAGCGGCCAGAATTTGCGCGGCACTTCGCCGCCATCGTGGCTGAAACCGGCACCGATCCGCGCCGCTTGATCGCCGAGGTCACCGAAACGGTGCCGATGACCGGCAAGGGCCAGGAGCAGGAAAATCTCGATGCGCTGCGCCAGATGGGCGTGCGCATCGCCATCGACGATTTCGGGGCGGGACATGCCAGCCTGCAATATCTGCGCGGCTTCGCCTTCGACATCATCAAGATCGACCGCACCTATGTCAGCAATATCGCCGGAAACCGCATCGATTCGATGATCGTTTCGGCGATCTGCGATATCGCGCGCTCCTTGCCGGTCGAGGTGATTGCCGAGGGAATCGAGACCGCCGAGCAATTGGCCATCCTGCAGCGGGCCGGCTGCACCGGCTTCCAGGGGTTCCTGCTGGGACGCCCGCAGCCCCTGGGCAAGCTCACCGCCGGGCGCGCGCTAGCCAGGGTCGCCGACGCTGCATAGCCGTCATCGCATCGTCGCAGTTGCTTCGGTGCCCGCACGCTGGCTATAAAGGAGCGGCAAGCCGTTCTGATGATCGGGCGATAGTGGGAGCAGCACTTTGGATTTGAAGCGGATCAACGATCGCATCACCGTATCAGGGCAGATTTTGCCCGAGGATATCGCGTCGCTCAAGGCCGCCGGATTCACCACTATCATCAATAACCGTCCCGACGACGAGCAGGCGGACCAGCCGGCGGGCGCCGAAATCGAGGCGGCGGCCAAGGCCGCCGGCCTGGGTTACTATGCGATCCCACTGGGTCGCGATGGGGTTTCCCCCGATATGGTCGAGAAAACCAAGGCTGCGCTCGAGGGGAGCCAAGGCCCGGTTTTCGCATTTTGCCGCTCGGGCACGCGCTCGACGACGCTTTGGGCTCTGTCCCAGGCCGGCGAAATGGATGCGAACGAGATCATCTCGGAAGCGGCCGCAGCCGGTTACGACATGAGCCATCTCGCCGGGCATCTCAGCCAGAAATAGATGTGACGCGACGGTTGGACGGGCAACCGTTTCAGCCGATGCAGATGATTTGAGCCGGGCGTTGAACCGCCCACGACCCCCTCTTGCTCGGATTTATATCGATGCCAATCAAGAAAATCCTCGTCGCCAACCGCTCCGAAATCGCCATTCGCGTGTTCCGCGCGGCCAATGAGCTGGGGCTGAAGACCGTTGCCGCCTTTGCCGAAGAGGACAAGCTGGCGCTGCACCGCTTCAAGGCCGACGAGGCCTATCTGATCGGCAAAGGCAAGGGGCCGGTCGAGGCGTATCTGCAGATCGAGGAATATATCCGCATTGCGCGCCTGTCGGGTGCCGATGCGATCCATCCGGGCTATGGGCTGCTGTCGGAGTCGCCGGAGTTCGTGGATGCCTGCGAGGAAGCGGGCATCATCTTCATCGGCCCGCGCGCCCAGACCATGCGCGATCTCGGCAACAAGGTCGCCGCACGCAATATGGCGGTGGCCAGCAATGTTCCGGTGGTGCCCGCGACCGAGGCGCTGCCCGACGATCCCAACGAGATCAAGCGGCTGGCCGCGGAGATCGGTTATCCGCTGATGCTCAAGGCCAGCTGGGGCGGCGGCGGGCGCGGCATGCGCCGCATCATGGATGAAAGCGCGCTGCTGTCGGAAGTGAGCGAAGGCAAACGCGAGGCCAAGGCGGCGTTCGGCAAGGACGAGATGTATCTCGAAAAGCTGGTCGAGCGGGCGCGCCATGTCGAGGTGCAGTTGATCGGCGACGATCATGGCAATCTGGTGCACCTGTTCGAGCGCGACTGCTCGGTCCAACGGCGCAATCAGAAGGTCGTCGAGCGCGCGCCGGCGCCGTATCTGAGCGAAGCCGTTCGGAAAGAGCTGACCGACGCGGCCGTCCGGCTCGGCAATGCCGCCAATTATCGCGGCGCCGGCACGGTCGAATTCCTGATGGATGCCGACACCGACAAGTTCTACTTCATCGAAGTCAATCCGCGCATCCAGGTGGAGCACACTGTCACCGAGGAAGTGACGGGCATCGATATCGTCAAGGCGCAGATTCATCTGCTCGACGGCGCGGTGATCGGCACCCCCGAATCGGGCGTTCCCTTGCAGCAGGATATCAAGCTCAACGGCAATGCCATCCAGTGCCGGGTGACGACGGAAGATCCCGAACACAACTTCATCCCCGACTACGGTCGCATCACCGCCTATCGCGGCGCGACGGGTTTCGGTGTGCGGCTGGATGGCGGCACCGCCTATGCCGGCGCGGTGATTACGCGGTTCTACGATCCGCTGTTGGAAAAAGTCACCTGCTGGGCACCGACCGCCGAAGAGGCGATCGCGCGTATGCACCGTGCGTTGCGCGAGTTCCGCATTCGCGGCGTCTCGACCAATCTGGCCTTCCTCGAAAACATCATCACGCATCCTGACTTCGTGCAGAACCGCTACACCACGCGGTTCATCGACACGACGCCCGAACTGTTCAACTTCAAGCCGCGCAAGGATCGTGCGACCAAGTTGCTGAGCTACATCGCCGACGTCACCGTCAATGGCCATCCCGAAGTGCGCGACCGGCCCAGGCCGCCTGCCGAAGCCGCGGCGCCAGTGCTGCCGGTGTTCGAGCCGCTGATCGTCAATGAGGGCAGCCGGCAGATTCTGGACCGGCAGGGGCCCAAGGGTCTTGCCAACTGGATGAAGGCGCAAAAGCGCGTGCTGTTCACCGACACGACGATGCGCGACGCGCATCAGAGCCTGCTGGCGACGCGGATGCGCTCGTTCGATATCACCCGCATTGCGCAGGCCTATTCGCGTGGTTTGCCAAACCTGTTTTCGCTGGAATGCTGGGGCGGGGCAACCTTCGACGTGGCGATGCGCTTCCTCAACGAAGACCCGTGGGAGCGGCTGGCCAAGGTGCGCGAGGGCGCGCCGAACATCCTCACCCAAATGCTGCTGCGCGGCTCCAACGGCGTCGGCTACACCAATTATCCCGACAATGTGGTCAAGTTCTTCGTCGCCCAGGCGGCCAAGGGCGGCGTCGATATTTTCCGCGTCTTCGATTGCCTCAATTGGGTGGAGAACATGCGCGTCTCCATCGATGCGGTGCTGGAGGCCGACAAGGTGGCCGAGGGCGTGATCTGCTATACCGGCGACGTGCTCGATCCCGATCGGGCCAAGTATGACCTCAAATATTACGTGGCCCTGGCCAAGGAACTGGAAGCCGCTGGCTCGCACGTTCTCGGCCTCAAGGACATGGCGGGGCTATTGCGCCCGGCGGCGGCGAAAAAGCTGATCGAGACGCTGAAGCAGGAGATCGGCCTGCCGATCCACCTGCACACCCATGACACATCAGGCGCTGCGGCGGCGACGGTCTTGGCTGCGGTTGATGCCGGTGTCGATGCTATCGATGCGGCGATGGATGCTCTGAGCGGCACCACCAGCCAACCCACCCTCGGCTCGCTCGTCGCGGCACTGACCGATGGCGACCGCGATCCGGGCCTCGACGCCAAGGCGATCCGGCAGATTTCGTTCTATTGGGAAGCGGTGCGCACGCAATATCGCGCCTTCGAAAGCGACCTGCGCAGTGGTGCTTCGGAAGTCTATCTGCACGAAATGCCCGGCGGGCAGTTCACCAATCTGAAGGAGCAGGCGCGCTCCTTGGGGCTGGAGACCCGCTGGCACGAAGTCGCCCAGACCTATGCCGACGTCAACCAGATGTTCGGCGATATCGTCAAGGTGACGCCGAGTTCCAAGGTTGTCGGGGATATGGCACTGGCGATGGTTTCGGCCGGGCTCAGCCGTGCCGATGTCGAGGACCCCAATCGTGATATCGCCTTCCCCGAATCCGTAGTCGGCTTCTTCGCCGGCGATCTGGGCCAGCCCCCCGGCGGCTTCCCGCAGGCGCTGCAAAAAAAGGTGCTCAAGGGCCGCGCGCCGATCACCGAACGCCCGGGCTCCTATCTCAAGGATGTCGATCTGGAAGCCGAGCGCGCCAGGATCGCCGAGGACGTCGGCCACGAGGTCGACGATTATCGCCTCGCGTCCTACCTCATGTATCCCAAGGTTTATTCGGACTTCGAAAAGACCCAGGATCGCTACGGCCCCACCGAGGTGTTGCCCACGCCGGTGTATTTCTATGGTCTGCACGAAGGCCAGGAGCTGTTCGTCGATATCGAGAAGGGCAAGACGCTGGTCCTGCAATATCTCGGCCGTGCGCCTACCAATGAGAAGGGCGAGGTGCGGGTGTTCTTCGACCTGAACGGGCAGCCGCGCACCATATTGGTGCCGGATCGCCTCAAGGTCGGCGAGGTCAAGCTGCGCGCCAAAGCCGCCATCGGCGATGCCAAGCAGGTCGGCGCGCCGATGCCGGGGGTGATTTCGGGGTTGGCGGTCAAGGCCGGCCAGACGGTGTTTGCCGGCGATGTTTTGTGTTCGATCGAAGCCATGAAGATGGAAACCGCCATCCATGCCGAGGCGGATGGCGTGATCGCCGAAGTGCTGGTGAAGCCGGGCGACCAGATCGATGCGAAGGATTTGCTGGTGCGGTTCGAATAGATTGTGCCACGCCCTCGTGGTTCGAGGCTCGTAAGAACTCGCACCTCACCATGAGGGCTACTGAGAAACAGCGATCCTCCTGACGGGGCGGCGGCTTATTTAACTGAGATTGCCCAGTAGCCCTCACGGGGAGGCGCTTTGCGGAGCAAAGCTTCGAACCACGAGGGCGTGGCACGCGGCTAAAGCCGCCGTGCCCGCCCGTCAATAGTGCGGTCATTCCGCTCGCGGTGGTCAGCCTTCACCTTGATCGGCAGGCGCGAGACGATCCAGCTCACCATCAGCGGCACCAGCACGATATCGTCGATCCAACCCAGGAACGGGATGAAATCGGGCATGATATCGAATGGATTGACCAGATAGAGCGCAACGAACGCCGTGGCCGCCTTGAGATAAAGCGGCGTTTCGGGCGCGAGGAACGCCTTCCACAGCACGACGACTTCCTTGCGGAACAGGACGATGCGGGGGATCAGGGTCGAAGTCAGGGGCTTGAACATGACCTATAAATGGTCGTGGGCGCGATAGGTTCAAGGTGGGTGGAGCGTTAGGGCAAAATTGTTTCACCGCGCCCGCGAAACACCCCCTCCCAGCCTCCCCCATCAAGGGGGAGGTGCCTCTCCACTCTTGGAACTCGATCCAGTTCAACCCACCGGCAGACACCTCCCCCTTGATGGGGGAGGATGGGAGGGGGTGACGGTTGGCCACGATCCCACACCGTCATCGCTTCGACATCAATCAGCAATATTGCGCCAATAGCCCGGCAGGCTTATCTGTCTGCTCAGCAACGAGGTGTTTCATGGCGGGCCCAGCAGAGCGCAGGCAATCGGTAGGTGTGGATGTCGGCGGCGTGATGGTCGGCGGCGGTGCGCCCGTCGTCGTGCAGTCGATGACCAATACCGATACCGCCGATATCGACGCCACCGTCAAACAGGTGATGCAGCTCGCCCGCGCCGGTTCGGAAATCGTGCGCATCACGGTGGATCGCGACGAGTCAGCGGCGGCCGTGCCGATCATCCGCGATCGCTTGAGCTTCATGGGCTATGACGTGCCGCTGGTGGGTGACTTCCACTATATCGGTCACAAGCTGCTCACCGATCACCCGGCATGCGCGGAGGCACTGGCGAAATATCGTATCAATCCGGGCAATGTCGGCTTCAAGGCCAAGCGCGACACGCAGTTTTCGACGCTGATCGAGATCGCCAACAAATATAACAAGCCGGTGCGCATCGGGGTGAACTGGGGTTCGCTCGATGAAGAGCTGCTGACCAAGCTTATGGACGAAAATGCCGCCTCTGCTGCGCCAATCACGGCGGCCGCCGTGCAGCGCGAGGCGATCATCCAGTCGGCGCTGCTGTCGGCGCAGCGCGCCGAAGAGCTGGGTATGGGCCGCGACAAGATCATCCTCTCGACCAAGGTGAGCGATGTTCAGCACCTGATCGCGGTCTATCAGGATTTGGCCGCGCGCTGCGACTACGCGCTGCATCTGGGGCTGACCGAGGCGGGCATGGGCACCAAGGGTGTCGTCGCCTCCTCGGCCGCCATGGGTATTCTGCTGCAGCAGGGCATTGGCGATACGATCCGCATTTCGCTGACGCCCGAGCCGGGCGGGGATCGCACCACCGAAGTCAAGGTGGCGCAGGAATTGCTGCAGACCATGGGCTTCCGCCAGTTCCTGCCGGTGGTGGCGGCGTGCCCCGGTTGCGGACGCACCACGTCCAATACGTTCCAGCATCTGGCCAAGGATATCCAGGATCACCTGTCCTCCTCGATGCCGGAATGGAAAGAGCGCTATCCGGGCGTCGAGACGCTGTCGGTGGCGGTTATGGGCTGCATCGTCAATGGGCCGGGCGAAAGCAAGCACGCCAATATCGGCATTTCCCTGCCGGGCACGGGCGAGACGCCGGCCGCGCCGGTGTTCGTGGATGGCGAGAAGGTGGCGACCTTGCGGGGCGCTGATGTGGCAGACCAGTTTAAGGTCATGGTCGCGGACTATATCGAAAAGAAGTTCGGGACCGGCGATAAGGTCGCGGCGGAATAGGCATGGCCGCCAGTATTATCTTCATTCACGGTGCTTCGAGCAGCGGGAAATCGACGCTGGCGCGCGGTGTGCAGGCGAAAATCGATCAGCCGCTCTGGCATATTTCGATCGATCACCTGCGCGATGCTGGGGTGTTGCCATCGGCGCGGATCAAGAGCGGCGAGTTCAACTGGCGCGAGATGCGGCGTCCGTTCTTCGATGGATTTCATCAGTCGTTGGCAGCTTACGCCGGGGCCGGTAATAATCTCATCGTGGAGCACATTCTCGATACGCCCGGCTGGCATGCGGATTTGGTGCGGCTGTTCACGCAGTTCGATGTGTTTTTTGTCGGCGTGCATTGCTCGCTGGCAGAACTCAATCGGCGCGAGGCAGAGCGCGGCGACCGGCCGCTGGGCAGTGCCGAAAAGGACTTTCATACCATCCATCAAGGCCTGCGCTATGATTTCGAGGTGCAGTCGGACACGGATGCCGATGGCAATGTCGACCGCGTGATTGCGGCCTGGAAGGCGCGGAATGGACCATCTGCTTTTGCGGTACTGCCGGCCTGATCAGGCCGGTGGCTGGCAGGCATCGACCCATGCGTTGCCGCATAGTTCGGCCAGCCGGTCCACTGTCAGCCGCACCGAGGCGTGGGTCGAGCCACCGGCGGGGATGACCACGTCATAGATTTTCAGCGACACATCCATGAAGATCGGCAGCGGGCCGGGCAGGCCGAACGGGCAGACGCCGCCGACCTGATGGCTGGTCAGTTGCTCGACCTCCTCGGCGCCCAGCATGCGCGGGCGGCCGCCAAGGGCGACTTTGGCCTTCTGGTTGTCCAGCCGCGCATCGCCGCGGGTGACCAGCAGCAACACCTCGTCCTTGATGCGGATGCACAGCGTCTTGGCGATCTGGCCGGGCTCGACGCCATGCGTTTCGGCGGCCAGTTGCACCGTGGCGGTGGAGGCGGTGGTTTCGACCACGGAGAGATCAGGCGCTCGAGTGGCGAGATCGGCTTTGACGGAGACAAGGCTCATGAAATTTTCCCGGAACGAATAGGCAGGCTCAACTCTGCCGGCTGCCGAAATATTTGGCGGTGGCGCGCAAGCCATCGGCCTTGGGGCCGAAGGTGCGCAGCGCCGAGAGGGCATCGTTGATGATCGCGGTCAGGTGCTGGCGGGCTTCATCGACGCCGATGCGGGCGACCAGGGTCTGCTTGCCACGGGCGGCGTCCTTGCCGGTGGCCTTGCCCATGGCTTCGGGCGTGGCCGTCACGTCGAGCAGGTCGTCGGCGAGCTGGAAGGCGCGCCCGGCGGCTTCGGCATAGGCGGTGAGTGCCGATAGGGCGCGGGCGTCGGCCCCGCCGAGAATGGCGCCGATGCGGACGCTGGCGCGGATCAGGGCGCCGGTTTTCATGGCCTGCATGATGGCGATGTCGTCGCCGGAAAAGCCGCCGCGCTCGCCTTCGATATCGCGCATTTGCCCGCCCGCCATGCCGCCGGCGCCGCTGCCTTGCACCAGCTCGGTGACGAGCGCGATGCGGACCGCGGGATCGGGGTGGCAATCGGGACTGGCGAGCAGGCCGAAGGCGTGCGTGAGCAGAGCATCGCCGGCCAGGATCGCGGTGGCGTCGTCATAGGCCTTGTGGACGGTGGGCTGGCCGCGGCGCAGATCGTCGTCGTCCATCGCCGGCAAGTCGTCGTGGATCAGCGAATAGCAATGCACCGCCTCCACAGCGAGGCCGGCGATCAGCGACTGGCTCGCGGGCACGCCGAAGATAGTGCCAGCCTGGCGCACCAGCAGCGGGCGCAGGCGCTTGCCGCCATTGAGGCTCCCGTGGCGCATGGCGGAAACCAGCCGCTCGGCGGCGGGGCCGGGGGCGGAGAGACGCTCGATGGTCAGGAAATTGTCGAGCGCCGTTTCGACGGCACGGGCGCAATCGGCAATGTCGGCGGCAAAATCGTACATAGGACGTTGCTATCCGTTCGGGTGCGTTGCGGCAAGATGATGGCACGATCCTGCCACGCCCTCGTGGTTCGAGGGTCGCTACGCTCCTGCCTCACCATGAGGGCAACTGGGAGTGCGGGCCACCGGGGCGAGGAAATCTAAGTAGCCTCATGGTGAGGTGCGAGGCGTTTGCCGAGCCTCGAACCACGAGGGCGGGCACTGGATTTCACAAGGGCTGCCAGCTATTGCAGGGCCATGGCACGGCGACGCAAATCGGGAGGCTTGTGGGGAGCGGCGCGCTGGGTCATGCGGCTCATCGTCGTGCTGATTGTCATTCCCATCGTGCTGACCCCCGTCTATCTCTTCGTCGACCCCATCTCGGTACCCATGCTGCAGCGCTATGCCACCGGGCAGCCGGTGATCCGGCAATGGCGCGATATCGGGCAGGTTTCCGATCGGCTCAAGGCCTCGGTAATCCTGTCGGAAGACGGGCAGTTCTGCCGGCATTGGGGCGTGGATATCGCCGCGTTGCGGAACGAAGTGACCGACCTGTTCGAGGGAAGGCCGGTGCGCGGCGCCTCCACCATTACCATGCAGGTGGCGCGCAATCTGTTCCTGTGGAATGGCGAGAGTTATATCCGCAAGGGGCTGGAAATTCCGCTGGCGCTCTATGTCGACCTGGTGCTGCCCAAGCGGCGGATCATGGAGATTTATCTCAATATCGCCGAATGGGGCCCCAGCGGGCAGTTCGGCGTGGCGGCGGGGTCGGCGGCGGCATTTGGCATCGAGCCGGGCGAACTGAGCCGGCCGGCAGCGGCGCTGTTGACCACGGCATTGCCCAATCCGCTGCGGCGGCTGCCGGGCCGGCCATCGGCCAATCAGCGGCGCATTGCGGCGGTAATCGAGGATCGGGTGCGCCAATATGGCGAGCGGGCCGATTGCGTGGGCGAAAACGGCCGATTGGCTTTGTGACAGGGCTGTAAAAGCCTCTAGCCAAGTGCGGCATTCTCATCTATAGACACCGCCAATCCCTACAGAGCTACGTCTCTGGGCCGCTTTCGGCGGCGCAACGATATTGAATTCGGAGTACCGACCATGGCAGTGCCAAAACGAAAGACCTCGCCGATGAAGCGCGGCTTCCGCCGCTCGCACGATGCGCTTTCCCCTGCATCCTATGTCGAAGACAAGGATAGCGGCGAGCTGCGTCGTCCGCATCACGTCGATCTCAAGACCGGCATGTATCGCGGCCGGCAAATCCTCGACGTCAAGAAATAAGACGAGCTGGCGCTTTCGCGTCCGGTCCAAGATTTGCAAACGGTCGGTCCCCTAAGGGATCGGCCGTTTTGTTTTGCCGCCCGGACACTCCCATTGCCTAGACTTTATCGTTATTCGTCTTATCGGCGCTTGGGTGTATGTCCCTGCCGATAGGCTAGAGAACCGGAGATTTTCCATGACCATGCGCGTTGAATCGGATTCGATGGGCACCATCAATGTGCCATCGGCCAAGTATTACGGCGCGCAGACGGCCCGGAGCCTCGCCAATTTCGATATTGGCGGTGAAAAGATGCCCAAGGAAATCATCGTCGCATTCGGCATCCTCAAGAAGGCGGCGGCTTTGGCTAACCACAAGCTGGGGCTGATGGACGCGGCGACGCGCGACCTGATCGTGGCGGCGGCGGACGAGGTGATTTCGGGCAAGCTGGAAGACCATTTCCCGCTGGTGGTGTGGCAGACCGGCTCGGGCACCCAGTCCAACATGAATGTCAACGAGGTCATCTCCAACCGCGCCATCGAAATGGCCGGCGGGGTGATGGGCTCCAAGAAGCCGGTTCATCCCAACGACCACGTCAATATGAGCCAGTCGTCCAACGACACTTACCCCACGGCGATGCACATCGCGGCGGTAGAAGCGCTGGAGAATTATCTGTTCCCGCGCGTGGAAATCCTGCGTGCGACGCTGGCCGCCAAGTCGGAAGAATTCATGGATGTGGTCAAGATCGGCCGCACCCATTTGCAGGATGCGACGCCCATAACGCTGGGCCAGGAAATGAGCGGCTGGGTGGCGCAGCTCGAATTGGCCATCAAGGCGATCAAGGCGACACTGCCGCAGCTCAAGGAGCTGGCGCTGGGCGGCACGGCCGTGGGCACCGGGCTCAATGCGCATCCCGAATATGGCGTGACCGTCGCGGCCGAAATCGCCAAGCTGACCGGCCAGGATTTCGTCACCGCCCCGAACAAATACGCCGTGATGGCTGGTCATGATGCTTTCGTCGGCACCTCGGGCGCGCTGAAGCAGCTTGCGGCGGCGCTGATGAAGATCGCCAATGACGTGCGCTGGCTCGCCTCCGGCCCCCGCTCGGGCCTGGGCGAATTGACCATTCCCGAGAACGAGCCCGGCTCCTCGATCATGCCGGGCAAGGTCAATCCGACGCAGTCAGAAGCCATGACCATGGTCGCCGTGCAGGTGATGGGCAATGACGCGGCGATCGGTTTTGCCGCCAGCCAGGGCAATTTCGAGCTGAACGTGTTCAAGCCGGTGATCGCCTATAATTTCCTGCAGTCGGTGCGGCTGTTGGCCGATGCCTCGCGTTCGTTCAACGACAATTGCGCCATCGGTATCGAGCCGGATCGTGCCCGGATCAAGGAACTGGTCGACAAGTCGCTGATGCTGGTGACGGCGCTCAACCGCAGAATCGGCTACGACAATGCCGCCAAGATCGCCAAGACGGCGCACAAGCACGGTACCACGCTGCGCGAGGAAGCCATCGCGCTGGGCCTGCTCACCGGCGAGGAATTCGACGCCGAAGTGAAGCCCGAACAGATGGTCGGCCCGCTGAAGTTGAAGAAGTGAGAGTCCACTTCCTATCCCTTTCCCCTTGTGGGAGAGGGTGCCCGTAGGGCGGGTGAAGGGGGGCCTCGGCCATTCAGCCCCCTCATCCGGCGCTGCGCGCCACCTTCTCCCGCGAGGGGAGAAGGGGTGACGACTGATAGACCGGTTGCCTCCCCAAGACCTCTTCCCGCCCGTTCCCGGCTCTGGCATGGTGCGCGCCAATGGCAGGGAGAATTGCGATGACCGAGACCGTTTATGGCGTGCCCAATGGCAATCGCGTGCGGCAGGGCAGGGGCCCGTTCATTCCGCCCCTGATGATCGTGCCGTTCGTGCTCTACAATGTCTTTGCCTTCCTGCCCTGGTTCGGCGGCAATCCCGAGGCGTGGCACAATGGCCTATTCACGATCCCGATGGTTTCGGGCACTCCATGGGCGGTGACGGCGGGCGATTTCCTGCTGGTGGTGGCGCTGGTCTGCCTGTTCATCGAAATCTTGAAATCCACGCGCACCGGCGCTTCCTCGATCGTCGAGCACATGCTGTCGATGGTCGTCTTCGTGCTGTTCCTGATCGAATTCCTGCTGATCGGCGCAGCGGCGAGTTCGGTGTTCTTCCTGCTGATGGTGATGAGCCTGATCGACGTGGTCGCGGGCTTTGCGGTGTCGATCACCGGTGCCGGACGCGACGTGACGATGGATCATTAGGTTTTAGCAAGCTCGACACCTTCGCGGGAATGACGTCGTGCTTTTGTTTCAGACCACGACCGTCTTCCGATATCCCTGGGGCATGCGCGCCACGCTGATGCTGGCTCCGGCGCTATAGGCGCCAAGCGCATTTTCCACCGTGCTACGGCGGCGCTGACGCTGGGGCGCGAGGTTTTCGCGCGCTGCCAGCAGCTGGCTGACGAAGGCTGCGGTGGTCTGGTTGCGGCGCAAGGACGGGCGCGGGGTGGGTGCCTCGATCACCATGGGCAGGCCCGGTGCCGAAGCGGGACGGTTCTGCGTGTCAAAATCGGTCATTTTCGTCTGCCTGTCCCAAACTGGGTCGGGCTGTCCCAATATTGGACAACTCAACGCGCTACTGACCAATAAGTGGCAAGCGGCGTGCCAGACGTAAACGATTTGTTAAGGTTTTCCCGGGGTGAGACCGATCACGGTTAAGAGGGGCGGCGGGTCAATTGGCCCTGGAACGCAGACCGAGCGCTCGAAGGACCCCCACCCCTGTCCCCTCCCCACAAGGGGGAGGGAGACGATGGAGCCGCTTACTCAAAGGTAATCGTGGAGAAGATTGATTGAGAGGGTCTCCCTCCCCCTTGTGGGGAGGGGATAGGGGTGGGGGTGACCGCACGCGAGAGCGATCAAACGGGCTCCCCACAAGGAAGAAGAGATTTAAAAGTTGTCCTTGCCCTTGCGGATCGCGGCGAACACTTCGCCCGGGGCAGCGCCCTCAAGCCCATAATGGCGGGCAATGATCTTGTCATCGGCGCGCAAAAACGGATTGGCCAGCTTCTCGGTGCCGAGCAAAGCCGGAATGGTGAACCGTCCGGCGGCGCGCAGTTCGGTGATTTCGGCGGCGCGGGCTTGCAGCGTGGCATTGTCCGGGTCGGTGGACAGCGCGAACTTGGCATTGCTGGCGGTATATTCGTGGCCGCAATAGATCAGCGTTGCATCGGGCAATTCCCGCAGCGCCTTGACGCCCTCCCACATCGGGCCGGGCGTGCCCTCGAACATGCGGCCGACGCCGAGCGAGAACAAAGCGTCGCCGGTGAACAGGTGCCCGCCGGCATGATCATAGAAAACGATATGGCCCAGCGTGTGGCCGGGGGTGTGGAAGATGTCGAACTTTGTCTCGCCCAGCATCAGCGTTTCGCCGGCGGCGACCAGCACGTCGAGCCCGGCGATCTTGTCGGCCTCGGCGCGGGGGCCGGTGACGGTAACGCCGAAATCGGCCTTCAGCTCGGGGATGGCCTCGACATGGTCGAGGTGGTGATGGGTGATGAAAATGTCGGTGAGTGTCCAGCCGCGATGCAGCAGGGCGGTTTTGATCGGGCCGGCTTCGGGCGCGTCGATGGCGGCGGTGCGGCCGGTGGCGGTGTCATGGGCCAGATAGCCATAATTATCGCTGCGCGCCTCGAACACGTCGACGATCAATGCCATGGGTCTGCTCCTATCGTGATACCGCGCCTTGAAAACTAGGCAGGCGGACCTGACATGGCAATGGCGCATTAGACAAGTGGGCGAGGCTTTGGCACAGTCGATTTCATGACCAGCGATGTTTCCCGCCTGATCGATTATTACAAGTCGCCCCTGGGGCGCATTTCGCGCACGCTGGTGCGCGAGCAGATTGTCGGGCTGGCCGGCAATGTGCGCGGGCAGCGCGTGCTGGGGCTGGGGTTTGCCACGCCTTACCTGCGGTTTTCGCTCGATAATGCCGAGCGGGTGCTGGCCTTCATGCCGGCGCGGCAGGGGGCTTCGGCCTGGCCGCGCGAGGGGCCGTCGCACACGGTTTTGTGCGATCCCATGGAAATGCCGCTGACCGATGCGGCGATCGATCTGACCATTGCGGTGCACGCGCTTGAGCATATCGCGGACGCCGAGGAGCTGATGCGCGAACTCTGGCGGGTGACGGCGCCGAACGGGCGGTTGATCATCGTGGTGCCGCGGCGGCGGGGCATCTGGGCGCAGCGCGACAATACCCCCTTCGGCACCGGCAATCCCTATTCGGCGGGGCAGCTGGAACGGCTGCTGCGCGACCACAGCTTCGTGCCCGAAGGCTGGCGCGACGGGCTGTTCCTGCCGCCGTTTCAAAGCTCGCTGGTGCTCAAATCGACGCGGTTCTTCGAAGGCGCCGGGCGATTGCTGGGGCCGGCCATGTCGGGTGTGATTTGCGTGGTGGCGCGCAAGGAGGCGTTTCCGGCAGTGCCCAGGCGCAAGCGCGAGGAGCGGTTCGTGCGGGTGCCGGGGCTGAGCGCGGCGACGGCGCGATCGGGTTAGGCGGAGTGGTTCAGTCGACACCCTCCCACTTGCGGGGAGGGATCAAGGGTGGGGGGAGGTTTAGCCCCGATCTTGCATCGTGGCTCCGCACACCCCCTCCCAACCTCCCCCGTCAAGGGGGAGGTGCCGCTCGGTGGTTGGGGAGATGGCCAGTTCATTCGCGAGCAATCCTTTGCCATCCGCCCCCGCTTTGACTATGGTCCGCGCGGCTTTCAGAGACCCCAGAATATCCATGTCCGACCGTCCGACGCCGCAGCCCGGCATTCTCGATATCGCCCCCTATGTGCCCGGTAAAGCCGGCGCGCCGGGAAGCAAGGCGATCAAATTGTCGTCCAATGAGAGCCCGCTGGGCGCTTCGCCGCGTGCCATGGAGGCGTTTGCGTCGGTCGCCGATCATCTGGAGATCTATCCCGAAGGGTCCTCGAAAATCCTGCGCACCGCGCTGGCCGAAGTGCATGGGATCGATGCGGAGCGCATCGTTTGCGGCAATGGTTCGGACGATCTGCTGCACCTGTTGGCGCAGGTCTATCTGGGGCAGGGCGACGAGGCGGTGATGAGCCAATATGGCTTTTCGGTCTATCCGATCATCACGCTGGCGGCGGGGGCGAAAATCGTCATGGCGCCGGAAGCCGATTATAGCGCCGATGTCGATGCGCTGCTGGCGGCGGTCACGGAGCGCACCAAAATGGTGTTCCTGGCCAATCCCAACAATCCGACCGGCACCTACCTGACCGCCGCCGAAGTGGCGCGGCTGCATGCCGGGCTGCGCCCCGATATTCTTCTAGTCATCGACAGCGCCTATGCGGAATATGTGACGGCGGCGGACTATTCGGTGGGGATCGACCTGGTCGACACTGCCGAGAACGTCGTCATGGTACGTACCTTTTCCAAGATGGGGCTGGCGGCGGCGCGGATCGGCTGGATGTATGGGCCCGACCATGTAGTGGACGCGATCAACCGCATTCGCGGGCCGTTCAACGTCAACCTGCCGGCGCAATTGGCGGGAGCGGCGGCGGCGCGGGATGTGGAATTTACCGAGCGGCTTCGAGCGCACAATGCGCGCTGGCGCGAGTGGCTGAGCGAGCAATTGACATCGAACAGCCTGCAGGTGCTGCCCAGCCAGGCCAATTTCATCCTGGTGCTGTTCCCCAGCCCGGCGGAAGCCGATGCGGCGTTCGAGGCGCTGTGGGCCAAGGGGCTGATCGTGCGCCAGATCGGCTCGTCCTATGGCATTCCCGATGGGTTGCGCATTTCCATCGGCACCGAGGCCGCGATGCGCGGCGTGGCCGAAGTTCTCCAAAACCGGGTTGTGGCATGAGCGTCAAATTTCGCAAACTCGCGCTGATCGGCATCGGCCTGATAGGATCGTCCATTGCGCTGGCCGCGCGGCGGCAGGGGCTGGCTGAGGTAATCGCCATTTCCACGCGCAAGGCGGAGACGCTTGAGGAAGCGCGCGAACTGGGGCTGGGCGATCTCTATACGCTCGACGCCGCCGAAGCTGTGCGCGGGGCGGATTTGGTGATCCTCTGCACGCCCGTCGGCGCCTATGAGAGCGTGATGCGGGCTATTGCGCCGGCGCTTGAGCCGGGCGCGATCCTGTCCGATGTCGGCTCGGTCAAGCAGCATGTGGTCAATGTTCTGGCGCCGCTGGTGCCGGCGGGGGTGAGCCTCATTCCCGGCCATCCGATCGCTGGGACCGAGCATTCGGGGCCATCGGCGGGGTTTGCCGAATTGTTCGTGGGACGCTGGTGCGTGTTGACGCCGGGGCCGGAAGTCGATCCGGCGCAGGTCAACAAGCTGGTGCAATTCTGGGCGGCGATGGGCAGTCATGTCGAGACCATGGAGGCCAGCCATCACGATATGGTGCTGGCGATCACCAGCCATATTCCCCATCTCGTGGCCTATAATATCGTCGGCACGGTTGCCGATCTGGAAGCGGCGACACAGTCCGAAGTGATCAAGTTCTCGGCTTCGGGGTTCCGCGATTTTACCCGCATCGCTGCGTCCGATCCGGTGATGTGGCGCGATATTTTCCTCACCAACCGCGATGCCGTGCTCGAAATGCTGGGGCGGTTTTCCGAGGACCTGTCGGCGCTGCAGCGCTCGGTGCGCATGGGCGACGGCCCGGCCTTGGAAGCCATGTTCACCCGCACGCGGGCGATCCGCCGCTCGATCATCAGCGCGGGACAGGAGACGGCCGCTGCTGACTTTGGACGCCCGCACGAGGCGACGCCAGCGCCCGCCGCGCCGGTATTCGTGCGCGAGCATGGTGGTGGCGACGACGCCTAGGACCAATCGCCATTTGGTTTGCCACTGAGCATTGAGAGTCTCGATCTGCCTCCCTCCCCCTTGAGGGGAGGGATTGAGGGTGGGGGTTCTGAACTATCAGGGGGCTCATCCAGAGGTATTGGCCAAATTGAAAACCCGGAACCCCCACCCTAGCCCTCCCCTCAAGGGGGAGGGGATCAGATCGAGGCTCTCAAAAATCACGGCAAATTTGAATGTAGATCTAGCCTAGAACAGCGGCGGCACCGAGGCGATGGGCAGCAGGCCGGCATAGATATTGCCGCCGCGGAAATTGAGCACATTGGTATGGGTGTCGTCCGGGGCGGGATTGCCCAGCACGAGGGTGCGATAGGGTTCCATCAGATAGGGCTCGATGCGCTCGGCGACCTTGGTGGAGGCGATATCGATCTGGCCATCGAGCTGACCCTGCGGGTCCAGTGCGAGCGTGCCCTGGGCCTTGAGGTCGCTTTCGGCATCGGTGGCATGGGCCGAAACCAGCTTGAGCTGGCCACCGGCGGCGCGCCAGTTGAGCAGCGCATCGGGCTCGGCCAGCAGGCGCACATCATCGGGTAGGCCGTTCACCTCGACTTCGATTTGCGCATCGCCATCGGCGATGGTGAAGCCGGGGGCGACCAGATCTCGGGCCTGGAAATAGCCGGCCAGTGCGGCAAGGCCCTTTTCAGCGTCATGCTGTTCGGCAATATCGCCCAGCTGCAGGTCGATCAGCGAGCTTTTGGCGATCAGGGTCTCGCCCATCAGCGTATCGCTCCAGCTCACATCGGTGCCGCTCAGCGAGATGCGGGCAAGGCGCCAGCCATCGGTGCGGGCGCTGGCTTCAAGCGTTGCAAAATTGAGCGTGCTTTGTGAGCCGGTAAAGGTGTCCTCGATGCTGACCGGGCCGAGCGCCGAGGCGAGTATATGGGTGGGGCGATAGACCAGCACGCTGGCGCGCAGGCCGGCGGCACCGACGACGATATCGCCATCGGCCAGCTGGGCGTGGCTGCAATCGGCGTCGAAGCGGAAGGGGAAACCGGAAATATTGAGGGTTTCACAGGTCAGGCGCGGCGTGGTGACGCCATCGGCATCGGCTAGGGCCACGATATTCTTGCGCACCTCGCCGGACAGGAACAGCCAGCCGCCCGACCACAGGGCGACGACGACGATGACGGCGATGAACAACCAGATGATTCGTTTCATGGCTTTGTTCTATCCTCGCCTTGGGCTGGACTAAAGGGCGTCCCGCGCGGCAAAACCGGGTGGTGGCGTCCTTGTGGGGCGGCTAGTCAGGCGGGCGGTTGCCCCGAGGCGACCAATGTCCTTAGGAATCTGTTCGGTTTGATGACCATGCTTGAGACGATGAATGCCAAAACCACCCATTGGGTTTTCGGATATGGCTCGCTGATCTGGAATCCGGGCTTTGCCCATATTTCGGCCCAGCAGGGACTGCTGCATGGCGCCCATCGCAGCTTGTCGGTTTATTCGCAGGATCATCGCGGCACGCCCCAGCGGCCGGGCCTGGTGTTCGGGCTGACGCGGGGCGGGTCGTGCCGGGGCATGGTGTTTGAAGTGGCCGGTGCCGATTGGGGTGCGGTGCGGGCCTATCTGCTGGCGCGCGAAAAGGGCAACGGCGTCTATCGCGAGGCTATGCGGCCGGTGCGGCTGGCGGATGGACGCACGGTGCTGTCGCTGGTCTTCATGGTCGATGAGCGGCATGTGCAATATGCGCGCAATCTGACCCTGGATCACCAATTGGCCATCGTGCGCGGCGGCGTCGGCGAATCAGGCAATAATGTGGATTATGTGCTGAATACCGCGCGGCGGCTGGAGCAATTGGGGATACGGGACCGGCAGATCATGGCACTGGCGGAGTTGCTGGCGCGGGACGTGGCGGCGGCCTGATCAAGCCGCCGAGCGGGCCTGCATCGGTTCGGCGCCTTCGAGGTCCCAGATGGTACTGAGGCGTTCGCTATCGGCACCAGGGGTGAGGAGGCGGAAGACGCGGTTGGCGCAGTCGAGTGCCAGGCGGAAGCGCGAACGGCTCAGCGGGTCGCCGACAAGATCATGGGTCGAGCCAACCCAGAGCGCATTGCCGCCCTTGGCGATGAGATAAAGATCGTTTTCGGTCATGGCGAAACCCTCAAGGCTTTCGCCGACGAGGCTATAGGCGCGGCCGGACCGGCCCGTCCAATCGACGACGCGCGCAAAGCCGGATTGCTTGAGCTGCAGAGTGCCAAAAGCCATCATTTCCCATCCCCTTCCGTCCTAGAAGAAGAACAAATATAGAACAAAAGTTACGAAGTCGTCAAGCGACGCGGCAACTTGTATCTATATCTATGTCTGGATTAGGCTCCGGCGTCAATATGTGGTGTCAGGCTGTGGCGCGTGCCCGCTTGCGAGCGTCGATCGCAGCGCGCAACTTGCCGCCGATCGGCCGCTCCAGGCCCTTGTCGATCGCGCCGAGCGTGAGCTTGTCGGACTCGGTTTCGATGGCGCCCTTGAGCCGTTCGAGAAACACGTCCGGGGCCAGGCCCGCTTCGATGGGCGGCAGGAATTGTACTTCGGCCAGGCCGGGCCAGATGACGAGGCTATTGCGGCCCCAGAACAGGCCCGAATTGAGCGCCACCGGCACGACGGGCACTTTCAGCTCGGCGTAAAGGCGGGCAATGCCGTATTTATATTCGGCCGGCGCCAGCGGTGCCTTGCGGGTGCCTTCGGGGAAAATGACGATGCGGCAGCCGCGTTCGACCGCGGCATGGGCCTGGCGCATCATTTCGGGCAGGGCCTTGGCACCCTTGCGGCGATCGACCTCGATGCAGTCGAGCGAGCGGGCGGCCCAGCCGAAGAAGGGAATGCGCATCAATTCCTTCTTGACGATATAGGCGGGGCGAACGGCGTGGGGAAAAATGGCGAACACGTCCCAGTCGCTCTGGTGCTTGGCGGCGATGATGCAGCCGCCCTCGGGAATATTTTCCAGCCCCGATACCTTGGTGCGCATGCCCACGAGGCCCCGCAGCATGAAGAGGTTCGAGCGGCACCAATATTTGGCCAGTTCCCAGCCGAAAACGGTGCGTCCGGCAAACAAGGCAATGGTGCCGATGGTGATGGCGACGAGGATGGTCTGCCCGATAAACAGGACATAGAACAGCGCCGAGCGGATAGCCTGGACGATCATAGGTTGCGTCTCTCCCGCGGCCTGGCGCCGTCCAAACTTTCTTAGTGGCTCAAAGCCCGCTTGGCTATGGGTCAGGATGTCTGGGCGAGGAAACGCCGCACCGTCAACCGGGATGTGATCGCCGTCAGCGCCGCGATGACCGGAATGACGGCGGCAATGCCCACAATGCCATCGACCCCGAGCGCGAAACGCCCGAACAGCACGCCGACCTGGGCGCTGGCGGCGCTGGACAGCATATTGCCGGCCCCGGTGCCGACGAGGACGAAGAACAGGGTTGCGGCGAAGGCCCCGAGCAGGCCGCCTTGCAGGCCGATGGACAGGAACCGGCCCTGGAACTCCCCGGCGATGAACTTGTTGGATGCGCCGATATAATGCAGCACATCGACGATTTCGCGGTTGGACGCCATGGCGCCGCGGGTGGCGAAGATGATGGCCAGCACAGTCGCGACGCCGATCAGCCCCAGCACCATCAGCCCGGACAGCACCACGGCGCCGGCCATGGTATTGAGCTGCTGGCGCCAGGCGGCATGGGTATCGAGTGAGGCGCCCTTGATCGCGGTCAGGTCACGGTTGAGCTTTTCGATATCGGCATCGACGGGATCGCCCAATTGAACCACGACCAGGCGGGGCACTTCGATGGCGGTGAGGTCGAGGCCGACGCCGAGCCAGGGCTCGATCAGCTTCTGGCTTTCCTCCAGCGTCAGGGCATGGGCCGAGGCGACGCCGGGCGTGGCCTCGGCCAAGGCAACGGCGGTGCGCAGATTGCTCTCCATCACCTCGCCCTCGACGGGGCGGATCTGGATGGTGACTTCGCGGCCTACATCGGAGGACCAGGCGATGGCCGATTTTTGCACCAGCACCACGCCGCCCAGGGTGACGGCGGAGAGGAAGCTCATGATGGTGATCATCAGCAGCAGGGTGCGGCCGGCGACGCTGCGCTCGGGCACGATGGGGGCGGCGCCGCCACGGCGGGGCAGGATGGATTTGAGGGCCTTGAGGATCTCAATCATGGATCACCAGCTCGCCCTTGGACAACAGCATGCGCGGATAGGAGAACTGGTCGAGCAGCGGCAGCTCGTGCGTGGCCAGGATGATGGTCATGCCCAGGGTGCGGTTCAGTTCGGCGAACAGATGCACGAGGCGGCTGGACAGGTCGGGGTCGACATTGCCGGTGGGCTCGTCGGCCAGCAACACTTTGGGGCGGGCGATGACGGCGCGGGCAATGGCGGCGCGCTGTTTCTCGCCACCCGACAGCAGGGAAGGCAGCGCGTTCATGCGCTCGCCCAGCCCCACCCATTCGAGCAATTCGGTAACATTGGGGCGATATTCCGCCTCGGGCTGGCCCAGCACGCGCAGCGGCAAGGCGACATTTTCAAACGTGGTCAGGTGATCGAGCAGGCGGAATTCCTGGAACACGATGCCGATATGGCGGCGCATCTGCAGCAGGCGGTCCTGGTCGAGATGGGTCACGTCCTCGCCGAACATGGTGACGCGGCCACGCGAGGGCTTGAGCGACAATAGCAGCAGGCGCAGCAGGCTGGTCTTGCCGGCGCCCGATGGCCCGGTCAGGAAATGGAACGAGCCGGGCTCAATCGAAAAGCTGAGATCGCGCAGGATTTCGGGGCCATTGCCGTAGCGCAGACCCACATCGGAAAACTCGATCAACCCGTCAGGCTCCACGCTTGCCCCCTTGTGACGCGATCGGCCAGAGGGCCGAATCAATCGTCGCCGTATCATAACAGGCGTTGGCGCCTGATGCCGCAGAGCCAGGCCAATGGGGCGCGAATGCGGTGCAAATATGGTTCGTCGTTGAGAAGATGGGCTCGGTTTCAAGAGTTTTAACCCCATCGGGTTAGGCTTGGTGCAGCGTCCTTTTCCCAACTCGTCTGACCCATGATTATTACCTGTCCACATTGCCAGACGCGCTACCAGGTGACCTACGAGGCGATCGGGGCGGCTGGCCGCAAGGTACAGTGCGCCAATTGCCAGCGGGCTTGGTCGCAGGCCCCCATCGAGCCCGATGCTTTTGGCGACGCCGATCCTTTGGTGCGCTCCATCGCCGAGGATGAGCTGGATGACGCCATGGTCACCGAGGAGCGGCGCGTCGCCGCCGAATTGGCCGCGCCGGAACCGGAGCCCGAGAGTGACGGCAAGGATGCCGCCAAGGTTGATCCGGCCCTGATCCGCAAGCGGCAGCACGCCTTTTCGCGGCGCCAGAACGCCATGGCGGCACAATTTCCGCTGGCGCGGCTGCGGCGAAGCGCCCGGGTGGTTGGCGCCGTGGCGCTGGCCGGCCTGCTCGTCGGGGGCTATTTCGGGCGGGTGCAGGTGGTCGACCAGTTCCCGGCGATGGCGGGCGTCTATGCGGCCGTGGGCCTGCCGGTCAATGTGATCGGGCTGGAATTCGACCGGATGACCACGTTGCGGACCCTGCGCGAAGGCAAGGAGATCCTGGTGGTTTCGGCGCAGATCGTGGGGCTGCAAAAAGCTCCGGTCGTGGTCCCCGCCGTGGTGGTGACGCTGATCGACGAGGCGGGCAACGGCATCTATGAATGGAGCGTCACCCCCGACGTGCGCGACATGATGGCTGGGGAACGGGCGACGTTCGAGACCCAATTGCCACTGCCCCCGGTCGATGCGGCGAGCGTGCGGCTCAGCTTTGCCGGTGGCGGCTCGACGCGCAGTGCGCTGCCGGCCCAGCCGGCCGGTGCGGGGGAGCATTGATGGCCCGTATCCTGGTTGCCGAAGACGACGATTCGGTGCGCGCTTTCGTGATCAGTGCCCTCAAGATGAAGGGCCACGAAGTGGTATCCGCCGAAGACGGGGGCCTGGCGGCGGAAATCATGGATGCCGAGCAGGGCCGGTTCGACCTGCTGCTGTCCGATATCAAGATGCCGATCATGGACGGAATCGCCCTGGCGCTGACGGTGGCGGCGGCCTATCCCAACGTCATCATCGTGCTGATGACCGGGTTTGCCGATCAGCGCGAGCAGGCCCATGGGCTGCATGAGCTGATCTATGACGTCATCGTCAAGCCGTTCACCCTGGCCGATTTACTGTCCAAGGTGGAAGACGCCCTTGCAGGCCGTCCGGTCGAAGTGGTTTCGCTCGGCCGGCAGTCACAAGAGCAGTAGTCAGACCCAGTCGGGCACGCTGTCGAGCGCCAGCAGGTCGGCGATCGACTTGCGCGGGCGGATGACGTGATAGCGCTCGCCATCCACCAGCACTTCGGGGATCAGGGCGCGCGAATTGTAGGTCGAGGCCATGACCGCCCCATAGGCGCCGGCGCTCATCACGGCGAGCAGGTCGCCTTCCTTGACGCCGGGCATGGTGCGCGCCTTGGCCAGATAATCGCCCGTCTCGCAGACCGGGCCGACGATATCGGCGGTGATGGGCGAGAGATTGGAGTGGTTCACCGGCACGATATCGTGATGGGCCTCATAGAGCGTGGGGCGGATCAAATCGTTCATCGCCGCATCGACGATAACGAAATTGGTGCCGCCTTCCTTCACATATTCGACCTTGGTGACCATGATGCCGGCATTGCCGACCAATAGCCGGCCCGGCTCGATCACCAGCTTGCAGCCAAGCTGGCCGATCCTGTCGCGGACCACGCCGGCATAGGATTGCGGCGAGGGCGGCGCGGCCTCGTTCTCGTCATAGGGAATGCCCAGGCCGCCGCCGACATCGACATGCTCGATGGTGTGGCCATCGGCGCGGAGCTGGCCGACCAGCTCGGCCATCAATTGAAAGGCATCGCCGAACGGGCCCAGATCGGTGATCTGGCTGCCGATATGCATGTCAACGCCAATGGCCTTGACGTTGGGCATGGCGGCAATGCGGTCATAGACCTCGCGGGCGCGGGCATAGGGGATGCCGAACTTGTTCTCGGCCTTGCCGGTGGAAATCTTGGCATGGGTCTTGGCATCGACATCGGGATTGATGCGGACCGAGACGCGGGCGATCTTGCCCATCGATCCGGCGATCATGTCGAGCCGATCCAGCTCGGGCTCGCTTTCGACGTTGAAGCAGTGGATGCCGACCTCAAGCCCGCGGCGCATTTCGGCGACGGTCTTGGCGACGCCGGAAAACACGATCATCTCCGGCTTGATGCCGGCGGCCAAAGCGCGTTCCAGCTCCCCGCCGCGAGACCACGTCGGCGCCGGCGCCTTCGCTGGCCATCAGCTTGAGCACGGCCTGATTGGAATTGGCCTTCATCGCATAGGCCAGCAGCGTCGGAATGCCCTCGAAGGCGGCTTTGACGACGCGGACATGGCGGCGCAGCGTGGCGCTGGAATAGACGTAGAAGGGGGTGCCCACTTCGGCGGCGAGCGCGTTCAGGTTGACGTCTTCAGCGAACAATGTGCCGTCGCGATGCTGGAAATGGTGGACCAAGGCGAGCTTCCTGTCTCCCCTCTCCCCTTGCGGGAGAGGGTGCCCGAAGGGCGGGTGAGGGGTTCTTCCGGCATCGCAGCCCCCTCATCCGGCGCTGCGCGCCACCTTCTCCCGCAAGGGGAGAAGGAAGAGCGAGAGTGGTCTAATCCAAGGCCCAAAAAAACGAAAGCCCGGCCTGTTATCCGCCCCCGTAAACCGCCTCGATCCGGGCGGCGACCAGGGTCTGCAACTGCCACAGATGCGGATCGTGAATGCCCAGGGTTTCGAGGTGGCTGACGGTGGCGAAGAGGTATTCGGCCATCGAGCCGCGGCTGCCCACGGCGGTGGCGAGAACATCGGCGATCTGATCGACCGAAAGACCCGAGACATAACGGCCACTGTTGCGGTCGATGCAGAAGGTCAGGGCGCGGATGGTGCGCTCGCCGCTCTGCACATTGACCCAGCGCGGCGGGAAGGGCGAGGGCTTCCAGCCCATTTCGCGCTCGAACAGCTTGACCAGATTGTCCTGCACCGCGTTGGCGGGAATACGATAGAGTACGCCCTTGCAGGCGCCGCCGCGATCGAGCGCCAGCATCAGGCCGGGCGCCTTGTCGCTGCCGCGATGGCGATTGTTCCAGCCCAGGCAGAATGAGCGGTGCCAGCCGCGCACGAGGCCGGTGCGCATTTCGACGAACTCGCAGGCCGGCTTCCAGATCAGCGAGCCATAGGCGAAGAACCACACTTCGCCGGCTTCGGGCTCCTCGGCCAGGAGGCGCTCGATGGTGGCGAGGTGATCCTCGCGCGTCGCCATGACCATGCCGGCGGGCGGCGGCGGCAGCGCTTCGTCGACTGCGGGCGGCTGCAGCAATGCGACATGGCGTTCGGTCAGGGCCATCAGGCGGGACGGCTTAAACATCGGCTTTGGTTTCCATGGCGCGGGCGGCATCGATGCGATCGGCGACAAGACCCTGCAGGCGCCAGAGATAGCTGTCGTGAATGCCCAGTTCCTCCAGCTTGAGGACGGTAGAATGCAGGTATTCCGCCATCGAGCCCTTAAAGCCGCAGGCCTTGGCCAGCACGTCGGCGGTGGCTTCAGGGCCGAGGCCGCCGATATAGCGGGGGCTGTTGCGGTCCATGGCGAAGGTCAGAGCATGGAGGAGGCCGGCCTCGGTTTTGACAGTGATCCAGCGGCCGGGAAAGGCGGTGGGCACCATGCTCATCTCGCGGCGGATCAGCACGTCGAGATGCGTGCGCGCGGTGTCCGGCGCCAGCCGATGCACCACGCCCTTGCACTGGCCGCCGCGGTCGATCGCCATCATCAAGCCGGGGGTCTGCTGGTTGCCGCGGAAGCGGAAATCCCAGCCCAGGGTGAACGAGCGGTGCCAGCCATGGGCCAAAGCGGTGCGTTGCTCGGTGAAGGGATAGCAGGGGTTCCAGATCAGCGAACCATAGCCGAAAACCCAGATATCGTCAGGGTTCGGCGCGATGGCCAGCAGCCGGTCGATTTCAGCATCGTAGTCGGCGTCTTCGGCGGGCCGAAAGCCGGTCAGCAGCGACGGCCCCGGATCGGGGATGTCACGATGTACGTGAGCGATATGGTCGGGGGTCAGGCGCAGGCGGACTTGCATGAACCCAACATCAGTCGGCGGGCGGAATTATTCAACCCCGCCATCGCCATGGCCGCCATGCTTCTTTTTGCCCAGCGGGCGTGGTTCGTGCGGCTGCCCGGTCAACAGGGTTTTCCAGCGCGCGGCCTGGATCGCGACATTGGCTGGCGCGGTGCCGCCATAGGACTGGCGGGCGGCGACAGAGGCCTCCACCGTCAGCACTTTGTGAATGCGCGAATCGATGCGCTGGTCGACGAATTTGAAGTCCTCGATGGTGAGGCCCTCAAGGCCGCACCCCTTCTGTTCGGCCAATGCAACGATGTTGCCGGTGATGTGGTGGGCGTCGCGGAAGGGAATATTGACCTCGCGCACCAGCCAGTCGGCGATATCGGTGGCGGTAGAGAAACCGGCCGATGCTGAGGTTCGCATGCGATCCCGATTGGCGGTCAGGTCCTTGACCATGCCGGTCATGGCGGCCAGGGCCAGCGACAGGGAATCCAGCGCGTCGAAGGCGACTTCCTTGTCTTCCTGCATGTCCTTGGAATAGGCCAGCGGCAGGCCCTTCATCACGATCAAGAGGCTCGTCAGCGCGCCGACGATGCGGCCGATCTTGGCGCGCACCAATTCGGCCGCGTCCGGATTGCGCTTTTGCGGCATGATCGAGGAGCCGGTGGTGAATTTGTCGCTCAGCTTGATGAAGCCGAACTGGGCCGAAGACCAGATCACCATTTCCTCGGCGAACCGGGACAGATGCATGGCGCAGATCGAGGCGGCGGCCAGCGTTTCGAGGATGAAATCGCGGTCGGAGACGGCATCAAGCGAATTGGCGGTGGGCCGGTCGAAGCCGAGCTTTTCCGCCGTCATGTGGCGGTCTATGGGGTAGGGCGTGCCGGCCAGCGCCGCCGAGCCGAGCGGGCTTTCGTTGAGGCGGGTGCGGGCGTCAGCCAGCCGGCCGGCATCGCGGCCGAGCATCTCGACATAGGCCAGCAGATGGTGGCCAAAGGTCACCGGCTGGGCGCTTTGCAGATGGGTGAAGCCGGGCATGATGGTCTCGGCTTCTTCCTCGGCACGCTCGACCAGCGCGAGCTGCAGGTCTTTGACCTGAATGGCCAGCGTATCGATGGTGTCGCGGACATAGAGCTTGAAATCGGTCGCCACCTGGTCGTTGCGCGAGCGGGCGGTATGGAGACGCCCCGCGGCATCGCCGATCTTTTCGCGCAGGCGGCTTTCGACATTCATGTGAATGTCCTCCAGTGCGCGCGAGAACGTGAAGGTGCCGGTCTCGATCTCGTCCAGCACCTCGGTTAGACCGGCGATGATGGCGTCGCGGTCCTCCTGCGTCAGAATGCCCGTTTGCGCGAGCATGGTGGCGTGGGCGATCGATCCGGCTATATCTTGGCGGTAGAGGCGCTGATCGAAGCCGATCGAAGCGTTGATTTCTTCCATGATGGCATCGGGGCCGGTGCTGAACCGTCCGCCCCACATCTTGTTGCTCATCATCTGATCCTTGGGACTTGAAATGACCGATACGAACGCGCCCCGCCCCGGAGCTTTCAACCGCACCAGAGTGCTGGTCACGCTGGGGGTTGCCGTGTTGGCGGTAGCTATAACGGGCTGGGTTTTGCTAGGCAATGGCGCGTCGGCCAAGGAATGCCCGGTGCAGGCCGAGGCCGCAGCCGATATCGATTTCGCGGCGGTAGGCGAGCTGGCAGGGCTCAACCCGACCGGCGAGGGACGCGGTTATTCGACGCTGGCATTCAAGGATGAAGCGGGCAAGGTGATGGATATCGGCGATTTCGAGGGTAAGGGATTGCTGGTCAATTTCTGGGCCAGCTGGTGCGTGCCCTGCCGCGAGGAAATGCCGGCGCTGGACGAACTGGCCGCCAAGTACAATTCCGATGATTTCATGGTGCTGCCGATCAATCTCGATATCGGCGAGGACGGACTGGGCAAGGCAAGGGCGTTTCTCGAAGAGAACAAGTTCGCCAATCTACCGCTTTATGCGGACAACAGCTTTGCCGCCTTTGAAAGGCTCAAGCAGGAGGCGGTCACTGTGGGCCTGCCCGCAAGCCTGATCCTGGATGCCAAGGGGTGCGAACTGGCCGTGCTGCAAGGCCCCGCGCATTGGAACACGCCGGATGGCTATGCGGTGATCGATGCGTTGGTGAAATTGGTGCGGGGGTAGAATACCCCTCACCCTGCTTGCTCCGCTGAACGCGTCGCAAGCTGTCCCTCTCCCACAAGGGGCGAGGGGTGATCCGGTGGTTGTTTGAACACGGTGCCCCCTTCTCCCCTCGTGGGAGAAGGTGCCCGAAGGGCGGATGAGGGGGCCTTGGTGGGAGCAACCGCCCTTAAATCAGCCGATCCACCGCCGCGCCGCTATCGATGACCGGCGCTTCGCCCTCGCCATCGGGGCTGGTCGCCGCGCTCTCGGCAATCTGCTGCAACACGGCGGTTTCCAGCTTGGCGCGCAGCATGGCGACTTTAGCGAGTTCGGCGCCTGGCGGGGTCGCCAGGCGCTCGACGATGCGATTGATCATGACGGGCGGACTGACGCCCAGCGCGTTGCTCATCGCGCTCAGGCGTATTTATCGACGTGCGTGCCCTGGCCGGTTGGCGCGGGGGCCGATTTCACCGCATCGGCCACCATGGTGGCGACACTGGCTTCAGCTTCGACGGCCTGCTTGAGCACGGCGGTTTGAATGCTGCCCGGTCCGGCAGCGGCACGGGACGTGGCTAACTGGGTGTTCAGATCGGAATACATAAGCGTCTCCCTCCTGGGATTTAATGCTCGTATCCTACGGGCCGCGCGTAAATAAAGCCTTCGGCGATCGATGCAATTGCAATCAATCGCCTTTTTTCAGGCTGCCGTAATTGCCCGGTACCCAGAGCACGTCCTTTTCGCCATTATTGTTGGCGACGCGGCCGAGCACGAACAGCAGGTCCGAGAGGCGATTGAGATAGCGGATCGCCTCGGGGCTGACATCGGGTTCGACGCTGGCCAGTTCCACCACGATCCGCTCGGCGCGGCGGGTAACCGTGCGCGCGACATGCAGCGCCGAGGCCAAAGGCGTGCCGCCGGGCAGCACGAAACTGGTCAGCGGGCTCAGGCCCTCGTTGAAATGATCGATCTGGTTTTCGATCCACAGCGTCTGCACCGGTGTGATGCGCAGCGATTGCGGGGCGTTGGGATCATCGGCGCCGGGGGTGGCGAGATCAGAGCCGACATCGAACAAATCGTTCTGGATCCGGCCCAGCATCATATCGATCTTGGGCATGGAGCCGGTGCCGAGCCGGGCTTGGCCGATATAGGCATTGACCTCGTCGATGGTGCCATAGGCTTCGACGCGCAGGTCGAATTTCTGTCGGCGCGGGCCACGGACCAAGCCGGTGGTGCCGTCATCGCCGGTGCGGGTGTAAATCTTGTTGAGCTTTACCATCAGGGTTTCGGTCCACCAAAGAAGAATAGCGCGCCGAGCAGCAGCGCCAATGCCACGGCCTGGCCGATGACGCGCAGGCGCATCAGGCGCTGGCTGGTATTGCTGGAGCCGCCCTTGACCATGTTCCACAAGCCCATGCCGAGAACGCCCACGACGAAGAGCAACACGAGCGCGATGGCGATATTGAGTAGGGTCTGCATGATGTCCTGCCTGATCCGGGGATCACCCCCTAGCTGATGGACCCGTTGATATAACCAACCAGCCCATCGGCCAATGCGTCATAAATGGCACGAATCCGGTGGCTGGTGAACAATTCCTTGTGGGTCGTCAACCAGACCTGCAGCGGCGGGATGGCCAGGTCCAGGGGGATGATCACCATGCCGGGCGTGCGCTCGATCAGCGATTGCTGCGCGAAGCCGATGCCGAGGCCGGCGCGGATGAGTTCCCAGATCTGGGTCTGGCTATCGGTGCGCAGCCCGAACTGCTCGCGACGCAGCGGGAAGCCGATGCGGTTGGCGTGGGAAATGATCAGCTCGGAGCGGTCGAAACCGATCAGGTCGTGGTCGTAAAGGTCGGCGGCTTTGGCCGGTGTGCCGCGGCGGGCAAGGTAATTTTCGTGGGCGCAGGTGAGCACAGGGATGTCGCCGAGCTTCCTGGTGACCAGTTCAAGTTGGGTTGGGCGGAACATGCGGATGGCGATATCGGCTTCGCGCAGGAGCAGGTTTTCGGCGGAATCGGACGGTAGCGTCTCGATAGCAATGGCGCGATAACGTTCACGGATGGGTAACAGCAGCGTTGGCAATACGTAGTTGGAGACAACCGTGCTGGCGGTGATGCGCACGGTGCCGGAAAATTCTGCCTGGGCGCTTTCGGCCAGCATCGTCGCTTGCGCCAAAGCGGTCTCGGCGGCGGCGACGGGTTCGTAGAGACGCAGGGCGGCCGGGTTGGGTTTGAGACCGTTCAGGGTGCGTTCGAATAGCGACAGGCCGAGTGCCTTCTCCAGCGTTTCGATATGGCGACCGAGCGTCGGCTGGGACAGACCCAGCTCGCGGGCGGCGGCCGAGAGGGAGCCATGCTTGACCACGGCGGAGAAACTGCGCCACAGCGACCAATCGGGTTCTCTATTCATTTTTGAAGGTTGACCCTGCGAAAATGGCGAATGAGCCGACATTAATGAATGGCTTAGTTTCTGTCCATCAACACAGGAGATCGACATGAGCAAGGGCAAGGTTACGGTTCTGGGGATCAACGGCCATATCGGGCATCACGCGGCTCAAGCATTCCGGCATGCAGGCTGGGACGTGACCGCTTTTGGCCGCACCAACCGCAAGCCGATAGCGGGGATAAAATTCGTGACGGGCGACGCGGCCGATCTCGGCGCGCTCAAGGCGGTGATCGCCGATGCCGATATCGTCGTCAATGCGCTGAACCTGCCCTATGACAAATGGGACAAGGGCCGGGCCGAAGCGCAGCTCGCCACGGTGATCGAGGCCATGGGAAACAGCGGCAAGACCATGATGTATCCCGGCAATGTCTATAATTATGCCGCCACCGACCGGCGCATGGCGCCTTCGACGCCGCAACGCTCGCCACGGCCGCCCGGCCACGAGCCATCCTCTACCGCTTCGCCACCTCGGGGCTCACCCACCGCTGGGGTTTTGCCCGCGGCGAACGCCAGTTCTCGGTCGAAATATAGGCCAGTGTTTCTAGAAGCCGGATATGGGCGAGTTCATCTATGACGCCGAAGGACGGCGTTTCTTTTGCGAGATAGGCAAGCACGGCGATATTTTTGGTAAGCACCTCGCCGCTGTCGAGCATCAGTGCCGGAACGTAGCCCTTGGCGGTAACGGCCCGAAAATCGCCACCCGATGATGTAGTCTTGGTTATGAGATCGACCCGTTCGGCTTCAAATTTGGCGCCTCTCTCGATGAGACAGATATGGCTGGCCAGACTACAGGTGCCGGGGGCGTAAAAGAGTTTCAAGACCATACGATTGTCTTCCGCTGTGTTTCGGTTGTGCGTGGCTCTGGCGGTCTCTGCTCCTCGTGGGCAGGCTGCAAAAAGCATAACGCTTTAATGTGTGTTCGCAGGAGGCAGTCGCCTCCAGCGAACACACTTTGACCTATCAATTGGATAGCGCCGCCCCTTGGCGAAGCGTTTCTAGTCGCTTCTCATAAACCTGCTCGACCATCGGCAGCATGAGGTTGCCCAGCAGCAGATGCAGCGGCGGTTCCTCCATATCGATTGCCCGCAACAAGGGGGCGATCGTCTCCCGCGGATCTGGGAAATGGGAGGGATCCATAAACTTCGCCATTTCTGCGTGAAGAGCTGCGTATTCGGGCATTGGCTTGGCGGCGACAAGCGAGTTGCCGCTGAAATCGGTATTGAACGGACCGGGCTCGATTATCGTCACCTTGATCCCAAAACCCGCGACCTCCTGGGCGAGGGTGTCGCCCAGAGCATTCACCGCGAATTTGCTCGAGCTATAGACGCCACCCGTCGGCAAAGCGATGAGCCCGGCCCCGCTCGATACCGGCAGAATATGGCCACTGCCTTGGGCGCGTAGCAGAGGAAGCACGGCCTGTATCAAAGACAGTGTACCGAAGAAATTGGTGTCAAAGTTTTTGCGAGCAGTCTCGATGTCGATTTCCTCGATCATACCGAGAGCGCCATAACCGGCATTGCTGATGACGATATCGAGGCGGCCGAAATGCTCAGCGCCCTGCTTGACGGATGCGAACACGGCATCGCGGTCGGTGACGTCTAGAGCCAGAGGCAATATCGTCTCCCCGAATGTGCTGACCAGGTCATCAAGCGCCGCTGTGTTGCGGGCGGTCGCAACCACCTTGTCGCCGCGCTTCAATGCTGCCTCTGCCCACAACTTGCCGAAGCCGCGTGATGTGCCGGTGATGAACCAAACTTTGCTTTGTGTCATGCCTTATCCTCTAAAATTGCACTCAGTGCAAAAGTTATATAGTGCACTAAGTGCAATTTTACAAGGGACGCTTTTCGTGGGACAAGACTTTTATGAATGACATTTCAAACGAAACGCCGGGATTGCGTGAGCGGAAGCGTGCGGAGACGCTTGAGCGTATTGGTGAAGCCGGCATCAAGCTTTTCGTTGGAAAAGGTTATGAGGCCACCACTCTCGATGACATCGCGGCGGCGGCTGGAATTTCTCGCCGCACGTTCTTTCATTACTTCAAGTCCAAGGACGACATTCTAGTTGCGCTCCAATGCGAGCCGGCCGTCGAAGCACTTGGGCATGCCTTCGACTCGGTTCCGAAGGGTACGACACCATTTGATGCCTTGCGGAAGATCCTCCCCGAATTGGTAGGGTCGTTCGAGTCTGAGCAGTCAATCGCCATCGCTAATATCATGCAGTCGACGGACGCACTGAAGGTGCGCAAGCTTGCCATCTTTGTGGACATCGAAAATGCCCTATTCCAGGCGCTGACAAGGGCTTGGCCGGAACCGGCCAATGAGGCCGCGCTGCGTCTTCTGGCCACTGTCAGTATGGGGGTATTGCGGGTATCGAATGAACAATGGCGACAGGAAGGCGGCAAGCGTCGGATTGGTGACTATGTGCGACAGAACTTCATTCTATTATCACAGGCCGAGCGGCCGCAACACAGATAGGCCAAACCGACGATCCTGTTTCCAACCTGCGATCTGCCGCCCAGTGTCGGGGAAGAAAGAAGTGCGGGTGGATCGCCTGTCGTCCTAGCGAGCGTTATCGCGCCTCGCGCCGGCCGCGCAGGATGTCGAGAAAGCCGGGACGCGCGGCGAGGCGCGTCGCGATATCGATGAAGGCACGAAGCTTCGGCTGGGTTTGGGTTCGCGCCGGGAAGTAGAGAAACATGCCCGTATCGCGCGGGATGAAATCGCGGAGCACGGGTTCGAGCCGGCCATCGATCAGGGCTTGGCCGGCTTCGCCATCGGAAACGAAGGCAAGGCCGAGGCCTTGGCAGGCGAGGCGCACGAGGGCGGCGCGATCGTTGAGGATGAGGCGGCTTTTCATTTCGACCGAGAACTGGCGTTCGCCGCGGGCAAAACCCCAGCGGTGGGTGAGCCCCGAGGTGGCGAAGCGGTAGAGGATGGCTTCGTGGCCGGGCGGCCGCAACGCTCGCAGACGCCGCGCGGCGAAATCCGGGTGCGGCAGGAGCAGATGCTGGCCGATGCCGCCAAGGCGGGCAGGTTCCAGGTCATCATCATCCGCGCCGGTGATTTCTACGGCCCCGACAATAGCGGCGATTGGTTCGACCAGGCCATGATGCTGGACGTGGCCAAGGGCAAGATCCACCATATGGGCGATCTGGGTATGGGCCATGCCTGGGCCTATCTGCCGGACCTGGGGGAAGCATTCGCCAAGGTTGCAGATGTTCGTAACAGTCTCGGCGCGTTCGAGAATTTTCACTTCGCCGGGGATTATGTGCCTCATGACCAGATGATGGCGGCGATCCAGAAAGCGGCCCCGATGCCGCTCAAGGTGAGCCCCGTGCCGTGGCTGATCATGCAGGCGATGGGCTTGGCCATGCCGGTGATCCGCGAAGTGCTGAAGATGCGCTATCTGTGGACCAATCCGATGGAACTGGTCGATCCGCGGCTCGACGCCATCCTGGGGCCCGATTTCGGCACGCCGTTCGAGGAGGCCGTGGCGCAGGCGGCACGGCAGTTCTTCGTGAGCAAGAAGGCCGCGGCCTAGAAGCCGAGTTCCTGCCGGATGTCCTGTGGCGTCCGGCCAGCCTCTCGCAAATCTCTTAAGCTCGGCGATCCCTTGGATTTGCTGAGCTTTTTGCCGTCTTCGCCCAATAGCAGCTTATGGAAATTATAGATCGGGGAGGGCAGGCCGAGCAGGAATTGCAGCAGGACATGCAGGTCGGTCGCCGCCTCCATGTCGCGGCCTCGGGTGACGTGGGTGACGCCCTGGGCGGCATCGTCGACGACGACGCTGAGATGATAGCTGGTGGGCGTACCCTTGCGCTGCACCACCACATCGCCCCAGCGCTCAGGCCGCGTATAGCGGATTTGCGGGCGGTCGAGCACGGTGGGACCGACCAGGGTGAAGGTCAGCAGGCCGGTCAGTGCGATGGCGCGTTGCAGGTCGAGCCGATATTGCACGGGATCGCCGCGCTCCAGGCGGGCCGCGATATCGGCGGGGCTCAGATGGCGGCAGGTGCCGGCATAGAGCGGGGCGCCATCGGGATCGGTGCCGGTGGCGTGGGCGGCGATTTCGGTGCGGGAGCAGAAGCAGGGATAGAGCAGGTCCAGCGCCCGCAGCTTTTCGGCGGCCTGGGCATAGATCGGAAAGCGTTCCGACTGGCGCCAGACCGGCTCGGGCCAATCCAGGCCCAGCCAATGCAGGTCATCGAGGATGGCCTGGGCAAATTCGGGTTTACAGCGGGTGGGGTCGGTGTCTTCGATGCGCATCAGGGCCGTGCCGCCAAGCTGGGCGGCTGCCTGCCAGGTGAACAGCGCCGAAAAGGCGTGGCCCAAATGCAGAAGGCCATTGGGGCTTGGCGCGAAGCGCAGAATGGGTTGAAACGGCATGACTGATCCTCGGGGCGTTTTCCTAGCATGACCATTCTGCCGCCGTCACCGCGTCTCGATACCGCTGCAGGTATCGACTGGCATCTCGATCGCCTGGTCGAACTCGATCCGCGACTGGCCTCTGTGCGCGAGCGCACGGGAACGCCCGAGCCGCGGATCAATCCGCCAGGCTTTGCCGGCATCGCCAAGATCGTGTGCGGTCAGCAATTGTCGGTGGCGAGTGCGCGCGCGATCTGGAGCCGGTTCGAACTGCTGCCCGGGGCGCTGGAGCCGTCGAGCTATCTGGAACTGGATGAGGCCCAGGTGCGGGGGATCGGCTTTTCCGCCGGCAAGTTCCGCACTTTGCGGGTGATCGCCGAGGCCATGGTTGCCGGGCAACTGGATTTCGATCATCTCGAAACGCTGACGGCGGAAGCGGCGGTGGCGTATCTGGTGGCGCATAAGGGCATCGGGCCGTGGACGGCGGAAGTTTACCTGATGTTCTGCGCCGGTCATCCCGACGTGTTCCCGGCAGGCGATCTGGCTTTGCTCAAGGCGGTGCAGAGCGGGCTGGGGCTGGACGAGCGGCCGACGATCAAGCAGATGGTGGTGATCGCCAAAGACTGGTCGCCGCATCGTTCGGCGGCAGCCCTGCTGTTCTGGCGGCTGTTCGCCGTGGAAAAGCAGCGTGAGGGCGTGGTGATCTGACTACGGCTTGAAAACGGTGAGCGTCGGATTTCATTCCGCCGCAGCTTTCCCCGCTGGATTTTTTTAGCGGCCAAGGGCAGGGTGTCGGCGATTTCCCATCAGGTTACGCCAATGTCCCAAGCCCTTTCCGGTCCGATGCTCGCCCCCATATCGGGAGGTGCGCCCAAGCAACTCGTGGTGTTGCTGCATGGCTATGGCTCGAATGGGGATGATCTGATCGGGTTGGCGCCGGCTTGGCAGCCGATCTTGCCCGAGGCGTTGTTCCTGTCGCCCAATGCGCATGAGGGATTGCCAGGCTATCCGTCGGGGTTTCAGTGGTTCGCCATCGATTTTTCCGGGGATCGGGTCGCCGGCCGGCAGCGCGGGTTGGAAGCGGCGGCACCTGTGCTGGTGAAGTTCCTGCAGGACTTGTGGGCCCAAACCGGGCTGGGCGCGAAAGACACGATCATCGCCGGGTTCAGCCAGGGCGCGATGATGGCGCTGCATGTGGGATTGTCGTTGGCCGAGCCCCTGATGGGCGTGGTGGCGTTTTCGGGGAGTTTCTCTCCGGCCGCCAATTTCGGCAGCGTCGGATTGCCCAAGCCGCCGGTCTGCATCGTGCATGGCGATATGGATAATGTGGTCGAGCCGGCGCTTGGCGAGGCAGCCAATGCGGCGCTGATCGCGGCGGGATATGAGGTGCGCTACCATGTCGCGCGTGGCGTGGGGCATGGAATTTCCCCGGACGGGCTGGGGTTTGCGAGCGATTTCATCGCCGCGGTGTCACAGCCGCAATAGAGATTTCACAATCGTTAACGTGCCCGCTTCACAGGCCTGACACAAAGGGCTTAGTATAAGAGGGCTATGGACTTACTCGATTCCCGTTCCGGGAGACTCAAGTGACCATCCACGTGTCGCCTGAGGCCTGTCCCGCGCTTGTGTTGAACGCCGATTTTCGGCCGCTCAGCTATTATCCGTTATCGCTCTGGTCTTGGCAGGACGCGATCAAGGCGGTGTGCCTGGATCGGGTGAATATCGTGTCGCAATATGACACCTTCATCCACAGCCCCAGCTTCGAAATGCGGCTGCCCAGCGTGGTGTCGCTCAAGGACTACGTGAAGCCGGCGCGCCATCCCGCGTTCACGCGCTTCAACGTGTTCCTGCGCGACCGGTTCGTCTGCCAATATTGCGGTGCCCGGGACGATTTGACGTTCGACCATGTCATCCCGCGCTCCAAGGGTGGACGGACAACCTGGGAAAACGTGGTGGCCGCCTGCGCGCCGTGCAATCTGCGCAAGGCCAATCGCATGCCCTGGGAAATCAAGATGTTCCCGCGCCAGGCGCCCTATCACCCGACGGTGCACGACCTGCACAATAACGGCCGCGCCTTCCCCCCCAACCACCTGCACCAGAGCTGGCTGGATTATCTGTACTGGGATATCGAGCTGGAAGAGTAGACGACGTTTCTGGAGCGTTATGGCGGCCATCTGACGCGGTTCTCTGCGCTTCCGGTGCTCACGTACCCGAATGTACGCTGCGCTCCGGTTCTCGAGAACCACGTCAGCTGACTCGCCCTGACGCTCCATAAACGCCGTCTCGGAGTTTGGGCCGAAGGGTTATGCGTGGCGCCCCTTGTGGGAACGATACCCAATAACTATTATTGGCGCGTGCTTTGGTGGAGGCAGACGTTATGGCGATCAGTGCCGAACTGGGTGAGAATCTCGAAAAAGTCGTCAGCGACCTGGTGGAAAACGGCCGCTACAATTCCAAGAGTGAAGTGCTGCGCGAAGGGGTCCGGCTGGTGCAGGAGCGTGAAGCGCGGTTGCGCGAGCTTGATGCGAGTATCGTGTTGGCCATTGCGGAGGCCGACGCCAACGGATGGTATGTCCGAAGAAGAAGTTTTTGCCGAACTTGAGGCGCGCTACAGTGATGGCGACGATTAATGCGTAGAATTTACACGCCGGCCTCGCTGAGCGATCTGAAGTCGATCGGTGATTTCATCGCACGCGAAAACGGCAAGCGCGCAAAAAGCTTCGTCGCTAAATTGCGCAGTTCGTGCCGCTCGCTGACTATCGGACAGCCTGCGCTACCCACTCCAGGAGCGTTGGCCAAACATTCGGCGAATGCCGGTGGGGAACTATACTCGTGCTCTATCGGGTGCTAGACAACGCAGTGCAAATTGTCCGGGTGCTCCACAGCGCCAGAGATGTGGATGACCTGACGCTCTAAACCTGCCGATAAGTTCATATGTGGGTGCGCCGCCCCTTGCGGGTGGCCTGTGCGGCGATCGAGATCAGCAGCAGGGCGACCGTTGCTACCATCACCAGCGCGTTGTAGCCGGCCAGCGAAATGCCGAGGAAGCGGAACTGTACGACGTCGCAGGGGACGACGTGGGCGGAGTTGAGATCGCTCAGGGCGTCGAAGCTGATCGTGGCGATACCGCCGCCGGTGCAGGCGGTGGGGCCGGGCCAGAAGCCCCATTCGACGCCGGCGTGATAGGTTCCCATAAATGCGCCCCAGATGAAGATCGCGGTGGCGACAGCCATGGCCAGATACCACACCAAAAGCGGCAATCGGTTCCAGGTGATGAGGATGAGCAGCAGGACCGGCAGGCCCCAATAATAGGCCATGCGCTGTTCAAGGCACAGTTCGCACGGCACCAGGCCCCCGAACAATTGCGAGCCCCAGGCGCCGGCAATGGCGAGAACGGCCAGCACGAAAGCCAGGCCGGCGGCCTTCTTGTCGAGGGGAGCGTAGAATGCAGAGGCCATGAACTGTTATCCGGATGACGCTGGAACAGGGGCTGGATAGCGGCAGATGGCGGCAATATCCAGACGGCTACGGGGATGTGATCAATCGCCTGGCAGGGTGATGCCCAAAGCCTGGCGCAAGGCGATGGCATTGGCGGGGGCGTGCAATTTGTCCTCATGGACGAAATAGGCAAAGACGTCCTTGCCCGCCTCGTCCCATTGGCGGGCCTGGCTGGCCCAGTCGGCGATATCGGGTGCGGTGTAGCCGGCAGCATCGGGGCGGGCAGGGCCCTGCAGGCGGCAATAGGCGAAATCGGCGGTGAGGGCGCGGGACGGCTGTTGGGCCGTGTCCGCAATGACCGAGGCCACATTGTGGGCGGCGAGCAGGTCGCGAACCTCGGGCGTATCGAAGCTGGGATTGCGCATCTCGATGGCGTGGCGGATCGGGCCGACCTGGTCGGCAGTGAGGAAGGGCGGCGACTTCAGCCGGGCGTCGGCTTTGCCGGCCAGCGCCTGGTAATCGGCGACCGATCGGGGCAGCAAGGCGAGGAAGGCTTCCAGCACCGAGCGGTCATAGCTGACATTGGGCGGCAATTGCCAGACGAAGGGGCCGAGCTTGTCCCCGAGCGCCAGCGGGCCCGAGGCGAAGAAATTGGCGAGCTCGATTTCGCAGTTCTTGAGCCGCTTGATATGGGTGACCAGTTGCGGGCCCTTGATGGAGAATACGAAGCCGGTGCGGGCTTCGCCGGCCCATTTGGCAAAACTTTCCGGCTTCTGGTTGGCGCGGAAGGTGGCGTTGATCTCGATGGTGCCGAGACGGGAGCTGGCAAAAGCCAGCTCCTTTTTTTGCACCAGGCCCTCGGGATAAAAGGTGCCGCGCCAGGGCTCGAATACCCATCCCGCGGTTCCGGTCCTGATCGTCATGGTCTGGCGCCCTCGTTTCGCGCGCAGCTTAGAACAGGACGCCCGGCACGCCTAGAACTTGTAGTTGACGCCGGCGCGGATGAGGCTGAAGCGCTGGCTGGTGTCGATATTGCCGCCAAAGGCCGTGGCATAGGTCTGGCTGCCGAGGTCGACATAGAGGTATTCGGCCTTGAGGGTAATATTGTCGGTGGCAGCGGCTTCCAGGCCCGCACCGATGGTCCAGCCGACATGGGTATTGGTCTGGGAGGTGACGACGTCGGCGGGGCTGGTCAGGCTGACCGTGCTGTTGCCGAAGGCGACGCCGCCGGTGATATAGGGCATGACCCGGTCGAAGGTGAGGCCGGCGCGGGCGCGCACGGTGCCGAAGCCGTCGACGTTGGTCTTGAGGGTGCCCGGGCCAATATCCTCGCTATGATTGATCCCGGCCCATTGCAGGTCGGCTTCGCCGCCCAGCACGAAACCGCCCATATCCATATTGTAGCCGGCCTGCCCGCCCAGGGACCAGCCACCGGTATTGTTTTCGGTGGTGACGCCACCGCCGGCAGGCTCAAGCGCTGCGGTGCCGAAGCCGTAACCGGCGCTGACGCCGGCATAGAAGCCTGTCCACTGGAAGGCAGAGGCGCCGCTATACATGTTGCCGACCGGCGAGGTGCCGCCACTCCAGCCGAGATCGGCGGCCTGGGCGGTAGCAGTCAACAGGGCTGTGCTGGCCAGTGCCAGAACGAATTTGCGCATCGTGATTACCTCGGCGTGTATTTCGCCGCCAAAATGCAATGCGAAAATTAACGCAGCGGTAAGGAACAAGGTTAACGGCGCGGGTTATCGCGCTGGGGTGATCACAATGATGAGGAAATTGGGGGAAGGAGTGGTGCCCCCCGCCGGACTCGAACCGGCACGTCTTGCGACGGAGGATTTTGAGTCCTCTGCGTCTACCATTCCGCCAGAGGGGCACGGGTTGTTGCATAGCGCAGCCAAAGCCGCGCCGCAACAGGCAGGCGAGGGGAAGTCCAGCAGAATTTCAGTGGATCAAAGCGGGCCGGGCTGATTGTCGAGGCCGCGGCGCCGACGCACGTTGTCGGGTTCGAAGGGGGCGGCATCGGGGTCGAAATATTGCCAGCCTTCCTGCTCGAAGCGGGCGCGGCGCTCGGCGATATCGACCTGGTTGGCTGCCTTGAAGATGGCCTGGATCTCGCTTTCGCGGTTGTCCTCGGTGCGCACCGACACGACGCTGCCACCGCGGCGCACGCCCTCGGCAAAGACATGGGCGTCCTGCTCGTGAATACCCGAACTGGTAAAACCACCGATGACGCCACCGGTCGCGCCACCAACGGCAGCGCCGGCAACGGCGCCCAATGCGGTGGTGACCAGCCAGCCGGCGGCTACCACCGGGCCGATGCCGGGGATGGCCAGCGCGCCCAGGCCGGCCAAGAGGCCACCGGCGCCGCCGAGCAATGCGCCGATCCCGGCGCCGGTGCCGGCCCCTTCGGCCGATATGCCGTCATCGGGGACGGTTTCGCCCACGGCATCCTCATATGTGCTGACCACCAGCGAAACGGCGTCGCTGCCGAAGCCGGCGGCTTCCAGGGCGCGTACGGCCTTGGCGGCGTCGGCATAGTCGTCGAACAGTGCGGTAAGGGTTTTCATGATGTTTCTCCGCAAGCGTTGGACCGAGAGGTGGACCTTGGGAGGGGAACGGTCAAGGCGCGGCGATGTTCCCTCAGGCGCCCAGCGCCATACGGACCAGAAACACCGCGATGACCCCGGTCGCCATGGCGGCGAAAAGGTTGCGGGTGAGGAAGAACACCAGCGCGGTCGCCGCGGCGGCCATGGCTTCGGCCGGGCCGCCGGTGGCAATCGCCGGAGCGACCAGCGAGGCCAGCACGGCGCCCGGGATGTGGCGCATCCAGGCGGCGATGAAGCCGGTCTGGGGCAGCCTATTGGCCAGCAGCAGGCCGCTGGCCTTGATGGCGAGGGTGACCGCCAGCATGCCGGCAATGGTCAAGAGGGCTTGCGGACTAGTGAGCATAACCGCGCCGCCTTTCCGCGATGGCGCCGGCGAGGCTACCGGCAATGCCGCCGGTCAGGATGTACCAGCTGCCGGGGATGAGCCGCGCCGAGATGACGGCGACGAATGCGGCCACCAGCCAGGGCAGCAAATCGGCCTTGCCCTTCCACATGCCGAGCAAGAGCGCGAGGAAGGTGGCGGTGAAGGCGAAGTCGAGGCCGTATTTGGTGGGATCGTCGATTGCGGAGCCGAGCATCCGCCCGATGACGGTGGCGGCCATCCAGAAGCACCAGACAGTGGTGCCGCCGCCGACGAGGAAGGCGATGGAGCCGCGGCCCTTGGCCATTTCGCCCACGGTCATGGCCCAGTTCTCATCACTGAGCAGCCACATCGCGGCGGCGCTGCGCTTTTCCGTGCCGGGTCGCACCAGGGGGCGCAGCGTGGCGGTCAGCAGCAGATAGCGCAGGTTGACGATCAGCGTGGCCAGGATAATGGGGCCGATGGGGAGAGTGGAGGGCGTGGCGGTCCACAGGTCGAGCGCTACGAACTGGGCGGAGCCGGCAAACACCAGTCCGCTCATCAGCACCACTTCGAGCAGGGAGAGGCCGGCCTGCTTGGCCAGCACGCCCCAGACGACGCCATAGGCGGCGACCGAAATGGCGACGGGAATGCAGGCGCGGGCGCCGGCATAGAACTGGGCGGACGACCATGGGGAGGGGGAGGCGGGATTGTGCATTCGCCTTGTCTAGCGTCCGGCAGCAGGCGGCGCATCGAGAAAGTGCACAGGCGAGCATGACAAGTGGTGATGCTCGCCATTCGTGGCGATGATAGGTGGGGCTCAGGCGGCCTTGGCGGCGGTCATGAGGTTATTGCGCAGATTGACGACAGCTTTCTGCAGCAGCGTAAATTCGGGGATCGTCAGCCCGCTCGCCTTTGCGGTCACGGCGGCGAAGGGGATGCCCTTCTCGCGCACGCGGCGGCCCGCTTCGGTCAGCGACACACGCACGATCCGCTCATCCTCCACCCCGCGCGTGCGGGTGAGATAACCCATGGCCTCAAGGCGCTTCAGCATCGGGGTCATGGTGCTGGGCTCCAGAAACAGCTTTTCGCTCAAGCCTTTGACGGTCTGGTTGTCGTCTTCCCACAGCGCGATCAGGGTTATGTATTGCGGATAGGTGAGGCCAAGCGCCTCCAGCACGGGCTTATAGACCCGCGAGAAGGCCAGGTTCGCTGAGTAGATCGAGAAGCACAGGAACTCCGACAGCGGAGGGGTGTCCTCTGGGCTGAGCGGTTTATCGGTCATCATTCGTCTCCGTGCGGAATAATTATCGCAATAATCATTTTCTCGCTTGTAAGCCCGTTGGAGGTGTGACACAAGCTGCATCGTGATAAACATTACGACGATAATTAAATAGCCATCCCAACCCGAAGGAACAATGCCATGACCATCACCGCGATCGAAAAAGTCCTCTATACCGGCAAGACCCACACCACTGGCGGCCGTGACGGTGCTGCCCAAAGCTCCGATGGCCGCTTGGATATCAAGCTGTCCTCGCCAGGCACTTCTGGTGGCGGCACCAATCCTGAGCAGCTGTTTGCTGCCGGCTGGTCCGCCTGCTTCATGGGCGCCATGGGCCTGGCCGCCGGCCAGCTCAAGATCGCGCTGCCGGCCGATCGCGCCATCGATGCCGAAGTCGATCTCGGCACCAACGAAAATGGCTACCAGCTGCAGGCTCGTCTCAACGTCAGCCTGCCGGGCCTCGATCGCGCCCAGGCGCAGCAGCTGATCGACGCCGCCCACCAGACTTGCCCCTATTCCAAGCTCAGCCGTGGCAATATCGACGTGAAAATCACGCTGGTCTGAGCTTGGGTTGAATTGACGTTCAGATTTTGTACGGTCTGGAAGCCCCTTCTTCTCCCTCCCCCTTGTGGGGAGGGTTGGGGTGGGGGTCTGGGACTATCAGCTTGCGCCATCCCGGCTATTGAGCCTGATTGTTAGTTCAGAACCCCCACCCTCAATCCCCTGCCATTCGAGCGTAGCTCTCATGGCCTTCTTCGCTCAAATCGCTCCACTGGAGCGATTTGGCCCTGCGGGCCGTCAGCAGCCTCAAGGGGGAGGGAGGCGGATCGGGGCTCTCGATCTATAGTGCTGAGCTGAATGTCGATTCGCCTTGGGCAGCTCCCGCATCATATAGAATTTGGGCCATCCCGTTACAGGCACGGAGTGGCCCGCTTTGTATTATTGAGGCCATTTCCCGCGCGGTTGACGCTCCGGGGGTGCCGTCGTAGAGAATCCCCGTGTCATTTCCACGTCTCCGCGCCCGTCCAGCCGGCATTCCATTTTCGGGGTGTAAACAGGTCCCGGCAGCCAAGCTGCATTTTCAGGGACTGTGACGCATATTTTTTGAAGTCTTGTGGAGAGCCGGATGAACCCCGTATCCAAGCCGCTCTGGCAGCGGTTTCTTATTTTCCTCGTGCCGCTGATGGCGGCCAATATCCTGCAATCGCTGTCGGGTACGCTCAACAATATCTATATCGGGCAGCTGCTGGGGGTGGATTCGCTGGCCGCCGTTTCGGTGTTCTTCCCGATCATGATCTTTCTGATCTCGTTCATCATCGGGCTGAGTTCGGGCGCTACCGTTCTGATCGGGCAGGCCTGGGGCGCGCGCAATATCGACAAGGTCAAGGAAGTGGCGGGCACGACGTTCACCGCGACCTTCCTCTTGGGTCTGGTGGTGGCGCTGATCGGCATCTTTTTCACCGCGCCGATCATGACGCTGCTGGGCGCTCCGGCCAATATTCTGGAGCCGGCGACCAATTATGCGCGCGTGCTGCTGATCGGCATGCCGGGGCTGTTCATCTTCTTGATGGCGACCTCGGTGCTGCGCGGCGTCGGCGATACGGTGACGCCGCTGGTGTCGCTGGTCATTTCGCTGGCGGTGGGCCTGATCGTGACGCCGGCGCTGATCCTGGGCTGGTTCGGGCTGCCGCAGATCGGCATCATGGCCGCTGCGGTGGCGACCATTGCCGGGTTCACCTCGGTATTGGTCTTCCTGTTCTTCTACATGCGGGCGAAAAAGCATCCGCTGGCGCCCGACCGGGTGCTGGTGGGCTATCTGCGCATCAATCCCAGCCTGTTCCTGATGGTGTTGCGGCTGGGCATTCCCGCAGGCGTGCAGATGGTGGTGTCATCGATTTCGGCGATCGTGGTGGTCGGGCTGATCAACCGCTTCGGCTCGGACGCGACGGCGGCCTATGGCGCAGTCAACCAGGTGCTGAGCTATGTGCAGTTCCCTGCGATGTCGATCGCCATCGCCACCTCGATCTTCGGGGCGCAGGCGATCGGGGCGGGGCAGATCGATCAGTTGCGCGGCATTACCCGCACCGGGCTGGTGATGAGCCTGATCATCACCGGCACCCTGGTGCTGATCGCCTATCTGTTCTCCGAACACCTCGTGGCGCTGTTCATCACCGATCCGGCCGTGATCGAGATGACCGAAGGCTTGCTGCATATCGTGTTGTGGAGCGTGGTGCTGTTCGGGCAGAGCGCGGTGTTTTCGGGCATCATGCGGGCCTCGGGCACGGTGCTGATGCCGATGGTGCTGTCGCTGGCGTGTATTTTGTGCGTCGAACTGCCGGGCGCCATCTGGCTGTCGAGCATCCTGGGATTGCACGGGATCTGGTGGGCTTATGCCGCGAGCTTTTCGACCATGCTGATCCTGCAGGCGAGCTGGTATCAGTTCGTGTGGCGCAAGAAGAAGATCAAGGCGCTGATCTGAGGCGGGTTTCCAGCCAGTCGACGGCGAAAGGTCACGATGGCGGGAGCCGGGACCAGAACGGAAGACGCGGCGCCGATGGTGCCGCTTCTTCCGTTTCCGGTGGCGAGGAACTCGGTGACGATGGTGGCGAAGTAATCTTCCGGCAAGCCATCGGGGGCGTTGGAGGTGTCGAATTCCTCGAATTGCCGCCAGACGGTTTGCCCATCGACCAGGATCGGGGTTTCGTAGCGGCGGATGCGCTTGTTGGGGAAATCGGCCAGATGTTCGGCGTGATGCAGCAGGGTCATGGTGTCGAGCGGAGCGCCGATCAGCATGGTCTTGCCATTGGCAGCGACGAGCTTGCCGAGCGGGGATTGCGGGCCATAGCCATAATCGAGGGCATGATCGGCGGTGAACCAGTCGGCGCGGCCGCCAAGCGCGGTCATGGATGCGCCGGGATTGCCGCTGCGGCGGGCGCCGGGGGTGGTGCGCAGCAGTTCGGGGAAGGCGCCGTTATCGCGAGTTGCACGGGAGGCGGCTGGGTTGAAAGGCGGTACATGGGCCCGCAGACTGCGATCTGGATAGTCGCGGTCATCATACGCCCAGTCGCAATAGGCGAGCAGCGTTCCCTGCGGGCCGATGACGTCGCGGATGGCGGCTATCAGCGTATCGGGGCCGCCCAGGATGGGGCCGACCGAGCGCAGGGCGGCATGGGCCAGGACACTATCGCCGCGCTGGAGGCCGAGCGCGGCAACATGTTCGGCGAGCGTCTGCCGCGTCCACAAGGCTTAGCCGCGGGCGTAGGCGATCTTGCGCGGAGCTTCGGCGGCGACGGCGGTTTCGCGTGCGTCATAGATGGTGCGCGCATCGATGATGGTGCCGTGGTGCTCGGCCGACCAGTCCCACAGGGCATTGATCGGGCCGGTCAGGGTCTTGCCCAGCTCGGTCAGGCCGTATTCGACGCGCGGCGGCACTTCGGGATAGATGGTGCGGGTGACGAGGCCATCGCGTTCCAGATTGCGCAGGGTCAGGGTCAGCATGCGCTGGGAGACGCCGTTGATCGAACGCTTGAGTTCGTTGAAGCGAATGGTGCCGCTGCGCGACAGGATGCCGACCACCATGACGCTCCATTTATCGCCGATGCGGTTGAGCACGTCGGACATGGCGGTGCAGTTGGAGGCCTGGGCAGTGTCTTTGAGGGACATGGTCGATGCCTTGGGTTCGAGAGTAACCTGGGCATCAATATAGTCGTGGTTCCTATTCGTGCCTAGGGGGCATCGATGTTCTTTGGGCTCCCGGCGGCATCATCCCGAGCTTGGAGGCCAGGAGGTGTCCCCAGGCGGCCTTGTGCTCGGCGGCGTGCAGGCCGAGATAGAATTTGAGGTTATCGTCCTTGAGCCCGAGCGTTTCCATCACGCCGGCCATGAAGCTGACGGGAGCGGTGCCGGGCGCGGTGACGATTCGGCCATCGACGACCGCCATGGGCTGGTCCTTGTAGTGGCTTGCGCCTGCATAGCCCGTCGGGGTCAGGTTATCGGTGGAATTGCTGGTGTGGTTCACGGTGTTGAGTACGCCGGAGCGGGCCAAAGCCAGCGTGCCGTCGCAAATGCCGGCCACGGTCTTGCCGGCGTCGCGCGTGCGGCGGAGCAGGTCGGAGAGGTCGGGTGCGCCCGGCTTGGCCCAGGCATCGCCGCCGCAGACGACCAGCGCATCGAGCTGGGCTGGATCGATATCTTCGATGGCGAGATCGGGTGTCACCCGCATGCCGCCGGCCGAGGTGACGACCTGCCCGCCCTGCGTCGCGAAATGGGTGTCGATCTTGTAGTAGCTGCGGGAAGCCGCATTGAGCAGGGCGGTTTCCCAATCGGCAAAGCCGGGGGTGAGGATGGTGACGATGGTGGTCATGACGGCTCTCCGCAGGATTTGATGATGTTGGAGATTAACGCAGTGGCTGCCAAATCGTGTCAGCAGGGGTTCAAAACCCTGTCAGCGTCGGGCTGACGCATTGAGGTGGGGCTCCGTCGCTGTTATGAGAGGGCCCGATTTCTGCGATTATTCCGGAGCCTGATCCTCGTGCAGCACGCCCGACAGCTTTGTGTTCTTGCCCTGGCGATCCTTGTCAGTTTTTCCTCGATGCTCGGGCTAGCGCGTGCCAATCCGACGCTGCTGGTGGATATGGACACGCTTGAAGTGCTCTATGCAGAGGATGCCGGCCTGCCCTGGCATCCGGCATCGCTGACCAAGCTGATGACGGCCTATGTGACCTTCGAGGAAATCGCCAAGGGCACGGTCACGCTGGATACGCCGGTGGTGCTGTCGCGCCACGCGGTCAACCAGGAGCCGAGCAAGTCCGGCCTGCCGGTCGACAGTGCGCTGAGCATGAAGGACGCGCTTTATGTAATGCTGGTCAAATCGGCCAATGACGTCGCCGTGGCGATCGCCGAAACCGTCGGCGGCAGCGAAGCCGGGTTCGTGGCCAAGATGAACGATGCGGCCGCCCGGATGGGGTTGACGGCAAGCCATTTCGCCAATGCGAACGGGCTGGATAATCCCGAACAGCGCATGTCGGCGCGCGACCTGGCGATCCTGGCGCTGTATATCCGCCAGAGCTTTCCGCAATACGATCCGATCTTCGGCACCGAGGCGGTGCAATTGGGCAATAAAACGCTGGAATCGGAAAACCAGCTGCTGACCAAGTTCGCCGGCACGACCGGCATGAAGACGGGTTTCATTTGCGCCTCCGGCCTCAATATGGTGGCCACGGTGGAGCGCAATGGGCGCCGGCTGATGGCGGTGGTGCTGGGGGCATCGTCGGGCCGTGACCGCAATGAGCGGGCGGCCGAACTGGTGCTGCGCGGGTTGTCCGGCTCGGCCACGAGCACCGGGCAATCGGTGCTGAGCCTGGTCAACAGTCCGAATGTCGAGCCTGCGAATATGCGGCCGCTGATCTGCGGCAAGCAGGCGGCCGACTATGTCAAGGCGCAGGAAACCGCGTTCCCGATGGGAATGAAGGGTCAGCCGAGCTATCTCAACGATGTGATCGCGGCGGCGACCTATCAGGCAACCAATCTGGGCCGGGTGCGTGCCGGCATCGCTTTGCCGCGGCCACGGCCGGTGCATTTGCCGGCGTTCCCGGTGGCGACCGCCGAGGTTACCAATCAAGCCGATTTGCGGCCGGGCCTGGCGCTGGCAGCAAGCCCCGAAGCGCCACTCCCCCAGCCGCGGGTGCATTTCAGCAATTAGCCGCTTGCTCTAGGCTTTGACGATAGCGAACCGCATGGTGTCGCCATCCAGCGTCATGGCGCAGGCATGGCCGTGCTGGCGGCAATAGAGCGGGATATCGATCCTGGCGATCGGATCGGTGGCCAGCACGACCAGTTCGGCGCCGGATGGCAGCGCCTCAAGGCGCTTTTCCATCTTCAGCACCGGCAGCGGGCATTTGAGCCCGCGCGCGTCGACGAGGTTCGGCTCAGTTGCCAAGGACGAGCACCCAATAGACGCCATAGCTGGAGCCGCCATTGAAGGCGGCGGCGACGCCGGCCTTGGTGGCGCTGGCGGTCATGCCGGCAGCATCGGCCGGGTTGTTGCGCCAGCCGGAAAAGGTCTCGGCGAAGGTGGCGTAGCCGGCGCTCAGCTTCATGGTGAGGCCGGCGGGCGTCTTGGGGGCGGTGCCGGTGGCGGCATATTGATTAACGAGGGCCTGGGCGGTGCCATCCAGGCCACTATCGGGCATGAGGGCGGGCAGGCCCTGCGTGGCGCGATAGGCATTGACGATGCTGATGGCCTGGGCGCGGTCGAGCGAAGCGTTGGGCTGGTCCATGCGGGCCGACAGGCCGGGCGCCAGCGCGATGCTGGTGCTGCCGCCACCGCCCATGCTGCAGGCGGCCAGCGTCGTGGCAAGGGCTATGGCCAGGATTGGCGCGGCGGCTGATCTGGAGAACGACAAGACGGACATGGGGCATATCCTTGCTGGGAAAACGGGCAGGGGAGCGGTGGCTCTTTGTTTTCGCTTGGGTATTCCCGAAAGCCGGGAACCACTTTTCGGACCGATGCTCAGAGGCTAATCGAACGCGATCCCAAAGGTTAGCAAAGAGCGTTCAAAATCTAAACATTTAGACAATTTTGCCAAATCCGGTTTCGGGCATGTTGTCCCTATGCAATCGCAGCCTGTTCGGCGATTGTGCCGCCGATGACTGAATTGGGCATGAGCGCGCCGCCGCTTGTATCCGCCATGATGATCTCCGGGGCCAGACGAAATGAGTGAATTGCTTGCAGAATATGACTTTGTCATTGTTGGGGCAGGGTCCGCAGGCTGCGTTCTGGCCAACAGGTTGAGCGCCGATCCCCGCACGAAAGTGCTGCTGATCGAGGCGGGGGGGAGCGACCGGTATCACTGGATCGATATTCCCGTCGGCTACCTGTTCTGCATGGGCAATCCGCGCACCGACTGGCTGATGAAGACCGAGGCTGAGCCGGGGCTCAACGGAAGGTCGCTCAACTATCCGCGCGGCAAGGTACTGGGTGGATCCTCATCGATCAACGGCATGATCTATATGCGCGGGCAGTCGGTGGACTATGATGGCTGGCGGCAGGCCGGCAATGAAGGATGGGGCTGGGACGATGTGCTGCCCTATTTCCGCAAGTCGGAAGATTATCACGGCGGCCAGTCGGCGCTGCATGGGGCAGGCGGCGAATGGCGCGTCGAGCAGCAGCGCCTGTCCTGGCCTATTCTGGATGCGTTTCGCGACGCGGCGGACGAGCTTGGAATTCCACGGACCGATGATTTCAACCAGGGCGACAATTTTGGCTCGGGCTATTTCGAGGTCAACCAGCGCCGTGGCGTGCGCTGGAATGCGTCCAAGGCATTTCTCCGCCCGGTCTTGAAACGGGCGAACCTGCGGGTGATCACGGCGGCGGAGGTCGACCGGCTGGTGCTCGAAGGCAGCCGCGTGCGGGGCGTGGAATTCCGGCATGAGGGGAAGATCTGCAAGGCGCTGGCGCATCGTGAGGTGCTGCTCTGTGCCGGCGCGGTCAATTCGCCCAAACTGCTTGAACTGTCCGGCATCGGGCAGCCTGACCTTCTCGGCGGTCTCGGTATCCAGACCTTGCATCGCCTCGATGGCGTTGGCGAGAACCTACAGGACCATCTGCAGATCCGCACGGTCTTCAAGATCCACGATACGCCCACGCTCAATACATATTATCACAATCCCTTGAGCCGGGCGGCGATGGCTATCGAATATGCGGCGCGCCGAACCGGGCCGCTATCGATGGCGCCGAGCCAGCTTGGCATTTTCACCCGCTCCGACCCTGGTCTTGCCACGCCGGACCTGGAGTTTCACGTGCAGCCCTTGTCCACCGACCGCTTTGGCGAGCCGCTGCACCGTTTCGCCGCGGTGACGGTTTCGGTGTGCAACCTGCGGCCGCAGAGCCGCGGCACGATCCATATCGGTACCGCCGACGCCAAGGCTGCGCCCCGGATCAAGCCAAATTATCTCGCGGCGGCGCAAGACCAGGCGATTGCCGTCAATTCCATCCACCAGGCCCGGGCGCTGATGGCCACGCGTGCCGTGGAGCGGTTCCGGCCCGAGGAATATCTGCCCGGCGAGGCGTTCACCAGCGAAGCGGACCTGGTGGCCCGGGTCGGCGATATCGCCACCACGATCTTTCATCCGGTGGGCACCTGCAAGATGGGGAGCGACGCGATGGCGGTCGTCGACGACCGGTTGCGCGTTCGCGGGCTGGATGGCCTGCGGGTAGTGGATGCGTCGATCATGCCGACGATCGTATCGGGCAATACCAATTCGCCGGTGATCATGATTGCCGAGAAGGCGGCCGAAATGATCCTGTCCGACGGGCGGTAAAGCGGTGGTGACCCCGGCGGGATTCGAACCCACGACCCCCGGATTAGGAATCCGGTGCTCTATCCAGCTGAGCTACGGGACCACGCGAGCTTGCATAGCAAAACTTCGGCGCGGTTCAAACCAGAACTTGGGTGGTAGCGGCAAAGTGGCAACATATGGGGAGAAACACCGAAGGCAGTGCGTCGGGCCTGCAGCATTGTCACCTCGGTAATCCTTTTTTGCCTTATTCAAGTGCATGGTGAACGAAATCCTTCTCGGGGCTCCATTGGTCAGGTCCAGCATGGTTCGGTTGGCTGCGCTTGCGGCGCTGTCGTCGGTTTCGGCGGCGGCACTGGCTTGCGAGGCGTTGCGTTCGGCGCCGGGCGGGGTGGTCGTGCAGGTGAGCGACGGCGATACCGTGGTGCTCGATAGCGGCGTCGTGGTGCGCATGATCGGCACGCAGGCGCCCAAATTGCCGCTGGGGCGCGAGGGCTTTCCCACCTGGCCCAAGGCCGAGGAAGCCAAGGGCATGCTTGAGGCCATGGTGCTCAATAAAACCGTGCGGCTGGGCTATGGCGGCGAGGAAATCGACCGCTACGAGCGGGCGCTGGCGCATGTCTTCGTCGTGACACCGGAGGGCGAAATCTGGGCACAGCAGCAGATGGTCGCGCAGGGCATGGCGCGGGTCTATTCGTTTCCGGACAATCGGGCGTGCCTGGATCAATTGTTCGCCGCCGAAGGGCGGGCGCGCCTGGCTGGGCTTGGCATCTGGAGCGATCCCTATTACAGCGTGCGAGCGGCGGATCGGCCGGCTGATTTGCTTGAGCGCGCCGGTCATTACGAATTGGTTGAAGGACGGGTGCTGCTGGCGGATCAATCCGGCGGGCGGCTCTATCTTAATTTCGGCCGGTTCTGGAAAGAGGACTTCACCGCGGTGATCGAAGCGCGGGCGTTGCGGCTATTTGCCGGGGCCGGCATCGACCCTCTGGCGCTCGAAGGAGCGCTGGTGCGGATCAGGGGATGGGTGGACGACCGGGATGGTCCGCGCATCGAGGTGACCCATCCCGAACAGATCGAGGTCTTGGCCACACGATGAACCTTCTGGGTGGCATTGCTATTGGAATGCGCAATTGTGTGCTGGCGGTATCCCTGCTGGCGCTGAGCGGCTGCACGACCCTGACCAGTATCGGCGGCATTGCGGTAACGCAGACCGGCGACAATCCCGCGCCCATCGTGGTGCCCCAAGGCACCGATCCCGATGACGTGGTGATCGGGCGGCGCGAGCATCCGCGGATCATCGCGGCCTATGGCGGGGTCTATTCGGATCGGCCCGCCGAAATCATGGTGGCGGGGATCGTCGGGCGGCTGCTGGCGGCGGCGGACCAGCCCAATGCAGAATTCCAGGTGACCATTCTGGACAGCGCCGAGGTCAACGCCTTTGCACTGCCCGGCGGCTATATCTATGTGACGCGCGGTATCCTGGCGCTGGCATCGGACAGCAGCGAACTGGCCGCGGTGCTGGCCCATGAAATCGCGCACGTTACGCTGCGCCATGCACGGGCGCGCACCAATCGGACGCGGACCACCGAGATCGTCGACCGGGTGGTCAGCGGCGTGTTCGGTGGCGAGGCGGGCGCCGAAGAGGCGGCCAATCGCTCCAAACAGTCGCTGGCGGCATTCAGCCAGAACCAGGAACTGGAAGCGGACCGCGAAGGCATCAAATTCACCGGCAAGGCGGGTTACGATCCCCATGCGGCAGCGCGGTTCCTGGGCGTGATGAGCCGCTTTGCGACCTTTTCGGCGGGGCAGAACCAGGGCGAAGGCTTTTTGTCCTCGCATCCATCGACGCCCGACCGCATCCAGAAAGCGGTTCAGGTGGCAACCCAGCTGTTCGGCGCCGATGGCGTCGGCGAAGTGGATCGCGAAGGCTATCTCGCCAGCATTTCCGGCCTCACCTTTGGCAATAGCGTTGCGCAGGGATCGATCGTCGGGCGGCGGTTCATCCATAGTGCCAGCAAATATACCTTCGCGGTGCCGCAGGGGTATACGTTGCAGAACTCGCAGAACGCGGTGGTCGGCGTTGCGGGGGATGGGGAGGCCGTGCGCTTCGACAGCGCCGAGGTGGGCACCAATGTCGGGCTGGGCGACTACCTGAAATCGGGCTGGATCGCCGGGCTCAAGGCCGACAGCGTTACCACGCAAAGCTATAACGGCGTCGACATGGCGTCGGGCATAGCGCAGACCGATCAGTGGTTCTTCCGCGTCTCGGTGATGCGGCTTGACGGGCAGGTCTATCGCTTCATCTTCGCGGCCAAGGCCGACAGCGCGCGGTTTGCAGAGGGGGCCGAGGCGACGCTCAAGAGCTTCCGGCGGACCGATGCGACCGATCTGGCGCAAATCCGCAAAGTTGGCGTCCGGATCGTGACGGCGAAGTCCGGCGATAGCGCCGACTCGCTGGCCAAGCAGATGGCCGGGCTCAATCGCGGCACGGAACTGTTCTATATCATCAATGATCTGTTCCCCGGCGATCCGGTGGTCGCGGGGCAGAAATACAAGGTCGTGGCGCTGCAATAGGGCCGCGGCTCAGTTCTGGTTGTCGGTGGTGTGGGCCATCGTGGCGGCGGCTTTGCTGGCGCCGTCATCATAGAGCTGCTGCACACTGCCGCCGACGGCGGCCAGGGTGCCGATGAGGACGGCGGCGATCAGTGCCGCGATCATGCTATATTCGATGGCCGTCGTGCCCGATTGGTCACGTAGACATCGTGTAATCGCAATCCACAGCATGGCAGTCCCCGCGCTTCATACCAGCGCTTAGAGAAGGTCGCAGAGTGCGGCGATCAATGGCGCGTCAGCCGGGGGCATGGGGTAGTCGCGCAGGGCATTGGGGCGCACCCATTTGAGTGCGGTATGCTCCCTGAGCTGCGGCTGTCCTTGCCACTTCCGGCAGGCGTAAAGTGGCATCAACACATGAAAATTATCGTAAGAGTGACTGGCGAAAGAAACCGGAGCCAGGCACGCGGTCTTGGTGGAAATACCCAGCTCCTCCTCCAGCTCGCGGATCAGCGCCGCCTCGGGCGTTTCACCGGGCTCGATCTTGCCGCCGGGAAATTCCCACAGTCCGGCGAGCGACTTGCCGGGCGGGCGCTGGGCGATGAGGACGCGGCGGTCGGCATCGACCAGGGCACAAGCGACAACGAGCAGGATGTTCATTGCGGCGCCCGGCGGTAATGGTAATCGTACATGGGCTGGAAGCCGAGCGAGCGATAGAGCGGGACGGCCTGTTCATTGTCGGCCAGCACCTGGATGGCGGCGCCCGTGGCGCCCGATTGGGTGGTCCAATTGAGGGCGGCGTTCATCAGCGCGCGGCCATGGCCCTTGCCGCGCTGGGCGGCGTCGACCACGACATTGAGGAAAATGGCGATGCCATTGGCATTGATGGCGAGCGCGGCGCCGACGGGCTGGCGGGTATCCTCGTCATAAATCAGGATGCCGCGTGCGGGGACGGCAAGGCGGGCCAGGATCTGCTGCAGGCTCTGGCGGGTCGCTGCATCGGCACCGCTCATGTCGTTCTGGATCTGCAGCCATTCAGGATCGGTGGGCTCAAGATATCTGGTCGGGGTCGGGACGAGGCGAACGCGCTTGGGCAAGTCCATGGCGAGGACGTGGCTGCGCTCGAAGGTCGACCACGCCTTGGCGTCGAGCGCGGCTTCGACTTCGGGACCGGCCAGCGGGGTGATGCGGAAGGTCGGCTGCAGGTTATGGGCGCGGTATTGCGCCGCCAAAGCCTCGATCCGGGCGGCGGCGTTCATCACGTCGGCGATGTCGTGGCACTGGATGGAATTGGCGCGCTTGGTATAGCCGTTGGCGAAGCGGGCGACCCAATGGCCGTCCTCGATCGTTTCGAGGGCCGGCCAGGCCAGGAGGAACGCGGCCTCGGTTTCGGTGGTGGTCGGGAGGGCCATGATCAGCTGCGATAGTCGCCGTTGATGGTGATGTAGCCATGGGTCAAATCGCAGGTATAGACGGTGGCCTTGCCCTCGCCGAGACCGAGGCCGACGGTCAGTTCCAGGTCCTCGCCCTTCATATAGGCTGAGGTGGCGGCTTCGTCGTAGATCGGGGCGCGCTCGCCATCCTTGGCGACCAGGAGGTCGCCGAAGCGGATCGAGAGCTTGTCGCGGTCGGCGGGCTCGCCGGCCTTGCCGACGGCCATGACGACGCGGCCCCAATTGGCGTCTTCGCCGGCAATGGCGGTTTTGACCAGCGGGCTATCGGCAATCGACTTGGCGATGCGGAAGGCGCTGGCGTCACTGGTGGCGCCTTCGACATGGATGGAGACCTGCTTGGTGGCGCCTTCGCCGTCGCGCACGACCTGGATGGCGAGATCGAACAGCACGTCGCGGAGGGCCTCGCCGAAGATTTCGGCGCGGGGATCGTCCAAGGTTTCGATCGGGGCGACGCCGCGGGCCTTGCCGGTGGCGAAGGCCAGGAGGGTGTCGGAGGTCGAGGTATCGCTATCGACGGTGATGGCGTTGAAGCTGGTCTGGACGTGCCGGGCGAGGAGCGCCTGCAAGACGGGCGCGGCGATGGGCATGTCGGTGAAGACGAAGCTGAGCATGGTGGCCATGTCGGGCGCGATCATGCCGCTGCCCTTGGCGATGCCGTTGATGCGCACTTCGGAGCCGTCGATTTCGATGGTGGCGCCACTCAGCTTGGGGAAGGTGTCGGTGGTCATGATGACCTTGGCGGGGTCCATCCAGGGGCCGTCGCCCAGCCGGGTCGCCATCTGGTCGAGCACGCCGGAAAATTTATTGGCATCGAGTGGCTCGCCGATGACGCCGGTGGAGGCGAGGAAGACTTCGGATGGGGCGCAGCCAACGGCCTTGGCGGCAAAATCGGCGGTCAGTTCGACCGATTTCTGGCCCTTGGCGCCGGTAAAGGCATTGGCATTGCCCGAATTGACGACGAGGGCGCGAGCCGTGCCGCCTGGCAGGTTGGCCTTGCACCAATCGACGGCGGCCGAGGAGCATTTGGAGCGGGTGACGACGCCGGCGACGCTGGTGCCGGCATCGAAGGCGACCAGCAGCACGTCGGTGCGGTTCTTGTATTTGATCCCGGCTTCGGCAGTGGCGAAGCGGACGCCCGCGATCGGCGGCAGATCCGGATAGGTTTTTGGGGCGAGGGGCGAAACCGGGTGGGCCATTGGGGAAGCCTTGCTGGGAATTTTGGTGCAGTGGATGTGCCCGAAAGATACGGCATTCGCAAGACGGGACGTGCCGAGACGCCGCGCGGGGTGCCGGGCGGGTGTGGATAGACTGCGGCATGCGGCGAGACGTGCCTCATGGGTTTTGTAGTAAGCGAGACAGGTCTCGCCGCATGCGATGGGGTTTCTGTCCGCCCGACAGTGCCTCCCCTTCACGCGTGGGGTGGCTCCGTCGTGCTGGCCCAGGGATCGCGCGACCGCATTCCCCTCCCACCAAACTCCCCACGGCCGTTCGTCGCGAACCCGCAGCCAATGTGGAGATATCGGGGAGGAGGATACGACGGGTTTTGGTTGTGGGGAGAAGATGGATAAGGCTGATTGATTGAGGTCAGCCGAGAACACCCCCTCCTACCTCCCCCATCAAGGGGGAGGTTTCTCTCCACTCTTGGGGATGAGACTCAGTTCAGCTTCTCAATTTTGAATTCGATCTAGTCGCACCCACCGGCAGGCACCTCCCCCTTGATGGGGGAGGCTGGGAGGGGGTGACCTTCGGTGGTTGTCAGGACGCTAATACCCCAAGCGCCACTGCAATCTGATGATAAACCCCTTCCGGATTGTCCATCACATCGGCATTGGTGAATCGCAAAATTCGGTAGCCTTCGTGCTGCAGAAACGTATCGCGCAACGCGTCGGCTCTCATCTTCGATAACCAGCTTCACGGCGTGGCAGGCAAAGTCGACGATGTATCGGTCAATCGGGACCTGTTTGCGAAAGTGAAAGCCGCCGGTTCTCAACGGATGAATCAAGCGCCAGAGACGAACTTCTGGCGCAGTTGGTGTCCGTCGCAATTTCCGTGCGAGATCGGTCATCTCAACCCTTACGCCGGAGCCGCGCCGAAGGCCATGAATTCGGCGGTCCTCACTCTACCCCGGAAAAGGGGGAGAGCCACCATGCCAGCGAGCCTAGCGAAAGGCCCGCTGGAAGGAGAGTGGGACTGATTGAGCCTCACTCTCCAATAAGCGCTTACTGCGCGGCCGGGGCGGGTTGGCCGGATTCGGCGGCGGCCGGGTCGGTTTGGGCAGCGACGGCGGCAGCGAGGGCGGCGTCGGGGATGTCGATCTTGACGCCGTCCATCAGCTTGGCGACGGCATCGTCAAAGGTGGTCATCAACAGCTGCTGCTGCAACTGGCCGCCGATCTGTTCGATCGGGGGCGGGGAGGACTTGCGGCGTTCCTCAAGTTTGATGATGTGCCAGCCGAACTGGGATTCCACCGGCGCGGAAATCTGACCGATATCGGTCAGCGCGAAGGCGGCGTCCTCGAACGGGCCGACCATCATGCCCTTGCCGAAAAAGCCCAGATCGCCGCCATTGGCCGCGCCCGGATCGATCGACTTTTCCTTGGCGATGGCAGCGAAATCGCCGCCGTCCTTGAGCTGCTGCTCGATAGCGTCGGCCTCTTCCTTGGTCTTGACCAGGATATGGCTGGCATGGATTTCATCGGCCGGCACGAAGGAGGCGACATATTCGTCATACTTGGCGCGCACGGCGTCTTCGGTGATCGAATTGGCGATGGCGTCGGAGAAATAGACGCGGCGCAGGGCGCGTTCCTCAAGATAATCGAGGCGCTGCTGGAACAGCGGGGTGGCATCCATGCCGGCATCCTTGGCGGCCTTGGACATCACCTTCATGTCGATAAGTACGCGGACCAGGAAAGCGCGCTGCTCGGTCGGCGGCATCTGGCTGAGTTCCTGGGCCAGGTCTTCGGCGGCAAAGGAAAGATCGGCTTCGGTGATGGTATCGTCGCCGACGGTGGCGACCACCGCCTCGGGCGAAGGAGGAGCAACCGGGGCCGCGGCGGCAGGGGCTTCGGGGGCGGGCGCGGCATCCTGGGCCATCGCCGGCATCATGGCCGCACCCAGAACCAGTGCGAGCACGCTGACCGTCTGGACGAGACGTTTGGAGGTATAAGACATCAGAGCATTCTCCTTGCCGGCGCATATGCTTTGGCGCCGAAGCTCGTTGCGGCCTGCGTTAGGCACGAGACCAAATCTAGCGATAGGCAGCCGCTCATGGCGCGCCGTCGACCTGCCCCTCTCACGGCAACGGGGCCGAAATGTGCCAGGCCGCCATTTGTGCGCATATTTGCGGACGCAAAAACCAGCGTGGCCGGACCATTTCCGGGAGGGCGGCAGAGGTGTCGCCGATTTCGGCGGCGTTGACAAGACAAGGCCTCGCTCTTACATCAACAGCGCATTTGACGACCAAGACGGACCGCAATTCCGGCACGTTTATGGGCAACAGACATTCGGGGCGCGGACCGCTCCACCATCGCGCTGATGAGGCTAACCCCGGTGGCCGCAAATCCGCCCCCAGACTATGGCCTCTCACCGCAGCGATGAGCATCAAAAGGACCTGACATATGGCACTAGCAGCGCTTGCCCGGAGGATTTTCGGTTCTCCGTCGGACCGGCATGTGAAGCGCTTCCACGCCAAGGTCACGGCGATCAATGCGCTGGAGCCTGAGCTGGAAAAGCTGAGCGATGAGCAGCTTGCCGCTCGCACGCAAGATTTCAAGGACCAATTGGCCAAGGGCGCCGATCTCGATGATTTGATCGTGCCGGCCTTCGCCACGGTGCGCGAAGCTTCCAAGCGCGTGCTGAAAATGCGGCACTTCGACGTGCAGCTGATCGGCGGCATGGTGATGAACGAGCGCGGTATCGCCGAAATGCGCACCGGTGAAGGCAAGACCCTGGTGGCGACGCTGCCGATGTATCTCAATGCGCTGACCGGCAAGGGCGCGCACCTGGTGACCGTCAACGACTATCTGGTCAGGCGCGACGCGGCCTGGATGGGCCAGATCTACAATTTCCTGGGCCTGTCCTGGGGCGTGATCGTGCATGGCCTCACCGATGCGGAACGCAAGGCGGCCTATGCGGCCGACATCACCTACGGCACCAATAACGAGCTGGGCTTCGACTACCTGCGCGACAACATGAAATATACGCGCGCCCAGATGGTGCAGCGCGGCCATGACTTCGCGATCGTCGACGAAGTCGACTCCATCCTGATCGACGAGGCGCGCACGCCGCTGATCATTTCGGGCCCATCGGACGACCGCAGCGAGCTTTATACGACGCTCGACGCGCTGATGCCGCTGATCGGCGACGACGATTTCGAGCTGGACGAGAAGCAGCGCGCGGCGACCTTCACCGATGCCGGCATCGAGAAGCTGGAAGCGGCGTTGACCGAGAGCGGGCTGATGAAGTCGGGCTCGCTTTACGACATCGAAAACGTCGCCCTGGTGCACCACGCCAATTCGGCGCTGCGGGCGCATCGCCTGTTCCGCAAGGACAAGGACTATATTGTCCGCAATGACGAAGTGGTGATCATCGACGAGTTTTCCGGCCGCATGATGCCGGGCCGGCGCTATTCGGAAGGCCTGCACCAGGCGCTGGAGGCCAAGGAACACGTCAAGATCCAGCCGGAAAACCAGACGCTGGCCTCGATCACCTTCCAGAACTATTTCCGCCTCTACAAGAAGCTGGCCGGCATGACCGGCACGGCTGCGACGGAAGCCGAGGAATTTGCCGATATCTACAAGCTCGACGTGGTGACGGTGCCCACCAATGTCGCCGTGCAGCGTGTCGATGACGAGGATGCGATTTTCCGCACCGCGGCGGAGAAGTTCGACGCCATCGCCGAGATGATCAAGCAGTGCCAGGATCGCGGGCAACCAGTGCTGGTGGGCACGACGTCGATCGAAAAATCGGAAATGCTGGCCGAGCTGCTGCGCAAGAAGAATGTGGGCGAGATGAACGTGCTCAATGCGCGCCATCACGAACAGGAAGCCTATATCGTGGCCGATGCCGGCCTGCCGGGGGCGATCACCATCGCCACCAATATGGCCGGTCGCGGTACCGACATCCAGCTCGGCGGCAACCTCGAAATGCGCATCGAGCGCGAGACCGAGGGTCTGGAAGGCGCCGAGCGCGAGGCCAAGATCGAATCCATCAAGGCGACCATCGCCACCAACAAGGCCAAGGCGATTGCCGCGGGCGGGCTGATGGTGATCGGCACCGAGCGGCATGAGAGCCGCCGCATCGACAACCAGCTGCGCGGCCGTTCGGGCCGCCAGGGCGATCCGGGGCATTCGGCATTTTTCCTGTCGCTTCAGGATGATTTGATGCGGATTTTCCCTGTCGATTCCATGGATTCGATGCTGGGCAAGCTGGGGCTGGAGCAGGGCGAGAGCATCACCCATCCCTGGGTGACCAAGGCCATCGAGCGGGCGCAGGGGAAGGTGGAAAGCCGGAACTTCGATATCCGCAAGAACATCCTGAAATACGATGACGTGATGAACGATCAGCGCAAGGTGATCTTCGAGCAGCGCATCGAAATGATGGATGCCGAGGACGTCAGCGAGACGGTCAAGGAGATGCGCCACGACGTGGTCGAGGCGATCGTCACCAAGGCTATTCCGCCGCGCTCTTATCCCGAGCAGTGGAATGTCGAGCAGCTGGAAGCGGCGGCCAAGACCTATCTGAACGTCGATGCGCCGATCAAGGCATGGGCCGAGGAAGAGGGCATCGACCAGGAAATGGTCGAGGAGCGGCTAGCGGACCTGGCCGACCAGGCGGCGGCGGCGAAGGTGGCGCAATATTCACCCGAGATCATGCGGCAGGTGGAAAAGTCACTGTTGCTGCAATCGATCGACGGGCTGTGGCGCGAGCATCTGGTGACGCTGGATCATCTGAGCAAGGTGGTGGGCTGGCGCGGGATCGCCCAGCGCGATCCGCTCAACGAATACAAGCAGGAAGCCTTCGAGCTGTTCCAGGCGCTGCTGACCAATATGCGCGAGCTGGTGACGACCCAGCTCAGCCATATCCAGCTGCAGATTCGCCAGCCCGAGGCACCGCCGGCGCCGGACCTGTCGCGCTTGAGCGAAATCCATATCGATCCGACGACGGGCGAGAACGACGCGGCCAGCGACTTCACCGGCACGATGCCGGGTGGCGGGTTCGCGGCGGGTGCGTTCGCCGATGGCAGCCAGGACGAAACGGATGCCGATACCAGCCTGCGGCCGATCGATCCGAAGTTGCTGGTGGGCGTGTCGCGCAATGCGCCCTGCCCATGCGGCTCGGGCAAGAAGTTCAAGCACTGCCACGGCGCGTTCTAAAGCCGAAGCACAGCAGATAAGCAAAAGCCCGGACCGATGGTCCGGGCTTTTTTATTGGCAGCAAGAGCGCTCAGGCGGCGGCGATGCCGTTCAAGGCGGCGACTTCGGCGGCGGGCAGCTTGAGGGCGGCGGCGGCCAGGTTCTCGTTGAGATGGGCCACCGATGAGGTGCCGGGGATCAGCAGGATATTGGATGAGCGTTGCAGCAGCCAGGCGAGGGCAACCTGCATGGGGGTGGCGCCGAGCCGGGCGGCGACGTCGGACAGGATGGTGGATTGCAGCGGGCTGAAGCCGCCGAGCGGGAAGAAGGGCACATAGGCGATATTGGTACGGGCCAGATCGTCGATCAGGGCATCGTCGCTGCGGTGGGCGAGGTTATATTCGTTCTGCACGCAGACGATTTCGGTGATGGTGCGGGCTTCGGCAAGCTGGGTGGCGGTGACATTGCTCAGCCCGATATGGCGGACCAGACCCTGCCGCTGCAGGTCAGCAAGCACGCTCAGGGTAGGTGCGATCGAGCCTTCGGCGGGGCCATGGGCGCTGAACATGACGCGCAGGTTGACCACGTCGAGGGTGTCGAGGCCGAGATTGCGCAGATTATCGTGCACGCCCTGGGTCAGTGCTTCGGGGGAAAAAGCCGGGTTCCAGGAGCCGTCCGCGCCGCGGGTGGCGCCGATCTTGGTGACGATGGTCAGATCGTTGGGGTAGGGATGCAGCGCTTCGCGGATGATCTGGTTGGTGACATGGGGGCCATAGAAATCGCTGGTGTCGATGTGGTTGACGCCAGCTGCCACGGCGGCGCGCAATACGGCCAGAGCGGCATCGCGATCCTTGGGCGGGCCGAAGACGCCAGGGCCGGCAAGCTGCATGGCGCCATAGCCGAGGCGGTTCACGGTGCGGCCGCCCAGGGTGTAAGTGCCGGCGGTTTGGATAGGGGTCATGATGGTCTCCTTCAATGCCGACCATAGATAGAGGCTGCGCCAACCTGCGATAATCGGGTACAATCCGCACACGCTGTGCGGAAAGGCGAACAATGAAAATTGACCTGACAGACCTTGTGGCTTTCGTTGCGGTGGCGCGCGCCGGTGGCTTTCGTGAGGCGGCGCGCCAAGGCGGCTACAGTCCCTCAGGCCTCAGCGAGGCGCTCCGCCGGCTGGAGGGCCACCTTGGCGTGCGCCTAGTCAATCGCACCACGCGCAGCGTGGTTCTCACCGAGGCCGGACAGGGCCTGCTGGCCCGGCTCGTCCCGGCGCTGAGCGAAGTGAAAGCCTCGCTGGACGAGGTCAACTGCTTTCGCGACCGGCCTGCCGGTATCCTGCGCCTCAACGTGCCGGTGAGCGCCTCGCGGCTGGTGCTGTCGCATATCGTGCCGAAATTTCTCGCAGCCTATCCCGAGATCAGGCTGGAGGTTATCGGGGAGGAAAGTTTTGTCGATGTGCTGGCCGCGGGGTGCGATGCGGGCATTCGCTATGACGACAAGCTGGAACAGGACATGATCGCGGTGCCGATCGGGCCGCGCGTGCAGCGCTCCGCTTTGGCTGCGGCACCAAGCTATCTCGATCGCCGTGGCCGCCCGGAGCATCCCAGCGAATTGCTCAACCATGCGTGCCTGCGCGGCCGGTTTCCCAGTGGGGCGATGCCGGCCTGGGAGTTCGAGCGGAACGGCGAAGTGGTGCGGGTCGATCCGACCGGGCCGCTGATCGTGAGCATCGGGACCACCACGGATCTGGCCGTGGACGCCGCTATCGCGGGGAGCGGCATGATCTATATTTTCGAGGATTGGCTGCGGCCCTGGCTCGATAGCGGCGCGCTGGAGCCGGTGCTGGAGCCGTGGTGGCCGAGCTTTTCGGGGCCGTTCCTGTATTATCCCGGACGCCGCCTGGTGCCGGCGCCGTTGCGGGCGTTCGTGGATTTTATAAAGCGGGCGAATTAGGGGAGCCTGGGGGCACGCCCTCGTGGTTCGAGGCTCGCGAAGGGCTCGCACCTCACCATGAGGGCTACTTTGCTATTCGCATTCCCGGCCCGAACACCAGTAGCGCATTCCCAGTAGTCCTCATGGTGAGGCGGAAATTCTTACGACCCTCGACCCTCGAACCACGAGGACGTGGCAGGATGACTGGGTTTCTAGCAGCCGACGCGCAGTTCGGCGTAGCCGGTCATGCCATCGGCGCCGGAGGAGACGACGGCCAGGGTACATTGCGTGCCCTTGAGGATGGCGTTGCCGCCGGCGGTGACGATGGTGCCATCGGTAAACGAGACATAGGTGGCGGCGACGGCGGTGACCTCGACGACGGCAGGGGTGCCGCAGATGGCGTAGCTGTCGCCGCTGGCGACGAGGAAGCGGGTGCCCTGGGGGATGCAGTCGGTTTGCGGGCCGGTTGTTGCGGTGGCGGCATCGGGCGTGGCGGACGGCGCTGCGGCGGGGGGCTGGCCGCGCCAGTTCTGTTCGAGGATGGCGAGGCGGTTGCCCAAATCCTGCAAGGTATCGCTGGTAGGCACGGCGATATCGCCGGGGCGCTGCTGGCTGAACAATTGCAGGCTGAGGCGGATCTGGGCGATATCGGTGGCGACGCGGTTCAGGTCGCGCTGGGTTTCGCTATAGACCCAGGCGGAGGCGGCAATGGCAGCCACGGCCACGAGGCCAACGGTGAAAATGAAAATCCGCGTCCATGGCGATGGCTTGGCCGGCCGCCCTTCTGGCCCGTCAATATCGGATTTGGTCACACCCGGCAGCGTCCACTTGTCGTCCACAGGAATAGTCTCCATTGCAGGCGCCGACCTTGGGCGAAACGCGGGTTATCGCATAGCAACATCGCAGGATCGTGCCGGAAACAAGGCTAAACCGGGTTCTGGCCCGCTCAGCTGCGGATCAAGGGCGGCATGGGCACCGGCGCGGGCTGGCCGGTGATGACGGGGGCGACGTCCTGGCCGCCGCCCAAGATCGAGCCGATGCCGCCGAAAATGCCGCCGACGGCGCCGGACACAGCTTCCCCCCGCGCCTTGATGGCGGCTGCGGAAGCGGCCTGCTGTTCGGCGGTCTGCACCCGATTGGCGACGGCGGCCTCATCGGCCTGCTGCTTGGCGATCAGGGCGGCGCTGGGCGCGAGGGCGGGGCAGACGCCCATGGCGTCGAGCGGAGCGCCCGTCGTGGTGTTGAAGATATATTGGCGTTCGCACACGTCCCAGGTCGGCGGCGCCTGGTTCAATTCGAACAGGTCGTAGCCTTCCTTGATGTCCTTCCAGAAGCTCATATTGGGGTCCGAAGCATGAGCGGCCAGATTGGCGGCGGTCATGCGGAAGGGAAAGAGCTGGAGCTGGAAGCTGGGATTGCCGCCCTTGAAGGTTTCGCGCGCCAGAACATAGATTTCGGCGATGCCTTCATCGGTCATGGCGTAGCAGCCGCGCGACGAGCAATCGCCGTGCATCATCAAATCGGAGCCGGTGCGGCCCCAGGAGCGGTCGAACTTGTTGGGAAAACCGGTGTTGAAGGCCAGATAGTAATTGGACTTCGGGTTCATCAGGCCCGGGGTGATGTTGTAAAAGCCCTCGGGGCTCTGGCGGTCGCCTTCCTTGATCTTGGGGCCAAGACCGCCGGAAAAGGCGCAAATATCGTAGGTTTTCAGCAGGCGATATTGCCCGCTGGTGCTGCGTTTCCAGACTTCGACGACACTTTCCTGCTTGAACAGGCGCACCACCATGGCTTCGCCGGGCGTGGAGCCGATGGCCTTGATCGCCGATTGTAACGCGCCCGACATGGGCTGGTTCTGGCGGTTCTCGCCCTTGACCAGACCACCGCAGGCGGCCAGGGCCAGGCTGAGCCAGGCCAGGACGAAGATCATGGGGAGCTTGCGCAAAAGGGACGAGTTCAAGGTAATTGCAGCCCGAAAGTGAAAGAGTTGGTTTACCTCTACGCCGCCTTGGTTAGCGGAGGGTGAGAACTCGTGGTTAACGGACAGTTATCATGGGCGCGAAAGGCCCGGAAGCGGGGGAATAGACAATTCAATGCCGAATTTTTGATTGGGGGAGGGAGCAAATCTCTCAGTCGTCACCCTCCCCCTTGCGGGGAGGGATAGGGAGGGGGGATGTTTAGCCACGATCCAAACATTGTGGCTCCGCACACCCCCTCCCAACCTCCCCCGTCAAGGGGGAGGTGCCGCTCCACTCTTGGAACTCGATTGTGCTTCACCCTTCCCGTCATGAGGACGACGCTCGAATGGCGGAAGGGAGTAATCGTGTGGAGGCCCGTTAAAGCGTGGTGCCGATGGCCAGAAACTTTTCGCGGCGGTGTTCGCGCAGTTCGAGGCGCCCCTTGCCGGTGAAGTCCTTGAGGAAGGCGGCGATGGCGGCGCGGGTGGCGTCCATGACGAATTGGGGCTGGCGGTGGGCGCCGCCCGAGGGCTCCGGGATGATGGCGTCGATGACGCCAAAGCCGATCAGGTCCTGGGCGGTGATTTTCTGGGCGGCGGCCATGTCCGGCGCCTTGGCGGCGTCGCGGAACAGGATGGCGGCGCCCGGCTCGGGCGAGATGACGCTATAGATGGCGTGTTCCAGCATCAGCACCCGATTGGCGGTGGCGATGGCGATGGCGCCGCCCGAGCCGCCTTCGCCGATGATGATGGCGAGATTGGCAATGCCCAGTTCCAGGCATTTTTCGGTGGAGCGGGCGATGGCCTCGGCCTGGCCGCGCTCTTCGGCGCCGACGCCGGGATAGGCCCCGGCGGTATCGACAAAGGCAAGCAGGGGAATATTGAAGCGGTCGGCCATGTCCATCAGGCGGACGGCCTTGCGATAGCCTTCGGGGCGGGCCATGCCGAAATTATGCTTGAGGCGGCTTTCGGTGGAATTGCCTTTTTCCTGGCCCAGAATGGCGACGGACTGGCCGTTGAAGCGGCCAAAACCGGCCAGGATCGCGGAATCTTCGCCGAATTTGCGATCGCCAGCCAAAGGCGTCCATTCGGTGATCAGCGCCTTGGCGTAATCGGAAAAATGGGGGCGCTGCGGATGGCGCGCGACCTGGGTTTTCTGCCAGGGGGTCAGGCGCTTGTAGATATCGACCAGCGCTTCATCGGCGCGCGCGGAAAGGCGAGCGACTTCTTCATCGATGCTGACGGCCTGATCGGTGGCGGCAAGCGCCTTGAGCTCGGCGATCTTGCCCTCAAGCTCAGCGACCGGCTTTTCGAAATCGAGATAAGACTGCATCCCACCTGCCCGTTAAAGGGTCTTGTAAGCGACCCGAATGAAGGTCGCTGCTGTCGCGCCCCAAAGTGGCCGCAAAGTGGCGACCGCGCAATGCGGTGTCAAGCTCGGCGCGCTGGCAATCCCGCAAAAGCGGGACGCCAGAGGAAATACACCGTCAAGGTCATCTCGATTACTCCGCGAGGGGATGGTGCGTTTCCACTAGGGTGCGCAGCTTCTCGTCCAGCACATGGGTGTAAATCTGCGTGGTGGAAATATCGGCATGGCCGAGCAGCATCTGCACCACGCGCAGATCGGCCCCGCCATGCAGCAAATGGCTGGCGAAGGCGTGGCGCAGGACATGGGGAGCGACGCGCGCCGAGCTGATGCCGGCACGAGCGGCAAGGTCTTTCAGGTCGCGGGCGAAGACCTGGCGGGAGAGATAGCCCTCGGCGCCGTTGGCGGGGAAGAGCCAGGGGCCGGGCTTGATGGTCTTGAGATAGGCCTTGATGGCATCGCGGGCGCGGTCGTTCACCGGGACGACGCGCTCCTTGTTGCCCTTGCCGATGATGGTGAGGAAACTGGCGTCACGCATCACCGCGCTGCGCTTGAGGCTGACCAGTTCGGACACGCGCATGCCGGTGGCATAAAGCAGTTCGAGCAGCAGGTAGAGGCGGAGGGACGCGGCCTGCTTTTGCGGGGAAGAGGCGGCATTGGCCTCGGCTTCGGCAGTGCTCAAGAGGCGGTCGACTTCGGCGATGGAGAGTACTTTGGGCAGGGGGCGGCGGGCCTTGGGGCTGGCAATGATGCGGGTGGGATCGTCGCCCCGCAGGCCATCGGCGCAGAGGAAGCGGTGGAACTGGCGGATGGCAGAGAGGCGCCGGGCGGAGGAGGAGGCTGAAAGGCCATCGCGCTTTAGAGCGTCGAGGTAGGAGGCGACATGTTCGCGCCCACCCGTGAGCAGGGTTTGCTGATGGCCGGAGAGGAAGCCGGAATAGTCGGCGAGATCGCGCTGATAGGCCTCGATGGTGTTTTTCGCGGCGCCGCGTTCGGCGCTCATCATTTCGAGAAACGCCGATATCAGGTGGCCGCTCATGGGGCGTTGGCCGCGGGGGCGGGGGCCACGAGCGAGGGTGGCTCGACCGGGGCGCTTTGGTTCAGCAGATCGCGCGCCGGAATGCGGATGGTGACTTCCTTGGGATGCGGCTCGACGAAAACAACCAGTGCGAACATGCCCGCATAGACGAGGCCGGCCAGGAACAGCAGGGTAATGATGAGGCGGATGAGAGTGGGCATGGCGATCCCAACGGCTAAACTTTGGTGCAATATGACATCAAATGCTTTCGAGATGGTAGGCATGGTGGCATGACGACAACGCCGCAAGTTCTTGACAGACACGGCCCGCCCCGCTTGATACGGCTTAGAGACTATTCGGAAATTCTACTCTGGCGGCCATCTGCAGCGATTATCTGCGCAACCGGCGCTCACGTACCAAACGTACGCTGCGCTCCGGTTCTCGAAAACCACAGCAGCTGACTCACCAGAGCGAATTTCCAAACAGTCTCTTAAGACACATGCGGAGCGTCTTGTGAGCAGACCCGATACGGCAGAGCGCCAGGCGCGTGCCCAGGACTTAATCGACTTGCTGGCTGGGCGGCCGCTGGTGCTGGTCGGCATGATGGGCGCCGGCAAGACCACGGTGGGACGGCGGCTGGCCAATCAACTGGGCCGGGCGTTTCTCGACAGCGACGATGAAATCGAAAAAGCCGCGCAGATGACGATCCCCGAAATTTTCGAGCAGCGCGGCGAGCCCGAATTCCGCGCCGGCGAAATGCGGGTGATCGCGCGGGTACTCAAGGATCGCGATATCGTGCTGGCCACCGGGGGCGGGGCGTTTGCCAATGCCGAGACGCGGGGCCTGGTCAAGGCCGAGGGCGTGTCGGTGTGGATCAAGGCGGATTTCGACCTGCTGTTTGCCCGGGTGTCGCGGCGCTCCAACCGGCCGCTGCTCAAGACCGCCAATCCGCGCGAGACGCTGCAGAAGCTGATCGATGACCGCTATCCGATCTATGCTGAGGCTGACGTGACCGTGGTATCGCGCGACGTGCCGCAGGACGTGGTGGCCAGCGATCTGATCGACGCCGTACTCGCGCATCTCCAGCGCTAAGGGATTTTACTATGGCTGATATTGCGCACACGGTTCACGTCGCGCTTGGCGAGCGGGCTTACGATATTTTGATCGGCGACCGGTTGCTGGACGATGCCGGAGCGATCCTGGCGGAGCGCTTTCCCGGCCGGCGCTATGGCATCATCACCGATGAGAACGTGGCCAAAGCGCAACTGCCGCGGCTGCTGAAATCGCTGGATGGCGCGGGGCTGGGGCATTCCGAGATTATTTTGCCCGCTGGCGAGAGCACCAAGTCGTTTATCCATCTGCAGACCGCAGTCGAGGGGCTGCTGGCGGCCAAGCTGGAGCGGGGCGACCTGGTGATCGCGCTGGGTGGCGGGGTGATCGGGGATCTGGCGGGCTTTGCCGCCTCGATCACGCGGCGCGGCATGGACTTCGTGCAGATGCCGACCTCGCTGCTGGCACAGGTGGATAGTTCGGTCGGTGGCAAGACCGGGATCAATTCGCCGCATGGCAAGAATTTGATCGGGGCGTTTCATCAGCCCAAGCTGGTGCTGGCGGATTTGTCGACGCTGGATAGCCTGGATGCGCGGCAGTTCGCTTCGGGCTACGCGGAAGTGGTCAAATATGGGCTGATCGACGACGAGGAATTTTTCTTCTGGCTGGAAGAGAAGCAGGGGGAGATTTTCGCCGGTGGGCCGGCGCGGGGCGAGGCGATTGCGCGCTGCTGTGCGCATAAGGCGCGGGTCGTCATCGAGGATGAGAAGGAACTGGGCGTGCGGGCGCTGCTCAATCTGGGGCACACATTCGGGCATGCCTTGGAAAAGGACACCGGCTATGGCGACCGGCTGCTCCATGGCGAGGGCGTGGCCATCGGCATGGTGCTGGCGCATGGATTTTCGGCGCGACTGGGATTGGCGCCGAGCCAGGATACCGGGCGGATCGTCGCGCATTTGAAAAAGAGCGGGCTGCCCACTATGTTGGGTGACATTCCGGGCACGCTCGGAAGTACCGAAACATTGATGGCGGCGATCGCGCAGGACAAGAAGGTCTCGCGCGGGGCGCTGACGTTTATTTTGACGCGGGGGATCGGGAAGGCGTTTATCGAGAAGGGCGTGGATCCGGTGGCGGTGAGCAGGTTCTTGGATGAGATGCGCAATTGACCTGCTCTCCCTTCTCCCCTTGCGGGACTTCGAGGTGACGGCATAGCCGGTAATTCGCTCCAGTGGAGCGAATTGAACTGAGAAGGTGCCCGAAGGGCGGATGAGGGGTTTCTTGCCGGGCGTGGTATGGAATACCTGGTTGGCGCAGGACCCCTCACCCTGACCTTCCGCTGAACGCGTCAGGTCTGTCCCTCTCCCGCAAGGGGAGAGGGAAGAGAAGAATTAGGGCCCATCCACCGGCAAAACCTCGATGGCCAGGGCGTGGACGCTGGCTTTGAGTTCGGCGTCGAGCGTTTCCATGACGGCGCGGTGTTGCGCCACGCGCGACTTGCCTTCAAAGTGACGGGTCGCGATTCTGACACGAAAATGGGTTTCACCACCCTCCCGCCAACCGGCATGACCGTGGTGAAGCTGAGATTCGTCGATGACCTCGAGATGGTTGGGCGCGAAAGCCCGGGTCAGCTTGTCGGTGATGGTGTCTGTCATGGACATGGTTTGGCGTTTCTGTTGAGTAAATTTGAGCAAGTAGCTAGGCGCAATGAAATCCGATTCCAAGCTCTTCGATAATATCCGTATCCGCTCGCGTCGCGACGTAAAGCCCGAGCCTGCAGCCGTAACCTGCGATTGGGAGGGCTGCGACAAGCCGGCCACCAACAAGGCGCCCAAGGGCAGCCGCAGCGAAGGGCAGTATTTCAATTACTGCCTCGCGCATGTGCGCCAGTACAATGCGACGTTCAACTTCTTTGCCGGCATGGACAAGGAGGCGCTGGACGAGGCGCTGTATAGCCCGCCCACGCCCGAGGCGCGTCCGACTTTCGCCACCGGGCAGGCCGGGGCGCGCGCCTCGCGTACCGCCAAGACGGCGGGGCTTGGCTCCAGCGATAAATATGGCGATCCGTTCGGGGTGTTCGCCAAATATCGCCATCGGCAGGCACAGAAGCCGGCCGAGGAGCGCGCGCGGCCATTGCATGAGCAAGACCGGCGCGCGCTGGAAACGCTGGGCATTCTGGGCCAGACCAAGTCCGAAGAGATCAAGAAGGCCTATAAGACCCTGGTCAAGTTGCACCACCCCGATGCCAATGGGGGTGACAAGTCGTCCGAAGATCGGCTGCGAGCGATTATCGCTGCTTACTCGCATCTCAAAAAGGCTGGGTTCGTCGCAAAATAGCGCGGGCCGTGGGCGTCGCCAAATCGGGACGCCCCATGCCGTCTGATGGCTACCCCCTGTGTCACATTGCTGCTATAGAGCCCGCAGTTTCGTCTGTTCCCCCGCCCCTCAAGTCCTTGCTGCCAAGAGCCCTGCCATGAGCGAATTTACCAATCTGCCCGATACCGATTACAAGGCCCGCGACCTGTTCGGGATCGATACCGACATGGTGGTGCGCGGCTATGCCGAGCGCACATCGCATGTGCCGCCGCTCGATCCAGACTATCTGTTCGATCGCAACACCACTTTGGCCATCCTGGCGGGCTTTGCCTATAACCGCCGCGTCATGGTGCAGGGCTATCACGGCACGGGTAAATCCACCCACATTGAACAAGTGGCGGCCCGTTTGAACTGGCCGATGGTGCGCGTGAACCTTGATTCGCATGTGTCGCGTATCGATCTCGTCGGCAAGGACGCGATCGTGCTCAAGGACGGCAAGCAGATCACCGAATTCCGCGACGGCATCCTGCCGTGGGCGGTTCAGAACAATGTGGCGCTGGTGTTCGACGAATATGACGCCGGGCGTCCCGACGTGATGTTCGTGATCCAGCGCGTGCTGGAAGTGGCGGGCCGGCTGACGCTGCTCGACCAGAACCGCGTCATCGTTCCCCATCCGGCGTTCCGGCTGTTCTCGACCACCAATACGATCGGCCTAGGCGATACGTCGGGCCTCTATCACGGCACCCAGCAGATCAACCAGGGCCAGATGGACCGCTGGAGCCTCGTGACCACGCTGAACTATCTGCCGCATGACAAGGAAGTCGGCATCGTTCTGGCCAAGGCCAAGAGCTATGCGGCCAATGACAAGGGCAAGAAGACCGTGTCGAACATGGTGCGGCTGGCGGATTTGACTCGCTCGGCCTTCATCAATGGCGACCTGTCGACGGTGATGAGCCCGCGTACGGTGATCACCTGGGCCGAAAATGCCGAAATCTTCGGCGATATCGGCTTCTCGTTCCGCCTGACGTTCCTCAACAAGTGCGATGAGCTGGAACGCCCGGTGGTGGCCGAGTTCTATCAGCGCGTGTTTGGCGAGGACCTGCCGGAGTCATCGGCGAACCTGGCGGTCGCGGTTTAGACCAGCCGCTATTCAGCTGAGGCCGGCCTGCAAATGCCGGTTCTCTGCGCTTCCGGTCCTCACGTACCCGAAAGTACGCTGCGGTCCGGTTCTCGATAACCAGCATTTTCGGCTCGCCCTGAGCTGACTATCGGCTGGTCTAGGTCCGGTGGGTACGGTTACTGCAAGAGCAGGAAGCCCGCATAGGCCGGCGCCAAGATGGATTCCCGCTTGTGCGGGAATGACCGGTGAACATTAGGTGCGCCCCGTGTCCGCACACCGGATTTTGAACCATGGCACAGCCACCGCGCAACAAAGCCAATAAGCCAGACCAGACCCAGGCGTTCAAATCCGCTATGGGCGCGACGGTGCGCGCCATTGGCGGCAAGCCGGATCTGGAGGTTTCATTCACCGCCGACCGGCCGCTGCTGACCAGCGATAAGGCGCGGCTGGCCAATTTGCCGCGACTGCCGACCAAGCGCGATATCGCGGTGGCGCGCGGGCAGGGCGATGCCATGGCGATGCGGCTGGCCAGCCATGATCCCGAGACGCATCGCAAGCGCAGCCCGATCGATCCGATGGCGCGGGCGGCGTTCGATGCGCTGGAGCAGGCGCGGGTCGAGGCTTTGGGCTGCGTGCGGATGCCCGGCATGGTGGGCAATATCGGGGAAATGCTGGAAGACCGGCTGTTCCGCGCCAATTTCGCCGAAGTGAGCGATCGCGGCGATGCGCCGATCGCCGAGGCGCTTGGCCTGTTGCTGCGGGAAAGACTCGCGGGCGTGCCGGTGCCGCCATCGGGGCACAAGCTGGTCGATCTGTGGCGGGCTGAAATCGAGGACAAGGGCGGGGAGTCGCTCGACAAGCTGATGACCCGGTTCGAGGACCAGGACGAGTTTTCGCGCGTCGCCAAGGCGCTGCTGCGCGACCTCAACCTCGTGCCCGAAAGCGAGCTGGACGATCCCGAGGCCAGCGATGAGGACAATGGCGAGGATCAGCCGCCCGAGCAGGCACAGGGTTCGGAGCAGTCACCCGAACAGGGCGAGGGCGAGAACGAGCAATCGGACGCCGAGCAGGACGAGAGCGCCGGCGATACCGAGGAAACCGGCGATGTCGACGGGATCGACAGCGACATGGCCGATACCGACGAGGACGCTGCATCGGAAGCGGGGGAGGACGCCCCGATGCCGCCGCCGGCCAAGGATGGCGGCACACAGCTCAGCAATCAGTTCAACTACAAGATCTTCACCCAGAAATTCGACGAGATCGTCAAGGCGAGCGAATTGTGCCCGCCCGAGGAGCTTGATCAGTTGCGGGCGCTGCTCGACAAGCAGCTGGAGAACCTGGCGGGCGCCGTGGCGCGGCTGGCCAACAAGCTGCAGCGGCGGCTGATGGCAAAGCAGAATCGCAGCTGGCAGTTCGATCTGGAAGAAGGGCTGCTGGATACGGCGCGGCTGACCCGCGTGGTCACCGATCCGATGCAGGCGCTCAGCTTCAAGGTGGAGAACGACACCGATTTCCGCGATACGATCGTCACCCTGCTGATCGACAATTCCGGCTCGATGCGCGGGCGGCCGATCACTATTGCGGCAATCTGCGGGGATATTCTCGCCCGCACGCTGGAGCGCTGCGGGGTCAAGGTGGAAATCCTGGGCTTCACCACGCGCGCCTGGAAGGGCGGCAAATCGCGCGAGGCGTGGCTGGAGGCCAACCGGCCGGCCAATCCGGGGCGCGTCAACGATGTGCGTCACATCATCTACAAGGCGGCCGACGAGCCGTGGCGGCATGCGCGGCGCAATCTGGGCCTGATGATGCGCGAGGGGCTGCTGAAGGAAAATATCGACGGCGAGGCGCTGGAATGGGCGCGCAAACGCCTGATGGCGCGGCCGGAAAGCCGGCGCATCCTGATGGTGATTTCCGATGGCGCGCCGGTGGATGACTCAACCCAGAGCGTCAATGCCGGCAATTATCTGGAGGCCCATTTGCGCCAGGTGATCGAGGATATCGAGACGCGCTCGCCGATCCAGCTGGTGGCGGTGGGTATCGGCCATGACGTGACGCGGTATTATCGCCGCGCGGTGACGCTGCTCGACGCCGAGGAATTGGCGGGAGCGCTGACCGACGAATTGGCAGCATTGTTCGATGAGGCACCCCCGGCCCAGACGCGGCGGGGGCGGCGCGGATGATCCGCGCTGCCGCCACGCTGGTGCTGGCCGCATTGCTGGTGTGTCCGGCCAATGCGGTGGAGCTGACGGTGGGGGCGGTGCAGATCACCGATTTTGGTGACGTGGCGCTGGACCAGAGGGTCGGCAAGCTGATCTGGCGGGGCGGCATCGCCATGGTCAGCCAGGACGATATTTTCGGCGGCCTGTCGGGACTGGCCTTTACCGGACCTAACCAGCATGTGGCGCTGGTGTCGGACCGAGGCAATTTCGTTTCCGGGCAATTGGCCTATGACGAGGCGGGACGGTTATTCGGCTTTATCGGCGTGCGGATCGAGCCGATCCAGAATTCCAAGGGTGAGCCGTTGCCACGGCAATATAGCCGGGACGCCGAGGCGATTGCCGCCGTGGTGCGAAATGGCGTGCCGGTGGCGGTGCGGGTGGGGTTCGAGCATTTGACGCGGGTGGCGGAGTTTGCGCTGAGCGATGGCGTGCCGGGTGGCGCGGCCAAGGAAATCGATATTCCCAAATGGCTGGCCGATACGCGCACCAATGAATCGCTGGAAGCGGTGTGCGTGGCGCCGCCGGCCTCCCCGATTGCCGGCTCGACGCTGCTGCTGACCGAGGGCGTGACCGACGATGACGGCCAGCATGTGGCCTGGCTATTGGGGCAGAACGACAAGGGACCGCTCAGCTATCAATCGAGCCCGTCGGTGAACCCGACGGATTGTGCGTTTTTGCCCAATGGCGATCTGCTGGTGCTGGAGCGTGGCGTGTCGTTCCTGAGCTTTACGATGACGCTGCGCCGCGTCGCTGCCGCGGATGTGCGGCCCGGGAACCTGATGCAGGGCGATGTGCTGCTGCGGACGAGCGGCGCGGCGATCGACAATATGGAGCAGGTGGCGGTGCATACCGCGCCGGACGGCGAAACGCGGATCGTGCTGGGGAGCGATAATAATTTCAATGATTGGGAGCGGAATTTGCTCCTGGAGTTTGCGCTGGCTGATTGAGGCATTGCTCTTCCGGTGAGGACGGCCTGCAAGCCGCAACCTTCTGCGCTTCCGGTGCTCACGTACCGATGTACGCTCCGCTCCGGTTCTCGAAGATCGCGCCTTTCGGCTCGTCCTGACCGAAAGCCCAACGCCTCAATGCCCGCTCGTAGATCGGTTAGGCCCGCACCGCGACCACGGGCAAAGGCATGAGCTTGCCCATCAGCGCGCGATAGGGGGCCAGAAGTAGCAGCGCAGCGAGGAATTTGACCAGGAAGTCGCCGGTGGCCAAAGAGGTCCAGAGCGGCACTTCGGGGCCGAGGCCGAGCCAGGGGGCGGGGAAGCCCAGCGAGCCGTCGGCCAGGCCGAATAGAGCGTCGATGCCGGCCAAGGCCGGGGCGAAGGCGACGGTGAAGAAGATCGTCGTATCGATCAACGAGCCGAACAGCGAGCCGGTGAGCGGGGGCAGGAACCAGGCCCGGCTGGCGCGCAGGCGCGAGAACACCGCGATATCGAGCAATTGGCCGACGAGGAACGCGGTGGCCGAGGCCAGGGCGATGCGCTGCGTGGTGGCCGGCGCTGCCCTCGGGGTTCCAGGGCAGCGGGTGATAGCTGAGGTAGAAGGATACGCCGAGGCCGACGAGGAAGCCCACCAGCACGACGAGCCGCGCATTGCGCGCGCCGTCAAAGCGATTGGTGAGGTCGGTGATCAGGAAGGCAAAGGGGAAGGTGAAGGCGCCCCAGGTCAGCAAATCGGCCAGATTGACCGAGCCAAGCTGCGCCTGCAGCGGGAAGAGCACGAGAATATTGGACGCGGCAACGACCGCGACCATGGCGGCAATGGCCGCCAGGAGACGAGTGAACATCAGGATGTACCTCTATGTATCCGCCTTCTGGCAAAAGACCGGGGCGGGAATGGCGAGCCAATACTAGACTGGCATCGATCAGGCAAAAGAAAAACCGCGCGGATCGGTGGACCCGCGCGGTTTCAAATCGAAAGCGAAAGAATTAAGCGGCGGCCAGAGCGGCGCGCAGTTCCTTCTTGAGGCCCTGAGCCAGGGGGCTCATGTCGGCATCGGGCTGCTTGAGCAGGAAGGCATCGAGGCCACCGCGGTGTTCGACGGTGCGCAGCGCCGCAGCGCAGATGCGCAGCTTGACGGGGCGGCCCAGGGTCTCGGACAGCAGGGTGACATTCAAAAGGTTGGGCAGGAAGCGGCGACGGGTACGGTTGAGCGCATGGCTCACATTGTTACCGGTCATCACGCCCTTGCCAGTCAGTTCACAGCGACGTGCCATTGGGAGATATCCTATTTGTGTAAAGGTCCTGCGTGGCGGACAAGTCCGCGACGGGCCTCGATTGTTGTGAAATCTGGGGCGTCTTTAGAGAAAACGGGTGCCGCCGTCAAGCCAAACCGGGCTCAAACGGGCGCGATCGGCTTGCAAGGGGGGATAAGCGCAGGCACCTTTCCCTCTTAGCTGATTCGCGGCTTTGTCCTTGCGTGCTGAGAGACGATCCATCTTGACCTTGTCCCGCTTCGCCTGCGCCTTCGGATTTGCCGCTCTCGCCATGCCGGCACTGGGAGCCGAGGTCAATGCCAGCGCCAGCTATGTGGTGACATTGGGCGGGATCAATATCGCCAACGTCAATGTCGATCTGAGCGATAGCGGCTCGCGCTATAGCCTGGACCTCAAGGCCAATGTGGCGGGGCTGGGCGCGGTGGTGGCGAGCGGCACGGCCAGCGTGACGGCGAGCGGGCAATCGAGCGGCTCGCAGCTGACCAGCCAGCAGTTCGACCTGCAGACCAAGGCCAATGGCGAGACGTTCACCGTCGATGTGAGTTATGCCGGCCATGACGTGACGGCGTTCCGTGTCGATCCGCCGCTGGTGGACAATTATGATCGCGTGCCCATCGAGCGCAGCCATCTGACCAATGTTGGGGATGTGCTTTCGGCTTTCGTGATCAAGGGCGGGGTGCTGGACAAGAGCCTGTGCCAGCGCAAGCTGCAGATTTTCACCGGGGTCGAGCGTTTCAATATCGTGATGGCCTTTGCCGGCGACGACGAGGCGACCTCGCCGCGCACTGGCTACCAGGGGCCGGTGATCCTGTGCAATATGGACTACAACCCGGTCTCGGGGCATTTCACCACCTCGGAAATGACCAATTACCTCGCTGACAGCGACCGCATCCTGATCTGGTATGCGCCGCTGGGCGAGACGGGTTATTTCATCCCCTATCGCCTGCTGCTCAATACCAGCATGGGGGATTTGTCGATGGTGCTGACGGATATGAAGCCCTGATCCTCGGATAGGGCGGCTTTCATTTCATTTGCTGCGTTCAGAGGGCCATTTCCGCCGGGGCGGGAGTGGCCCTTTGCGTATGGCCGCGTCCCGGCTTGGGACGGTCAACGGGTTTATCGTCAATTTTGGCGCGGGAGGGGCCGGGGTGGCTTGGGGGCAAAGATATTGACGAGGGGCAAGAGGCGGATGGAGGCGTTAATGGCTTGGTGAGGAAGGGTCCCAAGCGGCGAAATTTACGCTTTGGTCATGATGATGAAGAGGTTGTGCGGCGGTTGGAGGCGGAAGGGCGCGGCATGGGCGTCGGTAGTGGGTTGATGGTGAGGAGGACCGCTAGGGGCAGGGGTGAACAAAGGGGCATTGGGATGGTTCGCTCGATTCGGTCCGTGTTCGTTCCGGGTTTGGTGCGGGGGTTAATGAGGGGCGGGATTTGAAGGTGGGAGTGTGTCGGAATGGGAGATTGCGCTAGCCGAGAACACCCCCTCCTACCTCCCCCATCAAGGGGGAGGTTTCTCTCCACTCTTGGAGTTGGATCCAGTTAAACCCACCGGCAGACACCTCCCCCTTGATGGCGGAGGCTGGGAGGGGGTGCTGCCGCGCGCGCAATGACGTCGTCCCGGCTTGGGACGGTCAATGGCGAACTTCATCAATTTGTGATTTGGAGAGCGGCGGGCGGCTTGGGGAAACAGTCTGAATGCGCCAAGAAAAATAGCGGGCTTAGCGCGTTTACGATCTCTTTATGTTCGGGCCGCGAAACGCCGATTCGGGGTTTTGTTAAGCGCTTGGTAACGATGTTGAACGGGTTTTGGCGGTTTAGCCGCCCAGCGAGGCGGCGGCCTGGGACATTAGTGGGTCGAGGGTGAGCCGACCCACCAGCCCTAGCCCGGAACAAAGCCAGACTCATCGAGTCACGCCGATTCGGTTTCGGTTTGTTCGCGTCCCGTTCTGTCATTAAACGGACATGGATTTTGGTCGCTTCTTGCGTCTTGTTATGGGACGTTCGGGAGACCGCTTTGCAACTTCTACTGTGCCGGCCACCTGCGGCAATGTTCTGCGCTTCCGGTGCTCACGTACAGAACGTACGCTGCGCTCCGGTTCTCGAACATCGCCGCATCTGACTCGGCGCAGCGAATTTTCAAAACGGTCTCTGGCACTTCTATCCGGCGCCCAGGCGCCCTACATTGGCGACGATGACGTTTTCACCGCACCATTCGCTCAAGGCGATTCTCGGCCCCACCAATACCGGCAAGACCTATTTTGCCATCGAGCGGATGCTGTCGCATCCCTCGGGCATGATCGGGCTGCCGCTGCGGCTGCTGGCGCGCGAGGTGTATCAGCGCGTCGTAGAGCGCGTCGGCGTGCAGGCGGTGGCGCTGGTGACGGGCGAGGAGCGCATCGTGCCGGCGCGGCCGCGCTACTGGGTGTGCACGGTCGAGGCGATGCCCACCGATATCAAGGTCGATTGCGTGGCGATCGACGAAATCCAAACGGCGATCGATTTCGACCGCGGGCATGTATTCACCGACCGCATCCTGCATGCGCGGGGCATGAGCGAGACGCTGCTGCTGGGCGCGGCGACGATGGCGCCGGTAATCAGCAAGCTGTTGCCGCATGTCGAAATCATCGACCGGCCGCGATTCTCGCAATTGACTTACGCCGGATCGAAAAAGATTTCACGGCAGCCGGAGCGCTCGGCGATCGTCGCATTCTCGGCGCGGCAGGTTTATGCGATTGCCGAACTGATAAGGCGCGAGCGCGGTGGGGCGGCGGTGGTGATGGGGGCGCTGAGCCCCCGCACCCGCAATGCGCAGGTCGAGCTTTATCAGAATGGCGACGTGGATTTTCTGGTGGCGACCGACGCTATCGGCATGGGATTGAACCTGGATATCCATCATGTGGCCTTTGCCGACGACACCAAATTCGATGGGCACCAGAGCCGGCCGCTGACCCCGGCGGAGCTGGGGCAGATCGCCGGGCGAGCCGGGCGGCATGCGCGCAATGGCACCTTCGGGGTGACGGCGGGAACCGAAGGGTTTGAGGAAGAAATGATCGTGGCGCTGGAAACGCACGATTTCGAGCCGATCAAAGTGCTGCAATGGCGCAACAATGAGCTGGATTTTTCATCGATCCCCGCTTTGCTCAATTCACTGGAGCGACCCCCCGAGAATCGCCGCCTGACACGGGTGCCGATCGCCACCGATCAAAGGGCGCTGGAGTTCGTCTCGCGCAACGAGGCAGGGGCATTGGCACGGGGCATGACCGGGGCGAAGCTGCTGTGGGAAGTGTGCCAGACCCCGGATTACCTGGGGATTTCGCCGGCGGCGCATGGCGAAATCATCACGCGAATTTATTCAGATTTGATGCGAAAGCAGGCGGTCAGCGCCGACTGGATGGCCGAACAAGTCCGGTTTTGTGACAATTCCAGCGGCGATATCGACACGCTGAGCAACCGGATCAAGCAGATCCGGACTTGGACCTTCGTCGCCAACCGCAAAAACTGGCTTGCGGACCCGACCCATTGGCGCGAAAAGACCCGGGATATCGAAGATCGGCTGAGCGATGCTCTGCATGAGCGTCTCACCCAGCGGTTCGTCGATCGCCGCACCAGCGTGCTGCTCCGACATCTGAAAGACAAACGTATGGCATCTCCCGAGATCAATGAGCGCGGCGAAGTAAGGCTGGAAGGCCATCTCATCGGCACGCTCGAAGGCTTCCGTTTTACCCTGGCGCGCAATGACGGCGACGTCGACGCCAAGGGAATACGGACGGCGGCGGACCACGTCGTGGCCCCCGAAATCCACCACCGGGCCGACCGGCTGGCCGGGGCGCCGAACGAGGAATTCGTGCTGGCGACCGATGGGCGCATGCGCTGGAAGGGCGATATCGTCGCCGAACTGGTCGAGGGCGATGCGCTACTGCGGCCGCGCCTGCTGATTCTGGCGGACGAAACGCTGACCGGGCCAGACCTGATCGCGGTGCAGGATCGGCTGAACCTGTGGCTGCGCCACCATATCAATACCGTGCTGGAACAGGTGATGAGCCTGGAGGCGCCCGCCGATATCGAAGGGGCGGCGCGCGGCATCGCGTTCCAGTTGTTCGAGAACCTGGGGCTGATCCCTCGGGGCCAGGTGGGTGACGAGGTCAAGAATCTCGACCAGGACGTGCGCGGCAAGATGCGCAAGCTGGGCATCAAGTTCGGCGCCTATCACATTTACCTGCCGCTGAGCCTGAAGCCGGCGCCGCGCGAACTGGCGCTGATTCTGTTCGCGCTGAAAAATGGCGGTATCCGCCAGCCGGGCGTGACCGACCTGCCGCATATCGTGTTGAGCGGGCGCACCTCGTTCCTGATCGATCCCGAAGTCGATCCGCGGCTTTATGAAGTCGCGGGCTTCAAGGTGGCGGGCAAGCGGGCTGTGCGCGTCGATATTCTGGAGCGGCTGGCCGATATCATCCGCCCGCTGATCGCGGTCGATCCGAGCCGGTTCCAGGGCGAGCCGCCAGCGGGCGCCGCCGAGGGCAATGGCTTCCGGGTGACGGTCGAGATGACCTCGCTGCTGGGCTGCTCGGGTGAAGATTTTGCATCCATTTTGACGTCGCTGGGCTATCGCCTGCGGCGGACGCCGAAAGTGGCCAAGCCGGTGGAAGCCGTAGCGACTCCGGCCGAGGCCAGTGCGGAAGCGCCGGCGCTGGAAGAGACGCTGATCGATAATCGCAGTGAAGTCGAGCCGGTGGCAGCGGCGGAAGTCGAGGCGGTGCCGGCGGAAGCGGTTGTGGTCGAGGCCGATATTCCGGCGACGACGATTATCGAGGCGACGCCAGACGAGGTTGTGACGGCTCCTGTGGATACCAAGCCGGCCGAGCCGGAATTCGACGAAGTGTGGTTCCCCGGCGGCAAGCGCACCCAGGACAATGCCAAGCGCCACGGCGCGGCCCGACGCGGCCCGACGCGGCCCGAGGGCGAAGTTCAGGCCCCGCGGCCACAGCGCCCGCGGCCTGACCGGACACGTCCGGCCGATGCGCCGCCGCAGCGGATCGTCAATCGTCGCCCCGAAGGCGAAGTGCAGGACCTCTCCAAGGCCCAGCATCTCAATGGCAAGGCCCGGTTCGAGAACCGTGCCAAGGCCGAGGCACCGGCCCAAGTTCGACAAGCCGCGGGGCGATGCGCCCCGGCAGGACAATAACCGGCCGGTGCGGGACGAGCGCAAGGTGGTCTATGATCCCGACAGCCCGTTCGCGGCGCTGGCGGCCCTGCGCAACAAGAAGCCCGAGTAGCGATTGGCAGGAACAGGAACACAGCCGAGCGTCCGTAAGGAGCGGCTCGATAAGTTCCTGTTCTTTTCGCGCGCCATCAAATCGCGCACGCTGGCGCAGAAGATCATCGAAACCGGGGTGATCCGGGTCAATTCGGAAAAGACAGTCGATAGCGACCACAAGGTGGGCGCGGGCGACGTGCTGACCATGGCGATCCATAATCGGATCGTGGTGTGGAAGATTTTGGACGCCGGTACGCGGCGCGGGCCGGCGAGCGAAGCGCAGGGTCTCTATGAGGACCTGTCGCCGCCAGTGCTGCCCAAGGCGGAGCGGTCGCCCTATGAGGCAGCCATTGCGCAGCGCGATGACGGGGCGGGGCGGCCGACGAAGAAAGAACGCCGGGAGACGGACCGGTTGAGGGACGATGAGTAGGGGCTCAGCCCATTCCTGCCTTCGGGCATTGACCTCTCAGTCGTCTCCCTCCCCCTTGTGGGGAGGGATCAAGGGTGGGGTCTTCGGCTGTCGCGTATGCGGCGAGAAACCCCCACCCTGCTCGATATACGGACTTAGCGAAGGGCTAAGTCCTATCTCGCTTTCCTCCCCACAAGGGGGAGGGAGCCCAGACCGATAGCTCGGAACTGTTTCTAACAGTCGCGCCTTTGGCCGCCCTTGAAACAGCCTTCTACAGCAGCCCGCCGTCCGCGACAAAACCTACCCGTTCGAAGCCTTGCGGCAGAGGCCAAAAGGGTTTAGCAACCGGGCCAGCAAGCCCCATTCCTATCGTTCCGCTCGGGAACCGCCCGCCAGATGACCTATATCGTCACCGATAATTGCATTAAGTGCAAATATACCGACTGCGTCGAAGTATGCCCGGTCGACTGCTTCTATGAAGGCGAAAACATGCTCGTCATTCATCCGGACGAGTGTATCGATTGCGGCGTGTGCGAGCCCGAATGCCCCGCCGAAGCGATCAAGCCCGATACCGAGAGCGGGCTCGACAAATGGCTGGAAATCAACACGAAATATGCCTCGCTCTGGCCCAACCTGAGCGAACGCCGCGATCCGCCGGCTGACGCGAAAGAGTTCGACGGGCAGGACGGCAAGTTTGAGAAGTTCTTCTCCGAAGCTCCCGGCGAAGGCGATTAGGGCTCGATTTTCGGGGGATGCCGGCCTGCGAACGGCGTCTTTCTGCGCTTCCGGTGCTCACGTACAGAACGTACGTTCCGCTCCGGTTCTCGAAAGCCACCGTTCTCGACTCGGTCTGCCCCGAAACTCTTCGCCCTAATGCTGACTGCGGGATTGGTTTAATCTCAGGCTCTTCGTCCTGATGCTGCTGCCGCGGCGTGTTCCGAAGTGGCACACGCTAGGGATTGATTCGTTCCTTTTGATTTTGCTGAAATTTTGTGCTATGGTCCGTCTACATGCAGCCAAGCCCGTCACCAAAGTGCCATCAGGCACATTTTTTTTGACACACATCGTCAGATGCTGAGCGCGCCGGAAAGCGGACCGGGGCGGCCAGAATGCTTGACTGCGTCCAGTGCCCCGGAAGCGGGGATTGAACAGTACGGAATGGACGGTCCTTCCCGCCGGGAACTGTCCATCGGGGCGTCAACAAGGAGTTATCTCATGGTAGCCAAGAAGACCACGCAGCGGCTTGGGTTCAAGACCGGCGAATTCGTCGTGTATCCGGCCCACGGTGTCGGCATGATCGTCGCGATCGAAGAACAGGAAGTTGCGGGCCTGACGCTCGAGCTGTTCGTCATCAGCTTCGAACAGGACAAGCTGACCCTGCGCGTTCCCGTCGCCAAGATCAAGTCCGTCGGCATGCGTCATCTCGCCGAGGAAGACATGGTCACCCAGGCGTTGACCACCGTCACCGGCCGCGCCCGCGTCAAGCGCACCATGTGGAGCCGCCGTGCCCAGGAATATGAAGCCAAGATCAATTCGGGCGACCTGATCGCCATTTCCGAAGTGGTGCGCGATCTGTACCGCTCGGACGAGCAGCCAGAGCAGAGCTATTCGGAACGCCAGCTGTTCGAGCAGGCGATGGACCGCATGAGCCGCGAAATCGGTGCGGTCAACAAGCTGACGCTGACCGAGGCGATCCAGCTGATCGAAAAGAACCTGGCCAAGTCGCCCAAGCGCACCAAGGCCGACGCGGTGGAAGCCACCGACGCGACCGACGAGGAAGCCGCGGCGTAATTTTTCGCCGAGATTGGAATTGGAAAGGCCGGCGGAGACGCCGGCCTTTTTGTTTGTGGGCATTGGGGCTAAACCGCCACCCCCTCCTACCTCCCCCATCAAGGGGGAGGTTTCTCTCCACTCTTTGAACTGGATCGAGTCCCACCCACCGGCAGACACCATCCCCTTGATGGGGGAGGATGGGAGGGGGTGACTTCGGATTTATGGCTACGGCGCCTTATTCCCCAGCACCTTGGTCATGCTCACGGTGGCACTCCCGGGCTTGAGCGGTTGCTGCTGGCTTTCGTGGGGGAGCCAGCCGGAGAGCCAGATGAGTTCCAGCGTGGCGCGGACGCGGCCATCGGGGTCGGCGTCCCGTTGCGCATAGGCTTGGGCGGCGGCGCCGAGGAGCGTGCGCGTGGCGGGGCGGCGGGAGCGATCGACCAGCGGATTGGCCGCGCCAAGGGATTTGAGTTCGGCCATCAGCGCGAAGGGCGACGAATAGCGCACGATGTGGGTTTCGACATCGGCGACGGGCAGGGCCAGGCCGGCGCGTTGCAGCAGGGCGCCGGCGTCGCGGACCTGGATGAAGGGGGCGACGCGGGCCGAGGCGCCGCCGGAGATTTCGGCATCGGCAGACAGGAAGGCCTCGCGCAATTCGGTCAGGGTATTGCCGCCCAAGGCTGCGGCCATCAGCAGACCATCGGGGGCGAGGCGAGTGCGCAATTGGGCGAGATAGCCTGGCACGTCGTTGACGGCCTGCAGATGCAGCAGGGAGACGATGAGGTCGAACTCGCCCTCGGGCAGTGGCGGCAGCTCGCTTTCGGCCGAGAAGGCGTCCAGGCGGATGAAGGGGAATTCCCCCTTGGCGGTGCGGCCGGTGGTGGGCAGGCGCGACGGATCAGGGCCGATCAGCAAAGCGCGCGGAAAATCGCGGATCAAGGAGAGCAGGCGCTCTTGCAGATCACCCAGGACCAGGTTCATGACGAAGTCGTCGCCGCTGCGCCGGGCCAGATGGCGGGCGATCAGGTGGGAATCGAAGATTTTTGGTGGCAGGGCCATGGGCGGGGACGACAGTCGCTGGGGATGGTGGCAGTATCGGACTTATGGAGAGAGGGGACGAGGTTGTCAAAACCGAGGCACTGCATACTCGCGTGATCGGCGGGATGCGGCTGGCTGGTGGCTTCCTACTCGACCAGCTCTATCCGCCGGTGTGCCTCCATTGCGAGGCGCCGATTGCCAGGAGCGACGGGCTGTGCGGGGGTTGTTTTGCCCAGTTGCGGCCGATCACGGCGCCGCTCTGCCCCATCCTGGGATTGCCGTTCGAGGTGTCGCTGGGGCTTGGCGCGGTCTCGGCGGAGGCGATTGCCGAGCCACCGCCATTCGGGCGGGCGCGGGCGGCGGTAATTTATAATGAGGTGGCGCGTACGCTGGTGTCACGCCTGAAATATGGCGATCGGCCCGAGCTGGCGCGGTTCTGTGCGCGGCTGATGGCGGGGGCGGGGCATGAATTGTGGGGCTCTGACGCCCTCTTGGTGCCGGTGCCGCTGCATCCGAGCCGGCAGCGGGAACGGCGCTATAATCAATCGGGGGAATTGGCGGTTGGTATCGGCAAGCTGACCGGAGTGGCGGTGGATTTGCATCTGGTTCGGCGGGTGAAGCGGACGCGCCAGCAGGTGGGGCTGAGCCAGGACGGGCGGGCGCGGAACGTATCCGGGGCTTTTGCTGTGCACCCCGATTTGATGGCGCGGCTGCGGGGGCGGCGGGTGGTGTTGGTGGACGATGTTTATACCACCGGCTCGACCCTCAAGGCGGTGACGCGGACGCTGCTGAAGGGCGGGGCGAGCAATGTTGATGTGATCAGCTTTGCCCGCGTTGTCATTGGGGCGGAAATGCCCATATAGATGAGGCAACAGCCGTACTTTCGGAGAGTAACATGGCCAAGATCGAGATCTATACCACCCCCACCTGCCCCTATTGCCACGCGGCCAAATCGCTGCTGGCCGACAAGGGAGCCGACTATACCGAAATTACCGTCCTGGATCCCGATCTGCGCGCGGCGATGACCGAGCGGGCGCATGGGCGCCGTACGGTGCCGCAGATTTTCATCGGCGAGACTCATGTGGGTGGGTACGATGACATGGCGGCGCTGGACCGGGCCGGCGGGCTGGATGAGTTGCTGGCATAGGACCAATCGCTATTCAACTTTGTACGGCAGGTCGAGAGCTTCGATCTAGTCCCCTCCCCCTTGAGGGGAGGGCTAGGGTGGGGGTGTCGAACTAGCCCCGGCCACCGAGTGTCTGGCGCCCTCGACACCCCCACCCCAACCCCTTCCCTCAAGGGGGAGGGGAGCCGATCCGGGCTCGCAAAATGCACGGCAAACTTGAATGCCCGTGAATAGGACAATCGAATGAAAATCGCTGCCATTCAGATGCGGTCGGGGCCGGAGCCGGAGGCTAATCTGGCGGCGTTACGACTCATGGTGGCGGAGGCTGCAGCAGCTGGCGCGCGTTATGTGCTGACGCCGGAGGTGACCATGGCGTTCGCGGAGAATCGCGAAGGCCTGGTGCGGGTGGCAGGACCGTTCGAGAACAATCCCTGGCTGGCGCAGCTATCGGCGCTGGCGCGGGAGCATGCGATATTCCTGCATATCGGATCGCTCGCCGTGGCGCTGGAGGATGGGCGGTTCGCCAATCGCAGCGTGCTGTTCGCGCCGGATGGGGCCGTTCAGACCATTTATGACAAGATCCATCTGTTCGACGCGACCATTGCTGGGCTGAATGCCTATCGCGAAAGTGCCACTTATCGCGGCGGCGAGGCGGCGGTGACGGCGCAGGTCGATGACTTCACGCTGGGACTGGCGATTTGCTACGACATGCGGTTTCCCGCCCTATTCAACGCGCTGGCAAATGCCGGGGCGCAGGTGCTGGCAGTACCTGCGGCATTCACCGTGCCGACGGGGCAGGCACATTGGCATGTGCTGCTGCGGGCGCGGGCGATCGAGACCGGCAGCTATGTGATCGCGGCGGCGCAGGGCGGCAGCCACGCCAATGGGCGGGCGACCTATGGGCATTCGCTGGTGATCGACCCCTGGGGGCGGATTATCGCCGAGCTGGACCACGACGAGCCAGGCGTGCTGCTGGCGGAAATCGACATTGCGGCGGTGGAGGATGCGCGCGGCCGGATACCGGCCTTGGCCAATGCGCGGCCTTTTACGGTTGCGCCGGCCTTGCCGGCCTGACTGCGGAGGCCTATTTAGGGGCCAGGGCCCAAGCGGCCCGCAAGGATTGGCTTCGTGATTCAATACTCCCTCCATTGCGCCAATGCGCATGATTTCGACGCCTGGTTCAAGAATGCCGCGGCGTTCGATGAGCAGCAGGCGCGCGGCATTGTCGGCTGCCCGGTCTGTGGCTCCAACGCGGTGAGCAAGGCGCTGATGGCGCCGGCCGTGGCCCGCTCTGGATCGGAGAAGATGTCGCTCAGTGGCGGGCATCCCGACGCGACCAAGTTCCGCGAAATGCTGCGGGCCTATCGGCAGAAGGTGGTCAGCGAAGCTGACTATGTCGGCGACAAATTCGCTGAAGAGGCACGGAAAATCCATTTCGAGGAAGTCGAAGCGCGCGGCATTTATGGCGAGGCAACGCGTGACGAAGTCATTGCACTAGCCGAAGAGGGTATCGATTTCGCGCCCCTTCCCGACTTACCCGAAGAACAGAACTAAATAGCGCCCCTCACTCGGCGCGAAATCCTGGAGAGCATCATGGCTGAACTCGACGCATCCCGTTCGGGGACTTTTTCCATTGGCGGGGACCTTAAGGTCAACCGGCTGGGCTTTGGCGCCATGCGCATTACCGGCAAGGGCATCTGGGGCCCGCCGGAGAACATGGACGAGGCCAAGCGCACGCTGGCACGGCTGCCGGAGATCGGCGTGGATTTCGTCGATACGGCGGAAAGCTACGGCCCCTATATCAGCGAGGAATTGATCGGGGAGGTTTTGGCGCCTTATGCCAAGGGCACGATCATTGCCACCAAGAGCGGGCTGACCCGGACTGGGCCGGACCAGTGGCTACAGCTCGGCCGGCCAGAATTTCTGCGCCAGGGCGCGATCCAGAGCCTGCGCCGGCTCAAGGTCGAGGTGATCGACCTGTGGCAGTTGCACCGGATCGAAAGCGTCACGCCGCGTGCGGACCAGTTCGGGGCGATCGCGCAGCTGCAGAAGGACGGCATCATCCGCCACGCCGGGCTGAGCGAAGTCAGCGTCGCCGACATCAAGGAAGCGCAGAAGTACTTCAAGGTCACCACGGTGCAGAATATGTACAATCTGGTGAACCGGTCGGCCGAGGACGTGCTGGATTATTGCGAAGCCAATGGCATTGGCTTCATTCCGTGGCGGCCGATCGATGGGGGCAATCTTGCCGCCACCAGCGCCGAATTCAAGGCGATCATGGACAAGCATGGCGCATCGGCCAGCCAGATCGCGCTGGCCTGGATGCTGAAGCGCTCGCCGGTCATGCTGCCGATCCCGGGGACGGGGAGCGTCAAGCATCTGGAGGAGAATGTGGGCGCGGCGAGCATCGCGCTGAGTGATGCGGAGTTCAAGACGCTCGATGCGATCGGGCGTCGGGGGTAAAATCCGCCTGTATCAGGATTGAGGCTTGTGGGGCTCTCGCGAAAGCGGGGCCCCTATTTCTATTGGCCAGCAGCGACGCGATTTGACTGTCGCAGGCGAACCTGCGGGTGGCGGTCTGGCAATGGAGGGGTTTTAGGTCGGTTCGATGGGGAGGGTGGAATCCCCGCCATCGAACCTGACCAAAAGGCAAATCTTGGCAGACCCGCCTTTGGCTAAGGCGGCATTTAGCACGGGCGATGCGATGTGGCGAGAGGGATTGTCACGAAAGTGTCGTGGGCGCGGGCGGCTCGAAATGTCGTGGCCAAACGACACCCCCCTCCCGGCCTCCCCCATCAAGGGGGAGGTGCTGCCCGGTGGGTGGGGCTTCTATTGAGTCTCAAGAGTGGAGAGAAACCTCCCCCTCGATGGGGGAGGTGGGAGGGGGTGTCTTCCGCTTGCTCTGAACCTCTTGGCTCAGAACATATCCTCGTATTCACCCAAATCCCGCACCGCGCCACGAGCCGCGCTCGTCGCGAACGCCGCATAGGCCTTGAGCGACTGCGTCACGTTGCGCTTGCGGGGGTGGGCGGGCTTCCAGCCGAGCTTGTCCTGGTCGTGGCGGCGCTGGACCAGTTCGTCGTCGGAGACGAGGAGGGTGATCGTACGGTTGGGGATATCGATCTCGATGGTGTCGCCTTCACGCACGAGGCCGATGGTGCCGCCTTCAGCCGCCTCAGGCGAGACGTGGCCGATGGAGAGGCCCGAGGTGCCGCCGGAGAAGCGGCCGTCGGTGATCAGGGCGCAGGCTTTGCCGAGGCCCTTGGATTTCAGGTAGCTGGTTGGGTACAGCATTTCCTGCATGCCGGGGCCGCCGCGCGGGCCTTCGTAGCGGATGACGATGACGTCGCCGGCCTTGATCTCGTTGGAGAGCAGCGCCTTGACGATGGCATCCTGGCTTTCGAACACGCGGGCCGGGCCGGTGAACTTGAGGATCGAGTCATCGACACCAGCGGTCTTCACGATGCAGCCGTCGATGGCGATATTGCCCGACAGCACGGCGAGGCCGCCGTCCTTGGAGAAGGCATATTCGGCCGAGCGGATGGCGCCGTCCTTGCGGTCGAGATCGAGTTCGGCCCAGCGGTTGGACTGGCTGAATGCCTCGGTGGTGCGCACGCCGCCGGGGGCGGCCATGAAAAAATTGCGCACGCTTTCCGAATTGGTGCGGGAGATATCCCATTTGTCCAGCGCGTCGCCCATGGTGGCGGCGTGGATGGTGGGCTCGTTGCGGTTGATCAGGTTGGCGCGGTCGAGCTGGCCGAGGATGGAGAAAATGCCGCCGGCGCGATGCACGTCTTCCATATGCACGTCGTTCTTGGCGGGCGCGACCTTGCACAGCACCGGCACCTTGCGGCTCAGCTTGTCGATGTCTTCCATGGTGAAATCGACCTTGCCCTCATGCGCGGCGGCCAGGATGTGCAGCACGGTATTGGTGGAGCCGCCCATGGCGATATCGAGCGCCATGGCGTTCTCGAAGGCGGCCTTGGTGGCGATGGTGCGCGGTAGGGCGGTGGCGTCGTCCTGTTCGTACCAGCGCTTGGCCAGATCGACGATCAGGTGACCGGCTTCCTGGAACAGGCGCTTGCGATCGGAATGGGTGGCCAGGGTCGAGCCATTGCCGGGCAGGCTGAAGGCCGAGCGCTTCGGTGAGGCAATTCATCGAATTGGCGGTGAACATGCCCGAGCATGAGCCGCAGGTGGGGCAGGCGGCTTCCTCGACGGTGGCGATTTCGGCATCGGTATATTTGTCGTCGGCGGCCATCACCATGGCATCGACGAGATCGAGCGCCTGCAGCTTGCCCTTGAGCATGGCCTTGCCGGCTTCCATCGGGCCGCCGGAAACGAAGACCACCGGGATATTCAGTCGCATGGCGGCCATCAGCATGCCGGGGGTGATCTTGTCGCAATTGGAGATGCAGACCATGGCATCGGCGCAATGGGCGTTGACCATGTATTCGACGCTATCGGCGATCAGGTCGCGCGACGGCAGCGAATAGAGCATGCCGTCATGGCCCATGGCGATGCCGTCATCGACGGCGATGGTGTTGAATTCCTTGGCGACGCCGCCAGCCGCCTCGATTTCGCGGGCGACGAGCTGGCCGAGGTCCTTGAGGTGGACGTGGCCGGGCACGAACTGGGTAAAGCTGTTGACCACGGCGATGATCGGCTTGCCGAAATCGCCATCCTTCATGCCCGTCGCGCGCCAAAGGCCGCGAGCGCCGGCCATGTTGCGGCCATGGGTGGTGGTGCGGGAGCGATAGGCTGGCATGGGACGTCCTCAGGATGAAGGCCGCGTTGGGCGGTCGATGTTGAGAACAGGTTAGACCCATTCCAGGGAGCGAGCAAGGAAAAGGTGTACCGTACCGTACGGTACTGGTGGGGTTTTGATGGTTGCGGGGAGGCCCCTCACCCTGCCTGCTCCGCTGAACGCGTCGCAGGCTGTCCCTCTCCCACAAGGGACGAGGGGGACGACTGAGAGATCGGGGTCATTGAGGGATTAGGCGGTGGGTTTTTTCGCCATGACCATATAGTTGATCGCCATGTCGGTCGACTTGCGCCAGTCGTCGGCGAGGGGATGGTAGACGACACCGGTCTGGTCGGTGACCGTCAGCCCGTTGCGGGTGATCAGGGCCTTGATCTCGTCGGGGGTGAGGAATTTCTTCCAGTCATGGGTGCCCTTGGGCAGCCAGCCCAGCACATATTCGGCGCCGATCACGGCGAAAGCCAAGGCGCGGGCAGTGCGATTGAGCGTGGCGGTGAGCATCAGCCCGCCCGGCGCGACCAGGTCGGCACAGCTTTTCATATAGAGCGGCACGTTATCGACGTGCTCGACCACTTCCATGTTCAGCACGAGGTCGTATTTTTGCCCCTGGGTCGCCAGGGCTTCGCTGGTGGTGGCCTGGTAATCGACGGTGACGCCGGATTGCTCGGCATGGAGGCGCGCGATGGTGATGTTGCGCTCGGCGGCGTCGATGCCGGTGACGGTGGCGCCAAGGCGGGCCAGCGGCTCGCAAAGCAGGCCGCCGCCGCAGCCGACATCGAGCACGTTCAGCCCCTCGAAGGGGCGCATCTGGCTGCCGTCGCGGCGGAAGTGGGCCAGCACATGTTCGCGGATATAGCCCAGGCGAACCGGATTGAATTTGTGGATCGGCTTGAACTTGCCGGTCGGGCTCCACCATTCCTCGGCCATCGCGGTGAATTTGGCGACTTCGGCGTCATTGATGGTGGTGGCGGTCATGGGCGGGCTCCGTTTGGTGTCATATGACGCGGGTCGTGCGGTCGAGGCAAGGTGGCGTATTCGTCGTTGTAAAAGTGTACACAAAAGTGTATGTTTTACTGAGCGCATGACGTGCTGCTGCATTTTGCCTGGAGCACGCCATGGACTTCGAGTGGGATGAATTAAAGCGGCAAGGCAATATCGCCAAGCATCGGGTCGACTTCATCCGGGCCATCGCGATTTTTCTTGGCCCGACCGTTACGACCGAGGACAGTCGGTTCGACTACGGCGAAGTGCGCTACAGATCGATAGGCCTCGTCGGAGCCGACTGCTTTGTCGTGGTCTATACCGAGCGAGATAGCATTCTGCGGATTATCTCGGCCTGGAAAGGAGGACGACGTGACCAAGCCTACTATGATGCGCATGTCGCTCGAGGAGATTCAAAAACTCTATGACGATGGGATGTTGCCACCACAGGACCCCTCTGCCCAACCTGGCGAAGACCTGCCCGACGCGTTCTGGGAAAATGCCATCCTGGTCGATTATCGCGAGCCGACATCTGTCCATCTGAAACTCGACCCCCTGGTGTTTGCGTGGTTCAAGCAGCAGGGCAAAGGCCATCTGACGCATATGCAGAATGTGCTCAAGGCCTATGTGTCGGCCGAGATGCGTAAGAAGAAGTCCAAATCGCAGCATCCTGACGCTGCGGAGTAGTTCTGCCTGCCGGGTTGATCCCCCCGCGCCTTTGTGGCATGGCACGCTCCAGCAAGAAGCGTACCGCCGGGTTCGGTGGAAGTCCGGGGAAAAGAGTGGCCCGTATCGTCGTCAAGTTCGGTGGCACCTCGGTGGCCACCGTCGAGCGCATCCGTCAGGCGGCGCGTCATGTGAAGCGCGAAGTGGATGCCGGCCACGAGGTCTGCGTCGTCGTCTCGGCAATGAGTGGCAAGACCAATGAATTGGTCGGCTGGGTCAACGAGGCCAGCGCCTTGCACGATGCGCGCGAATACGACGCCGTCGTCGCTTCGGGCGAGCAGGTGACGGCCGGGTTGATGGCCATCGTCCTCAGCGAAATGGGCATTCAGTCGCGCTCGTTCGCTGGCTGGCAGGTGCCGATCCATACCGATGACGCCCATGGCGCGGCGCGGATCATGGATATCGATCCGACCGAACTCAATAAGCGGATGAAGGATGGCTGGGTGCCGGTGATCACCGGCTTCCAGGGCGTTTCGCCGCATAACCGGATCACGACTCTGGGCCGCGGCGGCTCGGATACGTCGGCGGTCGCGGTGGCGGCGGCGGTGAAGGCGGATCGCTGCGATATCTACACGGATGTTGACGGTGTTTACACCACCGACCCGCGCATCGTGCCCAAGGCGCAGCGGCTATCGAAGATTTCCTTCGAGGAAATGCTGGAAATGGCCTCGCTCGGCGCCAAGGTGCTGATGATCCGCTCGGTGGAAATGGCGATGGCGCATAAGGTGCGCCTCTTGGTGCGCTCGACGTTCGATGACCCGGATGCGCCGCAGGTGGCGCCGGATGGAACCCCCGGCGTGCCTGGAACGCTTGTGTGTGATGAGGATGAGATCATGGAAAAGCAGATCGTTTCGGGCGTGACGCTCGCCAAGGCGGAAGCCAAGATCACCCTGCGCGACGTCAAGGACAATCCAGGGGTTGCGGCGGCAATCTTCGGTGCGCTGGCGGACGAAGGCATCATCGTCGACATGATCGTGCAGAACATCGCCGACGATGGCGCGACCACCGACATCACCTTCACGGTGCCCGACAGCGAATACGACAAGGCGATCAAGACGCTGCAGTCGGCCGGGACCGGCAACCGCATCGAATATGCGCGGATTTCCGGCAGTAAGGGCGGCGCAAAAATCTCGGTCGTGGGGGTGGGCATGCGTAGCCATGCGGGCGTCGCATCGTCCATGTTCAAGGCCCTTGCGGACAAGGGCATCAATATCCAGCTGATCACCACCTCGGAAATCAAGACCTCGGTGTTGATCGACGAGCAATATGCCGAGCTTGCGGTTCGCGCGCTGCATACGTATTACGGTCTCGATAAGAAAGATGCTTGAGCTCGCCTGAGTCAGCCTCAGCCGCGCCCGAGCAAGGGGGGCGGCTTAACGGTCGCCAAATGAGCATATGGCCACAAGCATAGGCGGCCCGCGCGTGCTGTTGCGGCAGTTGCGCGAGACCATGGCGGAGCCGCTGGGGAGCCAGGCTCGCCTCGATAAAATCGTTTCCCTGATCGCGCAGAACATGCGCGCCGACGTCTGCTCGTTCTACGTGCTGCGCGATGACGGCGCGCTGGAGCTGTTCGCCACCAAGGGGCTCAAGGCCGAATCAGTGCATATGACGACGCTGCAGCTGGGCGAGGGCCTGGTCGGCATCATCGCGGCGGAAGCCGAACCCCTGAGCCTTGATGACGCACCCAGCCATCCTGCCTTCGCCTATCGGCCGGAGACGGGGGAAGACCCATATTCCGCATTCCTGGGCGTGCCGGTGCTGCGGGCCGGGCAAACGCTGGGCGTGCTCGTGGTGCAGAATGCCGAGCGGCGCCATTATGGCGAAGACGAAATGGAAGCGATGCTGACTACGGCCACAATCCTGGCCGAGATGATCGCCACCTCGGACTTCGACAATCTGATCAAGCCGGGATCCGATATCGACTTGAGGCGTCCGCGCATGTTTACCGGCGTCAGTTTTACCGATGGAATCGCCTTGGGCAAAGTCGTGCTGCACGACCCCCGCGTGGTGGTGACCAATTTCATCGCCGAGGATACCGAGCAGGAAAAGGCGCGGCTGGACAAGGCGCTGGAGCAGATGCGCGTCTCCATCGACGCCATGCTCGATCATGGCGATATGCAGCCCAGTTCCGACCATCGCGATATTCTGGAAACCTATCGCATGTTCGCCAATGATCGCGGCTGGGTGCACCGGCTGACCGAGGCGATCGAGAACGGACTTTCTGCCGAGGCTGCCGTCGAGCGGGTGCAGAACGATACCCGCGCCCGGATGATGCGCCAGACCGATCCCTATATCCGTGACCGGCTGCATGACCTGGATGATCTGGCAAACCGGCTGCTGCGGGTGTTGACAGGGGATCACCAGGGGATCGGGCGGAGCCTGCCGGACAATGCGATCCTGGTGGCGCGCAATATCGGGCCGGCGGAACTTTTGGAATATGACCGCACCAAGCTGCGCGGCATCGTGCTCGAAGAGGGCGGGGCGACGGCGCATGTGGCGATCGTGGCCCGCTCGCTGGGCATGGTGGCGGTGGGACGGGCGCAATCGATCGTCTCGATGTGCGAGAGCGGCGACGATATCATCATCGACGGCCCGGCGGGGGTGGTGCATCTGCGGCCGACGCCCGATGTCGAACAGGCCTATATCGACAAGGTGCGCGTCAGCGCCAAACGACGGGCGCACTATGCCGCGCTCAAGGACAAGCCCTCGGTCACCAAGGATGGGATCGAGATTACGCTGCTGCACAATTCGGGGCTGGTGGCGGATTTGCCCATGCTCGACGATACGGGCGCGGTAGGGGTGGGGCTGTTCCGCACCGAATTGCAGTTCATGATCGCGAGCAAACTGCCACGGCTGGGCGAGCAGATGGACCTTTATGCCGAGGCCATGGCGATCGCCAAGGACCGGCCGGTGGTGTTCCGCCTGCTCGATATCGGCGGCGACAAGGTGTTGCCGTATCTGCGAAGCGACAGCGAAGAGAACCCGGCCATGGGGTTTCGTTCGATCCGGCTGGGGCTGGACCGGCCGGGGCTGCTGCGCACGCAGATAAGGGCGCTGCTGATGGCGGCGAACGGGCGGCCGCTGAAAATCCTCGTGCCGATGGTGACCGAGACTTTCGAGTTCCGGCAGACCCGGATGGTGGTCAACAAGGAAGTCGAGCGGCTGCGGCGCGCCGGCAAGGCGGTGCCGAGCAAGCTGGAACTGGGCGTGATGGTGGAAGTGCCGTCGCTGTTGTTCGAGCTGGACCAGATCCTGCCGGAGGCCGATTTCGTCTCGATCGGCAGCAACGACCTGGTGCAGTTTTTGACGGCGTCGGACCGGGCCAATCCACGGGTGGCCAAGAACTACGATCCGATCGGGCTGCCAAGGTTACGGGCGATCCGGCATGTGGTGGATGCGGCGCGGCGGTACAATATTCCCATCACCATGTGCGGGGAACTCGCCGGCAAGCCGGTGGATGCGCTGGCGCTGATGGCGGTGGGGATGACGCGGCTTTCCATGGGGCCGGCCTCGATCGGGCCGATCAAGGAGCTGGTGCTGAATTTGGATCTGACGCCGATAAGGCAGTCAGTCGCGGCGGCGCTGAGCGATGGGGCGAGCGGGATTTCGATCCGCGCGTTGCTGCATGAGTGGATCGAGAAGCAGGGTTTACCGATTTAGTGGCGATCACTGTAGCCGCCGCATATACGATGCGGCACCTCCCCCTTGATGGGGGAGGATGGGAGGGGGTGTTCGGAGCCACGTGTTAGATGGGGGCTAAACATCCCCCCACCCTTGATCCCTCCCCGCGAGGGGGAGGGTGTCGACTGCGGAGTCGGTTCTAAGAAGTTCAGGACCCGCCGCCCTTGAGTTCCGCACCCGCCCCGCTTAAACGCTCGGTAAGAACCGGAAAGAACACGCATGGCACAACTTCCCCAGGACAAGCTCGACGCGCTTGAGACGCGTTTCCAATATGTGGAAGCGGCGCTGTCGGGTGGGGCGGGGCCGGATGAGTTCGTCAAGTTCAGCAAGGAACATGCCGAGCTGGCGCCGATCGTCGGGGAAATCCGCGGATATAACAAGGCGCTGAGGGATCGCGCCGAAGCCGAGGCGCTGCTCAAGGGTGGCGACAAGGAAATGGCCGAAATGGCCGAGGCTGAAATCGAGGAACTCGATGAGACAATCGAGCGTCTCTATCAGGCGATCCGGGTTTTGCTGTTGCCCAAGGACGAAGCCGACGAAAAATCGATCATTCTGGAAATCCGCGGCGGCACCGGGGGCGATGAGGCGGCGCTGTTCGCGGGCGATCTGTTCCGCATGTATGAGCGTTATGCCGCCAACCATGGCTGGAAGGTTTCCATCATGGAAGAAAGCCCCGGCGAAATGGGGGGCTTCAAGGAAATCATCGCCAATGTGTCCGGCAAGGGCGTTTATGCGCGGATGAAGTTTGAATCGGGCGTGCACCGGGTGCAACGCGTGCCGGCGACGGAAGGCTCGGGGCGCATTCATACCTCGGCGGCGACGGTGGCGGTGTTGCCGGAAGTCGAGGATATCGACATCGAAATCCGCAATGAGGATATCCGCATCGATACCATGCGCGCCTCGGGCGCGGGCGGGCAGCACGTCAATACCACCGACTCGGCGGTGCGTATTACCCATATGCCCTCGGGGATCGTCGTCACCTCGGCGATGAAGAGCCAGCACCAAAATCGGGCGCAGGCCATGCTAGTGTTGCGGGCCCGGCTGTATGAAATGCAACGCGAGGAGCGCGACAGCGCCCGCTCGGCCGAACGCAAGGGGCAGGTGGGCTCGGGTGATCGGTCGGAACGCATCAGGACGTATAATTTCCCGCAAGGGCGGGTGACCGATCACCGGATCAACCTGACGCTCTATAAGCTGGACAAGGTGATCACCGGCGAAGCGCTGGATGAGTTGATCGAGGCGTTGATCACCGAGCACCAGGCCGAGCAATTGGCCGACCTGGAAAACGCAAACTGAGTTCATCCCCAACCATTGGCGCGCTGTGGCGGCAATGGCGCGATGTGCTGGTGCGGCTGGGATTTGACAGTGCGGCCCTGGATGCCAAGTGGCTAACGGCATTTGCGCTGGGGCTGAGCGATTTGGACATTGCGACGCGCGAGAGCGAGGCGGTGGATGAGGCCGGGGCGCAGCGCGTGGCTGAACTCTTGCAGCGGCGGCTGACCGGGGAGTCCGTCGCAAGGATCATCGGCGAACGGGAATTTTATGGGCTGGCGTTCGGGTTGAACGCGGCAACGCTGGAGCCAAGGCCGGATACGGAATTGCTGGTGGATATGGCGATCGGGGCGGTTCCTGCGGGGGGCAGGCTGCTGGATCTGGGGACCGGGACGGGGGCCATTGCGATCAGTGTGCTGGTCAACCGGCTCGATGTGACGGCGGTGGCGACGGATTTGAGCGTGGAAGCGCTGGAGGCGGCGCGGGGGAATGCGGCGCGGCATGGGGTGGGGGATAGGCTGACCTTGGTCGAAGGCAGCTGGTTCAAGCCGCTGGGACAGTCTTGGCACCGTGCCAAACCGTCCCCCCTCCCCAACCCTCCCCGCGAGGGGGAGGGTGCCGCATCGAGTGCTTGGCGAGATGGTGGGTTTGACGCAGAGCAGCACCTCCCCCCTGGCGGGGGAGGTTGGGAGGGGGAGCATGACGGGCATGATGCCGCCGCGCCCCATGGTCTGTTCGACCTCATCGTCTCCAACCCGCCCTACATCACCTCTGCCGTCGTCGAAACGCTGTCCCCCGAAGTGCGTGACTTCGATCCCCGCCTTGCCCTCGATGGCGGGCCTGACGGTCTCGCGCCATATCGGATCATCGCGGCCGAAGCGGCGCATTATCTGACGCCCAACGGCCAGGTATTGGTGGAGATCGGCTATGACCAGGGTGCGGCAGTCACGGCCTTGTTCACCGCAGCAGGACTTGCCGATGTCAGTGTTTATCAGGATTTAGCGGGGCTTGATCGTGTGGTGCGGGCGCACCATATTCATGGGACAAGGCGCACGGCCCAGTGAACGCCAGCATTTTATGCTTGGAATGGGGGCGCGAACCATATAGCTTCACATTTGCTGTCAACGGCGCATCATGAGCGCCACGGTGATAGTCACCCGTTCATCCTATCTTGCTGCGAGGCGCAGCGCGGTCCCGGAATTCCGGCCCCACGCTTGATGATGTCGGAATAAGTGGCATAGCCGCAGGACAGTTTACGGTCTTCATGAAGCCAGTTTTTGCCAGATGATGGAGCCGAGGGCTCCGCCTGGCCTTTGGCCGACCTTGGCACGATGCCGGTCCGCCAGATGTGTGACGCTTAACTTTTTTGAGTTAGACAAAGCGACCAGATGAGACCCAACAGTCAAAATAACAACAATAAAAACCGCTCGCGTGGCCGCAACGGTGGGCGCAAGCACGTCAACCCGCTGTCGCGCAGCTTCGAGAGCAACGGCCCCGATGTGAAGGTGCGTGGTAACGCTCCCCATATTGCGGAAAAATACATGCAACTCGCCCGCGATGCGCAATCGAGCGGCGATTCGGTGATGGCGGAGAATTATCTCCAGCATGCCGAGCACTATTTCCGCATCGTATCGGCGGCGCAGCCCAATGCCAGCCGCGAGGATGGCGATGATTTCGACGACGATATGCCCGAAATCAATTCGCGCTTCTCTTCGCCCCAGCCTGCCAGCCAGCAGAACGATGGCGACGAAGGTGGCGAGCAGCCCTATCAGCCGCAGCCGCAGCAGCAGAATAACGGTCAGGACCGCCCGGATCGTGCCGAACGGCAGGAGCGTCAGCCCCGCCCGGATCGGCCATCGGCTGAAGAGCGTGCCAAGGCCCAGCAATTGGCCCGCGAGCAGGCCGCAGCGGCTGCGGCCGAAGCGGCGGCCCAGGCTCCGGTGGCGGAAGCCGCGGCTCCTGTCGAGGCTGTCGCTGAAGGCGAAGTCGAGGGTGAGCCGCGCAAGGTGCGCGAGCGCCGTCCGCGCCGCCGCCGTCCGGCGGGTGGTGATGCCGGCGATCCGGCTGATGCTCCGCAACCCGATGTCGGTGAATTGCCGGCGTTCATCACTGCCGGCGGGACGACGGCTGCGGAGTGATCCGAGGATTTGAGATTTTGAAGAGGCCGGGCAGCGATGTCCGGCTTTTTTGGTTTCACCGCTCGCGCCGAACTGCCTCCCCTCTCCCCTTGCGGGAGAGGGTGCCCGAAGGGCGGGTGAGGGGCATCTATCCCAGCATCGCTACCCCTCATCCGGCGCTGCGCGCCACCTTCTCCCGCAAGGGGGGAAGGGAAGGCCGAGTGGGCCTTTTCCTTTCCAATCCTCTCCCTATATCTTGCCTGTGATGGAGCCGTGCCGCCGAGCGGGCGTTTCATCGAACGACGCTTCCGCCGTTGATTGGTGCCTTCGGGGCCAGGCAGCGGGCGAGACTAGGAGAGTTGAATGAACATTGAAAAATATACCGAGCGGGCGCGGGGCTTTATCCAGAGCGCGCAGACCGCCGCTTTGGGCAAGGGCCATCAGCAGTTCGCCCCGATCCATCTACTGAAAGTTTTGCTCGATGACGACCAGGGCATGGCCAATGGGCTGATCGAGCGCGCCGGCGGCAATGCCAAGGCAGCGCGGGCCGGGGTCGAGGCCGCACTCAATAAATTGCCGAGCGTTTCGGGCGATGGCTCGCAGCTTTATCTGAGCCGCGAACTGGCGCGGGTATTCGACACCGCCGAAAGCGCGGCGCAGAAGGCGGGCGATTCATTTGTCACCGTCGAAAGACTCCTGCTGGCTTTGGTGATCGAAAAGGACACCGATGCGGGCAAGATTCTGAGTTCGGCTGGATTGACCCCGGCGACGCTCAACGCCGCCATCGAAGAAATCCGCAAGGGCCGCACGGCCGACTCGGCATCGGCGGAAAATTCCTATGATGCGCTCAAGAAATATGCGCGCGACCTGACCGCCGATGTGCGTGAGGGCCGGCTCGATCCCGTCATTGGCCGCGATGAGGAAATCCGCCGCACCATCCAGGTGCTGAGCCGCCGCACCAAGAACAATCCGGTGCTGATCGGCGAGCCTGGCGTCGGCAAGACAGCAATCGCCGAGGGCCTGGCCATCCGCATCGTCAATGGCGACGTGCCGGAGAGCCTCAAGAACAAGTCGCTGCTGTCGCTCGACATGGGCGCGTTGATTGCCGGCGCGAAATATCGCGGCGAGTTCGAGGAGCGGCTGAAAGCCGTGCTCAACGAGGTGACGTCCTCGGACGGGCAGATCATCCTGTTCATCGACGAGATGCACACGCTGGTGGGCGCGGGGAAATCGGAAGGGGCGATGGATGCGTCGAACCTCTTGAAACCCGCGCTGGCGCGTGGCGAGTTGCATTGCGTCGGCGCGACGACACTGGATGAATATCGCAAGCATGTGGAGAAGGATGCGGCGCTGGCTCGTCGCTTCCAGCCGGTGTTTGTCGATGAGCCCAGCGTCGAGGACACGATCTCGATCCTGCGGGGCCTCAAGGAAAAATACGAGCTGCACCACGGCATCCGCATTTCGGATTCGGCGCTGGTGGCGGCGGCAACCTTGAGCAATCGCTACATCACCGACCGCTTCCTGCCCGATAAAGCCATCGACCTGATGGATGAGGCCGGGGCGCGGCTGCGCATGGCGGTGGACAGCAAGCCCGAGGCGCTGGACGAACTCGACCGGCGCATCATGCAGCTCAAGATCGAGCGCGAGGCGCTGAAAAAGGAAACCGACGACGCTTCCAAGACAAGGCTGGACCGGCTGGAGAGCGAACTGGGCGGGCTCGAAGAACAGGCCCAGGTGCTGTCGAGCAAGTGGCACGCCGAAAAGGACCGGCTGCAGGGCAGCCAGAAGCTCAAGGAGAGCCTGGATGCGGCGCGCAGCCAGCTCGAAATCGCGCAGCGCACGGGCGACCTGGCCAAGGCCGGGGAGCTGGCCTATGGCGTTATTCCCGGTCTCGAAAAGCAGATCAAGGGGGCCGAGGACGCCAATGGCGACGGCACTGTCGATCCGCTGATGGCCGAGGAAGTGGTGACGCCTAGCCACATCGCGCAAGTCGTGTCCCGCTGGACCGGCATTCCGGTGGACCGGATGCTGGAAGGCGAGCGCGAAAAGCTGCTCAAGATGGAAGAGGCATTGGGTGCGCGCGTCATCGGGCAGGCCGAAGCCGTGGCCGCTGTGGCCAAGGCCGTGCGGCGGGCGCGGGCCGGCTTGCAGGATCCGAACCGGCCGATCGGCTCGTTCATGTTCCTGGGGCCAACGGGCGTAGGCAAGACCGAACTGACCAAGAGCCTGGCGCAGTTCCTGTTCGACGACGAGACCGCCATGGTGCGCATCGACATGAGCGAATTCATGGAGAAGCACTCGGTGGCCCGGCTGATCGGGGCGCCTCCGGGCTATGTCGGCTATGATGAAGGTGGTGTTTTGACCGAAGCCGTGCGGCGGCGGCCCTATCAGGTGATCCTGTTCGACGAGATCGAAAAGGCGCATCCCGATGTGTTCAATGTCCTGCTGCAGGTGCTGGACGAAGGCCGGCTGACCGACGGGCAGGGCCGTACGGTGGATTTCCGCAATACGGTGATTATCCTGACTTCGAACCTGGGCGCGGAATACCTGGTCGAACTCAAGGACGGCGAGTCGGTGGAGTTGGTGCGCGGCAAGGTGCTGGATATGGTCAAATCCGCATTCCGCCCCGAGTTTCTCAACCGGCTCGACGAGATCCTGTTGTTCCACCGGCTGGGCCGCGAGCATATGGGCGCCATCGTCGATATCCAGTTCAGCCGACTTGAGGGTCTGCTCAAGGATCGCGATATCAAGCTGACCCTGACGCCGCGGGCCCGCGATTGGCTGGCAAACGAGGGTTACGATCCCGCCTATGGCGCTCGTCCGCTCAAGCGCGTGATCCAGCGGGCAGTGCAGGACGGCTTGGCCGACGAGATCCTGAGCGGCCGGATTGCCGATGGTGATCAGGTGCTGATCGATGCTGGCGAAGATGGGCTGGTGCTGTTGCCTGGCGTCACTCCGGCGACCGACGCAGCCGCGTAAGGCAAATTGGAAAGGCCGGGTGAAAGCCCGGCCTTTTGCTTTCAGCCGGTGAAATTGGGCAGGATCAGCTCGCGCCAGATCCATTCCGGCCCCTGTTCGCCGCCCGGCGTGTCGTAGAATCCGGCCAGGATGACACAGGCGACGCCGGCTTTGGGCAGCAGGAACAGACGCTGGCCGCCATTGCCATAGCCGGCGACGCTCGGCGTGCCGGATGGGAAAGCCGGCGGCGTCGGCCGGCCCAGATACCAGAGATAGCCATAGGCCTGGCCCCAGGTCGTATCGGTGCGGCGGGTCCAGCTTTGTTCGAGCCAGGAGGGCGGGACGATCTGGCGGCCATCGTGGCGGCCGCCATTGGCCAGCATGGTGCCGATGCGCAGCAGGTCGAGGGCGCTGAGACGCAGGCCCGCCGCCGCCGAATAGACGCCATCGCTGCCGGCGAACCACTCGCTTTTCCCGATGCCCAACGGCAGGAACAGCGCGTCGCGGGCGAAATCGGCGAGCCTTTGGCCGGAGCCCCGCTCGATCAGCGCGCCGATCAAGGCGACGGCGCCGCCGGAATAAATCCAGCTGGTGCCGGGGGCGGCCACAATCGTGCGGTCAAGGGTGAAGCGGTAGCGGTCCTCTGCCATCTCCATGGCGATTTCGGAATTGCGCGGATCGGTATAGGGCAGCGACTCGTCCCATTCGAGCCCGAGCGTCATCGACAGCGCATGGGCAATGGTGAGTCGGCGGCGGGCCGGATCGGCGGCGAGATCGGGATATTCGGGGAAGGCATCAACCAGCGGCATATCAAGAGCGGGGACCAGGCCGCGGTCGAGCGCTATGCCGTAGAGAATGCCGACAATGCTCTTCGTGACCGAGCGCAGATCATGCAGCGTGTCGCCGGCAAAGGCGATACGGCCAAGGTCGTCGTGGCCGATCTGCTGGTCCTCGCCGGTGAAATAGCGATCGAGCAGCAGCTTGCCATGGCGGGTGAGAGCAATGGCATGCACGGGCGGGAACTGTCCGGCGATGACCAGCGCTTCGAGCTTGTAGGCGAGGTCAGACGCGAAGCCCGCATTTTCCGGAGTGGCGTGATCCCAGGCTGATGTCATGGCGGTTCTCCCTTGTGTAGGTTGAAGCAAATCGACATTTGGCAAAATGTGAAAGAGCGAATCATCTCCCGGCGGGCTTGCCTCGCGGCTTATCCTGCTCTAGAACAAAGACAGAACATAGGTGCAAAATGGCTGACAAGATCGATTATATCGAATTTCCCAGCAGCGACCGGCCCCATAGCAGCGCGTTCTTCCAGGCCGCGTTTGGCTGGGGCATTACCAGTTATGGGCCTGACTATGATGGGCTGAATGGCGCGGGGATCGATGGCGGCATCGACCAATCGCCTGCAAAGGTGGCGGCGACAATGGCGGTGATCCGGACCGACAATCTCGACAATGCCGAAAAACGGGTGATCGCGGCGGGTGGCGTGATCACGCGGGCGCAGTTCGATTTTCCGGGCGGGCGACGGTTTCATTTTCGCGAGCCGGGCGGTAACGAACTGGCGGTTTATATCGCCAAGGAATAGGCGGCGGACTGCTTGTAGCGGGCGGCTGGAGAATTGACTGCATCAGGCAGATGATCGGGCAACGATCCGATTCGGAAAGCGAAATCCATGGACGCGACGACAACACAAGCACCTGCCATGGCAACGACGCCGGCAGAGCGGCGGTTCGTTTTGATCGCCGCCATCCTGGCGTCGAGCATGGGCTTTATCGATGGTTCGGTGATCTCGATCGCCATTCCAGCGATCCGCGCCGATCTGGGTGCAACGCTGGCGGATGCGCAGTGGATTTCCAATGGCTACCTGCTGTTCCTGTCGTCGCTGATCCTTTTGGGTGGTGCTGCCGGAGACCGGTTCGGGCTGCGCAAGATGTTCGGATTGGGGATCGTGGTCTTCGTCGTCGCCTCGATGGTGGTGGCACTGTCGCCGACGCCTTTGGTGCTGGTAATCGCTCGGGCCGTGCAGGGGGCAGGCGCGGCATTTATGGTGCCGGGCAGCTTGGCGATTATTGCCAAGGCCTATCCGCGCGATGAGCGTGGCAAGGCGATCGGAATTTGGGCGGCGGCCTCGTCACTGACCTCGATCGGCGGGCCGATCATTGGCGGGTTCGTCTTGACCTGGTTTGGCGAGGCGAGCTGGCGGCTGATCTTTGCGATCAACCTGCCGCTGGGCGCAGCGGCTTTGGCGCTGCTGTGGTTCAAGGTGCGGGCGGATCAGCCCGAGGCCGGGCGGCGGCTCGATGTGGTGGGGGCGGTGTTGGCCACGCTGGCGCTGATGCTGATCGCCTTCGGGCTGACCGGGGACGGCAGCGAAAGCTCGCCGCCGTTGAGCCATATCGGGCTTTATGCCGGGGCTGGGATCATTGTGGCCGTGCTGTTCTTCCTGTGGGAAGCACGCACCAAGGCGCCAATGCTGCCCTTGCGGCTGTTCCGCATGAAGGCATTTTCGGGCGCCAATGCGCTGACCTTCGCGCTCTATTTCGCGCTGGGGGGCACGATGTTCTTCCTGCCGATGACGCTGATCGCCGGTTGGGGCGTGTCGCCGGCCGAAGTGGCGCTGGCGCTGCTGCCGCTCGGCATATTGCTGACGGTATTGTCCTCGTTCAGCGGCATGATGGCGGATCGGTTCGGGCCGGCGCCGCTGATTGCGGTGGGTTCGATCCTGGTCGCGCTGGCTTTCGCGCTGCTCGGTATGACGGCGCCGTTGCACAATGTGTGGTTCGCGGTCATGCCCTGCATCGTGCTGTTGGGGCTCGGCATGGGCCTGGTGGTGTCGCCGCTGTCGACGGCTGTGATGACGTCGGTTGCCGATAGCGATACGGGCGTGGCATCGGGGGTCAACAATGCGGTGGCGCGCGTGGCCGGATTGATGGCGGTGGCGCTGCTCGGCGTGGTGGTGGCGTCGGTGTTCGAAGTGGCGTTGGGAAGCGCCGCGGAATTGCCGATCTTTTTCGGCATGGCCGCGCCGGGATTGAGCCCGAGCGAAGAAGCCTTGCGGCTGACGGCAACCGACGCGGCCTTTGCCAGCGTGGCTTATGTAACGGCCGTGCTGAGCCTGATCTCGGCGGCGATCGCGTGGTGGACGCTGGAGCGCAAGCCGGTGAAGCGGGCAAACGCGGTGTGAGTTTGGGCTGATCTTTCTTTCTTCACCCTCCCCCTTGCGGGGAGGGAAGCGAGATAGGGCTTAGCGTTTGCTAAGTCCGTAATCGAGCAGGGTGGGGGTGGTTTAGCCCCGATGTACCGGGCCAAACCATCCCCCACCCTTGATCCCTCCCCGCAAGGGGGAGGGTGACGACTGATACATTGTGATCAAAGATGAAGGCGACGATGGGCGTAGTCCGCTACGCTTTAGTTCGTTGCCGCAGCCACATTCACCGGCGCCGGGTCCCGCGCCATCAATTCGTTGATCTGTGCGATGACCTGGTGGAACTGGTTCTGGTATTGCGGCGGCATGGTGTTTTCGCGCGGCAGCTTGACGCTGAGCGGATCGACCAGGTTGCCGTTGATCTTCATCTCGAAATGCAGATGCGGGCCGGTGGCATAGCCGGTTTGGCCGACATAGCCGATCAGCTGGCCCTGGCGCACGCGGGTGCCCACATCGATGCCGGGTTCGTAGCGGCTCATATGGGCATAGGCGGTCT
>CAVQVF010000009.1:597500-603297 GCA_963717095.1 uncultured Alphaproteobacteria bacterium
CGATAAGCGTCGGGGAGCTGCGAATAAGCTTTGATCCGATGATTTCCGAATGGGGAAACCCGACCATTTAGGTCACCCGAAAGGGAGCTAACCTGGGGAACTGAAACATCTAAGTACCCAGAGGAAAGGACATCAAAAGAGACTCCGTTAGTAGTGGCGAGCGAACGCGGACCAGGCCAGTGGCCTGAGTGTAAGAACGGGAATGGAATGGAAATTCCAGCCATAGTGGGTGATAGCCCCGTACCGGTAGAAAGCATTCAGGTCCTCGAGTAAGGCGGAACACGTGAAATTCTGTCTGAACATGGGTAGACCACTATCCAAGCCTAAGTACTCGTGCACGACCGATAGCGAACAAGTACCGTGAGGGAAAGGTGAAAAGCACCCCGACGAGGGGAGTGAAATAGTTCCTGAAACTGGATGCATACAAACAGTAGGAGCCCGCAAGGGTGACTGCGTACCTCTTGTATAATGGGTCATCGACTTAGTCTAACTAGCAAGCTTAAGCCGTTAGGTGTAGGCGCAGCGAAAGCGAGTCTGAATAGGGCGTTAAGTTAGTTGGATTAGACCCGAAACCAAGTGATCTAGGTATGAGCAGGCTGAAGGTAAGGTAACACTTACTGGAGGGCCGAACCCACGTAAGTTGAAAATTACGGGGATGACTTGTTCCTAGGGGTGAAAGGCCAATCAAACTTGGAAATAGCTGGTTCTCCGCGAAAGATATTTAGGTATCGCCTCGGACGAATACTGTGGGGGGTAGAGCACTGGATGGGCTAGGGGATCTCACCGATTTACCAAACCTAACCAAACTCCGAATACCCACAAGTAATATCCGGGAGACAGACGGCGGGTGCTAAGGTCCGTCGTCAAAAGGGAAACAGCCCTAACCTACAGCTAAGGTCCCCAAGTGATAGTTAAGTGGGAAAGCATGTGGGAATGCTTAGACAACCAGGAGGTTGGCTTAGAAGCAGCCATCCTTTAAAGATAGCGTAACAGCTCACTGGTCAAGCGTTCCTGCGGCGAAGATGTAACGGGTCTAAAACTATCCACCGAAGCTTAGGGTTTACTCGTTTACGAGTAAGCGGTAGCGGAGCGTTCCGTAAGCCTGCGAAGCGGTACCTGTGAGGGGCCGTGGAGGTATCGGAAGTGCGAATGATGACATGAGTAGCGATAAAAAGTGTGAGAGACACTTTCGCCGAAAGTCCAAGGGTTCCTGCGCAATGCTAATCAGCGCAGGGTTAGTCGGCCCCTAAGGTGAGGCAGAAATGCGTAGCCGATGGGAATCACGTTAATATTCGTGAACCAGATGGTAGTGACGGATCGCGCAGGTTCGTATCCCCTTATTGGATTGGGGGTGCGATGAGCCGGTTCCTGGAAATAGCTCCATCGACATTGACCGTACCCTAAACCGACACAGGTGGACTGGTAGAGTATACCAAGGCGCTTGAGAGAACTATACTGAAGGAACTCGGCAAATTGCATGCGTAACTTCGGGATAAGCATGACTTCTATCGGGGCAACCCTTTAGGAGTGGCACAAAAGAGGGGGTGGCGACTGTTTACTAAAAACACAGGGCTCTGCGAAGTTGCAAAACGACGTATAGGGTCTGACGCCTGCCCGGTGCCGGAAGGTTAAAAGGAGAGGTGCAAGCTTTGAATTGAAGCCCCGGTAAACGGCGGCCGTAACTATAACGGTCCTAAGGTAGCGAAATTCCTTGTCGGGTAAGTTCCGACCTGCACGAATGGCGTAACGACTTCCCCACTGTCTCCAGTATAGACTCAGCGAAATTGAATTCCCCGTGAAGATGCGGGGTTCCTGCGGTCAGACGGAAAGACCCCATGCACCTTTACTATAGCTTTACGCTGGCATTTGTGTCGGCATGTGCAGGATAGGTGGTAGGCTTTGAAGCAGGGACGCTAGTTCGTGTGGAGCCAAAAGATGAGATACCACCCTTATCGTCATAGATGTCTAACCGCGGCATAACAGTGTCCGGGACAGCGTATGGTGGGTAGTTTGACTGGGGCGGTCGCCTCCCAAAGAGTAACGGAGGCGCGCGATGGTGGGCTCAGAACGGTCGGAAATCGTTCGACGAGTGCAATGGCATAAGCCTGCCTGACTGCGAGACCGACAGGTCGAGCAGAGACGAAAGTCGGTCATAGTGATCCGGTGGTCCCGCGTGGAAGGGCCATCGCTCAACGAATAAAAGGTACGCTGGGGATAACAGGCTGATGATGCCCAAGAGTCCATATCGACGGCATCGTTTGGCACCTCGATGTCGGCTCATCACATCCTGGGGCTGGAGCAGGTCCCAAGGGTATGGCTGTTCGCCATTTAAAGTGGTACGTGAGCTGGGTTTAGAACGTCGTGAGACAGTTCGGTCCCTATCTGCCGTGGGTGTAGGAATATTGAGAAGAGCTGACCCTAGTACGAGAGGACCGGGTTGGACGAATCTCTGGTGGACCTGTTGTGGCGCCAGCCGCATTGCAGGGTAGCTAAATTCGGACGGGATAACTGCTGAAAGCATCTAAGCAGGAAGCCTCCTTCAAAACTAGTATTCCCTTGAGAGCCGTGGAAGACCACCACGTCGATAGGCCGGGTGTGGAAGCGCAGCAATGTGTGAAGCTTACCGGTACTAATAGCTCGATTGGCTTGATCGTTCTCATTAATCTATGTCCGCATAGATTGTGAAACTGATCGGTACATGAAATACACCAGACCAACCCTCCTTGCATGGGAGAGGCGTTAGTCCAATACAGAACAAAAACCAGAATTCACATCATACGTTTTTCGCTGACCTTGTGGTTATTGCGAGGAGCCCAAGACCCGATCCCATCCCGAACTCGACCGTCAAATTCCTCTGCGCCAATGGTACTAAGTCTCAAGGCTTGGGAGAGTAGGTCGCTGCAAGGTCTGCCAAAAACGTATGGTTCTCAATACAATGTCGAAACAACAAAAACCCCGCACCAGAAATGGTGCGGGGTTTTTGCGTTCCGCGCGTAAAGGGAAATCGGGGAATGGGCAAAAATGGGCTTAAACCAAAACAACAACGCCATCCTCTCGACACAGCTCATAACCAAAAGATGCAAATGCGCTTGTTCATCATCATCTTCGCCCTTCTCGCCTTCGCAGCTCCCCCGGCACTCGCCCAGATCCCTGGGCTAACACGCCCGGCAGCACAGGCCGAGGAGCCGACGCCGGACGCCGAGATCGAACAGCTCATCAAAATCATCGAAAATGAGCAAACACGGGCCGTGCTCATCGAAAGGCTCAGGCAAACCGAAGGAAGCCCGAAGGCAGAACTCCCCGCCGATGCATCCCCCGATCTCAGCATCGCAAGGCAATTGGCAGAATATACCCGAAACTCTCCCTTCACAGGAAATTGCGGATAAAGCGTAACCATTCGAACCCGGCGAATCTCTATCCAGGCCGAGAAAGTTACGAATGATTTGGCCGTTGGCGGCTGCCTGGCGCCGCAAGCGGCCTCGAAGATATGTATGCGGTGAACCTCGAGATAGGCTGGGTTTGGCCAAACCGATGGGTCATCTGAAGAGTTGGCTTTCCCTGCGGCCATCAAATTCAACCAGCAACAGTGGCAGGATGTCCGGCTACTAGACCGTTCTCCCAAATCTAGTGAACCAGGCATGTCATCAAGCCGGTGTTTTGAAGGTTATCCGGCCCTCGATGTTCAAGAGGCCAGTAGTGAGTAAGCTGGAGCAATGTGGGGCCATCAGGCGCGTTAGGTCGCCGGCCACTCAAGCAACAGACTGCGCCGCATTTTTCTAGAAGCTTGTGCTTTAGATCCAGCCGGATCAGCTCTTGTCGAACGCGATAGCGTCGAAGAGCCAATTCCATAACGGCTTCGATAAATGGTTCCTGCTCGACCTCGGCGAAAGCGACCTGGTTTTCGTGGGTGAGCAGATCAAAGCGGGCTTTGCCCAGTTCGAGTATAGTGTGGTAGCGCTCCTCACTGAGAAGATGCAGTCCCGCGGCATATTTATAAAAGGCGGGCCCGCTGCGCGTCGGCTAGTTCGGACTCAACCGCCAAGCCGTCGATCGACGTTGGCACTATTTCAGGAAGAAATTGCATCTCGGCTAGATGCAGGAACAGGAAGCCTCCTTCGCCTTGTTCGATCCTGGTCAGGAAAGCTGTTGCAAAATAGCCGGCGAAGACGTCATCGCGGGGCGCGTGTGGGATGACGTGCACGCGGAGCGCCTGTCGCGCCGTCTCATAGCCGACGCTCGAAATCTTCAGCCAATACCGGCCAAGCGCAAGATCTTGGGTTCGGACTGTCATAACAGCATGCCGCAATCGCTATCCCCCAAGCTCGATGCAATTTTGCCAGCAGTTTTTCGACCGGATGAAGATTGTCTATCTGGCGCGATGTCCATGTTTCGGTCATGACCGCATTCCGGTCAGGGCAAAAGCTGCGCATGGACCGCGATTTTGTGGTTTCTACACCGGTATTATCTAGTTGGTAGCAGGGGGGCGCTAGAGCCGCCATTGAGTGGCGTTGATCGGCTCGGCCACAACGCAGATATCGAAGGCTGTAACTGATCTCGCGGCCGGATCCCTCCAGAGCTATATCGGCTCGCAAGGCGAATGGGAGATGGATTTTTCCGTGATCATTGAAAAGCGCACGTTCCATAAATGACATTATGCGAGCGCGGAGGTGGCAGCGACGTTGCCCACCTGCGTGGGCAATGATCGGGATAGGACCATTGGCGCCTTACAAAACTCCAGTCGTTACGCTATATAGTCACGATAGTCATTCTGGAGCCGTGTCATGACCGCCAATACCATCCATCCACTGAAGCCTGGACCGTTGCCAATGCCAAGGCGCGGCTGTCGGAGGTGATTGATCGCGCCCAGAACCAGCCGCAGACGATCACGCGGAACGGGCGGCCAAGTGTGGTGGTGGTCTCGGTGGAGGAGTGGAGCCGCAAGACGGCGCGGAAGGGGAGCCTCGCGACATTTCTGCTGAACTCGCCGCTCGCCGGCGCGGAACTGCAGGTGGATCGCGATAAGGACGCTCCGCGCGATCTGCCGCTTTGAATTATCTCCTCGATACCAATGTGCTTTCCGAGGTGCGCCGGCCGCAGCCCGATCAGCAGGTCCTAGCCTGGCTCGACCAGGTCGATGAGGATCGCACCTATCTCAGCGTGATCTCGATCGCCGAGATTGCCCGCGGCGTGGCGTTGATGGAGGAGGGGCGCCGCAGAGACGAGTTGGCATATTGGCTGGAACATGAATTGTCGGCCCGGTTTGCGGGGCGGCTGTTGTCGGTCGATGGTGCGGCGGCTTTGGCCTGGGGCGAAATGCTGGCATTGGCGAAACGCAAAGGGCTTGGCTTGGGTGTCATGGATGGCTGGATCGCGGCCGTGGCCGCAACGCATGAACTCATCCTGGTTACGCGCAACACCAAGGATTTTCGCGGATTGCCGCTGACGCTGTTCGATCCCTGGACGCAAACCGGGGGATGAGGGGGGCGATAGGGGTATTCAAAGCCCTTGCTCCAAATTTAATTTGCCGAGCTCTGAAATATTGCAAGGCGCTGAAAGCCCCGGCTGATGGGCATCTCAGGCCGGATATCCACAGTGAGCGAAATGGCTCGGGAACGAAATGTCACTTTTGTCATTTTAGCTTGTTGACACCAAGCCATCCGACCCTTAGAACCCCGCTCACCGCTGCAGAGCGAGACGCCAACCGGCGCCACGAAATGCGGCAAGCCACTGAAAAAAGCAAAGAAATTTGAGTTTTCGGTTTCAGATTTTGAAGCAATTTAAAAACTGAAAAAAGGTT
>CAVQVF010000010.1:0-66139 GCA_963717095.1 uncultured Alphaproteobacteria bacterium
GGCACCCGCCCCCGCCTTTCCAACGCCTTCATGCTGTGCCATCACGGGCCAAACATGAAACGAGACCGACATGGCTATCAGACTGCATCGTGGGGATTTGCCGAACCTGTCCAATTATACCGGGCGCGAGGTGGCGATCGATACCGAGACCATGGGGCTGCATCCCCATCGCGACCGGCTCTGCGTGATCCAGCTGTCGCCGGGCGATGGCAGCGCCGATGTGGTGCAGCTGCCCCAGGGCGTCAATGAGGCGCCCAATCTGGTCAAGCTGCTGGCCGATCCCGATGTGACCAAGATTTTCCACTATGCCCGTTTCGACGTGGCGGTTCTGAAGAACCGCTTCGGCGTGGTGACCGGGCCGCTCTATTGCACCAAGATCGCCTCCAAGCTGGTGCGCACCTATACCGACCGGCATGGTCTCAAGGATATCGTGCGCGAACTGCTCAATGTGGATTTGAGCAAGCAGCAGCAAAGCTCGGACTGGGGCGCCGACAAAATAAGCGACGCGCAGCTCGAATATGCCGCTTCCGACGTGCTCTATCTGCATGATCTCAAGCGCCATCTCGACCGCATGCTGAAGCGCGAAAACCGCATGGAGCTGGCCCAGCAGTGCTTCGATTTCCTCAAGACGCGGTGCGAACTCGATCTGCTGGGCTGGGACGAAACCGATATCTTTGCCCATAGCTGAGGCTTCATGAGCGCACACGGCGATGCCAGCGACCGCCTGCGGACCTATCAGCGCCTGGGGATGCGCAACCGTGTCGTGGGCGCATTGCGGATCGGCGTGCCGGTGCTGGGCGTCGTGGTGCTGGTGGCACTGGTGGGGCAGATTTATCTGTCCAGCCTCGTGGGCCGGTTCGGCGTGGGGCACGTTACGGTGACGCGCGAACGGGTCACCATCGATGCGCCGCAATATGCGGGGGTGCTCGATGACGGCGCCGCCTACCATATCTCGGCCACCTCGGCACAGGCGGCGCTGGACGCCCCCGATATTCTGGACCTGAACGACGTCACCCTCAGCGTCATTCGCCCCACGGGCGTGACCCTGGACCTGCGCGCCGATGTGGCGCAGCTGGACACCACCAATCAATTGGTGATCATTGCGGGCGACGCCCATGTGGTGGAAAGCACGGGAACCACCAGCACGTTCGGCAATTCCGTATTCGACTGGCAGGCGCAAAAATTGACCAGCAAGGGACCGGTAACCGTGGACTATGCCGATGGAACCCATCTGGTGGCCAAGGGGCTGGTTTATGATCCCAAGACCATGGTCTGGACCTTCAGCACTGCTACTGTCACCCTGCCCAAGATGCCCGGAGCCGATGCACCATGAACCGCCCCTCGATGATATTCAGTGCTGCGCTGACTTTACTGCTGGCGGCCGGCGCCATGGCCCAGGAGCCGGCAGGCGCCGCCCTGGCGGTGGGAAAGGTGCAGATCAGCGCCGATACCTTCACCGTGACCGAAACCAGCCATGAGGCGGTGTTCACCGGCAATGTCGTGGTCGTCCATCCCTCGGTGACCGTGCATGCCGACAAGGTGGTGGCCGGCTATGGCGAGGGCGGCACTTCCGATATCAAGCACCTTCGTGGCGACGGGCAAGGTGCAGTTGCAGACCCCCGACCAGAACGCCACCGGCGAGCGGGCGGTGTTCACCCCGGCCGATCAGTTGCTGCGGCTGACCGGCAATGTGCTGGTGACCAATGCCGCGCGGCACGGTCGCCTCGTCCGAACTGGTGGTGAACCTCAAGACCAATGTCTCCACCTTCAGCAGCGGCTCGGGCGGGCGGGTGACCGGCGTGTTCACCTCGCAATGACCGACAGCACGAGGCAAGCCCAGGATCGACCAGACCGGCTGGCTGGTGGCCCATAGCCTGGCCAAGAGTTTCGGCAAGCGCACGGTGGTGCGCGACGTTTCGCATCGCGGTGCGGCGCGGCGAGGCGGTGGGCCTGCTCGGCCCCAATGGCGCGGGCAAGACCACCGTGTTCACCATGATCATGGGGCTGGTCAAACCCGATAGCGGCGAGCATCAATCTCGATGGCCGCGGCATCACCCACCTGCCGCTGTTCCAGCGCGGGCGGCTGGGCATCGGCTACCTGCCGCAGGAGCCCTCGATCTTTCGCGGCATGAGCGTCGCGCGACAACATCATGGCGGTGCTGGAAAGCCATGTGAAGAGCAAGGCCGACCGCAAGGCGCGGCTGGAATCGCTGCTCGAAGAGTTCTCCATCGCCCATCTGGCCAAGGCCAATGCGCTGGCGCTGTCGGGCGGCGAGCGGCGGCGCGTCGAAATCGCCCGGGCGCTGGCGGCCGATCCGATCTTCATGCTGCTCGACGAGCCCTTTGCCGGCGTCGATCCCATCGCGGTGGCCGAGGTCAAGGGGTTGGTCAAGCAATTGACGCATCGCGGCATCGGCGTGCTGATCACCGACCATGCGGTGCGCGAGACGCTGGGCCTGGTCGACCGCGCCTATGTCATCCATGGCGGCAAGGTGATGATCCAGGGCAAGCCCGAAACCATCAGCGCCGACCCCGATGCACGGCGGGTCTATCTGGGCGAGAATTTCGAGATCTGAGCGGCACGCGCCCGTCGCACTTGGCACGAAACTTGCTGCCACGCCTTGCCCGTTGCCTGAAAATCAGTCATGTTCCGCTTGGGAAGTGGCTGGCGACAGCCAAAATTTTGCCTAAGGGACTGCACATTCATGGCGCTTTCGCCGCGGCTGGAGTTTCGCCAGGCCCAGAGCCTGACGCTGACGCCGCAGCTGATGCAGTCGATCCGGCTGCTGCAGCTGAGCCATCTCGAACTCAACGATTTCGTCGATGCCGAACTGCTGCGCAATCCGCTGCTGGAGCGCGAGGACGGCGGCGACGGCGATGCCGAAGCGCCCGAAGCGCCCGAGCGCGCGCCCGAAAGCCAGTGCCTACGAGGACACCGTCGAGCATGGCGACCGCATCCAGAGCGCCGATACCATCGCCGATGGCTACGACACCGCGGTGGAAAACGTCTTTCCCGACCAGCCGGGGCAGGACCAGCTCAATCCGATGAGCCGGCTCGACCGCAATGGCGCCAGCGAGGGCGGGGAAGCCCCCGATATCGACCAGTTCGTGGCGGCGCGGCCGCGCTTGGCCGATCATCTGGAAGACCAGACCAATATGATCCTGCGCACCCCGGCCGACCGGCTGATCGCGCGTTACCTGATCGATAATCTCAACGAGGCCGGGTATCTCGCGGTCGAGCCGCAGGCCATTGCCGACCAGCTCGGGCGCCGAGCTGGCCGATGTCGAGGCGGTGCTGGAAGCGGTGCAGGGCTGCGATCCGGTGGGGGTGTTCGCGCGCATCGGTCGAGGAATGCCTCGCCATGCAGCTGCGCGAGAAGGACCGGCTCGATCCGATGATGATGCGGCTGCTGGATAATCTCGAACTGCTGGCCGAGCACAATATGGCCGGCGCTGATGAAGGCGGTGGGCTGCGACCGCGAGGACATCAACGACATGCTGGCCGAACTGCGCCAGCTCGACCCCAAGCCCGGCCGCGCCTTCGATGTCGGGCCGGTGGAAGCGGTGGTGCCCGACGTGTTCGTGCGGCCGGGACCGGATGGCGACTGGCAGATCGAGCTCAATACCGAAGTGCTGCCGCGGGTGCTGGTCAACCGCGTCTATTACGCCACGGTCACCAAGAAGGCCCGCGACAGCGCCGAAAAGGCCTTCCTCAGCGATTGCCTGCAGACCGCCAACTGGCTGACCAAGAGCCTGGACCAGCGCGCCCAGACCATTCTGAAGGTCGCCGCCGAAATCGTGCGCCAGCAGGACGGCTTCCTGCTCCACGGCATCGCCCATTTGCGGCCGATGACGCTGAAAATGGTGGCCGAAACCATCGAAATGCATGAATCGACGGTCAGCCGCGTCACCTCCAACAAATATATCTCGACGCCGCGCGGCCTGTTCGAGATGAAGTATTTCTTCACCACCGCGATTTCGCTCCAGCGACGGCGGGGCGGATCATTCGGCCGAGGCCGTGCGCCACCGTATCCGCCAGCTGATCGATGGCGAGGCGGTCAGCGACGTGCTGTCGCGACGACACCATCGCCGAAGTGCTCAAGCGCGAGCAGGGCATCGACGTGGCCCGCCGCACCGTGGCCAAATACCGCGAGGGCATGAACATCCCCTCCTCGGTGATCCGCCGGCGGCAGAAGAAGAATTTGGAACAGGTGGGGTAGGGGCGTTCGGTGCTCGGGCTCTCACGGAGCCACAGTAGTGGCCAGGGGCTAAACCTCCCCCTGATCCATCCCGCAGGGGGAGGGTGGCGATGCAAGTTCTCGGTCATCCCTTCTTCTGAAGGGCGGGTGAGGGGGAGCCTAACGCTCTGTCCGCTTTCGAACGAAAGCTAAAGCCGTTCCCCTGTCATGTCACGCTTTGAAACGAAACTCTTGCGGGGAGTTGCGCATTGCCTCCTCTGACCGGTGCGGGTCTAGCATCGCGTAGCGGCACACCCATATCAAAGAGTATTCGGCGGGCCGTGATCCCGAAGGACGGGAACCCGGCTTTCGGCGCAGCAAGCGTCGCGTTTTCGACGATGAAACGAACGAAAGAGGGACCCCATGACCTTACGTGTTTCCGGCAAGAACATGGATGTTGGCGATTCGCTCTGCGCAGCAAGGCCGAGGATCATTTCGACGACTGTCGTCGGCCAAATATTTCGATGGCGGCTATGACGGACACCTGACCCTGACCCCCGACGGCATCGGCTTTCGCGCCGACTGCGTGGTGCATCTTGATTCGGGCGCCACGCTGCAGTCGAGCGCGCAGGGCGGGGACGCCACCTCAGCCTATGAAATCATGGCGCTCAACATCGAAAAGCGCCTGCGCCGCTATAACCGGAAACTCAAGATCCCACGGCAGCGGCGCCGCGGCTAATGGCGAGGATACTACCGCCGCAATATACCGTGCTGGGCTCGTCCGACGAGCTTGATGAACTGGATGAGGACTACGCGCCGCCGGTGATCGCCGAGACCACCAAGAACCTGCGCTTGCTCAGCGTGGGGGAAGCCGTGATGGAGCTGGACCTGACACAATCCGGTGTCGTGGTGTTCCGCCATGCTGGACATGGCGGGTTGAATGTGGTCTACCGCCGCTCCGATGGTAATATTGGCTGGATCGATCCGGCTCTCGGGGCAAATTAGACCTCCACCAGCGTATACCAGCAGAACTATTGCGGGACTGAATTCATGGAATTGGCCGATATCCTGGCTGAACATGCCGTGCTGACTTGCACGGGCGTGAAAACCAAACGCCAACTATTCGAACACCTGGCCAACAAGGCTGCCGACCTGACCGGACGTCCACGCGGCGAATTGTTCGAGGCTATCGAAAGTCGCGAAGAACTGGGCTCGACCGGGCTGGGCAACGGCATTGCCATTCCTCATGGCAAGGTGGCCGGGCTGAATGGGGTCTGCGCCGTGTTCGCGCGGCTGGACGAAGCCATCGAGTTCGACGCGCTGGATGACCTGCCGGTCGACATCGTGATGATGCTGCTGGCGCCGACCGGCTCGGGCGCCGATCATCTCAAGGCCTTGTCGCGCGTGGCCCGGGTGTTGCGCAACGAGCAGGTGGTCGACGAATTGCGCCGGCTTGATTCGTGCGATGCCATCTATGGCGTGCTGACCGCGCCGGTGGTGTCACACTACGCAGCATAGGCCGCCTCACAGAGCTAACAAAAGGCCTCTCGGATCGCTCCGGGAGGCCTTTGCATTTCAGGGGTAAGCGACGGTCTGGGACTAATCAACACTCAATTTCCCACTGAGCATCGAGAGCCTCGATCTGGTCCCCTCCCCCTTGAGAGGAGGGTTAGGGTGGGGTTCTGCACTCGCAACGTACTCCCAGAGGTGTAGGCTTAAATGAAAGCCCGGAACCCCCACCCCATCCTTCCCCTCAAGGGGGAGGGGGCCGATCCGGGCTCCCAGAAATCACGGCAAACCTGAATGTCGATTTAACCTAGTGCAGCGTCGCCAGGCCAAGATTCTTGTCGCCGAGCCAGTCGGTCACGGCTTCTTCGGTATCGGTGACCAGGAGTGGCGTGCCGTCGGCCGACATCACCAGGTGATAGAGCCCGTCGGAATCAAATTGCGCGTCGGCGATCATCTCGGACAATTCATCCCCGCCAATGGGGCGCATATAGGCCACCGCATTGCCGCCGAGCGCGGCGAACTGGGCTTGGGTCAGGCTCTTGAGCGGGTTGTGAGCGTCACCGATATTGGCCTCGTCATTGCGTTTTTCATACATTTTCAGGCCCTTTCCTCATAATGAGCGAATGGCGATACGGCGGGCGACCTTGGGCGCTTGCGGGCGCTCCAATACAACAACGAGCATACCATGCCCTAAAGTTGCATCCTTGACGATCATCCCATCGGCCAAAAGGAACGAGCGCTGGAATTGCCGCGCCGCGATGCCGCGGTGCAGATATTCCTTGCCGGGTTCATCCTTCTGGCGGCCGCGCACGACGATCTGGTGATCCTCGGCCATGATTTCGAGTTCACCGGCGGCAAAGCCGGCCACCGCGATCGAGACCAGGAATTTCTCGGTGCCGTCGGCAGCCACGGTCCGCTCGATATTGTAGGGCGGGTAGCCATCGGCCGATTTGGTCAACCGGTCGACCCGTTCTTCGAACGCATCGAAGCCCAAAAGGAACGGGGCGGAGAACACAGAAATACGCGACATCAGGGGCGTCCTTGATAGCAAGCAACGTCTGGGCCGGACCCGTAGTGAAGTGGCATCCGGCGCCCAGCCAAGATATGGGGAAGGACGCGCCCGGTTCAAGTGTGCCGGAGCGTGCTCGGCCCACGCGCCGGCAGTTCCGGCAAGTTCCAACAAAAAAGGGCGCCCCTTGCGGGACGCCCAGTCTCAATCGTTGGGAAACGACTGCCTCAGGAGGAGATTTCGGGGGCTCAGGCTCGGCCCGGAAAAGTTGCAGACTTTTCCGATAAGGCCTGGCGCAAGAGGAACTCAGGCGTTGCCGCCATTGCCCCAGCCATTGTTGTTGTCGCCGCTATTGTCGTCCTTGGGCTGGTCATAGCCCTGGCGGCTGCCGCGGCGTTCATTCATGAAGCGATCGAATTCTTCACGATCCTTGGCCTTGTTGAGGTTGGCCATATATTCGTGGAAGGCTTCGATTTCCGCATCGAGCCGGGCGCGTTCCTCTTCGAGGCGGCGCAGCTGTTCGGCGCGGTAGTCGTCGAACGCGGCATTGCCGCTCGACGACTGGGCGTAGGAATTGCGGCGGCCGAAACCGGGGTGACGGTTGCGGTTGGGCGCGCACCAGTCGCGGCCCTTGTTGAAGTAGGCCTGGGCCTTGTCGGCCGAGCCGCCGAACTTCTCGCCCCACAGGATGTAGCCGAGGATCAGCAGGCCCACGGGCCAGAAGAAGATGAAGCCAATGACCATCAGGGCGATGGTGATCGGCGACCATTGAGGTTTGATAAGTGCTGTGTTCATTTCGATGATCTCTTTCCCAGTCACGAATTCTCCAAAAGTGGCCCCGTGCGGGGTAGGATCAAGCATGTGCCCAGGGTTTTTTGGCCTTGAAATCCAATGCCGCGTTTCCTATGCGGCCTCAAAAACAGCCGGAAATGAGGAAAAATCGTGACCTTGATGCAAGCTGATGGCCTGCCGCTGCCCTCCACCTGGCGCCCGCTGCGTCTGGAAACCCTGGTGCTGCTGCGCTGGCTGGCCATTGGCGGCCAGACCATTGGCGTGCTGTTCGTGGCCTTCGGGCTGGGCTTTCCCTTGCCACTGCCCTCCTGCCTGGCGCTGATCGCCCTGTCGGTGGCGGTCAATCTCGTGCTGGTGCTGCGCTTCGGCTATGCCTATCGCCCCACCTCAGCCTTCGCTGCCAGTCAAATCGCCTATGATCTGCTGCAGCTCGGCGGCCTGCTGGCGCTCACCGGCGGATTGCAGAACCCCTTTGCCATCCTGTTGCTGGCGCCGGTCTCGGTCTCCGCCACGACCTTGCCGCAGCGCGCCACCCTGGTGCTGGCGCTGCTGGCCGCGCTGATCGCCACATTGCTCTCGGTGTTCCACCTGCCGTTGCCCTGGAACCCCAGCGAACAGATCGTCTTCAACCGCATCTATGTCATCGGTATCTGGGTGTCGCTGATCTGCGGCGTGGTGTTCATCGCCGCCTATACCATGCGCGTCGCCCATGAAGCCCGCCAGATCGGCGATGCCCTGGCGGCGACCGAGCTGGCTTTGTCGCGCCGCGAGCAATTGAGCGCACTGGATGGCCTTGCCGCCGCCGCCGCGCACGAGCTGGGCACGCCGCTTTCCACCATTGCGCTGGCCGCCAAGGAGATGCGCGGCGAAGCCCCTGCCGGCAGCGATCTGGCAGGCGATGTCGAATTGATCATCGAGCAGGTCGCGCGCTGCCGCACTATTCTCGCCAAGCTGCGCAATCTGGGCTCCGACGATACCGACCCCTTTGCCGAAGTGCCGCTGACCGACCTGCTCGCCGAGGTTGCCCGCCCCCATGAAGGGCGCGGCAAGATCATCCTGTTCTCCTCCGAAACAGCCGCTGGTCCCGCCCCGGTGTTCCACCGCAGTGTCGGCCTGCTCTATGGGCTGGGCAATCTCATCGAGAACGCCACCGATTTTGCCCGCGGCACCGTCAGGATCGAATCCAGCTGGGATCGCTCTTCCATCAGCGTCACCATTACCGACGATGGCCCCGGTTTTGCTCCCGAGCTGATCGCGCGCCTGGGCGAGCCCTATCTCACCAGCCGCCCCCGCGATCCGCAGGCGCGCGATGCGCATCTTCCTGGGGGCCTGGGCCTGGGCATTTTCATCGCCAAGACCCTGCTGGAACGCGCCGGCGGGCGCCTGGCCTTCCAGAACCTCGATCCCGAAGGCCACGCCCAGGTTCGCATCGTCTGGCCGCGCTCGGCGATCGAGGGGGAAGTGCGGTAAGGCCCTCATCCGAGTCCCATGGCTGGACGCTGAGGGGCGGCTCCCCTCCCCTCAAGGGGGAGGGAAGGGAAAGATCCGCTAGATTGGGGAGAGCCCGAGCATCGAAAACTTCAGTAGCCCACTCTGCGACATCCTGCCTCTTGTGACACCGGGTCCCAAACCAGACCTATGTGCTGTGATATCGACTATCACAGCCCCGGAGGTCGATCATGGCTCATCTGCATTTTGACGTTTCCGCCACAAACGCTTATGTGAAGTCCATGAGCACGATCGAAGAGCTTCTGGCGACCGACCCATCCCTGCTGCTGGTGGATGACGATGCCGCATTCCTGTCCCGCCTGGAGCGCGCCATGCAGCGCCGTGGCTTCGAGGTGCGCATCGCCGCCACCGTCGCCGCCGGCCTCGCCGCCGTCGCCGAGCGGCCCCCGGCTTATGCCGTGGTCGATCTGCGCCTGGAAGATGGCAATGGCCTCGAAGTGGTCCAGGCGCTGCACACCAAGCGCGGCGATGCCCGTGCCGTGGTGCTCACAGGGTATGGCAATATCGCCACCGCCGTCACCGCCGTGAAGCTGGGTGCCGTCGATTATCTTTCCAAGCCCGCCGATGCCGACGACGTCATCAATGCCCTGCTCGCCACCGGCGAAGACAAGCCCGAGCCGCCGGAAAACCCGATGTCGGCCGATCGCGTCCGCTGGGAACATATCCAGCGCGTTTATGAATTGTGCGACCGCAACGTGTCGGAAACCGCCCGCCGGCTGAACATGCACCGGCGGACGCTGCAGCGTATCCTGGCCAAGCGCGCCCCGCGCTAGGCTACGAACAAGGCTTCGAAGCCACCATAGATCATGCGGGCGCCATCGAACGGCATCTTCATGGCCTGCATGCGCGGATCGCTCATCATCTTCTGCCCGACGGCGTCGCGCGTCGCCTTGTCTGGATATTCGATCCACGAGAACACGATGGCCTCGTCGTCCTTGGCCTGAACGGCACGCATGAAGTCCGTCTGCTTGCCCGCGGGCACGTCGTCGCCCCAGGTCTCGACGATCCGTGTGGCGCCCCACTCCTTGAACAGGACTGCCGCTTCGCGGGCATGGTCGATATAGGCTTGCTTATTGGCTTTCGGCACGGCGGCGACAAATCCGTCGACGTAGGTCATTTTCACTCTCCTCTGTCGTGACACTGTCTCAATGACGTTCCAAGTGCCTCGGTTGCGACACATCCCATTCCATTTCGTCATGCCATTTCAGTCAAGGCAGCAGTTCAGTCCCCTTTTTGCCGTATTGCCAAAGCGTTAGTCTATCAACACCCACCCAACCGAGGAGCCAATATGACCGTCACCTTGCATTTCCACGGCGCGGCAGGCACCGTTACCGGCTCCTGCTATCGCGTGGTCCATCCCGGCGGTCAGTTTCTTATCGATTGCGGCCTGTTCCAGGGCAATCGTTCCGTGCGCGAACTCAACCTGAAGCCAACCCCGTTCGATCCCAAGGCGATCGATTTCCTGCTGCTAACCCATGCCCACATCGACCACGCCGGCCTCTTGCCAAAACTCTACCGCGAGGGCTTCAAGGGCGCGATGTGGATGACCGAGCCCACCGCCGGTCTGCTCGAATATCTGCTGCCCGACAGCGCCAGCATCCAGGAAAGCGAGGCCGAGCGCGAAACCAAGAAGCACGCGCGGCGCGGCGAGGAGCCGGCAAAGCCCCTCTACACGCTGGAAGACGCCAATGAGGCGCTGCGGCATTGCCAGACCACCGCCTATGGCGAATGGATCGCGCCCGGTCCCGGCGTGCGCGCCCGCTATTGGAATGCCGGCCACATCATCGGCTCTGCCTCGATCGAAGTCGAAGTGATCGGCAGTGACGGCAAAAAGGTGACCATCCTGTTTTCCGGCGATATCGGCCCGGACGAGAAGGTGTTCTACAACGAGCCCGAAGGCCCGGCCGGCTTCGATTACATTCTGTCCGAATCCACCTATGGCGGCCGCGAGCGCGACGATTATACCCTGGTAGAGCGCCGCGCCGCCCTCAAGAGCGAGATCAACGACGCCCTGCGCCGTGGCGGCAACCTGATCATTCCCAGCTTCGCCGTCGAGCGCAGCCAGGAATTGCTGCATGACATCGGCTACCTGATCAAGACCGGCGAGATCTCGCCCCAGCTGGTGTTTCTCGATAGTCCGCTCGCCAGCAAGGTCACCGGTGTCTATCGCAAATATGCCAAAATGTTCGACGACGTCGAACTCAGCGCCAGCGAATTGTTCAACGATCCGCGCTTCCGCATCATCGAGGCGGTCGAGGACAGCAAGGCGATCAACACCATTCGCGGCGGTGCCATCATCATGTCGGCCTCCGGCATGGCTGATGCCGGGCGCATCCAGCATCACCTGCGCAATAACCTGCCGCGCGGCAATTGCACCGTTCTGTTCGTCGGCTATCAGGCGCCCGGCACGCTGGGGCAGATCATCCAATCCGGCGCCGAGGAGGTTCGCATCCATGGCACTCTGGTGCCGGTGCGGGCCCGCATCCGCTCGATGGGCAATTACTCCGCCCATGCCGATCATTCCGAACTGATGGCCTGGGTCAAGGAGCGCCTGCCCGCCCACGGCGCCATCTTCCTCACCCATGGCGAGGAGGAGGAGCGCACCGCCCTGCGCGCCGCTTTGGTGGCCACCGGCCTTGCCGGCGACCAGATCGTGCTGCCCCAGCTCGACGATTATTTCGAGCTGCGCGCCAATGGCATTGCCTCGGTATCTCGGCCATCCACGCCGCGTATCGATCCGGCGCAGATCACGACCGACTGGCACAACCAGTTTTCCGATTTCACCATCCGCCTCAGCCAGCGCCTCAACGGGGTCAGCGATGTGGAAAAGCTGGAATTGATGAAGAAGTTGCAGACCAGGCTCAGCGAACTGGGTGGGGATACCACGACGCCGGTTTCGGCACAGGCGCGTGAGTCTCAGGCGTTTGACGAGTAAGATAAGGCCCCCTCATCCGGCCTTCGGCCACCTTCGACCCTAAAATCGATCCACTGGATCGATTTCCCGGCTAAAGCCGTCGGGGCGAAGTCCCGCAAGGGGAGAAGGGGATAGAGCCGAAAGCCCTCAGTCGTCACCCCTCTCCCCTTGCGGGAGAGGGACAGCTTGCGACGCGTTCAGCGGAGCAAGCAGGGTGAGGGGTTATTTCGGCCCCGGATCCATCAGCACATGCACCCGGTCCGCCCCCAGCCGCGCCAGTTTCAGCATCAGCGCCTTGCGCCGCGCCGGGGGCAGGGGCGTGTCGGGGCTGTCGCGCAGGATCGCCCCGTCATGGCCGTCCGCCACGATCAGCCCTTCGCTTTCGGGAAAAATCGCCGCGTCGAGCTCGGGCGGCTTGGCGAAGAAGAATTTGTCGGAAAACTCGCGGTATTCCGGCCATTTCCGATCGACCTGGAAATCGATCAGGCTGGATTTGATCTCGACGATCCAGATTTCGCCCTTCGGCCCCACGCCCAATATGTCGGCGCGCCGGCCATTGCGCAGCGGCACCTCGCTATAGCAGCACATATCGTGGCTTTGCCGCAGCATCCGCATCACTCCGCGCTGCACCCGCAGCGCGGTGGCCGATTGGCGCAAATCGACGATCGGCGGCAGCTCAGCCATGGCTCGATACGGGTTCCACCCCCGCCGTGACGGTGCGGCCCCTGGTTGCCAGCGCGCGGCAGGCGATCAGCCCCAGCACCAGGATCGGCAGGATGACCATGTAGGAATAGCGGATGCCCAGATATTCGGCGACGAAACCGAGCAGCGGCGGCGCGAGGAAGAAGACGATGAACGTCACCTGGCCGAGCGCGGCGACATTGACCGCCGATGGCCGGTCGGTGCGCTGCGCCGCCGCCGAGACCGCTAGCGGATAGACGGCCGAGCAGCCGGCACCCATCAACGCAAACCCCGCCAGCGCCACCCAGGGGATGGGCGCGAAGGCCACGGCTACCGCGCCCAATATGGCCAGCCCCATCAGGGTGATGGCCACCGCGCGCGGCCCGAACCGATCCACGATCGGATCGGCACTAAGCCGCATCACCGCCATGAAACCCGAGAACAGCGTCAGCCCCAGCCCGCCAATGAACGGGTCGACCGCGAACACGTCGCGCATATAGATGCCCGACCAGTCGATGCCAGCGCCTTCCACGAGGAAGGCGGCGATGCCGATCATGCACAGCGGCAGCAGCCCCCAATGCGGGAAAGCGATCTTGGGCGTATCGCCTTGATGGGCGGTCGAGCGCGCGGGGGCATTGGTCATCCCCACCATCATCCAGGTGCCGATGACGAACACCACGCCCACCGCGATCAGCAGATGGATCTGGATCGATATGCCTGCGCCGCGCACGAATGCGCCCAGCAGCGCGGTCATGAAAAAGCCCAGGCTCCACATGCCATGGGCGCGGTTCATGTAGCTTTTGCCGAACTGGGCTTCCAGCCGATCGGTCTGCACGTTGAGATTGATCTCCAGCGCCCCGGCCAGGAGCCCGGCGAGGAACAGCGCGACGAACACCCAAACCGCAGACGGCAGAAACGGGATCACGGCATAGCAGGTCGCGGTGCCCAGCACGGTGATCAATGCCGTGGTGCGCGACCCCAGCCGGTCGATCAGCGGCGCAGAAAAGGTCAACGAAATCAGCGAGCCGATGGCCATGCCGATCAGGGTCAGGCCCAATTCGCTCTTGCTCACCTGCAGATGCTCCTGCAGGTCTGGCATGCGCGACAACAGGGCGCCCAGTGCGAAAGCGAACAGGAAGAAGCAGGCGAAGATACGGTAATGCGGCGCGATTTTCATGCGGTCACGGTCTTTCCCAGACGAGGCGCGAGTGAGCCGGCGGCCAATAGGCTCAATGCCACCAGTGGCAGGCCGATGCCGAAGGCCCAGCGGATGCCGAAGTGTTCGGCGACAAAACCCAATAGCGGCGGTCCGAGCAGGAAACCCACGAACGAGATTTGCGCCAAGCGCCGCCACATTGACGGCAGCCGGACGGTCGGTGCGCTGCGCCGCCGCCGACATGGCCAGCGGGAAGATCGCGCTGGTTCCTAACCCCATCATGACAAAGCCCAGCAGCGCCATCCATGGCGCATTGGCGAAAAACACCAGCAGAGCGCCGGCACCCAGCACGCTCAGCAGTACGCGCGCCACAACGGCCGGATTGCTGCGCTCGACGAAGCCATCGGCCAGGAACCGCATCAGCGCCTGCGCCCCGGCGCCCAGCGCCACGGCGAAACCGGCGAGGAACGGCTCGGCCGCGAATATGTCGCGCATATAGATGGCCGACCAGTCGATGCCGGCGCCTTCCATCATCACTGCCGCCATGGTCACGCAGACCAGCACCAATATGGCCAGCGTGGGCCGGGCAAAACGGGGGCCCGCCTCGGTACTGCCGCCAGTGCGATGCTCGGCCGCTTCGAAGCGCCCCATGATCACGGCAGTGCCGACGAAAATAACTGGCACCATGATCATCAGATGCAGTTGCGGCGACAGCCCGGTCTGGGCGATCATCGAGCCGATCAGTCCGGCACTGAAAAAGCCGATGCTCCAGAAGCCGTGCGCCCGGTTCATGATGCGCCTCCCGATGGCATGCTCAACCCGGTCGGCTTCCAGATTGACGATGACCTCGATCACCCCGATGGTCAGCCCTACCGGCAACAGCAGCAGGAACAGCGTCAGCGGCGAGGGCGCCCACACTGCCAGCGCGTAGAAGACCGCCAGCAGCGGCAGCGCCATCAGCAGCGCGCGGCGATGGCCGATCTTTTCGATGAGACCACCGGCAAAGGTCAAGCGAAATCAGCGTGCCGACGGCGGCGCCGATCAGCGCCAGCCCCAATGCGCCCTCGGCCACGCCCATGGCGCGCTGAATATCGGGCAGGCGCGGAAAAATGCTGCCCATGCAAAACGAATACAGGAAGAAGGCCGCATAGACCCGCAATTGCGGGGGCATGTCGATGCCGAATTTCATGGCTGGAAAGTACTCGCGAACCGGAATGGGAGAACGCTAACCGGATTCGCCGCGCGGCGAAACAGCGGCCCGAACTACTCCAAACCGTTTATTGCAACGTTTGAATAAAGGCAATCGATCCGGTGGCGTGCCCCTCAGATCAGCGCGTAATTGTCGTCGCGCAGCACGATCGCGCCCTGGCTGAAGCTGCGCACGATGTCCAGCCGCCGGAACTGGCTGCTCGGGCGGCCCGCATCGGCTTGCTCCTCGGCCGTTCTCCGGTCGCGCCGGTCGGGGCCGAAATAGCCCGGGGTTTCGTAATAGGTCAGGTTGGCGCCAACCTGCCGCTCCAGCCGTTCGGCCACCCGCCTGGGCGTGGCGGGCAGGGTGATGATGTCATCGAACCCCAGCCTGATGCAGGCCGAAATCGTCTCGGCTGCCGGGTTTTCGGAAAAATAGATCATCGGGGAAAACCGCACCTCGCGGCTCGGATCGAAGCGGATCGCCTCGGCGACGTCGCGCAGGCTTTCGGTATCCGCCACGGTGGCAAACAGGAAAAAGCAGATCGGGGTCACTTGCGCCTGGCTTTGCGCCAGTGCGACCCCGTCATAGGGCAGCACCGCGGCAAAGCCCAGCGCCCGCGCCATATCGCTCAGGGCGGCGCCCGGCCCGTCCGGCGGGCCGACGATGAAAGCTGTAGCGTGCATGGCCGTATCCCCGACCAGTTGGTCCCCACCAGTCATTACGGTGCGTTTTGCTAAGGCGGCGCTAACGGCAGGCTTGGTTTATACCCGCAACGCCATCGACGGCCTCGGGTTGCGCGCCTGAAAATGCATGGGCCGCCCCCAGGAGCGGCCCATGCATAATCTGACGATTTTCGATCAGATTTGCTCGATGCAGACCGAGGTGGTGCCGCGATTGCGGAAGCCGAGCTTGGAGGCGGCGGCGGCCGACAGATCGATGATGCGGCGGCCATGGAACGGCCCGCGATCGTTGATGGTGACGACCACTTCATTGCCGGTGCGCTGGTCGGTGACGCGCAATTTGGTGCCGAAAGGCAGCGATCGATGCGCCGCCGTCATGGCGTTTTGGTTGAAGATCTGTCCCGAGGCGGCCCGCTTGCCATTGAAGCCGGGACCGTACCAGGAGGCGCCGCCGCATTGGGCAAAGGCACCGGCCGTGGAAACACAAAGGACTGCGCCAGCAAGTGCGGCGACGAAAATGGTCTTGTTGATCAAGCGTCTAATCTCACTTCAGTTGAGGTGAACAGACCTATAATGACGAGCGGCGGCCACAATGTGGGCCAATTGCCAACACCGCCCTTCGACTCTGCGTTTGTTGCCGTAAAGCCCAGAAATTGCTGCAAATGTCGAAAATGCGTCCCAATTTGGGACGTCGGATCGTGGGATATGAATCCAAAATCAAACGGATTAGCGGATTCACGGGGACTGAATCCCGCCCGATTGGAATTGAGTTTGCGTCGTGCGACTTTACGGCAACAGTTCCAGCCGGAGGTGCCTGGTTAGGCGTTTTATGCAGGGTTTCAGCAGAAGTTTGGCCGATTTTGTGGCGATCCAAGTCCAAATGTGGCGGGATTGTGGCGTGTCAAAATCCAATTATTTGACCAATTGATAAAAAAACGGCGTCGCGTTAGCCTTCCTGCGGGGAATACAGCAGCAAGGGAGGCGATGATGACACAGGGTGGTCTCAAGAAGGGCATTGCGCCCGGCCGGTTGGAACCAAGCCAATACGCCGCCAATTTTTCCGACCTGCATCCGCCGCTGGACCGGCACGAGGCCTTTGTCGAGGCCGATCGTTGCTACTTCTGCTACGACGCGCCCTGCATGAATGCTTGTCCGACCGCGATCGACATTCCGCTGTTCATTCGCGAAATCTCCACCGGCAACGCGCTGGGCGCGGCCGAAACGATTTTTCAGCAGAACATCCTTGGCGGTATGTGCGCCCGCGTCTGCCCCACCGAACAGCTCTGCGAGGAAGCTTGCGTGCGCGAGGAAGCCGAGGGCAAGCCGGTCAAGATCGGCCTCTTGCAGCGCTACGCCACCGATATCGCCATGCAGGGCAACGTGCAGTTCTTCGAGCGCCCCGAAGCCACCGGCAAGAGTGTGGCCGTTGTCGGGGCCGGCCCCGCTGGGCTTGCTGCCGCACATCGCCTCGCCACCAAGGGCCACGCCGTCGTCATGTTCGACGCCCGGCCCAAGGCTGGTGGCCTCAACGAATATGGCATCGCCTCCTATAAATCGACCGACGGCTTCGCCCAGGCCGAAGTCGACTATGTCACCGCCATTGGTGGCATCGACATCGTCAACGGGCAGGTCCTGGGCAGGGATATGACGCTGGAACGGCTGCAGGAAACCTATGACGCGGTGTTCCTCGGTATCGGGCTGGGCGGCGTCAATGCGCTGCGCGCCGAAAACGAAGACAGCGATGGCGTGCGCAACGCCGTCGATTTCATCGCCGAACTGCGCCAGGCTGGCGATGTCGCGGCGCTCCCCATCGGCCGCAAGGTCGTCGTCATCGGCGGCGGCATGACGGCGGTGGATGCCGCTGTGCAGTCCAAGCTGCTGGGCGCCGAGGAAGTGACCATGGTCTATCGCCGCGGCAAGGCGCATATGGGCGCCTCCCCGTTCGAGCAGGACCTGGCCGCCGCCAAAGGCGTCACCATCCGCCACTGGATGGCGCCGAAGCGGGTGCTCACCGATGGCCAAAAGGTCACCGGGATCGAGCTGGCCTACACAACCCTCGTCGATGGCAAGCTGGTCGAAACCGGCGAAACTACCACCGTGCAAGCCGACCAGGTGTTCAAGGCCATTGGCCAAACCCTTGTTACCGGCGAGGCTGGCCTGGTGCTGAGCGGCGGCAAGATCGAGGTCGATGGCGAGGGGCGCACCTCCGTCCCGGGCATCTGGGCCGGCGGCGATTGTGCCACCGGCGGCGATGACCTGACCGTGACCGCCGTCGCCGAAGGCCGCGACGCGGCCGAGAGCATGCACATCTTCCTCATGGGAGGTTCAAATGGCTGATCTGCGCAACAATTTCGTCGGCATCAAATCGCCCAACCCGTTCTGGCTGGCTTCTGCCCCGCCAACCGATAAGGCCTATAATGTCGTGCGCGCCTTCAAGGCCGGCTGGGGTGGCGTGGTGTGGAAGACGCTGGGCGAGGAAGGCCCGCCGGTCGTCAACGTCAACGGCCCACGCTATGGCGCCATTTTTGGAGCCGACCGCCGCCTGCTCGGGCTCAACAATATCGAATTGATCACCGACCGGCAGTTGCAGACAAATCTGCGCGAGATCAAGCAGGTCAAGATGGATTGGCCCGATCGGGCCATGGTCGTTTCCATCATGGTGCCCTGCGAGGAACAGGCCTGGAAAGCCATCCTGCCGCTGGTGGAGGAAACTGGCGCCGACGGGATCGAGCTGAATTTCGGCTGCCCCCACGGCATGAGCGAGCGCGGCATGGGCGCGGCTGTGGGGCAGGTGCCCGAATACATCGAAATGGTGGTGCGCTGGTGCAAGCAATATACGCGCATGCCGGTGATCACCAAGCTGACGCCGAACATCGCCGATATCCGCAAGCCCGCCCGCGCCGCCAAGGCCGGCGGCACCGATGCGGTGAGCCTGATCAACACCATCAATTCCATCGTCTCGGTCGATCTCGACCTGTTCGCGCCCACGCCCACCGTGGGCGGCAAGGGTACGCATGGCGGCTATTGCGGCCCGGCGGTGAAACCCATCGCGCTCAACATGGTCGCAGAAATCGCCCGTGACGAGGAAACCTATGGTCTGCCGATTTCCGGCATTGGCGGTGTCACCACCTGGCGCGACGCTGCCGAATTCATCGCGCTGGGCGCGGGCAATGTGCAGGTCTGCACCGCCGCCATGACCTATGGCTTCAAGATCGTCGAGGAGATGATTTCGGGCCTCAACAACTGGATGGACGAAAAGGGCCACGCCGACTTGGAGTCGATTACCGGCCGCGCGGTGCGCAATGTCACCGACTGGAAATATCTCGATCTCGAATATATCGCCAAGGCCAAGATCGACCAGGATCTGTGCATCAAATGCGGGCGTTGCCACATCGCCTGCGAGGATACTTCACACCAGGCCATCGCCAAGGAGAAGGACGGCAAGCGCCATTTCGAGGTGATGAACGACGAATGCGTCGGGTGTAACCTCTGCGTCAATGTCTGCCCGGTCGAGGATTGTATCACCATGGAAGCCCTGCCGGTTGGCGCGCTGGACGAGCGCACCGGCCGCATCGTCACCGGCATCTATGCCAATTGGACCACGCATCCCAACAATCCCAGCCATGCCGCCCCGATGGGCGATGCCTCGGTCGCCGAACCCGCCGAGTAACGCACCGGCTGCTTAAGCGCTGAAAACTGTGGTTTCCCGCTTTCGCGGGAGGCACCCCATGCGCAATATGCAACCGAGTCGCCACTGAAGCGACCGGGGGACGTCATGACACTTGCTGCAACATTCATTCTCATCGGCCGAATTGTCTTCGGCCTGTTTTTCCTGATCGCCGGCCTGCGCAATTTCGCCGGCTTCAAGGCCCGCATTCCCTCCAAAACCAATTATGGCTGGAACCTGCCGGCGCCCATCGTCGCCCTCGGCTTTGCCACGCAGCTGGTTGGCGGCCTGTCGCTGATCCTGGGTTTCTGGACCCTGTGGGGCGCGGCCCTGCTGATCGTCTTCCTCGTCCTGGCCACGGCGATGTATCACAACCTCTTCCTGTTCCGTGGCAAGGAACGCGATCCGCATCTCTATCTGGTGCTGGTCAACATCACGCTGGCCGCCGGCCTGCTGATGATCATCGGCCTCTCGCTCTAGATTTTTTCGAGGGCGTTCATCGCGGCCTTGACGGCATTCTCCTATCGTGGATAAATTATCCACGATAGGAGGTATCCATGAAGCTCAGCGACGGTGTCGAACAGGCCATCCATAGCGTTCTGGTGCTATCCGGCCTTGCGGGCGATGGCGTGCTGGCTGCGGCGGCGCTGGCCGAGTACCACGGCGTCTCCACCAGCTACCTGCTCAAGCATCTGCAGGCTTTAACGGGCGCCGGCATTCTGCAATCGGTGCCCGGCCCCAAGGGCGGCTACCGCCTGGCCAAGCCCGCAGACAGGATTTCGCTGCTCGATGTACTTCTCGCTGTCGAAGGCGCCGCGCCCGCTTTCCGCTGTGCTGAAATCCGCCAGCGCGGGCCCTCGCCTTTGGCGCCGGAATTCGCCAAGGCGCCCTGCGCCGTCAATGCCGCCATGCTCAAGGCCGAACAGGCCTATCGCGCCGAACTGCGCAAGGTCAGCCTTGCCGATCTGGAGACGGATAAGGCCACCCCGCTCGGCGCCGCCATCAACCAGCGTACCTGCGCTTTCCTCGATCGCCACGAACGGCGTCAACCCACCCACTGAAGGAGCCTTCCATGCAAGCCCGTATCAATTTTGCCGCCGCCGCTCCGGCGGCCTACCAGGCCGTCGCCGCTCTCGACCGCTATGTCGCCAAGGACAGCGGCCTGCCGCATCATCTCATCCACCTGATCAAGCTGCGCGCCTCCCAGCTCAATGGCTGTGCCTATTGCGTCGACATGCACGTCAAGGAAGCCCGCCGCGACGGCATGGGCGAACAGTGGATCAACCTGGTGTCCGCCTGGCACGAATCCCCGCTCTATACGCCCGAGGAACGCGCCGTTTTGGGCTGGACCGAGGCCTTGACCCTGCTGGCCGATACCCGCGCCCCCGATGCCGATTTCGACGCGATCAAGGCGCATTTCTCCGACGAGGACATCACCAAGCTCACCGTCGCCATCGGCGCCATCAATGTGTGGAACCGCCTCGCCGTCGGCATGCGCAGCCAGCACCCGATCGGCAAGCCTGCCGTCGCCGCCTGAGTTTTTCACGGCTTGCGGAACGCCATGGCGGCTCGATCATTGTGCCGCCATGGCTTACGAACTTTATTATTGGACCGGCATTCAGGGCCGCGGCGAATATATCCGCCTAGCCCTGGAGGAAGCGGGCGCTGCCTATCATGACATGGCGCGCGAAAAGGGCGATGGCGTCATCGAGGCGCTGACCGCCAAAGCACAAACTCCCTCCTTCGCGCCACCGTTTCTGAAAGATGGCGACCTGATTCTCGGCCAGGCCACCGCTATTCTTTTATATCTCGGAGATAAGCTCGATCTTGCACCCAAGGACCCGCAGCTTCGGCTCTGGACCCACCAGATCCAGCTCACCATCGCCGATCTCGTGGTCGAGGGCCACGACACCCATCACCCCCTCGGCGCAGATTTCTACTATGAGGATCAAAAGCCCCAATCCAAGCGTCGCGCCGCCGATTTCCGCGAACAGCGGGCGCCCAAGTTCCTCGACTGGTTCGAAACCATCCTGACCCGCAATCCCAAGGGCCCCAACCATCTGGTCGGCGCCAGGCTGAGTTATGCCGACCTGTCGCTATTCCAGATTATCGAGGGTCTCGATTACGCCTTCCCCAAGCTGATGGCGCGCATCGGCGGGAAGTACGTTAAAACCCGTGCCCTGCATGACGCGGTGGCAGAGCGGCCCAATATCAAGGCCTATCTCGCCAGCGACCGCCGCCTGCCCGGCAATGAGGACGATCTGTTCCGGCACTATCCGGAACTGGATGCCTAGCCCTTCACCACGCGATAATCCATATGCGTCGCGAACCGCGTAGGCCGCGCGCCGACAGGTTCCAGTTTCGCCGTCAATCCATCCCAGAGCCGCTCGCCGGCGCCGACGACTACCGGCGCGATGATCAAGTGTAGTTCCTCGATCGCCCCGCTATTGAGATAATGCCGCGTGGTGCTGACGCCGCCCGCCACCGACACGTTGCGATCACCCGCCGCCTCCCGGGCGCGCGCCAGGGCCACGTCCGGGCCTTCGGTCACGAAATGAAATGTGGTGCCGCCCTCCATCTCGATCGGTGGCCTCGCATAATGGGTCAAAACGAAAACCGGCGCGTGATAGGGCGGGTTGGCTCCCCACCAACCCTTCCAGTCGCCTTCCCACACATCGGCGCCGGGCGCCGCGAACATGTTCCGGCCCATGATGAAGGCGCCATAATTGACGATGGCGTCGATTTCAGCCCGGTTGTTCTCGGCGTCCTCGAACATCCAGCGGCCCAGGGTTCTCGGATCGATGCTCCCAAACGGATGCTCCCGCGTCTGGTTCACCCCGGTGCCGAACCCATCCAGCGACAGCATCATATGCGCACCAACATGACCGGCCATGATTTGCCTCCAAATACTTAACTAACGACCTAAGTGTTAGGTCGGTAACCTATGCTTGTCAACCACCGGCTTGACCTACCGCGCCGCCCTCGGCGTCAGCCCATACAAAAACAACTGTTCCAGATACCGCGCCGCATCCTCAAAGCGGCCCTCGCCGCCGCGTGCTGGCCCCAGCACCGCCCGCACCTGCACGTCGAAATCAGCATAGTGCTGCGTCGTCGCCCAGATCGAAAAGATCAGGTGGTAGGGGTCGGTCTGGGCCAGCTTGCCCTCGTCCATCCAGCCCAGCATCACCTTGGCCTTCTCGTCGACCAGGTTCTTCAGGTCGATCTCGATCATCTCGATGATATGCGGCGCCCCCTGCAGCATTTCGTTGGCGAACAGGCGGCTCTCGCGGGGAAAGTCGCGCGCCATTTCCAGCTTCCGGCGAATATAGGAGCGGATTTCGGGGAATGGATCGCCCCCGGCGTCCATTTCGCGCAGTGGCGCCAGCCAGGTTACCAGCAATTCGCGTCATCAGCCGCCGGTGGATTTCCTCCTTGCGCGGGAAATAGTACAACAGATTGGGCTTGCTCATCCCCGCGACCTCGGCGATCTGGTCGATGGTGGAGCCGCGAAAGCCATGCACCGCGAACACTTCCAGCGCCGCTTCCAGAATGATGTCCTGCTTTTCGCGCTGGATGCGCGTCAATGGCCGCGCCTTGCCGCCCTCCTTGGCAGCAGGTTTGGCCACCCGCTTGCGCGCTGCCGGCAGCTCGGAGTTTTTCACCTTGGTCGGGGCCATTTTCGCCTTGCGGGAAAGTTTGGGAGTGCTAACATTTTTCCAACTGGTCAAAATTCTGGGTAACGCGTTCCCACGTCAAGGGCCAATAAACATGACCAAAGAAGTCATATAAACGGGAGCGAGACGAAGTGTCCAATGCTAACGCCGTGCCCAATGATCTCAGCGCCTTCTGGATGCCGTTTACCGCCAACCGGCAGTTCAAGAAAGCGCCGCGCATGTTCGTGGCCGCCAAGGACATGCACTATACCACCTCCGATGGCCGCCAAGTGCTCGATGGCACGGCGGGCCTCTGGTGCGTCAATGCCGGCCACGCGCGGCCCTTGATCGTCGAGGCCATCGCCAAGCAGGCGGCCGAACTGGATTACGCCCCGGCCTTCCAGATGGGCCATCCCAAGGCGTTCGAACTGGCCAACAGGCTGGTCGATATCGCCCCCGATGGGCTCGATCACGTCCTCTACACCAATTCCGGCTCGGAATCGGTGGAGACGGCGCTCAAGCTGGCTCTGGCCTATCACCGGGTGAAGGGCGAGGGCGCTCGCACCCGCCTGATCGGCCGCGAACGCGCCTATCACGGCGTCAATTTCGGCGGCATTTCGGTGGGCGGCATCGTCACCAACCGCAAGATGTTCGGCACGCTGCTGGCCGGCGTCGACCACATGCCCCACACCCACAACCTGGCGAAAAACGCCTTCACCCGCGGCGAGCCGCGAATACGGCACCGAACTGGCCGACGAACTGGAACGCATCGTCACGCTGCACGATGCGTCCACCATCGCCGCCGTCATCGTCGAGCCGGTCGCCGGCTCCACCGGCGTGCTGATCCCGCCCAAGGGCTATCTGCAAGCGCCTGCGCGAGATCACCAAGAAGCACGGCATCCTGCTGATCTTCGACGAGGTCATCACCGGCTTTGGCCGCCTCGGCACCCCGTTCGGCGCCGACTATTTCGGCGTCACGCCCGATATCATGGTCACCGCCAAGGGCCTGACCAACGGCATCATCCCGATGGGCGCCGTGCTGGTCACCGGCGACATCCACGATGCCTTCATGCACGGCCCCGAACACGTCATCGAGTTCTTCCACGGCTATACCTATTCGGGCAATCCGGTCGCCTCAGCTGCCGGCTCTGGCGACGCTCGAAACCTACAAGCAGGAGGGCCTGCTGACGCGCGGCGCGGAACTGGCGCCCTATTGGGCCGATGCGCTGCATTCGCTCAAGGGCGAGCCCCATGTCATCGATATCCGCAATATCGGCCTGATCGGCGCCATCGAGCTCGAGCCGATCGCCGGCTCGCCCACCAAGCGGGCCTTCTCGGCCTTCATCGACGCCTTTGAAATCGGGCTTCCTGATCCGCACCACCGGCGACATCATCGCCCTGTCCCCGCCGCTGATCATCTCGAAGGCGCAGATCGACGAATTGATCGACGGCATCCGCGCCGTGCTGAGGAGCATCGAATAATGCAGGTCATCGAAAACGCCGTCGCCGGCAAGCGTTATGTCTCCGCCGGCCGCCGCGTGCCGGTGTTCAATCCGGCGACCGGCGAGCAGATCGGCCGAGCTGCCGCTGTCGACGCTAGCCGAGACTGAACGCCGCCGTCGCCTCGGCCAAGGCGGCGCAGCTCGGCCTGGGGCAATACCCCGCCGATGAAGCGCGCCCGCGTCATGTTCAAGTTCAAGGCAACTGCTCGACAGCTCATGCCGACGAGCTGGCCCGCGAAATCTCGCGCGAGCACGGCAAGGTCCATGACGATGCGCTGGGCGAGCTGGCACGCGGCATCGACTGCGTCGATTTCGCCTGCGGCATTCCCCAACTGCTGAAGGGCGAGTTCTCCCGCAATGTCGGCCCCTCGATCGATACCTATTCCGATCGCCAGCCGCTCGGCGTCGTCGCCGGCATCACGCCGTTCAACTTCCCGGCCATGGTGCCGATGTGGATGTATCCGGCCGCCATCGCCTGCGGCAATACCTTCATCCTCAAGCCCTCCGAGCGCGATCCCTCGGCCTCGATGCTGGCCTGGAACCTGTTCATGGAAGCCGGGCTGCCCGAAGGCGTGCTCAACGTCGTCCATGGCGACAAGGAGATGGTCGACGCCATTCTCGACCATCCCGATATCAAGGCGGTCAGCTTCGTCGGCTCGACCCCGATCGCCGAATATGTCTACCAGCGCGGCACCAAGGCCGGTAAGCGCGTCCAGGCCCTGGGCGGCGCCAAGAACCACATGGTCATCATGCCCGATGCCGATCTCGACCAGGCCGCCGATGCCCTGATGGGCGCCGGCTACGGCTCGGCCGGCGAGCGCTGCATGGCCATTTCGGTGGCCGTGCCGGTCGGCAAGGAAACCGCCGACGCGCTGGTCGCCAAGCTCAAGCCGCGCGTCGAAGCCCTCAAGATCGGCCCGGCGACCGACAAGGACGCCGAAATGGGTCCGGTCGTCACCAAGATGCACCGCGACAAGATCCTCGGCTACATCGACGCCGGCGTGGAGCAGGGCGCCGAGCTCGTCGTCGACGGCCGCGGCTTCACGCTGCAGGGCTATGAAAACGGCTATTATGTCGGCGGCACGCTGTTCGACAATGTCACGCCCGACATGACCATCTACAAGGAAGAAATCTTCGGCCCCGTCCTCTCGGTGGTGCGCGCCGGCACCTATGCCGAGGCGGTCGAGCTGATCAACGAGCCACGAATACGGCAACGGCACCGCCATCTTCACCCGCGACGGCGACGCCGCCCGCGAATTCGCCGACAAGATCGAAGTGGGCATGGTCGGCATCAACGTGCCGATCCCGGTGCCGGTCGCCTACCACTCCTTCGGCGGCTGGAAGCGCTCGCCTGTTCGGCGACCACGCCATCTACGGCCCCGAAGGCGTGCATTTCTACACGCGGCTGAAAACCGTCACCACCCGCTGGCCCGCCGGCATCAAGGGCGGCGCGGAGTTTACGTTTCCGAGCCTGAAATGAAATTCAAGTTCGCGGCACTGTACACATGCGGCTGGACAAAATTCATCGTCAGCTGGAATTGCTCATGAAGGAGCAGCCGGAAACGGAAACGGCGTTGCGGAGATGATGAAGATCGAAGCGCGAATTCGCGATCAATGGTCCGTAGAGTTGGGAAGCCACTCCAACCTAAACAGCGGCATCGATGCAATAGCTTTGAAGGGTGAGAAACAATTCGAGAGCCGCCCACTACGCGGCACGGCAAAGGGTACAATCGGCGCCGGTGCACCGGGCGGAGGAAAGAGACGTTGATATGACTTCTCCCGGCGAAAATCTTCGGATCAACGGTGACAGGCTTTGGGACAGCCTGATGGACATGGCCAAGATCGGCCCCGGCATGGCCGGCGGCAACAACCGCCAGACCGTGACCGACGCGGATGGCGAGGGCCGCGCACCTGTTCCAGCCTGGTGCGAAGCCGCCGGCCTCACCATGGGCGTCGACGAGATGGGCACCATGTTCGCCCGCCGCGAGGGCACCGATCCGAGCCTCGACCCGGTCTATGTCGGCTCCCACCTCGATACCCAGCCGACCGGCGGCAAATATGACGGCGTGCTGGGCGTGCTGGGCGGGCTCGAAATCGTGCGCACCCTCAACGATCTCGGCATCAAGACGCGCCACCCCATCGTCGTCACCAACTGGACCAATGAGGAGGGCGCCCGCTTCGCCCCCGCCATGATGGCCTCGGGCGTCTTCGCCGGCATGCTCGATCAGGCCGATGTCTACGAGCACACCGACAAGGACGGCAAGACGTTCGGCGACGAACTGGAGCGCATCGGCTGGAAGGGCGAGCGAGAAGGTCGGCGACCGCAAGATCCACGCCTTCTTCGAACTCCATATCGAGCAGGGGCCGATCCTTGAGGACGAGGGCGATCGACATCGGCGTCGTCACCCATGGCCAGGGGCTCAAGTGGCTGCAGGTGACGCTGACCGGCCGCGAGGCCCATACCGGCTCGACGCCCATGCCCAAGCGCCGCAATGCCAGCCTCGGCATGGCGCGGGTGATCGAACTGGTCCACGACACTGCCATGAGCCACCAGCCCGACGCCGTCGGCGCGCGTCGGGCATATCGAGGTCTATCCCAACTCGCGCAACATCATCGCCGGCAAGACGGTGTTCACCATCGATATCCGCTCGCCCAACAAGGCGACATTGGACGAGATGGACCTGACCATCCGCACGGGCATCGAGGCGATCATCTCGGACATGGATATCAGTGCCGATATCGAACAGGTGGGCCACTTCGATCCGGTGACGTTCGACGCCGGCTGCGTCTCCGCCATCCGCAATGCCGCCGAACGACTGGGCTATTCCCACCGCAATATCGTCTCCGGCGCCGGCCACGACGCCTGCTGGATCAACCAGGTGGCGCCGACCGCCATGGTCATGTGCCCGTGCGTGGATGGGCTCAGCCACAACGAGGCGGAGGAAATCTCCAAGGAATGGGCATCCGCCGGGGCGGATGTGCTGTTTCACGCGGTGGTGGAGACGGCGGGGATTGTGGAGTGAGCAAACAGCCCCGAGAACGCGGCCTCCTATTCTTCTCCCCATCGGGGAGAAGGTGGCGCGCAGCGCCGGATGAGGGGGTGCTCAGGTGACCACAAGACCGCGGCAATTGCGCAAAGCTGCAACGCTGGCAGAGAACCATCTCTGGTATGTCCTGCGCAACCGTGGTCTGGCCCGCCAAAAGTTCGTCCGGCAACTGCCGATTGGCCCCTACATCGCCGACTTGGCCTGTCGTGAAATTGGGTTAGTCATTGAGTTGGACGGGGGCCAACATGCCGACAACGAGACCGACGTGGTGCGCACCGCTTACCTGAACGCCCAAGGCTACTCCGTCCTCCGCTTCTGGAACAACGAAGTCCTGGACAACCGCGATGGCGTTCTCCTCGCCATCCTGAGCATCATTGAGGGTACCCCCTCACCCGACCTCCGCTTTGCTCCGGCCACCCTCTCCCCGATGGGGAGAGGAATAGGCGGCATCCGGGCCGCGGCTTCATCTCAGCGCGCCGCTCTCGCTCGATCCATTCCTCTCCCCATCGGGAGAGGTCGGCGCGCAGCGACGGGTGAGGGGGATTGCCGGTGAAACCACAGCAATTGGAATCAAAAACACCATGACCACACTCATCAAGAACGGCACCGTCGTCACCGCCGATCTGACCTACCCCGCCGATGTCCTCATCAACGGCGAAACCATCATCGCCATCGGCCCCAACCTCACCGGCGACACCGCCCTCGACGCCACCGGCTGCTACATCATGCCGGGCGGCATCGATCCGCATACCCATCTCGAAATGCCCTTCATGGGCACCTATTCCACCGATGATTTCGAATCCGGCACCCGCGCGGCGCCTTGCCGGCGGCACGACCATGGTGGTGGATTTCTGCCTGCCCAATCCGGGCCAGAGCCTGCTCGAAGCGCTGCAGATGTGGGACAACAAAACCAGCAAGGCCAGCGCCGACTATTCCTTCCACATGGCCATCACCTGGTGGGACGAGCAGGTGTGGCGCGAAATGGCGGAGGTGGTCGATCGCGGCATCACCAGCTTCAAGCATTTCATGGCCTATAAGGGCTCGCTGATGGTCAATGACGACGAGATGTTCTCGTCATTCCAGCGCTGCGCCGATCTGGGCGCGCTGCCGCTGGTGCATGCCGAAAACGGCGATATCGTCGCTGCCATGACGCAAAAACTGCTCGATGCGGGCAATAACGGCCCCGAAGGCCACGCCTATTCGCGCCCGCCCGAAGTGGAGGGCGAAGCCACCAACCGGGCCATCATGATCGCCGATATGGCCGGCGTGCCGCTCTACGTGGTTCACGTCTCCTGCGAGCAATCGCACGAGGCCATCCGCCGCGCCCGCCAGAAGGGCATGCGGGTCTATGGCGAGCCGCTGATCCAGCATCTGACGCTGGACGAGAGCGAATATTTCAATCCCGATTGGGACTATGCCGCCCGCCGCGTCATGTCCCCGCCCTTCCGCAACAAGACCGCATCAGGATTCGCTGTGGGCCGGGCTTGCAGTCCGGCTCGCTGCAGGTGGTGGCCACCGATCATTGCGCCTTCACCACCGAGCAAAAGCGCAGCGGCATCGGCAATTTCGCCAAGATTCCCAATGGCACCGGCGGGCTCGAGGATCGCATGCCGGTGCTGTGGACGCAGCGGCGTCAATACCGGGCGGCTGACCATGAACGAGTTCGTCGCGGTCACCTCCACCAATATCGCCAAGATCCTCAACTGCTATCCGAAAAAGGGCGCCATCCTGGTCGGCGCCGATGCCGATATCGTGGTCTGGGACCCCAAGCGCACCAAGACCATCAGCGCCAAGACCCAGCAATCGATCATCGATTACAACGTGTTCGAAGGGTTCGAACTGACCGGCCTGCCGCGCTACGTGCTCAGCCGCGGCAAGGTCTCCATCGTCGAGAACGAGGTCAAGGCCGAGCCCGGCCATGGCAAATTCGTCGCCCGCGAGCCGAAAAACCCTGTGAACCGCGCGCTATCGCAGTGGAAAGAAATCGTCGCGCCCCGCAAGATCGAACGGTCGGGCATTCCGGCCACGGGGGTGTGATAGATTTGACAGCGGTTGTTTCTGCGCAAAATCTCGGTCTCACATTCAAGACCAATGACGGCGATGTTGTCGCCCTCAGCGACGTCAACCTGACCATAAATAAGGGCGAATTCGTTTCCTTCATCGGCCCCTCCGGCTGCGGCAAGACCACGTTTCTGCGCACCATTGCCGATCTGGAACAGCCGACATCGGGCACGCTGTCGATCAATGGCATGACCCCGCGGCAGGCCCGCGAAACCCGGGCCTATGGCTATGTGTTCCAGGCGCCGGCGCTTTATCCCTGGCGCACCATCGAAAAGAACGTCGCCCTGCCGCTGGAAATCATGGGCTATTCCAAAGCCGAGCAGGCGCAGCGCATTGCGCGCACCATGGAACTGGTGAATCTCGCCGGCTTCGAGCAGAAATTTCCCTGGCAGCTCTCCGGCGGCATGCAGCAGCGTGCCTCTATCGCCCGCGCCTTGGCCTTCGATGCCGACCTGCTGCTGATGGATGAGCCTTTCGGCGCGCTGGATGAAATCGTGCGCGATCATCTCAATTCGGAACTGCTCAAGCTATGGGCGGCAACACAGAAGACCATCTGCTTCGTCACCCATTCCATTCCCGAGGCGGTGTATCTGTCCACCAAGATCGTGGTGATGAGCCCGCGCCCTGGCCGGGTGACGGATATCATCGAAAGCACTCTGCCGATCGGAACGACCGCTGGATATCCGCGAGACGCCGGAGTTTCTGGCGATCGCGGCGCGGGTGCGGGAAGGGCTGCGGGCCGGGCATTCCTATGAGGAGGCGGTGTGATGGCAGCTGGCCATGCCCATCGGCCCTCCCTCGCCCCTTGCGGGAGAGGGACAGCCAATTCTGCGTTCAGCAGGATTGGCAGGGTGAGGGGTGCTGCGTTCACCTGTGACACGACGTCTGCCAAGACATCCCAACCCCTTATCCGCCCCTTCGGGGCACCTTCTCCCGCAAGGGGAGAAGGGTGGGCACCGAGTTTGGGGCAGGCCTTATGACCCGCACCCTCCCCCTCCTCATCGTCCTCCTCGCCATCGTCGTACTCTGGTATGCCGGCGCCATCGCCCTCAACGCCCCTTGGCAGACTGACGTCTATACCCGCGGCGACATCACCAATGTCCCCGCCAACCCAATTCGTCCTCGATACCTGGAACCAGGAAAAACCCGTCCTGCCCACCGCTCACCAGGTCGCGGCCGAGCTGTGGAATTCCACGATCCTCGTCGCGCCCAACAAGCCGCGCAGCCTGATTTTCCACGCCTGGGTCACCTTCTCCTCCACGGCGCTCGGCTTCGTCATGGGGAGCCTGCTCGGCATTGGCCTGGCCGTGCTCATCGTCCATAACGACGCCACCAATCGTTCCTTGATGCCCTGGATCGTCGCCAGCCAGACCATTCCCATCCTGGCGCTGGCGCCGCTGATCGTGGTCATCGGCTTCAATATTTTCACCGGCACCTTGGGCATTCCCACCGATCCGGCGCGGCTGCTGTCCAAGGCCATCATCTCGGCCTATCTGAGCTTCTTCCCGGTCGCCGTCGGCATGGTCAAAGGCCTGCGCAGTCCCGAGGCGATCCAGCTCGACCTGATGCACACCTATAACGCCACCGCCTCCCAGACGTTCTGGAAGCTGCGCTGGCCCGCGGCGATGCCCTATCTGTTCACCTCGCTCAAGGTCGGCGTCGCCGCCAGCCTTGTCGGCGCCATTGTCGGCGAATTGCCCACCGGCGCGGTGGCCGGGCTCGGCGCGCGCCTGCTCGCCGGCTCCTATTACAGCCAGACCATCCAGATCTGGTCGGCTTTGTTTGCCGCCTCCATTCTCGCGGCGCTCCTGGTGATCGCCGTCGGCCTCGTCGAGCGCCTGGTCGGCACCCGCATGGGGGTGCGCCAGCCATGAGCCAGCTGCAATACTTCTTGGCGCTGGTTGCCGGTGGCCTCTGTGCCGCCGCGCTGGCTCTCAGCTTCGCCTGGCCGCTCGATACCGCCCTGCTGCTGCGCGCCTTCCTCGTGCTCGGCACCATCTCGCTCGCCCGCTTCTGGCTGCCGCTCGGGCTGTGGCTCGATGGGGCGCTGGCCCTGCTGGGCGCCGTGGCTGTCCTGACCGGCCTGGGCATCTTTTCGCCCCAGCCGTCGTTCTTCTGGATGACGCTGGTGGCGAGCTGGCTATTTGCCTGGCTGTTCATCGAGCGCCTGGCCCGGTCCATCTCCGCCGGTGCCGTCCCCAATCGTGGCTTTGGCCTTTTGATCCCCATCGTGTTCGGCCTGGCCATTCTCGTGGTCTGGGAAGTGGTCACCCGCGGCGCCAATGTGCCCCAGGTCATCCTGCCGCCGCCCTCGATGATCTGGGCGCGCATCGCTTCCAGCGTCCCCACGCTGCTGGCCGATTTCCAGCAGACCTTCCTCAAGGCGGTGCTGATTGGCTACGCGCTCGGTTGCGGGCTCGGCTTCATCGTGGCCGTGCTCATCGATCGCTCGCCCTTCCTCAAGGCGGGCCTGTTGCCGCTGGGCAATTTCGTCTCGGCCCTGCCCATTGTCGGCGTCGCGCCGATCATGGTGATGTGGTTCGGCTTCGATTTCCAGTCCAAGGCGGCGGTCGTGGTGATCATGACCTTCTTCCCCATGCTGGTGAACACTATTGCCGGGTTCAACGCCTCTTCCTTGATCGAGCGCGACCTGATGCGCACTTACGCTGCCAGCTATTGGCAGACGCTTTTGAAGCTGCGGCTTCCCGCTGCGGGGCCTTTCATTTTCAACGCCCTCAAGATCAACTCGACTCTGGCCTTGATCGGCGCAATCGTAGCGGAATTCTTCGGGACGCCCATTGTGGGAATGGGCTTCCGGATATCGACCGAAGTCGGCCGGATGAATGTCGACATGGTGTGGGCCGAAATCGCGGTGGCGGCAGTCGCGGGATCGGTCTTTTACGGGGTGATTACCCTGATCGAACGGGGAGTCACTTTCTGGCATCCGTCCGTGCGTGGTGCATAGGCGGGCCTTTACTGAGGGGAAAGTCGACTATGAAAAAACTTCTTATCGGCGCCTTGGCAAGTGCGTTGGCGCTTGCCGCAACCAGTGCCGCATGGGCACAGGAAAATGTCACCCTGCAGCTCAAATGGGTCGCCCAGGGCCAGTTCGCCGGCTATTACGTGGCAGAGGCGAAGGGCTTTTATACCGATGAAGGCCTGACCGTGGAGATCAAGCCGGGCGGTCCCGATATCGCGCCCGAACAGGTCATCGCCGGCGGCGGCGCCGATATCATCACCACCTGGATGGCGGCGGCCCTGGCCGCCCGCGAGCGCGGCGTGCCGCTGGTCAATATCGCCCAGCCGTTCAAATCCTCGGGCCTGCTGCTCACCTGCCGCAAGGATGAGGGCGTTGAGACCACCGCCGATTTCCCCGGCAAGACGCTGGGCGTCTGGTTCTTCGGCAATGAATATCCGTTCTATGCCTGGATGGCCAAGCTGGGGCTGAAGACCGACGGCAGCGCCGGTGGCGTCGAAGTGCTCAAGCAGGCCTTCAACGTCGATCCGCTGATCCAGAAGCAGGCCGCCTGCATTTCCACCATGACCTATAACGAATATGGCCAGGTGCTGAAGGCCGGGCTCAAGCCCGAGGAACTGACCGTCTTCAACTATCTCGATGAAGGCGTCGGCATGCTCGAAGACGGCCTCTATGTCATGGAAGACCAGCTGGCCGATCCGGCCTTCGTCGCCAAGATGACCAAGTTCGTCCGCGCCTCGATGAAGGGCTGGGAATATGCCCGCGCCAATCCCGAGGAAGCCGCCCAGATCGTGCTCGATAACGACATGACCGGCTCCATGGCCCTGGAGGATCAGGTCTATCAGGTCACCGAGATCAACAAGCTCACCGAAGGCTCGACCGGCGCCCTCGACGAGGCCGCCTATCAGCAGACCGTCGATACCCTGCTATCGGCCGTTTCGCCGGACAACCCGGCCATCACCAAGGCTCCGGTCGGCGCCTTCAGCCATGTCGTGACCGACGGTCTATAAGGCCTGGGCCACTATAGGCGATCAATAGGAAGGCGAGGAGCAATCCTCGCCTTTTCTTTTTCACCTCTCCCCTGGGACGGCACCGAACTCTGCACAAGCTGCATCACCCCCTCCTACCTCCCCCATCAAGGGGGAGGTTTCTCTCCACTCTTGGGGCTGGATCGAGCCACAACCACGAAACGGCACCTCCCCCTTGATGGGGAGGATGGGAGGGGGTGCCCGCGCACACCGGGCTTACCTCCGCCTCCTACAAATCAGACCTTCATTCCAAATCCGCCGCATTTTTGCGCCGCCGGGCAACCAAATGCCGCGGTGGCGGTTTGTCTCGCACTCTCTGCGTCACAACAACAAAAAGGGCTCAGTCATGAATTCGATCATTTATCTCGTCGGTCTCGTCGTGATCGTGATGGCGGTGCTGTCGTTCGTCGGCCTGCACTGAACGTTCGGCAAAGCCAAAACAACAATCATCCTTGGAGGCACTATCATGGCACTTGATGTCTCGGCGGGCGCAACCGTCGTTAACGGCTCGGCTTCAACGCGGGACGATGCGTCCTATGTCGATTGGCCTGCGATTATTGCCGGTATTCTGCTGGCTTCGGCAATTTCGATCGTGCTGATTTCCTTCGGCTCCGCCATCGGCCTGAACTTCCTCGATTTTGACGGCGAAGGCGCTTCCCCGATCTGGATCGGCATCGCCGCCGCGTCCTGGTTCCTCTGGGTGCAGATTTCCAGCTTCATGGCTGGCGGCTATCTCACCGGCCGCCTGCGCCGCCGCCATTTCGATGCCACCGAACATGAAAGCGACGTCCGCGACGGCGCCCATGGCCTGCTGGTTTGGGCCGGTGCTGCCGTACTGGGCGCCATCATCGCCGTTGGCGGTATTGGGGCTGCGGCCAATGCAGTGGGCAATGTCGCCGCCACCGCGACCAATGCGGCCTCCAACGCCGCCGAGGTCACGGTCGATCCGAACGCTTATTTCATCGATACGCTGTTCCGCTCCAACCAGCCGGTGGCTGGTGGCGATACCGGTGCCGCCCGCGATGAAGCCGGACGCATCTTCGCCCAGGCCGCTCTGGGTGATGGCACGATCGCTGCCGACGACAAGACCTATCTCGCCAATGTCGTTGCCGCCAATACCGGGCTGACCCCCGAAGAGGCCAGCGCCCGTGTCGACCAGGTTGCGGCTAATGTCGAGACCGCCCGCCAGCAGGCTATCGAAGCCGCCCGGATTGCCCGCAATACCGGCATCATCGGCGCCTTCCTGATCGCTGCTTCCTTGCTGATCTCGGCGATCGGCGCCTATTGGGCGGCCCAGAAGGGCGGCAATCATCGCGACAGCGAAACCGTCTTCACCGACGTATTCCGTCGCTTTTAACGCTCAACCAAAAAGGAGAACATCATGCTACGCGGTTTAGGTCTCTGGTTGCTCGGCGTGCCGATCTGGCTGGTGCTGATCATTGTTTTCTTCATCCACCGATGAAGCTAAGGCGGGGCGCGATCCCCGCCTCTTTCTTTCTTCACCCTCCCCCTTGCGGGGAGGGAAGCGAGATAGGACTTAGCTTCAGCTAAGTCCGTACATCGAGCAGGGTGGGGGGTGCGATGTACCGGGCCAATCCTCCCCCACCCTTGATCCCTCCCCGCAAGGGGGAGGGTGATGACTGCGAATTTAGTTGAATACCCGGCGCGGCTGGAACTGGCCGAACTGCACCGATCCGGTCGCCAGCACCACGCCGGCAAAGCTCACCCAGCAATCGTCCATGCTGATCGGTGCACCAGCGCCGGTGAGCAGTATCGAATTGCCGTGCCGCACCGCCGCCGCCTGGGCCGGGTTCAGTCGAAGCTCCGGCACCCCGTCCAGCCCATCAGCCACCGGCCGGATCAAACTATCGCGGTCGATCGCCTCTTCGAGCATTTCGATGGTCACCGCATCGGCATCGTAGAACGGCCCCACCGCCGCTCGGTGCAGCATCGACACATGGCCCTTGCTGCCCAATTGCTCGGCGATATCGCGCGCCAGCGAGCGCACATAAGTGCCCTTGCCGCAGGCCACTTCCAGCACCGATTGCTCGTCACCATGGCTGACCAGCGCAAAAGAATCCACACGGATCTCGCGCTCGGCCAGCTCCACCACTTCCCCGGCTCGCGCCAGGTCATAGGCGCGCTCGCCATCGATCTTGAGCGCCGAATAGATCGGCGGCAATTGCATGATCGTGCCAGTGAACTGCGGCAACAGCGCTTCCAGAGCCTCTTGCGACGGCCGTACGTCCGAGGTCGCGATCACGGCGCCTTCGGCGTCGTCGGTCGCGGTCGCGCTGCCCCATTTGATGGCAAAGCGGTAAATCTTGGTGCCGTCCTGCACATAGGGCACGGCCTTGGTGGCCTCCCCCAGCGCGATCGGCAAAATGCCCGTCGCCAGCGGATCGAGCGTGCCGGCATGCCCGGCCTTGGCGGCGCCGAACAGCCAACGAACCTTGCCCACGGCCTGGGTCGAGGTCATGTCATAGGGCTTGTTGAGGACAACCCAGCCGGAAATGGCGCGCTTGACGCGTTTGGGCGCGCTCAAACCTGGCTCTCGTCCTCGTCCTCGTCCTCGTCGCCATCGGCGAGGTCACGCTTTACCTTGTCCGAGCGCAACAGCGCATCGATACGGCCGGCTTCCTCGAACGTGTCGTCGACGAAGAACTTCACGTCGGGGGCGAACTTCATGTTGATCTGCGGCGCCACGCGGCCACGAATGAATTTGCGGTGCCGGTTCAAGGCATCGACAATGGCTTCGGCATGCTGGCCGCCCAGCGGCATCACATAGGCATTGGCCAGCTTCAGGTCCGGGCTCATGCGCACTTCGGGCACGGTGATGATGGCGCCGCGCAGCGCGTCGTCCTCGACATCGCCGCGCGCGAAGATCGCGGCCAGCGCATGGCGCACCAGTTCGCCAACGCGCAGGGAGCGCTGGTTCGGCCCCAGGGATTTATGGTCTTTGCTCATCGGCCCGATCTAAGCGCTCGGGGCCGCCACGTCAATCCGTGGGCGTCAGCGCCGCCTGGTCCTTCAATTGGGTCGCGCGCGCCTGCACCACATCGGTGGCCACCGGCCAGGTGGACGGCACCTGCGGATCGAACGACTTGCCACGCCATTCCTGGAACACGACGGCGACGCCGGTCGGCGTTTTCAAGAAAGCCATGACCGCCACTTCCCCCAATCCCGCATAGCCGGCCAGGTCCTCGCGATGGCTGCCGCAGACAAAGCCCAGCGGCGCCAGTACCTCGCCCTCGTCGGGCTGCAACTGGAAAAAGCCGGTGGTCTCGGGTTTGCAGGTGGCGGCATAGCTGGCCATGGTCGATGTGCGCAATTGCGGCAGCGTGCGGTCACTCGTCAGCGTGATCCGCGCCCCATAAAGCGTCGTCCACAGCGCCGCGAGTTTCGCCCCTGGGCCGCAGCTCCACCGAGGCCTGGCGCTCGTCACCGGCATAGCTGATTTGCACCTGCGATTCGATCGGGCCCGACGGTGCTTCCAGCCAGTCGGGCATCGGCATGCTCAAATGGTGGCCGAGCCGGTCGAGCGTCAAAACGCCGTCCGCTTCGGCCAAAGGCTGCTGGCCTGCCGCCTCCTGGGCCGCGGCCGGCAGCAGCATGGTGGCCAGCAGCAGGCCGGCAAGGGGGAGTTTCGCGTAGGTCATCATCAGGCCAATACCCTTGCCCAGAAATCATCGATCCGCGGCACGCTGCCCCCGGCATGCCCCAATGCAGCAGCAGTAGGTGCCAAGCCCTCGCCAAGGCAAGGGGCCAAGCGAAGGTATCGGACGATGCTGTCGCCATTGGGTATTTGGCGCAACACTCAGGGGCGAGCTACTCGTCCCGGCGCCTGCGGCCCCTCGGGCAGCACGCGATGGGGCGGCTGGTGGCCATCCATGAAGGCGCGGATATTGACGATCACCGTCTCGCCCATTTCGATGCGTGCCTCCAGCGTCGCCGAGGCCATGTGTGCGGTCAGCACCACCTTGTTGGCCTCCGCCAGCGCCAGCAGTCGCGCATTGATGCCGCGCTTGTTCTCGAACACGTCGAGCGCCGCCCCGCTCAGATGACCGCTCTCGATTTGATCGACCAGCGCATTTTCATCGATCAATTCGGGCCGCGACACATTGACCACGAAGCTGCCCGGCTTCATCCGTGCCAGCCGCTCGGCCGAGAGGATGTGGAAGGTCTCGCGGGTGTGCGGCGTATGCAGGGAAACGATATCGACCGCCGCGATCATCGCATCGAGATCATGCCAATAGGTCGCTTCCAGCGGCTCCTCGATGGCGGGTGGCCGCCGCGAGCGGGAAAAATAATGAATATTGAGCCCAAACGCCTTGGCGCGCTGCGCCACCGCCGTGCCGATCCGCCCCATGCCGACAATGCCCAGCGCCTTGCCGCGCAGGCGATGCCCCAGCATCCAGGTCGGCGACCAGCCGGCCCACACCCCGTCGCGCACCAGCAATTGCGTGCCCTCGACCAGCCGGCGCGGCAGCGCCAGCATCAGCACCATCGCCATGTCGGCGGTGTCCTCGGTCAGAACGCTGGGCGTATTGGTCACTGTCAGGCCAGCGGCCAGCGCCGCCTCCACATCGATATTGTCGACGCCATTGCCGAACTGGGCAATCATCCGCACCGATCTAGGCAGCCGGGCGATCAGCCTGGCATCGACGCTGTCGGTGATCGAGCACACCAGCACGTCCTTGCCCGCCAGCCCCTCGACGATGTCGTCTGCGGTCAGGGCGACATCCCCTTCGTTGACATCGGTCTCGAACAGCGTCGCCATGCGCGCCTCGATTGTCGCGGGCAGGCGCCTGGTGACGAGAATTTTGGGTTTTGTCGTGGTCATGCGGTCCGGAACGAGGGGATGGGCCCGGCAGGCCCTTTCAGCGACCATTAAGGTTCGTGCGTTAGTGATAGGGCAAATCCAACCCATCTGCAAAGTCATGTTTGATTCCGCCCGCGGCGCCCATTTTGCACGCTTTTGCCTGCCGGCCCTGCGGGCGCTGGTGCTGGCGTGTACCCTGCTGGCCCCGATTTTGCCCGGCCCGGCCTGGGCCCAGACCAATACGCCGAGCGGCCTCAAGCTGCCGCGCTTCGTCACCACGCGCTCCAGCCCGATCAATGTGCGTGTCGGGCCCGGCGTGAAATACGAGGTGGCCTGGGAATATCTCAAGGACGGGGTGCCGGTCGAAATCATCCAGGAATTCGATACCTGGCGCAAAATTCGCGATGTCGATGGCTCCGAGGGCTGGGTGCATCAAAACCTGCTGCAGGGTCCGCGCGCCGGCTATGTCACCCCGCTGATGGCCAATGGCGAAATCATCCTGCATTCGAGCGCTTCCGACGATAGCGGCACCCGTGCCACCCTGGGCGCGGGCCTGCGCGTCACCATCAAGGCCTGCGACGGCGCCTGGTGCGAAGTCACCGCCAGCCAGCAGGTCGCAGGCGAGCGCTCGGCCAGCTATTCCGGCTTCATGCACCAGGAAGAACTTTGGGGCGTCTATCCCAACGAAGTGTTCGACTAGGTCATCGTGTAGAAAGCGGGAACCGGTTTTCCGCGACGGCCCAACATTCACCGGTGACCCCCATCACCCCCTCCCCAACCTCCCCCTTGATGGGGGAGGTTGGGAGGGGGTGTGTGGAACCACAATGCTAGATTGGGACTCCCCAGCTACAGCGAGCAGGTTCAAAGCTCTCAAAACACAACGGCCCGGACTGGCATTAAAGCCGGTCCGACCCGCATGGTATTCAAGAATGATCGCCGCCGGAATGACCCGGCGCTGGCATTAGACCTTGAGGATCTTGAAGCGGAACAGGGCGCCGCCGATGGCGCCACCGATCAGCGGCCCGACGAAATAGAGCCAGACCTGCGAGAGCGCGTCGCCACCCACCAGCAAGGCCGGGCCGAAGCTGCGGGCGGGATTGAGCGAGGAGCCGGTGACCGGAATGCCTGCGAGGTGGATTGCCGTCAGCGTCAGCCCGATAGCGAGGCCGGCGAAACCGGTTGCCGAACCCTTGCCGGTCGATCCCAGGATCACCATCGTGAAGATCGCGGTGAAGACGATTTCGAACAGCAGGCCGGCCACCACGGTGTGGTCAGCGCCCAGCGTGGTCTGGCCCAGGCCATTGGCATTGGTGCCGGCAATGGCCAGCAGGATCAGCGCGCCGACCAGCCCGCCGGCGAACTGGCCGATCCAGTAGCCGATGGCGTCGTTCAGGCTGATGCGGCTGTCGATCAGCGCCGCCAGCGTGACGGCCGGATTGACATGGGCGCCCGAGATCGGCCCGATGCCATAGGCGATGGCGACGATGGCCAGCCCGAAGGCAAAGGCGATGCCGACAAACCCGATGCCGGTGACGCCCGAAAACACCACCGCGCCACAGCCGATCAGCACCAGCACGGCCGTGCCGATAAATTCCGCGATATATTTATTCATGATCTCAGTCCCCAAAGGTTGGCCCGGCTTACGATTCGGCCTGGCTTGCACAGCTTCCCGGGCAAAGGTTCTCATGCAATCGTTAACTGGCCGTTAACCATATTTCCCTGCCCTGCGCAGTCCCCCCATCCGCCCTCAGCGCTGTTCCCCAAGGAACCGATCATGGTCCCGTAAGCCGGCAGGCACAGGGTGAACTGACGATTGCTGCGGCGGGAGACTGGTCATGGAGGTGCTGTTGTCTGCCTGGATGCGCGATACGCGCGCCACCGCCGCCATCGAATTTGCCATTCTCATGCCGGTGTTCCTGCTGATGCTGATGGGCATGATGGCCTATGGCATCTATTTCGGCGCCGCCAACTCGATCCAGCAATTGACCGCCGACGCCGCCCGCACCGCCATTGCCGGCATCGACCAGGCCGAGCGCAACCGGCTGGTCGGCGCCTTCCTTGCCAACAATGCCGGCGAATACCTGCTGATCGACCAAGCCCGAATCAGCTTCACCATCGGCGACAAGCCTGATGATCCAAGCCAATACCGAGTGACGGTGCGCTACGATGCGTCCGAATTGCCGATCTGGAACCTCTATCTCCCCCTGCCGCTGCCCAGCCAGTCCATCACCTATACCTCCGTGATCCGCCGGGGTGGCATATGAGCTTGTGGCGCCGGTTCACCCGCGATCAGGGCGGCAATTTTGCCATACTGTTCGCCGGCACGATGGGGCTCGTCGCCGTCATTTCCGCCTTCGCCGTGGATGCCGCCTCGCTCTACAATGAACGGCGCAGCCTGCAGCGCGGCGTCGACCTGGCCGCCATCGCCGCCGCCGGCAATCCCGCCGATCGCCTGGACATCGCCCATGACGTGCTGGTCGATGCCGGGCTGATCGATCCCGGCGCTCGATCTCGGCGCGCTGCAGGTGCAGCAGGGCTACTATGCCGCCGATCCCGCTGTTGCGCCGGAACAGCGCTTCGTGCCCGGCGCGACCCCGATCAATGCCGTGCGCGTGCAGTTCGAACAGGCTGGAACGCTCTATTTCGCCCGCTCCTGGAGCCCGGTCCCCACCGTCAGCGCCGCCGCCATCGCCACCGTCACCCCGCAGGTGGCGTTTTCGGTGGGCTCGCGTCTCGCCAGCCTCAAGGGCGGTATCGCCAATGCGGTGCTCAACAAGCTGCTGGGCACCAATATTGCGCTCAGCGTTGCCGATTATAATGGCCTGGCCAGTGCCAAGATCGATGCCCTGGCCTTCCTCGATGCCCTGGCGCTGCAACTGGGCATTACCCTGGGCACCTATGACGAAATCCTGCAGGCAAAGGCCGACCACGGCCAGATCGGCAAGGCCATCGCCACCCTGCTCAGCGGTCCCCAGCGCGCCGCCGCCCTGAAAATTGCCAATGCCGCGGGCGGCAATGGCGAGGTGCTGATCGGTAAGCTGTTTGCCCTTGGCGCGCTGGGCAATGCCAGCATTGGCAGCGGCGGCAACAATCTGTTCGCCGATATTTCGGCGCTCGAACTGCTCTCGGTCAGTGCCGGGCTCAGCGATGGCACCCATCAGGTGGCTTTGGGCCTGTCCGCCGGCGTGCCTGGCCTCACCGGCATCGATGTCAGCCTTGCCATCGGTGAGCCTCCCCAGGGCGGCAGTTGGTACGCCGTCGGTCCCGACCAGACCGTGGTGCGCACGGCCCAGATCCGCCTGCGCATCCTGGTCAACCTCAAGCTCGAGCTCCTGCTGCTGCCCCTGCTCAGCGTGCGGCTGCCGCTCTATCTCGATATCGCCCATGCCGAGGCCGTCGTGGCTTCCGCCAGTTGCCCCACCGGCAGTAATGCGTCCGGCTCGGCCACCATCGCCACCCGGCCGGGCGTGGCCCGTCTGATCCTGGGCGAGGTCAATTCGGATAGTTTCGGCGCCTTCAACAGCACGCCATTCATCGGCACCGCCACGCTCCTCAATGCCCTTGGCATCAAAGTCACCGGGCTTGCCCATGCCGAAATCGCCCAGACCACGCCGGTCAATCTGAGCTTCTCGCCCAGCGAAATCGCCGCCGGTACCGTCAAGACCGCCAAGACCACCAGTTTTACCGGCTCGCTGGTGGCGTCCCTGTTCGGCGATTTGCAGCTGACCGCCGCAGGCATCCCCCTGGGCATTATCGGCCCGCTGCTCAAAGCCCTGCTGATGCCGCTAACCCCGACGCTCGATCTGCTCATATCCAGCCTGCTCGACCTCCTCGGCGTCTCGCTCGGCGAAGCCGACGTGCAGGTCTATGGTGTGCGCTGCACTCACGCGGTGCTGGTGGGTTAGGAGGGCTTCTTTCTTCTCCCTCCCCCTTGAGGGGAGGGCCGGGGTGGGGGTGTCGAAGGCGCCGCATATCCGGTGGCTGTTGTACTTTCGACACCCCCACCCTAACCCTCCCCTCAAGGGGGAGGGAACCAGATCAGGGCTCTCTACCAGCTGCGCTTTTTCATGTTACTTGACACGCAATAATAGTGTGCTACAAAACCACAACACTATAAGAGCAATTCACATGGATGACTTTCACACCGGCCAGCCGATCTTCGTGCAGATCCGGCAGCGGCTTATCGAAATGATCCTGCGCGGGGCGGTGGGGGAGGGCGATGCCCTGCCATCGGTTCGCCAGATCGCGGGGGAATTGTCGGTCAATCCGCTGACCGTCACCAAGGCTTTCGAAGAGCTGGTCGATATCGGGGTCGTCGAAAAACGCAGGGGCTTGGGTATGTTTGTAAAGACCGGGGCGCGCGGCGAACTGCTCGCCTATGAACGCGAAAAATTCCTTACCGAAGACTGGCCCAGGATCGCCGCGCAGATCGCCGCGCTCGAACTCGACGCCACCACGCTTCTAGCCAAGGTGCCAGCCAACACAGGTGTGCAGCAATGACCGAAATCTCCACTCCCACCGTCCCGCCGATCGTCTCGGCCCATGGCCTGAAAAAGTCCTTCGGCCGCAAGGAAATCCTGCATGGCCTGGATTTCGAAATTCCCCCCGGCCGCATCTATGGCGTCATCGGCCATAACGGGGCCGGCAAGACCACCATGCTCAATGCCATGCTGGGCCTGACCAATTGCGAAGGCACCATCCGCGTGCTGGGTGAGGACCCCTTCGCCCGCCGCGCCAAGCTGATGGAAAACGTCGCCTTCATTTCCGATGTGGCCAGCCTGCCGCGCTTCCTGCGGGTGCGCGAGCTGTTCGCGCTGCTCTCCAATATCCATCCCAATTTCAGCCAGGAGAAGGCGCGCAGCTTCCTCGAAGGCACCGATATCAAGCCGGACCTCAAGGTCAAGCATCTCAGTAAAGGCATGATCGCCCAGCTTCACCTGGCCGTGGTCATGGCGATCGATGCCAAGCTCTTGGTGCTCGATGAGCCCACGCTGGGCCTCGACATCACCTATCGCAAGCGCTTCTACCGCCGCCTGCTCGAAGACTACATGACCGAGGAGCGCACCCTGATCATCACCACCCATCAGGTGGACGAGATCGAGTTCATGCTAAGCGACATCATGTTCATTCGCGATGGTAGCATGATCCTGCACATGCAGATGGAGACCGTGAACGACAAGTTCAGCCAGCTCGTGGTCAACGATCCGGCCAAGCAACCGGCCGCCCGCGCGCTGGGCCCGGTCTATGAGGAAACCCGCTTCGGGCAAACGGTGATGATTTTCGATGGCGTTGCCCGTGAGCAGCTCGAAGGGCTGGGCAATATCTCGGCCCCGACCCTTTCCGATCTCTTCGTTGCCCTGATGCAGCGCCCGACCGCCAATCCGGAGACCGCCAAATGAAGGCCTTCGCCGCTCTCGTCCATCGCGAGCTGATCGAGCATCGCGGCGCCTTCATGATGGCGCCGCTGATCCTGGTCGCCATCATGTTCGTGCCGACGCTGATTTCCTTTGCCACCGGCCGCGTCGATGGCCACTTCGCCGGCTTCCTGTTCACCGCCGCGCCGATGCGTGTCTATGAAATGGGCTTCCTCGCCTTCGGTGCTGGCTGGTGCCTCTATCTGGTCGGCGTGCTGTTCTTTTATTGCGCCGATGGCTTTTCCGCCGACAGGCGCAACAATGCCATGCTGTTCTGGAAGTCGATGCCGATCTCCGATTTCAAGATGCTGGTTGCCAAGCTGACGGCGACGCTGACCATCCTGCCGGCGATGATCTATGCCGTGGCCCTGCTCAGCGCCTTGCTGCTGTTCGCCATCGCCTTCCTCGCCTCCTCTTTCAGCGGTGGCGGCGGCGTGGCGATGCTGGGCAATGTCGCCATGGTCTATGGGCAGATCGCGCTCGCCCTGTTGCTGGTGCTGCTGATCGGCCTGCTCTGGTATTTGCCGTTCACCGCCTTGGTGGGCGCCATGGCCACTGTGGTCGGCCGCTGGGCCATTCCCCTGTCGCTGCTGCTGCCCGGCCTGGTCGCGGTGGCCGAATGGGTGGTACTAGGCGGCCTCAGCCCCGTCCACACCCATACCTGGCAATATCTGTCCTACCGCGCCGATTTCCAGGTCAGCCAGGGCTATATCGAAACCTGGTCCACCACGGCGGCCCCCTTCAGCTTCCCCGCCTTCGCCAGCGACCTGATCGGCCGCACCGGCTGGATGCAGGTAGGGCTGGGGGCGGTGTTTGCGCTGGTGGTGATTTACCTCGCCAGCGAATATCGCCGCCGGGTGAATGATAACTAAGGGGCAGCCGCCACATATCGATCGCTGCCTCACCCCCTCCCAACCTCCCCCATCAAGGGGGAGGTTGGGAGGGGGTTGAACTGGATTGAGTTTAAAGAGTGGAGAGAAACCTCCCCCTTGATGGGGGAGGTAGGAGGGGGTGATGGTTTAGCCCCGATCCTGCATCTTGCCCCTCGCTCTTAGTGCCATCCCCGTCAGCCCCTTATCCTTGCTCAACCCCTCCGGCGTCCCCTCGAAACCGATACGCCCGCCATCCTGCCCGGCGCCCGGCCCCAGATCGATCACCCAATCGGCCCGCGATACCACGTCCAGATTGTGCTCGATCACGATCACCGTCGAGCCGGCATCGACCAGCCGGTCGAACAGCCCGATCAGCGTATCGACGTCGTTCATATGCAGCCCGGTGGTTGGCTCGTCCAGCACATAGATATTGCCTTGCTTGCCCAGCTCCGCCGCCAGCTTCAGCCGCTGCCGTTCGCCACCCGATAGCGTCGATAGCGGCTGCCCCAGCGTCAGGTAACCCAGCCCCACATCCTCCAGCCCCTTGAGGATCTTGGCGACCGCCGGTTCGGTGAAGAACCCCACGGCCTCATCGATTGCGAAATTCATAGACGTCGCTGATGGTCTTGCCGCGCAGGTGATGCTCGCAGCACCTCCTCGGTGAAGCGCTTGCCCTCGCAGGTCTCGCAGACGCTCGCCACCGGGTCCATATGCGCCAGGTCGGTATAGATCACCCCCAGCCCCTTGCAGTCGGGACAGGCGCCCTTGGAATTGGCCGAAAACAGCGCCGCTTCGACGCCGTTCGCCTTGGCGAAGGCCTTGCGCACGGCGTCGAGAATGCCGGTATAGGTCGCCGTGTTCGAGCGGCGTCGAGCCGCGGCTGAGGTTCTGGTCGATGATCACCGTATCGGGATAGGCCGCGGGCAGACATCCCTGGATCAGCGACGATTTCCCCGATCCGGCCACCCCCGTCACCGCAGTCAGCACGCCACGCGGAATCGTGACCGACACGTTCTTGAGATTGTTGAGCCTGGCGTGCTTGATCTCCAGCATCGCCATCCGCCTTGCGCAGCTTGGTCTTGATCGGCTGGTATTTCTTCATGTGGTTGCCGGTGAGCGTGCCGCTGGTGAGCAGCCCGGCATAATCGCCTTGATAGACGATCTCGCCGCCCTTGCTGCCGGCGAACGGCCCCATATCCACCACATGGTCGGCAATGGCGATCATGTCCGGCTTGTGCTCGACGATCAGCACCGTATTGCCCTTGTCGCGCAGCTGCTGCATCAGCCCGGCCAGCCGGCCCACGTCATGCGGATGCAGACCCACCGAAGGCTCATCGAACACATAGGTGATGTCGGTAAGCGACGATCCGAGATGGCGCACCATCTTGACCCGCTGGCTTTCGCCGCCCGAAAGGGTCGAGCTTTCCCGGTCGAGGCTCAGATAGCCCAGCCCGATGGTCACGAGGTTTTCCAGCCGCGTCGCCAGCGCGTCGCAGCATCGGCCCCACCGCCTTGGCGTCGATCTGGCGCACCCACACCGCCAGGTCCGAAACCTGCATCGCCGAGCATTCAGCGATGTTTTTCTCGTTCACCCTGCTGGCCAGCGCCTGCTGGTTCAGCCGCGCGCCATGGCAGGCCGGGCAGACGGCGCGGGTGAAGATCCGGTCATATTCGACGCGCACATGCGGCTGCAGGCTCTCGGGGTCCTTGCTACCAAGCCCTTTCTTGAGCTTGGCGACGATCGCCCTCATAGGTCAGCCCGATCTTGCCGACCTTGATCTTGCGGCCATCATCGAGATTGAACAGGTTTTCCCGCTCTTCGGCTGTGAACGCCTTGATCGGCTTGTCCATGTCGAACAGGCCGGAATTCTTGTAGATCTCCCAATACCAGGTATCGACGGCATAATCCTTGGGCAGCAGCGCCCCGGCATTGAGCGACTTGCTCTCGTCGATGACGGCGCTCATATCCATCGCTGCGACCTGCCCGATGCCCTCGCAATCGGGGCACATGCCGCGCGGATCATTGTAGGAATAGAGCCCCGGCGAGCCCAGGCGCGGCTCGCCCAGCCGCGAAAAGATCACCCGCAGCATCTGCGCCGCATCGGTCACCGTGGCCACCGTCGAGCGCGAATTGCCGCCCAGCCGCTGCTGGTCGACGATGATCGCCGCCGAAATGTTTTCCAGCAGGTCCGCATCGGGCTGCCCGTAATGCGGCATGAATTGCTGCACGAAGGCGGGATAGGTCTCGTTGATCAGCCGCTGGCTTTCCGCCGCGATGGTGCCGAACACCAAGGAACACTTGCCCGATCCCGAAACGCCGGTGAACACCGTGATCGCCCGCTTGGGGATATCCAGCGACACATTCTTGAGATTGTTCTCGCGCGCGCCGCGGATCAAAATCGAGCCATACATGGATTACCCCTTCGTGTTTTGCCCCGGACCATGCCGCGTCCGCTTGCCCCTGTCATCGCCCATGACGTTCGGCAGGCGCCGACTCCGACATGGACGCAGCGCCAACTTCTGGGCACACTCAGCGCTAAGTCCCATTCAACGCATGATTTTCGGGACGCGCTACCGCTTTGGAGGAACTCCCATGAAATATCGTTATCTCGGCCGCTCCGGCCTGCTCGTTTCCCGGCTGTGCCTGGGCACCATGACCTTCGGCAATTCCCAATGGGGGTGCGATCAGGCCACGTCCAGCGCCATCGTCGATGCCTTTGTCGCCGGCGGCGGCAATTTCATCGATACCGCGGACGGCTATAGCGCTGGCACCAGTGAAACCATGCTCGGCGTCGCGCTCAAGGCGCATAAGCGCGATGATCTGGTCATCGCCACCAAGTGCTGGTTTGATGCCGGCCCGGCCGCCACTGCGCGCGGCCTGTCGCGCAAGCATATCGTGGAATCCTGCGAGAACAGTCTCAAGCGCCTCGGCCTCGACTATATCGATCTCTACCAGTTCCATGGCCCCGATCCCTATACGCCGATCGAGGAAAGCCTGCGCGCCGCCGACGATCTGATCCGTGCCGGCAAGATTCGCTATCTCGGCGTCTCCAATTTCTATGCCTGGCAGATCGCCAAGATGAACGGCGTCGCTGCGCTCAAGAATTTTGAGCCCGCCGTCTCTGCCCAGCATCTCTACAATCTCGTCCGTCGCGATATCGAGCGTGAAATCCTGCCTGCCTGCGACGATCAGGGCCTGGGCATGATCTGCTGGAGCCCCTTGGCCGCCGGCATGCTGACCGGCAAATACCGCGACCAGGCCGCTCCCGACGCGCAATCGCGCATCGGCATTCAGGCCGCGATCGCCCTGCCGCGCTACTGGTTCGACGATGCGCTCAAGATGATCGATATGGTGGTCGAGGTCGCCGCCCAGCTCGGCCGCACGCCCAGCCAGGTTGCGCTCAGCTGGCTGCTCGGGGATTCCCGCGTCACCTCTGCCATCATCGGTGCCCGCCGCGTCGATCAGGTCGCCGAAAATCTGGGTGCCGGCGATTTCGATCTTCCCATCGATATCCGCCAGCAACTCACCGATGCCATGCCCCTCAAGCTTGGCTATCCCTATGAGTGGATGCAGACCAATCTGCCCGCCAATTTCGGCAAATCCGATATCGAGCCGCCCCACACGGCGCGCCTGCCGTCCTAGCGTACAGGGCCGGGCAATTCGTCATTGCCCGGCAACTCCCGGTGCGCAGCCGCGTTTCAGCTCCACAGGCGGGACGATTCCGTCCCGCGCCAGATTTGCGGAGTTCGACATGGCCGATACCGACATCATCGAAGAAAAAATCCGTGAACTCGCCTATCAGCTCTGGGAGCAGAATGGTTCGCCCGAGGGCAAGGACGACCAATTCTGGCACGCCGCCCGCGAGATGCTGGCCGACGAGGGCGAAGTCGATGCCGCCCCGGACCCGCTGCTGCAGGTGCCCATCGCCCCATTGGCTGGCACGTCCAACAAGTAGCGGCCTCCGATCGGGCCGTTCTGGCGTCGTCATTTTCTTTCTTGCGAATGATTTGCAATTGCACTATGGATAATCAGCAACAGTTTGCTTGTTGCAGGTGACACGCAAGAGCAGAACTGGATCGCGCATGGACGCCCGCATTCCCAAGACCTTCTCCGGCTGGAACCAAAGCCGGGGCGAGGCGTCGCTGGCCGATGTGCATCGCACGGTCAAGGTCAGCGGCAATGTGTGGCGCCGCGCTGCCGCCTTTGTCGGCCCCGGCTATCTGGTCGCCGTTGGCTATATGGATCCCGGCAATTGGGCCACCTCCTTGGCCGGCGGCTCCAAGTTCGGCTATGCGTTGCTCACCGTGGCTTTGGTCTCCAATATCATGGCCATCGTGCTGCAATCGCTGTGTGCGCGCCTGGCCATCGCTTCGGGCCGTGATCTGGCCCAGGCCTGCCGCGATGCCTTCCCCCGGCCGGTCGCATGGGTGCTGTGGGCGCTGGCGGAACTCGCCATCATCGCCACCGATATCGCCGAGGTCGTCGGCACAGCCATCGGCCTCAACCTGATCTTCGGTATTCCGCTGGAAATCGGCGTCCTGATTACCGCGCTCGACGTATTTCTCATCCTCTATCTGCAGCGTGTCGGCTTCCGCTGGGTCGAGGCGCTGGTCGTGGCCCTGCTGGCGGTTATCGCCGCTTGCTTCATCGTCCAGATCGCCCTGGCCGATCCGGTCTGGGGCGACGTCATTCGCGGCTTCGCGCCGACGACGGAAATCGTCACCAATCCCGAAATGCTTTATCTGGCGCTCGGTATCCTCGGCGCCACGGTGATGCCGCATAACCTCTACCTGCATTCGGGCATCGTGCAGACCCGCGACTATGGCAATAGCCTGCCTGAGAAGAAGGAGGCGCTCAAATTCGCCACCATCGACTCCACTGTCGCGCTGATGTTTGCCCTGTGCATCAATGCCTCGATCCTGATCCTGGCCGCCGCCACCTTCCATGTCGCCGGCCAGACCAATATCGCCGAGTTGGGTGAGGTGCATGGCCTGCTCGGCTCCGTGCTCGGGCTCGCCATCGCGCCCACTCTGTTCGGCATCGCGCTGCTCTGCTGCGGCATTAATTCCACCGTGACGGCGACACTGGCCGGCCAGATCGTCATGGAGGGGTTTCTCAATATCCAGCTCGCGCCCTGGCTGCGCCGGCTGATCACCCGCGCCATCGCTATCGTCCCCGCGGCCATCGTCACCATCTGGTTCGGTGAAAGCGGCACCGCGCAATTGCTGATCCTGACCCAGGTCGTGCTCAGCCTGCAGCTCTCCTTCGCCGTGTTCCCTCTGGTCATGTTCACCGCCGACAAGACCAAGATGGGCGCCCTCGTCGCCCCGATCTGGCTCATCGCCATAGCCGTGTTCATCGCCGTCGTGATCGCCGCATTGAACGTGAAGTTGCTCTACGATTTCGTGTTTTAGGGCGGTCACCTCATCCGGCGCTACGCGCCACCTTCTCCCTGTCGGGAAGAAGAATAGAAAGGTCGCGGCGCTCTCAGGATTCCTCTCCCCATCGGGGAGAGGGTGGCCGAGCGAAGCGGAGGCCGGGTGAGGGGGTGCTCTCCACACCCCAAACTCCTCCTCCTTATCCCCGTCTCCCATCCTCGCCCTAGACTCGTCCCCACAACCGGAGACACACCATGGACGAAACTTCCCGCCTCGGCCTGCCCTTCATCATGCCGCAACAGGCGCAAAAACACGTCACCCACAACGAGGCGCTGCAGGCGCTCGATGCGTTGGTGCAGCCTGTCGTCGAATCCCGTAGCACCACGCCGCCCGCGACTCCGCTGCTGGGCGAGGCCTATATCGCCGGTCCCGCCGCCACCGGCGCCTGGTCCGGCCATGACAACGAGATCGCCGCCTTCCAGGCCGGCGCCTGGCTGTTCTACGATCCAGCACCCGGCTGGCAGGTCTATTCCAAATCCGAACGGTCCATCCTGGTTTTTGCCGGCGGCGCCTGGACCGCGCTCGCCTCCAACGGCGCGGTTGGCATTCCAACCCTGGGCATCAACACCGCCGCTGACAGCACCAACCGCCTCGCCATCGCCGCCGATGCGAGCCTGTTCACCCATGCCGGCAACGGCCATCAACTCAAGCTCAACAAGGCCGCTGCCGGCGATACCGTGAGCCTTCTCTACCAAACCAACTATTCCGGCCGCGCCGAAATGGGCTTGATGGGCGACAATTTCTGGCGCCTCAAGGTCAGTGCCGATGGCGCCTCCTGGCTCAACGCATTGACGGTCGATAGCGTCACCGGCAGCGTCACGCTGACCGCGCCGCTGCTTCCGGCGACCGACAATGCCATCACCCTGGGCGCCAGCGGCGCCCGCTGGTCCGCACTCTGGTCCGCCACCGGCACCATCCAGACCTCCGACGCGCGGCAAAAAACCGACATCGCCCCCTCCGATCTCGGCCTCGATTTCATCCTGGCATTGCAGCCGGTGTCCTATCGCTGGCTTGTCGGCGGCAACGAGACCGGCACCGCGCGCCCCGGCCGCCGCACCCATTACGGCCTCCTCGCCCAGCAGGTCAAAACTGTCCTCGACACGCTCAATTGCCCCGATTTCGCCGGCCACATACAGGCCGATCCGAACGATCCCACCAGCGAACAAGGCCTGCGCTACGATGCGTTCATCGCACCACTGATTGCGGCGGTGCAGCAATTGACCAAGCGTGTGGAGGGGTTGGAGCAGAATTAACCGCATATGCTCCCCTCCCCCTTGAGGGGAGGGGTTGGGGTGGGGGTCGGTTGGTGTCGCGCAGGAGCCGCAGCGACCCCCGCCCTGGCCCTCCCCTCAAGGGGGAGGGGACGTCAAACCTGACCTCCTGTGAGACAGTGGGCTAAATCTTCAGCCCCCTGATCAGTGCCTTGATCGCCTTCCTATACCCCGCCAATTCCTCCGGCCCCGCCAGCGCCGCCCGGTCGAACATGGTGTTGAGCAAATGCGCCAGTGGCAGCACCGGCAGGTCGCGGATCGCCTTGGCCTCGATCGCCGCCTCGATCCCCTCGATCAGCGTGCGCAGCCCATGGCGCGCATTGATCGCGTCAAGCGCCTCGCGCCCCAGCACCGCTGGCGCATCGATCAGCAGAATCTGCCGTCGCCCCGCATCCTGCATCGCGGTTAAAAACGCCTCGCCGCCCTCGATCAGCGCCTTGACCGGGCCGGGCTCATCCTCGCTTTCGCTGGCAGCGTTGATCGCCATCGCCAGCAGGGCATGCTCCTCCTCCACCACGGCGGCGAACAAAGCCGCCTTGTCGGCGAAATGGTGGTAGAGCGCGCCCCGCGTCATTCCCGCTGCCGCGACGATTTCCGGTGTCCCGGTGCCGGCATAGCCCTTGTCGGCAAAGCAGGTGCGCGCCGCCGCCAGTAGCGCGCGGATCGTCTCGGCTCGCCTCTCCTGCTGCGTTCGTCTCAAACCCTCTTGCATAAAAACACTCTGCATGTAAAAATCAGATACACACAGTTTGTATCTTATGAAGCCGCAGCGCAAGGAGACTTTTGATGCAATTGAATAGCCTTTATCCCGTCCTGCTCGTCGGCGACGTCGAGCCCAGCGCGGTCTTCTACGAAACCCATTTCGGCTTCCAGCGCGTGTTCAGCAGTTCGTGGTATGTGCATCTGCGCGCCTCGAACGCGCCTATCGAATTGGCCATCATGGTCTATGACCACGAGACGATCCCGTCTATCGGTCGGCAGAAAACGAGCGGCCTGCTGCTAAGCTTCGAAGTTCCCGATGCCGCGGCCGATTATGCCCGTCTTGCCGCCAGCCTGCCCATGCTGCAGCCCCTGCGCGACGAGCCCTTCGGCCAGCGCCATTTCATCTGCGCCGATCCCAATGGCATCCTGCTCGACGTGATCACGCCGATCGAGCCCGATCCGCAATGGCTCGCCGCCCAGCAATAGGCGATGCGGCCGTCTAGTAGCGCTGCGTCAGGCTATCGAGGTCTGCCGCGTTGAAATGCACGGTGATGGCCGCTTCCAGGGCCGGATCGATGACGCCGCCGACATATTGCCGCTGCTTGAGCGACATCGTTCCACTGGCCGCGTCATAGGATTGGTAGAGATAGTCGAAGCAATCGTCGGTATCGCCGCTATCGTTGGCATAGACTTCGGTGCGCAAGGCCTCCAGAGCACGCCCTCTCAGCGCGCTGCCGTCGATGCGGCTCACGGCGCGGGTCGAGGGCACTTTGTCATAGCCATATTCGCACAGCAGCTTGCCGTCGAACTGCGCCTTGTCGACAAAGGCAATATCGGTTTCGCTGTTCCAGGCATTGGTGGTTTCGTACGAAATGCCCGCGGGCCCATCCGCTACGCTGAGATAGATCTCAGCCCAGTCGCAGGTGCCGCCTGCCTCATTGTAACACCAGATTTCCCCCTGCCGCATCAGCGCGCCCACATCCTCGGTCCGCAGCGGCTTGCCGGGCTTATAGGTCTGCGAAATCGCCTCGGGCGAAGGCTCCACGGCAAAGGCCGGGCTGGCCAGGGCCAGAAGGACGGCGGCGGCAGCAAACAGGTTTTTCATCGGAACTCCCCGAGGCAGTGTTGGCGCAATCTAGCGCAATCATGCTGCCGGCGGAATTGCGCTTGCACAGTCAGGGTTGACGAATGCGTGTGAATGTAACATTGATAGTTACATGAAACGTTCCGCTCGCCTCTCCGTCGCCCTGCATGCCCTGGTCCATCTGGTGGACAAGAGCGATGCGGTCACATCGACCATTTTGTCTCAATGCCTGATGACCAATCCGGTCGTCGTTCGCCGCGTCATGGGCGAATTGCGCGAGGCGGGGATCGTCTCCTCCGCCAAGGGGCATGACGGCGGCTGGCGGCTGACCCGCCCGCCCGCCGAGGTGTCCTTGCAGGATGTCCACGCCGCCTTGGGCGAAACCCTGCTGCTGCGCGCCGAAAGCGATCCCGGCGATACCCATTGCACCATTGTGCGCACCGTCGATCGCGTCATGACCGATTTCCTCGCCGATGCCGAAGTGCTGCTTGCGGCCCGGCTCAAGCGCATTTCCCTGGCCGATCTGGCGCGCAACGGCGCCCATGATCATCCCACCACCCACGGAGCCTGAACTATGGATGACGTCCTGATCATCGGCGGCAGCTTTGCCGGCTTGTCCGCCGCGCTGCAACTGGTGCGCACTGGCCGCCGCGTCACCGTGCTCGATACAAAATTGCCCCGCAATCGCTTTGCTCATGCGGCTCAGGGCGTGCTGGGCTTCGATGGCGTCAGTCCCTGGGATATCCGTCGCCAGGGCGAAGCCAATGTGCTGGCCTATCCCACCGCCAGCATCGTCGAGGCGCGAGCCGTCTCGGCCCGCGCGATTGATGGCGGCTTCGCCGTCACCGATGCCGCCGGCACCGAGCGGCAGGCCCAGCGCCTGATCCTGGCCTATGGCCAGACCGACGTGATGGTCGATCTGCCCGGCTTTGCCGAATGCTGGGGCAATACCGTGGTGCCTTGCCCCTATTGCCATGGTTATGAAGTCGCCAATCAGCGGCTGGGCCTGCTCTATTCCAGCGCCCTGTCACTGCACGGCGCCAATCTGATCCGCGACTGGAGCGACCGGCTGACCCTGTTCACCGATGGCAATGACATCCCCGATGCCGAGCGCCACAAGCTGGCCCAGCGTGGCGTCGCATTGGTGGAGGGTAAGGTGAACGAACTGGCGCATGACCACGGCAAGATCAGCGCCGTGGTGCTGGCCAGCGGCGACCGCATCGAACTCGATGCGCTCTTCGCCCACACTCGAAGCGCGCCATCGTCCAGCCTGCACGAAACCCTCGGCATCGAAACCGTAGACGGTCCAATGGGCCCCTACATCAAGGATAGACGAGAAATACCAGACCAGTATCGAGGGCGTTTACGCCGCTGGCGACGGCGCCACCGCCATGGCCAATCTCAGCATGGCCCTCGCCGGCGGCACCATGGCCGGAGTGATGTGCCACCAGTCGATGGTGGGGTAAAAATCTTGCAGTCGTCACCCCTCTCCCCTTGCGGGAGAGGGACAGACATTTCTGCGTTCAGCAGAAATGTCAGGGTGAGGGGTCGCTGCCGCGAACTACACATTCCAGTCATCGCCCACCCCTCATCCGCCCTTCGGACACCTTCTCCCGCAAGGGGAGAAGGGAGTATAGAATTACCACCGCGGGCGATGATCCAGCTGCGCGCCGGCCGTCGCTGCATCGATCGCCGCAATCTCTTCCGCGCTCAGCGACAAATTATTCAACACGCCCAGATTGTCCTTGAGCTGTTCCAGCGTGCGCACACCGATCAGTGCCGAGGTCATTTCCGGCCGCCGCAGCACCCAGCTCAGCGCCAGTTGCACCATGGATTGCCCACGGCTCTTGGCGATCGCACCCAGCTTCTCCACCGCATCGAGCACGCGCGGCTCGATGGCATTGGAGCGCAGCGAGCCGTTCGGATCTCCCGCCCGCGTCCCCTCGACCGGTCCCTTGTTATATTTGCCGCTGAGCACGCCCTGCGCCAGCGGTGAAAACGCGATCACGCCGATCCCCAATTCGCCACAGGCCTCGATGGTGTTGTCGTTCTCGAACCAGCGGTTGATCATCGAATAGCTCGGCTGGTGGATGGTCGTCGCCACCCCCATCTCCTTCAAAATCCGATAGGCCTCGCGCGTCTCCTTCTCGGGATAGCTGGAAATACCCACATAGAGCGCCTTGCCGCTGCGCACGGCATGGGCCAGCGCGCCCATGGTTTCTTCCAGCGGGCGTCGCCGGGTCATAACGGTGCGAATAGAAGATATCGACATAGTCGAGACCCATCCGCTGCAGCGATTGATCCAGACTCGCCAGCAGGTACTTGCGGCTGCCATGGTCGCCATAGGGGCCCGGCCACATCGTATAGCCGGCCTTGGTGGAAACGATCATTTCGTCGCGATAGGGCCGGAAATCGCGCGCCAGCACCTGCCCGAACAGCTCTTCGGCCGAGCCGGCCGGTGGGCCGTAATTATTGGCCAGGTCGAAATGGGTCACGCCGGCATCGAACGCATGGCCCAGGATTTCCATGGCGCTGGGATAGTCGCGCGTGCCGCCGAAATTCTGCCACAGGCCCAGGCTGATCACGGGCAGCTTCAGCCCGGATTTGCCCGAAGCGCGGTACTGCATGGAATCATAGCGCGCGGTATCCGCCCGATAAGTCATGGTCATGTCTCTCATAAGTTTGACGCTGGCGCCGCCCAAGCCCCCGCTTGGCGCGGGCCGCGGCCTGATGATAGAAGCGGGCGCTATGCACGAGCCCGAATTTGATATGAGCGCCAATCTGCCCCATGCCGTCCTGCCATACAAGGTCATGGCGCTCTATAAATTCGCCGATCTGCCCGATGCCGAAGCCCTCCAGCCTGTGCTCGCCAAGTTCTGCTGTGTCCGTAATATCAAGGGCACGCTGATCCTGGCGCCCGAAGGCATCAACGGCACCGTGGCCGGCACTGCAGCGGCCATCGACGCGCTCGCAACTTATCTGCAAACCGATAGCCTTTTCTCCGGCCGCTTCCACGGCGCCGAAATCAAATATTCCGCCGCCGCCACCATGCCCTTCCTGCGCATGAAGGTCCGCCTCAAGGCCGAGATCGTCACCCTGCGCGCGCCCGAGGCCAATCCCGCCAAGACGGTCGGCACCTATGTGCAGCCCAAGGACTGGAATGCCCTGATCGAGCGTAATGACGTCGTCCTCGTCGATACCCGCAACGATTACGAAGTGGGTCTGGGCACCTTCGCCAAGGCGCTCGATCCGGCCACCAAGAGCTTCACCGAGTTCAAGGACTTCGTCTCGAATAACCTCGATCCGGCCCGCGACAAAAAAGTCGCCATGTTCTGCACCGGCGGCATCCGCTGCGAAAAGGCCTCCTCCTACCTTTTGAGCCAGGGCTTCGAGGAAGTCTTTCACCTCAAGGGCGGCATTCTGGGCTATCTCGAACAGGTGCCCGAAGCGCAAAGCCGCTGGCAAGGCGAATGCTTCGTCTTCGACGAGCGCGTTTCGGTCGGCCATGGCCTCGCTTTGGGCGATGCCACCCTCTGCCGCGCCTGCCGCCATCCCCTCACCGCCGAGGACCGCGCCGATCCCGCCCATCAGGACGGCATCTCCTGCCGCCACTGCGCCGGCGATGTCGAAAAGCACGCCGCCGCCGCCGAACGCCAGCGCCAGGTCGATCTCGCCAAGGCGCGGGGCCTGGCCCATCTGGGTGACGATGCCGCGCGCCTTGCCGCAGACACCAAAGCCCGCAAGCGCGCAGCGGCCGAAGCCTCCCGCCAGCGCAGCCGTACTTGATTTGTACATACAAATGTACTAACTTATTGCATGAACTTCGAGTGGGACGAAGCCAAGAACGCGGCGAACAAACTCAAGCACGGTATCGGCTTTGAGCGTGCAGTGGCTATCTTTCAAGGGCGCGTTCGGACCATCGTCGATACTCGGTTCGATTATGGCGAGACCCGCCAGATCAGCTTCGGCGCTCTCGACGACGCGACAATCTTGGCGGTGGTGCATACGGATCGAAACGCCGATGCCGGATTATCTCCGCGCGGCGGGCCTCGGCCCGGGAAAGGACTTTTTATGAAGGCCCCTTACACTAGAGAACTGACCAATGCGGAATTGGCGGCGATGAAGGATGAGGACATCGACTTCAGTGACATTCCCGAACTCGACGAGGAGTTCTGGAAGAATGCCAAAGTCGTCGAGACGGACGGAACCACATCGGTGACCCTGCGGGTAAAAACCCCGTCCTCAACGCCTTCAAAGCCTCCGGCAAGGGCTATCAAACCCGCATGAATGCGGTGCTGGAATCCTATGTCCGCAGCATGAAGAAGAGCGGCTGACCGGCAGTCAGGCTCTCGCCCAGAACGCCTGCAATTCTTCCCGGAACTGTTCCGTCGCATCCAGATTGGCGCAATGCCCGCCTTCGGGCAATTGAACCACGGTCCAGTTCGCCCGCGCGCCGATCCGTTTCAGCGCCGGCCGCAGCACGAGGTTGACCGCCCGGTCCATCCCACCCACCAGGATCAGCATCGGCCCCGCCCAACCGAGCGCATTGGCGGTCAGGTCATAGCGCCGCACATGGCCGGTAATGGCCTGGCCAACACGCGGATCGAAGGCGGCGATCATCTCGGCGACGAGCGTGCGCCCCGATCGCTCCCGCGTCGTGCTGGTCGCGGTCAGCTCCGATAGCCAGCCCTTGCCCAGCACTCGATACAACAGGGGAAATATGGGGCCCGTAATCCGCGGCAGCTTCAGCCGGAACGCCGTGCCGAACAGCGCCAGGCTCGCGAAGCGCTCGGGCGCCTTGCCCACCATTTCCAGCGCCACGATGCCGCCCAGCGAATTGCCCACCCAATGCACCGCGCCGCCGCCCACATGATCGAGCAGCGCCATCATGTCGGCCGCCAGCACCGCAATGGAAAACCCCGCGGCCGGATAACCCGCCGGAAACCCCGATTGTCCATGCCCGCGCAGATCGGGCACGATCACCCGAAAGCCCAACGCCGCGAAATATTGCGCATCGGCGGTGAACTGCAGCCCGCCTGCGGCGAGGCCATGGCACAGCACGACGGTCACACCCTGCTCCGGTCCGAACACGCGATAGGATATGGTTGTGCCGTCGGCCGCCGCGAAAGTCTGATAGGTCATGCGGTCACGGCCATTGAAATCCCTCAGGCATTGCCAATCACGATGCCCGCCGCGAACACCAGCGAGCCGCCCAGCACCACTTGCAACACGGCGCGCCAGAATGGGGTCTGCATGAACCGGTTCTGGATAAAGGCGATGGCCCACAATTCTATCAGAACCACGACGATGGCAATCGCCGTCGCCCAGAAAAAATCATGCAGCAGATAGGGCAGGGCATGTCCCAGCCCGCCCAGTGCCGTCATCACCCCCGCCGCCATGCCGCGCTTGAACGGCGAGCCGCGCCCGGTCAGCTTACCGTCATCGGCCGCCGCCTCGGTAAAGCCCATCGAAATCCCGGCGCCCACCGCCGCGGCCAGCCCCACGAGGAAGGTCTGCCAGGTATCGCCGGTGGCAAAGGCCGCCGCGAACACCGGCGCCAGTGTCGAAACCGAGCCATCCATCAGCCCGGCCAGTCCCGGCTGTACATAGGTCAGAACGAACTGGCGGTGCGCTTGCTGCTTTTCACTGTCGCGTCCATCCGCGCCCAGGGCCAACCCATCCAGCTTGTCGGCAGCGTCGGCATGCTTGCGCTCCTCGCGCGCCAGATCGCCCAATAGCTTGCGGATGCCCGCGTCCTGGCTTTGCTTGGCTGCTTCCAGATAGAAGCGATAAGCGCCTTCCTCCATCTCCCAAACTTGGCTGCGCACCGCCTCCAAGGTCAGCGTCTTGAGCAGCCAGATCGGCTTGCGCGGCAGGAACCCGCGAACGTCCTCCCGCTTGATCGGCACCAGCCGCGCGCCGAACCGCTCCACGTAAAGGTCCAGCAGGCGCCGCCTATGCTCGTCCTCCTCGGCCGCCATGCCTTCGAAAATCGCCGCCGACCCGGGATAAAGCTGCACCAGCCGGCTGGCGAATTCCGAATAGATCAGCCCGTCCTCTTCCTCGGCGGTCACCGCCAGCGACAGGATTTCCCGCTCGTCGAGCGAGTTGAAAGCGCGACGATGATCGAAGCGGAGCGAAAACATGAAAATCCATAGTTTAGAATTGTTCTAATCTATCGATAAGATAGTTTTGCCGGAGACACAAGCGGGCTTCCCCTTGGTGCGCCGTGCTGAGGCCATAATCGGGGCATCCAAGAGGGCAACGACTGTTGGAAATCGGCTGTGCCGGTTCCACCCCTTCAAGGAGTTGCTCCATGATCCGCTCGTTTGCCACCCTCGCCTTCCTCCTCGCTGCCACCGGTGCCGGCTTCGCCCAGGAGGCTTCGACCACCACCCCCGCCCCCACCGATATCCAGGTCGATCCCGGCGCCGCCATCAATGTCATGCCCAAGCAGGCCAATATGCTGACCGGTATCTACGCGACCCAGGCCATCATCGATATCTGCGCCATCACCGTGCCGGAGCCGGTCGCCACCAAAATGGGGGTTGATCGCAAGCGCTTCGAAGCCGGCATCGGCCTGGACGCGACGGGCGGCGCCCAAGCCTATGCAAAGATCAAGACCAACGTCGCCACCACCAAGCCCGATTGCGCTGAAGGCAGCCCCGACCGGACCAATGTCGAGGCCGTGCTGAACATTTACGCGGGCAAGTGACTATTCACACAGCCGGGCCGTGCAGGTCTTGCCGTGGCATCCCAGATCGACATGGATATGATCGTGGTGCAGCGCATTGGCCTCCGGCCCGAGCGTGGTGGTAAAATGCCCACACGCCGCGTCATGGGCAAATTTGACGATGCGGCTGCCCTGCGCCTCGGTGCCGGTCCAGCCTTCTTTTACGGTCACATCGCGCCCATCCGCTAGCTTGAACCCCACCACGTCCAGCGCATCGGCAAAGGCGTGGAACGACAGGTTCCCCTCGTCCGCATTGTTCACATTGCGGCACATATAGCCCGTGCCCACCGTGACGCTTTCGATGCTGGTGTCGTCATGCGCCTGCACGTAATTGTCCACCTCGGCGATCCATTCCGGCAGCGCCGTGGCCATGCCGCAATCGGTCACCGCTTCGGCGTTGAACTTCACCATGCGCCCATTCACCAAAACCCCGGTCACCGATAGCGGCGATTGCGCCTTGCATTGCCCCTCGCTGATCGGCGGCAACGCCTTGGCCTCCACCTGTCCCGTCATCATCGCCGGACACGCCGTCTGGAACACCCGTCCCGGCGCTGCCTCAGCCTCCGGTGCCGGTGGGGCAGGCGCCTCCACCGGCTCCTCCGGCCTCGGCCGGGGCAAGCCCGTCCCCGGCACTTCCGGCATCACCGGCCTCGCCACCACCGGCGGCTGCGGCCGGTTCGGCATGGCCACCACCGGCTTGTCCGGGCCTGCGAGATCGGCCGGCCGCCGCTGCGGCACCGGCGCTTCCTCCTCCGTCACCCGCGGTCGCGGCCTTGTGGGCGTCCTATCCGGCTGCATTCCCTCGACAATGTCGCGCAGGGGCTGAAAAATATCCTGCCCCGCCGCCGGCAGGCTGAGCAGGGCAAGCATGACGATCGGCAGTCCAAATGAAATCCGCATGGTGCTCCAACGCGCCGCATGCCGCAGCGTTGCTCCCTTTTGCACTGTTAACCCCCTCTAAACCATCTTTGCGCGCGCGCCCGTCTCTGCTATCAGCGCCCCATGACAACGCCGCTCAGCAATATTCGCAATTTCTCCATCGTCGCTCACATCGACCATGGCAAATCCACGCTCGCAGACCGCCTCATCCAGATGACCGGCGGGCTGGAGGTGCGCGAAATGAAGGAGCAGGTGCTCGATTCGATGGATATCGAGCGCGAGCGCGGCATCACCATCAAGGCGCAAACCGTCCGGCTGAAGTATCATGCCGCCGATGGCCAGGATTATATCCTCAACCTCATCGACACCCCCGGCCACGTCGATTTCGCCTACGAAGTCTCCCGCTCCCTCGCCGCCGTCGAGGGCAGCCTTCTTGTGGTCGACGCCTCCCAGGGCGTCGAGGCGCAAACCCTGGCCAATGTCTATCACGCCATGGACGCCAACCACGATATCGTCACCGTCCTCAACAAGATCGACCTGCCCGCCGCCGAGCCCGAGCGCGTCAAGCAGCAGATCGAGGACGTCATCGGCATCGATGCGTCCGACGCGGTGGAAATTTCCGCCAAATCGGGCCTGGGCATCGATAAGGTGCTTGAGGCCATCGTCACCCGCCTGCCGGCGCCGAAGGGCGATATCAACGCCCCGCTCAAGGCGCTGCTGGTCGATAGCTGGTACGATACCTATCTCGGCGTCGTCGTCCTGATCCGCGTCATCGATGGCACGGTGAAAAAGGGCCAGAAGATCCGCATGATGAATGCCAATGCGTCCTACGAGCTGGACCGCGTCGGCGTCTTCACCCCCAAGCTGATCGATATCGGCGAGCTTGGCCCCGGCGAAATCGGCTTTTTCACCGCCGCCATCAAGGAAGTCGCCGACACGAACGTTGGCGATACCATCACCGACGACAAGCGCCCCACCGCCGAGGCTTTCCCCGGCTTCCGCCCGGCCCAGCCGGTGGTGTTCTGCGGCCTGTTCCCGGTCGATGCCTCCGAGTTCGATGAGCTGCGCGCCGCCATGGGCAAGCTGCGCCTCAACGACGCCAGCTTCAGCTTTGAAATGGAAACCAGCGCCGCCCTCGGCTTCGGCTTCCGCTGCGGCTTTTTGGGACTGTTGCACCTCGAAATCATCCAGGAACGCCTCAGCCGCGAGTTCGATCTCGACCTGATCGCGACCGCCCCCTCGGTGGTTTACGAAGTCGCCATGACCGATGGCGAAACCCTGATGCTGCACAATCCGGCCGATTTGCCGGACGTGATGAAGATCGAGGAAATCCGCGAGCCCTGGATCAAGGCGACCATCCTCACCCCCGACGAATATCTCGGCAGCATTCTGAAGCTCTGCCAGGATCGCCGCGGCATCCAGCGTAACCTCTCCTATGTCGGCAATCGCGCCATGGTGGAATACGACCTGCCGCTCAATGAAGTGGTGTTCGATTTCTACGATCGCCTGAAGAGCATTTCCAAGGGCTATGCCAGCTTCGACTACACCCTGGCCGATCACCGCCCCGGGGACCTCGTCAAGCTGACCATCCTGGTCAATGCCGAGCCCGTCGACGCCCTCTCCATGCTGGTGCACCGCACCGTTGCCGAAACCCGCGGCCGCATCATGTGCGAAAAGCTCAAGGAACTGATCCCCCCGCATCTGTTCGTCATCCCGATCCAGGCCGCCATCGGCGGCAAGATCATCGCCCGCGAAACCGTCCGCGCCATGCGCAAGGACGTGACCGCCAAATGCTACGGCGGCGACGCGACACGTAAGCGCAAGCTGCTCGACAAGCAGAAAAAGGGCAAGGCGAAGATGCGGCAATATGGGAATGTGAATATTCCCCAGGAGGCGTTCATCAAGGCGCTGAAGATGGGGGATGAGTAGGCGCTTCACGCGGAAGCCGAGGCGCCCTTGCAATTGCCCGCATAGGTCGCCGCCAAAGGCAGCGAGCATCCGGAGCGATGTTGCAGTTAGTGCTTTCTGCCTTGCCTTTTAGGGTGTGTAAGGCGCTTGGCTAGCTAAAGTTCGGTATATAACTATTCATAAGCAGGCGCACGCCGCATGAGAGTGATTACCTTTCGACGCGCTCCGCCTGAATAATAAAACCGAAGCCCATGTCGATATAACTCCGGAACATAGTACTCGTCCTTGTCCCGGAACAGTATGCCGTTTTCTTCAAGTACCCTTACTGCGTCCGGCCCTACATAGCTTATCGCGCTATCTAGTCGCCAAGGAAGTTCTCGGTCCTCATTCGCTAGCTGCGTAATCTTGGAAAATACACCCTTTAGCTCCGTGTTTTCTTCTCCCGTTTCATCTACCCTCGCCTCGCTACACGGATCAATTGCGTCTCTCATTGCTCGCGGGCTCAGAACGCGTCCGTCGTAGTAGCTGTGATCGTCCTTAGATCGCTGACTAGCCTCGTAGATAAATCTTACCAAATCGCGCGCTTTGATTCTTCGGTTGAAGTCCGACAGCGAGGACATAACCCACTCTTGGGATCTTGCTTCTCTCGATGTGTTGGGTCCCATCTTCAACCCCCAAAGAGCCTCCAACTCAGCTCCCCTCATTTCCTCGTCCATTTCGACAAGTTCATTCGGTCTGCGAATTGAATCAACCGCATGAGCCTGTTGTGCTATCCAAAACGCTAGGGCCGAAGCTTCGGCCCAATTCCATTTCAACGAGTAGGCGCCATACCTGTCCTCAAATTGCTTGAAATTGTTGGGCAGGGCGGCCCTGGCGACGTCTTCTCTCATAAAAATCACTGTTCCGAATGGCCGGTCCGGAATCTGTGCAAGCCAGTCGGGCACAGCTCGTAGGAGTGCTTCGACCGCCGTCCTCTCCGAGGAAGATGTCTTGATGTTCGAAAATAACGTCTCAATTCCGTCAAATATTGCTACAATTCGGTGTGTCTTCGGCATAGCAATGAGGCGTTCGAAGGCCCCCGCCTCCAGAACGTCGATACCGCACCTCCAGGCAATTAGGTCAAGCCAGAACTCGCGCCAAGAACTAAGGCTTTCTCCACTAGCGGACGTCTTCTGGTTTTCTATAGCATCGGCGATTTGTTGATCGCCAAGTGGTGCTGTCTTTGAGAAGTGAGCTGCTACAGAAAGAGTAATAGCTCGCTCCCGCGCGCGGCCGCTGTCTCCCAAGTCTTGGGGCGGCGTTACAGGCAGAATTAGGTCGTCCCCTAAAATGCTTGACGATGGAGACACACGCTTAGCGAACTCTCTCCATGTAGTCGACAGAGCCAAAGACATAAATGTATATGTCTTTCCAGCACCCTTATCGCCTAACACCACTACAGTGGGCAATGATCGTTGATGCCTATCAACCAAATTTAGAAGTGATTTTGTTGGAAATATTTCTGCCTTAGCGCCGCTCTCTGCAAATACGGCCTCTTTTGCATACGCCTCTAGATTTCTGCGCTTTTGCTGAACGCCAGTTGCTAATGCAAAAGGTGGGACCTCCTGTACCGGAACAATGTCTGCAAATTTTTCTAACATTTGCTTGTGGAGCGGACTATCGGCCAGAAGTTTACGCGCCGCGGATAAGTCACGCGGAAGAACGTCCACACTTGCGACGTTCTCAATAACAACAGGAACTAGCGTCCGATCAAAAAATGGATTGGCACTACCAGTTTGTTGGCTGATGGGCGGCCTCGCGTCCGAAATTTTTCGCAGCGCTTCGTCCAGAATGGCCATTCCCTGACCGGCGACCGAGTCAGTTTGGGCTCCGGGCGAGGCCAGCCCTGAAGGGGCCTGATTAACAACGACAGTCAACGATCCCATCAAAGATTGACCCGTCGCAGTCTTCCAGTCGTCCGCGATGGTATGCATCTCGTTCAGGAGCGTAATGGTGCCATCTATCGCCTGCCCATTAAGCGTCGTCACCAAGACATGTTCAAGCCGTGGGTCAAGAAACAGCGATGCACTAAGCTCCGACAGGCCCGCACGAAGATCGACGATTACTAAGTCTGCTTCGATCTTTTGGCCCAGTCTGGCGAGCAGATCGCCAACAAAAAAAGCCGATCGTGACTTCGAGAACGTAAGGGCCTCTGGCGCAATATTAGGGAGACCAAGATCACGAGTGCAGGGCAATATTACGATGCCGTCTACATCCTGATCCTGCAATCGCTCTGCCACCAAATCAATGGCCCCTTGGGCCAATGGCTCTGGATCAGAATGCGCTAGGGACAACAGATCGGCAAAAGAGACGCGGGGCGAAGGCATTATGTGACTCAGCATTGTAGATATGCCCGGAGCTTCGAAGTCGCCATCGACAAACAACACTTTGCGCTTCCGCGCTACTAAAGCGTCCGCGAACGCCAGCGCTAGGGTGGTGCGACCCATTCCACCCTTGAAAGAGTGAAATGTCATAACTGGAGGACACACATCTATGTCCGTAGCCACAGTGGTGTCATACTCTTTTGAAAAGGCTAAATACCTCGGCTTAGATAGCGTGGGACGCAGCCGTATCTGAACTGAATTTGGATCGCCCGGCTCTACTCGGACTAAGTCCACTGGTAACTTTCGACCCTCTGCGCTTTGCACTGCCTCAAGCGTTAGTAGCCGAGTGTTTGCATTATATCTGGGGCCAAAGGCTTCGACTAACCAACTGGATAAGGCAGTGAAGTCGCTGTCTTGCGACGCGGATATTACAAGCCTCGAAGGCGTAGCGTCCGCCCGAATTGCCCCAATAGGCGGCGGGGTGTGTTCCGAAAAATCCCTCAACTGATCTAAAACATCGAGATAGGTGTAATACTCGACCATAGTCTAAATCCTTTGTGAGACGACGGACGCTATCTTGGTCAGCCAATTCTCAACATCCGTTAGATAAGCGTCGGGGAGTTTAACACCATACCTGGCGGCCTCATGAACTTTGTAAGCTTCAAAGCCGATACCAGCTACTGTGAACGAACCGGGGGACAAACCCACATCAGCAGGAAGAACCGACGCTTCCACACATAGCAGTTCGAGGTCGTGCAAGTCCGGTCTTTCGTACCGATCTCTAAATATCCGCTGAAGGTCCATTGGGCTGTTTACGCCAAGCATATCCATAAGGATCGTTTTTAGGCCACACTCCGCAGCGTAGCAAAGTGCCATTAGCTTTGCTCTACGCGGAATATCAACAGTCCTCGAAGATAAACTATGAGAGTTAAAGGCCCTCTTCATGTCACTTAGATCAGAGGGAACTTGTACCATTGGAATTTTGCCCGATTTTTGAGCATAGCTAATCCATCTTACCCTGATTTCACAATGGGCTTCGCCATCGGGATGGCAGCCACGGTGGTGCTTCCGCCCGACTCCCCAGCCTCCTGACACCC
>CAVQVF010000011.1:0-731464 GCA_963717095.1 uncultured Alphaproteobacteria bacterium
TCGCCTCACCATTCACTGTGGCAAGGTCGAGACCGCTCTCCAGTTCGGCCGCGCGCAGTTCTTGAGATAGCTTCCAGCGCAGGCCGAACGCACGAGCAACTCGCCCGCCGCGGTCGACCAGGCTGGGGAATGATAGGCCGTGCGCTTGCTCAAGGGCGCGCCCGTCGTGCGTAGACTGCTGAGAAATCGCGACGATCGACGCGCCTGATGAGCGGAGTTCGTGAGCGACGGCCTCTATCGCCCACAAATCGACGGTGCAATAGGGGCACCAAAGTCCCCGATAGAACACGACGACGATCGGCCCATTGCTCAAGAGATCGTCGGATGAGAGCGATTTGCCATGTGGGTCAAGCAGCTGAAACCTAGGGGCGCGATCTCCCGCGCGAACAGCCCTTTCGGCGATCCCAGAGGATACAAGGTCGTCGATAGCTTGCTGGCGGACATAGCTAATGTGCTGAGGTGTGTTCTCGAAACACCTTTCCCTAACCACGTCGAGTTCGTCCTGAAGTCCCATTGTGGTCATTCTCACCTTGTCGGGTGCGCCCGCTCAATATCAGGTTGCCGACGACACGACGCTAGTGCCGAAACGCAAGTTAGACATATTCTCGCTCGACATGAAGGGGCACTCCCCTCGCGCATCGCCGATATTGACTTGCGCGGCTCTCACGACCTCAGTTTTGCGACGTCGTCCTCCAAAGACTTACGCAGACGTGAAACAGCAAAAATCGACGAAGAGCCGCAGCTTCATTGGCAAAAGCGTCTGGTGGGCATGAACAATATGAACCGATGTTGGTTCAGGTTCGAACTCCTCGAGGACGAGGGACAGCTTTCCCTCCGAGATTGGGCCGACGATTTGATACGACAATACGTTTGTTACACCTACTCCCGCGATCGCGGCGTCTATCGCCGCTTCTGCGGTATTGATCTTCAATCGGCATAGAGGGCGCACTCCTCGGCTCGGCTTGCCGTTTCGAGGATTGAAGACCCAAGTCATCCCCGACGCGAGCGCTGTGTAGGTGACACACATGTGCTTGGCCAGATCGTCCAACGACTTTGGTGTTCCGTGTGCGGAGAAATAGGCTGGGCTACCGCACACGACGCGACGAATTTCGCCGACCTTGGTGGCGACGAGCGTACTGTCAGACAATACCCCTGTCCGAACTGCCAGATCGACATGCTCATCAACGAGGTCGAGCGTGTGATCTGAGAGTGTCAAATATACATTTATTTCCGGATACTCGGCCAGGAACGCGGCGACGATTGGAACGACATAAAGCCGACCGAAAACAATCGGCGCCGTGATCGTAAGACCACCACGAGGAACGTTATACTCTCCGGAAGCCTGAACTTGGCTTCGCCAACCTGATCGAGAATACGTTTGCACGCAGCTAGGTAAGAGACCCCCGCCTCAGTTAGAGCCAGCTTCCGGGTCGAACGGACCAAGAGTTGGGTGTTGAGATGCGCCTCGAGCTCTGCAAGCCGCCGACTGACCGTGGGAAGTGGAATGTTTAGCCGGCGCCCCGCCGCGGTGAAGCTCCCGGCTTCGACCGTTGCGACGAAATATTCCATTGCTTCAAAGCGATCCATCTTCTCTCACTTTCCGAGAGGGTGACGACTTGTTACCCTGCTATTTGGACAAGTGGTAGGGTCTCCGATGTTACGGGATGGCGATTATGAGAGCCATGTAGGGGAAAAAGATCCGTTCTAGAGTGCGATCACTTGGGGGAGACGCGACCCATCGGTCGTAAGGCAGCCGCGTCCTTCCGGCCATTGAGGGCCCCACGTCTCAATCAACAATCGACCGCTAGACTCTCTCAGTCCGCATCTACGTACGGAATGGGGAGCTCAGCCAGATCGTTCTCATAGTTAGCTTGACCGCTCGCCTCGCGATCGGAAATAGTGTCGCCCAATCGAGCATGAATGTCAGCGCTAATGCCCAGTATCTGACCAACGGGGCAGAGGTTCGCAGCCTCTAGCAGGAACGCCCGTTGTTGGGCATCAAGTTCGCCCTGCAGTACGAGGGTCCGTTCGAACGAATCCCGTCCACCTTCGGCGCCGTGATGGAAGCTGACGCCCACTTCGACCTGCTCGAGAGGAAGATTTCTGCCGCTTGGCCTGAAACCGAACGGTCATGGCGGTACATGCGGCAAGAGACGCGCTGAGGAGGTCGTATGGATTGGGACCAGGAGAAATCTGGCCGACGCCATCCGGACCGCCTACGGGAAACTCGGACGTGCCGACACGTCCGATCAGCGCACCGCGATGGGCGGGATCGCTTGCGACGACGACTTCGCGAAGCGTGTTGTTCTGTGATGTCATGGGACTATCCTTTTCAGTATGTTCAGCGTGCGATGCGCCGCGGCATCAGCCGCCATATCGTTCGGTTTTGATCGTTGCAGCGTCTAACCCCGCCATCAGCGCGCCGTCGGCCGCGATATTGACGAAGGGATTCGATCCACAGACGAATACATGCGCCGGCAGGCCAGGGAGGCGCGCAATGACCTCGGCGACCATTGCGTCATCGATGCGCCGCGCAAAGTCCGAGGCACGCTTCGGAGCCTCGCGAGTAACCGCCAACGCCAACTCGAAACTCGGGTCAGCCATCTCCAAAGCAAGCAATTCATCGGCGAACAATACATCGTGCTGTGTTCGAGACGACAGCAGCAGCGCTGTCGGCACGGCTAGTCCCAGTTCGCGGCGGCGTCGGAGCATAGACATAAGCGGTACGACCCCGGATCCCGCCCCGATCAATAGTACCGGTCCCGCTGCAGGCTCAGGCCACAGAAAGTGGCCGCCGATAGGGCCCCGCAATTCTATTTCGTCTCCAACAGCCGCAATGTCATGGAAGAACGGAGACACTTCACCATCAGGGAGGCGTTCGATGGCCAGCTCAATGACCTTTGAGTCATTTGGTGACGAAGCGATCGAGTAGCTGCGCATCGCGACATAGCCGTCTGGAGCTGTCAGCCGCACATCGACGTGTTGGCCGGCGAGATATGCAAATGGCTCGCTGAGCCGCAACATGTAGCTTTTGATGCTTGGCGTCTGCTGAATGATCTCGGCGATGGTGCAAATCTGCCAAGACATGGACACCGTACCATCGTCAATCATTAGCGTACCGCTGCTCTCGCCAGGGATCGCCATAAATGTGATACCCACGTAGTTCCCAGAAACCCGCTTCATCTCGTTCGGTAAATTGAAGCCCATTTACCCACTTCGCGGACTTCCAGAAGTACAAGTGCGGGACGAGGAGGCGCGCAGGGCCACCATGGTCGCGTGGAAGGGGTTGCCCCTCGTAACTTAGGGCGACCATCGCCTTTCCCGAGGCAAGATCTGCAAAGGGAACATTTGTCGAGTAGCCATCGAAGCTGTGCGCGAGCACGAAATCGGTGGGACGCTCCACGCCGGCATCGGCAAGGATGTCGTCGACCGTAACGCCCTCCCAGGTGGTGTCGAGTTTGGACCAGGTCGTGACGCAATGGATGTCCCTTGTCATCTTGGTCTTGGGCAGCGCGTTGAACTCACTCCAGGTCCAAACCTTGATGGGCCTCGGGCCGATTTTGAGGGTAAACTTCCAATCCGTTGTCTCGATGCGCGGGGTCGGGCCCGCAGTGAGGACAGGCCAATGTTCGACAAGATGCTGGCCGGGCGGGATTCGATCGGATTGGTCCCCTCCCAAATTCCGGCCAAGAAAGCCTCTGGTGACCATGATGGACTCCTTTTGCAGTGTTGTGGCGGCCTAGCCGCTATGGCGCGTTTCGTGCCGGCGGCTCGCTCCTTGGAGAGCATTTTGCCCGGCAAATGACCCAAGGCGATCATTGTGAACCTGACGAACTAGAAAAACTATCGGCCCGTATCCGATCGTTCAACGACTCTGGAAAGGTTCGTGGGACGGGTTTCTGGCGGTTGCAGGAGCAGATCCGTCAGTGATTTAACAGCGGCCGTCAATCTCAACACTTCTTGGGCTCGAAGATCATCTATCTTCTCGTGCAAGAGTTCGATCTCTAGCTCCGCCTTGACGTTGACCCTGTAGTCATTCTCCGCCGCCATGCGGTCGATATCTTGTTGTCTGTTCTGACTTATCATGATCACCGGCGCGGCGTAGGCAGCCTGGAAAGAGAGCGCCAAGTTCAACAAAATGAACGGATAGGGATCCCAACTCTGTGTCGCCGCGACGATGTTGACCGTAACCCACGCGACGAGGAGGACGGTCTGGACGATGATAAACTTCCAGGAGCCCATAATGGATGCGACTTTGTCCGCTACCCGTTGGCCGACGGAGAGCGCCTCCATCGGATCGGGCATGTCGGCCGGATGAACGCGCAATGAGCGGCGTAGGCGGCGCAACTCATCGAGCAGCTCTCGCTCGGTGGGCTCCATACCGTCGATTTCAGGTTCTACAGCTTTCATGACAATTGTCCTCGCCTGGTTGGCAGGCACGACGCAGGTTTATCGGGATCCGGTCGATCGCGTTGTAGAGTTGCTTTAGCCGTGAAGCTTGGCGGCAACCTCCGCGATCCTCCGCCCCTGGTAACGTGCTCCAGCAAGCTCGTTTTCGCTTACCTGGCGCTTGCCGTCTGGGCCCGCGACCGTGGTGGCGCCGTATGGTGCGCCGCCCGTGATCTCGTCGACTTTGCTTTGGCCGCCAAAACCGTAGTCGAGCCCTACGACAGTCATTCCGAAGTGGAACAGATTGGCGATGATCGTGAAGAGCGTCAGTTCCTGGCCGCCATGCTGCGTCGCCGATGAAGAGAAAGCGCCGCCTACTTTTCCATGCAGGGCGCCCCTCGCCCAAAGGCCCCCGGCCTGATCAAGGAAGCTTGCCATCTGCGAGGACATGCGACCGAAGCGGGTGCCGGTACCAACGACTATGGCGTCGTAGTTCGCGAGATCCTCGATCTTGGCTACAGGTGCTCTTTGTTCGATCTTGTATCCAGATGTCTTGGCTATATCCGCCGGTACGAGTTCAGGGACACGCTTAACGTCGACAATTGCTCCTGCAGCGCTCGCGCCGGCGGCAATTTCGTGCGCCAGTGTCTCGACGTGCCCATAGGAAGAGTAATAGAGGACGAGTACTTTTGCCAAGATGGAGTTCCTAATGCTCGAATATGAATCCAGCCCGCTCGAATAGACGCGCAGACCACAGTGACGCGAAGTACACTTTAGAATTCGCGGGAAATATATGCCTGTTGCGTCCTCAGCCGTTGCAATCGGTATTTAGATTCGGCGATCCATTCGGGTAAAGCTATCGTATCCATAACCTATTGGAATGCACCGTGAAGTCAGCGTCGAAGCTCCCCGGCGAGGAAATCCGTGAAAGCGCGCGCGGCGGGCTTACTGATCTTTCCACTCACGAATACTGCGTTGATTTCCATGGAGCCGAAGTCCCATTCAGTCAGCACCCGCACGAGATCCCCGGCCTCGATCTCTGCCCGTGCGCTTGTTTCGCTCGACGCGGCGATCCCTAGCCCGGCGACGGCGCTTGCTATCGCGCCTTCGTTGATGGTGATATCGAGCTGGCTGTCAACGCGCACGGAGGTGATGCGGCCGCCCTTGCGGAAGCAGAAAGTCGGCGAGGGATGCGCTGGACTGAGGATCACCGAGTGGTGTGCGAGGTCAGACGGCCTCGTAGGCGTGCCGCGTGCCCGTAGGTAGCCTGGGGAGGCAGTGAGTATCCTCGGCTGGTGGATGAGTTTGCGCACCGTCGCGCTCGAGTCGGGGAGGGCGCCGAACAGGAACGACACGTCGATGCCCTCAGTCACGAGGTTTGGGTAGCGGTCAGTCACCCGGAGCTCGATCTTTAACGCCGGGTGCAGCTTCATAAACGCGGGAAGCCGCGGGATGATTTCCCTGAGCCCGAAACTTATCGCGGTGCCGACGCGAAGCACCCCTCGCAATTCTCCAGTGCCGCGAGCTTCGTGGTCCGCCTCGTCGAGCGCCGCCAGGATTGCCTCCACACGGGTCAAGTAGGTGGTTCCCGCATCCGTCAGCGTGACCGCCCGGGTTGTCCGGCTGAAGAGCGCCGCGCCAACATCGGCTTCCAATGCCGCAATGAGGCGTGAGGCCGAGGGCTGCGAAAGACCGAGTTCACGACCGGCGCCCGAAAAGTTTCCCACGCGAGCTGCGCGGGCGAATAGTTTTAGCGCTGTCAGTCGATCGTTCATCGAGGCTCTATTTCTTGCCGTGTTTCCCGTCGGGATTTCCCGCTAGAAAATGCCACCTCTCGACTACGAAGATAATACCCGCTGTTCAATACACTGTCTCTCATAATTTGAGATAATAGAGCCGGGTATGTCCTCAGTCGCACGTTCTTGCCTGGCATAATCCGACCAGTCTTCCGACACTTTCCGAGAGCCACGGCCGTCCACGCCAGCGGGCGCCAGGATAAGTTGAAGTGCACAAGAGCTTCTCCTCGCTTCTGCTGGGTTGGCGCAAGGATGAGTGTCTTGTGTATGCAGTATACTTATTAGGAACCAATCGGTCCACTACGATGCGGAAATTTATCACTCTTGCGCAAGGGATCTCCCGTTCAAACCCTTCCCGGCGCGAACCTCAGCCAAGATGGATCCGGCGGCCCGGCTCTGCTGCGAGGCGCACCGGTTTTCCATGTTGTGACGTTAGAATCGGGACCGATCGGTCTATATTCGTGCATGGAGTTCACGAGCAGATACCATGGCACGTCCGCGCGAATTTGATGAAAACAAGGTCTTGCAGGCCGCCCTTCAGGTGTTTTGGGAAAACGGCTATGAGGGCAGTTCGCTCAGTGACCTGACCGCGGCGATGGGGCTAACGAAATCAAGTCTCTACAAAGCCTTCGGTAATAAGGAGACGCTCTTCTGGCGCGTCGTCGAGCTGTACAATCGTGATCATCTGGGTTTTCGATTGGACGCGCTCAGCGAGCCAACGCCACGACGTATCGCCGAGCGGCTACTATACGGAATGACCGAGCTGCATAGCGGCGAACGGACCCCCAGTGGCTGCCTAGAACTCAACGCGGCGTTGGCGTGCTCCACCGTCACTGAGCCAATCAGGCGGCAACTTCTACGCGGCCGCGAGGGCTTCAGGTTGGAACTGCGGGGGCGGTTTGAAGAGACGATGGGAACGGCTCCGTTGCCGCCAGGCATGACCAGCGACGATGCCGCCTCGCTCGTCATCTCACTGATCCAGGGACTGGCCGTCCAGGCGAAAGCCGGCCACTCGCAGGAGTCCGCCCGGCGGGTTGTTCGCGCGGTATTGCTGTCTTGGCCTGAAACCTGATGACGGCGTGAGCCACCCCAGCCATCACCAGCCTCCTCATTGCCTCCGGGCGAGTGTCACTAACCGAGACGACATCGCGGCGAGCGCGGCGGCGGCAAGGACGATGAGACCCGCTGTGAGAAACACGGTCTGCAAATTTGTCGACGTGACAAGGATCGCGCCCAGGCCAGACCCCATTGCCACGGCAATCTGAAGGTTGGTCACATTCACCGCGGACGCGGCCTCCGGAGTTTCCGGAGCCGCATCCAGGATCCAGACCAGCGTTCCCGGGTTTACGACTCCCCAGAACAGCCCCCACAGCACGAGCAGCAAGCCAGCCAACCAGGGTAGGGTACCAAAAATTGCCAGGCCGATGAGCAATATGGCGACCACCATGGCAGCACTGGCGAAGCTGACGATTACTCCGCGTTTGAACAGCGAGCCTGCGACGAGCGAGCCGACGATGCCACCTAACCCATAGACGAGGTACAACACGGTGATAACGCCGCCGGACAGGTGCGTATGATCTAACAGGAACGGGGTAATGTACGTCCAGGCCACGAACTGCCCGATGAAAACCAGTGCGCCCGCCGCCATCCCAAGCTGGGCGGCTCGCCGCCTGACGACACCCACCAGATCACGCAGGTGAGTACGCCCGTCCGGCGGAATGCTCGGCAACAAGACCGTCTGCGCCACCACAACAAGTAGGGTCGCCGCCGCCGCTATGGCGAACGTGAGACGCCAGCCGACGAGATCGCCGAGGAACTGACCCACCGGCAGTCCCGCGACAGTCCCACCGGAAATGCCTGCGGCGATGATAGTGATGGCGCGGGTGCCGCCGGCCGCGCCCACTAGCTTGGGCCCGACTGGTGAGACGACGGTCCAGAAGGCTCCAAGGGTGGCGCCAAAGAGCATGCGGGCAATCAGCGCCATGACGATGTTCGGCGCAATTGCGACGACCGCATTCGACAACAGCACCATCAGACCCAAGGCGATAATGACTGATCGCCGGTTGAAGCGGCCGGAGCCGATGTAGAACAGCGGCGCCGCGACCGCGGCGCCGAAACCCGGCACGAGTACCATCAGCCCGGCGAGGCCGAGCGAGACACCCAGCCCATCGGCGATCTGGGGCAGCAGCCCCACCGCGAGAGTCTCCGTCATGACAATGACGAAGGCGCCGAACGCGACGGCACCGACTGAGGCCCAGGCCCGCATACTAGCAGGCTCCGAGGTAGTTGCGGCGGGGCCTGCAGGCAAAGCCGGAAGAGCCGCGGCGCATGTTGATGTCGACACTGCGAGCACTTGCGTTGCACCAAGCGTCGGCATTTGGTCTTCAGTTTCGGTCATGTCTTCTTCTCACTCATCGAGACCATGGCGCCAGCAGCATGAGCGACGACGCCATCGAGATGTCGGGCGTTAGCGAACGCGACTTGCGCTCGCCAAACAGTGTCGGGCGGATTTGGTGGCGAGCGGAGGCGTCGGACGTCTACGGCTGCCTGTTCGTGTGGATTGAATTGCGATTGTGCGGTGACTCACACCTGGACCCGTTCTTCATCGCAGTGCCCAACTGACTCTTCCAATTGCCGTTGCGTATGGTTTTTATGCCGCCGAGGAATGGCGAGGCACCGGCCTCAATCCATTCGTAAATCAGCGCATGTTGCGAGACTGCGCCATGTCACGCGTCGAGAGGCGATAACGATCGTCTATCAACTCTATGACGAGAGATGATTTCCGCCGTCGGCGCTGCGCGCTCAAATTCCAAAAATTGGTTCGAGCGGATCCAGCAGTGCGACGGCACTGCGCGGCCACACCCCCGGTCGAATGTGAAATTGACGCGGAAAAGAAAGACACTATGTCCCAGGAAAAGTACGACGTTGTCATCGTTGGCGCGGGCGCTGCCGGCTGCGTCGTTGCAAGTTACCTCGCCCAACACACAGATGCGTCGATCGCGCTGATCGAAGCGGGCGAAATGGATCGCGATCCTTTCATCCACATTCCCGCCGGCTTCGCCAAAATGCTCGCCCATGACCGGAATGTCTGGAAATACGAGACGGTTCCCCAGCACGGCACCAAGCGGGCATATCGCTCAGGCAAGGTGCTTGGTGGCGGCTCCTCGATCAACGCGATGGCCTATGTCCGGGGTCAGAGCCGCGACTATGCCTCGTGGCAGGACGCGGTCGGCGACACCGGCAAGTGGTCTTATGACGATCTCCTTCCCGTCTTCATTGCGCAAGAAAGCAACGACACCTTTCACGACGAATATCACGGCATCGATGGTGGCCTTTCGGTTCAGCAGCCAAAGGGCATCAACACGCTGAATCAATATTGCCTCAAGGCCTTTCAGGAATATGGCGTTCCCTTCAATCCCGACTATAACGGAAAGACCCAGATCGGCGTCTCGCCTGTTCAGTCCACAGTCGGAAATCAGCGGCGGTGCAGCGCGGTCGACGCGTATTTACGTCCTCACCTCGCCTCGGGCCGAGTGACCCTTTTCACCGGCAAGACGGTCGTTCGCATTCTTATAGAAAATAAGCGGGCAGTCGGCGTCGAACTGAGCGATAACGGCCACGAGACGATCATGGCTGGCCAGGTCGTGCTGTCCGCCGGCTCGGTTCATAGCCCCAAGATCCTCATGCACTCGGGCATCGGGCCAGCCGAGCAGCTGGTCAAGCACGGCATCGCGGTCATAGTCGATTCCCCAGAGGTGGGGGAAAATCTGCAGGACCACCCGATGGTGCCAGTCCGCGCCTACGTAAAGGGCGATCTCGGCTATCAGGCATCCGCGCAAGGCCTCGGCACCGTGAAGGCCGGTCTGCGATATCTCGTCACCAAAGATGGCCCCGCGGCAGGTAGTGGTGTCGAAACGGTTACCCATTGGAACCCGGCCGACTTCACGGCCGAACCCACGATCCAATGTTATCATGTTCCAATTATCGCGAATGAGGAACTCGCCCCATCAGGTGATCGCTCGGGCATAACTTTCGAGCTGGTGGTGCTTCAGCCCAAGAGCCGGGGCTGGGTGCGGCTGGCCGACAACGACCCGACATCGATGCCACTGATCAACCCTAATTTCATTGGCGAGGCGGAAGACCTGAAGGCTGCCGTGGATTCAGTGCGCGCGATCCGCATGGTGATGGCTCAGGAGTCCTTGGCGCCAGTGATCGAGGAGGAGATGGAGCCGGGCGTAAAAGTCCAGTCGGACGCCGAGATCGGTGAATGGGTGAAGCGTGTCGCCACGACGATGTGGCACCCGGTTGGAACGTGCCGGATGGGCCAGGATGCGCGAGCGGTGGTTGACGCAAGGCTCAGGGTCCGTGGGATCGATGGCCTCCGGGTGATTGACGCATCAATCATGCCGAACATCACCAGCGGCAATACCAATGCGCCGACCCAGGCGCTTGCGCGGCACGCTTCGGCGATGCTGGTCGAGGACCTGAAGTAGACCGAGGGCGTTCCCGGTGAACACGGCAACGTCCCATTCTCCGGACCATCGCTGTTGTTATCGTAACGATGCACCGCACGCATAACGATTGGACGTATGAGAGATGTCAACGCAAGTCGGTTGCGGGAGGTAGCCTTGTCATTTTCGGTCTACGAAATCACTGTCCCTCCGATGCTGCATGGCCTGAGAGTTCTCGATGATTACGTCGACCATGCGCAGAGGCTTGAGCGAGCTAGAGGCTTAGCCCCTGGGGAGGTCCTACGGGCAAGCCTGGCACCCGATATGCTGTCCTTTGGGAAACAGTGCAGCATTGTTTGCAACAAAGTGGAAGTGCACATGTCTAAGCTCATGCAGCGCGATTTGCCGCCCCCCAACGAAACCGCTATGATGTACCCTGCATTGAAAGGTCGTCTGCTGGATACTCGAGGTTTCCTGCAGGCTATTGAGCCGAACTCGCTCGTGGGGGCTCAGACGCACACCTATGACTTAGCGCCGACGGTCACGCACGGATGGTATGGCGGCGACGATTATATCCGCCACCTTGTAATGCCGGATTTCTTCTTCCATATCGCCATCGCGCACGCGATCCTTCGATATCTGGGAGCCGAGGTCGGAAAGCGCGACTACCTCGGCCATCTCAGCCCGGCGAGCGGTGGCTACTCGTGACAGGCGACCCGTCCAAACCGAGCATCGATGCTTGAGAATGACCAAAGTAGGAGGGACGTTCTGGCGGGCCCGATAGCGGAGCACCGCGACGCGATACCCTGCGAACTACGACCCCGCATTGGACCGTGTTGCCGTCGAGATGGACCGGGCGGGAGCTGATATTGCCTTCGGCGGCGGAAAACTCTCCATAAATTGCGTGGGAGGGAGTGCTGGAGGTAGTCGAGAAGATGTTTTCGCGGTGCGATGACGACTTGGACGTCACTCCACTTTTCCGTCGGGATATCGGCCAGGCCCCGCTCCATCAACGCTTCCCCAACGAGAAGGTCCAGCAGTTGGCAAGAACAGCGATTCTGGCTAGGGTCAGGACCTATTAAATATCTTGGGGATTGGAGATTGAGCTGATTCATTGTTTGGCGGAGGTGCCGCGATGGATGAGCTTTTGATGTTGTCGCCGGAGCAGACGCGTCGGATCGAGCCCTACTTCCCACTACCGCACGGCGTGCCACGCGTGGATGATCGACGAGTACTGAGCGGGATATTGTTCGTCATCCGCAATGGCTTGCGTTGGCGCGATGCTCCTGCTGGCTATGGTCCGCACAAGACGATTTATAACCGCTTCATTCGCTGGAGCCGGCTGGGTGTATTCAACACGATCCTGGCTGAGCTTGCTGCGCGTGGCGGGAGTTCGGATCGGCTGATGATCGATGCCACCCATCTCAAGGCGCATCGCACCGCGGCCAGTCTGCTTAAAAGGGGCTCTATCCCGATGTATCGGGCGCAGTCGAGGCGGATTGACCACCAAGCTGCAAGTGGTTTGCGACGGCAAAGGCCGTCCGCTCCTGCTCTATTTGACCGAGGGACAGGCCAACGATCACAAGTCCGCCGCCGTGCTGCTTGAGAGGCTGCCGCCAGCCCGTCATCTGCTTGCCGATCGCGCCTACAGCTCTGCCGGATTCCGCGCTGGCTTGGTCGAGCGCGGCATCACGCCTTGCATTCCACCCCATGCCGGCCACCGTATTCAGCACAGCTACGATCCAGTGCTCTATTGCCAGCGGCACAAGATCGAAAACCTGTTCGCCCGCCTCAAGGATTGGAGACGTATCCACATCCGATATGACCGATGCGCTCACACCTTCCTGTCAGCGATCGCATTCGCAGCCGTCTTCATCTTCTGGATCAATGAGTCCTGACCCAAGTCACCCGGAACTGTAATTTGTATCATTGATTGGAGCAGTTTGGGGATGATGCGATGGCAGGTCGTGTGGCGGACGAAGTGGTTCTGAGCATCGCGGAGCGCGCGTTTCTCGAAGCGCAGGTTCGGCGGCACAAGGCCGCGCGCTCACTTTCGGACCGGTGCCGGATGATCCTGCTTTGTGCAGAGGGGCTTCAAAGCAAGGAAGTTGGCGCGCGTCTCGGTGTGCATGAGCACACCGTGGGAAAGTGGCGCAGGCGTTTCGTGCATGATCGGGTCGAGGGGCTCACCGACGAGTATCGCCCTGGCCGTCCGCGGACCGTATCGGACGAACAGGTGGCCGAAGTGATCGAGCGCACGCTGAACACGACGCCGAAGGATGCCACCCATTGGTCGATCCGGTCCATGGCGGCGGCGACGGGCCTGTCGCACACCACCATCCGCCGGATCTGGGCCGCCTTTGGCCTGCAACCGCATCGCAGCGAGACGTTCAAGCTCTCGAGCGACCCGCTGTTCGTCGACAAGGTGCATGATATTGTCGGTCTCTACATGGACCCGCCGAACCGGGCCATTGTTCTGTGCGTGGACGAAAAATCACAGATCCAGGCGCTGGATCGGGAGCAGCCGGTGCTGCCGATGACGCCCGGCGTGGCCGAGCGAAGAACACATAGCTACATCCGTCATGGCACAACCTCGCTGTTTGCGGCGCTCGACATCGCCACAGGGGCGGTGATCGGCAAATGCTACAAGCGCCATCGGGCGAGCGAGTTTCTCGATTTCCTCAAGCGGATCGATGCGGCCATGCCACAAGGGCCAGACGTCCATCTGGTCATGGATAACTACGCCACGCACAAGACGCCCAAGATCAAGGCCTGGCTGGCGCGCCGCCCGCATTGGCATGTGCATTTCACGCCCACATCGGCCAGTTGGATCAACCAGGTGGAACGCTGGTTCGCCGAACTGACGCGCAAGCAGTTGCAACGCGGCGTCCATCGGTCCACCGCCGAACTGGAGGCCGATATTGCCGCCTTTATCGACGCACACAACCAAAACCCCAAGCCCTATCGATGGGTCAAATCCGCCGACGAAATCCTCGCCGCCGTCAAACCCTTCCGCCAAAAAACAATGAACCGAACTTCGGATTCAGGTGACTAGAGTTACCGGAATTTCTGCCAATTCTGGTTCAACACCTCCACATCAAGGGAGACTTGCAACTTGTTGATGGTGTCACGCAGGACGGACAGAAAGATTTGGTCTGTGTAGCGTCGGCGCTCGCTTTTCCGTTCCTTTGAAGAATGGCCGGATAAGGCGTCGATAATCCCGCCTTGCACGCCCTGGTTTTCGAGTTGCGTGATCCCGTGGTGGCGGAAGGGGTGAAGCGCGCCATCGGCTTCGCTGTCGTCCACACGGATTAGTTTAATACCGAGACTATCGACTATCCGGCTTACCCGCTTGCCGACAGCGTCGGAATAAGAGCCCTTCGCATTGGGCGCCAACTCCGGAAACAGCAGCTCATCGGGTTCACGGTCCGTCACGACTTCGTCCAGAAAACCGAGCTGGATGATGGCGTCGTGCAGAGGAACCCGGCGTTTGGACGAGTGACGCTTCACTTTGACCTCATGCTGCATCAGGTCAAAAAACCAGATGCCCTGCTCCTGCTTAACGTGCTTGACTTTGAGTTGGCAGATTTCCTCTCGCCGCATGAGCTGGAAGCAGGCGAGCAGGGGGAGCCAATAAAGGGCATCGCGCACGATTACCTGGCCAGGGTCGTTATAGAAATATGCGCTTTTACGGCCCAGATACACCGGATGAGTGAAGAAGAGTTGCACCTGATCCGGCGTGTATCCTGGCCGCTCCTCATGCTCTTCCAGACCACTGACCTCGCTCCCAGATTCTAGGTAAAGGCCATCTGCGAAGCTGAGAATGGACCGCTCGACCAACCCCATGGTTTTGGCGTGCTCGAAGACCGAGTTCATATTGCTCAGGTGTTTGTTGATCGTTTTTGGTGATACCCGCACATAGTCCGGCCCCTCGGCACCAGCCTCCACGATAACCTGGAGAATGTGCTTGGCCTGCTCATTCGATGAGCGCCAATAGACCTTGGGAACGTCGATCAGCACGCTGCGAAATTCCGCCATGTGCGTGGAGGAGTAGTCGCGAACATCAACATCGCCACAGATTTGCAACCACAGGCGCAAGGACGGCCCCAGGTTGCGCACCGCATCAGGCCCAACTTGTCGGGCCTTCACCCGCTCATTGACGATGTAGTTGGCTTGGGTGGCAAAGGTGGAGCCCGCTTCGCGTGCGAACTTGGTCGAGACGCCCCCCACCACCACCGATGCTGGCGTGCTGGTGACGATTGCCGGCGCCTTCAGGGGCTGGGCCACTGGGGGAAGGGGGGCTTGCTTAGGCGCAGCGGCAGTGACTTCCTCGACATCACCATAAGGCGCCAGGAGCCGGGATGCCTTCTCTTCCCATTCGCTCACCGGCAGCTTGAACAGACCATGGTCGAGGCCGCCCTGCCGCGCCAGCTCTGCTGCTGTTTCGAGGTAATGCGCTGCCATGCCTGCGGTCAGGGCGTTGCTCGCCAGCCGCACTGCCATGGGGTCTGTCGGTAGTTCGATACCGGCCGCGCCGAATTGCTTGGCGATGAAATCATCATCAATGATGGGGTAGCCGTCGCTTTGGCGATGCAGCACGCCGTCGGCCATTGCCGCCATCGACTTTGCTTGATTGCGCGTGGAGACGAGTGGAACCAAGACGGGCTGGATGGTGGCGCGCCACTCTTGCAGAGCCGACCCAAGTACAGCGGTCAGTTGGTGTGACGACAGCATTTCATCCCTACGCGCAGATACAAAAAACGCATCGACCGCAACAGCCAGGCGACGGCCCAGATGGAGCGCCGAATCCCTGTCGATAACGCCTAGTCTGAAGCAGATTTCGCTTGACGCAAGCTGAGTCTGTAATCCGGCTGGAATCTTGCGGCGGAAGTAGGAGGTGCGCCCCTTGAGGCGCAGGAAGCTGTCCGAAGCCATGACTGTTCTCCGTCATGACCGGTCTCGCTGCGCAGCGGGTGCGGAGACGGTGCATCGAGATTCGCACGCGCTTCGCAGCTATGCAGACGACCCGGTGGCCAATCTGGTGGCCAAAGCGGTGGGAAAACCCACAATTTGGCCGGCTAGAGCTGGCTGAAACCTACGGAAAACCTGGAGTTTTGCTGAGAGTGTGGCTGGGGAACCTGGATTCGAACCAAGATTGACGGAGTCAGAGTCCGCTGTTGAGGCCCGGAAATCCTGATGTTTAGACTGCCATGTGCCAACTGTGTGCCAGTGGCGGTTCAGACGCCAAACATGCTGCGCTCAGCGGCGGCTAGGGCTGATTGCTCATCCTGTGTGGGGAACAGGTGGGAATAGGTGTCAAGCGTCACGGCGATATTGCTGTGTCCCATGCGCTCCTGAACCTGCTTCGGTGACAGCTCAAGCCCGCCTTCACTCCTGCGATTGATGCACCATGAGGCGAACCAGTGCCGCAGGGCATGCAGGCCAGAGTATTTCGCGTCGACTACTGGTTTTCCCTCGTCATCCCGTCCCGTAGCGATCGACACCCCTCCGGCAATCATGGTTGGGATCAGTCCACGGTTGACCATGTTGCTGTGACCCTCAACCTTGCCGGCACCGGTCGGGAAAACCAGATCCAGTTCCCCCTTGGGGCAGGCGAGTTTCCATTCGCGAAGCGTGTTCACGGTCATCGGCGTGAGAGGAACCTTGCGCTGGCCGGCGTCAGTCTTGGGCATGCCTATGGCATGGTAGCGATCCGCGCGCTGACGGACATGCAACATGGCTGCGGGAAGGTCCACATCCGCCCAGCGGAGGCCGCGAAGCTCGGAAGCTCGCAGGCCAGTGAACACGGCAGTGATAATCAACGGGCGCCAGCGCCCCTCGGCGGCTGCAATCAAGTCCTTGATCTCGGCGGTGGTGGGGATGTCCACGCCGATCTCCAACCGCTTCTGCTGCCGTTTCTCGACCTTGGTGCGGCTGGACTTCGCGCGTGACATCTCATGGACAGGGTTGCGCACCGAATGGCCTCGCAACTGCGCATCGGCAAGGATCGAGCCCAGCGAGACGGTTGTGCGCTTGATCATCGCTGCGCTGCGATCATTCTCGCGCAGTGTGTCCTGAAAGGCTCTGATGCTGGGCACGGTGAGCTTGTTGAGCTTCGTGTTGCCGATGAACGGGGCAATATGCAGATGAAGATGCTGGCGGCGCTGGTCGAGGGTGGTACGCTCCAAGCCGTCGGCGGCGCCGCTCTTGAGCCATAGATTGCCCGCCGCTGAAACTGTGATGGTTTCGCTGTCCGGCACATGGACGCCGTCGCGGACTTCGCCCATGGCTTTGAGCAGGAAGGCATCGGCATCCTTCTTTTTGTCGAAGGACTGCCGCTGGCGTTTGCCTTGGCCGTCAACATAATCCGCCTGCCAGGTTTCCTTGGCTTCGCCTTTGGCGGTGGTCCATTTGCGCTTGCGAACGCTCATTGCTCAATCCTCGTTTGGCAGGCAGCGTACCACTAGGACGGAAGCGCCAGCAAATGGCCGGAACAGCCGCGGTTAATCGGCGGTCTTGGCAAAGAACGATTCCAGGGCCTTCCGGCTGGCGACCCAACGGCGCTGGCCCACCTGACGGGCCGGAAGCTCGCCTGCCTCCAGCATGTGATAGGTGGCGCGGGTGGTTTGGCCGATGACCTTGGCGATTGCGGCGGCACCCCATACCAGATCAAGGGGTTCGTGGATGTCCTCGCTCATCCCCGCGCCCCCATAGCCGTCCTGATGGCGGTGACCATGAATGACAGCGCCGGCAGCCACCAGAGCCACAAATAATCGGGCGCGATGATCGCCTGGGGCTCCAGCCCGGTTGCCCGCTCTGCGCAGCCCAGGGCCACCAGGGCGCATGCCAATACCCATGTGGGCCTCATGGCTGTTCGCCTCGCTTGCGGATTGCTGCGGCGACGTTGGTGGCAGCGTGGTACATGCTGGAGTGAATTGTGCTGTCAACGGCCATCGATTCCGCCTTCGCCCAATCAGCTTGAGTGAGCGAACGCTTGCCGTGATTGGAAAGAACGGGGTCAAGCAAAATGCTATCAGTGCATTGCTCCCAATTCACTTCGGCGTAGGCATCCGCGATCAGCGCGCAGGCTTCGCGCTCTCTGGCCTCCGTTAGCCGGATGATGGCATAGAGCGCAAACGGCTCCGGCTCACAGTCCCGGCGCTGCGCTTCCTCTATCGTCCACCATTCGAGATGCGCTTTGAGGGCTTGCATATCCTGCTGGTCCACCGGCACGGCACGGGCGAGCGCCATCAGCGCCTCAGTCTCGCGGCATGACGCCCGAATGGTTTCATCGTGGTGTTCGTCGGCCGGCGCGTCCTGAAACGCCTGCCACGCGGCGCGATGGGCGCTGATGGTGTCAATCAGATTACTCATGGCTGGCTCCCTCGCGCGCATGCACCCGCGCCACGCGCGAGACGCAGTTCCTGATCCGAATGCGAAGCAGGCAGAGCTTGAGCAAGATCATAGCTGGCTCTCTAACTGGGCGTAGGGCCTGTCGACGGCAACACGCCTGACGCGGTAAAGGGCGCGGTCAGCCATTGCCCGATGGGCGGTGATGACCTGCCGGGGGCGAGTGTTGACCCATTCCTGCGCGCGGCTGGCCAGAGCCGCATCGGCTGCGGTAAGGACAGGTGCCGATATGACCGAAGCGCTGGCTATGTCCATGGCGTTGATCGCTCGATCAAGGGTCGCGGTGGTTTCGGCCGCTCGCATTCGGGCCTGGGCTTTTGTAAATCGGTCAAAGTGGTCGATCTGCCTGGGAACCTTGATGGCGATCATGCTGCGCTCCCTTTGTCGCCGCTGGCAGACGCCGTGGTCTTGAACAAGGCTGCATCGCGCCGGACAGCGGCGCCGTGCTTCGCCAGACCCTTCATCTGGGCCAGGACAATGTCGCGTTGCCAAGGTTCGGCTTGGAGCCATGCCGACAGAAAGTCGGTGACCACATTAGGCTTGCTGGAATTGAGGTAGTTCTCCATCACGAGATCCTCTCATCCAAGAGGCCTGCGACGAGCTGGCGCATGATCTTCTCTTCGCCGTCGCTGGGGTTATGGTAGGGCTCGTCGTCCAGTAGTTTGGCGCTCCAATCCATCGCCCACGCCTTCACTTTGAGGTCGGCTAAGCTGGCGGCATGGATTTCCGCGATCTGGTCCAGGACTTTCCAGCTGTAAAGGAGGGCCTCGTTATAGGCTTTCTGAATGACGTCGTCGTGCGGGTTGGCGTCGGCCTTGGCCCAGATTGCCGAGCGTTCCGCGTCAGCACGCTCCAGTTCCGCGCGCAACTCTACGATGGCGGGCGTCAGGATCGGGCTCATTGGCGTTGCCTCCCTGGCCATAGGTGCTATCGCGTCAAAAAACTCGTTAAATAGGAGGACGTTCCAGTCTTGATCGTCCCTGGCCACGTCGTTGAATTCCGGTCCCATACTGTGGCGGAGAATTCGGGCCTTGGCGAAAAGACCCTGGATCGTCAACGGACGGTAGCCACGGGACTGCTCCTGCAGAGAAGCAATGCGGTTCCAGTATTCGGCAGCCTCGTTGTCTTTCTGGGTATGCCCAATCCGCTCGGATAGAGCCAAACCTTCAACGCTACCTAGCTTTATACCAGCCGCTGATGCTTCGCTGATCCACCGATGATACAGAGCATCGCGCTCCTGACTTGGGGCTATAGCGGCCGATTGGAGGAGGTCGATTTCATCGGCGATGGCGACGAGGCGATCGTCGTTGACGTGCTGGACATTGATTTCGGTGCTGGCCATCACGCGCCTGCCTTATTTGGGCAGCGTGAGGTCGCAATTTCCATGAAACGCGTTTCGACTACGCCATCTAAGCCATTGGCCATGTCGCGAGCGATGTAGATCAGCGCATTAAGCTGGTCCATGCCTGCCAGGCGGGCGCCATCCTCTGAAACAAAGCTGCAATTGTTCTGTAGGACTTCGGCGATGGTTTCGATGAGCTGGGAAAGGTGGCCCAAGTCCGATTGTAAGTCATCAATGGAGTAGGGGCCGACGGCGGGGATGGTGAGGGCCATCATGCACCAACCTTTACGGTCAATGCGCCATTTTTTGCGGCATAGCCGGCATTGGAAAGATGCACAAGATCGTTGGCGATATCGTCAAGCATCCTGTCGAGGTCGCTGCTGGTCTCGCATACTTCGGACACTACCCATGCCAAGGTTGCGAGGGTGGATTTGTCGACAGTGAACACGGTATCGGTATCCAACCGTCCAGGCTTGCCTTTGTCGTAGCCAAACTGATGCTCGAAATCGTTGAGCAGGATTTCGGTCAGATGCTTGAGCGCTACCGTCTTCGCGACGATCCCGCCCTTCTTCTCGATAGCGTTGTCAATCGCGTCGATTGTTGCGACTTGCACGGCAGCCGTGATATCTTTCGTCGTATCCATGATGAACCTCCAAAGGTATTTGTGGGAGGCTCGGGGAGCGTTGCTGCGCTTGCCCGAGCCGATTTATTCGGTCAGGCAGTTGCTCGGTCTTCGTCGGCGACGTAGCGGTTGCGGTGGTCAGCAGCGCTATCGAGAAGGGCTAAGACCTCGTCGTCTTCCAGCGACCCACCGACCGACAAGATAGCCTGGACGTATCGGGCCTTAAGCCGAAGCTCAGCGCCGCCATTCGTGGGCGCGGCGCAGACGGCCAGGCGAGTGTCAACTTCCGCCTTGTTGGCGGTCTCCCAAATAACGTGGTCGGCATCCGTGATGACATAGCCGCACTTTTCAGCGGCGATTTCATCCAAAATGCTGGAGACTTCATTGAATTTGCAGGCTGCTACGGCATGCGCGGCGATCGCCTCATACAGCGGCGATGGTTTAGCGTGGGGTGCGGGTGACGACATAAAGGCCTCCAGATCAACTCTGGAAGCCATGTTACGCTAAACGCAAATACCGTCAATATGGAAAGTTACGCTAGACGCAACAATTTTAACCATACTGGATTTTGGAGTTGCTCAAGATGCCTTCTTGTCGGTGTTTATCAAGGCCCGAACCACCGATGTGATTTGCGCCTTTTCGGCAGGGCTGGCACTTTCCCATAGGCTCCACATCGCGTCTTGGGCGGTTGGGTCACGCATGATCAAGTCGGCAGGGTCGCACATAAGTGCCTCGGCCAGTGCTTCCAACATATCCTGTGTATAAGGTTGCCGGCCCGTCTCGATGCGTGACAGGCTTGCCTTCGATATTCCCAACCGATCGGCAAGAAGGTCTTGGGTCAATCCGCGATATGCGCGCCACTCGCGAATGAAGTGGCGCTGGCGGTTGCCTTCTTTTTGGAACCGGTTCGACATCTGAAAATCCCCACAGGCGTTACACTGGATGCAATATAGCACCGTCCGGATACGTCTGTCGGTAGCGTCTTGCGCAACTGGTTAAAATTCGGTAGGTTACGCTAGTTGCAACTTACGGGATGATTTGCCGATGCACAGGCTCCGTGTCGTGCGCCAAGAGCGCGGCCTCACTGTCAAAAAGTTGGCCAAGGATGTCGGTGTCTCGTCCGCGACCATCTCTCGAATCGAGCGCTACGAGCAAGACCCATCGCTGGCCCTCGTGCGCAAGCTCTGCACCATGTTCAAGCAGCACGGCCTGGCTGCCCACGATTTCGTAGATACCGAGCAAGCCGCATGATGCCCTCGCACCCGCATGCACGTGAGGGGCCGGCGTAGTCGCCAAGTTGGCGAGTTGCTTCACCCCATAATCTCGGTCGGGCAGGCTGGTGTGACAATCGCCGCCGATCACCATCCAAAGGAATTGGAAATGAAACACGACACGACGGTCGGTAGCGAAGCTTTGTCCTCTCATCAGAAATTGCAGTCCACTACAGCCGTATTGGACGCAGTGTCCGCACTCGGCGGACCATCGGCATTTATCAAAGCGCTGGATCTCGATAAGCTCACCTTTGCGTCGCTGATGACCGGTGACGCCTACCCAGACAGTTTCACCTCGGAGAGGATCTATATCCTCACGAGCGGCCGCATCGCGCTTTCGGATCTTCGACCTGATCTTTATCCGGCAGACGACGGGGAGGGCGTTGACGTCACCCATCTGCTGGGCGCTGATCGCGACCAACGCCTTTCGCAAGCCGACATCGACCGAGTTGCGGAAGCGGTCATCGGCTTGCTTGAAACCCGCGCTTGGTCAGCGTTCACTGCCGCGAACGCCGAGCACGAAAAACACCCGACGCCTAAAAATAAGGGCAGGGTCGTAGCCGCATTTAACCGCTTCGCCAATATCGTTGGTGCGGAGACGGTCTAGTGGTCGATCTGGCTCAAGCCATCACCGTCGAGCGGGCGCTTCTTGGCGCCTGCATCCTCAATGCCGATGCCGTTGACGTGGTCGATGGGCTGGTTGCCGCGGACGATTTTTGTGATGCGGTCCATTCGCGGCTGTTCTCGGAAATGGTCGCCGCGCGTGCGGAAGGGCGCCGGATCGATTATCGGCTCCTGACCCTCGCCTTGGGCGATGACGCCAAGATCAAGATCGGGGAGGAAGCCGGTACGGTCGGCGATTACATCGTGGCGCTGATGAATGACCCGCCCACCATCCTAAATGCGCCGGACTATGCGCGCGTGGTGCGCGAACTAGCCCAGTATAGGAACATCGAAGCGATTGCCGCCACGATGACCGCCAGGGCCGGACAAGGCGCTGCAGGTGGAAAACCATCTGAAATTGCGACCGACATGGTGTCGGGGTTGGACGAAATCGCCTCGGTCGGTGCCAGCCACAATCTGCGGCGCATGTCGATCGGCGCGGCTGCACGGGCTGCCATCGATGAACTGCGCGACCGTCGTGACAATGGCGTGGACAACAGCATCACATGGGGCTTGCCTGACCTCAACAAGGCCACCCTCGGCCTGCACGCCGGCGAACTGGTCGTTTTGGCGGCGCGCCCTGGTATGGGCAAGACCACAGCCATCGCCAACACCGCCCGCGCCGCCGCTGCCGGTGGCGATGGCGTTGCGGTGTTCTCGCTGGAGATGGGCGCCACACCTCTCAGCAGCCGCGTTCTGTCCGACCTATGCTACTCGGAAACGGCCTCCATTCCGTATCACCGCATTCGTGGCGGGGACATCAACGACGACGAAATGGAACGTCTGACCGAAGCTGCGGCTCGGCTGGAACAGATGCCGCTGATCATCGAGCAGCAACGCAATCTGACCTTTTCACAGATCGCCAGCAGGGCCCGCAGCATCGCAAACCAGATGGAGCGGAAAAACCAACGCCTCGGGCTGCTGATCGTGGACCACCTGGGCGAGATCGACATTCCTGGCGCCGGGCCGAACCGCAGTCACGAGCTGGGGCTGGTTACGTCCCGGCTGTATGCCTTGGGCCAAGAGATCGGCGTGCCGGTCCTGCTGGCGTGCCAGCTCAACCGTGGGGTAGAGGGCCGCGATAGCAAGCGACCATCGAAGGCGGATCTGCGCGATTCTGGGCGGATCGAAGAAATCGCGGATACAGTGATTTTCCTCTATCGGGAGGCCTATTACCTCCAGCTTCAAAAGGAAAAAGACCCCGACAAGGAAGCGGCGCGCCTCGCTAGGCTCATCGACCGACAGAACATCATTGAGTACATTATCGACAAGCAGCGCCACGGCCCTACAGCAGTCGTAGAGGCCTATTGCAGCATGGCGAACAATGCCATCCGACCACTGGCGCGGGCGGGGCATTACTGATGGCTGTAGGGGTCTTTGCCGTGGCGCGCGGCATATTCGATCACCCGTTTTTCGCCCCGGAGCCGTTCACGGAACGGGAGGCTTGGTTATGGATGCTCGAAAACGCTGTTTGGAAGGCCACCCGCGTCCGCGTGCGCCATGGCACCCAGGATTTGGAGCGCGGCCAACTGAGCTTTTCGACCCGGTTTATGGGCAGCCGTTGGCGGTGGACTGAATCCCGCGTGAGGCGGTTTTTGGCGCGTTTGAAAATCGACGCAATGATCAACACACAAGCCGACGCGCAGTCGACGCTCATAACTATCTGTAACTACGACAAATATCAGTCTTGGCAGAAACCAATCGACGCACTCAGTGACGCTCAGCCTGACGCTCGCGCGACGCAAATAAGAAGAAGGGAAGAAATATCTTCTTCTTCACTTCGTTCAGAAGATACGTCCTTGGCGACCGACGATGTCGGGCAGGCGCTCTCGGCCTATGAGAACATGGCCAAGGCATCAGGGCTGCCTCTGGTGCGAGCCATCACCGATGCGCGGCGCCGCAAGATGGCGTCCACGCTCACCCGTCACGGCTTGGCCGTGTGGAATGAGGCGCTGGCCAAGATCACTGCCAGTTCCTTCTGCTGCGGCGCCAATGACCGAGGGTGGCGCGCCGATCTGGATTTCCTGCTCACACCCAGCAAGTTCGTCAAGCTCATCGAAGGCCAATACGACAACCGAGCGCCGCAAGCTCGCGGCTCGCCCAGGACGGTCGCCGACCTCGCCCGATCTCTCTCGAATGCCGGAGCCGACTATGACCAACCGCAGGACAACACTGGACCAAATCGCGCTGCTCTTGAGCAGCTTCCCTCCCCATCAGGGCGGGGCGCCTGATCTGGTGCTGGCATCGTTCCTAATGGCCATCGAAGGCGAGCCACCGGCGGCTATCGAGCGAGCTGTGCGCATGTTCATTCGCGGTGAAGTCGAAATCCATGATCGCCGTTTCGCGCCCACATCCGCCCAGTTCGCCGCGTTCGTACGAGAGCGGGCAGACCTCATGCAGCAGATCGAGAACAGTCAAAAATCAATCGCCAACGGCCTGGCTCGTCCAGCCCTTTTGGAAGACGGAGTACCAAATTGAGCCATATCATCGATTTTCCAATCAAGACTGGAGATGGCGCTGGGGACGTAAACCTGCACGCATTCTTCGGCACCGCCGACGCTGCGGTGGAAACAGCCGCCGAAGCAATCACGATGCTGCTCCGGCCTCTCACCTATGACCAACTCGTGATCGTCAGCGATAGGGCCGCGGAGCGCTGTGGCTTTGGAAACAATGACCAACTGATCCGCGATGTCATCTGCGACGAATTCGGTCGACGGCATCAGATCATGGACCCCGTGAACTACCCGCCAGATGGAGCAGCATGATGGACGACACCCAATTCCGCGACCCCGGCGAAGTCCCGGTGCTTGACTGGATTGACAAAACCTTGATCGATATCGACACGGCCTATCAGCGAGGGTTGGACGAGGGCAGGGTCCAGAAGATCGTCGACTGGTTCGCCTGGGACAGCTTCGGCGCCATCGTGGTCGCCCCGGCCACTGACGGCCGGTATCACGCGATCGATGGTCAGCACCGCCTTGAGGCAGCCAAGCGACACCCCAAGGTCAGTGTCATCCCGGCCGTGATCGTCCGCGCCGCCGGCACGGTTGCCGAGGCCGAAACATTCGTCAATGTGAACGGTGCTCGCAAAAATGTTTCGCCGCTGGAAATGTATTGGGCCGAACTGGCGGCGGGCGATCCCGAGGCCGTGACGGTGCAGCAGGTCTGCGACCGGGCAGGGGTGAAGCTGCTGCGCTATCCCGGCAGCAATGGTCGGTATTCGGCAGGCGAAACCGTTGCCGTGGCCGCGCTGCGCGGACTGATCGATAAGCGGGGCGCGCTGCGGGCTCGCCAGGTGCTGGACGTGCTGGCCAAGGCCGAATTGAAACCCGTAACCGCTGTTCAGATCAAGGCGGCCGAGATGCTGCTGACCGACCCAGAGTTTGCCGACCAGATCGATCCGGACGCGGTGAGCGATGCAATCCGGGGCCATGCACTGGTGATCGAGGACGAGGCCAGCGCCTTTGCGCTGACGCATCGGATGCCGAAGGTGAAGGCATTCGCATCGTGCTGGTTCAAGAAGTGTCGGAAGAAGCGGAAAGCTGCGGCGTGAGCCGAACGGAATTGACCATGTTCGTGTAAAGTTCCAGCGTTGAAGTTGATTCGGGAGGTGCGATGAAAACCAAAATTGATGAGCGCCGAGAACGCGAGGACTACGATCGCGAACATCCTTGGAGGCCTATGACCGAGCCTGTGCCCGAGGGGATCGCCTGTGAATTGCTGTTTAGCGACATGGAGACTTCCCGACAGCGACGATATTTCTTGCACGACGATGGACGATGGTACCGCATAGATGTACCTGAAAAGGTCGGCACCACGATGGGTACATGGGGGAGCCGGGTTCCGATGAACTGGCGCCCGACGCTCTCCAAAATATCTCCGTCCCGACGTGCGGAAATTGTTCATTTAGCGACAAGGGGCACGTTTTGAGCGCGTCAAAAATACCTGATGGATATCGGAAGGAGGAGACAACTGTGACGCACGGGTTCGCGATCCTCGATAAAAAAGGGCGCGTCTGGTCGGACATGATCTTTCGGGATGAGGACGGCGCAAATATGACTGCGGCACGGTGCTGCTCTGCCGACTGCACCATCGTCGCCGCCAGAGAAATCAAATGGCAAGATTATCGTCCTGGTTTTAAGCTGCCACGCCCGATGCGCCAGATCATGCTAGAGGACGAAGAAGTATCGCGCGCTTGACCTAACCAGCGAATTCGCTCATCCTCAAACGCGTCACACCAGCCTGCCCGACCTCGTTCACCAGCGAGGTCGTCATGTCTAAGCTCATCGCCACCAAGGATTTGGTGACCACCGTCGATGTCCAACTCGACTGGTATGCGTTCGTCACTGCGCCCCAAAAAGAATACACCTGCGCGCATATCCTGCGCCGACGCGGCATAGCGACATTCATTCCCACCGAGACGCGCTGGCGCTCGACCAACCGTTACACCAAGAGCCGAAACCTCAAAGAGGAGATGGCTTTCCCGGTGGTACCGCGGCATCTATTTGCCGGGTTTCCCGCTGGCACCATGCCGCCTTGGTATTGGCTGGGCGACTTTCCTCTCATCTTAGGCGTGATTGGTCATAAGGGTCGCCCGCACAAAGCCAACCGGGCACAGTTCTGCAAATTCGCGCCTGTCTATGCAAACGGCTCGTTGCGAGCGCCGCCGGAGCAGCGCCACATGCGGACGCGGGAAGAGTTCGGGGTCGGCGATAACGTTGAAATTCTTGACGGCCCGTTCCGTGACCACCAGGTCCGCGTCATCGAAATAAATGGCAACATGGCCACTGTGGTGCTGCAGCTGTTTGGAACCGACCGGCAAGTACCGATGGCGCTTGAAACCATGTCCAAGGTCGCGTAGATTCGTTGGTGGACGAACACTGATCCGTTGGCAGGCCGGCGACTCTCGCCGCGACACCCGAGCCGCGAGTGACCCAGGCGCACCGAGATGCCGACCGCCAGTAACATGTCCAGAAGCAAGGCTCCCTTTCGGGGGCCTTTTCTATTTCCCGGTCGGCCGCATGCTTTGGTCGATGAGTAGCGACGCGCTTCGGATATCATTCCAGATATTCACTGGCAGAAGGCCGATATCGGATTGGGCGGTTGCATATTCGATGGCCGCATACTTCGCTGCCTTCAGGTGCCATGGCTTCACGGGGTTCTGTCCGCCTTCAAGCGCCTGGTAGGTCCGAAATGGCATGCCGATAATTTCGGCCATCTTAGCCTGGGTCAGTTCAAGTTCGGTGCGCAGATTGATCAACTCTTGATGGTCGGTGATCAGCGGCATTGAAGCCTCCCTTGGATTTTGGTATCCTTCAGCCGGGCAGTGCTACTAACACCGCCCGGCCTCCGGGTTACCGACTAATGGTGATTGTCAATCGCCACTTGCCGAACCGGACTTGGAAGCTGAGCTTTGCGCTCATGGTACGCTCCAGTCCTTGTGTGTCGAAGCTGGATTGCTTCAACACAATGAACATAGCAGGCCACATATTATGTGCAAGCGAATAGCACATAGTATGTGTATTTAATTTGAGGCCATCGACCTTGTCCGTCGGTGGCCTTTTCATTGGCCTACAGCTGGTGCGCGATAAACAGCAGCAGATAGGCAATGCCCGAGAGCAGCAGTTTCATGGTTCCTCCTTTCGGGTTCGGTGGCTGATATTTTCGTTATAGCAATCCGATCGACGGAATGACGCAGATTGATCCCGGCCTAACCCAATAGGCGCGGACTCGCGTCACCCAGACACTTTTACGGGCAGATGGTTGTTTCGCTGCCCACGGCCCGTTCGTTGGCGTCGGGATAGTGGCACGGATCGGACAGATTGCGATTCTCGCTTATGCGAGCCCCGGCCGGTCGGTGTCCTCAAATCAACGGCTGAGTCGACAGCGCCGCGCGGGTGAGGAAATCAACCTCAAAGCCCCGGCCAGCCTGCGGAAACCCGGCCTGAGTCGAGCAATAGGAAATCAGCTCAAAATTGAGCCAATCGACCGGCGCAGAATTGCGCTGATCAGTTTGAGACGCGACCCAGCGAAGCCCAGAGGCGCATCGAAGCCGGGCCGGTAGCTTTGGGCATGTGCCCCCGTTTCAATTCAAGCAGCCGGCCGTGTTGATCACGGTCGGCTCATTCGCCGCCCGCCTTGCCCGAACCGGTGGGGCTTTTCCATTTCAACCCCAAGAGGCGATAGATGGGCTTAAGTCTCGCTTTTGGGTGTTTCCTTGGCGCAGCTACGGGGCAGGGTGGGGGAGGGGTATCCACCCCATCGTTCATTACCTCTGGCCAGTCGAATGGGGTCCGTCTCTACCAGTACGCGCAGCCCGAATTTGAGGGCGCTCTCAATGCCTTAATTTACGGCAACGCGACGATGGCGCAGGGGGCGACAGACGGCAGTGCGCTCCTGCGATCGAACGTCACCGATGCCGAAACCGATCCATACTGGCTCGACGACAGCGACCCCGACAATATCGTGGCCGGCCCCAGCATGGATAGCTGGGTGGCCGCTGCTGCCGCTGTGGTCGCCGGTGGACGTAGCATTGTCGCGGCCATCCATGATCAGGGTGAAGGGGACGCGGGCAAGCTCAATGACCCTACCAAACAGGTCAAGTGGAAGGACGGCCACCTAGTGCTGTTCGGCATGATGCGGGCGATTTATCCAGAGATGAAAGTCATCATCAATCCGATCGGACCTCGTTCCGATGGAGCCGGATCGCAAACCGGCTACAATCAGGTTCGCCGCATCCAGCGGGAACTAGCCGAAGAGATCGACTATATCTCAATCGCTCCTGAGAAATTCGATCAGGAAGGTGATGGCGGGCCGCATCTACTGCCACAGGGATACAAGAACTACGCACCACGGTCGGCCCGCGCCGCCGCTGCGGCGGTTGGCGCTGAGGTGCCCGGCGGGCTGCTCGGGCCGACGCTGGTTTCCGCCACCATCACCGGTACCGCCGTTGTGGCCGAAATAGCGCACGATGGCGGGACCGACTTCACGCCGACAACCGGCATTCTGGGATTCGTAATGACCGATGCCGGAACGCCCGTCACCATGTCGGCGGGCGCCAGGGTGGATGCGACCCACGTCAGCTTCACGCTGGATGCTGAAGTCGCAGGGTCGCCATTGCTCTACTACGGCTATGGCACGATGGACATCGACTATACGAAGGTGCTGGTCGACAATGATGCTGTGTCCCTGCCGCTGCGCTATGGCGTCGTGGTTCCCACCATCGTTCAGAACTACGGTCCAGACCTTTTCCCCGACCATGCCTGCGATATTCCGGCGCAATGGCCCGGTTCCAGCGCCGCCTATGTGCAGGTGACGGGCGGCGTCATCCATATGTCGCGGAACACGAATTTCTTTGCTGCGGGCGCGGCCATCCCGTTCCCCGTATCTGGCGATTATCGCCTACGCTTCACGGTGAAGAACTACCTTGGCGGTCAGTTCCAGCTCAAGGAAGCAGCCTCGACCGCGAGTGGTGATCTGACCAGTTCAGCGACGCTCACTGTCGGCGGCGTAAGCGGCCCGCTGTTCAACGCCAACGGCACCTATGACGTGATCCTCAACGGCGTCACGGCAGGCAAGTTTCTCACTTTCAAGCCCGGTGGGGCCGGCGCGCTGTGGCAATGGGACTTGGACGATATCCAGTCGAACACGGTTCTCTAGCCCCACCCCACTATAGGAGGCCTTATGGCCACTCCCGAATGATAGCGAGGGGCTGAAATGCCAAGCAAGCCGCCATCTCAACGGCATGGCTCGGCGCCAACACGCCGCATCATCCGCACCGGACGCAAGTTCACTACGACCGAGCGCGGATATGGCTGGCACTGGCAGAAGCTGCGCCCCCTGATCTTGGCAGAAGAGCCATTATGCCGGTTCTGTAAAGAGCAGGGCTTGATCGCCGCGGCCGAGGAAATCGACCATATCGACGGCGACAGTCACAACAATGACCGGGAGAACCTGCGCCCACTCTGCCGGGCCTGCCACCTGCGCCGCACTGCCGAGGACCAGGCCTTCGGTAAGCATCAATGGCGCCCAGACTGGTTGCGCCCCTCGACCATCCCCTTGGTGATCGTGTGCGGTGCGCCAGCGAGCGGCAAGACATCGTATGTCGAGCAGCATGCCGGCGGCGCGGATCTGGTGATTGACCTCGACGTGATCGCCTCGGGCTTATCAGGGCAGAGCATGCATGGGTGGGACCGAGCCAAGTGGCTCACCCCCGCCATTCGCGCCCGCAATGAGATGTTGGGCGACATAGGCCGGCCGACCGACCGCTGGCCCCGCGCCTGGCTGATCGCATCGGAGGCCAAGGCCGACCGGCGCCAGTGGTGGAAGGATCACCTGCAGCCCGAGCGCATCGTTGTGCTGGAGACCATGCCCGACGTGTGCCGCGCCCGTGTCCGTGCCGATGCCGACCGCAACATAGAACAGACCTGCTCCGTCATCACCCAATGGTGGACTGACTACGAGCGCAGGCCCGGCGACGAGATCGTGAGAGGATAGAATGGCAATCGGATCACCCAAGGCCCACCCCGCCCAGTTCGTAGTCAGGACATCGGCGCGCGGCTCCACCGTCCACCTCAACGGTGTGACCATTGAGAACGTCAAGCGCGTATCGGTCAGCAACGAGTTCGACATTGACGACGTGGTCCGATCATCCATCACCATTGATCTGGTGGGTGAGCAGGTACTCGTCCTCGATGGGGATTGAAGCGATGGCACAGACATCACCCACCATCACCGTGCCGCTGCCGCGCCTCACGGTGAAGATCAGGCTGCCCCGCGCGTATGGGCTGCGCATGTGGCTCACCACTGTGCTGCTCACCGTGACCGGCTGGGTCTGCCCTCATGACATTGAGATTGAGATCAACGGGATCGACAATGAGGACGACGCTGCATGAGCAGGCTGAATACCAAGGAAGTTCACGAGCGTCGCCATCGCCGCATCCTAGATAGACACGAGCTCGAATCCATCATCAGCAACATGGTGCACCACGAGATACGTGACGCGCATGGCAGCGATGATGATGTTGTTGCCGTCGACTACAAGCTGACGTTCGAAGACGAGACCGAAGGCTCACCCGGTTACAAGGTGGGCACTCGGTGCATCGTGGACGTCATCGAGGTGCTGGCCCATGCCGAGCAACCTTCTTCGCCGGCAGCTATGACAGTCGGTGGACATCGCGGGCCTAACAGGGCGACCGCATCCCCACCGAGCAACACGCCATCGAGGACGGGATCAGGTCGCACTGACCCACAGGGGTAGGGCGGTCGAAAAGTCACCAACCTATCGCTTCCTGACCGGCGGCCCAGTCAAAAATTAGCGCGTGCGGATTAAAGTCCCATCACAGGAAAATATTCATGCAACGTGGCCCCAAGGCTCAATTGCCATCTGAGAAAAGGGCCAAGGGCACCTATCAACCGGTGCGCGACGCCGGCAGAATTCAGATCATCGAACCTGCGTCCATGCCGCAGCGCCCCGACTGGCTGACCAGCGAGGCAGGTGAGGTCTGGCTGGACGATGTCGGCAGGGTGCGGCTGGTGACGGAGGCCGACAGCACCTTGTTCGCCAACTACTGCACGCTGCAGGGCGGCATCATTAAGGCGATCCGGGCCGGGGGCGAGTTCCCGCCGATCTCTGCGTTCGCCGAAGTGCGCAAGATGCAGGAAGTTCTTGGCATTGGTGGCGCCCGCAGCCGCATCGGCGTGAAGCCGGAAGGTGGCAAGACCAACGTATTCGGACGGAATGGCAGCCGCAGCTAAGGCGTGGGAGCACGCCCGCGACTATTCCGGCATTGCCGAGCAGTGGGCGCGGGACGTGGTGGCCAAGAAGGTCGTCGCCTGCAAGTGGGTCAAGCTCGCCTGCCGACGGCACCTGAACGATTTGAAGAAGGCCAAGAAGAGCAAGGCCTGGGGCTTTTACTTCGACCGCTGGCACGCTGACGATGTTTGCGACTTCATCGAAAAGCTGCCGCACGTCGAAGGCGTATGGAAGACCGAGACACTTTTCCTTGAGCCGGCGCAGGTGTTCATCCTGGCGGCTATCTTCGGGTGGCGCCGGTGGGAAGATGGCAAGCGCCGGTTCACCTATGCCTATATCGAGATGGCGCGAAAGGGAGCCAAGTCGACGCTGACCGCGGGCGTCGGGCTCTATTGCCTGTGCTGCGAAAACGAAGTCGGCCCCCAGATCATCATTGGCGCCACCACCGGCAAACAGGCGGGCAAGGTATTCGAGCCGATGCAGAAGATGGTCCGGCGTTGCCCGGATCTTCAAGAGGCATTCGGCGTCAAGGTCTGGGCGAAGTCGATCAACTGCGACAGCAGCGACGGCTATGCCCAGCCGATCAATTCGAAGGGCTCCACCCAGGACGGGCATAACCCACACATGGGTGTGCTCGATGAGCTGCACGCGCATCCGAACCGCGGGCTGTTCGATGTCATCAAGTCGGCTTTCGGCGCTCGAACCAACCCGCTGATGTGGATCATCACCACGGCGGGTTTTAACACCAACGGCGTTTGCTATGAGCAGCGCACCTATCTGACCAAAGTCCTGGATGAGGTATTTGAGGCGGACCATTTCTTCGGCATCATCTTCACCCTGGATGAAGCGGTGCTGGACGACAACGGCAAGGAAGTCACCAAGGCCGACGACCCGTTTGATGAGAAGGTCTGGATCAAGGCGAACCCCATGCTGGGGATCACGCCGACCATCACATACATGCGGGGCGAGGCGAAGGATGCCAAGGCGTCGCCGGGGAGCGAAGGTAACTTCCTCACCAAGAACCTGAACCGCTGGCTCAATGCCAACTCGGCCTGGCTGAATATCACGCGCTGGAATCAGTGCGCCGATCCGAAGCTGACCTGGGCGGACTTCAAAGGTCTCGACTGCTGGATCGGTGGCGACCTCGCCGACAAGGACGACATCACCGCGCTGGTGCTGGCGGCTTTCGATGCCAAAGAACGGCTGATCTTCAAGCCCATATTCTGGCTGCCGGAGGCGGTGATGGCTGACCCCACGCACGCCGAAGGCAAGGGACCGGCGCCTTACCGCACATGGCACAAGCAGGGGCACCTGCAACTGACGCCGGGAGATTGGGTGGACCACAACACAGTGGAGACCCAGGTGGAATCGTGGATCGACGAGTTCGATATTCGGCGCATCACCTTCGACCAGTTCGCTGCGGCCCAGGCCATGGCCAGCCGGTTGAACGACAAGCACGGCGATGGCGAGCAAGCCTTGGCCGAGGTGTTGCACAAGAAGGCGTCGAGCGTCACCGACCCGGCCAAGGAATTGGAAGCCCGGGTAAAGGGCGGCCAGGCGCGGCTTCGCCATGATGGCAATCCGGTGATGACGTGGATGGCGTCGAATGTCGTGGTCAGCCGGCGCCGCGACGAGACGATCTTGCCCATTAAGGAATCGCAGATGAGCCCCAACAAGATCGACGGCATCGACGCGCTGATCAATGCCATTGCGCCCGCAGTGGCGGCCGCGACAGATGCCGGTAGCGACCTGGGCGATTACCTCTCCAGCATGAAGGCAATGGCATGAACCCGTTTGGCTGGCTGGAAGGCTTTGGACGTCCGAAGCTGTCTGGCCGGGACAGCAAGGAGACCATGGCCGCCTATGCTGATCGGGCGCCGCTTCGCCCGTCGATCGACCGCGCCCTGTCGCTGTCCAGTGCATGGGCATGCATTCGGCTGTTGTCGGAAACGACAGGAACGTTGCCGTTGCCCCTCTATCGCAAGGTGGATCAGGAACACCGGGTGGTTGCCGACGACCATCCTCTCTATGGCCTGCTGCATGATAGCCCGAACGCTTGGCAGACTGCGGCGGAATTCTGGGAGGGCCAAGTCGCCCATGTCTGCGGCTGGGGCAATGCATTCTCGGAACAGAAGTTTCTCGGCGATCGCCTGGTCTCGCTTGAGCCATTGCCGCCGACCACGTCGGTGTTGCGCGATTCCAATGGCGGTCTGCAGTACAGCGTCATCGATCGGGGGCGAACGGAGAAGCTGCCTGCGTCGAAGATATTCCACATCCGGGGCTTTGGCTTCGGCGGTGATGTCGGGCTGTCGCCGATCCGCTACGGCTGGCAGGTTTTGCGCGGCGCCATTTCAGCCGAGGAAGCGGCGGTTCAGTTCATGGAGGGCGGCCTGCAGGTGGCGGGCTTCGCCAAGGAAGGCGCCACAGGGAAGTCCACCTCAGACCAGCGCCGCGAGCTGATGGAGCTGTTTGCCGAATTCATGGGTTCGAAGGCCAGCGGCAAGGTGATGCCGCTGCCGAAGGACTGGGACTGGCAGCAGCTGACCATGAACCCCGAAGATGCGCAGATGATCGAAACGCGCGGCTTCAATGTCGAGCAGGTCTGCCGCATCTACCGCGTGCCGCCGTTCATGGTCGGACACACGCAGAATTCGACCAGTTGGGGCACCGGACTTGAGCAGCAGAACATCGGGTTCCTGACTTACGCGCTGCGACCTTATCTGGTGCGCATCGAGCAGGCGGTGAAAAAGCAACTGCTCAAGCCGGCCGAGCGTCAATCGCTATATGCCGAGTTTGTCCTGGAAGGACTGCTGCGCGCCGATAGCACCGGTCGGGCCGCGCTCTATGCGTCAGGCGGCCAAAACGGCTGGATGACCCGCAATGACATGCGCAAGCGCGAGAACCTGCCCCCTGTTGATGGTGGCGACGTGCTGACCGTGCAGTCCAACCTCGTGCCGCTTGATCAGCTTGGCAAAGTGCCGCCCCGGGCCGTGCAGCCGGCGCCCGGCGATCCGATCTAGGAGACATCATGAAAACCAAAGATTTCGCCCTGCAGGTCAAAGACCTGTCGGAAGACGGCACCTTCGAAGGGTATGGCTCGATTTTCGGCAATGTCGATAGCTACGGCGAGATCGTCGAGCCGGGCGCGTTCAGCAAATCGCTGTCCCGGCACAGCAAGGAAAAGTCCAAGCCGCTGATGCTTTGGCAGCACAATACCGATGAGCCGATCGGCGTGTGGGAAGATCTTCATGAAGATGAAAAGGGCCTGCGCGGCACTGGGCGACTTCTGACCGGCATTCGTCGTGCGGATGAGGCCTACATCATGCTGAAGGCCGGCGCCGTGCAGGGGCTGTCCATCGGCTATCGCGAGGTTCGTGCTGAGCCGGATGGCACCCTTCGCCGTCTCAAGGAACTGGACCTCCGGGAAATCAGCATCGTGTCCTTTCCTGCGAACCGCGCGGCCCGCGTCCAATCCGTGAAATCGGAACGCATGGATGAATTCGCCCAGCGTCTTCGAGATGGCGAACCCATGCCCGTCAAAGAATTCGAGGACATCCTGCGCGAGGCAGGTGTCCCCAAAGCCATGGCCGTACAGATCGCCTCTGTCGGTTATGCGAAGGCCATTCGGAGTGAGTCCGAGGGCGAGAAGGCGAACGACCTGGCTGCGCTGCGCACTGCGGTGTCAGCCTTCCTTCCCACCCGGACTTAAGGAGACCCCAATGTCCGACGATATCGATATGAAGACCCTCGCCGCCGACCTGATCAAGGCGGCAGACGAAGTCAAGAAGTCGGCCGAAACCACCAATACCGAGCTTAAGAACCTCGGCAAGGTGACCGACGAAACCAAGCAGAAGGCCGATGAAGCGCTGAACAAGCACGGCGAGATTTCGAACCGTCTTACCGAAATCGAGCAGAAGATGGTGCAGCGTTCGGCCGCGCCGGTCGAGCGCAAGTCGGTGGGCCAGATGGTGGTCGACCATGAAGACCTCAAGGCCTTCATCAAGTCGGGCGGCAAGGGCCGGGTTTCCATCGCGGTCAAGGCCATCATCTCGGCACTGGCCACCGATGCCAACGGTTCGGCAGGCGACCTGATCGTGCCGCAGCGCCAGCCCGACATTCTGATGCCAGGGCTTCGCACGCTGTCCATGCGTGACCTGATCACCCCCGGCAACACCGCCAGCAACGCCATCCAGTATGTCAAGGAAACCGGGTTCACCAACTCGGCAGCGACCGTGACGGAAACCGCTGGTACGGCCAAGCCCCAGTCGGAGATCAAGTTCGACCTTGTGACTGCTGCTGTGACCACCATCGCCCATTGGGTGCTGGCCACCAAGCAGATCCTGGACGACGTGCCGCAGCTTCAGTCCTATATCGACGGTCGTCTGCGCTATGGTCTTGCCTTTGTCGAGGATGCGCAAATCCTCAATGGCAGTGGCGGGGGCACCGACCTCAACGGCATCTACACCCAGGCCACGGCATTCGCCGCGCCGGTGACCATTCCGGCGCCGGTGACCAAGATCGACGTGATCCGCCTGGCAATGCTGCAGGCCTTCCTGGCCGAACTGCCGCCGACCGGCATTGTCCTTCACCCCACTGACTGGGCAACCATCGAACTGGTCAAGGATACCACCGGCCGGCACATCATCGGCAATCCCCAGGACGGCACCGCGCCGCGCCTGTGGCGCCTGCCTGTGGTGGAGACCCCGGCGATGACCGCCGACAAATATCTGGTCGGCGCGTTCAAGCTGGGCGCCCAGCTGTTCGACCGCGAAGAAGCCAATGTCGAAATCTCGACCGAGGATAGCGACAACTTCCGCAAGAACCTCGTGACGATCCGCGCGGAAGAACGTCTGGCCATGGCCGTGTACCGGCCAGAAGCGTTCATCAAGGGCGACTTCTCGGACAGCGTCACCGCCGCCACCGCGGCATAGGAGTTCGGCCGATCATAAGCGGCGGCGCTTCGGTGCCGCCGTTTCTATGAGCCGAAGGAGAACCACCATGAAACTCTATGTCATCGACCAAATCAGCATCTCATCCGTGCAGGGCGACAGTCTTCGCCCAGGGAATTCCTTTGAGGTCTCCGACACGTTCGGGAACGAGCTGCTGACCAAAAACCCCCATGCGCTTTCCAAAGACCCGCCGAAGGGCAAGGCCGAACCCGCACCAAAGAACAAGATGGCGCCGGCACCCAAGAATAAGGCGAACTGACCATGGCCAATCCAGAAGCACTTCGGCCTAGCGCGGCAGATATTTCCACCGCCCCAGCCGACAAGTTCGTGCCCGTGACAAAGGCAGACGCGGATTTGGCAGGTGGACCTTGCCGCGCCCTTTTGGTTGGCACTGCTGGCACGGCCAACCTGCAGGAGATCGACGGCACCACGCGAACCAATGTTCCGTTGCAGCAGGGCTATAACCCGCTGGGCTGTAAGCAGGTGCGCACTGGCGGCACTGCCGCGGACATCTGGGCGCTCTATTGATGCACGTCCGGGTTGTCACCGCGCCGCAGCCCATCGTGACGTGGGAGGAAGCAAAGGCCCATCTGCGGCTTAGCAGCGAGGCCGAGAAGGCCTTGGTGGAGTCCTATATCGCCGCAGCCACGGCATGGATCGATGGTCCGGCAGGTTGGCTTGGGCACAGCCTTGGGCCGCAGCTTCTCCAATGGGACGGACGGCTTACGTGTGATCGGACGCCGCTACCCTATGGCCCTATCCTCGAAGTCGAGAGCATCGTCACCGACGCCAATTCGCAGGATCCAGTGACGGTAGACCCGATCAACTATCATCTGCATATCAATGGCAACCTGATCGTCCCCACCGGTGCCGCATGGGTCTTGGCGCCCGATCTTCGCATCCGCTATTGGACGGGATATGCAGCACGCGATCCTCAAGACGCCACGGCCTGGATTGTCAATGTTCCCGCGCCGATCAAGCAAGCGATCCTGCTGCTGATCGGCCAGTGGTTCACCACGCGCGCCGCGGTGAATGTGGGCAATATCGTCAATGCCATGCCGTTCGCGGTTGAAGCGCTCTTGGCACCATACCGGACCTGGAGATAGGGCATGCCAACCAATGCCGGCGACCTTGACCGCCAGATCACCCTGCAGCGCTACAGCCTCTCGCGCGACCAGTGGAACCAGCCGATATCCGCATGGGCAGACTTTGCGACCGCCTGGGCATCATGGCGCCGGGCGTCGTCCAATGAGCGCCTGGCTGCTTCGCAGGTAACAGCCGTGGTGACGGACGTGTTCGAAATCTACTGGTCGCCCGAAGTCGCCGACCTGAACCCCAAGGATCGGCTGAGCTACGATGGCCAGACCTACGATATCGCCGAAGTGACCGAGATTGGCCGGCGTGAAGGCTTGTTGATCCGTGGATCTCGGTCTGCCGACGGAGCCGAACTGTGAAAATGCGGGTGCATGTTGAGGGGTTGCAGCAGATCGACGCAGCGCTGAATCAGTTCACGCCGGCCAAGCGCCGGGCAATCGGGCGGGTGGCGCTGGACAATGGCGGCGAAATACTTGCCAAGGCGGCGCGGGCCAAAGCTCCGCGCCTGACGGGCGCGTTGGCCGAAAGCATCGATGTATCGGGCACGCTGTCGCGAGCGCAAAAGGCGGAACACGCCAAGGCGGCAGAGCAAGAGCGGTTCGTCGGTCCCGACAATCGGCCCCAAGCGCATCTGCGCGAGTTCGGCGGGGACGGCAATGCGCCCGATCCCTACATGCGGCCGGCCTGGGACGAAACCCACGGACAGGTGCTGGATCGTATCGGCGATGAGCTTTGGATTGGCATTGAAAAGGCTGTCACGGCAGCGGCCAGGAAGGCCTTGAGGGTAAAGTGATGCAGGGTGTTCTTGCCAATCTGCTGCTGACCAGTCCGGCGCTCAAGGCCATGGTCTCTGATCGCGTTGATTGGGACGACATCCCTCAAGGCGAGGATAAGCCCGCGATCGTGATGTTCGTGATCTCGGGTGTCATTGACTACACCATGGCGGGGGCTTCCGGCCTGGTGGCCACGCGCGTGCAGTGCGATAGCCGGGCTCGCACGGCGGCCGATGCCCGCGTGGTAGCATGCGCCATTGCCGCGGTGCTGTCCGGCTATCGCGGTGTTTTTTCGGGCTTTCAGTTTGGTGGGGTGTTCCAGCGGGGACATCGTACTGCCATCGACAAAAGCGGTCCTGGCAAAACCTACGTGGACAGCCGTGACTATCAAATCTGGTGGGCTCCCACAGCCTGACCAAATGCCCTATCGCGCCGTGGGCTGGCGCTTTCTGACATCATTGGAGATTCACCATGGCCGATACACAGGCAGCCATCGGGTACGGTTCTGTCGTGGAGCTGGCCGATGTCGCGACACCGACCGCGTACGACTATGTTGGCGAGGTCAAGTCGATCACGCCGCCGTCCGAGACTACGGATACTCCTGACGCCACGCATATGCAGAGCCCGAACAAGACGCGGGAATTCATCGACGGTCTCACCGATCCCGGCGAATTTTCGTTCGACATGAACCTGGTGCCTGGCAGCGCCAGCGATCGGCTGCTGATGGCGGCCAAGGGCAAGCGCAAGGTAGTGCGGCAGACGTTCGCCAGCGGGCACCAGCTAATCTTTTTTGGCGTGCGCTCAGGCTATGAAAAGTCTGTGCCGCTCGATGACGTGATGACCGCAACGGTGACGTTCAAGGTCTCGGGCGATCCGACCCTTACCGATGTGGCGGCGCCTCGCAATATCGTACTGCCGGCCATCACGGGCGTGGCCAAGGTCGGAGCGCCATTGCAGGCCGATCAAGGCATCTGGGCTGGCGCCATGTCGGTTGCCTTTCAGTGGCAGGCCGACGGCGTGGACATCGCTGATGCAACCGGCAGCACGTTCATTCCGCTGGTCGGCAATATCGGCGATGTGATCACCGTTGAAGTGACGGGGACCAATGGCAGTTTCGAGTTGATGGTCGAAAGCGTCGGCACGGTGGCGGTGGTGGCGTAATGGCGAACCCTATTCGCGGCGAGGTGGATTTTCCGGTCGGCAGCAAAACGTACAAATTGCGCCTATCAATCAATGAGCTGGTCGAAGTTGAAGACCTGACCGGGCTGGGCATTGTGCAACTGGCTGCGGCGTTCAACGCAGTCCAAACTCTCAGGGTTGGCACGGTGCGCGCGGTGCTGTGGGGGGCATTGCGGGCATATCATCCCGATATCGACCTGCTCGGGGCGGGGGACATAATCGCGGAGGCTCGCCTGGATCCGACGATCCAACATGTCGCCGAGGCATTGCAGGCGGCGTTTCCCAAGCCGACGGAGGATAAGAAGCCCCCTTCTCCGAAGAGGGTTCGGGCTGGAACTGGGAAGCCCTCCTAGTCACCTATGTATCGCTTGGCTTCGATGCCGAACGATACTGGCACCTGACCCCGCGCGAACTAGCCCTGCTGTTCAAGGGCTCCAACCAGCGGCTGATCCGAGACCACAATGCACAGATGTCTCTAGCTTGGCACACGGCCCGGCTGACCGCTTATCCGCCGGCTAAATCCCCTGAGTTCATCAAGCTAGAAACCTTGATGTACCGCGACCCCGGAAAGCCCGCCAATCAACAGAGTTCAGACCAACAACTGGCGATCGCCAGAAGCTGGGTCTCGGCGAGCCGTCGCTAGTCGGCGCTGGTGTAACAGGCCAGCTCGGTGCCATTTCTGAATTCGATCACCGCTCGGTCCCGGTTCTCTTCAACACTATATTGCGGCACGGCATAGGCCTTCTTTACGAGGTCGACGGCGAGGTCTCTCAATGAGTTATCGGCTGGGATTGCGGCCATTGAGTTGGACATTATTGCCCCGCTCTGCCTGGCTCGCATGATGTTTGCAGCCATCTCTCCGATCGACGGGCAAACCTGCTCTGGTGTGGCGGCAAAAGCTGAAGGCACGGCGAGTGCGAGAGAATACACAGCCAAAAGCAGTGCACGTATTGCGGCAGTCTGGGTCAATTGATCGCCCTCAAAAAACAAACTCAGCGAACTTGTCCTTTTTATATGAGGTTTTCAATGGCAGCGGTAATCGGTGCGCTTCGTGTGGACCTTGGTCTCAACAGCGCTGAGTTCTCGTCCGGGCTCAAGAAGGCATCCAGTGGCTTGGGCAACTTCGCAAAGACCGCTGGCATTGGTCTAGCTGCGGTTGCGACCGCTGCCGCTGCGGCTGGCACGGCTCTGGCTTTTGCGGTCAAGGGTGCTATCGACAATGCCGACCATATGGATGAGCTGTCGCAGGCCGCCGGGGTCTCAGTCGAGGCGTTGACCAGCCTGGGCTACGCGGCCAAATTCTCGGGAATCGATACCGATACTTTGGCGACAGGACTTCGAAAGTTGTCGCAGAATATGCTGGCTGTCGCCCAGGGCGGCACCGGGCCTGTGGCGACCGCATTCTCGGCGTTGGGCGTAAGTGTTCAGAACGCCAACGGCAGCTTGCGCGGGGCCGACCAAGTACTCTCTGATGTCGCCGACAAGTTTTCCCGCATGGAGGATGGAGCGCAAAAGACGGCGCTGGCCGTGCAGCTGTTTGGCAAGGCGGGCGCCCAACTGATCCCGTTTCTAAATGAGGGGCGCGATGGCATTGGCGAACTGACTTCGGAAGCCGACCGGCTAGGCATCACACTTTCTAGCAGCACCGCGTCGGCGGCCGGCCAGTTCAACGATACCCTCGACCGGCTCCGCGCAACCTTCGATGGTGTCATCAACAAGATCATGCAGGCGGCGCTGCCGGCGCTGAACGAATTCGGTGATACGCTCGCCTCGCCTGAGTTCGCCGCATCAGCTCAGCAGATTTCTGTGGCCATCGTTGGTGCGATGAAGACCAGCGCTGATGCGGTGACGGGTGCGGTCGGTGCGTTTAACCAGCTGAAAACTTCGATGGAGTGGGCGCGAAGCCACGACATGTTCGGCAATCCGATTAAGGATACTGGTGCCGGGAATTTCATGCTGGATGGCTTCACCAACATTGATCAGGCAAAGGCCAATCTTGCGGCCGGAGGATCAGGTTTCAAACCCGCAACGGGCGGAGCAGGGCTCTATGAGGGCATCTTCGGATCATCCGCTGCCGACATCACGACTTCCTCGCAGGCGGTCGCCGCCGCCTTCGTTCCGGTAATTGAGAACGCGACGGCAGCCGGCGCGGCAACGTCCGCCCTCAGTGCTGCCATGTCCGAAGGCAAGTCAGTGTTTGAGGCGACACGTACCCCAGCCGAGGCGTATAGCCTGGAAGTCGAGCGTCTGGGCACCTTGCTTAAGCAGGGCGCAATTGACCAAGACACATATAATCGTGCTGTTATCGATGCGCAGGATGCGTTGAGTAAGGCCGATCGCTCAGGCCGGGATCTAGCCTCATCTCTCGCTGATGGACTGGCCAACGTCTTTGGCAGCATCGTCGACGGCTCGAAAAGCGCTATTGACGCTATCGGCGATCTCTTAAAATCGCTCAGTCAACTTCTTATCCACAAGGCCTTCGAAAGCATCATTGGCGCGATATTGCCGGGTGGGTTGAAGATCGGAGCCAATGCGAACGGAACTGACAATTGGCGTGGCGGTCTCACCATGGTCGGCGAGCGGGGACCGGAGCTGGTCAATCTTCCGCGTGGTTCCCAAGTCATCCCGAACAGCGATCTTGGGGCCATGGGGTCGGTCGGCGGAACATCACGCCTTGAAGTTAGCCTGTCGGGCGATCTCGTAGCGCGCGTTCTGGACCAAGCCGCTGGCCAGTCGGTGGAAATCGTGAAGGCCAATAACGCGGCCAATCAAGAACGCTACACGAACGGAAAAAATTGATGGCGCCGACAATCATTGCCCTGCCTGCGGTTGGCTGGCGCAGCGTCAAGTTCGACCCGACAGTGCCGCGAGATAGCGAGCGGATGGAGGGACGGCGCACTGAGGGGCAGCGGTTCGGCACGCCGTGGTGGCAGGCGCTGTACACCAGCACGGCGTTGACGCTGGATGACTTCGGGTTGGCCGAGGCGTTCATGATGCAGGCCGGCGACAATGGCGAAGTGTTTCGCGCCTACGACGCCGGCCGGGCGCGGCCGATCCTGCATGACAATGCGAACCACGATCCGCTATCCGGCACGCGCGCCGGGGGCGGCGCCTTTGACGGCACCGCAACACTCGGAGGGATCACTAGCAGCCGCGAGGTCTTTGTCACTCACCTGCCAGCGTACTTCCAATTTCGGGCCGGTGACTATGTCGAGTTTGCCATGTCGGAAAGCCTCATCTCGCTCCATCGCATCATCGAGGACGCCCAGGCCGGGCCGGGAGGAACGGTAACACTCAAGTTCCGGTATGGGCTGGACACCGAGAACTTCACGCCTGCCGCAACCGTCAATTTCGAAAAGCCCTCGTGCCTGATGCAGATCGACCCCGGCAGCTACAACGCATCCAAAGAGCTTATCGGCCGCTCGTTCTCGTTTGCAGCCCAAGAGGTATTCTTCCAATGAGCCTTGACCCCACTGTGGAAGACCTGCTCCACGAAGGGCAGATGGTCCGGCTCGACTTGATCCGGTTCGATCTGCCGGGCAAGACCGTCGGGTATCATCGGGGAGGGCGGCCTTACACCTATAATGGCCTGGTCCATCTCCCGAACCGCTTCCTCGACATGGGCGAGATGAACCATGCGCTGGGGGTGGCGGTGACGACCCGCACCATCAGGTTCTCCAATGTTCCGACGGCCGACGTTCGCGATGCGATTGCCAGCATCGAGCAATTTCAATACGCAAACACCCCGGTGATCATCACACACTTGGCCGGCGACCCGAAGACCGACGAGGTCGTGGGCATCCTCGCTTCATCGATCTATGAGATCGACCAGGTGCGTTATGTCAAAGGGGTCATGGGCGACAATGGCGAGCGATCGCTGACCCTGGTGATTGACCTGCAGCCGCCCGGCCGCTCCGCTCGCGGCGCCACAAAGGTCAAGCGGGCGCAGGCCGAACAGCAGTTCGACAACTTGGCCACGGATACCTGCCTGGAATATGCATCCACGACGGCGACTGTTCCCGAAGAGTGGGGGCAGCGTGGTGGCTAAGACCCGGTTCGAAATCGTCAGCGCGGTGATCGCCGCGGAGATGGCAAAACCCTATTCGCACTGGCCGCATGCCGATTGCTTCTTCTTCGGCTGCCGCATGGTCGATGCGCTCGACCCGCCGCTTGGGGTGGAGGCGGCCTATACCGGCTCCTACAAGACGCTGGCGGGGGCGCAGCGGGCGTTGCGCAGGCGCGGGCATAAGTCCCTGTCTGACCTGTTCGCTGCCCACCTGGCGCCCTGTGCGCCTGCCCAGGCCCGTGTCGGCGATATCGTCGTGCTGCAATTGGAAAATGCCGAGCATGTCGGTGTTTGTGTAGGGACGAAGTTCATTACCAAGACATCGCGAGGCCAGTCGTTTCACGACATGGCAGATTGCAAAGCCGCGTTCCGCGTCGGCTAACCTCCGGATCATCATTCATGCCCATCTTTACCGCTATCGGCACAGCCGTTGCCGGCGTGCTTTTTGCTGGCTCGGCCTTGGCCGCGTCAGTCATCGCAGGCGGGCTGGCCTTCGGCGCGTCGCAAATTTGGCAGATGATCAATCGCCCCAAGGCATCGCGCGCCAGCACCGGGCAGCCGTACTCGGCCGTTCAGGGGCAGGTGCAGTTTGGCGCGAACGTGCCTGTCGGGGCGATGTTCGGCGCCGGCAAGGTCATGGGGCACCAGTTATTCTATGCCAAATATGGCTCGGGCAATAAGTTCAATGCCGAGGTCTTCGTGCTGTCGAACGGATGGTGCGACGGGTTGGAGCCGACCATCTATTTCTACGGCCAGAAATACGCCCTCACCACTCGCGCCATCATTGGCAATGAGGTGGCTCACTATGGCGTCTCCGGCTTTGGCAGCTTGATCTCGATCCGCTTCTATGATGGTCGGCCGGGCCAGGCCGTCGATACAAAGCTGGTGGCCGACACGGCGGCGCTGGGCAATAAGTGGAAGGCAACATCGGTCGGCGCCGGTCTGACCTATGTCGTGGTTGAACGCGAATATGACGCGGCACTGTTCGATAAGGGCCGCCCACAATTCGAATTTGTGCTGCGGGGGTTGCGGGAATACGATCCGCGCAAGGACGATACCATTGCCGGCGGCAGCGGCGATCACCGTCTTGATGATCCGGCCACCTGGGAATTCTCCACCAATCCGCCGCTGCATCGCCTCAACTACCAGCTCGGGCTGCGCGGGCTGATCTCGGGCCGCACCCTGATCGGCGAAGGCAAGTCGCTGGGCCAGATCGATCTGGGCTCATACTTCGCGGCCATGAACGTCTGCGACACGCCGCGCAATGGCAAGCCGACCTATGCCTGTTCGCTCTATGTCACCGGCGACGATGACCATACCGAGGTGCTGAAGGAATTCGACGACGCCATGGCCGGCTATGCGCTCAACCGGCGCGGCCTGTCGGGCGTCATCCCCGGCGCGCCCCAGATCCCGGTGCTGGAAATCACTGCCGACGATATCCCGACGGCCCGGGCGCAGGAGATGCAGCGGCGCAAGTCGGCGTTCGATCTTTACAACTACCTTTCCGGCCAGTTCACCTCGCCGGAAAGCCTGTGGAACCCGGAAAGCCTGACACCGGTCACGGTCAATCTCGATGTGGCTGCGGATGGCCGGCCACGGCAGACCTCGAACGACTTCCTGCAGGTCACCGACGCCGACACTGCGCAGTATCTGCTCAACATCCGGTATCGGCAAAACCGCAAGGGCGGCTCCGTCACCCTGCCGGTGTCGCGCCGCGTCGGGTTCCGGGTGCAGGAGGGCGAATGGGTTCTGTTCGATGGCACTGAATGGCTGGTGAGCGGCTGGCGCTGCGACGGGCAGTTCCGCTGCACCCTGCAGTTGTCCGAGACCGGCGCCGATATTTATTCGGAAGAAGGGATCGAGCCGGGACCGATCGTGGTGCCGCCGACCGCGCCCGTCAATCCGTCGCTGCTTTCGACGGTGCAGGACTTCGGGGTTGAGGTTGGAACCATCGAGGGCGAGGACGGCCAGGAAGTTCCAGCGCTCAAGTTTTTCTGGGAGCCACCTGAAGACCCGACCATTGTTGCGGTCAGGTTTTTCTATGCCGTTGGCGTGGATCCCAATGCTGCTGATATTTTTGAGGACCAATGTTCGTCGCCCGAGGCCGGCACATACACCACCACCAAGAACGTGGTGCCAGGTGCATATTACATTGCGCGCGCTACGATCAGGACGGTTCCCGATCGGCTTAAGATCAATACGCCATGGGTCGTCACCGTGGAGCCGACCGGCGGCTACAAGCTGGATATTGATCTATCGAACGTCGCTCAAGACGTTCTCGCCCAGCTCAATTTCAAGCCCCGCCAACTGATCGAGCAATTCAAGCAGTTCGGCACTTTGCTGGAGGAAGTTGACCGCGAGAACTACACCAAGCGGGAGACCCTGTTCCGCGAGATCACCGTTCAGCTTGAAGGCCTGGAAGCGAGCTTCACCGAAGTGATCGAGGTCGCGCTGGGGCCCGGTGGCGCGATCGCCCAGAAGCTGGAAAGTCTCTATACGGCCATGGGCGGCAACGACGCCGCGGTCAACGTTCGATGGACGGCCGAAGCGGGCCCGGATGGCTACAGCGCCCGCTATACGCTCCAGGCGGCGGTGAACGATGGGACTTTCAGGGCCGCGACGTTCTTCCTTGATGTGCCCGAAGACCCAGACCAACCGACCAGGATCGGCATGATGGCGGGGCAGGTGGTCAACTACACATCTGCCGGCGTCCCGCTCGTGTTGCTCGATGAAAATGGCGTGCAGCGCTCCGCCAACAATGCCGTGATGATCAACTGGGTCACCGGCGCCGTGAGGTTTTCAGAGCCATCATGAGCGATGTTCTTATGCAAGACCCATCTACTGGCAATGTCGCCCTGTACACAGAGCCGACGCTTGCCGGCGATCCATTCGATCCCAACTCAGCGCGCAATGCGCCGCTGAACAACCCAGAGACGAGTCTGGAATTTCTGTTCTATCATTCCGATCATGATCCCATCGAGGTCGTTTTCGGACCGATGGATATCTCGATCGTGCATGCAACGGTCCCTGTTGGCTCTGGCGGCGCTTCGGGTGCCACGATCAATGGGCAGCTCTACTATGGGAGCTACATCAGGGACCACTTGGTGTTCACCCACGACCTGGGGTATCCGCCGAATTTCATGATCACTGTGGGCAATCAGACCCTGCACCCCGGATATCCGGTTCAATTCAATGACACGGATGGTCGGTCGCGTTGCGTAACTGCCTATGCAACGGACACCGAAATCCGCCTGCATGAATATGGCATCCAGACCTCAGTTGCCCTGGCCGGCATCACCATCACTTACACGCTGATGGTGTTCAAAAGGCTGCCGGAGCCGGTCGGCACCGTCTTGTTCGATTTCGACCCTGATACCGGCATTGTGAAGATGGCGCGCGACAAGTTCAGTTCAGATCGGCGCTACCTGCAGATCGTTGAGGGCGGCACGCCATTTGCGTTCCCGCTTGGCCGAACCATAGATCTCGCCAATGGAACTTTCCGATCTGTCCAGCCGGATGGGACCATTCGCGATATCGTGCCGGCCTCGTTCCGCATCTCGGTGGTTTACAAAAGCAGCGCTATCCAGCTCGGCCCGGCGGGAAATTATACTGGGGATTTCGCAGGCGATCCGTCCATTCTGGTGCAGGCACCATGAACGGGTTTTCGTGGGAAAATGGGCGGATCGTTATCGATTATGAAGGTCGGCGGGTTGCGTCGACTGGCGGAACACTGCTTCAGTTCATGGCGACTTCGCAGATATTCGAGGCGTCCATCACCTTCCCAGATCCAGCGAAGGGGCAGATATACAACTGGTGCGGCAGCGTCCAGCGCGCACCCGGGGACAACTTCTTCGCCACACGTTCGGGGAGAAGCGTTGTCGGCGCTAGGCCGCAGGAGTGGACAGGCACTGTCGTCCTGGGCACTGTTCCTGCAGGCGCCGATCTGCTGATGTGTCAGGCGACATTCTCCAGGACAGTGGCCCCTTCGCACCTTTGGTTCGGGACCGCGATCTCCCCTGTCATTCCATTGAATGTCGCAATCCAGATGGCTGGTTCGATGCCCGTTGAGGCGGCAATTGGCATCACAAGGTCGCTGACGATCGACATCATCCCGGGCGAAGATGGCGAGGATGGAAGTCTGGTCGCACTCCTTGAGCAGTCGGTGGGGCCAGCCGCAGGGAATTTCAGAGCTATTGGTGAAGTTCCGGTTCAAACACCAGACACAAGCACGAACACGAACCGAAGCTGGGAAAACGTCGGCGTTGGTGGAGCTATGCTGCCCGTTCTAGCGAGATATGAAATTGATCAAGGGCAAGCATACAGCGGGGTGTTTGGTAGCGCGCAAGCTGAAACCTTCGCCAACTCGGCACGATACGGTTTCTCTGCCCAAGCCCCCTACGATGACCCGACCAACTATTCCAGCACATACAATCTAATCGTGAACGCCAACTTCGGTCGGCGCAGCTAATCTTTCAACATCCAGCAGGTTCCTTATGACCCTTCCCACTTGGTATTCTGCCGGCACTGTGTCGGTGGAAGGCGGCTCCACGACCGTTACCGGCACCGGCACCCTTTGGGGTGGCGATGCGATCATGGCTGGCGATCTGTTCTGCGATCCCGGTCAGCCTTTGGTCCCGCCGCAGCGGGTATTGGCCGTCACCGGTAATGGCGAGATTGAACTATGGGCGCCGTGGCCAGGGGTCGCTCTGACCGATGACGCCTATGAAATCCGCTATGTTGGCATCATCGAGCGCAGCACGGCGCAGACGCGCCGAGTGCTTGAACAACTCGGCGAGGTGAGCGCCTACTTCGACATCCAGGTTGACGATACCCCCGCAAGGCTGGCGCTGGAGAGCGAAGGTAGCCCGCTGCGGGCCAACTACCGTGTTCTGGTTTCCAACATCGGCAATGGCAGTGCCGCGATCTATTCCAAAGCGAGTGGCGCCTATGGCGACTGGACCGATCCGGCCCCCTATTCTGGGCCTGCGATCACGCTGGACATAACAGAGGTGGACGAGGTGCCGTATGGGGCGCCGCCCGATGTGACCCTGACGCCACGTGCCGGCGGCTACGATCTGGCCTTTGAAATCCCGCGCGGGATGATTGTCGAGCCCGGCACGATAACGACGCTGGCAGCCGACCAACCGGCCGAATGGGATTGGGAGCCCATTGAGGGGGGCTATCGCGTTAACCTCTCCCTTCCGCGTGGCCCGACCGGCGACATTACTGGCGTTACGCCGTTCTGGAACATGCGGCTGGGTTCTGATCCGGACGCGGCTTCGGCAAGAGCTGGGCTGGGGGCCGGCGACGTGGTCGGGCCGCCGGGCGCAACCGACGGTCGGCTGGCGCTGTTCGACGGCCCTACTGGAAAATTACTCAAGGCAGGCGGGCCTCCCGTCACCACAGGCAAAGCGATTGCAATGGCAATCGTGTTCGGAGGCTAAGAAATGGCTGCACCCAATATCGTCAACGTTGCCACCATCACCGGCAAGACCATCGGCAAAGCGATCACGACTGCCGGGGTGGATATCCTCGAAAACCCCGCCGCCAGCGGCAAGGTGTTCAAGGTGAATGCACTCTACATTGCCAATGTGGATGGTGTGTCGGCAGCCGAAGTTTCGGTCAGCTTTGTCGATGCGTCGCCGGCGCTCACAACCAAGCTCGCGAACACGGTGGCCGTTCCCGCCGATGCGTCGATCGTTATCATCGAAAAGGGATCGGGTATCTACCTCGAAGAGGGCGACAAGATCACCGGACTGGCCTCGGCGAATGGCGATCTTGAGGCCACGATTTCCTACGAGGAACTGAGCTAATGCGCGGCAATGGCGGCGTCATCGGCAAGCTCAACCTGCCGACTGCTTCGGTGGCGTCTGGTATTTGGACGCTGTCGGAGGCCGAACGCTCCAGGCTCGCTGGCACCTGGCCCATCCCCCAGTATGAAGCCGACATTCTGCGCGTCGCAGGCGGTGGCGGTGGTGGCAAGACAGCCGGTGGCGGTGGTGGCAGTGGCGGCGTCCTGCGCTCCAACGCTCAGGTTCTGATCCCCGGATCGGCACTGATCATCGTCATTGGAGCTGGTGGTGCAGCCTCAGCCTCGGCGGCCCTTCAAGGCAGCGACGGCAGCGCCACGACCATCACCGGGCTCGCCGCAACTGTGGGTGGCGGCGGCGGCGCCTCGAATACCTCTGGTGTCGGTCGCAATGGTGGTAGTGGCGGCGGTTCGAGAAATGCCTCCAATGCGGTCGGGACGGGCACGGTAGGCCAGGGGGGAAACGGCGGGCAGGGTACTGATTCAGGGGGTGACGCAGGTGGTGGTGGTGGTGGTGCGAACGGTGTCGGTGGCAATGCCAACGGCTCCACGGGCGCGCTAGGCGGCATCGGCATTCAACATGCCGATATGGCGCCTGCCGGTGGTGATCCGAGCGCGCCGGGCTGGTTCGCCAGCGGCGGCGCAACCTGTGGCAACGCGTCCGGGCAAAACGCTTCCAGTGGCGGCGGCGGTGACGGTGGAACAGCTGCCGGTAATGCCACAAGTGGCGATGCCAATACGGGCGGCGGCGGCGGTGGTTCACGTACCGGTGTTTCCGGCAACGGCGGCTCCGGTGTCCTCATCATCAAATATGCCGGCACCCAGCGCGGAACCGGCGGAACCGTCGTTTCATTGGGCGGATTTACCTATCATACTTTTACGGCGTCAGGGACGTTCACGGCATGAGCCATTTTGCCCAACTCGATCAGACTCTCACCGTCGTTAACGTGATCGTCGCCGACCAGGCGTTCATCGACAGCGGCCTGGTTGGTGACGCCGCCTCATGGGTTCAGACCAGCTATACCGGCAGCATTCGCAAGCGTTTCGCCGGGGTCGGGTTCAGATACGACCCCGAACGCGATGCGTTCATAGCGCCTCAACCCTATGCCAGCTGGATTCTCGATGACGAGGCGCTGGACTGGATTGCCCCTGTGCCGATGCCTGAAGACGGCAATCACTACCTTTGGAGCGAAGATGCAGGCGAGTGGATCGCTGAGCAACCATCGGCTGACTGAACTGCACCTGACGACTGACGACCCCAAGGCCTCGCTCACGCGGGGCCTTTTGCTTTTCCCAACACCCATGAGGTCACTATGAAGCTCACAGCTTCGGTGCTTGCCACGATCGCTGGTAAGCCCGTCAACGCGAACATGCGTTCCATCATCGCCGGGCTTGATGCCTATGGCGTATCGGCGGGGCTCGATAAGCCTCACCGATTGGCGCACTACATTGCCCAGCTCGGCCACGAAAGCGGCGGCTTCCGCTATGATCGCGAAGTGTGGGGCCCGACCCCAGCCCAGGCCCGCTATGACACTCGCACCGACCTGGGCAATACGGCTGCGCTCGACGGGGACGGCAAGAAGTATGCCGGCCACACGCCGATGCAGATCACCGGCTTGGCCAACACGCGGGCGTTCCGCGACTGGTGCGTGGCGCAAGGGCTGAACCCGCCCGACTTCGTCGCCAACCCAGAGTTGATGAACACCGATCCATGGGAGGGCCTGGGCCCGATCTGGTATTGGCAGACCCGCAGCCTGAACAAATATGCCGACGCGAACGATCTGGAAATGATCAGCCGCAAGATCAATGGCGGCACCAACGGGCTTCCCGATCGCATCGACTGGTACACTCAAACGGCGCTCGTGCTGGTGGGCTTTGCCCCCGACGATGTGAAGGGCGCGCAGCGCGCAGCACAGGCATTGCGGCTGCTGCCGGCAGGCGAGGACCAGATTGACGGTGTGGCCGGCCCCAAGACCCGCGCCGCACTGCACCAGATGCTGGCAGCCGAAGCGCCGGCAACGGCCACCCAAGCCGCTCCGGTGGTGCAGGAGACGGTGGTTACGCCCAAGGGCTCCGATCGTACCCTGATGACCCGCATCGCCACCGGCGCCGGCATCGTCGCGCCGGCCGCCGGGTATTTCGTCGACTTTGACCAGACCGGCAAACTGCTGATGCTCGGCATCGGCATCGCAGCGGTGGTTGTGCTGTTCTGGAAGGGAGAACTGATCGCGGCTCGCGTTCGTAAGGTCATCGCCGCCTTTGATGGGGAGCCAGCCAAATGATCTGGGATGTCATCAAAGGCAAAATCCAGCTCTGGCTGGCCATCGCCGCGCCCATCGTCTTGGCCATCGCCGTGGGCATGATCCGCAAGAGCGGCGGGGATGCGGAACGCGCCAAGCAGGCGCAGGCAGATCTCAAAGCGGCGAACACCATTGCCGTCAAGAGGACTGAGGCCAAAGGCCTATCCGAAGATGCACTCAGCAAGGAGGTTGATCGATGGACCCGAAAGTAATCGCCGTCGCACTTTTGATCTGTCTGGCCCTTGGTGGCTGCACCACGACCGGCTCCCTCTGTTCGGCGGGGCCGTTCATCGCTGACCAGGGCGTCAATGAGCGATGGACGCGGGGCGAGCGCGAGCAGCTGGCGACGCTAAACACCAGCGGCGAGACGATCTGCGGATGGAGGGCGCCCTGATGCTGTACCACCCGATTGAACACGCCGGCCCTGGCCTATGGATCAGGATCACCCATCGCTTCGGCCCCCGGATGACCGAATGGATGCTGGCCGTGGTGACTGCACTTTGGGGGGCGGTGCTGGTGATGAACCCACATACCTTCGACCAGCCGGCATGGGCAGGGTTCCGCGCCATCTTCCGCGATGAGGCTTTTGTCGGCTGGTTGATGGTCGGGTTGGGCTTCCTGCGGATCGGCGGGCTGATCGTGAACGGCGCCCGCAAGACCGTGACGCCTTGGATACGCTCGGTCTCGGCAAGCCTGGGGTGCTGCCTATTCGTGGGCATCACCTATTGCTACGGCCAGTCCGGTGTCATCTCGACCTGGCTGGCCATCTATCCGGTATTCGCTGCTGTGGAGCTTCTGAATGTCTATCGCGCAGCCCACGACGCCGGAGAAAGCCATGCTGCCCACTGACTTGCCGCCCCTGGCCCTGATCGCGCTGGGGGTGACCCTCGCCCTGATCTTCGCCATCAACCGCTTCGGCTTCCTGCAGGGCAGGACCGCCATCCCGGCCGCCAGCGCAGGCGCCGCGCAGGTTGCGGCTGTCATCGTCGATCCGTCTGCCCTCAACCGGGCTTCGTCCGCTCTTGAGGCGGCCAATGTCATAGCCATTGAGGCCAATGGCATCGCGCGCCAGCACACCTTGGCGACCGATCGCCTTGCGGAACAGGTCGAGAATCTGGGGGAGGGTGTCGACCGTCTGCGGGATGAAGTGATCCGATCGGCAGCGAAGCTGAAATGATCGTCTGTCCGAAGTGCTGCGCCGAATGCACCGACTGGACGCCTTATCGAATATCCAACTGGCTGGCGCTGGTGGTGCGCTGCCGATGCGGCCACCGGCGGCAGATCAACCACGTGGAGATGTACCCGGAACGATCAGTGCCGCGGTTCGATACCTCCCCAGAATTTAGGCATCAATATCCGGAAAGGTGACATCCCGATCTTTTGAGGCGGCCAATGCCTTGCGCACCATTATTTCTATCATCGTTCGGTCAGCGGTGGGCATGTGCAAGAGCACGTAGCGTACATGCGCATCGGTCTCTTCCTCTGGCTTAAGCAGAACTTGGCCAGCCACTAGGTCCGCCACGGCTCTAAAGTCGTAGGGTTCATCGTTGGTCCTACGCACCTTTGCCTGTTCTTCTTCAGTAAATTCCAGGGCACTTTCGCCGACCTCTTTTACGTGTTGGGTCAATCTTTCGAGAAACTCCTCCTGCTGCTCGTCACGCATCGCTTCGTACTTTGCCGTAACTGTGGGATCGGCGCTCATCCAATCGATGACCACGCCCAGACGGCGGTTATCCTTCCCCTCTTCTTGGCGCTGAAAAACCTCGGAACGCATAGCGTCGATTGTTTCCTTTTGCCGACGCGACTCCCTTTGGGCACCCGCAAAAGCCTGGGGCTCGCTCATGGTCATCACCCGGTTGTTGAGGCTTAAAAGGTTGAGATACAGCGCCTTGGTTTGGTCGACTAGGTCGCTAGTCCAGTCCATAGCTCTGTCAACCACTTCCTCTGAGGTCCATGTCCGCGCCGGTAGTGGTGGGTTCGCGTGATCATGGCGTTCGCGAACCTGCATCATGATCGTCCAAAGATTGTGGTGTAGGTCGGTAACGTGATCCCAAATGTCGGACACTTCCTCAAAGGCAGTGTCGATATCCTCGTAGACTGTAAGGCCGTTTTGGCAAAGCCTGCGAATTGCCTCTCCGCGAGAGCTGATGTGATTTCGATACCGCCAGTCATCAATGGCTTTGATTTCAGTAGGCGTCATCAACAGATGCTGCTGGTGGCTCTTCGTCTCACCGGTTGCCTTTGGCCGTGCCATTTTCCCCACCTGTTTAACATGAACATAAAAACTCGCTTGCCTCTAACACCGAAGCGGCGCATCTTCCATATGTTCAACCTAAACAGGTTAATGGAGTTCGACCGATGAAGGATGAAGGTCGCAGCATTAAGTTCCAACTGATGGTTTCGTCATCTGAGCTTGCTGCGCTTGATGAATACCGATGGACGCACCGCCTGCGAAGCCGTGCCGAAGCTGTTCGGAATCTGATCAGTATAGGCGTGTCCGAAGACGAAAAAGGCCCGGCCGGGACTGCAATCCCGCCGAGCCACGATCAATCCCAATCCCGGTAAGAATGGAGAATTTGATATGACTGAATATAGCGGCCCCACGCCGCAAGGTCTACCGGCACAGAATAAGAACGTGCTTGCCTACAACGGCACCGCCATCGCTGATCGCGGCGAGAAGCTTTCCCTCACGGACATGTGGCGGGCTGCTGGATCACCGAGCGGCCGAGCCCCTGCCGATTGGCGAGCACTCACGTCCACCATCGAATTTGCAGACCACGTGGCCACAATTCTCAATGCCGGGAAATCCGGCAATGACTTGTTCTCAGTCACGCGCGGGGGCAACGCGCCCGGAACGTGGGGGCACTGGCAGATGGGCTTGGCCTACGCCAAATACCTCAATCACGACTTCCACATGTGGGGCAACCAGGCAATCCGCGAAAAGATGGAGCAGAAGGCAATTGCCTCTTCCCATGGCCTCAGCGGATACGACATCGCCATCATCGGCAATGTGGTCAAGAACTGCGCCGGCGTTGCCATCCGCGAACAACTAGCGGAGCTTCTGCCTCAGATGCTCACCAGCGCCGTCGCCTCGATCGGCTCCATTGTCGCGCCTGGCGTCCCCACGCCGATGATCCGTCAAGGCCGCACCGCTGGCCAAATCTGGAACGCCCATGGCTTTCCGCGTCTGCGCTCCACTGCATGGTTCGGCAATCGCCTGACGGAGATGGGCTGCGGCATCTACGGCCGCGGCGAGCTGGGCGACAATCGAGCTCGTCTGTTCGATCCCGACAAAGCGTCGGACTGGATCAAGTCTGGGGGCAGGGCGATGGTGGAAGGCTATGTCAAAGAGCGAGCCGGCCAAGGCAAACTGGAGGGCGTGTGATGGCAGCACCCCTCGTATTCATGAACGATCGCATGCGGCGGACTGCGGTGTTGGTAGAGGTGGTGAAATGCATCGCTTCGGCAACTGCACAAATTTCCGTCTCGGCGGTTCTTGCGCATGTCATGAAAGCGCTCGATGCCCCTGAAGAGGCGGTCGGCGGTGATGTCTATCTCGCGGTCCTCGTGCTGACCAGGTCGCATCCCTTCCAAACGACCACCCCTGGCACGATTAGCTCGGTAACTGATCTGGCCATGTCGGTCACTGCTGGCTATTGGCTCGCAATCGGGCCAGCTGAGCCGGACGAAAGGGAAGTGGAAGAATGAGAACCCTCCCCACCCTCGATATGACCGGCTGGGAAGTGGACGACTTCGAAGTCGCCCTCGATGGCATCAGCTTAATGTCCGCGGCAGGCAATGGCATCGCCTGCCAACCTCGCGCGGGCTCAGAACACGAATATTTCCCCGGCGCCAAGTTCGTGGTGTCGATCATCGAGAACTATCTCGACTGGTCGGAGTCCGACATGATCGATCGCCTCCGCACCATCAGCTACGACGATCCCCAGGACGAGGCGCGGCGGCTTCGCATGATCCTGCGGTTCGAACTGGACGAGGTGCCGCTAACGAAGCTGATCGGCCTCCGCCACGTCGCAGCATAGCCGATATCGGCCTGGCGATATCGAATTGAGCCCCGGTGGAAAAGCCGGGGCTTTTCCATGTGCCGTGTGCCATTCCGTGTGCCGTGGAGTTGCCGGGACGGTTTGAAAATGCCCGGAAATCCTCGGTAATAGTAGGCACACGAATGGCACACGAAAAGAATGGGCGCCATGCCAAACCTTATCTAACCTCTTGATATTCCACTGGAATTTGCTGGCTGGGGAACCTGGATTCGAACCAAGATTGACGGAGTCAGAGTCCGCTGTTCTACCGTTGAACTATTCCCCAAAGCGCAAGGATAACCGGCACTTAGGAAGCGGGGTGAAAGGGTGCTTTCACGGGCGGTCGGTGGGCCGGCCCAGTCGCTTCGGCCCGGCTTTTAGCACATTCGGCTGTGGGTTCAAGGCCTCAGGACAGATTGCCTGATTATTTCCCCATCGCGAAATCCGGCAGGCGTGAGCCTTCGGTCATTGCTGGGCTTCAAGAGCAGTAGCCGGGCTGTTCCGCGCGCGTGTCCCCACGGCCAATGCAAGTGCATGTCTCAGCCTCAGGCCGATCTCCATAATCGTTGTGCCCGTCAGAATCAGCCGCGCCACTTCGGATGGGCCGGCACTCCCGCTCAATGCGCCGGCCTGTGGGCGGGCAGGGAGGTGCCAACCCCGCCAGCGGCTCGTGTGGTGACCGGGCTAATGCTGATCGAGCCCGCCATCGCGCCCACCGCATTTACCGCCTGCAAAGCCAGCGATTGCGCAAAACGCCCCCTTGCTCTACCGTCGATCCTGACACGCAATACAATGTGCGTCGGGCGCGGCCGCCTTATCGGTCGGCGACCGTGCACGCAGGAGACTATCGTGACCGATTCTGATCGGTCCGCTGCCGCGCCATCGTCTGCGCACGATGCGGCATTTCCTTCCCGGGATGGCGAGAGCCAGCCGGGGCGGGGGACAGGGACAATCGACGCCCCAGGTCCATCGCCGGAACAGCGGACGCCACCAGCGCCCCATCCTCACCGCAAGCATCGCGGCCCCGTTTATGCGGCGCTCGATCTTGGCACCAACAATTGCCGCCTGCTGATCGCACGGCCGCACGATCACGGCTTTCGCGTGCTCGATGGCTTTACCCGCATCGTGCGGCTGGGGGAGGGCGTCTCCACCAGCGGTCGCCTGGGCGATGCCGCCATGGATCGCACCATGGAAGCGCTGCGCCAGTGCCGCAATAAATTGCGCGAGCACCAGCCCGCCCGCATGCGCCTGATCGCCACGGAGGCCTGTCGCGCCGCCGAAAATGGCCTCGCCTTTCTCGACCGTGTCCGCACCGAAATCGGGCTCGATCTGGAAATCGTCGACCGCCGCACCGAGGCCGAACTGGCCGTCACCGGCTGCGCCGATCTGATCGATGCCGATGCGGCCGGCGCGCTGATGTTCGATATCGGCGGCGGCTCGTCCGAATTGGCCTGGCTCGATTTCCGCGGCGGCCGGCCCAAAAGCCAGGGCCGCATGCCCGCCTCGATCCGCTCCTGGCAGTCGCTGCCGGTGGGCGTCGTCTCCATTGCCGAGAAATTCGGCGGCATCGATGTGACGCCACAGGTGTTCGAGGCCATGGTCGCCCATGTGTCCGAGCATTTGCGCCAGTTCCGCGGCCGCGAAAAGCTGCGCCAGATGATCGCCACCCATCCGGTGCACCTGATCGGCACGTCGGGCACGGTGACCACGCTGGCCGGGCTGCATCTGGGCCTGGAGCGCTATGAGCGCCAGAAGGTCGATGGCTTGTGGATGAAGCGCGCCGAGGTCGATGCAGACCATGAAGATCCTGCTGGCCATGCCGTTCGAGCGCCGCGTCGCCCATTCCTGCATCGGCCGCGACCGCGCCGATCTGGTGCTGCCCGGCTGCGCCATTTTCGAGGCGATCCGCCGCGAATGGCCCACCGATCGCGTCCGTGTCGCCGATCGTGGCCTGCGCGAAGGCATTTTGATATCGCTGATGGACGTTGACCGCGTCCAGGCCCGATCGACACGCTACCCCCTGCGGAGAAGCGCCAATGGCTGAAAAATCCCTCGGCACCGGCGGACGCAAGTCCGACAAGGACCTCAAGATCCGCGTCAAATCGGCCAAGGGCCGCAAGGTCTCCTCCACCATGTGGCTGGAGCGGCAGCTCAACGATCCCTATGTGGCCCGCGCCCGCGCCGAGGGCCTGCGCTCGCGCGCGGCCTTCAAGATCCGCGAGATGGACGAAAAGCATCATCTGTTCCGCAAGGGCATGCGCATCGTCGATCTGGGCGCGGCGCCCGGCGGCTGGTCGCAGGTCGCGGCCAAGGCCATCGGGTCAACCGAGGCCAATCCGCTGATCGTGGCCATCGATTACCTGTTCGTCGATCCCATTCCCGGCGTCATCCTGCTGCAAAAGGATTTCACCGATCCCGATGCGCCACAGGTGCTGATCGACGCCATGGGCGGCAAGAAGGTCGATCTGGTGATGTCCGACATGGCCTGGCCCACCACCGGCCATCGCCCCACCGATCATCTGCGCATCGTGCATCTGATCGAGATCGCTGCGGAATTTGCCGTCGACGTGCTGGCGGAAAACGGCATGTTTGTCGCCAAAGTGTTCCAGGGCGGCACCGAGCATGAGCTGCTGCACATGCTCAAGCGCCACTTCCGCACCACGTTCCACGCCAAGCCAAAATCCAGCCGCGCCGACTCCGCCGAGGCTTACCTCATCGCCAAGGGTTTCCGCGGCAATGTGGACTCGGGAAGAGGCTGGCGAGGACGAACAATAGCGTTCGTGCCACGCCCTCGTGGTTCGAGGGTCGCTACGCTCCCGCCTCACCATGAGGGCTACTGATAAACTGTGATTTCCCAGTAGCCCTCATGGTGAGGTGCGAGTTCTTCACGACCCTCGAACCACGAGGGCGTGCCCAGATGCTTCAATGCGCGTGCGGATTGGTGGTGAGCTGGTACCCGGCATTGGCTGGCAGGCGCATGAACAATAACGACGATACCGCGCAGAGCGCCGCCACCACGTAGAACGCCAGGTGGAAGTCGATCAGCGCCAGCTGACCCCCGCGCAAGGCGTTGCTGGCTTCCAGAATGCCGCCACCCAGCGCCACGCCCAGGGCAATCGTCAACTGTGTCGATACCTGGCTGATGACATTGGCCTGGCCGGCATCCTTGTCGTCGATATCGGCGAATACGAAGGCATTGCTGCCGGTCCAGAACACCGATTGCCAGAAGCCGACGAAAACCAGGATGGAGATGATCAGGGCAATTGGCGTGGTCGGGGTGTAGAGGCCCATTGCCACCAGGCCCAGTGACGAAATGGCCGTCGAGATGATCAGCGGATTGCGAAAACCCCAGTGGACGAACATCCAGTTGGCGAAGAATTTTGAGATGATTGCGCCCACGGCTCCGGCAAAGGTCACCATGCCCGATTCGAACGGCGACATCCCGAAACTCAGCTGCAGCATCAGCGGAAACAGGAACGGCACCGCGCCCTGGCCCAGCCGGAAGAAGGTTCCCGCCACCACGGCGCTGCGGAAGAACGGAAACCGCAGCAGCCGCAGGTCGAACAGCGGATTATCCGTCGATAGCGCATGGCGCGCATAGAGCACGCCCGAGCCGATGCCGATCGCCGTGGCGACGATGCCGATGATTGGGGGCAGGGCGGGCAGGCTGATCACCGAGGTGCCGAAGGCGAACAGGGCAAAGGCGGTGCCCGCCAGCACGAAGCCCTTCATGTCGATTCCCCGCGGGGCATTGCGGATGGTTTCAGGCAGGAACTTGCTGACCAGCGCGATGCCCAGGATACCGATCGGCACGTTGATCAGGAAAATCCAGTGCCAGCTCAGATAGGTCGTCAGGAACCCGCCGAAGGGCGGGCCGACGATCGGCCCGACCAGGCCCGGAATGGTCAGCCAGGCCATGGCATTGACCAGGTCATGGCGCGGCGTCGAGCGCACCAGCACCAGCCGCGCCACCGGCGTCATCATCGCTCCGCCCATGCCCTGCAGGAAGCGCGCGCCGACAAAGCTCGCCAGCGAACCGGAAAAGGCGCAGGCCAGCGAGCCCAGCACGAACACCGCCATCGCCGCGCGGAACACATTGCGCGAGCCGAAGCGGTCGGCCATCCAGCTGCTGATCGGGATGAAGATGGCCAGCGCCACCAGATAGGCCGTCAGCGCCAGCTTCAGCGAAATCGGATCGGTATGGATATCGGCGGCAATAGCGGCCAGCGAGGTGGCGATCACCGTCGAGTCCATGTTTTCCATGAACAGGGCGGTGGCGAGGATCAGGGGCGTTATACGCGACACGGGTTGGCCAAACTGGAAAAGCTGCGAGGATAGTCAGGTGGGCGAGGCAAAAGAGACGGTCATTGGAAAATGCAGAGAAGCTGGATTAAAACATCGATGGCCCTATGGGACAAAGCAGGTCCCGCCGTTATGTGCCGGCGCGATAGGGCCGCTCACTCCTTTGCAATGACCACACCCTTGTGGCCCGAAACATTGCTGCCCGCATCGGCCGGCAGCAGAAGATAGACGATGCCGGCGCAGGCGCTCAGCCCGCCGACGACGAAGAATGCCACCTGGAAATCGATCAACTCCAGATTGCCGCCGTGGAACGTTCCGCTCAACTCCAGGATGGCCCCGGCCACGGCGACGCCCATGGCAACGCTGATCTGCTGGGCCACCGCCACGAGCGCTGTCGCCTGGCTGGCCTCTTCATTGTCCACGTCCGCATAGCCCAGTGCGTTGGAGCCGGTGAAAAACACCGAGCGCAGCACGCCGCCGATCAGCAGCACGGTCATCATCACGGGCACCGACGTTTCCGCCGTGAACAGCCCTTGCACCCCGATCAGCAGCCCGCCGAAAATCGAGGCAAAGCCCAGCACGCGGGGAAATCCGAACTTGGCATAAACCTTCTCGGCGATGAATTTGGAGGCGATGGCGCCAATTGCCGAAACGAAGGTGATCCCGCCCGATTGCAACGGGCTGAGGCCAAATCCGAGCTGCAGCATCAGCGGCAGCAGAAACGGCACCGCGCCCACCCCGATGCGGAACATCGATCCGCCGGTAATGCCGGTGCGGAACAATCTGTGCCGCAGCAGTGCCGGGTCCAGCAGGGGAAACTCGGTCCGCTTGGCATGCAGCCAGTACAGGATCGCCGCGGTGACCCCGACCGCCAGCGTCAGATAGCCATAGAGGATCGGCAGGGCCGGCAGGCTGACCACTGAAAGGCCAAACACCGTGCCGGAAAAGGCGAAACTGGCCAGGATGAACCCAACCACGTCGATCGGCCGCGCATTGCGCGCATCGGGAACCTTGAGAAAGATGCCGGCCAGGATGATGCCGAGAATGCCGATCGGAATATTGATCCAGAAAATCCAGTGCCAGCTGAGGTACGTGGTCAGGAAACCGCCCAGCAGCGGCCCCGTCACCGGGCCCAGCAGCGCTGGCACGGTCAGCCACGCCATGGCCGATACCAATTCGTTCCGCGGCGTCCCGCGCACCAATAGCAGGCGGCCCACCGGCGTCATCATCGAGGCGCCGATGCCCTGGAAGAAGCGCGAAACCACGAAGGTTTCCAGCGAAAACGAGAACGAGCAGGCCAGCGAGCCGAGCATGAACACGAAGATCGCCAGGCGGAAAATGTTCTTGGCGCCGAAGCGGTCGGCCATCCAGCCGCTGATCGGAATGAAAATGGCAAGTGACACGAAATACGAGGTCAGCGCCAGTTTGAGCGAAATCGGCTCGGTGCCGATATCGGTGGCGATGGCGGGCAATGAGGTGGCAATAACGGTGGAGTCCATCTGTTCCATGAACAGAGCGACCGCCAGAATGAGAGGTGTAACGCGAATCACGGAAATACCGGGCAGGAATCGGAGGACGGGGCGGGGGAGGAGTGCCCGAAAAGACTATGAACCTCCCCGGCGCCGCTGCAAAGCGCCAAAGCCGATTAAATCGCCAATCCGTGATCCGTGGTCCCATTTAGGTGAACAAGGTGTGCCCGCGGCGCATCATGCTCGGGACACTACCGCAAAGCGCAACCCAGCCCCGCGCCGGGCGGGCATGGAGTCCACTAGGCAAAGCTGCGGGCCGGTGCTATTGACCCTCGCCAACCCGAGCCCGGCGCGTTCATTCCGCCCGGCTCGCAATCCATCATTTCTGTTTGACGCAGAAGTCAGGAAAGGTCTGGCCTTGGCTAAGATTATCACCACCATCACCGGCGATTACGCGCTGACCTTTGACGACGTGCTGCTGCAGCCGGCGTCGCTCCGACGTGCTGCCGGGCGAAACCGATATCTCCACTTATGTGACCAAGGATATCGCGCTCAACCTGCCGATTCTGTCCTCGGCGATGGACACCGTCACCGAAAGCGCCATGGCCATCGCCATGGCCCAGGCCGGCGGTCTCGGCGTGATCCACAAGAACCTGACCGCCGCCGAACAGGCCGAGCAGGTCCGCGCGGTCAAGAGTTTCGAAAGCGGCATGGTGGTCAATCCCATCACCATCGGCCCCGACGCCACCCTGGCCGATGCGCTTTCCCTGATGCAGCTCAACCGCATTTCGGGCATTCCCGTGGTCGAAAACGGCGGCACCGGCGGCCGCGCCATCGGCAAGCTCGTCGGCATCCTCACCAATCGCGACGTCCGCTTCGCCTCCAGCCCCGGCCAGCGCATCGCCGAGCTGATGACCCACGAAAACCTCGTCACCGTGCGCGATGGCGTCTCCAAGGACGAGGCCAAGGTGCTGCTGCACACGCACCGCATCGAAAAGCTGCTGGTGGTCGATAACGATTATCGCTGCGTCGGCCTGATCACCGTCAAGGATATCGAAAAGGCCCAGCTCAATCCCAACGCCGTCAAGGACGCCCAGGGGCGCCTGCGCGTCGCCGCCGCCTCCACCGTCGGCGATGCGGGCTTCGAGCGCTCGCTGGCCCTGATCGATGCCGGCGTCGATCTGCTGGTCATCGACACCGCCCACGGCCATTCCGTCCGCGTCGCCGAAGCCGTCGAGCGCGTCAAGCGCGAGAGCAATTCCACCCGCATCGTCGCCGGCAATGTCGCCACCGCCGAAGCCGTCAAGGCGCTCATCGATGCCGGCGCCGACAGCATCAAGGTCGGCATCGGCCCCGGCTCGATCTGCACCACCCGCATCGTCGCCGGCGTCGGCGTTCCCCAGCTCGCCGCCGTCATGGCCTGCGCCGAGGAAGGCGCCAAGCAGGGCATTCCGGTCATCGCCGATGGCGGAATCAAATTCTCCGGCGACATGGCTAAGGCCTTGGCCGGTGGTGCTTCTTGCGTCATGGTCGGCTCGCTTCTGGCCGGCACCGACGAAAGCCCCGGCGAGGTCTATCTCTACCAGGGCCGCTCCTACAAATCCTATCGCGGCATGGGCTCCGTCGGCGCCATGGGCAACGGCTCTGCCGACCGCTACTTCCAGCAGGACGTTCGCGACCAGATGAAACTGGTTCCCGAAGGCATCGAAGGCCAGGTCCCCTACAAGGGCGCCGCCGGCGCCGTCCTCCACCAGCTCGCCGGCGGTCTCCGCGCCTCCATGGGCTATACCGGCGCCCACAACCTGCAGGATTTCCGCGACAACTCGGTCTTCGTCAAAATCTCCGGCGCCGCGCTGAGCGAAAGCCACGTCCACGACGTGACCATCACCCGCGAAGCGCCGAACTACCGCAGCGGCCGCTAAGCCTGTCGCGCGGAAAAATGGGCATCGGTCTCGACGCGACCGATGCGCGGCTCCGCGCTAGCCGACCTTGATCTTGCCGACCACCGCGATCAGTTCTGCCGCGTTTGACAGCCCGGTCTTCTGGTAAATCGCTTTGCTGTGCGAACGTATCGTCTCGTAGGATACGCCCAGTTCCGTGGCGACGTCGGTGTGGCGACCGTGCTTGCGCACCAACGCGTTTGCGACCCGGGATTCGGCTCCCGTGAGATCGAACAGGCCGCGCAATAGCGCCTCCGAGGGAACGGACGTGCCGTCCAGTGTGCTCACCACGATGATCGCGGTGCCACTGTGAATGATGTCCTGCGCGAGCCCGCGGATGGGCACGATATGCATGACCGCCGGCGGATGCGCATCTGGCTTGGGCGGAATTGGAATCGAGGCGGACACGCCCACCCAGTGTTCCGGTTTCAGCCGCTGCAAGGCCTGCTGCATCAAAGCGTCAGCGGCCTTGGAGGTGGCGGACAGCCCCGAAATGCGGTCCTGGAACATGGCCGGCATCAGGCTTTCGAACAGCCCATTGCTGCTCAGTACCCGGCCCTGGCTGCTGACGACCGCGCCTGCCAGGCCGATGGCATTGAGGATCGAGGTGGTCGAGTCATATTGCTGGAACAGCAATTGCGACGTAAGCGCTGCCGCGCGCCCAAGATCGGGTCGCACCACCTCGAACTTGGCGATATCGGCGGCTCCATAGGGCCCCTTCGCGGTGCTCCGCTCCAGCGAGAGCAGCAGCGAACCGCCGTTCGGCACATCGATCCGCGTGCCAAACGAGTGGCCGATCTGCCATTTCTCGGTAAACTCGGAGAACCAGGGGTGCGAGCTGCGTTCCGCCTCCGGGACAAGCTCGCCATCATGGATAAAACTGGTCGAGCCCAAGGCCAGCAGTCGCGACGGCAGCGGATTGCGCGCCGCCCAGCCACCGTTCACCACTTCATCCCAAACCCCTGCCAGCGAATTGCTATGGACTGCGTGCACGGGGGTGCTCCCGAGGGTAAACAGCACACCCCCAATCGCATCGACTTCGCGGGCGGCCCGGTCCAGCACCGCCTTCCAGCGCTCGGGAACGATCGCCGCCTCATAGATGAGGTCTGATATATTGGCGAAATCCACGAGCTTCTCCCGAGCCACCGTCGGCAAACATCAGTTTAGCAGGGGGCCGGGCTTTCTCCAACCTGATGACAAACGCCCAAGTCCTGAAAACGTTGGCTTTCGCTGCCACGCCCTCGTGGTTCGAGGGTCGCTCCGCTCCCGCCTCACCATGAAGGCTACCGGGAGAATGTCGAGAATACGATACCCCCGTAACCCATGCCCCAGTAGCCCTCATGGTGAGGTGCGAGCCCTTCGCGAGCCTCGAACCACGAGGGCGTGCCCCGATCTCTCCGCTTGCCCTTCCCCCCTTGAGGGCCTTGCTCGAATGGCGGGGATCGGGGGAGGGGCGTTGTTAGCCCCCATCTACCGGCTCTTGCCCTTCCCTCCCCCTTGAGCGAGCAAGGCCATGAGAGCTTTGCTCGAATGGCAGGGGACCGAGGGAGGGGGTCGATGTGTGATCCACTGAACGACCCCCACCCCCAACCCCTCCCCTCAAGGGGGAGGGGAGCCAACCCTCAGTGCTCTATCCATCTTCTCCCCACCCCACATTCCCGCGCTATCCTCCCCCCAACATCTCCACATTGGCTGCGGGTTCGCGACGAACGGCCGTGGGGAGTTTGGTGGGAGGGGAATGCGGTCGCGCGATCCCTGGGCCAGCCGGACGGAGCCACCCCACGCGTGAAGGGGAGGCACTGTCGGGCGGACAGAAACCCCATCGCATGCGGCGAGACGCTGTCTCGCTTACTACAAAACACCATGAGGCACGTCTCGCCGCATGCCGCAGTCTATCCACACCCGCCCGGCACTCCCGCGCGGCAATTCCGCTCGCGCCCGGAACCGATTCCGTTACAACCCCTTAGCCTCCTATCCCAACTCTCTCCCGGAGCTTCACCATGCCACTCACCGCCAAGCTCCTCATCCTCGCCATCGCCGCCCAGGTCCTTCTCACCTTCATCATCCTCGTGTTGATGGGCCGCGAGCGTATTCCTCCCATCATCTCCGGCGAAATCCCCATGGCCGACATCGCCGTCGACCGATCGGCCTTTCCGCTCCGCGCCCGTCTCGTCTCCAACAGCTTCGACAACCAGTTCCAGCTCCCGGTCCTCTTCTATGTCGCGGCACTGCTCCCCTGTGGACCGGCAGTGTCGGCTGGGTCGATGTCATCCTGGCCTGGGCCTTCGTCATTTTGCGCTATGCGCACGCGGCCATCCATGTCACCACCAATCATCTATATTCCCGCTTCGCCGCCTACGCGGCCGGCCTTGCCGTCCTCGCCCTGCTGTGGCTATGGCTGGTGGTGCGTCTCCTGATCCTGTCTCCGAGTTTATAAGCCCATGCGTCTCCCCGGTCGTCTCTCCGCTGCCATCGATGTTCTGACCGAGGTCGAAACCCGCAAGCGCCCGGTTTCCGAAGCGCTCAAATCCTGGGGCCTTGCCAACCGTTTCGCGGGAGCCGGCGACCGCGCCGCCATCGGCAACCTCGTCTATGATGCCCTGCGCCGCCGCGCCTCCCACGCTGCCCTCATGGGCGAAGACACCCCACGCGCGCTCATCCTCGCCGTCGCCATCCGCGATTGGGACCAGGACACCGTCGCCCTCAATGCCAGCTTCACCGCCGATAGCCATGGCCCCGCGCCAATGAGCGACGACGAAATCGCCCGCGCCACCGGCCAGCTCCCTGACGACACCCCGGCCCACATTCTCGCCGACGTCCCCGAATGGCTTGCCCCCTCGCTGGAGCGCGCCTTTGGCGACAACTGGATCGCCGAAGGCCAGGCCATGACCGGCCGCCCCTCGCTCGATCTGCGCGTCAACACCCTCAAGTCCCAGCCCGAGCGCGTGATGAAATCGCTCGCCCGCTTCACCCCGCGCCTCACCGCCATCGCCACCCACGGCATCACCATGCCCGCCGGCCCCGGCGATGCGCGCACGCCAAACGTCACCACCGACGAAGGCTATCTCAAAGGCTGGTTCGAAGTGCAGGACCAGGGTAGCCAGATCGTTGCCGCCCTTGCCGGCGCCAAGCCCGGCGAACAGGTGCTCGATCTCTGCGCCGGGGCAGGGGGCAAAACCCTCGCCCTCGCCGCCGCCATGGCCAACAAGGGCCAGATTTTTGCTTACGACAGCGACCGCAACCGCCTCGCCCCGATCTACGATCGCCTCAAGCGCAACGGCGCCCGCAACGTCCAGACCCGCGCCCCGACACCCGGCGCCCTCGACGATCTCGTCGGCAAGATGGACCGCGTCCTCATCGACGCTCCTTGCACCGGCACCGGCACCTGGCGCCGCCGCCCCGATACAAAATGGAAGCTAACCCCCGAACTGCTCGCCACCCGCACCGCCGAACAATCCGCGATCCTGGAAGAGGGCGCCCGCTTCCTCAAGCCCGGCGGCGTGCTGGTCTATATCACCTGTTCGATCCTGCCCGAGGAAAACGACGATCGCATCGCCGCCTTCCTTGCCGCCCACCCCGAATTTGCTTCGATCGCGCCCGCCGATCTCTGGCAATCCGCCTTCGCCACCGACCTGCCGCCCGACCTGACCACCGCAGCCTCCGGCATCGCCCTAACGCCCCGCCTGACCGGCACGGATGGATTCTACTTCAACGCCTTAGTCCGCAATCGCTAAGCTCTGCGCGAGACCAAAAACCCTTTGCCACTCAGGCTATCTCCGCTGCCTGAGCGCCCGGATATGCCTCCCTCCCCCTTGTGGGGAGGGAATGAGGGTGGGGGTTCTGAGCCATCAGCGAAACTCAATGTCTTGATGCCGGTCGTCCCTGACGCTCCAACCTTCTTGCCCATCTTATCACCGGCCGCTCCAGCCTGCGGTACGATAGATCGGCTACAAGGATGGCAATGGCGATGACCACTGCCGAGCCAAGCACAAACCGAGCCGGATCAACCGGTGCATCGGCAAACCACCAGTGCTTGACCAGCTCGATCACCAAATAATGCCAGACGTAAATTCCGAATGACACCTGCGCCAGATACCGCACCACGCGGTTATCCAGCATCTGCCCCACCACGACGCTCGACGGCGTCACCGCCAGCACTATTCCCAACGCCACCGGCAGGCTCGGAAACGCATATGGGACCCCGAGCACCCCAAAACTCTCGACACTGCCACCCAGATACGATTGCCAGATCGCCCACCCCGTCGCCCCCAGCGCGAAGATCGACACCGCGTCAAACCACCCATTGCGATAGCGCCCCAGCCGCACCTGCAACCCACCCGCCAGTGCGCCAATCGCAAAAATCACGAACATCGAAAACGGATTGATCCTTGGCATCCACGCTTTGGCCCCGCCCTGCATCCCATGATCCCACCCGGCATCCACCGGATCGACATGCACCAGATTGACGAACAGCCAATGCGCCCCCAGCGCCAGCGCGATTACCCCCAACCACAATCCCAGCAAGGCCCAGCCATCGCGCAGTCTCCGCGCCGCCAGATAGATCAGCCAAAACCCCAGCGGCAGCAGCGCATAAGCCGTCACCTCGAACCCGATCGACCACAATGGCCCATTGAGTTCCACCGGAAACATCGTCGTCCAATGCCAGTCACTCACCAGCAGCAGCCCGGCGCCATAGCGCAGCCACAGCCACCCATCGAGCGGAAATCCGAAGACCGCAAAGCTCAGCACGAACGTCACCGTCAGCGCCAGCCAGAACCCCGGAATTATCCTCGCCCCCCGCCGCAACGCATACACTCCAAGCGACGGCATCGCCTGGCCCCTTTCCAGCGCCTGCCAGAATGGTCGAGCCAGCAGGAACCCCGAGAGCACGAAAAACATCGCCACCCCCAGCCCGCCGATCACCCCAAAAATCCGCATCCAGCCGAGATAGGCAAAATCCCCCGAAAACCCCATGCGCTGCACCAGATGATGGAACACCACGACAAAACACGCACAGGCCCGCACGAAATCGGCTCCCAACAAGCGGCGTTCGGCTTCCATATCGTTTCCTTCGGATCAGCGCGGCGCGACGCTAGGCGAACGATGGGGAAAGTCAAATGACGCAAGGCGGCAATGCGCCGGAGCGCTTGCGCAAAACCGCCTCCAGCGCTAAAGCCTCGCCATGACAGCACATGACGAATCTGCCCAAGCAGCTCCCGATAGCATCCTGATTGTCGATTTCGGCTCGCAGGTCACCCAGCTCATCGCCCGCCGCATTCGCGAGACCGGCGTCTATTGCGAAATCCATCCGTTCCAGAATGCCGAGCGCCGCTCTCAAGGCCATGCGCGCCCAAGGGCATCGTGCTCTCCGGCAGCCCTGCCTCGACGCTGGACGAAAACGCCCCCACCGTCGATCCCGAGCCTGCTCGCAGCCGGCGTGCCCATCCTGGGCATCTGCTACGGCCAGCAAGCCCTCTGCATGGCGCTCGGCGGCAAGGTCGAAGCCGGCCACCACCGCGAATTCGGCCGCGCCGAAGTCAAGATCCAAAAGCTCTCCGCCCTCTATGATGGCGTCTGGGAACTCGGCACCGAACACCAGGTCTGGATGAGCCACGGCGATCGCGTCGTCGCGCTCCCCGAAGGTTTCGAAGTCGTCGGCACCTCCGCCAACGCTCCCTTCGCCATGATCGCCAATGAGGCGCGCCGCATCTGGGCCGTGCAGTTCCACCCCGAAGTGGTCCACACCCCCGACGGCGCCAAGCTCTACGCCAACTTCGTCCACCAGATTTGCGGCATCGACGCCAACTGGACCATGTCCGCCTATCGCCACAAGATGATCGAAAAGATCCGCGATCAGGTCGGCACCAACAAGGTCATCTGCGGCCTTTCCGGCGGCGTCGACTCCTCCGTTGCCGCCGTCTTGATCCACGAGGCCATCGGCGACCAGCTCACCTGCATCTATGTCGACCACGGCCTGATGCGTCTCAACGAGAGCGAACAGGTCGTCACCATGTTCCGCGACCAGTACAATATCCCCCTGGTCCACGTTGATGCCTCCGAAGTCTTTCTGCGCGAACTCGACGGCCAGTCCGATCCCGAAACCAAGCGCAAGATCATCGGCCGCCTGTTCATCGAAACCTTCGAAGCCGAAGCCAAAAAGCTCGGCGGCGCCAAGTTCCTCGCCCAGGGCACGCTCTATCCCGACGTGATCGAGAGCGTGTCCTTCACCGGCGGCCCCTCGGTCACCATCAAGTCCCACCACAATGTCGGCGGCCTGCCCGAACGCATGAACATGCAACTGGTCGAGCCCCTGCGCGAACTGTTCAAGGACGAAGTGCGCGCCCTCGGCCGCGAGCTTGGCCTGCCCGAAAGCTTCATCGGCCGCCACCCATTCCCCGGTCCCGGCCTCGCCATCCGCTGCCCCGGCGGCATCACGCCCGAAAAGCTCGATATCCTGCGCCGCGCCGACGCCATCTATCTCGATGAAATCCGCAAGTCCGGCCAATACGACAAAATCTGGCAAGCCTTCGCCGTGCTGCTCCCGGTGCAAACCGTCGGCGTCATGGGCGATGGCCGCACCTACGAATTCGTCTGCGCCCTCCGCGCCGTCACTTCCGTCGATGGCATGACCGCCGATTTCTACCAGTTCGACATGAACTTCCTCGGTAAGACCGCCACCCGCATCATCAACGAAGTCCGCGGCATCAACCGCGTGGTCTACGATGTGACCAGTAAACCACCGGGCACTATCGAGTGGGAATGATTCAGGCCCCTCCGCCGGGCTCCTGGCATTCCCCCTCGCGTCGCTGAACCAAGTAAGCCTCATGTCGGTTGGAATCTGGTCGATGCGGCGCTGGCGGGTTTCGACAAGGACGAAGCCATTGCCTTGCCGTCTGTCGCCGAAATGTACGATTGCGGACAGTGATGATTACAGTCTTGAAAATCATTTATGGCAGGAGTTTGAATGGCTTTCCAGCTGGGGAGAATTCGTCATGTTGGACGCACCCGCACCACTCAGGGGACTTCGTGTACTCGTCGTCGAGGATGAGCCGCTGGTGGCTCTTATGCTGGAGGATTTCGTTCAGGACCTCGGCTGCCGTTTTTTCCAGACCGCCGGGTCCACGCCGGCTGCCCTGGAAGTGCTCGAAACCATCATTCCCGATGTCGTGATTCTGGACCTGACGCTGGCCGGGGCGGAGCCGGATTTTGCCGTTGCCGATGCTCTGGTGGAAAAGCGTATTCCCTTCATATTTTCCAGCGGGCATCATCGCGATATCCTGCCCGCTCGCTACCGCGCCCGGCCCTTCCTGGCAAAGCCGTTCAGCATGGTCGAACTGGCGAAAACGGTCTCTGCCGCGCTTTCGGCTGCCCCCGTTTAGACACTGCCGCGGGCCTATTCCGCCGTAGGAACTGTCCTGAGCGCCCCCAGCCCGCGCACCCGCCGCCCGAGCCAATCCAGCACCGCCATGGCCAGCTGCTCAACCGGCTTGCGGAAACGCCATTCGAACAGATTGGCAAATACCACCGCGATGCACAGCGTGCTCGCCAGCACCACCACTAGGCTCAACCAGGCCGGCAGGAACTGGTCGAAGGTCGCGAGGAACGTCATGCCGATGGTTTCGTGGATCAGATACCAGGAAAAGCTGAGAAACCCGAGCTGCGCCAGCCCATGGGACAGCAGCGGAACGGTCGGTAATGGCTTGCCCGATACAAAGCGCAGGAAGAGTCCTGTCATCGCCAGATAAATCAGCGCCACTAACCCCGCGCTGACGAGGCTCCCGCTCGATGAATAATCCTCCACCGCAATGACCGCCGTGCCCATCGCCACATTGGCGACCATCAGCCAGCGCGTCTCCATTACTCGGCTCTCCTGCTGCCGTCCCAGAATGCCCACCGCAAAGAAGGTGAGATAGGGCGCGATAGCGAGGAATTTCAGCATGGATTGCGGCGTGATCGGCCCGCTGCCCGCCTGCGACAGCAGCGTCGATGCCATCCAGGTCGGCGCCATCACCAGCGCAAGAACCGAGAATATATGCGTGAATCGCACCGAACTGGGCACCAGCGCCCACATCAGCGCAACCAGCAGGTAGAATTTGATCTCCACCGCGATCGACCAGAACGAGCCGTTGATCCATTCGCCCAACTCGCCCAGAAACGCCAGGTTGATCGCCACATCCACGAGGCCAGGCGGTGTTTCGTGGAAATTGGCCTCCGGCACGCTGGGCACCTGCGCAACGAGGCCAAACGCGAACAGCAGCAGCACGGCGGCGGCGAAGGCGGGGTAAATCCGCGAGAACCGCCGCGCCAGGAACACGCCGACGCTGGCCGATTTTTCCAGCGTGATGAAGATGCAATAGCCCGAGATGATGAAGAAGAAATACACCCCGACCCAGCCGAACGACACCGGCCATGGCGCGCCTTCGGTGATGTTCAGCGCCGCCGCCGGCAGCCGTGCGGTGAAGTGGTAGAGGGCGACCAAGAGGATGGCGATGCCGCGAAAGACGTCGATGGTTTCGAGCCGGCCCTTGGTCATGGCGTCGCATCCGGTTGTCGGCCAACCGTACAAAATCGCCGCCGGCCGCAGGTGTGGAACCTGCGTATAGCCTTAATAGGTAAACTTTACAGTGTATGGCGGGGCAGGGGCGCAAACGCCGGGACGGGCTGCATTTGCAATATGGAAGCCACGTGCTAAACGTGCGCCCAATTCCGCTCAAGACCATCAGGCAGTCCATGTCCCAGGATAATATTTTTCGCGAAGTCGACGAGGAACTGCGCTCCGACCGGATGCGCAATTTCTGGCGCCGTTTCGCGCCCTATATCATTGGGGCCGCAGTGCTGGTCGTGGTCGGCGTCGCCGTCAATGAAGGCTGGTCCTGGTACCACGCCAACAACGCCGCCAAGTCGTCCGACGAACTTTATAGTGCGTTCGACCTGGCCGATGGCGGCGATATCGCCGCAGCGCAGACCCAGCTCGATACGCTGATCGCCGACGGCTCGGGAAGTTACCCGATGCTGGCGCAGTTCAAGCAGGCCGGCCTGCTCGCCAAGGATGGCAAGGTCACCGAGGCTGTTGCGGCCTATGATGCGCTGGCCGATCAGCCATACCAACCAGCGCCTGCGCGAACTCGCTCTGGTGCTCGCAGGCACGCTCATGGTCGATAACGGCACCCTGGCCGACGTGCAGCAGCGCGTCGAAACCATCGCTGCCGAAGGCAATCCGCTGCGCAATGCCGCGCGCGAGGCCATGGGCCTGGCCCAGTACAAGGCCGGCGCGTTTACCGATGCCCAGGCCAGCTTCCAATCCGTCATCGATGACCAGATGACCCCGAGCCAGACGCGTAACCGCATGGGCTATTATATTGCCGCTTTGCTGTCCGCCGGCGATATCGCGCCTGCGCCCGTCGATCAGGCCGCCGAAGACGCCGCTGCCGCCGTGCAGGATATCGTGGGCGATGACGTTACTGTCACCACGACCCCGGCGGCTCCCGCGGCTGAACCTGCCGTGGCCCCGGCTCCCGCCGAGCGCGGCCCCTGCTGCTCCTGCTCCAGCTACGCCCGCGCCTGCCGCCGATGCCACCACGCCTGCTGCCCCTGCGGAGGCTGAGCCGGTCCTCGAATAGGACCGGCCGCCTTCCCTCTGATCGGATATCTCTGCCATGACCGTCACCGTTGCTATTGTCGGTCGCCCCAATGTCGGCAAGTCCACGCTGTTCAATCGCCTTGTCGGTCGCAAGATCGCGCTGGTCGATGATACCCCCGGCGTCACCCGCGACCGCCGCGAGGCCGAAGGCCACATCGCCGACCTGACCTTCCGCATTCTCGATACCGCCGGCTACGAGGATGTCACCGATGGCAGCCTCGAAGACCGTATGCGCCAGCAGACCGAGCTGGCCATCAAGGAAGCCGACGTCATCCTGTTCATGATCGATGCCCGCGCCGGCGTCGTGCCGCTCGATCAACGCTTCGCCCAGGTGCTGCGCAAGGCCGGCAAAGCCGTCCATCTCGTCGGCAACAAGGCCGAAAGCAAGGCGGCCGAATCCGGCCTGGTCGAAGCCTTCAAGCTCGGCTTCGGCGAGCCCATCGCGCTGTCGGCCGAACATGGCCTGGGCCTGTCCGAACTCTATTCCATCGTCTCCCAGGCCATCGACGCCGCCGCATTGGTGCAGCGACGCGCAGGCCATCGCCGATCTTGAGGACATGCCCGAGGTCGATGTCGATATCACCGAGGACATGCTGGAAGGCGAGGGCGATGAGGCCACGCTGCGCTGGAATCCCAAGCGCTACCTCAACGTCGCCATTGTCGGCCGCCCCAATGCCGGCAAGTCCACCCTGATCAACCGCATGGTCGGCGAAGACCGCGTGCTGGTCGGCCCCGAAGCCGGCATCACCCGCGACAGCATTCTGGTGCCGTGGGAATGGGAAGGCCGGGTCATCAACCTGGTCGATACCGCCGGCATTCGCCGCCGCTCGCGCGTCACAGGAAAAGCTGGAAAAGCTCGCCGTCGGCGATAGCCTGCGCTCCATCCAATATGCCGAAGTCGTCGTGCTGATGCTCGATGCCACCATTCCGTTCGAAAAGCAGGATCTGGCGCTCGCCGATCTGGTCGAACGCGAGGGCAGGGCGCTGGTCATCGCCGTCAACAAATGGGATCTGATCGAGGACAAGAACGCGGCTCTGGCCGCCCTCAAGGAAGCCTGCGACGCGCCTCTGCCGCAGCTGCGCGGCGTCCCGCTGGTCACCCTTTCCGGCCTCACCGGCAAGAACATCGACAAGCTGATGGACGCCATCTTCAAGATCGAGCGCACCTGGAACTCCCACGTCTCGACCGCCCGGCTCAATCGCTGGCTCGCCGGCATGGTCGAGGGGCATCCGCCTCCGGCCGTCTCGGGCCGCCGCCTCAAAATCCGCTACATGACCCAGGCCAAGACACGGCCGCCCAGCTTCATCCTCTTCGCCTCGCGTCCCGACGCGCTGCCGACGTCCTATTTGCGCTATCTCACCAATGGCCTGCGCGAAGCCTTCGACATCCAGGGCGCGCCCATCCGCCTCTGGGTCCGCGCCGGCAGCAAGAATCCCTATGACGACGTCTCCAAGCGCAGGCTGGGCTAGACGGTCTATCTCGGACGGATCATCAAACTCGGTGTCATTCCGGCGAGGGCCGGAATCCATCCCGAGATCGCGCCCCTTGCCGCAAGGTGTTTATTGCGGTCTCTGTTGCTCGATGGCCCGGTTTGATGATGGACCGGGCCTGCGCACGATGACGCTGCACCCAAGCCCGTCTCCTTACACATTTTTTACCCTTCCATAGTGCATTCGCCGGCAATTGCCCTTATAGTCTCCCGTCCTAAGCGACCCGATGCTGAGTGCGGGGCCGCATATCGTGAAAACACCTTGTTCGTAGAAATCCTGATTGTCGTCGTTCTGACCATCGTCAACGGAGCGTTGTCGATGTCCGAACTGGCGGTCGTATCCGCCCGCCCGGCGCGCCTGCGCGTCTTTGCCGACCAGGGCAACAAGGGCGCCGCCATCGCGCTCCGCCTCGCCGAAGACCCCGGCAAGTTCCTGTCCTCGGTCCAGATCGGCATTACCCTCGTTGGGGTGCTTTCCGGCGCCTTTTCCGGCGCCACGCTGGGCCTGCGCCTCACCGATTGGCTGGAAACCGTCGGCGTCGCGCCCAATGTCGCCGATGTGCTGGGCGTGGTGCTCGTCGTCGTCGTCATCACCTATCTGTCGCTGATCCTGGGCGAACTGGTGCCCAAGCAGATCGCCCTGCGCGATCCCGAGCGTGTCGCCGCCCGCGTCGCTCCCGCCATGGCAATTGCTCGCCCAGGTGGGCTCGCCCATCGTCTGGCTGCTCGATATTTCGGGCAGGGCCGTGCTGACTCTCCTGGGCCAGCGCGGCGAGTCCGAGGAGACGGTGACCGAGGAAGAGGTCAAGACCATCATCGCCGAGGCTACCACCGCCGGCGTCATCGAAAGCGACGAGCATTCGATGATTTCCGGCGTCATGCGCCTGGCCGACCGCTCGGCCCGCGGCCTGATGACTCCGCGGCTGGATGTCGAGGTCATCGATCTGGCCGACGAGGCCGACGAAATCCGCCGCACCATCGTCGCCACCCATCGCTCGCGCCTCCTGGTGCAGGATGGCGATGCCGACTTCGATCATCGGCGTCGTCGCCATCACCGATCTGATCTCCATCTTCGCCAATGGCCAGCCGCTGGAAATCCGCAAATTCGTCCAGCCGGTGCCGGTGGTGATGGATCATGCCGATGCGCTCGACGTCGTCCGCGCCATCCGCAATTCCACCGTCCACATGGCCCTGGTGGTCGATGAATACGGCCATTTCGAAGGCATCGTCACCTCCGGCCGATATTCTCGAAGTCATCACCGGCGTGTTCCAGGAAGAAACCGGCGACGACCCGGCCGTGGTGCGCCGCGACGATGGCTCCTATCTCGTTGCCGGCTGGATGCCCGTCGACGAATTCAGCCGACAAGCCTCGGCGTCGCCATCCCCCGGGATGCCAAGTTCGAAACCGTCGCCGGCTATGTCCTGTCGATCATCAACCGCCTGCCCGCCGTAGGCGAAACCTTCGAGCATGGCGGCTGGAAATTCGAAGTCGTCGACCTCGACGGCCGCCGCATCGACAAGATGATGATGACGCGGATCGAGTAGGCCGTTCGGGCTTTAGCTTACCAACTCCTCGTCGGTATCCGGCACGCAGTCCCGCAAGCTGCCACTCAAATTTTAGTCGGTTCCTGAGAGCCCTTCTCCCTCCCGCTGTGGGGGCATTTTGATCTGGTGTTGGCTGCAGTCAGCCACCCTCATCCCTCCCCATCAGGGGAGAGGCGCCAGCGCAACGCTTTCGGCTCCATCGTCTCCCTCCCCCTTGTGGGGAGGGGACAGGGGTGGGGGTCTAAAGCCGTCCAGAGTGAACACTTCCCGCTTGTGGGGAGGGCCGGAGCGCGGTTCTGGGGCCATCAATGGCTGCCAGGCGAGGAATATACGCTCGGGCCATGAGCCTCGGTACTAGCCGAGCGTCCGTCCCAGCCAGACGCCGGTTGGGGTGTCGATCCGCGCCAAACCCATAGCCTGCCAGAACCCCTGGCCGCGTGGATTGGTTGGGCTGACCCCGACATGCACGCCCGGCGCACCCAGAATCCGCGCCTGCTCGATCCAGCGTTCGAACAGTGCCCGGCCCATGCCCGTTCCCTGCAGCCGCGGCAGCAGGTTCATATGCATATGCGCCGGATAGGGCCCGGCCACCGCGTCGGGCACCGTGCTGGGGTGATGAATGGCGAAACAGCGCTTTTGGTCGGCCGTCCATTGCTCTGGCGGCAAGCCTGACGGATCGGCATATTGCACGCGCAGCGTCGGCCACCAGTCCCGCTCCAACCGCAGCTCGAACGCCCGTGTATCCGCCGTGCCGGCCAAATAGCCGGCCACGCCCTCATCATCCTCGACAACGAACGTCAATTCCGGCTCCAGCAGCCCATAGGGCGCCGAATAGATGTGGCCAATCAGCCGGCCGTCCTGATGCAACGGCGCCGCATCGCGGCCAGAGTCCCCGGTCGCCAGCGAGATCGAGTAAAGCGCATCGAGGTCGGCCTTGGCGAAAGGGCGAACCAGCGCCATTTATCGCGCCCCGTTACGGCTCAAAGCGGCACGAACCCTTTTTGCGCTACGTCATAGAGCTGCCCGTTCTGCGTCAGTTTCGGCGCAATCATATCCACCAGCGCGGATGCAATGTCGCGCGGCTGCGGCAGCGTTGCGGGATCTTCCCCCGGCATCGCCTTGGCGCGCATCGCGGTGCGCACCGCGCCGGGATAGAACACGTTGGCCCGCACGCTGGTCTGCTCGACTTCGCCGGCATAGGCCTTGACCATCGCATCCACCGCCGCCTTGCTGGCCGCATAAAGCCCCCAATAGGGCCGGGCCGAACGCGCCGACGACGATGACACGAACACCGCGCGCCCGGCATCGGCCTGGCGCAGCAGCAGGTCGGTCGAGCGCAGCAGGCGGTAATTGGCCGTCACATTGACCGCCATCACCTTGTCGAATTCCTCCGGCGCCACATGGGGCAGGGGGGACAGCGTGCCCAGCATGCCGGCATTGGCGATCAGCCCGTCCAGCGCGCCCCAGCGTTCGAAGATCGCCGCGCCCAGCCGGTCGATGGCGTCGCCATCGCGCAGGTCGAGCGGCACCAGCGTCGCCGACGAGCCCAGGTCCTGGATTTCGTCGTCGAGTTCCTCAAGGCCCCCGACCGTGCGCGCCACCGCCACCACATGGGCGCCGCGGCGTGCCGCTTCCCGGGCGCTGGCATAGCCGATGCCGCGCGACGCGCCGGTGACGAGGACGACTTTGCCGGCAAGATCTTGGCGTATCAGCCATTAACCGGCCTCTCGAAGCAGGGAGATTTGTTTCGGCTCGTTCTTGGCCCGCCCGTTGAGGTCGGTCAACTGCGTCGGATAGTCGCCAGTGAAATAATGATCGGTGAACTGCGGCGCCTGGTTATTGCGCGGCTCGCCGCCCACGGCGTCGTAGAGCCCGTCGATCGACAGGAACTGCCAGCGAATCGGCGCCGATGAACCGGCACATCGCCTCGAGGTCCTTGTACTGGTTGGCCAGCAGCTTTTCCGGGTCGGGCGTGTCGATGCCGTAATAATCGGAATAATAGATCATCGGGCTGGCGACGCGGATATGCACTTCCTTGGCCCCGGCCTCGCGCATCATCTGCACGATCTTGACCGAGGTCGTGCCGCGCACGATCGAATCGTCGATCAGCACCACGCGCTTGCCTTCGATTTCGGCGCGGTTGGCCGAATGCTTCAGCTTGACGCCGAAGGCGCGGATCGACTGCGTCGGCTCGATGAAGGTGCGGCCCACATAATGGTTGCGGATGATGCCGAGCTCGAACGGAATGCCGCTGGCCTGCGCATAGCCGATCGCCGCCGGCGTGCCGCCATCGGGCACCGGCACCACCACATCGGCCTCCACCGGCGCTTCCTTGGCCAGGTTGATGCCCATGCGCTTGCGCGCCGACATAGACGCTGCGGCCGGCGACCATCGAATCGGGGCGGGCGAAATACACATATTCGAACAGGCACACGCCGCTCGGCTCGCGGCTGGAACGGGTGGTGCGATTCGATGGTGATCGAGCCGTCCGGCTGGATTTCGCAGACGACAACTTCGCCATTCTCGACGTCGCGCACGAATTTGGCGCCGATGATGTCGAGCGCGCAGGTCTCGGAAGCGAAGATCGGCTTGCCGTCGAGATCGCCCAGCACCAGCGGCCGGATGCCGTTGGGGTCGCGCGCGCCGATCAGCTTGGTGCGCGTCATCGCCACCATGGCATAGGCGCCTTCGACCTGCGCCGATCGCATCGACGAAGCGGTCCGACGACGACGTGCGCTGCGAGCGCGCGATCAGGTGCAGCACCACTTCGGTATCCGAGGTCGACTGGCAGATGGCGCCCTGCGGCGATCAGCTGCCGGCGCAGCGTCAGCCCATTGGTGAGATTGCCGTTATGGGCGATGGCGATGCCGCCCACTTCGAGTTCGGCGAACAGCGGCTGCACATTGCGCAGGATGGTCTCGCCGGTGGTCGAATAGCGCACATGGCCCATCGCCATATGGCCGGGAATGCGCTTGAGCGTCGCCGGATCGGTGAAATGGTCGCCGACGAGGCCCAGCTGGCGTTCGGAATGGAACTGCCGCCCGTCGAAGGTGACGATGCCCGCCGCTTCCTGGCCGCGATGCTGCAGCGCATGCAGCCCCAGCGCTGTCAGGGTCGGGGCATCGGGGTGCCCCAAAATGCCGAACACCCCGCACTCTTCGCGCAGGGTGTCGCCATACATGATCGAACGCGTCGTCGCTCGGATGGTTCACCGGGCTCTCCATTCCAATGCTGCCTCAACTGCACAAACTGGCGCGCCGCCAGCAGCGGCACCCGGCATCCCCATCAATTGCCGGGTCGCTCGATATTTAGGCTCGATCATAGCGGGCTTCCAGCCCCTCGTGCGGCAAGTGTCAGGCGCTCACCGCAAAATGATCAAAGGTTCGTCGCCGGCGCTGTCATCGCGCCCGGCACCAGCGGCGCGGTTCCTGCATCGGGCAACACGCTCGAATCTTCGGTTCCGTCGGTGCCTTCGGCGGCAGCGCCGGTCGGGTCCGTCGGATCTTCGGTCAGGCCGGTGCCGCCCTTGAGAATTTCGGTGACCTGATTTTCGAGGTCCGGCGGCAGCATCGCGATCAGCGCATTGCCCATATCGGTCAGGTGCGGCAGCGACTGCGATTCCTTGGCCCAGGGCGGCAGGTTCGTGCCCAGCAGCCAGGTGCCGAAAATGGTGACGACGATGGCGATCAGAAGGCCGCGCAGCACGCCGAACACGAAGCCCAGCGTGCGGTCGATCGGCCCGATCTTGCTGTCGACCACGAAATCGGCGATCCGCATGGTCAGCAGATGCAGCACGATCAGCGCGACGATGAAGCTGACGACCACCGTGGCGATGTCGGCGACCATCGGGTCGGCGATATATGCCGCGCGCGATTTCGGGATGATACTGCCACATATAGATGGCGATGGCGGCCGAACCGGCCCAGGTGGCCAGCGACAGCACTTCGCGGGTCAAGCCGCGTGCCGTGGCGAGGATCGCCGAGATCAGCACAAGCACCCCGACACCAACGTCGAACGCAGTCAGCATGATCGTTTCGCCTGCTCCAGTTGAGCGCCCAGAGCCCTGTCTGGCGCATCGTTTAGCCGCTTTAGCCGCCGCTGCCAAGGGCGCGCGGAACCCGCAGGTCCGATGTTCCCAGAAAGCATGCGGCGGGGTCACACTCAGGCCCATTCGTCCACCTTTGCCGCCGGCTTGCTCCCCTTGGCCGCGATCCGCCCCACCAGGTCCGCCAGCGTCGTGAATTCGGAGACTTCCAGCCCGCTATTGCGATCCGCCGCGCTCAGCCGCCCGGTCGAAACCGATTTGAACCCCAGCTTGTGCGCCTCGCGCAGCCGCAGCGAGCCATGCACCACCGGCCGAATGCCGCCCGCCAGCGAGATTTCGCCGAAATAGACCGACGTCGGACGGCAGCGGCGAGCCGGTGAGCGACGAGATCAGCGCCGCCGCCACCGCCAGGTCCGCCGCCGGCTCGTTGATCTTCAGCCCGCCCGCGACATTGAGATAGATGTCATTGGCGCCGATGCGCACGCCGCAGCGCGTTTCCAGCACCGCCAGCACCATCGACAGCCGCGACGAATCCCAGCCCACCACGGCGCGCCGCGGCGTGCCGAGCGGGGAGGGGGCCACCAGCGCCTGGATTTCGATCAGCAGCGGCCGCGTGCCCTCCATGCCGGCGAACACCGCCGAGCCGGCCGCGCCTTCGTCGCGCTGGTCGAGGAACAGCGCCGATGGATTGGCCACCTGCGCCAGTCCCAGCGTCGTCATCTCGAACACGCCGATCTCGTCGGTCGCGCCATAGCGATTCTTGACGCCGCGCAGGATGCGGAACGTGTGGCTGGCGTCGCCCTCGAAATAGAGCACCGCATCGACCATGTGCTCGACCACGCGCGGCCCGGCGATCTGCCCGTCCTTGGTCACGTGCCCGACCAGCACCACCGCCGCGCCGCTCTTCTTGGCGAACCGCGTCAGCGCCTGCGCCGAGGTGCGCACCTGCGTCACCGTGCCCGGCGCGCTGTCCACCCGGTCGGTCCACAGCGTCTGGATCGAATCGATGATGACCAGGTCCGGCGGCGGCCCGTTCTCCAGCGTCGCCAGGATGATCTCGACATTGGTCTCGGCCGCCAGCAGCACTTCGGCCTCGCCCAGCCCGAGCCGCTGCGCCCGCAGCCGCACCTGCGCCACCGCCTCTTCGCCCGAGACATAGATGACGCGCTTGCCCTTGTTGGCCAGCGCCGCCGCCGCCTGCAGCAGCAAGCGTCGATTTGCCGATGCCCGGATCGCCGCCCACCAGCAGCGCCGAGCCCATCACGAAGCCGCCGCCGGTCACCCGGTCCAGCTCGGTCAAGCCCGGTCACCACCCGCGCCGCGCTCTCGGTTTCGCCCGACAGCGGCACCAGATTGGCCGCCTTGCCACCGGCCTTGGCCGATTTCGGCCCCGCGCCGACCCCGCTATCGGTCAGTTCCTCGACAATGGTGTTCCAGTCGCCGCACGCATCGCATCGCCCCTGCCAGCGCGTGGTGACGCGCGCCGCAGGCCTGGCAGACGAAGGAGGAGCGGGATTTGGCCAAGGGAGTTCCTGACACTGCAAAGCGTCCTGATCGAACGCCATATTTCACCGCGTCATCCCCGCGAAAGCGGGAACCCATCCTATTGGGTCACTGCAACAGCGGTTCAGAGTAGTTTCCCGCTTTCGCGGGAATGACATGGTGCGATTAAGGCATACGCCGAGATCATTCGCAAGAACAAATAGCGAACATTAGTCGCAGATTGCCGTCGCCGACATAGTTGCGCGTATACCGCCCCTTGAGCGAGGTCAGGATCTCATAGCCGATCGTGCCCGCCGCATCGGCCTGGTCGTCGACGCTCAGCGTCGGCCCCAGGACTTCGGCGCCTTCGCCGGGCTTGGGCAGGTTGTCGCCCAGTTCGGTCACGTCGACGATGCAGGTATCCATCGATACCCGCCCCAGCACCGGACAGAGCCGCCCGTTCACCGCCACCTTGCCGCCCGGCCGCGTATTGGAGCCGGAGGCCGAGCGCAAAAAGCCGTCGGCATAGCCATGCGCGATGATCGCCAGCCGGCTGTCGCGCGACAGCGTATAGGTGGCGCCATAGCCCACCGTCTCGCCGGTGCGCGCTTCCTTGACCTGCAGGATCGGCACATGCAGCGTCACCACCGGCGCCATCGGGTTCTTGCGGCCCGATGACGGCGCGGCCGCCATAAAGCGCGATGCCCGGCCGCACCATCTGGAAATGATAATCGCGCCCGGTCATCAGCCCGGCCGAATTGGCCAGCGATGCCGGAATGCCGGGAAACTGTGCCATCACCGAGCCGAACAGCGCCAGTTGCGTGCGGTTCTTCTCATGGTTGGGCTGATCGGCGCAGGCCAGGTGGCTCATGATCATCTGCGGCGCATAGCCCAGCGTTTCGATGCGCTGCTTGACGACGCTCGCCTCGTTGAGCCGGAAGCCCAGCCGGTTCATGCCGGTATCGAAATGGAATGCCGCCGGCATAGGCCTCGTTGCGCTCCAGGCATTTGGCCAGCCATTCCTCCAGCATCGGCATCGAGCCGATGACCGGCATCAGGTTCTGCCGCACATAAAGATTGGCCGCGCCGGGATAGAGCCCATCCAGCACGAAGATATGCGCATCGGGCAGGGCGCGCGCGCACCGCAATGCCCTCATCCGGCGTCGCCACGAAGAAGAACCGCGCGCCGGCGGCATAGAGCGCCTTGCTCGACTGCGGCGATGCCGGTGCCATAGGCGTCGGCCTTCACCACCGCGCCCGTCAGCGCGCCGGCGCTGACCTTGTCGAGCGCGCGCCAGTTGCGGGCCAATGCCCCCAGATCGATGCTGAGCAGGCCACCCAGGCCCGACGTGACGCTCATATTATTCCATGCGCTCGGGCAGATAGTCGGCGCGTGCCAGGTTGCCGAAGCGCGTGAACTGCGCCTCGAACGACAACTGCACCGTGCCGGTCGGGCCGTGGCGCTGCTTGCCGATGATCACTTCGGCCTTGCCGTGCACTTTTTCCATTTCCCCCTGCCAGGCCAGATGCTCGGGCGAGCCCTCCTTGGGCTCCTTGTTCTTGAGATAATACTCTTCCCGGTAAACAAATAGCACAACGTCGGCGTCCTGCTCGATAGAGCCCGATTCGCGCAAGATCCGCCAGTTGCGGATGCTTGTCGTCGCGATTTTCCACCTGGCGCGACAGCTGGCTGAGCGCGATGATCGGCACTTCCAGCTCCTTGGCCAGCGCCTTCAGCGTCGTGGTGATTTCGGTCAGTTCCTGCACGCGGTTCTGGCTGGACGCCTTGGACGAGCCGCACAGCAGTTGCAGATAGTCCACGATCAGCAGGTCCAGCCCCTTCTGCCGCTTCAGCCGCCGCGCCCGCGCCGCCAGCTGCGCCACGCTGATGCCGCCGGTATCGTCGATATAGAGCGGCATCTGGCTCATCACGTTGGACGTATCCACCAGCTTGGAAAACTGGCTTTCATGGATATTGCCGCGCCGGATGTCGGACGAGGAAATCTGCGCCTGTTCGGCCAGGATACGCGTCGCCAGCTGCTCGGAACTCATTTCCAGGCTGAAGAAGCCGACAATGCCGCCATTGACGGTCTTGCGGTGCCCGTCGGGCGTCACGTCGCCCTTCCATTCCTTGGCGACATGGAAGGCGATATTGGTCACCAGCGCCGTCTTGCCCATGGCAGGGCGCGCCGCGAGGATGATCAAGTCCGAACGCTGCAATCCGCCCATCAGCCGGTCGAGATCGCTCAGCCCCGTCGCCGTGCCCGATAGCGAGCCATCGCGCCCATAGGCCTCGCCCGGCCATCTGGATGGCGTCTTTCAGCGCCGCGTTGAACGGCTGGAAGCCGCCGTCGTAGCGGCCTTTTTCGGCCAGCTGGAACAGCGCGCCTTCGACCTCTTCGATCTGCTTTTCCGGGGTGACATCCACCTCCGACTCATAGGCCGTCGATACCATCTCCTCGCCGATCAGGATCAGCGAGCGGCGCAGGGCCAGGTCGTGGATCATGCGGCCATAGTCCGCCGCGTTCAGAACCGTGGTCGCCTCGGCGGCCAGCCGCGCCAGATATTGCGCCATGGTCATGTCGGCGAGCAGGTTTTCGGGCAGGTGGGTCTTGATGGTGATCGGGTCGGCCGATTTGCCGGCGCGCACGAACTTGCCGATCACCTCATAGATTTCCCGATGGATCGGCTCATAGAAATGGATCGGCTCAAGAAAGTCCGAAACCCGATAAAACGCTTCGTTGTTGACCAGGACGGCGCCCAGCAGCGCCTGCTCGGCCTCGACATTGTGCGGGGCGAGGCGGAAGGACTTGTCCTCTGCCGGATGAAGCCGTGCGATTTCAGCCATCATGTGCCTCGCGATAAAAGTTAACGTTTCTTAACCACGCATGGCCGGCCTGAGTCTCGACCTACCCAATGGAGGGTTAATGTTGTGCGAACCGGCCCTGTGAACTGTGTGGACAACGGGGAATGTTCGCTTTTTGTTTTGCATATGCTCAAGGCAGCAAAATGGCCGAGTTGCGCGGCGAGGGCGTGCCCCAATATTCACAAACAAAAAGGCCGGGCTCTCACCCGGCCTTCTCAAACCTAAATCCGAAAACCTTAGACTTCGTCGTCGAAGCGGTCGTCCTGCTGGGCGTCCTTCTGGCCGGCGGCGAAATCGCCGGCTTCGTCTTCTTCATAGACGGTCACGGTCAGGTCTTCGCCGCTATCCTGGCGCGAGGCTTCGTCTGTGGAGCGGGCAACGTTGACCTTGATGGTCACGGCCACTTCCGAGTGCAGGTTGAGCGACACGGTGTGAACGCCGACCGACTTGATCGGGTCCATCAGGTCGACCTGCGAACGCTGGATGATGAAGCCATCGGTCGCCAGGGCTTCCACGATGTCGCGCGAGGCGACCGAGCCGTAGAGCTGGCCGGTTTCGCCGGCCTGGCGGATGATGACGACGGTCTTGCCGTTGAGGCCTTCGGCAATGCCGGCAGCTGCGTTGCGGCGTTCTTCATTGCGCTTTTCGATATTGGCGCGTTCGACTGCGAACTTGGCGCGGTTGCCTTCCGTGGCGCGCAGCGCCTTGCCCTGGGGCAGCAGGAAGTTACGGGCAAAGCCGTCCTTGACGGTGACTTCGTCGCCGATCGTGCCGGTGCGCGCGATGCGCTCGAGCAGAATAACTTTCATTGGAATATTCCTTTGGCTGTCCCACCGCTTGGGTGGTTAGGAGCCCCGGACCATCCGAGACCCCAACGAGTGCGCCGGTTTACGCGCTGAGTAGGCCGAACAAGAAGCCGGCTGGGCGAGTCAGATAGCGTGGTCCGCGAGAACCGGAGCGGAGCGTACCTTTGGGTACGTGAGCACCGGAAGCGCAGCGGACCGCGCTAGATGGCCAGCCCAGGCGAGCTTATTGGATGGCATACGGCATGATGCCGATGAAGCGGGCGCGCTTGATGGCGCGAGCCAGTTCACGCTGCTTCAGCGCCGAAACGGCGGTGATGCGGCTCGGCACGATCTTGCCGCGCTCGGAGACGTAGCGGCTGAGCAGGCGCACGTCCTTGTAGTCGATCTTTGGTGCGCCTTCGCCCGAGAACGGGCAGGTCTTGCGCCGGCGCTGGAACGGACGGCGGGCCTGGGCGGTAGTTAGGTCACGAATTGCCATAGCTTTTTGTCCTTATCTTAGAAACGGCGCGGACGGCGTTCGCCGCCGCCAAAACGGTCGCCACCACGATCGGGACGGCCACCGCCATCGCGGTCGCCACGATCGTCCGGTCGCGCTTCTGCATCATTGCCGACGGGCCTTCTTCCAGCTCGTCCACGCGCACGGTCATGAAGCGCAGGATGTCTTCATTGATGCGCATCTGGCGTTCCATTTCGACCACGGCGGCCGACGGAGCGTCGATGTTCATCAGGCGAATAGTGAGCCTTGCGGTTCTTGCGGATGCGGTAGGAGAGGCCCTTGAGGCCCCAATATTCGTTCTTGGTGACCTTGCCGCCATTGGCGGTCAGGATCTCGGTCAGCGACGCGGTCAATTCTTCGACCTGCTGCTGGGAAACGTCCTGGCGCGCCAGGAAGATATGCTCGTAAAGGGCCATGAATGCGGCTTCCTCAGTGGTTCAACACATGTGCACTTGCTGGCGCGGAGCCTCCTTGAAGCCGGGAAGGGCATCAAAGCAGTCTTGCAAAGAGCGGGAACACGGGAGGCCGGGAATTTCACCCTATCTGCTTGTGGCTTTCACCAATAGCAAACCCTCCGTTCAGCCCCCGGCCAAACGAATGCTGGCGGTGCAATAGGGGAAACGGGGGGTAAAACGCAAGACCTTAAGCCGCAATGCCCAGCTGTTCGGCCGCCTCGCGCAAGCGCCGGTCGCGGGTGAGCAATTGGCAATCACCCGATATCAGGCATGATGCTAACAGGTGAGCGTCCACGTAGCCTATGCCCCGGCTGAACAGGCGGCGATTCTTCAACCAAGGCCAGAATGTCCTCATGTCTTGCCACCGGCGCCGGCTCAAATGCCCCCAGATCGATCAGCGTCTGTTGTCGCCGATGCAAGCTGCCAAGCGCCAATTCTCCCAGCACAAACGGATGCATCAGGACGTCATCGGCATCGAGCGCGCGCACGAAGTCCAGATTTGCTGTCCTGAAATGGGCAATCCAAACAGAAGTATCACCCAGGATCATTCCGGATACTGACGCCGGCGCGGAATATCCTCCAAATCAGGCATTGTCCCGCCGAGCGCGATGAGCCTCTCTATTGCGGCACGGCGAGTCAGAGCCTTTAACCCCTCACGCACCAACGCGCTTTTATCCCTGATGCCCGTGTCTTCCTGTGCTCTGGCCAGCAATTCATCATCAATCGTCACTGTCGTGCGCATATCAGCCTCCTTGGCTACGCATCAAATATAGCATCATTGATGCGCATTTCCATGCGCCGACCCTGCCGCCCCAATCATGCGCCTGTGAAATGTCGCGAGATCGACACGCAAAGGACACATCTTCGCCCAATTAGATCGGCTATCCGAACAGGCTTGAAAATCTCAAGTTCAACCTGTGGAAAATATTGCATGACCGCCAAATTTCTTCTGCCCCTCATTCTCGTATCCGCCCTGGCCCTGACCGCTTGCGGCAAAAATGATGCCGAAACCGCTGCGCCGGCCGCGGCTGCCCCTGCTGCCGCCGCAGCTCCCGCGGCCGCGCCGATCGAAACTCCGGCCATGGCTCCGGCTGCTGCTGCCGTTGCACCGACCCCTGAGGAAGCCATGAAGGCTGTCCAGGCCCAGGCGGCCCAGATGACCGATGCGCAGAAGCAGGAGACCGTCGCGGCCGCCCGCAAGGCTGCCGAAGACGCTGGCAAGGCCCAGGGCCTGACCGACGATCAGATCAAGCAGGCCGCCGATATGGCCGAATCCGCCGCCAAGCAGATGCTGGGCATGCAGTAAGCCTCGCCTCTGGGAGCGGCCGCCCGGCCGCTCCTGCTTTAACCGCAAGCCTGCGGCCTTGACTCTGCCACACACTCCCGGCACACGCCGCGCAACTGGACATCCGTTCAACGGTTGTCATACTGCGGCGTAAACGAGGGGGCCATCATGACCAGCTACGCATTCACTTTTCCCGGCCAGGGCAGCCAGGCCGTCGGCATGGGCAAGGATCTGGCTGCGGCCTATCCCGAAGCCCGCGCCGTGTTCCAGGAAGTCGACGAAGCCCTGGGCCAGCGCCTCTCGGCCATCATGTTCGAAGGCCCCGACGATATCCTGCGCCTCACCGAAAATGCCCAGCCCGCCCTGATGGCCGTCAGCCTCGCAGTCATCCGCGTGCTCGAAAGCCAAGGGCGTCCGCCTCGCCGATCACGCCGCCTATCGTCGCCGGCCACTCGCTGGGCGAATATTCCGCGCTCTGCCGCCGCTGGCGCCTTCTCCATCGCCGACACGGCCCGCCTGCTCAAGACCCGCGGCCAGGCCATGCAGAAAGCCGTGCCCGTCGGCCACGGCGCCATGGCCGCCCTGCTCGGCCTCGATATGGCCACCACCCATGAAGTCGCCGCCGAGGCCGCCCAGGGCGAAGTCTGCGACGTCGCCAATGACAATGCCCCCGGCCAGGTCGTCGTCTCCGGCACCGTCGCCGCCATCGAGCGCGCCGTCGAGCTGGCCAAGGCCAAGGGCGCCAAGCGCGCTCTGCTGCTGCCCGTCAGCGCCCCGTTCCATTGCTCCCTGATGCAGCCCGCCGCCGACGCCATGGCGCAGGCCCTGGCCGAAGTGACCATGAATGCGCCCGTCGTGCCGCTGGTCGCCAATGTGCTGGCCGCCCCCATTTCCGATCCCGCCGAAATCCGCCGGCGCCTGGTCGAGCAGGTCACCGGCGTCGTCCGCTGGACCGAGACCGTCACCTGGCTCACCGGCCCCGGCGGCGTCACCAATCTGGTCGAACTGGGCACCGGCAAGGTCTTGACCGGCCTCGCCAAGCGCATCAATGCCGATGCGATCGCCACTGCCGTCACCACGCCCGCCGATATCGAAGCCTTCGTCGCTGCAACTGCTGGCCTAGCACTTGAATCAAAGCATCAACTGCCCGATTCAAATTCTCGTTGAGGACGCCTAAATGTTTGATCTGACTGGAAAACGCGCCCTCGTCACCGGCGCCAGCGGCGGCATCGGCCGCGAAATCGCCAAGGCGCTGGCCGCTGCCGGCGCTACGCGTTGCCCTCAGCGGCACCCGCGTCGGCGCCCTCGAAGATGTCGCCAAGGAAATCGGCGGCGACTCGCCCGATCCTGCCCTGCAACCTCTCCAATCTCGACGAGGTCGATAAACTCGTGCCCGCCGCCGAAGCCGCCATGGGCGGTCTCGATATTCTCGTCAACAATGCCGGCATGACCCGCGACAATCTCTTCATGCGCATGAAGAACGAGGAGTGGGACGAGGTCCTCGCCGTCAACCTGACCGCCTCGTTCCACCTGACCCGCGCCGTGCTGCGCGGCATGATGAAGCAGCGCTTCGGCCGCATCATCGGCATTTCCTCGGTGGTCGGCGTCATCGGCAATCCGGGGCAGGGCAATTATGCCGCCTCCAAGGCCGGCCTGATCGGCATGAACAAGGCGCTGGCCCACGAAGTGGCCTCGCGCAGCATCACCGTCAATTCCATCGCGCCGGGCTTCATTGCCTCGGCCATGACCGACGAGCTCAACGACAAGCAGCGCGAAGCCATCCTGGCGACGATTCCGGCCGGCCGGCTGGGAACGGCCGCAGGAAGTTGCGGGTTGTGCAGTATTCCTCGCCAGCGACGCGGCCGCCTACATCACCGGCCATACGCTTAACGTCAATGGCGGCATGGCTGATGATCTGAGGCCGGGTAAGCTGGCTTGAAATAGCCAATATGGCCACTTAGGCCGGAGAAGTATGTTACTTCAACGCGGCTGTGTATGGGGCAGCGCTTCGTCTTGCGAGCAGGCCTGGCGCCCGCCTAGATTGCCGGTAGCAAGCCAACACGGCGCTTGAAGATTTGGCGCCGCGCCAATAAGAAGCGAAACGAAACCTCGATTTCGAAAAAGGGAAGTCAAATATGAGCGATGTCGCTGATCGGGTCCGCAAGATCGTTGTGGAACACCTCAATGTGGATGCCGAGAAGGTTGTCGAGAAGGCCAGCTTCATCGACGATCTGGGCGCCGATTCCCTGGATCAGGTCGAACTGGTGATGGCGTTCGAAGAAGAATTCTCGGTCGAAATTCCTGACGATGCTGCCGAATCGATCCAGACTTTCGGTGACGCCGTCTCCTTCCTCACCAAAGCCGTCGGCTAAGGCCAGTCGGATCGGCTCATTGACCATGGAATTGCGCCGCGTAGTCGTCACCGGGATTGGGTCTCGTTACCCCTTTGGGGTGCGGTGTCGAGACCACTTGGGCCAATATTCTCGCCGGCAAAACCGGGGCGAAGCGCATCGAAAACTTCCAGGTCGATGATATCGCCTGCCAGATCGCCAATCAGCTTCCGCTGGGCGATTATGCGGACGGAAAGTACAATCCGGACGAATGGATGGACGTGAAGGATCAGCGTAAAGTTGATCCCTTCATCGTCTATGCCATGGCAGCGGCAACCCAGGCCATCCAGGATGCGGGCGTCGAGCCCAAGACCCAGGAAGACCAGGAACGCACCGGCGTTCTGATCGGTTCGGGCATTGGCGGCCTGGGCGGCATCTACGAAGCCTCCATCCTGCTGCACGAAAAAGGCCCGCGCCGCATCAGCCCGTTCTTCATTCCCGGGCCGGCTGATCAATCTGGCCTCCGGCTATGTCTCGATCCGGTTCGGGCTCAAGGGCCCCAACCACTCGGTCGTCACGGCCTGCTCGACCGGCGCCCACGCCATCGGCGATGCCTCGCGCCTCATCGCGCTCGGCGATGCCGACGTCATGGTCGCCGGCGGTGCCGAAAGCTGCATCAACCGCCTGGCCATGGCCGGTTTCTGCCTCGGCCCGCGCGCTCTCGACCAATTTCAACGACACCCCCGAAAAGGCCTCGCGCCCTTACGACAAGGACCGCGACGGTTTCGTCATGGGCGAGGGCGCCGGCATCGTCGTGCTCGAAGACTATGAGCGCGCCAAGGCGCGCGGCGCCAAGATCTACGGCGAAATCATCGGCTATGGCCTGTCCGGCGATGCCTATCACATCACCGCGCCGTCTCCCGATGGCGATGGCGGCTTCCGCTGCATGCAGGCCGCCATCAAGCGCGCCGGCATTTCGTCCGTCCGAGATCGACTATATCAACGCCCACGGCACCTCGACGCCGCTTGGGCGACGAGATCGAACTGGGCTCGGTCACCCGCATGCTGGGCGACTGCGGCTTCCAAGGCGGCGATGAGTTCGACCAAGTCGGCCATCGGCCATCTGCTGGGTGCCGCCGGTTCGGTGGAAGCGATCTTCTCGCTGCTGGCCATGCGCGACAATATCGCGCCGCCCACCATCAATCTCGACAATCCATCGGTCGAGACCGAGATCAATCTGGTGCCCCACAAGGCGCTCAAGAAAGAGATCAACGTGGCGCTGTCCAATTCCTTCGGCTTTGGCGGCACCAATGCGACCTTGGTCATGCGCAAGGTCGCCTGACCGTTCGTCTGCCGTTGTTTTCGGTCATATTGCGCCCGATCCTTGCCATGATTTGGCGCCAAAACGATGAAAAGACCCGACTCTAGTCGATACGGGCAACCGGGGTGACGCAGCATGATTGATCGCAAGGCCAAGCGTTCGCGGCCCCGCCGCCGCAACGGGTTGATCGAACTCCTCAACGGATTCCTGACCTTGGCCGTGCTGGGCATGCTTGCCATCGGCGGCGGCCTGGTCTTTGCCGCCTCCCAGTTCTATGGCGATAGCGCCATTCCCGAGGGCACCACCTTCGTCGTGCAAAGCGGTGATACAGCTTGGGCTCCATCGTCCGAACGGCTGGAGAGCCTGGGGCTGATTTCCAACCGCTACGTCTTCGACTTCGGCCGCCGCGTCTCCAATGTCGAGGGCACGCTCAAGCCCGGCGAGTATCGCATTCCCGCCAATGCCAGCATGTCCGATATCCTCAACGAACTGCTGCAGGGCAAGCCGATTCTCTACGCCGTCGCGGTTCCCGAAGGCTTCACCTCCTGGCAGGTGGTTCAGCGTCTCAACGAGGATAAAAACCTGATCGGCGAGATCGCCACGCTGCCGCCCGAAGGCTCGATCCTGCCCAATACCTACCAGTATAATCCCGGCGACACCCGCCAGTCTGTGCTCGACGCCATGGAAGCGGCGATGAAGACCGAACTGGCCGAAGTCTGGGAAGGCCGCGCTGCCGATTTGCCGCTGGAAACCCCCGAGCAATTGCTGGTGCTGGCTTCGATCGTCGAAAAGGAAACCGGCGTCGCCTCCGAGCGTCCGCAGGTCGCCGCCGTCTTCGTCAATCGCCTCAAGCAGGGCATGCGCCTGCAGTCCGATCCGACCATCATCTATGGCATCACCAAGGGCCAGTCCGTGCTGGGCCGGGGCCTGAAGCGCTCCGAAATCGAAGCCGAGACGCCCTACAACACCTACCAGGTCGATGGCCTGCCGCCGACGCCGATCGCCAATCCGGGCATCGATGCGCTCAAGGCCGTCGCCAATCCCGACAGCCACAATTACCTCTATTTCGTCGCCAAGGGCGCTACCCCCGATCAGGGCCACGTCTTCGCCGCGACCTATAAAGAGCATCAGGCCAATGTCGCCAGGTTCCGCGCCATCGAGCGCGAGCAGGCACAGATCGAGGCCGACGCCGCCAAAGCCGCCCTGGAAGCCAGCGAGGCCGAAGGCGCCGGTGAGGACGCACCGCAATAACCGTCTTGACCATGTCATCGCCATGGCTCAACTACGCGGCATAATTGAAAACATCGAATAGGGCCGTGCCGAGATGGAATTTCAGCGCCGAGGCGTCATGTTGGTGATCGCTTCGCCTTCGGGGGCCGGCAAATCCTCCATTTCGCGGTCCCTGTTCGGCGCAGGACCCCAATATCCGGCTGTCGGTGTCCGTCACCACCCGCGCCCGCCGCAGCGATGAGGTCGAAGGCACGCACTATTATTTCGTCGATGTGCCCACCTTCGAGCGCATGAGGGCGGAAGGCGAATTGCTCGAATCGGCCAAGGTCCACGACAATTTCTACGGCACCCCCCGCGCCAAGGTCGAAGAGCAGCTGGCCGCCGGCAACGACATCCTGTTCGATATCGACTACCAGGGCACGCTGCAGCTCTACGAGAAGAGCCGCGCCGACATGGTCACGGTCTTCATCCTGCCGCCCACCGATCAAGGAACTGCGCGCCCGCCTCGAACGCCGCGCCCAGGACAGTGCCGGCACCATCGAAAAGCGCCTGCGCAATGCCAAGCTCGAAATGCAGCATTTCGGCGAATACGACTACATCATCATCAATGATGACCTGGAGGCCTCGACCCAGCACGTCCGCTCCATCCTCGCCGCCGCCCGCCTGGCCCGCCCCCGCCTGACCCAGCTTGACCACTTCGTCAAAGACTTGCAGAACCAGATCGATTCTGCTGTGAGCCGTCTTAGGAATTGTGTAACTCGGAGTATCAGTCGTCACCCTCCCCCTTGCGGGGAGGGATCAAGGGTGGGGGCACGGTCTGGCCCGAATGGCAGAGTTGGCCCCTTGAGCGCCAAGACAGCTGCCGTTAAGCCCGCCGCAACCCCGGCAACGCCTTCGCCATCTGCAGAAACGCCTCCACCGGCAATTCCTCAGCCCGCTCATCGCCCTTGAGCCCTGCCACCGCCAGCAGCCCCTCGACCGGCACACCCGCCGCCTTCAGGCTCTGCCGCACCATCTTGCGCCGCTGCCCGAACGCCGCCCTGGTGATCTGCTCCAGATCCTTCACCGCGACATCCCCGGCAATCGCCTTGGGCACCAGATGCACCACGGCCGAAGTCACATTCGGCGGCGGCGTAAACGCCTGCCGGCCCACATTGAACGCGATCCGCGCCTCGGTGCGCCATCCGGCCAGCACCCCCAGCCGCCCATAGGCATCCTCGCTCGGCCTTGGCACAAATCCGCTCCGCCACCTCCCGCTGGAACATCAGCGTCAGGCTCTCGAAATAAGGCCGGCCACGGATCGACCGTCAGCCATCCCGTCAGCAGCGGCGTCGCGATATTATAGGGCAGGTTGGCGATGATCCGCGTCGGCCCCTCGGCCAGCAGCGCGATAGTCCATCTCCAGCGCATCGCCCGAAATCACCGTCAGCCGCCCCGGATAGGCAGCGGCAATCTGCGCCAGTGCCGGCAGGCAGCGCGGGTCGCGCTCGATGGCGATCACCTCGCGCGCGCCCTCCGCCAGCAGCGCCCGCGTCAGCCCGCCGGGGCCCGGGCCCACCTCGATCACCCGCACGCCCTCCAGCGGCCCGCTGACCCGCGCAATGCGCGCCGTCAGGTTCAGATCGAGCAGGAAATTCTGCCCCAGCTCCTTCTTGGCGCGCAGGCCATGCTCGGCGATGACTTCGCGCAGCGGCGGCAAATCGTCGATCTGGCTCATGCGCCCGCCTGGTTGCGCGTCATCGCGTCGGCCATCGCGATGGCGGCGATGAAGCTGCGCGGCGAGGCCTTGCCGGTGCCCGCCAGGTCGAACGCCGTGCCATGGTCCGGCGAGGTGCGCACGATCGGCAGGCCCAGCGTCACATTGACCGCATCCTCGAACGCCACCGTCTTGATCGGGATCAGCGCCTGGTCATGATACATCGCCACCACCGCATCATACTTGGCCCAATGGGCCGGATAAAACAGCGTATCGGCGGGCAGGGGGCCCGTCGCCGCAATGCCCTCGAACTGCAATTGCGCCACCGCCGGGGCCACGATCTCCAGATCCTCCCGCCCGATAGCGCCGCCTTCGCCCGCATGCGGATTGAGCCCCGCCACCGCGATCTGCGGCTCGGCGATGCCAAACCGCAGCTTCAGATCATGGGCCACCACCCGCACCGTCTCCACGATCAGCTCGCGCGTCAGCAGTCCCGGCACTTGGCTGATCGGCACATGGATGGTCACCGGCACCGCCCGCAGCCCGCCATGCGCCAGCATCATCACCGGCAGCCGCGCCTTGCCGCCCTGGGCGCACAGCTCCGCCAGAAATTCGGTATGTCCCGGATGCTTGAACCCGGCATGATAGAGCGCGCCCTTGTGGATCGGCGCCGTCACCAGCCCACGGCAGGCCCCGGTCAGCGTCGCCGCCACCGCCCCCTCGATCGAGCCGATCACCGCGCCGGCCGAAACCGGGCTGACCTGGCCCGGATGGTCCGGCAGCAGTCCCTCGACCGGCACAACGGGCAGGGCGGTCCCGAAGGCAGCGCCCGCCTGGTCGGCGCTCACCGCCACCATGTCGATATCCAGCCCCAGCCGCTGCGCCCGCGCCTGCAGAAAATCCACCTGGGCGAACACGCAAAAGGCAGGCAGTGCCAATTCGGTCCGCCGCGCATAAAGCTGCAGGATCAAATCGGGCCCGATACCGGCAGGCTCGCCCATGCTGATGGCCAGCGGTCTATCCATCTCGGCCCTCATGGGTGTGGGGCGCGCCAGGCCAGGCGCGCCGGTCGATCAGTTATAGATGATCTTGGCCTGCTTGCGCAGATTGGCCAGATATTCGCCAACCTTGCCGGTCAGGGCCTCGTGGCCGGCTTCCTGCTGCATCTGGCCCTTGATGAAGGTCAGGTCTTCCGCCTGCGTCTTCTCGCAGATCGCCAGCATCGACACGCCCGTTCTCGACCGTGCGCGGCTTGCTGATCCCGCCGGTATTGAGCCCCGCCAGTTCCTTGGCGACCGCCTCGGGCAATTGGGTCGCATTGCGCCGGCCCACATCGATCACCGCCACGTCGGTATAGCTCAGCGACAGGTCCACGGCGGCGTCGCAGCCGGCAAAGGCGCCGCGATAGCGGTTGGCCTGCGCCGTGCGTCCGCCCGCGCCCTGGCCGCCGGGTGCGATGAAAATGACTTCCTTGAGGATATAATCGAACTTCTGGTAGTCGGCGAGCGAGCCGGCGGCCTGCTGGTCGAGCTGCAGGTCGGAAACCTGCACATTGGGCATGATGGCCTGGTCGGTGATCGCGCCCCAGGCGATCGCCGCCCGCAGCCGATCCCGCAGCGTGTCCATGCCGACGCCGTTCGATTGCAGCATATCCACCAGCTTATCCTGGCTCAGCTTGATGTTGCGGGCCACATCCTGCAGCGCGCTGTCGATCTGCGCATCGGAGACGGTGATATTGAGGCGCTTGGCCTCGTTCATCTGCATCGCCTCATTGATCAATTGCTCGATGGCGCCTTGCCGGCCGGTGCGGTTGCCTTCCATGGAGAACAGCTTGACCCGCTGGGCCACCTGCAGGTCGGTGACCTGCGTGCCATTGACGGTGACGAGGACCGCGGCAAACGAGGGCATCGCTGCCGCCAGCGTCAGCAGCAGTCCCAGGATCATGGCGCCGGCCGCACGCCCCAAAACACTGTTTGCCATCATCGCCATCCGCCTGTTCATTGTCTTCCCACTCTCAATGCGGGGGTAAGCCTGCGCTGTCAATTGCGCAAAAATTGCGGCTAAAATCCGGGCGTGCCGGAAAAGCCGAAATTGCAGCCCAGCCGGCGCTTTGATGGCGAAAGTGGCTGTCACGCGCGTATCGTTGGGCGTGGTATGGGTCGGCCCGGTTCGCGTCGCATTGCCGCCGATCATCAGATAGCCGTCGTCATAGACCAGGCCCCCGCCCGCCTGCAGATACTGGTTGGAGGTGATGTCCCAATAGACGTTGGCGGTCAGCGTCCAGTAATCGGCCACCGGCACGCCGACATAGGCGCCGACCTGCTGCTGGTCCAGCAGCACGCCAAGCGCCGGATTGGCGGCGATATAGGCATATTGCACGCCGGCGGAGAACCCGTTAGCGGCATAGCTGGCGCCCAGCTCGGCGCGCGTCACGCGGCCTTCGGCGGTATCGGCCTGCACCTTGCCGCCCAAATCCAGGCCGTCGATGAACGAGCCATAGGCGCCCAGCACCGCATAGGATGGCGAGACGTCCAGGCCAGATCCAAGGCCGACCAGCGTCGGATCGGTCGCGGCATAGGCATTGGGGCCGGCCAGCTGGAACGATTGGCCCGCCACCAGCTCGAAATAGCTGCCATCGGCGAAATTGGCCTGGTAACGCCCTCCGATATTGGCGCGCAGCCCGGTCTCCTGCCGGTCGGCTCCCGAAAAGCGGTTATAGCTGAACAGGTTCGTATCGTCGAAAACGAAGCTCTGGGAATCGTCGTTGGTGATGCCCGGCAACCCGTTGCCGCGTGCCGCGATACACCACCTGCACGATCGGCTCGACCAGATGCACCGTCGAGCCATCGCTGCCCGATAGGGGAAACCGCACATCCATGGCGGCGATCGGCGTCGCGCTCCACAGCGTCGCCTCATCCGGCCCGATCGCGCTGCTGCCATCGTAATAGGCGACATCGGCCCGGCCACCGAGATAGGGCGTCGCGACGAACCCGCCGCCCCCGATATATTGGTTCTGCCAGCTCGCCTGGAAGCTCGCATGCGTCTTGTTGCCGGCATAGCCGAACTCATAGGGCACGCCGTTGGGGCGGGCGATGTAGTCCGAGCTCGCGGCGCACGCCCAGCAGCCGCCCGCTGATTTCCACCCGGCCCGTGCCCGGGGCCAGCTCCAGCATATGCTCGAACCGCACATCGGGGCAGGGCGTGGCCCTGCGTGTCCTGCGCGGTCCGGGTCTCCTGGCCCAGCACGTTGAACTGCTGCACGCGCGCATCGATATAGGTGTCGTCGGTCAGATGCGTCGCATAGACTTCGTTGGTCGAGGATTTCCGCGTTCGAAATCCGGTAATCCTCGAAATAGGCGTAGTCGGTGAAGGCGGTATAGGACCAGCCGGCCTGTCCAGTCCTTGATCGGGGTGAAATCGCCCGAAGTCTGCAGCGCGCCGCGCCAGTCGCGATCGCCCACCGTGTCGATGAAGGCGTCCCGGTCGAACTGATACAGCCCCGATCCCTTGATGCGGAATGATCCGGCGTCGAACCGCTGCACCCATTCGGCGTCCATCAGGAAGCCCTGCCGGCTCAGCAGCGTCGGCGTCAGGATGATGTCGGTATAGGTGCTGGTATAGACGTTCACCGGAACGGCCAGCTTGTGGCCGATCTCGCTCGCTGTAATCGTAGGACGGCATCCGCACTTTGTTGAGCGCCGACTCGCTGGTGTCGGGCAGCCACAGATAGGGCAGCCATGCCACTGGCATGCCGAGTACCGCCAGGCTCGGCTGCTCCATGGCGAGCGAGCCGTCCGCCGAATTATAGGTGATGCGCGTTCGCCTGCATCGACCAGCCGATCCGGCGCCCCTGGTCGTCGATACAGTCGCCGCAGGGCGAATAGGTCGCGTTTTCCAGCAGCGTCTGCAGCGCCTTGTCATAGTCGGTGCTGTCGGCGGTGATCCGCGCGCCATCAAGCTGGTAATGGTCATGGCGCTCGACCAGGGCGCGCTTCATGCCGTCCTTGAGCTTCGAAATCTTCGGTCTCCAGCACATTGCCCGATGGGTCGATAATGCTCACCGCACCGACGAAATGGGCGTCTTTGGTGAGCCGGTTATATACCAGCTTCTGCCCCTTGATGGTGTAGCCGCCATAGCCCAGCACCACGTCGCCGCTGGCGGTGATGAGGCTGGATGGGGCATCGACCGTCAGGTCGTCGGCCTCGATGGCCGTGGGCGCATTGGGGTCGATCGGCGTATTGAAGAAATCGGCGGGCACCAGGCCCTGCGCCATCGCGCCAGCCACCCAGCAGGCACAGCATCACTGCGCTGGCAGCGGCCAGGCGCAATGAACTCTCTGATGCTTGCCCAGCCCCGTTAAATCACGTGCGCCCGTCTTCTTTGTACAGCAGCACCGTCACGCCGATGACAATGGCCACAAATGCCGGTCCGATCGCTGCGAATGCGGGTTCGAGTACGCCGGCAGACCCGGCCCGGTCTGCCATCTCGGTAATCACGAACACGACGAATCCCGAGCACGATTCCATACAGAACCGCCCGACCATATTTATCGGACCTTCGATAACCTGCAGTAAACGCAAAAGCAATGAACAGCGAGCCGGTTAGCACCAGCGGCATGGCCAGCAGCTTGATCAGCCGCATCGCCGCCGCCGCCTTGATGGCGCTGTCGGAAACGCCGGCCTGCAGCAGCGCCGCCAGCTCGAAAAATGTCATGTCTTCGGTCGATGACAGCTTGAGGTCGAGTTCCGCCGCGCTCGATGTGGTTGGCAGCACATAATTTTCGACGCGTGCGCGGCAGGGCGTCCGGGCTGTGTGAAAACCGCCACCGGCAATACCCAGCGCCCGGGTTCCAGCCGGGCCTCGTCGGCCTCGATTCGGCTTCCGGGCTCGCTGCCGAGCTGGAATACGGTGACCCCGCCCAGCACGGCTCCGCCCGGTTGCATGCCGGTGGCCATCATCACGTAATGCTGCGTCGTCGCTGCGTTGCTCCAGCCAGATTTCGCCCGGCGGCGTCAGCAGCGCAGTCTCGCCCGGCGAAGTGGGCACCAGCTCGCGGACCACCATGCGTGCTGAGCCGTCTCCAGCCCCAGCGAGATCCCGAAGCTGGCGATCAGCAGGGCGATCGTCGGCGCCCGCACCACCCGCCAGATCGAAATGCCGCTGGCCTTGATGATGGTCAGCTCGTGCTTGGCCTTGAGGTCGATCAAGCCCAGGATGGCGCCCATCAGCACCGTCACCGGCAGCGTCTTGATGGTCCAGCGCATCGCGCTGGCGACCACGCTGAGCATGGCCAGGCCCACGCCCTGGTTCTGCGCGATGAAGTTGAAGCGCCAGGTATCCAGCGATTCCACCAGCGCGATGATGCCGTAGAACACCAGCAGCGTAACCGCGATGCGGCTCATCACCCGCTTGAGCACCAGCCAGTCGATACCGGTCATGCCGGCACCACCGGCCCGGATGGCGCGGGGCCGCGCGCGCACGATCAGGATGAGCTGCGCCGTGCCCATCATCACCAGCGCGCCGGTCGCCGGTCCCAGCGGGCTATAGGAGCTGACGCCGCGCTCGGCGAATGCCAGCAGCAGCACCACCACCTCCATCGGCAGCGTGATCCGCGCCGCGCCGTCCGCTGGGAAAGCCGGATATGGCCAGCACCAGCATGCAGATGCCGATGACCTCCAGCGCCTCGATCGACGCGCTTGACCAGCCTGTCGAGCACCGGCTGCGGCCATGTCTCCGCTCGCCATCGCCGCCCCGATCAGCTGCAGGCTGTCGCGCTCGGCCAGTGGGTCCGGTTGCGCCAGCGGCTGCGACAGCCGGTCGACGCTCAGGTCATAGCGCTCGAAGGAGATTTCCGAGAACCGCCCACCCGCCTCCGCATATTGCAGCGTGCCGTCACGCAGTTCGAGCACGTAGTTCTTGCCGTCGCTCGATATCCGCGCCGATTTGGCGATATAGGTGCGCCGCACTTGCGGATCGCGCCGGTCATCGGCGAAAAATTCGGTGATCTCGCCCTCGCCCGCGCGCCCGCCGATCAGCAGCACCACGCCCGGCGTCACCTGGGTGAAGCGCTGCGGCTTCAGCGTCGAACCCACCAGGTCCGCCGCCACGCTGGCCGTAAGCTGGTTCAGTCCCCGCGTCGACCATGGCTCGACGAAATGGGCCAGCAGCAGCACGCAGAGCCACCCCGATTCCCGCCACGGTCACTGTCGCGCCCCCCAGGCTGCGCAGCCCGTCGGTGGTGTGGATGATATGCAGTTCGTGATTGGTCTTGAGCGCCTGCAGCGCCCGCGCCATGCCGATGCCGACACACACATAAAAGAATACCAGCGCCAGCGGCGGCATGGTCAGCAGCCCCTGAAACGCCAGCGTCCACAGGCCCTGGCCCTTGACCGACACCACGTCGAACGAGCGCAGGCAATTGACCATCCACAGCAGGCCGCACACCACCGTGAACAGGATCAGCGCATCGACGGCAAACAGTTTTGCCAGATAGCGGGTCAGTCGCCTCATATGCTCGCTATTATATCCAATTTGAGCGGGCCATCTTTCGGCCAGTTCGGCGCGCCAGACAAGCACCGGCATACCCCTGCGGGGATTTGCCTTTCCCGTGTTGCGGGATTGACGCGGCCATCAAAAGCCAACAATCCTGAACGCCCGCCTATGATATCCTGACTATTGCCCAAAAAGGCCCTTTGCATGTCCCAAGATTTGATCATCCGCACTGCCGGCCAGCCGGACGCGGCCGCAACCCTGACCGTCATCTACGCCGCCGAGAGGCTCGCGCCTGCCGGCGCAGGCGCGGCGATCTGGCAGGCCACCGGGCTGGATTGGCAGACGGTCTCGACCACTGCCGGCTTCAAGGGCCGCCAGGGCCAGGCCCTGGATCTGCTGGCGCCCAACGGCGTTGCCGCATCGCGCCTTCTGGTCCTGGGCACCGGCAAGGCGGGGGAGGGCACTGCCCTCAATGCCTGGACCGATCGCGGCGGCTCGCTGCTCGGCAAGCTCGCCCCGATGCGCGGCCCACACGGTGACGGTGATTCTCGATGGCGCTGACGCAACGCCCGCCGCCGTGGCCGAACTCGCCGCGGGCCTGCGCCTGCGCCACTACAAATTCGACAAATACAAATCCGCCAAGCCCGATGACGCTCCGGCCACGCTCACCATTACCCTCGTGGTCAACGACCAGAGCGCCACCGATGCCGCCATCGCCGATCGCGGCGCCACTGTCACCGGCACGCTGCTGGCGCGCGACCTGATCAACGAGCCGGCCAATGTCCTCGGCCCCCTCGAATTCGCCGCCAAGGCCGCTGAACTCGCCAGCCTCGGCGTCGAAGTCGAAATCCTCGAACCCGCGGAAATGCAGCGCCTCGGCATGAATTCGCTGCTCTGCGTCGCCCAGGGCTCGTCCCGCCCGGCCCGCCTCGTCGTCATGCACTGGCGCGGCGGCGACGCCGGCGTGGCGCCGCTCGCCTTTGTCGGCAAGGGCGTCGTCTTCGATACCGGCGGCATTTCGATCAAGCCCGCCGGCTCCATGGAGGACATGAAGGGCGACATGGGCGGCGCCGCCGCCGTCACCGGCCTGATGCTGGCGCTGGCGACCCGCAAGGCTCCCGTCAACGCCGTCGGCGTCATTGGCCTCGTGGAAAACATGCCCGATGCCAATGCCGTGCGCCCCGGCGATATCGTCAAGGCGATGAGCGGCACCACCATCGAGGTGATCAATACCGATGCCGAAGGCCGCCTCGTGCTGGCCGACGCGCTTTGGTACACCCAAGACCGCTTCAAGCCCCGCTTCATGATCAACCTCGCCACCCTCACCGGCGCCATCATCGTCGCCCTCGGCCACGACCACGGCGGCCTGTTCTCCAACGATGACGAACTGTCGGCCCATCTCCTCGCTGCCGGCCTCGCCGCCAACGAAAAGCTCTGGCGCATGCCGCTTGGGCCCGCCTATGACAAGATCATCGAAAGCCGCTTCGCCGATATCAAGAACTCCGCCGGCCGCCCCGCCGGCTCCATCTCGCCGCCCAGTTCCTGCAGCGCTTCGTCAATGGCGTGCCCTGGGCCCATCTCGATATCGCCGGCATGGCCTTCGGCACCAGCGCCAACGAAATCAACACCTCCTGGGCCTCCGGCTTCGGCGTCGCCCTGCTCGACCGGCTGGTGCGGGACTATTATCAGAACTAAAGTGTGCCGAGATTCAGGTCAGGACGAGCCGAAAATGGTAGGTTTCGAGAACCGGCGCGCAGCGTACGTTCAGGTACGTGAGCACCGGAAGCGCAGGAACCTGCCATTTGCAGGCCGTCCTGGCATGAAGATCGGTACACTTTGATGGCTGAGGTTCTTTTCTACCACCTCGAACAGCGCCCGCTCGAAGCGGTCATTCCCCAATTGCTGGAGAAGACCCTTGAGCGCGGCTGGCGCGCGGTTATCGAAGTGGGCAGCACCGAGCGCGCCGAAGCGCTCGATGCGCATCTGTGGACCTATCGCGACGACAGCTTCCTCGCCCATGGCCTGGCCGGCGAAGACACCGATCCGCACCAGCCCATCCTCATCACCACCGCCAATGACAATCCCAACGGCGCCATGGTCCGCTTCTTCATCGACCGCGCCGTGCCCCAGACCGCCGATGGCTACCAGCGCATCGTCTATCTGTTCTCCGGCCACGATCCCGACGCCGTCAGCGAAGCCCGCCTCGCCTGGCGCAGCCTGCTCCCCGGCAATACCCTGACCTATTGGCAGCAGGAACCCGACGGCCGCTGGGTCAAGAAGGCCTGAGCGCCTAATGCTTCACCTTGCCCGTCGGCCGCGGTGCAGTCTCCCCGGGAACCTCAACCCCGTACAAATCCATGAAGTCCTGCATCAACTCGTAGCAGAAGATCACCTCATCGGTAGTCGGATCGTAAAACGCATTGGCCTCCCCGCAGCGTTGCGCATTGAACGCGATGGGCGTGGAAATATTGTAATTGGTACGCAACGTCCTCCGCCACCTGCTCGAACACCCCGCTGGCGCGAAAAGCGTCGGCGGCATATTTCAGGTGCCCGCCGGCATCGTGATAGGTGACGGTGACCTCGGTGCCATGGCCTTTCTTGCCGATGCCCGCGCCGAGCAGTCCCTCCATGCCGTGATTGATGGTGTAATAGTCGTCGGCGCACGTGCTCTGCCGGTCGCGGTCGATGGCATATTGGTTGGCGATCGGCCGGAATGCGGGCGCATTGCTGCCCACCATCAGGCAGACGATCTGGAACGAGCGCTGCCGGTCCAGACTATGATTGCCGTATAAATCATCGTCCTCGATCTTGCTGTTATAGGCGATGCCCGACAGCAGCCAGCCCCGGGCCGCGTCGACCAGCGCCTGGTCGGCCTTCGGGCGTGCCCTGGCGCAGCAGCATCCAGGTCGCCATATTGTCGGCCGCGTCCTCTTCCTTGCCCAGCACCGGCAGGTCGAGCTGGTCCACCAGCAGATGCCCGATCTCGTGATACAGCACGAACAGGCTGTTATTGGCGGCAAACCGGTTGATCGTCGCGCGTTCTGATTTGCTGGTCGGGTTGCGCCGTGGCCGCTCCCATCGCCGAGCAAAACCGCGAGGAGAACAACAACGAGACGGATGCGTGACGCGCGCATAGACACACTTTCGACCGAAGCTACCGCTGCCAGCAAAGTGCAAGGCCGTGTCACTGTCAACTCACGTCCCGCCGGCTAGTCGCCGCCCGGCGCCCAGTCCTTGTCGGCCAGCTCGAACCCCGAAAACTGAAATCCCGGCGCCACCGTGCAGCCGACCAGCGTGAACAGCCCGGTACTCACTGCCGCCTGCCAGGCCTGCTTGGGCACCACCATCTGCGGGCGCTCGCCAGCATCCAGATCGGTCCCCAGCATATGCAGGTCGACGCTTTTGCCATCCGAAACCCGCAACGCCAGCGGTGCGCCGGCATAATAGTGCCAGACCTCGACCGCATCGACCCGGTGCCAATGGGAGACTTCCCCGGCTTCCAGCAGATAATAGATCGCCGTCGAATGCGGCCTGCCGCCCATATCGTCGCTATCGATGAAGGTTTCCGCGTACCAACCGCCCTCGGGGTGGCGCACCATCCCCAAGGTAAAGATCACGTCTTTTGCGGCCAGAGCAGGGGTCATGCGCCTTGGATGGGCAAAGCGGTTTTGAGTGAATTCTTGTTCACGAGATTTCCTCCAACTCGGCGCTGAGCGCCAGCCAGTTCTCTTCGGTGGTTTCCAGGTCGGCAGTAAATCGCGCCTTGTCTTTGCCCAGCGCGATCAGCCGGTCGGCCGCCCCGTTGTAAATCTTCGGATCGTCCAATTGGTTCTGGATTTTTCCGATTTCGACCTTCAGACGGGCAATCTTGGTTTCCGCATCCTTAATCGACGCCTTGAGCGGAGCGATCTCGGCTCGCGCTTGGCGGCGGCCTCCTGCTTGGCGGCCTTGCGGTCTTCCTTACCGCTGCCCTTGGGCTCCTTGCCGCCGGTGATCGAGCGCTGATAGCTGTCCAGATCCTCGTCCAGCACCTTGATCGTGCCGCCTTCGGCGATCCACAGCGTATCGCAGGTCGCTTCCACCAGATGGCGGTCGTGGCTGATGATCAGCACGGCGCCCTCATAATCGTTGAGCGCATGCACCAGCGCATCGCGGCTGTCGATATCGAGATGGTTGGTCGGCTCGTCGAGGATCATCATCCCCGGCCCGCTGAAGGTGATCAGCCCCATCAGCAGCCGCGCCCGCTCGCCACCCGAGAGGTTCTTGGCCGGCGTATCCATGCGCGATTTGGTCAGCCCCATCTGGCTCAGCCGCGAGCGCCGCTTGCTTTCGGGGTCGGTCGGCATCAGCTCGATGACATGCTCGAACGGCGTCCATTCCGGCTTGAGCTTATCCATCTGGTGCTGGGCGAAATGGGCGATTTCCAGCTTCTTGCCCTTGTTGAAACTGCCGCCCATCGGCTTGATATCGCCCGCCAGCAGCTTGGCGAAGGTCGACTTGCCGTTGCCGTTGACCCCGATCAGCGCGATGCGGTCCTCCGGGTCGATGCGCATGTTGATATTGCGCAAGATGGTCTTGTCGCCATAGCCCGCCGAAACGCCATCCAGCGAAATCATCGGCGTCGAGGCTTCCGCCTTGGGCTGCTGGAAGGTGAACGGCGCCGAGATATTCGTCGAACATCGCCGCCGGCGGCTTCAGCTTTTCGATCATCTTCATGCGCGACTGGGCCTGCTTGGCCTTGGCTCGCCTTGGCCTTGAAGCGATCGACGAACTTCTGCAGATGCGCGACCTGGTCCAGCGCCTTGTCGCGGCTCTTGTTGTTGAGCTCCATCTGCATGCGGCGCGTCGTTTCGAACGTGTCGTAATTGCCTTTGTAGAAGGTCAGCTTCTTGTGTTCGAGATGGATGATCGAGGTCACCGACTTGTTCAGCAGGTCGCGATCATGGCTGATCATGAACACGGTATAGGGATAGGTGGCGAGATACTTCTCCAGCCACAGCGTGCCTTCCAGATCGAGATAGTTGGTCGGCTCGTCGAGCAGCAGCAGGTCGGGCTGGGAAAACAGCACGCCGGCCAGCGCCACGCGCATGCGCCAGCCGCCCGATAGCTCATGGGTCGGCGCCATTCTGGCGGTCATGCTCGAAGCCAAGACCCTTGAGGATCGTCGACGCCCGCGCTTCGGCGGTATGCGCATCGATATCGGCCAGCCGCATATAGATCTCGCCGATCCGCTCCGGATCGGTCGCGGTCTCGGCCTCCGCCATCAGCGCGGTGCGCTCCTTGTCGGCGGCCATCACCACTTCCAGCACGCTCTCATTGCCGGCCGGCGCTTCCTGCGCCACCGCGCCGATACGCGCCTTCTTGACCAGCTCGATACTGCCGGCATCCGCCTGCAAGATGCTGCTGGATCAAGTGAAACAGCGTGGTCTTGCCGGTGCCGTTCTTGCCGACGAACCCGGTCTTGGAGCCGGTCGGCAAGCACCACGGACGCGCCATCGAACAGTTCGCGGCCCTGGATGCGATAGATGAGGTTATTGATCGTCAGCATGCCATAATCTCGCCTATCCGCTCGCGCGAATTGGCGGTCCATTTAAAAGAGTGTGCGTTTCCGCCCAGCCAATAGCCTGCACGTGGAGATATGTCCAATGCCCAACAGACTCGCAGCCATTCCACTGACCATTGCCGCCATGCTCTGCTGCGGCGCCGTCGCCGCCCAGGAAGTCGCCAGCTTCACCCAGCTCACCGCCTGCCGCATCGATGAGGCGCGCGTGCTGCTGCGGGGCACTTTCGAGGGCAGCGCCTGCCAAAAAGTCCAATCCATCGACTCCGCCGAGCCGCGCGGAACCATCATGGCCGTCGTGATCGACACCGGCCGCACCGCCGAAATCTGCACCATGCAGATCGTGCCCATCAGCTTCGAGCAAGCCATCGATGCGCCCGAACCAGTCTATGACCTCGACATCACCGCCATCGATCCCGACAACAACGACCAGGCCCACGACCTGATCTCCATCGACGAAACCGCGACGGATTGCGTGGCGCCGGCTGACTAGACCCTAGAGAGTGTCGGCCAAGGCGAGGATCGAGCGTTGGGAGGCACTCCCTCCCAACCTCTGCCATCAAGGGGGAGATGCCCCTTCACTTGTTGAACTGGATCCAGCCCCGCCCACCGGCAGACACCTCCCCCTTGATGGGGGAGGCTGGGAGGGGGTGTTCGGAGCCACTGACCAATTTCGTTTCGAGGTCTCTAACGCCCTCCAGGCTCCAACGGAGATTGCGCCAGTTTCCATTTCAAGTTGGAATGCACGGCAGGCCATTCCGATGAAATGATGCTGTAAACGCAGGTATCGCGCAGGGTGCCGTCACGCATGCGCATATGCTGACGCAGAACGCCATCGAGCTTGGCTCCAAGACGTTCGATGGCGCGGCGGCTTTGGTGGTTCATGAAATGAGTGCGAAACTCCACTGCCAGGCAGTTCAGCCGGTCAAAGGCATGTGTCAGTAGCAGCAGCTTGGCTTCCGTGTTCAACGGGCTTCGCTGTGAGCTTTTCGCATACCACGTGCCCCCAATCTCCAGGCGCGGAGCATCAAGGTCGATATTCATATACGTGGTCATCCCCGCCACGCGGTTTCGCGCTTTGTCGAAAACGGTAAAAGGCAGCGAAAGGCCTTTGGCCTGAAGGCCCAGGAGGCGATCGATATGCGCCGAAATGCCCTCGGGCCCTGGAACAGCCGTGTACCACAGCTCCCACAGGTTGCCGTCCTGTACGACCTCAACCAGCGCGTCATGATGTTCGCTCGCCAGGGGGATAAGCTCTACCCACTGGCCCGATAGGGTCACCGCTTCCAAAGCCAAAACCATCCCCTCCGTATCGCCGATTGCATAGCACGCTTTTTCAGGGGCGTTTCCATTTGCCAGCCGTCGCATAGATCAGGATTTATGAGGCTCGGCACTGGCTACATCAGTCCGCCGTAGCGTTGACCGCCTGATTCAGCGTCATGCGCTCCGCCGGGGTGAAATCCGCACGCGTCAGTGCTTCGTCGAGCACGATCAGCAGGCCGCCCTGCTTGGGCATAACCCCCAGCACCACGGGCTGCTTGCCGGACATGCCCAACAGGAAGGGCTTGTCCTTGCCCTTGAAGTTGGTCCGGGTCGTCTGGGATTTCTTGCCGTCATTGTATTGCAGCGCATAGCTGGTGCCCATCAGCCCCAGCATGACCTTCCCCGAAGCGGTGACCGTCGCGGGGACCGGCACCATCTCTACGGAGTCCTGCAACTGCTGCTTGAACCGCCTGGTGCGCATGGCCGTCCGCAATATCGCCAGTCCCCCCAATAGCAGGGCCAGCCCGATAGCCCCCGCCACGATCGCCCTGTTCCACAGCATGTCGAGCCCCAGGCTCAGCGTTGCCAGGCTGGGATGGCTGGCCGAGCGCATCACGCTGACCTGATAGTCGTTATTGGATGGATCGATAAACAGGTAGTGCAGCGAAGCGCTCACATCCTTGCCCTTGATCGAATAGGCGATATCGGCGCCGCAATCGGTCAGGAAACCGCGATAGGTGGAACATTCGGCATTGCGAATGTCGGCATCGGGCACTTCCACCGCATCGGTCTGGATGATGAAGTCGCGCACCAGGTTGGGGCCGACCCAGATCGCGCCGCCGATCAGCAAGGCGAACAGGACCAATGCGAAGAAGGCCTGCCCCGAGGCTGCGGGAACTCCGCTAGTGGCAACGTGAAGAGGGCGTTTCGGGAACGCGGCGAGTATCTTTTCCATGAAATAAACCCGGATTATTTGCAACGATCGTGCGCCGACCGGCCGGAGGCGGGAATACGCCCCGTTCGGCGCTCAATGGTCCCAGTGACGCTGGCAAGCTATAGCCCGTTCAAAATCGGGAAGGCAAATATCGACACGCATTGCAGCCATACATTTTGCGCGCGGTGTTGCGACGCGCCGCCGTCTTGCCTCCGTCAAACTCTGACGCTACAAGGCGCGACCCATTCCAGACCAACCAAAAGATCAAGGACCAGACCAATGGCTCTCGAACGCACCTTTTCCATCATCAAGCCTGATGCCGTCCGTCGCAATCTGATCGGCCAGGTTCTCGCCAAGTTCGAGGCTGCCGGCCTGCGTCCCGTCGCGCTCAAGAAGATCCACATGACCCGCGCCCAGGCCGAAGGCTTCTATGCCGTCCATAAGGATCGCCCCTTCTATGGCGAACTGGTCGAGCAGATGATCGCCTCGCCGGTCGTCGTGCAGGTGCTGGAAGGCGAAGGCGCCATCCTCAAGAACCGTGAAGTCATGGGCGCCACCAACCCGGCCCAGGCCGCCGAAGGCACCATCCGCAAGGAATTCGCCCTCTCGATCGGCGAAAACTCGGTCCACGGCTCGGACGCTCCCGAGACCGCTGCCCAGGAAATCAAGTTCTTCTTCACCGACGACGAAATCGTCGGCTGATCATGCCCTACGTCAATGTCCGCATCACCGACGACAACGTCACTGCCCAGCAGAAGTCCGACGTGATCGCCGGCATCACTGACGTTCTGGTCAAGGTCCTCGGCAAGAACCCCGACACCACCTTCGTCGTCATCGACGAAGTGCCGTTGGAGAACTGGGGCCACAAAGGCAAGTCCGTCGCCGAACTGCGGAAATTGCCGAAGGCCTAGTACAATGAGGGCCGCCCTTTCTATTCCTCTCCCCATCGGGGAGAGGGTGGATCGGCGCGGCCGAGACGGGTGAGGGGGAATCTCGCCGCTGACCACAGCACGTGAGTATCCCGCCCAATCCCCCTCATCCGGCGCTACGCGCCACCTTCTCCCCGATGGGGAGAAGAACATCCGCCCCGCTCTGTGAGCGTAGGCCGCCCGCCGGGCGGCCTTTTTGCTTGTTTGTGCTATAATGCACCCAATCTTGAGCTCCTTCGCTGCCTCCCGACTGTAAAGGGGAGGGCCGGGTAGGGGTTCTCACCCCATCTGAAAGAGCTGCCTTGTCCCTTCCCGAGACTATCCTCGCCCCGCTCGCCCGCGCCCTTGCCGCCAAGGGTTATGAAACCCTGACCGCCGTGCAGGACGCCGTCATCGCCGACGATGCCGCCGGCCGCGACCTCCTCGTTTCCGCCCAGACCGGCTCCGGCAAGACCGTCGCCTTCGGCATGGCCATCGCCCCCACGCTGCTGGGCGAAGAAGAACGCTTCACCGAGATCGGCGCCCCGCTGGCCCTGATCATCGCCCCCACCCGCGAACTCGCCCTGCAGGTGCAGCGCGAACTCGATTGGCTCTATGCCGAAGCCGGCGCCAAGACCGCATCCTGCGTTGGCGGCATGGACATGCGCACCGAGCGCCGTGCGCTCGAACGCGGCGCCCACATCGTCGTCGGCACCCCGGGGCGCCTGCGCGATCACATCACCAAGGGCGTGCTCGACATGTCCGCCCTGCGCGCCGTCGTGCTCGACGAAGCCGACGAAATGCTCGACCTGGGCTTCCGCGAAGACCTCGAATTCATCCTCGACGCCGCCCCCGAAGACCGCCGCACGCTGCTGTTCTCGGCCACCGTCCCCAAGCAGATCGCCCAACTCGCCAAAACCTTCCAGAACGACGCGCTGCGCATCTCGGCCACCAATGCGGCCGAACAGCACGCCGATATCGACTACAAGCTGATGCTGGTCCCCGCCGCCGAGCGCGAAAACGCCATCATCAACACGCTGCTCTATTTCGACAGCGCCAATACCCTGGTCTTCGCCTCCACCCGCGAAGGCGTCAAACACCTGTCCTCGCGCCTGCACAATCGCGGCTTCGACGTCGTCACCCTCTCGGGCGAACTGAGCCAGGCCGAACGCACCAATGCGCTGCAATCCATGCGCGACGGCCGCGCCCGCATCTGCGTCGCCACCGACGTCGCCGCCCGCGGCATCGACCTGCCCAACCTCGATCTCGTCATCCACGCCGACATGCCCACCAATCCCGATACGCTCCTGCATCGTTCGGGCCGCACCGGCCGGGCAGGGCGCAAGGGCACCTGCGTTCTGATCGTGCCGATGCACCGCCGCAACGCCGTCCAGCGCACCCTCAAGCTCGCCAAGCTCGACGTCACCAGACATGGCGCCGCCCGCGCAGCGCCGATATCGACGCCCGCTACCGCGAATCCATTCTGACCGATGCCGCACTAACCGCCGAAATCAGTGCGGATGAGGCGCCATTCGTTAGCGAACTGCTAGCGCGCTACACCCCCGAAGCCATCGCCGCCGCCTATCTGCGCCAGCAGCTCGCCGCCCGTCCGACCCCCGAAGAGCTCACCGAAAACCCGGTCCCCGGCAAGCCCGGCGACAGCGATCCCCGCGTCCGCGAAAAATTCGAAGGCGGCACCTGGTTCAAGGTTTCCGTGGGCCGCAAGCACAAGGCCGAGCCGCGCTGGCTGCTGCCGATGCTCTGCAAGGCCGGCAACGTCACCAAGATCGCCATCGGCTCGATCCGCATTTTCGATACCGAGAGCCACTTCGAAGTCGCCGCCGGCAAAGCCGATGCCTTCGCCAAATCGGTCGAAAAGAACGGCTCAGGCGAACGCGGCGTCTTCATCACCGCCATCGATAGCCCCGGCGAACGCTCCGAAGGCGCCCGCACGCGCCCGCCTGCCGCCCAGCGCCGCCCCGAAGGCCCCATCGAGCGTTACGATCCCGCCGCGCCGCGCCCTGAACGCGCCGATCGCCAGTCCCGCTATGGTTCGTCCGGCCTGCAGCCCGACGACTTTGCTCCGCCCACCACTGGCGCCTGGAATCCTGCCGCCGAAACCGCAGCCCCACGCGCACCGAAACCCGACTTCGACAAGCCTCGTCCCCCCAAGGTGACCAAGGCTCCCCCGAGCAAGGACAAGGGCAAGCCGAAGTGGAGCGCCGACAAGGCCGTCGGTGCCCCGCCGAAAAAGGAAAAAGCCTACAAGCCCAAGGACCACAAGGCCAAGCGCAAGCCGCAGGTCTAGTTGCCTTCGACGGAACAACCGACCAGAATGGCCGGGCGCGATGCGCTTTGGCCATTCTGGAGGAACGACGATGGGCGAGAACGCGAACCCTTTTGACGGCCCGGCAATGCGGGATACCCATTACCAGCGCGCCGATATGACCGGCTCCAGCTTCGATGGGGTCAATCTCACCGAAGCAAAGTTCTATGCGGTGCTCACCCGCGCGGCCTTCACCGATACGAACCTGAGCGAAGCGGTGTTTGATGACGTCAGCCTTTCTGGCGCGAAGTTCAATAACGTCAACCTCTCCGCGATCGCGGTAACGAATGCCAACCTGTCCAATGCCAAATTTGACGGCGTCTCATTCGCCAATGCCTCGATCGACAATGCCGACCTGACCGGCATGAGAATAGATGGAATTTTGGTGACCGAGCTACTCGCCGCCTATGGGCGCAAATCACCCTGAATTGCCCGGCTGACAGAAGAGTTCGAGCCCTGAATTTTCAGTCGACACCCTCCCCCTTGCGGGGAGGGATCAAGGGTGGGGGGATGTTTAGCCCCGATCCAAATCGTGGCTCTCGTCACCCCACCCAGCCTCCCCATCAAGGGGGAGGTGCCTCTCCACTCTTTTTGGACTGGATCGAGTCACAATCACCGGCAGGCACCTCCCCCTTGATGGGGGGGCAGGGAGGGGGTGAACTAAACTATCAACTTCCCCTGGCCATTCTCGCCCACCCATGCACCCCCGGCCCATCTGCTGCCCACCCCAGCCCTTCACCTTTCCCCCAAAACCCGCTAAAACCCCCTCCATCGCCAGACGACTGGCGGTTTTCTCCATTTTCCGCCGGGACGACCCGCATCACTCGGAGCATATCCATGGCTTGGGTTTACCTCGTCATTGCCGGCCTGTTTGAAATGGGCTGGGCCATCGGCCTCAAATATACCGATGGCTTTTCCCGCCTCACCCCCACCGTGCTGACCGTTCTCGCCATGATCGTCAGCGTTGCCCTCTTGGGCATCGCCCTGCGCGATCTTCCGGTCGGCACCGGCTACGCCGTCTGGACCGGTATTGGCACTGTCGGCACCGCCATTCTCGGCATGATCCTGTTTGGAGACGCCGCCACCGTGGCGCGCCTCGTCTCTATCGGCCTGATCGTGGCCGGTATAGCTGGCCTGAAACTGTTTTCATAACAAAGGCTTACATGCGCCGCCGGACTCATTTTCGGCGCGTGTTGATTCACCACATGAGCCGCCCAAATCAAATTCCGGGCGGCTCGACTGTGACAAAATAGTGCGTGTTCCGCGCCATCTGCCCCGCTCCCGAAAATGTTAATAGGCCCCGCCGCGAAGTTTGTTAGATTCCAAATCATTGGAATGCCGTGTTCGCGTCACCGGCCCTCATTTTTGGAGAGCAGATAGTGCCCTTGCGCTGGCAGGAAGTGGCTGTGCCACTGGTCGTGATCGTTTCCCTTCTCATTCTCAAACACATTCCGGCCCTCGATAGCCTGCCGCTGGCCCGCGCCGCCGGCGTCGTCGCCTTCGCTTATGCCGCCTTCCTCGCCTTGCGCATGGTGCAGGGCGAGGAGCCCTTCCAGGTCGATGGCTGGGCCGAATTGCGCCCCTCGATGGTGGAATATTTCGCCTGCTACGGCGCCGCCGCCCTGGCCGTCGTGCTGATGTCAGCCGTCATTTTCGCCGGCAGCACCCGCATCGTCCCACCCACCCAGATGATCGCCGCTTTCATCGCCTCGGTCAGCCTGGGCCTTGGCGCCGTCTTCATCGGCCTGGGCGGCCTCTTCGTCAAAGTGCGCTGGAACAATGCCGCCCTCGAACGGCAAAACGCCTTCGGCAAGCTGACCAAAATCGCCTGGTCCGACGTCCGCTCCGTGCGCCCCAACTGGCGCGGCATCACCATCGCCACCCACGATCGCCAGCAGGTGACCTTCTCCCAGTTCCACTCGGGCGCGGCTGCGCTGGCCAAGCACGCGGCCAACCGAGCTAGACGGAATAGCGAAACCGCCACGAAGGCTTTCGCGCTTTAATACCTCCACCCCTCGGCGTCATACCGGCGCAGGCCGGTATCCATCCCGGGATCCTGCCCCGGCCGCAAGGTGGTTGGGACGCCATCCAGCCACGTCCTCGTGGTTCGAGGGTCGGCTGCGCCTCCCGCCTCACCCATGAGGACTACTTATAAACCTTCAACTTCCCAGTAGCCCTCATGGTGAGGTGCGAGCCCTTGCGAGCCTCGAACCACGAGGGCGTGGCACCATCTATCCACTTGCCCTTCCCTCCCCCTTGAGGGGAGGGATCAAGGGAGGGGGTCGCTTTGTCCCTCAGCGATCTATCCAATTAATCCCCACACCCAAAACCCCGTGTATCCTCCCCTCATCCCCACGCATCTACTGCGCGGTCGCGACGAACGGTCGGCGTGGGGATACGGGGGTCGGGGTCGCCCGCCCGGAGCTCTGCCCGATCCAACGACGCTATAAGCCGAGGATACAGTGCTCAACCCGGATGCGATGGCGAGACCAGGGTTTCACCACACGCGGACTACCCGCATAACGAGACCATGGTCTCGCCATTGCCGCAGCTTCCCATAACCGCCCGGTCACCCCCGCGCGGCGCCCCGTCACGCCCATTCATCCCACCTATCACCACAATCACATTGAGCCCAGTCTTCCCCTCGCGTACCTTGCCGCCACAGCAAGCTCCGAGCCCCCAATGAACAAACCCGTCGTCGCCCGCATCGCCCGTTCGGTCTGCCCGCACGATTGCCCATCGGCCTGCGCGCTCGATGTCGAAATCATCGACAATCACACCATCGGCCGCGTCCGCGGCGCCAAGGATGATCCCTACACCGCCGGCGTCATCTGCGAAAAAGTCGCCCGTTATGCCGAGCGCGTCCACCATCCCGATCGCCTGACCCAACCCCTGCGCCGCGTCGGCGCCAAAGGGGCAGGGCAGTGGGCCCCCATTTCCTGGGACGAAGCCCTCGACGAAATCGCCGCAGAAATTCACCGCCATCGAAACCGAGTTCGGCGCAGAATCCATCTGGCCCTATTACTACGCCGGCACCATGGGCCATGTGCAGCGCGACGGTATCGATCGCCTGCGCGCCGCCAAGGGCTATTCCCACCAATACGATACCATCTGCACCGGCACCGCCTGGCCCGGCTATATCGCCGGCACCGGCATGCTGGGCGGCGTCAATCCCGAGCAGATGGCCGAGAGCGACTGCGTCGTCATCTGGGGCACCAATGCGGTGCACACCCAGGTCAACGTGATGACCCACGCCATGCGCGCCCGCAAGGAGCGCGGCGCCAAGATCGTCGTCATCGATATCTACCGCACCGCCACCATGGACCAGGCCGATCTCGGCCTCATCGTGCGCCCCGGCACCGATGGCGCCCTGGCCGTCGCCGTCATGCACGTGCTGCTGCGCGAAAACCTCGCCGACCGCGCCTATATGGCAAAATTCACCGATTTCGGCCCCGACTTCGAAGCCCACTTGGCAAGCAAAACCCCCGAATGGGCCGCAGAAATCACCGGGCTGACGATTGCCGAAATCGAAACCTTCGCCCGCCTCGTCGGCACCACCCCGCGCAGCTATCTTCCGCCTCGGCTATGGCTTCACCCGCCAGCGCAATGGCGCCACCGCCATGCACGCGGCCCTCTGCATTCCCGCGATGACCGGCGCCTGGCAGCATCGCGGCGGCGGCGCTTTCCATTCCAATTCGGGCACCTGGGGCCTCGATAAATCGCGCCTCACCGGCTCATACCTGCAAAAAGGCAGCCCGCGCGAACTCGACATGTCCGAGATCGGCCCCATCCTGACCGGCGACGCCAAGGCCCTCAAGCATGGCGGCCCGGTCAAGGCGATGATCGTGCAAAACACCAATCCCGCCTGCGTCGCCCCCAACCAGAACCTGACCCGCCAGGGCTTTGCCCGTACGACCTGTTCCTCGTCGTGCACGAACAGTTCATGACTGAAACGGCCGAAATGGCCGATATCGTCCTGCCCGCCACCATGTTCCTCGAACACAACGACTATTACACCCGTGGCGGCCACACCCGCGTGCTCTATGGCCCCAAGGTCATCGAACGCCCCGCCGGCACCTGGTCCAACCATGAAGTCATCAACGCCCTGGCTCTGCGCCTCGGCCTCGATGACGGATATCTTCCGCACCAGCGACCTTGAAGTTGTGGCCGACACCTTCCGCCGCTCCAACTATGGCGATCTGGACGAGATCGCCAAAACCGGCTTCATCGACCGCGAACGTCCCGATGACGTCGCCCGCTTTGCCGCCGGTTTCGCCTGGCCCGACAAGCGCTTCCGCTTCGCCCCCAACTGGCAGGGCGCCGCCGACAAGAAGGGCTTCTTGTGGACCTGCGATCCGGCCGACATGCCCCGCTTCGCCGACCATTTCGACGTCATCGAAAATGCCACGCCCGAGCATCCCTTCCGCCTCGCCACCAGCCCGGCGCGCGGTTTCCTCAATTCCACCTTCAACGAAACCCCCGGCAGCCAGCGCCGCGAAGGCCCGCCCTCGGTGTTCATCCATCCCGCTGACGCTGCAGCCAATGCCATCGCCGATGGCGACTACGTCACCCTCGGCAATCGCCGCGGCTCCCTCGACCTGATCGCCCGCATCTCCACCGGCATGTCTCTGCGGCGTCCTCGTTGCCGAAGGCCTACACCCCAACAAAGCCCACCGCCGCGGCCAGGGCATCAACACCCTCACCAACTCCGACCCAGCCCCACCCTTCGGCGGCGCCGCGTTTCATGATGCTGCTGTGTGGCTGAGGAAGGCGGACTGAGAGCCGGGTTCACCCCCTCCCATCCTCCCCCATCAAGGGGGAGGTGCCGTTCTATGGTTGTGCTTCGATCCAGTCCTAAGAGTGGAGAGAAACCTCCCCCTTGATGGAGGAGGTAGGAGGGGGTGACTCTCGGAGCCAACCCCTAAGCATACGCCTTCCAAAAGAAATACCCGGTCATCGCAATCCCGTAGATAATCACCCCAGCCCGGATCACCTGCTTGGGAAACCTATGTGCATTGCGAGCCGCCACATAAGCCCCCACCGTCACCCCCACCATGGCAATCGAGCCATGATACCAGTCGATCGACCCGCTCAGCGCAAACCGCGCTACCGCGACGATCGCCACCACCGCCGCGATCCACATCTTGAGCCCGTTCATGGCATGGATGTCACTCAGCCCCGCCGTTGCCAAAAACGCCAGCGTCAAGATCCCCAGGCCCGCGTTGAAGAACCCGCCATAGATGCAAACCACCGCCAGGAACGCCATCAGCAGGAACCCGCCGATCAGCTTCATCCCGCGCCGCCCACCGCCGCGCTGCGCCATCCACGCATTGAGCTGGTTGCCGAACGCAAACAGCACCACTGCGAACAGCATCAGCCACGGCACGATCAGCGAAAACTGCGCATCCGACACCACCAGCAGCAGTTCGGCCCCGACATAGCCGAAGATCAGCGCCATGATTGAATATAGCACCAGCAGGTGCTTGTGCGCCCAGATCCCCGACCAATACGCCGACCGCCCCGCTGATATAGCCGGGCAGGGCCGCATAGGTATTGGACGCATTGGCCACCACCGGCGGCACCCCCACCGCCAGCAGCGCCGGAAACACGATGAACGAGCCGCCCCCCGCCAGCGAATTCACCGCCCCGCCCAACAGCCCCGCGATCAGCAACAGAAATTCAGTCATCGACAACTCCGAACGTCACGTTGACGGCAATCCGTCCGCACATCGTGCCTAGCGCCAATTGCTGCCGCCGCCCAACACATTCCGCTTATGCCCTCCATCGCCGCCGCGAATACACTCCAGTTGACCTGGTCGCACCAGCGACGGGCAACCACATGCGGGTGTTCCGCCAATAGCCTCGGCAAGGCATGCCTTTGTCTGCCTTGCCCTCTATCGTCATTTGCCGATAGAGTAGGTGACCCTCCAGCCAAACGGACGCGCCATGACCATCCAGACCAAGCCGATCGAAGCCTATTCCCTGCCCACGCCCAATGGGCAGAAGCTACACATCATGCTGGAAGAGCTCGGCGTCCCTTACAATTACCACCGCGTCGATATAGGCAAGGGCGAGCAGTTCACGCCTGAATTCCTGGCCATTTCGCCCAATAACAAGATTCCCGCCATCGTCGATCCCGAAGGCCCCGGCGGCGCGCCGATCTCGGTTTTCGAATCCGGCGCCATCCTCAAATATCTCGGCCTCAAGTTTGGCCAGTTCTACCCCGCCGACACGCGCCAGCAGGTTGCCGTCGATGAATGGCTGTTCTGGCAAGTCGGCGGTTTCGGCCCCATGCTGGGCCAGAACAACCACTTCAACGTCTATGCTCCCGAAAAAATCCCCTACGCCATGAAGCGCTACAGCGATGAAACTCATCGCCTTTTCGGCGTCCTCAACAAACGTCTCGATGGCCGTGACTACATTGCCGGCGATTATTCCATCGCCGATATCGCCTCCATCGGCTGGGCCCAGGGCTGGGAACGCTATGGCATCGCCAAGGCCGATTTCCCCCATTTCCACGCCTGGCTCGAACGCCTCAACGCCCGCCCCGCCGTCGCCAAGGGCCTCGAAATCGGCAAAATTCCGCAAGCCACCAGCCTAGTTGACGATAAGGAAGCCCAGAAAATCCTGTTCAACCAGCGCGCCCGCTAACCGCCATCACGGCTGCCGGTTTAGAGCCCCCACTAAAGTTATCCCCCCTTTTAGGGAGGGCATATTGGGCCTCTAAACCGGCAACTGGTGAAGATGATTGCGTGCGAGGCCATCTACTGTTTTTCACAGGGAAAATTGGGATATCGGCGTGGGTGCAGATTAAATGCCCAATAAAAAACCCCAGCTAAACCAGAGGTTTAATTGGGGTTTGGGTAATGGCGGAGAAGAAGGGATTCGAACCCTCGAGACAGTTTTTGACCGTCTGCGCCCTTAGCAGGGGCGTGCCTTCGACCACTCGGCCACCTCTCCAAGACGGGCTGGTACATGAGAAAGTAGCGGGTGCGCAAGAGCTTTTCGGTAGGAGCGACGTTTTCCTGGGGGGCAAGGCGATCAGGGGGCAAATTGTGGTGGAAAAACCATGCAAACGCGCCACCCACCGTACCCTGCGCGGGCGTACCATCCCCTAGGCGCAGGGTCAGCGGAGCCTCGAATTTACCTCAGCCGTGCTTGATCGGGTTTGATTTGCGCCATTCCTCGTATTCGGGGCGAGCATCTTCGTGCAGCGGATAGTAGCGCTGCAGTGGCGCACCCTCCATCAGCTTCATGCGCGAGAAATCTTCCCATTCATGGTGCTGGGTGGCGTTTTGGATCATCTGCTCGGCCAGCGCGATCGGCACGCAGACGGCGCCATCGTCATCGGCAACGATAATGTCGCCAGGAATCACCGTGACGCCACCACAGGCGATCGGCACGTTGACCGCGAACGGCATCAGCCCGGTTTGGGTGTGAAAGTTCGGTGTGACGGCGGTCAGCCACAACGGGATGTCGAGTTTCTGCACGTTGACGAAGTCGCGGATGGCCCCGTCCACCACCATGCCCGCGCCGCCACGGCCGCGGAAATAGGTCATCATCATGTCGCCGAACACGCCGGCCGTGATGTCGCCCCGCGCATCGACCACCACCACGTCGCCCTTTTCCACCTGGTACAGAACGTGGCGGTGCAACTGCTTCTCGACGCTGGCATATTCGCCTTCGCCATAGAGGTCTTCGCGCTTGGGCATGAACTGCAGCGTCAGGGCAGGGCCGGCAATAGACTTGCCCTTGTTGAAGCTCACTGGGCCGGTGATGTGGCAATTGCGAATGCCCATATGGGCCAGCGTCGCGCTGGCGGTGGCGGCGCCCACGGCCTGCACGCGGGCTACAAGATCCGCGGAGGGGCGGGTAATTTTGGCAATTTCGGTCATTTCAAATTCCTGAACTATCGTTTCTACCAGTTGGTGACGGAGCCGTCGGTGCGGCGCAGATGAGGGGCCTCCCAGAACTTGAAGCTCTGCTTCTTAACCAGCTCCTCGTTGACCTCGACGCCGAGGCCGGGCAATTCGCTGACCTCATAAATCGCGCCATTGAGGACGGGCTGGGTGGTGAAAATGTCGGCATTATCGAAGCCGTGGTATTTCTCGCCCGGCGATGCGCGTGTTTCGAGCCAGGAGAAGTTCGCCACGGCGGCGCCGAAATGCACGGTTGCAGCGGTGCAGATCGGCCCCAGCGGATTGTGCGGCATCACGTCGACATAGTGCGCCTCGCTCCAGCCGGCCACCTTCATCGCCTCGGTCAGTCCGCCGACATTGCAGATATCGATGCGGTTGAACTGATGGATGTCGCGTTCGATGTAAGGCAGGAACTGCCATTTCGAGGAGAATTCCTCGCCGATAGCGAAGGGTATGTCGGTCATGCGGCGCAGGGCTTCATAGGCCTCGGGCGTTTCGTCTCGGATCGGTTCCTCAAGGAAATCCAGCGTGCCCGAGGGCATCTTCTGACAGAAGCTGGCGGCCTCCGCGACCGACAGGCGATGATGATAATCGATGCCGAGCACAACCGTATCGCCCAATACCTCGCGCGCCTTGATGCACCATTTTGCCGTCTCGCCGATACTCTGGCGCGGCTCATACACCCCACGGCTTTCGTGGCTGGCCGGATTGAGACGCATCGCGCTCCAGCCCAGTTCCATCAGCTCCTTGGCTTGTTCGATCATGCCGGGACCGCAAGGCCCCTTGGTTGTCGCAAAGGTCGGAATGTGATTACGCTGCTTGCCGCCCAGCAATTGATAGACCGGCACGCCGAGCGCCTTGCCCTTGATGTCATGCAGCGCAATGTCGATGGCGGAGATGGCGGCGGTCAGCACGCGTCCGCCCTCGAAATACTGGCTGCGATACATTTCCTGCCACAGCGCGCCGATCGCCATCGGGTCGCGCCCGATGAGAAATTCGCGATAATGCTCTATGGCGCCCACGACAGCTTTTTCGCGGCCGGAAAGGCCGCTTTCGCCCCAGCCATAAATGCCCTCGTCGGTCTCGACCTTGACGATGAGCTGGTTCCTGGTGCCGACCCAGGTGGGGTAGGGGATGATGGCGGTGATTTTCATGTTCAGGCTGCCTGCAATGCCATGGTTGTTGCCGCATCGAAGAGATGCATGCGGTCCTGGTCGAACTCGATCCAGACTTGTTCATCTGGGGCGATCACGACGGTTGGTTCGAGACTGATATTGACCACGGCGCCATTGATGAACACCTGGGCAAAGGTAACGTCGCCGGTGGGCTCGACCGTATAGACCTTGCCGGGCACCGAGCCTGGTGCGGCGGATTTATGCAGCTTGAGCGTCGAGTGGCGGGCGCCGAGCACGATGTCCTTGGTGGTCGAGCCAGCCGCCTTGCGCACATTGGCCGGCGATAGCGGCAGCTCCCAGCCTTCGGGGCTGCGCAGCGCATTGCCAGCCGCTTCGAGCGGGATCAGGCTCATCGCCGGGCTGCCGACGAAGCTGGCGACGAAGGTATTGACCGGATTGGCGAAGACATTGGCCGGCGTATCGTATTGTTGCAGCAATCCGCCATTCATCACCGCCATCTTGTCGGCCATGGTCACGGCTTCAAGCTGGTCGTGGGTCACATAGACCACGGTGGCATTCAGATTGTGGTGGAAGCGCTTGATTTCACTGCGCATCTGCACGCGCAGCTTGGCATCGAGATTGGACAATGGTTCGTCCATCAGGAATACCGCCGGATCGCGTACCAGTGCCCGGCCGAGGGCCACGCGCTGCTGCTGGCCGCCGGACAGTTCGCGCGGCTTGCGTTCAAGCAGGTGGGTAATGTCGAGCAGTTTGGCTGCGTCCTGCACCTTGCGGTCGATTTCTTCCTTGCCGAGCTTGCGCATCTGCAGGGGGAAGGCGAGGTTTTTATAGACGCTTTTATTGGGGTAGAGCGCGTAATTCTGGAACACCATGGCAATGTCGCGATCCTTGGGATCGAGATCGTTGACCACGCGGTTGCCGATGGAAATGTCGCCGCCACTCATGGGCAACAGGCCCGCGATAAGATTGAGCGTCGTGGTCTTGCCGCAACCGGACGGGCCGACCAGGGCGACGAATTCGCCATGGTTGACGGTGAAGCTGACATCGTTGACGGCATATAGGCTGCCGTAATTCTTCATGACGTGCTCGAGGATAACCTCTGCCATCTATGGGCTCCTAGTGTTTGACGGCGCCTTCGGTGAGGGCACGGACGAAGTATTTCTGCAGAACCAGGAACAGCACGACGACCGGCACGCTCATGACGAATGTCGCCGCCATCAGGCCCGGCCAGTCCGTCGCATTCTCCGAAAAGAAGCGCTGGATGCCGACCGGCAGTGTCATTTGCGACTGCTTGGTGAGGAAGGTGTAAGCGTAGATGTATTCGTTCCACGCCCCGATGAAGCTGTAGATCGAGGTGGCGATGATGCCCGGTGTCGAAAGCGGCATCACGATGTAGATGAACGCCTGGAACCGCGTCGCCCCGTCGATGCGCGCCGCCTGTTCCAGCTGGATCGGGATGTTGTCGTAAAAGCCCTTGAGCAGCCAGATCGCCAGCGGCAGTCCAAAGGTGAGGTAGGTCAGGATCAGCGAGCCGTGCGTGTTCACGAGGCCCAGCATCTTCATCAGAATAAAGAGCGGCACCAGGAACACCACTGCCGGGAACATGTTGCGCAGCAGCACTGCGAAGAACAGGAAATTGCGCCCGGGGAAGCGGAAGCGCGAGAACGCGTACGCGGCAGGCACCGCCACGACCACCGCGAGGATCGTGGTGATGGTCGAAACCCACAGGCTGTTCCAGAAATAGTGCAGGAAATCCTGCCCGATCTTGCCGGATGGATCGAGCAGCCTTGTGTAGTTGATGAGCGTCGGCTCGGCCGGCCACCATTGCGGCGGATATTGCATCGCCGCAAAGCCGGTCTTGAGCGAAGTGATGATCATCCAGACCATCGGCATCACTGTGAAGCCGAGCAACAGCACCAGGAACAACCGGCCCGCCCAGCGCCACCAGTCGATTTGGTTGCGCCGCGTCACGGCGCTTTCGGTGATCGCGGTCATGCGCCAGCCCTCGTGTCGTCGCCGCGGGTCAGGGCGCGGACATAGAAGTAGCCCAAGACCATCATGATCAGGAACAGCAGCACCGCATAGGCCGCACCGACTCCCCAGTTTTGGCGCAGGAACGCCAGCTCGTAGATGTGCGTGATCCAGATCTGCGTCGATCCCACTGGCCCGCCGCCCGTCATGATGAAAGGAATGATGAAGGAGTTGAAGTTCTGCACCACCAGCAGCAGCACCGTCACCGTCGATACGCCCTGCAGGTGCGGGAGCGTCACGTGCCAGAACCTCTGCCAGGCCGTCGCGCCATCCACCTGCGCCGCCTTCAGCAGGGTTTCGGGTACGGTCTGCAGCCCGGCCATCAGCATGATCATGGCGAAGGAGAACTCCTTCCACACATTGACGACGATCAGCGCGTAGAGCGAGGTGGTGGAATTGTCGATGAAATTGACCGGCCCCTTGGTCAGGCCGATCGCGTTGAGCAGCGCGCCAATGGCGCCAAAATCGGAATGGTAGAGCCACTTCCACACATATGAAGCGGCCACCGCGCTCACCACCCAGGGGATCAGCAGGAGCCCGCGCAACAGCGCCCGGCCGATGAACGCACGGTGCAGCGCCAGCGCGGCGCCCAGCCCGATCAGGAACGAGAACAGCGTGGACAGCACCGTCCATACGATCGTTTGCCAGGTAACCTTCCAGAAGATCGCGCTGGTCAGTACCGTCACGTAGTTGTCGACCCCGGTGAACGTCTTGTCGGCCAGCGACAGGCTTGCGGGGGTTCTGTAGAAGCTCAGCTCGATCGTATAATAGACCGGATAGGCGATCACGATCAGCATCACCAGGAGCGCTGGCGCGACATAGAGATAGTCGAAGCGGCTGTTATAGACGCGCTTGCCGAGGCTGGCGCGCTTGTGAGCCGGCTCGGCAACGTCCCGGAAGATCGCTTGTCCCTGTACGTTGCTCACGGTGGCACCACCCTTGGCTAGGAGGAGAAAAGAGGCCGGCGACGAGTGATCGCCGGCCCGAGGCTGCCGTAAGGCAGATCAGATGCCGCCGCCGCCGGCGCCGCCGATGATGGTCTCGATCTTCTGGGCGGCGTCTTCCGTCGCCTGATCGACCGTCATGTTGCCGGTGAGGGCGTTTTGCATCATGTCCGGGACGATGATGTTCATGATCTCGGGCGATTCCGGCAGGACCGGGAAGGGGATGCCGTTGGGCAGCATCGACGTGGTCACGTCGAGGAACTTGATGGTGTCCAAACGCTCCTTCATCGCGGAGGTCAGGAAGCCATTGATGTTGCCGGGGTTGGAGCCGACCCAGGCGAGCTTGGTCGACCATTCCGGGCTGTTCCACATGCAGATCAGCGCCCTGACGGCCTGCTCGTCCACCTTGCCGCCATCGACGAATTCCGGCTTGACCACATGGATGTTCGAACCGCCGAACACCACGGCGCGCTTGCCATCGGGGCCAGTTGGCATCAGGCCGTAGCGCATGTTTTCGACAACGGCGTCTGCAGCGGCCTTGTCAGCCCCGGTTGCCTGGCTGGCAAGGTCGAGCATCTTGGCGTATTCGGCCGGGTGCGCGATCATCATGCCGAGCTGGCCGGCGATGAACGGCGCCTGGTTTTCAGCCTGGGTATTGGTGAGGGCCGAAACCGGCACCGACTTGTCGACAGCGTACATCTGATACGCAGCCTGCAGGGCGGCTTTGGAGCCGGCATTGTTGATCTCGACTGACTTGTAGGTCGGGTTTTCGGCCGATTCATCGAGCGAGCCGCCACCATAGGCCCAAAGCTGCGGCATGAAGCGGAACGGCGTATTGCCGGCGTTCTGCTTGGCCACGAGGCCATAGCCGGAAATGCCCAACTTGTCGTGGATCTGCTTGGAATAGGTGACCACGTCATCCCAGGTCGCCGGCGGCGATTCCGGGTCGAGGCCGGCATCCTTGAACACCTTGGCATTCCAGATGAAGGCCATGGTCTCGTTGTTGGTCGGCAGGCCGTAGAGCGTGTTGTCGTAGGTCACCGACTTGAGCGCGCCGGGCCAGAAGTCGGCGGCGGTGAAGCCGTAGTCCTCCGGCTTGACCGGGTTCAAATAGCCTTTGGCGGCGAATTCGACGCCCCCCAGGATCTGCAAGCGGATGACCATCGGTGCGGAGTTGCCGAGCAGCGCGGTGCGGAACTTGTCGAGCAGCTCGTTATAGGTGATCGACTGCACGTCGGTCGTGATGTTGGGATAGGCTGCCTTGAAGGCGTCCCAGAACGCCTTGTCCAGGTCGTGCGCGATCTGCGGCTCGGCTTCGAATGGGCCGGTGTACCAGTAGCTGACCGTGCCGGTGTAATCGTTGGGCACGACTGCGCCGCAATCCTTGGCGGCATCGAAGTCCTTGGTGCCGGCGATCGACTTCACATAGTCCGGCGACCATTTGCTGAGATCGACGGCCTGGGCATAAACGCTCGTCGACATCAGGGATGCAGCCGTCAATGCCGCCAGGGCATAGCTGGCGGCATGCCGACGGGTCGGCGAGCCAGACCGCTGGATGCGGTCTTCCGAATTCGTCATCGATAGTCCTCCTCACGTTCGCAAGACCGTCCGACCCCCTCGGTCGCACCGGGTCTTCCTCGCAGCGTGCGCTGCGCCTCCTCAATCGCAAGGCTGTCGTCTTGCCTCGCCCAGGGGCCGGACTTATCGCCCATGTCTCCCATACGAGAACGTTGCAGACTGCAAACTGTGTGTCAAGATTGATCGGTTCGTACATTATTTTCGATATTTAGCGTTCAAACTGGCTTGGCTTGCCCATGAAAGCCGCATAAACAGGCATTATGAGCGAGAACGACAATATCCTCACAGCGCCCGAACCGGCTCTCGAACAGCCGGGCAAGGTCTATGAACTGATCCGTGAGGACATCATTTCCGGCCGGCTGGAGCCCAGTTCGCGGCTCAAGGTGGCGGATCTGGCGACCGCTTACAGCACGTCAACCAACCCTATTCGCGAAGCGCTGCAGCAATTGCGTGGCGAGGGCTTCGTGGTGATGGAGGCCAATCGCGGTGCGCGCGTCGTCGCCATCGATGAGGCCTTCGTGCGCGACATCATCGAGATCGAGATGCTGATCGAGCCGGCGCTCACCAAGTGGTTCGTCTCGATCGTGACCGATGCCGATATCGCCGATCTTGAGGCGGCGCAGGCCGAAATCGAGGCGCTGAACTTTGCCGATCCCAAGCGTCACGGTGAGCTGGATACGCAGTTCCATCAACTGATCTATGACCGCCATTACAACCGCCATGCCGCGGACCTGTGGTGGAAGCACCGCGAGATTTTGCGCGCCATCAGCCGGCGGTTTCCCACCTCGCTCAGCCGTCGCATGGCGGTGTTGAGCGAGCATCATGAACTCATCGCCTGTATCCGGCGGCAGGATGCCGATGGCGCCGCCGCCGTGGTGGCGCGCCATGTCGAAGGATCGGGACGCCACATCATCGAACAGATGGGCGTTGCCAAAAGAAGCGGGCCTCGCAAGCGCCCGGCATAGCATTTTCAGTGGAGGGGATTTGATGACGACGCGATTTGACGCGCCAACGGCCGGCGACACTATCGAGAGCAATATCCGCACCGCCTCGCGGCCGAGCGAGTTGCGCATCACCGACCTGCGGGTGGCCGAGATCGTCGGCGCGCCGTTCACCTCGGCACTCGTCAAGATTTACACCAATCAGGGCATTGTCGGCCTGGGCGAAGTGCGCGACGGCGCGAGCGCGACTTACGCGCTGATGCTCAAGAGCCGGCTGCTGGGCGAAAATCCCTGCGATATCGACCGCCTGTTCCGCCGCATCAAGCAGTTCGGCGGCCATGGCCGGCAGGGCGGCGGCGTATCGGCAATCGAGATTGCCCTGTGGGACCTTGCCGGCAAGGCATATGGCGTGCCGATCTACCAGATGCTGGGCGGCAGGTTCCGCGACAAGGTGCGCATCTATTGCGACACCGACGCCGAAAAACCGAGCGGCACCGAGACCGGCAGGCGCCTCAAGGAGCGCATGGATCGCGGGTTCACCTTCCTCAAGATGGACCTGGGCCTGATGCAGATCGCCGATATTCCAGGGGCTGTCGTTGCCCCCGCCGGCACGTTGGAAGGCTACAAGATCCATCCCAGCCGCGGATCGGCCAAGACCATCGAGGACCGCCGCGCCCGCAACGCCACTTATGATATCCACAACGTCCGCCACCCCTTCAGCGGCCTGCATTTCACCGACAAGGGCCTCGACCTGCTGGAGCAATACATCGCCGAGGTCCGTGACGTTATCGGCATGGATATCCCCCTCGCCATCGATCACGTCGGCCATATCTCGCTGCAGAACGGCATTCGGCTCGCCAAGCGCATCGAAAAATACGTGCCGGCCTGGCTCGAAGACGTCGTGCCGTGGCAGTACACCGACCAGTACCGCCAGCTTCAGGAAGCAACCTCGGTGCCGATCTGTACCGGCGAGGACATTTACCTCAAGGAGGGCTTCGAGCCGCTGCTCAAGTCCGGCATTTCGGTCATCCATCCCGATCTGCTGACCTCCGGCGGCATCCTCGAAACCAAGAAAATCGGCGACGCGGCGCAGGAGCATGGCATCGCCATGGCCATCCACATGGCCGAGAGTCCGATTGCTGCCATGGCCGCCGCCCATGTCGCGGTCGCGACCGAGAACTTCATGGCGCTGGAATACCACTCCGCCGACGTGCCCTGGTGGGACGATATCGTCACCGGACTGCCCAAGCCGCTGGTCAAGGACGGTTTCATCACCGTGCCGGACAGACCGGGGCTCGGCATCGACGACGTTGTCGATGAGGTCATCAGCCAACACCTGCAGCCCGGCGTCAAAGGCATCTGGCAGCCCACCGATCACTGGGATAACGAATATTCCTGGGACCGCACCTGGAGCTGACCGGCTCTGGGCCAGGACGATGAATGAGCAACACTTCGGGAAGAACCATGATTTACGAGCTTCGAATTTATGAATGCCTGCCTGGCCGTCTGCCGGCGCTGCTCAAGCGCTTCAACGACCATACGCTGGCGATATGGGACAGGCACGGCATCCGCCAGGCCGGGTTCTTCACCACGGTAATCGGTGAAAGCAACCACCGCCTGACCTATTTCCTCGCCTGGGAATCGCTCGCCGAGCGCGAGACCAAATGGGCGGCTTTCACCACCGATCCGACCTGGCACAAAGCCCGTGCCGAGTCCGAGAGCGACGGGCAGATCGTCGCCAATGTCAGCAACCAATTTTTGACGCCAACCGCCTTCTCGTCGGTGAAATAAGAGGCCCATCATGAAAATCACCGATCTGCGTTGTGCCGTCATCGGTCGGCATCCCATCGTGCGCATCGTCACCGATGAGGGAATTTACGGGCTGGGCGAGGTGGAATTCACCAAGACCTACCTCAAGCCCTGGGTGCTGCATTTCCGCGACGCGCTGATCGGGGAAGACCCCACCGATGTCGAACGGGTGATGATCAAAATCCGCCAGCGCGGCTCGTTCAAGCCCTATGGGGCGGCGGTCAGTGCTATCGAGCATGCCCTGTGGGACATTGCCGGCAAGGCCGCCAATGTTCCGGCCTACAAACTGCTTGGCGGCAAGGTGCGCGATCAGGTCCGCGTTTATAATGGCTCGATCCGCAAGAAGCGCACCGGCGACCGGCCGGAGGATTACGCTGCGGACGTCAAATGGATGATGGAGCAGCCCCAGAACTTCTTCATGGTCAAGCAGGGCATCAGCTTCCATTCCAACATGAAGGACTCGATCGACGATTTCCACTATGGCCCGCGCCAGACCAAGGCCGGCTATCACGGCGCCATGGACCAGGGGCAGATATCCGAGCATGGCTTCAATCACATGCTCGATTGCGTTGCCGCCATGAAGGAAGTGCTTGGCGACAAGGTTTCGCTGGCGCTCGATTGCGGGCCGGGCTGGTTCCTGCCTGACGCGATCCGCTTCGCCAATGCGGTGGAGAAATACAACCTGATGTGGCTGGAGGACATGCTCACAGGCGATTATGTGCCCTGGGTCAACCCGCAGGCCTATCGCGAGCTGACGCTATCGACCACGACACCGATCCACACCGGCGAGCAAATCTACCTCCGTCACAACTTCAAGGAACTGATCGAAACCCAGGCGGTGCGCGTCATCGGTCCCGATCCCGCGGATATCGGTGGTATCGCCGAGCTGAAATGGGTGGCCGAGCACGCCTATATGCACTCGATCATGATGGCGCCGCATGGCACCGCCAACGGGTTGCTGGGGCTCGGTGCGCTGATAAATGTCTGCGCCACGTTGCCGGCGAATTACATCGCTTTTGAATATCCCAGCGCCTCGGACCCGTGGTGGGAGGACATCGTCATCGGCCTGCCCAAGCAGATCGTCAAGAACTCGATGGTCGACCTGCTCGAAGCGCCCGGCCTGGGTCTGGATATCGACCCCGAAGGGGCCAGGAAATATCTGAAGGAGGAAGACGCCGGGTTCTTCGACAAATGACCTCAGAGGCCTCTCAGGTGGTGAGGACGCGATGGAGAACACCTTGCAAATGGTGATCCAGCGCGGCGACGGCGCCTTGGGCGTCGCGCCGCTCCAGCGCGTCGATGAGGGTGAGATGTTCGCGCATCGACTTGACGGTATTGGCGGGACCCACCGACTCCAGATTGACCAGCCGCAGCAGGAACATCTTCTGATGCAGCCGTTCGTAGATCACCGCGATCTGCTGGTTTTCGAAGGCGGCGATGAAGCTGTTGTGGAAATCCCATTCCAGTTGGCGAACCGGCTCCCGGTAAACCGCTGGATCGGCAACGGTTTCGACAAAACCGATGATCGCCTCATGATCGGCCCTAGCTTTGGCCAGCCAGGACTTGCCGACAGAGCGGGCAAATTTGGACAGTCCCTCACGCTCCAGGATGCCGCGGAGCTGGAAGGTATTGCCGACGAATTTGACGTCTGGATAGAAAATGGTGAGCCCGATACGGCGGCGTACGGTGATCAGGCCCTCCGCTTCAAGCAAGGTCGTGGTCTCGCGGATTGGAGACAGCGACATGCCCAGGACGTCGCAGAGTTCCTCCTGCTTGAGGGTTTGCCCAAGCCTCAACCGTCCGTCGAGGAGTGCCTCGACGAACGCCAGATAGCCGGGATTTTCGATCCCCTGACCCACTGCGTGCCCCCAAATGCCGTTACACGAAATTTACGTGCGATAAGACGTTGACAGCTATTACGACACGGTTCTAACATTTTCTAGACGCGTTTAAATATATTTAAAATAGGACGCTTCGCGGCCCCGGAGGAGGGGCAGGCTTTTCATTTCCGGTTGGCCGACCTGCGCCTTCGCGTGGAAACCCGGCTCAAAGGATATTCAGGCTGAGCAGCCGAAACAGGCGCCAGCCCAGGTTGGAGGACCATATCTATGAACGACAAGCCAGTTAATACCACGCGTGGATGGACACGCCGCCGCGTGCTCGGCACCGCTGCCAGCAGCCTCGCCATCGCCGCCGTGGGCAGCTTTCCCATGCCCGCGATCGCCCAGGGCAAGAAGCTGACCTATTGGGGCGGCCTGATCTTCTCCGATGAGGCCAATACGCTTCTGACAGACACGATCAACGCTTGGGGCGCAGGCCAACGGCGTCGCCACCGAAGTGGTGATGATCAACCAGAACGAGACGGTGCAGAAAGTCTCGGCTGCGGTGTCGTCCAACACCATGCCCGACGCCCTCGACATCGGCCTCGACCTGTTGCTGCTGTTGTCGCGCCAGGATCAGTTCATCACGCTCGATGACCTTTACACCAGGATCGGCGCCGCCCAGGGCGGCTGGTATCGATGGCGTCGCGCTTGCCACCGATACCACGCAGGACGCGGGCGGCCGCACCGGCATTCCTTTCGGCGTTAACGGTAACCTGCTGCTGCGCCGCAAGGATCTGCTCGATCCTGCAGGCTTCACCGAGGCGCCCAAGACCTGGGAAGAACTCGTCACCCAGGCCGTTGCGGTCAACCAATCGCCGGTTTCGGGCCTGGGCCTCGCGCTCTCGAATGTCGGCGATGCCAATGTGCAGGTCGCCGTCGCTGCAGTCCTACGGCGGCTCGCATCGCCGACGACGCTGGCAAGAAGGTCACCATCAAGTCCGAAGAGACGCGCACTTACCTGACCTGGCTGAAGGACGCCTGGGACAAGGGTGTGTTTGCTCCCGGCAGCACCACCTGGGATGGGGCTGGCGACAATCAGGCCTATCTTTCGGGCCAGGCCGGCTTCATCGCCAATACCGGCTCGGTGGGCATCGCCGCCAAGACCGATGATCCCGAACTTTACGAGGGCAGTGCTTTCTCGCCACTGCCGTCTGGTCCCAAGGGTACGATCTCGCCGGTCGTCGGTCAACCTGCGCGCGATCAGCAAGAACAGCGGTGCCCCCGATGAGGCCAAGGCGCTGATCGAGCACCTCTCCAGCCCTGAATTCATGAATGAGTATTTCAACGTCGCCATCTATGGCCCGGTGCTCAAGGGCCAGGAACAGTTGCAATCCTTTGACGGCACCAACCCGATCCTGACCGGCCTGCTTGGCCTGTCGCAGACCGGCACTGCTCCCGCCTATCCGGACGTTTACAACGCTGCCTTTGCCGACCTGTCGTCGAACTTCATCATCCCCAAAATGTGCCAGCGCGTCGTCGTCGACGGCTGGGACTTCGACCGGGCGATGGATGAGGCCCAGGCCCAGGGCCAGACCATCTACGACAAGTACTGACCCGCCAGATTTTTTCTCGACCCCGGGCGGCGATTGCCGCCCGGGGTTCCTTCCGGGATAGACCATGTCGTTAGCCCTAGACCCATCAACCCGATCATCACGCCCGCGGCGTCTGCCGACCGGCGTGCGCGCCAAGCTGTTTGCCTATGCACTGGTCGCGCCCGTCGTCCTGCTGATCATCGGGCTCGTCGCCTATCCGTTCTTCTTTGCCATCTATGTCTCCTTCACCGATCAGGTGGTCGGCAGCGTCGGCAAGTTCATCGGCTTCGACAACTTCATCTATCTCTCGAAATCCTCGACCTTCACGACCGCGATCTGGAACACAGTCATCATCGTTCTGGTCTCGGACGGGCTCAAGCTGCTGATCGGGCTTGGGCCTGGCTCTCTTGGTCCACCAGGCCATTCCTGGACGCGGCCTTTTCCGCTCGTTCCTTATGCTGCCCTGGGCAATGCCGGCCTTCGTCGCCTTCCTCACCTGGCGCGTGCTGTATCAGCCGATCGGCGGCGGCATTAATCTGGTCCTCACCGGCACCGGCATCTATCCCCACGTCGTCGATTGGCTCGGCCAGCGGCGACTGCGATGGGCTCGGTCATCCGGCCTCGGTGTGGCGCGGCTTTCCGTTCTGGTTCATTTCGATCCTCGCCGCTCTGCAATCGGTGCCCAAGGAGCTCTACGAGGCGGCCCATATCGATGGCGCCAATGCCTGGCAGCGCTTCTGGGTCGTCACCGTCCCCGGCATCCGCCAGGTGGTGATCGTCACGACGCTCCTGTCCTCGATCTGGACTGCCAATGGCTTCGAGCATGTCTGGCTGCTGACCGCCGGCGGCCCGTCCGACGCCACCATGGTGTTCCCGGTTCTCGCCTATTTCGGCATGCAGACCCAGCGCATAGGGGAGGCGGCCGCCGTCTCCGTCGCCATGCTGCCGATCCTGGCGATCCTCGTCATCTTCGCCACGTCGCTGATGATGCGGGACGAAGAGTGATGAGCGCTATCGCCGCCTCCATCCCCCTCGCCAAGAGCAAGGCCGGCCAACGCCTCCGCCGCCGCTTCCTCATCGGTCGCGTGCTGAGCTATGCCGCGCTCGCCATCGCCGTGCTGCTGGTGCTGTTTCCCATCTACTGGATGGTCATCACCTCGCTCAAGCTGCCGCGCGAAATCTACCGCGTCGCCCTCGCTCTGGCCCAAGACCTTCACGCTCGACAACTACGAAAAAATCCTGAGTGACGGCCAAGCTTCCTCGTCGCCATCCGCAACAGCCTGATCGTGTCGTTCACCGTCACCATCATCTCGGTGATCATCTCGTCCTTCGCCGCCTATTCGATGGTCCGCTTCCGCTATCGGTTCCGGGGCTTTGTCGGACGGCTGATCCTGTTCGCCTATCTGACGCCAAGCTCGCTCCTGTTCATCCCGCTCTCGATCGTCATGGCGCAGCTGCGCCTGGGCAATTCGCTGTTCGGCCTGATCCTGGTCTATCTGACCTTCTCGCTGCCGCTCTCGACCTGGCTGCTGCAGGGCTATTTCAGCGGCGTGCCGCGCGAGATCGAGGAGCAGGGCATGATCGACGGACTCAGCCGCATCGGCGCGCTGTTCCGCATCGTGCTGCCGCTATCGGCGCCGGGCATCGCCGCGGTCGCCATCTTCACCTTCACCGGGGCGTGGAACGAGCTGCTGCTGGCTCTGGTGCTGATCACCTCGGAGTCGCAGCGCACCGCGCCGCTCGCGCTCAACTATCTCATCACCAGCGACGTGCTGCCCTGGGGGCCGCTGATGGCCGGCGCGGTCATCTCCTCGCTGCCGCTGATGATCCTCTACTTCGTGGCCCAACGCTTCATGGTTGCCGGGCCTGACCGCTGGTTCGGTCAAGGGCTGACAGATATTTTTAGGGACTAAGGGACAAACGAACATGGCGATCCGAGTTGCAGTTGGGCAGTTTCACGATCTGAGCGAGGAGCGCTTGCGCTTTGCCGCCCAGATCGGCGCGACGGGCCTGCAGATGAACAATCCCACCCTGCCGGGCGATACCCGCTGGGAACAGAGCGACGTGCGCGCGCTGGTCGATCAGGTCGAAGCCGCCGGCCTCAAGTTCGAGGCCATCGAGAACGTCCCCACCCATTTCTACCACAAGGCGATGATGGGCCTCGACGGGCGCGACGAGCAGATCGAGAACTACCAGGCCACCATCCGCGCCGTCGCGCGCGCCGGCATCCCGGTGCTCGGCCTGCACTTCATGCCCAATTCCGTCTGGTCCACCGATCGCAAGGGCACCACGCGCGGCGGCGCCACCGCCCGCCAGTTCGACATGGCCGTGGTCGAGGCCAATATCGACGATCTGGAAAAGCTGCGCACCTTCATGCCCACGACTCTGGGCCGCGCCTCCTCCATGCCGCTGTTCGGCAAGGACGGCCCGGTGATCACCGAAGACCAGATGTGGTCCAACTACACCTATTTCATGAACGCGGTCCTGCCCGTCGCCGAGGAGGAAGGCCTCAAGCTGGCCCTGCATCCGGACGATCCGCCGGTGCCGATGCTCGGCGGCGTGGCCCGGCTGTTCTACAAGCCGGAGAACTTCAAGAAGGCCTATGACCTCGTCGGTCAGTCCGAAGCCTGGGCGCTCGACCTCTGCCTCGGCTGCTGCTCGGAAATGCCGGGCGGCAAGGCCAATGTCACCGAGATGATCGACTTCTTCGCCCCCAAGGGCCGGATTTCCTACATCCATTTCCGCGACGTGCAGGGCTCGGTCCCCAACTTCACCGAATGCTTCATCGGCGACGGCAATTTCGATCCCGCCGAAGTCATCGTCCAACTGGCCAAGCTCGGCTTCGACGGCTTCCTGCTCGATGACCATGTGCCCAAGATGGATGGCGACAGCGACTGGAACCATCGCGGCCGCGCCCACGCCATCGGCTACATGCAGGGTCTGGTCCGCATGGCCGAATTCCTCAAGGCGCTGTAGTCACATGGCATCTGTTCTTCTCTATGTCGGCGGCGTCAATCGCGGCATTGGCTATGTCGCCAAGCCCGCCGCCAAAGGCATCGCCGCCTTCCGGCTCGACCTCGAAACCGGAGTGGCGGTGCCGCTCGCGGTGACGGAGGGGATCGACAATCCCACCTTCGTCGAGGTCGCCAAGGACGGAAAGTCGCTTGCCGCCGTCAGCGAAGTGGGCGGCTGGAACGAGGGCCTGATCACCGGCTACGCCATCGACCCCGATACAGGCGCATTGGAATACCTCTCCAAGCAGCCGACGCGCGGCGACTACACCGCCCATCTCGGCCACGACAATTCCGGCCGCTTCGTCGGCATCGCCAATTATGGCGGCCTGCCCATCACAGCCAAGCCGAACAAGTCGATCGCCATCTATCCGCGCGCGGCGGACGGCACATTGGGCTCGCTGGTTGCCGAAGTCACCCATACCGGCAAAGGTCCCGTCGCCGGGCGGCAGGATCGCCCGCATGCGCACTGCATCCGCTGGACCCGGGACAATCGCTTCGTCGTCGTCGCCGACTTGGGTATCGACAAGCTGCTGGTCTACCGCTTCGACGCGCAGAGCGGCGCCCTGTCGAACCATGGCGAAACTGTCCTGCCGCCCGGCTCGGGTCCTCGGCACTTCCAGTTCCACCCGACGCTGCCATACGTCTACCTGGTCAATGAGCTGAATTGCACCCTGGCCAGTATGTCATTCGACGCCACCAATGGCACTTTCACGGTACTGGCGATCGAGCCGACCCTGCCGCCGGGTGATCACCCCGGCAGTTCGGGCTCCGCCATCGGCATCGCCGGTGGCGGCAAGCACCTCTATGTCGGCAATCGCGGCCACGACAGCGTCGCCGGCTTTGCCATCGACCAATCAAGCGGCATTGCGCGCTTTATCGGCGCCACGCCCTGCGGCGGCCATATCCCCCGCGATTTCGCCTTCGATCCGACCGGCCGGGTTCTCGCCGTCGCCAATCAGGAGAGCGACCGCATCAACCTGTTCCGCTACATCCCCGAAACCGGCGCCCTGTCTCCGCTCGGCACGCCAATCCAAACCGGCTCCCCCACCGCCATCGCTTTCCATCCCACGGTCCGCTGACGCGGCCACAAGGACTTCCCTATGAAGATCAAGGACATCAAAGTCATCGTCTGCTCCCCGGGGCGCAATTTCGTCACCGTCAAGATCACCACCGACGAGGGGCTCTATGGCGTCGGCGACGGCACGGTCAACGGACGTGAACTCTCCGTCGTCTCCTACCTTGAGGACCACATCGCGCCTACGCTCATCGGTATGGACCCGCTGCGCACCGAGGATATCTGGCAGTATCTCTACAAGGGCGCTTATTGGCGCCGCGGGCCGATCACCATGGCGGCAATCGGGGCGATCGACATGGCGCTGTGGGACATTAAGGCCAAGGCCGCTAATATGCCGCTCTACCAGCTCTTGGGCGGCCGCTCGCGCGACAAGGTCATGGTCTATAAGCACGTTGGCGGATTGGATATTTCCGAAGTCGCCGAGGGCGTTATCGCCCTGCGCGAACAGGGGCTCGATGCCATCCGCGCCCAGGTCGCCATCCCCGGACTGCCGCCGATCTACGGCACCGGCCATTCGACGGACCAGGATGCGCTGATCAACAAGCGCGTCGTGCCGCATGAGGAAGTCTGGGCCACCCACAAATACCTGCCGCTGGTGCCAAAACTGTTCGAAAAGGTCCGCGACGCCGTCGGCTGGGACGTCCACCTGCTGCACGACGTCCACCACCGCCTGACCCCGATCGAGGCCGCGCGTCTGGGCAAGGATCTCGAACCGTTCCGCCTGTTCTGGCTCGAAGACCCCATTCCCGCCGAACTGCAGGAAGGCTTCCGCATCATCCGCCAGCACACCACCCAGCCGATCGCCGTGGGCGAGGTGTTCAATTCGATCTACGACACGCACACCTTGATCACCGAGCAGCTGATCGATTATGCCCGTGTCACCTCGGTGCATGCCGGCGGCGTCACCGGCCTCAAGAAGATTTTCGATCTGGCCGCCATCTACCACGTCCGCTCGGCCTGCCACGGCCCGCAGGACGTTTCCCCCATCGCCATGGGGTGCAACATCCATGTCGACACCGCCATTCCCAATTTCGGCATCCAGGAGTTCTCCGGCTATACCGAGCTGATGCACGACGTCTTCAAATGCGCCTGGAGTTACGACCGCGGCTACCTGCAGCCCGGCGAAGTGGCCGGCCACGGCGTCGATATCGATGAGGATCTGGCGTCCAAGCATCCCTACAAGCCGGCCTATCTTCCTGTCGCCCGCCTGCAAGACGGCACGATGACGAGCTGGTGAGGTCAAGGCCATGAAGATCACCGCGATTCTGCCCTATCCGGTCTGGGTCGGCCACCGCAACCAGCTCATCGTCAAGATCGAAACCGACGAAGGCGTTTTCGGCTGGGGCGAAAGCGGCCTGTCCGGTCGCGAGAAGGCCGTGCTCGGCGCCATCGAGCACTATCGCGAGTTCCTGATCGGTCGCGACCCCATGGCCATCGGCGCGATCTGGCAGGAGCTTTACCGCAGCCAGTATTTCGAAGGCGGGCGGGTATTGCTCGCGGCCCAATCCGCCATCGACATCGCGCTGCACGACATCAAGGGCAAGGCGCTCGGCGTGCCGGTCTATCAATTGCTGGGCGGCAAGCACCGCGACGTCATCCCCACCTTCGCCTCCACCGGCTCGATCAATGGCGAAGACACTCTCGACGCCGCCCGGGGCCTGATGGCTCGCGGTTGGTCGACCATCCGCTTCTTCCCCGCCGCCTGGGACAATCCGGGCGGCATTTTCGAGCCGCGCGAATCCATCGGCAAAACAGCGACCTTCCTGACCAAGGCGCGCGAGGCGCTTGGCAACGAGGTCGTGCTCGGGATCGATTATCACCATCGCCTGTCGGTTGCCGAGGCTGCGAGCTTCTGCCAGAAAATGCCCTCGGGCACGCTGGATTTTCTTGAGGAACCCATCCGCGACGAGACGCCCGAGGCCTATGAGGCGCTACGCCGCATGACCGACGTGCCCTTCGCCATCGGCGAGGAATTCGCCTCCAAGTGGCAGTTTCTGCCCTACATCGAGCGCGATATCCATCAGTTCAACCGGCTCGATCTCTGCAATGTCGGCGGCTTCACCGAGGCGATGAAGGTCGCCGGCTGGAGCGAGGCCCATTATGTGGACCTGATGCCGCACAACCCGCTCGGCCCGATCTGCACCGCCGCGACCATTCATTTCTCGGCTGCGGTCGCCAATTTCTTCGCGCTCGAAACGCGCGCCAATGCCACCGATCTCTATGCCGGCACGCCCACCGCCGAGCTATTCCCGCAAATGCCCATGCTCGACGGCGCCGTCTTCAAGGTGCCCGATGGCCCAGGGCTGGGCATCGAGGTCAACGAGGCGGCGCTGACGGCCGCGAGTTTCAAGTTCTGGGAGGCGCCACATCTGCATCGCCGCGATGGGTCGGTGACCAATTGGTAGTCCAATGAGCGAGCATGTCCTGAAATGGGCGCATGGCGAAGCGGTGGTGCTATCGACCGCCGCGGTGCTGGCCGATTGCCGCTTCGATCTGGGTGGCAAGTCCTTCCGCCCGTTCGCCCGCGCGCCCTGGATGGGCACTGTGACCGACATGTCCATCATCGGCCACCTGCGCGAACTCGGTGGCGATTTCGTCTGCGTGCCTATGGGGGCAGGCGGGCCGGCTCCCGATGCGCCGCCCGAATGGGCCGCGCTGATGGACCGCCCGCGCGACTGGCCTATTCATGGACCGGCAGCCGACGAGGAATGGACCATAGTCTCCGCCGACCCATCCTCGGTGACGCTATCGCTGGACTATCCCGAAACCTCGCCGGTGCTGCGCCTGGAGCGCCGCGTAGCGGTTCGCCCCGATGCGCCGGCACTGGATTCGACGCTGACCATTTTCGCCCGCCGGGCCGCACCGATCTCGGTGGGGCTGCACCCCATCTTCCGGCTGCCGGACCAACCGGGCCGGCTGCGGCTTGAAGCCGAGTTCGCCTTCGGTCTGGTGCATCCGCGCCAGGTTGCGGGAGAACAGGAGTTTTCCAGTCTCGCCGCCGTGCCGCAGGGCAGGGGGGCGGTCGACCTGAGCCATCCGCCGCTCGGAAGCCAGAAAAACCTCAACGTCCAGCTTTGCGGCATGCGCAGCCCGATGAAGGCAAGCTGGCTGGACGAGGGCGCAGGCATTATTCTCGATTGGGACCGCACGCAGCTCCCTTCGCTGCAGATCTGGCACACCGATCGCGGCATCGAGGGCGCGCCGTGGCACGGCCAGTATCGCGGCCTCGGTCTCGAACCGATCGCGGCGGCCTTCGATCTGAACGATGCCATCTCCACCGGACCCAATCCCATCAACCGCCGCGGTGTCGCGACGGCGATCAATATCGACCCACAAACACCCACTGTCATCGCTCACAGCGTGACGGCGTTTTCGAGCTGAGGAGGAGCCTGACGATCACTTTTTTGCCGATCGCGCACAGAGTTGCAACGTTACAATTTCGCGCGTTGACTTGGGGTAACCTGCCGTCTAATCATTATTGATATAATAAAAAAACCGGGTTGCCCTGCTGGCGCCAGCAACACCGGTCAGGAGGAGTGCCAGGCAACGTTCTCGTGTCCATTGATTCGTGACCGTTGATATAGGCCTGTTGTTTTAACGAGATTCACTATTACGACGACGGACACATGTTCGGCGAACAACTCGTTGTTGCATTCAGGAATCCGCTAAACGAGAAATAAAACTATCAGGGCTGCGCGATCTTTTGGCCAGCCGTACAGGCAAAATTCCGGGCAACGCGATGTTGCCAAGGCAGGGAGGTGAGAGGCCGCGCCAGCGGCGATGTCTTCAAGGTCCGACGCACCAAGCGTCTTCATCCACAGACAGAGGGAGAGAGCTGTCACATGGTCAAATTCAAATTCGCTACAGCACTAGCCGCGCTTGCGCTGGCATTTGCGCCGGTCGCGACATTCGCGCAAGATGCAGCCGCACCAGTCGCCGCTACCGAAATCGTGCCAACCAGCCCGCTGCCGGAGGTTCCACGCAACCAGACCGTCATTCTGGGCTGGGGCGTGTCGGCCGGTTCATCCATCGGCACCACCAATCCATGGGTTCTGCCTGGCTACACCCATCAGGAAGGCAACAACCTGATGTGGGAGCCGCTCATGTATTTCGGCATCTACAAGAACGAGTTCATCCCGTGGCTGGCCGACAGCATGGACTATACCGACGACACCTTCACGGCGCTTGAGATCAAGCTCAACCCGGAAGCCAAATGGTCGGATGGCACCCAGGTGACCTCCAAGGACGTGGTCTATACGTTCGAGGGGCAGATGAAATACGATACGCTGCCCTACCATACCCAGTTTATGGGTCTGGTGGAGAGCGTCACGGCCAAGGACGATCTCACCGTCGAGGTGAAATTCAACAAGCCCGCGCCACGTTTCAAGTTTGAGGTGCTGACGGAAAAATTCGATACCGGCATCGCCATCCTCCCCGCCGCCTATATGTCGGCCCAGGCCGATCCAACCAAGGCGCCTGGCCGCGACGAGATCCCCCATTCGGGCCCGTATAATATCGTGGCGTGGAACTCCACCCAGAAGATCCTGGACCTGCGTGAAGACTGGTGGGCCATCAAGGCCGGCCGCATGGCAGAGCCTGCGGTGAAGCGTGTCGTCGTCGTCAACGTGCTGAACCAGCCCATCGATACCGTCGCCCAGCGCATCGTCAACAACGAGTTCGACTCGACGGTGGACATGCGGGCACAGATCATCGGCAACATCCTGCAGCAGAATCCAGAAGTGCAATCCTGGACCGGCACCGAGTCCCCTTATGGCTATCTCGATTGGTGGCCGAACTCGCTGTGGATGAACGATCTGCTCGAACCCTATAACGATCCGAACATCCGCAAGGCCATCAGCCTCGCCATCAATCGTGACCAGATCAACGAGGTGCTCTACGAAGGCGCCAAGATCGCCACGATCTATCCGTTCCCGCTTTATCCGAACCTGCAGGCCTTCGCTGACTCGCCCGAGGTCAAGGCTGAGGAAGCCAAGTACGAACCCGGCAAGTACGACCTGGAAGAGAGCGCCAAGCTGATGGAAGGCGCCGGCTGGGCCCTCAATGGTGACGGGCTATGGGAAAAGGACGGCAAAACGTTCGACGCCACCATCCAGGCCTTCGAAAACATCCATGGCGACATCGCCCCGGTGCTGGCTGAAATGCTGCGCCTGGCCGGTTTCGATGCCAATGTGAATTTTGGTACCGACGCCAATCAGAACATGATCGACGGCAAAGCCGGCCTCTATATGGTCGGCCATGGCGCCAGCCTGTTCGACCCGTTCGAAGCGCTCAACCTGTATCACAGCAAATACAGCAAGCCCCTCGGCACGCCTGCCGGCAATAACCGGTTCTCGCGCTATATTAACCCGGAATACGATGCGTTGATCGATGCTATCGAACCGCTGGACTCCAGCGATCCGAAGTTCATCGCCGGTGCCGCCCAGGCTCTGGGCCTCTACTGGCGCGATACCATCGACGTTCCGATCATCCAGTGGCTGCACCGTATCCCCTACAACAACCACTATTGGAAGAACTGGCCGTCCGCGACCAATGTCGGCATGGGTACAAACGGCGCATTCTGGGCCCACACCGGCATGTTGGTGCTCACCGGGCTGCAGCCTTCGGGCGCTCAATAATCGACAATCGGGGTGCGCGCCCAGCGCGCGCACCCTTCTCCTGCAGGCCAAAACCTATCGGGATTTAGTCCATTGAGCTTCAAGATCGTCGCCAAACGCCTGCTGTTTTTCGTGCTGATCGTGTGGGCCGCTTCCACCATCGTATTCTTCGTTCCGCGCCTGTCGCCCCGCAACGCCATCCGCGAGCGGTTTGGCGAATTGGCCCGCACCGGTGGCTTTTCCCCGGTGGATATCGAAAAACTCATTGCCTCCATGCAGCAGCAGTTTGGCCTCGATAAGCCGCTGCTCGAACAATACTGGCAGTATCTGGGCAATATCCTGCGGCTCGATTTCGGCTATTCGCTGGGCAGATACCCCACCACCGTCACCGAGGTGATCGCGCAGGCGCTGCCCTGGACCATCGGCTTGCTGCTGGTGACCACGGTGCTGAGCTTTATCATCGGCACCCTGCTTGGCGCGGTTGCCGCCTGGCCCAAGGCCCCAACATGGCTGCGTTCACTGGCCACCCCATTCATCCTGCTTACCGGCGTGCCGCCCGTGATCATGGGCATCCTGCTGCTGTTTTTCATCGGCTTTCGCCTCAAATGGCTGCCGCTTGGCGGCGCCTATTCGGTGGGCATCGTGCCGACCTGGTCCTGGTCCTTTTTCATCGACCTGATGGAACACCAGATCCTGCCGGCGCTGGCGCTGATCCTGGGCTCGGTAGGCGGCTGGGTGCTCTCCATGCGCGGCATGGGCATCACCATCCAGGGCGAGGATTACGTCAACTTTGCCGAGCACAAGGGCCTGACCGGACGCCGCATCTTCCGCGACTATTACCTGCGCAATGCGCTGCTGCCGCAGGTGACTGGCCTCGCGCTGGCGCTTGGCACCGTCATCACCTCGGCGGTCGTGGTCGAGGGATTGTTCGGCCTGCCCGGTATCGGCACGGCGCTGAACCTGGCCATCCGCGCCAATGACTTCCCGGTGATCTACGGCATCGTCATCTTCATCACCATCGCGATCGCCGCGCTGATGACCATCCTCGAATTTATCTATCCGCTGCTCGATCCTCGAATCCGCAACAACTAGGAGCGCATCGTGGCAAACATCACCATGGTTTCCCCAGCGCCGATGATCCGCCAGCCCGGCAATATCGTCCTGTTCCTGCGCTATCTGCGGCGCAACAAGGGGCTGGCGCTTGGGGTCATCATCCTTCTGGCGCTCTTTCTGTTCACCGTGATCGGCATGCTGGTCGTCAACCCCAAGCACGCCTATCCGCTCTCGGCTGCGATCAAGCAGGCGCCCAGTCTCAAATATCCGCTGGGCACCGATTTCTTCGGCCGCAACCTGTTGGCGGCCATGGTGGTGGGCATGTGGCAAACCGCCTTCATCGGCCTGCTTGCCGGAGGCATCGGTACGCTGGTCGGCGTGGTCCTGGGCTTCACCTCGGCCTATTTCGGCGGCTGGATCGACGCCACCATCCGAACCATTTGCCAGATCCTGACCCCGATCCCTGTGCTGCTGATCCAGGTCGTGGTCGCCGGTTCGCTCGACAAGCGCGACGTGACCATCTTCACCATGGCCCTCATCGTGGCCGTCCTGGCCTGGATGGGGCCGACTTTGGTGATTCGTGCGCAGGTGATGACCATGAAGGAGCGGCAATTCGTGGCCGTCGCCAAGCTGTCCGGCGTCAGCGACATGGGCATCATCTTCCGCGAGATATTGCCCAATCTGCTGCCCTTCATTGCCGCCGCCTTTGTGGGACAGGTGTTCTCGGCCGTATTCGCGTCGCTTTACCTGGCCGTTCTGGGCCTCGGGCCGCTGCGCGAGCCGTTGCTCGGCAACATCATCTGGGCGGCGCAAAGCCAGGGCGCCTTTTTCAATGGTTGGTGGTGGTGGCCCCTTGAGCCCGCCTTCGCGATGATCCTGATCCTGGGCGCGCTCGCTTTGGTCAATATGGGTCTGGACGAACTCGCCAATCCCCGCGTTCGCAGGTCGGAATAGACATGATGATGGATTCAACCGCTACAGGCGCCCAGGCCGGCTCGCGCAACGCCACCGCGGCCTATGATGCGGCCAGCGCCAAATCCGTGTTGCAGGTCAAGGGCCTTGAGGTCACCTATTACACCGACCTGGGCCGGGCCAAGGCACTCGACGATGTCAGCTTCACCCTCGGCGCTGGCGAAAAGCTGGGCATGGTTGGGGAGTCGGGCTCCGGCAAGAGCACCATGGCCCTGGCCATGATGCGCATGATCAAGCCGCCCGGGCGCATCGAAGGCGGCAGCGTCATCATCGAGGGCACCGATCTGATGGCGCTCAACGATGAGCAGATGCGCGCCGCCCGCCTCGACAAGATCGCCTATATTCCGCAGGGGGCGATGAACTCGCTCAATCCCGGTGACGCGCATCGGCGCGCAGATGGTCGACGCGGTCAAATCCCACCTGCCGCGTGAGGCGCAATCGGCAATCCTGGATCGCTGCATGCACGCGCTGCGCTCTGTCGATCTCGATCCAGGCGTGTTCCGCATGTATGCCCATGAACTGTCCGGCGGCATGAAGCAGCGCGTCTGCATCGCCATCGGCATCCTGCTCGAACCCAAGGTCATCATCGCCGACGAGCCGACCAGCGCGCTCGACGTGGTGACCCAGCGCCAGGTGATGGAAACTATCGATCGGGTGCAGGACCAGATCAATGCCGCCGTCATCCTGATCGGCCACGATATGGGCCTGATGGCCCAGTTCGTCGATAAGGTGGCCGTGATGTATGCCGGGCGCCTGGTGGAAGTGGCCTCGGTGCGCGAGATGTTCACCGATCCCAAGCATCCCTATTCCCAAGCCCTGATTTCAAGCCTGCCCAATCTCGATAACAAGGGCATCTTCCGCGGCATTCCGGGCCTGGCGCCATCGCTGCTGCGCATCCCGAGCGGCTGCGCTTTTCACCCGCGCTGCCCCTATGCCGAGGAACTGCAGCGCACGGTCCGGCCAGAGGCCGTGACCTTGCCCGGCGGGCGCAGCGTCACCTGCCACCTTTATGCGGGGGAGGGCCAGACCAATGGCTAACCTGCTCGAACTCAAGAATGTCTCGAAAGTCTACCAGCGCGGCATCGTCAGTCCGCAGGCCAATATCGCCCTGCGCGATATTTCGCTGACCCTCAAGGAAGACGAGCCGACCATCATGACGGTTGCCGGCGAAAGCGGCAGTGGCAAAACTACGCTGGCCATGCTGCTGCTCGGCTTCATCACTGCGACGACGGGCGCTGTTCTCTACAAGGGCCAGAACATTGCCGGCCTGGTGGGCAAGGAGCGCCTGGCCTATCGCCGCGAAGTGCAGGCGGTGTTCCAGGACCCCTTCGCCGTCTTCAACCCATTCTACACCGTCGATCATCTGCTGACGGTGCCGATCAAGCGGTTCAAGCTGGCCCGCAACAAGACCGACGCCCGCAATCGCATGGAGGAAGCGCTGACCGCCGTCGGCCTGCGCCCCGAAGATATTCTTGGCCGCTTTCCGCATCAGCTATCGGGCGGCCAGCGCCAGCGCATCAACGTCGCCCGCGCGCTCCTGCTCAAGCCACGCCTCTTGATCGCCGATGAGCCGGTATCCATGGTGGATGCATCGCTGCGCGCCAACATCCTGGAAACGCTACGCAATCTGCAACGCGACCATGGCGTGTCGATCATCTACATCACCCATGATCTGACCACGGCCTACCACATCGCCAAATCCATCATCGTGCTCTATCGCGGTGGCGTCATGGAGGCCGGCGATGTCGATGCGGTGATCAAGTCGCCGCAGCATCCCTATACGCAGCTGCTCGTGGATTCGATTCCCTGGCCCAATCTCGATCAGCGCTGGGGTGAGCATTCCATCATGGCGCGCGAGGCCGGCAGTTCCAGCACCGGCTGCCCGTTCCGCTCGCGCTGTCCCCGGGCGATGGAGGTGTGCAAGACGCGTCCTCCTCTGTTCCAGATCAATCCCAGCCAGGCCGCCGCCTGCTACCTGCACGACAAACAGCCCCAGATCGTCGCCGAACGGCTTTCCGAACTTTTGCCGGTCTGATCCCATCAATCTGATATAGGCGGGCGGCCGATGCTGCTGCGCGCACGACTACACTGAGTGAGGTCCTATGCTCGAAATTGCCGAATTCATTTCTCCGGCGCCGTCGCCGGTCTGGAAGCTCGCCCAGCAGGCGGGCGTCAACCTGGCCGTGGGCGGGCTGCCTTTCGATACCTTGCGGCCCGGCGAGACCGTGGGCGATCTCGCCCCGCTGCAGCGCATGAAGCAGGTTTATGAAGATGCCGGCTTCATGCTCAGGGTCATCGAGTCTCGTCCGCCGCTCAACAAGGCCAAGCGCGGCCTGCCCGGGCGCGACGAGGAAATCGCCGTGGTCTGCACCCTGCTCGAAAGCATGGGCAAGCTGGGCATTCCCGTCTGGTGCTACGAGTGGATGACCGATTTCAATTGGGTGCGCACCAATATGGCCACGCCCTCGCGCGGTGGCTCGGTCGTCACCAGCTTCGATCTCAACGACGTGCCCGCCGATCTCACCAAGGAGCCCCCGATCGACGAGGAGGCGCTCTGGACCAATCTGGACTACTTCCTGCGCAAGGTGCTGCCCGTCGCCGAGCGGGCCGGCGTCAAGCTGTCCATGCACCCGGACGATCCGCCGCTGTCGCCGATCCGCGGGGTAGGGCGCATCATGCGCTCGATCGAAAACTACCAGCGCCTGCTCGAACTGGTGCCCAGCCCGATGAACACCATCACCCTGTGCCAGGGCAATTTCACCCTGATGACCGACGACCTGCCGCGTGAAATCCGCAAGTTCGGCAGCAAGATCTCGTTCATCCACTTCCGCGACGTGCGCGGCGTACCGTCCAAGTTCGAGGAAACCTGGCACGATGCCGGCAAGACCGACATGCTGGCCTGCATGAAAGCCTACAGAGACATCAATTTCGACGGCGTGCTGCGCCCCGACCACGTACCGACGGTGGAGGGCGATAGTAATGCCCATGCCGGCTATTCGGCGTTCGGGCGGCTCTACGCCATCGGCTATATCCGCGGCTTGCAGGAAGCCGTTTACAGCGGGAGCGCGCAATGAAGATCGCATTGACCGGAGCCAGCGGCCGGGTCGGCCGCGGCATTGCCGCGCTGGCCCTGAAGCAAGGCCACAGCATCGTCGGGCTCGACCGCGTTGCCAGGCATGAGGAACTCTCCGACGCCGTCCAGTTCATCCAGGCGGAAATGGATGACTATGACGCCTTGGTCACAGCCTTCGCCGGCTGCGACGCGCTGATCCATATGGCGGCGATTCCCTCGCCGGGACGGCATCCTGATCCCGTCGTTCACAACAACAATGTCGTGGGCAGCTATAACGCCCTGCGCGCGGCCGCCGAGAACGGCATCATGCGCATCTGCCAGGCGTCCAGCGTCAACGCCATCGGTCATGCCTACAGCCGCAAGCCGCGCTATGATTTCTTCCCGATCGACGAGACCCACGCCAATTACAGCGAAGATCCCTATAGCCTCTCCAAATGGATCTGCGAGCAGCAAGCCGACAGCTTCGTGCGCCGTTATGAGGGCATGACTATCGCCAGCATGCGGTTTCATTATGTGGTGCCGGAACGAGCCATGGCGGCAAAAGCCTACCCCCCCGAAGGCCCCAAGGTCGAAAAACACCTCTGGGCCTGGACCAATCTCAACGCCGCGGCGGATGCTTGCCTGCGCAGCGTGAAAGGCACCTTTGCCGGCCACGAGGTGTTCTACATCGTCTCACCCACCACGACCGTCGAGGTGCCGAGCCTGGAACTCGCCGCCCGCTATTTCCCCGACATTCCCATTAGTGGGGATTTGAGTGGCCTGCGCAGTTTCTTCAGTTCGGCCAAGGCTGAGCGTCTGCTCGGCTGGGACCACGACGCTGCGATGCGGCAAGCGCCCTGAAAAGATAAGGGCGGCACCCCGGATGGGATGCCGCCCAATTCACGACTATCAGATTCAGTTGGTCTCGATCACGACGACTTCATGATCCAGAATCTGATCAACCACAAACACCAGTTCGTTCCCCTGCTTTGTCGCCGGCACCGATTTGCCATCGACCCGCAGCTTGACCGATGAGGGCGCGGCGGCGCCGACAAGCAGGCGCACTTCGACGGGGCCGATCGGCACGAGATCGTATTGCCGGCCCGGCACGCGCGACAATTGCAGGCGATTGTTGAGGTGCAGGATCTGCTTGCCGGGCTGCTCATACAGGTCGGCGGTGATGACGCCATGCGTGCCGGAGAGGGTGACCTTCGAGCTTGTGCCCAGTGCCCAGCGGATCGCGTTGGCGAACAGCAGCGCATGCTCGAACGACTCGTCGCGGGCAAAGCAGCGGTCGAGATCGGCCACGAACCACACCAGCTTGCCGCCCGAGGGCGCCTGCTTGACGGTGATGGCCGGCAGGTCGGTCTTGGGTTCACGCATCCACGAGGTTTCCGGCGGATAGATCGGAAAATCGGGAATGAACGTCGCCAGCACTTCGACATCGGCATCGACGGAGACCACCGGCAGATAACCACCGAAGGGAATGGTATCGGCCGCCTCCAGGCCCTTGAGGATCGGGTGCCGCGCTCCGGCGGGGGCCGGAGCGGTCGCGTCCTTGGGGCCATAGACGCCCGCGCGCAGTTCCGGCGCCAGCCGCAGATAGGTGTGGCGCGCATGGGTTTCCAGATTGCCGCTGATGGTATCCTCAGCGCCGTGGCTGCCCGACTGGCGATGCACGCCGAACAGATCGGCCAAGGCGAAATCGGACCGTGCCTCCCCATCGACGTCATAGAGCGTCGATTCAGAGGTTGCGATGACCGAACCACCCCCATCGACGAAGCGGCGGACATGGGCCAGCTGCTCATCCGAGAGCGTGCCGAAATTGGGCAGGATCAGCACGCCGAAGCGCTCGCCGGCGGTGGCGATATCGTCGGCATGGAGCGGCATATAGGTGATGCCGGAACGGTCCAGCGCCTTGACCACGCCGCGATAGGGGGCGAGCGTCTTCTCGCGCGCCTTGTCGCGGCCGAAATAGTCGTGGTTCTGCTGCGACCAGACCACGCCGACATCGGCCTTGGGCGTGCGGTTGACCAGGATATCCTGGTTGGCCTCGTGCCAGCAGGAAGATCGGCTCGGCGGTCTTGTACTGGCGGCGATCCTCATGGGAGGAGCCGATATGGTGCCACCAGGGCTGGATGCCGCCGGCAAAGCCCGATGACGACCACAGCCGCACTTCGGCTGGCGGCATACTGGCCAAACGGAACGCCGGAGCGCCGAGCTGGTATTGCGGCATGGATTCGGGGATCAGCTTGTCCCAGCCCGCCAACTCATGCAGCCGCTTGCCGGCCTCGGTATTCTGCTCGAACCCGTCGATGGCATTGCGGCGCTGGTGATCCAGCATGACGATGGCGCCACGCTTGAGAATGGCCTGCAGGTCGATGAAGCGGCTCGAATTGTTGAGCACTTCGCCGCTGATCATGCCCATCCAGGCGCAGTCTTCGCCGCCGGCCTTGGTGGTGACGCGGTTGTTGAGCTCCCACAGGTCGGTGCGGCGCTGGAAGTTCCATTTGATCCAGTCGCGATAGGCCGCGTCGGACCAGTCATGGGCGCGGGGCAGGGCCTTGCCCGCATAGTCGGAGAATTGGGCTTCGCAGTGCTGGCAGTAGCAGATGTTGGAGCGCGGCAGGCCGGCCCAGCTATTGTCGGCAAACCCGACCGGCTGGCTGCGCTCGATGATCTCTTCCATCACCGAGGGGAGGTATTCGCTGTAATAGGGCGAGCCGATGCAGGTGACGTATTTGTCGGCCTGCCGATATGGCTTGCCCTCGATATCCAGGCAGATCCAGTCCGGGTGGGCTTCGTAGAAATCCTGCGCCACGCGGTTGGAGTCCATGCGCGCGATCACCTTGATGCCCTCTTCGCGGGCAATTTTGACGATCTCGCCATAGAGGTCGCGGTCGCCGAGCTTTTCGGCGCGGTGATGCAGCGGGAACTTGGAGGGGTAATAGGCGACGATGCCGCCGGCATTGACGATGATGCCCTGCACCCGCGTCGCACGCCAGTGTTCGCGCCACCATTGCGCGTCGTAACGGGCCGGGTCGCACTCGACCAGATTGGTCTGGCCCCACCGCAATGTCGTCCGATACCAGGGTTCTGCGCTCATCGATTGTCTCCGCTTTGAATGGGCTGTGATCGTCCACGCCTAGCGGAATCAATGGAGGCTGTACGCGATCTTCGTTCGCTCTTTCCACGATACGGAAGGACCACAGCCGGTTTCGGATTGACCTTCCACCATACGGAAAATCACAGTCCTCGTGCCTTGACCTAAGTTTTTTGGCAGCGCTACCGTCGCCCAATAAAGCCGCACCCGGTTCGTCCGATTGCGCTGCGGCTTGCAACGGGAGGACAGGAAATGAACGTCAACAGACGCATGTTTATCGGTGGCTCGGCGGCAGCCATGGCGAGCGCCAGCCTGATGGCGGCGATGACCGGCAAGGCCTTTGCCCAGGGTTCCGATACCATCAAGATTGCCTTTGCGGCGCGCGGCCTGCGCACCATCGATCCGCACAAATCCATCCAGGGCGTCGACAACTGGGCCATCATCGCCATCTACGACAAGCTGGTCGATCTGCCGCGCTGGAACTTCCCCGCAACCGTGGATGAACTGGTGCCGCGCCTGGCCATGAGTTGGGAAGGCTCGCCCGATTCCAAGATCTGGACGCTCAAGTTGCGCCAGGGTGTCAAATGGCACAAAGGCTATGGCGAGATGACGTCGGAAGACGTCAAGTTCACCTTCGATCGTGTGACCGATGCGGTCCGCGTCGGCGGCGTGCGGCCCAAGTTCAGCAATATCATCAGCACCGAAGCGCCTGATCCCTATACGGTCGTGTTCAACCTGGCGCAGCCCGATCCGCTGTTCATGCTCGGCGTCCTCAGCGACTACGATGCCAGCGTGATGTGCAAGAAGGCGATCGAGGAAAAGGGTGAGGAGCCCATCGGTATCGATCCGATCGGCACCGGCGTCTATGTGCTCGAAACCGTCGCACAGGACCCTTCGCAGGGCGTCACCCTGATCGCCAATACCGAATATTGGGATACCCCGGCGGCGACGCCGAAACTGCAATGCGTTTATATCGCCGACACCACTGCGCGCACCCTGGCGATCCTGTCGGGCGACGTGCACATGATCGAAGGCGTGCGGGCGCCGGGCTGGGCAGATTCCATGACCCAGCGCGATCCGAGCCTGATCTTCGACGTGGTCAGCCCCGGCAGCTTCTTCACCATGCAGGTCAACGTGACGGTCAAGCCGTTCGATGACATCCGCGTGCGCCAGGCGCTGTTCTATGCCATCGACCGCGACGAGATCACCACGGCCATCGCCCCGATCAGCAAGCGCACCTACGGCCTCAATCCGCCATCCTTCCCCGGCGGCTTCACCGAAGAGACCATCCCGCCGGAAATCGCCTACAATTACGACCCGGAAAAGGCCAAGGCCCTGCTGGCCGAGGCAGGTATGCCCGATGGCTTCAGCTTCAAGAACGATACCAGCCAGCGCGAAGATTTCTCGGCCATCATGCTGATGATCCAGGATCAGTTGCGCCGCGTCGGCATCAATATGGACCTTAACATCAAGGACCATACCGCCTTCCACGCCGACCAGAATATCGGCACCAACACCCTGTCGCAGCAGTCGTCGGCTCTGCCGCCGGTGCCCACCCAGGCCATCCTGACCTACCTGGCCAAGGGCGCCGAAGTCACTGCCGACGGCAATGGCGGGGCCAATATGAGCCATTACGGCGTGGCCATTCCGGGCATCGATGACCTGCTCGACCAGGCTTTGGTCGAGCCAGATCTGGCCAAGCGCATTGCCATCGTGCAGCAGATCGAGATCAAGGCGCTCAGCGATGCGGTGATCCTGCCGGTCTCGACCAATGGCTTCCTGATCGTGCGTTCGGCCAAGGTCGATCTCGGATACGAAGTGGTCTCGGGCTATGTGAACTGGCCGCTGTCGCAGGCCAAGTTCGTCTAGCACACTTGCCAATCCGGTTCCGGGCACCGAGCCCGGGACCGGTTCGCGGACCCACGGGGTCCTGTTTGCGGCTCGCATAAGGACGAGATTCATGACCACAGCCGCATCGGCCAGCATTGTGCTGCCAGCAGCTTTCAAAGCCGATTCCACTGGCTCGATCGCCTGGGCCGCCAGCGAGTTGCAGCGCGCCTTGGCGCAGCGCGACGTCACCGCCGATATTGGCCCGTCCGCAGGGCAGGGTGCCATTATCGAAATCGCCGGTGCTGGCATCCAGCCGAGCATAGCGCCGCCGAGCGCGCTGCCCGCGGTTGCCGAAGGCATGGCGCTCTATCGGCAGGGCGACCGCATCATTGCCTGGGGCCACGACGCTCGTGGCATCGTCTACGCGCTGACCGAATTGGCCGACCGTGTGCGCAACGCCTTGGGCGACGATCTTTTCGCCGGCACTTTCCCTTTGATCGAGCAGCCGACAGCCCGCATCCGCTCGATCACGCGCCTGTTCTGCAGCGAGGCGGAGGATAAGGTCTGGTTCTACGACAAGCAGCAATGGCGCGATTATCTGACCATGCTGGCGTCCAACCGGTTCAACCGTTTCGCCCTGACCTTGGGCATGGGCTACAACTACCCCTACCACAATCCCTGGATTTCGGACGTTTACTTCTACTTCCCCTATCCCTTCCTGCTGCAGCTGCCGGGCTATGCCATCGACGTCAAGGAGCTTTCCGCCGAGGAGCGCGACGCCAATCTGGAGATGCTGAAGTTCATCGGCCGCGAGGCGGCCAAGCGCGGGCTGGAGTTCCAACTGGCGCTATGGACCCAGCGCTATGATTTCGACGATGTCCCCAATGCCGAGCATACCGTGCGCGGCGTGACGGCCGAAAACCTTGCTCCCTATTGCCGCGACGCGATCACCCGCCTCTTGCTCGAAGTGCCCGAGATCACCGGCCTGACCTTCCGCGTCCATGTCGAAGGCGGCATCGCCGAGGGCGACTATGGCTTCTGGGAACAGGCGTTTGCCGGGGTCGCGGCTGCCGGCCGCCCGGTCGAGATCGACATGCACGGCAAGGGACTCGATCACAAGATGATCGATGTCGCCCGCAAGTCGGGCATGCCCATTGCAGCCTCGCCGAAATACCTGGCCGAGCATATGGGCCCGCCCTACCATCAGTCGGCGATCCGCAACAAGGAATACCCGCCCGAAACGGCACGCAGCGAGCGCGAGCAGCTCAGCGAAGGCTCGCGCAAGTTCCTGCGCTATTCCTATGGCGACCTGCTGACCAAGAACAAGGACTACAAGGTCATCTACCGCATCTGGGCCGGCACGCAGCGCGTGCTGCTCTGGGGCGATCCGGTCTTCGCCGCCGGCTATGGCCGCAGCTCGATGTTCGCCGGCTCCGACGGGGTCGAGTGGTGCGAACCACAGAGCTTCAAGGGCCGCATGGGCACCAGCATGCCCGGACAGCGCTTCAACTATCAAAAACATGGCTTGGCCACGCGACAGGATTGGCAGAAATACGCCTACCAATACCGTGTCTGGGGCCGGCTGCTGTATAATCCAGAAGCCCCGCGCGACAGTTGGATGCGCTGGCTTGAGCGGGAATGCGGCGATGCCGCCGAGGCCTGCGAAACCGGGCTGTCACTGGCCAGCCGCGTGCTGCCCCTGATTACGCTCGCGCATGGCCCGTCCGCTTCGAACAACCATTACTGGCCCGAGGTTTACACCAATTACGGCCTGCTCGATGGTGGCCATGGCGCGCGCGCCTATGGCAATGACATGGAAGGGCCGTCTCGTTTCGGCAACGCGCCCACCTTCGACTCCGCGTTGTTTGCCAATGCCCGCGAATATGCCGAATTGCTGCTCAAGGGCGAGACGTCCCATCGCTATACCCCCCTCGACGTTGCCGACTGGCTCGATGAGCTGGCGGTGGGCTGCGAAACGGCGCTGAGCAAGGCGCGCGTCAGCCAGGATTTCGGCCGGGCCGAAGTGCAACGCATGTTCATCGATATCGAAATTCTATCCGGTATCGCGCGCCATTTCGCCGAGAAGTTCAGGGCTGCCTGCTGGGCCGAACTGTTCATCGCCACCAAGGTAACGGCGCTGATCGAGCCCATGGTTGACCATGCCACGCGCTCCGTCGCCGTCTGGGAGCGGCTGGCGGCAGTGTCACGCGATGTCTATCATACGGACCTGACCTATGGTCCCGAGAGCTGGCTGCGCGGTTCCTGGCATGCGCGGCTTCCTGAAATGCAGGCCGAATTGCTGGATCTGGTGGCGATCCGGCGCTTTGGCGGCACTGAATCCGTGCAGCCCGACGCCAAAACAAGTGCAGCGATCGCGGCGCTGAAGGCGCGGCGCTCGACCTTGGCCGATCCCATCGTGGTGCAGGCCGGCAAGAGCTTTGCGGCGGGGCAGGCGTTTCCCATCTCGATCAAGGCGCAGGCCGATATGGCGCCGATCCTGCATTACCGCCATATCAACCAGGCGGAGCGCTGGAAATCGATGCCGATGGAAAAGCGGGGCGATGGCTATGCTGCCGAAATTCCCGCCGGCTACACCCAAAGCGATTTCCACCTGCAGTATTTCATCAGCCTGACCCGGCAGGGCCAGTCGGTGCTGACGCCGGGGTTGGAACGCAATCTGGCCAACGAGCCCTATTATACCGTGTTGCAGACCTAGCTGCGCGATCGAGGACGCCGCCGCCACAGTGCGGCGCGGGAGGTGACGACGATGGGAAAATATTTAGTGCTGCGTCTGCTAGACGCGATCCCCACGATATTCCTGGTGCTGTTGCTGGTGTTCATCGCCATGCGCATCCTGCCGGGCGACCCGGCGATCGCTGCGCTCGGCGATATGGCGACCACCGAGCAGTTGCAGATCTTCCGCGAGAAGATGGGGCTTAATGCACCATTGTGGATGCAGTTCTTCAACTTCGTCTGGGGCGTGCTGACACTGAACATGGGTAGCTCCATGATGAGCAACCAGCCGGTCATCGGGCTGATCCTCTACAATCTGCCCTATACGATCGAGTTGACCATCGTCGCCATGGTGATGGGCACGGTCGTCGGCGTGCCGTTGGGCGTTCTGGCGGCGACCCATCGCAACAAGCTGCCCGATAGCGGCGTGCGGGTGTTCTCCTTGATCGGCTATGCCGTTCCCGATTTCTATCTTGGCGCGCTGCTGTTGATCACCTTCGCGCTCAACCTGCACTGGTTCCCCATCAATGGTGGCGGCGAAGGCTTCGTCGATCGCATGTACCATGTCTTCCTGCCGGCGCTGACCCTGGCGCTGGTCAAGGCGGCCTTCATCGGCCGGCTGACGCGCACCTCGCTGCTGGAGGTGTTGAGCAAGGACTATATCCGCACCGCCCGGGCCAAGGGCGCCAAGGAAAACCGCATCATCTACCGCCATGGCCTGCGCAATGCGCTGCTGCCGCTGACGACCGGCATGGGCCTGAGCCTCTTGGCGACCTTGTCCGGCTCAGTGGCAATCGAGCTGGTGTTCAACCGGCCGGGCATCGGCAAGCTCCTCATCGGGGCCATCGCCGAGCGCGACTATGCCGTGATCCAGGGCGGCGTGGTGGTGTTCGCCATGTTCGTGGTGGTGATCAACCTGCTGATGGACCTCCTTTATATCATCGTCGATCCGCGCATCCGGGTGAACTCATGAGCATCGCTGCACAACCCGCGCCCGAGCGCATTGAGGGCGGCCCTGATCGCTTCGATTTTGTCCGCCGCGTGCTGTTCGGGCGTCCTGCGACGATGGTCGCGGTCGTCATCATCGTCGCTTTCGCCCTTGTGGCGATCCTGGCGCCGGTGCTGGCGCCCTATGATCCGCTGACCCAATCGATGGCGCGCATCAACAAGATGCCGAGTTGGGAGAACTGGCTGGGCACCGACCAGTTTGGCCGCGACGTGCTGAGCCGCATGATCTACGGTTCGCGCAACTCGCTGATCTTCGGTCTGGTGTCGCCGTTCTTCGCCGCCATCATCGGCACCACGCTGGGCGTCGTCGCCGGCTATTTCGGCGGCATTGCCGATCGTGTCATCTCGCGCGTGGTCGATCTTTTGCTGGCCTTTCCCGAACTGCTCCTGGCGATCATGATCGCGGCGGTTCTGGGTGGCGGGTTCTGGAACGTCATCGTCGTCATCACCATCGCCTTCGTGCCCGGCTTTGCCCGCGTGGCCCGCGCGCAGACCCTCTCGGTCAAGCAGGATCCTTATGTCGAGGCGGCCGTCGCCATGGGCGTACGCACCCCGGTGATCATCTTCCGCCACATCGTGCCCAATATCATGGCGCCGATCGTTGTTTTGATGATGCTCTGGGTCGCCTCCGCCATCCGCCTCGAAGCATCGCTGAGCTTCCTGGGCATCGGCACGCAGCCGCCCAATCCCAGCTGGGGCAATATCATCCGCGACGGGCTCAACAATCTCTTCGGTTCGCCCTGGCCGATCATCGGCGCCGGTGCCGCGATCACCCTGGTCGTGCTGGCGTTCAACCTGGTCGGCGACGCGGTCCGCGATGCGCTCGATCCCTCAACAGTCAATTAGAGAAGCGGGACAGACCCATGAGCGACATCGCTGCCGCCCCTGACGCCATCTCCCCCCGAACCGACTCCTCCGGGCTGTCGGTTCGTGACCTCAAGACCTCGTTTCGGACCGAGAAGGGCTGGATCGAAATCGTCAAGGGCGTCTCCTTCGACGTTGGCCCACGTGAGACCGTCGCGGTCGTGGGCGAATCCGGTTCGGGCAAGAGCGTCTCCGCACTCTCGATCATGCGTCTGCTCGATCCCGAACAGAGCCGCATCACCGGCTCGATCAAGCTGGGCGGGCGCGAACTGCTGACCCTGCCCGAAAACGAGATGCGCCAGGTGCGCGGCCGCCAGATGGGCATGGTGTTCCAGGAGGCGATGACCAGCCTCAATCCGCTGGCCAGCGTCGGCAACCAGATCGCCGAGGTGCTGATCATCCATGGCGCCATGTCGGGCAGCGCAGCGCAGGCCGAAGCCGTGCGGCTGCTCGAACGCGTGCGCATCCCCGCCGCCGGCCAGCGCGCCAATGACTTTCCGCACAATATGAGCGGCGGCATGCGCCAGCGCGTCATGATCGCCATGGCCCTGGCCTGCAAGCCGCAATTGCTGATCGCCGACGAGCCGACCACCGCGCTCGACGTCACCATCCAGGCGCAGATCCTGCAGCTGATCAAGGAGCTGCAGCGCGAGGAGGGGATGGGCGTGCTGTTCATCACCCACGACATGGGCGTGGTCGCCGAAATCGCCGACCGCACCGTGGTCATGCTCGGCGGGCAGGCCATCGAGCAGGGCGCCACCGAGGACATCTTCGCCACCGCCAGGAACGCCTATACCCGCGCCCTGATCGCCGCCGTGCCGCGATTGGGCTCGATGAAGGGCGATGGCCAGCCGGAACACTTCCCGGTGATCGATAAGGCTACCGGAATGCTAACCGATCCACAACCGCGTCCCGATACTGTGAATCACGCTGCGGCGCCGGTCCTGTCGGTCAAGAACCTGGTCAAGCGCTTCGATCTGCACTCGGACATGTTCGGCGGCGTGCATGGCCGCGTCCATGCCGTGGAGGACGTTTCGTTCGACCTGCAACCCGGCGAAACCCTGTCGCTGGTTGGTGAATCCGGCTGTGGCAAGTCCACTACAGGCCGCACCATCATGCGGCTGATCGAGCCGCAAAGCGGCCAGGTCACCATCGACGGCACCCAGATCGTGGGTCTCGACAAGGCCCGCATGCGCGACATGCGCCGCCATATCCAGATGATCTTCCAGGACCCCTTCGCCAGCCTCAATCCCCGCATCCGCGTCGGTGATGCCGTTGCCGAGCCCTACCTCACTCATAAGCTGGGCACCAAGGAACAGGCGCGCGCCAAGGTCGCCGAACTGCTTCAGCAGGTGGGGCTGGATCCGGCTGTCGCCTCGCGCTATCCCCAGCAATTCTCCGGCGGCCAGCGTCAGCGCATCTGCATCGCCCGGGCGCTGTCGCTTGAGCCCAAGGTCATCGTCGCCGATGAATCCGTCTCCGGCCTCGACGTCTCGATCAAGGCACAGGTGGTCAATCTGCTGATGGATCTGCAGCAGAAATTCGGGCTGTCCTACCTGTTCATCTCGCACGACATGGCCGTCGTCGAGCGCATCAGCCACAAGGTGGCGGTGATGTATCTGGGCGAGATCGTCGAGATGGGACCTGCTGCCGCGGTGTTCGGCAATCCGCAGCACCCCTATACCAAGCGGCTGATCGCTGCCGTCCCGGTCCCCGATCCTTCCCGCCGCAACCAGCTTCGCGCTGTTCCCAATGATGAAATCAAGAGCCCGATCCGCGCCGCCGACTATGTGTCGCCCAAGCGCGAATATCGCACCATTTCGGCCGGTCACGTCGTCCAGCAATGGGGCGAGGACTGGAAGGTCTAGCTCAAGGTGAAGGGGATTTCGGCGAGGGGGATTTCGCCGAGCCTGCCTTCGCGATCGGTGCTGGCGCGCTTGATGATGTCGAAGCCGAGATCGACGATCCGCTCGCCGACCGCCTCGCCATTGAGTTCGCTGCGGACCGCCTGCATGGCCTGATAACCGCACTGCCAGCGGTGGATGCGCACGCTCGACATGGCCGGCTGGGCGGCTTCCATATAGTCGAAGTCGTTGAAGCCGGCGATGCCGACCTGGCGGGGCACCTCGACCTGTCGGGCGATGCAGGCGAACAGCGCCCCGAGCGCCAGCACGTCATTGTTGCAGAATACGGCATCGATCGATGGGTTGTGGTCCAGGGCACGAAACATCAACTCGCGGCCCATGCCGCCCGTCGAGAACTGATGGTAATCCTTGATCGAACCCTGGCTGGCCGAGGGTCTGTCATTGCCCATCTCGCCGATCAGGCCGGGGTCATAGAGCCCTGCCTCCTCCAGGGCTTCGACATATCCCCCCATGCGCCCCTTGGAACGTGAATTCATCCAGCCGCTGAAAAAGGCAATGCGCCGGTAGCCCGCATCGATGAGATGCTGGGTCATGGCCTTGCCGGCGGCGAAATGGGAAAAGCCGATGACCTTGTGGATCGGATCGTCGGTGATATCCATCATCTGGATGACCGGACAGCCGGCATTTTCCAGCATCTTGCGCGATGTGGCCGTCTGTTCGGTGCCGGACACGATGACGGCCGAGGGTTCGTGGCGCAGAATCTCGAAGATCTGGCGCTCCTCGGTCTCGTTATTGTAGCGGGTATTGGCGATTTCGATGCGCAGTCCGCTGTCCTCGACGCCGTCATAGACGCCGCGCACGACGTCCGAAAAGATGTTCTGGGTCAGCGAGGGAACCAGCACCGCCACGACATTGCTATGGCTCGATGCCAGGGCGCGTGCATTGAGATTGGGGACATAGTCGAGTTCGCGCACGGCGTCGGCAATGCTTTTGCGTAATGCCTCCGAGACCTGGTCGGGATGGCGCAGGGCGCGCGAAACCGTGATCGCTCCGACACCGGCGCGCATCGCCACATCGGCGATGGTGGGGCGACCGTTCGATCTACGCTTGCGCATCAGAAATCCACATCCGCTTTATTCCGGCCCGTTCACGCCGCGCCTCCAGCAGCGCTATAGCCCGTCACCGGGCGGGTCAAGCCCGCCGTATTCGTGTAGCCCATCGCCATCACAACATCACAATTGCCGCGTTGACGATCGCATTTGGTAGCGCTACCATATTGTCAATAATGGTTGCCGTCGAGCTGAAACAGCATGATCGGAGGAGGCTTTCCACGGTGTGGAAGACCGGTCGCGACTTTGGGAGGAATGGGCGTGGATACCAACGAACTTCATGGGCGGGTGCAGTCTGTCGATCGGGCGATGATGCTGCTCGAGGCGCTCGGCGACAACGAGCATGGCCATCGGCTGACCGATCTTTCACGCCAGACCGGACTGTCCCTCACCACGGTGCATCGCCTGTTGACCACGCTGGAGCAGCGCCGCTTCGTGCAGTTCACCGCGTCGGATAATCTGTGGCATATCGGCCGGCAGGCCTTTGCTGTGGGCTCGGCCTTTATCCGGGACCGCAACTTCGCTGCCCCCGCACTGCCGTTCCTGCGGCGGTTGCGCGACCAGACGCGGGAGACCGCCAATCTGGGCGTGGTCGAGGACGGCGAGATCGTCATCATCAACCAGATCGAAAGCCGTGAAATCATGCGCGCCATTTCCCGCGTTGGCGGGCGCGCGCCGATGGTGGCATCGGGGATGGGCAAGGCGGTGCTCGCCACCTATCCGTCTGGCGACGTAACCGCAGTGGTCAATCGGCATAGCCTGCGCAAGATCACGCACAAGACCTTGGCTTGCCGCAACGATCTCGATGAACAGCTGAAGGCGGCGCGGCGCAATCGCTATTCGGTCGATGACGAGGAATTCGTGCAGGGCCTGCGCTGCGTGGCGGCGGCCGTCTACAACAATCAGTCCGAAGTGGTTTGCGCCATTTCCGTATCCGGCCTGCCGGTGCGCATGACGTGGGAACGCATTCCGGTACTGGGAAAACTTTTGGCGGACACGGCAGCGGAACTCACCCAGGCGCTGGGTGGAATTGCTCCCAACCCGGCAACAGAGTGACAAGGCGGCGTACCGCTTCGCCACTGCCGGCTTCAATGGACTCGTGGTAGCCATGTTCCGGTACGGCGGAACGTTCGAAAGCCTTAGCCTGTCGAGAGAGTTCCACCATAGCCGCCCGCGCATCGCCTCCCCGGTCCGAGGCTGGTCACGGCTACAGACTGCTCGGCTACCGTCCCGGCTGACGGACAAAGGAACATCGACATGAAATTCTCCGCCTGCATCGAATGGCTGTTCGCCGAAGCTCCTTCCTTCCCCGACCGTATCCGCCTGGCCAAGAGGGCAGGGCTTGACGCCGTCGAGTTCTGGAAATGGTCGGGAAAGGATATTGACGCCATCGAGGCCGCGCTGGCGGAAACCGGCATGGCCCTGTCGGGCTTCGTCGCCGAACCCATGATCTCGCTGACGGACCCCGCCAACAAGGAAGCCTTCCTGGCGGGGCTGGCCAAATCAGCCGCCCTGGCGCGCAGGCTCGGTGCCGGCGTTCTGATCGCCCAAGCCGGAAACGACCTGCCGGGGATGGACCGCGCCACCCAACGGGCCGCCCTGGTGGATTGCCTGCGGGCGGCAGGCAACACGCTTGAGGGCACGGGGGTTCGGCTGGGCGTCGAGCCGCTCAACACCTTGATCGACCACAAGGGCTATTTTCTCGCCTCCACGCGCGAGGCGCTGGACATCATGGACGAGGTCGGCTCCCCCTCGGTCGGCATCGTCTACGACCTCTACCATTCCGCCGTCATGGGCGAGAAGATAGAGGATGTGCTGGACGGACGCGTTGGTCACGTGTTCCACGCCCATGTCGCCGATCACCCGGGGCGGGGTGCCCCCGGAACCGGCGCCATTGACCTGGGCGCACGCCTGGCCTGGCTTTTCGATGCGGGCTACCAGGGCCGGGTCGGGCTGGAATACAAACCTTCCGGCAACACTGCCGAGAGCCTGCCTGCGGTTCTCTCCCTGCTCGACCGGAGATAGTCCCGGCTGACAACCAGGGGAGAAGCGCTCGAAATCCTCAAGGACGTCAACCTCGATATCACGTCCGGCGAATTCGTGGTCCTCGCGTGGGGCAGCTTCCCACGAGATATCTTCGTGCGCGATTTCATAAAAATGGACCGCTCCGGTTAACAGTATATCCCTGCTCTTGAGTCTCAAGAGACTGAGGCCGCCTATCTCGCGATCCGTACAATCGTCAGATAGGTTTGACCCTTTTTTAATGAGATTTGGCCATGATTTAGGAAGGTGGGGATATCAGGCATTATGGCCGCTGAGCGCGCAATTTTCTTCCGTGACTCGCTCACGGCTCATACGCTGTTGCAGATGTCTTTGCGCATCACGGCAGTAGTTCTGACCGTCACCGTCATTTCATACTTGCATATAGTCCATACATTGAGCCTTGAGACTCAGGACAAGCTACAGAAATACATCGCCGAGCGCGGTTCCAAGGAAAGTGCGATCTTCGAGCTTGCGACCGACAACCTTCAGGTTCTCAAGACGAATTTCCTGGATGACTACCGGTCCATGCTTCCGCCCACCGATGCGGAGTTCAACGCGCTCTATCAGACACTCCCGGATGGCACGACAAGGCTGCGGCCTGAGGTCTTCGAAGGGATGCCCCGTGCCGATGGCACCATGAGCCGCAATACCACCGGTTTTGTCGGCATCGCGCCCGAGCTTATCGACGCGGACCTGCGCAAGCGCCTGGTGCTCGCATGGCGCCTGCTGGACCGTTTCGGCCCTGCCTGGGTCAATCGCTTTGCCAACCTCTACGTACATTCGCCCGAGAACTTCAACATCGTCCATTGGCCGGGCCTGCGCTGGGGCCTCAATGCCGAACCGGACCTGGACATGACGGTCGAGGAATGGATGGCGATCGCTACGCCGCAGAACGATCCGACGCGCGAGCTTGTCTGGACCGGGCTTTATTTCGATCCCACGGCCAATGAATGGATGGTGTCGGCCGAAATGCCGGTGGACGAGAATGGCCGGCATCTGGTCACGCTCGGTCACGATATCCTGCTCAATGCCCTGTTCAAGCGGGTCTTCGACGATCATCTGGTGGGCGCCTACAATTTCATCATTCGCCCCGATGGCCGCCTGGTCGCGCACCCCGACAAGGTCAGTGAGCTGGAAGCGGCCAAGGGCGTACTGGACATCGATACATTGGGCGATCCCGCGCTCTCCAGCATGTACGACCAGCTGGCCGTAGCGATGCAGGGAGCCACCGAAACCGGGGTCCTCGTGGACGACGAGAAGAATTCGGCTTTTCTGGCGGCCACGCGTCTGGAAGGGCCGGGCTGGTGGTTCGTCACGGTCTATCCGAAATCGCTGCTGACCTCCGTCGCGCTATCCACCGCCGAGTTCATCCTCGGCCTGAGCGTGCTCGCATTGTTCATCGAACTGTTGGCCCTGTACTTCGTGCTGCGCAAGAAAGTCGTCGGGCCGCTACAGGTGTTCGTGAACGCATCCCGCGTCGTGGCCGCCGGTGACTATCATCAGGTCGCCAGCGGTGCATTGGCCTTGCCCGAAGACCGGCGCGATGAAATCGGCGTGCTGGCACGCACGTTCCGCGCCATGAGCCAGCAGGCCGAGGATAACCGCGAGGATCTTGAACGCAAGGTGCAGGCCCGCACCCAGCAATTGGCGCTGGCCATCGACGATGCGCGCAAGGCCAACGAGGCCAAGTCCAGTTTCCTCGCGCGCATGAGCCATGAAATCCGCACGCCGATGAACGCAGTCATGGGCATGAGCCGGCTGGCGCTGAAAACCGACCTGACGGTCAGGCAGCGCGATTATGTCGACAAGATTTTCACTTCGGCGGAGTCGCTGCTGCGCATCCTCAACGACATCCTGGATTTCTCCAAGATCGAGGCCGGGCACCTGACGCTTGAGCAGGTTAACTTCCATTTGGTGGATGTGCTCAAGAGTGTCTCCGGGGTCGTTTCCCTCAAGGCCCACGCCAAGGGTCTGGAACTCTTGTTCGAAGTCGACGCCGACGTCCCCAGGCATCTGGTGGGCGACGCATTGCGGCTCGGGCAGATCATCATCAACCTCGCCACCAATGCGGTGAAGTTCACCGAAATTGGCGAGGTCGTGCTGCATGTCAGCTGCGAAAGCTGTGACGACGCCAAGGCGGTCTTGCGGTTCACCGTGCGTGACAGCGGCATCGGCGTCGCTGCTGACCGGCTCGACGCTTTGTTCGAACCGTTCACGCAGGAAGACGATTCCATCACGCGAAAATACGGCGGCACCGGCCTGGGCCTCGCGATCTGCAAGCAATTGGTCGAGATGATGGGTGGAACGCTAACCGCACGCAGCGAGATTGGGCGCGGCAGCGAGTTCAGCTTCACGGCCGAACTGGGGCTGGATGCGGCTATCGACAGCATCGGGCAACGCAGCCCGATCATAAACGGATTGAAGGGGACGCGGGCCCTGGTGGTGGACGACAACGCCATGGCGCGCGACGTGCTGACGGGCCTGCTCACCCAGATGGGGATGCGCGCCGACAGTGCCTCTTCCGGCGAGCAGGGGCTGGCGATGCTGCGCAGTGCGCATGCAGCGGGAACCCCTTATTCGTTGATGCTGCTGGACTGCAATATGCCCGGCCTCGACGGCGTGGAAACCGCGCGCCTCATCCAGCAGGATGCGGCTATCGCGGCGCTGACCTCGATCCTGATGGTGACGGCCTACACCCACGAAAACCTCGCCGCCGAGGCTGCCGAGGTTGGGATACAGCAGGTGCTGACCAAGCCGCTCAACGAGTCCACCCTGCATGACTCGGTCGTGGAAGCCCTGCTGGGGCGCGACGCCCTGACCATGCGCCGGCAGGAGCGTGCGCGCCATATCGGCAAACCCGTCGACCTATTGCTTCAGCGCGGCGCCAGGATATTGCTGGCCGAAGACAGCGCTTTGAACCGCCAGGTGGCGCAGGAGTTTCTGGCCGAGGTCGGGATTGAGGTGGACGTGGCCGTCAATGGTCTTGAAGCCATCGATATGGTCCGCGCCAATACCTACGACCTGGTGCTGATGGACATCCAGATGCCCGAACTCGACGGCATCAGCGCCACGCGGGCACTGCGGGCCGATGCGCGCTATGCCAATCTCCCCATCATCGCCATGACCGCTCATGCGATGGCGGGAGACCGCGAACTCAGCCTGCAGGCAGGCATGAGCGACCACATCACCAAGCCTATCGATCCTGACCAGTTGTATGCCACCTTGGCACGCTGGCTGCCCAGCCGGCGCGCCACCGATCCGGTTGTGAGCGCAGCTCCCGATCCAGCCGCGGCGTCCGAACTGGCGATGCTGGCGCCTCTGACAGCATGGGGAATCGATGTCGATCGCGGCCTTGCCCGTTACCTCAACCGAAGATCTTTCTACCTGAATGTGCTGCGCGGCTTCGTGTCCGAATATAGCGCTGCCGTGCCCAGGCTGAAGGAACTACACGCCACTGCGGCCCGCGAGGAGATATTCCGCCTGGCCCACACGCTCAAGGCCAATGCTGAGGGCATTGGCGCTTCGGCGTTGGCCGAGGCCGCCCGCTCTGTCGAGGATACCGCCAGGACGCAGCTTCCCGATGAAGGCGCTATCGAGATGCTGGTAAGCGCCTTGGCGCACGTTCTGAGCGCATTGGAAACCATACCCGCCGAACCTGTCGCGCCGGTGGAAGCGGCATCTGCCCCGGCCGACCTCGTGGCCGGCCTGGAAGACCTCGTGCAACGGCTGGAACAGGACGACGCCACCGCGCTGGACGTGGCCAGGCAATTGCAGGCGGCGGTGCGCAATTCCCCGCATGCCGAGGCAGTCAATGAATTGGTGCAATTGATCGAGGATGTGGAATACGCCCAGGCGAGCACCAGCGCCCGCACATTGCTGCGCAACCTGCTCGACGCGCAAGGGAGCATGGTGTGACGCCTGAACTGCCGAAAATCCTGGTTGTCGACGACGAAAAGAACAATCGGGAGCTGCTCACCGAGGTCTTGAAGGACAACTACAGGATCATTCTCGCCAAGAGCGGCGAGATGGCGCTGGAGCTGGCCGGGCGCCATCAGCCCGATATCGTGCTGCTCGACGTCGTGATGCCGGGAATGGACGGCTATCAGGTTCTGTACAGCCTGAAAAATCGCGATGAGACCCGCCACATTCCGGTTATTTTCATCTCCGGGCTCGATAGCGCCGAGGACGAGGAAAAAGGCCTGCTGCTGGGCGCTGCCGATTACATCACTAAACCCTTCAACGCCACCATCGTGCGGGCCCGCGTTCGCAATCACGTTCAGGTCGTCGCCGGCCGCCGGCTGCTCGAACAGCTCGCGCTGGTCGATGGATTGACCGGGATTCCCAACCGGCGGCGTCTTGAAAACGCCTTGCGCAGAACCTGGCGGCAGGGGCAATACGTGTCGCTGATCATGATCGACGTCGATCATTTCAAGCTCTTCAACGATCGTTATGGCCATCCCGATGGCGACCAAGCGCTGGCGCAGGTGGCCGGAGCCCTTCAGTTCAGTCTCAAGCGAGAGAGCGATCTGGTGGCCCGCTATGGTGGCGAGGAATTCGTGCTCTTCCTGCCCGATACCGATCCCGCGGGGGGCCAAGCCTGCGCCGAGTTGGCGCGGCAAGCCGTGCAGGACCTCGCCATTCCCCATGAAGGGTCTGCCGCGGGCGGCATCCTGTCGATCAGCCTTGGTGGAACTTCGATCCTGCTGGCCGAGGACGGGCCTGTTCCAGCCAATGGTCTGGAACGCAGCGACGCGCAGCTCTATCGGGCCAAGCAGCTCGGCCGCAACCGTGTCTGTTGGCTCTGAGGTCGCGTCTTCTCGCCGGCCTAATGCATCGCGGTATCGATCGCCACTTCCACTGACATGCCCGGCAACAGCCGGGCGGCCAGCGGCTGATCGGGGTCCAGCTCGATGCGCACCGGAATGCGCTGGGCAATCTTGGTGAAATTGCCGGTGGCATTATCGGGCTTGAGCACGCTGAATTCGGAACCAGCGGCGGGCGAAATTTGCGAGATATGCCCGGTCAGGGTCTGGCGTCCCAGGGCATCCACCGAAAAACTTGCCAGCTGCCCAACGGCAATGTCAGCCAATTGGGTTTCCTTGAAATTGGCGACGATCCAGGTGTCGGGTGGCGTGACAGAGGTGAGCTGGCTGCCGGTCGACACGTATTGGCCGACCCGTACCGTCACCTCGCCTAGAATGCCATCCACCGGGGCAACAATCTTGGTATTGGCCAGATTGATCCGGGCGAGTTCGACCGTGGCTTCGGCCCCTTTGACCGCCCCTTCCAGGGCTGGCTTGCTGGCTTCGACCAGCGCCAGGTTTTGCTCGGCGATGCTCACCGAGGCCTTGGCCTGCAATACGCTCGACTGCGCCTGGGCCAACGCGCTCTGCACCTGGTCGGCTGCCGCTTGCGGCGACAGGCCCGAGGCGAACAGCGAATTGCTGCGTTCGGCGTCGGACTGGGCCTTGCCCAGGGCCGCCTGTGCGGATTGCAGCTGGGCATTGGCCAGATCGATGCTGGCCTGTTTGGAAGCCCGGTTCTGGGCAAAATTGGCCAGCGTATTTTGCTGCTGCTGCAAAGCGGCTTCAGCCTGCGCGATCTGCTGGACATAGATGCGGTCATCGAGCTGGACCAGCACGTCGCCCTTCTTGACGCTCTGATAGTCGGAGACCGGCACGTCCGCGATGTAACCCGGCAATTGCGGCGCGATAATCGTGACCCGCCCTTTCACATAGGCATTGTTGGTGGTTTGCACGCTCGACGTGAACGGCGGCAACTGCCAGGCATAGAGCACGGCACCCACGCCAAGCAGGCCGACAACGAGCACGGGAACGGTGGCCTTGGACAAGGCTAATTCTTTGAAACGCATTTGGGAGATTGTCTTTCAGGTCGTCGTCAGGCCGCCTGGGCCTGCATTGGGGCTGCGGGCTTGCTGAGGGCCGAAACCAGCATGTGGGTGAGAAGGGCGGCGATCACGACGAGCGTGGCACCAAAGATCAGCAGGAAAAAATCGTTGTACGCCAATATATTGGCTTGCAATGTCGCCGACTGGCTGAGCAGGGCCATGCCGCGCGCCTGCATTTGCACCGGATCGCTGGTGACGTGGGAATAGACCCCGCCATACAGCTGGACACGCTGGGCAACCAGGGGATCGAGCAGGGTGATGCCCTGGGCGATGACATTGGAGTGAAATTGCTCGCGCAGGGCGATGAAGGTGCCGAAAACGGCGCTGCCCAGAATGCCGCCGACAGTTTGCGTGGTTATGAACACGGTCAGAAACGACAGGACAAATTGCGGTCCGCGCGCCAGCGCCTTGGCGAAGCCGTTGAGCAGGGCAGGCGGCAGGAAAATTCCACCGGCAATGCCCATCAATGCCTGGCTGAGATAAAACTGCTCGGGCCGGCTCAGCGCGGTGCTTTGGGAATCCAGCCACGCGCCGACCGCGATCAGCACCAGTGCGACCAAATGGATAGCCGGTGTCCTTGCCGGCTTGAGGACAGCGCTCAGCACGGCCGTTGCGGCAAAAGTGACGAAGCCGATCATCCAGAACAGCGGGACGAGTTGCTCGTTCTGCATGCCCAAGGCCGTGAACAGGCCAAAGGCACCCACGGACTGCTCCGACAGCAAAAGGCGGAACGCCATGAGCGAGCCGGCAAAGGTCAGCATGTCACCGGTGCTGAGCCAGCGCAGATCGACATTGGGATTTTTGCGGTGCAGTTCGACCAAGGCGAGCAGCACCAGTGCGCCAATCCCCACCGCCATCAGCACGCCCAGCCAGGGCGCCTCCAGCCACCAATAAGAGCGCCCCAGCGAAAGCACGATACCGAGGCACCCAAAGCCGATTGCCATCAGCGGAAAGCTGATCAGATCGTCCCAGTCGAACACTTTCAGGCGCGGCGGATGCGTGATCGGCAGGATGTAGATGATGGCGAGACAGACCAGGGCTAATCCTGTTTCCAAAAGGAACAGTCCCTGCCAATCACCCATCTGCAACAGGTCAGGCGAGATAACGCGGGCCAGCGGCAAAGCCATATTGCTGCCCAACAGGCCGAAAGGAATGCCGATAGCCAGTTTCCGCGCCGGGGGCAGCCATTCGAGCATGTAAAAGAAGGCCAGCGTGCCCAGCGGCGCCGCGGCGATGCCCATGATGGCGCGCATCACGATGGCTGATTGCAGATCGTTGATGAACAGATGGGCGACGACGACCAGCGCATAGACGACGATGCCGATCTCGGCGAAGCGCCGCAGCCCGAACTGGGTCCGAACTTTGAACATCAACAGCGTGGCGCTCATATTGGTGGCGAAATAGGCGGCGAGCAGCCATCCGGTTTCGAGCTGGGTGGCGCCGAACGTGGCTTGCAGGCCGGTCAGGTTGGCCGAGACCAGATTGGTGCCAAGCCCCTGCGTCGTGCCCAATATGACCGAGCTGGCGGCATAGGCCGCCGCCATAAGAGGCGGTTTCGCTACGAATGGCGGGGGAGCTGGCGGCGTGGCCGGAGCAGGGGGCTCGGCCGCCTTTTCCAACACCGGCAGCGTGTCGGTTTCACGCTCGCTCATGGCGCAATCTCGCCTTCGTCACTGCCACTCGACCGTGCGGCGGCAAGATTGGATAGCAGCGTCTGCAGAAACTGCTCCGCATTGGCGATATCGGCAGAATTGAAATTGCCCAACAGCGCCTTGGCGAGGCGTCCGCTCAGCACCACGACTTCATCGGCAAGGGGTTTGCCGGCCTCGGTCAACACAATGACCTTGGCGCGGCGATCGACAGGGTCTGGACACCTCTGGATGAGCCCCAGCTCCTCCAGACCATCCAGGATTCTGACCGTGGTCGGATGCTCGACGCGCAGGAAGTTGGTGATGGCAGCCTGGCTGACGCCATTCTGATTGCGCGCCAACAACAGCAGAACCCTGCCACGCGCCGTCGTCAGCCCCATGCTTTTGAGCCGCGCATCGAAACAGGTCGTGAGTTCGCGGCTGGTTTCGGACAGCAGCGCGAGCAAGGTGAGGTTGTCGGACATCTAGGTAGGCCAATACAATGTAGAGTGCTACGTATATCCGGTTATGTAGCAGCCTACATTGTTGGCGTCCACGCGTTTCTGCGCACACCAGCTTTGCATGAAAACTGACGTTAATTTTTGGTGCCGATCGCCTCGCCGCGGCGAATGGCTATGGCCATTGGGCTCACATAAGCCGAACGGCATCACTGATAATACCAAGCTGTTCCAACACGGCGTTGTGGGCGATGTCGCGGGTGGCAATTGGTATCTGCGCCGTCGTGGATTGGCGCCGAGCGTTGCCGTTTACGAGGCCATGGTGAGGTGGCTGCCAATACGGCGCTGGCACAGTTCGGCGACAGTTTCGAACTTGGTGGCACGATTGGCTTGCGCGTCAAATGGTAAGGCGACTGATGTGGCATGGCTCCGCTCTCGTGGCGGGGCCATGCCCGTGGAGTTCTGGTCAGGCTGCTGCGGTGTAACGCTCGGCTGGACGGTCAAGAACAAGTTTTGACAGCAGGTCCTGGCGGGTTTGGAACAGCCGGTCATAGCTGCCGGCATCGTGCTGGGCGGGGATGGTCACCAATTCCTTGGCGTCGAAGCCGGCCAGGGCGGCATCCACCAGATCGTCCACTTCCATGATCATGGCATCGGGAATGCCGGCGCCGTTGGCGATCATCGGGGTGCGCGTATAGCCGGGCAAAACCGCCTGGACCTGAACGCCCTGGGGGGCCAGATCGAGTTGGAGCGCGTGAGTGAGGCTGAGCACATAGGCCTTGCTGGCGCCATAAGCGGCAGTGTTGGGCATGTCGAGCAGGGCCAGGACCGAGCTGAGATTGACGATGGCGCCATGGCCGGCTTCAACGAAATTGGCGGCGGCGGCCATAGCCAGACGTGTCAGCGCCGTGACGTTGATATCCAGCATGGCTTCGAGCTGATCGGGGTTGGCCTGGGCAAACGGGCCATCGCCCGCCAGGCCGGCATTGTTGACCAGCAGGGTGATGGCCTTGTCGGTGCGCAGGCGCGCCTCGACACGGTTGCGGTCGGCGGCGACGCCGAGGTCAGCGACGATTACCGCGATGTTCCGGCCGGTTTCGGCGGTCAGGCGCTTGGCCAGCGCATCGAGGCGGTCGATATTGCGCGCGACCAGGATCAGGTCATAGCCGCGCTTGGCCAGCCGGTCGGCATAAACCTCGCCGATGCCGGAGGAGGCGCCGGTAATCAAGGCGGTGCCGATTGTGGATTGAGTGGTCATAGTCAGTCTCCGATGAAGCCGGGCGCCGGGCAGTGGCGCAATACCGGACGCATCGGTCCGGCTTCAGTTAGATTATGCTTATAATCTAAACCGCAAGGGGCGGAGACCAGTATTTTTGCATCAAGGCGTCGGCAGCAACGCAGTCCGTGCGGCGGCTAAAAGCTCATCGGAGATCGGATTGCCGCGCGTTGCACGCGATAACAACAGGGCGCCGACCATGGTGGATAAGGTGGCCAGCGCTTCCTCACGGCCCTGGCCGCGGAGCGTCGATAAATGTCCCACCGTTTCCTCGACACCGGCTGCGTAAGCCTGCTGAGTGGGATTGGCCGGATCGAGGCGCGCCATGTCCCCGGCCAGCGCCGATGTCGCGCAGCCGGTGCCGGGATTGTCGCGGTGGTCGCTCGATAGATAGGTCTGGACGAATTCGGCAAAAGCGGTGTCCGGGGCCTCGGGATGCTCAGCGGCGACGCGATCGACCAGACGGTTGACACCATCGAAGGCGCGCTCGAAGGCCAGCGGCGCCAGCGCCTCCTTGGAAGCAAAATGGCGATAGAAGCCGCCATGGGTCATGCCCACTTCGGCCATCAGTGCCGGCACGCTCATGCCATCGAGCCCGCGTTCGCGCACCATTTTGGCGGCCGCGTCAATGATCTGCTCGCGGTGTTTCTCGGTATCCTGGCGTGACGAGCGCATAAGGGGCTCCAGTTTGTCCGCTCTATATAGGCAGGCTCCGTGGTATTCCACAGAGGCCAATTTTCGAGCTCTGACGAAAACTGCGCTAGCGAGCCATCGCGCCGCCCCACATCACTGTGCCTGCGGTGAAAGAACGGCACGAATGACGCCCGCCCAGATGTGCAGCGGCGGGGCGGTTTTGAGCAGGCGTTCCGCAAGGATGGAAACAGCTGGATGGCCGCCGCCGACGACGGAGAGGCAAGGCCGCGCGGTCCAACTGCCGTGCTGGGCGAGGGTGGTGATGGGGTCCTCGCGGCCGAAGGCCCGGCCCGGCTCGGCCGAAACGGCGAAATGATTGGATGCAAGTTGGCCGATGCCGGCGACGCCCGGCACTGCGAGGGCCCGTATCAGGACATGGCCCGGATCGATACCCGGCAGCGGTTCCACCAGGGCGCCCGAGCCGTCATCGACCACACGTGCATAACCGGCCAGCGCGGCGGCGAGGCGCACGGGTTCGGACGAGGTCACATTCTCGGTACGGTGATCCGACAGCACGATCAGCATGGTGCGGTCCCAATCGGGCCGCAGCGCTTCGGCAATACGCGCTATCGAGGCATCGGCGACCTGCCGCGCCACGCGCGAGGCTTCGCTGTCCACCCCGGTGCGATGCGCGATCGAGTCGACGTCCTGCAGATGCACGAACAGGAAATCACTGCCTTCGCCAATGGCCTCGACGGCGGCGTCGGTGGTCACCGGGTCGGGCATATAAGTGGTGGCGGGATTAGCCTTGCTGGCGCGGGTCTCGGCGTCGGGCCAGGTCCAATCCGCGCCATCAATATTGACCGTGATCAGGATATTGGGATCACCAACCACGGCGCGGACGCCATAACCCTCTGCCTGCAAGGTCTGGAAGATGGAGGGAACCTGGGCGCGCACACCACGCCGGATTTCGCCATCCGGCCCGAACAGGCGGTTGGCAAGCAGGCCATGGACGACCGGGCGGGTGCCGGTCAGCAGCGTCGCGTGGCCCGGGCCGGTCGAGGAGATCAGGTCGGATAGGCCACCCGCCGGGGCATGACCGCCCGCAGCGGCAAGCGCGGCCATGGCCGGGGTCTGCTCGCCGTCCATATATTCGGGCCCGAAAGCGTCGATGACGACCAAGACCACCTTGGCATGGGGCGCGGTAGGAAGGCCTTCGGCCCAGGCGGATGCGTTCATTGTCGGGTTCTTTCGTATCAGGACGGGATAGCCGCGCGAATGGCGGCTTCGAAAATATCGAGCGCCTGGCCCATTTCATCGTCGCTGATCACCAGCGGCGGATTGAGCACAAGGCTGGCGCCCTTCGACTTGAGGCTGAGCCCCATCGACAGGGCATGCCATTGCGCGCGCTCGGCCAATTGATGGGATGGCTCGCCCTGATCAGGATCGCGCAGTTCGACGCCAATCAACAGGCCCGCGCCGCGCACCACGCCGATCTGGGGCAGGCGACTCGCCAGATCGCGCAGATAGGCCATAGTGCGCACGCCCAGGTCGCGCGACCGCGCCACCAGGCCTTCCTCCTCGATGATAGCCAGCGTGGTCAGGCCGGCCCGTGTGGTCAGCGGGTTCTTTTCGTGGGTGTAGTGCCCCAGTGACAGTTCGGGCGCGATATCGAATTCGGCCTCGGCGATGACGCAGGCCAGCGGCAGCATCCCCCCGCCCAGAGCCTTGCCCAGCACGGTGATATCGGGGCGGACGCCCTGATGTTCCGAGCTGAACAGCCGCCCGGTTTTGCCCAGGCCGGTGGGGATCTCATCGAAGATCAGCACGGCGCCATGATCGTCGCACGCCTTGCGCACCTCCGGCCAAAACCCCTCGGGCGGCAGATAGGGGGTCGAGCGGATCGGCTCGGCAATGACAGCGGCGATGTCGCCTTCCTGCTCCAGCACATAGCGCAGCATGCGGGCGCACATCATGCCGCAGGTCGAGAGCGGCGGGCGGCCCGAGGCGTCGCGCTGGAAGCCATAGGGGCAATCCTCGCAGGAAAACGGCGCCACCAGATGCCCGCCGGGCAGCAGCGGCCCGATCCGCTGCGTCCGGTCGCGGCCCGTGCCGGCCGCGCTGACCGCACCATAGCCGTGACCATGATAGCTGCCCCAGAACGCCAGCGTCTTGTAGCGGCCGGTTTTGACGCGGGCCAGCTTGAGGGCGATTTCGACCGCATCGGAGCCCCCGGTGGCGAACAGCACCTTGCCGTTCTCGTGCGGTGAGGCTTTGATGAGCTTTTCGGCCAGGGCCACCGCCGGTTCGCTGGTATAGCGGCGCGGGGTGAAGGGCAGCTCGTCGATCTGGGCTTTCAGCGCAGCCTTGAGGCGCGGATGCCCATAGCCGATATGGTGCACGCTGTTGCCGTGGAAATCGATGTAGCGATTGCCATCGATATCCTCGATCCAGATCCCCTCTGCCTTGCGGATAGCATTGAGAACCGGCGTGGACGCCTCCTGGCGCAGGAATACCTGCGCGTCCCGCTGCAGCAGCGGCTCGGACGCGCTGCCCAACCGCGTTTTGTCCCATTCCGCGCGGCTCGCAGGATGTCCGGTGATGATCAAGCTAGTCTCCTGAGCCGGAATCGATCAAGATTCCAATGGGATGGCGAGCGGCGACATGCCACCATCATATTCGAATGACATAAGTATCGCTTATTTTTTTGACACAACGATGAAGCAGAAGTAATTCTGCTGGGCTTGTGAACTGGGGGGCTCCGCCATGAATCTCGCTCAAATCCGTGCATTTCACGCCGTCGCCGTGCATCGCGGCTTCTCGGCTGCGGCGCAGGCTTTGGGGGTCAGCCAACCGGCGGTGACCCAGCAGATCAAGGCGATCGAGGAGGCCCTTGGCGCGCGGCTGTTCATTCGCCGGGCCAGCCATGTCGAGCTGACGGCCGAGGGACAAAGCCTGCTGCCCCATGTCCATCGCGCGGCCTTGATGCTGGATGACCTGGGCACCCGCGTCGCCGATGGCCGCGATTTGCGGCTGCGCCATCTGGCGGTGGGGATTTGCGCGCCTTACGTCGTCATGCCGATTTTGCAGCCGTTCATGGCGGCCTATCCGGGCATCAAGGTCGACATAAGGCTGGAGAATTCCAAGGATCTGCTCGATCTGACATTCGAGCACCATATCGACCTCACCATCGCCACCATGACCGAGCCCCATCCCGATTTCTTCTGTGCGCCCCTGGTGGATCAGCGCGTGCTGGTGTTGGTGCCGCCCGGCCACAAATGGCGTGAGCGCGACTCCATCGATCTGGAGGAACTGGAAGGGGAAACCTTCGTCATGCGCGAGGCGGGCTCGATGACCCGCCAGCTGTTCGAGCAGGCATTGTCGCGCAAGGGCGTTCAGATCGCCACGCGGCTGGTGCTCAGCAGCCGCGAGACGGTGAAGGAAGCGGTGGCTGCTGGTCTCGGCTGCGGCATCGTCCTCGATCGTGAGCTTGGCGACAGCCCCCTTCAGCACGGCATCCCGGTTAACGGGACTGACATGACCGCCAGGGAATATATCGTGGCTTTGCCAGACCTTGCCGATCTCGGCGTCGTGGCGGCATTCATCGCCACGGCGCAAGCGGTTTATGGGAGGACGCCCGCCGCATCACTGCCGGGATAGAGCCGGACGATATCGGCATGAACCTTGAAACGGACCATGTCGCCCCGGCCCAGCGATGGGGCTGACAGGGACGGGACATCGGCATCGATCTCGCCCTCCGCCGTCGCCAGGCGAAAGCGTGTCATGGCGCCCCGGAAGGACACGAAGACGATCTTGCCGCTTATCCCCTGCTCATCGACCAGCATCACGCTTTCCGGCGGAAAGGTGGCAATGACGGGGGCGCCCGATGCAAAGCCGGAGGCCGCGACACTGAAGGCATCCTTCCAGCGCAATTGCCCGTTCGCATCGACCTTAAGCGGCACCGCATTGCGTCCACCCACGAAGCCGGCGCCGAACCGGCTGCTCGGACTGCGATAGATTTCCGAGGGCGTCCCTAGTTCGACCAACCGGCCATTCTCCATGACCCCGATCCGGTCGGCGACGGCCAGTGCCTCGGCCTGGTCATGCGTCACGTAAACAGCCGTCATGCCCAGGCTGAGCTGGATTTCGCGGATCTGGTCACGCAGCGCATTGCGGATCGGCGCGTCGAGCGCCGATAGCGGCTCATCGAGCAGCAGCACCCGTGGCCGCGGCGCCAGCGCCCGGGCCAGGGCGACGCGCTGTTGCTGGCCCCCTGAAAGCTGGTGCGGATACCGCTGGCTGGCGCTCGCCAGCCCCACCACATCGAGCAGTTCGGCAACGCGCTTGCGCACGTCTTCCGCCTGCCAGCCGCGGGCTTCCAGCGGAAAGGCGATATTGCCGGCCGCCGTCAGGTTGGGAAACAGCGCATAATGCTGGAACACCATACCCACGCCACGGTCGCGCGCCGGCTCTTCGGTCACGTCGCGGCCGCCGAAGCGGATCGCCCCGCCATCGGCGGTAACGAGGCCGGCAATGCAGCGCAACAGCGTGGTCTTGCCGCAGCCGCTGGGGCCGAGCAGGGAGACCAGTTCGCCATCGGCGATGGTCAGCGACACATGGTCGAGCGCGGATACAGTGCCGAACGATTTGTGCAGCGAAGTGATTTCGACTTCGGACATGTCATTTCTTCTCGAAGCTGGGGCCGATGCCGGACAGCACGCCCCGATTGCGCATGATGACGACGACGGAGACCGCGAACAGCAGGGCCAGGAACAACAGGCTCGCCACCGCCACCGAATTGGGATCGGCATCGGTGCCGCGCAGGATGCGCAATTGCCACAGGGGCATGGTCTCGTAGCTGGAGCCGGTGATGATCCGCGACAGGGTGAGTTCACCCATGACATTGGCGAACACCAGCAGCGAGCCGATGGCGATGCCGGGATAGATATTGGGAATGACTACGCGCCGCAGCGTATAGGCCGGCCCGGCGCCCAGCGTATCGGCCGCCTCGCACAGCATGGCCAGCTTGATCGAGCGCATCGCCCCATCGACCACCCAGAAATAGGTGGAGAAGGATGTTGTCGTCACTGCCAGCAGCAGCAGTTCGGGCGTCGCCTGCAGTTTTGCGGTCAGCGGCCACAGCCCAACGAAGCGGTTGATGGCGGCAGCCGTGACGATCCCCGGCAGCACGAAGGGAATGATCGCCGCCAGTTGCAGCAGCGGCCGGATGCGGGGATTACGGATATGCCCCCAATAAAGCGGCGGCAATACCAACAGGTTGATGAGCATTGTCGCCAGGATAGCCAGCAATATCGACCGGCCGGCGGCCTGCAGGAATATCGGATCGCTCAGCGTCCCGAACCACCAGTCCAGCGTATAGCCATCCGGCAGCGGCTTGCGCCGCCACACCGTCGCGACCGAATAGAGGAAAGTGGCAAGCATTGGCAACACGGTCAGCAGGCCGATGGTCGCGAATGCGATCGTCCGCGTCCAGGTCGGCCCGCCCAGCGTTTCCGAAGGCGGTCGCAGTTTGGAATTGGAACTCATTTCGTCCACCCCGCCGCCCAGCGCAGCAGGCGCTGGTAAAAGAACAGGGCCAGCCCCGAAATGACGATCAGCAGCAGCGACAGGCACGCTGCCTGTTCGAGCCGATTACCGCGCCCGGCTGTCGAGATCAGCGAGCCGATGCGCATGGCCATGAGATCGACGCCGCCGCTCGCGGCGCCCAGCGCCAGCGGGATGCCGTATTGGCTGATCGCCCAGATGAAGATCAGCACCCAGCCGGCGAGCAGGAATGGAAACAGCATGGGCAGCCCGACCCGGCGCCAGAAGAACCAGGGGCTCGCCCCGCTGATCGCTGCCGCCTCCCACAGCAGCACGCTTGGCAGGCCCATGCTGGGCAGAATGACCATGACGTAAAGCGGAATGTGGAAATAAAGGAAGACCAGCATCATCCCTGAGCGGTCATAGAGGTCGACGCCGGCGAAATCGGGCCACACCGATTGCAGCGTCAGGGTGATCAACCCCACCGTGCCGAAAGCCGCCGAGGCGCCGAAGACCAGCGTCGTCGCCGAAAGATTGCCGGCGACATTGAGCAACGCCACGGCGACCGAGCGGCGTCCAATTCTGAGGTGGCTGATAACCCAGGCCAGCGGCGTGCCGATGATCACCGAAAGCGTGGCGACCACGGCGCCAAGCGTGATCGAGCCGGTAATGGCCTGCACATTCGGCGGGGACGAGAAGATGCGGCTCCAATTGTCCAGCGTGGGTAGCCCATTGGGGCCACGGAAACTATCGACCACGATGGTCAAAGCCGGGCCGACAAGGAAAACCAGCACCAATATGCCAATGGGCAGCGCAACGGCCCAGTTTTCGAGCAGCCGCAGCAGCAGGGGCCGGCGGTTTCGGACAGATGCTGGAGCCTTGCTCGGGCGTCCCGCAGCAGAGTGCTGCGGGACGGGAGTGGCGGAAGGACCGATCGTGCTCAAGTCCGTTCTCCGGTAGGAGGGATGATCAGTTGAGCGCTTCCCACTCGTCAGCGACCTGGTCCATGTCGGGGAACTCGGTCAGGCTGACGACGCTCTTGTATTCCTCTTCAGTGGGCCAATCGGCAGTGAGTTCGGCCGGCAGCTTGTAGCCGCCGAACACGGCCTTGAGCGGATGGGCATAGGTGCTGGCCCAGGCATTGGCGGCTTCGTCGGTCATGGAGAAATCGAGGATGGCCTTGGCCAGGTCGACCTTGTCGGTATAGCGGTTGGCCACCAGCGCCGAGGGCGCCCAGATGCTGCCGTCCTGCGGAATGATGAAGGCGGTTTTAATACCCTTCTTCTTCATCGCCGCGACGCCTTCGGACATGCCGAAGAAATCGTACTGGAACTTGATGGCGCATTCGCCGCGTTCCTGGTTCGGGATATCGCAGGGGCCATTGTATTGGTTGCCGTTGTCGCGAATTTCGGTGAAGAAATCATAGGCCTTGGTCAGGTCGCCCGGCTTGCCGCCGAGACCCTGGTTGGCCGCAAGGAAGGTCATGTAGCCGGTGCCGCCGCCCGAGGGATCGCGCGGGTTGATCTTGCCTTTGAACTCGGGCTTAAGCAGGTCGGCCCAGGTCTTGGGCGCGTAGGGCACGGCTTCCAGGTTGACGACGAAACCCACAGCGCCCACCACGCTGCCGATCCAGCCGCCGCCTGGCTCGCGGTATTCGGGCGGCACGAATTCGGAACCGACCGGGGTATATTTGAGGGTCACGCCGGCTTCGGCGGCCATCGGGCCGGAGATCATGCCGATATCGGCGATGACGACCTGCGGATTGTTCTTTTCGGCCTCATAGGCGGCGATGACCTCGTTGGTGCCGAGATCGTTGTTGATGCGGTTGCAGTCGGTCCAGCCATAATAGTCGAACATGGCCTTGAACCAGGGACCGTAAACGCCTTCCTCGGCCATGCCGGCGGTCTTGAACTCGTGGCACTGCTCATGGGCTTTCTCCATGTCCCATTCGGCCGACTGGGCCGGTGCGGCAACAAAGAGGAGGGCCGGCGCAAGCGCCAGCGCGATCATCGGGCGGATCATAGATGAACTCCTAGTCTATAGGGCAAGCGTGTCGGGGCGCGGCCTGTCCCCGTCCCTCAGCCCGATAAATATGGATTATCTTGATGACACCAATATGAAGTAAAAGTTATGGCTCCGGCCGCTTGAGCTTCCGGCAGGATCACTTACCGGTGGTGAGCCGATATGGCCTGAATGGTTCGAGCCGATCCGGCCAAACGCGCCGCCGCTGAAACCAGGGCGCGCGGCAGCGCTTCCCGTGCGCAATACACCGCCTTAAGCAGAGGCAGCCGATTTCTCCCGCCTCTGCCAGGTTGCCGATGGTCGGGGCAGGGCCCCTCAGAGCGTCTTGACCAGCGCCTCCAGCTGGTCGGCGCACATGCCCCATCCCTCATGGAAGCCCATGGCCTCATGTGCCTTGCGGTCTTCGACAGTCCAATGGCGCACCGTGGCGGTATAGCGCGTCTTGCCCCCTTCGGGCTCGAATGTCAGGATCACGGTCATGAACGGCTTGGCCGATGGCGCCCAGTCGCCGGTATAGGCATCGGTGAACACCAGCTTTTCGTTCGGCACGACTTCGAGATACTGGCCGGCATTGGGATATTCGTTCCCTTCGGGATCGGCCATCACCACTAGGCTCGCGCCGCCGGCACGCAGATCGGCTTCTGCCCGTGGCGTACTCCACGGCTTGGGTGCGAACCATTGCACCAGCAGGTCCGGTTGCGTCCAGGCACGGTAGACCTTCTCGCGCGGGGCGTCGATCAGGCGGGTTAGGCTGAGTTCGCGGCTTTCGTCTTCGCTGTCAGTCATTTGGATTCCTTCTCTGGAGTGGTTGTTCACCGTCACGACGAGCCAGGAAAGTGGCCTTCGACACGACCCGCCGAAAACTTGGAAAAAACCGAGACGCCCCTCGGATCAATCGACATTCAGCATTTTAGGGCAAGCGGATGCTGGCCGGCCAATAATTCACGGCGTCATTCCCGCTTGCCAAATCGCAGGTCCTAGAGCCACGGATTCTCCACCATCGGCCAGATCGTCCGCCTCGCCTTGCGATAGTCCGTCGTCGCCGGCGTATTCGGATACGGCCGCCCCGCCGAGCAATAGATAATCTGCGACGCGATCTTGGAGAACGAGTCATAAAAATGGTTCGTCGACTTGATCAGCAGGATTTTCCGCGATTTCGGATCGATCCCCAGCGCCGAGAACAGGCTCGGATCAAAACTTTGCGCTCGCGTCGAGTTCAGGATCACGTCGATCCCGTCAAAACTCACCCAGGCTGCATCGCCGAACGGCGCAAAACTCTCGCCGAACCGCATCTGCGCATCTTTGACCAGCCGACGCACCACCACCCTCTTGTCGATCGGATCGCCCGTCTCCGGCGCCGACTTGGCCCCGAACCGCAATGCGATTTCCGCGCCTTCGCCCGCCGCAAAACATATCTGCACCGCGATCGGATCCCAGATCGTCCCCACCGCGACATCTGTCGCCCCGCGCGCGATTAGCTCTCCCAAAATCACCGTCGCGTCGCCGGCCGTCCCGCCACCGGGATTGTCCCACATATCGGCGATCACCACCGGCCCGGCGCTCGCCGCCATGGCTTGCTCGACCGCCTCGCCCACCTCGGTCTGCTTGACCATGAACGTGCCGCGCATGGCGAACAATTCACGTCCCAGCTTTTCGGCCAGGGCATCGCCCTTCGCCTTCTGGTCGTCGGTCACCACGATCATCCGCGTGCCCAGTTCGGGCACATCCGCCGCCATGAATCCGTGAATCACCGAAATGGACAAAAGCTGCGGATCCGCTGCTTCCAATGCTAACAGTCCGTCAACGAATCCGCGCATCGGCTGCTTGCTGGTGGGGAACACATCGATCATCCGGCAATCGAATACGCTCATCACCGGCTTGATCTCGCCCTTCAGCGCCCGCACCGCGATTGCCCACAGATCGCGCGCCCGATCGACGAAGTCGGTATGGGGAAACTCCTTGAACGCCACGAAGAAATTGGCCGCCGCCACCCGCTTGGCCGTCAGGTGGCTATGCGGATCCAGCTCCCCGCACACCAGCACCTCCGGCCCAACTATCTCCCTGATCTGGCTCAGGAAATCTCCTTCAGGGTCATCATAGCCCTGCGCCACCATCGCCCCGTGCAGGCCCAGCACCACGCCATCCACCGGCATCGCGGCCCGCAATTGTCCTAGAATCTCGTCGCGCAATTCTTCATAGGTCGTTCGGTTGATCAGCCCCGCCGGATCGGCCCATGTCGCCGTCCCCTCGATCAATTCCCACCCCTCTGCCGCGCAAACCTCGCGCCCCACCGTGATCGGCGCCGTACACAGCGTCGGCGTCGCCGGATGCTCGCCAGGTCGCGCATAAAGCGAGGCCTCGAACGCCCTTTTGTCGATGCTGATGGGGGAAAACGTATTGGTTTCCGTGGCCAGTGCGGCGGTGAAAATGCGCAACGGATGCTTCCAGTGTTTGGATCGGATTGGGACTTGGCGACGCAGCGTCGCCGCGTCACGATATCACGACGGAATCACTCCGATCACGTAAGAAATTTACAAAAATCACCCAATTTTGGGGAAGAAACCCCGGCCAAGCCGAGATATACCTGCCAATCAAGAAATTTACTTTCAGAAAACCTGTGGAGACCCTCATGTCAATCAAGCGTTATGGCGCCGAAAAGTCCGGTGCTGGCGGCCAGAACCTGCCCTTCGCCCGCGCCGTCGAAGCCGGTGGTTTTCTCTTCGTCTCCGGCCAGGTCGCCATGGAGAATGGCGAGATCATCAATGGCGGCATTGTCGAGCAGACGCACAAGACCATCGCCAATCTCGTCGCCATTCTCGAAGAAGCCGGCTACGGGCTCGAAGATGTCGTCCGCTGCGGCGTCTGGCTCGATGATCCACGCGATTTCTGGTCGTTCAATGCCGTTTACAAAAGCTATTTCGGCGCCAACCCGCCCGCCCGCGCCGCCGTGCAGGCTCATATGATGGTCGATTGCAAGGTTGAGATCGAATGCACCGCCTACAAGGCCCCGAAATGAGCGGATCGCCCTTCCGTCTCGACGGCAAATCCGTTCTGATCAGCGGCGCCGGCGGCGGCATCGGCCACGCTTTGGTCGCCGCCTTCCGCGCGGCCGGGGCCCGCATCATCGGCGCCGACCGCGACCCGGCCTTGCTGGCGGATTTGTCCCTCGACGACACGATCATCTTCGAGCTTGGCGACTCCGCCGCGACCCAATCCGCCATCACCGGCTATATCGAAAAATCCGGCGTTCCCGATATCGTCGTCGCCAATGCCGGCTTCACCCGCGCCGAAGTCCTCGAACAGCTTGATATCGCCACTTGGGACTCCGAAGTCGCCATCAATCTCAACGGCGCCTATGCCATGACCGCCCCGATCGTCGAGGCCATGGCCGCCCGTGGCGACGGCAACCTCGTCTTCATCTCCTCGATCAATGGCCTTAGTCACTACGGCAATCCGGCCTATTCCGCCGCCAAGGCCGGCCTGATCGCCTATGCCAAGGCCATCGCGGTCGAGCGGGGCGGGCAGGGCGTTCGCGCCAATGTCATCGCCCCCGGCTCGGTTCGCACGCTCGCTTGGGATCATCGATTGGCCGCCAATCCACATGTTCTCGATAACGTGCTGCCGCTTTATCCGCTCGGGCGCATGGTTGTGCCCGACGAAGTCGCCAATGCAGCGGTATTCCTGTCCTCGCCGGCCGCGTCCGGCATCACCGGCGCTATCCTGCCGGTCGACGCCGGCATCTCCGCCGGCAATCTCCACTTCGTCAATGATGTGCTCAGGGCCCCCAAATGACCGATTTCGCCGACATCGATACCCCCGCCGTCCTGATCGATATCGACCGCGTCGAGGCCAATCTCGCCCGCACCCAGGCCTATGCCGATCAGCACGGCCTGGCCCTGCGCCCGCACATCAAAACCCACAAGCTGCCGCGTTTTGCCCAGCGCGCGATCGAACTCGGCGCTATCGGCATCACCGTGCAGAAGCTCGGTGAAGCCGAAGTCATGGCTGATGCCGGCATTACCGACATTTTCCTGCCCTATAACATTCTCGGCGCCGCCAAGCTCGCGCGCCTGCGCGCTCTCAACGAGCGTATCGCCATCGCGGTCACGGTCGACAGCACCACCACCGTCGATGGTTTATCCGCCACCTTCGCCACTGCGGCCAAGCCTTTGCGTGTCTTTGTAGAATGCGATACCGGCATGGGCCGCTGCGGCGTCCAGTCGCCTGCCGATGCGGTGCGCCTGGCCCAATATATCGCTGCCGCGCCTGGTCTCGTCTTCGATGGCCTCATGACCTATCCCGCCGCTGGCCAGGTCGAGGCCAACGCTGCCTGGCTGCTCGCCGCCCGCGACGCGCTCATCGCCGTCGGCCTGCCGGCTCGCATCATCTCCAACGGTGGCACGCCCGACCTGTGGCGCGCCCATGAGGTCACCGCCGCCACCGAGCATCGCCCCGGCACCTATATCTATATGGACCGCTCCCAGGTCGCCCGGAACGTCGGAACCTTCGCCGATTGCGCCCTGACCGTCCTCGCCACGGTCGTCAGCCGCCCCACCGAAAATCGTGCCATCATCGACGCCGGCTCCAAATCGCTCACCAGCGATACCTTGGGAATGGTCGGCTTCGGCCTCATCGAAGCCTATCCCGATGCCGTCATCACCGGCCTCAGCGAAGAGCATGGCCATATCGATTTGACCAATTGCCCCACCAAACCAGCCATCGGCGAAAAACTCCGCATCATCCCCAACCACGCCTGCGTGGTGAGCAACCTGTTCGATGAGGTCAATTTGATTTCGGGTGGGAAACTTGTCGAGCGTGTGATCGTGGCCGCGCGGGGCAGGGTGGACTGACCCCCTTCTTCACGCTCCCCCTTGCGGGAAGGGAAGCGAGATAGGACTTAGCCCTTCGCTAAGTCCGTGATCGAGCAGGGAGGGGACGCGAGGCCCGATATACGGGCCAAACGCACCCCCACCCCTGTCCCCTCCCCACAAGGGGGAGGGAGACGATGGAACCGCTTGTTCAAAGGTTGCGGGTGTAAAGACAGATTGGGAGGGTCTCCCTCCCCCTTGTAGGGAGGGGACAGGGGTGGGGGGCGTCTGGCGCGAGATTAGGCATTTGCTCCACTCAACCCCACCATCGCCCCTCTTAACTTCTCCCCTTTCATTGCCAACAACCCCTCCGCCGTCGCCACATTTTCCGCCCCCGCCGCCAGTAAAACCGCCACCTTCACGCGGCCGTCAGCAATCTCCAACGCCTGTGCCGCGGCCTCTTCGCTCACCCCAGTCACCGCCATCACAATCCGCCGCGCCCGGCCCTTGAGCTTGATATTATCCGCCAGCACATTGACCATATAGCCATCGTGCACATGCCCCAGATGTACCGCCATCATCGTCGATAACATGTTGAGCGCGATCTTCTGCGCCGTGCCCGCGCCCATCCGCGTCGAGCCGGCGATCACCTCCGGCGGCGTCGGCAGGCAGATCGCCACATCCACCAAATCAAACAATGCTGCCCCGGCATTATTGGCGATGCCGATGCTCTTGGCCCCAGCCGCCCGCGCAGCACGCACCGCCGCCAGCGGAAACGGCGTCTGCCCGCTCGCCGTCAGCGCGATCACGCAGTCGCCGGCCTTTACGCCGGCCCCGGCGATTGCCGCCCGCGCTTCGTCCTCGTCGTCCTCCGGCGCCCCAGCCATATCGGTCAGCCCCGCCACGCCGCCCGCCAGCAATATCTTGATCCGCTCTTTGGGAATGCCATAGGTTCCAGGCAATTCCAGCGCATCGGCCAGCGCCATCAGCCCCGAGCTGCCCGCCGCCGCATAAATCAGCTGCCCGCCGCTCGCGACGCAATCCGCCGCCAGCTGCGCTGCCCGCGCGATGTCCGGCACCGCCGTCTCTACTACCGTGGCCGCCTCGACCTGCGCCACCGCCAGTATGCGCAAAGCCTCGTGCGGCGGCCTCAGGTCGAACCCCTTGGCGCTGCCATGCGTCATTTCTGTCTGTGTCGCGGTCATGCTGTGCTCCTTTTTCCCGATAATGCCAAAAAAATACCACTTGTCCACCCGCCTCCGACTTTCACAGCGCTTCCCGCTCCGATGGGATTGGGAAACTCCAGTCGGCACCTGCTTGATGATGCCGAGGAAAATTTCGCTTTTGCCCTTGGCGAATGGTATTTTATTGGTATTATGCATCGCGACGTTCGATGAACCGAGGCAGGGCGTTCACCGTGATAGCCAACCAGCAGGAGCGTGACTTTGGCTGAACTATCCGGGCGTTTCTTTGCCGATTCTGCGGTTGTCCTGCCATCGGGCGGGCCGCTTTATCTGCAGCTCAAGCGCTGGATCGAGGACGCCATCCATTCCGGCGCCATCAATCCAGGCGATGCCTTGCCCTCTGAGCGCGATCTGGCGCTCAAGGTCGATGTGTCCCGCGTCACCGTGCGTAAGGCCGTGTTGCAGCTGGTCAAGGATGGGGCGCTGGTCCAGCGCCATGGCTCGGGCACTTTCGTTGCGCCGCGCACCCAGCGCGTCGAGCAATCGCTGTCCCAGCTGACCTCATTCACCGAAGACATGGCCCGCCGCGGCATGGAAGTCCACGCCACCTGGCTCGATCGGGGTCTTTACGTCCCATCGCCCGAAGAAACCGTGATCCTGGGCCTGTCCTCCAGCGCTCGTGTCGCCCGCATTTCCCGCCTGCGCCTCACCGGCGACGCGCCGCTGGCCATCGAACGCGCCAGTCTCTCCAGCGAAATCCTGCCCGATCCGCTGGCGATCGGCGACTCCCTCTACAAGCATCTCGACCGTAGCGGCAATCGTCCTATCCGCGCCATCCAGCGCATCCGCGCCGCCAATCTGGGCGCGGAGGACGCGCGCTTGCTCAAAGTGCCCGAAGGTTCCGCTGGTCTCAATATCGAGCGCACCTCCTATCTGGCCTCCGGTCGCGTCATCGAATTCACCCGCTCGATTTATCGTGGCGATACCTATGATTTCGTCGCTGAGCTGCGGCTCGGCGATCCAACACTATCCGGAGGCCCCAAGCCTTGACGAACCCCAAAACCCATATGCGCGACGAGGTCGAGCAGATCCCGCATGCCGTCGCCAATTTCCTCACCCAGAGCGCCGCTACGGTGTCGGCCGCCGCCGCCGTATTGCGCGAGAAGAACCCCTCCATGGTGGTCACCGTCGCTCGCGGCTCATCCGACCATGCCTGCTCCTATCTCAAATACGCCATCGAGCTGACCCTGGGCCTGCCCGTCGCCTCCATCGGCCCCTCGATCGCCTCGATCTATGGCCGCGACCTCAAGCTCGACCGCGCCGCCGCCATCGCCATCTCCCAGTCCGGCAAGAGCCCCGATATCGTTGGCATGGCCCAATCGGCCCGCCGCAGCGGCGCCACCTCCATCGCCATCACCAATACCGCCGGCTCGCCATTGGCCGAAGCCTCCGATTTCACCATCGAGTTGCATGCCGGCCTCGAAAAAAGCGTCGCCGCCACCAAGACCTTCGCCACCTCCATCGTCGCCGGCCTTGCTCTGCTGGCCGAATGGAGCGGCGATAAGGATCTGGGCGCTGCCGTCCACGCGCTGCCCGATTCTCTCGCCAAGGCCGTTGCCTGCGACTGGTCCGAAATGATCACCGCGCTCGATGGTCACAACGCCCTCTACGTTCTCGGTCGTGGCCCCGGCTGGGCCATCGCCAACGAGGCGGCGCTCAAGTTCAAGGAAACCTGCGGCATCCAGGGCGAGGCCTATAGCTCCGCCGAAGTGATGCACGGCCCGGTCTCCATCGTCACCCCCGGCTATCCCGTGCTCGGCCTCGCCGCCCGCGACGCCGCCGAGCCTTCGGTGGCGGATATGGCCCACAGCCTGGCCGGGCAGGGCGCCTTGGCTTTCCTCACCTCCGATCGCCCCGGTCCGGCCCATCGGCTTCCCTTTGCCGCCACCGGCCACCCACTGACCGATCCACTGTCGCTGATCGTCTCCTTCTATGGTTTCGTCGAAGCCCTGGCCCGCCATCGCGGCCTCAATCCCGATGCGCCGCCCATGCTCAAGAAGGTCACCGAAACCGTATGAGCGATCTCACCGCCATTGCCGGCGCCCGCATCTTCGACGGCCAGGACTGGTTCGACGATGCGGCGCTGTTGCTCGAATTCGGCCAGGTGACGGCCATTGTCCCGTCATCTGCCATTCCTGCCCATTCCGAACGTGTCCAACTCGATGGCGGAATGGTGGTTCCCGGCTTCATCGACCTGCAGGTCAATGGCGGCGGCGGCGTGTTGTTCAACAACGATCCATCGGTCGGCGCCATCCGCACCATCTGCGCCGCCCACGCCCAATTCGGCACCACGGCGCTGCTGCCGACGCTGATCACCGATACGGTCGCGGTCAATATCGCCGCCATCGCCGCCGGCAAAGCCGCCTATGAGCAGCGCATTCCCGGCTTTATCGGCCTCCACCTCGAAGGCCCCCATCTTTCGATCGCCCGCAAGGGCACGCACGATCCGGCCCTGATCCGCCCGATGGACGACGCCGACTTGGCCCGCCTCATCGCCGCCCGCAACGAGGTGCCGAACCTCCTTTGCACCGTCGCCGCCGAAACCGTCACCCCGCAGCAGATTGCGGCCCTCGCCGCCGCCGGCATCATCGTCAGCATCGGTCATTCCGACGCCAGCACCGACACCACGGCATCCGCCTTCGCCGCCGGCGCCACCATGGCCACCCATTTGTTCAATGCCATGAGCCAACTCGGCAATCGCGAGCCCGGCGTGGTCGGCGCGGTCCTGGCGTCGGACACAGTCTATGCCGGCCTTATCGCCGACGGCATCCACGTCCATCCCGCCAGCATCGATATCGCCCTGCGCGCCAAGCGCGGCCCCGGCCGCATCTTCCTCGTCACCGATTCCATGTCGCAGACCGGCACCGACCTGACCAGCTTCACCCTCAACGGCCGCACCATCACCCGCTCCGGTGGCGCCCTGCGTCTCGCCGATGGCACCCTGGCCGGCGCCGATCTCGACATGATCGACGCCGTCGAGTTCATGCACACCCGCATCGGCTTGCCCTTCGAGGAGACCATCCGCATGGCCTCCCTCTATCCGGCAGAGGCCATCGGCCAAGCCAGTAACCGCGGCTTTCTCGGTCCCGATTCCACCGCCAGCTTCGTCCACCTGTCCACCGACCGAAAAATCCGCGCCACCTGGATCGACGGCGTCGAGGTGTTTGCCGCCTAAGGGACGTTAGAGATCGTGGGTTCCAGGCCAGGATCGGGGCTAACCGTCACCCCCTCCCATCCTCCCCCATCAAGGGGGGGCCTGCCGGTGAGGTGGGGCCTCTATGGAGTTTTAAGAGTGGAGAGAAACCTCCTCCTTGATGGGGGAGGTAGGAGGGGGTGTGCGGAGCCAACAGTCAGGCTCACTGAGTAATTGCCAGTCCCGGCCACCTAACCCCGCCCGATAAACGGCATGGTCGTCGCCATCACCGTCATGAACTGCACATTGGCGCTCAGCGGCAGTCCGGCCATATAGAGCAGGCCATCCACCACATCACCCACGTCCATGCGCGGCTCCGCCATGATCGTGCCATTGGCCTGCAACACGCCGGCTGTCATCTTGCTGGTCATGTCCGTGGCGGCATTGCCGATATCGATCTGCCCGCAGGCGATATTGAACGCCCGTCCATCCAGCGAGATGGTCTTGGTCAGTCCGGTGATCGCATGCTTGGAAGCATTGTAGGCCGCGGCGCCTGGCCGGGGCACGTCGGCTGAGATCGAGCCATTGTTGATGATGCGTCCGCCCTGCGGGCTTTGATCGCGCATCGCCCGGAACGCCTCGCGCGCGACATAGAAGGCGCCGTTGAGATTGGTGTCGATCATCTCGCGCCAGCTCACCACGTCCACATCGCCGAACGATACCGCCGGCGCTGCGCGCCCGGCATTGTTGAACACCACATCGATCCGCCCGAACTGCGCCTTGACGCCGGCAAAGAACCTGGCGACCTCCTCCGGCCTGGTCACGTCGCATTGTCCCCAATAGCCGCCGGTCTCCTGGCTGACACTTTCCAGCGCCTCGGCCCGCCGTCCGCAAATGGCGGTTTTATAGCCCGCTTTCGCAAAACCCAGCGCCGCCGCCCGGCCGATGCCCGATCCGCCGCCGGTTATCACCACCACCTTGTTGGTCGTCATTCCATTTCTCCCACTGCCGCGATTTTCACGGCATTCAGCCACTATCCAGACGCAAATGCGGCGCCTGTCCGCTGCCAATGCCATAGCATCGGTTTGCCGGAATGCACGTCAAAACCGTGCGTTTTCGCCCCTCCACGCCCCTAAAGCCCTGCGATATCACCAAATTTAACGCATCGTTCAGCCGGGTTAACAAGAGGTTTCCAAACCTGTGCTGAATCTGCAACAACAACCCTGCAACCATATTGTGGCGGCGCCAAAAGGGTCTTTGCGTGATTGCGTACCCGGTGGGCATGAGCAAGAGTGGGTCTTGCGAATCCATGCATGGGATCGTTTGTCGGTCGCAACGCGACGGCAACACACTGCACCACGATAGTGTGGTCGCGTTTCGACAAACCGCTGGGTAACCGGCACCAAGAATGACTGACTTTGGAGGTCACATAATGAAACTCAAGAGCCTTATCCTCGGTTCTATCGCTACCGTTGGTCTGTCGACCGGCGCTTTCGCTGCCGATCTGGGTGTTCTGACGTCGCTCGACGTTTGCGACGCGCTTGGCATTTCCGGCCTGACTCTCTCGTCGGACACCAACTGCCTGCAGATCTCGGGCGAAGTGTCGTATGAATTCCGTTGGGGCGACTACCGCACCGGTCCTGGCACTGGCAACCGTCAGGCTATCGGCGCTTCTCCGTTGATCAACGGCAATGGCGGCACCCAGGACGGTGGTCTTCTCGGTAACGGTGCATACCCGTTCCGTGCTGCTGGCGCGTTTGATCCCATCGGCAGCAGCAGCGATTTCTTTGATGCCCGCGGAATCGACACCGACTCCAATAATGACTGGGAAAGCTCGATTGCTACCTGGCTGACGGTTGTTGGCACCCAGGACAGTGATTTTGGTCCGGCTAAGGCCACCATCACCATCGGACAGGTGGAGAAGAGCCGCTACACCAACGAAAATGACCAGACGGCAGTTGTTGTCGATGGCGTTGCCACCACTGTTGGCGGTCTCAGCTTTCCCGATGGCACCAATGGCGTGATTGTTGATGAGGCTTATGTCTCGATCGGCGACTCGACCGTGATCATGGCCGGTAAGAAGGGCTCGATCGCTAACTTTGCTGATAGCGATCCGTTCAACTACACTGACCTGTTCGGCTACTCGTTCGATGGCGATACCGGCATTCTGTTCCAGAATGACGAAGATGAAGGCTTCACCGGTGGTCAGGTCATCCAGGTCGTTTCCGATCTCGGCAATGGCGTGCACGTCGCTGTCGGCCTGGAAAACCTTGCTGGCGAAGACGAAGTCTCCAACGATCGCAAGAACAAGCAGTCCGACACCGGTACGCTCGTTGGTGTGGTTAGCTTTGCTGGCGACAACATCACCGCTCACGCAACCGGTCTCGCGATCGGCCTGCTGGACGGCGAAGTTTCGCAGTGGGGCCTGCATGTCGGTGCCACCGGTACCTTCGACGCGTTCCGCGTTCGTGGTGCTCTTGGCTACTACGGTGAAGAGTTCGGTGGCGTTGAAGCCAGTGCCCTGCACGGACTCCTGAGCGCTGACGCAACCTTCGATCTGTTCACGGTTGCTCTGAGCGGTGAATATATCCGCAATGATAACGATGTTCTTGGTACCGACGACGCTTTCGGCATCGGCGGCTCGGTTGGCATGGAAGTCACCGACGGCGTGCGGATTAACCTTGGCGCCCGTTACCTCTCTTCTGATTTCGAGATCGAGGCAGGTCGTGCCATCGACAACGATCTGCTGCAGGTTTCTGCTCAGCTGGTTGCCGCTGTCGCCGAGACTGTCACGGTTTCTGCCGAAATCGGTGGCTGGTTCAACGAAGACTACGAAACAGTCATGGAAGCCGACGACGGCGCCATCTACTTCGGCAACGTCGGTCTGGCTTGGGCTCCCGGTGGTGGTTTCGAGTCGTCGGTTATCGCCGAAGCGACCTCGGAAGGTGCATACCGCACGACTTTCCGCGCTTCCAAGAGCTTCGAATAAGCCTTACTGCCTCGAACACGGAAAGGCCCGGCTCACGCCGGGCCTTTTCTTTTGCGCCTTCCTTTTCCCTCCTTGGCTAAATCGACTTTCAGCTTGCACAGCCAATGCGGAGCCCCGGTCTGCCTCCCTCCCCCTTGAGGGGCTGCTGAGCGGCCCGCAGGGCCAAATCGCTCCGGTGGAGCGATTTGAGCGAAGAAGGCCATGAGAGCTATGCTCGAATGGCAGGGGATTGAGGGTGGGGGTCTGAACCCTCGGTGTGTTCGATCAGTGCCGCATAAAGGCAATTTCAATGGCCGGTGAGGTGTCGTTTGGCCCCGTTTTCGCCTCACGAATGGAGCGATCACCTCCTCCTTGACGGGGGAGGAGGGTGGGGGTGTTCGGAGCCACGATATTGGGTGGGGGCTAAACATCCCACCACCCTTGATCCCTCCCCACGAGAGGTAGGGTGTCGACCGACAATCCTGCTTGGTACCGCTCCGCCCCGCCATTTTCATTCCATCACATCCCGAAATGCTCTAGCGTCCGCCCATCGCGATAAAGCCTGGAATCGGAATGATGAAGCGTCTTGTGAAGTGCTCTGGCCTGATTGTTCTCCTGGCTGGAGCCGCGCTTGCCGCGCCGGCAGGCAGCGCCACCGCTGCGTCCCATATTCAGGCCGTAGCCCAGGCCAGCTCCATCGTCACATTGCCGCTCCCCCGCATCAGCGATTACTGGATGAGCGCCACCCGCCAATCCGGCGGGGTTATCGTCTTTGACGGTTATGCTCCAGACGCTGCAACCCGCGAGCGCTTCTCACAAATCCCCGATGCCGATACCAACTTCCTGAAACTCGGCAGCGGCGCGCCTTCCCTTTATCAGCCCGCCGTCGGTTTCGGCCTGTCCCTGCTGGAACGCTTGAGCGAAGGCCGCTTTGCCTTGCGCGACAATACCATCACCCTGACCGGCATTGCCGGTTCCACCGCCGATTACGACGCGCTGGCCGAACTGATCGCCGCCGGCCCGCCGCCGGGACTGGTCCTGGCCCACAGCGAGATCAAGGCGCCGCCCGCTTCCCCCTATCTGCTGTCCGCGACCAAAACCCATGACGGATCGGTTTCGCTGACCGGAATGCTCCCGGACCCAGCCGCCAAAGCCAGCCTGGCCGCCGCAGCGGGACACCCTTCCGTCACCGCGATAACCTATGCGTCCGGTGAACCGGCGAGCCTGATTACTTCAGCCTCCGCTGCGCTTAGTCTGTTGCAGTGGTTGGATACTGGCGCCGCGGCCTTCAATGGCACTGCCTGGACTGTGTCCGGCACGGCGATTAACGCCACCAACAAAGCTGCCATCGAGGCCACTTTCGCCACCCGCAAGCTCGCGGCCGCAGGTTGGACCCTCGATATCGACGTCGCTGCCGCCCCCGCCGTCGTAACCGCGCCGCCCAAGCCTCCGGTGGACACCGCCAAACCCACCACGCCCGTGGCGAAGCCCGCTGCCACCGAGCCAGCTACACCGGTCACCGCGCCCGTTGCCCCTGAGAAACAGGTCGCCGAGCCGACTACCCCAGCGATAGACCCCACTTATACATTCTCCGCCAGTCGCGGAGTAGGGGGCGCCGTGACCCTGAGCGGCCAGCTTCCCGCCGATCCGGCCCTGCGCTTTTTCAGCGTCATCACTGGCGCGCCAACCACCGGCGTTACCATTGCCGATGGTGCCCCCGACGATTTCATCCTCAGCGCTGAAGCCGGCCTTCGTGCCCTGATGGAGCTGGAGAATGGGCAACTGCGCTTCGCTACCGGCAAATGGAGCCTCACCGGCAAGGCCCAGACCAATGCCGCCCGCGATGCGGTCGCCGCGAGCATAGCCGCGCTGCCAAAGGGAGCCGATTGGACAGTAAGCGTTACCGCGCCTCCGCCGCTCGACGCCTGCCAGGCCAGCGTCGCCGCGTTCTCGGCGCGCAATGCCATCCTGTTCCGCTCTGGCTCCGCCGTCCTCGCCCCGGAATCCGAGGCAGCCTTGGACGAACTGGCCGGCGACCTCGCCCTCTGCCCCGCGGCGGATGTCGATGTCGAAGGCCATACCGATGCCGATGGCGAAGACCAGCTCAATCTGGCGCTGTCGGTTGCCCGCGCCGAAGCGGTTGTCGATGCGTTGATCACTCGCCACATCGCGCCCGGGCGGCTCTATGCCGTCGGCTATGGCGAGTCCCAGCCCATCGCCGATAACGACACCAGCGCCGGCAAGCGCCTCAATCGCCGCATCGTCATCAAGGTGCTCGAACACCATATGGATTGAAGGCGAGGCGGCTTTAAGTCGCCTTGCCCAATCGCCTGGTGCTCACCCCGATAGCGAATTGCGCCACCGCCTCGATTTCCTCATGCTGGTCGAACAGTGCCGGCGAGCCCTGGCCGGCAATGGTCAGCGCCACTGCGTCGGGCCGGCGCCGCACCATTTCCTCGAAGGTTTCGCGGCGCACCTGATCGGTCAGTTGCGTACGCAGCAGCATCAGCGGCATGGGGCCAAGCCCGTCGAACAGCGGCCACTGCGCCGCCAGCACATCGTCGAAGCTGAATGCCTCCAGGGCTTCGATCAGCCGCGGGTCATGCAGCGGCCAGGCCCGTCCGCGCTTGTCGATAAAATGGCTGCGCGCCATCAGGCCATCGAGCTGGCTTTCGCTGCTGCCGGGATAGTCCCCCAGCAGCATCTTGCGGAACCCGGCCGTAACCGCCTTGGTGCCCCGCAGGCTTTCGACATGCTTGAGATTGTTGCGCAGCCGCACGATGCCGCGTGAATCGGTAACCGGGCTGGCGTCCAGCAGCACGACGCCGGCGATCAGCAACGGATGCGCCGCTGCCAGCGCCATCGTCACCTGGCCCCCATAGCCCTGGCCGATGAAAACCGCCCGCTCGATACCCAGCGCCGCCAGCACCGATGCCAGGTCGCGCGCATCATGCGGCGAGCCATAATCCTCGGCCCTGACTCGGTCGCCGCTGCGCCCGCGTCCCGGCAAATCCACCAGCACCACCGGCCAATTGCCGCCGCCAACCCGCTGAAAATAGGCGGTAAAAGCGCTGAAATCGCTCATGTTGCGCTGATAACCCGGCACGCAGACCACCGGTATCCGCCGGCTCGACAGCGCCCCACTCACATGCACTGCTGCCTGCAGGTCATCATCCCCCAGCGTCACCATCTGCACCGGCAGCGCCACAAAACTCGGATGATCGGCAGGAAATTTGCGCTTGCGAAACATGGAGGACCACTCGATTACCCCGCCATTTAGGGGCAGGGGCCGTTCCTCCTCAAGCGCAAACTGCGCAACGGCACTGCCTCTATTGGATCGTCCGCAACGCCTCTGTCATGGTCATGCCCGCGCCGCCCAGCCGCTGCCGATACACCAGATAATTCCCCAGTACCCGCTGCACATATTTGCGCGTTTCCTGGAATGGGATCAGCTCGACCCAAACCACCGGATCGACATTGTCCACGCGCGGGTCGCCATAGGCGGCAATCCATTTATTGGCATTGCCCGGCCCCGCATTATAGGCCGCCGCCGCCAGCAGGAGCGACCCTTCATAGCGTTGCAATTGCGTGCCCAGATAGCTCGAACCCAGCAGCGCATTATAGGCCGGATCGCTGGTCAGCCGCGCCGGGGAATAGTCGACGCCGATATCGCGCGCCGTGTCCTTGGCCGTCCCCGGCATTAACTGCATCAGCCCAAGCGCTCCCGATACCGAAACCGCATCGGCCTGGAACATTGATTCCTGCCGCGCGATCGCATAAACCGCCGCCCGATCCGCCTTCAGCAGCATGTCCGCGGCCAGTCCGTCCTTGGGAAAGCTGAACAGATCCAGCGCAAAGCCTTGCTTGTCCGCATCTCCGGCAATGGCGATAGCCAGGTGATGCGCGCCGATATCCTGCGCCAGCCGCGCCGCCAGCAGCAATTCGCCCCCGCTCTTCAGCCCCGCCGCATGGTTGCGCAGCAACGGCACTGCCCATTCGCCATGCCCGTTAGCCGCGAGTAGTTTGACCGCCCATACCACCTCATTGTTGGCAAACAGCGTTTCGCTATCCTGCCAAGCGGGCAGGGGCCGTATATCGGCGCCGTTCTCGCCCAATGCGGCGCGCGCCAGCAGCCCGTAATAGACCGTGCCATATGTCGCTGCCGCCGTATAAGCCGCCTGCGCACCAATGGTATCGCCCAGCGCCAGATCGGCCCGTGCCAACCAGTAATTGGCCTGGCTCACCGTATCGGGCAGCGTCGAATGGCGCGCCATTTCGGTAAAATGCGCCTTGGCCGCCGCCGCATCGTTCAGAAACGACAGCGCGATGAAACCGGCGTGGAAATGGGCTTCCACCAGCCGTCCATCAGGCCCGGTTGTGTAGCCGGCGGCGGCCTTATAGGCCAGTTCCGGCTTGCCCACATTGAGCAGGGCCCGCGTCAGCGCCCGCCGCTCATACCACCACTCGGCAGCATCGGGCACCTCGCCTTCCGCCTTGGCCAGCCAGTCCACGGCACTGTCCCATAATTCGAACTGCCGCGCCCGCTGTGCCCGCGAGAAGATGAATACCGGATGGTTTTGCAGCGACGGGTCGACATTATCCAGCTTCTTCTTGGCATCCGCATCATCGCGCGATACCGCCGCCCGCGCCACCACCAGGCTCTTCTGTGCCGCCGATAGAAACGGGATCAACCGCTCGCTGCCACTGGCCCGGTCATGCATCATCAAATGCACCGCCCGCGCCCAGTGCGCATCGCGGTCCAGCAGCGTGCCCAGCGTGTCCGACACGCGCTTTTCCTGTTCCACCGTCAGAAAATTATCCACCCAGATACCGCGCGCCAGCCGCGCCGCGCGCTCGGTTTGCCCATCCGCCACATAGGCCTGTGCCAGCATGATCTGCGCATCCACGGTGTTGGGCACGGCGCCGCCCAGCCGGGCGATCACCTCGGCGCTCGTCGGTTGCGCCTTGATCAGCGATTGCTCCAGCCGGGTCTTATAGACCGAAGCGGAGGCGAACCCCGGCGCGTCCGCCGCGAAGCGCGAAATGCTGGAATAGTCGATATCGCCGCTATGAAAATACATTGCCGCCCATTGCACCGCCCGGCGCTCGGTATCGTTGGGCAGCACCCGCGCCAGCCCGTAGGCCTCCTCGGCCTTGCCATCCGCCAGCACGGCCAAGGCGGCGCGAAATTGTACCGATCCCTTGGGATCGACCACAGCCGCGCTGCCGGCCTGGATCGAGCCGGTGGTGGTCATGTCGATGGCGTCGTTGGTGACCGCATGCGTGAGTGGGGCAAGGCTCGAAAGGCCCAAAACCGCAGCGAACACGCTGGCCCGAAGGCGAGTGCTCATGATGCCGTCCTGCTGGTATTCATGACTCTGTCCAGCAAGGCGTCCCCATCCTTGCGGTTAACCCAAAGTTACCCCATCTAGGTGAACAATTGGTTTCGCGCCGATGATCCGTGCTGGCTGTGACGTGCTTGTCCTTGTGATGGCGTCCAACAAAAAGTATGGTGCGCGGCGTCAATCGGCTGCCCGCAATTGGGCTATGCCATTTCGCCACGGCTGAACTGTGGCACAATCAACGAGGATTTTCCGACCATGCTGAGAGGCTCTATCACGGCACTCATGACCCCCTTCGCCAATGGCGCAGTGGATGAGAAAGCCTTCTCGGCCTTTGTCGATTGGCAGATCACCCAGGGCAGCCATGGCCTGGTGCCGATGGGCACGACTGGCGAAAACCCCACCGTCAGCCACGAAGAGCATCGTCGCGTCGTCCAGATTTGCGTCGAGACCGCCAACAAGCGCGTCCCCGTGATCGCCGGTGCCGGCTCCAACGCCACCGCCGAAGCCGTCTCGCTGGCGCGCTTTGCCGAGGAGGTCGGCGCCGATGCCGTCCTCACCGTCGTGCCCTATTACAACAAGCCCAACCAGGAGGGCCTGTTCCAGCATTTCTCCGCCATTGCTGGCGCGACTGCCCTTCCGGTCATTCTCTACAGCGTGCCCGGCCGCACCATTGTTGATTTGAGCATCGAGACAATCGTGCGCCTGCGCGATGCCCATGACAACATCGTCGGCGTCAAGGACGCAACGGCCGATCTGGGACGGACCAGCCTGCAGCGCGCGGCCCTCGGCCCCGATTTCACCCTGCTGTCGGGCGAGGATATCACGGCGCTGGGCTTCAATGCCCATGGCGGCTCAGGCTGCATTTCGGTGACCGCCAATATCGCGCCAAAACTCTGCGCCCAGATGCAGGATTTCTCACTGGCGGGCGATTACAAGTCGGCGCTCGCCATTCAGGACAAGCTTGTGCATCTGCACAAGACGCTGTTCCTCGAACCCAATCCCACCGGCGTCAAATACGCCGCCAACCGGCTCAATCTGTGCGCCAACGAACTGCGCCTGCCGCTGGTGCCCGTCACCCGCGCCACCCAGGACGCGATCGATGCGGCGCTGTCCCATGCCGGACTGATCTGAGGAATTTAATGGCCGGCCCGAAGAACGATAAAGCGAAAAACGGTGTCATCAGCCACGGTCTCGTGGCTGAGAACCGCCGCTCGCGCTACGATTATGCCATTGGCGAAACCATGGAAGCCGGTCTCGTATTGACCGGCACCGAGGTCAAGTCGTTGCGCCTCGGCAAGGCGCAGATCACCGAGTCCTATGCTTCCCCCGAAAAGGGCGAGCTTTGGCTGATCAATGCCCATATCCCGGAATATCTGCAGGCCAATCGCTTCAATCACGAGGAGAGGCGTCCGCGCAAACTCCTTGTTTCCAAGAAGCAACTCGCCCAGCTCGGCGAGGAAGTTTCGCGCGCCGGCAATACCATCGTGCCGCTCAAGCTGTTCTTCAACGACCAGGGCCGCGCCAAGGTGCTGATCGGTATCGGCAAGGGCAAGAAGAATTACGACAAGCGCGAAACCGAGCGCGACCGCGACTGGAACCGCGACAAATCCCGCATCATGAAAAACGGCGCGCGGGATTAGTGCCCACGCCCTCGTGGTTCGAGGGTCGCTGCGCTCCCGCCTCACCATGAGGACGACTGGAACACCGCACCAAAAGTAGCCCTCATGGTGAGGTGCGAGTTTTTACGAGCCTCGAACCACGAGGGCGTGGCACGATGTCTCTATTCCTCGTCCACCGCAGTCGTCGGCGTAACCGCGACCGGCCGCGTGCTCGGCGGCCTGCCCACTGATTTCGCCAGTTCGGCCACGTCCATGAAAAAGTCCGCCTGCCGCCGCAGGTCGTCGGAAATCATCGGCGTCGAGCTGGTCAGCGTCGAAACCACGGTCACCCGCTTGCCCTTGCGCTGCAGCGCCGCCACCAGCGCGGTGAAGTCGCCGTCGCCCGAGAACAGCACCATGTGATCGTAGAACGGGGCCAGTTCCAGCGCATCGACGCACAGCTCGATGTCCATATTGCCCTTGATCTTGCGCCGCCCGCTGGCATCGGTGAATTCCTTGGCCGGCTTGGTCACCACCGTGAAGCCGTTATAGTCCAGCCAGTCGATCAGCGGCCGGATCGAGGAGTATTCCTGGTCTTCCACCAGCGCCGTGTAATAGTTGGCGCGCAGCATATAGGCCTTGGAACTGAATTCGGTCAGCAGCCGGCGATAGTCGATATCGATCCCGATCGCCTTGGAGGTCGCATAGAGATTGGCCCCGTCGATAAACAGCACAATTTTCTCGCGGGGGTCGATTGCCATGCAAACTCCTATGGGCTGACGGGCCCCAAACCGATGCGTGCCGAACCTTGGCGCATCTTAATAAATTCCGCAGAAGACTTTAACTTGACATAGGTATTCGCACATTTGCCCCGTTCTAGGCAAGTTAACTCCGCACAACTGTGTCACGCAGTTGACGCAGGGCAGGGGCATGATCGACGGTTAAGCCAAACCTTGTGTCCGGCCGCTCGCTCGTGTAAGGGAACCGTTCATCCCCCAAAGTGTGGAGACGTCCGTGGCCCGCGTCACCGTTGAAGACTGCATTGAAAAGATCGAGAACCGTTTCGATCTCGTACTCATGGCCGCCCATCGCGCGCGCATGATTTCGTCCGGCGCCCAGATCACCGTGTCGCGTGACAACGACAAGAATCCCGTTGTCGCCCTGCGCGAAATCGGCGACGGCGCCATTTCCCCCGATGACCTGCACGAGGACCTGATCCACTCGCTGCAGAAATATGTCGAGGTCGACGAACCCGAACAGCACGCCGCGCCGATGATCGAAAACGGCAACGACGACGACGCTCTGAGCTTCGACACCATGAGCGAAGACGAGCTGCTGCGCGGCATCGAAAGCCTCGCTCCGCCGGAACGTCGGGACGACTAGGGTTTTCGCGGTTTGAGCAAATCAGCACCCTCGGCGTAAGCCGGGGGTGTTTTGTTTCTGCATCGAGCATCATCCCCTCCTACCTCCCCCATCAAGGGGGAGGTTTCTCTCCACTCTTAAAGCTCGATCGAGTCCCACCCACCGGCAGACACCTCCCCCTTGATGGGGGAGGGCGGGAGGGGGTGTCGTTTAGCCCTGATCTACCAATACGAATTCCCGCCCTTTCCCATTTTCTTTCAAAGCGCTAAGCTCGTTTTTGAGAGCAAGCGGCAGCTAATCCCATGATGCGTCAGTACGAACTCGTCGAACGCGTCCAGGCGTACAACCCGGACGTCGACGAGGATCTTTTGAACAAGGCCTATGTGTACGCCATGCAGAAGCATGGCTCGCAAAAGCGTGCCTCTGGCGATCCATATTTCAACCATCCCCTTGAAGTTGCTGCTATTCTGACCGAGCTGAAGCTCGACGACGCCTCCATCGCCGTTGGCCTGCTGCACGACACCATCGAGGATACCGACGCCACCCGCGCCGAAATCGACCAGCTGTTCGGCCCCGAAATCGGCGCCATCGTCGATGGCCTGACCAAGATCGAACGCCTCAACCTGGTCTCGCGCGAGGAAGCCCAGGCCGAAAACCTGCGCAAGCTCCTGCTGGCCATCTCCCAGGACGTCCGCGTTCTTTTGGTCAAGCTCGCCGATCGCCTGCACAATATGCGCACCCTGCAATACATGCCGCCCGAAAAGCGCACCCGTATTGCCCAGGAGACCATGGATATCTATGCGCCGCTCGCAGGCCGCATGGGTATGCAGGACATGCGCAACGAGCTTGAAAACATCGCCTTCAAGATCCTGCAGCCCGATCACTACAGCGCCATCACCGAGCGTCTCGATGAGATGCAGGCCGAATACCACGAGACTATTTCCACCATCTCGACCGAGCTGAGCGAACGCCTCGCCGCCGAAGGCATTTCCGCCCGGGTCAAGGCGCGCGTTAAATCCCCGTTCTCGATCTTCACCAAGATCGAGCGCAAATCCATCGCGCTGGAACAGCTTTCCGACATGATCGGCTTCCGCGTCATCGTCGGCTCGGTAGAGGAATGCTATCGCACCGTCGGTGTCGTCCATACCAAGTGGAAAGTCGTGCCCGGGCGCTTCAAGGACTATATCTCGGTCCCCAAGCACAACGATTACCGCTCCATCCACACCACCATCGTCGGCCCCGGCCGCCAGCGCGCCGAGCTGCAGATTCGCACCGAGGACATGGACCGGATCGCCGAATACGGCATCGCCGCTCACGCGCTCTACAAAGACGGCGCCTCCGCCGATCTCAACCGGCTGGAAAACGAGAGCCAGGCCTATGGCTCGCTGCGCACCACTATCGGCCACCTGACCGCCGGCTCCTCCACCGAGGATTTCCTCGAATACACCAAGCTGGAACTGTTCCAGGACCAGGTGTTCTGCTTCACCCCGCGCGGCCGCCTCATCGCTTTGCCACGCGGCGCGACCCCCATCGATTTCGCCTATGCCCTGCATACCGATATCGGCGACACCTGCGTCGGCGCCAAGATCAACGGCGCCATCCTGCCGCTGGTGACCCAGCTGCGGAGCGGCGACGAAGTCGAAATCATCCGCGACCAGAACCACCTGCCACCCTCCAACTGGATCGGCATCGCCGCCACCGGCAAGGCCCGCGCCGCCATTCGCCGCGCCGTGCGCAATGCCGCCAGCCAGCGCGCCTTCGCGCTGGGCGAGCATGTCCTGTCCATGATGCTGGAGCGCGAAGGCGTTTCGCTCGACGACAGCGAGGCCAAGGCACTCGCCGAATCCCTCGCCACCACCAATCGCCGCGAACTGCTCATCGCCGTAGGCGAGGGCAAGATCGGCAGCGAGCCGCTGGCCAATGAGCTGGCCCGCATCAAGGGCCTGCGCAAACGCCGCCGCAAGCTGGACCTGCCGGTTGCCGATACCGCCGATGGCTGGTTCGCCCTGCGCGCCATCGATATTTTCCGCTTCCGCGTGCCGGGCGGCCAGAAGGCCGGCCCGCGCGCCAAGCTCGCCATGCGCCAGCTCGATTTCCACACCGCCGTGCAGATTTCCAACGAGGGCGTCGTCCCCGGCGATCGCCTTGTCGGCATCATGCAGCCCGATATGGCCATGCTGGTCTATCCCATTCATTCCGACGCCCTGGTCGAAATGCACGACAACGATGTCGCCTGGGTCGATGTGCGCTGGAACCTAGCTGCCGGCGACGACAAGCTCTATGCCACCGTCATCACCATGGAGAGTGTGAACAAGCCCGGCTCGCTGGCCCAGATCACCTCGGCCATCGCCGCCTGCGACGCCAACATCAATAATCTGGTGATGCGGATGATTTCGCCCGATTTCCACCAGATGATCTTCGAAATCGAGGTCCGCGACCTTGCGCAGTTGACCGATGTTCTGGCAACGCTCAAGCGCAGCCCCGGCCTTTCATCCGTCCAGCGTGCCGGCGTGCGTGAAGCCGGCATGATTTCGACGCTGGAATGGGACGGCCGGGTCGAACGGAGAGACACTGATGAATAAAGATGAAGTCCTCGACATTTTCCGCGACTGCGGCGCCATGCTGGAGGGCCACTTCATCCTGTCGTCCGGCCTGCGCTCGCCGGTCTTCCTGCAAAAGGCCCGTGTCTTCCAATACGCCCACCAGACCGAAAAGCTCTGCAAGGCCCTGGCCGAAAAAATCCACGCCGAGGGTTTTGGCGATGTGACCAAAGTAGTCTCGCCCGCCATCGGCGGCATCATCCCCGGCTACGAAACCTCCCGCCACCTCAACGTCCCCGCGCTTTACACCGAGCGCGTCGACGGCAAGTTCGAGCTGCGCCGCGGCTTCGAGATCAACGCCGATGACAAGGTGATCGTGGTCGAGGATATCGTCTCCACCGGCCTGTCCATCCGCGAATGCGTCGAGGCACTGCGGGCTATCGGCGCCAATGTCGTGGCCGCCGCCTGCCTCATCGATCGATCCGCTGGCGAAGCCGATGTCGGCGTGCCACTGGTCTCGCTGATCCAGTTCAAGGTCCCAGCCTATCCCGCCGACCAACTCCCCCCCGAACTCGCCGCTATCCCACCCGTGAAGCCCGGCAGCCGCGGCATCCAGGGGGTGAAGTGAGCATCCCCTCCTTCTCCCCCTCTCCCCTTGCGGGAGAGGGACCGGAATTCTGCGTTCAGCAGAATTCCGGGGTGAGGGGTGCTGCGCTCGCCCATGCTTCGGTGCTGGTGCAAATAACCCCTCATCCGCCCTTCGGGCACCTTCTCCCGCAAGGGGAGAAGGGAAGGAGCGTGTTATGATCCTCGGCCTCGGCTCCGACCTCATCCAGATCGACCGCGTCGCCAACACCATCGAAAAATATGGCGATCGCTTCACCCATCGCTGCTTCACCGAGATCGAGCGCCGCAAGTCCGATCGCCGCGCGCAACGCGCCGCTTCCTACGCCAAGCGCTTCGCCGCCAAGGAGGCCTGCTCCAAGGCTCTCGGCACCGGCCTTAGTTTCGGCGTTTATTGGCGCGACATGGGCGTGGTGAACCTGCCATCGGGCAAACCGACCATGCAACTGACCAATGGGGCGGCCAAAGCGCTCGCCCGCCTTGTCCCGCCCGGGCACGTTCCCCACATCCACCTGACCATCACCGACGACGCCGGCCTCGCCCAAGCGTTCGTGATCATCGAAGCGCTGCCACAAGCTGAACCCGAAAAGTTGTAGCCTTTTCGGATAAGGTCACCGGCCAACACAATTGACCAGGCCCCCGCAACGCTCTAACCGTCTGCCTGCACCGTTTCGGGGATACCTATGAGCCAGCCCGCCAATAAAGCCGTCAAGAAGTCCGCGACCAACGAGTGGTGGGATACCCTCGTCGTCGTGGTCGAGGCGCTGCTGATTGCCATCGTACTGCGCTCCTTCCTTTACCAGCCCTTCTCCATTCCCACCGGCTCGATGCAGCAGACCCTGATGATCGGCGACTACTTCGTCGCCAACAAATGGATCTGGGGCTATGGCAAGCATTCCTTCTCGCTCGGCCGCTATGGCAATTTCACTGCGCTCGATTTCGAACTGCCCATCAATGGCCGCATTCTCGGCCGCGATCCGAACCGTGGCGATGTCGCCGTATTCCGTCCGGTGCCGCAGACCGTCGAATATATCAAGCGCGTCGTCGGCCTGCCCGGCGATCGCATCCAGATGAAGGCGGGCCGCCTCTATATCAACGATGTCATGGTCGAGCGCGAAAAGGTCGGCACCACCATCGATACCGACAGCACCGGCGATAACCGCGAAGTCACCGTCTATAAAGAAACCTTCCCGGAGGGCACCACCCACACCATCCAGGAAATCTCCGACGACGCCCAACTCGACAATACCCAGGAATATGTCGTTCCCGCCGGCCATTACTTCATGATGGGCGATAACCGCGACCGCTCCGCCGATAGCCGCGTGCTGCAATCGGTGGGTTATGTGCCCGCCACCAACCTGATCGCCAAGGCCGAAGCCCGCTTCTTCTCCATCACCGATAACCTGCCGCCCTGGCAGATCTGGCAGTGGCCGGCCAATGTCCGCTGGGATCGCATGTTCCAGTCGATCTACAACTACACGCCCCGCGTCACGCCGCAGTGAAACAGCGCGGGCCGTCTCATGCAGGTCTGGAACAAAGGCTAGGCTATCGCTTCGCCGATCCCGATCTGCTCGACCGCGCGCTGACCCATTCCAGCGCCCTCTCGCCGGCCAAGCGCATCGAGCGCTCCTACCAGCGCCTCGAATTCCTCGGCGACCGCGTCCTCGGCCTCGTCGTCGCCGACATGCTCTATCGCCGCCTGCCCAAGGCCAATGAGGGCGAGCTGTCGCGCACCCTCAATACCCTGGTGCGCAAGGAAACCTGCGCCATCATCGCCCGCCAGCTCGATCTTGGTGCCGAAATGAATCTCGGCTCCAGCGAAGCGCGCACCGGCGGCGCCGAAAAGGAAGCCATCCTCGGCGACGTGGCCGAAGCCGTCATCGGCGCCATCTATTGCGACGGCGGCCTCGGCAAAGCCTATGAATTCGTCGAGCGCATGTTCGGCGACCAGCTCGCCGAAGGCCATGCCGACCGCGCCGATGCCAAGACCACCCTGCAGGAATGGGCCCAGGCCCGCGGCCTCGAACCCCCCGCCTATATCCAGTCCGCCCGCACCGGCCCCGACCATGCGCCCCAATTCACCATCTCCGTAACCCTGGGCGATTTCCCCGTCCTCAGCGCCACCGGGCCATCCAAGAAGATCGCCGAACACAAGGCCGCCGAGGCCTTCCTCATCGCCCAAAACGTCTGGAAAACCCCTGCATGATTGAAGTACCTCTCGTCGATACCTCCTGCGGCTTCATCGCCCTCGTCGGCGCGCCCAATGCCGGCAAGTCGACCCTGCTCAATTCCCTGGTCGGCACCAAGGTGTCCATCGTCACCCACAAGGCGCAGACCACCCGCAGCCAGGTGCGTGGCGTCGTCACCCTGGAAGAGCAAAAAGCCCAGCTCGTCTTCATCGACACCCCCGGCATTTTCGCGCCCAAGCGCCGGCTCGACCGCGCCATGGTCGACAGCGCCTGGGGCGGGGCAGGGGACGCCGATATCGTCGCCTTTATCCTTGATGCCGAAAGGGGCTTAGGCCCGGATCTGGAATCTCTTCTGGAAGGCCTGGCCAACGTCAACCACCCCAAAATCCTGATCCTCAACAAGGTCGATGCGGTCAAGCGCGAGCACCTGCTCAAGCTCTCCGAGACCATCAACGCCAAGCTGCGCTTCGAGGCCACCTTCATGATTTCGGCGCTCAAGGGCGACGGCGTGCAGGACTTCATGGACTGGTGCGTCAAGCACATCCCGCCCGGCCCCTGGCACTTCCCCGAGGATCACCTGACCGATCTCACCATGGCCATCACCGCCGCCGAGATCACGCGCGAAAAGCTGTTCCTGCGCATCCACGACGAAATTCCCTACAATTCCACCGTCGAGACCGAGAGCTTCAAGATCCAGAAGGACGGCTCCTACAAGATCGACCAGGTCATCTACGTCACCCGCGACACAGCACAAGAAGATCGTCCTCGGCGCCGGCGGCCAGACCATCAAGACCATCGGCCAGGAAAGCCGCAAGGAACTGATGGAAATGTACGAAGTCCCCATCCACCTGTTCCTTTTCGTCAAGGTCCGCGAAAAATGGGGCGACGACCCCGAACGCTACCGCGAAATGGGCCTGGAATACCCGCATGGGAAGAATTGAGACGGCAGTATCCCGACCTCGTCGCCGTTCGAGGCCCGGCTTCGGCGTTCAGCCTCACCATGAGGTCTCAGGGTGAGACTTCTCCGCAAGCACAACCAGTAGCCCTCATCCGGTGAGGTGCGAGCCCTTGCGAGCCTCGAACCACGAGGGCGTGCCACAGAGATTTCCATGGAATGGACCGGTGAAGGCCTTTTGATCGGCATCCGCCGCCACGGCGAAACCAGCCTCATCGCCGAGGCCATGGTCGCCGGCCGTGGCCGCTGGCTCGGCCTCGTCCGCGGCGGCCGCGCCCCGAAGACCGCCGCCATCTTCCAGCCCGGCAACACCGTCCAGCTGGTCTGGCGCGCCCGTCTCGAAGATCATCTCGGCACCTTCACCACCGAACTGCTCACGGCCCGCGCCGCCGACCTGATGGCCGACCGCACCCGCCTCTATGCCAGCCAGTTGATCTGCGAACTCCTCCACCTGCTTCCCGAACGCGATCCCCACGACCGCCTCCTCGGCATGGCCCTCAACCTGCTCGATAGCGCCCCCGACGGCGCCGCCATCGCCCGCTTCGAACTCGCCGTCCTTGACGACCTGGGTTTTGGTCTCGACCTCACAAGTTGCGCCGCCACCGGCGTCACCACCGATCTCACCCACGTCTCCCCCAAATCCGGCCGCGCCGTCTCCCGCGCCGCCGCCCAGCCCTATCTCGACCGCCTCCTACCGCTCGCCGCCTGCCTCACCAACCGCGGCAACGCCTCCCCCGATGACATCGCCAATGCTTTCCGCCTCACCGGCCATTTCCTCGATATGCATGTGTGGGGCCCCCGCCAGCTCACCGCTCCCTCGGTCCGCGAAGCGTTGATCGCGAGTTTGACCAAACACGAAGACTGAGTGCATCCCATCACCCCCTCCCAACCTCCCTCATCAAGGGCGAGGTGTCTGCCGGCGGATGGGAAGAGATTGAGTTTCAAGAACGAGCAGGTTGAACTGGATCTATCCCCAAGAGTGGCGCTGTCACCTCCCCCTTGATGGGGGAGGATAGGAGGGGGTGACGGTTTAGCCCCAATCCATCGCCTCTCGCCCTTCCCCTCCCTGCCTGTGAGCGAGCAAGGCCATGAGAGCTATGCTCGAATGGCAGGGGACCGAGGGAAGGGGTGCTGGCCAGCCCCCGATCTCTCCACTTGCCCTTCCCTCCCCCTTGAGGGGAGGGACCGAGGGTGGGGGTCGTTTCGTGGGTCACTGATGGACCCCCACCCCCAACCCCTCCCCTCAAGGGGGAGGGGAGCCAACCCTCAGCGATCTATCCAATTAATCCCCGCCCCAAATTCCTGCACTATCCTCCTCCCCAACATCTCCACATTGGGCTGCGGGTTCGCGACGAACGGCCGTGGGGAGTTTGGTGGGAGGGGAATGCGGTCGCGCGATCCCTGGGCCAGCACGACGGCGCCACCCCACGCGTGAAGGGGAGGCACTGCCGGGCGGACAGAAATCCCATCGCATGCGGCGAGACGTTGTCTCGCATACTACATAACCCATGAGGCACGTCTCGCCGCATGCCGCAGCCTACCCATACCCGCACGCCACCCGGCGCTGCGGCCAAACCCGCTGAATCCCCTGCAAAACCGCCACCCGAACCGCCGCTAACGCTGCCCTCCGCCCCGGTTCCCGCTATAGTCCAATCCTGATTCGTTCTCCCGAGACCCGCTCCCATGGCCGCATCCGATACCCTCCCTCCCGCCGACGATCAGCGCATCGTCGATCTGCGCGCGGCGCTGGAAGAGCGGTATCTGTCCTATGCCCTCTCCACGATCACTCAGCGCGCGCTGCCCGATGCCCGCGACGGCCTCAAGCCCGTCCATCGCCGCATCATCCACGCCATGCGCCTGCTCAAGCTCGATCCGAACCAGGGCTACAAGAAATCCGCCCGTATCGTCGGCGACGTCATCGGTAAGTTCCATCCGCACGGCGACCAGTCGATCTATGACGCCCTGGTCCGCCTCGCCCAGGATTTCGCGCTGCGTTACCCGCTCGTTGATGGCCAAGGCAATTTCGGCAATATCGACGGCGATAGCGCCGCCGCCATGCGGTACACCGAATCGCGCATGACCGACGTGGCCACGCGCCTGCTCGAAGGCATCACCGAAGACGCTATCGATTTCAAACCCACCTATGACGGCGAGGATGAAGAGCCCGTCGTCCTGCCCTCCAACTTCCCCAACCTGCTCGCCAATGGCTCCACCGGCATCGCCGTCGGCATGGCCACCTCGGTGCCGCCCCATAACCTGGTCGAGCTGTGCAATGCCGCGCTCAAGCTGATCTACAATCCCGCCGCCACTGTCGAGGAACTGATCCACCAGGATCTCTCCAGCCCGCTCAGCGCCGACGATCTGGTGCGCGGCCCGGACTTCCCCACTGGCGGCCAGCTGGTTGAAACCCGCTCGGCCATCATCAATGCCTATGAGACCGGCCGCGGCTCGTTCCGCCTGCGCGCCATCTGGGAAAAAGAGGAAAAGGGCCGCGGCGTCTATCAGATCGTCGTCACCCAAATCCCTTACGGCATCCAGAAATCGCGCCTGGTCGAAAAGATCGCTGAGCTGCTGCTGGCCAAGAAACTGCCGCTGCTGAAAGACGTGCGCGACGAAAGCGCCGACGATATCCGCCTCGTGCTGGAGCCGCGCGCCGGCACGGTCGACGCCAATATCTTGATGGAGCAATTGTTCCGCACCACCGATCTGGAAGTGCGCTTCCCGCTCAATCTCAATGTCCTCGACAAGGGCACCGTGCCGCGCGTCATGAGCCTGGGCGATGCCCTGCGCGCCTGGCTCGATCACCGCAAGATCGTGCTGCAGCGCCGCACCAGCCATCGCCTGGAGCAGATTGCATCGCGCCTGGAAGTGCTCGAAGGCTACATCATCGCCTACCTCAATCTCGATGAGGTGATCCGCATCATCCGCGAGGAGGACGAGGTCAAACCGATGTTGATGAGCACCTTCTCGCTCACCGACAACCAGGCCGAAGCCATCCTCAACATGCGCCTGCGCTCCTTGCGCAAGCTGGAAGAGATCGAACTCCGCAAGGAGCACAGCGACCTGACCGACGAGAAGGGGCGCCTGGAAACCCTGCTCGCCTCCGACAAACGCCAATGGGGTGAGATCGCCAAACAGGTCGAGGCGCTGAAAAAAGCCTATCCGATGTTCGACGCCAATGGCACGCTGCATCCCTTGGGCGGACGCCGCTCGATGTTCGGCGACATGCCCGACGCCAACCACGCCGAAGTCACCGAAGCCTTCATCGAGCGCGAGCCGATCACCATTGTGCTCTCCGAAAAAGGCTGGATTCGCGCCCTTAAGGGCCACAATGCCGAGATTGACGAGAAGGGCTTCAAGGCCGGCGACCGCCTCAAGCTCAGCCTGAACGCGCAAACGACCGATAAACTCCTGCTGCTCACCACCGGCGGCAAGGTCTATACGCTGGGTGGCGACAAGCTCCCCGGCGGTCGCGGCCAGGGCGAGCCGGTCCGCATCATGGTCGATATCGAAGAAGGGCAGGACATTGTCGACCTGTTCCTCCATCGCCCCGGCGCCAAGCGCATCATCGCCTCATCGGGCGGCTATGGCTTCATCGTCTCAGAAGACGAAATGATCGCCAATACCCGCAAGGGCAAGCAGATCCTCAACGTCACCGCGCCCGACGAAGCCAAGCTGCTGGTGCCGCTCAATGGCGACCGCGTCGCCATCATCGGGCAAAACCGCAAGCTCCTGGTTTTCCCGCTGACTCAGCTCGCCGAAATGGGCCGCGGCAAGGGCGTTCGCCTGCAACGCTACAAGGACGGCGGCGTCTCCGACCTAAAAACCTTCTACGCCGCCGATGGCCTGACCTGGACTGATAGTTCCGGGCGCACCTACACCAAGCCCATGGAAGAACTCACCGACTGGCTCGCCGACCGCGCCACGGCTGGGAGACAACCGCCGAACGGCTTCCCGAAGAACAATAAGTTTGTGGGGTGATTGCCACGCCCTCGTGGTTCGAGGGTCGCTTCGCTCCCACCTCACCATGAGGGCTACTGCTAAATCACGATGATCCAGTAGCCCTCATGGTGAGGTGCGAGCCCTTCGCGAGCCTCGAACCACGAGGGCGTGCCACCAAGGAATCCCCATGATCCGCCACTGCGTCTTCTTCAAATTCCGCGCTGACGTCCCCACCACCGAACGCGATGGCATCTACGCCCAGCTCGACGCCCTTGTCGGCCCCATCGATGGCCTGCTCAGCGCAAAATTCGGACCCAACGTCTCCCCCGAAGGTCTCGGCAAAGGCTTCAACGACGGTTTCATCATGGACCTGCGCGACGCCGCCGCCCGCGACGCCTACCTCACCGCCCCCGCCCACCAAGCCGCCGGCAGCCGTTTGGTTGCCGCTCTCGAAGGTGGCACCGATGGCTTGCTGGTATTCGATCTGGAGATTTGACAGGGCAGGGCATTTTGCATCCCCAACCACGGTGTCGCCCGGGCGCAGGCCGGGGTCCATCCTGAGATGCGTCAACGCGGTTAGATATCAGGCTGGATTCCGGCCTTCGCCGGAATGGCACCGAGAAGGTCGGAACGCCAGACTACTCCAGCCGGCACCACCCTAGCGGCCCCTTCTGCACCTCAAGCGGCTGATACTCCGCCTTATAGGCCATTTTCGGGGAATCTTTTACCCAATACCCCAGATAGACGTATCCTAGTCCCGGCCGAGCGCACCTGCGCGATATGGTCGAGAATGAGGAAGGTCCCGAGGCTACGATGGGCAAGATCGGGGTCATAAAAGCTGTAAACCATCGACAGCCCGTCCGGCATCACGTCGGTCAGCGCCACCGCTACCAGCGGTTGGTCCGGATGGTCGCGCAACCGGTATTCCACCAGCACCGATTGCACCGGCGTATCCTCGACCATGTATTCATAGTCGACAAAGCTCATCTGGTTCATGCCGCCGCCGGCATGGCGCGACTCCAGATAGCGCTTGAACAGGTCATATTGTTCGCTTGTAGCGATCGGCGGGCGCACGTCGATGCCGAGATCGTCGTTCTTGATCGCCACGCGCCGGAAGCGGCCCGACGGCGCAAACGCATCCGCCACGATCCTCACCGACTGGCAGGCATTGCAGCCTTCGCAGGCCGGTCGGTAAATCAGGTTCTGGCTGCGTCGAAACCCGTTCTCGCTGAGCAGGTGATGCAGGCTCGAAGCCCGCCGTCCGGTCAGGTGCGTAAACAGCTTGCGCTCCTGCTTGCCCGGCAGATACGGGCACGGCATGGCCGCGGTCAGGAACAGCTGCGTAGTTTCCGGAGTCTGGTCGGTCATCTAAAGCCCTGCCAATGGCATCGGCAGAGTGTAGTCCTGCGCAAGCCTACTCGCAACGCCTCAATAAGCGGCCCGTTGCGCGCGCCAATGCCGCTCCATTGGCGAGCGGCGCACCATCAAAGTGCCCACGATCAGGTCGTGGATCATCTGCCGGCGCGGCATGAACAGCGCGAACAGCATCGAGATCGGCCAGCAAATCCAGATCGTGATCCAGAACACCCCGGCATGAATGAGCGCCATCGGCCCATTGAGCGGCTGTCCGCGCGTCGGCGTCAGCACGATATCCATCGTCCGCATGCCCACCGTCGCCCGCTTGGCCGAGCCCAGCGTCGCCGCATAATACAGCACGATCGTCGCCGGCACGACCACGATCAGCGCCAGCCAGGCCAGCCCAAAGGTCAGGAATCCCGCAATCAGCCCGATAAGGCTGAACACCAGTACCAACACCCCCATGATCACCAGGTCGATGATATGCGCCGCCACACGCCGCGCCAGCAGCCCCTCGAACAATTCGGGCGCCGTCGCAGGATCGGGCAAAGCAGGGCGGGTATTTTGATAGGTCTGGTCCATGCCCAATCAAATTGTCATGGTTTGCCCCCTGCACAAGAGGGCGACACGCAAAATCGCGCCATGCCCTCGTGGTTAGAGGCGCCAAAGGTGCACCTCACCATGCGGTCTACTGCTAGCGTGTCTCTCAGTAGCCCTCATGGTGAGGTGCGAGTTCTTCACGAGCCTGCAACCACGAGGGCGTGCCTCGATCTACTTCCCCAGCTCCCGCGCCACTTCCAGCGCAAAATAGCTCAACACGCCATTGGCGCCCGCGCGCTTGAACGCCCACAGGCTTTCAAGAATCGCCCCCTTGCGATCGATCGCCCCGGCCGCCGCCGCCATCTCGATCATCGCGAATTCCCCGCTGACCTGGTAGGCATAGATCGGGATATTGAACGCGTCCTTGGCCCGCCGCACGATATCCAGATACGGCATTCCCGGCTTGACCATGACGCTATCGGCGCCTTCCTCGATATCCTGGGCGATCTCGCGCAGCGCCTCGTCGGAATTGGCATAGTCCATCTGATAGGTCTTCTTGTCGCCCTTGAGCCGCGCCCCCGAGCCGACCGCCTCGCGGAATGGTCCATAAAAGAACGACGCATATTTGGCGGCGTAGGCCATGATCTGCGTCTGCTCATGCCCCTCGGCGTCCAGCGCCATGCGGATCGCCCCAACGCGGCCATCCATCATGTCCGATGGCGCGATGATGTCCGCCCCCGCCTGCACCTGCACCAGCGCCGAGCGGATCATCACTTCGACCGTCTCGTCGTTCAGAATTTCGCCGTCGCGCACCAGCCCGTCCTGGCCGTCGCTCGAATATTCATCCAGCGCCACATCGGCGATCAGCCCGATTTCGGGCACCGCATCCTTGATCGCGCTCAGCGCCCGGCACATCAGGTTGTCCGGATTGTAAGCCTCCGCCGCATTCTCGCTGCGCAGATGCTCGGGCGTATTGGGAAACAACGCCAGCGCCGGGATACCCGCGTCCCGCGCCGCCTTGGCCGCCGCCACGCACAGGTCCACGCTCAGCCGCTCCACGCCCGGCATGGTGCGGATCGCCGTCTTTTCATTGTGCCCTTCGATCACGAACAGCGGCCAGATCAGGTCGCTCGGCGTCAGGTTGGTCTCGCGCACCATGGCCCGGCTCCACGCCGTTCGCCGCGTCCGCCGCAACCGCCGGCCGCCCAGGAACTCCATGTCATGCTTGTTCCAGTGTTCGGCCATGCTCGCTCTCCACAAATGCTCCGGCTTAATACCAGTCCCCACCGCCGCCATAAAGGCTCCGCTTGTCGCAGCCTCGCCCAGGCGCTAGAAATCGCCCATGAATTTTACCGCGCCCGCCATCACCATCTATATCCGCATCGTCGCCATCATCAGCCTGCTGCTGGGCCTCAACGATGCGGCGCGCCTGCTTGGCGTCAATCTCGGCAATGTCTCGCCCATGTCCACCCTGGGCATGACCGGCTTCGTCTATCTGGCCATCTTCTCGCTGACGCGCCTGTTCGCCGCCGTGGGCCTGTGGATCAAGGCCAGTTGGGGCGCCGTGCTGCTCGCCGCCGCCACCTTCATCGAAATGCTGCTCTATCTTTTGGGCAATCCCGACATCCGCATGAGCGCCTTCGGCTTCGCCGTACGCCTGCTGTTGCTGGTCTCGATCCTGATCATTTTCGTGCTCGGCATTCGCCTCAGCCGCGCCCAGGCACAGGATTAACAGAGCGCAAAGACGCTCTTCACACCCCATTTAGGTTACAAGTTTATGCACTGGTGTAACGAAGAATAAAGCCAAATTCTCATTGCTTTCCAGTAACATAGTTTTAAGCGTGTGGCTTAGTCCGATCTTAGTTCGACAGCCGTAGTTTGGCCTCATGAGATGCGAAAAATCGCACAGTCTGCAAAACAGTGAGGCTAGCATGGCAATCAAATCCAACGCCGCCGAGGCTATGGTCCCGGAACGTACCCAGAGCTTGAAGCCGCTTTATCTCGAAGCTGTTTCCCGCGTCGAACGTCTGCACCGTCGCCTGCTCGATCTGATCAAGGACGAATTCGACCGCATGGGTTGGGACGATATCAATCCCGTCCAGGCGCTACTGATGTTCAATATCGGCGATGCCGAACTGACCGCCGGCGAACTGCGCTCCCGCGGCTACTACCTGGGCAGCAACGTCTCCTACAATCTCAAGAAGCTGGTCGAAACCGGCTATATCTTCCAGGAACGCTCCCGCACCGACCGCCGCTCGGTCCGCATCAAGCTGACCCCCAAGGGCGAGGAAGTGGCCGAGGTCATCGACGAACTCTATGACCGCCACCTCAAGTCCATCGACAAGGTCGGTGGCCTGGGCGATGACGAATTTGACGGCCTCAACAAGGCGCTGGCTCGCCTCGAACGCTTCTGGGTCGATCAAATCCTCTACAAGCTCTGAGGGATGCTCTGAGGTCGTGGCGACTGTTGCCACGCCGCCACACTGGACAGTAAACGCCGGCCTCAGTGCCGGCGTTTCTTATTCCTGCCGCAAATCAGCATAAAGAGAACCCGTTGTGTGGTTTAAACCATTTCCCGCGTATTCATGACTTCGCTCTGAAGGTTCACAGTCGGTTGACCGGCGTTGTGACCCGCGCGACGCAATGGTAAAAAACTGGCAGCTTTGCGGCTAGGCAATTCAGGTGACTTTTAATGCGGCTCAATCGACGTAATCTCCTCCGTTCCATGGCTGTGGCGGGGGCTTCGGCGGCTCTGACCTCGGCAACACGGGCCGATGAATCGATCTGGGACATGTTTGCGCGCAATCGCGTGCTGCGCGAAGTCGACCAGGGCGGCAATACCGCCGCCGCCCAGGCGCTTATTGAAACCAATGAGCCGATCCTGTCGTTCGACACAGCCTACAATTTGCAGCTCGCGATTTCGCAGTACGAGCCTTTCGTTGCTGCCGGCGGCTGGGAAGAGATTCCCCAGGAAGCCTTCAAGATGAGCATCGGCAAGGGCGGCCGGGCCAATATCAGCCTCAAGCGCCGCCTGATGTCGTCCGGCGATATGGCTGTGGTCGACAATGTCGATGACATGTTCGATGCCACCACCGATGCTGCCGTCCGCGCCTTCCAGGCTCGCCATGGCTTGATCGTCAATGGCCAGGTCGATGAGCCCACCTGGTACGCCATGTCGGTGCCGGCGCAGACGCGCCTCAACCAGCTCTATCTCAATTTCCAGCGCGTTCAGACCATGGCCGCGAACCTGTCGGAACGCTACGTGGTGGTCAATATTCCGGCGGCCACCATCGAAGCAGTGGCTGGGGGCTTTGTCGAGCAGCGCCACACAGCTGTGGTGGGCCGTGTCGATCGTGCAACCCCGATCATGGCCAGCAAGGTCAGCCAGATCAATTTCAATCCCTACTGGCATGTGCCCAAGTCGCTGATCGAACGCGACCTGACCAAGTACATGCAGGAAGATCCTGATTATCTGACCAAGCAGAACATCCACATCTATGATGGCAAGGGCAACGAGATTTCGCCCACGACCATCGATTGGACCAATCTCGGCCAGGCTGTGAACTACATGTTCCGCCAGGAGCCGGGCGCCGAAAACTCAATGGGCCATTGCAAGATCAATTTCTACAATCCCTATGATTGCTACCTGCACGATACGCCCACCAAGGCCCTGTTCGGCGAAAACTCCCGTTTCCATTCCTCGGGCTGCGTGCGCGTGGAGGGGGTCAATGAACTGGTCAATTGGCTGCTGCGCGACAATGGCGATTGGGACATCAACCGGGTCAACACCACATTCGATTCCAATGAGCGGCTGGATGTCGAATGCAAGGCACGGGTGCCGCTGCACACGACATATATCACCGCCTGGGCCAACAAACAGGGCACCGTCAGCTTCCGCGACGACGTCTATGAGTTCGACGCGCAGGGCAAGATCACCTTCGAAGAAGCCTGATCGCCCCCTGCCTGAATACGCAAACGCCCTCCCATTGTGGAGGGCGTTCGCATTTTCACGAAATTCCGTTTATGCTTCTGCCAAGCGGGGGCAGGGCAGATGACGGACGGCGAGATCCTTTTCGAATTCGTGCAGGTCGGCGTCCAGATGCGCGTCGCCGCCATTCACGTGCCGAGCGGCACCGAGGTTGTCGTTATCACCCCGGTCGCCGCCACCCGCACCCAGATGCAGCAAGTCGCCCTTGCCAAGCTCCGCAAGAAGCTCGGTGAAGCGCCGCTCAAGCCCGAGCCCCGGCGTTTTTAGACCGCCAAAAACTTCCCGCGCATGAATGCGATATAGTCCGCCTCGCTTAGCTCATATCGGGCTTTGACAATCCCACGCTCATCGTCGCCGACGAAGTAGCGCAGAGTGTCGGTCCCATCTGTTGCCGCCTTAATAACGATCTGAGCCACATCGCTCGAACTCATCGAGCGTGCCGCGCCCATGCTGGCGAAATGCGCATTGGTCCGAGCCACGAAGTCCGCATAGTCCGCTGGCGTCCCGCTCGCTTGCCGTTCGGCCTGCCGCTCGGAAAACTGTGTTTCCGTCACCCCGCCATGGGGCAGCACCAGCTTGACTCCAATATTCTGCGACAGCAGTTCGTAGCTCAGCGCCTCCGACCAGCCCTCCAGCGCGAACTTGCTGGCGCAATAGAGCGAAATCATCGGCAATCCAAAAATCCCGGCGCCCGAGCTGACATTGATCACCATTCCGGCCTTGTTGGCCCGGAAATGCGGCAATATCGCCCGCGTCACGTCCATTACGCCGAAGACATTGACGTCGAACTGAGTCTGCACCTGCTCGCGCGATAGGGCCTCGAACACCCCGTATTGCCCGTAACCGGCATTGTTCACCAGCGCATCGATGCGCCCGAAGCGCTCGATCCCAGCGGCGATGGCCGTTGCAATACTTGTCTGGTCTTCTACGTCGAGCCGTGTCACCAGCACTTGGCCGGATGGCTCCAGCGTGCTCTCCTCCGGCCGCCGCATCGTCGCCACCACATTCCAGCCCTTGCTGGTAAACAATGCCACCGATGCCTTGCCGATGCCCGATGATGTGCCGGTAATTAAAACTGTCTTGCTCATTTTGGTCTCCAAAATCTGTTGCCGACCGCATATCTAGGCTGCATCATCCTTGTGAATAATCGCTATAATTTGGCACAAGCTCATGCAGGCTATCGCACAATGCAGAAAATCGCACTGACCGAACTGACCGCCGTTTCTGCCGTCGCGGCCCATAAGAGCTTCCGCGCTGCCGCAGCAGCGCTCGACATTTCACCCTCCGCGCTTAGTCATGCCGTTGCGGCGCTCGAAAAGCGCATCGGCGTGCGATTGTTCAATCGCACCACCCGCAGCGTTTCGCTCTCGCCGGCCGGCGAACAATTCCTGTCCCGCGTCACCCCGGCATTGCAGGAAATCTCCGATGCCATGGAAGCGGTCAACGATCACCGCGACACACCGTCCGGCACCCTGCGCCTCAATAGCTCGGAGATCGGTGCACGTTTGATCCAGCCCATTATCCTGGCTTTCCTTGATCGCTATCCTGAAATGAGTATCGATTTGGCGGCACAGGGGCGCTTTGTCGATATCGTGGCCGGCGGCTTCGATGCCGGTGTTCGCCTCGCCGAGGCGGTTCCCCAGGACATGATCGCGGTCAAGCTCACCGAGGATCTGAGCTTTGCCGTTGTCGGCTCACCCGTCTATTTCGCCGACCACGACATCCCTCTGGTGCCCGCCGATCTGCTGCACCATCGCTGCGTTCGCGCGCGCCTGCCCAGCGGCAAACTGTTCCCCTGGGAGTTCCAGCGCCATGGCGAAACCGAAATCATCGACGTTCCCGGCCAGCTGACGCTGGACAATGATACGCTCAAACTTGAGGCGGCTTTGGCCGGTGGCGGGCTGACCTATATTAGTGCCGAGGTCATCGCCGGCCATCTCGCCGATGGCCGCCTGGTCCGCGTTTTGCAGGACTGGACCCCGTCCTTCCCGGGCCTCTGCCTCTATTATCCCGGCCGCCGCCACGTCTCTGCCGGTCTTCGCGCCTTTATCGCCGTCGCCCGCGAGGTCCTCGCGGATCATAAAAAAAAGCCCGGGCTGAGCCCAGGCTTTCAAATGGATCGGCCACAACCCTAGAGATTGCAGCGGTGCCGCACGCCATCATAGCCCATGAATGAGTCGGTGCGTTCGTCATAGGAGCGGTAGCGGTCGAAACACGCCTGCACATGGCTGCTGTAATTACCGCCCCCCACTGGCCCGATCAGCCGGTCACCACCACGATTGTTCGAATTGGCGATCGCGCTGCCCAGGATGGCGCCGAAGCCAAAGCCGAACAGGCCGCTCGCTATGTTGTCGAGCCCGCTGCGGCGCGAATGGTAGAAACGGTTATAGTCCGAATCGTGCCAGCCGCCCCGCCGAAAACTGCGGCAATCGCGGTCGCGCGGGTTGCGGTCGCAATAGCTGGTGATCACATGATCGCGTTGGTGGAAGCCGAATCTCATCGATTGCGCCTGCGTCGGAACGACGCTGGAAATCGCCACCGTGCTGATCAGCGCCAGCACTGTTAGTCCCTTGCCCAAGATGTTCATCTTATGTCTCCTGAAAACCCACCCCGCGGCCGGGTATTCCGGCCTGTAACACACAAATGCGTAGACAGCGTTCTGGTTGCCTCGTCCCTGACGAATCCCTGCCGCAACGCTTGGATTGGAGCATCGCTTTGTGCTACAGGCTGCGTCAACACCCCATGCCCAGCACAACATCTCGGGAAGCCCCCAGGAGATCGCCATGAGCGCTGCAAATTCACTGCCATTGTTTCCCGCATTCTTCAGCGCCTCGCTGGCCGAGACCGATCCCGAAATCGCCGGTGCGATCCAGGATGAATTGGGCCGCCAGCAGCACGAAATCGAGCTGATCGCCTCCGAAAACATCGTCTCGCGCGCCGTACTTGAGGCGCAGGGCTCGATCATGACCAACAAATATGCCGAGGGCTATCCGGGCAAACGCTACTATGGCGGCTGCCAGTTCGTCGACGTCGCCGAAACCCTCGCCATCGAACGCGCCAAGCAGCTTTTCGGCGCCAAGTTTGCCAATGTGCAGCCCAATTCCGGCTCGCAGATGAATCAGGCCGTGTTCCTGGCTTTGCTGCAGCCCGGCGATACCTTCATGGGTCTCGATCTCAATTCGGGCGGTCACCTGACCCACGGCTCGCCGGTCAATATGAGTGGCAAGTGGTTCAACGTGGTCTCCTATGGCGTGCGCCGCGACGATCACCTGCTGGACATGGAAGAGGTCGAACGCCTCGCCCGCGAGCACAAGCCCAAGCTGATCCTTGCAGGCGGTACCGCCTATTCCCGCTTCTGGGATTGGGCCCGCTTCCGCGCCATCGCCGATGAAGTGGGTGCCTACCTGATGGTCGACATGGCCCATATCGCGGGCCTGGTCGCCGGTGGGGTACATCCTTCGCCGGTGCCCCATGCCCACGTCACCACCACCACCACCCACAAATCCCTGCGCGGCCCGCGCGGCGGCATGATCCTGTCCAATGACGAGGATATCGCCAAGAAGATCAATTCCGCCGTCTTCCCCGGCCTGCAGGGCGGCCCCCTGATGCACGTCATCGCCGCCAAGGCCGTGGCCTTCAAGGAAGCGCTGCAGCCCGAATTCAAGGCCTATGCCGCCCAGGTCGTCGCCAACGCCAAGGCGCTGGCCGAAACCCTCAAGTCGCACGGCCTTGAAGTCGTTTCCGGCGGCACCGATAACCACCTGATGCTGGTCGATCTGCGCCCCAAGAACGCCACCGGCAAGCGCGCCGAGCAGGGTCTGGGCCGTGCCTTTATCACCTGCAACAAGAATGGCATTCCGTTCGACCCGGAAAAGCCCTTCGTCACCTCCGGCATCCGCCTGGGTACCCCAGCCGGCACCACCCGCGGCTTCGGCGTCGCCGAATTCCAGGAGATCGGCAACCTGATCGTCGAAGTGCTCGATGGACTGCGCGAAACCAATTCCGACGAGGGCAATGCCCTGGTCGAGGCGACCGTGCGCGAGAAGGTCAAGGCGCTCACCACCCGCTTCCCGATCTACGCCAATTAGTTGCGTGAAGCAGTTGGTTCAGGACGAGACATTTGCAGGCCGTCATGGCCCAACTGATTACGCAACGTTAGGATCGGTCCATGCGCTGTCCCTATTGCGGTAACGACGACACCCAGGTCAAGGACAGCCGCCCGACCGAGGATTCCGGCGCTATTCGCCGCCGCCGCATCTGTTCAGGCTGCGGCGGCCGCTTCACCACTTTCGAGCGCGTGCAACTGCGCGACCTCACCGTGGTCAAGAAAAGTGGCCGCAAGGTCCCCTTCGAACGCGAAAAGCTCGCGCGCTCGGTCAATACCGCCCTGCGCAAGCGTTCGGTGGATGCCGAGCGCAGCGAGCGCATGATTTCCGGCATCGTTCGCCAGCTCGAATCGCTGGGCGAGGTCGAAGTCACCTCCGACCAGATCGGCGAATACGTCATGGAGGGCCTCAAGGGCCTCGATGATGTGGCCTTCGTCCGCTTCGCTTCGGTCTACAAGAATTTCTCCGCCGCCGACGATTTCCGCTCGTTCCTGAGCGAACTGGCCAAGCATCCCAGCCCCGCCGACGACCAAGATTGACCCCCGCCGACCTGCATTGGCTCGACGCCGCCGTGGCGCTGGCCGCACCCATGCTCGGCACCACCGCTGAAAATCCCACGGTCGGCGCTATCGTCGTGGATCCGCTGACCAACACCATGCTGGGGCAGGGCGTTACCGCTCCCGGCGGCCGCCCCCACGCCGAGCCGCAAGCCCTCGCCATGGCCGGCAACGCCGCGCGCGGCGCCATGCTCTACGTTACCCTCGAACCCTGCCATCACTGGGGCCGCACGCCGCCCTGCGTCGAAGCCGTACTGGCCGCCGGGATTGCTCGCGTCGTCATCGGCATGGTCGATCCCGATCCACGCACTGCCGGCGAAAGCGTCAAGCGCCTGCTGGCCGCCGATGTCGATGTCCTCGTAGCCGATCACGCCCCATCGCGCCGCCTGCACGAAGGCTTCATCACCCGCGTCACCCTGGGCCGCCCCTTCATCACCGCCAAGCTCGCCGTCTCCGCTGATGGCATGATCGGGCGGCCATATACGCCCAACGTCGCCATTACCGGACCCGAGGCCCAGGCCTTCACCCACGCCCGCCGCGCCGTCAGCGACGCCATCCTGGTCGGTGGCTCGACTGCCAATATCGATAACCCACGCCTCTCCGTCCGCATTCCCGGCCTTGAAGATCGCCGCCCGCTCCGCGTGGTTCTCGCAGGGGCCCAGCCACTGTTTGCAAACCTGAATCTCTTTGCCAACGTTGATTCCCAACGCACGGTAATCATTGGCCTTTCCGGCCAACGCACACCCGCCAATATAGAATTCTGGCCCATCCCTGGCACCCATCGCCCCGACCTCGCCGACGTCTTTGCCACAATGGGAGCCCACGGCATCAACAGCGTTCTGGTCGAAGGCGGCAGCGCCCTCACCGAAGCCCTGTTGTCCGCAGCGTCTCGTCGATCGCTTCCTGCTGCTGTCCTCGCCCCGCGCCATTGGCCCCGACGGGCAGCGCGCCTTGCCCCACATGTCCATCGCCGATGGCATCGCTGCTGCCCGTTTAGTGCAGGTTGACCGCCAGCCGCTGGGCGGCGATATGGTCACCACCTACGAGCGGGGCGCCTGACCGCGCGCTCGCCCTATTCCAGGAGCCAACCCATGTTCACCGGCATCGTCACCGATATCGGCCGCCTGCTGAAAGCCGAGGACCGCAATGACGGCCGGCTGCTCCGCGTCGGCACGCGCTACGATCCCGCAGGCATCGACATGGGCGCCTCCATCACCAATGATGGCATTTGCCTCACCGTGACCGCCAAGGGCACCGAGGCCGGCCAGCACTGGTTCGAGGTCTTCGCCGCGCTCGAAACCCTTAGCGTCACCGAAGTCGGCAAGTGGGCAATCGGCCGCCGCATCAATCTGGAACGCTCACTCAAGATCGGCGACGAACTGGGTGGCCACATCGTTTCCGGCCATATCGACGGCATGGCCGAAATCGTCGAAAAGACCATCACCGGCGAGCAGATCGCCTATACCTTCGCCGTCACCGACGCTGTCGCCCCGTTCATTGCCAAAAAGGGCTCGGTCGCCTTGAACGGGACTTCGCTGACCGTCAACGAAGTTGTGGGCAACCGCTTCTCCGTTCATCTGATTCCCTATACGGTTGAGGTTACCTCCTGGGGCGACTACGGCGTTGGCGACAGCGTCAATATCGAGGTCGACCCCATGGCGCGCTATGCGGCGCGCCTGTTTGAAACTCTCGGCGATTTCCGCAACAAGGACTGACACATGGCCCCGATCGGCGCGACTTTCCCCATCGATATCGCCTCTGGCGATGACCAGCATTTTCTGATCGTCGAGTCGCGCTACGATGCCGACCGCGCCGATGAAGCACTCAAGGGCGCATCCGAAACGCTCGACGCGGCTGCCGCTAGCTACGATATTGTCTCCGTGCCGAGCGTACTCGAAATTCCCGCCGCTATCGCCATGGCGCTCGAGGCCGGCGACTATGATGGTTTCATCGCCTTGGGCGTGGTGGTTCGCAACACAACCGTTGCCGTTGGCCATGTCGTGCCCGAAGTCACCCGCGCCTTGCTCGAACTCTCCGTGGTCGATGCCCTGCCGCTCGGCAATGGCCTTGTCATGGTAGAGACCGAAGGCGAGGCCCATGGCCAGACTGCTACTGTCGGCAAGAATGTTGGTGGCCGCGCTGCGCGCACTGTTCTCGCCATGGCGGCGCTTAAACGGAAACTGAACTCCTGATGGCCGAGGCTCCTAAACGCGATCCGCAGCTCAATCGCTCCGCTAACCAGCGGGGCGCGGCGCGCCTTGCCGCCGTGCAGGCGCTCTATCAAATGGATGTCGGCCGCGCCACGCTGGAAGACACGCTGTCGCAATTCGGCGCCTTCCATCTCGGCCGCGAGGTCGAGGGCGACCAATATCTGCCCGCCGATGCTGATTTCTTCCGCCAGATCGTGGCTGGGGTCGCCAAGCATCAGCTTGCCATCGATCCCGCCGTCGATCGCGCCCTATCCGCTGGCTGGCCCGTCGAACGCATTGATGCGACGCTGCGCGCCATCCTGCGCGCCGCTGCGTTCGAACTGCTCCGCCGCAAGGATATTCCGCCCCGCGTCGTCATCACCGAATATGTCGATGTCGCCAAGGCCTTCTACGAAGACGACGCCTCCGGCCTCGTCAACGCCGCCCTCGACGCCATCGCCCGCGAAGCCGGCTCGGATATGACCGAAACGCAATAACATTGTACCACGCCCTCGTGGTTCGAGGGTCGCTGCGCTCCCGCCTCACCATGAGGGCTGTTGATAGATCGCTATGTCCCAGTAGCCCTCATGGTGAGGTGCGAGCGCTTACGAGCCTCGAACCACGAGGGCGTGGCCCCATAGAGCCCAGAAGCAAAAAAAAAGCCCCGGTCTCCCGGGGCTTTTTTCAATCCAGCCTCTGCTACTAGAAGCTCTGCAAAATCTGTTCCACGAATGTCCGGTCTTCGCCGAACGACGGCGTGCGGCTGGTTTCCATAGCGACTGCCTTGCCATCGGCCAGGGTATAAACCTGCTTGTCGACGACCTTTTTATTCTTGTCGAAATACACGGCCAGCACAGTGCGCGATTTGATCATGTTGAGGCCGAACGCGGTCTGCTGAACCTTGGTCTCGACATAATAGAATGCTGATTGGTCGCCGAACGAATTTGTGGTCTGGGGCGAACCCAGCACCAGTGTCACCAATTGCTGGCTCTGGCCGGGCCGGATTTGCTGCAGCGCAGTGTCGGGAATCTCGTAGCCTTGGGTGCGCTGGGCCACCAGGCTCATGTTGCTGGCGCACCCAGCCATGGCAAGCGCCAGCAGGGCGGCGGCAGCGATGGGTGCAAATCGACCGGCAACGTTAAGCAAAGGCATGAATTTGACTTTCCCGATGGCTCTCGACTATAGGCGTGGCGACAAGCGGCAGCCGCCGGAATGTTTAGCTGCCAACCCACCATCCTGGCAAGCTGGCATTAGCCCAGTTAAGAGGCTTGCTGGTGTGATGACCGATCAAGACGCCGAGCGCAATCCATGATCCTGTCCCTGTTCCGCAAGTCCACTGCCTCCGAGCCGGTTTACGCCGTCTATCGCGCCATTGTGGCGCAATCCCGGCAACCCATATTCTACGCCGACTGGTCCGTACCCGATACGGTCACCGGGCGCTTCGATATGATCAGCCTGCATCTGGCATTGCTGTTCCGCCGCCTGCGCTTCGAAAATGCCGGGCAGAAGGATTTCAGTCAGGCGGTATTCGATCTGTTTTTCAAGGATATGGATCGCTCACTGCGTGAAATGGGGGCAGGGGATCTCGCCGTCCCCAAGAAGATTCAGAAAATGGGCAATATCTTCTTCGGCCTGCTCGCCGCTTTGAACGATGCCATGGACCGCAAGGATCGTGCCGCCCTGCAAAGCGTGCTCTCCCGCAATATCTTCGATGGTGCGCAGGGCGACAACATCGCCGCTCTCGCCGATTATTTGCTGGCCGAGGACGTCCGGCTCGCCACCCAATCGGCCGATACCATCGTCAACGGCGCCATCGCCTTCGAGGCCGCAGCATGACCACACCGGACACTTCTCCGCTTTTGGATGCCATCATCCGCTTCGACCGCCTCCCGGCCGCTGGCCGCGAACTTGAGGTCACCCCTGACGCCGACGCGCTCGCCGCCCTGGCCGGAATTCTCAAGGTCACCACCGTGGAAGACTTCCGCGCCAGCCTCACCGCCGTGAAGCTGCGCGGCGGCATTCGGGTGCAAGGCCGCCTCACCGCGCGAATCGTGCAGCCTTCGGTCGTCACCTTCGAGCCGGTGACCCAGGATATCGATGAGTCGGTGGATCGCCTGTTCGTGCAGGGACCCGATGCGCCACACAATCCGGCGCCCGGCGCCGAGATTTTCGTCGATCTGGAAGATGAGGACTTCCCCGATCATGTCGATGGTAACGAGGTCGACCTGTCGGCGCTGCTGATCGAGACCCTCGCGCTGGCCATCGATCCCTATCCACGCCTGCCGGGGGAAAGCCTCGATACGATAGGCGTCGACCTGTCGGATAAGGAAGAGGGGCCGTTCGCCAGCCTTAAATCGCTCAAGAACACTGACGACACGAGCGGAGCATGATCGATATTCAGCGCGCCCGGACCGATTGCCAGTCAGCTCAGGCTGAGCCGAGAATGGCGGTTTTCGAGAACCGGACCGGAGCGTACATTTGGGTACGTGAGGACCGGAAGCGCAGAAAACTGATATTTGCAGGCCAGCCTGAGCTGACTGGCGATCGGTCCGAGGGGTTGCGCCCTAGAGGTGATGTTATATGTTGCGCCGAACGCCCGAAGCGTCACGCAAAAAGTCGGGGAACCGGTATTTTGCCCACGGCGATGCGAGTACAAAAGAGTAGGGTCACAGACCCTGACGGACTGGACTACGGGCGGAAATGACCGACACAATTCGAATTTCAGTGGATGCCATGGGCGGCGACAATGCTCCTCGTGCAGTGATCCACGGCGCCCATCTGGCGCTCAAGGAACGCAAGAACACCTCTTTCATCTTTCACGGACGGCAGGAGCTGATCGCGCCGCTGCTCGATGAATTTCCTGCTCTCAAGGCACACTCGACCGTGCGCCATTGCGAAATGGTCATCGCCTCGGACGAAAAGCCCAGCCAGGCGCTGCGCAAGGGCAAGAATGTCTCCTCGATGTGGCAGGCGATCCAGGCGGTCAAGGATGGCGAGGCCGACGTGGCCGTCTCCGGTGGCAATACCGGCGCGCTGATGGCTATGTCCACCTTCTGCCTGCGCCCGATGGAAGGCATTTCCCGCCCCGGTATCGCCGCCATCTGGCCGACGCTGCGCAGTGACATCGTCGTGCTCGATATGGGCGCCACCATCGGCGCCGATGCCCGCCAATTGGTCGATTACGCTATCCTGGGCTCCGCTCTCGCTCGTGCCTTGTTCGATCAGGACCTGCCCACGGTCGGCCTGCTCAATGTTGGCACCGAAGAGGTCAAGGGCCTCGAATCGATCAAGGAAGCCGGCCGCATCCTTGCCGCCGCAAGCGGCGCCGGCTTCACCTATCACGGGTTCGTCGAGGGCGACGATATCGGCAAGGGCACGGTCGATGTCATCGTCACCGAAGGTTTTGTCGGCAATATCGCGCTCAAGACCGCCGAAGGCACTGCCCGCCAGGTCGCGTCCTATCTGCGCAGCGCCCTTACCGCCAATTGGCTGAGTAAGCTGGGCGCGCTGCTGGCCTCCTCCGCCCTCAATGCCCTGCGCCGCAAGATGGACCCGCGCACCGTCAATGGCGGCGTCTTCATGGGGCTCAATGGCATCGTCATTAAATCCCATGGCGGCACCGACGAAGTCGGCTTCAAGAGCGCCCTGGGCCTTGGCTATGAAATGGCCCGTAGCCGGCTGATCGACAAGATCGGCGAGGGCATGCTGCGCTTCCCCGTCAGTGCCGTGACGGACCTGCCCACTCCAGAACCCGAGGCCAGACCGGCGTGACTCAGACCCGTTCCATCATCCGCGGTGTTGGCGGATACCTGCCGGCCAATCGCGTCACCAATGACGAGCTGGCTAAGCGCGTCGATACCTCTGACGAGTGGATTCAGCAGCGCACCGGCATCAAGCAGCGTCATCTCGCCGCCGATGGCGAATTCACCTCCGATCTCGCGCTCGCGGCCGCCAAGCAGGCGCTCGATCGCGCCGGCCTGACGCCTGACGATATCGACCTGATCATCGTCGCCACGACGACGCCCGATTACACCTTCCCCTCCACCGCCACCATCGTGCAGCGCAAGCTGGGTATGCACCATGGCGCCGCCTTTGATTTGCAGGCCGTCTGCTCCGGCTTCGTCTTTGCCGTCGCCACCGCCGATAGCTACCTCAAGAACGGTTTGGCCAAGCGGGCTCTGGTCATCGGCGCCGAAACCTTTTCGCGCCTGCTCGATTGGAACGACCGCACCACCTGCGTGCTGTTCGGCGATGGCGCCGGCGCCGTGGTGATGGAAGTCGAGCATGTGGGCGACGACGCGCCAGAACGCGGCGTGCTGGCCTCCAGCCTGCGCTCCGATGGCCATCATTGGGACAAGCTCTATACCAAAGGCGGCCCCTCCACGACCCAGACCATGGGCTTCGTGCATATGGAGGGCAAGGAAGTCTTCCGCCATGCCGTCGGCATGATCACTGATGTGGTCAATTCGGTCTTTGAAACCACGGGCTATGGCGTCGACGATCTCGATTGGTTCATCCCGCACCAGGCCAATAAGCGCATTATCGACGGGGCAGGGCACAAGCTCCACATTCCCCCCGAAAAGGTGGTGATCACCGTCGATCGTCATGCCAATACCTCAGCTGCCTCGGTGCCGCTGGCGCTCAACGAAGCCTTCACCGATGGCCGTATCAAGCCGGGCGATCTGGTGATGCTGGAAGCCATGGGCGGCGGCTTCACCTGGGGCGCTTCGCTGATCCGCTGGTGATCCTGCGCCACACGACATTGACCTCTGGTGTTTCAAGGCGTTAGTGTCAATTCCGAGTGAAGAAGCCAGGCTGGAACGGCGCGCCTCATAGCGCGTCGCAATCAGTGTGAGCACGGATGACGAGGGAAGAATCCCTGTAGTCGCCGGGAGGGTTCTTGGGGGAATCGGCCTCGGCGTTGAATGTGTCGGAGGTGCGAAAGGGTCGCCCTGTGACGGGATTTTAGGCCCTTTGCAAACACGGGGGTGTCGATGACGCAGAAAACGGTGACGCGTGCTGATCTGGCCGAGGCGGTCTATGGGTCCGTCGGATTGTCGCGAACCGAATCGGCCGAACTGGTCGAGCGGGTGCTTGAACTCATCGGGGAGGCCCTGATCGGCGGCAGCAACGTCAAGCTGTCCTCCTTCGGCTCCTTCCAGGTGCGCTCCAAGAACGAGCGGATTGGCCGCAATCCCAAGACCGGCGAGGAGGTTCCTATCCTTCCCCGGCAGGTTCTTGTGTTCAAACCCAGCAACGTGTTGAAATCCAAGATCAACAAATCTATGGTTCATGCTGGAAAATAAGACCTTCTCCCGGAGCCTCGTGCGAAAAAGTGGAAGCCGGTTTTTCGCGTGATCGATACGAACTGAAGCGGCAAGCGCCGCCGTTTCGCTATTCGACGCGCCTAAGGCTCCACCCATGACCGCCGTGGAAAAATCCCCCGACGCGTTCCGGACCATTTCCGAGGCGGCCGACGAGCTGGAATTGCCACAGCACGTGCTGCGCTTCTGGGAAACCCGCTTCGCCACCATCAAGCCCCTCAAGCGCGGCGGCGGCCGCCGCTATTATCGCCCCGAGGACGTGCTGTTGCTGCGCGGCATCCGTCACCTGCTCTATGATCAGGGCTTCACCATCAAGGGCGTGCAGCGCATCCTCAAGGATCAGGGCAGCCGCTACGTCATCGCCGTGGGCGAGGGCAAGTCCATCGACGAAATCCTGCCCATGCTCGAAGCCGCCGAGGCTGCCAGCGACGAGGCCGAAATCGAAGAAGCCGTGATGCTGGCCAATCCCAGCCTCGACCAGGACAGCCGCAACAAACTCTCCGAAGTGCTGCGCGAGCTGTTGGAGTGCAAGCGGATTTTGGAGCGGGCGAGGGAGACGTGAGGGGCAGAGCCGCGGGGCGATCGTTCCGGTTCATGGCTGCTTGCTCGATCAGGCATGGGGCAACTATGTCCCGCATACTCGATCGGCACCTCCCCCTTGACGGGGGAGGATGGGTAGGGGTGCTGGAGCCGCGATGCTGGTACGGGGCTAAACACCCCCCACCCTTGATCCCTCCCCGCAAGGGGGAGGGTGACGACTGCGGGATCAGCTCACCCCCGCGGCACCACCGCCACCCCGCTTGCTGCCGCCTCATACGCCGCCTCGCACAGCGCTATCGTCTTCACATTATCCGCCGCCGAAACGCTGGGCAGCTCACCGCCCGAAACGCCGCCAGGATATGCGCGCATGTGAGCACCACGCTGTCCTGGATCACATTCCACGGCTGCTGCATCCACGGTTTGGCCTCGGGCTCGGCCCGCATGGTGCGGGTAACGCCGTCCGCCGTCACCACCACTTCATAATCCGCCTTGACCACCACCGAGCCGCGCGTGCCCTCAAGCTCCAGCAGCACCTGCGGAAACAGGTCGGGCAACCGCCGCGCCTCATAGGTGCATTCCACCACCGACACCGCGCCGGACACGTGCCGCACCAGCATCGTCGCCGTGTCCTCGCCCGCAATTTCCGGCCGCCGCTGCTGCGTTTCCGCCGAAACGTGCCTGGCTTCCCCCAGGAAGAACCGCGCCACGTCCAGCACATGCACGCCCAGATCGTTGATGACGAACTTTTCTTCCGTCCGCAGATAGGGCTGTCCGCTATAGATATCGTATCCGGTGCGGAAATTGACCCGCGCCCAATTCGCCGCCCCGATCTCCCCGCTATCGAGAATCTGCTTGGCCAGCTGCAACGGCGCCTGGAAGCGGAAATTCTCATGCACCGCCAGCGGCACGCCGAGCCGCTCCGACAGATCCCGCATGGCAATGCAGTCGTCCAGGCTCAGCCCGAACGGCTTCTGCACGATGCTTGCCACTCCGGCATGCAGACATAGCTCCACCAGCGGCTTATGCGAGCGCACCTGCGTGACGATATCGACCAGGTCGAGCTTGGCCTCGGCCAACATCGCCGCCGCGTCGGTATAGATGCCCGCCACGCCGAACGCCGCTCCCGCCGCCCGCGCCTTGTCGCCATCCATATCGCAGACCGCGACCAGCTCGACGCCCTCGCTCGCCAGCTGCTTCCAGGCATTGAGATGATTGCCGGCGAAAAACCCGCAACCGATCACGCCAACTCTCGTCATGCAAATTCCCCCAGCCTATCCAAATACCACTGTCTTGTGCCCGTTCAGCATCACCCGGTTTTCCAGGTGCAGCTTCACCGCCCGCGCCAGAACCCGGCTTTCCACGTCGCGCCCCGCCGCGATCAGGTCATCGGGGCTCATCGAGTGGGTCACGCGTGCCGTCTCCTGCTCGATGATCGGGCCTTCGTCGAGGTCCGGCGTCACATAATGCGCCGTCGCCCCGATCAGCTTCACGCCGCGCTCATGGGCCTGGTGATAGGGCTTGGCGCCCTTGAAACTGGGCAGGAACGAATGGTGGATATTGATCACCTTGCCGAACAGCCGCGTCGACAGGTTATTGCTCAGCACCTGCATATAGCGCGCCAGCACCACCAGGTCCGCGCCGCTTTCCTGCACCAGCGCGATCACCTTGGCTTCCTGCTCGGCCTTGTTGTCCTTGCCCACCGGCCACAGGTGAAACGGAATATTCTCCGCCGCCGCGATCCTGCCCGCGTCGGGGTGGTTGGATACGATCCCCACCACCTCCGCCTCCAGCCAGCCCACCCGGATCTGGTACAGCAGGTGCAGCATCACATGGTCGAACTTGCTGACCATGATCACCATCCTGGGCTTGCGCGATAGCGGCCGCAGCGCCGTCTTCATGCCGAAACGCTCGACCGCCGGGCTGAGCGCCCGCTCGATGGCGTCGCGGTCCGCGCCCTGCGGCGCCGTAAACGCCAGCCGCATGAAGAAAATGCCCGTCTGGCGGTCCCAGAACTGGTTGCTCTCGGCAATATTGGCGCCCAGCGCCGCCAGTTCCGTCGTTACCGCCGCCACGATCCCCGGCCGGTCCGCGCAACTCAGCGTCAGCACATAGCCCGGCTGCCCCAGCGCCGTCTCGGTAGCGATGGGCTGTGCCACGGCAACAGAAGTCATCACGCGTCTCCAAAATTCAATTCAGCGCGGCGAGAAACAGGCACAATGCGTTGGCGTCGATTGCTGCCGGATGCCGCGCTTCGGGATAGCCTCCGCTGCGCCTATCGGCAACATATTCCGCACACGCCGCCCAAATCCATGGCCCGGATTTTCAGCCGTTCCAGTCTCACATCCCGGAAAATATCCGAACTGACAGCCGCTTGGCGTTGCATCCATTCCGCCAGATGGCTTGCGATTCCGGTGTTTTCAATCCATTTTTGGAATGAATATTCCGCATTGACATAATAACAGAACCAGTGTTTCATTTAATGCAAGCAATGACCGGGAAAATCCGGCGCTTAGGGGAGTGACTGCACGTGCAGACCAAGGATCGGCCCAGCTTTGCGCTCAATCACATGGTGGCCCCACAACTGGGCCTGGGTGATTTTTTCGCGCTGACCCGTGCACTGGGCCTTTCCGGCGTAGAAATCCGCAACGATATCGCCGGCAACGCCATTCTCGATGGCACTTCACCCATGGCGGTCAAGACCTTGGCGGCGCAGCACGGCGTCTCGATCATCTCCATCAATGCCCTGCAGAAATTCAATCACTGGTCCGCCGATCGCGCCGCCGAGGCCCTTGCGCTGGCCGATTACGCCGTCGCCTGCGGTGCAAAAGCCCTGGTGCTGGTTGCGGCCAATGACGGCACTGGCCTTGATCCCGATATTCGCCTCAGCAATGCCACCCTCGCCTTGACCTATCTTGCGCCCATTCTGCGGGCGCGGGGATTAGTTGGCCTTGTCGAATGCCTGGGCTTTGAAATCTGCTCGCTGCGCTCCAAGCGCGAGGCCGTCGCTGCCATCAACGCCGCCAATGGCCGCGATGTGTTCCGGCTGACCCACGACACCTTCCATCACCATCTCGCCGGGGAAGCCGATATCTTCCCCGAACTGACCGGCCTTATTCACATTTCCGGCGTCGATGACCCCAGGGTCTCCGTCCGCGACATGCGCGATAGCCACCGCGTTCTCGTGGGGCCAGGCGATCGCCTCGGCAATCTGCAACAGATCGCCGCCCTGCGCCGCGCCGGCTATAGCGGCCCGCTATCCTTCGAGCCCTTTGCCGAACAATTGCGCACCCTTTCCGATCCGGCCGCGGCCATCCGCGCGAGCATGGATTTCGTGACCGATAGCCTGGCGGCACAAGCCGCCTGACCCAACAAGAATTCCAGTAAAACTGGGAATTTCCGGACAATAAGGGCGCATCCGGACGCCCGCCCTGTGGAGGAGAAAACGATGAAGAAGCTCGTATTGGCGGCCCTCGTCACCAGCCTGCTCACCGGCACGGCGATGGCCGAAACCGTCGGCGTCTCGATCGCCGCGTTCGACGATAACTTCCTGACCGTGCTGCGCAACGGCATGCAGGATTATGCTGGCACATTGCCCGGCGTGGAACTGCAGGTCGAGGACGCCCAGAAGGACGTCTCCAAGCAGATGAGCCAGATCCAGAATTTCATCGCCTCGGGCGTCGATGCGATCATCGTCAATGCCGTGGACACCGATGCGACCGCCGCCATGTCGACGCTAGCCTCTGATGCCGGCATTCCGCTGGTCTATGTCAACCGCCAGCCGGTCAATATCGATACTTTGCCGGCCAAGCAGGCCTTCGTGGCATCGAACGAAGTGGATAGCTGGCACGCTGGAAACCAAGGAAGTCTGCCGCCTGCTGACTGAGGCCGGCAAGACCGAAGCCAATATCGTCGTCATGATGGGCGAACTCTCCAACCAGGCCGCCCGCCAGCGCACTCAGGACGTGCACGACGTGATCGCCACGCCGGAATGCTCATTCATCAAGATCGTTGAGGAGCAGACTGCCAATTGGAATCGTCAGCCCGGGCGCTGACCTGATGACCAACTGGCTTTCTGCAGGCGTCAAGTTCGATGCAGTCGTATCCAACAATGACGAAATGGCGATCGGCGCCATCCAGGCGCTGAAGGCTGCAGGCATCGATATGAAGGACGTGATCGTGGCTGGCGTCGATGCCACCGCTGACGCCCTTGCCGCGCTGCAGGCCGGCGATCTCGACGTCACCGTATTCCAGAACGCTGCCGGGCAGGGCAAGGGCGCTCTCGACACTGCTTTGGCACTCGCCAAGGGCGAAACGGTAGAGACCAAGGTCTTCGTACCGTTCGAGCTGGTCACCCCCGCCAACGTCGCTGACTACGTGAACAGGAACTAAGTGAAGACGAGCCGCTAACTGGTTTCCCTCCCCCTGTGGGGAGGGAACCGATCGAGATTTTTGAGGCGATCTGAGTTCAAATTCGCCCAAAGGGCAGGGGAGGCATCAATGGTCAGTCCGCAGACAATGCGCGCCGTCCGCGAAAGCGGCGCCGTACCCCAATCCGAATTCTTGCTGGAGATCAGCCACGCCCGTAAGGAATTCCCCGGCGTCGTGGCGCTCGATGATGTATCGCTGCAGCTCAAGCGCGGCACGGTCCATGCCCTGATGGGCGAGAACGGCGCGGGCAAATCCACGCTGATGAAGATCATCGCCGGCATCTACACGCCCGATAGCGGCAATGTGCAATTGCGCGGCCTCGATATCCGTCTCAAATCGCCTCTCGACGCGCTGGAAAACGGCATCGCCATGATCCATCAGGAACTCAACCTGATGCCCTTCATGACCGTGGCCGAAAACATCTGGATCCGCCGCGAGCCGCTGACTCGCTTCGGCTTTGTCGATCACCGCGAACTCAACCGCCGCACCGCCGAGCTATTCGCCCGCCTCAATATCGATATCGATCCCGAAATTCAGGTCAGCTATCTCAGCGTCGCCAGCCGCCAGATGGTCGAGATCGCCAAGGCCGTGTCCTACGAGAGCGACGTGCTCATCATGGACGAGCCGACTTCGGCGCTGACCGAAACCGAAGTGGCGCACCTCTTCGCCATTATCCGCGACCTGCGCGCCCAGGGCAAAGGCGTGGTCTATATCACCCACAAGATGAGCGAGCTGTTCGAGATTGCCGACGAAGTCTCGGTATTCCGCGATGGCCGCTATATCGGCACCCACGCCTCGGCCGATGTCACGCGCGACCAGATCATCCGCATGATGGTGGGCCGCGAAATCACCCAGATGTTCCCCAAGGAAGAGGTCGCCATCGGCGAGGTGGTGCTTTCGGTCAAGAACCTGTCGCTCAAGGGCGTGTTCGAGGATATTTCCTTCGATGTTCGCGCCGGCGAAATCCTCGGCATTGCCGGCCTGGTCGGCTCGGGCCGTTCCAACGTCGCCGAAACCATCTTCGGCGTGTCACCGGCCAGCAGCGGCACCATCTCGATCAATGGCGAAGTGGTCGATATTGCTACACCGACCATCGCCATCCAGCACGGCATGGCCTTTATCACCGAGGACCGCAAGGAAACCGGGTGCCTCCTGTCGCTCGATATCCAGGAGAATATGCAACTCGCCGTGTTGCAGGACAAATTCACACGGCTTGGCTTCGTTAAACAAGGCGATCTCTCCCGCACCTGCGAGGACATGGCCCAGAAGCTGCGCGTCAAGACCCCGAACCTGGCCGAGCGGGTGGAGAACCTCTCCGGCGGCAATCAGCAGAAGGTTCTTATTGGCCGTTGGCTGCTGACCAATCCGAAGATTCTCATTCTCGACGAGCCCACCCGCGGCATCGATGTCGGCGCCAAGGCCGAAATCCACAAACTGGTCACCCAGCTGGCCCACCAGGGCGTCGCCGTCATCATGATTTCCTCCGAACTCCCCGAAGTGCTCGGCATGTCCGACCGCATCATGGTCATGCACCACGGCCGCGCCACGGGATTTCTGGATCGATCCGAGGCCGATCAGGTCAAGATCATGGATTTGGCGGCACGATGAGTAAGCAAAGAAAAATACCCCTCACCCGTCTCGGCCTTCGGCCGATCCACCCTCTCCCGCAAGGGGAGAGGGGTGACGCGGTAGGCGGGAAGCCACGATGCCACCCTTCTCCCCTCGCGGGAGAAGGTGCCCCGAAGGGGCGGATGAGGGGGCCTTTGCCAGCCCCGATATTTGAAACTGTCGCGAGGACTCAACCATGACCACCACCTCAGATGCCCTCGCCACCCCGCGCACGCGCTCCCGCAAGCTCCCCACCGAGCTGTCCATCCTGGCGGTCCTCGTCGGTATCGCCCTGGTCTTTGAAATCCTCGGCTGGATCTTCATCGGCCAATCCTTCCTGATGAACCAGCAGCGCCTGACCATCATGGTCCTGCAGGTTTCTGTGGTTGGCATCATCGCCGTCGGCGTCACCCAGGTGATCATCACCGGCGGCATCGACCTCAGTTCCGGCTCGGTCGTCGGCATGACCGCCATGATCGCCGCCAGCTTTGCCCAGTCTGCCGATTGGGCCCGTCCGGTCTATCCCGCCCTGGTCGGCCTGCCGGTGATCATTCCGCTCGTGGTGGGCCTCGCCATTGGCAGCCTGGCCGGCGTGCTCAACGGCACCCTGATCTCCTATACCAAAATCCCGCCCTTCATCGCCACGCTGGGCATGATGGTGTCGGCGCGCGGCGTTGCCAAATGGTATACCAAGGGCCAGCCGGTCTCGGGCCTGACGCCGGAGTTCAACTTCATCGGCTCCGGCATCTGGCCGGTCATCATCTTCCTCGGCGTCGCCGCCATCTTCCATATCGCCCTGCGCTATACCCGCTACGGCAAGTTCACCTATGCCATCGGCGCCAATCCGCAGGCGGCACGGGTCTCGGGCATCAACATCGAAAAGCACCTGGTCAAGGTCTACGCCATCGCCGGAATGCTGGCGGGGCTGGCTGGTCTCGTCACCGCCGCCCGCGCCCAGACCGCGCAGGCCGGCATGGGCGTGATGTATGAACTCGACGCCATCGCCGCCGCCGTCATCGGCGGCACCTCGCTGGCGGGCGGGCAGGGGCGCATCACCGGCACCGTCATCGGCACCATCATCCTGGGCACCATGACCTCCGGCTTCACCTTCCTGCGCGTCGACGCCTATTATCAGGAGATCATCAAGGGCATGATCATCGTCGCCGCCGTCATCGCCGACCAATACCGCCAGCGCAAACGCAAGAAAGTCTGATTTTGCGCTAGGCTGCGCTCAACGATTCCGCGTGTCATTCCGGCTTCATCTGGAATGACACGCGCACTGTTTATAACCCTCGGCGCACTCGCGCCCACTTTCGGAGTCTCCCCATGACTGTTCGCTTCGGCCTTCTCGGCGCCGGCCGTATCGGCAAAGTTCACGCCAAGGCCATTTCGGCCAATCCCAATGCGCGCCTCGTCGCCGTCGCTGACGCCATGGAAAAGGCCGCCAGCGATCTGTCTGGCTCAGTATGGCTGCGAAATCCGCACCATCAACCAGATCCTGACCGCGACCGATATCGACGCCGTCGTCATCTGCACGCCCACCGATACCCATGCCGACCTGATCGAGCAGTTCACCAAGGCCGGCAAGGCCATCTTCTGCGAGAAGCCGATCGATCTCGATGTCGAGCGGGTCAAGGCCTGCCTCAAGGTGGTCGACGCTGCCGGCGGCACGCTGATGGTCGGCTTCAACCGGCGTTTTGACCCGCATTTCATGGCGGTCAAGTCGGTGATCGACAAAGGCGAAATCGGCACTGTCGAAATGGTCCAGATCACCTCGCGCGACCCCGGCGCCCCGCCGGTCGACTACATCAAGCGCTCCGGCGGCATTTTCCGCGACATGACCATCCACGATTTCGACATGGCCCGGTTCCTGCTGGGCGAAGAGGTCGACACCGTCACCGCCTATGCCTCCAACCTGGTCGACAAGGCCATCGGCGCCGCCGGCGATTATGACAGCGTCAGCGTCATCCTCACCACCGCCTCGGGCAAGCACGCCACCATTTCCAATTCCCGCCGCGCCACCTATGGCTATGACCAGCGCATCGAAGTGCACGGCTCCAAGGGCGCCGTCTCGGCCGAAAACCAGCGCCCGGTCTCCATCGAAGTCGCCAATGCTTCCGGCTACACCCGCCCGCCGCTGCATGACTTCTTCATGACCCGGTACACCAGGCTTATGCCAACGAAATCAGTACTTTCATCGACGCCGTTGAATCAAAATCTGTCGCCAGCCCCAGCGGATTGGATGGCCTGATCGCCCTGGCTCTGGCCGATGCCGCGCTGAAATCGGTGGCGGAGCAGCGCGCCGTGAAGGTCAGCGAAGTCACCGGCGTGCTGGCGGACAAAAGCATTTTCCAGGGCCGCTGAAGGCGCGCCCCGACTACTTCAACAGCCACTCATGCTCGGGCGCGTTGTGGAACTTCCACGTCCGCTTCGGCCCGGCCATGACGTTGAGATAATACAGATCATACCCCGCCGTCGTCGCCACCGGATGATATCCCCTGGGCACCAGCGTCACGTCGCCGTCCTCGATCACCAGCGCTTCATCCAGGCTCCGGTCATCGGTATAAACCCGCTGCATGGCAAAGCCCTGCGGCGGGTTGAGCCGGTGGAAATAGGTTTCCTCCAGAAAGCTCTCATGGGGCAGGTTGTCGGTATCGTGCTTGTGCGGCGGATAGGACGAAGTATTGCCGCCCGGCGTGATCACCTCCACCACCAGCAGCGAATGCGCCGGATCGGTTTCGGGCAGGATATTGGTCACATGGCGCACATTGGCGCCCTTGCCGCGCACGATCGGCGGATTGCTGCCCGGCGCGATCACCCGCGCCGGATAGGCCCCGCGTTCGCCCGGCGCCGAACACACCGCCAGCTCCAGCTCCGTCGTCGCCACTGCCGCCCAATTGCTGCCCGCCGGCACATAAACCGCATAGGGCTCGCCCTCGAACGGCGTCATCCGCTGCCCAAGCTCGCCCAGATCCACGCCATCGACCGAAATCCTGGCCTTGCCGCTGACCAGCACCAGGCACACTTCGTCGCTGCCCGTTTCGGCGCCCACGGCTTCGCCGGCCGCCAGCTTGTGCAGCGCGAAGCCCACATAGCTCCAGCGCGCGCTATTGGGCGTGATCGAATGGACCTTGCCGCTCTTACCCTTGGGGCGCACTCGGAGGTTGGGTGTCGTTGCCATCGCTGGGCTCTTCCTTGGGAAAGGTGATGAAGAAACTGTAGATCGAAAACATCAGCGCGGCGCCGACCAGCACGCCCCAGAATGGCTCGTGGTTCCACAGCCATTCCCAGGCGCACCACACCGCCAAAAACCCGGTTACGGCTACGCGCCGCCACAGCGGGCGAAACCAGCTTACGTCATTTGGCTTCAACAGCACTTGCCATTCTCCAGAACCATTGCGCAATGGTCTAGCACATCGGAACGGCGAAAGCTCACCCCTTCGGAAAGCCTTGCGTCTCCACAGTATAGCCCGCCGCTGTCATCACGCGCATAAGTTCCGCGTGGCCCACCTGCGCCATGCGCAGTGGCGGATTTGTACGCGGATCCTGCTCGGCTTCCACCACGAACCAGCCCTCATAGCCATGATCGGCGAATTTCTGCACGATGGCGCCGAAATCCAGCGAGCCATCGCCCGGCACGGTGAACGCGCCCAGCGCCACTGCATCGAGGAACGACTGTCTCGTCCGGTCCAGCGCGTCGATCACGTCCATGCGCACGTCTTTGACATGCACATGGCTGATCCGCTTGTGGTGGTTGTCGATGGCCCGCAGCACATCGCCGCCTGCAAAGGCCAGGTGCCCGGCATCCAGCAGCAGCGGAATCCCAGCCCCCGAATGCCTTCATGAACGCATCCAGCTCCGGCTCGGTTTCGACCACGGCGGCCATATGGTGATGATAGGCCAGCGGCATGCCCTGTTCGGCGCACCATTCGCCAAACGCGGTGACCTTGCGCGCATAGGCTTTCATCTCGTCATCGCCGAGCTTCGGCTTGGTCGCCAGCGGCTTGGAGCGATCCCCCTGGATGGACCGGCCCACCTCGCCATAAACGATGCATGGCGCATCCACCGCCTTGAACAGTGCGATCATCGGCGCGATGCGCGCCTTATTGGCCTCGATATCCTCATCCACCAGCGTGCCCGAAAACCAGCCACCGCACAGCGTCACATCGGCGGCCTTCAGGATCGGCAGCATCACCGCCGGATCATCGGGGAACCGCCGGCCTTTTTCCATGCCGGTAAAGCCAGCCGAGCGCGATTGTCGCAGGCATTCTTCCAGCGACACATCATCGCTCAGTTCCACCAGATCGTCGTTCCACCACGCGATGGGCGACATGCCGAGTTTGGCTTTCAATTCACTTCTCCTGGCCCACCGGGCATGGTTGCTTTCTTCCCCTCGCCCCTTGCGGGAGAGGGACCGACCTGACGCGTTCAGCGGAGGGTCAGGGTGAGGGGTATTGCGCCATCCCATGCTTCACTGCATCTGGGAAGCAACCCCTCATCCGCCCTTCGGGCACCTTCTCCCGCAAGGGGAGAAGGGAGCTGCTGAAAACTCTCGGCTCTATGACCGTCTCGTTGCATGGAGGGGCTCAGGCACAATCCTACCCAACCCTCTGCGCTTTCAACGCCTTCTCATACCCCGCCCGCGCCTCATTCACCTGGACCCGCGCCGATACCTCCGGCACCGCCACATCCCACCAATGCCCCCCATCATCCGTGGTCATCAGCGGATCGGTATCGATCACCACCACGCTGGTGCGGTCATCACCCTCGGCCTCTTTCAGCGCGCTTTCCAGCTCCGCAATCGAGCCGACCTTCCGCGCCACCGCGCCCATCGATGCAGCATGCGCCGCAAAATCGATTCCCGGCAGAACCACATGCTTTGTGTCCTTCAACAGATTGTTGAAGTTCGCGCCGCCTGTCGCCATCTGCAGCCGGTTGATGCAGCCGAAGCCGCCATTGTCCAGCACCACGATGGTCAGCTTGGCCCCCAGCATGATGGAACTCGCGATTTCCGAATTCATCATCATGTAGCTGCCATCGCCGACCATGACGATGACATCGGCCTCCGGCCGTGCCAGCTTGACGCCGAGGCCACCGGCAATTTCATAGCCCATGGTCGAAAAACCATATTCCATGTGATAGCTGCCCGGCGCGCCCGGTTGCCACAGCTTGTGCAATTCCCCCGGCAACCCGCCGGACGCGCAGACCAGGATCGCCTCGCTGCCCCGCGCCCGCTGCACCGCGCCGATGACCTGAGCATCGGAGGGTAGCTCGGCATTCGTTGTTGCCGTGGCCCGGTCCGCCGCCTTCATCCATTCGGTCTTGCCTGTAACGGCCTTGGCCGTCCAGCTCGGATCGGCTTCCCAACCGTTCAGCGCCACGTCCAGCGCCGCCAGGCCCGTCCGCGCATCGCTGACCAGTGGCAATGCGCGATGCTTGCTGGCGTCGAACGCCTGCGTATTGAGCCCGATGATCTTGAGATCGTCGTTCTTGAACAGCGCCCATGATCCGGTGGTGAAATCCTGCAGGCGCGTACCAACCGCCAGCACCACATCGGCTTCTTCCGCCAGATTATTGGATGCCGACGTGCCGGTAACGCCGACCGAACCCATGTTCAGGGGATGCACATGGGGCAGGGCGCTTTTGCCCGCCTGCGTCTCCAGCACCGGAATGCCATGCGCCTCGGCGAATTGCGCCAGCACGTCGCTGGCCTGCGAATACAGCACGCCGCCCCCGGCGATGATCACCGGCTTCTTCGCCCGCAACAGCGCCGCCGCCGCATCGGCAAATTCATCGGCGTCCGGCATCACGCGCCGCGTGGTCCAAACCTTCTCGGCGAAAAAGCTCTCGGGATAATCATAGGCCTCCGCCTGCACGTCCTGGCACAGCGACAGCGTCACCGGCCCGCATTCCGCAGGGTCCGTCAACACCTGCATGGCGCGGCGCAGCGCCGGAATGATCTGCTCGGGGCGCGTGATCCGGTCGAAATAGCGGCTGACCGGCTTGAAGCAGTCATTGACCGTGGCGGTGCCGTCGCCAAAATCCTCCATCTGCTGCAGCACCGGATCGGGCAGCCGATTGGCGAACACATCGCCCGGCAGCAGCAGCACCGGCAGTCGATTGACATGCGCCAGCGCCGCCGCCGTCACCATGTTCAGCGCGCCGGGCCCGATCGAAGTGGTGCAGGCCATGAAGCGGCGCCGGAAACTGGCCTTGGCATAGGCGATGGCCGCATGGGCCATGCCCTGCTCGTTCTGCCCCCGATAGGTCGGCAGTGTGTCCTTGACGCCATGCAGCGCCTCGCCGATGCCCGCGACATTGCCGTGCCCGAAAATGGCGAACACGCCGCCGAAGATCGGAACAGTCTCGCCATCGATCACGGTTTTCTGCACGGTCAGAAAGCGGGCCACGGCCTGCGCCATCGTTAGTCGGATCGTGTTCTGGCTCATTGGTCTAGTCCCTTGTGCCCGACCTCGTGGTTCGAGGCTCGCAAGCACTCGCACCTCACCATGAGGTCTCAATTCCCAATGTACGAGTAGTCCTCATGGTGAGGTGCTTTGCGTAGCAAAGCCTCGAACCACGAGGGCGTGGCAGCATCAAGCCGCCCGCTCTTCTCCCAGCCGCTCCCAAATCCGCACCAGCGCACCGAACCGCGCGGCCATATCGGCCACCGCCTCATCGTCGCTGATCGCGCCACCCAGCCAACCCTTCGCCGCCTCCGCGAAAATCGTCCGGCCCACCGCAAATCCCCGCACCGTCCGCGATTGTCGCGCCGCTGCAAATCCCGCCTCAAGCGCAGCCTGTGGCGCTTCCAGCCCCAGCAACACCACGCCCCGGCAAAACGGATCGCGTGTCTCGATCACACTATCGATCACCGCCCATGCCGCTACACTGGCCTGCGGCTCCAGCTTCCACCAGTCCGGCTTCAGGCCCGCATCGTATATTTCGCTCAACGCCCGCGCCACGGTATTGTCGCCCAACGGCCCGTGCTTGCTGGCGATGATCTCGATCAGCAACTCCCGCCCGATCTTGCGCGCCGCATCGTAGGCCGCCCGCAATTTCTCGATCTGCGCCGCCTTCAGCTCCGCCGCGTCTTCGGGATGATAGAAGCACAGCACCTTGATGCAGTGATCCACCGGCCAGTCGATCAACCGGCTGCCCAGATCCTGGCTGAACTCGAACTGCAATGGCCGCGAGCCGGGCAGCTCGATTGGCTTGCCGATCCAGAAATCCTTCTGCCCGCTCGCCGCATAAAGCGCGTCGCGACCATATTTATCGTCGAGCAACATGCCGAAGCCCGGGCGGCCATTGGCCACCTGCACCGCGGCTTGCACCGCCAGCGCCTTGAACGCCGGAATTTTCGCCAAGAGCTTCGCATCGCCCCCAGCCAAGTCTTCCAGCTGGCTGCGATGATCGATCGCCAGCGCCATCAGGCTGGGAATTTCGCGCCGCCGCGTCGTTGCCCAATGCACATGGTTGATCGCCGCATCCTTGCGCAGTGCCCGTTCGGAACTGCCATGCTCCAGGAAATATTGCAGCTCGACCCAGGTCGGAATTTCCGGCGCGCACAGCAGCCGCGATACAGCGAAGGCGCCGCAGGCATTGGCCCAGGTGGCGCTGGTCGCATGCGGCTCGCCGCGCAGCCAGCCGCGCAGGAACCCGCTCATGAAGGCGTCGCCGGCGCCCAGCACATTATAGACCTCGATGGGGAAACCCTTGCCGACGATCCCGTCTTCCAGATCGTCGGAAATCGCCCCGTCATAGACGATGCAGCCCATGGGGCCGCGCTTCAAGACGATCGTGCCGGAGGACAGTACACGGATCGTCTTGAGCGCGGTCAGCAGGTCGGCCTTCCCGGAGGCGATCAAAATCTCCTCCTCGGTGCCGACGATCAGGTCGCAGTCCGCCAAGACGGTTTGCATCTTGGCCGAAACCACATCGGACGCGATATAGCGGTTGTCACCCGCGTCATGCCCGGCCAGGCCCCACAGGTTAGGCCGGTAATCGATATCGAGGATAACTTTGGCGCCATTCTCCTTGGCGATTCCCATCGCCTTGCGCTGGGCCGCCTCGGTATGAGGTTTGGAGAAATGCGTGCCGGTGACCAGCACCGCCCCAGCGCTCGCAATGAACGCCGGATCGATGTCGTCGGGGTTCAGGGCATTGTCGGCGCAATTGTCGCGATAGAACAGCAGGGGGAAGGAGTGCTCGTTCTCCACCGACAGGATCGCCAGCGCCGTCAGCCGCTCGGGGTCGGTGACGATGCCCTTGGTCTCGACGCCCTCGCGCTGCAGCTGTTCGAGAATGAACCGCCCCATCTGCTCCTTGCCGACGCGGGTGATCTGCGCTGATTTCAGGCCCAGCCGGGAGGTGCCAACGGCGATATTGGTCGCGCAGCCGCCGACCGATTTGGCGAAGCTGGTGACATCTTCCAGCCGCGTGCCGATCTGCTGGCCGTACAGATCGACCGAGGCGCGCCCGATGGTGATGACGTCGAGCAATTTTGTCCCCTTGCCGGGCTGCGCCTGCGTCACTCAGAATTCTCCTGATGGGTGCCGGTCTGTCGCAAGAAATCCGGCATGCTGGTTTCCAGCTTCAGTGGATATGAAACATCAGTTCTGGAAATTCGTCAATATAGAATATTCATTCTAAAAATAGATCAGATCAGCCGCGGCGGCGTTTTTCGGCAATGCTCACCGTCAAAGCCATGGCAAAGGCCATGCTGGCCGATAATGACCGGAACCCGGCATGGTCGGCCTCGACCACCTCGAACCATTCCCTGGAACATTCCGCCAGCGGCGAAAAGGCCGAATCGGTGAGCGAGATCACATTGATCCCGCGAGCCGCCATACTGCGCGCCTGCACCGCGCTTTCCGAGGCATAGGGCGAAAAGCTGATGGCAAAAGCGGCATCGCGCGGGGTCGCCATCGCCAGCAGATCGTCGTCGATCCCGGCAGCGGTGCCGACAAGTTGGCATCGCACTTTCAGCTTGCCGAAGGCATAGGCCATGTAGCTGCTGATCGGATAGGAGCGGCGCTTGGCGATCAGGTAGATGGTTTCGGCGGACGCGAGGATTTCCACTGCGCGCTCGAACGCCGCCGGATCGACCGCGGCCGATAGCGTATCGATCGATCGATGCGCCGCCGCCGTGAAGCCATTGAAAATATTGGTGCTTTCCTCCGGCGCCTGGCCGTCCTGCTCCAAGGTGCGCAATCGGTCTTCGTAGGACGATGTCCGCTCTTTCAACCGGGCCCGGAACAGCAATTGCAGCCCGGAAAAGCCCTCGAAGCCGAAATGCTGGGCAAACCGCACCAACGTCGAGGGCTGCACATTGGCCGAAATGGCAATGCTGGCGGCGGTGCCGAAGGCGATTTCGTCGGGATGATCCAGCGCATAGGCAGCCACCTGCGTCAGCCGCTTGGGCAACTCGCCCTTGCGCTCAAGGATGACGCTGCGCAGCGCATCGAAATCCTGCGGCGGGCTCACTTTGGCGGCGATTTCGGTCATCTTCGGCCTGTCGAATAGGGACAATATCGTCATAATCCCCAATCTCACCCCGCAATCAAGAGGCAAGCAGAAAGCATATTCCAATTTTGGAATAAGCGGCATAAGTGTTTCATAATGAGCGGAGGACGGAATGAAACCAACACTCGGCGTCGGCCTGATCGGCACCGGCTACATGGGCAAATGCCACGCCCTGGCCTGGATTGGCGTCCACGCGGTATTCGGCGACGGGCCAACACCGCGTCTTATACACCTCGCCGAGGTCAACGAGGATATCGCGCATAAGAAGGCTGCCGAGTTCGGATTTGCCAAGGCGACCGGCAATTGGCGCGACCTGATCGCCGATCCCGAAGTCGATGTCGTGTCCGTCACCACGCCCAATGCTTTCCATGCCGAAATGGCGATTGCGGCGCTGGAGGCGGGCAAGCATGTCTGGTGCGAAAAGCCGATGGCCGTGGCGTTTGCCGATGCCGAACGGATGGCGGCGGCGGCCAAAAAATCGGGAAAGATCGCCGCGCTCGGTTACAATTACATCCAGAACCCGCATGGTGCGGCACATCGAGACGCTGCTGGCGGAAGGGGCTATCGGCACCGTCAATCACGTCCGGTTGGAGATGGACGAGGATTTCATGGCCGACCCGGAGGCGCTGTTCTACTGGAAGAGCGAGGCCAGTTCCGGCTATGGCGCGCTGGACGATTTCGGCGTTCACCCCCTGAGTCTGCTGCTGTAAATTGTTCGGTCCGGTTTCCCGGGTTTTCGCCAATCTCTCAAAGCCCTATGCGGATCGCCTGACTCAATCCGGTAACCGCAGGGCAGTGGAAACCTTCGATATCGCCAGCATACTCTTTGAAATCGGGGCGGGGATATCTGGCGTCATGGCGCTGGATCGCTCGGCCTGGGGGCGCAAGGGGCGGATCGCGCTGCAGATCTTCGGCTCCAAGGGGACGATCGTTTATGACCAGGAACGGATGAACGAGTTGCAGCTCTATACGGTCAGTGATCGACCGACGGAGCAGGGGTTTCGCACGATCCTGGCGGCGCCACAGCATGCGCCCTATGACCGGTTCATTCCGGCGCCGGGGCATGGGCTGGGCTTCAACGATCTCAAGATCATCGAGTGCCGCGAATTGCTCAATGCCATCGAGGGCAAGCCGGCCCGCATCATTGATTTCGACGCGGGCCTGGGGATCGAGCGGACGGTTCATGCCATGGCGCGGTCGCACCATGACAAGGCTTGGGTGGTGGTTTAGGCGGGAAGGGCGGTCGTCGTGCCGCCATTGCGATGGCGGGCCTGGTTTTCCTGGTTGAGGATATAGACGGAGGCTCCCAGGATCAGGATGGCGCCGGGCCAGAACCACAGGTCCGGCACCTGCGACAGCACGACCCAGCCGAGCAGGGTATTGAGCGGCAGCTTGAGGTCATCGAACGGCTGCAGGTAAGTGGCATCGGCGACGTTATAGGCCAGGCTGATGAAATACTGCGCGGCGGCAGTGATCAGCCCGAGCAGCAGGATCAGCCACAAGGCATCGCCGGTCGGCGGCACGATATCGAAGCCGGTGGCGAGGCTGGCGGGCAACACGCCGGGCAGCAAGGTGGCGGCGAGGCCGACGAGCAGGCCGATGACCAGGTGGTTCGGCGTGATCAGCACGAGCATATAGAGTGTCAATGACTCGGGCTTTTCGCTGCGCGTCAGGTACTTGGTGATGACGCTGGTGCCGGCCCAGAGCGCGGCTGCGCTGACGGGGAGCAGCGAGGCCCAACTGAACGACGTGGTGCCGATCTGCGAGACCAAGAGGGCACCGATGAAGCCGACCACGGAGGCACCGAGGCGCTGCTTGGTGACGCGCTCACCGAGGAAAATCGCGGCGCCGGAGATGATGAAGAACGGGCCGGTCATGGAGAGGGCGACCATCTGCCAGACTGGGACGCCGAGGGCGAAGCCGAGCACGAAGACCTGCACGCCGAGCGCTGAGATGAAGGCGCGCAACTCGTGCAGCACGGGATGGCTGGTCTTGAGGTTCTGGAAGCCGATGCGCCAGATCAGGGGCAGGGCGAAGACGGTGGCGATGACATATTGCCAGAACACCACGGCGGTTGACGGCACGCCCATCTGATAGGTCAGGATGGGGCTGATGGCGTTGATGGCGGCAAAGGTTATGCCGGCGCCGAGCATGTAGGTCGCGCCAAGAACGGCGCCATTGCGGGAGGAGGAAACCTGGTTCATCTGTAGTCCTTTCCGTAACCAGCTTCCTCAGGGTTACGGGAAAAGACGAAGCGGAGCGGCGATGACGGGGGTGCCGTCAAAGCCCAAGGCCAGATCCGGTCCCGTTCTCTATCATCCGGACTATACCGTCGGCTCCGGAATTGAACCGGATCTGCTGACCCCGACTTTCGTCGAGCGCTCGCGGGCTTCGGGTCTCCCCGTTACCGCCGGTGGGGAATTGCACCCCGCCCTGAGAACGTTTTGCCGACGATGGTTCGCCTGCAGGCTGGAAGATAGGGCGGACCATTGGCTTCTGCAAGAAGACACAGCGGTGTAACTGTGCGTTGATCGTGAACGCTGGGAAATGATTTGCTCGATAGGGCGTGATGAGGCGCCGCGCGGGGGGACCGGGCGGGTATGGGAAGCTGCGGCAATGGCGAGACCATGGTCTCGTTATGCGGGTAGTCCGCGTGTGGTGAAACCCTGGTCTCGCCATCGCATCCGGGTTGAGCGCTGTATCCTCGGCTTATAGCGTCGTTGGATCAGGCAGAGCTCCGGGCGGGCGACCCCGACCCCCGTATCCCCACACCGACCGTTCGTCGCGACCGCGCAGTAATGCGTGGGGATGAGGGGAGGATACAGGGGGTTTTGGGGAGGGGGATTACTTGGATAAGTGGGGGGCGGCTCCCCTCAAGGGGAGGGAGGGCTGGCCGATAAGTCGGAGGCAGGTCCTCGTGGCAGGATCGGGGCTAAACGACCCCCCCTCCCAGCCTCCCCCATCAAGGGGGAGGTGTCTGCCGGTGGGTAGGTGGGATCGAGTTCAAGTCTGCTAAAGAACTGGATCACTCCCCAAGAGTGGAGAGACACCTCCCCCTTGATGGGGGAGGTTGGGAGGGGGTGCGCAGCGGTCGCTGGTGTGTGGGAGGAACTCGGTAAACAAAACACCCCGGGTTGAGCCCGAGGGTGATGAGCGCGGTTAGGCTATGGCGTTGTTACGCCTAGCCGTTTTCCAGCCACTTCACATCAGCCGGCGTCAGCTTGATATCGAACGCCTTGATGCTGTCGTCGAGTTCGTACAGCGTGCGCGGTCCGATCAGCGGGATGCTGGGGAAGGGCTGGGCGAGGACGTAGGCGAGGGCGACGTGGATCGGGGAGTGGCCGAGCTTGTTGGCAAGCTCGATCGCACGGTCGCGGCGGCCGAAGTTCTGCTCGTTGTACCAGACGCGGACCAGTTCCTCGTTGTCGCGCTTATCGCGGCCGGCGCGGTCGGTGAAGAAGCCGCGGGCCTGGCTGGACCAGGAGAAATTGGTGACCTGGCGGTCATTGAGCCAGGTTTTCCACTCCGGGGTCGAGGAGGTGACGCAGCCGGCCCAGATCGGGTCGAGCATTTCCGCCAGGGCAAAATTGTTCGACAGGGCGGCGGGGCGTTGCTTGCCGGTCTTGTCGGCATAGGCGATGGCCTCGTCCATGCGCTCGCGGGTCCAGTTGGAGCCGCCGAACGGCCCGCGAATGCGGCCCTTCTTGACCTCGGCATCCATGGCATCGACGAATTCGCCGACCGGGACCTCGAGATTGTCGCGGTGCATGAAATACACATCGACATAGTCGGTCTGCAGGCGATCCAGCGACTGGGTCAGCTGCTTGGCGATGACATCGGGATAGACCAGCGGGCTATGGGCGCCCTTGCCGATCAGCACGGACTGCTCGCGGGTGCCACGGCTCTTGTGCCAATCGCCGAACAGCTTTTCGGTATAGCCTGCGCCATAGACGAAGGCGGTATCGAACAGATTGCCGCCCTTTTCCCAGAAGGCGTCGAGCAGGATGGCGCCGGACGAGAAGGTGCGGAAATCCTCAAAGCCCAGTGCGACGGCGGAAGCCTGCTTTTTCACGCCGGGGATCGAGCGCTTCGGAATGGCGGTGCCGCCGGAGGCGAGGGGACGGTTGGCGAGCGTGTTGACGCGCTTGGCCGGCTTTTCGATAGTTGTATTCGATGCCGGCATCGGCGCGCCATTTGTCGAGTGCGCGGGCATTGCCCAGGCTATCGGCCCAGCTCATGCCCGGCGAGGTGAATTCCTGGCGGCCGGCCAGGATGGCCTCGGAAGCGCCATCGGCCTCGAAGGAATAGACGTGGCCGGTTTCGTTGACGCTGATGGTTTCGCGACTGCCGTCTTTGCGGATGACCTCGATCTTGCCCAGGCCCTGGTCGCGATTGCCGCCGGCGAACCAGAAGTCCGGCACCTCGATGCGGCCGTCCGAGCCGTGGATGCGCAGCACGTTGTCGAGGTTGGCCATGACGGCGCAGGACACCTGGGCGACGATGCCATTCTCGAAGGTGAGCACGGCGGCGGCCCAATCGTCGGTGCCTTCGGCGTTGAGCTTGGCGGTGCCGGCCACCTTGATCGGATCGGCAAAGGGCTTGCCCATGGCGGCGCCGGCGATGAAGCGCGACATCGAGACCGGATAGCCGCCGACATCGAGAATGCCGCCGCCAGCCAGGTCATTGGCGAACAGGCGGTGCTGCGGCTGGAATTTGCCCATGGAGAAGCCGAAGCTCGACTGGATCATGCGCACTTCGCCGATCACGCCGGAGCGGATCAATTCGCCCAGCTTGGCCGTCTGCGGATGCAGGCGATACATGAAGGCTTCGCCGGCAAAGGTGCCGGCCTTGCGATGGGCGTGGAAGATGGCGTCGATCTCGAAGGCGCTGAGCGCCATCGGCTTTTCCACCAGCACATGCTTGCCGGCCTCGGCGGCCTTGATCGCCCATTCGGCATGGCCGGGATGCGGCGTGGCGATATAGATGGCGTCGACGTCCTTGTCGGCCAGCAGCGCGTCATAGCCCTTGAGGATGCGCGCGCCGGGGAAGTCGGTGGCGAGGCCCGGCTTGTTGGGATCGCGGGTGGCGATGGCGACAAGCTCGGCATGCTTCGAATTGGCGACGCCGCCCTGGAATGCCTTGGCGATGGCGCCCGGCCCGATAATGCCCCAGCGAACTTTTTTGGCAGTCATGGTGTGTAGTCCTTCTGAAAAAGTCTAATGCGTCACGGGGTCATTCCTGCGAAGGAATGACCTCGTGGAGTGTGGTGGATCAGCGCAGCCGCTGGCCCGCGCTGTCGAACAGGTAAGAGTTGGCGGCGCGGATCGAGACGGTGAGCTTGTCCTTGCCCGTCTCGTTGCGCAGTTCTTCGCGCTCGATGATCAATTGCTCGCCCGTGCCGGTATTGGCATAGACATAACTGGTGGCGCCCAGATGCTCGGCCACGTCGACCGCCAGCGGCAGATCGGCATCGCCCGCACCAGCCAGCCCGAAATGCTCGGGGCGGACACCCAGCGTCACCTCGGAGCCCACGGACGGCGTGGCGGCGAGGGGCAGGGTGAGGCGGACATTGCCCTGCTTGGCCAGCTCGATAGTTGTTTTGCCGGCACCGGCCTCGATCACCTTGGCGGCCATGAAATTCATCCGGGGCGAGCCGATGAAGCCGGCGACGAACTGATTGGCCGGATTGTCATAGAGTTCGAGCGGCTTGCCGACCTGCTCGACCAGGCCATCACGCAGCACCACGATGGTATCGGCCAGCGTCATGGCCTCGACCTGGTCATGGGTCACGTAGATCATCGTGGTCTGCAGTTCCTTGTGCAGCCGGGCGATTTCGATGCGCATATGCACGCGCAATTCGGCGTCGAGATTGGATAGCGGCTCGTCGAACAGGAACACCTGGGGATTGCGCACGATGGCGCGGCCGATGGCGACGCGCTGGCGCTGGCCGCCCGAAAGCTCCTTGGGAACCCGATCGAGCAGCGGTTCGAGCGCCAGGATGCGCGCGGCCTCCTGAACCTGCTTGGCGATCTGTTCCTTGGCGACCCCGGCGAAGCGCAGGGCAAAGCCCATGTTTTCGCGCACGGTCATATGCGGATAAAGCGCATAGGACTGGAACACCATGGCGATGCCGCGCTTGCTCGGATCGACATCGTTCATGCGCTGCCCGCCGATCTCCAGATCGCCGGTGCTGATGTGTTCGAGCCCCGCGATCATGCGCAGCAGGGTGGACTTGCCGCAGCCGGAGGGGCCGACGAAGACGACGAACTCCTTGGCCTTGATGGCCAGGTCGATGCCCTTGATGACCTCGACGGAGCCGTAGGATTTGCGCACGGCCTTAAGCGTCAGATTGCTCATGTTCAATGCACCTTATTTGACCGCGCCCAGCATGCCTTCGACGAAGCGGCGCTGGAGCAGGAAGAAAATGACGAGGGTGGGCAGGGTGGCCAGAACAGTGCCGAACAGGGTCATGCCGTAGTCGGGGACATAGGCCGAGGTCAGGGCGGAGAGGATCAGGGTGATCGTCTTGTTCTCGGCCGTCTGCAGCACGATGAGCGGCCAGAGGTAATTGTTCCAGTTGCTCATGAACACGATGATGGTGGCCGCCGCGTAGGTGGAACGCATCACCGGCAGATAGACGAACAGGAAGATCTGCCACTCGTTGAGGCCATCGATCTTGGCGGCGTCGCGCAATTCGCTGGGGAAGGCCTTGGTGGCCTGGCGGAAGTAGAAAATGATGAAGATCGACGCCACGGTGGGCAGGATCACCGCCGCAAAGGTATTCACCAGCTTGGCCTGCGAGAACATGAAGAACAGCGGCACCATCATCGCCGCGAACGGGATGGAGAGCAGCAGCAGCAGGAAGGCGAACAGGCGCTCGCGGATGCGCGAGCGGAACATTTCGAAGCCGTAACCGGCCAGCGAGGAAATCGCCAGGGTCAGCACGGTCGCGACGATGGCGATGAAGGCCGAGTTCCAGAAGATGCGCAGCGCATCGACCTGGGTGAAGAAGGTCGCGGCATTGTCGAAGAACTTGGCTCCGAAATCGGCCTTGCCCTTGATGATATCGGCCGAACTGTTGGTCGCCCCGACGATCATCCAGAAAAACGGGAAGACCGACAGGAAGGTGGCGATGCTGAGCAGCAGATAGACCAGGCCGCGACGGACGAGGGCGAATGGAAATCCCGGGGTCATCGAGCCCACATTTTCGGCGATCGGCTTGGCGGCCGGAGCGATTATCGTCGATGTAACAGTCATGCCGATTTCCTCCGGTCGCGCGCAACGAGGAATTGCAGGAAGCTCAATATGCCCACCACGATCACGATCACCCACGACACCGTCGCCGAATAGCCGAAGCTGGGCATGAACTTGAAGGTGAGGTTGTAGATGTAGAGCGACAAGGTGAGCGTCGCATTGGAGGGAGCGCCCAGCGTGATGTTCTGCACCTCGTCGAACAATTGCAGCGTGCCGATGGTGGAAATCACCGTGGTGAACAGGATCACGGGCTTCAGCATCGGGATGGTGAGGTAGCGGAACCGGGCCCAGGCCGGAATGCCGTCGATGCGGGCCGCCTCATAGATCGAGCGGTCGATATTCTGCAGGGCGGCGAGGTAGAAGATCATGTTGTAGCCGGTCCAGCGCCAGGTGATGGCGAGGATGATCAGCACCTTGGCCCAGAATGGATCGCTGAACCAGGGAATGGGCGTGGCGGTCAGATGCAGCCACATCAGGAAATTGTTGACCACGCCATCGGTGGCGAACATCGATTTGAACAGGGTCGAATAGGCGATCAGCGAGGTGACGCAGGGCAGGAAGATGGCGGTGCGGAAAATGCCGCGGAACCGCAGGGTGGAATCGTTCAGCGCCACCGCGAATAGCAGGGCGAGCGTGATCATGATCGGGACCTGCACCACGAAGAAGATGCAGGTATTGCCCAGCGCCTGCAGGAACACCGGATCCTTGGTGAGCCGCACGATATTGGCGAAGCCGCCAAAGCTGAAGTTCATGCCCTTGCCGACCTGGAAGCTCATCCAGAGCGACCAGACGATGGGATAGATCATGAAGAGGCCGAGCAGCACCAGAGCGGGGGCGACGAAGAGCCACCCGTTGATCCGGTCCCTGCGGTCGAGTCGTGCCTGTGCCAATTGTCACCCTCCCTGGTGCAGCGATGTCATCATGGCCGATAAGGGCCGGACGCCGCGATACGGCGTCCGGCTGCGAAAACGAGCCGAAGCTCGCTCCCGTCCGGCAGATTACTGCATCTGCTGAGTGGCCTGGTCGTTGATCGCCTGGAGGGCCGCGGTCACGTCGCCACCCTGGATGATCGTCGACAACTGCGCCTTGATGGCATCGTCGACTTCGGCGGTATAGGTGCCGTAGTCCACGCTCGGGATCTGGTTCAGCCAGGTGGAGAAGTCCTGCCAAACCGGAGCGCCGCCGAAGAAGGCATCGGTCGCCTTATAGGCATCGCCCTCACGCGCAGCCAGGAACGTGCCGACGGCACCCTGGTCCACCAGGATCTTCTGGTAGAAGTCGACATCGCCGGCCCAGATGGTCTTGAGGAAGTCGACGGCTTCGGCCTTGTTGTCGGAGGAGGCCAGGACGTACCAGCTCGAACCGCCAAGGTTGGAGGCGTTGACCGAGCCTTCCATGTCGAGGCGCGGAATCGGGGCCACGGCCCACTTGCCGGACTGATCGGCATTGGCCTTGATGGTGCCGGTGATCCAGACGCCGACGGGAACCGATGCGATTTCACCCGAGGTGAAGGCGCCGGTATAATCGGCCCAGCCGGAAACTGGCTTGACCAGGTCGGCGGCATAGAACTTGGCATAGGTTTCCAGCGCCTTCTTGAGCGGCGCGTTGTCGACGATGTTCAGGCTGCCATCCTCATTGAAATACCACTGGCCAGCCGACTGCATCATCATGCGGATGATGCCGGTATCATTGAGGTCGAGGTCGAGCAGCTTGTGGCCGGTCTTGGCCATCACGTCGGTGCCGATTTCGATCAGGCGGTCCCAGGTGATGTCCTTGAGGTCTTCGGCGGTGTAGCCGGCCTCGGTGAAATAGTCGGAACGGTAGAAGAAGCCGGCAACGCCGGAATCGAAGGGCAGGGAATAGGACTTGCCGTCATAGGTCGCCGCGGCAACCTTGTACTGGGCGAAGACGCTCATATCGATGCTGTCAGACAGGGGCTCGAAGGCGCCAGGGAAGGACTGCAGGTACTTCTGGGCCACGTCGTCCTGGATCAGCACGATATCGGGCAGGCCATCGGTGCTGCCGGCGAGCAACTGCGTCTGCAACTTGGCGCGGATATCGTCCTGGCTGGCAGTGTCATCGACAACGAGCTTGAAGTCAGGATGGGTCGCGGCGTAGCGGGTGCCGGCTTCGCGCATGGTTGGGCTATTGAAATTCGGATCCCAGGCCCACACCGAAACTTCGCCGGCCGAGGCGGCAGCGACTGTGAGAAGGCTGATGCCGGTGAGTGCGACGGCAAAGGTCTTGCGCCACCGCGATGCGATGTGAGTCATGTAGTCCTCCCTTTTTTGTTGCTCTTATGGCGAGCCATGTAACACTATCGTCGTAGAGGCGCGCGTCGCTCCTAATGGGAACATGAAATTGCTGGAAAGTAAGAAGCCGTCAAAACGGTTCTGGAGCTCCGACAAGAGCGGGGTAGAACGCATTCCCAACGCACTTTTCGTCGCCTATGAGCAGCCCGGCATCATGCAGCACGGCCATTGGCACGCCCAGGTCGAAGTCAATTTCGTGTTCCGCGGCACCATCGAATACCAGATGAGCGGGCATCGGGTTTTCCTGCGCCAAGGCGATGTCGCCATGTTCTGGGGCGGGCTGCCGCACCAGGTGATCGACACCAGCGAGGATGCGTTTTTCACCGCCATTCACCTGCCGCTGGTCAATTTTTTCCGCCTGCGGCTATCGAGCGAATTGACCGGCAAACTGATCCACGGCGCGACGCTGGTGACCTCGGCCCCGGACGGCACCGACCATGAGACGTTCCATCGCTGGGTGGCCTATATGCGCAGCGGCGAGCAGGCCAAGGTGGATCATGCCATCGACGAGCTGATCCTGCGGCTGGAGCGCATCCGCTTCGAGCCGTTCTTCCTGATCGAGCCGCATGGCCCCAAACTGCCCAAGACCGATCCACTCGATGCTCATTCCTTCGGCAATATCGCCAGCATCTGCGAATTCATCTCGACCAATTTCCGCGAGGACATCGACAGCGTCGATATCGCCGGCTCGGCCGATATCCACCCAAAATACGCGATGAGCGTGTTCAAGAAATCCACCGGCATGACGCTGAACGAATATGTGAACCTGCTGCGCCTCAGCTATGCCCAGGCACTGCTGATGCAGGAGGACGCCAACGTGCTGCAGGTGGCGATGGAAAGCGGTTTTGGCTCGCTCAGCGCCTTCAACAAGTCGTTCCGCAAGATCGCAGGCATGTCGCCCACCGACTTCCGCCGCGACGTGCGCGCCCGCCCCACTCTGGCCAGTATCAAGCGGCCGGCGCCCGAAGAGCGTTACAACTGATCGGGTAAGGGCGACCACCCCTGGCATGGTGGCTCCGCACACCCCCTCCCGGCCTCCCCCATCAAGGGGGAGGTGCTCTCCACTCTTTGAACTGGATCGAGTCCCACCCACCGGCAGACACCTCCCCCTTGATGGGGGAGGCCGGGAGGGGGTGATAGTTAGCCCCAATCTATCTCTATTTCTCCAATGCCCTCATCCTCCGCGCCATTATGCGGTCGCGACGCACAACCATCGATGCCTCAGCCTATTGCCCCTGCAACCAGCGGCTCATCGGGCAGTCCGCGTGCGACGGCCACGATTGGCGCAGGGCCGCTGGAGGCGCGCTCGATGATCTTGGAGGCGATCTGGACGCGCACTGCCAGCCCGGCTTCGATGCGGCCCAGGATGCGGTCATCAAGCAGGCGTACGCAGGCGGTGCCCATCTCCATGCCATGCAGGTGCACCGTCGTCAGATGCGGCGAAATCTGGGTGGCGCTGGAATAATCGCCAAACCCGACCACCGAAATATCCTCGGGGATGCGATAGCCCAGCCGCAGCAATTCGGACACCACGGTCACCGCCATGCCGTCGTGGCCGCAGAACAGGGCGGTCGGCCGGAACCCCTCGCCTTGCAGGGCCAGTAAGCCCTCGGTGAAACGCACTTCGCTCTGGATGCGCATCTGGCGAAAGCTGACATCCTCGCGGGCTTCCAGCACTTCGCGCACGCCGTACCAGCGTTCGATACGGCCGCGATAGCCCGGCGCACCATGGACATAGGCGATGGTCCTGTGGCCCAGGCCGAGAAGATAATTGGCGACCGCCGCGCCGGCCTCATGGTCGGTGCCCGAAACCTGGTCGACCGCTTCCAATGGGTCGAGCCAGCCGACGCGCACAATCGGGATGCCGGTCGCATAGGCCCGGTCCAGGCTTGCGCGATCATGGGGGCCCACCAGCACCATGCCGCGACTGGCGCGGGCGATCGTCTCGATCTGGTCGGGCAGGTGGGTCCAGCGCATGCTGATCTGGTAGCCGAGCTTTTGCGCCTCGCGCTGCACCCCGCTCTGGATCAGCATGTGCAATTCGCTGTTGATCAGGTCGGTATCGAGAAACACCACGCTGAGCACGCGCGGCTCGACGCCTGCATTGGGGCGCAAATAGCCCAGCGCATTGGCCGCGTCGCGGACGCGCTGGCGGGTTTCCTCGCTGACCCCATCCTTGCCCGACAAAGCGCGGGAAATCGCGAACTTCGATAACCCGGTATAGGTGGCGATCGTCGTCAATGTCACCCGCGCCACTGCTCGTCTCCTGCCGGTTTTATCAGGTTCATGGTAGCGGCGGGCATTGCCTAACGCAACATAACACAAGGAATATAGATGGCTTATAAAATGACATAACGAATAATAAATATGTCAGCCAAATTGCCCTAATGGAATTTCAGGTTTCTCAGGATCATCAATAATGTGGATTTCCACAGGTCTGGATATGGCTAAATATGCGGAATTATTACGATAATATGACACGATTGCCGATGTTGGTCGAGCCATAACATTAAAAATTGCCAAACGAGAGACATAACGCTTTACCTAACAAAACGCGGATGCAAGCCTGCGATTACAGCCTCAGAGAGCCCAAGGCCGCTGAGCTACAAGGGAGATTTCAATGGTAAAGATCAGTCGTCGGGCATTCCTGGCCGCCAGCACCGCCTTCACCGGTGCCATGGCTTTGTCCACTTTCCGCATCGCTGCGGCCGAGGTCAAAGAATCCGCGTTCCTGCAGGCGGAAGTCGATGGCGGCACGCTGCCGCCGGTCGCCGAGCGCATGCCGGCCAACCCGCTGGTGATCACGCCGCTGGACAAGGTCGGGCAGCAGGGCGGCGACTGGAACCACGCGCTGGTGGGCGGCGGCTCGCTCTCCATGCTGGTGCGCTATCAGGGCTATGAGCCCATGGTCCGCTTCAACGCCGACTGGACTGGCCTGGTCGACAATGTCGCCGAATCCTGGTCCGCCAATCCCGAAGCCACCGAATATACCTTCACGCTGCGCAAGGGCCACAAATGGTCCGACGGCGAACCCTTCACCACCGCCGACGTGCAGTTCTGGTACGATGCCTATTTCATGGACAAGGACACCAATCTCGCAGGCAATGCCTGGTGGTCGGTCAATGGCGAGCCCGCCAAGCTCGAAGTGGTCGATGAGCAGACCTTCAAGGTCATCTTCGCCGGTCCCAACGGCTTCTTCGTGCAACAGCTTGCCTGGGCCCAGCAGGACCAGATCACGCGCACGCCCAAGCATTACCTTGAGCAATTCCATATCCGGTATAATCCCGACGCCGACAAGCTGGCCAAGGAGCAGGGGCTGGAAAGCTGGATCGCCTTATTCCAGCGCGAGATCGGCATGCTCGACGACAATACCTTCTACCAGAACGCTCACCGCCCCACGCTTAATGCCTGGGTCTTCACCAGCGCACCCGGCGAAAGCACCGAGCAGGCGCTCGCCGTCCGCAATCCCTACTATTTCAAGGTCGATACCGAGGGCACGCAATTGCCCTATTTCGACCGCGTCGTCTATCAGATGGTCGCCGATCCCGAAGTGCTGCTGCTCAAGACGCTGCAGGGCGAGATCGATATCATGGACCAGTATATCTGCACCCCGGCCAATAAGCCGGTGCTGTTCGACGGCCAGGAATCGGGCAATTTCGGCTTCTACACGCTCAAGGAAACCGCGGCCAACGTCATGGCCTTCCAGCTCAATCTGAACCATCAGGATCCGGTGCGGAACAAGCTGTTCAACACCATCGAATTCCGCCAGGCGCTGTCGCTCGGTATCGACCGGCAGGCGCTGATCGATGCGGTGTTCGTGGGGCAGGGCGCTCCCGCCCAGGCCTCAATGCGCGAGGGCGACCCGCTCTATAACGAGCAATTGGCCAAGCAGTTCACCGAGTTCGATCCGGACAAGGCCAACGAGATGCTTGATGCGCTGATCCCCAACAAGGACGGAGACGGAATTCGGCAGGACGAGCAGGGCCGCAAGCTGACGATCATCTTCGAGATCGACCAGACACGCACCACCTTCCTCGACATGTTCGAGCTGGCTATCCCCATGTTCCAGGCGATCGGGGTGGATGCGCAACTGCGCACCATGGATCGCTCGCTCTGGGAGGAACGGGTGCGCCGCGGCCGCGAATACGACGCCACGGCCCACCAGTTCGGCGCCAATTCCGGCATCGCGGCCATGCTGGACGCCCGGTTCTACGTGCCGATCAACAACAACTGCTTCTACGCTCCGGGCTGGTCGCTCTACTATACCGAGCCCGAAAATCCCGACGCCATCGAGCCGCCAGCAGCGGTCAAGGCGCAGCAGGAACTGTACCGGACGCTGGTCGGCACCGCCGATCCCGCCAAGCAACAGGAATTGATGGCCCAGGTGCTGCAAGGCGCCGCCGACCTGTTCTTTACCTTCGGCGTTAGCCTGCCTGCGGATGGCTACGGCGTGGTCAAGAACGACGTGGTCAACCTGATGAAGGAAATGCCCAATTCCTTTGGCTGGCCGACCCCCGGGCCGGCGCGTCCCGAGCAGTTCTTCAAGGCCTGATCGGCCCGACTTTCCAATGAACGCTTATCCCCGCCGGCCCAGTTGTGGGCCGGCGCCGGGACCCCCTTATCCCGATTTGAGAGACCAAAATGCTTGACGCCAAGGCAAACCCGACCAGCAATCTGCGGACGCCAGATTGGTATAAATCCGCCACCCGCTGGACCCAGCTGACGCTGGCCGAGGATGATCCGGTCAAGTACGATCCGGCGCAGTGGATCGATATCTTCAAGCGCACCAAATCCAACGCAACCTGCCTCAGCGCCGGCGGCTATATCGCCTATTATCCGAGCAAGGTGCCGCTGCACTATGTCAGCAAGTTCATCGGCGACAGCGATCCGTTCGGCACGCTGGTCGATGGGGCCCGTAAGCTGGGCATGCACGTCATGGCTCGCGTCGACCCGCACGCCATCCACCAGGATGCGGCAGACGCGCATCCGGAATGGATTTCGGTGGACAAGGACGGCAACAAGCGCCGCCACTGGGCTTTCCCCGATGTGTGGGTGACCTGCGCCTATTCGGACTACAACGCCAAGTTCATGCCCGAAGTGCTCAAGGAAATCACCGCCAACTACGATATCGACGCCATCTTCGCCAATCGCTGGCAGGGCCATGGCGTGTGTTATTGCGATAGCTGCAAGACCAATTTCAAGGCGGCCTCCGGCTTCGAGCTGCCGCGCAATTCGGACCCCGAAGATGCCGTCTGGATGGCCTGGACCGCCTGGCGCCGTGGGGTGCTGAGCAATCTCGTGGTTGAATGGGACAAGGTGATGAAGGCGATCAAGCCACACACCAGCTTCATCCCAAACATGGGCTCGGTCTCGCTGACCGAATTTGATCTCAAGCTGATCGAGAACTATTGCCCGTTCCTGTGCGTCGACGACCAGGGCCGTCGCGGCACTGAACCCGTCTGGATGAGCGGCCGCAACGGCAAGCGTATGCGCGCCACCTTCAAGGACCGCCCGGTGATCCTGATCACCTCGATCGGGCCGGAAGAGGAATATCGCTGGAAGGACGCCGTCACCACCGGGCCTGAAATGCAGGCCTGGATCGATGACGGCACCACGCAGGGGCTCCTTCCCTGGTTCACCAAGTTCAATGGCGTGGTGCCCGATACCCGTTGGATCGAGCCGGTGGCCGAGAGCTTCGGGCTGCACGCACTGCTGGAGCCAGTGCTGAGCGCCATGACGCCGGTTGCCCAGATCGCCATTCTCGATCCGTCGACCACGCTGCGCCACCACGGCCAGGACACGCGCCGCAAGGCCGAAGCCGACGATCTGGGCTTCTATCAGGCACTGGTCGAAGCCAAGCTGCCGTTCGAAATGCTGTCCGACCAGGCCATGACCGATGCGCTGCTCGACCGCTTCAAGGTCATCATCCTGGCCAATTCGACTTGCCTATCCGATGAGCAGGTCAGACAACTGGAAGCCTATGTGGCACGCGGCGGCAGTCTTGTCGCGGCGCACGAGACCTCGACCCGCACGGCGGAAAACAAGCCGCGCAACGACCTCGCTTTGGGCAAGCTGCTCGGCGTCAAGCTGACCAAGGGTTCGCGCGGCGTGGTCAAGAACACCTATGTGGCGCTCAACGGCAAGCACCCGATCAATGCCGGGTTCGATGGCGCCAACCGCATCATGGGCGGCACCTATCTGCTGGCGGTCGAGCCGACCGGCGATGCCGAAGTGCCGTTCCTCTATGTGCCGGATTTCCCCGATCTGCCGATGGAGGAGGTCTATCCCCGCGAAGACCCCAAGGGTGCGGCGGTCGTTGCCCGCACGCACGCTTCAGGCGGCCGCACCGTCTATATTCCCTGGAATATCGGGGCCATCCTGTGGGAAGTTCAGGCGCAGGATCATGCCTGCCTGATCGGCAATGCGGTCAAATGGGCGCTCAATGGGCGGGCACAGGTGGAAGTCAGCGGCAAGTCCGTGCTGGACCTGGCCGTGCGCGAGGATGCCAAGGGCGTCGCCGTGGTGCTGAACAACCTGAGCAATCCCAATATGATGAAGGGGCCCATCCGCGAAATCTATCCCGTCGGTCAACAGACGGTCTCAGTCGCCCTCCCGGCCGGAAAGCAGGCGGGTTCCGCCCGCCTGCTTGTCGCCGGAACGCAGGCCAAGACCACAACTGCCGATGGCCGTGTCATCATCGAGGTGCCCTCGATCGATACGCTTGAAGTCGTCCACCTGACCTGGGCATGATCCAGGACCAGATGAAAGCCAGATCATGCTGAGTTTTATCATCAAGCGCCTCATCTATATGGTTCCGACGCTGATCGGCATGTCGGTGATTGCCTTCATGATCATCCAGTTGCCGCCGGGCGACTACCTGACCTCCATGCTGGCCACCATGGCCGACAGCGGCCAGAACGTCGACCCGGCGCAGATCGCGCGCATGCGCGCCACCTATGGCTTCGACGATCCGATTTGGCTGCAATATCTGAAGTGGATCACCGGCATCCTGACCCGCGGCGATTTCGGCTATTCCTTCGAATGGAACCGGCCGGTGTCGGAATTGATCTGGGATCGCATGGGCTCGACCATCGCCATCTCGTTCGCCTCGCTGCTGTTCGTCTGGGCGGTGTCGCTGCCGATCGGCATCTATTCTGCGATGCGCCGCCATTCGGTGGGCGACCACGTCTTCACCTTCATCGGCTTCATTGGCTTGGCCATTCCCAACTTCATCCTGGCGCTGGTGCTGATGTATCTGACCTACAAATATATCGGCCAGAGCGTCGGCGGGCTCAACTCGCCGCAATATGTCGATATGCCGATGTCCTGGGGCAAGTTCTTCGATCTGTTGGCGCATCTGTGGATTCCGATCGTCATCATCGGCATGTCCGGCACCGCCGCGATGATCCGCATCCTGCGCGCCAATCTCACCGATGAACTCAACAAGCCCTATGTGATCACCGCCAAGGCCAAGGGACTGCCCGAATATAAGGTGATCCTCAAATACCCGGTGCGCATTGCGCTCAACCCCTTCGTTTCGGCTATCGGCTGGGTATTGCCCGAATTGGTATCGGGCGTGACTATCACCGCCATCGTGCTCAACCTGCCGACCGCCGGCCCGCTCCTGCTGCGCGCCCTTGTGTCCCAGGACATGTATCTCGCCGGCAGCTTCATCCTCCTGATGGGTGTGCTGACGCTGATCGGCATGCTGATCTCCGACATCCTCCTCGCCTTGCTCGACCCGCGGATCAGGTTCAACTGATGACCACACAAACCCTCACCGACAGCATCGAAGAGACCGGTCCGGCAATCAGCGCCCTCAAAGGGGGTGGCATCACCAAGGATGTCGCCGCCGCCGGGCAGTGGTCGCTGATCTGGGCCAAGTTTACCCGTAACAAGGTGGCCGTCGTCGCCGGCATTTTCATCCTGTTCCTGTATTTCGTGGGCATTTTCGCCGAGTTCCTGGCGCCCGCTCTGCCGGACGCCTCCAAGCCCCAGTTCACTTATGCCCAGCCGCAGACCATCGGGTTCTTCGTGCCGACCCCCGATGGCGGCAGCAAATTCCAGCCCCATGTCGCCGGCTATTCCATGACCGTCGATCAAGAGTCCTTGCGCCGCACCTACACGGTCGATCCCGAAAAGGTCGTGCCCATCGGCTTCTTCGTCAAAGGCCCGGCCTATAAGCTGTGGGGCCTGATCCCGATGAACACCCACCTGATGGGGCCGCTCAAATCCAGCGATACCATGTATCTGCTGGGCACCGACAAGCTGGGCCGCGACCTGCTGAGCCGGCTGATCTATGGCACGCGCATTTCCATGTCGATCGGCCTGGCGGGCGTTATCATCAGCCTCACCCTGGGCGTGGTGCTCGGGAGCCTGTCCGGGTTCTATGGCGGCTGGGTCGATATGGTGATCCAGCGTGTCATCGAGGTGATTTCCTCGATGCCGACCATTCCGCTTTGGCTCGGCCTCGCCGCCGCCATTCCGGTCAGCTGGTCGCCGCTACAAGTCTATTTCGTCATTACCCTCATCGTATCGCTATTCGGCTGGACCGGGCTATCGCGTGAAGTGCGTGGGCGGTTCTTCGCCCTGCGCAGCGAGGATTTCGTCACCGCCGCACGCCTCGATGGCTCAAGCGAGAAACGCCTGATCTTCCGGCATATCCTGCCCTCGTTGACCAGCCATATCCTGGCCGTGGTGACGCTGGCGCTGCCCACCATGATCGTGGCCGAAACGGCTTTGTCTTTCCTCGGCATCGGCCTCAAGCCGCCTGTGGTCTCCTGGGGCGTGCTGCTGCAGGACGCGCAGAATATCCGCACCATTTCCACGGCGCCCTGGCTGCTGCTGTGGCCGGGTGGGGCGGTCGTGCTGGCGGTGCTGTCCTTCAACTTCCTCGGTGATGGCATGCGCGATGCCGCCGATCCGTATGAAACGTGAGGGGAGCGGCATGACCGACGAACTGATCGCCGCCCCGGCGCCCGTGCTGGCCGATACCACCGTGCTCAAGGTCGAGCATTTCAGCCTCGACTTCCATTTGCGCACCCACATCCTGCACGCCGTGCGCGATGTGAGCTTCACCCTCGAACGCGGCAAGACCCTGTGCCTCGTGGGAGAGTCCGGCTCCGGCAAAAGCGTCACGGCGCGCTCATTGCTGCGCATTCTCGATGCACCGGCACGGATTACCGCCGGGCATATGTGGCTCAATACCGATGGCCATCCCGTCGATATAGTCGGCCTCAAGGAAGGTAGCCGCGAGCTGATGAGCATCCGCGGCGGTAAGATCGGCCTGATTTTCCAGGAGCCGATGAGCTCGCTGTCGCCGGTCCACACCATCGGCTCGCAGGTGATCGAAGCGCTGCGGCTGCATCGCCAGCTCAACAAGGTCGAAGCCCGCGCCGAAGCGATCGAATTGCTGCGGCAGGTCGAAATTCCCAATCCCGACAAGATGATCGACCGCTATACATTCGAGTTTTCCGGCGGTATGCGCCAGCGCGCCATGATCGCCATGGCGCTGGCGGGTAACCCCGATATCCTGATCGCCGATGAGCCGACCACGGCGCTCGACGTGACCACGCAGGCCGAAATCCTCGACCTGATCAAGCGCCTGCAGGTAAGTCGCGGCATGTCCATGCTGCTGATCACCCACGATATGGGTGTGGTCGCCGAGGTCGCCGACGAAGTGGCGGTGATGCGCTATGGCCGGATCGTCGAGACCGGCAGCGTCGACGACATTTTCCACGGCGCCCAGCATCCCTATACCAAGCGACTATTGGCCTCGACGGTACGGCTGGAGCAATCGCGCGATCATGAACGCGCCACGGATGCAGCGACGACGCAGCCCGTGCTGTCGGTTCGTAACCTCAGCAAGCTCTATGGCTCCACCACCGGCTGGTTCGGCGGCAGCAAGTTTGCAGTCAAGGCCGTGGACGATGTCAGCTTCGATCTTTATCCCGGCGAAAATCTTGGCATCGTCGGCGAAAGCGGCTCGGGCAAGACCACGCTGGGGCGGTTGATCCTGCGCACGGTCGAGCCGACATCGGGGCAGGTGCTGTATCGCGCGCGCGATGGCCGCGAGGTCGATGTGACCGGGCTCGACAAGCGGGGCCTCAAGGGCTTTCACAAGGACGTTCGCCTGGTATTCCAGGATCCGTTCGCCTCGCTCAATCCGCGCATGACGGTCCGCCAGATCATCGGCGATCCGATCTATGTGTCGGGCGCTTTGCGGGGCAAGGCGCTGGATGAGCGGATCGCCGCGCTGATGGACCTGGTCGGGCTCGATCCCGCGGCGATGGAGCGTTATCCGCACGCCTTTTCCGGCGGCCAGCGGCAGCGTATCGGCATTGCCCGCTCGCTGGCGCTCGATCCGGCCATTATCATCGCGGACGAGGCGACGGCGGCGCTCGATGTGTCGATCCGCTCGCAAATCCTCGATCTGTTGCTGGATATCCAGAAGCGGCTGAACCTGAGCTTTATCTTCATCTCGCACGACATTTCGGTGGTGCGCTATTTCTGCGATCGGGTTGCGGTCATGCATCGCGGCAAAATTGTGGAAACGGGGACCGCCGAACAGATTTGCACAGCCCCGCGCGAGCCTTATACAAAGAGTCTGATTTCGGCGGTTCCCAACCCCGATCCGCGCCATAAGCGTATGCTGCACCGCACGCGCTTCACTGCCTGAGGATATTCGCTTTGCCCAAATTTTCCGCCAATCTGTCGTTTCTCTATGCCGACTTGCCGTTTCTCGATCGTTTCGCCGCCGCCGCTGCCGATGGCTTCCCGGCCGTCGAATATGTCGGGCCTTATGACCATCCGCCCGAGGTGATTGCCGACCTGCTCAAGCAGCACAATCTGACCCAGGCGCTGTTCAACCTGCCGGCCGGCAACTGGGCTGGCGGCGAGCGCGGCATTGGCTGCCTGCCGGACCGGGTCGAGGAATTCCAGGCCGGTATCGAGACCGCCATCCGCTATGGCAAGGCGCTGGGCTGCACCAAGATCAACTGCCTCGCGGGCATTGCCCCTGCCGGCGCGGATCGCGACATGCTGCAGTCCGTGCTGGTGGCGAACCTGCAATATGCCGCCCCAAGGCTGGCCGATGCGGGCATCAAGCTGCTGCTGGAGCCGATCAATCTGCGCGATATTCCCGGCTTCTTCGTTAGTCATACCGACCATGCCGAAGCCATCTTCGCTGCAGTGGGTTCGGACAATCTGTTCCTGCAATACGACATCTACCATACCCAGGTGATGCAGGGCGATTTGCTGCCCACTTTCGAGCGGCTGCGCTCCCGCATCGGCCATATCCAGATCGCCGACAATCCCGGACGCAACGAGCCGGGTACCGGTGAAATCAACTATGCCAATGTGCTGCCGGCACTCGACCGGCTCGGTTACGACGGCTTTATCGGCTGTGAGTACAAGCCAAAAACCACCACTACGGCCGGCCTTGGCTGGATGAAGCCCTATCTTTGAGGAGTTCTGCGCATGAAAATCGGTTTTATCGGCCTGGGCCTGATGGGCCGCCCGATGGCGTCTCACCTGATCGACGCTGGGCACGAGCTGTTCCTGCACCGGGTCAAGCCGGTCTCGCAGGACCTGGTGACCAAGGGTGGCAAGGCGCTGGACAGCGCCAAGGCCGTTGCCGAGGCGGCCGATATCGTCATCCTGATGCTGCCCGATACTCCCGATGTGGAAGCCGTTCTGTTCGGCGCCGATGGCGTGGCTTCGGGCCTGTCGAAGGGCAAGCTGGTGATCGACATGAGTTCGATCTCGCCGGTGGCGACCAAGGGCTTTGCCGAAAAGATCGCGGCGCTCGGCTGCGACTATCTCGATGCCCCGGTTTCGGGTGGCGAAGTCGGCGCCAAGAACGCGGCGCTGACCATCATGGTGGGTGGCGAGCCGCAGACCTTCGAGCGCGCCAAGCCGCTGTTCGAGAAAATGGGCAAGAACATCACCCTGGTGGGCGGCGTTGGTGATGGGCAGACGGCCAAGGTGGCCAACCAGATCATCGTCGGGCTGACCATCGAGGCCGTGGCCGAGGCATTGCTGTTCGCCAAGACGGCGGGCGCCGATCCAGCCAAGGTACGTGAAGCACTGATGGGCGGCTTTGCCTCTTCCAAGATTTTGGAAGTGCATGGCGAGCGGATGATCAAGCGCACCTTCGATCCCGGCTTCCGCATCCGGCTGCACAACAAGGACCTGATGCTGGCCATCGATGCTGCCCGCTCGCTGGAGCTGGCACTGCCCAATACCGCCGCGACGCAACAATTGATGAATGCCGCTATCGCCCGGGGCGATGGCGACAAGGATCATTCCGGTCTCATCCGCACGTTAGAGGCCCTGGCCGGCGATAAAACCTAACCGCCGCCACTACCACTGAAATTCCATCCAGCCGGGCGCTCTGCTCCCGGATCGCTTTTTCACATCTCTTTCGGGAGCGCTTTGTCATGCCTTTGGATAAACTGCCGCAAGTCCCCTTCGGCGCCGTCTATTTCCGCAAGTCCAACCCACCCAAGGCGGACTGGGAGCGCGATTACGGTGTCGCTGCCGAGGATGGCCTCAATGTCTTCCGCCACTGGTTCATGTGGGCGGCCATCGAGCGCAAGCCCGGCCAATATGACTGGTCCGACTATGATCGGCAGATGGACCTGGCGGCCAAGAACAATATCAAGACCGTGATTGCCGAACTGACCCACACGGTGCCCGATTGGGCCTATCGCAAGTTCGCCCATGCCCGCCAGCTCCGCGCCGATGGGCGGCCGATGGTTTCCGGCATGGGTGTGAGTTCCTCCACCGGCGGCTTTTCCAACAATGGCGGCGGGGCCGGGGCGCTCAGCATGAACGCGCCCGAGGTGAAGGCAGCCGTCGAGGCCTTTCTGAAGGCCCTCGCCACCCGCTACAAGGGTCATCCAGCCCTGCTCGGCTATGACGTGTGGAACGAGGTCAACTACGCCGCCGACGTCGACTATTCCGAATTCATGAAGGCTGACTACCGCCTGTGGCTGCAGAAGAAATATGGCAGCCTCGATGCCATCGCCGAGGCCTGGTATCGCTATTCCTACGCCGAGTGGGACGATGTCGAGCCGCCCGTCGAGATTGGCGCATTTGCCGAAAATCTCGACTGGCTCGAATTCAAGCGCGAAAACTACTACGACCAGATGCAGTTCAAGATCGACACCATCAGGTCGATCGACAAGGACGCCATGATCGCCGCCCACGGCGTGGGCAGCGCCATTCCCAACATGGCGGCCAACGGCATGGACGATTGGCTGGCCGCCTCCAAGGTCGAGCTTTACGGCCTGACTTGGGTGCCCAGCCGGCGTGGTTTTGCGCCGTGGCAAAACTTCTTCGGCCCCGATCTCACCCGCGCTGCCGCCCGCGGCAAGTTGTGGTGGCATGCCGAGCGTCCCGGTGGTCCGCTGTGGATGCAGCCGCAGGTGCTCGGCCGTGACAAGGAAGATGGCCGCGTCATGGACCCCGAGGACATCCGCACGCTGACCATGACCTCGTTCGCCGCCGGCGCGACAGGCGTGCTCAACCTGCGCTATCGTCCGCTGCTCGATGGTCCGCTGTTCGGCGCCTTCGGCTCCTACGGCATGGACGGCTCGCGCACCCCGCGTTCCGACATGGCCAGCGATATCGCCAAATGGGCCAATGCCCCGGCGCAGAAGGCCTTGTTCGAGGCACGCCCGGTCAAGGGTGATATCGGCCTCTTGGTCATTCCCGAGGCGCAGGCCTGGGACTATTTGCTCAACCACAACCATCGCCCCGAAACCTATCGCGAAGCCATGTGGGGCGCCTATCGCGGCTTCTTCGATAATGGCCTCCAGGCCGACTGGGTGCATATCGACGATCTTGCCAAATACGACACCATCTATGCCGCCTATCCCATCATGCTGACCGGCGAGCATGCCAAGGCGCTGGCCGATTGGGTGCAGAATGGCGGCACGCTGATCTCTGAAGCGACCCCCGGCTATTTCGGGGATCGTGGCAAGGTGGGCACCGTTCAGCCCAATAATGGGCTGGACGCGGTGTTTGGCGCCCGCGAGGCCGAGGTCGAGTTCATGCCCGATATCGGCGACCGCATCGCGCTGGAACTGGACGGCAAGCCGGTCGCCGGCGGCGGCTTCCTGCAATCCTATACCGTCACCACCGGCAAGCCGCGTGGCAACTTCAAGGACGGACGGCTGGCCGTGGTCGAGAACAGCTTCGGCAAGGGCCGCACCCTGCTGGTCGGCAGCCATCCCGGTGTCGCCTATTTCAAGACCAGCAATGCCGACAACCGCCGCTACTTCGCCGACGTCTTCGCCTGGACCGGTAAGAGCCGGCATGTCCAGAGCAGCAATGATGCGCTGCAGATACGCCTGCATGAAGGCGCGGACGGCGCTTACCTGTGGATCGTCAATTCTACCCGCAGCGAACAGGTTGCCGATATCACGGTTGGCGGCCGCAGCTTCGGCGCCGTGTCATGGGGCAGGGCGGATGCCGCTTCGGGCAATCGCGTGACCATCCCGGCGCGCGACGTGGTGATCGTCGCCTTGCGCTGATCGGATCGATGGCGTCGCGGAAAATATCCGCGGCGCCTTTTACAAGACAGTCTTGAAGAAGTTCAGCATCGCCACGCGCATGCGCTCGGTTTCCTGGTGCTCGACGCCGGGTTCGCGCAGCAATACCAGCCGGTTCTGCGTACCATGGGCCTCGTAGATCGCGGCGGTTTCGGCAAAGGCGCGGTCAACCGCCAGTGGCGGAGTGAGAGAATCGGCGTCGCCGACGCAGATCAGCTGCGGGCGCGGCGCGATCAATCCGGCGATCTCGCCGGTACTGGTCACATCGAGCAACCGGGGCACCATCAGATAAAGGCCATGGCCATCCTGCGCGCCCAACTGGTTCAGCGTCTCATAATCGCAATAGCAGCTATGATGGGCCACGGCGGCGATGCGGGGATCGACCGCCGCCAGCCAATAGCTCAGCGTGCAACCCATCGACATGCCGAAGGCGCCGATGCGGGCAGGGTCCACGTCGGTGCGGCTGGTGAGATAGGTCAGGGCGGCGGCATGGTCCGACAGCATTTCGCCGAACAGCGACTTGCCGTGCCAGAGCAGGCGCTTGGCCGCGGCGTTTTCGCCCTCTGTGGCCCGCTCGCCGAACACCGGCATGTCGATGCACAGCGTCACATAGCCTTCTGTGGCAAAAACCGGCCCCAGCGGCTGGCGCAGATATTCGCGGCCCCACATCAATTCGTCGGCGCCGATATCGTAGCGCCCGCCATGCGAATGACCGTAAAGGATTGCCGGAAGTGGCCCGATGCTGTCGCGCGGACGGGTCAGCAGGCCGCGGACGATACCCTTGCCTTCCAGCTCGAAGCTCAGCCGCTCCAGGATGCAGTTCTCCCGCTCTTCGAGCGTGGTCTCGATCAGGGTGATGCCCGGCTCGTGCATCCCGAACAGGGTCCGCAGCCGCTCTGGTGTGATGGTCAATTCAAGATCCTCCGCAGAGGCGAACCTAGCCAGCCTTGGATCGGCTTGAAAGCGGTAACTCGCAAAACCCCCTGACTTTGACGGCTTGCCGGTGCGGCTGGAATTGGTGACACTGCGCGCTTGGATTGGGGAATTACCAATGGCTTACGGCGTGCATGCTTATGCGGACGATCCGCGCAACGCGACAATCCAGATCGCGGTCAACGACACGCTGATGCCGCGCGACAAGGCCGTGGTGTCGGTGTTCGATTCCGGCTTCGTGCTGGGCGATGGCGTCTGGGAGGGATTGCGGCTGCACAAGGGCGGCATTCCGTTCCTGTGGGCGCATCTGGAGCGGCTTTACGAAGGCGCCAAGGCGCTGGATTTCTCGGTGGGGCTGACTCCCGACGCGCTGGTGAAGCGCATTTTCGATTGCCTCGCGGCCAATGGGATGACCGATGGCGTGCATATCCGCCTGATGGTGACGCGCGGCATCAAGGCCACGCCCTATCAGGACCCGCGCGTTACTATCGGCGACGCAACCATCGTCATCATCCCCGAATTCAAGGCGCCGTCGCCCAAGCCGGACGGGATTTCCCTGTTCACCTCCACCATCCGCCGCACGGCGCCGGACATGCAGGACCAGAAGCTCAATTCCCACTCCAAGCTCAACTGCATCCAGGCCTGCATCCAGGCGGCCAAGGCGGGGGCCGACGAGGCGCTGATGCTCGATCCACAAGGGTTCGTGGCGACCTGCAACTCGACGCATTTCTTCATCGTGCGGCGCGGCGAATTGTGGACCTCGACGGGGGATTACTGCCTGGGCGGGATCACGCGCGGCAATATCATCCGGGTGGCGGAAGAGGCCGGGATCACCGTTCGGCAGAAGAATTTCTCGCTGACCGATGTTTATGGCGCCGATGAGGCTTTCGTCACCGGCACCTTTGCCGGGCTGACCGCCGTGCGCGAAGTGGATGGTAGGGTGATGGGTCACCCGCTGACCGGGCCGGGGCCGATCCCAGGGGAGATGACACTGCGGCTGCAGGGGCTTTATCAGGAACTGATCGAACGCGAGATTTTCCGGCCATGAGTACGCCGGTCAAACGCATCGCCATGTGGTCGGGCCCGCGCAATCTCTCGACCGCGATGATGCGCTCCTTTGGCGCGCGATCCGATTGTGCGGTCAGTGATGAGCCGTTTTATGCGGCCTATCTGGCTGCCAATGGGCTGGAGCATCCGATGCGGGCCGAGGTGCTGGCCTCCCAGCCCAATGACGCGGCGCAGGTGGCGGCCGATATGCTTGGAGCGGTCCCCGGCGGCAAGCCGGTCTGGTATCAGAAGCATATGGCTCACCACATGCTGGATGGTTTTCCGCTCGACTGGATGGAGCTGGTGACCAATGTGTTCCTGCTGCGCAGCCCGGAGCGGGTTCTGGCCTCCTATGCGCAAAAGCGCGAGGAGGTGAGCCTCGCCGATATCGGCTTTGCCGATCAGACCACTTTGTTCGAGCGTGTCGCCGACCGGCTCGGCCATGCGCCGGCCGTCATCGAGGCTGAAGACGTGCGCCGCGATCCGCGCGGTTCGCTATCGGCTTTGTGCGCTGCGATCGACCTTCCGTTCGATGAGGCGATGCTGAACTGGGCGCCGGGCCAGCATGCCAGCGATGGCGTCTGGGCGCCGCACTGGTACGGCGCGGTGTTCAAGACCACGGGCTTTGCCGCGCCGGATGAAACCGCACCGGTTTTGCCGGATCACCTGCGGGCCATCGCCGAGCAGGCGCAGCCGTTTTATGAGCGGATGCGGGCGTTTAAGCTGGGGTAGGGGGCGCGAATGGCGCCGCAACGATACTAAACTGGATTAATCAGTCGACACCCTCCCCCTTGCGGGGAGGGATCAAGGGTGGGGGATGTTTAGCCCCGATCCCACCACCGTGGCTCCGAACACCCCCTCCCGCCATTCGAGCATAGCTCTCATGGCCTTCCTCGCTCAAATCGCTCCACTGGAGCGATTTGTCCCTTCGGGCCGCTCTGAAGTCCCCCGCCAAGGGGGAGGTGCCGCATCGGGTTTGCCATGACATCAGGGATGAAGCCTGTCCCCCGGTTTTACCGCCGCCAATTTATCCAACTTGACGCCCCCAAACAAACATGGAAAAACGTTTTATCAAATGCGCAAACGTTTTCTCATTTCTCGGGATTTTAGTGGAACAGCAGGCGGCAAAGGTTGAGCGCATTCGCATTTACGACGTGGCCCTCGCGGCCGGCGTCAGCGTCGCCACCGCGTCCAAGGCGCTCAACGATACCGGGCGGATGACCGCCGAGACGCGCGAGCGGGTCAAGCGCGTCGGCGATCGAGCTGGGCTTCCGGCCCAATGCCATGGCGCGCGGGCCTGCTCAGCAAACGCAGCTTCACCATCGGCCTTTTGACCAACGACACCTATGGCCGTTTCACCTTGCCGGTGATGGCGGGCGTTTCCGAGGCGCTGGTCGATCATGGCGTATCGGTATTCCTCTGCACCATCGAGGACGATCCGGCGCTGGCCAAGATCCATGTCGATGCCATGCTCGACAAGCAGGTCGATGGCATCATCGCCTCGGGCAAGCGCATCGACCGGCAATTGCCGGTGGATTTGAGCCATTTGCCGGTGCCGGTCGTCTACGCCTTCACCGAGCGGCCCCGCCGACGGCGTGACCTTCGTATCCGACGACGCACAGGGCTCGCGCGAGGCAGTGCAGTGGATGGCGGGGCTGGGGCGCCGGCGCATCGTCCACGTCACCGGGCCCGACAGTTTTGCCTCGGTGCAGGTGCGCGCCGATGCCTATGCCGACGTGGTCGGGGCAGGGGCTGAAATTCTTAACGGCAAATGGTCCGAAGCCTGGGGCCACGAGGCCGTGGCGCAGCTCTGGAGCGGGGATCGCCCGCGGCCGGACGGGATTTTTTGCGGCAATGACCAGATCGCGCGCGGCGTGGTCGATGCGCTGCGCGAGCGCGGCGTGAACGTGCCGCGCGACGTATCGGTGGTCGGGTTCGACAATTGGGAAATCGTCGCGGCGGCAACGCGCCCGCCTTTGACCAGCGTCGATATGAATCTCAAAGCGCTCGGCAGGGAGGCCGGGCTGACGGTTCTGGCAATGGCGGAAGGCAAGCAGGTTGAACCGGGAATCCGGAAACTGCCGTGCCAGCTGGTGGTGCGCCAATCGTGCGGAGGAGTAGCCGCAAGCTGAAGTTACGCCACGGGCCGGCGTCTGCAATGGCCCCAACAGGGAGGAATGACATGCTAAAACGTCTTTTGGCGAGCCGCCAGCGTCGCCACGCTGTGCCTGGTGTCGAGCGCTTCGGCGGCCGGACACGATCAATATGTGGGTGCGCACCGGCATCGGCACCGCCTTCACCGGCGTGGTGAAGGCCTATAATGCCAGCCACGAAAACCAGGTCGCGCTGACCGAAGTGCCGTTTGCCGAGCTGGTGCAGAAATACGCCACCGCCATCGCCGGTGGCCAGGCGCCCGACGCCCTGTCGCTCGATCTGATCTATACCCCGTCCTTCGCCTCGGCCGGCCAGCTCGAAGACCTGACCGAATGGGCCCATAGCCTGCCATATTTCGACGCTCTGGCGCCTTCCCACGTCAAGCTGGGCACCTATGAGGGCCGAACTACGGCCTGCCGCTGCTCGGTCGAAACCTCGGTGTTCGCCTGGAACAAGGATCTCTATACCGCCGCCGGCCTCGATCCCGAAAAGGCGCCCACCAGCTGGGACGAAATCGAAGCCAATGCCGAAAAGATCCGCGCCCTGGGCGACGATACCTATGGCTTCTACTTCTCCGGCGGCGGCTGCGGCGGCTGCATGATCTTCACCTTTACGCCGCTGGTGTGGGCAGCGGGCAAGGATATCCTGTCCGAGGACGCACAGACGGCAACGCTCGATACGCCCGAAATGCGCGCCGCCATCGACAAGTACCGCTCCATGGTGGCCAAGGATCTGGTGCCGGAAAGTTCCGCCACCGATAACGGCACCAATTTCCTCAGCTTCACCAATGGCAAGATCGGCCAGCAGAGCCTGGGCGCCTTCGCCATCGGCACCATGATCAACGATTATCCGGACATCCATTTCGGCATCACGCCGATCCCCGGCATCGCAGGCGGCACCTCGTCCATGGCCGGCGGCGACAATATCGTCGTCACCAAGGGCACGCCGCAAGCCTGGCGACGGTGAAGGAATTCATCGAATACATGTATTCGCCCGAAGGCCAGAAGATGTTTGCCCAGAACGGCAGCCTGCCGACGCGCAGCGATATCGCCGCCGACGTGCTCAAGGGCCTCGATCCGCGCCTGCAGGTGGCGGTGGACGCCATCGCGATCGCCAAGACGCCCTATACCTGCTGTTCAACGACCTGATCAACAGCAGCCAACGGCCCATGGGCGACCTTCATCAACGCCGCCATCTACGGCGACGATGTCGATGCCGCCTTCGCCGATGCGCAGGCCGAAATGCAGTCGATCATCGACAACGCCAAGTAAGGCACGGGCCGGGGGCTTCGGCTCCCGGCCAACCTTCCTTCCGGAGCCATCAGATGACCAGTCCCGCTCTCACTTTGGCCGTGCCGGCACGCGCGCGCCGCCGCCGCGCCCGCATGGAGCAATGGCAGGGCCTGCTTTATATCGCGCCGGCCATGGCGCTGGTGATCGTGTTCTTCGTCATCCCGGTGCTGTTCACCTTCTGGATGAGCTTTCACGATTGGCCGCTACTCGGCCAGCCGTCGTGGATCGGGCTGGACAATTACGTCCGCCTGCTGACGGACAACAAATTCTTCGCCGCCCTGAAATTCACCGCCTACTACACCGTCATCACCACCATCGCGATTTTCGTCGTGGCGTTTCCGCTGGCGATTTTCGTCGAAAAACAGCGGCGCGGGGTCGGGCTCTATCGCACCGTGTTCTTCATGCCGGTCGTGGTGGGCCTGGCGACCGCCTCGCTGCTCTGGGTGTGGCTCGCCAATGTCGATAGCGGGCTGATCGGCCCGGCCATGCGCATGCTGGGCTTTTCCGGCAAGAAGGTGAACCTGCTCGCCACCTTCGACAGCGCCTTCTGGACCATCGTCGTCATGGTGGTGTGGAAGGTCGCGGGCTTCACCATGATCATCCTGCTCACCGGCCTGCAGTCGATCCCCGCCGAACTCAACGAAGCGGCCCGGATCGATGGCGCGAGCCGCTGGCAGCGCTTCCGCCACCTCACCTTGCCGCTGATGCGCCGCACCATCGCGCTGGCGCTGATCCTGTAGCGTCACCGGCTCGGTGCTGGCGTTCGACCAGTTCTACATCATGACCAGCGGCGGGCCGCAGAACCGGATGATTTCGGTGGTCTATTACATCTTCAACCAGTCCTTCGTGTCGTTCCATCTCGGCTATGGCTCGGCGCTGTCCATCGCGCTGCTCGCCATCCTGATCGCGCTGAGCGTCGTGCAATTGCGCCTGCTGCGCGGGGGAGACGACAAATGAACGCCACCGCCCAGCAACTCCGCCAGCGCCGCAAATTCTGGGGCGGTTTCGGCTACCATGCCTTCGGCATCGGCGCGGCCTTGTTCTTCTTCGCGCCCTTCGCCTGGACGGGGCTGGCCTCCTTGCGTACCGGCAGCGAGGCGCAGTCGCCGCCACTGCCGCCCTGGCCCACCAACGGCATCAGCTTCGATACCTATGCCGTGCTCGATACGTTCGGCGCCGGCGTCTGGCAGCACATTTTCAATTCCATGGTCGTGGCCGCTGGCCACCGTGGTGTTGACCGTGATGGTCAGCCTGCTCGCCGGCTACGGTTTCTCGCGCTACCGCTTTCCGCTGAAGAACCTGTTCTTCGTGTTGATCATCGCCACGCTGATGATCCCGTTCCAGTCGATCCTGACGCCGCTGTTCATCATCCTCGCCAAGCTGGGGCTCAACAATTCGCTGGTCGGGCTGGTGCTGGTCTATGTGACGCTGCAACTGCCGTTCTCGGTGTTCATGATGCGCAACGCCTTCGACGCGGTGCCGCGCGAAATCGAGGAGGCAGCCCGCATCGACGGCGCCCGCGATCTCAAGCTGCTGGTCCGCGTGCTGCTGCCCCTGGTCATGCCCGGCGTCGCCACCGTGGCGATTTTCGCCTTCCTCAATTCCTGGAACGAGTTCCTGGCCGCGCTGATCCTGCTGTCGGACAACGAGAAATACACCCTTCCGGTCCTGATGACGGCGGTGCGCGCCGGACGGCTGGGCGCGATCAATTGGGGAGCGGTGCAGGCCGGCGTCATGGTGATGACCATACCCTGCCTCGCCGTCTTCCTGATCCTGCAACGCTACTACATGCGCGGCCTGATGGCCGGCGCGGTCAAATAATCCCAACCACCGGAACCTTGAAATGGCCCAGTCCACCACCCGTCAATTCCGTCCTCTGCCCGTACCCAGCGTCGATGTCGCCGGCTTCTGGGGCGATTGGCAGGAGGCCGTCTGCGACGAGACCGCCGCCATCCTGCTCGATCGCTGCGTCGAAGCGCGTATGCTCGAACAGGTCGATGTGGACGCGCCCAATCCCGGCCTCGTCATTCCCATCGTCGGCTGGCTCGGTACGACCCAGATGTTCTGGGACAGCGACCTGGCCAAATCCATCGAAACCATCGCCTATTCGCTCTATCGCAAGCCCAATCCGGCGCTGGAGGCGCGGGCCGACGCGATCATCGATCTCTACGAAAAGCTGCAGGATGCAGATGGTTACCTCAATTCCTTCTTCCAGCGCATCAAGCCGGAGTGGAAATGGACCAATCTGCGCGATTTCCACGAGCTCTATTGCGCCGGCCACATGATCGAGGCCGCGGTCGCCTATTATCAGGCCACCGGCAAGCGCAAATTCCTCGATATCATGAGCCGCATGGCCGATTATCTGGTCAAGCGCTTCGGGCGCGGACCGGGCCAGGTGCGCGGCTATTGCGGCCATGAAGAGATGGAACTGGCGCTGGTGCGGCTGGCGCGCGCCACCGGCAAGCCAGAATATATGGATCTGGCCAAGTTCTTCGTCGACGAGCGCGGCCAGGCGCCGAATTTCTTCATCGAGGAAGCCATCGCCCACGGCCGCGATCCCAAGGGCGTGCAGGCCAATACGCTGGAATATAACCAGTCGCATCTGCCGGTGCGCGAGCAGACCAAGGTGGTCGGCCACGCGGTGCGGGCAATGTATATCTATTCGGGCATGGCCGATATCGCCACCGAGTACAATGACGACAGCCTGACCCGCGCGCTCGAAACGCTGTGGGCGGACCTGACGCAAAAGCAGATGTATCTCACCGGCGGCATCGGGCCGGCGGCGTCTAACGAGGGCTTTACCGACTATTACGACCTGCCCAATGAGAGCGCCTATGCCGAAACCTGCGCCTCGGTCGGCCTGGTCTTCTGGGCCAACCGCATGCTCGGGCGCGGGCCGAACCGGCTCTATGCCGATACCATGGAGCAGGCACTCTACAATGGCGCCATCGCCGGCCTGTCGCGCGACGGCAAGACCTTCTTCTATGAAAACCCGCTGGAAAGCGCCGGCAAGCATCACCGCTGGATCTGGCATCGCTGCCCGTGCTGCCCGCCCAATATCGCGCGGCTGGTCGCCTCGATCGGCTCGTACATGTATGGCGTGGCCGACGACGAAATCGCCGTGCATCTCTATGGCGAGAGCACCGCGCGAGTCGATCTGGCCGATGGCGCCAAGGTGACGCTGACCCAGCAGACGCAATATCCCTGGAATGGCGCTATCGCTCTGTCGGTCACGGTGGAACAGCCGACACGGTTTGCTCTGTCGCTGCGCATTCCGGCCTGGGCCAAGGGCGCGACGATTGCCGTCAACGGACAAAAGATCGACTTGGACAGTGTCACTGTCGACGGCTATGCGCGCATCGAGCGCGAATGGCGGGCAGGGGACAGCGTGATGCTCGATCTGCCACTGGTGCCGCGTGCCCTGCGTGCCCATCCGAACGTGCGGCAGGACGCCGGCCGGGTCGCGGTGATGCGCGGGCCGCTGGTCTATTGCCTCGAAGGCACCGACAACGCGCCCGGGCTCAATTCGATCCTGCTCGGCGACGGCCTGGGCAAGTCGCAGACAGCCACCATTGCCAATCTCAACGGCGCCATCGCCATCGACCTGCCGGTGCTGCGCGAAGTGGCCGAAGGCTGGGGCGACGCACTATATGGCGATGCGGTCCCCACCGCCAAGCCGGACACTGCGCGCATGGTGCCATATCATCTGTGGGACAACCGCGAGCCTGGTGAAATGCTGGTCTGGCTGCGGGCTGATCGGCAGTAATATCCGTCGGTTGAGAGCCCCGATCCGCCTCCCTCCCCCTTGTGGGGAGGGATTGAGGGTGGGGGTTCTCAGGCTTGCCGCGTGCTCACAAACCAGCATGCTTGCTGATAGCCCCAAAACCCCCACCCCGGCCCTCCCCACAAGGGGGAGGGAGAAGGAAGAGCTTCTGGGAGGCGGCCAATATCCGAGTGTGATTCAGTTCAAGGCCGTATCTCAGATCGCCAGATACTCATGGCGCAGTTCGGTATTGTCGAGCACCTCTTTTGCCGTGCCGGCGAAGGCGACTTCGCCGGTATCGAGGATCACGGCGCGGTCGGCCAGTTTGAGCGCAGCGATGGCGTTCTGCTCGACGATGATGGTGGTGATACCCAGCACCTTGATCGAATGCAGGATGCGCTCGATTTCCTGCACGATGACCGGCGCCAGCCCCTCATAGGGCTCATCGAGCAGCAGCAGCTTGAGGTCGCGGGCAAGGGCGCGGGCAATCGCCAGCATCTGCTGCTCGCCGCCCGATAGTGTCACGCCCTCCTGGCGGCGTCGCTCGGCCAGGCGCGGAAAGCTCTGGTAGATTTGTTCCAGTTCCCAGCCGTGACCGGGCGCAACCCGCGCCAAAGCCAGGTTTTCCTCCACCGTCAGCCCGGCGATGATACGGCGGTCTTCGGGCACCAGCTGGATGCCGGCGCGGGCGGCTTGGAACGACTTCATCTGGTGGATCGGCGCGCCATCGAGCCAGATTTCGCCCTGACGCAGTTGCGGATCGTCGGTGCGGGCGATGGCGCGCAGCGTCGAGGTCTTGCCGGCGCCGTTGCGGCCGAGCAGCGCCAGGATTTCGCCCTGCCGAATATCCAGCGACACGCCCTGCACGATATAGCTTTCGCCGTAATAGGCGTGCACGTCGCGCATCGAAAAGAACGGGCGCGTGGTTTCCATGCTGGCGGCGTGGCTGGCGCTGATGATCTGAGTTTCCATGGCCACGGCACTCATTGCTGCGTTCCCCCGAGATAGGCTTCCTGCACCTTGGGATTGCCGCGCACTTCGTCGGGCGTGCCATCGGCGATGATGCGGCCCTGCGCCAGCACGGAAATCTTGTCGGCCAGCGAGAACACGACGTGCATGTCGTGCTCGATGATCACCTTGGTCATGCCGCGGCTCTTGATCTTCTTGAGCAGTTCGATGGTGGTATTGGTGTCGTGGCGGCTCATGCCGGCGGTCGGCTCGTCCAGCAGCAGCAGGCGCGGATGCTGGATCAGGCACATGGCCAGTTCCATCCGCCGCTTGTCGCCGCGGCTGAGGCTGCCGGCAAGCGTGTCGCGGCGATTGAACAGGCCGACATCCTCCAGCATGTCCTCGGCCTCGGCGCGGATGGCGCCCTGGCTTGCCAGCGAGCGCACCAGATTGAGCTTGAACGAGCCGTCCCGCTTGGCCAGCGCCGGGATCATGACGTTTTGCAGCACGCTCAGATCGGCAAAGATTTCCGGCGTCTGGAACACGCGGGCAATGCCGAGCTGGTTGATCTCATAGGGCTTCTTGCCGGTCAGCACCTGCCCATCGAACACCACCGTGCCGCTGGTCGGCGCCAGCTTGCCGATGCACACATTGAGCAGGGTCGACTTGCCGGCCCCGTTTGGGCCGATGATGGCATGGGTCTGGCCTTCCTCGATCTGCAGGTCGATATCGGCCAGGGCGTGCAGCCCGCCGAAGCGCTTGTGGACGTCGGCAACGTGCAGGACGACATTGGGAAGGGCCATCTGGTCGTCCTATTCGGCAGGTTGGGTGGAAAGCCTGGCTGGCGTCGGAGGCGCGTGCCGGGACTTGTCGAACAGGTGGGCGATGCGGCGCACGCCCTCCATGATGCCGCCGGGCAGGAACACCACGATCAGCACGAAGACGAGGCCGAGCGTGAGGTTCCAGCCTTCGCCGACGAACTTGCTGGAAATCGCCACCACCACTTCGCGCACGCCATCGGGCAGGAAATCGAAGAACCGGCTGAGGATCTGCTCGTTGAAGGCCGAAAAGATGTTCTCGAAATATTTGATGATCCAGGCGCCGAGCACCGGCCCGACCAGCGTGCCGACGCCGCCGAGAATGGTCATCAGCACCACCTCGCCAGACGCGGTCCACTGCATCCGCTCGGCCCCCGCCAAGGGATCGGTGACGGCCAGCAGCGCGCCGGCCAGGCCCGCATACATGCCCGAAATGACGAAGGCGGTCAGCGCATAAGGGCGGGTATTGAAGCCGGTATAGTTCATCCGCGTCTGGTTGGACTTGATGCCGCGCAGCATCATGCCGAAGGGCGAAGCAAAGATTTTCTGGGCGATGAAGAAGGCGACCAGCAGCGCCGCGGCGCAGAAATAGAACCCTTCCAGCCCAGTGAACGTGTGGCCGAACAGGCCCGCACTGGGCAGCCCGGCAGGACGCGGCGCCAAAGCCGTGTCGATGATCCGCGGGTCCTGCAGGTTGAGCTGCAGCGAGGTCTCGCCATTGGTGATCGGCGTCAGCACCGAATAGGCCAGATTGTAGCACATCTGCGCGAAGGCCAGCGTCAGGATGGAGAAGTAAATCCCCGAGCGGCGCAGGCTCAGATAGCCGATGATCACGGCCAAGCAGGCCCGATACGATGATCGCGAAGGCGATGGCGGGCAGGGCGTCCATGGTCAGCAGCTTGAACGACCATACCGCCGTATAGGAGCCGACGCCGAGGAACGCGGCATGGCCGAAGCTGAGATAGCCGGTCAGCCCGAACAGGATATTGAAGCCGATGGCGAAGATCGCGTAGATCGCGAATTTCTGCATCAGGCCGGGATAGGCGGCGCCGAACGGCGCCAGCCAGACCGGCATGGTGAGTACGACCAGAGCGAAGATCGCCAGCGTAATGGCATCGCGGCGGGACATCAGGAGGGCGCTCATCTCAGCTCTCCATCATGCCGCGCCGGCCAACCAGGCCGCGCGGACGCACCAGCAGGATGATCACTGCGGTCAGATAGATGATGATCTGGTCGATGCCCGGGATCAGCCCCTTGACCTGCGCCATCGAGGCAAAGCTCTGCAGAATCCCGAGCAGGAAGCCGGCGGCCACCGCGCCGGGCAGCGAGCCCATGCCGCCGACCACGACCACCACGAAGCTGAGCACCAGGAAGTCCATGCCCAGGTGATAATTGGGCGGCACCAGCGGCGTGTACATCACGCCCGCGAGCCCGGCGACCACAGCGGCCAGGCCGAACATGATGGTGAAGCGCCGGCCGATATTGATGCCGAGCAGGCCCACCGTCTCGCGGTCGGCCATGCCGGCGCGCACCACCATGCCGAAGGTGGTGAAGCGCAGGAAGGCGAACACCGCGGCGATGATGGCTGCCGAGAACACGAAATAGATCAGCCGCCACCAGCGGATAGGTGAGCACATTGGGCGCCATGCCCAGCCACACGCCGACATCGGCCGCGCCGCGCAGCGCGGTGGGCATCGGCTGGGAAATCGGATTGGACCCGAAGATGGCCTTGACGACCTCCTGCAGCACGATCGCCAGCCCGAAGGTGACCAGGATCTGCTCGGCATGGGGGCGCTTGTAGAAATGCTTGATCAGGCCGCGTTCCATGACGATGCCGATGATCAGCATCACCGGAATGGCCAGCACGATCGACAGCGGCACCGAATATTCGATCAGCACCGCGCCGAAATCGCCGAACCAGGTTTGCGCCAGCGGCGTGCGCACTTCCAGCGGCGCGCCCCAGGGCGATAGTTGCGTGGGGTCGACGGTGACGGTTTCCATGCGTGATCAGTTGGCGGAACGCCACCGCGCAGAAGGCGCCGAGCATGAACAGCGCGCCATGGGCGAAGTTGACGACGCCCAGCGTGCCGAAAACCAGGGTCAGGCCCAGGGCGATCAGCGCATAGGCCCCGCCTTTGTCCAGGCCGTTGAGAAGCTGTGCGAGGATGGCGTCCATGAACCTACCGGGCGTTCGCGCGGGAAACGGGCAGGGGCCCGGCCATGGTGGCCGGACCCCGCTTGATCAGCAGAGGGCGGGGGTATCGGGACCCAGTTCGCCGCCGAAGATCGCCGGATCGTAGGTGACGCTCTCGCGGCTGGCCGTGGCGACCACGTCGAGCAGGTCGAACTGATTGGCCGGCGCCTCCTTGCCCTGCACCACCAGCACGTCCTTGAAGCACTGGTGGTCGGTGGCGCGGTAAAGCGTCGGGCCATTGCCCATGCCGTCGAACTCGAAGCCTTCCAGCGCCTTGATCACTTCGGGCGGATAGAAGGTGCCGGCGCGCTCGCAGGCATCGGCATAGAGCAGCGCCTGCACATAGGAGGTGTGGGCGATCTGGCTCGGCGGCTGGCCATATTTGGCGCCGAACGACTTGGTGAAGGCCTGCGCTCGGCCCGTCCTTGAGCTGCCAATCCCAGTTGGAGGTGCCATAGACGCCCTTCATGGCTTCGCCGGCGCCCTTGGCCATCAGGTCGGACACCAGCGGCAGCACGATCTCGAACTTCTTGCCGTTGACTGTCTTGTCCTTCATGCCGAACTGCACGGCCTGGGTCAGCGAGTTGACGCCGTCGAAGCCGTAGTGGTTGAGGATCAGCACGTCGGCGCCGGAATTGAGCACCGGCGTCAGGTATTGGCTGAAATCGCCGGCGCCAACCGGGGTGCGCACCGGCGGCGATGGTCTTCCAGCCGAGCGCCTCGGTGGCGTTCTTCATCGACTCTTCCTGGGTCCAGCCCCAGGTGTAGTCGGCGGTCAGGTGGTAGGCGACGCGGTCCTTGCCATAGGCTTCGCCCAGCACCGGGCCGAGCGCGACGCCGGACTGGTAGGCGTTGAAGAAGTGGCGGAAGCCGTAGCGCTTCTTGTCCTTGCCGGTGGTGTCGTTGGAATGGGTGAGGCCGGCCATGTAGATGACGCCCATTTCCTGGCACAGCGCCTGCACGGCGATCGCCACGGCCGAGGACGAGGCGCCGTGATCATGATGGCGCCATCGCGCTCGATCATGCGGCGGGCCGAGTCGCGGCCGGCATCGGCCTTGGTCTGGTCGTCGCCGGTGACATAGGCGACCTTCTTGCCGAGAATGCCCTTGCCCTTCAGGGTCTTGGACGAGAAGGATGGGGATCAGGCCGCCATCGCCTTCGCCATTGAGGTGCTCGACGGCCAGCGTCAAAGGCGCGCTGCTGGTCGGCGCCTTCATCGGCATAGGCGCCGGTCAGCGGCATGTTGAAGCCGAAGGTGACGGTGTCGCCGGTGGGATTGTTGCAGAATTCCTGGGCCCAGGCGCCCCTGGTGAACATCAGGGGCGCGATGCCGGTGCCGATAATGCCGGCCATGCCGGTCTGGAGCAGCCTGCGCCGAGTCAAAAGTGCCATCGATTTCCTCCTTTTGGCGCGGGACGGCTGATGCATAGCCAGCAGGTCTCCGCACCGGGGAGTATTTGCCTTGGCAGCAAAGGCTTGCAATAGGCTGTTGTAATCACAGAGATATTCTGTAAATTCTTGAACTGATGACGGTGGATAATAGTCAATTGATTGACAGGTCGCCGCTTCGGAGGACATCGCCATGCGCGCGCCCATCGGCTTCCGCATCAGCAACCGGCGGAAATCCCTGCGGATTTCCCAGGCCGCGCTGGCGCGGCTGGTCGGCATTTCGCCGAGCTATCTCAACCTGATCGAGAACAATAAGCGCGACATCGGCGGCGCGTTGCTGCAGCGCGTGGCGCTGCATCTGGACATCGATATCGACCAGCTTGCCGGACTTCTTGAACAGAAACTGCTGCAGGATCTGGAAGAGGCGTTCGCCGACCCGATGGTGCAGGCGCTTCCGTTCCAGCCGGACGAGCGGCGCGACCTGGTGGCGCAATATCCGGCGAGCGCGGCGGCGCTGGCGCGGCTGCATCGCGCCTATGGCGCGGCGGTGAACAGCGCCGATGCCTATGCCGACCGGCTGCGCAGCGACCCGCTGCTGAGCCAGATGCTGCACCAGATCCTGTCGAGCATCACCGCCGTGCGCTCCAGCGCCGAAATACTACAGGATGTGCCCGATCTCGACGATGACGAGCGCCGCCGCTTCCTCGCCGCGATCGGGCGGGAGACGCTGGCGCTGAGCGATGTGGCGCGTAACCTGATCGGCCAGTTCGATACCGCCAGCCAGAGCGGCCGGAGCGTGTCGCCGGCGCGGGAGATCGACGACCTGATCATTGAGCGGGAGAACCATTTCCCGGCGTTGGAAGAGGCGGCGGGAACGCTGCGGGCAGAGATCGACGCCGCCGGGCCGTTCAATGTTGCCACCCTGACCGAACTGCTGGAACGCCGGTTCGGCGTTACGGTGGTGTTCGGTGGGGCAACGCAATCGGTGCGGCTCGGATTTTCCCGGCCATTATCGGTTCGACGCTGAAGCGCGGGTGCATGTGGTTCCAGGGCTCGCGCCACGCTGGCGACGCGGCAATTCCAGCTGGCGCGGCTTTATGGCGAACTGGCCGCCAGCGACGTGCTGGCCGAGACACTGCGCTCGGCGGCCCTGGCCAGTCCGGTGGCGCGACGGTTGGCGGCGCGGGCGCTGGGCACTTATCTCGCCGGGGCCATGGTGTTTCCCTATACGCGGTTCCTCGAAGATGCGGAGGCGGTGCGCTACGATATCGACGCGCTGCGCCAGATCTATCATGCCAGCTTCGAGCAGATCGCCCATCGCCTGGTGACGCTGCGCCGGCCGGGCGAGCAGGGCATTCCGTTCGGCTTCCTGCGCTCCGATCCGGCCGGGCGGCTGACCAAGCATTTTCCGCTGCCCGGCCTGCTGCTGCCCAATAGCGGCCATGCCTGTCCGCTCTGGGCGATCTATGGGGCTTTCCGCACGCCCGATACCATGGTGCGCCAGATCGTCCGCTTCGCCGATGGCTCGCGCTATCTGTTCCTGGCCCATACCGTGCAGCGCCGCACCGCCGCGTTCCGCGAGACGACGGTGCCAACCTCGATCATGCTGGCCTGCAATGTGCTGCATGCCGATCGGACCATCTATGGCGCCGGGCTCGATCTGCAGGACCAATCGGCCGATGTTCCGGTTGGTCCGAGCTGCCGGCTGTGCACGCGGCGCGACTGCCCCAGCCGGCAGGAGGAGGCCCTGGCGCCGGGCGGAATGACGGCGGAAATTCGCTCGCCGCTGGTGCCCGCCGGGTTTGCGCTTGGCGATCCGGGCTGATTAGGCTTTAGTAGCAGTGTTCGCGGAGGGGAGACCGCGGGCACCAAGGGGGGAATTTGGCAATCGATGTATTGATTGCCGAGGATGAGCCGAGCATTCTTGAATCGCTCGAATTCATTCTTCGGCGGGCCGGCTGGAGTCGTCAGCGCGGTCACCGATGGCGATGCGGCGCTGGAGGGGGTGCGCCGGCTGCGGCCGCGCATGCTGCTGCTCGATGTCATGCTGCCCAAGCGCAGCGGCTTCGACGTGCTCAAGCTGGTGCGAGCCGACATGGCGCTGCAAAACCTGCCGGTGCTGATCCTGACCGCCAAGGGCCAGCAGCAGGACCGGCGCATCGCCACCGAACTGGGGGCCGACGCCTTCGTCACCAAGCCTTATGCCAATGCCGATGTGGTCGGCGCGGTGCGGCAGTTGCTGGGCGAAAATGCCGGATCGCCGTAAACAGGAAAGCGGCATGCTGGTGCTGGCGGCGTTTCGGCGCGCTGCTGTTCCTGCCGCCGCTGGTCTATGTGGCCAACCAGAATATCAGCCATTTCGGCGTGCCGCAGATCGTCATCTACCTGTTCGTGGTGTGGGCGGCCTTGATCGCCGGCACGGCCCTGCTGACCCATTACCTGCCCAGGCATACGCAGCCGGAATCGGACGAGGGAGACGGCTGATGCTGTCGGCCGATTTCGTCATCATCTCGGCCGTGGTCTATGTCGGGCTGCTGTTCGTGCTGGCCTATCTGGGCGATCGCCGGGCGCGGGCCAGCAAGACCTCGTTCCTGCATTCCCCGGCGGTCTATACGCTGTCCATCTCGGTCTATTGCACCAGCTGGACGTTTTACGGCGCGGTCGGCAATGCGGCGCGCAGCGGGCTGGAATTTCTCACCATCTATCTGGGGCCCACCACTGGTCTTCGTCGGCTGGTGGTTCGTGCTGCGCAAGCTGGTGCGGATCAGCCACAACCAGCGCATCACCTCGGTGGCCGACCTGCTGTCGTCGCGCTTCGGCAAGTCCAACCGGCTGGCGATCCTGGTCACCGTGATCGCCGTCGTCGGCATCGCGCCCTATATCGCGCTGCAACTCAAGGCCGTCACCTCCTCGATCCAGGCGGTCGCGGGCATCGTCCGAGTTCGGGCAGGGGAGTCTCGCCGGGATCGACGATGTCGGCCTCGCCTTCGGGCGTGGCGGCCGCCATGGCGCTGTTCACCATCCTGTTCGGCACCCGCCATATCGATGCCAAGGAACAGCATCACGGCGTCGTCGCCGCCATCGCCTTCGAGGCGATGGTCAAGCTGACGGCTCTGGTGGCGGTCGGTGTGTTCGTGGTTTATGCCGGCGGCGGGTTCGAGACGATTTTTACCCGTGCCGCCGAGGCCGGCATCACCGTCCAGGCCAAGGATAGTTTCGGCGACCGCTGGATTTCCACGCTCCTGCTGTCGGTCTGCGCCATCATCTGCCTGCCGCGCCAGTTCCAGGTGACGGTGGTGGAAAATTCCAACGAGGACCATCTGCGCACCGCCGGCTGGGCTTTCCCCGCCTATATGCTGCTGATGAGCCTGTTCATCCTGCCCATTGCGCTGTTCGGGCTGATTTCGATGCCGGCCGGCTCCAACCCGGACATGTTCGCGCTGACCCTGCCCATGGCCTCCGGGCAGGACGGGCTGGCGCTGTTCGCCTTTATCGGCGGCTTCTCCTCGGCGACCTCGATGATCATTCTGGAATCCATTGCCCTGTCGATCATGGTCTCCAACCACATCGTCATGCCCATCGTGCTGCGCGTCACCGCCGGCCGGCAATCCAGCGACGGGCAGGGGGTCAGCGGCGCGCTGCTGATCGCGCGGCGGTTTTCCATCGTGCTGATCCTGTCGCTGGGGTTCTTCTATTTCTTCTTCACCCGAGACTCCGACGCCCTGGCGCCGATCGGGCTGATTTCGTTCGCCGCCCTGGCGCAATTCTTTCCCTCGGTGATCGCGGCCCTGTTCTGGCGCGATGCCACGCTGAAGGCGGCGACGGCGGCTATCGCCGTTGGCTTCCTGGTCTGGGCCTGGTGCTGCTTCCTGCCCTCGTTCGTATCGGTATCGCCCCAGGTGGTGCGCCTGCTGCTCGAAGGGCCATGGGGCATTTCCTGGCTGCGGCCCGAGGCGCTGTTCGGCTTCGGCACGCTCGATCCTTTGGCCCATGCGGTGTTCTGGAGCCTGTCGCTCAATATCGGTATCCTGATCGTGGTGTCGTTGTTCACCAGCCAGTCGGCGCTTGAGCGCATCCAGGCCGGCATCTTCGTTGACGTGTTCCGGCGCCACAGCCCCGCCCAGAACAATTTCATGCGCGGCTCGGCCACCGCCAACGATCTCTATTTCGTCGCCGAGCGGGTGCTGGGCGAAAAGCGCGCGGCGGCGGCCTTCGAGCTGGAGGCACGCGAAACCGGGGTGGAGCCGGCGCTGCTCGATCCATCGCCCGAATTCATCGGGCGGCTGGAGCGTGAACTCGCCGGCTCCATCGGCGCGGCCTCGGCCCATGTCATGCTCTCCAAAGTGGTCTCGGGCAGCGACGTGTCGCTGGAGGAGGTCATGCAGATGGCCGACGAAACCCAGCAGGTGATCCAGTATTCCCAGCAATTGGAGCTGACATCCGCCGAACTGCGCTCGACCGCGCAAAAGCTGGAAGACGCCAATGCGCAGTTGCGCGAACTCGATGGCCAGAAGGACGATTTTCTCAGCCAGGTGAGCCACGAAGTGCGCACCCCGATGACCTCGATCCGCTCGTTCTCGGAAATCCTGCTGCAGCCAGGCGAGCTGGACGAAGGGCAGCGCCACCACTTCGTCTCCACCATTCATCAGGAAAGCCTGCGGCTGACCAAGCTGCTCGATGAAATCCTCGACCTCAGCGCGCTTGAACGCGGCGAACGCGCCTGGGAGAATGGCCCGACGGATGCCGAAGCGGCGCTGGAACGCGCCCTCAGCGTTTGCGATGCGCTGCTGCGCCAGCGCGGCATGCGGGTCGAACTTGGCTCCCGCACGCCCAAGGCCATGGTCGACGGCGATGCCGACCGGCTCTGCCAGGTGTTCATCAACCTGATTTCCAACGCGGTGAAATACAATGATGCCGAGCAGCCGGTGATGCGCGTCACATCCTTGCTGCGTTCGGGGCATTATGTCGTCGATATCGCCGATAATGGCCCCGGCATCGCCAAGGGCGAGCGCAAACTGATCTTCCGCAAATTCTCCCGCGGCCGCCGCGGCGACACCGATCAAAGCGGCGCCGGGTTGGGGCTGACCATCAGCCGCCAGATCGTCACGCGGATGAATGGCACGCTGGAGCTGACGCCGGGCACGTTGTCCGGCGCATGTTTTCGGGTGAGGTTGCCGGTTATTTGAGGGGCTGGCTGGCAGCGAGTTCTTTCTTCTCTCTCCCCCTTGAGGGGAGGGCCGGGGTGGGGGTGTCGAGGTTTCAATCTGTCTCGATACACGTGGAGGGCTCGACACCCCCACCCTAACCCTCCCCTCAAGGGGGAGGGAACGGATCGAGGCTCTCAATCGGCAGCGCTAAACTGAACGCCGAATTGAACGCTAGTGCCCGCCACCCGCACCAGCCGGTGGCTTCCCCGGCTTTTTCATCAGCATCGTGAACATCGCCAGCCCGGCAAACAGCACCGTCAAAATCAGCAGCACGTCGATAAAACTCAGCACGGTCGCCTGCTGGTGCACGATATTGGACAACTGCCGTGTCGCCGCCGTCAACCCGTCCAGCCCATTGGCGGTATTATTGCGCGTCATCTGCTCGAGCTGGGCCACCGCCTCCGGATTGGACCACGTGACATGCTCGGCCAACACCTCGTAATGCGTCGCGGTGCGGTTGACGAGGATGGTGTTGATCAGCGCCAGGCCAACAGCGCCGCCGAGATTGCGGGTGAGGTTGAACAGGCCCGAGCCGCCCTTGAGCCGCTCCGGCGCCAGGGTGCCCAGCGCCAGGTTGTTGATCGGCACCATGCACAGCATCATCGAGACGCCGCGCAGGATCTGCGGGATCAAAAGCTCGTTGAAGCTCCAGTCGGCGGTGAGCTGGCTCATCGACAAGGTGCCGGCGGCAAAGCCGAGAAAGCCGATCATCATCATGACGCGCAGGTCCATCTTGCCAGAGAGGAAGCCAGCAAATGGCGCGGTCAGGAACATGCAGAGCCCGGAGATGAACAGGGTTTCCCCGATCATCATCGAGTCATAGCCGCGAATGCGTCCGAGATAGAGCGGATAGAGATAGGTCAGCCCGTAAAGCCCGATCCCCAGGACGAAGGAGAACACCGAGCCGAAGGCAAAATTGACATTGCCGAAAGCCCGGAGATCGACGATCGGGAACTCGACCTTGAAGGCGCGCCAGAAGAACACGACGCCGCCAACCAGCATGGCGATGAACACCATCAGGATGGTCTGGTCGTTGAGCCAGTCCTTGGAGGCGCCTTCTTCCAGCACATATTCCATGCCGCCCAGGAACGTGCCCATGGCGAGCAGGCCCCACCAGTCGAACTTGGCCATCAGGCCCTTTTCCGGCTTGTCGAAATCGATCAGCAGCCAGGCTGCGGAAGCGACGAGAATGCCGGGGATGACATTGATCAGGAACAGCCAGTGCCAGGACAGTGCATTGGTGAGATAGCCGCCGACCGTCGGCCCGATGGTCGGCGCCAAAGTGGCGACGAGGCCGATAATGGGCGAGACGATGGAGCGCTTGGAGGCCGGAAAAATCGTGAAGGCGGCGGCGAACACCGATGGGATCATGCCGCCGCCGATAAAGCCCTGCAGCGCGCGATAGACGATCATCTGGTCGATATTGGTGGCCGTGGCGCAGAGCGCGCTGGCAAGGGTGAAACCGGCGGCCGAAATGGTGAACAGCACCCGCGTCGACATGATGCGGCCCAGCGTGCCCGACAGCGGGATCATGATGACTTCGGCGATCAGGTAGGAGGTCTGCACCCAGGCGATTTCGTCCGAACCGGCGCTGAGGCCTGCCTGGATTTCGCTGAGCGAGGCCGAGACCACCTGGATATCCAGGATGGCCATGAACATGCCGAACACCATCGCTATGAAGGCGAAGATGCGGCGCGCCGGCATGGCATCCTTATCGGCGCTCACCGCCGCGACATCGACAATTGCATTGGCCATCGGACTGTCCCCTCATGCCGGCGTCAGAGCGCCGAAGCGGGAATGGTGCGGGTATCGGCTTCGACGGTGACGCTGAGGCCGGCGCGCAGCTTGCCGGTCGCCAGCGCATCGGCGGGCAGGGCGATGCGCACGGGCACACGCTGCACCACCTTGGTGAAATTGCCGGTGGCGTTTTCGGCGGGCAGCAGGGAGAACACCGAGCCCGAAGCGGGCGCCAGCGACTCGACGATGCCGTGGATCGGCTCGGCGCCGATCGCATCGACCGTGATCGTCACTTCTTCACCGGGAACGAGCTGGGCCAGCTGCGTTTCCTTGAAATTGGCTTCCACATAGAGCGCGTTGACCGGAACCACCGCGGCCAGCCGCGCGCCGGGCGATACCAGATCGCCGGGCTGCACCGCCATATTGCCCACAACGCCCTCATAGGGCGCGCGCAGCACGGTGAAAGCCATGTCGCGTTCGGCCTTTTCCAGGGTCAGTTCCTGGCTCTTGATCGCCCCGGCCGCTTCTGCCCGCTGCGCCTGCAGCACGCCGATATTGGCCTCTGCGGCGGCAATCTGTGCGTCGCCCGCCGCCAGATTGGCATTGGCCTGGTCAAGCGCGGCAGTCGCCTTATCGAGATCGGACTGGGAGACGACGCTGCGCGCCGTCAGTTCGGTGGAGCGGTCGAAGCCCAATTGGGCATTGTGCTGGGCCGCCTGCAGCGCGGTCTTTTGCGCCTGGGCCTGGGTGACGCCAGCCTGGGCGCCGGTGATCTGCGCATCGATGCGCGCCAAAGCCAGGTTCTGGTTATCGATGGCGGCCTGCGCCTGGTCGCGGGCAATGCGGTAATCGCCGTCGTCCAGCGTCACCAGCGCATCGCCGGCGTTGACATGCTGGTTGGCGGTGACGTTGACCTTGGTCACATAGCCGGTAACCTTGGGGGAAATGGTGGTGATGTCGCCGACGACATAGGCGTCATCGGTGGAAACCATGAAGCGGCCCTCGGTGTAATAACCATGTCCGAACCAGCCGGCCCCGGCCAGCGCCAGCAGGGCGATCACCGATATGACAATCCTCTTGCGGCTGCCGCCCTTGGCTTTGGCGGGGGCGCCTGCTGCGTTCGGCGCGTTCGCAATTTCGGGCGACTCATTGGGCGCGAGAGAAGCGGCGGAATGGGACTTGCCGGCAGCCGGGAAGGGACGGATTTTGTCGCTATCATTGGCCATATCGGGCACCACAGAGCTTGAATTCATTGAACCGAACTGTTCGGTTCGATTGACTTAGACCTCTCCATGCCGCATATCAAGGTTAATCGAACCGCCTGGTTCGAAACCCAACCATGCAAGGAGCGCATAGTGAACAACTCACCCCATGCCCCTGAACCTGCCACGCAACGCGGCCGGGCTGCGGCGGGGCAGGACCCCGCCAAGCGGGACCAGATTCTCGATGGCGCCAGGAGTTGCTTTCTCCGGCTGGGCTTCGAAGCGGCCAGCATGAACGAGATCACCGCCGAAGCCGGCGTCTCCAAGGGAACCATCTACGTCTATTTCCAGAACAAGGAAGAGCTGTTCAACAGCTTGATCGAGCGCGAGCGTTCGGCCCTGCTGGCCGTGGCCGCATCCGAGCTGAACGATGCACGATCGGTCGCCGAGGCGCTGCAGCGTTTCGGCGTCGCCACCACGACCAAGCTCACCTCGAACGACGTGATCCGGGCCCAGCGCATCGTGCTGGCGGTGGCGGAGCGCATGCCCGATCTGGCAACACGCTTCTTCGGACCCGATCCGTTTTCCGGCATCGTCGTGCTCAAGACCTATCTCGACGCCAAGGTCGCGTCCGGCGAGTTGCGCATCGAGGACACCGAGCTGGCCGCGCGGCAATTCATCGAGCTGTCGATGGCCTCCTCATTCAAGCGCCGCCTGTTCGGCAACCTGAGCACCGAACTGCCCGCCGCCGAAATCAGCCGCGTAGTCGCCAGCGGCGTCGCCATGTTCCTGAAGTTTTATCAGGCTTAGATACCAGCCGCCCTGCACGATTTACCTCATCTTTGACGCAGGTCTGCGCCCTCGCGGCAGTCCTCGTTTCGGTATTTGTTCTCAACAGGCGAAATTTTGGGGTTGCCTCAAATCCCCGCCTTCTCTATGTCTCCGCGCAGTCGGGGCGTAGCGCAGCCTGGTAGCGCATTTGTCTGGGGGACAAAGGGTCGTCGGTTCAAATCCGGCCGCTCCGACCAATTTCCCCATCCAGTTTGTAACGTAGATGTTGCAGGACGGTGTGGCCGTGGCTCGGTCCATCGTCGGGCGCCGAGCTTGAGGGCACCGAGCATTGACCATACCCGGCCTGGTCGGAGCGCTGCAATTGTGGGCCGAAACGGCCGCCGGCAGGGTCCACCTGATCAATCACTCCGAAAATCACACCTTTCGCATCGATGCGCCTTTCGGCGAAACCTATTGCCTGCGCGTGCATCGCCCGGGTTATCAATCGCGGGCATCGGTGGAGAGCGAACTGGCCTGGCTCACGGCGCTGCGCCGCGATACCGGCCTGCCGGTGCCAAAGCCCATCAAGGGCCGCGACGGGCGCGTGCTGCAATCCTTCGATTCTCCCGGCCATGAACCGCGCCTGGCCGTGCTGTTCGCGCAGGCGCCGGGGCAGGAGCCATCGCCTTCCAGCAACCTGGAAGAGCTGTTCGTGACGCTGGGCGGCTTTGCCGCCAAAATGCACCAGCACGTCATCGACTGGCGCCGCCCCGCCAGCTTCGTCCGCCAGGTGTGGAGCGCCGCCACGATACTGGATGCCGATGGTCTGTGGGGCGATTGGCGCGCTGCGCGTGACATCACCCCGGCCATTCGCGCCACCCTCGACCGGCTGGATGCCTTGCTGCGTCGCCAACTGGCGGATTATGGCACCTCGGCTGACCGGTTCGGGCTGATCCACGCCGATATGCGGCTTGGAAACCTGCTGGTCGATGGCGATCACGTCACCCTGATCGATTTCGACGATTGCGGCTTCTGCTGGTTTGCCTACGACTTCGCCGCCGCCATTTCCTTCCACGAGACCCATCTGGCAGTGCCTTCGCTCAAGGCGGCCTGGATCAAGGGCTATGGCGCCCTCCGCAGCCTGTCGGCGGTCGATCTGGCGGCGATGGATACGATGGTAATGCTGCGCCGCATGGCGCTGCTGGCCTGGATCAGTTCGCATCACGAAACGAGCCTGGCCCAGACTCACGCGCCCGGCTTTGCCCTGGGCACGGCCCAACTGGCTGAGCGCTATATGGAGACGGCGCAAAAGCTCAAATGAGCATCGCGTCGCGTTCGATCTTGCCGCGCGGGTCATTATTGATGGCGCTTGCGACGCCCCAGATCAGGCCGATCAGCAGAAAATAATGCCGCCAGTGATCGCTGTCGATGATGGCGGATTCCCCCACCACCATCGAATATGTCGCGATCAGGGGAATCATCATCAGCCGGTAGGGAGAGGGGCGCCGCAGGCTGGCGATGCCCCGCCACAGCGTCAGGATCACCAGCAGGTAATAGAGCGCACCGCCGCCCCAGCCATAGACGTGCAGTACCGACACATACACATTGTGCGGCTCCTCGGTCACCCGCATGGTGCGGAACTCGCCCGGCCCGATGCCCCAGGGATGCTCCAGCGCCAGATCGAACGCAAAAGCCTGCCGCCCGAACCGCCCGGTTTCGCCGCTGTCGTAATCCTGGCCCGCCGCCCGCGCCTCGAACAGCGCATTGACCGAGGGAATGCTGAGCAGTCCCGCCAGCGCCACCGCCAGCATGCCGGCGCCCAGGATCGACATGATGATGATCCGCACCTTGTCATGCGCCCAGGCCTCCAGCCAGAAGCACAGCGCCAGCACGATCAGCGAGGAGAACGCGAAATGCCCCCAGGCGGCGCGCGAGAAGCTGACGAACACGCCCACGAACAGGATCATGTAGATGATCCCGGCGACGATCATCCGCCTGCCGCGCCCCAGCAGCACCCGCTGCAGCGCATACATCGCCGGCAGGATCAGGAATGGGCCAAAGACATTGGGATCGTTGAAGGTCGATTTGGCGCGGCCATAGCGCAGGAACAGATCGGCCGACGGCATCAGTCCCAAATAGGCCAGTGTGCCGATAATGGCGCAGATCACCGCGGCGGCGGTATAGGCGTTCATGATCAGCCGCATCCGCCGCTCGGTGGCCTCGGCCACATAGTTGGCGGAAAAATATGAGGTCAGCAGCAGGAAGATCGTCACCATGACGAAGATCAGCGCATCGCTGACCGGCCCCGACTTGACCTGGAAGGCCCCGATCAGCGCGAAGGGGATGAAGGCGATGACGATGGCCAGCAGCCCCAGCGTCGAGCGGTAAATGCCCATTCCGGCCACGAAGGCGATCGGCAGCACCAGGATGAAAGCAAATTCATAGGGCGAGGGCTCGAACAGTACCAGCGCGCCGGTAAAGATCCAGAGGCCCACCATGAGGTCGAGCAGCTTCTGGGTCTGGACGCGCATGACGGCAAGGCCGAGTCCCATGGACCCGGCCCCCAACTGCCCCTCAATGCCAGGATGGGTGAGGCTCAATAGGCGTTCTCGTTCTTGGAAACGAGCGACACCGGCGTCATCATCACGATGTAGAGGTCGAGCAGGATCGACCAGTGCTCGATGTAGTAGAGGTCGTGGTTCACCCGCTGCATGATCTTGTCGATGGTGTCGGTTTCGCCGCGCCAGCCATTGATCTGGGCCCAGCCGGTCATGCCGGGCCTGACCCGGTGGCGCGCGAAATAGCCCTCGACCGCCTCGTAATACAGCTTGTTATCGGCCTTGGCCTGCAGCGCATGGGGGCGGGGGCCGACGATGGACAATTCACCCTTGAGCACGTTGATCAGCTGCGGCAGCTCGTCGATCGAGGTCTTGCGGATGAACCGGCCCACCTTGGTGACGCGCGGATCGCCCCTGGTCACCAGCTTGCTCGCACCCGCGTCGAGCATGTCGGTGCGCATCGAGCGGAATTTGTAGATATTGATCAGCTCGTTGTTAAAGCCGTGCCGGTTCTGCATGAAGAAAACCGGACCGCGGCTTTCGAGCTTGATGGCGATCGCCGCCACCAGCATGACCGGCGACAGCAGGATCAGCGCAACCAGCGCCACCAGCTTGTCGAATACCCATTTGAAAATCAGGTTCCAGTCCGAGATCGGGCGGTCGGCCATGTCGAACACGGCGACGTCGCCGACATAGGAATAGGCCTTGTCGGTGAATTTGAGCTTGCTCATATGCGCCGAGAGCCGGATATCGACCGGCAGCACCCAGAGCTGGGTCAGCATTTCCAGCACGCGCTTTTCCGCCGATAGCGGCATCGATACGATCACCAGATCGACCTGCGAACGCCGTGCGAATTCGATCAGATCGGCCACCCGGCCAAGCTTGGGGCAGCCCGCGACGGTCTCGGGCGAGCGGTCGTCGATCCGGTCGTCGAACAGGCCGAGCAGACGAATATCGTTGGACGCGCCCTTTTCGATCTGCTCGATCAGTGCTTCCGCATCATGCCCGCCGCCGACGATGACGGTGCGGCGCTTCAACCGGCCCATATTGGTCCAGCGCCACACCAGCGCCCGCAGCGCTAGCCGATAGGCGACCAGCCCCGCCGCGCCGCCGCCATACCAGCTGAGCAGCCAGACGCGCGACACCATGTCGGAGGCTTTGAAGAAGAACACTGCGATGGTCAGCACCACCATGACCAGCGTCCAGCCGATCAGCACGCGGCTGAGTTGGCCGAACAGCGTGCGATAGGAAACGATGCGATGGGTCCGCGCCGCATTGAACAGCACATTGGCCAGCAGGCATGACGCCAGGATCACCGGCACGTAGAAGGCCGGCTCGCCCAGCTGCACGTAGATTTCATAAATGCCGTAGCCCAGCACCGCCAGCAGCACAGCCTCGACGGCCTGGGCAATCCCCACGATGACTGCGCCGGAATAGCCGCGCTCGATGGGAGCGGCGATGATCGCCTCGGCCTGCGGCGATAGCGTCCGTCCGGCTGGCCCGGCTTCGGATTGCTTGGAGACATGCTCCAGCACAGCCTGTTTTGGGTCCACGCGATACATATTGATGCCACCGGTACTCGTACTCGGCGCCATCATCTGCGGAAGGAATGAAGACTCGGTGAAATTGCCTGTCAGGATTTAGGCGACAGGCTCAGGTAGAGCGCCTCGATCGCGCCTGCCATCCGCTCCAGCGAAAACGCTTCGGCAATATGGGCCAGCCGCACCTGCATCTCGCCGGCCGTGCCCTGCGGATCGTTCAGCACGCCCTGCATGGCCTGCTGCAACGCGCCTGAATCACCCGCGGCAATGAGGCTGCCGGCGGTCGGCCCGAAGATTTCTGGAATGCCGCCCACATTGGTCGATATGACCGGCAATTGCGCGGCGGCGGCCTCCAGCACCACATAGGGCAGGGACTCGGCCAGTGACGGCACCACGGCGCATTTGCCACGGGCGAACATCGCCCTCGCGGGCTGCGCCCCGGCCAGTTCCACCCGGTCCTGCAAGCCGCGTTGCGCGATTTGCGCCACCAGCGCCGCGCGTCCCGGCCCATCGCCGGCCATCACCAGCGTCGCGGGCGTGCCGTCGGGCCGCCGCACCTCTGCCAGCGCGTCGATCAGCACGTGAATGCCCTTGAGATCGCGCAATTCGCCCACGAAGACGAAGTCGGCCGCGTCGATATTGGCCGCGACCGGCACGAATTCGTCCTTGTCCAAGCCATTGTGAATCACCACGCTGGGGCAGGTCGGCTCTCCGATCAGTGCGCTATAGGTTCGCTTGGCGAAGGCGCTTTCAAAGATGATCGCCGCCGTCTGTCCCATCAGCTTGCGTTCAAGCCTGTGAAAAACCCGGCCCGAACGCGAGCTGGCGGAAAAATGCAGCACCCCGCCATGCGGCGTATAGATCGCAATGGTCTTGCCCCGGCCGATCCGCGCCAGCCTGGCGTAAAAGCCACCCTTGGCGCCATGCCCGTGCAGCACATCGATATCGAGGGTCTTCACCAGCCGGCGCACCGCCAGCGGCGTCACCAGGTCGCCGCCGCCGAACACCCGTGGCATGGCGAAGCGATGAATGCCCAGGCTGGCAAAGGGTTCGAGCGCCGCCAGCCGGCTTTCGGTCTGCGCGTCATTGGCCAGGTTATCGACGATAATGCCAATGGCATGGCCCTCGGCGGCCAGCGCGCGCGCCAAATCGGCGACATGGCGAAACAGCCCGCCAACCGGGGCCCGCATGACCTGCAGGATGCGCAGTTTGCGCGCTGCGGCCACCGGCTAGAACCAGCGTTCCTGCACGACAATGGTGTCGCCGGGATAGATTGGATAATCGAGATCGACGACGCCCTTGACCATCTCGCTGCCCTGGCGGCGATAGAGCACGGCCTGGTTGCGATCTGCCGTATCGGAGAAGCCGCCTGCTGTGCTGATCGCCGCCCGTACGGTCATGCCATAAACATAGGGGAACTGGCCGGCATTACCCACTTCGCCCTGGATGAAGAAGGGCCGATATTCCGCCACTTCCACCGCCACGTCGGGATTGCGCATATAGCCGCTGGCCAGTGCTGCCGCCAGGCGCGAGGCAGCGGCCTTGGTGGTCTGGCCGCGCACCGGGATGGCGCCGACCAGCGGAAAGGCGATCGAGCCGCTGTCATCGACGCGGTAGGTCTCGCTCAGGTCCGCATCGCCATAGACGGTCACCCGCACGGCGTCGCCGGTATCGAGCTGGTAGGGCCCCTTGGTCTGCACGAGATAAGTCGCCGGCGTGGTGGCGCAGGCGGCGAGCGGCAGCATCATTGCAATGGTAAGGATAGACAGCCAGCGCATGAGAATCCCGCTCGGGTTTGATGGCCGGAGTGTCCGCTGGGATGGTTAAGATTTCCCTTAGAGCAACAGCGTATTAGTGCGATCTGCAAATGCTTTAACGGATTGCTTACCACGATAGAGCGATAAATTCCCCCGAACAGGCGAGGTAAGCAATGGCCTATAAATCGCAGGCTTTGCGAGATGCAAGAATAGATCTCGGCGCTGTTTTCGGCGCCGTTGTAAAGCGGCTGCCGCGGATCATCGTGGTGACGCTGCTGCTGCTCGCCGCCACGTTCGCGCTGCTGATGTTCGTGCCGCGCATGTATGAAAGCTCCGCCGGCATTCTGGTCGAGCCGCGCAACAGCGTATTTGATTCAACCGGCAATGCCCCATCGCCCGCGGTGAGCGGATTGGCTGCCGGCGTCGTGTCCAGCCAGATCGAATTGATCAAGTCGCGCGAAACCCTGCTCAACGTCATCGATCAGCTCGATCTGCGCTCCATACCCGAATTCAACGGTAGTGGCAGCGGTCCGTCGCCGCTCGGCATTATCTCGCAGTTCCTTGGCCGCAAGGCTGCGCCGGCCAATGTCGACGAGACCGTGCTGGCCAACCTGCTCGACCGCATGACCGTGATCCAGGAGCGCGATTCGGCCATCATCACCGTACTGGTCCGCTCCGCCGATCCCGAACTGGCCGCCAGCATCGCCAATGCAGTGGCCAATGCCCACGTCGTGCGACGAACCGACCTGTCGCTATCCGATACCGCCGAGGCATCCGGCTGGCTGGGCGATGAAATCGCCAAGCTGCGCGTCTCCGTCACCGATGCGGAAAATGCCGTCGCCAATTTCAAGGTGCAGAACGACCTGTTCGTCGGCGCCAACAATACCAGCCTGGCCGATCAGGACCTGTCCAGCATCGCCACCCAGATCAATCAGGCCCAGGAGCGTAAGAATGCCGCCCTGTCGCGCGCATCGCTGATCCGGGGCCTCCTGGAGCGAGGCGCGCCGATCGACGGCATCGCCGATGTTCGCGCTTCCGCCGTCATCCAGCAGCTCACCCAGGAAAAGGCCAAGCTGCAGGGCGAACAGGCGCAAAAGGCCGCAACCCTGCTGCCCAATCACCCCACCATCATGGCGCTGGTCGCCCAGATCAACGAACTAAACAACCAGATCAATATCGAGGGTCGCCGCGTCGCCGAGGGCCTGGAATCCGAGGCCGAGATCGAGGCCAATCTCGAAACCTCACTGCGCACCGAACTGACCCGCGCCAAGGGCTCCGCTTCCGCCGCCACCACCAATACCGTGACCCTGGACAGTCTCGAACGCGAGGCCAAGGCACAGCGCGACCTGCTGGAAAGCTATCTGCAGCGCTATAGCGAAGCCAGCTCGCGCACCGAAGCGCTGCCCGATGTGCGTGTGGTCTCGCTTGCCGCGGCCTCGGTGAGCCCTGCTTCGCCCAAGACCCCGCTGATCCTGTTGGCCGTCGGCCTGGTCGCGGCCGCGCTCCAGATTGGCCTCGTCATCCTGGGTGAGTTGATGTCCGGCCGCGCCATCATGGAAGCCCGACCGGACGAATACGAGCAGCCCGAGATTCGTCCGCAGGACGAACTGGAAGCCGTGCCATTCGTGGAAGCCGAATTGGAGCCCGATCAGCGCTGGGAGACCGAGCCGGAAGTCGATCCCGAGATTGCCATTCTGGACGACACCAATTTCTATGCCCAGCCGCAGCCCGCCGATATCTTCGACGCGGCGCCCGCATTCGATGTTCCCGAGGAACTCGACGAGGCGCTCGTTGCACCCAGGCCGGTGGAGCAGTCGATAGCGCCTGCCGCTGATGAGGACGCCGAAGACGATGCACACGACCGCTTCATCAGGGCCCTGTTGGCCGAGTCCGCGCCGCTGCTGCCCGCCGTTGAGGCTCCCGAGCCGGCGGAGGATCTAATCATCCAGCCGGCAACCGAGCCCGCGCCGCCGGTGGCTCAGTTGCCCCGCAAGTCGCTGCCGCCCACCTCCATTCCGCCCACCGCACCAGCCCCCAGCCGGCCGCAGTCGGTCCATACCGCCTTCGCCGACCTGTCGGCCGACCTCGCCTTGGGCCGCACACGGTTGCTGCTGCTGGCCGGGCATCGTTCCAATATCGAATGCGAGACGCTGGCCGAGGCCCTGGTGGCCGACGCGCTCGACAAGGGCCTCAGCGTTGCTTTGGTCGATGCGGGCAGTGCGCACCGCTCCGACCATATCGGGCTGTCCGATCTCAGCACCGACGACGCCAGCTTTGGCGATGTCGTCCACAAGTCCAGCGACAACAGCTTTGCCGAAGTTCCATGGGGGCAGGGCGCCGCCATCGACCGCCGCTCGCCCAAGCCGCTGACGCTGATCGAGGCCCTGGGCGATATCTACGAAGTGGTGGTGCTGATGACCGGCCGTGTCGGCATGACCTCGACACTGCCCCTGTTCGCCGACCTCGAAGGGCGCCTCGTGCTCGTCGCCAGTGACACGGACGATCTCACCGATATCGAGGACATACGCGAGCAATTGGCCGAAGCCGGCTTCGGCCGCGCCGACATCGTCGCCACGCCCGAACTGGTCGCGGCATAATTTTAGGCGGGGTCAGCGTGCCGTCACTGAAATACGCCGCCATTGGCGCCATGTTCGAAGCGCTGTGGCTGTCCCGCCTGCCGGGCCTGATCCGCGCGCTGTCTTCGTCCCGTGGCGTCATTTTTACGCTGCATCGGGTGCTGCCCGATGCTCCTGCCGAGTTCTCGCCAAACGCGATCCTGCAGGTAAGACCGGATTTCCTCGAACACTGCATCGAGCGGATCAGGGCGCTGCACATCGATATCGTCAGCCTGGATGACGCGCTCATCCGCATGGCTTCGAGCGACGGCCACCAGCGGCCCTTCGTCGTCTTCACTTTCGACGATGCTTATAAGGACAATCTGCAATACGCCCTGCCGGTGCTGCGGCGCCAGAATTGCCCCTTCACCCTCTACGTGCCGACTGCGCTCGTGGACGGCACCGGCGAAGTTTGGTGGCAGGCGATCGAGGATATCATCGCTCGTGCAGCGTCCATAACCATCGAGGCCGAACAGCTCGACACCAGCACTGTTCCGCTCAAGCAGGCCGCCTACGACGTCCTCTACTGGCGCCTGCGCAAAATGCCCGAAGCAGAACGCGTTGTTCTGGTGCGCACCTTCGCCACCAGCCACGGCTATGATCTCGACGCCCAGTGCCGCAGCCTGATCATGGACTGGCAGGAACTGCGCCAATTCGCCGACGATCCGCTCTGCACCATCGGCGCGCATACCGTCCATCACTACGAACTGGCCAAGCTGCCCAGCGAGCAGGCGCGCAGCGAAATAGCCCAGTCCGCCGATATCTTGCAGGCGAAGTTCGGTCAGCGCCCCACCCACATCTCCTATCCCATCGGCGGCCCGGCCTCGGCGGGTCCGCGCGAGTTCGATCTGGCCCGCGATCTCGGCTTCCGCACCGGCGTCACCACTCGCCCCGGCGGCATCTATGCCAGCCACAGCCTGACACCCCAGGCTCTGCCCCGCGTCTCGCTCAACGGTTTGTTTCAGAAAAGGCGCTACGTCGATGTTTTCGCGACGGGAACGATTTTTAGTTTGATGGGGCGGGTTACGGGTTAAACCGAAGCCCCCTCATCCGCCCTTCGGGCACCTTCTCCCACAAGGGGAGAAGGGGGCATCGTGGGTGGGATAAACTGGGTGCCACCCCTCTCCCCTTGTGGGAGAGGGACAGACCTGACGCGTTCAGCGGAAGGTCAGGGTGAGGGGACCTTGCCCCTCAATCCTCCTTCGCCATCCACCGAATGATCGCCATCGCCGGAAAAATCCAGCCCATCCCAACAACGCAGAAGAACACGATCAGCACGAACCACGGCATGCCCTGAAGCAGCTCCAGATAGATCGTGGTTCCAATCGCCAGCCATGCCGCGATCGAGCCGAGGATCAGCAGCACTCCCAATAATTTGCGTTTGCGCTGCGTCATCATGCGTCATCGCGCCTATTGCGGTTCATAATCGGCGGGCATACCACTGCGCCCCGTCGACCGATACCGGGATAATGCTGTGACGACCGCCCACGATGCCGCACTGAGCAAGGCTCCGCCCGCCACCGATCGCCTGCGCCCGGTCCGCATCTGGCTCTATACCGTCGCCGCTTGTGTGCTGCTGATGGTCGTCGTCGGCGGTATTACGCGCCTCACCGAATCCGGCCTCTCCATCACCAGCTGGCAGCCCATTTCCGGCACCATCCCGCCGCTTAGCGACGCCGCTTGGCAGGCCGAATTCGACGCCTATAAGCAAATCCCGCAATACCAGGTCAACAACATCGACATGACCATGGATGGCTTCAGGGCCATTTTCTTTTGGGAATACCTGCACCGGCTGATCGGGCGCCTGCTGGGCGTGATTTTCCTGCTGCCGTTCCTCGTGTTCCTGGTGCAGCGCCGCATTCCGCGCGCGCTGGCCTGGCCACTGGCGGGCCTGTTCGTGCTCGGCGGATTCCAGGGCGTGCTGGGCTGGTGGATGGTGTCGTCCGGCCTGTCCGAACTCACATCCGTCTCGCAATACCGCCTCGCAGCGCATCTGAGCGCCGCCGCACTGCTGTTCATCGCGCTGGTCTATGTGCCGCGTTCGCTGGAGCCTGGCAGGGCGCCCGGACCTGTCAGCGCTACCAATATCTGGACAGGCGCGGTCCTGCTGATCCTCATCCTGATCCAGATCGCCGCCGGCGCCTTCGTCGCCGGGCTCGATGCCGGCATGGGCTACAACACCTGGCCGCTGATGGATGGCGCCGTCATCCCCGATGGCCTTGGCGTCATGCAGCCGCTGTGGCGCAATATGTTCGAGAATGCGCTGACCGTGCAGTTCGTCCATCGCTGCATCGCCTATGTCATCGTGCTGTATCTGGCGCTCGCCCTGTGGCGCCAGTCGCGCCATGGCGGCTTTGCCGGCGTCAATGGCTGGCTCCCGCGCATCGCCGCGTTCGTCGTGCTGCAAGCCTGCCTGGGCATTGCCACCCTGCTGTTTTCCGTGCCCATCGGCCTTGCCGTCGGCCATCAGGCGCTGGCTTTCATGCTGGCGGGGCTGGTCATCGCCTATCTGGCCGATATGCGTCGCGCATTGCGGTAATATAATACCGCACAAATAAGCCATTGATTTTGTTGATCTTTATCAACCCTCTTGACGACACCCGACTCCCCCTCTAAACGAGCCCCAACAAGCCGCCAATTCCTTCGAGAACGGGCCGGTAAGCCACGAAAATCTAGGGAATTTCACTCATGAGCACTTACACTGCCAAGCCGAGCGAGATCGACAAGAAGTGGATCCTGATCGACGCTGAAGGCCTTGTGGTCGGTCGCGTCGCTTCGATCATCGCTTCGCGTCTCCGCGGCAAGCATCTGCCGACCTTCACCCCGCACATGGACATGGGCGACAACATCGTTGTCATCAATGCCGGCAAGGTGAAGTTCACCGGTCGCAAGCTCGACCAGCACAAGTTCTATTGGCACACCGGCTTCCCCGGCGGCATCAAGGACCGGACGGCCCGCGAGATCCTCGAAGGCCGCTTCCCGGAACGCGTGCTGGAAAACGCCGTGCGCCGCATGATGCCGGGCGGTCCGCTGACCCGCGCCCAGCTCAAGAACCTCAAGGTCTATGCCGGCGGCGAACACCCGCATGAGGCCCAGCAGCCCAAGGTGCTCGACGTGGCTGCGATGAACTCCAAGAACGTGAGGGTGAAGTAATATGGCCGAGACCATCAATTCTCTCGAAGACCTCGGGACCTCGACCGTCGCTCCGGTGATCAACACCGCTCCTGTCCACGTTCAGAAGCTCGATGCCCAGGGCCGCGCCTATGCCACCGGCAAGCGCAAGAACGCCGTGGCTCGCGTCTGGATCAAGCCGGGCAAGGGTTCGGTCGTGATCAACGGTCGCGAATTCGCCACCTATTTCGCCCGCCCGGTGCTCCAGCTCATCGTCAAGCAGCCGATCGTCGCTACCGACCGCAATGACCAGTACGACGTCGTCGTCACCGTCGCCGGTGGTGGTCTGTCGGGCCAGGCCGGTGCCGTTCGCCACGGCATCTCCAAGGCGCTGAACTTCTTCGAGCCGGGCCTGCGCCCGATCCTCAAGAAGGGTGGCTTCCTGACCCGCGACAGCCGCGTCGTGGAACGCAAGAAGTACGGCAAGGCCAAGGCCCGCAAGTCCTTCCAGTTCTCCAAGCGCTAAGCCTCGGAATCATATTTTGCGAAGGGCCGGGAAACCGGCCCTTTTCCTTTGCCGCGATTTCTTAGCCCGGAAACCCCTCATTCGCCCTTCGGGCCCCTTCTCCCACAAGGGGAGAAGGGGCTCCGTGGTTGAACGAGCTCGATGCCACCCCCTCTCCCCTTGCGGGAGAGGGGGCCTTGGTCGGCATCCAGCCGGACAAGGCGGGTGAGGGGTTGCGATATTGCCGATAAAACCCGATCTGGTGTGAACCCGCCCCGAGCCCCCGATGTTCAACCTCATCACCCGCTTCCACCTGCTGCAACTGCTCGTGCTCGCCGCCATCACCGGCGTGGCAATATTCCGCGTTCCCGCCGATTACGCCTTCCCAGCACACTGGACGGCCAGCCAGGCCGACTGGTCATGGCCCCGCAATCTGGCTCTGCCAGTGGCTCCCATCCTCGCCATCCTCCTCACGACCGCCTTCGCCATCCTCGGCCGTCTGCTGACCAAAAATCATCTCGCCAAGGTCCGCCATATTCTCGAACCGGCCCTGACGCTGCTGCTCGCCGTCATCGTCGCCGTGCAACTGGGCCTGCTGCTGAACGGCATCGGCTCCGATCTCGACCTGATCCGCCTCACCGCCGTCGCTCTCGGCATCACGCTGGTCGTGCTCGGCGCGGTCTTTGCCGAAGCCGAACGGCACACATATGCCGGCCTGCGCCTGCCCTGGCCCATCGCCACTGACACGGCCTGGCGTCGGGTGCATCGCATCACTGGCGCAGCCTTCGTCGTGGCCGGAACAGGGCTGCTCGCCATGGCCTGGTTTGCCCCCGATCCCGGTCCTTTGATCGTCGCCTTTGCAGTTGCTCTTTTCGTGCCGCCGCTCCTGGCTGCCCTCGCGACGATAGTGTCGCGTTAGCTCGATCCTGCATGCCCTTCCTGCGGAACTTATTGACCGCAACATGAATTTCCCCCTCCCGCCCTGCAAACGGAAAACCATGCGCAGCATATTGGCCGGCACAGGCGTAACTTGTGGGCAAGAATGAGGCGGACGGCTTAATCGGTAGGCAGCCTTGCCTCTCCAACTTGCAGGTCAATCATGTCGCCCACTACGCTCTCCTCGGCCGCCCCACGGACCGGGGCTCCCAAGCCTTTCTATCGCAGTTTCGGTTTCCAGGTCCTCGCCGCCATGGTGCTGGGCCTTGTCCTTGGCTATATCGCCCGCAATATGGGTCCCGATGCCGCCGGCAACGCCAATTGGCTCACCCAGACGCTGTCGACCGTCGGCTCGATCTTCGTATCGCTGCTGCGCGCCCTGGTGCCGGTGCTGATCTTCACCGCCATCGTCGCCTCCATCGCCAATCTGCGTGAACTCAACAATGCCGCCCGCCTGGTCTGGCAGACGCTGCTGTGGTTCGCCATCACCGCGCTGATCGCTGTCGCCATCGGCATTGCACTGGGCCTGATCATCCAGCCCGGCCTGCACACCGCCGTGACCCAGACCGCCGCGCACGCGCCGTCCTCGTCGGGCTCGTGGCTCGATTTCCTCAAGGGCATCATCCCGTCCAACATCCTGGGCCTGACCGCTTCGACCAGCGTTAAGGAGACCGGGGCCAGCACCAGCCTCAACTTCAACGTGCTGCAGATCATCGTCATCTCGATCGTCGTCGGCATCGCCGCCTTGCGCGTCGGCCCCTCCGCCGATCCGTTCCTGGCCTTCAACCGCTCCTTCCTCAAAATCGTCCACAAGATCCTGTGGTGGGTGATCCGCCTGACCCCGATCGGCACCATCGGCCTGCTCGGCAATGCCGTCGCCGTCTATGGCTGGGATGCGCTGGCCCAGCTCGGCTGGTTCTCCGCCGCCATTTATATCGGTCTGGCCCTTGTGCTGTTCGTGGTCTATCCGATCGTGCTGACCGCCAATGGCCTCAACCCGATCCGCTACTTCCAGGGCGTCTGGCCGGCTGTCCAGCTTGGTTTCGTCTCCCGCTCGTCCATCGGCACCCTGCCGCTGACCCAGCGCGTGACCGAGGAAAACCTGGGCGTGCCGCGTGAATACGCCGCCTTCGCCGTGCCGCTCGGCTCGACCACCAAGATGGACGGTTGCGCCGCGATCTATCCGGCAATCGCCGCCATCTTCGTCGCCCAGTTCTACGGCGTGCCGCTTGGGTTGCAGGAATACCTGCTGATCGCCTTCGTCTCGGTCATCGGCTCCTCGGCGACTGCCGGCCTGACCGGCGCGACGGTAATGCTGACGCTGACCCTGTCGACCCTCGGCCTGCCGCTCGAAGGCGTCGGCCTGCTGCTCGCCGTCGATCCGATCCTCGACATGGGCCGCACGGCGGTCAACGTCGCCGGCCAGGCCCTGATCCCCACCATCGTCGCCAAGCGCGAGGGTATTTTGGACCAGGCCGCCTACGACCGCCACGAGAGCATCGAAGCGCTGGACAACTCCGCCGTGCCTGCCGAATAAGCCAAACCTGTCATTATCTTATCTTCGGCGGCGGAAGTAATGCTTCCGCCGCTTTTTGTTGTCCACAGCCATCCACAGCCTAGCAATCAACGTCTCGTTGCCGCCACATTGGGCCTGAAATCTGCGGGCGTGAGTACCGTAGTGTTCTGGAAAGAGACCAATTGAGTATTGTTGTTAAGCTGGCCATGCCGTTTGCCGTGGCCTCCATGTCCTCTTGCCTGCTCCCCATCGCCACCCATGCCGCCGAAGCGCCGGCCAAAATCGCCGCCGTTGTGGATGCTGCCTTTCGCCCGCTGCTGGAAGAGCATGGCGTCCCCGGGATCGCCGTGGCTGTGACGATCGACGGTCAGCGCTATTTCTTCAATTACGGCTTGGCCTCCAAGGCGGACGATACGCCAGTGACAGAGGAGACGCTGTTCGAGATCGGCTCGGTCAGCAAGACATTCACAGCCACGCTGGCGGCCCAGGCCCTGACGCTTGGCAAGATGTCTCTGGATGATCACCCGAGCCAATACATGCCGCAATTGCGCGACAGCGCTATCGATAAGGCCAGCCTGCTCAACCTGGGCACCTATACCGCCGGCGGCCTGCCATTGCAGTTCCCCAATACCGTCACCAATGAAGCGATGTCTGCCTATTTCCAGCAATGGACGCCGTCCGCTGCGCCGGGCGTGCAGCGACAATATTCCAACCCCAGTATCGGCCTGCTCGGCTATCTCACGAGCCTGGCGCTTGGCGGTGATTTCGCCGATCTGGTTGAAACTGATGTTTTTTCCAAGCTGGGCCTCAGCCACACCCATATCCGCGTGCCGGAAACGGAGATGGCCAACTACGCCTGGGGTTACAACAAGGCCGGTGAGCCGGTCCGGGTCAATCCGGGCGTTTTTGACCATGAAGCCTATGGCGTCAAATCCACTGCGGCCGACATGATTACGTTCATGGAAGCCAACATCCACCCCGAGCAAACGCCGATCCAGCAGGCCATCGAAGGCACGCATGTCGGATATTTCAAGATCGGCGGGATGGTGCAGGGGCTGGGTTGGGAACAGTACCCTTATCCGGTCACTCTGGACCACCTCCTGGCCGGCAACGGCGCCAAGATGGCCATGGAGGCCAACGCCGCGGCGCAACTTGCCACGCCACAGCCTGCCTCGGGCTCGACCTTGTTCAATAAGACTGGCTCAACCGATGGCTTCGGCGCTTATGCGGCTTTCGTGCCAGCGGAAAAGATTGGCATCGTCATGCTGGCGAACAAGAATTTCCCGATAAAGGCCCGTGTAGCCGCCGCCCATGCAGTGCTTGAGCAGCTTTCCGCCGAAGCACCGTAATCCAGGAGAGAGCCGGCTTCAGGACTGGTCACCCCACCAGCTTCAACGCCGGCTTTTTCTTCTTCTTGATCGCGGCGTGCGGGGTATAATTAGCCATCACCCGCTCGATCACCTTGATCGCCTTGTCGGTGCCATTCTCGGCATGCAGCTTTTCCGCCAAGGCCGAGGCGCTCTTGCGATAGTTCTCATTGGTGCTTAGGTCAGCCAGCGCTCCGGCCAAAATCTCCGGCGTCAGCTTGCGCAGCCGCACCGGCTTCGGCCCGCAGCCAAGCTCGAACACCCGGCGGCCCCAATAGGGCTGGTCAACGGTTTGCGGCACGACGAAGGTCGGCCGGCCCAGATGCAGTCCCGCCGACGTCGTGCCGGCGCCACCGTGATGGACGACCGCCGAAACATACTTGAACAGCTTGTCGTGCGGGGCCTTCTCTATGGCGAAGATCGTATCCGGCAAGTCGCTCGGATTGATTCCGCCCCAGCCGCGCGCGACGACGGCGCGTCCGCCCCACAGCTTGACCGCATCCTTGAGGATCTGCGTATTGCGCTCGGCGCCGAACGGCATCGAACCGAAACCGATATAGACCGGGGCATCGCCCTCGGAGAGGAATTTCTGGAACTCTTCCGACGGCTGCCAGTCCGATTGATCCTTGAGCGTCCAATAGCCCGATACGATGGCGCTCTTGGGCCAGTCGCGGGGGCGGGGGGAGATTTCGTCGGAATAGGCATAAAGCGTGGTCAGCGGCGTGCCGTCGGTATTGCGGAAGAAGCCGCCCTTCTTGCGCGACTCCAGGCCCATCAGCTCGCGGCGCAGCTTGTTGCGCGGCAGGTTGTAGTAAATCTGCTGCACCGTCATCGCCGTATAGGTCAGCCGGTTGAACGCCGGACCGAAATCGGCGCCGTAATAGATGCAGAGCGGAAACTCGCTGGTCGAGTTCAGCGGCTGCAGCGCCACCATCAGGGCCGGAATATGCAGCGCCTCGGCGATATCGATGCCGAAGCTGGTATTCATGTTGAGGATCAGCGCATCGGCGCCCTGGCACATGTTCCAGGCATGGCGGGCCGCCGTATCGACGATCTGCTGGCCTTGCCGCAGCAGGGACGGGCCATTGATCAGCATCGACTGGCTCATCGCATTCTCGAAACGCGACTGCATCAGGAAGGCCTGGATCGAGGGTCCGAGCGAGTGAAATTCGATGCCATGGGACGTCACCATGTCCTCGAATTCCTCCGAGGCGCCAAGCACCACCGAGTAGCCGCGATCTTTCAAGGCCATGGCGAGGGCGAGATAGGGTTGAACGTCGCCTTGCGTGCCGATCGTAACCAGGGCAATGCGCTTTACCATTCAATCCTCACATGACGCCGTTCTGCACGAAGGTCGTAACCCCCGATACCATTTACAATGCCCGATAGTGCATTTATGAACGGCCCTCTCGGTAGCTGGTTTCATTACAAAAATCGTGTTCGAAGGGCAAGAGACATGCCGTCCCCATTCACTGTTGCTTTGGTTGGAGCCTCGCTCGCCGGCAATCGGATGGCCGCCGCTATAGCCGCACTGGCGCGGGCAAACGCCCGCTAGCTCTTCCCGCGTGCCACACCGGCAGGGAAGAGCCGAACATGATTGTTCCCGGTCCTTTCAGGCCGGTTTAACCCGTTCACAACCACAATTCCGCGATAATCATGCCTCCTGATGAGGCTCAGCGCTAGATGCGCGTCGCGGCTCACATCCGGTCCGGCAAGGACCACCGAGGATTATCATGACCGAAGATTTTCACCGCATCCGCCGCCTGCCGCCCTATGTGTTCGCCCATATCGATCCGCTCAAGGCCAAGGCCCGCGCCGAAGGCATCGATATCATCGACCTGGGCATGGGCAATCCGGACATGCCGACGCCCGCCCACATCGTCGAAAAGCTGCAGGAAACGGTCAAGGATCCGCGCACGCACCGCTATTCCACCTCGCGCGGCATTCCCGGCCTGCGCAAGGCCCAGGCCAGCTATTATGGCCGCCGCTTCGGCGTGAAGCTCAATCCCGATACCCAGGTCGTCGCCACCCTTGGCTCCAAGGAAGGCTTTGCCAATATGGCCTCGGCCATCACGGCGCCCGGCGACGTGGTGCTGGTTCCCAACCCGACCTATCCCATTCACGCCTTCGGCTTCATCATGAGCGGCGGTGTCGTGCGCTCCATGCCTGCCGATCCGAACGAAGATTTCATGCGCTCGCTCGATCGTGCCGTGCGGCACTCGATTCCCAAGCCGATCGCGCTGGTTCTGAACTATCCCGCCAACCCGACCGCCTATACCGCCGACCTCGATTTTTACACCGAAGTGGTCAAGTACTGCCGGGCCAACGACATCTTCATCCTGTCCGATCTCGCCTATTCCGAGATTTATTTCGATGCGGACGCCCCGCCACCGTCCGTGTTGCAGGTGCCCGGCGCCATCGATATTTCCGTCGAGTTCACCTCGATGTCCAAGACCTATTCCATGCCCGGCTGGCGCGTCGGCTTCGCCGTGGGCAATGAACGGCTGATCGCGGCTTTGGCGCGCGTAAAATCCTATCTCGACTACGGCGCCTTCACCCCCATCCAGGTCGCCGCCACCGCCGCGCTCAATGGCTCGGACGATGTGATCGAGGACGTCCGCAAGATCTACAAGATGCGCCGCGACGTGCTGGTCGAGAGCTTCGCGCGCTCCGGTTGGGATATTCCCGTCCCCAAGGCCACCATGTTCGCCTGGGCCCCGATTCCCGCCCAGTTCGCCCATCTCGGCTCGCTCGAATTCGCCAAGCTGCTGATCAAGGAAACCGGCGTCGGCGTCGCCCCCGGCGTCGGCTTCGGCGAATATGGCGATCAATATATCCGCCTGGCCTTCGTCGAAAACGAACAGCGCATCCGCCAGGCCGCCCGCAACATCAAGAAACTGCTCGGCAGCAATGCCGGCGCCGGCAACGTGGTGCCGCTGAGCGCCTAAGCGTTTAGTACACTCGCCAATATCTGCACACCGCGATCGCTGCCCCCATGGTGAGCGATCGCGGCGTTATTCCTATTGACGTGTAGGCCAACTCCTATCCATATCGCTGGCCGATAGGAGCCCTCATGTCCGATATCCAGTCCTTCCGCCAATCCGTCGAAACCTTCATTGCCGCACGCGGCTGGACCCCGACTCGATTCGGCCGCACCATTGCCGGCGATCCGCTGTTCGTGTTCGACCTGCGCGAAGGCCGCGAGCCGCGCAGCGACACCCGCATGCGCATCCTCAAGGCGATGCAGGACTTCGGCGAAGCCGCCACCGCCACGCCCTTGCGCATCGGCGTTGCCGGCCTGGGCAATGTCGGCGCCACGCTGGTGCGCATCCTGCAGAAGGACGGCGCCGAACTGACCAAGAAGCTCGGCCGCCCGCTGGTGGTCACCGCCGTCGCCGCACGGTCGCGCTCCCGCGATCGGGGCATCGATATTTCCGGGCTCGACTGGTTCGATGATCCGGTGGCGCTTGGCAAAATCCGATGGCATCGACCTGTTCGTCGAACTGATCGGCGGCGAGGACGGCCCGGCTTTTGCCGCGGTCAAAGCCGCGCTCGACATCGGCCGCCCGGTGGTCACCGCCAACAAGGCGCTGCTGGCCAAGCACGGCGTCAAACTGGCCAAGATGGCCGAGGAATCAGGCGCGCAACTCGGCTTCGAGGCTGCCGTCGCCGGCGGCATTCCCGTCATCAAGACCCTGCGCGAAGGCCTGGGTTCGGCCAAGATCGCCAAGGTCTTCGGCATCATGAACGGCACCTGCAATTATATCCTCACCCGCATGGGCAATGAGGACATCACGTTTGCCGATTGCCTCAAGGACGCCCAGGCGCTCGGCTATGCCGAAGCCGATCCCAGCTTCGACGTCGACGGCTTCGACACCGCCCACAAGCTCTCGATTCTCGCCACGCTCTGCTTCGGCTACGAGATCGCGCCCGACAAAATCCATGTCGAGGGCATCACCAAGATCACCCAGCACGACATCAAGGTGGCCTCCGACCTGGGCTATAAGATCAAGCTGCTCGGCATCGCCCAGTGCTCCGAGGATGGCATCGAGCAGCGCGTGCATCCCACCTTCGTGCCCAAGGGCAGCGCCATTGCCGGCGTCGATGGGGTGATGAACGCCGTGGCGCTCGAAACCGACCACGTCCACGAGCTGCTGCTGGCCGGCCCCGGCGCCGGTGGCCCGCCCACGGCCTCCTCGGTGCTGTCCGACATTCTCGATATCGCCCGCGGCACGCGCGTGCCGCCGCTCGGCGTGCCCAGCGACGAGCTTCTGCCCTATAAACAGGCGCCGATGCGCGCCCACGAAGGCGGCTATTATATCCGCCTCAATGCCAAGGACGTGCCCGGCGCATTGGCCGCCATTGCCAACCGCATGGGGGAACATTCCATCTCCATCGACAGTGTCATCCAAAGGTCGGATCTCAAGGCTAAGGACGTCTCCGAGGATGGCGGGCCGACGCGAACCGTGGTCATGATCACCCAGCAGACACTGGAGGCGAACGTGCGCGAATCCCTTGCGCAGATCGCCGCCGACGGGTTCATTGTCGGCCAGCCGCAGTTGATCCGGATCGAGATGCTCTAAGGCATCGTGCGGAAAAGTGGGAACCGGTTTTCCGCAAAAAAGATGCGGCTCTAAGGAGCCGTCCGGGCGGGCAGGGGGAAATGATGCAACTCAGCAAGACGGAGGATGGCCGCGACGAGGCCAATCTCCACCGCAGCCTGACGCTTGAACTGGTGCGCGTCACCGAGCGCGCCGCTGTCGCCGCCGCCGAATGGCGCGGCAAGGGCAATGAAAAAGGCGCCGACGACGCGGCCGTCACCGCCATGCAGGCCGAACTGATGCGCGTGCAGATCAGCGGCCGCATCGTCATCGGCGAAGGCGAGGCCGGCGAGGCCGACCTGCTCTATATCGGCGAGGAAGTGGGCACCGGCGACGGCCCCCAGGTCGATATCGCCGTCGATCCGCTGGAGGGCGTCACGCTCTGCGCCAAGAACCAGCCTGATTCCATCGTCGTGCTGGCCATGGCCGAGCGCGGCGGCCTGCTCAACGTCGCCCGCGACGTCTATATGCACAAGATCGCCATCGGTGCCGAATACGCCCGGGACGTGGTCCATATCGACGAGACCGCGACCGCCAATGTGAAATCGCTCGCTGCCGCCAAGGGCGTGCCCTTAAGCGAAATCACCGCCATCGTGCTGGATCGTCCGCGCCATGCCGCGCTGATCGAGGAATTGCGCACCTCCGGCGTCGCGGTCAAGCTGATCAGTGATGGCGACGTCGCAGGGGTCATCCACGCGGTCAATACCGAGGATACCGGCATCGATATCTATCTGGGCTCCGGCGGCGCGCCTGAAGGCGTGCTGGCGGCGGCGGCCTTGCGCTGCATCGGCGGCCAGATGCAGGGCAAGCTGATCCTCGATACTCCCGATAAGCGCCAGCGCGCCTATCGCATGGGCATCCAGGACCCCAGCCGAATTTACGACGTCACCGAACTGGCTGCCGGCGACGTGCTGTTCGCCGCCACCGGGGTGACGGATGGGACGCTGCTGGACGGTATAAGGCTGCGGCGCAAATCGGTGGAGACCTCGACGATCGTCATGCGGTCATGGAGCCAGACCGTGCGCTGGATCAAGGCGCATCACGCGCGTTGAGGCCAGCAGTCGTCACCCTCTCCTCTTGCGGGAGAGGGACAGACATTCTGCGTTCAGCAGAATTTCAGGGTGAGGGGGCTGCGCTCTCATGTGAGCACTACCAGCGCCAAACCCCTCATCCGCCCTTCTGGCCCCTTCTCCCGCAAGGGGAGAAGGGGACGACTGATGGCGCCACCCCTTTCGCCGCCCCCCCAAATCAACTAACCCTCACCTCATGGTCGAACCCCCGCGCCCCTTTCTCGATGTGACCCGCTCGGCCACAGGCCGCATGTGGGTCGATCGGCTCGATCCGGCGATGACGCGCACCGCCGCCGCCATCGCCCAGCGCACCACCCACAGCGAAATCCTGGCCCGCATCCTCGCCGGCCGCGGCGTCGATATCGATCATGCCGATATCTTCCTCGAACCCACCATCCGCGCCCTGATGCCGGACCCATCGACGCTGACCGCCATGGATGCGCTGGCCGAGCGCATCGCCAAGGCCATTGCCGACAATGAATCCGTTGCCCTGTTCGGCGATTACGACGTGGATGGCGCCTGCTCCTGCGCACTGATGGCGCGTTATCTCGCCTTTTTCGGCCTCGACCCGCAGGTGCATATTCCCGACCGCATATTCGAGGGCTATGGCCCCAATTCGGCGGCGATGGACAAGCTGATCGACGCCGGCGCCAGCCTGATCATCACTCTGGACTGCGGCACCACCAGCGACGCGCCCATCGCCCATGCCCGCAGCCGCGGCGCCGACGTGCTGGTGATCGACCACCATCTGTCCGATCACGAACTTCCCGACGCCAACGCCTTGGTCAACCCCAACCGGCCCGACGATATCTCCGGCCTCGGCTATCTCTGCGCCGCGGGGGTGACCTTCATGGTGCTGGTCGCCGTCAATCGCGTGCTGCGCCTGCGCGGCGATACGCGGATGCCCAATCTGATGAAGCTGCTCGATCTGGTGGCCCTGGCCACCGTTTGCGACGTGGTGCCGCTGGTCGGGCTCAACCGCGCCTTCGTCATCCGGGGCCTGGAAGTTGCCCGCGCCGGCGACAATCAGGGCATTGCCGCCTTGGCGCTCGCCGCCCGCGTCAATGGCCCGCTCAATCCCTATCATCTGGGCTTCCTGATCGGCCCCCGCATCAATGCCGGCGGCCGCATCGGCGATGCAGCCCTGGGCACGCGGCTGCTGACGCTGGACGACGAGCACCAGGCACTGGTCATCGCCGCCCAGCTCGATGAACTCAATTCCGAACGCCAGCGCATCGAGATCGAGGCTGTCGAGGAAGCGGCCAGCGTGGCCGGGGCGGAAATCGGGTTGGGCGAGGGGCCGCCGGTGCTGGTGCTGGCCTCGGCAAATTGGCATCCCGGCGTCGCCGGACTGATCGCCGCGCGCCTCCGCGAGCGCTTCGAGCGCCCGGTCTTCGCCATCGCGCTGCAACCCGATGGCACCGGCACCGGCTCCGGCCGCTCCATGCCCGGCGTCGACCTGGGCAGCGCCGTCATCGAAGCGGTCGAGCTGGGCCTGATCGCCAAGGGCGGCGGCCATGCCATGGCGGCTGGCGTCACGCTCAAGCCGGGCCAACTCGGCCCGTTCCGTTCGCATCTGGTCGAGCGGCTGTCGGCATCGGTCGGCGAGGCTCGCGCCGCCACCGCGCTGCCGATCGATGCGGCGCTGACCGCGCGCGGCGCCACCACCGATCTGGTCCGCGATATCGAGCGGGCAGGGCCCTTCGGCTCCGGCAATGCGCACGCCGGTCTTTGCCTTCCCCGCCCATCGCGCCAAGTTTGCGCAGGTGGTGGGCAAGGGCGGCCATGTCAGCTTCACGCTGACCTCGGAGGATGGCGCGCGCCTCAAGGCCATCGCCTTTCGCGCCGCCGGCACGCCGATCGGCGATTTGCTGTTGGCCACCGATGACCAGCATATGCACTTCGCCGGCACGCTCAATATCGACCATTGGCAGGGTCGCGAGCAGGTCCAGTTCCGCCTGAACGATATCGCCAAACCGCAAGCCCTAAGGCACCTTTTGGTGCCTTATTGCGTGCCTTCAGTCATCACGTCCACTTGAAACTCTTGCTTGCATATCCATTTGCGAGCGGTAAAGTACTCGCCGGTATTCACTGGGAAGCGTTGCTCCGGTGGCTCGACGGACGAGCTGCTGAACCTCAAGTTCCGGCGACAGCTCAGCAGCCGCCGCCCGCCTCTCGATAGTTGGAATTCGCGGCCTAATGACTAAGACAGCAGTAGATCAGAACCACGGTGGCGTCACACTGTGGATGCAATTTGTGTCCCGCATCGTCGAGGCGGTTGGTGTTCGCCTCCTCGGCCATCCGCGCCATGGCGCGGTGACTGTCATCTTCCCCAATGGCCGCGCCCGCACCATCGGAAACCCGTCGACCGGCGAGCATTCGGTTCTGCGGCTCAATAATTTCAAGGTCATCAAGGACTCGATGCGCCGCGGCACGGTCGGCTTCGCCCATGCCTATATGCAGGGCGATATCGAGATCGACGACCTGACGGCGTTGTTCCGCTTCTTCCTGCAGAATCGCGACATTTTCGAAAATGCCAATCCGGGCCTGTTCCGCAAGGCGGCCCAGGATTTCGCCTATCACATGTCGCGCCCCAACTCGCTTGAGGGCTCCAAGCAGAACATCGCCGAGCACTATGACCTGGGCAATGATTTCTACGGCCAGTGGCTCGATCCCTCGATGACCTATTCGTCGGCGGTGTTCACCTCCGGCGACCAGAGCCTGGAGGAAGCCCAGCGCGTCAAATATCATCGCGTCGCCGATATGGCCGGCATCACCGAAGGCTCCAGCGTGCTGGAAATCGGCTGCGGCTGGGGTGGCTTCGCCGAAACCGTCGCGCGTGACTATAAGGCCAATCTGCACGGCATCACCCTTTCGGCCGAACAGCTCAAATTCGGCCAGGACCGCCTGGCGCGGCAAGGCCTCGACACCCTGGCGACGCTGCATTTCGAGGATTATCGCCACACAGAGGGCCAGTTCGACCATATCGGCTCCATCGAGATGATCGAGGCCGTCGGCGAGGACAATTGGCCCAGCTATTTCCAGACCGTCTATGACCGCCTCAAGCCCGGCGGCACCGCCGCCATCCAGGCCATCACCATCAACGAGGCCGATTTCGAGGGCTACAAGAGCGGCCCCGATTTCATCCAGCGCTACATCTTCCCCGGCGGCATGCTGCTGACCAAGACGGCAATGCAGCAGATGGGCGACAAGGTCGGCCTGGTGCTGGAAAACACCGAGACGTTCCGCCTGTCCTACGCCAAGACCCTCAAGCTCTGGCGCGACCGCTTCCTCGAACGCTGGTCCATGATCGCCCCGCTCGGCTACGACGAAGAATTCAAGCGCAAGTGGGTCTATTACCTCAGCTATTGCGAAGCCGGCTTCACCGAAGGCGCCATCGACGTCGGGATCTATCAGTACCGCAAGCCGGTTTGATCGCTGGGTCTTGGCCCAATAGCTCTATGTAGTCATAAGTCCCGGCGAAAGCCGGGATTTTGCTATTCTGGCGATAGATCGACTTGAACGCATGTTGTAATACGATGTAATCTCTTTGAGAGGTTGCAGCATGACAAAACCAGACCTGTCTGACCCCGTCACTCTCCGCCTGCCAATTGATGTTCTTCAAAGCGTGGAAACCATAGCCAAGTCCTCAGATCGCACCCGCAGTTGGGTCATGGTCCGCGCCCTCCGGCTGTATCTTGCCGGGGAAGGGGCCGAGATTCTGCGCATCACCAACGGCTTGCAGCAGATCGAAAGCGTTGGCGGCCACGACATGGATGACGTCCTCGGCGAAATCGAAAGTATCGTGCGAGGCAACCGGTGAACTTGGATACTCCTGAGACGAATTCGATCTCCCTGCCACAGTACCGAGAGCTGTTGCGAAATTTTGATGCTGTCGTTTGCGAGGCGCTTGCGATAGGGCAGGCCGCTTCGAACCGTCTAGAAGCCCCACATGTGGGTTACACAACCATCATCTTTGCCAGGCTATGTTCTTATGCACAGTCATTGGTGCGTGCTGCCCCAATGTCGCGTTGGTCGCACACCGATGCCGAGCACTGGGAATTTGCTGCAGTTGCAGGCCATGCGCGTGCGATAATGGAGGGCTTCCTGCTGATGACCTACATCAGCAAAGAGCCCGAGACGCCGGACGAATGGTCCGCCCGCCTCAATGTCATGCATCTCAACGACTGCACCCGTCGCATAAGATTGTTCACTGCGCTCGAAGACGAAGAACAAAAAGCTGCCTTAGAAATAGACGCGGTGGATCTGAGAGGACGCCTTAGAGGTAATCCGTGGTTCCTGTCCTTAAGTCAGAAAAGACAGAACGACCTTTTGTCAGGTCAACCACTAACAATTTCGAGCAGGGAGCAACAGATCGAGGCCGCGGGGCTTAACAAGAAGGATTTCGACGCGATGTGGATGCTCTTCTCACAATATGCGCACGTTCTTCCGCTCTCGTTCTATCGAATGGAGTCGAACGGGCGGGGTACTGGGATGAAGAATGACACTGACATGATGTACATTGCGGGAGCTCTGGATAAGTGTGGCCTAGTAATGACCTCCGCGGTTGATCGGATGGTCGAGCTTTTCCCCGACACGGAGTGGGCTCGCCAGGGCATCAATTCCAAATTCTCACCGGGCCCAAGAGCCAATCTTCCCCGCCATGTGAAACGAAGACTGCGAACGTAGCAGCGCGCTCTCGTGGGAAGTGCCCACCGAAGGCATGGCCGAAGGTCGTTTGCCTTGATACATGGAAGATGACATGTGACTGGTACGCCCACGGGGAATCGAACCCCGCTCTGCACCGTGAGAGGGTGCCGTCCTGACCGATAGACGATGGGCGCATTGGTCATGAGAGGCCAATAAAGACTGGCATCTCTTGTTAAACGCTTGGCTCTTGCGAGGCAAGAGAGGGTGGTACGCCCACGGGGAATCGAACCCCGCTCTGCACCGTGAAAGGGTGCCGTCCTAACCGATAGACGATGGGCGCCTAAGCGTTGCGTTCGTATATTCAGGTCATCTGCGATGCGCAACCCATTTCCGTCAGTCAAACCGAAATTTTCAACAGCCGCTGAATGTCACCGGGCGGGAGTAACCGCGCGGCCGGTCGCGCACGTCGATATGGATGAAGGAACGGCCGGGATAGCAGCCCACGCCACCCACGCCGCTATTGCGCATGGCATAGGCGATCAACTGGCTCTTATCGACGCCGGGGATGTAGAAATCGGCCGCCATGCACTTCTTGTGGTAGGAATTATCCGCGCCGCCCGCACCGGAATTATGCTGGTTGTCGCGATAGCCCGAATTCATGATCACCTTGCGGCCGAAATGGCCCTCGAAGTCCCAGATCAGGAATCGCAGCTTGGGCGTGATGCAGAAGGCGTTGACCTCGCGGCTGGCCACGAAGGTGCCAAAGCTGTTGCCCTTGCCGGAATAGCTGGCGCCGCTGCTGCTGGCGAACATTGCCAGCGGCATGCAGCCGGTCAGGGCCAGGGCACAGGCGAGGATAAGGGCGATTGATCTCATGGCGGCTTCCAGAGACCCGTGTTGCGCGAATGCAACAATCAAGGATGGTCGGGTGAAGCCGCTAAAATACGATTGGTTTCGCTAACCGCGCGCTAAGCGATACGGTTAGCGAAACGTGAGTGTCGGCGTTAACGAGATGCTACCACTTGCCGGTGTTTGGCATCGACAGCCACGGCTCCTGCGGCGGGCAGGGTGCCGTCCTGGATCAGCTCGACGGAAATGCCGTCCGGCGAGCGCACGAAGGCCATGTGGCCGTCGCGCGGCGGCCGGTTGATCACCACGCCCATGTCGGACAGGTGCTGGCACAGCGCATAGATATCCTTGATGCGATAGGCCAGGTGGCCGAAATTGCGGCCGCCGGTATAGACCTTCCGGATCCCAGTTATAGGTCAGCTCGACCTCGCCGCCGGCATCGCCCGGCGCGCGCGAGGAAGATCAGGGTATAGCGGCCCTTTTCGTTGTCGGTGCGCCGGATTTCTTCCAGCCCCAGCCCTTCGCAATAGAATTTCAGGCTGGCATCGACATCGGTGACGCGCACCATGGTGTGCAGATATTGCATGTTTATCCTCCGTGAAATCGTTGCAGCAGGCGTATGCAATCCGCGGGCTTTGGGGCAATCGATGCATCCCAAACAAATTCGCAACGCCTTCTTAACTTTTGGGATTGAATCGGACACAGTGTGTTGTCTTGTGGAGTACCTCGCGGCGGCGGGGCGAGTGCGAAAAGGCTTTGGGGGATCATGGGGGCCAAGTTTTCTGGCGACGGCGACGAGTCTGGAGGCCTGTCCAACGAGACGGACCCGGCAGCTCATGCCGAGAACGGCGAGGCCGGGCTCGATACCATCGAAATCGTCGGCGCCATCAAATGGTTCGACGCCGGCAAGGGTTTTGGCTTCATCGTGCCCGACAACGGCATGGCCGACGTGCTGCTGCATGTGACCTGCCTGCGCCGCGACGGCTACCAGACCGCCTATGAAGGCGCCCGCATCGTCGTGCGAAGCGCTCAACCGCCCCGGTGGCCTGCAGGCATTCCGCATCGTTTCCATGGACGAATCGACGGCGCGCCACCCGGCCCAGATGCCGGCGCCGCGCACCCATGTCGTGGTCGAGCCGACCTCGGGCATGGTGCGGCTCGAGGTCAAGTGGTTCAACCGCATCCGCGGCTTCGGCTTCCTCTCGGCCGGCGAGGGCACGCCGGACATTTTCGTCCATATGGAAACCCTGCGCCGTTTCGGCATCACCGAGCTGCGCCCCGGCCAGTTCGTGCTGGTGCGCTACGGCAATGGCCCCAAGGGCCTTATGGTCGCCGAAATCCGCCCGGATGGTTGGGGCGATGCCCCGTCCTCGCACTAAGGAATTTACCGAATATGCTCCAATCTGACCGCACGTCCGCCAGCCCGCGCGCGTCCTCGAGGGCATGGGGCTGGCCCTGGCGCTATCGATCGCCTTCGCCCCGCTGGCGGCCTGCAGCGACGAGGGCAAGCTGACGCTGCAGACCGCCAGCGGCGATCATGCCTTCAACGTGGAAGTCGTCGATACGCCCGAGGGCCGCGCCAAGGGCCTGATGTTCGTGCAGGACCTGGCCGACGACGCCGGCATGCTGTTCGATTTCAAGGAAGAGCGGCCGGTCTCGTTCTGGATGCAGAACACCTATCATCCCGCTCGACATGGTTTTCGTCGGCGCCGATGGCGTGGTCAAGACCATCCATGTCAATGCGCGGCCGCATGGACACGACCTCGATCCCCTCGGAAGTGCCGGTGCAGTTCGTGCTGGAAATTCCCGGCGGGGTCGCCGCCAAGATCGGGCTGAAGGCGGGCGATACCATGATCCACGACAAGGTTGGCGCCGCGGTCAAATAGGCTGAGGTCCCTAAAGCCGGCTGATCACCATGGTGTCGAGCACCGCCCACAGGTGCAGGCAGGCGCCGGCCACCACGAAGACATGCCAGAGCACGTTCTGGAACTTCAGCTTCTCCCACAGATGGAAGATGATCCCGAGCGAATAGACGATGCCGCCGCTGCGACCAGCAGCCAGAGCGCTAGCGGCGGCAGCGTATGGGCCAGCGACTGGAACACGAAAATGCCGCTCCAGCCGATGGCGAGATAAAGCGCGATCGCCAGCCGGCCGAAGCGCTCGCGGCACGATCAGCTTCAGCGCGATGCCGATCAGCGAGGCGCCCCAGACGAAGACGGTCAGGACAATCGCCACCGGCGTGCCGCCAAGCACAGCGAGGAACGGCGTATAGGTGCCGGCGATGAACAGGAAAATCGCCGCCTGGTCGAGCCGCGCCAGCGCCATCTTGATCGGCGAGACCGGCCAGAGATTATAGGCCAGCGACACCCCCAGCACCGCCACCAGCGAGCCTGACATAGACCACCAGCGCCGGCGCCGCCTCGGGCGCCGTGTGGGTAATGGCAAAGGCCAGCAGGATCGATGCCGACCGCAATGGCGATCACCAGGCCGAGCACATGCACCACGCCGTCGGCGACCAGCTCCGCCAGCGTGAACGGCCGCTGTTCGCGGCTCCACCAGGAATAGCTCTTGGTTCTGGATATCGAGGTCAATTGTCGGCTCCTTCGACCCCATAATCGGCCTATGGAGATAACTAGAGTATTGCCGGTACAAGGCGATCTGATGGCATCGTAAAGCCCAAGGCAACGCATTTGGTGAACATGGCGTTGCCGTGTGGCTGACTTCAAGTGGCGATAGCGATCTCCCAAGGCCGCCATTGAAAATTATCGGCGCCGTCACGCAAGATGAACCCGCAGCCATGATCTGGGAAATGGCAGGGAAGGACCAGTGTTTCGCTCGTCACCGTTTGCAGCATGTCCTGGCGGGTTCGGCGGGCTTCATCGGGCGACATGCAGAAACCCGTGTTCCAGTCCGGTGCATAAATCTGGGCCGGGCTGGTGAAGATATCCGCGCTGAACACGGCTTCAAAAGCGCCATGTTTTAGCCAGAGGCTGCACATTCCCGGCGTATGTCCTCGCGCATCGCGCGCCTGCAAATGGCCGGCGACCGCATCGCCGGGCCTGTAGGTCCGCAGTAGCCCCGCGGTGCTTATGGGCAATACGCTGTCGCCGAAGGCATTGTGTGATTGAGTTTGTGAAGCGAGATAGTCCGCTTCGAAATGACGGAGATCCTCTTCCGGCGCCCAGTATCGGGCCTGCGGAAAGGTTGGCATCCACTCGCCGTCTTCGCGCACAGTGTTCCAGCCAACATGGTCGGGATGCAGGTGGCTCATGACCACATCTGTCACCTGATCCCGACCCGCTCCCGCGGCTTCCAGCCAGAGCAGGGTAAGCGAGTTCAACATGTTCAAGCGCTCGCTGCCGCGCGGCTTGCCATTGCCGACGCCGGTATCGACCAGGATGACGCGATCAGCCACCCGAATGATCCAGATATGAATGGCCACCACCAGCCGGTTCATTGCCGCGATGTGGCTGCCCGGCGGCAGCCTGGGCACGATTTGGGTGAAGCGGTCGCGCTCGAACGGCACGAAGGTGGTTTGGGGGTTGTGGGTCGGTCCCTGATATTCGGCAACGCCGATAATGGTCACGGCGCCGGTCGTGATGATGTTCATGACAATGGGCCCGTGGGTGATTGCCCCGGCATCACGCGGCCACGAAGGGCGCGGTTTGGCGCATGGATGGCTGCTGCTCGAAGCCCTGGTACCAGGCGTGCAGGGTAGGATAGTCTTTGCGCCATTCGATGGCCGAATGGCGGAAATCCAGGTAACCCAGCGCGCAGGCCACCGAAATCGTGCCGATATCGAGCCGGTCGCCGAAGCCCTCGGTCCAGCGTTCGAACTGGGCGAGACAATCGCCGATCTTACTCATCTGCCCGTCGAGCCAGGGCTGCCACTGCATGTCCTTGGGACGGATATGGATTTCCGCACGTGCCATTACCGCGGCGTTCATCAACCCATCGGCCAGCGCCTGCTCCACCAGCGCCTGCCAGCGGGCAGGGCCGGGGCGGGGAATAAGCGTATCATTGCCCGAAAGCGTGCAGAGATATTCGCAGATGACCGGGCTGTCATAAAGCGACATGCCCTCATCGGTGATGAGGGTAGGAACCTGCGCCAGCGGGTTGGCCTGAACCATGCCGCGATCCCGCTGCACAGGGTGCGCGGCACAGGCCAGGTTCTCGATTTTGCCTGCCAGCCCGCTCTCGATGGCGCAGATGAGCACCTTCCGCACGAATGGCGAAGTGGATGAATAATATAGCTGCACGTGTTCCTCCCGAACTTGCGGCACCTTCACAATGCGGCGATGGGCTTGGCAATAGGCATGAGAGACGGGCAGGCCATGCACGAATTGGAATGCCGTGAGCCGTCAGCGCTTGGTGTGGGTGGCGCCGGGCGAATTCAACGCGGCTGGCATGGGCTCGGCCAAAGGATTGTGCCTGAGCGTTTTGACCAGGAAATCGAGGAAGAGCCTGACGCGCGCCAAATCTCGCATGTCTTCATGGACCACAGCCCAGTAAGAGCGCGTGAACAGTATCTGATCGGGCAGCACCGGCACCAGATTGTCTTGGGTCCTGGCCATGAAATGCGGCACCAGCGACAGGCCCAACCCATGGACTGTCAGCATCATGCGGGTGACAAGGCTCGCGGACTGCACCGTGGGCCGCAGGTCGGGACTGATCTCGCCCAGATAGTGCAGGTCCGGCATCACGACCAGATCGTCGACATAGCCGATGATATCGTGATCGTGCAGGTCGGCGATGCTGGTGATCGGCGGATGGTTGTCCAGATAGCTTTTGGCGCCGAACATGCCGAGCGTGAAATCGCCCACGCGCCGCGTCATTGCGCGCCCTTCGAGCACTTGACCCACCGTGATGGCAATATCGGTTTCCCGCTTCGATACCGAATGCAGTCGCGACATGGAGACGATCTGCACATCGAGATCGGGGTGAGCTTCGCGGAACGCCGAGAGATGCTGGGGCAGAAAGTAGGTGTTGAACCCTTCGGGGGCCGCAACGCGCAGCAACCCGCTCACCTTGGCGTTTTGCGATGCTATCTTGGAATAGGCGCCGATAGCGACGCCTTCCATGCGTTCCGCCATTTCCAGCAGGTCTTCGCCCGCAGGCGTCAGGGCCAGGCCGCGCGGGCCCCGGTCGAACAGCCGCGTGCCAAATCCGGCTTCGAGCGCCTTGATATGCCGGCTGACGGTGACCTGATCGATCCCCAATTGGCGCGCGGCGTTGGCGGCGCTTCCCGCGCGGGCGGCGGCGAGAAAATATTGCAGGCCGCTCCAATCCAGCCCGAGAAATGAGCGTGTCTTTTTTTGCATGTCCTGACCTGCGGTTTCGACAATTCTCCTACAAAATAATTCATATAGGTTTCCCGTCAATGCAGCGGAAAGCTGCGGGGGAAATATGTTCACACAACCGCATATCCGGGTGACCGGCATTGGCCGGCCTTTTGAAAAAGGCTGTTGCCATGCGTGATCTGCATGCCATCGTTACCGGCGGCCGCAGCGGCATTGGCGCCGCCTGCATCGATGCACTCATTGCCCGTGGCGCGCGTATATCGTGCATGGACCTGTTTGCCGGCCACCGTCGAGAAGCCGGGCGCCAGGACATTCCATGCGACGTCACCGACGCCGCCGGCGTTGCGGCGGCCATGGCTATCGCGGTCGAGGCATTCGGTCCTCCCGATATTTTGATCAGCTCAGCCGGCGTCACCCAAGTACCGCTGCCCACCATCGAAGTGGTGGACGATGCCTGGGACAAGGTTATCGATGTCAACCTGCGTGGCACCTTCCTGGTATGCCGCGAAGCGGGGCGCCATATGGTCGCGCGCGGACGTGGCGCCATCGTCAATGTGGCCTCGGTGACTGGCATGGGCGGCTTTCCCGGCCGCACGGCCTATGGTCCGTCCAAGGCGGGCGTCATCAATTTGACCGAGGCGCTCGCTGTCGAGTGGGGCCGGCTTGGCATAAGGGTCAACGCCGTTTCGCCAGGCTATGTGGCCACCGAGATGGTCCAGAAGATGATCGACGGAGGCGCGTTTACCCCCGACGCTGTGATCGCCAGGACGCCTATAGGACGTTTTGCTGATCCCAGGGAAATCGCATCGGCCATAGTGTTCCTCGCGTCTGAGCAGGCAAGCTACATCACCGGGGTAACACTACCGGTCGATGGCGGCTGGATTGCCAATCGTGCGCCATAGGTTTGACCGGAATGACTGAAATTTCTCACCCAACTCTCTACCTGGCCTTTGCCGATATCGCCGCGCGCGATCCCGGCCGGACCGTGTTCCGCGCCGATGGCGTGTCCATCACGGCAGCGCAACTGCTGGCAAGCGCTGACAGCACTGCCTCCTGGCTGGCGGGAGAGGGTCTAAGCGCGGGAGACCGCATCGCCCTCTGGATGCCGAACTGTGTGGAGTGGGTGGCCATTTTCCTGGCCGCGTCGCGGCAGGGCCTATCGGTGGTCAGCCTCAACACCCGGTATAAAGGGGAAGAGCTGTCCTACATGCTGGGCCATTCCGGCGCACGGGTGCTGTTCACCGTGCCGGTCAATGGTTCGACGGACAATCTGGCCATTCTCGACGACGTTCGGGGGCACGCGGGGTTTGCCTTCCCAACGCTGGTGCTCAAGAGCCGGACGCCGCCGGTAAACGGCGCCGGCCACGTCGATTTCGATACCCAAGTGGCTGTGGCCCAGGCTCCCAGCCATCCCGCAGCGGATGCGCCCGAAGGGGAACTGGTTATCCTCTATACGTCCGGCACCACATCCTTGCCCAAGGGCGTGGTGGTGAGCGAGCGCGCGCTGTTGACCCATGCCGCGATGCTGCCCGGCTGGTTGCAGGTCGCGGCAGGCCAGCGGGTTCTGCTGATCACCCCATTCTGCGGGATTTATGGGCTCAACGCGCTTATCGCCTTTTTGCTGGCCGGAGCGGTAGGCGTGCTGACCGAAAGCACCGATCCCGAAAAGACGCTCGATCTGATCGAGGCTGAGCAGGTGAACAGTGTCAGCGGCACCGTCGATACCGTGTTGCGGCGCTGGGATGAGGCGCAACGCCTGCGGCCTCGCAATCTGTCGGCGCTGCGGGGCGGAGTGGCGCCGGTGGCCTGGCTGAACCGCGACCCCGTGGTAGAAATCCCGGTTTTCGAGGAATCCCTGGGCGTGCGCATCGTCCATGCCTATGGCATGTCCGAAACCGCCAGCATGATCATCGTCGGCAATCCTGCCGAGCCACAAGCCGCACGTGCAGTGGTAAACGGGTGGCTTATCTCGCTGCAAATCAAGGCGAAGGTTCTCGATCCAGCGACCGGGCAGGAGGCGCCTGACGGCACGATCGGGCGCCTCTATATCGCCGGCCCGACGCTGTTGAGCCGCTACTTCAACAATGAAGCCGCGACAGCCGAAAACCTGGGCGCGGACGGCTGGTTCGACACCGGCGATTTCGCCCGGAAAAACCCGGATGGAAGCGTTCGCTATGAGGGGCGCAGCAAGGACATCATCAAGATCGCCGGCTTCTCGCTGGCGCCTGCCGAGGTCGAACAGTTCCTCAGCCGCCATCCCGGCATCGACCGGGCGCAGGTGGTAGGCTTCGCGCTCGATGACGGCCGCGAAGTGCTGGCCGCCGCCATTATCCCCAAGACTGGCGTCGAGCTGACCCCCGAGGCCGTGGCCGAGTTCTGCAAGGGCAAGGTCGCCACCTACAAGATCCCGAGTTTCATCAAGCTGGTTGCGGATTTTCCCACGACCGCCGGTGCGAACGCGGACAAGACCCAGAAGAACGTCCTGCGCGAACTGCTGCGCAGCCAATATCTGAATTCCAAGTGAAACAGGGAGGATTTACTATGCTCACCAGACGTACAATGCTGATGGCTTCGGCCGCATTGCTAACCGCGGGACTGAACAGTTCCGGGGCCTTTGCGCAGGAGGTACTGCAGGTCGGCGCCATTCTGCCGCTGACTGGCCCTGCCGCCGAGGTTGGCAACGACGAGCGCCGCGGCCTCGAATTCGCGGTGAAGGTCGCCAACGAAACCAACCTGATCCCTGGCTACCAGATCGAGCTGCATGTCGAGGACAACCAGGCCAAGGCCGACCTGTCCGTCGTGGCTTTCAACAAGCTGGTCAGCCTCTATGAAGTGCCAGTGATCATGACCGGCTATTCCGGCCCGTCGCTGGCCATGGCGCCGCTGGCGGATCGCCGCAAGGTCATCGTCGTCAACGCCGGCGCCCAGAGCGACAAGCTGGCCGATGCCGGCCACTATCTGCTCAATACCGTACCCCTGGCCGGCACGGAAATCAGCCGCATGGCGCAGTATCTGCGCGAAGAACTCAAGGCTGAAACCGCCGCCGTCATCTATGTGAAGGATGCGCAGGGGGAGGCGGGCCTGGAAGCCTTCGAGCGCAACTTCACCGAAATGGGCGGCAAGGTTCTCGGTTCCGAATCGGTGCCGTTCGGGGAAACCAATTTCCGCGGCCCGCTGTCCAAGGTTGCCGCGCTCGATCCCGACGTGCTGTTCGTCGTGCAGAGCAATGGGTTCGTCCAGCTCGCCGAACAACGCGAGCAGATGGGCTTCGATGTCATCATGGCGGGCATGACCTCGGTCAACCAGGCCAGCATTATCGCCAGCGATGCGGCGCAGGGTTGGTATCACACCCAGCTCCGCTTCGATCCTCCCGCGGACGTCGCTGCTGCCTATAAGGCCGAGACCGGAACGGACATGACCTTCTATTCGGGCCAGTACTACAACTCGATGTATGTGCTGCTGCAGTCCGCCAAGGCGGCTGTCGAGGCCGGCCAGGCGCCGTCCGGCGAGAACATGCGCAACCAGATCGACGAGAAGAAGACGTTCGAAGGCCTGGCCGGACCGGTGACTTTCGAGGGCAATACCGCATCGATGCCCATCGATATCCGCGTCCTCAAGGACAAGCAGACACAGTTCGTGAAGACTTACTAGGAGACCTCCGGCTCCGGCCCGAGGTGAACGGCCTCCACCAATCTTGTGGTGGAGGCCGGCGAAGGAAGAACCATGCTTGCTTTACAACTGCTGACGAACGGCTTGGTGATCGGCTGCCTGCAGGGCGTCGTGGCCGCGAGCTTTGCCCTGATCTACGCCACTACCGGCGTCTTCCATATCGCTCATGCCGGTGTTTTCCTGGTCGGGAGCTATGTGCTGTGGGCGTGCCTCGAACAGCTCGGCCTGCCCCTGCCGTTAGCGCTGGCGATTGCCATCGCGGCGGCGGCGCTGGTCGGCATGGCCATCCAATGGGTGGTGTACCGGCGGTTGCTGAAGGATGGCGCCAAGCCTTTGGTGGTCATGATCGCTTCGCTCGGTGCATTGGCGGTCATCGATAACCTGATCGCCGGTGTCTTCACCGCCGACACGCTGTTCTATTCCTTCGAGTGGACCAAGCAGGTGGTCCATATCGGCCCCCTCATGGTCACCAACAACCAGATATTGTCGGTGGTGTTGTCGGTGGCAATCATGGCCGGCCTCAGCAGCCTGCTCTCGTTGACCTCGCTGGGCCGCAAGATCCGCGCGGTGGCCAGCAACCCGCAAATGGCCGAGATCGGCCGCCTGCGGCCGCAGCGCATCTATCTGTACGTCTATGCCATCGCTTCAGTGGCAGTGGCCATTGCCGGCATCCTGATCGCCAACGATTTTGGCCTGCGTCCCTATACGGGCCTGAACTATCTGCTCACGGCGTCGGTCGCCATGATTGCCGCCGGTATCGGGCGGGTCAGCGGGGCTTTCCTCATCGCCGTGATCATTTCGGTTCTGCAGCAGTTCTCACTGCTGTTCATGCCGTCCCAATATGCCTTCGCGCTCACTTTCGTCCTGTTCATTGCCCTGATCATCCTGCGTCCTCGCGGGCTGTTCGGGTCCAAATTCTAGGAGGGGGAGACCATGGACTTCTTTTTCAGCTATGTGACCCTGGCGCTGGTCTATGTCCTGGTCGCCATCTCATCCAATGTCATGACCGGCCTTGTCGGCATATTCTCGGTGTCACAAGCCGCCATTTTCGGCGTGGGCGCCTATGCCACCGCCAACCTAATGATGGCGGGCGTGCCGTTTGTCGGAGCACTGGCGATTGCCTGCGTCATCTGCGTCATCGTCAATGTGCTGTTCGCGCTGCCGGCGCTGCGGGTGGCCGGTGACTATTTCGTGGTGACCTCGTTCGGCATTCAGCTCGTCGCGTCGACGGTCTTCGACAACTGGACCGACGTGACCGGCGGAGCGGCCGGCCTGTTTGCCATCCCGTTGCCCTCATTTTTCGGCTTCGAGGCTAGCGAGACCTGGCATTTCATGCTGATCAACCTGGTCGTGGTCATCGTCGGCGGAGTGCTATTCCAACTGCTCAAGAAGTCGGCCTATGGCCGCCTGCTGGTCGCCATCCGCCAGGATGAAACGGCGGTGCTGTCGGTCGGCAAAAGCATCATCACCCCCAAGGTTCAGGCCGCCGCGGTCGCCGGCGCCTATGCGGCGCTCGGGGGTGGGCTCTACGCCACCTATCTGAGCTTTATCGATCCCGTTTCCTTCGATCTGCAGGCCTCGATCCTGATCATTTCGATGATGGTTCTGGGTGGCACGGGAACCCTGGTGGGGGCTCTGGTCGGGCCGTTCCTGCTGCTCGGGCTGCCCATGATGCTCGCATTCATCGACATGCCGTCATCCGTCGCAGCGCCGGTTCGCCAGCTTATCTATGGCGTCATGCTGGTTCTGTTCATGATGTTCCGCCCGCAGGGCATCGCCGGAAACCGCATCTAGCGGCTGGTTGGAGGCTAAAATGTCGTACTTCTCGGTAAGTGGCTTGAGTAAGCGCTTCGGTGGTCTGCAGGCGGTCAATGATTGCAGCTTCGAGATCAGCAAGGGGATCATCACCTGCCTGATCGGCCCCAATGGTGCGGGCAAGACCACGATCTTCAACTTGCTGACCGGCTTTTATGAACCGGATGCGGGCAAGGTAGAATTTCAGAACAAGAGTCTCGTGGGCCTGCCGCCGCAGCAGATCGTCGGGCTGGGCATTGCGCGCTCCTTCCAGAACCTGCGCCTGTTCCAGGAATCGAGCGCGCTGGAAAACGTGCTGGTGGGGCTTCCCCGCCAGGCCGACGAGAACCCGCTGACCTCGCTCCTCGCGCCAGTCCTGGGCAGGATCAGGCAGAGCCGGGCCGATGCCCGCAAGCAGGCGCTCCAGATTCTCGATGACGTGGGGCTGGGTGACAAGGCCGACGTCATCACCAGGAACCTGCCCTATGGCGAACAGAAGCTGCTGTGTATCGCCCGCCTGCTGGCGACCGGCGCGGATCTGCTCATGCTGGACGAGCCGGCGTCGGGGCTGGATGCGGAAGCGCTCGATCGCGTTGTCGATCTGCTGATGAAGCTCAAGGCGCAGGGCAAGACCATTGTCGTCATCGAGCATAATGCCGGCCTGGTCCGCAAGATTTCGGACGAACTTCTGTTCCTTCACCAAGGACAGCTGATCGCCAAGGGCGACCCAGAAGCAATCTTTTCCGATCCCAAGCTGACCGAAATCTATTTCGGTGGCGGCGTGGTCCTGCACAACTGACATTCCGAGGTTTAAAGACAGATGCTTCTTGAAATCAAGGACATAGAGGTAAAATACGGACCTCAGACGGCAGTGCGCGGCTTCAGCCTCAATGTGAAGGAAGGCTCGATCGTCGCGCTGCTGGGCCATAATGGCGCGGGGAAGTCGACGACGCTCAAATCCGTCGTCGGCCTCATGCGGCAGAGCCGTGGCAGCATAGCGTTTGCCGGCAAGGATATTTCCAGCCAGTCGCCGGCAAGCCGGTTCGACATGGGCCTGCGGCTGCTGCCGGAGGGCAGGGGCCTGTTCGCCAATCTGACGGTCGCCGAGAACTTCGAAGTTATCGAGGATGGCTGCGCCCATGATCGTGACTGGATGTTCCACCGCGAGAACATTTTCGAATATTTTCCGATCCTCAAGGACAAGCTGGATCAGCCGGCGGGGCAGATGAGCGGAGGCCAGCAGCAAATGCTGGCGCTGGGTCTGGCGCTGCTGGGCCGGCCACGCTGCCTGTTGCTGGACGAGCCGTCCATCGGGCTGGCCCCCAAGGTGGTCGAGGATATTTTCGCCCTGATCAAGCATATCAGCGCCACCCATGGGCTGAGCGTGTTGCTGGTGGAACAGAATGTGCCGGCAACGATGAAGATCGCCGATGAGGTCGCCATCATGAACAACGGCGTCAAGGTGTTCGAAGGCTCCCAGCAGGAAGCCCAGGCGTCAGATTTTTGGAAATTCTTCTAGGCCGGGAGCCGTAGATGAGCATCACTATCGATATCGCCGACCATATTGCGACCATTGTGCTGGATCGCCCGCCGGTCAATGCGCTGACTACTCAGCTTTACGAGCGCGTCGGTGCGGCATTCCGCCAGATCGGCGAGAACGCGGATGTGCGGTGTGTCATTTTTCGTGCCGAGGGTGAAAAGGCATTCTGCGCCGGTCTCGACCTCAAGGAATTTCTCGAATCGCGCACCATCGAGGACGACCGGGCCCGCACGGCGGTCATCCTGGACGCCTTCAAGGCCGTTTACGACTGTGCCGTGCCGGTCATCGCGGCGGTCCACGCACCGGCGCTCGGGGCGGGGTTCGTGCTGACCACGCTCTGCGACATCCGCCTGGCGACCCCGCGCGCCACTTTTGGCCTGCCTGAAATCAATGTCGGCCGTTGTGGCGGCGGTGCCTTTGCCGGGCGTTACGTCAGTCCGGGCGTGCTGCGGCGGATGTATTTTACCGGCCACCCGCTCTCGGCCCAACAGGCGCAGGTTCATGGTCTTGTCGATGAGATCGTGGAGGAAGCGGACCTGCTCGACCGCGCCAGAGCGCTGGCGCACACGATTGCGGCAAAGAGCCCCATCGCCATCCGTCTTGCCAAGCAATCGCTCAATGCCTGTGAAGGATTGCCGGTTTTTGAGGGCTACGCCGTTGAGCAAACCTACAGCGAGAGGCTGTTTTTCACCGAAGACGCCCGCGAAGCCGCGCTCTCGGTCATAGAAAAACGTCAACCCAATTTCGTAGGACGCTAAAATGACCCAGTCCAATAGTGTCGTCATCACCGGCGTAAACGGCGGTATCGGCCGCGAAATCGCTGCCGCGTTCAAGGCCGATGGCTATCGCATCATCGGCATGGATATCGCCGAAACCTGCGACGTGGCCGATGTCTACTTGCGCGCCGACCTGTCCAGCGACGGGGTGGGGGAGGCCCTGGCATCGACCTTGCGTGAGCATCCGGCCCACGCATTGGTCAATTGCGCCGGGCGATATAAGACTTCGAATTTCCCCGAGCTTTCCGCCGCAGATTTCGATTTGACCATGGCCATCAATGTGCGGGCACCTTTCCTGCTCTGCCAGGCTTTTGCCGCGCATCGGCAGCAGCTTGGCGAGGGGGGGTACATCGTCAATATCAGCTCGGTTTCAGCTCGGCTGGGCAGCGCATTGGTCGATTATGCCGCCTCCAAGGCCGCCGTGGAGGCGCTGACCAAGAGCCTCGCCACGATCCTTGCGACGGACGGGATCAATGTGAACGGAGTGGCGCCGGGCATCGTCAATACCGCGATGGGCCAGCAGATTCCGGCGGCCCTGCGTGAGCAGCGGCTTGCCCGCATTCCCTTGGCGCGTGCTGCCGAGCCGGGGGAGGTTGCGAGCGTCGTGCGTTTCCTGTGTTCTCCAGCCGCCAGCTACATGACCGGGCAGACCGTGGCGGTATGCGGGGGGATGACATGAGCGAAGGGCAGAGCAATTTCTTCGGCGTGGAATCGCCTTTCATCCGGTTCTGCGGCTTCGAGCCGCTGGCGCGCGATGAGGTTGAAACGTCAGCAATCCTGCGGCCCCGGCCCGAATTGATGAATGCGCGCGGCGTGGTGCATGGCGGTGTGCTGGTCAGCTTCTTCGACGTGACCATGGGGGCTGCCGCCATGTTCGCCGCCCAGACTACCGAGCCGGTCGTCACCATCGATCTGCACACCAGTTTCCTCTCCGCAGCAACCGGCATTCTGGAATGCCGGGCGCGGGTGCTCCGGCGGGGTCGGCGGCTCATTTTCTGCGAAGGCGAGATTTTTGCGGGTGACGAACTCTGCGCCAAGGCCATGGCGACTTTCACCGTGAGCCGGCCCCAGGCATCCGATACCTCTTCGGCACAGGAATGAGCGAGATGCTGGCATCTTTCCCCACCATGGAATTTCTGAGCGTCGAACTGAATGGCGCCGTGGCCACGGTTATGCTGAACCGGCCAGACAAGCTCAACAGCCTCAATGGGGTGATGCAGCGCGAACTGTTCGAGACCATGCAGGCGCTTGAAGCCGATCCCGGCTGCCGCGCTATCGTGCTGACCGGCGCTGGGCGGGCCTTCAGCTCGGGCCAGGATCTGGAAGAGCGGCGTGTCCTGCTGGCCGAGGGTACCCCCGATCTCGGCGCGTCGCTGGACCGGTATTATCACCCCCTGATCCGGCTGATCCGGGAGGGAAATACCCCCGTCGTCGCCGCGCTCAATGGCGTGGCTGCGGGCGCCGGCGCCAATCTGGCGCTGTCCTGCGATATCGTCATCGCCGCGCGGTCCAGCAGGCTCATCGAATCGTTTGCGCGGATCGGGCTGGTGCCCGATTGCGGCGGCACCTGGATGCTGCCGCGCCTAGTGGGGGAAGCCCGCGCCAGGGGATTGACGCTGCTTGCCGAAGAAGTTTCGGCCGAGCTGGCGGCGGAATGGGGCCTGGTCTGGAAAGTCGTGGACGATGACGAATTGGCGGGGGAAATGCGCAATGTCGCCGAACGCCTTGCCAGCCACTCGCAGCCATCGATGCGGATGATGAAACAGGCGCTGGCCGCATCGTGGAACAATTCACTCTCCGAACAACTGGAAATCGAACGCGATTTCCAGCGAACGGCGGGGCAGCAGCCCGATTATCGGGAGGGCGTCACCGCCTTCTTCGAGAAGCGGCCGCCGCAGTTCAACCGCGCCTAGAGCAAGGCTTCCTGGCCGATCGAAAGAGTATCGGCGTTCGGTCGACACCCGCCTGCGGCGCGGTGATCGCCTTGGCATGGCCAGGGACCGGCGCCGCCAGACACAATGGGGTTGCAATGAAAGTTCGGGTTGAAATGCGCGGCGAGGTGGCGCTCGTCACCATCGACAATCCGCCGGTCAATGCTCTTGGCCAGGATGTGCGGGAGGGACTGCAGGCGGCCATCGCGCGGCTGGATGCCGATCGGCAAGTGAGCGCAGTGGTGGTGACGGGCCATGGCCTCATATTCGTGGGCGGCGCCGATATCGCCGAATTCGACCGGCCAGTGACACCGCCGACGGTCCCCGACATTCTCAATGCCATCGAAGGCGCGGCAAAGCCCTGGATCGCCGCGATAAACGGCGCAGCATTGGGCGGCGGCCTGGAGCTGGCGCTTGCCTGCCACTGGCGGCTGGCTGGTCCAGCGGCACGCCTGGCCCTGCCGGAAATCAATCTTGGAATCACCCCCGGCGCCGGCGGCACCCAGCGCCTGCCGCGTCTGGTGGGCGTGGATGCGGCAGTTTCGATATGCTGCGAGAATCGTTCCCTGACTGCTGTGGAGGCTCTTGAAATCGGGCTTATCGATCGGCTGGTGGAAGCAGACATCGTCGAAGCGGCCCAGGCCTTTGCGCGAGGCCTGCCTGAATTGGAGCAACCGCTGCCGGCCGCGCAACGCGCGGTGAATGCACCAACGGCCGCTGAATGGACGGCCCTTGAACAGCGGGTTCAGCGCCGCGCCCGGGGCAGCATCGCGCCGCTCAAGGCGCTGGAGGCTTTGCGCATCGGGGTGGAACAGGGTTACGCCGCCGGAGCTGCAGCCGAGCGCGCCGCTTTCCTGCAATTGCGGCAAAGCGAGGAGGCCGCGGCGTTACGCTATCTGTTTTTCGCCGAGCGCGCCGCCGCGAAGCGGGGACGGGGCGGGGAGGGGCCAAGACAAATCCGGCGCGCCGCAGTCATCGGCGGAGGAACCATGGGGATCGGGATTGCCGCCGCCCTGCTGGATGCCGATATCGCAGTCGCCCTGATCGAGCGGGATCAGGTGGCCCTGGATCGGGCGATGGGGGCTCTTCGTTCGACGTTCCAGGCTGCCGTCACGCGCGGAAAACTGACCCAGCAGCAGGCCGATCATCGCGCGGCCAGCCTTGAGGGCGCCGTCGGTTACGATAGCCTCGTGGAGCGCGATCTGGTGATCGAGGCTGTTTTTGAGGATATCACCGTCAAGCAGTCGGTATTTGCGGACCTGAGCGCGATCTGCGGGCCGCAGACCATTCTGGCCACCAACACGTCCTATCTCGACCCGCGTCGCATCGCCGAGGAGGTAAGCCATCCTGAGCGGTTTATCGGGCTGCATTTCTTCAGCCCGGCCCAGGTCATGAAACTGCTGGAGATCGTGCCCATCCCCCAGACGCAGGCCGATGTGGTGCAGGCGTGCTTCGAGCTTGCCAATAGACTGGGCAAAGTGGCTGTTCCGGCAGGCATTTGCGAAGGCTTCATTGGCAATCGCATGCTGCTCGGCTACCGGGCAGAGGCCGAAACCATGGTGCGCGAGGGCAATTCGATTGCCCGGATCGACGCCGCCATGCGCCAGTTCGGCTTCGCCATGGGGCCCTTCGAAATGCAGGATATGGCGGGTCTCGACATTGCCTTCCGGCAGCGTGAGGCGGCGCGCGCCAACGCGATTGCGGTGCCCGAGACCCTGGGTGACCTACTGGTTCGAGCGGGGCGGCTGGGCGTCAAGTCCGGGGGCGGCTGGTACGATTACCGAGAGGGTGACCGGAAGCCGGTCCCCTCGGAGGCCGCAAACGCCATCCTGGCGCCCTTGCTGGCCGGTGGCGTGGACACCGATCCGGCAGTGCTGGCTCATCGTCTCGTTGCGGCCCTGTCGCGGGAAGGCGAGAAGATTTTGGCAGAGGGCATAGCCGCCACGGCTGAAGACATCGACCTGGTGCAAGTGCACGGCTATGGCTTTCCGCGCTTTCGCGGCGGCCCCATGTTTTTTGCGAAAAACGCCGGAGAAACGCCGTAGCCCTTGATGCCGTGCCTGCAATGGTTGCAGCGCCCGCCAATGGCATCGAGGATCGCGGCTTTCTCCATGGGAGTTGCAGCCTTGCTTGCGTCGGACACAGCAAATACCTTGATCCGGGAATCGTGCGGGGGCGCAATTGAGAGTAAATATCACGACCACCTGCGCGGTCGCAGGTTTGGTCATCAGTGGAGTTCAGCTTGTGGCCATAACGCCGCTCGCGATGAGCTTTTACTTCCGGCCCGCCGTTGAGATTTCACAGACTGACGAGCAGGCGGGCAGTGCTTGGTTTCGGCTTGCAAATACAGGAAACGGCGACGCCACGGAACTCCGCGTTGAATTTGACGCGTTCGTCAAGGTGTCCAAAATCTCGGCGAGGCCCGCGCTGGAGGTTGAGCAGAAAAATTACTCCAACGGAAATTTCAGTCTCGTCTTCCCGGTGTTGCCGGCAGGCGAATACACAGACATCTCTGTCAGCTTTGAGCCCCCGATCACTGGCGATACATTCGTGGAGGAATTTGGCACCGTCTTCCCAATGTACTTACGATCTGGCGAAGGTGAAGGGACTATCCGCTACCCCACCAACCCCTGACGATACACTTCCAATGTGCCGGCTTTCAGGCTCGTCCGGCGCCATTCTCGTAAATCGATAATTGGCACTGCCGGCCGGTGGCAATTCGATCGCCTTCAGCGAGCGCCTTCCAGCTTCCAACCACTGGCGCGGTCTCTGGCGGTTATCCTGAAAATTGGTGAACCGTCAGTATCTGGAAATATTGGCGATCCCGGCAGGACTTGAACCTGCGACCAACAGCTTAGAAGGCTGCTGCTCTATCCAGCTGAGCTACGGGACCGCGGCGCTGTGCGTCGCTCCTTTAGCGCATTTTTTGGCAAAATGAACGCCCTTCTTGGTGACGTGGCAGAGAAGGCTGTAGAATCGAATTGCGAGCCGATCAGGCCAGACGGCTCTGCGGCCCGGCCTTTAGCTGTACGATGGCTGGAAGTAGCGAGCGGTGCTGGCGCGCAGGATCATTTCCGAGCTGAGCACGATGCGTCGCGGCTCGGTTTCGGCCGCCCCTTCGACGATATCGATCAGCGTCTGTGCGGCGAGCTGGCCCAATTTCTCGCGCGGCTGCCGCATGGTGGTCAGCGGCGGGCAATAGTGCAGGGCGACCGCGAGGTCATCGAAACCGATCACGGAGATATCGCGGGGGCATTCCAGTCCCTGCTCGCGCAGGCCCGACAGGAAGCCGATCGCCATTTCGTCGTTGGCCGCAAAAACCGCGCTGGGGCGGTTGGCCATTGCCAGATATTGCAGCGCCGCGGCATAGCCGCTCTCCATCAGGAAGTTGCCCGGAAAAATCCAGTCGGGCAGCACCTTGAGCCCGGCGTCGTCAATGGCGTGCATGAAGCCCTGCAGGCGCTCCTGCCGCAATGCATTGCCCACCGGTCCGGCGATGTGCCCGATTCGGGTGTGGCCCAGCCCGATCAGATGCCTTGTGGCGCAGGCGGCGGCGCGGGGATTGTCGGTCTTGACGGTGTGGAACGGTGCGTCGGGAATTTCCTCGCAGGCCACCACCAGGGGGACGGCAATCGGCTCGCGCGTCAGCTCCAGCAATTGCTCCAGCTCCAGCGATCCATCGAGCAATAGCAGGCCGTCGGCGCGGTGCGACAGGAAATATTCTCCCAACCGCCGCGCCGGATTGGAGCCCACATGGCGGTTGCAGACCAGCACGCCATAACCGCGCAATGCCGCCTCGCGCTCGATCGCATCCAGGATCAATGAGAAGAACGGGTTGCGGATGTCCGGCAGCCCCACGAGGATGGTTTTGGAGGTGCGCTGGCGCAGCGATCGTGCCGCTTGGTTGAGCGTGTATCCAGTGGCGCGCACGGCATCGAAAATGCGCGTTCGCGTATTCTCGCTCACCCGCTCGGGGCTCGAAAGTGCCCGGCTCACCGTGGCTGTCGATACCCCTGCGAAACGCGCAACATCCTGAATCGTGGGTGTTTTTCTGGCGGTGCTCATGTTTGGCAGCACCCCCTCGGGCTGTCAGCAATCCAAACGGTCTAAATCGATCTTGACACGACCGCAAGAAGTGTTTGAAACTCATGCAATCGATTGCACTGGCAAATTTTTGGCTATGCAATCGATTACATACGGCCAGTCGGGGATGCCTCTCAAGAAGGCAACCTAGCGGCTGGCAATTTCGTGGGAGCGTTTCGCTCCTTGAGGACGTTGGGAGGACTACATTATGAATAAGTTCGCAGTAGCTGCCACGATGGCGGCTGCCTTGATGTGCGGCACCGCACACGCTACCGATCTCGAAGTTACGCACTGGTGGACTTCGGGTGGCGAAGCCGCCGCGGTGAAGGTCTTTGCCGACGCCCTGGATGCTACTGGCACCGACAAGTGGATCGACGGTGCCATTGCCGGTTCGGCCGAAGCCGCCAACCCCATCATCATCAGCCGTATTCTTGGCGGCAACCCGATGGGCGCCACCCAGATGAACACCGGCCGCGATGCCGAGCAGCTCATCCAGGCCGGTCTGATGCAGGACCTGACCGAAGTCGCGACGGCCGAAAAATGGGTTGACGTGATCCGTCCGGCCAAGCTGCTGGACACCTGCATGTTCGAAGGCAAGATGTACTGCGTGCCGGTCAACATCCACTCCCAGCAATGGCTGTGGCTGTCGCGCCCCGCTTTCGAGAACAACGGCATGACCGTTCCGACCACCTGGACGGAATATGTCGCCGATTTCCCCAAGCTCAAGGAAGCCGGCATCATTCCCATGGCGATAGGCCAGGGCTGGCCGATCAACACCATGTGGGGCGTTCTGTTCGCCTCCATCGGCGGTCCTGAGCTGTTCACCCAGGTTAATATCGACAAGAACGCCGATGCTGTTCGCGGCGACGAGTTCAAGGCTGTCGTTCAGGCTCTCGCCGACGTGCGTGACGCCACCGATTCCAGCGCCATCGTTCCGCTGTGGAACGACGCGACCCAGCTTGTCATCGAAGGCAAGGCCGCCGGCAACATCATGGGCGATTGGGCCCAGGGTGAATTCGCCGTCGCCGGCAAGGTCGCCGGCACGGACTATGACTGCCTGCCGGGCCTGGGCATGCATGCCATCGTCGATACCGGTGGCGACGCGTTCTACTTCCCCAAGAGCGAAGATCCCGAAATCACCCGCACCCAGCTCGAGCTGGCCAAGCTGATGCTTTCCCCTGAAGTCCAGGTGGCGTTCAACCTGAAGAAGGGCTCGATGCCCGTCCGTGGCGACGTCGATCTCGCCGCCGCCAATGCCTGCATGAAGAAGGGTCTCGAAATCCTCGCCGACCCGGCAAACGTGCTGCCCACCGGCGACCAGACCTTCAGCTCCGATACCCAGGGCCAGCTGCAGGATCTCGTGCTCGCATTCTTCGCCGACAAGTCGATGACCGTCGAAGATATGCAGTCCCAGTATGCCGATATCGTCGCCTCCGCTGACTAATCGTTGAGGCGACGCTTAGGCTAAGCGTGGCCGGCTTGGGCAATCCCCGGGCCGGCCATGTTTCCAATCAGGCATAGAATGGGGTGATCCATGGCAGAAGCGACACTCGCGGCGCAGGCGAAACCGGAGGAGAAATCCACAAGGCCGGGCTTGCTGCACAATATCTTCTTGAAGAACCTGAGCGCCAAGATCGCCGCTCTTCCGATGGTCGCTGACGGTGCTGGTGGTCTTCATCGGCTGCAGCCTGTGGAGCGTGGTTTACTCCTTCACCAATTCCGGCTCGCTCCCGAGCGGCAAATTCGTCGGCCTGGCCCAGTATGAGCGCCTGTTCAAGACGCGCGCGCTTCATCGGCTCGGCGGAAAATCTAGCCCTCTATGGCGTGTTGTCGCTGGTTTTCACCATGGTGGTCGGCTTCCTGCTGGCCGTGCTGATGGACCAGAAAATCCGCTTCGAAAATACCTTCCGCACGGTGCTGCTCTATCCATTCGCGCTGTCGTTCATCGTCACGGGCCTGGTCTGGCAGTGGATCATGAACCCCAATTTCGGCATCCAGAAAGTCGCGTTCGACCTGGGCTTCACCGATTTCCGGTTCGACCTGCTGACCAATGGCGATACCGTCATCTATGGCTTGGTGATTGCCGGGCTGTGGCAGGGCACCGGCTTCGTCATGGTGCTGATGCTGGCAGGCTTGCGCAGCATCGACGAGGAAATCTGGAAAGCGGCGCGCATCGACGGCATTCCCGCCTGGCGCACCTATCTGCAGATCGTCATGCCGATGATGCGCGGCGTGGTCATCACCACTCTGGTGATCGTCGGCTCTGGCATTGTCCGCCTCTATGATCTGGTGGTGGCGCTGACCCAGGGCGGCCCCGGCTTCGCCTCCGACGTCCCCGCGAAATACGTTTACGACTACATGTTCGCGCGCGGCAATCTGGGGCAGGGGCTCGCCGCCTCGACCATGATGCTGGTGACGGTGCTGATCATCCTGATCCCATGGGCCTATATCGAATTCGGCCCAAAGAAAAACAAATGACCGGACGCGTCAGCAAGGGAGGGCCATCATGGCTGTCGATACACTAGAGCCGAGGGGGCAGCGTCCGCGCCCATTCTTTACCCCCCGCAAGATCATCATCTATTCGCTGCTGTTCTTCATTTCGCGTCTATTACCTGTTCCCGATGTACGTGATGATCGTCACGTCCCTGAAAAGCCTGGCCGAAGTCGCGCGGCGGCAATATCTTCGCGCTGCCGATCAACATCACCTTCGATCCCTGGTTCAAGGCCTGGGACTACCGCCTGCACCGGCCTTTATTGCGAGGGCCTCAAGGTCGGTTTCCTGAACTCGGTGAAGATCACCATTCCCAGCGTCATCGTCTCGGTGCTGATCGCCTCGATCAACGGCTATGCCTTGGTCAACTGGCGCTTCAAGGGCTCGGAAGTCTTCTTCGTCATCCTGCTGTTCGGCTCGTTCATTCCCTATCAGGTGATGCTCTATCCGCTGGTGATCATCCTGCGCGAAATGCACATGTTCTCCACGCTACAGGGCGTCATCCTGATCCACACCGTGTTCGGCATGCCGATCCTGACGCTGCTGTTCCGCAACTACTTCGCGTCGCTGCCGCCTGAATTGTTCAAGGCGGCGCGCGTCGACGGGGCAGGGTTCTGGCGGATTTTCTTCCAGATCATGGTGCCGATGTCGCTGCCGATCTTCGTCGTGGCGATGATCCTGCAGATTACCGGCATCTGGAACGATTTCCTGTTCGGCGTGATCTTCGCCGGCAACCAGAATTATCCGATGACCGTGCAGCTCAACAACATCGTCAACTCCACGCAGGGCGTGAAGGAATACAACGTCAACATGGCCGCAACCATCCTGACGGGCCTCGTGCCCCTGGCGGTTTATTTCATCTCGGGAAAATGGTTCGTCCGCGGCATCGCTGCCGGCGCGGTGAAGGGATAACTATTATGGAAGCCAGCGTTTCAATCAGAGATCTGTCGCTCGATTTCGGCAGTGTCAAAGTGCTGCAGTCGCTCGATCTGGAAGTGGCCAAGGGCGAGTTCATCGTGCTGCTGGGGCCTTCGGGCTGTGGCAAGTCGACCCTGCTGAACTGCATTGCCGGCCTGCTCGACGTCACCGAAGGGCAGATTTTCATCGGCGGCAAGAACGTGACCTGGGCCGAGCCCAAGGATCGCGGCATCGGCATGGTGTTCCAGTCCTACGCGCTCTATCCGCAAATGACGGTGGAGCGGAACCTGTCGTTCGGCCTGCGCGTCGCCGGCATGCCCAAGGCGGAGATCGAGAGCCGGGTTAACCGCGCCGCCGAAATCCTGCAGATCCAGCCTTTGCTGCGGTCGCAAGCCGGCAAACCTGTCCGGCGGCCAGCGCCAGCGCGTCGCTATCGGCCGCGCCTTGGTGCGCGATGTGGACGTGTTCCTGTTCGACGAGCCGCTGTCCAACCTCGACGCCAAGCTGCGCAGCGACCTGCGCGTCGAGATCAAGCGGCTGCATCATCGCCTGAAGAACACCATGATCTACGTCACCCACGACCAGATCGAGGCGCTGACGCTGGCGGACCGGATCGCCATCATGAAGAGTGGCGCGATCCAGCAGCTGGCCGATCCGCACACCATCTACAACAAGCCGGTCAATCTCTATGTCGCGGGCTTCATCGGCTCGCCCTCGATGAACTTCCTCGAAGGCACGCTGAACGCCGCCAACCAGACGTTCACAGCCGATGACGGCACCGTGGTTCCGGTCGGCACCTACGCCTTCGAGACCGCGCCGAGTGGTTCGACCAAGGCTGTGCTGGGCGTTCGTCCGGAGCACATCGTGATCGGCGAGGATGCCAAGTCCAAGCCGTTCAACCAGGAGGTCGAGATCGAGATCGTCGAACCCATGGGGTCGGACACGCTGGCCTGGACCAAGCTGGCCGGCAAGGCGGTGACCTTCCGCTGCGACAGCGATGTGGTGATCAAGAGCGGCCAGAAAATCCTGATCGGCTTCGATCCGGCGCGCGGTTCGCTGTTCAATGCCGAGACCACCAACCGCATTTGATGCACCTCTGCCGGCGCTGTTGCGCCGGCAGCACTCGCCGCATCTCCATCGTCGCCAATGTTACTTTTCAGGCAATAAACCTGCCGAACCGGTGTGATCGTGCGCGACTAATCCGCTATGTCGGAGTACGTATTGTGCTCGTATGAACGTTATCTTGAGGCCAAAGTGACCGAATCTGTCTTTCCAGCTTTACAGCGCCCGCAATTTCCCACCCACTCGATGCTGTTCTTCGCCAAGCTCAAAGCGCTGGGCTATGGCCAGGTGGAAGGCTATGGCGGCCTCTATGCCGATGCCGCCAGCCTGGCCGCATCCCTCAAGGCCAATGGCTTGACCATGCCGACCGGCCATTTCGGCCTCGATATGCTCAAGGACGTGTCGACAACGCTCAAGACCGTCGAAACCCTCGGCATCAAGACCGTGTTCTGCCCGGCCATCCCGCAGGACCAGCGCAAGCAGCCTGAAGCCGGCTGGGTGCAGCTGGCCGAAACGCTGGCCGAATTGGCCGTGAGCTACAAGAAGGCCGGCATCGGCTTTGGCTGGCACAACCACCATTTCGAATTCTGGCCCACCGAGACCGGCAAGCTGCCGATGAACATCATTCTTGACATCGCCAAGGATATCGAGTGGGAGGCCGACGTCGCCTGGATCGTGCGCGGCGAGAACGATCCGCAGAAGTGGTTCGATGCCTATGGCCAGCGCATCACCGCCGTTCACGTCAAGGACATCGCGCCCGCTGGCGTCGCCGAGGATGAAGATGGCTGGGCCGATCCAGGGCAGGGCACCATGGGCTGGGACAAGCTCATCGGCACCATCCGCGCCAAAACCCGCGCGCAGTATTTCGTCGCCGAACACGACAACCCATCGGATGTGAACCGCTTCGCCACGCGCGCCATGGATGCATGGAAGAGCTGGAAATAAGCGAGCTTCGCCTCGCAAGCCAACCTACAAGGACTAAAATAATGGATATGTCGTTCCAGATGTTCAGCGGGCGCAATTACCCGCTCGACCAGGTGCTGAAAACCGTCGCCGATTCCGGCTACAAATATATCGAAGGCTATGGCGGGCTCGACGGTGCCGGCCTGGGTGGCCTTTATGGCGATCTGCCGGGCCTCAAGGCCAAGCTCGATGCCAATGGCCTCTCCATGCCGACCGCTCACGTCGGCCTCGATCTGCTGGAGCAGCCCGAGCGCGCATTGACGATCGCCGAAGCCCTGGGCACCAAGGTGTTCATGTGCCCCTGGCTGGCGCCCGATCAGCGCCCCAAGGATGCTAACGGTTGGCAGGCCTTTGGTGAACGTCTCGCTAACATTTCGGCCCCCTTCACCAAGGCCGGCATCATCTTTGGCTATCACAACCACGATTTCGAATTCGCCGTGCTGCCCGATGGCCGCTATCCGATGGATGTGCTGCTGGAAGCCGCGCCCGATATCTATACCGAAGCCGATATCGCCTGGATCTATCGCGGCAAGGCCGACGCTTTCGCCTGGCTGGAGAAATTCGGCAAGCGCATCATCGCCGTCCACGTCAAGGATATCGCGCCCGCTGGCCAGAACCTCGATGAAGACGGCTGGGCCGATGTCGGCCATGGCACGCTGCCGTGGAAGGACCTGCTGAACCACGTCAAGGCCAAGACTGCTGCGCGCTACTTCGTGGCCGAGCACGATAATCCAAACGATCTCACCCGCTTTGCCACACGGTCCATCGCGACCGTCAATTCTTTCGGAGTCTAACGAGCATGGCCAAGACTTATGGCGTCGGCATCATGGGTGCCGGCAATATCTCTGCGCCTATCTGCGCCTGGCGCCGCTGTTCAAGAACCTCGAAGTGCGCGCCATCGCCGATATCGTCCCGGCTGCTGCCCAGGCGCGCGCCGCCGAATATCAACGTCAAGGCGCAGACGCCCGACGAGCTGCTGAAGAACAGCGAAGTCGACGTGATCGTCAACCTGACTATTCCCTCGACCCACTATTCGGTGTCCAAGGACATCATCACCTCCGGCAAGCATGCCTATTCCGAAAAGCCCTTCGTCCTCAGCGTCGAAGAGGGCATCGCGCTCAAGGCCCTGGCCGCCGAGCACAAGGTGCTGGTCGGCTCGGCCCCGGATACGTTCCTGGGCGGCGCGCACCAGCAGGCCCGCTCGATCATCGACAGCGGCAAGATCGGCCGCATCGCCTCCGGCACCATGCACGTGCAGAGCCGCGGCATGGAGCACTGGCATCCCAATCCGGACTTCTTCTTCCAGCAGGGCGGCGGCCCGATCCTCGATCTCGGCCCCTATTACATCACCGACCTGATCAGCCTGGTCGGGCCGATCAAGCGCGTCACCGCCTTCACCGGCATGGCCCGCGCCGAACGCGAGATCACCACGCCGACCTCTCCGCTCAAGGGCACGATGATCAAGGTCGGCACGCCGACCACCATCCACGCCGTCATGGAATTCCACAACGGCGCCATCATCACCCTGGGCGCCAGCTGGGACGTGGCCAGCCATGGCCACCACAATATCGAACTCTACGGCACCGATGGCTCGATCTTCGTGCCCGATCCCAACTTCTTCAATGGCGACCTGACCGTTGCCAACCTCGAAGGCACCAAGGAAGCCAGTCACGCCCTGGGACCACCCGTTCGGCAAGGCCAACCAGGAACTCGACAAGCCCAATCCGCGCGCCAACTATCGCAATGCCGGCCTGTCCGACATGATGTTGTCGCTCGAAGACGGCCATACGCCCGCTGCGGCCTCGACGTGGCGCTCCATGCCATCGACGTCATGACCTCGATCCTCAAGGCCGGCGAAACCGGCCAGGTCATCACGCTCTCGACCACTTGCGAGCGTCCTGCGGCCCTTGGTCCCGACGAAGCGCGGGCGTTGCTGCGAGGCCTGATGTGCGTACCTCATTGACAGGCGCAGTGCGCCGGTCAAGATTGAGAACAGAATAATGAGCAGGCGGCGGTCATTCGCCGCCTGTTGCTTGAAGCGGCAATAAAAGAGCTGGGCGCCAAGGCGCCAACAGAGGAGAAACGACATGCGCACCATCAAGGGTCCCGCGATCTTTTTGGCCCAGTTCGCCGGCGATAAGGCGCCGTTCAATTCCTTCGACGCCATCTGCGGCTGGGCCGCCAATTACGGCTATAAGGGCGTGCAGATCCCAACCTGGGTCGGCAGCCTGATCGATCTGGAAAAGGCCGCGACCTCCAAGACCTATGCCGATGAGCTGACCGGCACCGCCGCCAAGCACGGCCTGGCCATCACCGAGCTATCGACCCATCTGCAGGGCCAGCTCGTCGCCGCCCATCCGGTCTATGACACCATGCTGGACGGCTTTGCCCCGGCCACGGTGCACGGCAATCCCAAGGCGCGCCAGGAATGGGCGGTGCAGCAACTGCATGTGGGCGGCCAAGGCCTCCAAGAATCTCGGCCTGACCGAACACGCGACCTTCTCGGGCGCGCTGGCCTGGCCGTTCCTCTATCCGTTCCCGCAGCGCCCGGCGGGCCTGGTCGAAGAAGCCTTCGACGAACTGGCCCGCCGCTGGACGCCGATCCTCAATGCCATTCGACGAGAATGGCGTCGACCTCTGCTACGAAATCCATCCCGGCGAAGACCTGCATGACGGCGTGACCTACGAGATGTTCCTCGAGCGCGTGAACAACCATCCGCGCGCCAATCTGCTCTACGATCCCAGCCACTTCGTGCTGCAGCAGCTCGATTATCTCGATTACATCGACATCTATCACGAGCGGATCAAGATGTTCCACGTCAAGGACGCCGAGTTCAATCCGACCGGCCGCCAGGGCGTTTATGGCGGCTACCAGAGCTGGATCAACCGGGCAGGGCGCTTCCGCTCGCTCGGCGACGGCCAGGTCGATTTCGCCTCGATCTTCTCCAAGATGGCGCAATACGACTTCGCCGGCTGGGCCGTGCTCGAATGGGAATGCGCCATCAAGCACCCCGAGGACGGTGCGCGCGAAGGCGCCGAGTTCATCAAGAACCACATCATCCGCGTGACCGAGAACGCCTTCGACGATTTCGCATCGGCGGGCACCGATATAGCGGCCAACCGGAAGATACTGGGGCTGAGCTAGCCACTGAGCGTCGGCTCCCCTCCCCCTTGAGGGGAGGGGTTGGGGGTGGGGGTGCCGCATTTTCAGCAAGCGGCAATGATCGAGTAGGCTGAGAGTCCGACACCCCCACCCTAGCCCTCCCCTCAAGGGGGAGGGGACCGTCTTGTGCAAGCGGTCAACTCATTGCGAACAAACAAGACTTGAGGAGGCATCAATGGCTGAAAACTGGCGCAAAGCGCATTCGTCTGGGCATGGTCGGCGGCGGCACGGGGGCCTTTATCGGCTATGTCCACCGCATCGCTTCCCGCCTCGATGGCGATTATGATCTGGTGGCCGGCGCCCTGTCGTCGCGCCCCGAAGTGGCCAAGGAATCCGGCCGCAATATCGGGCTGGCCGAAGACCGCATCTATACCAGCTACGAGGAAATGGCCCGCGCCGAAGCGGCTCGTCCCGATGGCATCGAGGCGGTGTCGATCGTCACGCCCAACCACATGCATTTCGGCCCCGCCAAGGCCTTCCTCGAAGCCGGCATCCATGTGATCTGCGACAAGCCGATCACCTCGACGCTGGAAGATGCCCGCGCGCTGGCCAATATCAAGCCGAAGAATGGCGCCAAATTCCTGCTGACCCACAATTACACCGGCTATCCGCTGATCCGGCAGGCTCGCCAACTGGTGGAATCGGGCGCCCTCGGCACCATCCGCGTCATCCAGGCCGAATATCCGCAGGATTGGCTCGACCGAAGCCGCCAGCGACGACAACAAGCAGGCCTCCTGGCGCACCGATCCGGCCCGCTCCGGCGCCGGCGGCGCCATCGGCGATATCGGCACCCACGCCTATAACCTGCTGCGCTTCGTCACCGGCCTCAAGACCGAGGCCGTCTCGGCCGATCTGCACCAGCTTCGTGCCCGGCCGCCAGCTCGACGACAATGTCCACATCATGCTGCGCTTCGAGGGCGGCGCCAAGCGGCATGCTCTGGGCCAGCCAGGTGGCCGTCGGCTGCGAGAACGGCCTGCAACTGCGCGTCTATGGCGACAAGGGCGGGCTCGAATGGCGTCAGGATAATCCGAACTACATGTGGTTCACGCGAATTCGGCAAGCCCAAGCAGTTGCTGACCCGCGGCGGCGCCATCTCCGGCAATGCCGCCTCGACCATGAACGTGCGCATCCCCTCCGGCCATCCCGAAGGGTATCTGGAAGCCTTCGCCACGCTCTACAGCCAGTTCGCCGAAGTCATCCGCGGCAACGGCGCCGCCTATGACGGGCCTGCTGCCGACCCTGGCCGACGGCGTCGAAGGCATGGAATTCATCATGGCCTCGGTGAAATCCAGCAAAGCCGACGGCAAATGGACCAAGCTCAGCGAGGTCTGATCAGCTCAATAGCCCCGGCGGACAAAGAGGGTCAGGCATTATGCCGACAGTGTTTGTCCATCGGGGTTTTCGGTTCTTCTTCTATGCAAATGAAGGCGATCCGCACGAACCCGTGCATATTCATGTCATCAGGGGCAGTATGGAAGCGAAATTTTGGCTTTGGCCGGTCGTCGATGTCGCTTACAATGACGGCTTCAACGCCAAGACGTTGCGCGAGCTTGTCGAAATTATCGAGCTCAATAGCGATCGGATCGTGAGGGCCTGGAATGAGTTCTTCGGTGACAGCCACTAGCATTCGCTTTGATGACGACAGCTTCTGGGTCGAGCTATCCGACGGCCGTACCTTGGGCGTTCCCCTTGCCTGGTATCCCCGCCTGCTGCGTGCTACGGCAATTCAGCGTAATGCTGTTGCAATCAGCGGCAGAGGCCTGCATTGGGCTGAGATCGATGAAGATATCTCGATCGATGGCCTGCTCGCCGGCCGCGCCGACCAGACGCATGGCGCGTCTCGGACCCAAGCCGCCGAATAGACCTCCTACGATTACTGCAGTCGCTTGACGCGAAAGCCTGATTTTTCGAGCAGGTCCACCACGCTGCCGTCGCCCATCAGGTGCCCGGCGCCGACGACGATCAAGTCCTGCGCATTATCGGCCAGCATGGTGTCGATCTTTTCGGCCCAGGTCTTGTTGCGATCAAAGATCAGGCGCTGTGTGAAGGCGTCATAGCCCGCCAGGTCATCGAAGAAGGCATCCGCCATCCGCTCCGGCGTGCCGGCTGCCCAGGCGTCGACCATATCATCGAGCAAGCCGGGCAGGGCATCGAGCGTGTCGAGCGTATCGACCAGCATGCCGACCTGTTCATCCTGCGGGGCACCAGCCAGGAAGTTGAGCTGTTCCTCGCTCGTTTCGAAATAGGCTTTCCGTTCGGGCGGCAGCTCCCTCTGCAACGCGATATCGACGCCGCTATTTGGATCGTATCCCGCCTCGGCAATCACCGCCGTGGTGATCGTCGTGGTCGCCAGCCAGGGTTGCATCGTCTGTATCGTGCCCACCGGGAGATCCAAATCGGCGATTGCCGCCCGCAGGGCCGCGACATCCTTCTTGGGCAACTGGCTGGAAAGGGTGGTGCCGAGTGGGTTAAGACCCAGCTGGAGCGCCTTGGCGAGAATGGTGCCTTGCATGGCATCGCCGACATCGGTCTCGAAATAGACCCGGTCGGCGGCGGCAAGGGTGCTGTCAAATATCTTGGTGCGCCAGTCCATATCCGGCGGCAGCAGATGAACGGAGCCGAACAGCCAGATTTTGCTATCCCCGTCGCTGACCTGCCAGAGCGCTGGCGCCGCCTGTGACACGGTGACCAGGCACGGCGCCATGAGGCCGGTAAGCAGCAGTCGGAAAATTGGCTTCATGATGCAAATCCTATTGTGGATCGCATCCTGCCAGAGCTTGGTATAGCCAAAATGAATGGCGTGCCGCGGTCAGTGCGTCCAGGGCGTCTTGCGGTCGGAGCGGAAATTGTCCGGATAGCTCACGCGCTTGGGCGTCGCATCATGGGCCGGCTGCACCGAATAGGGGATGCCGTTCTTCTGCGCATAGGCTTCAGCGGCTTCGAGCGTATCGAAGGACAGCTTGATCTGCTGCCGCGTATCGCTCGATGTGGTGTAGCCCATCAAGGGATCGATGCCACGGGCCGAAGCCTGTTCATGCACCAGAATCCAGTCTTTGGATTTGCCCTTGCCTGACTGCATGGCGTTCGGCGCGGGGCGGTAGATTCGGGCAGTCATGCGAGGTCCTCAACAAACCTGGTTGCTGCACTATCATGCAGCAGGTGTAGCTTTCGAGTCGTGTTTCCCCAAAAGCCAGCAATGCATAAGGGTTTTTTGGCGCTCTTTCGAGTCCTTCTTTCCCTTTTTGTCCTTCGTGCTTTCCGAAGTTGGGGGACAAGTGGGCCACAAGAAAAGGCAGTGGAAAGCGTGAGGGCACTCACGTCACACTTTCCACGGCTCCGTGTACGCTCCCAAGTCCGCTTCACCGCGCGCATCGGCAATTGCAAGGGCCGTCTTGATCGCCAGATAATGGATGATCGCGTCTTTCAAACGTTCCTGGACTTGGCGCCGATTTCACGATCCAAGCGATCAGCGATCAGCGATCAGCGATCAGAAGCGACGATCCTTCCTCAGTCAGAGAAGGCGAGCGTGAACCTCTTACCATTCGTGTTCTCCTATCCGATGGCGTCAGGGCGTGTGGCCAAAGGGGGTCTCGATGCACTGATTTGGTTCGACGTTCTCATCTCGCAAATGGGATGGAGTATTGTTTCTCGACGGTAGCGGCTACCAGACCGATTGCGGCACCGAAATGCGGCCAGTGACAGAATCGAATGTGGGCAGTGTCAGACTCAAATGTGTAGGACATGCATATTGGCCAGCAATAAACGGAGCCAAGTTCACGCCCCATCGAGGTGTCATTCGATGCTGATGCGGCGTGTCACCTGGCCGTTGCTTTCCCAATAAGTATGTTTTTTCGCGATCATCGGATCATCCATCGCCGGCTGGACCATTCCGGCCGTGTCGAATGCCCGTGAGGTCACTGTGTGTTCGCCAGCTTGCGGACTTGGCCAGTCGAGTGACCAGATTTTCCAGGCATGTTCAGCCGTTTCGGTGTCGTCAATGGTGGCCGGCGCCCATGGTTCGTCATCGATCTTCACTTCGACACGATCGATCGGCGCGCCCCATGCTGCACCGACGATCCGATAGTCGGAGCCGATCTGGGTGATCCGTGCCGGAGCCGATTTCAAGCGGGTGCGGCCGACCGAGGTTTCGACCCATACGGGGTCGCCATTATGCTCCTCCTCGCGCAGGGTGACATAGTCGCGTCCCATCAGCAGGCTCTCAAATCGCCGGTCGCGCAGTTCGATGCGCTTTAGCCACTTGGCATTGGCGATGCCGTACCAGCCCGGCGCGATCAACCTCAGTGGGAAACCGTTGGGCGCGGGCAAGGCTTCGCCGTTCATTTCGTAGCAGAGGATGTTGTCGGGGCTCATCGCGTCTTCGAGCGACATGCTGCGGGCGAAGTTCTGGGTGAATTTCATATCGCGGATTTCGATCTCGCCCGCATCGGTGCCCCAGAACACGACCTCGATGCCCTCATCGAGCACACCAGCCTCTTGCAGGATCGAAGCGAGCGGGGTGCCGGCCCAACGGGCATTGCCGATGCCGCCGGTGAAGAAGGGAAACCCGTGATTTCCCGAGCATTCGACGGTGAAGACGACCTCTTGGCGGGGGCGGGCCATGATGTCTCCCAGCGTCAGGCTCAGGGGTTTCTTGACCAACCCGTCGACCTCCAGCTTCCAGGTCGCCTGGTCGATGACCGGCCGGTCGAAGTGCGAGATCGAAAAGAACTTGTCGTTGGGGGTGATCCAGGAATCGAGATCCTCCCAGATCAATTGCGTCTGGATGCCCACTGGATCGAGATTTTCCGTGGGCTGATCGAGCCACGGAATGACCGTTTCGCCCGATCGCAACGGGAACCCATAGGCTTGGGACGAACGCAGCAGTGTCATGGCTGTCAAAGCGGCGCTGCCGTGGATGATAAAATCTCTGCGTGGAATGTCATGCATGATAGCGTCTCCTCCGGTATCGGCATGGATGGCATCGGTGCTTGCAGTTGGTGCGAGGCCTGCCGCGATTGGTCCTAATGGGCCGGCCGAACGTTCTGGTTTACGCGGAACAGGTTCTGGGGATCGAACTTGGCCTTCAGCATGGCGAGCTTGGGATAGTTGGCGCCATAGGTCGCGCGCAGCCGCTCTTCGCCTTCGTCGTCCATCATGAAGTTTGGATAGGCGCCATCAAGGTTGTATTGGTGAACGTCCCGCCAATAGTCCCGGGCCCATTGCTTCAAAGCTCCGGCCTGGCTTGGATCGGAAGCGATCGCGGCGATGACCATGGACCAGGTCGCATCACGGCAGTTCCAGGCCATGTCGTCCGTCGCCTTGCGATGCACGGCGCCGTCGATCGGGTAGAGGTGCATGAGGCATTGGTCGGTGGGTGCCTGAGCTATATGCGCGATATGAGCCTCAATGGCCGCATCCGGCAGCGATTTGACGAAGTCCCCTTTCCAGTACCACTGCAGCCCCTTGGGGTAGAGCGCGTCGAACATGCTCTGCAGGGCAGGATATGGCATCGGTCCGGCCCAGTCGAAGAGTGGCATAGGCAGGGACTGACGCATCGCATCGACGGCAGCTTTGGCGTCATCCCCATTGTGCGCGGCAAGAAGAATGCACATCCGTTTGCCCCAATGCTCCCTCGGAAAGGGCTCTCCACTTGGTATGGTCTGCAGGCCCAGCCAGACGCAGAATTCGTCGGGCGCGCTGGCCTGGAACTGGCGATACCAACCCATCACAGTGGCGGCGTCAGATAGGTCGAAGACGATGGGCCCGCCATAGACATCTTTGGCTGGATGCGTGCGGAACACAAAGCTGGTCACCACGCCGAAATTGCCGCCGCCCCCGCGCAGCGCCCACAGCAGATCTGAGTTCTGCGTCTCGCTGGCCGTCACGAAGCTGCCGTCGGCAAGCACCACATCGGCCTCGATGAGACTGTCGATCGTCAATCCGTATTGCCGGCTGAGATAACCGTGGCCGCCGCTCAGCGTCAGGCCGGCAACCCCGGTGGTCGAAATGATGCCGAACGGCACAGCCTGGCCGAATGCGTGGGTCGCGTGATCGACGTCGCCGGTCGTGCAACCCGGCTCGACGCGGACCGTATTGGTGGCGGGGTTCACGCGCACGCCCTTCATCATCGACAGGTCGATCACCAGCCCATCATCGACGCTGCCAAAACCTGGTCCATTGTGGCCACCGCCTCGGATGGCGATGGTGAGCTCGTTCTCGCGGCCAAAATTGACGGCCTCGATGACGTCGCCGACGTCCGAGCAGCGGGCAATCATCAACGGCCGCTTGTCGATCATGCCGTTGTAGAGCTTGCGCGCCTCCTCGTAGTCCGCATGACTGCCATCGAGCACCGCGCCGCGATGGCCCGCTGCAAACCTGTTGATCGTTTCGGTGTCCATAGCCTTTCCTCCTCCGGCAGGCTCTCGCGGGCGTGATGCTAGGCCCGGCGCAGGGGCCACAAAATACCCGATCGTCCGGTTTCGTTGCTCCAGCGTCCTGTCTTGCGGCTGTGCCAAGGATGCCGCGCCTTGTTCCGCAGCCCATTGGGGGATAGTTTGCTAGGGTTGGAGGGCTCATGCTTCAGAAGCCGGGGCCTTCCACCGGAGGTGGGAGACCATGGATGTTCTCTCCGATGTACTCGCGGCGGTGCGGCTGACTGGCGCGATCTTTTTCGACAATACCTTCCGCGAACCCTGGGTGGCGCAGACGCCCAAGGCCTCAGCGGTTGCGGCGGCTGTCATGCCGACTTCGCAATATGTCTTCTTTTTCCATACCGTCATCGAAGGATCATGCTGGGCCGAGTTGATCGACGGTCCGGACGAGCCTCTTCAGCTTCATGCCGGCGACATTGTCGCCTATCCCATGGACGATGCGCACGCTTTCTGCTCGACGGTGGGAATGCGGGCCAAGCCGGACCTGGCGGTCTATCATAATCCAATCGACAGGCAGCTTCCCTACATCGTCAACGATGGCTCGGGTGCCGGCACATGCCGCTTCATCTGCGGCTATCTCGGCTGCGACATCAGGCCGTACAATCCGTTCATCCGGTCGCTGCCGCGGGTATTGCATGGGCGGGGAACGGCCCGGGGCTGGCTCGTCCATCTGGTGCACCACGCCGTTTCGGAGACCCAGGGCCCGCGCCCCGGTGGCGAGATCGTGCTGGCCAGGCTCGCCGAACTGCTGTTCGTCGAGGTGCTGCGCGAATATGTCGATACCCTGCCGGCAGGGTCGCGCGGCTGGCTTTCGGGCCTTCGTGACCCGCAGGTCGGTCACGCCCTGCGCCTCATCCACGGACAGCCCGCAGAGAACTGGACGCTGGAAAGCCTGGCTCGGGCCGTCGGCTCGTCCCGCTCGGTCTTTGCCGACCGTTTTGCCCACTACACGAGTGATACGCCGATGCTATACATCGCGCGCTGGCGCATGCAATTGGCGGCCCGGCGGTTGGAGAACCCGGCTGTCAGCATTGCACAGGCGGGCGCCGAAGTGGGATACGAATCCGAGGCCGCATTCAACCGCGCCTTCAAGAAGCTCGTCGGACTGCCACCCGGCACATGGCGAAAAGGCCGCTTTGCTCTGTCTGTGGACGGCCCGGTGCCGCATTCCCGACCGCGATTGGGCATCAAGGCGCCTGGCTAGAGCGTTTCACGCTTTTACTGACTCCTGGGATTCCGTTTTGGTTTGAGTTGTGATTCAAGATGCTGGCTGGGTGAGGAGGCCAGCATCTCATGGCAAGCCCTCTTTCGATTGATCTTCGTGAGCGTGTGGTTGCGGCTGTCCTATCAGGGGCAAGCTGTGCGTCGGCGGCATTGCGGTTCGGGGTTTCGGAATCCTCGGCGATCAAGTGGAGCCGGCGCTATCGGCAGACCGGCTCGGTGGCCCCTGACAAGATGGGTGGGCGCCGCCGGCCGATCCTGGATGCGCATCGAGCGTTCATCCTGGAGCGGATCGCCCAGGCTCCGCATCTGACGCTGCATGGATTGAAGGATGAACTGGCGGCGCGCGGGGTGACGGTGTCGCACAATGGCGTGTGGCTGTTTTTGAAGCGTGAGGGACTGAGCTTTAAAAAAAGTCCTGTTCGCGCTTGAGCAGGGCCAGGCCGCCATCGCCCGGCGGCGGCAACGCTGGAAGAGCATCCAGCCCTATCTCGATCCCAGCCGGCTGGTGTTCATCGATGAGACCTGGATCAAGACCAACATGGCCCCGATCCGGGGATGGGGGATCCGGGGGCAGCGCGTGCGCGGGCTGGCGCCTCATGGCCATTGGCGCACCATGACCTTCGTGGCAGCCCTGCGCTGCGACCGCATCGTGGCGCCTTGCGTCTTCGATGGTCCCATTAACGGCCAGAGCTTCCGTGCCTGGATCGATCAGCAATTGCTCGACACCCTGGTTCCAGGCGACATCGTCGTCATGGACAATCTGGGCAGCCACAAATCCATCGAGATCGGACGCGCCATTCGGGCCAGAGGCGCCAGGCTCTGGTATCTGCCGCCTTATTCGCCCGACCTCAATCCCATCGAGCAGACCTTCTCAAAGATCAAGCACTGGATGCGTATGGCCCAGCGCCGGACCATCGAAGACACATGGCGCCATCTCGGACACCTCGTCCACACTATCGCCCCAACCGAATGCGCAAACTACATCGCTAACGCAGGATATCGACCGTCTACCTAAACGTGAAACGGTCTAGCGCTGGCTCTACGCCGGTTGGCAGCGAGCAGGGCCAGTGCTGCACCGCCGAGGATGCCCGCCGAGGAAAACAGCAGCCGGCCGGTCATCTGTTCTCCGATGAACACCACGCCGCCGGCCGCAGCGATTGCCGGCACGGTCAGCTGGATAAACGCGGCGTTGGTCCGGGTTAGACTGGGCAGCACGGCGTACCATATTGCATACCCCATCCCGGAGGCGACGGCTCCCGAGGCGATCGCATAGGCCAGACCGGTCGTCGTAGACGTGTGCGTCAGGTTTCCCGCGACTGCGAGTACCAACGCTATTGGCAGGCACCGAATGAAATTCCCCGCCGTATCGGCCAGCGCCGCGTGCGAGCCTTGTCCCAACACCGAGTAAGCCGCCCAGCAAAGTCCCGCCGCAATCATCAATATGGTGCCAAGCAGTGGAGGCGCCATCAGCCCGGGGGCCACAAGGAAGACAAGGGCGGCTAGGGCGACGCCCAATCCGAGCCACTCCGGAAGACTGGGCCGATCGCCCTTCAGGATAGCCCAGGCCAGCATGCCGATCTGCACGCTCGCGAACAGGACCAGAGCACCGGTTGCGGCGCCGAGCATGAGATAGGCGATCGAGAAGGCCAGTGCATAGCCAAGCAGGGCCGCGGCGGCCCACCAACTGCCATTAATTTTAATCCTGAACCGGTCGGGCTTTAGCCTGCGCATGTAGACGATTGCGGCCAGTGTGATGGCCCCAGCCATAAGACGCACGCTCGTATAGCCCGCTGCGTTCATATCGCCCGCTCCAAGCGCCAGCCGCGCCAGGACCGAATTGGCCGCAAACGCCATCATGGCGACCGCCGCGAACACTGCGACCCTCAACGCTGAGATCCTTTGCTGGCCCGAACCTCGAGCATAGCTCAGCGATACATATGGTGTCAGCAGCAGACTTGTTTGTACTGCGGGGCATCGGTTAACTGCTGGGATACTCTTGGGAGTCGCATAGTATCTTTTTATGGAGCCTAGCAGATTTTTCTTTTTATCTATTCTCGGGCGCGATTGTCTCTGAGGCTGCTCGACTAACCGCGCGGCGTACGCGACGAACGGCTGAATGCGGTTGACGTCCTTCGGAGACGACAGGTCGTCCTGTCGGGTTTGGCCACCAGATTCGTGAACGCGGCGCATTGGAGCACGCCGACGCCGCCAGTGTGCATTGTCACAGATCATGCATTGGCCCATGACCGCCATCGCAACCCGCAAGGGACAGGACCACTCGCATGTTAAGCTGCTTATATAGCTCGAAAAAAATCGATGTGCCTATGTCCGCCTCGGACAACAGGACTCGAAAACTACAGCAGGCACGAAGAAATTGCGATGGTCGGAGTACAAAGATTCGAACTTTGGACCCCTGGTTCCCAAAACCAGTGCTCTACCAGGCTGAGCTACACTCCGAGATCGCCGCATCCCGTTAGCCTGTTCGATCGCAAAGGGCAAGTGCGCCTGTCGCTCGCTTGTCGTTTCCCCGGTGTAATTGATGCCGGCGTGCCGCTACCGGGAACCCCGCATGTTCGATTTGACCAAGCCCTGGCCCCCCGGCCTCAATCGTGAAACCTGCTTTCTGTTCGTGCTTAGCCTGGTTGTGGCGGTTTTGGTGGTGTCGCAGATTGATATCTGGGCGTCGCGGGATGCGATCGGCTGGCCCGGCTGGGCCCGCGCGCCATTCTTTTGGATCACCGATTATGGCCTGTCCGATTGGCTGCTGATTCCCAGCTGCGGTATTTTCGCCGCCGCCGTCTTCGCCGGTCATTTCCTGCGCGGCTTCAGGCGCGTAGCCTGCTACGAAGTGTCGATGCTGGCCGGATATATTTTTATCGGCGTGGGGCTTCCCGGCCTCGCTGCCAATCTGATCAAGCGCCTGGTTGGGCGGGGTCGCCCTGATATGTTCGACCAGTTCGGTGCTTTCAGCTTTCACGGTGTGTTCAATGGCTGGGAGCTTCAGAGCTTCCCATCGGGGCATGCCACTACGGCGGTCGGCATCGCCTTCGTGGTGGGCTTCCTCTCGCCGCGCCTGTTTGGCTGGCTGCTGGCCATTGGAATATTAATCGCCCTTTCCCGCATTATCGTGGGAGCGCATTACCCCAGCGATGTGTTCGCGGGGGCGTGTCTGGGCCTGATCGGCTCTTACGCCGTGCGCAATTTTTTTGCCAGACGCGGCTGGATGTTCAAGACCCGCTGCGACGGCTGCATCGTGCCGCGTCCGATGGCCGCCATTCGCCGGTTTTACCGGCGTGCGCGGGCATAGCGCTCCAACGCCGCGCCGAGATCGGCCTTGAGGTCCTCGACGCCCTCCAGCCCGATATGCAGCCGGAACAGGTTGCCCTCACGCGTCCACGGCACCGCTGTGCGCATCTTGCCGGGCTTGGCCGGAATGCACAGGCTCTCATAGCCACCCCAGGAATAGCCTATGGTGAAAACCTTGAGGTGATCGAGGAATGCCGCGACAGCATCGCGCGGCGCTGGCTTCAGCAACACGCTGAACAGGCTGCCCGAGCCGGTGAAGTCGCGCTTGAAGATCGCGTGGTCGGGATGGCTGGGCAAAGCAGGGTGGAACACGGTTTCCACCTCCGATTGCCCCTCCAGCCAGCTCGCGATCTCCAGCGCCCGGCGCTCATGCTCCTTCATGCGAATGGCCAGCGTCCGCAAGCCGCGCGCCACCAGATAGGCATCGTCGCCCGAGGTGAAGAAACCCAGCTGCTTGCGCGTGGTCTCGACATCGTCCCAGCACTCTTGCGTGGTGGAAATCGTGCCGGCAAAGGCATCCGAATGGCCGACGAACATCTTGGTGCCGGCATGGATGACGATATCGGCGCCCAGCTTGAACGGCTGGTGAAACAGGGGGCTGGCCCAGCTATTGTCCACGATCAGGCGCACGCCTGCCGCGCGCGTCGCCGCCGAAATGGCTGGCAGATCGTGCACCTCGAACGTCACCGAGCCCGGACTTTCCGCCAGCACGGCCCTTGTCTTCGCCCCGATCATGCCGGCGATGCCTGCCCCGATGCGGGGATCGAAATAGCGCGTCGTCACGCCCATCCGCGCCAGGAAGCCATCGGCGAAAATGCGGCCCGGCTCATAGGCGGTGTCAGCAAGCAAAATCTCGTCGCCCGCCTTGACGCAGCTCAGCAGCGCGACGGTGATCGCCGCCAGTCCCGATGGCACCAGCTTGGTGCGATAGGCGCCCTCCAGCGCCGTTACGATGGCCTCGACACCCTCGGTGGTGGGGTTGCCCGCCCGGCCATAGAGAAACCGCTGCTCCTGCGCCTCGATATCCGCCAACGTTTTGAACAGCACGGTCGAGCCGCGATAAACCGGCGTATTGACGAATCCGAACTGCTCGTCGGGTTCGCGCCCCAAATGGGTCAGCAGCGTTTCAATCGATACCTTCGGTGAAACGCCCGCATTTTCATCACTCATCGCACCAGCCTGCACAAAATGAAATCACTCCTAGGATAAAGCCCAAAAAAACGACAGCCTTGCTGTCTCAATGGCCTATCGGGCCTTGACGCCCGTACCATAAGCCGCTTCCATGGTTAGCAGCATCACAACCGCCGTCAAAGCGGTGGTGCAACCGAGGGCCACCAAACAGCGCTCCGGGTAAAAGAAACAAGGGTCAGGAACAAAAGAGGCAATGCAATCAAAGTTTCTCGCAATAGCGGCCGCAGCCGCACTCACCTTCTCGGCCACCGCGGCTTATGCCGATACCCTGGCCGATGTGAAGGCCAAGGGCTATCTGCAATGCGGCGTAACCGGAGGCGTGGCGGGCTTCTCGGCGCCGGATGCCAATAATGAATGGGCAGGGCTGGAAGTCGATTTCTGCCGCGCCGTCGCTGCTGCGATCTTCAATGACGCCAGCAAGGTTCGCTACACCCCGCTGACCTCGCAGGAACGCTTCACCGCTCTGTCGGCCGGTGAAATCGATATCCTGTCGCGCACCACCACCTGGACCATGAGCCGCGATACCCAGCTCGGCATCAAGTTCGTCGGCACCATGTATTATGACGGCCAGGGCTTCATGGTCCGCAAGGCCGATGAGCATCAAGTCGGCGCTGGACCTGTCGGGCGCCGCCATCTGCATCGAAGCGGGCACCACGACCGAACTGAACGCCGCCGATTATTTCGCCGACCAACAATATGGAATTCAACACCGTCGTGTTCGTCGACCAGGACGAAGTGGTGAAGGCCTATGAGGACGGCCGTTGCGACGTCTACACCACCGACGCGTCGGCACTGGCCGCCGAACGTTCCAAGTTCGCCGTTCCGGACGATCACATCATCCTGCCCGAAATCATCTCCAAGGAGCCCCTTGGCCCGGTGGTTCGCCAGGGCGACGACATCTGGTTCAATATCAACCGCTGGACCTATTTCGCCCTGCTGCAGGCCGAAGAACTCGGCGTGACCCGGCCAATGTCGATGAGATGCTCGGTTCCGACAATCCGGCAATCAAGCGCCTGCTCGGCGTCGAAGGCGATTTCGGCACACCGCTCGGCCTGACCAAGGATTGGGCCTACCAGATCATCAAGCTGATCGGCAATTACGGCGAAACCTTCGACCGCAATGTCGGCCCCTCGACCCCGATCGGGCTTGCGCGCGGCCTGAACGCCCTGTGGAAAGATGGCGGCATCCAGTACGCAGCGCCGATCCGCTAAGGTTTGACGACCCGGCGCCACTTCGGTGGCGCCGGGCTGCTTCGCTTGTCGATAGCGGCCGATCGTTTCTGGCTTGAATTCAGGGCGCGAGGGGACCGAGCGACCATATGGCAATGCTTGACTCTGTGCGGCAGGAACCGCCGCGAACAGCTTTCTACAATGATCCCGTCATCCGGGGCATTCTCTACCAGGTCGTCGTCGCCGCCCTGCTGGTGGCTTTCGTTTCCTGGCTCGTGCACAACACCACCGTCAACCTGGCCGCTCAGGGCAAGACCACAGGGTTCGATTTCCTCGGCGCCACGGCCGGCTTCGACATCGGCTTCTCGCTGTTCCATTTCGACCGCACATCCTATTACTGGCAGGCCTTCCTGGTCGGCCTCACCAATACGCTGCTGGTGGCGGTAATCGGCATTTTCTTCGCCACGCTGCTGGGGTTCACCCTGGGCATTGCCCGCCTGTCGTCCAATTTCCTGATTTCGCGGCTCGCCACGATCTATGTCGAGACCATCCGCAATATCCCGCTGCTGCTGCAATTGTTCTTCTGGTACTTCGCCGTGCTCAAGGCGATGCCGGCGGTGCGCAACTCCATCGCGCTGCCGTTCGATATTTTCATCAACCAGCGCGGCCTGTTCGTGCCGCGGCCGATGCCGGATGCGCAGTTCGGCTGGGTCTATATTGCATTGCTGGTTGGCATGGCCGGCGCCTTCCTGATCAAGCGCTGGGCCAAGAAGCGGCTCGAGGCGACCGGCAAGCGATTTCCGGTGCTTCTGACGTCCCTGGCCTTGATCTTGGTGCTGGTGGGCCTAGTCTGGCTCGTCAGCGGGGCTGCCGTGACTTTCGATCCGCCGGTGCTCAATCGCTTCAATTTCAAGGGCGGCCTGGAATTGCCGCCCGAATTCGTGGCCGCTGGCCTTCGGCCTGAGCATCTATACCGCTTCGTTCATCGCCGAGACCGTGCGCGCGCGGCATCCTGGCGGTCAGCCACGGCCAGACCGAAGCGGCCCAATCGCTTGGCCTCAAGGATGGTGACCGGCTGCGGCTGGTGGTCATCCCGCAGGCGATGCGCGTCATCATCCCGCCGCTGACCAGCCAATATCTCAACCTGACCAAGAACTCGTCGCTCGCCGCCGCCATCGGCTATCCCGAACTGGTCAACGTCTTCACCGGCACCACGCTCAACCAGAGCGGCCGTGCCATCGAAGTCATTGCCCTGACCATGGTGGTCTACCTGATGATTCTCGCTGCAGCACCTCGGCGTTGATGAACTTGTACAATGCCCGCGTGGCATTGGTCGAACGCTAGGAGCGGGGCCATGAGCGATATTTCATACGTCCGCACTGAGATGACTGCCGCTTCGGTGCCGCCGAACCGCACGTCCGGCCCCGGCGTCTGGCTGCGCAAGAACCTATTTGCCACGCCGACCGATACAGTGCTGACCCTGATCGGTATTCTGTTTCTGGCCTGGGTCATTCCGCCACTTTACGGCTTCCTCATTGGCCGTGCGGTGCCGGTTGGCGGCACCGTGGAGCAATGCCGCGTCGAGAATGTCGGGCGCCTGCTGGGCCTATATCGGCAGCGAGATCGAGTTCTTCATCTACGGCTTCTATCCGATGGCCGAATATTGGCGCGTCAACATCGTTTTCGCGCTGCTGGCTCTGCTGGTACATCCCGCTGGCTGATGCCGAAGGCTCCGTACAAGCGCATCAACGCTGTGCTGTTCTTCATCGTCTTCCCTATCGTCAGCGTCAATCCTGCTGGCAAGGCGGCGTCTTCGGCTTGCGCTATGTCCCCACCGAGCAGTGGGGCGGGCTGATGGTGACCCTGATCATTTCGGTGGTCGGCATCTGTCTGTCGCTGCCGATTCGGCATCGTGCTGGCGCTGGGCCGGCAATCCAACATGCCGATCATCAAGACGGTCTGCGTCGCCTTCATCGAACTGATGCCGCGCCGTGCCGCTGATCACCATGCTGTTCATGGCGTCCATCATGCTGCCGCTGTTCATGCCCGCAGGCGTGACCGTGGACAAGCTGCTGCGCGCCCTGGTCGGCGTGACGCTGTTCTCGTCGGCCTATATGGCCGAAGTGGTTCGCGGCGGCATGCAGGCGATCGGCCGCGGGGGCAATACGAAGCCGCGGCGGCGCTGGGCTTGAGCTATTGGCAGCGGATGGGTTTCATCATCCTGCCCCAGGCGCTGAAGCACGTCATTCCCGGCATCGTCAACAGCTTCATCGCGCTGTTCAAGGATACGTCGCTGGTCTACATCGTGGGCATGAAGGATCTGCTGGAGGCGGTCAAGGACCAAGAACGACGCCATCGAATGGGCATCCCCGACCCAGGCCATCACCGGCTATATTTTCGCCGCCGCGGTGTTCTGGATGTTCTGTTTCTCAATGTCGCGCTATTCGCAGTTCATGGAACGGCGACTCGAATACCGGCCATAAGAGGTAAATCATGTCCATCCAAACCCGAAGCCACCGCCGGGCAGCCCGTCGAACGCAGCAAGATGCAGATCTCCACCACCGACGTGGCGATCGACGTCGTCGGCATGAACAAGTGGTATGCCGATTTCCACGTGCTGCGCGATATCAACCTCAAGGTCATGCGCGGCGAGCGCATCGTCATCGCCGGTCCCTCGGGTTCCGGCAAGTCGACGCTGATCCGCTGCATCAACCGGCTGGAGGAGCACCAGCAGGGCCAGATCATCGTCAACGGCACCGAACTGACCAACGATCTCAAGCGCATCGACGAGGTGCGCCGCGAGGTCGGCATGGTGTTCCAGCACTTCAACCTGTTCCCGCATCTGACCATTCTGCAGAACCTGACGCTGGCCCCGATCTGGGTGCGCGGCATTCCCAAGGCCGAGGCCGAGGCGACCGCCATGCACTACCTCGAGCGGGTGAAGATTCCCGAGCAGGCGCTGAAATTCCCCGGCCAGCTTTCCGGCGGCCAGCAGCAGCGCGTCGCCATCGCCCGCTCGCTCTGCATGCAGCCCAAGATCATGCTGTTCGACGAGCCGACCTCGGCGCTCGATCCCGAAATGGTCAAGGAAGTGCTGGAGGTGATGATCTCGCTGGCCGAGGAGGGCATGACCATGATCTGCGTGACCCACGAAATGGGTTTTGCCCGCCAGGTCGCCAACCGCGTCATCTTCATGGACCAGGGCCAGATCATCGAGCAGAACGAGCCGGAGAGCTTCTTCTCCAATCCGCAGCACGAGCGCACCAAGCTGTTCCTGAGCCAGATCCTGCACTGACTGCGCCATCGAAAAGCTGGGGCAATCCGCTTGTTGGCTTGACCGTTTCAAGGCACGGGCAGATATGCTGCATGCCATGACAGGGCAGGGCAGGTTCAGATCGGATTGCAGGCACAGGTGGCGGCTCATGCTCGCCGCCTTTGTCGTTGCTGTGATGGCTGCAATGGGCCTAACGGCGCAGGCCCAGACGCTCGATGTGCCCTCCAAGTCGATCTCCACGCTGCAGACCGTGCGCGAGCGCGGCTTTCTGATCTGCGGCGCCACCAATCCGCTGCCGGGCTTTGCCCAGCAGGATGCCGATGGCACGCTGGACCGGCTTCGACGTCGATCTCTGCCGCGCCATCGCCGCCGCCGTGTTCGGCGATCCCGACAAGATCGAGTTCCGCTCGCTGCGCGGCGAGGCCCGCTTCGCCTCGCTGCAGACCGGCGCCGTCGACGTGCTGACGCGCAACGGCGCCTGGACCCAGCGGCGCGATACGCTCTATGGCGCCAACTATGTCGCGCCGACCTTCTTCGACGGCCAGGCCTTCATGGTGCCCCAGTCGCTCGGCGTCGTCTCGGCCTATGAGCTCGACAATGTCAGCGTCTGCGTCATCGATGGCGGCGACGAGCTCGACCGCATGCAGGAGTTCTTCTTCACCAACCAGGCCACCTATACCGAGGTGCTCTATGAGGACGCGCGCGGACCTCGCCGTCGCCTATCGCGCCGGGCTCTGCCAGGCCGTCTCGGCCTCGGGCCGGCAGTTGCAGGCCATCCGCCGCGACCTGCCCGAGCCGGCCAGCCACCGCATCCTGCCCGAGCGCATCTCCAAGGAACTGCTCGGCCCGGTGGTGCGCGACGGGCGACGATCAATGGTTCAACATCGTCAAATGGACGCTCTATACGCCTGATCAATGCCGAGGAGGTGGGGGTTACCTCGCTCAACATCGAATCGCTGTCCGCCGCGCGAACCCCCGCCGTCCGCCGCATTGCTCGGGCTCGAGGGCGATTTCGGCACCGCCGCTGGGCCTCGCGCCCGAATTTCATGAGCAACGTCATCCGCGCCGTCGGCAATTACGCCGAACTCTACGACCGCCATTTCGGCCCGCAGACCGGCGCGGCGCTGCTGCGCGGCCAGAACGCGCTCTGGAGCAATGGCGGCCTGCTCTACGCCCCGCCCGATCCGCTAGCGGACTCTATCCGCAAACAACAGGCTTACGCGCCTGTTTTGCTTGCCTTTATTCTCGATCTTGCCGAGCTTAGCGGCCCGATTTCGCGCGTATTGCGCACATGCGTGCCGCCGCAGGGCTGCAGGTCGACCGATCGCCGATGCGCACCAGCCGCACCCGGCCCTGACCCATCGGCGGCTTGACCTTCATGGTCTTGATCAGGTCCGGATTGGCCGCCATTTCGGCGTCGGTGATCCATTCCTGGTCACTTCGTGGTCGCCGGCGACCATGGCGTTGAGCTGCGGCTTCCAGCTCGGCCAGATTGTCGGGCACCTCCGGCATGTCGAAATCGAGCCGCCCCTTGTCCTCGCCGATCGAGCCGCCGGTGACCGGAAACGGGAACACCACCGACAGCAGATGCAGCGCCGTGTGCATCCGCATCAGCCGGTAGCGCGGTCCCAATCGATCCGAGCCGTCACCGTCTCGCCGACCTCGGGCAAGGGCTGACCCTCGGCCGGCACATGCACGATCGCCGTCTTGTCGCCATCCGGATGGATCGCCGTGGCAATGGCGATGCTCGGCCGTCCGCCCGCTCGAAGCGTGCCGGTGTCGCCCGGCTGCCCGCCCGAGGCGGCATAGAAGATGGTCCGGTCGAGCACGATGCCGCCATCGGCGGTGATCGCCACCACTTTGGCCGGGCGTCGATTGCAGATAGCTGTCGTCGCGGAACAGGAATTCGGTCATCGAAAATCTTTCAAAGCACGGGCGAGAACAGGCGCGCCGCCTGGGTGGCGAAGCGCAGGGCATGGGGCGGGTCTTGACTTCGTTCAGATCGACCTGCCGGCAATTGGTGAAATCGTCCACCAGCATCGTCTTCGACCGCCATCGATGGTCTTGGGGTCGGTGAACCACAGGGTGATCTCGAAATTGATGGCGAAGGAGCGGTTGTCGAAATTGACGCTGCCGACACTGGCGATCCGGTCGTCCATCAGCACCACTTTCTGGTGCAGGAAACCGGTCGGTGTAGCGATAGATCGAAACGCCATGCTCCACCATGGCATCGGCATGGGCGATGCTGGCCAGCCAGACCAGCTTGTGGTCGGGCTCGCTCGGGCAGCATGATCCGCACATCGACCCCGCGCAATTGCGCCGCGAACAGCGCCGTGCGCACATCGGTATCGGGCACGAAATAGGGGCTGACGATCCACAGCCGCTCGCGCGCCTGCGCGATCACATCGGTAAAGGCGATGGCGCATTCCTCGAGCTTGTCGGCCGGCCCGCTGCCCATCACCAGCACCGATTGGTCGCCCGGCGTCGGCACGATCTCGGGCGGCGTCGACGGCAGGATTTCGCCCGTCGCCCATTCCCAGTCCTCGCGGAACAGCAGCGCGCAGCCCAGCGCCGCCGGGCCCGCTGACCTGCACATGGGTATCGCGCCAGTGGCCGAACGCTTGTCCTCGCCCAGATATTCGACGCCCACATTGTGCCCGCCGACCCAGGCGACCTCGCCGTCCGACCACGACGATCTTGCGATGATTGCGATAGTTGATCCGCGTCGGGCCATAGAAGCGCAGGAATTTGTGCCGCTGGTTGAAGCCGGCGACCTTGACGCCCGCCTCGCGCAGCCGCGTGCGGAAGTGCTTGGGCATGCCGGTGCTGCCGACATCGTCATAGAGCAGGTAAACCTTGCACCCCGGCACTGGCCCGCTCGATCAGCCGCTCGGCCAGCTCTTCCCCCAGCCGGTCGTCGCGCACGATGTAGAACTGCACGAAGCAGATAGTTCTTGGCCCGTGCTGATGCCCTCAAAGATCGAGTCGAACGTCGCCTTGCCGTCGATCAGCAGTTCGACATCGTTGCCGCTGAGGAACGGCACTTCGGAAACCTTGGTCTGCACCGGCCAGTGCTGCGCTGGTTTCCTGGTCGATCAGCGCCAGGTCCTTGGCCCGCAGCGGCCGCGCCGCGCGGCCATTGCGGATGCGGTCGGTGGCGTAGTCGTCGAAGAATTTCCAGCCGAAGATCAGGTAGAGAAACGCCGTCGGGAACGGCAGCAGGCCCAGCGACAGCAGCCAGGCGATCGAGCCCTGCGAGGTGCGCGAATTCATGATTTCGCGCACGGCGCAGACAAAGGCCAGCAGGTAGATCGCCGCCATGATCGCGGCGACGATGTGCAGGTCGGCCAGCACTGCTCTCAGAATGTCATCAAAGCCGTACAAATTGCCCGATCCAACTCGTGAACCCATTCTATCAGCAGCCGGCAATCGTGATACCGACACCGATATCATACGGTGCTTTGCCAGATGCCTGCGCAGCCGCCATCTCGATGCACCAAGCACGGTCCAAGCGGCGACCACTTTCGGACCAGCTTAACGGCGGATAGCTCAGAGCCCACAAGATGTAATCCGTACCGTACACCTTGAGCGTCCGGATGGCTAAGTGGATCTAACAGCCGCCAGCGTCCGCGGCAATGCAGTCCGAGATAAGACTGCCTGCCCGCATTAAGCGGACGACGCCATGCATTGACGCGGGCCACGACTGCCGCTTCCATCACCGCCGAAATATCGATCGGCTGCGCCTTCCAGCCATTCCGGCACCGGCAGGCCCTTGTCGTGCAGGAACGCCGGGTTGAACAGCTTGGACTGGTAGCGATTGCCATAGTCGCAGAGGACGGTGACGATGGTCTTGCCCGGCCCCAGATCCTGCGCCATGCGCACCGCGCCGGCGATATTGATGGCGCTCGATCCGCCCAGGCACAGCCCTTCATGCTCCAGCAGGTCGAACACATAGGGCAGGGCCTCGGCGTCGGAAATCTGGTAGGGATTGTCGATCTTGAGGCCTTCGAGATTGGCCGTGATGCGGCCCTGGCCGATGCCCTCGGTGATCGAATTGCCCGAGGATTTCAGCTCGCCCGTGGTGTAATAGCTGTAGAGCGCCGCCCCTTCGGGGTCGGCGAGGCCGATCTGGACGTCCTGTTGCGCGCCCGCAGCGCCTCGGCGACGCCGGCCAGCGTGCCGCCCGAGCCGACCGCGCAGATGAAGCCGTCGATGCGCCCGCCGGTCTGCTGCCAGATTTCCGGGCCGGTGGTTTCGACATGGGCGCGGCGGTTGGAGACATTGTCGAACTGGTTGGCCCAGATCGCGCCGTTCGGCAGCTCCCTGTTGAGCTTTTCCGCCAGGCGCCCCGAAACCTTGATGTAATTGTTGGGGTCCTTGTAGGGCTTGGCCGGCACTTCGATCAGCTCGGCGCCATAAAGCCGCAGCGCGTCCTTCTTTTCCTGGCTCTGCGTATCGGGAATGACGATCACCGATTTGAAGCCCAGCGAATTGGCCACCAGCGTCAGCCCGATGCCGGTATTGCCCGCCGTGCCCTCGACAATGGTGCCGCCGGGCTTGAGCGCGCCGCTCTTGACCGCATCGTGGATGATGAACAGCGCCGCGCGATCCTTGACCGACTGGCCCGGATTGAGGAATTCGGCCTTGCCCCAGATCTCGCAGCCGGTGAGCTCGGAAACGCGGTTGAGGCGGATGAGCGGCGTATTGCCGATCGCGGAGATAAGGTCTTGGTGCTTGGCCATGATGCTTCGTGGCTGGAGGAACCCAATTGGTAGGCCTGCACCACGCGCCGACAAGCCTCAAGTGCCCATGACAGCACGGCTTTTCCCGGCCGCGGGTTTTGCGCAAGTCCTGTCGCGATTGCGCGCCGCAGCCGCCGCAACGCTATTCCATCAGTTCGGCCAGCTGCTCCAGCGCCGCGCTCCAGGCTTCGATTGAAAAGATGCGCGATTCAGGATCGGCATGGGCCAGGCCCCGCTCGATGATGGTGATGCTGGTGCCGCCATCGCCGACCGCCTTGAACATGACATCCAGCACGAAGATCAGCTCGTCATCCGTCTCCTCGTCCTTGTGCACCCAGGACATCACCAGCCGCTCGTTTTCGACGAAGGTCAGATATTCGCCGCTGACCACATGCTCGTCGGGATCGTCGTCATCGCCTTCGGTGACGAAGTGGTATTGGCCGCCCTCATAGGCGTCGACCTCGGCATAATCGGCCTGCCATTGCTCGATCAGCGCCGGATCGGTCCAGGCAGCGAACACGTCCTCGATATCGGCATCGATGGTGCGGGTCAGGGTGATCTGGCTTTCGCCATCGGTTTCGGGGCCGTTGCTCATGCCGGTTTGTCCTCCATGTGCGGGCGTGTCAGTCTTGGGCAGGAATATGGTCAAAAAGCCGAGGACCGGCAGGAAAGCGCAAAGATTGAACACGAAAATGATGCCGAAATGGTCGGCCAGCGCGCCCAGCACCGCCGCCCCGATGGCGCCGATGCCGAAGGCAAAGCCGAAGACGAACCCGGCGACCATGCCGACCTTGCCGGGGATCAATTCCTGCGCATAGACCACGATGGCCGAGAACGCCGAGGACAGGATCAGCCCGACAAAGACGCTGACCACAGCGGTGCCGAGACAGATTCATATGCGGCAGCAGCAGCGTGAAGGGCAGGGCGCCCACGATCGAGCACCAGACCACGGTCAGACCGCCCGAACCGGTCACCCATCGGCCCGCCGATAAAGGTGCCGGCCGCGATCGCGCCCAGGAACAGGAACAGATAAAGCTGGGCCTGCTGGCCGTCAGGCCGAATTTCTCGATCAGGAAGAAGCTGTAATAGCTGGTGATCGAGGAAATATAGACATATTTGGACAGCAGCAGCGCCCCGATGACCACGAAGGCGCCGATCAGCCGGCGGCGCGAAAGCAACTGCTGGGCCGCCTTGATCGACCGGCCGGGGCGGATTGGCCCGCTGATGCGCGGCATACCAGCGGCCACCGGCGCCAGGATCAGCAGCGCCGCGATGGCCACGATGGCGAACCAGCCGACGCTGGACTGGCCGCGCGGCAGGATGAAATAGGCGGCCGCCAGCGGGCCGATCGACGTGCCCAGATTGCCGCCCACCTGGAACAGCGATTGGGCAAAGCCCAGCTTCCCGCCCGAGGCCATCCGCGCCACGCGCGAGGCTTCCGGATGGAAGATGGCCGAACCGATACCGCCCACCATGGCCGCCAGCACCAGCAGCCAGAAGCTATTGGCCGTGGCGATCAGGATCATGCCCACCAGCGCGAAGACCATCGAAATCGCCAGCCAATAGGGTTTTGGCTTCAAATCGCCATAAAGCCCCACAGCCGGCTGCAGAAGCGATGCCGTCATCTGCTGGGCCAGCGTAATCAGCCCGATCTGCACATAATCGAGGCTATAGACGTCCTTGAGCAGCGGATAGAGCGCCGGCAGCAGGAACTGCATCAGATCGTTGAGCAGATGCGAGGCGCTGACGGCGAGAATGATGGCAAGCGAAGTTTTCTGCACAGCCGCTCGGCTTGCTCTCAGCGGCGTCCATTTCGATAGTTCCAATGCCTGAAATAGGGCGTGTCCTACTCCGCCGCCCGGGCGCTGGCAATGCCGGGCACGATCAGAAACGCCAAGGGGGAGTTGGTATGGTGAGCCTTGCTCGAACCAGAAAGGACGAATGGCTCCGCGGGTAGGATTCGAACCTACGACCAATCGGTTAACAGCCGATTGCTCTACCACTGAGCTACCGCGGAATACATTCGTTCGCCTTCTTGCGAAGGCGAGGTCCATGTAGCGAACTTGTTTTGCTTTGCCAAGCCCTCATTGCAGACGAGCCTGTGGGAATAGTCTCTTTATGGCGCGGGGTACCTTGCAGGCGCCGCCCGAGCCGCACCATATCGGCCAGTGTATTGAGGTTTTCGAACGGGTTGAGCGGCGTCAATCCCTGCCAATCCTGGGTGTGGCGCCGATTTCACCCAATAGAGCCTTGAGGCTTTTCGGCGCGGTTCCGGCGCGAACCCGCGCGGGCAGGGTCAGCGATGGCCGACAGCCGCCAGAGCGCATTGGGCGGATAAAATTCATCGCCCCAGCGCGCATAGACGGCATAGTGCAGTTCCCAGCGCGCTCGCTCATCACCGCCGACGAAATTCGGCGGCAGGAAAGGCGTATCGACCGCCGTCGAGACCATCAGCCCATCGTTCGACGCCCTGCGCCGCCAGCCAATCGACCGCCGCCGCCAGCCCGGCCAGCGGCCCGCCGAGTGCGGTCATCGAGATCGGCGAGGGCGATGCGCCCGGCTGGAAGGGCCAGCTGATCCGTGCCCAGTGGCGACCAGCAGCGGCGCCGCGACCGTGCCCAATGCCGCCGCCACCCGGTCGATCAGCCGCAATCCGCCGACTTGAGATCGCCCTTGCGCACGCCGCCCAGGCGCTCGCCCTGGCCGCCGGCGATGAATCACGGCATGAGGCAAGCTCATTTGCCGGTCGGCTCGATCGGCTGTTTGACGCCGTATCGCAGCACGATCATCAGGGCGATGCCGGCGACCAGGCCCCAGAACGGCGCGCCGACGCCGAGAATCAGTCATGCCGGACGCCGTGGTGACGAAGGTCAGGATGGCGGGCAGGCGCGTCTCCTCCTGCGCCAGCGCCCCGCGTCAGCGCCGCCGCCAGGCTCGATAGCAGCGCCAGGCCAGCAACGGCCTGGATCAGCAACGGCGGGGCGGCGGCGATGAAGGCCGCCGCAAGGTTCGCGCCCGGCGCCAGCAGCAGATAGACGACGCCCGCCGCGATGGGCGCCGGCCAGCGCTTGCTGGGATCGGGATGGGCCTCGGGCCCGGCGCAGATCGCCGCGGTGATCGCCGCGAGATTGATGCTGTGCCCGCCGAACAGCGCCGACGATCGCGCTGCCAATGCCGGTCATGACGAACAATGGGGCCGGGGTTGAGCGTAAAGCCATTGGCCTTGCATCACCGCCAGCCCCGGCAGGTTCTGCGAGGCCATGGTGACGATGAACAGCGGCAGGCCGATCCGCACGATGGCATCGAGCGTGAAGACCGGCATGACCGGGATAATGCTCGGCCAGCTGCCGTCGAGCGTGCCCGGGGGCAGCTGCGTCGTCGTCGCCAGCGCGATGCCGGTCACCACCACGGCGATCGGCACCGCATAGCGCCGCGCGAATCGCAGCCCGATCGCCCAGGCGATCAGCACCGGCAGCGCCAGCGCCGGCAGCTCCGCCACCGCCTTGATCGGCGCCAGGCACAGCGTCAGCAGCATGCCGGCCAGCATGGCATTGGCGATGGGCGCGGGAATGGCGGCCACCAGCCGCGCGAAGGGCTTGATCAGGCCCGCCAGGATGATCAGCGCTGCGGCCACGAGGAATGCGCCCGCTACGGCGGGATAGCCGCCAACCGGTTCGCCCACCGTCAGCAGGAAGGCCATGCCGGGCGTGGTCCAGGCAAAGCTCATCGGCATCTGGTGCGCGCAAGCTGACGGCGATATTGAGCACGCCAAGGGCGATGCACACCGAAAACAGCCCCGAGCCCGCCTGCTGCGGCGATGCTCCTGCCGCAGTCAGTGCCGCCAGTACCAGGGTGAAAGTGCTGGCATAGCCCACTACGGCCGCCAGCGCGCCGGCCATCAGGGGCTGCGCAAAATCATTGCGGGCCATATCCTGGCCTCTTGCCGTCTGTTCGCTCACGTTTGCCGCCTCGTGCTGGATCGGCGCAGCCTATGCAAATGCCGCCAATCGGTGAAGGGCAAATGCCACTCCCCGCCAAGTCTTTTGCAATGTTGGAAAATCTGGAGGCCACGTCCGGAATTGAACCGGAGTACGCGGATTTGCAATCCGCTGCGTCACCACTCCGCCACGTGGCCTCTAGGCGCGGGTTTGTAAGTCAGAGCATGGGCTTGTGCAAGGTGCCGGCTGCACTTTCTCATGCCATTCTGAAATCTGTTCGCTGGAGGCGCCTTTGCGCTGTATCCCCGATTGCGATTGGGTCATGCCGAAAGTCATATTGGTGGACTTGGCTTTCGCGTTCATAGCTACGGCAACCATGAGGACTGCGATGTCATCGCCTGCCGCTGCCGAGCCCCTGCCGATCGATGTGATGCTGCTGCGGCAAAACTGGTCTTACCGGCATTTCCTGTCGTCGCGCATCCTGTCGTCGCTAGCCTTGAACGGCATCACGGTCGCGGTCGGCTGGCTGGTCTACGACCAGACCAATAGCGCCTTCGCGCTCGGGCTGGTCGGTCTGGTCCAATTCCTGCCGGTGCTGCTGCTGACGTTCGTCGTAGGGCAGGTGGCCGATCGCTACGATCGGCGCCGGATCGGGCTGATCTGCCAGGTTGTCGAAGCGGTCACGGCAGCCATCATGGCCCTCGGAATCTGGCAGGGCTGGCTGAACACGACCGGCATTTTCATCGCCATGGGGGTGCTGGGCTGCACTACGGCGTTCGAGCGCCCGACCATGGCAGCCCTGCTGCCAGCCATTGTGCCGATGACCATGCTGCAGCGCGCCATCGCCACCTCCACCTCGTTCATGCAGGCTGCCGTCATCGTCGGACCAGCTCTGGGCGGGGTGCTTTATGGCGTTAGCCCTGTGGTCCCGTTCCTCGCGTCGGCGCTGTTCTTTGCCGCCGCCAGCTTCAATGTCATTCGCATTCCTCGCCTCGCAAAAGCGGAAGACCGCGAGCCGGTGACGCTGCAGTCCGTATTTGCCGGCATCACCTTTATCCGCAGCCGGCCCATTATCCTGGGCACCTTGTCGCTGGACCTGTTCGCGGTGCTGCTCGGCGGGATCACCTCGCTATTACCGATCTTCGCCCGCGATATTCTGCATGCCGGGCCATGGGCGCTGGGTTTCCTGCGGGCGGCACCGGCAATCGGCGCCTTCGCGATGTCGGTGTGGATGGCCCGGCACCAACTGCAGCGCAATGTCGGGCGGACCATGCTGATTGCCGTGGCGGTGTTCGGCATTGCCACCATCGTCTTCTCGCTGTCGACCAATATCGTGCTGTCCGTGGTCATGCTGGTGATCCTGGGCGCTTCGGACACGATCAGCGTCGTCATCCGCAGTTCGCTGGTGCAATTGCTGACGCCCGACGAGATGAGGGGCCGGGTCAATGCGGTCAATTTCCTGTTCGTCGGCGCCTCCAACCAACTCGGTGATTTCGAGTCGGGCATGGTCGCCGGCCTGCTCGGACCGGTAGGGGCCGGAATTGTCGGCGGCGCGGGCACGGTCCTGATCGTGCTGGCATGGGCGGGGTTGTTTCCCAGCTTACGAAAAGTCCAGACGCTGTCGGGCTGATCACGCCGGGCAGTTGCTGGCCAGCAATCACCTTCTCCCATAACGCCATATTTCCCCGCGCTATCAAGCCGTTCGGTCCGCTTTTGCGGCGGTGACGCCTCGATCAAGCACCTGCGCAACAAGCGCTGTTCACGCTTGTGAATGCATTCACAAATCAATTTGCAAATGCATTCACACGATGTTAGCCCTTATTGCATGAGCACGATTTCTAAAGTTGCCGCCAAAGCAGGGGTGTCGCGAACCACGGTTTCGCATGTGCTCAACCATGCCGACCGCGTCTCGCAATCGCTGCGCGACAAGGTGATGCTGGCGATCGAGGAACTAGGTTACGTGCCCAACCCGCAGGCGCAGAGCTTGCGAACGGGGCGCACCAACATCATCGCCATGCTGATCCCCGATATCCGCAACCCGTTCTATCCCGAACTGGTCAAGACGGCGCAATCGGAGCTGGAGGCCGAAGGCCTCGACATGCTGATCTTCAATACCGACGTGCCCGGCGGGCATTCGCAGGAGCATGGCCGCGAATATCTGCGCCAGATCGGGCGCAAGCGGGTGGACGGGCTGATCGTCGGCGATTTCGCGCTGCATGGCATGCAGGACGACATCATCAACCTGGACCTGCCGACAGTGTTTATCGGCCATCTGCCCAATCACGCGGTCGATAGCGTCAAGCTCGACGATTTCGGCGGTGGCTACCTGATGGGCGAGTATTTCGCCCGCAAGGGCCACAAGCGCGTGGCGCAGGTGACCGGGCCGTCGTTCTTCGCCGAGGCCATGGCGCGTGCTGACGGATTCGAGCAGGGCTTGCGCGACAACGGTGTCACCGTACTGCCGGAACTGCGCTTCGAGGGCAGCTATCTGGGGCCTTCGGGTGTCGAGTCGGTGCAGTGGCTCCTTGAGACCACCGGCGGCCAACTGCCGGATGCGATTTTCTATTCCAACTATCTGATGGCGTCAGGCGCCCTGGCCGAGTTCTACGACCGCGGCATCGAAGTGCCCCGCGATATCGCGCTCGCCGTGTTCGGCGACCAGCAGCAGCTTGAATATGTGCGGCCGCGCCTGACCCGCGTCGGCACCAGCCCGGCCGCTTTGGCGCAACGGGCGACGCAGATGCTGCTCGAACGCCTGTCGGGCGCCGAAACCGGCGGCCCGCGTACCGAGGTTTTGCCTTGCATCCTGCAGGAGCACGACACGGCCTAATCAACCAATTCCGAAGCCGGCCGACGCAACCCAAGGATGCGCGGCCGGCACCGGCCAACCGGCAATACGACATTGCCCCATAGGAGGAACCATCATGAGCGACGAGACCAAGTCTGGCCCAAAGCTGATCCTGCCGACCAATTCCCTTTCCCGCCGCCGCGTGCTGCAGCGCGGCACCGCCTTCGCCGCGGCTGGTGCCATCGGCGGGCTGACCGGCTTCCCATTCATCAACAAGATGGCGGTGCGCGCGCAGGAAACGCCGCTGAAATTCTGGCAGTTCTATGCACCCGGCGGGGAAGTGGCTCCCCAGGTTGCCTGGTTCGAAAAGATGGTCGCCGACTGGAACGACAGTCACGAGCAGAAGGTCGAGCTGGAATACGTGCCCGGCGCCGAATATATGAACGGCACCAAGCTCGCGACCTCGTTCGCCTCGGGCGAAGGCCCGGATATCTTCATCATCTCGCCCGGCGATTTCCTGCGCTACTATAATGGCGGCGTGTTGCAGGACCTGACCCCGCACATTACCGCCGAAGCGCAGGCCGATTTCCCCGAAAGCGTCATTGCCAACCGCAAGGTCGACGGCAAGATCTATGGCGTGCCCATGGAAGTCGAGCCGATGGCGATGTACTATTCCATCAAGGCCTTCGAGGATGCCGGCCTCAACGAAAACGACGTGCCCCAGACCTGGGAGCAGCTGCTCGAAGTTGCGCAGAAGCTGACCACGCCCGAGCGCTATGGCGTGCTGTTCGAGACCAATCCCGGCTATTACCAGAATTTCACCTGGTATCCCTTCATGTGGCAGGGCGCGGGCGAGTTCCAGACACCCGAAGGCAAGAGCGGGTTTGATTCACCAGCGACCGTCGCTGCGCTCAAGCTGTGGCAGGACGCGATCAATACCGGCGCGGCGCCGCGTCAATTGCTGGGCGGTGGTGGCGGCGATATCGCAGCCAATCTGGGCTCCGGCTATACCGCGATGCAGAATGTCGGCATCTGGGGTATTTCGGCGATGGACAACAACGCGCCCGACGTTCCTTACGGTATCTTCAAGCTGCCCACGCCGGCCAATGGCAAATACGTCACCGTCGGCGGCGGCTGGGCCTTTGTCGCCAATGCCAAGGGCCGGCTGCCCGAACAGGCCGCCGAGTTCTGCGCCTGGGCGCTGGCCTCGATGGAGCAGGGTTCGATCGACCGCGTGGTCAATTGGTGCACCGTCGCCAAGTCCGACATGCCGCCGCGCAATAGCGCGCTGACTTCGGGCGGCGATGCCTTCAACAAGGGCAAAATGGAAATCTTCTCGACGCAGATCTATCCGGGCACCCGTGCCGAGCCGCGCGTTGCCCCCGAAGCCTACAAGATCATCTCCGACGCCATCCAGCAGACCCAGCTTGGCGGCGCCGATCCGCAGGCAACGGCAACGGCCGCTTCCCAGCAGCTCGATGCGTTCCTGGCCTCCTATACCGGGGCTCCGATGATCTGATCCGAACCTCCTAGGGTGGCCGTTCTCCAAGGCGGCCACCCATCCCGGTTCCATCGACTTCGAGGCAGATCACATGACTGCAATTTCAGAGCTGGGCCTGCGCGTGCCGCCACGCCGCCGGCTAACCGCCAAACGCCGCGAAGCTATCGCCGGCTATCTGTTCATCCTGCCCGATGCGCTGGGCCTGCTGGTTTTCCTGGGCCTGCCCATGCTGCTGGCTTTGGTGATCGGGCTGTTCGAAGTCGATGGGTTCGGCGGCTACAAATTCGTCTGGTTCAACAACTACGTCCGCATGGCCAATGACCCATTGTTTTGGGCGGCGATACGGGTGACCGGCTTCTATGTGGTCATGCTGGTGCCCGCGCTTTATGTCAGCGGGCTCGGGCTGGCGCTGTTGGTGCGCAAGACCAACAAGGTCAATTCCGTGCTGCGCTCGATGTTCTTCGCGCCGCAAATGGTCAGCCTCGTCGTGGTCGCCCTGGTCTGGCAATTCCTCGTCGTCGACAAGATCGGCGTGTTCAGCCGCCTGGCGACGATATTGGGGCTGGGCGCGGTCTCCATGCTGGGCAATCCGAACCTCGCGATGATCACGGTGCTGATCGTCAGCGTGTGGTTCCTGATGGGCTTTTACATGCTCATCTTTCTCGGCGGGCTGCAGGACATACCGCAGGAATATTACGAGGCCGCCAAGATCGACGGGGCAGGGCCGGTGCAGAGCTTCTGGTACATCACCCTGCCGCTGCTGCGGCCCACGAGCTTCTTCGTGCTGCTGGTCTCGATGGTGGCGGCCGTCGCGGGGGCGCAGGCCTTCGACATCATCTACGTGATGACGCGAGGTGGGCCGGCGAATGCGACCTCGGTGCTGATCCTTTACATCTACCAGCAGGCGTTTGGCTTTTCGGCCTTCGGTTATGCAGCGGCAATGGCCTCGATCCTGGTCATCGCGCTGATGCTGCTGACGGTGGTGTTCTTTCTGTTCACACGCGGCGGGCGGTTCAACTATGAGTAACAATCGCCCCAACCGCTATTTCGCCCGCTCGCAGATCACGCTGGTGCGCGGCATCTGGCTCGCCGTCGCCTTCATCCTGGCGCTGATGACCATTTTCCCACTGCTCTGGATGGTGTCGATCGCCTTCAAGCCGGGCACCGAGGCATTCAGCCCCAGCATCATTCCGGCGCATCCGACCTGGGACAATTTCGTCTATGTGCTGACCGCCGTGCCGTTCATTCGCTACATGGCCAACAGCCTGTTCGTATCGGTAGTGGTGACGGTGGTCGCGCTGTTCTTCCACTCCATGGCCGGCTATGCGCTGGCGCGGCTGCGCTTTCCGGGGCGCGAGGCGATCTTCCTCGCGATCTTCTCGACCTTCCTCGTGTCGCTGCCGGTGATCATCGTGCCGTTGTTCATCATCGTGCGGCAGTTCGGCATGCTCAATTCCTATGCCGGGCTGATCGTGCCTGCGATCTTCAACGCCTTCGGTATCTTCCTGTTGCGGCAATATTACCTGTCGCTGCCCAAGGAGATCGAGGAGGCAGCGGTGATCGACGGGGCAGGGTATTGGCGGCTCTATTGGAGCGTCATCCTGCCTTTGAGCCGGCCAATCCTGTCGGCGCTGGCGATCCTGTTTTTCCTCGCCAATTGGAATTCGTTCCTGTGGCCGCTGACCATCACCTCCAACCCCGATCTGTGGGTGGTGCAGGTCGGCATCGCCAACTTCAAGAGCCAGTATGCGGCATCCTGGAACTACATCATGGCGGCCTCGACCATCGTCGCCGTACCGACGCTCATCCTGTTCGTGATCTTCCAGCGCCAGATCATGGACTCGATCAAGACCAGCGGCCTCAAATGAGCCGCCAAGGAGACGTGCTATGACCACCAATGCCGGGCTTTCCCCGCTTCGCGGCCTCGCCAAGCTGCGCACCGCCCGCAGCCGCCGCTTTTCCAGCTATGACCGCACCGGCGGCAATGATGACCGCTTCCACATCCAGCCCGGCGAAACAGTCACCGTGGCCGAGCATGCGGGCGCCGGCATCGTCACCCATATCTGGGCGACGCTGGCCTGTGACAGCGAGAGCTTCCTTCGCAAGATCGTGATCCGCGCCTATTGGGATGGTGAAAGCGAGCCGTCGGTGGAAAGCCCGATCGGGGATTTCTTCGGCATGGGCCATGCCCAGACCGCCAATTTTGCGTCCTTGCCGATCCAGGCCAGCCCCGAGGACGGCAAGGCATTCAACTGCTATTTCCCCATGCCGTTCGGCACGGGGATGAAGATCACCATCACCAACGAGGCCGAGCACACGCTGCTGTTCTACTATTATGTCGACCTGGAACTGCACGATGCGCTTGAAGACGATATGGGGCGCTTCCACGCCCAGTATCGGCAGGACCGGCCGAAGGGCAAGTCCGAGGCCGGGCTGATCAACGAGCAGTTCCTGTTCGGTGGCGAGAATGTGAACGGCGCCAGCAATTACACCATCCTCGATGCCGCAGGGCACGGGCACTATGTCGGCGTGCTGTTCTCCGTCTATTCGCAGCGCGGCGCGCGGACCTGGGACTGGTATGGCGAGGGCGATGACATGATCTTTATCGATGGCCAACCCGGCATTTCGGTGCCTGATACGGTGCGGGTGCCCGATCCGCGCATTGGACCCAAGGCCGCCGTCGTGCCTGATCGTCCTGAAGTCCGCGCCCGGCGCCAATGACGCCTGGCCGCCGACGCTGCATGGCACGGGCACCGAGGATTATTTCAACACCGCCTGGTGCCCGACCCAGGAATATTCGGCCCCTTATCACGGCATCATTGCTGGTGGCGGGCCGAACTGGACGGAGCCGGTGACGCTGTATCGCTGGCATATCGAAGATCCGGTGATCTTCCAGAAACAGATCCGCGTCACCATCGAGCATGGCCACGCCAATCGCCGCTCGGACGATATTTCCTCGGTCGCCTTCTGGTACCAGGCCGAGCCGCACAAGCCGTTCGATCCATTGCCGCCGGTGGCAGACCGGGTGCCGGGCTTCCGGGCACCGTTCCGCAACATGGCTGCAGCCGACAAGGAAAGGGGCCGCTGATGGCATCCGTCACCATCGACAAAGTCGTCAAATCCTATGGCTCGCTCGAAGTGGTCCATGGCGTTTCCGCCCAGATCGCCAATGGCGAGTTCGTGGTGCTGGTTGGCCCATCGGGCTGCGGGAAATCGACGCTGCTGCGCATGATCGCCGGGCTGGAGGAAATCTCCGGCGGCCTCATCGCCATCGGCGATACCGTGGTCAACGATGTGCCGCCCAAGGAGCGCAACATCGCCATGGTGTTCCAGAATTATGCGCTTTATCCGCATATGACCGTGGGCCAGAACATGGGCTTTTCGCTCAAGCTATCCGGCATGGACAAGGCGGCGATCAAGCAGAAGGTCGAGGGCGCGGCCGGCATCCTGGGTCTCGGGCCGCTGCTCGACCGCTTCCCCGGCCAGCTCTCGGGCGGGCAGCGCCAGCGCGTCGCCATGGGCCGCGCCATCGTGCGCGATCCCGAAGTATTCTTGTTCGACGAGCCGCTGAGCAATCTCGATGCCAAGCTGCGCGTGCAGATGCGCACCGAGATCAAGTCGCTGCACCAGCGGCTCAAGACCACCACGGTCTATGTCACGCACGACCAGATCGAGGCCATGACCATGGCCGACCGGATCGTGGTGATGCGCGACGGCATCATCGAGCAGGTCGGCTCGCCGCTCGATCTCTACGACACGCCGGCCAATCTGTTCGTCGCCGGCTTCATCGGCAGCCCGGCGATGAATTTTGTGGCGGGCAAGATTGCCGGGGGCCAGTTCGTCGGCGATAGCGGCATCACCACGGCAGCTCCTGCCAATGCCGAGGACGGCCAGCGCGTCGTCTGCGGGGTTCGCCCCGATCAGGTCACGCTGGGCGAGGGCAGTGCAAAGGCCCGCATCATCGTGGTCGAGCCGACCGGCGCCGAAACCCAGATCGTGGTCGATACCGGCCACGAGCAACTGACCTGCCTGCAGCGCGAGCGCAGCCGCGCCCGGCCAGGCGATACCATCGGCGTCACGCTCAATGCCGACGCCGCCCATTTCTTCGATGCCGAAACCGGCAACCGCCTTTGATCCTTGGAGCCTAAATTGACCACCAGCTTTTCCGGCCTCGGCAATAACCTGTCCAATCTCTATCGCCTGTCCACCGCCAAGACGCGCTCGATCAGCCCGGAGAATTTCACCGGCGAAAAGGGCAAGGGCGGCATGGCCATCGAGGGCACCGGCGCCAGCCCCGCACGCGGCCTGGGCGCCGATGGCTCGGGACGCGGCTGGAAGGTCTCGCCCTCGATCCGCATCGAGGCCGGCGAAACGCGGGTGCTGGCCGATATCGAGGGGCCGGGCGCCATCCAGCAAATCTGGCTGACCACCGCCAACCTACGCTGGCGCGACCTGATCCTGCGCATCTATTGGGATGGCGCCGAGCACCCTTCGGTCGAAGCGCCGGTGGGCGACTTCTTCTGCTCGGGCTGGAACCAGTTCGCGCAGGTGACCTCGCTCGCCGTCTGCGTCAATCCTGGACGCGCCTTCAACTGCTATTGGGAGATGCCGTTCCGCAAGCGGTGCCGCATCACCATCGAAAACCGCGATCCCAACGATTTCGGCATCATCTACTATCAGGTCAATTATGCCTTGACCGAAGTGCCCGAGGACGCTGCTTATTTCCACGCCCAGTTCCGCCGCACCAATCCGCTGCCCTTCGCCGAGGACTACACCATCCTCGATGGCGTCAAGGGGCAGGGGCAATATGTGGGCACCTACATGGCCTGGGGCAGCAACAATTCCGGCTGGTGGGGCGAGGGCGAAATCAAGTTCTTCATGGATGGCGACAAGGACTATCCCACCATCTGCGGCACCGGCACCGAGGACTATTTCTGCGGCGCCTATAACTTCGATGGCGGCGTCGTCGACGACACCATGGACAGCCGCTACCGCGAGTTCACCACCCCCTATGCCGGCCTGCCGCAGGTGCTGCGCCCCGATGGCGTCTATCGCAGCCAGCTCCGCTTCGGCATGTACCGCTGGCACATCACCGATCCGATCCGCTTCGAGAGCGACCTGCGCATCACCATCCAGGCCTTGGGCTGGCGCACCGAAAAGAAGGACCGCCGCTACCTGCCGCTGCAGGACGATATCGCTTCGGTCGCGTTCTGGTATCAGACGATCCCGGCGGCCCCGTTCCCGACGCTGCCGGACCGGGATTATCTCGAAGTCATCTGATCGACAGCAAGGCCGCCGCCAATCTCGGTGGCGGCCAGCTGCATATTGGCATCGAATGCGGTGAGCAGCCTGGCCCTGGCCTCCGGGGTCGAGGGTTGCTCATTGCCGTTGAACACCTGGCCATGCTCGCTCATCAGGTCGAGCAGGAACGCGGCGACATAGAGCCGGAACATCGCGTCATCGGCCTGTCCCGCGTGCCCCAGCCAGGCTGAAACGTAATGGGCCGGACCGCCATAGGCGAGCAGCACGGCCAAGGTCAGCGCCGCCGGATAGCGCGGATCGCCGAAGCACAGATCGTCGACATCGACGATCCCCGAAAAGCTGCCATCGGGGGCGATAATCACGTTCTTGGTCGTGGTATCATGCAGGAACGGCGTCGCGGCAATGGCATCGATCTCGGCGCGCCGGGCCGACAGCAATTGTTGCACGACACCGACGATTTCCGTGTCGAACAGTTGCGCGGCCGCGAGGCGCCGGTGCGATCGATCGATATGGGCCGCGATCACGCCCGACCAGGCGGCATGGGGTGCATTGGCGGGCTCAACCGCATAGCCGTAACGGCCCGCCGTCGGCGTGCCGGCCACGATGGCCTGTGCCGCCGCGACCCGAGCGGCCGTCCGGTCAAGCTGTTCATCCGACATTGTGCCGATAGTATTGCGGAGATCGCCGCCGGGCAGGCGCTCCAGCACCACCCATGGCACTGCCGCGTCAATATCATGGGCCAACAGCGCTGGCAGCGGCACACCGAGCGGCCGCAATGCACGCGATAAATGCACGGCGCCGGCCATCTCGGCATGGGCATTATCACGGCCAATTCGCACCACGACTGGCGGCAGTCCGGCAAACTGCGCCTCATAGACATAGTGGCTGGTGCCGGTGATAAATCGCGTGACCTTGGCTGGAGCTTGGCCCACCACATTCGCCGCGATCATAGCCGCAAGGTCGGAGTTTGGCACGGTCATGCTTGTGTCATTACCCATCGGCTATGCTTCTCCGGTTGCGCCTAACCATGCGGACATGATGTCAATTGCCGTTCTGTGTCCGATAATTGCTTGCATGCTCATAATCCCACAGCCTTTTTGTCGCGGCGCGCAACACCCGGCTTGCATGCTCGCTGCGCCGGGGATATTCACAACCGGCATATGATTTTTAGCGGGCAGGGGCTGCGGCGCAATGGTTGACTACGAACTCGCGCGTAAATTGATGGTCGACAACCAACTGCGCACCCATCATGTCACGGAGCGCCGGATTCTGGCCGTCATGGGCCGGGTTCCGCGCGAATTGTTCGTGTCCGAAGCACGCAGGTCCATCGCTTATATCGATGACATCCAGCCGCTGGGCGCAACGGCTGCGCGTTTCATGGCGCCGCCATCGCTGTTTGCCAAGCTGGTGCAGCTGGCCGAAGTGCAGGCTGGCGACGACATCCTCGATATCGGTGCCGGCAGCGGCTATTCGGTCGCGGTGTTGGCGGGCCTCGGCGCCAACGTGCTGGGCCTGGAAGAAGACGCCGGCCTTGTCACCTCTGCCAATGCCAATCTCGTATCCCTTGGCGTCACCAATGGCCGCGTCGCGCCGGGCGGGATCGCCGATGCGAGCGGACTTTATGAGGTCATCGTGTTGGAAGGCGCCGTCGAAACCGTACCGCCGACGCTGTTTGGGCGGCTCAAGGATGGTGGGCGGCTGGTGGCCATGATCCGGCAGGGCGCGGTTGCGGTCGCCAATGTTTACGTGAAATCGGGCGCCGCCGTCACCGCGCGCGCAGAATTCAATGCCACTTTGCCACCGTTGGTTTCAGCACGGCCGGTCGAGCAGTTTGTTTTTTAATCGTCATGTCGGATGATACTGTTGCGTCTTGGGCACGGCAGGCAATTATCTGACGACTAAGTTTTTGTTACTGATTGTCAGGGCTGGCCGTAAGGCCCAACTCACGGCATAAGAGTTTGGAACTGGAGATACTGGTCATGTACCCAATGCGTGTTTTGTTGGCGGGGGCCATGGCCGTCGCCTTGGGGGCGTTGCCTGTGGCGGCGCGGGCCGAAACTCTGGCTCAGGCACTGGCCAGCGCCTATACCAATAATCCCAATATCGAATCGGCGCTGCTCAGCGTGAAGTCCGCTGCCGAGGATATCGCCCTCCGCGAAGCCGGCAAGCGCCCCACCATCGCCGCCAATATCACTGGCGACTATAGCTGGGACGTGACCAATGGCGGTTTCACCGACTCCAATGGGTTGACCGGCGGGCTGAGCTATAACCAGAACCTGTTCGACAATTTCCAGACCGAAGCCCAGATCGAGCAGGCCCGTGCGCTTTCCGATTTGAGCGGCCAGGCGCTGCGCAACGCCGAGCAGAACGTGCTGCTGTCGGTGGCGCAGGCCTATATGAACGTCATTCGCGACACCCAATTGGTGGCGTCGCGCCAGGAAAGCATCAGCTTTTACGATGCGCAGCTGCAATCGGCCAATGACCGCCTGGATGTGGGCGAGGGCACCAAGATCGACGTGGCCCAGGCCACGGCACGCCAGGCGCAAGCCGTCGCCTCATACCGTGCTGCGGTCGCCAGCCTGCAGACCAGCCAGGCCAGCTATCAGCGCTGGGTCGGCCACAAGCCGTCCAACCTGACCTCCAATGTCGGCTTCGCTTCGATGATCCCGGCGAGCATCGATGGCGCTATCGCCAGTGCCGAAGAGCGCCACCCGGCGATCCTTAGCGCCAAGGCTGCCATTCGGGCCAGCCAGGCCGGCACCGACGGGGCGCAGGCCGCGTTCGGCCCCACCCTGGATCTGATCGGCTCGCTTTGCGGCATCGGCTGCTTCGGCGGCGATCTCTCCGAAGGGGGCGTCAGCGGTTCAGTCCGCCTGTCGCTGTCCATCCCGATCTATGCCGGCGGCGCGCTTGGCGCCAGCGTGCGCAAAGCCAATCTCGAACAGATCAAGAGCGAAGTCGACGCCATGGCGACCTATGATGAGGTCCGCGAGGCCGTCATCACCTCCTGGTCGACACTGCAGAACGCTTCCGCCCAGATCACTTCGGCCGAGGCCAGCGTCTCCTCCGTGCAGCAGGTGCTCAACGGGGTGATCCAGGAACGCGATCTCGGCCAGCGCACCACGCTTGACGTGCTGAACTCCCAGGCCGAACTGACCACCTCCAAGGAAGCCTTGATCCAGGCCAGCTCCACCCGGATCATCGCCATGTTCACCCTGATCGCCGCCACCGGCCGGCTGTCCGCCGAAGAACTCAAGCTGCCCGTTTCGCTGAAATCGGGCGACAACTACACCTCCACGGTCGAAGACGTGTGGCAGGAATTGCGCACCGTCGCCGACTAGCGCGGCCTCGCCCGCTCAATTGCAATCCATACCAAGTGGCCGGACATTGTCCGGCCATAAGTTTTAGTGGAAGACCGTATAGTTCTGGACGAACACGATTCCTTAATCTTCGCGCCCAGTCTAAGGTGATTGCAACGAATCGGGGGGCCACGTTGCGGATGGCCACCGGCGAGATGTCTGCAGTGAGTAAGAGGCACCGATGAATAAGCCTGCCCCCAAAGAGCCGTCGATGGATGAGATCCTGTCGTCCATCCGGCAGATCATCGCCGACGACGATGCGGTTGTGCCGCGTCGCCCATCTGCCCAGGCCGCCCCACCACCGATGCAGGCAACGCCGGCCCGGCCGTCGCTGGCGCCGGCTCCCGCCGATCGCGACCTCAGCGACATGCTCGACGATATCGAGCCGCTGGCGCTGTCCCCTGCTCAAATGGTGGCCGATCAGGACGATGACGATCCGATGGCCGGGTTGAGCTTCAATTCCATTCTCGCGTCCGCCGACGAAGAAGAGCCGATGGCTTTCGCGCCACGCGCCTTCTCCGCGCCCGAACTGGTCGAGCCCGAAGATATCGCCTTCGATATCGCCGAGCCGGAGCCGGAACCCTCTTTCGCGGCCTTCATTGCGCCGGAACCTGAGGAAGAGCCGGAGCCCTCATTCGCAGCCTTCATGGCACCAGAGCCCGAGGAAGAACCCGAGCCGGAAACATCGTTCGAGGCCTTGCTGGCCCCCGAGCCTGAGCCGGAACCCGTATTTGTGCCGCCGCCTGCAGCCGCTCCCCGGCCACAGCCTTCCGTTGCCCAGGCCGCCCCGATGCCCGACCCAACCCTGAGCGCTGACATGGCCGCACAATTGCTTGAACCCGCGACCCAAGCGGCCGTCCGCTCCTCCATCACCAGGCTCAACAATATCGGCTTGGGCAATGCCGGCATCACCATCAGAGTCGCTGATGCGCGACATGCTGCGCCCCATGCTCAAGGAATGGCTGGACGAAAACCTGCCGTCCGTTGTCGAGCGCATGGTGGAAAAGGAAATCACCCGCGTTTCGCGCGGCGGTTTCGACTAAGCGCGTAATCGAGGGGGTGGCATCTGTGTTACCCAAAGATCCCCACCCTTGATCCCTCCCCACAAGGGGACGGAGACGACTGCGCCATCATTTTTTGTCCCACCGAACCGTCCGTCTGTTTCCCTCCCCCTTGTGGGGAGGGAAAGCGAGATAGGATTTAGCTTCAGCTAAATCCGTAAATCGAGCAGGGTGGGGGTATGCTTCCGCGTACACAATACCCGAAGACCTTACCCATCTTCCTTCGGTGCCGTCCGGTTCCTGTTGACCCCGCACCCCGCATTTGCTTGAAGTCTGCCCAACCGTTTTGAACCGGCCCGCCGCGTCGTCCGACTTGGCGGGTTGTTGCCGTTGTGAGTGACGTGATGATCGAAAAGAACTACGAGCCGGCCGCCGTCGAAGACCGCATCTATGCCGATTGGCTCAAGGCCGATGCCTTTGCCGCCGGGGCAGGGGCTGCCGAGGGCGCCGAAACCTTCACCATCGTCATTCCGCCGCCCAACGTCACCGGCTCGCTGCATATCGGGCACGCGCTCAACAACACCATCCAGGACATCCTGGTTCGCTTCAACCGCATGCTGAAGAAGGACGTGCTGTGGCAGCCCGGCATGGACCATGCCGGCATCGCCACCCAGATGATCGTCGAGCGTCAGCTGGCCGAGCGCCAGCTCCCCGGCCGCCGCGAAATGGGCCGCGAAAAGTTCCTCGAACGCGTCTGGGAATGGAAGGCCGAAAGCGGCGGCACCATTTTCAACCAGTTGCAGCGCCTGGGCGCCTCCGCGGATTTCAGCCGCGAGCGCTTCACCATGGGCGAGAATGGCGCGCCGGACGACCAGATGGTCCGCGCCGTCACCAAGGTATTCGTCGAGCTGCACCAGCGCGGCCTGATCTATCGCGCCAAGCGGCTGGTCAACTGGCATCCGGGGCTGGAAACCGCCATTTCCGATCTCGAAGTCGAGAATATCGAGATCAAGGGCCATATGTGGTACCTGCGCTATCCGCTGGCGGATGGTGTGACCTACCAGTTCCCGATCGCGCATGATGAGGACGGCAAACCGACGGAATTCGAGACGCGCGACTACATCATGATCGCCACGACGCGCCCCGAGACCATGCTCGGCGACAGCGCCGTCGCCGTGCATCCCGATGACGAGCGCTATGCGTCGCTCGTTGGCAAGTTTGTCGAACTGCCGCTGCTCGGCCGTCGCATTCCTATCGTTGCCGATGAATATGCCGATCCCGCGCTCGGCACCGGTTCGCTCAAGATCACGCCGGCACATGACTTCAACGACTTCGAGGTCGGCATCCGTCACAATCTCGAACAGATCAACATCTTCACCACGCGCGGTAATATCGTCTCGGACGAGTTCGTGCCTGCCGCCTATCGCGGCCTGGATCGCTTCGTTGCGCGCAAGCAGATTGTTGCCGATCTGGCGGCGCTGGCTGAGGATAACCCGGCGCGCGGCCTCAGCCATGTCGAAGACCGCAAGATCATGGTGCCGCATGACGAGAAGAGCAAACTCGTCGTCATCGAGCCCTTCCTGACCGACCAGTGGTGGGTCAAGGCCGATGTACTGGCCCAGCCCGCCATGGCCGCCGTCCGCGAAGGCCGCACCAAATTCGTGCCCCAGCAATACGAGAATACCTATTTCTCCTGGCTGGAAAACATCAAGCCCTGGTGCATTTCGCGCCAGCTCTGGTGGGGTCACCAGATCCCCGCCTGGTACGGCCCGGACAACCACGCCTTCGTCGCCTATGACGAGGCCGAGGCGCAGGCGCAGGCGACCGCCCATTATGGCCAGCCAACCGCGCTCAAGCGCGACGAGGACGTGCTCGACACCTGGTTCTCGTCCGCGCTCTGGCCATTCTCGACGCTGGGCTGGCCGGACGATACGGCGGAGCTGCGCCGTTATTATCCCACCGACGTGCTGGTCACCGGCTTCGACATCATCTTCTTCTGGGTCGCCCGCATGATGATGATGGGGCTGGAATTCCTCAAGGAAGAGCCGTTCCACACCGTTTACATGCACGCCCTGGTCCGCGACGAAAAGGGCCAGAAGATGAGCAAGACCAAGGGCAATGTCATCGATCCGCTCAAGCTGATCGACGAATACGGCGCCGACGCCACCCGCTTTACGCTCGCCGCCATGGCGGCACAGGGGCGTGACCTCAAGCTGTCGCTGTCTAGGGTCGAGGGCTATCGCAACTTCGTCACCAAGCTGTGGAACGCCGCACGCTTCCTCGAAATGAACGAGTGCTTCCGCGTCGAGGGTTATGATCCCAAGACGGCAAAGCTGCCGCTCAACCGCTGGATCATTGGCGCGACGGCACGCGGCGCTGCGGCGGTGACGCAAGGCATCACGGACTACAAGTTCAACGAAGCCGCCAACGCCGCCTATGACTTCGTCTGGGGCACGTTCTGCGACTGGTACGTGGAATTCGCCAAGCCGGTATTCATGGGCAATGACGAGGCCGCCAAGGCCGAAACCCGCGCCACCGCTGCCTGGGCGCTCGACCAGATCCTGGCCATCCTGCATCCCTTCATGCCCTTCGTCACCGAAGAGCTGTGGGCGGAAACCGGCAAGACCGGCCCGGCGCGGAAAAATCTGCTGATTCTGACGCAATGGCCCGACCTGGCCGGTCTGGAAGACGCCGATGCCGATGCAGAACTGTCCTGGCTGATCGATGTGATCTCCAATGTCCGCTCGGTGCGCAGCGAAATGAACGTGCCTGCGGCTGCCAAGCTGTCGCTGGTTGTCGTCGGCGCGACCGAGGCCACGCTGGGGCGTCTGGTCGCCGGCACCTCGCTGATCACGCGGCTGGCACGGCTTGAGGACATCACCCCGCAATCGGCTATACCCGCCAATTCGGCGCAGTTCGTCGTCGGCGAGGCCACCTGGGCGCTGCCGCTGGCCGATTTCATCGATCTTGAGGTGGAAAAGGCGCGGCTGTCCAAGGAAGTGGACAAGCTCGATGCTGAAATCTCCCAGATCGACAAGAAGCTCGGTAACGAGCAGTTTGTCGCCAAGGCGCCAGAAGAAGTGATCGAGGAACAGAAGGCGCGCCGTCAAGCCGCCGTCGAACGGCGCCATCATATCGCCGAAGCCCTCAAGCGTTTGAGCTGAAACAAAAATGGACGATCTTCCGCGCCAACCACCAGAAAAAGCCATCGCCAACGGGACTGTTGGCGCCGGCGTGCTGCTGATTTTCGATGGCAAAGGCGGCGTCGTCCGCCATTTGCCGAGCGAGGAAAAGCGTGCGGTGCCGACGCGCGGTTTTCTGGTCGTCACCGGCAATTCCAAGGCGCCCGAATTCAAGGTCTGGCTCAAGAACGAGCTTGGGCCGTTCAATGCGGACCTACTGACCGTTCCCAGCACCCGCTCGCGCTGCATCGTGCTGGATGACCGCGCCATGGTGGTGATGCGCGTTGCCCGCCCCGGCGCCGAGCCCGACGATATCGGCCGCCAATTGATGACGCTGTGGATCGAAAAGGGTCGCATCATCATCTCGTCCGAGCTGAACGTGCCCGATTTCCTGGGCATTACGCAGTGGGAACAGTCCCATCACGCGCCGGTTTCGCCCGCTGATCTCGTTGCGCGCCTCGGCCTGCGCGCTGCCGACCGGCTGGAACCGCTGGTGGAAATGCTCGGCGACCGCCTCGACGATATCGAGGAAACCCTGATCGTACAGCACACGTCCAAGGCCCAGGGCCAATTGGCCCATTTGCGCCGGACGCTGATCAGTTTTCGCCGGATTATCTGGCCGCAGCGCGATGTGCTGAACACGCTCGAAATCGAGGACCTGTCCTTCTTTACCGCGCGCGACCGGCTGCGCCTGCGCGAGGCCTCGGCCCGCTCCGCCCGTATCGGCGATGAATTGCAGGCCATGTCCGAACGCGCCGTGCTGGTGCACGAACAAATCATCGATGCCCGCGCCGAGCAGATGAACAAGACCATGCTGATCCTGGCGGCCGTCACAGTGGTGTTCATGCCACTGACGCTGCTGACCGGCGTGCTCGGCATGAACGTCGCTGGTATTCCCTTCTCCGACAATGACCACGCCTTCTGGAGCGTCTGCGTCGGCCTGATCATGATCTCGCTCGGGATCGTGTGGTGGATGCGCGGAAAACGCTGGCTGTAGAACATCTGAGATTAGGGAATTTGTTCATTCCCTATTCAGCTTCTGTGTTGAATCCGCAACAGCCTCTACGATTCCAATTCATCGGCCATGCTGTCAATCATTTGGCGATGTTTCCCGCCACATTCTGACCCTAAAGCAGACTGGCAACGCGATCGGCTTGTGGCATCTGGGGATTGGTTCGCATGCGGGCTGCCCTCATTGCATTTCACGTCCATCGGGAATTTTTGGTTATTTTTGGAGATCGAATTTTCGATTGAAAAACATGGCCTTGAGCGGGAATGATGACAAACGGGATAAACCTATAGTGAATGCCTGGCAGGCCAGCCTGATCATGCTTCCCCCTGCAATTTCGGGGCTTTGAAGCAGTCGGCTCAAATGCGGTCACAAACGAAGTTTACTAAGCTCTTAACGCGGATCGCCCCCACCATTCCGGTGGGCCTGGTTCGGAAATCATAACGAGCGATATGCGCGCCCAGCAGGGCGCGATGCGATGCGGGTTTCTGCATCGCGGGCTCGACGGAAGTTCGCCGGCCTTGCGCCGGCAAAAGGAGTATGATGCGGGTCATTAGGGACCAATCCCTGATTTCCGCTACGGCGGCGCTGCTGATGACCATATCGGTCGCAATGGCGCCTGCTTATGCGCAAACGGCGGCAGATGCCGCGCTCGGTATGGCCAACATGCTCGACGGGGCAGGGGGCGGCGTATCGCGCGACGACCTGCTCGGGGCGTTGGAAGACGCCGCCGATGCCGGCCAGCCCATGGCCATGTGGCAGCTCGGCACCATGTATGAAAACGGCGAGGGCGTGGAGAAAGACCAGGCCAGGGCCTTCGGTTATTTCTCCCAGATCGCCAATCAGCACGCCGACGCGGCACCCAAGGGCATCGAGGCCGATATTGTCGCCCAGTCCTTCGTCAAGGTCGGCGAATATTACCGTGACGGCCTGCCCGATGCCGGCATCCAGGCCGACGCCAACCGCTCGCACGCGCTGCTGCTGCACGCCGCCTCCTATTTCGGCGACGCCGATGCGCAATACCGCGTCGGAGAGCTATATCTTCAGGAAGATGGCCTTGGCATAAATCCGCTGCAAAGCGCCCGATGGTTCTCGCTCGCCGCCCGCAAGGGCCACGCCTTGGCGCAGGCACGCCTCGGCGACCTGCTGTTCAACGGCATCGAAGGGCTGGAGCCACAGCCGGTCGAAGGCCTGATGTGGCTGACCCTGGCGCATAAACGCGTCGCCGGCACCGCCGATGACGACTGGGTTACCGAACTGCTCAACCGCGCCATGTCGGTCGCAACCGCCGATCAGCGCAGCGATGCGGTCAAGATGGCCGATGGCCTGGGGTCACAGTTCGGCGGGCTGTGAGCTGTGTGCCACGCCCTCGTGGTTCGAGGGTCGGCTGCGCCTCCCGCCTCACCATGAGGGCTACTGGGAGTTCGATTTCTAAGTAGCCCTCATGGTGAGGTGCGAGTTCTTACGAGCCTCGAACCACGAGGGCGTGGCACGGTATCGCCTAAAAACTGAACTGCCCCTCGACCGGCACGTGATCGCTGGGCTTTTCCCAGCCGCGCACGTCCTTGTGGACCGTTACGCCATCCAGCCGATCGGCCGCTTGCGGCGACAGCATCAGGTGATCGATGCGGACGCCGGCATTGCGGCGCCAGGCGCCGGCCTGGAAATCCCAGAACGTATAGACCGGCCCCGCCGTGGTCGCGCGCAGCGCATCGGTCAGCCCCAGATTGCTCAGGGTGCGGAAGCGTTCCAGGCTCTCGGGCCGATAGAGCGCATCGCCCCACCAGGCCTGCGGATCGTGCGTGTCCACGGCGGCCGGGATCAGGTTGAAATCGCCGAGCAGGATGAACGGCTCCTCCAGCGCCAGCCGCTGTTCGGTGAAGGCGGTCAGCCGCTCCATCCAGGCTAATTTATACGGGAATTTCTCGGTATCGACCGGATTGCCGTTGGGCAGGTAGATATTGCACACCCGGATGGCGCCGGTTTCCACCGAGAATACGCCCTCGATCAGCCGCGCCTGTTCGTCCGCATCGTCGCCCGGAAGGCCGCGCGCGACCTCATCGAACGGGATCAGCGACAGGATGGCGACGCCGTTCCAGCTCTTTTGGCCGTGAACCTCGACATTATAGCCCAGCGCCTCGATTTCGGCGCGCGGAAAGCCTTCATCGACAGTCTTGATTTCCTGCAGGCAGACGATGTCGGGCTTTTCTTCGCTCAGCCATTGCAGCAGCAATTCCAGCCGCGCCTTGATGCCGTTGATATTCCAGGTCGCAATCCGCATCTCAGCCTCCCGTCACGCCATAGACCGCATCGCGGATCTCGAACCGGTAAGCGCCGTCGCAGCCTTCCAACCCGGTATTGCTCATCGATACCACGCTCAGGCCCGAGACTGGATCGAGGAACCAGTTATGCCCATAAATCCCGCCCCAGCGCGAGGTTCCCACCGATTGCGGGGTCTTGGCCAGGCCAGCATCGGTCAGCACCGCGCCGAAAAAGCCGAAATGCCAGCCGGGCGACTGGGAATGTGGCAATTGCGGAATCTGGTTGCTGAGGCCCGCCGCCACCGTCTCCGGCCGCAGAATGTCCCCGCCGCCGGTGCGCAGCGTTTCGAGCAGAATCATGAAATCGCGCGCCGTGCCGGCCATGCCGCCACCGCCCGAATGATAGGCCTTGGGATCGAGAATGCGGCCAGGCGCATAACCGACCGGCTCGCCCCAGGGGCTTCTCGCCACGACATGCGGATCGTTCATCCGCTCCGGCCCGTTCGGACTATCCCCATAGGGCACGGCCAGCCGGTTCGGATCGGTGACGTGGAACGCCGTGTCCACCATGCCGAGCGGGCCGGTGACATATTTCGCCACCGCATCGCCCAGCGTACCGCCGACCAGGCCTGCCGCGATTGCGCCAAGCACGTCGATCGATTGGGAATAGGCCCAGCCGGTGCCCGGCGCGAATTGCAGCGGCGCCTGGTTCAGCCGTTCCATGTTTTCATCGAGCGACAGGTGCCAGCGGTTATGGGCGACATCGATATATTTGGGATCGCTCTTTTCCGCCTCGGTCAACGGCAACTCGCCACCCAGCCCGGATGAGTGGGTCAAAAGCTGGCCGATGGTGATCGGCGGCACGCTCCCGTCGGACAATTTCGGCATGAAATAGGCCAGATAATCCGTCGCCAGATCTTCCAGCGCCATGTCGCCCTCATCCACCATCGCCAGAATCGTCGCGGCCACGATCGGCTTGGTCAGCGACGACAGCCGGAAAATCTTGTCCACCGCCATCGGCGTGCCCGCTTCGCGGTCATCGAGGCCGCGCGCACTTTCATAAATCAACTCGCCCTGCTGGCGCACGATCACCACCGAGCCGACGATTCGCTGTTCTGCGATGGCCCGGTCGATGGTGGCGTCGAGACGGTCGGCAATATTGGTCATGAAAAAGTCCTCCACAATGGGAGGACTTTAAGCAGTGTTGGCAGTCAGTTGGAAGACGGGCAGGCGGCGTTAAACCGCAAAAGACGTGCCGCAGCCGCAGGAGGCCACTGCATTGGGGTTCTTGATCTGGAACGCCTGGCCGATCAGGTCGTCGGAGAAATCGATTTCCGAGCCGCCCATGAATTCGAGCGACATCGCATCGATCAGCACGGTCGCGCCGAGCTTGGCCAGTACGGTGTCGTCATTGGCCGGGCTTTCCTGCACCAGATTGTATTCGTACTGGAACCCCGAACAACCGCCGCCGGCCACGGAAATGCGCAATACCGTGCCTTCCGGCTCTTTGGAGAGGATACGCGCCACGCGTTTGGCAGCGCGATCAGTCAACACGACATCGGGGAGGGCGAGTGCAGCTTCGGTCATATCAATGTCCACGCCGTTTGGTAATGACAGAACGGTCAGGCTAAAATAGTAACTCTTGCGCGGAATGGAAAGGGCCTTCATCGCATATGGACGATAGAGCTTCTTACGCGAGCAATCCCGAACACTCCCGGGGCCGCCTTTACAGCACCGGGCCGAGCCCGACCCGCTCCGAATTCCAGCGCGACCGCGACCGCATCATCCATTCCACGGCCTTTCGCCGCCTGCAGCACAAGACCCAGGTCTTCCTGCAGCACGAGGGCCGGCACTATCGCAACCGGCTGACCCATACGCTCGAAGTCAGCCAGATGGCCCGCTCCATCGCCCGCGCGCTGGGGCTGAACGAAGACCTCGCCGAAGCCGTCGCGCTATCGCATGACCTGGGCCACACCCCGTTCGGGCATGCCGGCGAGCGCGTGCTGCACGAGAAAATGGCCGCGTTCGGCGGCTTCGATCACAATATCCAGGCCATCCGCGTCGTCACGCGGCTGGAGAATCGCTACGCCGAGCATGACGGGCTGAACCTGACCTGGGAAACGCTGGAAGGCATTCTCAAGCACAACGGCCCCTTGCTGACGCCGGAGGGGCAGCCGTTCGGCAAATATGCCCATGAGGGACTGCCCGCCGGTCTCGATGACATTCCGGCCAGCGCCGACCTGCTGCTGTCCACCTATGCCTCGCTTGAAGCCCAGACTGCCGCCATTGCCGACGACATCGCCTATAATGCCCACGATATCGACGACGCCCTGCGCGCCGGCCTCATCGTGCTCGACGATCTGGCCGATGTGCCCTGGGCCGGCCCGATCGTACGCGAAGTGCTGGCGCTTTATCCCGATGTCGCGCCCAAGCGGCAGGCCCACGAGGTCCAGCGCCGCCTGATCACCCGCTCCATCGAGGACGTGATCGCCACCACGAGCGCCAATATCGCCGCCAGCGCCGTGGTCACGCCCGACGATGTCCGCCATGCCGGCCGGACGCTGGTGTCGTTTTCGCCCGAGACGGCAGAAGCCGAACGCGGCCTCAAACGGTTCCTGTTCGACCGCGTCTATCGCCATGAGTCGGTGATGGTGCCGGTGCGGGAGGGCGAGGCCATCGTCGGTTCCCTGTTCGATCGCTATGTTGCCACCCGCGACCTGCCGGGCCGCTGGGGCATCGCCGCGAGCATCGAATCATCGCCCGATGCGCTGGCGCGCATCGCCGCCGACTTCATCGCCGGCATGACCGACCCTTACGCCATCGACGAATATGCCCGCCTGTTTGACGCTCGCCCGGAATTCCGTTAACCCGGCCAGAGTTATAGAGTCAGGTTTACCATGGACGTTTTCGCCCTGTTCGCCGCGCGCGTCGCTAACGCGCTCAAGGTTCTCTACCCCGAAGTCGGTGCCGACCTGCTCGCCCGCATCGTGGTCGAGCCGCCGCGCGATGCCGCCCATGGCGATCTGAGTACCAATGCCGCCATGGTCGTCGCCAAGCCGCTGGGCAAGAACCCGCGCGAAGTCGCTACGGCGCTGGTCGAGCATTTCAAGCACGACGCCGATGTGACCTCGGTGGAGGTCGCCGGTCCCGGCTTCATCAACTTCCGTCTCGCCGACGCCATCTGGCACCAGGTGCTGCGCTCCATCGCCGCCCAGGGCGCCGATTACGGCCGCTCCAATCTGGGCGGCGGGGAAGCGGTCAATATCGAATATGTCTCGGCCAACCCGACCGGCCCCATGCATGTCGGCCACACCCGCGGCGCCGTATTCGGCGATACGCTGGCCGCGCTCATGGCCTATTCGGGCTATGAGGTGACGCGGGAATATTACATCAACGACGCCGGCAGCCAGATCGATACGCTCGCCCGCTCGACATTCCTGCGCTACCGCGAAGCCCTGGGCGAAACCATCGAGATTCCCTCGGGCTTCTATCCGGGCGATTATCTGATCCCGGTCGGGCAGGCGCTGAAGGCCGAGTTCGGCGACAAGCTGCTCGCCATGCCCGAGCCCGAAGCGACTGCGATCGTCAAGGACCGCGTTCTCGCCGCCATGCTGGAGCTGATCAAGTCCGACCTGGCCCTGCTCAACATCCACCACGACGTGTTCTTCTCCGAGCGGACAGCTGCACGGGCAGGGGGGCGATATCGACCTGACCCTCGAATGGCTGCGCTCCAAGGACATGGTCTATCAGGGCCAGCTGGAGCGGCCCAAGGGCGGCGACACCGATGGCGACTACGAGGAGCGCGAGCAGACCCTGTTCCGCGCCACCAATTTCGGCGACGATGTCGACCGGGCGCTGATCAAGTCGGACGGCTCCTATACCTATTTCGCCGCCGACATCGCCTATCACCGCAACAAGTTCCTGCGCGGCTTCAAGCACATGATCAACGTGCTGGGCGCCGATCACTCCGGCTACGTCAAGCGGCTGCAGGCGGCGGTCAAGGCGGTGTCGCTCGACGCTGCCGATATGGACGTGCGCATCTGCCAATTGGTGCGGCTGATGAAGAACGGCGAGCCGTTCAAGATGAGCAAGCGCTCGGGCGACCTGGTCACCCTGGCCGACGTGGTCGAGGAGGTCGGCGCCGACGCGACTCGCTTCATGTTGCTGTTCCGGCGCAACGATGCCTCGATGGACTTCGATTTTGCCCTGGTCAAAGAGCAGACCAGGGACAATCCGGTGTTCTATGTCCAGTATGCCCATGCCCGGACCTATTCGATCTTCCGCAATGCCGCTAAAGAGCTGCCAGCACTGGATTTTTCAGCCGAAGCGCTCAGGGCTGCTGAGATGGAACGCATCATTTCCAGCGCCGAATTGGACCTCGTCCGGGTGCTTGCCGCCTGGCCGCGGACAGTTAACGCAGCCTCTATTGCACATGAGCCCCATCGTATTGCATTCTACGTACATGAGCTTGCAGCCGCGTTTCACGGCTTCTGGGCCAAGGGCAAGGACGATCCGCAGTTACGCTTTGTTAACGTTGAGGATCCAAAGCTGACTTTGGCTCGGCTGGCCCTTGTCGATGCTGTCCGTCAGGTCATCGTCAATGGCTTGGCAATATTAGGAGTCTCTGCGCCCGATGAGCTTTCATAATTCGGGCGTATTAATGTGATGATTGGCCAAAAATGCCCGGAAAGGGCGCCGTTTCAGCAACATAGAGGGCGCTGCACATGACGACAGGCAAACCGCAGCAGCTGGCCACCGAGTCCAACTCTTCCGATGATCTGATCGCCGAACTGTCCAAGCTGATGGCCCAGGATGCTCACGGCAGCCGACGGGACGTTATACTTCCCCAGACTGCCAAGCCGACGCCGCAACCTGCCGCTTCCGAGGGGCAGGTCACGCCATTTTCCGTGCGCATCCCCGGCGCGACCACGCCGGCGCCGGAATCCCTCGATACGCCGCCCTCGCCACGCTTCGATTTCGGCCGTATCGCCGAACCGGTTGCCGTCATCCCCCGCGAGGAAGCCCCCTTCGCGCCTGTGGCTGCTGCGCCAGCGTCCGATCCCATTGCGCCCGGCATGGACGAGCCTGCCGCGTTCACTTTCGATTTCGGTCTCGGTCTCGGCCAGCCACAATCGCAGCCCAAGCCGCAATCGCAGCCCGTCGCGGCGCCTGCCGGTGCCGACGATTACGATACCATAGCCGACCTGATCGCGGCGGAGATGTCGGGCGAAATGCCCTTGCCCACGCCGCCCGAGCCGATTGCAGCGGCCCAGCCTGCGCCGCCGGTAGCTGACACCCCCGAGCCGTTTTTGGCCAGCCCGCCGCCTCAATATTCATCCTGGACCCCGGTGGCGCCCAATCTCGCCGATCGTCCAGCCCAGTCCCGCCCGGTGCTGCGTCCGGTCAACCTGACGCCGGTTCACAAGACCGAGGCGCCCGAGAGCGACAATTTCAGGATTCCACCGGTATTTGGCCTGGGAACCACGCCACCATCGGCTGCCAATACCGACCCGGCGCCTGAGCCCGTAGCGGTCGCCCGGCCCCGCGCCGAGCATGGCTACCTGTCGCCACAGCCGGCCGTGCCGGCCATGGCCCAACCCACCAATAATTCCGAAGCCGATCTCGATCCGATCGATGAAATCGAGGGCCTGATCGGCCGTGCCGTGCGTGTCGAACTCGACAATCCCCGCGAACAGTCAACGGCCCGTCCGGCTGCCAGCCCCGCATTGCGTAGCCTCGCGACGCCAACCATGCCGCAACCAGCCACCCATCCTGTATCCAGCGCCGACGAAGCCATCCTGGCCGCCGCTGCCGCGACAGGCGCCGAAATTGGCTGGGTGGGTGATGCCAACGATCGGCACGGAGCCGATGACGAAGCGCACAGCGATCGCGCACCGCGCCGTACTGGCATGCTCCGCGCTGCCGCTGGCCCGCTGGTCGCCGTGGCGCTGCTGCTGGCCGCCGGCTTCGGGCTTTATTCCGTGCTCGGCCTGGGGGGCAATGATGGCCCCGCGCCGGTGCTCGTCGCCGATACCGCGCCGATCAAGCAGGTTCCCGCAGCCAAGAGCCCGGTCGAGCAGGCGCAACAATCCATCGTCTTCAATGAAATGGATGGTGTCGTTCCCGGCGCCGAAGAACAATTGGTTTCGCGCGACCAGGCCGATGTCAATGAAGTCACGGCCTTGCCGCCCACCAGCGATATCAGCGAAGAAGGTCTGGCTAACCGCAAGGTCCGCACCGTGACCGTCCGCCCCGATGGCACGATCGTCAGCGGTGAGGACAGCGTGGCCGGCGCAACCATTCTGCCGGTCGATCGCCCCAATGTTCCCGCCGTGCCCGGTGCCAATGCCGCCGGCAATAGCTTGCTGGCCAGTGCTGGCGCCACGGCGCCGACGCCAGCCGCCGCTGCCGCCCCGGCAACGCCGCTGGTGCCTGGCTCGGAAATCGCCGTGGTCGATGCCGCGGGCGCTCCTATCGCCGGCAAGACCGCGCCGGTGCCCTATATCCGTCCCGCTTCGGTGGGCGACGCGCCCGCGACTGGCCCGGTCGATGCCATCGTCGAAACGCCGCAGGCGAGCTTGCCGCCGCCTCCGGCGCAGAATTTGACCACGGCCGTCAATAATGCCGACCCCCAGCAACCGGTGCAGGCGGCAGCTGCCGCCGCGCCGCCAACCAGCAATGCTGCCGCTTACGCGCAGTTGTCCTCCCAGCGCTCGCCTGAAGTGGCCCAGCAGGTCGCCAGCGACCTGTCGGCGCGCTACGCTTCGCTGCTCAACGGCGTGCAGCTTGAAGTCTCCCGGGCTGACCTGGGTGAGCGCGGCACCTATTACCGGGTGCGGGTGCCTGCCGCATCGCGGGAAAACGCCGCGCAATTCTGCGCCAGTGTGGTGGCCAGCGGCGGCGATTGCCTCGCGATGTAATTTGTCGTGGGGCAGGGCGGCTTGTGCGCCCTATCGCGCTTGACGCCCCTGACCCCAGCGGCCAAGACTCGCACGGTATTTAACCTGCGGCCCCATTCCCCATGACGAGCGCTCCAACCGACTGGTTCGACACTCCCGCGCCTCCGGCGGCGGATGATGTCCTCTATGTCGATGTCGATGGCTATGAAGGCCCACTCGACCTGCTGCTCGATCTTGCGCGCCGCCAGAAGGTCGACCTGGCCGCCATTTCCATCCTGGCTTTGGCCGAGCAATATCTCGCCTTCATCGAAACGGTGCGCGAGCAGCGCATCGAGGTTGCCGCCGATTACCTGGTGATGGCCGCATGGCTGGCCTATCTCAAATCCCGCCTGATGGTGCCCCAGGCGGTCGACGACGACGAACCCTCCGGCGAAATGCTCGCCGCCATGCTGCAATTCCGCCTCAAGCGGCTCGAAGCCATGCGCCGCGCCGCCAGCCAGCTGATGAACCGCCCGCGCCTGGGCTTCCAGGTCTACGCCCGTGGCGCGCCCGAGCCGATCGAGATTGCCCGCAGCAATATCTGGGAAGCCAGCCTGTTCGATCTACTCAAGGCCTATGCCAATAATCGCGAGCGCGGCATCTCCACCGATTACTCGCCGATCACGCGCACCGTCTGGTCGCTGCAGGATGCCCGCGACATTCTGCAGCGCCTGATCGGCGACAGCTTCGACTGGGTGCCGATGGATTTCTACCTCGCGCAATATCTCACCACCCCGCAGGAACGCGCCACCGTGCGCGCCTCCAGCTTCGCCTCCAGTCTCGAACTGGTTCGCCTGGGTAAGATCGACTTGCGCCAGACCGAAGTGTTCGGCCCGCTATTGATGCGCCGCCACAAGGGTGAGCAACAGTGAGCGACGACGACCACAGCGAGGTGCTGGAGCGTAACCTGCGCATTCTCGAAGCGCTGCTGTTCGCCTCCGCCGAACCGCTCGCGCCCTCCGATATGGCGGTCTATCTGGGGGAGGGCGCCAATGCCGAGGCACTGCTGGCTGAACTGGCCCGCCGCTACGCCCCGCGCGGGGTCAACCTGGTGCGCCGTGGCGATAAATGGGCGTTCCGCACCGCCGAGGACCTGGGCTTCCTGCTGCGCCGCGAACAGCAGGCAAAGCGCCCGCTATCTCGCCCGGCACTCGAAACGCTGTCCATCATCGCCTATCACCAGCCGACGACCCGCGCCGAAATCGAGGAAGTGCGCGGGGTCTCGACCGATCGCCATACCCTGGCGCTGCTGATGGAAGCCGGCTGGATACGGATGCGCGGCCGCCGCCGTGTCCCCGGCCGCCCCGTCACCTATGGCACCACCGATGCCTTCCTCGATCATTTCGGGCTGGAAAGCCTGAGCGATCTGCCGGGCCTCGAAGACCTCAAGGGCGCCGGCCTGTTGACGGGCCGCCTGCCGTCCGATCTGCAGATCCCATTACCCTTCACCGGCGCCCTGCGCGACGATGAGGACCCGCTTGAACCGGACGATCTTGACGATAGCCCGGATTCGGAGGAAGACCCCGCCAGATGAGCCATCCATCGCATGCCGGGAACACGTTCTTGTGTTCGGGCGCGATTAAACCTATTTCTCGTCTTAGATATCGAGTGTATCGCGTTCTGAAGAATTGCAAGGGAGCCTAAAATGCACGCGCCAGGAATTTGGGGTATACTGATCGTCGCCGTCGTCGTCATTCTGCTGTTCGGTCGCGGCAAGATTTCCGGCGTCATGGGTGAAGTCGCCACCGGCATCAAGGCCTTCCAGAAAGGCATGAAGGACGACGAGAAGCCGGCGGAACGCGTCACCACGACGACCGCCGATATCGACGCTCGCGAAGTGGACCGCAGCAAGGACGCGTAAGCGTTTTTGTGGTTACGGCGGCCGGTTGCCGGCCGCTGATCATCAGGGAATAAGAACACATGCTCGGCTTAGGCTGGTCGGAGATGCTGATTATCGGCGTCGTGGCGTTGATCGTCATCGGCCCGAAGGATTTGCCCATAGTAATGAAACGCCTGGGCCAGTTCACCGGCCAGATCCGGCGCATGGGCAGTGAATTCCAGCGCGAAATCAACAAGACCACCGGCCTCGATGAGGTTCGCAACCTGCGCAATGCCATCACCGCGCCGCTGAAGCAGACCACCGATCAGATCCGTAAGGATTTCAACGCCATGACCACGACTGGCGAGGTCAAGCCCAGCGGCATCATCAAGCCAGCCGATCCCAAGGCCGAGAGCGTGGTCGCCGAAATCCACGCCGCCGCCGGCATGACCCCGCCGGCTGCTGCCCCGGTCAAGGCTGCGGTTACTGCGAAAAAGCCAGCGGTCAGAAAAGCTCCGGCCAAGGCCAAGGCTGCGCCAACGGCGCCGGTCACAACCGCCGAATTGGCGCCTGTCGCCGCTCCGGTGACGCCGCCCAAGCCGAAGGCCGCGACCAGAAAAACTGCTGCAAAGCCCGCAGTGCCGGCTGCTGCGGCGCCGGTTGCAGCCGAAACCGTGTCCGTTACACCCGCCCCCAGGAAGCGTGCTGCCGCCAAGAAGCCGGCGGCGTCTGCTGCGAAAGCCGGAACCGAATAAATCATGGCCGACGCAAAACTGCTCGAAGACAAGTCCAAGGATCAGGTCGATGAACTCGCCGGCAGCGAAGCGCCGCTGATCGAGCATCTGATCGAGCTGCGCAAGCGGCTGATCTATTCGGCGATCGCGCTGGTCGTCCTGATGATCGGCTGCTTCATTTTCGCCGGCCAGCTTTATGACCTGCTGCTGCAGCCCTATCTCATGGCCGTTCCCGGCACCAAGCTGATCACCACGGCGCCGCAGGAACAGTTCTTCACCTATCTCAACGTGGCGATGTTCTGCGCCATTTTCCTGGGCTTCCCCATCGTCGCCAGCCAGATTTACATGTTCGTGGCGCCCGGCCTCTACAAGCACGAACGGCACGCTTTCATCCCCTATCTGATCGCCACGCCGGTGCTGTTCTTCCTCGGCGGGTGCCTGGTCTATTTTGCCGTGCTGCCTATGGCGCTGCATTTCTTCGCCGGCATGCAGACTGATCACATCGAGATGATGACCAGCGCGTCCGAATATCTCGGCTTCGCCATGACGCTGATCCTGGCCTTCGGCGTCTGCTTCCAGCTGCCTGTCGTGTTGACGCTGCTGGCGCAGATCGAGCTGGTCGACGTCAAGATGCTCAACCATGGCCGCCGCTATGCCGTGGTCGGCATCCTGATCTTCGCCGCCTTCATCACCCCGCCCGATCCGATCTCCCAGATCGGCCTGGCCGTGCCGATGTACCTGCTCTACGAACTCTCGATCCTCTCCGTCCGCATGATCGAAAAGCGCCGCGCGCGGGATGAGGCGGCCAAGGCTGCGGAAGACGCTGCTCGGAATAAGGCCCCCTCATCCGCCCTTCGGGCACCTTCGACCCTAAAATCGATCCACCGGATCGATTTCCCGGCTAAAGCCGTCGGGACGAAGTCCCGCGAGGGGAGAAGGGATAGAGCCGAGACATTTCAGTCGTCACCCTCTCCCCTTGCGGGAGAGGGACAGGTTGCGACGCGTTCAGCGGAGCAAGCAGGGTGAGGGGTGCCGGACTATCCGGTGTCACATACGCCTTAGGGATTGCAGCTTCCCCCGACCATCCTTAGACATGCACACACCACCGACACACTCTTAGAGGCGGGGCCACCACCCCCGACCAAACATGTTCGATATCAAATGGATCCGCGCCAACACCGAAGCCTTCGACCGGGCCCTGTCCCGCCGCAAAGGCATCACGACGCGCTCGACCGATTTGCTGGCCATCGATGACCGCCGCCGCGATATCATCGTCCGCCTCAACGAAGCCCAGGAAAAGCGCAATGCGCTGTCCAAGCAGGTCGGCCAGGCCAAGGCGCAGAAGGACGAGGCCAAGGCTGCCGAACTGATGGCCGAAGTCGCCCGCCTCAAGGACACCATTCCTGCCGGTGAAGCCGAGGAACGCGCCGTCGAACTCGAACTGCGCAACGCCCTCTCGGTCCTGCCCAACATCGCCTTCGACGATGTGCCCGACGGCAGCGACGAAACCGGCAATGTCGAATATTTCGGCCGCAACGGCTCTCCCGAAATCGCCGCCAAAGCTCGCGCTCCGCGCCCCAGCTTTTCGTTTGCCCCCAAGGAGCACTACGACATCGACGTCGCCGCACGCGGCGATATGGATTTCGAAGTCGCAACCAAACTCTCCGGCAGCCGCTTCGTCGTGCTGAAAGGGCAGGTGGCTCGGCTGGAACGCGCCCTGGGCCAGTTCATGCTGGACCTGCATACCAATGAGCATGGCTATATCGAAGTCCAGCCCCCGCTGCTGGTGAAGAGCGAGGCATTGTTCGGCACCAATCAGCTTCCGAAATTTGAAGAGGATCTCTTCAAGACCAGCTCGGTCGATCCGTTATTGGTGGAACTTCAATACGATGTGCATCGTATCGCGCAAGCGGGCGGTCATATGCCTGCACCCGAAACTGAACGCGGTCGACAGGAAGCCTTAGCTCGGGTGGGTCAACGATCCATCGAGTTGCAGGCCAATCTCCAACATCTCTATCTCATCCCCACTGCCGAAGTCCCCCTCACCAACCTCGTCCGCGAATCCATCCTCACCGAAGAGGAACTCCCCCTGCGCTTCACCGCGCTGACGCCATGCTTCCGCTCCGAAGCCGGCTCGGCCGGTCGCGATACGCGCGGCATGCTGCGCCAGCATCAGTTCAACAAGGTCGAGATGGTGTCGATCACAACGCCGGAAACGTCGGTGGATGAGCATGAGCGCATGCTGACCTGTGCCGAGACCGTGCTGCAGAAGCTCGGCCTGCATTATCGCGTCATGAACCTGTGCACCGGCGATCTCGGTTTCGGCGCCAAGAAGACCTATGACCTCGAAGTGTGGCTGCCCGGCCAGGACACCTATCGCGAAATCTCCTCGGTCTCGGTCTGTGGCGATTTCCAGGCCCGCCGCATGGATGCGCGCTATCGCCCCGCCGGCGAAAAGGTCTCGCCGCGTTTCGTGCACACGCTCAACGGCTCCGGCACCGCCGTCGGCCGCTGCCTGATCGCGGTGCTGGAAAACTACCAGCAGGAAGATGGCTCGGTGCTCGTCCCCGACGTGCTGCAGCCATACATGGGCGGCCTCAAGTCGATCGGCGGCCGCTAATGGCCTTGCGCATCCTCATCACCAATGACGATGGCGTGGATGCGCCCGGCATTGCCATAATGCAGGCCATCGCCGCGCAAATCAGCGACGATGTCTGGACCGTGGCGCCCGACAGCAACCAGAGCGGGGCAGGGCATCGCTTCACCCTGCGCCGCGAACTGGCAATCGACCAGCGCGCCGACCGCGTCTTTGCCATCACCGGCGGCTCGCCGGCCGATTGCGTCGTCGCAGGCATGACCCATATCCTCGGTGACAAACCCGCCGATCTCGTACTCTCCGGCGTCAATGCCGGCCAGAATCTCGGCGACATCATCCACGCCTCCGGCACCGCCGCCGGCGCCCGCGAGGGGGCGCTGCAGGGCGCCATCGCCATCGCCATGAGCCAGTCCATCGATTTCGAGTCCGGCCTCGACATCGTCTGGGACAATGCCAGCCGCCATGGCGCGGCGACCGTTCGCGCCATCCTGGCTGCCCATGCCGGCGATGACGTCTATTACAATGTCAACTTTCCGGCATGCCCCCCCGATGAAGTGACGGGCATTGCGGTGGTTCCACACCAGCGTTTTTCCCGCTCGCCATTCCGCTATTACGCCAGCCACAACGCCGGAAAATTCTTCGTCGCCATCCCCGAGACGCCTTTGCCATTGCATCGCGAACATGACTTCGAAGTGATGCGCAAGGACAACGCCATCACCGTGACGCCGCTGCTGTTGCAGCAGACGGAGATGGATGTGGTAGCTCGGATGCAGGGGAAGCTGGCGCTGTCCTAGCTTCGTGGCCAACCGTCACCCCCTCCCAACCTCCCCCATCATGGGGGAGGTGCCGTCTTGTGGTTGTGGCTCGGTCCAGTCCCAAGAGTGGAGAGAAACCTCCCCCTTGATGGGGGAGGTAGGAGGGGGTGACGGCCGCGACCCCGGCCCCTAGGCCTATCCCGCCCCTTAACCTTACCCAATCGCAAATCCCCTCCCGCCAATTTCAGGCAAATCGCATCGACCTTAAACTCATCTTTACCTTACCGGCTTAGTCTCTGCCTTGTGTTGAGTACCTGCGTACGAGTAAACTGATGAGTATCCGCGTATCCCGTCGGACGTTGAAAAGCGTCGCAGCGATTGCAGGCATCATGGTGGGCACGAGTGCCCTTTCCGGATGCGCCTCTGTTGGTGGCCGTGCGTTTGGTGACAACACTGTCACTGGTTCGTCCGGGCAATCCACACCATCCAATCTCAGCCAGCCCATGCCAAGCTCGCTCGGCGCGCCGAACATGCAGGTGGCCGATAACCAGTTTCTGCCGCCGGCCAATGTCGGCGGTTTCGGCGGCATGCAGCAGGGCTATTCGCAGCCGGTCTATAACAACCAACCCATGGGCGGCATGACCTCGCCCATCGCAACCGGGGGCGGCATGCCGTCCGTCTCCTCCCAAGACCTTCCGGTCTTGAATTCAACGTCTCCAATGGGAAATCAGCAAGCCATGCAAGCTCAGCAGAATCTTGCCCCGGTTGCAGCCATGCCAATGCCCGCAGCCCTGGGCGCACCAGCCCCAATCGGCATGCCCGCGCCCCAGCTCGCCGCGGCGCCCGCCAATGCCTATACCCACCAGATCGCCAGCGGCGAGTCGCTCTACACCATCGCCCGCCGCTATGATGTGACCACCCAGTCCATCGTGCAGGCCAATGGCCTCAGCTCGCCCGACAAGATCGTCGTCGGCCAGCGCGTCATCATTCCCGGCCGTGCCGATCTGCTGGCCACCAAGGGTCCGCAGGCCGCCACGCAGGTCGCCTCGGTCGCTCCAACTCTGGGCGCCGCGCCAATGCCGCTGGGCAGCCGGCCCACGTCCCAGCCTACCGCCGCGCCGCTTGCCGCGGCTCCAGCGCGTCCCGGCGTGGTCTCGCCGATCCAGCAGGCTGCCCCGATCCTGCAGCAGGCCAGCGTTCAGCAGCCAGCCCCCGAGCCTGCGATGTCGGGCAGCGACAAGTTCCGCTGGCCCGCCAGCGGCCGTATCATCACCGATTTCGCCAGCTCCAAGGGCACCGGCATCAATATCGAAGTGCCCGAAGGCTCGCCGGTGAAAGCCGCCGAAAACGGCACCGTGATCTATGTCGGCTCCGGCGTCGAAGGCTATGGCAACCTCATCCTGCTGCGCCATCCCAACGGCTTTGTTTCAGCCTATGCCCACCTCAAGTCGATGGGCGTCGCCAAGGGCGATACCGTCAGCCGTGGCCAGGGCATCGGCACTGCCGGCATGACTGGCTCAGTCTCCAAACCCCAGCTGCATTTCGAGCTGCGCAAAGGCGCCACTCCGGTCGATCCGGTGCCGATGCTCGCCAGCTAACGAGTTACGAGGCCACTCGTAGTGAAAATCCCCGCGCAAGCGGGGATTTTTGTTTTTGCAACCCAACCCACAAGGCCCTCCCTCGCCCCTTGCGGGAGAGGGGGACTTTTCTGCGTTCAGCAGAAAAGTCGGGTGAAGGGTTCTTTCCGCATTTCCTGAGGGGAAGTCACCCCTCATCCGCCCTTCGGGCACCTTCTCCCGCAAGGGGAGAAAGGGGACGCTTGAGGGATCGGGCCCCTCAGGCGCTCTTGCCCATCTCACCCGCCAGCGTGCGCACCAGCTGGATCGCCACACGGCCCGATCGCGCCCCGCGCGTTGCGGCCCATTCGATGGCACGAGCCTTGAGCGTTTCGTCGTCGATTCCCAGCCCGTAATGGTCCGCATAGGTGCGCACCATGAGGAGGAACGTCGGCTGATCGCAATTGTGGAAGCCGAGCCACAGCCCGAACCGGTCGCTCAGCGACACCTTCTCCTCAACCGCCTCGCCCGGATTGATCGCCGTCGAGCGCTCATTCTCGATCATGTCGCGCGGCATCAGGTGCCGCCGGTTGCTGGTGGCATAGAACAATACATTGTCCGGCCGCCCCTCCAGCCCGCCATCCAAAATCGTCTTGAGCGATTTATAGCTGGTCTCGCCATTGTCGAAGCTCAGATCGTCGCAGAACACGATGAATCGGGCATCTTCCTTGCCGATCACCCGCATCAGCGCCGGCAGCGTCTCCAGGTCCTCACGGGCGATTTCGATCAGCACCAGCCGCTCAAAACCCTCGCGCCCGGCGATATCGGCATGGATCGCCTTGACCAGCGAACTCTTGCCCATGCCCCGCGCGCCCCACAGCAGCGCATTATTGGCGCCGTGGCCGCGCGCGAACTGCTCGGTATTGCGCAGCAGGATATCCTGCACCGCATCGATTCCCTTGAGCATAGCCAACGGCACGCGGCTCACCTGCGGCACCGCCATCAATTGTCCGGCTGCCGCATCCCAATGATAGGCATCCGCAGTGCCGAGCCCGCGCGCGCCATTATCGGGTTCAGGGCGCATCGCCGCCAGCGACTGTTCGATCTGCGCCAGGGTGCCGGCGATTTGGGCCAGATAGTCTTTGCTCTTCACTGAACTCGTTCCACTTCAATCCGCGGCAATATGGTCCCCGGAATGCCTTTGCAATCGCAGGGGTGCAAATGTATAGTCCGCGCGATTTTGACCGGGGCGCAAGTGCACATTGCCCCAAATGCGTCCAGTCCACGCGCGCAAGCGTCGTTGGGTCCTGTCGCGTCCCCTCCCAAGCAAGAACAACGATAAAGGAGCCCGCCTCATGTTTGTTACCCAAGCCTTTGCCCAAGCTGCCCCCGGTGCCGCCCCCGCCGCTGGCGGCGGCATGACCGACATTCTCGTCCAGCTCGCGCCCATCCTGCTGCTGGTCGTTATTTTCTACCTGCTGATCTTCCGGCCGCAGCAGAAGCGCGTGAAGGCCCAGCAGGCCATGCTCGGCGCGATCCGCCGTGGCGATACCGTGGTCACCACGGGCGGCATCGTCGGCAAGGTCACCAAGGCCGTCGATGGCGAAGATCTCGAAGTGGAAATCGCCACGGGCGTCAAGGTCAAGCTGGTGCGCGGAATGATTTCCGATGTCCGCTCCAAGGCCGAGCCGGTCAACGACAACAAGCCCGCTTAATCAGGGCGCCTATGCCGGGGCCAATGGCTCCGGCTTTTTCTGCCTTCAGGACGACCCAGATGCATTTCTCGCCGATCCGCACTGCCATCATTGCCATCGTTGCCATAGTCGGGCTGCTGCTCGCTATTCCCAGCTTTCTGAGCAAGGATCAACTGGCTGCCTGGCCGGGGTTCCTGCCGCATCAAACGGTCGTGCTGGGCCTCGATCTGCAGGGCGGCTCGCATCTGCTGCTTCAGGTCAACAAGCAGGGCATCATCACCGAGCGCGTCGGCGAATTGCGCCGCGACGTGCGCACGGTTTTGGCCAATGATAACGGCATCGGCAACCTGATCACCGTCAATGCCGCCGGCAATGGCATCGAGGTCGAACTGACCGACGCCAGCCAGAAGGACGCCGCCGTGGCGGCCCTGGCAACGCTACAGAACACCGTGACCAATTCGATGTTCGCCGTCGGCGGCGTCAACGAGCTGGAATTCGGCGAAACTCCCGATGGCAAGCTGACTGCCAAGCTGACCGACCAGGGCGTCGCCGAGCGCATGTCCTCGCTGGTCGCCCAGTCGATGGAAGTTATCCGCAAGCGCGTCGACGAACTGGGCACCACCGAGCCGTCGATACAGCGTCAGGGCACCGACCGCGTGCTGGTTCAGGTGCCGGGCTTCGAGGATTCCACTCGCCTCAAGGACATCATTTCGCGCACTGCGCGCCTCACGTTCCACATGGTCTATCCCGGCCTCACCGCCGATCAGGCCGACGCCCAGGGCCTTCCTGCCGGCACCTTCATCCTGCCCAGCAATGATGGCGGCCGCGAACTGCTCTATGAAGACGTCGCCATCGGCGGCGAATCCCTGGTCGATAGCCAGCCCAGTTTCGATAGCCAGCGCGGCATTCCCGTCGTCAGCTTCAAGTTCGATACCCGCGGCGCCGTCACCTTCGGCCAGATCACTTCGGCCAATGTCGGCCAGCGCTTCGCCATCGTGCTCGACGACCAGGTCATCACCGCCCCCGTCATCCAGCAGGCGATCACGCAGGGCACCGGCCAGATCAGCGGCAGCTTCACCACGCAATCCGCCAACGACCTTGCCGTCCTGCTGCGCGCCGGCGCCTTGCCGGCTTCGCTCGATATCGTCGAGGAACGCTCGGTCGGCCCCAGCCTGGGCGCTGACTCGATCAAGTCCGGCCTGACCGCCGGTGTGGTCGCGGGCGTGCTGGTAGTTGCCTTCATGGTCGCGGCCTACGGACTGTTCGGCATCTTCGCCAACGTCTCGCTCGTACTCAACATCGTGCTGATCTTCGGCGCGCTCTCCGCCCTCGGCGCCACGCTGACCTTGCCGGGCATCGCCGGTATCGTGCTCACCATCGGCATGGCCGTGGACGCAAACGTCTTGATCTACGAGCGCATCCGCGAAGAGCAGAAGGCTGGCCGCACGCCGTTGCAGGCCATCAATGCCGGCTTCGCCCGCGCCTGGGGCACCATCATCGATTCGCATCTGACCCAGCTCATCGCGGCCGTCGTGCTCTACTTCCTGGGCTCCGGCCCGGTGCAGGGCTTTGCCGTCACCCTGGGTCTCGGCATCCTGACCTCGCTGTTCACTGCCTATACCGTGACCCTGTTCCTGGTCGGCATCTGGTTCCGCGCCCGCCGCCCCAAGACCCTGCGCATCCAGCACTTCCGGTTCATCCCGGACGGCACCAAGATCAACTTCATGAAGATCTCGCATTATGTGATCATCTTCTCGATCGTCATGAGCGTGCTCTCGGTCGGCTCCGCCGTGGTGAAGGGCTTCAATTTCGGCATCGACTTCAAGGGCGGCTCCGCCATCGAAGTCCAGCACACCGCCGATGGTCCTGCCGATCCGGGCCGCCTGCGCGAAATCATGGACTCGCTACAATTGGGCGACGTGCAGGTGCAGGGATTCGGCACGCCCGAAGACGCCCTGATCCGCATCGAGTCCCAGCCGGGCGGCGATATGGCCCAGCAAGAGGCGGTCAATAAGGCGCGCGCCGCCCTGTCCACCGAGAACTATGAAATCCGCCGCACCGAAATCGTCGGCCCATCCGTTTCGGGCGAGCTGGCCCTCGCCGGCACGATCGCGCTGCTGATTTCGCTCGGCGCCATCCTGATCTATGTGTGGTTCCGCTTCGAATGGCAGTTCGCTCTGGCCGCCATCACGACGACGACGCACGACATCATCATGACCATCGGGCTGTATTCGATTACCGGATTGGAGTTCAATCTGACCTCCATCGCGGCGGTGTTGACCCTGGTGGGGCTGTCGCTCAACGAAACCGTGGTCATTTCCGATCGTATTCGCGAAAACCTGCGCAAATACAAGAAGATGCCGCTGCCCGAGCTGATCAACCTTTCGATCAACCAGACCATCGTGCGCACCTCGCTCACCGCCTTCACCATCTTCCTGGCGCTGATTCCACTGGTGCTGTTCGGCGGCGAAGTCATCCGCGGCTTCACCATCGCCATGACCTTCGGCGTCTTCGTGGGCACCTATTCCTCGATCATCGTCGGCGGCCCCATCCTGATCTTCTTCGGCCTCAAGGCCCGTATCGATCAGCCCGACGATGGCAAAACCACTCCCCGCGCCAGCGACGGCGCAGCGGTTTAGGGTCGAAATAGAGTAGAGGGCAGGAGTTCCCAGTCGTCACCCTTCTCCCCTTGTGGGAGAGGGTGGATCGGCCAAGGGCCGAGACGGGTGAGGGGGTGCGGTCTGTCCGCGCACTTTTCCCGACGCGATCATACGATCGAGGACATATGAACGACACCGGCCATTACCCCAACCAAGTCATGATCGACGCCTATGGCAATCACGGCTTTCGCTTTGCTGACATGTCCCATCGCGGCTCGCTGCTGTGCCTGCCCACCGGCATGTTCGCCTGGCCGGTGAACGATCCTGCTGAAATCACCCTTGAATCCCTCGCGCCCGTCCTCGCTGTCGCCGACCAGATCGATGTGCTGTTCATCGGTCTCGGCAAGGACATCGCCGCCATCGACCCAGCCATCCGCACCGCCTTCCGCGAGCGCAGCGTCATCATCGAAGCGATCGCCACCGGCGGCGCCCTGCGCACCTATAATGTTCTGATGGCCGAACACCGCGCCGTCGCCGCCGCGTTAATTGCTGTGGATACCGCCCGGTGATGCAATCGCGCTCAACCCACCCCCACCCTCATTCCCTCCCCACAAGGGGGAGGAAGGCCGCCCGGTATTTCGGCACAACTCTTCCTTCTCCCTCCCCCTTGTGGGGAGGGCCGGGGTGGGGGGCTGCGATGTCCCAAACGGACTCCACCTCTTGATGGCCCAACAATCCTTCACCCACGCCGCCGAAGCCCTGCGCACCACCGACCGCGACCGCTTCCTCGCCACGCTAGTCCTCAGCGCCCCCCACCGTGACGGCATCGTCGCCCTCTATGCCTTCAACGCCGACGTTGCCTCGATCCGCGACCGCGTTTCCGATCCGGCACCCGGCGAAATCCGCCTGCAATGGTGGAATGACGCGCTGGAAGGGCAGGGCCAGGGCGCCATCCGCCAGAACCCGGTGGCCGATGCGCTGCTCGACACTATCGCGGCCTACAATATCCCCATCGGCACGCTGCAGCGCCTGCTCGGAGCCCGCCGCTTCGATCTCTACGACGACCCGATGCCTGACCTGCCGACCTTCGAAGGCTATGCCGGCGAAACCGCCTCGACCCTCTACCAGCTCGCCGCCATGATCCTGAACAATGGCGAACTCATCGAAGCCGGCGACGCCGCCGGCCATCTCGGCGTCGCCCACGCCCTGATCGGCCATCTCCGCGCCTTCGGCTACACAGCGTCCCAGGGCCGCATCATGCTTCCCTGGTCGATCCTCGCCGCCAACGGCGTGCTGGAACGCGAGATTTTTTCGGGCACCCAAAGCGAGGGCTTGCACGAAGCCTTGGGGCAGGTGACTGACCTTGCCCGCGATCACCTCGCCAAAGCCGAAACCGCTATCGCCACGCTGCCGACGCCGCTTCGCCCGGCTTTTGCGCAAGTCGCGGTGCTCAAGGCTCAACTCGCGTTGTTGCCTCGCCGCGCCAATCCCTTCGAACCAGCCGCCGACGATGCCGATTGGCGCAAACTGACGCGCTTGGCCTGGTGGGCTTTACGCAACCGCTGAAACATAGCGCCACGTCCTCGTGGTTCGAGGGCCGCTACGCTCCCGCCTCACCATGAGGACTACTGAAACACTGCACCAAGAGTAGCCCTCATGGTGAGGTGCGAGCCCTTGCGAGCCTCGAACCACGAGGGCGTGGCACTATCGTCCCGCACCCAGCGCCACAAACTCCCCCGTCAACCGTCCGGCCTCTTGTCCTTCGAACTCCAGCACCGCGCCAATCGAAATCCGCGCGCGCCCCTTGCGGTTTAGCATCTTCACGAATCCGTCCCAGTTCACGTCCGCTTCGAAATACGACCGCGCGGTAAACGTGCCGGAAATCGGCGCCAGATACGCCATCTCGTTGCGCTGGATGACCACGCGGCTCTCCAGGCCCGCCGCCGTCAGCCGCAAATGCAGCAGCGACCAGCATGCCAGGATGGCTACCGCCGACGCACTCCCGCCAAACACCGTCTCGCGATGATTGATATTCGGCCCCAGTGGTGCGCTGAGGATCACGGCATCATCGACAATAGACACGACACCCACACCCATCGCCTTGGATAGCGGAATGTGGTCATGCAGATAGGTCTGCAGTTCGGAAGGCGTCATGGCTCACCTCTGAACGTAACTAAGCCCAGTCCCCGATATCCACCAGCGCCCGCGCGGTGATCGCCCGGCGCTTGGCAATGACCTTGTCATTGCCCTTCCACTTGACGCCTTCCGGCTTGACCACTTTAACCTCGGGGAACAAGCCGAAATTCACATTCATCGGCTGGAAGCTGCGCGCACCCGAATAGGCCTCGCCTTCGATATGCCCACCGGTAATGTGCCCGATCAGCGCCCCCAGTGCCGTGGTCACCGGCGGCGTCGCCATCACCTCGCCACGCGCTTCCGCCGCCGCCAGCCGTCCGGCGACCAGCCCGATGCTGGCGCTTTCGACATAGCCCTCGACCCCGGTCACCTGGCCGGCAAAGCGAATACGCGGATCGGCCTTCAGCTTCAGATCTGGCCCCAGCACCTTAGGCGAATTGAGGAACGTATTGCGGTGCAGCCCGCCCAACCGCGCGAACTGCGCATTCTGCAGTCCCGGGATCATGCGGAAAATCTCGGCCTGGATACCGTAGCGCATCTTGGTCTGGAACCCGACCATGTTCCACAGCGTGCCCAGGGCATTGTCCTGCCGCAGCTGCACGATGGCATAGGCCTTGACCGTCGGATTGCGCGGATTGGTCAGCCCGACCGGCTTCATCGGTCCGTGCCGCAACGTCTCGCGCCCACGCTCCGCCATCACCTCGATGGGCAGGCAGCCATCGAAATAGGGCACTTTTTCCCAATCCTTGAACTGGTGCAGGTCGGCAGCCAGCAATGCATCGACGAAGGCGTTGTACTGCTCCTGGTCCATCGGGCAGTTCAGATAGTCCGCTCCATTGCCGGATGGCCCCACCTTGTCATAGCGCGACTGCGCCCAGACGATATCCATATCGATGCTGTCTTTATGCACGATGGGCGCAATCGCATCGAAGAAGGCCAGCGCATCCTCGCCGGTCAGCGACTGGATACCTGCGGCCAGCGCCGGGGAGGTCAGCGGCCCCGTGGCAATGATCACGTTCTCCCACTCAGCCGGCGGCAATCCTTCGACTTCCGCCCTGTCGATAGTAATATTGGCATGCCCCTCGATCGCCGCCGTCACCGCCGCCGAAAACCCGTCGCGATCCACCGCCAGCGCGCCGCCGGCGGGCAGGGCGTGCGCATCGGCGCACCGCATGATCAGCGAGCCGCAGCGGCGCATTTCCTCATGCAGCAGCCCGACCGCGTTCTGGTCCTTGTCGTCGGAGCGGAAACTGTTGGAACAGACCAGTTCGGCCAGGCCATCCGTCTGGTGCGCGTCGGTTTGGCGCACCGGCCGCATTTCGTGCAGGACGACTTGGACGCCAGCCTCCGCCGCTTGCCACGCCGCTTCCGATCCGGCGAGACCGCCGCCGATGATATGAATGATTTGTTTGGACATGGCTGGCAAATACCAAGCCGGCCGGGCAAGCGCAATGGCGCTCTCGATGCTACCGGAATGCTAACGGAATCGACGTGTTGTCGTTATTTGCGGAATTTGTGTTGTTCCGTCGATCCAAAGAAAAACACCCGCAACTTTTCAAGAGGCGGGTGTTCGATTCAGTTCAAATTCTAGTCTAGCGCGGGCAGTCTTACAGCGAAGAAGCATGGTCGCGGGCGATACGATTGATATCGGTGCGCGAAATGCCCAGGTCGTTGAGCTGGCGATTGTCAAGAGCGGCGAGCTCACGAACGGTCTGCTGATAAGCGGCCCACTTTTTGAAAGTCTTGCGAATGTCCATTTGAAGTCTCCTTGCGTTTACGAGGATATATCTAGTGGGGTTGGGTCAAGATGAGCAGTGGGTCATTTATCAATGAAGCCATGCGAGCGGCGCGGGGCTTTAACCAAGGGCGTTCATCGCTCGTTAAGCCTGTTGGAACGGCAACGGCCGCCGGGAGGGGAGGTCCGGCGGCCGCGCGAAACTATCGGAGGGTATGGATCAGCGGTCGAACAGACCGCGCGTCATCTTCGGGAAGTCAGGGGCCGAAATCCCCAGCAGGTTGGCATCTCGCGTCGAGGGAACGTCCATTTCCCGCAGCGCTTGCTTGATGTCGACCAGGCGCTTCGAACGCCAGACGGCACGCACAAACATCGGCAGAGTTCCTGAGACTGATTACGACAACCATTAGATGGGCTGATTTGTCCCGTTGCGCCATGCCGTAAACGTCAATCACGACATGCGTTATCTGCATGGCATTTTCATAATTCTGTCGCGCGGCAGCTCAAATCGATGTGCTAGCCAGATCAACAGCATAAGTGCCAAACGCTAGCATCTCGCTAGCGTTTGGCACCGCATTGGCTTCACTCGGCCGCCTTGCTGGCAAATTGCGGCCGCCGCGACATCACATCCTTGAGGAAGATGCCGGTATGCGAGCGCTTGTTCTCGGCGATATCCTCTGGCGTGCCGACGCCCACGATCTCGCCACCACCATCGCCACCCTCGGGGCCCAGGTCGATGACCCAGTCCGCGGTCTTGATGACCTCCAGATTGTGCTCGATGACGATGACGGTATTGCCACCATCCACCAGCTCGTGCAGCACTTCGAGCAGCTTGGCGACGTCGTGGAAATGCAGCCCGGTCGTCGGCTCGTCCAGCATATAAAGCGTGCGCCCAGTCGCCCGCTTGCTCAACTCCTTGGAGAGCTTGACGCGCTGCGCCTCGCCGCCCGACAGAGTGGTGGCCGGCTGGCCAACCTTGACATAGCCCAGTCCCACCCGCTGCAGCGTGGCGAATTTCTCGCGGATGGTCGGCACCGCCGAGAAGAACTCGACGCCTTCGTCGATGGTCATGTCCAGCACGTCGGAAATCGACTTGCCCTTGAACTGAACTTCCAGCGTTTCGCGATTGTAGCGCTTGCCCTTGCAGACATCGCAGGTGACGTAAACGTCGGGGAGGAAGTGCATCTCGATCTTGAGGACCCCATCACCCTCGCACTTCTCGCAACGCCCACCCTTGACGTTGAAGCTGAACCGCCCCGGCCCATAACCGCGCTGCTTGGCCTCGGGCAGGCCGGCAAACCATTCGCGCAACGGCGTGAAGGCGCCGGTATAGGTGGCGGGGTTCGAGCGCGGTGTCCGCCCGATCGGGCTTTGGTCGATATCGATGACCTTATCGAGAAATTCGAGCCCGGTCAGGCTTTCGTGCGGCGCCGGCATCACCCGGGCGCCGTTCAGCCGCCGGGCGATCGCCGTATACATGGTGTCGATCATCAGGGTCGACTTGCCGCCGCCCGACACGCCGGTGATCGCAACGAACATGCCCAGCGGTACATCTACCGATACATTCTTGAGATTATTTCCCGTTGCGCCCTTGAGACTCAGTGCCTTGCCCTTGGTCGGCTCGCGGCGCTCGGCCGGGATGGGAATACCCATGCGCCCGCTCAGATATTGCCCGGTCAGGCTATCGGCATGCTTGAGAATATCCTCGGGGGTGCCTTCGGCAACAATATGACCACCATGCACGCCGGCACCGGGGCCGATATCGACCACGTAATCGGCGGTCATGATCGCGTCTTCGTCATGCTCGACCACGATCACCGTATTGCCGATATCGCGCAGCCGCCGCAGGGTATCGAGCAGGCGCGCATTATCGCGCTGATGCAGCCCGATCGAGGGCTCGTCGAGCACATAAAGCACGCCCGTCAGGCCGGAGCCGATCTGGCTGGCCAGGCGGATACGCTGGCTTTCACCACCCGACAGGGAGCCCGAATTGCGCGCCAGGGTCAGGTAATCCAGCCCCACATCATTGAGAAAGTTCAGCCGCTCGCGGATTTCCTTGAAGATGCGCTCGCCGATCTGGCGCTGATTGTCGTTGAGCTTGGCGTTCAGCGTCTCGAACCATTCCGAGGTGGCGCGGATGGATTTTTCCGTGACCTGACCGATATGTAGCCCGTCGATCTTGACTGCCAGCGTCTCCGGCTTCAGCCGATAGCCGCCACACCCCGCGCAGGGCGCCTGCGACATGTATTTCTCGATCTCCTCGCGCATGCCTGCGCTTTCGGTCTCTTTATATCGGCGATCGAGATTGCCGATCACGCCCTCGAAGGGCTTGCTGGTTTTGTACTGGCGCAGCCCATCGTCATAGACGAAATGGATCGGCGTCTTGCCGGTCCCGTACAGCACCGCGTGCTGCACCTCGAACGGCAATTCATTCCAGGCAGTCCCGGTCGAGGCGCCGAAATGCTTCACCACCGCGTCCAGCGTCTGCTGGTAATAGGGCGCCGAGGTCTTGGACCAGGGCAGGATGGCCCCGTCGCGCAGCGACAGGCTCGGATCTGGCACGATCTGGTTCGGATCGATCTTCTGTTCGGTCCCCAACCCATCGCAAACAGGGCAGGCGCCGAATGGATTGTTGAACGAAAACAGCCTTGGCTCGATTTCGGCAATGGTGAAGCCGCTCACCGGGCAGGCGAATTTCTCCGAGAACGTAACCTGCTTCTGCTTGCCGTCCTCCCCCTTTTCGTCGGCGAACTCCACCAGCGCAATACCGTCGGCCAGCTTCAGCGCCGTTTCGAAACTCTCGGCCAGCCGGCCGGCAATATCGGGACCGACGACGATGCGGTCGACCACGACTTCAAGGTCGTGCTTGAGCTTCTTGTCGAGGGCAGGGGCGTCCTCGATCTCGTAATATTCCCCGTCGATCTTGACGCGCTGGAACCCCTTGCGCATCAGGTCGGCCAGTTCCTTCTTGTACTCGCCCTTGCGGCCACGCACCATCGGCGCCAGCAGGAACAGCCGCGTTCCTGCTGGCAATTCCAGCACCTTGTCGATCATCTGCGACACGGTCTGGCTCTCGATTGGCAGGCCGGTGGCGGGCGAATAGGGGATGCCGACGCGGGCAAACATCAGGCGCAGATAGTCATAAATCTCGGTGACGGTACCCACCGTCGAGCGCGGATTGCGTGAAGTGGTCTTCTGCTCGATCGAGATGGCCGGCGACAAACCTTCGATATGCTCGACATCGGGCTTCTGCATCATTTCGAGGAACTGCCGGGCATAGGCCGACAGGCTCTCCACATAACGCCGCTGCCCTTCGGCATAGATGGTGTCAAATGCCAGCGACGATTTACCCGAGCCCGACAGGCCGGTCATCACGATCAGGCTGTCGCGCGGCAAGCGCACATCTATGCCCTTGAGATTATGTTCTCGTGCGCCACGGACGATGATTTCGCGGTTTTGGCTAGGCTTTGACGTCATAATCGGATCCATGGCTCGGGCACCCGCGGTCGAGCGCCTCGGCAGATATAGAATGGTCTGGTTCGCTGAGTAAGCCGCAGAAATAGGAACAACGGCCTGCTGTTGCAAGTTCCCCTCAGGCGCGCACCCAGCCTGCTGCATGCCTCCAGTAGAATTTAGAACATAAAAAGAACAAAAGCGGATTTTGTCAAGCCGCCGTCGCGTTTTTAAATTTCGTCACCCGTTTCATCTTTTGACCAATCAGTCAAAAATTGAACATAGAGCGAACGCAATCCCGCCATCCAGCCGCCTGGATTGGGAACACCAGTATCACGGCGGTAAAATCCTCGATTTCGCGCATCCGTGGAGCAAAGACGTCTCCTATGCGGGTTTGCTACTGTCAGATCGTGTCAGTAGCCCGTGGCTCGCCCGGCTTGACAGTCGTTAAGGAATAGAACATAAAGAGAACGAACGCTGCCATGTCCAGCTGGCGCTGACGCAGGTGTTTACAACCTGGATTTTCTCGGCCCATCCGTAGTGGGACGCGGTAGGATGATCTCATCGGACACGCGAGCCTTGGGTGGCGTGTCGCGAATAGTCGAAATATCGGTTCGGGCAGCCATGAGTGCGCCGGGGCCGCGGAACGGAAGGAAATCACCATGGCGGGCAGCGTCAACAAGGTCATTCTGGTCGGCAATTTGGGCGCCGATCCCGAAGTGCGCAACCTGCCCAGCGGCGGCAAGGTGGTGAACCTCTCGATCGCCACTTCCGAGAACTGGAAAGACAAGAATACCGGCGAGCGTCGAGAAAAGACCGAGTGGCATCGCGTCGTGATCTTCTCGGAAGGCCTGGCGCGCGTCGCCGAGAGCTACCTGAAGAAGGGCAGCAAGGTCTATATCGAAGGCCAGCTGCAGACCCGCAAATGGCAGGACCAGAGCGGCGCCGACAAATATTCGACCGAAATCGTGCTGCAGGGCTTCAATTCCAACATGACCCTGCTGGACGGGCGCGGTGAAGGCGAGGGTGCCGGGGGCGGCGATAGCGGCGGCTTCCGCGGCACAAGGCAGTCCGAAGGCGGCTACAATAATGGTGGCAATAACGGCAATTCGAGCGGCGGCGCCCGTCGTCCTGCCAGCAATGCCCCAGCTTTTGAATCGGGCGGCATGGACGACGATATTCCGTTCTAAATCACGACGACGAAGGGCCGCCTCGTGCGGCCCTTTTTGCAACTGAATTGTGCTCAACCGGATGTGTCTTGCGCGATCCTTCCCGCTCTTGCCACCCGCCGGGACGGTCGTTAGGTTTCCGCGCAAACCACTGCCATCAGGACAAATTTATGCGCCTTCCCATTACCCTCGCGGCTCTGCTGCTCATCGCCGCGCCGGTTTTGAGCTTCGCCGCAGAAACCCATCACTGCGCCACCGACGCCGTGATACAGGCCGAAAAGCTGCTGAAATTTCACAGCGATAACGATGACCGGGCCGAGGTGAACCCCGATAGCGTCAAGCAACTCACACCCGTCCATGCCTTATCTGGCGACGGCCGTTTCGACGTGCTCGAAGTGGAGGGCTCGATCTATAAGGGCGAGTACCGCATGCACCTGATCTATGCCCAATTTCCCGACGATTGCGTCTTGATGGGGCAGGAAATCATCGAGCGTAGCGATCCTTATTGAGGGGCTCCAGCCAGGCTAAATCGATATTCAGGATTTGGCCTGCCCCATATCGCTGGATATGAGTGCCCGCTTTCACGGAAATGACGCGGGGGAAACATAAAGCTCCCGCTTACGAGCCCCTTAAGGGGGAGGGGATCGTATTGAGGCTCTCGCCACTACCCGCGCCAAGCTGGACCTTGATTGGCCTAGGGCTAATCGACATTCAGTCTTGGACCGCCGATGTGGAGCCCCGATCTGCCTCCTTCCCCTTTGTGGGGAGGGATTGAGGGTGGGGGTTCTGAACGCGCAACGGACTCATATCCGGCATCGCATGAGTTGATAGTCCCAGCCCCCCACCCCGGCCCTCCCCACAAGGGGGAGGGAGAAGAAGATGCCTCCCGGATCAGCCAAACCTGAATGTCAATTCAGCCTATGCCTTGTCGCCGCTTTGTTTGTGATTAAAACCGGTTCCCACTTTCCGTAAAGTGTCCTGTAACCGCTCGCTTGCACTTCAGCGCCGGCAGTTCGAGCCTTATTTGCTGAACGGCACCTGGGCCTGCAGGCTTTCGCCGGTTACGATATCGACGACTTCGAAGGTGACCTTGATCGCATCGCTGGATAGCGTGATATTGGCGGAAATGCTCATTTCCTTGCCGTCCTCGTCCTGGTCATTCTCGCGCAGGTTGAAGACCAGTCCGTTGCCCCGCCGCTGGCCTACGGCATAGCCGGTAAATGTCGCATTGGTACTCATCGCGGCTTCGAAGCGCCGGCTGGAAGCGATATAGGCCAGCGTACCGGCGATCGACAGGATGTTACCCGCCAGCGTGCAGCGGCCTGAATAATTGACCTGATCGTTATTGCCTGCCGTGAGGGACAGACGGCAAACGACGGGATGCGTGTCGGCGCCGGTCAGCGTGCCTTGGCCGCGCCAATCCCCGATATAGGATTTGAGCAGCGCCACATCCGCCGGTGCGGCGACGGCCGGGGTCGCGGCAGCGCCCATCGACAGGAGCAGGCCGGCAAGGGCCAGGCCACGCGACGGGGAGCGGAAAAGGCTCATTTGACGACGTCTCCAGGTGAGAAACCATGCCCGACAATCGAGCCCCGGGGCGAACACATGTGTACGGCAGGTGATGGTCGTCTTGTCAGGTCTGATATGGAGCGTCAACTCACGCTCGCAGGACCGTCATGCCCAGCCGGGCTCCTCCGCTTGACGTTCGGATTTCAATGTAACATTGTAGTGCCGGGCTATTCGGGCTTGCTTCGCATGGCGTCGCTCTTGCTCGCCGAGCGAGCCCCGGCGGATGGCCGCGTGCTGGTCCTGGGGGCAGGGGGCGGGCTGGAACTCAAGGCACTTGCGCAAGCCCATGCCGGCTGGTCCTTCGACGGCGTGGATCCTTCCGCCGATATGCTGCAGTTGGCGGTACGGACGGCGGGGCCGTATGCCGAACGCATGCGCTTCCACGAAGGCTATATCCATGACGCACCAGAGGGGCCGTTCGATGCCGCCATAAGCCTGCTGACGTTCCATTTCATCGCGCGCGAGCAGCGCCTGGAAACGCTTGAGCAGGTTCGCCGCCGCCTGAAAGCCGGTGCGCCCTTCGTGCTGGCCCATATCAGCTTCCCCCAGAGCGAGCCGGAGCGATCAACCTGGATAGCGCGCCATGTCGCCTATTCGGCAGCGGACGGGACGACGCAGGCCCAGATGGAAAGCGCCCGCGAGGCTATCGGCACAAGGCTATCCATCCTGGCGCCTGAAGAGGAGGAGGCAATGCTGCGCGAGGCAGGGTTTTCGGGCGTCAGCCTGTTCTATGCGGGGTTCAGTTTTAAAGGCTGGGTGGCCTATGCGGGTTAGGGGCGGTCGAGCCCGGTTTCCGCGCGAAACCGGTCGGCCCATTCGCGGCTCGTGCCGCTGCCCATCTTGGCGGTTGGGACGCTGACGGCTTTCGCCGCTTCCCGATCGCGGCCCAGCGCCGCCACAATAGTCGCCAATGCAGCCTGCGGATCGGCTGTCACCGTCTCGTAGGTCAGCCGCAGCGGCTCGATATCATGGCTGGCGAAAAAGCTCTCCCAGGCGATGTCGTCGTTGTTCAATTCGATGAATATCTCGGCGATGCGCTGCCCGTCATAGACATTGGGCTGCGGCGCCGCCGCGCCTTCCAGCACGCTGCCATCAGCCGCCAGATGCCACAGACCGCTCTGCTCGGCCCGCATCAGCGAGATCGCCTGGGCGACCTTGTCTGCGCGCGAAAGGTGGACATAGAGCGTTGGACCAAGGGCGATTTCAAATTGCGCAGCAAGGTCGGCAGGGCCGCCATTGACGGCGCTCAACCGCCTGATCGCCTCGGCAGCGCTACCCCACATGAGCCGAAGACCGAAAACGCCCGTCTCGTTGTTTCCGGCGCGAAGCATGGCGGGGATGTAGAGCCTGTCGAATTGCACGCTGTCGATGCCATTGGTCCGGTCAATACCCCAGCGATCGGCCCAGTTGGCAATGCTCTGCTCGCGAAAATACGAGTTCGGCCGGCCGGAAACCCCGGTCGCCGCCAGCATTTCACACAGCAGCGTACTGCCGGAGCGCGGCGTGCCGCAAATGACGTAGGAGGAATATTGGGGCATCGGGAAATTTCTGGTGAGTGAGACAAACGGCATCAGGCGAGCGGGCAAAACATAGGCCTTAAGACCCACTATCTTCTATCATCGGCTTGCATCCGTAGCTATCATCCGCACGACCATGATAGGCGACTTCCATGTCTCAAAATCACAAGCATCTATGGCCCGGCGTCCCGCTTGCGCTCGGCTCGGCGATTCTCTTCGGCGCATCCGCGCCGCTATCCAAGTTGCTGATCGGCTCGATCGATCCATGGCTGCTGGCCGGTCTTTTGTACTTGGGAGCCGGAACCGGCCTGGCCATCGTGCATTGGGGCCGGCCCCTGATTGGCCTGCCCACCATCGAAGCCTCGCTGCAGCGCAAAGACCTGCCATGGCTGGCTGCCGTGATTGCTTTTGGCGGCATGCTGGGCCCGCTATTCCTAATGCTTGGCCTGTCCCAAACGACGGCCGCCTCCGGCTCGCTGCTGCTCAACTTGGAAGGGCTGGCGAGCATGGCAATCGCCTGGATCGTCTTCCGCGAGAACGTCGATCGGCGGCTCCTGATCGGCGCCGGGGCCATTCTGGCAGGGGCGGTTTTGCTGTCCTGGAACGGGCAGGCGCTTAGTTTCGATACCGGCGGCCTGTTCATCGCCGCCGCGTGCCTGTGCTGGGGCATCGACAATAACCTGACGCGCAAACTGTCGTCGGCCGATCCGGTGCAGATCGCCATGATCAAGGGCCTTGTCGCCGGCTGCACGAATTTCGGGTTGGCGCTATTCCTCGGCGCGGCGCTGCCAAGTGCCGGACTGATCGGCGCGGGAGCCATGGTTGGCTTCCTCGGGATCGGCGTCAGCCTCGTGATGTTCATGCTCGGCCTGCGCCATCTGGGCACCGCGCGGACAGGGGCCTATTTCTCACTCGCGCCCTTCATCGGCGCAGCGCTGGCCATCGTCATCTTCCACGACGCGATCACCCTGCAGTTCGTGCTGGCGGCGCTGCTGATGGGCCTGGGGCTATGGCTACATTTGTCGGAGCGGCATGACCATGACCACACGCATGAGGCGCTGGAGCACGACCACCTCCATACCCACGACGAACACCATCAGCATAGCCACGACGGGCCTGTAAGCGAGCCGCATTCCCATTTGCACCGCCATGAGCCGATGCGGCACAAGCATCCCCATTATCCCGATTTGCATCACCGCCACAGCCACGGATAAGCCGCGCCGATCATCCCATTCGCCAGGACCGCGTGCACGACCGCAGATGCGCCGGCAGCGGGCCGGTCTATCCACAGACCTGCGGCGCGAAATTAGCATTTCCGGCCGGGATCGCTTATATTAACGCCAACTCGAACAACACAGAATCACCCCAGTGACAGATACGCCCGATGACGGGACCGGCGCGCCGCCGCCGTCCGATATTTCGCTGATTTCCATCACCGACGAGATGCGCGATTCCTATCTCAGTTACGCCATGAGCGTGATCGTGAGCCGGGCGCTGCCGGACGTGCGCGACGGCCTCAAGCCGGTGCATCGGCGCATCCTGTTCTCGATGAACGAGAACGGCTATGAGTGGAACAAGCCCTATCGCAAATCGGCCCGCGTGGTCGGCGACGTTATCGGTAAATACCATCCGCATGGCGACCAATCGGTCTATATGGCGCTGGTGCGCATGGCCCAGGATTTTTCCATGGGCCAGCTGCTGATCGAAGGGCAGGGCAATTTCGGCTCGGTCGATGGCGATATGCCGGCGGCGATGCGGTATACCGAAGTGCGTATGCAGCGCATCACGGGCAACCTGCTCGACGATCTCGACAAGGACACCGTCGATTTCCGCGACAACTACGATGGTTCCGAGCACGAGCCGGTCGTCTTGCCGGCGCGGTTTCCCAATATGCTGGTCAATGGCGGCGGCGGCATCGCCGTGGGCATGGCCACCAATATTCCGACCCACAACCTGGCCGAAGTGATCGAGGCCACGTTGCTGGTGCTCGATAAGGAACATGTGACCACCGAAGACCTGATGGCCGTCATGCCTGGCCCCGATTTCCCGACCGGCGGCATTATCCTGGGCCGTCACGGCATCCGCTCGGCCTATGAGACTGGCCGCGGTGGCGTGATGATGCGCGGCCGTGTCGCCATCGAGGAAGTCCGCAAGGAACGCGAAGCGCTGATCATCACCGAATTGCCCTATCAGGTAAACAAGGCACTGATGGTCGAAAAGATCGCCGACCTGGTGCGCGAGAAGCGCATCGAAGGCATTGCCGACATGCGCGATGAGAGCGATCGCAACGGCATGCGCGTGGTCATCGAAATCAAGCGCGATGCGCTGCCCGACGTGGTGCTGAACCAGCTCTACCGCTTCACGCCGCTGCAATCCTCGTTCGGCTGCAATTTCGTGGCGCTGAACGGCGGCAAGCCGCAATTGATGAACCTGATGGAAATCCTCGTGGCTTTCATCGCCTTCCGCGAGGAAGTGGTGACACGCCGCGCCCGGTTCATGCTCAACAAGGCGCGCGACCGCGCCCATATCCTGGTGGGCCTCGCCGTCGCCGTCGCCAATATCGATGAGGTCATCGCCCTGATCCGCACCGCGCCAGATCCGGCGACGGCGCGCGAGCAGTTGATGACCCGCCGCTGGCCGGCGCAGCGACGTGGCCCCGCTGATCGCCCTGATCGACGATCCGCGCCACCGCATCAACGAGGATGGCACCTTCAATCTGAGCGAAGAACAAGCCCGCGCCATTCTCGAACTGCGTCTGGCCCGTTTGACCGCTCTTGGCCGCGATGAAATCGGCGACGAGCTCAATGGGCTTGGCACCGAGATCGCCGATTATCTGGATATCCTGCGCTCGCGCGAGCGGGTGATCACCATCATCCGCGATGAATTGACCTCGATCCGCGACCAGTATGGCACGCCGCGCAAGACCGAGATCACCGACAGCGCCGCCGATTTCGAGGACGAGGACCTGATCGCCCGCGAGGACATGGTCGTTACCGTGACCCATGGCGGCTATATCAAGCGCGTGCCGCTCTCGACCTATCGGGCGCAAAACCGTGGCGGCAAAGGCCGCTCGGGCATGGCGACGCGCGACGAGGATTTCGTCTCCCGCCTGTTCGTCGCCAATACGCATACGCCGATCCTGTTCTTCACCAGTGCCGGCATCGTCTATAAGCTCAAGGTCTGGCGCCTGCCGCTGGCGAACGCCAATGCCCGCGGCAAGGCTTTGATCAATATCCTGCCGCTGGAGCAGGGCGAGCGCATCACCTCGATCATGCCCATGCCCGAGGATGAAGCCACCTGGGCCGATCTCGACATCATGTTCGCCACCGATCGCGGCACCGTGCGCCGCAACTCGCTGGCCGACTTCGTCGAAGTGCGCCAGAACGGCAAGATCGCCATGAAGCTGGAAGAGGGCGACGGCATTATCGGTGTCGATACCTGCTCGGCCAATGACGACGTGTTGCTGACCACGGCGGCCGGGCAGGCGATCCGCTTCCAGGTCGATGAAGTGCGCGTGTTCAAGGGCCGCGATAGCACGGGCGTGCGCGGTATCCAGCTCGCCGAGGGCGATATCGTCATCTCCATGGCGATCATCCGCCACTTCGATGCCGTGTCCGAAGAGCGCGTCGCCTATCTCAAGATGAGCCGCGCCGTGCGTGGTGAAGGCGATAGCGAGGAGAATGCCACCGACGATGCCGAAGAGGCAGTGGTTGCCGGCGAGCTGGGGCAGGACCGCTATGTCGCCATGAGCGCGGCGGAGCAGTTCATCCTGACCATCTCGGAAAACGGCTATGGCAAGCGCACCTCCAGCCACGAATACCGCATCACCGGACGCGGCGGCAAAGGCATTACCGCCATGGCCGTCAACAAGCGCAACGGCAAGCTGATCGCTTCCTTCCCGGTGGCCGACGAGGACCAGATCATGCTGGTCACCGACAAGGGGCAGATGACCCGCATGCCGGTCGAAGGCAAGAAGCCGATCCGCATCGTCTCCCGCGGCAGCCAAGGCGTCATCGTCTTCGACACCGCCGATGACGAAAAGGTCGTCTCCGTCGAACGCATTAGCGAACCCGAGGATGACGAAGGTTCCGAGGATGATGTGGTCGTGATCAACCCGGATGCACCGGATGGGCCTGAGACACCGGACGAGCCGGCAGCGGAATAGGTTTGTTGAGGGGCGCTTCGGCGCCCCTTCTTTTTAGAAGACCCCTCATCCGCCCTTCGGGCACCTTCTCCCGCAAGGGGAGAAGGGGATAGAACCGAGACATTTCAGTCGTTACCCCTCTCCCCTTGCGGGAGAGGGGCTGACATTTCTGCGTTCAGCAGAAATGTCAGGGTGAGGGGTTTCTTTGGCGACACGCTCTCAATCCCCCCTTGCCAACCTCCCAATCCCCTGTCTTTCCTTGTCCTCAAGGAGCCTCCCATGATCGATCCCGCAATTCTGCTGCCCTATATCCTGGCCTGCATCCTGTTTGCCGTGATTCCCGGCCCGTCGGTGTCGGTGGTCATCGCCAATTCGCTATCCGGCGGCACGCGGGCAGGGCTGTTCACCATTCTGGGCACGGAAATCAGCATGCTTAGCATGGTGTTCATCGTTGCCGTAGGGCTCGACGCGGTGATGAGCCTGGTGTCGGGCGCCTTCGAAATCATCAAACTGGCCGGCGCCGCCTACCTGATCTGGATCGGCTGGAAAATGCTTCGCTCCACCGGAGAATTGCAGTTCAATGCCGGCGATAAACTGCCGATCGGCCGCTATATCTGGCAGGGCGCGCTGGTCAATTGGTCCAATCCCAAGACTCTTCTATTCCTCAGCGCCTTCCTGCCGCAGTTCGTCGACATGAGCCGGCCCGCCTTCGGCCAGATCATGATCCTCGGCCTGATCACCATGGCCGTCGCCACGCTCAGTGACAGTATTTATGCAATCGCCGCCGGCCAGATGCGCCACCTGCTGACCGCCGCCCGTGTCCGCATGGTCAATCGCGTCTCGGGCGTTATCCTGATGTGCGGCGGGGTGTGGCTGGCGCTGCAACGGCGGGCGTGACTATCGATCTCGTCAACCTGCGCGATGCTCCTGAGTTCTTTCCAGAGGTTGCCGACCGCATCTGGCGCGCCTGGTGGAAGCCTGGCGGCGATCCGCTAGCCGAACTCGAACGGCAACTGAGCGACGTCACCGCCGCTATGGATTTCCCCTTCAATTTCGTTGCCCTTGCCGACGGCCGTTTTGCCGGCACAGTGACGGCGATCCCGTCCGATCTGGATGAGCGTCCCGAACTAACGCCTTGGGTCGCTGCTCTCTGGGTCGAGCCGAAATTTCGCCGCATGGGCATTGCCAAAATGCTCGTCGAGCAGGCCGTCCAGACGCTGTTCACCCTGCAACATCCTCAGGTCTACCTCTACGCAGCCCCGGCGCTTCGTGAGCTTTATCTGGCCCTGGGCTGGACTTTGTTCGAGCCCAATTTCGGCGCCGACAGCGTCGACATCTTCGTCCGATATCCCAAGCAAGTGACCGCACCGCTTGCCTTGACTCAAGTGCCGTGACAAAACCCCCGCACCATTTTGGGGGAGAGCGCGATGAGCAAATTGGTGGGCTTTTATCCCGGCTCGTTCGATCCGGTCACCAATGGCCATCTCGATGTCATCGAGCGCGCCTGCAAGCTGGTGGATACGCTGATCGTCGCGGTCGGCATCAATCCCGGCAAGAAGGCGCCGCTGTTTGCCCATGAGGACCGGCTGGCCCTGCTGGAGCAGGTGCTGGCGCCGGTGGGCAAGCGCACCGATACCGAGTTCAAAATCGTCGATTTCGGGGGTCTGATGGTGACGGCGGCGCGCGAGCATGGCGCCAAGCTGATCATTCGCGGCCTGCGCGATACCACCGACTATAATTACGAAATGCAGATGGTGGGGATGAACGCCCAGATGGCGCCCGACCTGCAGACCGTGTTCCTGCCGTCCAGCCCGCCCGTGCGGCACATCTCGGCCACATTGGTGCGCCAGATAGCCGAAATGGGCGGCGATATTTCCGCCTTCGTCCCACAGCTCGTTCTCAAGGCCCTGAAATCCAAATGATCGCAGTTTCTCGCCGCCTGTTTGCAGGCCTTGCGCTTGCCGCCGCCACACTGTTCGCCGCGCCTGCCTTCGCCCAGGCCCCGGCCGGCACGCCCCATTTGATGCTGACGCTGCCCGCCGGCGTCGTCGATGTGGAATTGCTGCCGGCCCTGGCGCCCGGCCATGTCGAGCGCATCGTCACCCTGACCAATCAGGGCTTCTACAATGGCCTCAAGTTCCACCGCGTCATCGAGGGTTTCATGGCCCAGACCGGCGATCCGAAGGGCGACGGCACGGGCGGCTCGGACCTGCCGGACCTGAAGGCCGAATTCACCACCACCGAGAGCTTCCAGCGCGGCGTGCTCGGCATGGCCCGGGCAGCAGATCCCGACAGCGCCAATTCGCAGTTCTTCATCACCTATGCCGATGCCAGCTTCCTCGATGGCCAATACACCATCTTCGGCAAGGTCGTTTCCGGCATGGAATTCGTCGACGCGCTCAAGAAGGGCGATGCGAACAATAACGGTGCCGTCACCGATCCAGACACGATCATTTCGGCCAAGATCGAATATAAGTAGGGGCTTTGTTGCCACGCCCTCGTGGTTGCAGGCTCGTAAGAACTCGCACCTCACCATGAGGGCTACTGGGGCATTGGACCTTGAGTAGTCCTCATGGTGAGGTGGGAGCGGAGCGACCCTCGAACCACGAGGGCGTGGCGCAATGCTGCCTATCCCCGGTTGCACCGCCGCCCCATACCCCTTACATGCGCACCACGCATTCACAAAAACTGTAGAAAGAGAGCCCCCATGGCCGATTACGCTGATCCCGAAAACACCCTCGTCATCGAAACCACCCAGGGCAAGGTGGTCGTTGCCATGCGGCCGGACCTGGCCCCCAACCATGTCGCCCATATCAAGAAGCTGGCGCGCGAAGGCTTTTACGACGGCATCGTGTTTCACCGCGTCATCGAAGGCTTCATGGCCCAGACCGGCTGCCCCGATGGCCGCGGCACCGGCGGTTCGAAATACCCCGACCTGAAGCAGGAATTCAACGCCGAGCCCCACGTGCGCGGCACCGCGTCCATGGCCCGCTCGTCCAATCCCGATAGCGCCAATTCGCAGTTCTTCCTGTGCTTCGGCGACGCGGCCTTCCTCAACAAGCAGTACACCGTTTGGGGCCAGGTCGTGGAAGGCATGGAAAACGTCGACAAGATCAAGCGCGGCGAGCCCGTGCAGAACCCCGACAAGATGGTCACGGTTCGCGTCGCGGCCGATTTGGCTGAGTAAGTCGTAAATAGGGGTGTGTGGTGGGGAGAGACCCCACCCTCATTCCCTCCCCACAAGGGGGAGGGAAGCCTGGCCGGTGGCCATTCTGAGATAGAGCAAACACGATAGCGCAGTTCCGGCGTCTCCCTCCCGCTGTGGGGAGGGAGCAAGAGGGGGCGAATTTCTCATCGCCCCCAATCCCGCCTCATGCTAACCAGCCCGCATGCGTGTCTCCGATTTCGACTTCGAGCTTCCCGAATCCCTCATTGCGCTTCACCCGGCCGAGCCGCGCGATAGTGCGCGCCTGTTGGTGGTGGATCCCATCCACGGCCTGTCGGATCGCCATATCCCCGATCTGCTCTGGCTGCTGAAGCCCGGCGATGTGCTGGTGGTCAACGACACGCGCGTGCTGCCCGCTGAATTGCGCGGCACCCGTATTCGCGGCGATAACCGCGCCTCGGTCTCGTTCAACCTGCACAAGCGCGACGATGCCCATACCTGGCGCGCCTTCGCCCGTCCGGCCAAGCGGCTGGCGCTGCTCGACCGGCTGGAACTGGGCAATGGCGACGGCACTGCGCTGACCGCCCGCGTCGCCGGCAAGGGCGAAACCGGCGAAGTCACGCTGGAATTCGATCTCGGCGGAGCGGAACTGGACGAGGCGATCAAGTCGCACGGCGCCATGCCGCTGCCGCCCTATATCGGGGCCAAACGAGCCATCCAAGAGCGCGACCAGACCGATTACCAGACCGTCTATGCCGCCCATGACGGCGCGGTCGCGGCGCCAACGGCCGGGCTGCATTTCACCGAAGAACTGCTGCGTAAGCTGGCCGATCACGGCGTCACAATCGAGCGGGTTACGCTGCATGTGGGGGCAGGGACCTTCCTGCCGATGAAGGCGGACGATACCGACGATCACGTGATGCACGCCGAATGGGGCGAGATCGATCCGGCGGGTGTCGAGCGCATTCTTGCGGCCAAGGCCGCGGGGGGGCGGATCGTCGCCGTGGGCACGACCAGCCTGCGGCTGCTGGAATCGGCCTCGCTCAGCGGTGTGTTGAAGCCGTTCAGCGGCGATACCTCGATCTTCATCACGCCGGGGTTCCGCTTCAAGACGGTCGATATGCTGATGACCAATTTCCACCTGCCCAAGTCGACGCTGTTCATGCTGGTCAGCGCATTCGCCGGGATGGACGTGATGCGCGGGGCTTATGAGCACGCGATTGCCGAGGGGTATCGGTTTTATTCGTATGGGGATTCTTCCTTACTGATGCGGGCGGAAGACGAGCTCTAATTCGCGCCGGTCTCCAACGTCAGTTCCCCGGAAAAGCCGCAGGCCGCGCCGTGATAGGAGAGGCACCCGTCGCCTTCCTCGGTGACGAGTTGACCATCCTTGAAGCTCAGTGAAATCTCGCAGTATTGCTGACCGAACATGGGGTTATCGGGATCGGCGGGATCGTAGTCCTCGTTCGGGACCACCAGTTTGCCGCCCATCTGGCTCATATTCACGCCGCCGCCGATGGCCCCGGCGCAACCTGCGCCATCCGGCGACGTGGTGGTCAGGTCGACTGCGTAAATCTCATCCTGCAATTGCGTGATGACGGCAGTCAAATCACCCTCGCCGCTGCCGAAATAGCTGCCCTCCTGGGCCTGGGCGGCGGAACCGAGGGCGGCAAAAGCCATGGCGGCGGCGAGAAGACGAAGCATGGGGAAACCTCTGGATTGGCAATAGGCGTATTGATTCACAAATTGGCGTGATTATCGCCAGCCGAACATGGCCAAAATCGGCCGCACGCCACGGTTGTTACCGCTGGCGCGACCAGCTAGAACCGCGCCCATGAAACAAGTCACCTTCACCCTCAGCGCCACCGACGGCATGGCCCGTCGCGGGCGGATCGATACGCCGCGCGGCGAAATCGAGACCCCAGCCTTCATGCCGGTCGGCACGCTCGGCACCGTCAAGGCCATGTATCCCGAACAGGTGCGCGAGACCGGCGCCGATATACTGTTGGGCAATACCTATCACCTGATGCTGCGCCCGGGCGCGGAGCGCGTTGCTTCGCTGGGCGGGCTGCACACGTTTATGGACTGGCAGCGGCCGATCCTGACCGATAGCGGCGGCTTTCAGGTGATGTCGCTGAGCAAGCTGCGCAAGCTGACCGAGAAGGGCGTCACGTTCCGCAGCCATATCGACGGCTCGGCCTATGAGCTGACGCCGGAGCGCTCCATCGAAATCCAGACGCTGCTGGATAGTGACATTATCATGCAGCTCGACGAGTGCATCGCACTGCCGGCGGAATACAAGGAGATGGAACGCGCCATGGAGCTGTCGCTCCGCTGGGCCGACCGCTCCAAGGCCGCGTTCAACAACCAGCAAAACCGGGCGCTGTTCGGCATCGTGCAGGGCGGCGACAATGCCGAGCTGCGCGCGCGCTCGGCTGCCGGGCTGACCTCGATTGGCTTTGATGGCTATGCGGTGGGTGGACTTGCCGTAGGCGAGCCGCAGGAGGTGATGTTCCGGGTTATCGAGGATATCACGCCGGAACTGCCGGTGGACCGTCCGCGCTACCTGATGGGCGTCGGCAAGCCTGACGATATTTTGGGCGCAATCGGGCGCGGCATCGACATGTTCGATTGCGTGCATCCCACGCGGGCAGGGCGGCACGGCCATGTCTATAGCCGGTTCGGCGTCATCAACCTGAAAAACGCCCGGCATAAGGATGATCATCGCCCGATCGACGAGGCGTCGCCCAATTCCAATTGCCGCCGTTTTTCGCGCGCCTATCTGCATCATCTGGTTCGCACTGAAGAGATTTTAGGCGCGATGATCCTTTCCCAGATCAATCTGGCCTATTATCAAGAACTGGTCCAAGGCGCCCGCGCGGCGATCGAGAGCAATAGTTTTTCCGACTACGCCGCCACAACCCGTGCAGCATGGGACGCCGGCGACCTGCCACCACTCTGAATTCCGTCATCTGCGGGCAAGAAAAGGTTCATCGACATGGCTAAATCCGGGCGCAAGGCCAGTTTCGCGTCTCTCGACAAGCATCGCAAGCGGCTCGCGGAGGCGCCGATGCGCGTCCAGTTCGCTATCGATCCGAACCGCTTCAAGCGCTATTCCGCCAGTGCCGGCGAGCTGCTGCTGGATTATTCCAAGAACCGCATCGATGAAGACGTGATGGCCGCCCTGTTCGACCTGGCCCGCGCCGCCGGGGTCGAGGAACGCCGCACCCAGATGTGCGAGGGCGAGCATATCAACATCACCGAAGACCGCGCCGTCATGCACATGGCCCTGCGCTATCAGGGCGATAAGCCGGTGCCGGTCGACGGCAAGGATGTCATGCCCGATATCCGCGCGGTGCTGGCGCATATTGAAAGCTACAGCAACGACGTGCGCAACGGCGTCATCCGCAGCCACACCAACGAGCAGATCACCGATGTGGTCAATATCGGCATCGGCGGCTCCGACCTTGGCCCGGCCATGGTCACGCTGGCGCTGGAGCCCTATACCCGCGCCGACCTGCGCGCCCACTACGTCTCCAATGTCGACGGCGCCCATATCCACGATATCCTCAAGCGCCTGAAGCCGCAGACGACGATGTTCATCATCGCATCCAAGACCTTCACCACCGACGAAACCATGACCAATGCTGCCTCGGCCCGGAAGTGGATTGCCGATGCGCTGGGCGACCATGCGGTGGCCGATCATTTTGCTGCCGTCTCAACCAATATCGAGGCCTGCAAGGGCTTTGGCATCCGCGAAGACCGCATTTTCGGCTTCTGGGACTGGGTTGGCGGGCGCTATTCGATCTGGTCGGCGATCGGTCTGCCGGTGGCACTGGCCGTCGGCTACGAGAATTTCGCCAAGGTGCTCAAGGGTGCCGACGCGATGGACCAGCACTTTCTGACTACGCCGCTGGAAGCCAATTTGCCCGTTATCCTCGCGCTGCTCGGCGTCTGGTATCGCAATGTCTGGGGTTTTTCGACCCAGGCCGTGATCCCCTACGACCAGCGCCTGTCGCGCCTGCCGGCCTACCTGCAGCAGCTCGACATGGAGAGCAATGGCAAGTCGGTGACGCTGGCGGGCAAGAGTGTCGGCTGGTCGACCGGCCCCATCGTCTGGGGCGAGCCGGGCACCAATGGCCAGCACGCTTTCTTCCAGCTCATTCATCAGGGCACCGACGTCATCCCCACCGATTTCCTGATCGCCGCCAGGCCGCACGAGAGCCTGCCGCCGCATCACGACAAGCTGGTGGCGAACGTGCTGGCGCAGTCCGAAGCGCTAATGCTGGGCAAGACCGAGGAAGAGGTCGTGACCGAACTCAAGGCGCAGGGCCTTGATAAAGCGGCGATCAAGGCGCTGACACCGCACAAGGTGTTCCCGGGCAACCGCCCGTCCAACACGCTGTTCTATCCGCAGCTGACGCCCGAAATGCTGGGCACGCTGGTGGCCATGTATGAGCATAAAGTGTTCGTGCAGGGCGTGATCTGGAACGTGAACACCTATGACCAGTGGGGCGTCGAACTGGGCAAGCAACTCGCCAAGGCCTTGTTGCCAAAGGTTCAGGGCACCCAGCCGGCCGATGGGCACGACAGCTCTACCAAGGGGTTGGTCGCTGCCTATCTCAAGATGAAATGAGCGAGGCGGCGGCGACTGCCGTAGTGCAACCGACGCCAGTTACGGTCGATCTGGACCGGCTGGCGGAGGCGCTTAGCGATCTGGGTGCCGGCGTGCCGGTCGCTACCGTCGAAATGATTGGCGGTAGCTCGCCGGTGTTCCGCATCGACCTGGCCGATGGCGGTTCGCTGACCCTCAAGACTTACGATGACCTCCGGTACAAGCTGCCGATCAGGGAGTCCTACGCATCTAGCCTGTTGCACGATCTGGATGTGCCGGTGACGCGTTACCTGGCCCTGGACGAAACGCGCAGCTGGCTGCCGTTCCGTTTCGCCATCACCAACTACCTTCCCGGCGTCACCGTCGGATCGTTGAAGGATGAGCCCGATATTGCCGAACTCTATCGGCAAATGGGCGCGTTGTTGCGCAAGCTGCACACAGTCTTACTACCGGGATATGGCCAATTCGGCGATGACGGCATCATCGACCCGGCGGTGACCAATGCGGAACATGTTCGCCACCAAGCTGCACATGCCTTCCAGCAATTTCGGCGCTATGGCGGTGATGAAGCTCTGGCTCTACGGCTCGAGGCGATCGTTGCGGCCCACAGCGAAACTATTGCGCAGAGCGTGGGCGCAGTGTTCGCGCACGATGATTTTCACCCGGACAACGTGCTGGCGGAACGGGACGCGAGCGGCCACCTGCGGCTGACTGGCGTGATCGATTTCGGCAATGCCCGCGCGGCCGACCCGGTCAGCGACCTCGCCAAGACGCTGTTCTGTTGCGAACACGATGCGCCGGGTAGCTCGGCCGCACTCCGCGACGGCTATGGTCCCATCGATCATCCGTATTCGGAGGCGGGGCTCTGGATCTACACGCTGCTGCATCGCGTGACGATGTGGGGGTGGCTTCGCCATGTTGGTATCATCCCCGACGGCGAGGAACACGGCCTCATCATGGACTTGCGGGCGATGGCGGCATCTGGGACACATATGGCATGACCATCACCACTGACGAACAGCTGGAACGCCTCAAGGCCATCGGCCGCATCTGTGCGTTGACCCGTGACGCCATGGCGGCTGCCATGCGGCCGGGCATGACCACGGCGGAATTGGATGATCTGGGGCGTATCCTGCTGGCGCAGCACGGGGCGATGTCGGCGCCGCAGGTGACCTACGATTTCCCCGGCGCCACCTGCATCTCGATCAACGAGGAAATCGCCCACGGTATTCCCGGCGATCGGGTGATCCAGCCGGGCGATCTGGTCAATATCGATGTATCGGCGGAAAAGGACGGCGTTTTCGCCGATACCGGCGCGTCCTATGTCGTGGCGCCCAGCACCAGCAGGCTCGACGCGCTGTGCCGCGATGGCAAGAAGGCCATGTGGGCCGGCATCCGCGCGGTGCGGGCCGGGGCGCCACTGGCCGATATCGGCGATGCCATCGGCAAATTCGCCAGCAAGGGCGGCTATACGCTGATCCGAAACCTGGCCAGCCATGGCGTTGGCGATAGCCTGCACGACGAGCCGGGGGAGATTTCGACCTGGCCGGATAAATCCGAACGCCGGCGCATGACCAATGGGTTGGTATTCACCATCGAGCCGTTCCTGTCGCTGGGCGGAAAGATGGCCGACCAGAAATCGGCGGATGATGAATGGACGCTGGTGGCCCGGCCTTCGGCGCCTTGCGTGCAGTATGAGCATACTGTGGTGGCGACACCACGGGGCGCTGTGGTGGTGACGCTGGCGGCTTAGAGTCGAATCGGTGTTGCTCTCTTCCTTCTCCCTCCCCCTTGTGGGGAGGGCCGGGGTGGGGGTTCTGGGACTATCGACGAAGTGCTATATTACCTATGAGACCCGCTACGGGGGGGCAGAACCCCCACCCTCAATCCCTCCCCACAAGGGGGAGGGAGGCAGATCGGGGCTCCCAATCTACAGTGCTAAATTGAATGTCGATCGTTTCTAAAGCGAGACCAGCACGATCGGCGCCAGCAGGATCATCACCAGGGCGGCGAGGAAGCGCATGGCGCCCCAGCCGCGGAACGTGGCGCTGCGCAGGACCGATGACAGCACGAAGAACACGATCAGCGCGATCGCCAGCCGGTTGATGCCCGGCAGCGCCAGATCGGTGCCCTGCGACAGCCGCACATAGGCCCACAGGCCAGCCAGCACGCCGAACATGGTGGTGATCAGCAGCGTCATCGCCTTGGCAACGATCAGGATCGCCATATCCACGGTGATGCTGGTCAACAGCAGGCTGATGCCGCTGGCCATGAGGAACATCGCGCCGAAAATAACGAACAGCCGCGTTTGCGTCAAAGTCGGAATAATGGCGCCCAGATCCAGGCTCGGCAACTGGCCGACGACCGGCAGGTTGCCGCCATAGGTGCGGAACAGGACCAGCAGGTAGACGACCGCCAAGGTACTGATGGCGAAGATGAGCAGGCTCACCACCATCACCTTGAGCAGATCAATGGTGTCCTGGGACATGGGCTAACCGCCAAAAAGGGGAATGGTATGCCGGGAGGGGGTCGAACCCTCGACCATTCGATTAAAAGTCGAATGCTCTACCACTGAGCTACCGGCACGCACCAGAATGCGGACGCCGTGGCGTCGCGGCGGAACATAGCGGCAGAAGTTCGCCTGTCAACCGCAATTGCGGCAGCCTAAGCATCGTACGGAAAAGTGGGAACCGGTTTTCCGCAACAAACGATGCGACACCAAGGCATGGAGCCAGCGATTTGAATTTTATCAAACGCATAAGGCTCTAGAAAACCAGTGGCGTGCCACCGAACGGCATCGGCATGCAGGAAATCGAAACCCGTTCCAGCCTCGTGCAGAGCGAAGTCGCCTCGGTCAGCCGGTTGATCGGGCCGACCAGGATGCGCTTTTCGTCGCTGTCCGCCTGATCGACCAGGAGGGGCGACAGGCCAAACAGCAGCGGGCCCAGCTTGAGCGACAAATCGCTCCAGGCCGCCGTGGCATTGTCGGCGGTGACGTTCGGACCCAGGGCAATGCCAAAAGCGGTCTCGTCGGGGACAGCCAGGCGCGAGGTGTTGGCCACGAGGCCGGGCATCGGCTGGTCCGACCCAGCCGGAGTGCCGGACAATTGCATCGGCTGCTGGCGGACCGAAACCGAGCCGCCATCGGCCTCGAAGGTCACCGCGTCATCGTCGGTGATCGATGCCGTCAGCGATGAACGGTCGATATCGGCAACCGCCACCACCGGCTCCATCAGCTTGGGCAGGCTGATTTCCAGGGCGCCAACGCGCTGAGTCACCTCATTGCCGGCTTCTTCCTGCAACGCAAAGCGGTTGGCCAGCGTATTGCCTTCGCGCCGTAGCCGGGCGGTTTCCGCATTGAGATCAACGACATCGCGGCGAAGCTGGTCCAGGCTACCGCCCTCGATCCGGGTCTTGTGCAGCTCAGCAAGAGCGCCCTGCGGTACCATCGCCGAGACATTAGCGCCGAAGACCGCCATAGCGCCACAAACCAGGGCAACAATGGCCCAGGTGGTGACGTCCGATTGCTGGAATTGTTCCGATGCTTTAGCCAATGTCCCAGCTCCTGGAAGCGCAGCCGAATCAAGTATTGCCACTGGGGTGACAATGCGCGAAGCGTTATGGCTTCGCCAACGTCTGCGTGCCATATTTTTGTGTAATACGCGGCAAATACCGCATGGTCTGGAGAGGCTTCATGACCCAACTGCTGTCGATCATTCTCGCTGCCGGCGAAGGCACCCGCATGAAATCGGCAATGCCGAAGGTTTTGCATGAGGTTGGCGGCCTGCCGCTGGTGTCCCATGTAGTCCGCTCGGCGCAAATGGCAGGAGCGACGGCGATTTCGGTTGTGGTCGGGCCGGGCCATGAGGCGGTTCGCGCCGAAGTGTCGCGCGTGGCGCCGCACGCCACCTTTGCCGACCAGCTTGAGCGGCTGGGAACCGGCCATGCCGTGCGCATGGCGCGCTCGGCATTCGAGGGTCTCGATGGCAATGTGCTGGTGCTGCTGGCCGATGCGCCGCTGGTGGATGCACGCACTATCGCCGCGGCAGCGGAGCGGCTCAAGGCCGGCATCGATGTGATCGTGGTGGGCTTTGAGGCCGAGAATCCGACCGGCTATGGCCGGCTTATCCTCGAAGGCGAGCAACCTCCTGGCGATCCGCGAGGAGAAGGACGCCTCCGACGCCCAGCGCGCCGTCAAGCTGTGCAATTCGGGGATTATCGGATTTCGCGCCGAGGCGCTGCGATCGGTCATCGACCGGATCGAGAGCAACAACGCCAAAGGCGAATTCTACCTCACCGACGCCATCGAGCTGGCTATCGCCGATGGACGGCGGGCCGAAGTGATTGCGGCGGACGAACGCGAAGTGCAGGGCGTCAATGACCGCTCGCAGCTCGCCAAGGCCGAACGGCAGTTCCAGGACATTCGCCGCGAGGATTTCATGAAGGCCGGCGTGACCCTGAAGGACCCCGGCAGCGTGTGGTTCTCCTACGATACCAAGATTGCCCGCGACGTAACCATCGAGCCGAACGTGTATTTCGGCCCCGGCGTGACCATCGGCGAGGGGGCAGTGATCCACGGCTTCTCCCATATCGAGGGCGCGAGCATCGGGCCGCGTGCCTCGGTCGGGCCATTCGCGCGGCTGCGGCCGGAGGCCAGGCTGGGCGAGGGCGCCAAAGTGGGCAATTTCGTCGAGATCAAGAAGGCCGATATCGGCAAGGGCGCCAAGGTCAGCCATTTGACTTATATCGGCGACGCCAGCATAGGCGAAGAGGTCAATATCGGTGCCGGGGTGATCACGGTAAACTACGATGGCTATAACAAGTTTCGGACCGTGGTTGGTGATCATGCCTTTATCGGCTCCAATAGCGCGCTGGTGGCTCCGGTGACCGTGGGCGAGGGCGCCCTGGTGGCCAGCGGCAGCGTCATCACCGAAGATGTGCCGGCCGATGCGCTGGCGCTCGCTCGAAGCCGCCAGACCAACAAGCCGGGTCAGGCGAAAACGATTTTCGAGCGGGCGGCAGCACTCAAGAAGTCCAAGGGGAAATAGCCATGTGCGGTATTGTTGGTATCGTCGGCAGCGCGCCGGTCGCTCCCCGCTTGGTGGACGCGCTCAAGCGCCTAGAATATCGCGGCTATGACAGCGCCGGGGTGGCAACACTGGAGGACGGTGCGATCACCCGGCGCCGCGCCGAGGGCAAGCTGGGCAATTTGGCGCAAAAGCTGTCGTTCGAGCCGCTCGGCGGTAGCATCGGCATCGGCCATACCCGCTGGGCCACGCACGGCGCGCCGACCGAGGCCAATGCCCATCCGCACGCCACCGAGCGCGTCGCGGTGGTGCATAACGGCATTATCGAGAATTTCCGCGAACTGCTCGCCGATTTGGCCAAGGACGGCTATCTGCCCAAGACGCAGACAGATACCGAATCGGTGGCGCTGTGGGTCAGCCGCGAACTGGCCAATGGCGCCGATCCCGAACTGGCAGTTGCGCGCACACTCAAGCAATTGCGCGGGGCGTTTGCGCTGGCCTTCCTGTTCAAGGGCGAAGAGAGCCTGCTGATCGCCGCGCGGAGCGGCGCGCCGCTGGCCATCGGCCATGGCACCACCGAAATGTATCTGGGCTCCGACGCCATGGCGCTGGCGCCGTTCACCTCGCGCCTGACCTATCTCGAAGACGGCGACTGGGCGGTGATCACCCCCCAGGGCGTTACGATCCGCGATGGGAAGGACGCCATCGTGCAACGCGAGCAGCAGGTGTCGCAGACTTCGGCGCTGATGGTGGACAAGGGCAATCACCGCCATTTCATGGCCAAGGAAATCTACGAGCAGCCCGAGACGATCTCGCACACGCTGAGCCATTATGTGGACATGGGCGCCGAGCGGGTGGCTATTCGTGAGGTCCTGCCGTTCGATTTCGCCGACCTGACGCGGCTGACGATCAGCGCCTGCGGCACGGCTTATTTGGCCGGTGCGGTGGCGAAGTATTGGTTCGAGCGCTATGCGCGCCTGCCGGTGGATATCGATGTGGCGTCCGAATTCCGTTATCGCGAGCCGCCGCTGGAAAAGGGCGGGCTGTCGCTGTTTATCTCGCAGTCGGGCGAAACGGCGGATACGCTGGCGGCGTTGCGCTATTGCGCCAGCCAGGGGCAGCATATCGCGTCCCTGGTCAATACGCAGGAATCCACCATTGCGCGGGAATCAGGCGTGGTATTTCCCATCCTGTGCGGCCCGGAAATCGGCGTCGCCTCTACCAAGGCCCTGACGGCGCAATTGACGGCGCTGGCCAGTCTCGCGATCGCCGCCGGGCGGGCTCGTGGCGTGCTGAGCGCCGAGCAGGAAGCCGAGCATGTGCGGGCGCTGACCAGCCTGCCGACCGCTGTATCAGCCGCTCTGGCAGGGGAAGCGCAGATCGTGGAAATCGCCAAGCGCCTGTCGCGGGCCAAGGACGTACTCTATCTCGGCCGCGGCCCGATGTTCCCGATCGCCATGGAAGGCGCACTGAAACTCAAGGAAATCAGTTACATTCACGCTGAAGGTTATGCGGCGGGCGAGCTGAAGCACGGGCCGATCGCGTTGGTGGATGAGGACATGCCGGTGATCGTCGTGGCGCCATCGGACGAGCTGGTCGACAAGACCATGTCCAACATGCAGGAGGTGGCGGCGCGCGGCGGCAAGATCATTTTGATCACCGATGCGCAGGGCGCGCAGACGGTCGGGCAGGGCGTAGCCGATATCATCGTCATTCCCCATGTTTCCAACTTCGTCGCCCCGATCCTGGCAACGATCCCGGTGCAATTGCTGGCCTATCATACGGCCGTGTTCATGGGCACGGACGTGGACCAGCCACGGAATTTGGCGAAGAGCGTGACGGTGGAGTAGGGATCAGTATTTTGGTTCTACGGCGATGTTGAACTGAATCGCTGCGGTTGCGAATGTCTTGTCGAGAGTGACACAGGCCCGTGCTGTAATGGGCCACATACGTTTCGGCACTTCGATAATGCTCCGCTGCAATCTCGACGAGCTCAAAGCTGTCGGCCAATGTTTGCGCTATAGCGGCCTCGGCGCTGAGACGCTCATGTAATGTCAGTTTGCCGGCTCGAACTTTCCGGGAGAGTGCGGACGCGATTTCCAGCTTGCTCCAGGCCGACGCGGCAAGGTCGGCGCCCGGGTGATTCCGAAACCAACCAAGCGCGATTTCGCTATCCTTTTCAGGGAGATGAAGCGCGACCAGGAACGACGTATCGACGTAAAACATCAGTAACGTTCGTCGTCACGCATTGTGCGGATGAAATCGGCCGCGCGCTCATCCTGATAGGGCATGGAGGCTTGAAACCGGCGCAGGCGTTCAAGGTCGAGTGGTTTTTTTGCAGGCGCTTCAGCCGGTACAATTCGCGCTACCACCCTGCCGCGTCGGGTGATTTCTATCGTTTCGCCGTTTTCGGCGTCAGTCACGAGTTCGCTCAAACGTGCCTTCGCGTCGGCCAAACCCACATGCTTCATTTCAGCCTCCTGACCAGCTACATAGTCATATAGCATGACCATCTTGCCAATCCAAACTCACCCAGCCCGGATCAGCGGAATCGCAAGGTCCTTGCGGAACAGGTAGAGCAGGGTTTGGAGGGCGGCGCCGTCCTCGCCGGTGAGGCTGGGATTGGCGGCGAGGGCGGCTTTGGCGTCGTCATGGGCGTAGTCAAGCAGGTGGCGGTGAACGTCCGGCACGGCGAGGTGATAGCCCGGCATGCCGGATTGGCGGGTGCCGAGGACATCGCCCTGGCCGCGCAGTTCCAGGTCGCGTTCGGCGATTTCGAAACCGTCTTCGGTGCCCTTGATGGTTTCGAGGCGGGCCTTTGCGGTTTCGCTCAGCGGGTCCTTGTAGAGCAATAGGCACGCTGAACGCTGGGCGCCACGACCGACGCGGCCACGGAGCTGGTGGAGCTGGGCGAGGCCGAAACGTTCGGCATGTTCGATGATCATGATCGAGGCATTGGGCACGTCAACGCCCACTTCGATGACGGTGGTGGCGACCAGCAGCTTGACCTCATTGGCGGAGAAGCGCTGCATGGTTTCCTGCTTGGCGGCGGCGCTCATGCGGCCATGGATCAGGGCGACCTGATCGCCGAACACCTTGCGCAGTTCGGCAAAGCGGTCTTCAGCGGAGACGACGTCGAGATGCTCGCTTTCTTCGACCAGCGGGCAGACCCAGAAGGCCTGCGCGCCTTCCTCGATCCGCGCCTTGAGGCGCTGGATGACGCGGGGATAGTCGCCGATGGAAAGCACGGCGGTATCGATCGGCTGGCGGCCCTTGGGCTTTTCCCGCAGCACGCTGACGGCCATATCCCCGAAATGGGTGAGCACGAGCGTGCGGGGAATAGGAGTGGCGGTCATCACCAGCAGATCGGTGTGGCGGCCCTTGTCGGAGAGCGCGAGGCGCTGGTGAACGCCGAAGCGGTGCTGTTCATCGACGACCGTCAGGCCGAGGTCCTTGAACTCTACGCCGGTTTGGAACAGCGCATGGGTGCCGACGGCGATGCTGATGTCGCCGCTGGCGAGACCGGCGAGAATGGGGCGGCGTTCGGCTGCGGGCATCTTGCCGGTGAGCAATACGCAGCCGAGACCGGCGGCATCGCAGAGCGGCTTGAGCGTCTTGAAGTGCTGGGCGGCCAGCAATTCGGTGGGCGCCATCATCGCCGATTGAGCGCCGCTTTCGGCCATGGCGGCCATGGCCATCAGGGCGACGACGGTCTTGCCGGCTCCCACGTCGCCCTGCAGCAGGCGGGACATGCGATCGGACGAGGCAAGATCGGCGCGAATTTCAATGACGGCCTGCTCCTGACCGGCGGTGAGGGCGAAGGGCAGGCTGGCGCGGACGCGGTCGGTGATCTCGCCGGTAAAGGTCCGCGCAATGCCCTTGGCCGCCGTCATGGTCGAGCGGATCAGTTGCAGGGTGAGTTGGCCTGCGAGGTATTCGTCATAGGCCAGCCGCATGCGGGCAGGGGCCCAGAGTTCGGCTTCGGCCGGGTTGGTGGGCGTGTGAACCGAGCGCATCGCATTGCCGAAAGTCGGCCAATTAAAATGGCTGAGCGTTGCGGGGGGAATCCATTCGGGAAGCTCGGGCAGGCCATCGATTACCTGCCGTGTCAGCTTGGTCAGGGCTTTGGAGCTGAGCCCTTGGGTCAGCGGATAGACTGGCTCAACCAGCGGCAGGGTGGCGAACTTGTCGACCTCCACGACATAGTCGGGATGAGTGATCTGCTTTTCGCCGTTGAAGAAATCGATCTTGCCCGAGACATAGCGCTGCTCGCCGACGGGCAGGGCTTTCTCCACCCAGCCGCCCTGGGCGCGGAAGAAGACCAATTGCATCTCGCCGGTCTCGTCATGAGCGAAGACGCGATGCGGCACTTGCGGCTTGCCGCGCGGGGGCGGCTGGTGGCGATCGATATGCAGCAGCAGGGTGACGACCTGCCCGAGATAGGCTTCGGCAATGCCGACCTGCCGGGAACGGTCCACCACACCTGAGGGCATGTGCATCAGGATATCGAGCGCGATGGCTTCCTGCCCCTCGGGCGCCCCGAAAAAGCGCGACAGCAGGGCGGCAAGCTGCGGCCCGACGCCCTTGATCGAGGGCAGGGAACGGAACAATGGATCCAGGGTTGACGGACGCGACACGATTCGAGCGATCTCCTTGCCCCTGCAGCCTATCTGGCCGAGCACGGCTGACAAAGGCCACCAATGACGATAAAGAGAGCGCGCAAATCAACCTCTGCGGGATCATGGCGTCGATGACAGCCGGTGAAGACATTGCTATTCGCCGCAAGAAGCTGCGCTACCGCGCCTGGCATCGCGGCACGCTGGAGATGGACCGCGTGCTCGGCCCGTTTGCCGACGCCCATATCGATGGCCTGAGCGAAGCCGATCTCGACCGCCTCGAATCGGTGATGAGCGAGGAAGACCCCGCCTTGCTGAAATGGGTGATGCAGCAGGAAGTGCCGCCAGCGAACGTGGATGTGGAATTTCTCGAACGCATCGTCGCCGACCACCGTGCGCGGATGAGCAAATGAACGAAGCCGCCCCGATCCGCCCCACGCGTACGCTCGGCAGTGTGCCCGACGGGATGCAACCCTTGGCGCTCTCACGCCTGGTGGAGCAGCGTCTGGCGGCCGCGCCCGATGACGCCGCGAGCATCGTGTTCGTGGCGCGTGATGGGCGGCGACTGCAACGGATGGCGGAAATCCTGGCGCAGATGTTGCCGGGCCATACCATATTGACGCTGCCCGCCTGGGATTGCCTGCCTTACGACCGCGTCTCGCCTAACAACGTCACCATCGCGGCGCGAATGAATACGCTGGCGGCGCTGACCAATGGCTCCACCAAGGGCGCGGTGGTGCTGACGGCAGTCAATGCGCTGATCCAGAAGCTGCCGCCGCGCGATGTGGTCGAGGGCATGTCGTTTTCGGCGGCCATCGGGCGGGTGGTCGATAGCGAAAGGCTGATCGGCTGGGCGGCGAACAATGGCTATTTGCGCGTGCCGACGGTGCGGGAATCGGGCGAATATGCGGTGCGCGGCGGGCTGGTGGACCTGTTCCCGGCCAGCGCCGATTTCCCGCTGCGGTTCGATTTCTTCGGCAGCACGCTTGAGTCCATTCGCACGTTCGACCCCGATACCCAGCGCACCAATGGGACGCTCAAGCGCATCGACCTGACGCCGATGAGCGAAGTGGTGCTGACCGAAGACACCATTCGCCGCTTCCGCCAGAACTATACCAAGACCTTTGGCGGCAATACCGCCGACGACACGCTCTATGCCACCATCAGCGGCGGCTCGCGCTATTCGGGCACCGAGCATTGGCTGCCATTCTTCTACGAGCATCTCGATAGCCTGGCCGACTATGCCGGGGACGCTCCGTTCGTGTTCGATGACCAGGCGGCCGAGGCTTTTGCCGACCGGCAGGGCCAGATCAAGGACTATTACGAAGCGCGTGAGCATGCGCGGCTGAGCCCGCAGGTGGCGGGGGCAGGGGCGCCATACAAGCCGGTCGAGCCGCACCTGCTCTACGCCGTCGACCAGCATCCCTACACCTTGGCTGGCGCTTCGGTGCTGCAGCTCTCGCAGTACCAATCGCCCAATTCTAAAGCCAGCGACGACATGGGCGGGCGCATCGCGCCCAGCTTTGCCGCCGAGCGGCAGGCGACCGATGTCAATCTGTTCAAGGCCGTGGTCGATCGGCTGATGGCCGAGCGTCAGGCGGGCAGGCGAACGATCGTCGCCTGCTGGAGCCAGGGCACGCGCGACCGCATGGTGCAGGTGCTCAAGGACCATGGCCTTTCCAATCCGCGCATGGCGGAGAACTGGCGCGATGCGGAGACGACCAGCGCCGCAACCACCTCGCTGGTGGTGCTGGCGCTGGAAAGCGGCTTCGAGACCAAGGGCCTGCTGGTCCTGTCCGAACAGGACATTCTGGGCGAACGCATCCTGCGCCCGCAGCGCAAGCGCAAAGCCAGCGACGCGCTGACCGAGGCGGCGAGCCTCAATGCCGGCGACCTCGTGGTGCATGTCGATCACGGTATCGGCCGCTTCATCGGGCTCAAGGTCATCGAGGCCGGCGGTGCACCGCATGAATGCGCCGAATTGCAATATGCCGGTGATACCAAGCTCTATCTGCCAGTCGAAAATATCGAACTGCTGTCACGCTATGGTTCGGACGATTCGACCACGTCGCTCGACAAGTTGGGCGGCGTCGCCTGGCAGGCCAAGAAGGGCAAGCTCAAGAAGCGCATCCGCGAAATGGCGGAGCAACTTATCAAGATCGCCGCCGCGCGCCTGCTCATGCGTACCGAGCCGATTGAACTGGCGCCGGGCACCTATGACGAATTCGCCGCGCGTTTCCCCTATGAGGAAACCGAGGACCAGCTCGCCGCTATAGACTCAATTTTCGAGGACCTGACCACCGGCAAGGTCATGGACCGGCTGGTCTGCGGCGATGTGGGCTTCGGCAAGACCGAGGTGGCGCTGCGCGCGGCCTTCCTTGTCGCCATGTCGGGCAAGCAGGTTGCCATCGTGGTGCCGACAACGCTGCTGGCGCGCCAGCATTTCAAGACGTTCCGCGACCGCTTTGCCGGGTTGCCGGTCAATGTGCGCCATGCCTCGCGGCTGGTCTCGGCGGCCGAACTCAAGGCCACCAAGGAAGGTTTGGCCGATGGCCAGATCGACATCGTGGTTGGCACGCACGCCCTTTTGAGCAAGACCATCAAGTTCCGCGATCTCGGGCTGCTGGTGATCGACGAAGAACAGCATTTCGGCGTCGGTCACAAGGAGCGCCTCAAGGAACTCAAGGCCAATGTGCATGTGCTGACGCTGACGGCGACGCCGATTCCGCGCACGCTGCAGATGGCGCTGACCGGCGTGCGCGACCTGAGCCTGCTGGCGACGCCGCCGGTGGATCGCCTGGCGATCCGCACCTTCATCTCGCCCTTCGATCCGCTATCGATCCGCGAGGCGCTGCTGCGCGAAAAGTATCGCGGCGGGCAGTCATTCTATGTGGTCCCGCGCATCAAGGATCAGCCGGACATTGCCGAGTTCCTGCGGGTGCAGGTGCCCGAAGTGTCGTTCGTGGTTGCCAATGGCCAAATGCCGCCGGGCCAGCTCGACGACATCATGAACACCTTCTACGACAACAAATTCGACGTGCTGGTGGCCACCACCATCGTGGAATCGGGCCTCGACATTCCCAATGCCAATACGCTGATCGTGCATCGCGCCGATCATTTCGGGCTGGCGCAGCTTTACCAGATCCGCGGCCGTATCGGCCGGGCCAAGGCGCGCGCCTATGCGCTGTTCACCGTGCCGCCGGACAAGAAGCTGACCGATACCGCCGAGCGGCGGCTGGGCGTGCTGCAATCGCTGGAAACGCTGGGGGCAGGGTTCCAGCTTGCCAGCCACGATCTGGATATTCGCGGGGCAGGCAACCTGCTGGGCGACGAACAATCCGGCCATATCCGCGAAGTTGGCTACGAGCTTTACCAGTCGATGCTGGAAGAAGCGGTCGCCAATCTCAAGAATGGCGACGAGGATTACGAAGACAAGAACGAGTGGAGCCCGCAGATTTCGCTGGGTATGCCGGTGATGATTCCCGAGCATTACGTGCCCGACCTGCAATTGCGTATGCAGCTTTATCGGCGCCTGGGCGACTTGCAGGATATTCGCGAGATCAACTCCGCCGGTGCCGAACTCATCGACCGCTTCGGGCCAATGCCCGAGGAAGTGGAAGCGTTGCTCAAGGTCATCCTGGTCAAGGCGTTGTGCCGGCAGGCCAATGTCGAAAAGGTCGATGCCGGCCCCAAGGGCGTCGTCATCAGCCTGCGCAATAACGAATTTCCCAATCCGGCGGCTTTGGTGCGGCTGGTTTCGGACCCGGCTAACCAGGTGCGCATCAAGCCCGATCAAAAGCTCGTGTTTGCCCGTAACTGGCCGACGCCGGATGCACGCCTCAAGGGTGCGGCAGCGATTCTGTCGCGACTGGCCAAGCTGGCGGAAACCGCCAATGCCTGATTATCGCCTTGGTGGTCTGATTAGTGAGGCTACCGGGGCAACATCGGCGCCATAATGCTTTGGCAAGACCGTACTGTCATGTTATTGCCCGAATTCAGCACTTGAAGGACAGTTCTATTCGAGGTGGCGAAGCGATCACCGGGACTGCCAAGGAAGCCAAGGAAATTCTATGATCTTCAGGAAACCTCTCGTCGCCGGATTTGCGGTGGCTGCGCTCATGCTGTCCTCGCTCGCGACTTACGCCCAGGACGCCACGCCCCCCGCCGAAACGCCGGCTGCCGAAGCACCGGCGACTGACGCGCCAGCTGCCGCAACACCCGCAACCGATGCGCCCGCAGCCCCGGCTGCTGGTGACGCCGCTGCAACGCCCGCCGCCGCAGGCACCGGAGCGCAGAACTGGCTCAAGGTTTGCGATCCGCTGCCCGATGGCAAGCAGGCCTGCATCATGCGCCAGGTGATTCTGGCCAATGGCCAGTTCCTCGGCTCGTTCCTGCTGCGCGACGATCCGGGCCAGGAAAGCCGGCTGCTCGCCGTTGCTGCTGTCCCTCTCGGTGTGCTGCTGCCGTTCGGCCTGACCTGGCAGATCGATGGCGCCAAGCCGATCCGCGTGCCGTTCATGCTGTGCGACCCGACCTCCTGCGCCACCCAGCTGGTGATCAACGAGGCCTATGTCAATTCGCTCAAGAAGGGCGGCACGCTCAAGCTGACCGCCAAGAACCGCCAGAACCAGGATCTGAACATCGAGATCACCCTGGCCGGCTTCACCGCCGCCTATGACGGCCCCGCCGCACTGACCTTCGACGAATTCCAGAAGGAAACCAGCGGTGCGAACGCACTGGAACAGGTGCTGCAGGATCGTGCCGAAGAACTGCGCAAGCAGCTCGATGAAGGCGCTACCCCACCGGCCGATGGCGCAACGCCCGCTCCTGCTGCCGACGCGGCAACGCCGGCGCCAGCTGCGCAGTAAGCGGTCCAGATAGTATCGGATCAGGGAAGGGCGCCTCGGGCGCCCTTTCTTTTTGGGCCTGAAGCGCCCCGCGCTCCAGGCCTGTTCCTCCGTGCATATCTATTTCCCAAAACCGGTTCTCACTTTTGGGAGATATGCCTTAGCGCGCGCCCATGCCGATGGCGAAGGCCTGTTTGCGCAGCGCGGGCATCAGCTTGAGTGCCCACAGGCCACCGGCCCGCAAGGCCTGGGCGGGCAGCATTTCGGTCAAGAGGGAGCGGAACAGCGTATCCACCACTCCGCCGGTGCGGCTCAGGTCGTCGGCGCGGCGGCGGGCGTAGTCAGCGCTCAAGCGAATGGCCCAATCGGGCTGGCTCCTGTCGATCCCCGACAGTGCCGCCGACAGGTCGGCGACATCGCGCAGGCCCAGATTGAGCCCCTGCGCGCCGATCGGCGGAAACGCATGGGCTGCCTCGCCAACCAGCACCACGCCATTGGCGCCCGCCTGATCGACGGTGATGGTGCTGAGCGGAAAAATATGGGTCGGCGTCGCCAGGGTTATGGCGCCGAACAGGCGTTGCGATTTTTCCAGCAGCAGGGCGGTCAGCGCGTCCTTGTCCAAGCCCTGTGCGCGTTGCAGCACTTCGCGTTCATCGATCCACACCAGATTTGCGCGTTTGCCCCCGGCGGGAACCAGCGTGAATGGGCCATTGGGATAGTGGAACTCGACCGAGGCACCATCCAGTGCGCGGCCCAGCTCCAGATCGCAGACCAATGCAGCTTGGGTAAAGCTGTTCTCACGGGCACGAAAGCCCGCGGCGGACCGGACCAGGGACTTCTTGCCATCGGCGCCGATCACCAGCGGCGCATCAAGAGTGCTGCCATCGGCCAGGGTCAATTGCGGACCTTCCGGGGCAAGCACGAACTGCACCAGTGGCTGCTGAACCGTACGCAGATTGGGCAAGGCGGCGATGCTCGCCTGGAAAGCCTCGGTCAGCCGTGTATTGGCAAAGTTCCACCCGAAGGCATCGAGCCCCGCTTCCCCGGCGTCGAACACTGTTTCTGGCGCGCGTAACAGGCGAGATGTCGCGTCGATGATCCGGATTTGACTGAGCTTTTGTCCGAACATCTCCGGCGCACCGATCAGCCCGGACGACTGCAAATAGTCGACGCTGGGCATCATCAGCGCCGAGGTGCGCCGGTCCAGTGGGCCGGGCGGCGACAGATGGATGGCCGATAAGCCCGCCTTGGCCACGGCGATGGCCGCCGCCAGACCCGCCAGGCCCCCACCGACGATAATCGCATCGGCGTCCATCATCGTGCGTCAGTCAATGACAGCGGGAGCGACGAAAACGATTCCATTATATCCTCGGAGTACCTGCGAATTGAACCCAAGTTTAGCACCCGAGCCCCGCTCAAACCAGCAAAGGCGCGACTGGTTTGCGTTGCCCGGGGCCGCGACAAAGCAACGCTACGCAAAAAACTGGGACGGCGCGGCTTTTTTGCAGGTATGACAGGCCCTAGATAGAACCATCGCCTGACTCACCCATGGAGCCCGACAATGCTTGAACTCTTGGCCGATCCCAATACCTGGATCGCCTTCGCCACGCTGACCGTGATGGAAATCGTGCTCGGCATCGACAACATTGTCTTTATCTCCGTGCTGGTGTCGCGCCTGCCCAAGGAGCAGGCCGACCAGGCCCGCAAACTGGGCCTGGCGCTGGCGCTGATTTTCCGCATCCTGCTGCTGCTGGTCATTTCCTGGATCATCAGCCTGACCCAGCCGGCCTTCACCGCCTTCGGCCTGGAGCTGTCCTGGAAGGATCTGATCCTGATCTTCGGTGGCGGCTTCCTCATCTACAAAGCGACCCACGAAATGCATGCGGCAATCGAAGAGCCCCATGAAAGCGACATGCTCCAGAAGGCCGGCGCAGCATTTGCCGCCATCATCGCCCAGATCATCGTCATCGACATGGTGTTCTCCATCGACTCGATCGTCACCGCAGTCGGCATGGCCGATCATGTCGAGGTGATGATCGCCGCCGTGATCGTCGCCGTCGGCATCATGTTCGTCGCCTCCGGCCCGGTGGCCAAGTTCGTCGCCGATCATCCCACCACCAAGATGCTGGCGCTGGCCTTCCTGCTGCTGATCGGCGTGTCGCTGGTGGCCGATGGCCTCGGCTTCCACATTCCCAAGGGCTATATCTATTCGGCCATGGCCTTCTCGGTGCTGGTCGAAGCGGTCAATATCATCGCCAAGCAGCGCAAGGCCGGGAGCAATCCACAGCGTCTAGCCGCTGCCGCGACCGTCCCCGGCAGCCATGTGACGACCCAGGAAATCGAGGCGGCGGCCAAGCCGAAGCCCAAGGCGACGCCGGTGGCGCGCGCTCAGGCGCGGCCTAAATCGGCGCCCCGCAAGCCGCGCACGCCCAAGCCATGAGCCGCGCTCTATTCGTCCGCCAGCCGGGCGGTCCCGAGGCGATGCAATGGGAGGAAAGGCCGCTGGCCGCTCCCGGCGAAGGGCAGATCGCGGTTCGCCAGACCGCGGTCGGCGTCAACTTCATCGATATCTACCAGCGCTCGGGCCTCTACCCGATGGCGACGCCCTTCATTGCCGGCAGTGAAGGCGCCGGCATCGTCACCGCTGTCGGCCCCGGCGTGAGCCTGTTCGGGCCGGGCGATCGCGTGGCCTATCAGGGCCAGCCCGGCGCCTATGCCGAGGAACGCCTGCTGACCGCCGCGGGGGTGGTCGCCATTCCCCAAGGCATGGACGAGCAGACTGCGGCGGCCGTGATGCTGAAGGGGCTGACGGCCTACTATCTGCTGTTCAAGACCTGGCCGGTGCAGGCGGGCGAAACCATCCTGTGGCACGCCGCGGCGGGTGGCGTTGGCCAGATCGCCACGCAATGGGCCAAGGCCCTGGGCGCGCGGGTGATCGCCACGGTGGGCAGCGACGAAAAGGCCACGCTCGCCCGCCAGAACGGCTGCGATGCCGTGATCAATTATAACACCGAGGACTTCGCCGCCCGTGTCCGCGAACTGACCGGCGGCAGGGGCGTGGACGTCGTCTATGACGGGGTCGGCAAGGCGACGTTCGAGAAATCGCTGGATTGCCTGCGCCCGCGCGGGCTGATGGTCAGTTTCGGCAATGCCTCGGGCGTGGTTTCCATTCCCGATGTGACCGTGCTGTCGCGCAAAGGCTCACTGTATCTGACCCGGCCGACAACGGCACACTATTTCACCAGCCGCGACGACTTGCTCGAAGGGACAGGGGCGCTGTTCGACGCCATCGCCCGGCGGGATATCAAGGTGTCGATCAGCCAGACATTTCCATTGGCCGACGCTGCCAAGGCGCATGAAGCGCTGGCATCGCGCAGCACGACCGGTTCGATCCTGCTGCTGCCCTAGCGCCACTGGACAGTTTTAGGACAAGTGGCTAAACGGAACCCGCTGGGCAGGTGGCAGAGCGGTTGATTGCTCCGGTCTTGAAAACCGGCGAACGTGAAAGCGTTCCGGGGGTTCGAATCCCTCCCTGCCCGCCATTTCCCTTGCCTCAGGATACCGCCCGTGAGCAGACGCGATTTCGATGCTTCCAGAATGCGGCGCATGCGCAGGCTCGCCGGACGGCATGGGTTGACCATTCTGACCGCCGAGAAGCTGACGGCAAAGATGGGCAAGGGCGGCCACGCCATCCGCGAGGATGAGAGCTTCAAGGTGGTTTTCGGCGACAGTCCGCTGCCGTTCACCGCGACGCTCGACGATGTCGAAGCCTATCTGGAAAAAATGTACGGCGCTGAGGAAGCGGACGAGGAATAGGCCGCGCTGACCATCGGGCCGCCGTCCGCGGGAACGGAACATTCCATTATTTGTTCTGTAACAAGAATCGCATCACACTGTGGTCGTTAGGCTGTTAGGAGGCGCAACTTGTTCACTCTGATTAACGCCGATGCCGATGACGACGCAGAAATCACCGATCCCCAGGAAATTGCAGAACTGTTCGCTGCCATTGCCGCAGTCGCCATCGAGGCGATCGGCGCCGGGCAAGCCAGGCAGTTGTTCGACGCCGTCGTCGAACAGGATGGCAAAGATCCCAACTAGGCTGGGGTCGACGCGTCGTGAGCCGTCGGCTGCGGTAGCAATAGGTCCGCAGCCGGGGTAGGGATCAAGGACACGGCATGCGCCGTGCAGCTTGCGTCGTTGTGCTTTGCAGCCCCCGACAGATCCGAGCGGGGCAGTGCGGTGATCATGGTCAATGACGAGATCAAGCCGGTGCGGCCGACGATCATGCCACTGGGCGATAGTGCGTTGCTGGTGCGGTTCGGCGATACGCTGTCCGAGGCGGCCAATAGCGCCGCCATCGCTTTTGCGCGGAGCCTGATCGATACACCGCTGCCGGGAGTCGTGGAGACGGTGCCCAATCTGGTGTCCGTGCTGCTGCGATACGATCCGGCGACCGTGCAGCTGGCTCAGCTCACCGGCGACCTGCGGCTGCGGCTTTATGGGCGGGACGATATGGCGCTGGCGCCAGCGGCGCACCATACCATTGCCGTCAGCTTCGGCGGCGAACTTGGGCCCGATCTCGATAGTGTGGCGGCGTCCCTGCAGATGACGGCGGAGGCTTTCATCACGGCCCACAATGCGTCGGCGCTGCGCGTGCTGGCCACGGGTTTCGCGCCCGGCTTCGTCTATTGCGGCTTTCATCCGCCCGAACTGCACATGCCTCGGCGGGCCGAAGTACGAGCCTCAGTCCCGGCGGGCAGCGTGCTGTTTGCCGCCGGGCAGACCGCCTTTGCAGCAACGGCCATTCCCACGGGCTGGCACGTCATCGGCACCACCACGTTTCGCAATTTCGATCCCCAGGCCATGCCGCCGACGCAGTTGCGGGCCGGGGATGTGATCAGCTTCGGGCCCGCGCCATGAGCGCCAGCCTGCTCATCACCCGCGCCGGCCCATTGGCGACGATCCAGGATGCGGGGCGGTTCGGCATGCTCGCCCATGGCATCAGCGCTTCGGGGCCGATGGATCGCACGGCCTATGATCTGGCGGGACGGCTGGTCGCAGCGCCGGCTGGAGCCATCGAGATCACCACGGCCGGGCTGGATTTCCGGGTTGAAACGGGCTCCTGCACGGTTGGTTTCGCTGGCGGCGCCTTTACCGCACGGCGCAATGGCAAGCAGGTCGAGTGGCCGGGAACGCAGGCTCTGAAGGCCGGCGACAGTTTTTCGGTCAGCCCCGGCGCCAGCGGCAATTACGGCTATCTGCGCTTCGATAGCCGCATCGACGTGCCGGCGATCATGGGCAGTATTGCCACCAATAGCCGGGCGCGGATCGGCGGGCTGGAGGGCAGGGCTCTTGTTGCAGGTGATCGTCTCCATTTGGTCGGTGGCGTCGATGCGGAGCTATCACGCACGGCCAGCATTGCCGCCGAAGGCCCCATCCGCATCATCTGGGGGCTGCATGCCGACCTGTTCCCCACGGCGCGGGAGCGCTTCGTTTCGACACCGTTCAAAATCTCCCCGCATATGGACCGCATGGGCGTTCGGCTCACAGACAGCGCCGGTGTTTTCGCCGGCAGCACGATTCTGTCGCTGGTGTCCGATGCCGTCGTGCCCGGCGATATCCAGATTCTGGGCGACGGCACGCCGATCGTGCTGATGCGCGATCATCAGCCGACCGGCGGCTATCCGCGCATCGCCACCATCATCGCCGCCGACCTCGACCGGTTTGCCCAATTGCGGCCGGGAAGTCCTGTTGCATTTGCCAGCGTGGGCGTGGACCATGCGCACCAGTTGTTGCGGAGCGGGCGGTTATGACTTCGATCGATCTCAATGCCGATCTGGGCGAGGGCATGGGCACGGATGACGATCTGCTGCAGATCGTCTCCAGCGCCTCGATCGCCTGTGGCGGCCATGCCGGCGATGCGCCGACGATCAGGCATATTTTGAGGGTGTGCAAGGCGCGCGGCGTGCGGGCCGGCGCGCATCCCGGCTATGCCGATCCCAAGCGCTTCGGGCGCTTCCGCGTGGTGATGCCGCTCGATCAACTGCTCGGGCAGATTCGCTCGCAATTGTTCCTCGTGCGCTTCATCGCCGACGAGGTGGGCGTGCCGCTGGCCTATGTGAAGCTGCATGGCGCCCTGGCCAACCAGACGGCGGAGGAACTGGCCTTCGCCGTGGGAATTTTCGCCACCATCCAGGCGATGGACCCGCACGTGGCGGTGCTGGCGCTCGACAATAGCCAGCAGGTGCGCGCCGCCAAGGCCGTCGGCATGCCGCTGATCCGCGAGGCCTATGCCGACCGCGCCTATACGCCGGACGGCCTGCTGGTGCCGCGCGGCCAGCCCGGTGCGGTGCTCAACGATAGCGACGAAGTGATCGAGCGCTGCCTGCGCCTGGCCAAATCCGGCGAGATCGTCGCCACCGATGGTTCGGTGTTCAAATCCACCGCCCGCTCGATCTGCCTGCATGGCGATACGCCCGGCGCGGTCGATCTGGCACGCGAAATCCGCGACGCGCTGGAAGCCGAAGGCATCACGATTGCCGCCGATGTGCCGGAGGCAGTGGTTTAGGGCTGGATCGGCATTCAACTTGTCACTGCCGATCGAGAGCCCCGATCTGCCTCCCTCCCCCTTGTGGGGAGGGATTAAGGGTGGGGGTGCTGAACTATCAGTGGGGCTCGATAATCAGCATGGCATGAGTTGATAATCCCAGAGCCTCCACCCCGGCCCTCCGCACAAGGGGAGGGAGAAGAAGGAGTTTCCCGAACCGGCCAATAGCTGAATGTCGGTTAGTCCCCTCAATCACCCCCCATGATCGGGAATGTTGAGAATGTGCCCGCAGGCCTTGCAGTGCACGGCATCGGGATCGTGCTTCTGCAGCCCGCATTGCGGGCAGGGGAAATTCACCTTGTTGGGCCGGAAGATCGACTGCGCCAGCCGCACGAACAGCGAGATGCCGATAATCATGATGATGATCGAGGCCAGCTTGCCCCAGGTGCCGGGCAGGGTGACATCGCCATAACCCGGTCGTAGTGATGGTGGTGACGGTAAAATACAGCGCATCGACATAGCCGGCGATGCCGTCGCTGCGATTGGCGAAGGCGGTATAGACGAAGCCGGTGACGACGAACAGGAACACCAGCAGGTTGATGACCGCCTGGATGGTGTCCTGATAACCGCCCAGGCCGCGCTTCTTGAGCGGGCGCCACACATTGGCGCTGCGCGACAGCGTCCATAGCCGCAGGATGCGCAGGAAGCCCAGGTTGAAGAACATGGTGGGCGCCAGCAGTGTCAGCAGGATGAAAATGTCGACGATCACCGGCAATTGGCGCAGCCAGCGCAGGATATCGGTGGAGGCCAGGGCCCGCGCGGCGAAATCGAGCGCCAGCAAGCCGGCGATGGAATAGTCGATCCACAGGAAGGACGGGTTATCGCGCAGCAGCGGGGTCGCCACGAAAAAGGCGATGATCGCCAGATCCACGATCAGCACCGCGAACTGGAAGCGCTGCGCCGCCGGCGCCTGGCTGTGATAGAGCAGGCGCAGCGTCGAGCGGAAGCGGGCGAAGCGGCCGGGGCTGGGTTGATCCTGTTCGGTTTTGTTGACCATCGCGGCTCGACAACTCCCTGTGTGCCCATGCTCGACGGCTTGTCAGCCCCGATATTCCGGCGCACAACACGCTCGCCGTTCGGCACACCACAATCAAGGCATCTTTCCAATGACTATTTCCATGTATGGCGCGTCAGTGCCGGTTTTCACCCGCATGCTCACCAACCTGCTGGCCATTCTCGATAAGGCCGAAATCTACGCTGCCGAGCGCAAGATCGACCTGTCGGTGTTCGTCAACGACCGGCTGGCGCCCGACATGCTGCCGTTCAAGAAGCAGATCCAGATCGCCAGCGACCATGCCAAGGGCGCCGCGACCCGCCTCGCCGGCAAGCCGGTTCCGGCCTGGGCCGATGATGAAGTCACCTTCGAGGACCTCAAGGAGCGCCTGCGCAAGACCCTGGCCGTGCTGGCCGCTGCGGTCCCCGCTGAAATCGACGGCTCCGAAGAGCGCGAAATCCATCTCAAGTCCGGCGGCAATGACATCATCCAGCTCGGCCAGCCCTACCTGCTGGAACGCGCCATGCCAAACTTCTATTTCCACATCACCACGGCCTACGCGATCCTGCGCCACAACGGCGTTCCGGTCGGCAAGTCCGACTATATCGGCTAGGCAAGCCGCAACCGGCTGGCGCGCGGCAAAAAGCGCGTCATCCGGTTGCCCAAGCCTGTCACACAAGCTATTGGCACACGGCGCGGCCCCATGGGGCGGGTGTCGCGAGCAGAGGCAAGCATGAAACTGGCATTCGTTATTCCCGCGTACAATGAGGAAGCTCTGATCGGCAAATGCCTGGAATCGGTGGTCGCCGAGATCGCGCGCACCAAGGCCGATGCGCAGATCATCGTGGTCAACAATGCCTCCAGCGACCGCACCGGGGAAATTGCCCGCAGCTTTCCCAGCGTCCGCGTCGTCGATGAGCCGAAAAAGGGCCTGGTCAATGCCCGCGATGCCGGCTTTGCCGCCTCCGAGGGCGCCGAACTGGTCGCCAATATCGATAGCGACACCATCGTGCCGCCGGGCTGGCTGGATACGGTATTCCAGCAGTTCGAGCGCGATCCCAAGCTGGTCTGCCTCAGCGGCCCCTATGTCTATTATGACATGAGCGCCTGGAGCCGGTTCCTGGTGGGTGCCTTTTATGGCCTGACCTATCTGATCTACATCCTCAACCGCTTCATCCTGCGCGTCGGCTCGGTGGTGCAGGGCGGCAATTTCGTCTTCAAGCGCGCCTCCTGGGCCGCTGTCGGCGGCTATGACCGCTCCATCCAGTTCTTCGGCGAGGATACCGACGTCGCGGTGCGGCTCTCCAAGGTGGGCGCGGTCAAATGGACCTTCGCCCTCAAGATGATGACCTCGGGCCGCAGGCTGGAAAAAGAGGGCGTGTTCAAGACCGCAGGCACCTATACGCTCAATTTCTTCTGGGTCACCTTCCGCGGCAAGCCAGCGACCAAGGACTATACCGACATCCGCCCCGACTGATCTGGGCTATTCAGTAACCTCCGATAAGCTAAGCTCCGCCCCGCCGCATGGTGCGGCACGGGCAGGCGATCGATGGCGATTCCCACGCAGTTTCCAGCACTCGCCATCCGCTCGGCCGCCTTGCAGGCGCTGGTCTTGCAGGCTGGGCAGGTGCTTGAGGGCAAGGTGCTGGGCACCGCCGCGAACGGCACTACCCAGGTGCAGATCGGCAAGCAGACGCTCAATCTGACGCTGCCCATGCTGATGGCGGCTGGATCGAGCCTGACCTTGCAGGCGCAGGGCTGCGGGGCGCAGCAAAAACTGGTGCTGCTGACCTCGCCGCCACCGACAACAACGCCGGGCAGCCTGCCGCCCACGCCGGCAAGCGTCGTCACCGTCACGCAACAAAGCCCCGCGGCAGCGCCGCCGGCTCCACAGCCGAGCGCCACTCCCGCGCCGCCGGTGCCGCTATCCACCCGTCCGGGCGCGTTACAGCCGCTGGCGCTGCAGCCGGGCCAGCAGATCGAGGCCCGGGTGCTGGGCCCGACGCCAAGCGGGGCCACGCAGATACAGATCGGGCGGCAGACCATCACGGTGACACTGCCCACACCCTTGCCGCGGGGAACGGTTTTGCCGCTTCAGGTGGAAGGCCAAGGCCCGCAGCAAAGACTGGTCTTGCTGCCGCAACCTGCGCCTGCCACAGTTCCGCAGCCGGGCATGGCGACGAGTGCCGCTCCACAAGCGCCAGCCACTGCCGCCTTGCCACAATTGCCTGTCAGCACAGGGACAGCACCACTGCCTGGTGCCACGCTGCCGTCCAACGCCCCCATCGCCCAAACGGCAGCCCCGCCAAGCCTGCCATCGGCTCCGATCGCGCCGCCGTCGGTGCAGCCCGGTACGCCCCAAGCGGCCCTGACGCAGATGGTGCAGACTGCGGTGCAGCGGCAGGACAGCCTCGCCAATCTCACGACCGTTCTGGCCGCCGTGGTGGGCAAGGTGCCATTGCCACAGCCGGTATTACAGGCGGCACAGCAGGTACTGGCCGCCAGCCTGCCGCTGGGACCGGCGCTGGATGGCGCGGCGATGCAGAAGGCGATTGCCAGTTCGGGCATTTTCCAGGAAGCGGTGCTGGCGCAGGGCGCGCCAGCCCTGGCCAAGGGCGATTTGAAAACCACGCTGCTGGTGCTGCGCAATACGCTCGTGACCTGGCTGGGGCAGACCGCGACACCCACACGTTCCACCCGGCCCATTGCCGCCGCCGGTGCGCGGCGCCTTGCCGCGGGCGCGGCCAGCCAATACCGGCCCAATCGATATTCCCGAAACCCCCATCGAGGTCGGTAAGGTTCTGCTGAGCCGGGCCGAGGGTTCGCTGGCGCGGTTGCGGCTGCATCAGCACGCCTCCTTGCCCGACGCCATGACGGCCGGCGCTCCGGCCGACTGGTCAGCCGACATTCCGGTGGTGATCGGCACCTATCAAACGGTGATGCAGCTGCAAATTCACCGCGACGAGGCCGGGCCCGAGCAGGCGGTGTCCGAACGCGGCTGGCAGATCCGCTTTGCCATGGATCTGCCCAGGCTGGGCGAGGTCGGGGCGCAAGTGGGCCTGCGCGGCGGTATGACTTCGGTGCGGCTATGGGCCACCAATGCGGCGACCGCAGCGCAATTCGAGCAGGCCGTGCCTGAACTCAGCCAGTCGCTGGCGGCAGCGGGATTGCGGCCCGGCATCATCGTCGTGCGTGCCGGCGAGCCAGTGCAGGCCCCACCAGCCACCGGACATTTCGTGGATTCCCTGACATGAGCGAAATGCCCAAGGAACGGGCGTTGGCAGTGGCGATGCAATATCAGAGGGGCAGCCGCGAGGCGCCGCGGATAACGGCCAAGGGCAGGGGCCTCCTTGCCGAACGCATCGTGGCGCTGGCCCAGGAGAATGACGTCGTCATCGAGTCCAATTCTGCCTTGGCGGAAGCGCTCAGCGGCGTCGAAATCGACGATTCGATCCCGCTCGAACTCTATGAATCCATTGCCGTCGTCATTGGTTTTGTGCTGCGGCTGGGAACGAAGTAGCGGCAGCCATTGCAACCTCCGGCGGCGCTTCCCATCTGTCACGTGCCCAACCCCGGAGGAGTGGACCCATGAACCCCGAAGACCGCGACGCCATCGAAGGCCTGTTCGACCGGATCGAAACCGTTGCCGCCACCAGCGGGCAGCGCGATGCCGACGCCGAAACGCTGATCCGCCAGCGCCTGCAGCAGGCGCCCGCCGCGCCCTATTACATGGCCCAAACCATTCTGGTGCAGGAGCACGCCCTCAAACTGGCCGAGCAGAAGATTGCCGACCTTGAAGCCGACGCTGAACGCCGGCCCGCCGGTGGCGGCTTCTTTGGCGGCCTGTTCGGCGGCAACGAGCCGCAGCGGGGCCCCCAGCAGGCCCGGCCTGCCAATCGCGGCCCCTGGGATAACGACGAGGGTTATGACAACCGGCAGCGCGGTGGCGGCGGCTTTCTAGCCGGCGCAGCGCAGACCGCCCTGGGCGTGACCTCCGGCGTCCTGCTGGGCTCCGCCATTGCTGGCATGATGACCGGCTCGGCTAACGCCGAAGAGCCTAATGCCGATCAACCCGCCGACGAGCCCGTTGACGACACGCAGGGCGATGATTTCGACGACGGTGGGGACGATTTCGACCTTGGCGGGGGGTTCTGAGGCTATTGGCCCCTTCTTCTCCCTCCCCCTTGTGGGGAGGGCCGGGGTGGGGGTCCTGGAACGATCAGCTCATGCGATGCTGATTGTTAAGCCCAACTGTTGGCTCAGACCCCCCCTCAATCCCTCCCCCTTGTGGGGAGGGAGGCAGACCGGGGCTCTCGACCGGCTGCGCTAAATTGAACGGCGAGTAGCTTGCCCTAATACTTCTCGTAAAACTCGTTGCCGCCGGCCATCAGCACATAGTGCATGTTGTTATAGGGGAAACGCAGGCCGGCGGTGTGGAAGTGCATGGCGTTTCTGACGCCGGGATGCCGCTCGCCGCGCATCACCTGATCGGCGACCTGCGCGGCCAGAATCGCGCCACTATCGGTCATCCTGCGGCTCAGCACGCCCTCGGCGAACTGGTTGCGCTGGCCAACCACGCCGCAGATGCTGTGCGGATAGCGGGAATCATTGACCCGGTTCATCACCACGGTGCCGACTGCCAGCATGCCTTCGGGGCTGGAGCGGTTGGATTCGAAGTACATCGCCCGCATCATGCATTCCTTCGGGCTGAGCTGGGCCATGCCGAAATTTATGCCGAAAAAGCTGCAGCCGCCCAGGCTGGTGATCGCCACGGCGATCGCAGCACCGCGCAGAAGAGCTTTTGAAACGTCAAGCATAAAGGCCATCTCCGACTTCGCACACGCATGGCGTGCCTAATCGAAGATGACCCCACAGCCTTAAGGAAGGGCTGACCCGGACGGTTAATTAAACCTTTAGAGCGTCAGTCCGAAAAGCGGCTACCGGTTTTTTGAAATACCGATGCGCAAACAAAGAGCTACAGCATCGCCCCGGATACTGTATTCGGGGCGATGCTGTAGCAAATTACCGATCGGTTGCGGTAAAGATCAGCGCCGAAATCAGCGCGATCGTTCCCAGCGCGACGATAACGGGAATGGGATTTTCCTGCACCGCGCGACCCGCGACACTCGCCTGCCGGCTGATCTGGCGCGCTGCGACGGCACCCTGATGGCGAACCTGTTCGACCACAGCCCCTGCATTGTGCTGGACGTCGCCGAGGTGGCTATTGCCATATTTGCTGACGCTATCGGAGATCGAGGCGATTTCATCGCGCAAGGACGCGATCTGGGCGGCCAGGCTTTCGCCGATGTCCTCGCCTGCGTCTTCCATGCGCTTGATGGTCCGTTTTGCTGCCGTTGCCATGATGACGCTCCACTTTGATGTTGCGGGATAAACTCCCGCCTCGGGGCAATGGTTCCTGCCGCGATATTTGCGGGCCACTCTTGGATATGGCGCTTGCGGCCCCTACCTATGTTGCAGCACCGCGTCACCCAGGGGACATCCATGCCGCCCAAGAGCCACGCCCGCCTGCACCGCCAGTTCGACCGGATCGAACGCAGCATGCCCAATTTTGCATCTCGCGCACTGTCCTGGCTGCGCCGGCCCGAAGCTCGGCTGATCCGCATCCCGCTTGGGCTGCTGCTGATCCTGGGCGGTATTTTCAGCTTCCTGCCCGTACTTGGCCTGTGGATGCTGCCGCTGGGACTGCTGCTGCTGGCGCTGGATTTCGTGTTCCTGCAAGGGCCGGTCAATACGGCTATCGTGCGCGGCGGCCGCAAATGGACGATGTGGCGCCGCTCGCGCCGCAAATAGTCAGTCCGGCTCACAGCCGAACAACTCGCGCAATTCGTCCTTAGCGGCTTCGAGCACCTTTTTATGCTTGGCCGGCAGGTTCTTGCCGGCCCGGTTGATATAAAAGGTCAGCATCGACATCGCCGATTGATACGGCTCCGACTTGCGCCGATGGCTGCTTTCGGCCGAATGCTTGAGCGAGCGGGCGATCTTTTTCGGATCCTCGGATTCAAAGATATTGGCTTCCAAATCCACTGCGTCGCTGTGTTCGGTGACGTCGGCGGACCATTTTTTCTGGGCAACCATGGGCTCTCTCCATGTTGGTGGAGGCAAACCGTTCACGACAGGACGCGGTTCCATCACACTGCGGCCAGCGTCCATAACCTTTGCAATTACGTAACAGATTTATGACAGTTTGATGTAATCGGCGGCGGACAGAAGTCGTTGCCATTGCTCGGGATGACTTAAGTGCGGTTGGCGGTTATCGATGGCGGGCTGAACTCTGGTGACCAAAAGAGGTGGGATAGGGCCGAACCGATCCGGCCCGAAGATGTCGAGGCGGAAGCGGCGCGGCGGATGCGCGACGGGCGTGTCAACGAATGGCGGGTGCGCGAATTCGTCACCGGCCATCCCATGCCGCCCGATATCAAATATCTCGAACTGCAGATCAATTTTGCCGCGCGGGCGATCTGCAAGCTATCGCCAATCCCGGCCGATTTCGCCGACGATCTGTATTGGCCGACCTGCTGGAGCGAATGAGCCGCGCGAGATCCGCTGGCTCCGCCATTCCCGGCCCGCTATGCTGCCGGCATGCGCATCTTTCTCGATTTCGAAGCCTCATCGCTGAACAAGCAAAGCTATCCCATCGAGGTGGGCTGGGTTCTTGAAGACGGGACGGGCGAGGGCCTCCTGATCCGGCCCGCGCCCAACTGGACCGATTGGGACGAGGCGGCGCAGGCCATACACGGCATTTCGCGCGAGCAACTGGACCGGGATGGCGTGGCCCATGACGTGGTCTGCGCCCAACTGGTGAACCTATTCGCAGGCAACCTCGTCTATGCCAGCGCCCCATCTTGGGACGGCCACTGGCTGAGCATGCTGCTGCGCGCCGCCGGACAACCGCGTCATCTGCTGCGACTCAAGGACAGCGAGGAAGCGTTCGCGGAAGCAGCGCGTCTGCATGCCGGCCCGGAACTGGCGGCCGAACGCATCGCGCAGGCACGCCGGCGGGCCGACGCCATGCCGGTGGCGCATCGGGCGGTGGAGGACGCGCGGCGCGAATGGTCTATTTGGCGGCAATTGTGTGAATGGCGTTGATGTCGGACACTGAAATCGGCGATGCTGGCGATCAGTGTCCATTCTTTCGTCAGTAGAAAGCCTGCAATCATGAACCAGATCGATCTTAACGGCCAGGTGGCGGTCGTCACTGGGGGCGCCCAGGGCCTGGGCTTTGCCATGGCCCAGCGCCTGCTGGCCTCGGGCGCCAAAGTCAGCCTGTGGGATATGGATGCGACTATGCTGGCCAAGGCCGTCGCGGCGCTCGGCGAGGGCGTGACCAGCAAGACGGTGGATATCACCGACCTGCCCGGATTAGGCCGCGCCCATGCCGAGGTGGAAGCCGAGACCGGGCCCGTCTCGATCCTGGTCAATTCAGCGGGCATTGCCGGCAAGAATGTGAGCCTGGAAGACTATGACCCCGAAGAATGGCGCCGGGTGGTCGAGATCAATCTCAACGGCACCTTCTATGTCAACAAGGTGGTCATCCCCTCGATGAAGGCACGCAATTACGGCCGCATCGTCAATATCTCCTCGGTAGCCGGCAAGGAGGGCAATCCGAACCTGTCGGCCTATTCGGCAGCCAAGGCGGGCGTGATCGGGCTGACCAAATCGCTGGGCAAGGAGCTGGCCAAGTTCGATATCGCGGTCAACGCCATCACCCCGGCCACGGCCAAGACCCGTATTCTGGATACGCTGACCGAGGAATTCATCCAATACATGCTGGTGCGCATTCCGCGCGGACGGTTCCTGGAAGTCGACGAGGCCGCAGCCATGGTTGCCTGGCTGGTGAGCAAGGACAACAGCTTCACCACTGCCTCGGTGTTCGATCTGTCGGGTGGGCGCACGACCTATTAGGTCGCGCGCCGTACCATCGCCTCACGCCACCTGCGGCCGGATCGCGATCACGCCTTCCGTCCGCGCCCGCACCTCAGGGGAGGCCAGGCACGTGGCCACCGCCTCATAACCCGGCGCGCCGGGATAGGGCGCAACACGGCTCGGCGGGCTATGGTTGGCAGGGCACAGGATAATCGCCTCGTCGGCGCTCACAAAAGCCAGATCCAGGATCGAGCTGGAGCGCGTCATCAGGAACAACGGCCGGCCAGCCGATCCGCGATTGCGCAGATGGGCAATGACCGCTTCCTGCGTCGCCTGGTCCAATCCCTGTTCCACGAGATCGACAACCACGATGGCGGCAGGTGCGGCTTCCAGCCCGACCAACAGGGCAATCAAGGCGTCGGAAGCCACGGCACCGTCCTCGACCAACCAGGCCAGGACCTGATCGACACGGCTTTGAAGAACGGGATCGGCATCCAGTTGGGCCTGCGCTGCCGCGCCGCCATGCTCCAACCGGTCAAGGCCCAGGAAAATGGCGCCGGACAGGGTTTCGGCCAGCTTCCTGGCCAGCCGTGTCTTGCCGCTGCCCAGGGGCCCGATGATGTAGTTCAGCGCCCGCACGTCGCGCAGCTCGAAGCGCTCGCCGCCCCAGGGCCAGGGCAGCTCGAAAGCCACGGCAAGCTCGGTCTCGGGGGTCAGTAGCCGCGCAAGCTCCCCGGCAGCGGGTGGCCGGCCCTGAGCGAGATCGGCGCGCAGTTGCCGGACCTTGCCGATCGCGCCGGTCAGGTCGTGAATGCGGCCTTCAAGGATCGTCTGATGTGCGGCCAGGGCAGGCTCCAACCCCTGGGAATCGCCGGTGAGGACGCGGGCGATTTGGGCCAGGCTGAGGCCGAGGGTGCGCAGGGTGACGATTTCGGCGGCGCGGGCCATCTCGTCGGGTCCATAGGCCCGCCATCCGGCGGCGGTCCGGCCTGGTGCGACCAGACCGCGTTGTTCATAGAGCCGCAGGGCCTTGGCGGAAACGCCAAGCCGCTGTGCGGCGGCGGCAGGGTTCAGGAATGGGCTGGAAGAGTTCACGACTTACCTCGTTATGGCTGACCGTTGGCCTTATCGGGGCAGCCCCAGGGGCCGGGTCAAGTGAGTTCGCGGACGGAGTTATTTCGGCTGCTGCGTGCGCACGTAGTTTTCCGCCAGCGCGATCCAGCCGCGCAGCACCTCGTCGTCCTCGGTTTCGTCGGCATCGACCCAGATGAAGCCCCGCATCACCTTGTCGCCATGCACCATCTGGGTGGCGCCGGGGCGTGACAGGGCTTCCGCATTATCGTCCTTGCCGACATGGACCATGACCTGGCCATTCTTCTTGGCCGAAATCAGCATGTGGCCGTTCATCAGAAAAGTGATGCCGCCGAACATCTTCTTTTCGGTGATGCGGGGATCGCCATCGAGCAGAAACCGCAGCCGGTCGGCAGTGGCATTGTCCAAGGCGACCTCCTGCTCCTGCCGGATCAGCGCTTGCGAGCCTTGCGGGCGGCGTAGCGGCGGTCGCGCTCGGCCTTGCGCTCTTCTTCACTCATGCTCTGGCGCAGTTCCTCGGCCGCCTTCTGGGCTTCGGCTTCTGCAGCCTTGGCTTCGCGGTCGGCGGCATCGGCCAGAATCTTAGCGGCCTTGGCCTCGGCATTGAGGCGGTCGCGCTCGACGCGGCGGGCCTCGCGGGCGACAGCCAGCGCTTCGCGCTCGGCGCGCTTGGCGGCAACTTCGGGGTCGTCGAGCTTGGGCGCGGCCTTGAATTTTTGCAGCAACAGTTTCTTGGCCTCGACGGAATTATTCCGACGTTCGGCAAAACCGGCTTCCTTGGGCTGCTTCATTATGCGTTCGTTCCTCGTGCAGTGCTTGATGGGTCCCGCGCAGATGGCGAAACCGGTAGGGCAGACGCGGTGCCTTAGCCCATCGGGCGGGAGAGGACAACCTTTGCGTGAGCCTAGCAGCTCTGCCAGCCGGCGGCGGGCAACACGCCGAGCGGGACCCTGGCCTCAATCGCGTGCGAACAAGCCAAGCTCCAACGCCAGCGTAGGGCCGTGGCCTATAGCTTCAAAGCACGGGGCAGGGCATTTTCAACGACTGGGCTATCCCTGCGCCGTGGGGCGGACGATCAGCTCGTTGACATCGACATTATCGGGCTGGCTGATGGCAAAGCCGATGGCTTCGGCGATGGCGGAGGCGGGAATGGACGATTGTTCCAACATCGCGCCGACCCCAGCCCTGACCTGCGGATCGCTGATCCCGTCGAACAGCTCGGTCCGCGTCAGGCCGGGACTGATGACCGTTACGCGCACCTCGCGGCTCTCCTGGCGCAATCCCTCCGACAGTGCCCGAACCGCGAATTTGGTCGCGCTGTAAACCGCCGCCGTGGGATCGACCCGGTGCGCCGAGGTCGAGGCGACGTTGATGATATGGCCCGAGCCCTGCGCCTTCATCAAAGGCAGAACGGCGGCAATGCCATGCAGCACGCCGCGCAGGTTGACATCAATCATCTGGTTCCACTCATCGATGTGCAATTGCTCGACCAGCGACAGCGGCATGACGCCGGCATTGTTGACCAGCACGTCGATGCGGCCGAACCGCGCCTGCGCGGCGGCAACGAAGGCCCTGACGCTGCCGAGGTCGGTCACGTCCAGTTCGTGATCCAGCGCCGCGCCGCCTGCTTCCTCGATGTCCCTTGCGATGGCGCCTATCCGGTCGGTACGGCGCGCTCCAAGCGCGACGCTATGCCCGGCCGCCGCTAGATAGCGCGCCGTCGCCTCGCCGATGCCGCTGCTGGCGCCAGTGATCAGAACTACCTTGCCCGAAACTGCCGATGATCGATCGCTCATTGAATAATCCGCCTGGATGTTCTGTTGGAGTTCGTGCGGCGTTATGCGTTGAAGCGCCGACCGGGTGTTATCGCGATCCTGCAAGATTTATCCACGATCCTGCAAACTGATGCCGTAAGGCTGGCCGTTCGAGTAGGATCGGCTAGGGTGCGGCCACCACCACAGCGCCGCGACCACAGGTGTTTCTTGCCCGATTTCATGGATGCCAATCAGGAACTGGCGGCGATCATCGATCGCTTCGTGGCGAGCGATGACGCATTGCCGACCCCGATACCCGGACTGATGCTCAGCCGCCGCTCCTCGTCCAACCATTGCGTTCACACGGCCCAATGGCCATGCTTTGCCCTCGTGGTCCAGGGCGCCAAGAGCCTGACGCTGGGGTCCGAGGTGTATCGCTATGGCGTCGGCGACTACCTGCTCGTCTCGCTCGACCTTCCCGTCACCTCCCAGACCACGGAGGCCACTCCGGCGGTGCCGAACCTGGGCATTGGCATGCGGATCGACCCGGAGCATCTCAACGCCGTGCTGGGGCGGATCAACACACCTCACCCCCCGGGGCGTTCCGATATGCGGGCGGTCGCAGTCAATACGGCACCGCCGGAGCTGCTCGATGCCGTGGTGCGATTGCTGCGCCTGCTCGACCGGCCGGAGGACATAGCTGCCATGGCGCCGCTGATCGAACAGGAGATACTCTATCGTATCCTGACCGGCCCCTCCGGGCCTGCCCTGATTCAGCTCGCGCGGCTCGATACGCCCGCCAACAAGGTCGGCCAGGCCGTCGCCTGGCTCAGGCAGAATTTTGCCCGGCCGCTGCGGATCGACACGCTGGCCGAGCAGGTGGGCATGAGCGCGTCCTCGCTGCACCATCATTTCAAGGCCGCTACCGCCATGACGCCGATGCAGTACCAAAAGCAGCTTCGCCTGCAGGAAGCCCGCCGCCTGATGGTGGTGGAGCGCCAGGATGTTGGGTCTGCGGGCTATAGCGTGGGCTATCAAAGCCCCTCGCAATTCAGCCGGGAATATAGCCGGCTCTACGGGCAATCGCCCCTGCGGGACGTCGGCGGATTGCTCACCACGGCTGAGTGACGCCACGGCCGGCGTCGCATAAGGCGCGTCCTAATCCTCAAACCGGCTCGTGGCATCGCGTTTCCGCTCGTATCGCCGCGCAAACGGAAACGTCGGCAACCATGCCTCGCGGCGCACGGTCCAGAGTTCGTAGGTCGGCATCAACTGGTCAGGCTCATCCAGCGCCCCCAGGCTCACCTCGATTTCGTCCCCGCTGCGGGCAAACACCGACGAGCCACACCGCGGACAGAAAAACCGCCCCTCATAATCGCGCGTCTCGCCCTCGACCGTCGCCGCCTCCCGCGGAAAAATCGCCGACGCATGAAACAACGAGCCGGAATGCTTGCGGCAATCGAGACAGTGACAGAGGCCGACGCGATAGGGGCTGCCGGTGGCGGTGAGGCGGACGTTGCCACAGAGGCAGGAGCCGGTGAGATGGGGCATCATGGCTCCTTCGAGACCAAACAGTTGGAATCGCTACAACGAATAGCGTTGTCACTGCAATTACCCACTACGGCGAGGTGGAGGATGGCGCGCTTTACGATGCTGACCACCGGCCCAGCTTGACCGATCGCGAACGCCCCAGCCCCGTGCTGCGGCCCAGAATTGGGTGGCGTTAGTGAGCAAAGGCAAGAAACAAGGGCTTAGGCGACAGCCCCGCGATATTTCGCCAACTTACTTTTGGCTACTTCCTGCCGCGCCAAAGTTGCCAGTTCTGCCGACACCACGCGACGTCCTACCGGCCAAAATGAAATGCCAGCCAATTTGAAGGCTTGAAGACCAAACGGAATGCCGATCAGCGTAAGGCAGCATAGTATCCCTGAAATCAGATAAGACAGGAACAACACCCACCCAAACGTACATGCCCAGACGACATTCACAATAAATCCTATAGTGCCGGTGATAGCCGTCGTTGCGGTGAGACCCTTAGCGTCCAGTTCACGAACGTGAACTACGTCGCGGCCAAACGGCCATGCGGACAGGGACGCCATTTGAAGGGCCGCAATAGTCAGGGGAATTCCAACTATCGAGATTGCAAACACCGCCGCTCCGATCAGCCAAATCAAGGCGATGTACCAACCACCCAAGACGAACCAGATAACATTTCCAGCAAAACGCATTTTTATCCCCAAGCGCTCTTTGGCGCCCGGCTATATTGGACCCTTAAATCCTTTAGGCAAGATGGGATATCAATCTATGCCCCATGAAGCCTGTGCCATTTAACCAAACGTTGGGAGCTAACTCGTTCTCCTGCGGCTGGCGACGGAACAATTGGTCACCGCCGGAGGAACCACAGCGGATAGAAAAACTATCCAGTATAGTCGAGTGTTTCGCCGGGAATCGGCACAGCATCTAAGGGGAGATCACGGAAGCGTGAAACTGCGCCCATAGTGCTTAGCTAGTGTAGGCTTCTATTGTTTTTATGAAGCCAATTTAACTCAATTCATCGCCACCTATACGGCATTTGTACTTATGAATAACAAAACACCCCTCGGGTGTTTCTCTAGATCAACTAGGATAAAGAACGTGACGGCCTGATCAAAGCAAATTTTGAATGCGATGAGAAAGTGCCTCGGACAGACTAAAATTGTGGAAATCGAGATGTCCCTGTCGAAACGCGGCAGCACGCACCACTGTCATTAGATCATCTCGGTTATTCTGACGCTCAGTCAATTCAGCCAGCGCTTCAACAGCGCCTGGAACATGCTCCCAATCAACGAGATGTGGATTAAGAAAAAGCACGCCACGCCAGAACCAGTCGGTGGTCTGCGCTAGAGGAACACCGAGTGAGCGCAGGTTGGCGATAGCCTGCATCAATATCACATCGTTCAGCGCCACGAGGTTTTCAAAATCGGGGCCATCATAGTTGACAAACGGATCAAGGTCGGCGTGTTTGAAGAAATTGTAGGCCTTCTTTTTCGCTCTGAACCAAACCTTGATTTTGTCTGGCCGGATCACGCTTTCGATGCTGATTGGCAAATCATGCTGGATGGCTCCGGCGACCGATAAGATTAAATCGTCTGCGGCCATAGCGAGGACATGGATACTCCGCACGTCGGCATTTATCCCAGACAGCAGAACTGCTGTTTCGACGTGATGCTTGGCTACGGTGAGCTTATGATTGAATTCGTCAGAAAACATTTGTGCCCTCGATTCGTTGGGCCAAGCTGTACCGGATGCCAGCCAATCCCAACTCGTGCAATAACTGGACAGGTTCGGCCTCCTCACGGCCGCATAGGCAACGGTGGGGCTATCTTGGTAACTGGCCGACAATCCTAAGGGCGGTGTCGGCTAGAAGCTCTCGGCAATGATATCCGGAATCATGAGGAGGCAGCATCGTTCCTGCCCAATACCTACGCACCCAGTCGAGCGACATTTTCCCGTCTGGAGCGGTGCCTCGCCAATCGGTCCTTAGTATGCGGGCTTCTGGCTCAACCATCTCTACTTCGTACAGAAGCATCATCGCTCTGCTCTGATCGGAGTTGCCATAGAAACGCGCCTCTCCGAGATCATCAAAGAAATAGGCACAATCCAGACGCGATGGAGCCTGGGGGAATTCTCGCGCTCGGATGTCGTCCACAACCGCTTCCCAGGCAAATCTGTTGTGGCTGATGCCGTAAAGACGAATGATCCTTCCCCAGTTGCCGGGAAGGACCATTGAGCCGGTCGCTAGTGGCGTTGAGTTGAGGTGATAAAACGTCATTCACACAACGGATTAAGCGGGGCTGCCTCAACTACACCCAGTCGTCGTTCCGCAATCTTCGCAAACCATGCAATGCCCGCTCACCTTCATCCGCATCGAGTTGCAGTTGCTGCATTGGTCGCCCGTATAGCCCTTCATCTGGGCTTCAGCGCGCAGTTGGTGCTTGTCGGTCGAAGGGGGCGGGGAGGGGATGGGGTCGAGTTCAGCGGCGTTGAGGACGGTTGCCGAGGGTTCGATCTTGAGGGCGGAGGCCGAGCGTAGCGTAGTAACGCTCGAAATCGAGGAAACCGGGGCCGAATAGCGGGCGGCCTCGGCGGTGGGAACCAGCATCAGCGAGGCGTTTGCCGTGCGGCCACGGGTCATGCCGCGGGAGACGAAGCGGTCGGCCGGGACGGGCGCAGTGCCGGCCGGCGCGGTGCGGGTGCTGATCTCCTCGGAGACGCCGCCCGAAAGCGAGGTCGGCGAGGCCGGGTTCACATGGGCCAGGTCGTCGCGGTCGAGATAGGAGACTGCGAGTTCTCGGAACACGTAATCCATGATCGAGGTCGCGTTCTTGATCCGGTCATTGCCCGAGACCATGCCAGCAGGCTCGAAACGGGTGAAGGTGAAGGCCTCCACATATTCGTCCAGCGGCACGCCATATTGCAGGCCCAGCGAGATGGCGATGGCAAAATTGTTCATCATGGCGCGGAAGGCAGCGCCTTCCTTGTGCATGTCGATGAAGATTTCGCCGAGACGGCCATCATCATATTCGCCGGTGCGCAGATAGACCTTGTGGCCGCCAACGACGGCTTTCTGCGTATAGCCCTTGCGGCGATCCGGCATCTTCTCACGGCTGCGCACCTGCTCGATGATGCGCTCGACGATGCGTTCGGCAACCTGGGGCACGCGGGCGGCGGGGGAAGCCATCAGCAGCTCTTCCATCGCGTCCTCTTCCTCGTCATCCTCGACAGCGAGCACGGAGGAATTGAGCGGCTGGCTGAGCTTGGAGCCGTCGCGATAGAGCGCATTGGCCTTGAGCGCCAGGCGCCAGCTCATCATGTAGCTTTCCTTGGCGTCCTCGACGGTCGCATCGTTCGGCATATTGATGGTCTTGGAGATGGCGCCCGAGATAAACGGCTGGGCGGCGGCCATCATCAGGATGTGGCTGTCGATCGACAGCGAACGCTTGCCGATCTTGCCGCAAGGGGAGGCGCAATCGAACACCGCCTGGTGCTCGGCCCGCAGGTGCGGTGCGCCTTCCAGGGTCATGGCGCCGCAGACGTGGATATTGGCAGCCTCGATATCCTTCTTGGAGAAGCCGAGGAACGGCAGTAGCTCGAACGAAAAATCGTTCATCTGCTCCTGGGTCACGCCCAGGCCCTTGAGGAAATCGACGCCCAGCGTCCACTGGTTGAAGATGAATTTGAGGTCGAAGGCGCTCTCGGTCGCGGCGTTGAGGGCGGCGATCTTGTCGTCGGTAAAGCCCTTGGTGCGCAGAGTAGCCGGATTGACGCCGGGCGCCTGGTTCAAATTGCCATGGCCAACGGCATAGGCTTCCATCTCGGCGATCTGGGCTTCCGAATAGCCCAGGGTGCGCAAAGCCGGGGGCACGGCGCGGTTGATGATCTTGAAGTAGCCGCCACCGGCGAGCTTCTTGAACTTGACCAGGGCGAAATCGGGCTCGATGCCGGTGGTGTCGCAATCCATCACCAGGCCGATCGTGCCGGTGGGGGCGATCACCGAGACCTGCGCATTGCGATAGCCATGGGCTTCGCCGAGCGCCAGCGCCATGTCCCAGGCCAGCTTGGCGCGTTCGGACAAAGCCGTGTCCTTGAGCGAGGCGTGGTCGAGCGGCACCGGATTGATCGAGAGGCCATCATAGCCCTCGGCATTGCCATGGGCGGCGTTACGATGGTTGCGGATGACGCGCAGCATGTGGCGGGCATTGCGCTTGTAGTCTTTGAACGGGCCCAGCTCCTTGGCCATCTCTGCGGACGTGGCATAGGAAACGCCGGTCATGATGGCAGTGACGGCGCCGGCAATGGCGCGGCCTTCAGCCGAGTCATAGGGAATGCCCGAGGTCATCAGCAAGCCGCCGATATTGGCGTAGCCGATGCCCAGCGTGCGGTATTCGAACGAGCGTTCGGCAATCGAGCGGCTCGGGAACTGCGCCATCATCACCGAGATTTCCAGCACGATGGTCCACAGGCGCACGGTGTGCTCGTAAGCTGCGGTGTCGAAGCTGCTATCGGCATTGCGATAAGGCAGCAGGTTCACCGAGGCCAGATTGCAGGCGGTATCGTCGAGGAACATATATTCCGAGCAGGGGTTCGACGCATTGATCGGACCCGCTTCAGGCGAGGTGTGCCACTCGTTGATGGTGGTGTGATACTGGATCCCGGGATCGGCCGAAGCCCAGGCGGCATAACCGATCTGTTCCCACAGGTCGCGCGCCTTGAGGGTCTTGGTGATCTTGCCGTCCTTGCGGGCAGTCAGGTTCCAATCGCCATCGGTCTCGACGGCTTTGAGGAAATCATCGGTGACGCGGACGGAATTGTTCGAGTTCTGGCCCGATACGGTCAGGTAGGCTTCGCTGTCCCAATCGGTGTCGTAGATGGGGAATTCGAGATCGGTATAGCCCTGCTTGGCGAACTGGATGACGCGGTAGATATAGTTCTCCGGCACCAGCGCCTTTTTGGCGGCGCGCACTTCGCGCTTGAGGGCAGGGTTCTTCTGCACGTCAAAGCAATCGTCGCCGCTGCCTTCGCAGTTCACGGCGGCCTTCATGATCGCCTTGAGGTGCTTGGAGACGACCTTGGAGCCAGTCACCAAAGCGGCGACCTTCTGCTCTTCCTTGACCTTCCAGTTGATATATTCCTCGATATCGGGGTGATCGATATCAATGACGACCATCTTGGCGGCGCGGCGGGTGGTGCCACCAGACTTGATGGCGCCAGCAGCGCGATCGCCGATCTTGAGGAAGCTCATCAGGCCCGACGAACGGCCGCCGCCGCTCAGCTTCTCGCCGCCGCCGCGCACTTTGGAGAAATTGGTGCCGGTGCCCGAGCCATATTTGAACAAACGCGCCTCGCGCACCCACAGGTCCATGATGCCGTTGTCGTTGACCAGATCGTCATTGACCGACTGGATGAAGCAGGCATGGGGCTGGGGATGCTCGTAGGAGCTTTTGGAGGCCACCAGCTTGTGGGTGAAGGGGTCGACATAGAAATGGCCCTGGCCGGGGCCATCGATGCCATAGGCCCAGTGCAGACCGGTATTGAACCATTGCGGGCTGTTGGGCGCCACGCGCTGGCTGGCGAGCATGAAGCAGAGTTCGTCGAAGAAGGTGCGGGCGTCGTCTTCACTATCGAAATAGCCGCCCTTCCAGCCCCAATAGGTCCAGGTGCCGGCCAGGCGATCGAAGACCTGGCGGCTATCCATTTCCGAGCCATAGCGTTCGGCTTCCGGCAGCTTGGAGAGCGCAGCCTCATCGGGGATGGAGCGCCACAGCCAGGATGGGACGGAGTTCTCCTCGACCTTCTTGAGTGCCTTGGCGACGCCGGCCTTGCGGAAATACTTCTGCGCGATGATATCGGCCGCCACCTGGCTCCATTGAGCCGGCACGGCGATATTTTCCAGCTTGAAGACCACAGAACCATCGGGATTGCGGATTTCGCTCGTAGCCGAGCGGAAGTCGAGGGCGCTGTAACGGTCTTGATTGGCGGTCGTAAAGCGGCGTTCGATGCGCATTCGAAATCTCTTTTGGTCTGAATGGTGGCGCCAAAGGCGAGGGGGAGACTCGCATCCAGCTGTTGAAACGACTTTGGCGCAGCTGCCGGACCAGAGTCGAATAAACTTTTTAGCCTTCCGCCACACCACTCGTTGTGCCCGGGGTCAGTATAACCCCAAAATCTAGTGTCTGATATGGGATTAGTGGGGATAATGTGCAAACGTCATCAAAGGTAAATCAATGGTTAATAAGAGACATTCAGCTTCCGCTTGATGGCGAGGAATCAGGCTAAGCCCGCACGAGCAAAGACTCTTTTCTCGTGTCCCGGCAGGTCCGATTTGGCCGAGTCGCTGTCAAGCAGACTTTTTTGTGAAAATGCGCTGCATCCGGCTCTTGTGTTTAGCAAACTCTGGCGAAGCGGCACCCGCTCATGCTAGAGGCTCTGCATCCGCCCTTATCGGACCAAGGCTGCTGCATATGAAAGACTTCCTCCTCGAGATTTTCCGCTGGTGGCACGGGCAGACCTGGGGCACGCGGTTGTGGATCTGGCGCCGCGCCGAACTGGTCGGCACCGACGAGATGGGCAATTCCTATTACCGCGACCGCAAGGAAAATCGCCGCTACGTGACCTATAATGGCGCTGCCGATGCGTCCAAGATCGCGGCCGAATGGCATGGCTGGATCCACTTCCGCACCGATGTGGCGCCGAGTGATGTCAAATACGTGCCGCGCGCCTGGGAAAAACCGCACGAGCAGAACCTGACCGGCACGGCCGCCGCCTATCGTCCCGATGGCAGCATGCTGAGCAAGGGCGAGCGCCCGCGCGTTACTGGCGATTACGAGGCCTGGTCGCCCGAATAAGGATAGCCGCGCCTTGCGCCTGGCAGAGTTTCTTCAACCAACGCTTCGCAAGACGCTGGTGCCGATTGCGGCACTGGCGCTCTCTGCCATTGTCAGCGGTACGGCCATGGCAGCGCCGATCGCCAATCCGATCGCCAGCTTTGCCGGGCTGGATAAGATCACCGGCCGGATCACCAAATTCGACGTCTATATCGACGAGACGGTGCTGTTCGGCGCGCTCGAAATCACCCCGCGCGCCTGCTACAGCCGCCCGCCGACCGAGGCGCAGCGCATCTCGGCCTTTCTGGAAGTCGATCAGCGCAGCCTGCAGGGCAATTCCAAGCGTATCTTCACCGGCTGGATGTTCGCCGATAGTCCTGCGCTGAACGCGCTGGATCATGCCGTCTATGACGTGTGGCTGATCGAATGCAAGACCAGCTCGACCGTGCCGCCGCCCGGATCGCGGGCCACGCCCGAAGCACCCGCACAATAATTTTTCTCTCCATCGATGTCGCATTCTCCAATGCGCGTTCGTCATAGTCTTGAGCGGTCCCCTGACCGCACGAGGATGACACACGTCTGGAGGCATGAAAATGTTGCTCAAAGGCAAGACGGCAATCGTTTATGGCGCCAGCGGCGCGGTTGGCGGCGCCGTCGCCAGAGCCTATGCGCGCGAAGGCGCCCTGGTCTTCCTGGCCGGACGGACACCGGATAGCCTGCAGACCGTCGCCGATACTATCGAGGCCGCTGGGGGCAGGGCGCAGATCGCGCCGGTCGATGCGCTGGACCCGGAGGCGGTCGAGCGGCACCTGGCCGATATCGCCAAGGGCGCCGGACCGGTGCGGCTGATGTTCAACGCCATCGAATGGGGCGATACTCAGGGCAGCGAACTGGTCGACATGGATTTCCAGCGCTTCCTGCGGCCGATCAGCACTGCCATGCAAACCTGGTTCATCACCGGCACCGCCATGGCACGGCATATGGCAGCCAATGGCGGCGGCGCGATCGTCGGCATCACCGCCAATGCGGCACGCGAGGCCTATAGCCATGTCGGCGGTTTCGGCGTGGCCTGTGCGGCAGTCGAGCACTATCTGCGGCAATTGGCGGTCGAGAATGGCCCGCATGGCGTGCGGGTGTGCTTCGTGCGCTCCCCCGGCTCGCCCGATGCGCCGGGCGTGCGCGAAGCATGGCAATTGCGCGCCAATGAGCAGGGCGTGAGTTTTGAGGATATCGCGCGCGAGTTCGGCAAAGGCACGCCGCTGCGCAAGGTGACGGCGCTGGCGCAAGTAGCCGACGCCGCCGTGCTGCTGTCGTCGGATCTGGCGGCAGGCATGACCGCGACTGTCGCCAATGCCACTGGCGGCGCCCAGGTGGATTGAGAGAGGAGACCAAACATGCTGACCGATCCGGTATTTGAAACCAGAACCGCCCAAGCCTATGCCTACATCACCTTCACCGTGCCGATGAGCCAGATGAACAAACCGGCCGATGAAGGCTTTCCCGAGCTGTTCGACTGGCTGAACCAGCACGGGATTACCCCGATCGCGGCGCCATTTTTCAATTACCGCCGGATCGACATGGCCGAAACGCTCGACGTCGAAGCCGGCGTGCCAGTGGATCGGACGGACGATGGCGACGGCCGCATCCGGTTCGGACAATTGCCGGCGGGGCGCTACATCACGGCAACCCATACCGGCCATTTCGATGGCCTTTTGGATGCAACCTCCAGGTTGCTCGGCTGGGCGCGCGATAATGGCGTCCAATGGGACATGAGCAAACAGGCCGACGGCGACCACTTCGCCTGTCGCCTGGAAATCTACCAAACCGATCCGCGCCAGGAACCGGACCCAAGCAAATGGGTGACGCGGCTGGTGTTCAAGGTGAAGGATTAGCGGCACAATCGAACGCAGCCGCAAGGAGAGCCAGGATGACCCAAATCATGATCGCCACCCGCAAGCCGCAACCTTTCGCCGCCATCATTCTGACGCTGCGCCAGCCGGAAATCTCGCAAAAGGCGCCGCCGTTGATCGGCGACGTCATCGCCTGGGTCAAAGCCCATGGCGGCGAGACTACGGGGGCGCCTTTCTTCAACTACACCGATTTCAATGCCGACGGGACCATGCAGATGCAGGTCGGCATGCCAACAGCAACGGTGATGGCCGGCGATGGGCAGATAACCACCGGAACCCTGCCGGGCGGCCGCTATGCCAGCCTCGTGCATGACGGCCCTTACCACGAGCTGCATCAGGCCAATATGACGCTGATGCAATGGGCGAAGGACGCAGGCCACAAACTGGATGGAAAGCCCGAGGGCGATCGCTTCGTGAGAGCGACGCGCATGGAGATTTATCTGACCGATCCGGAGGAAAGCCCATCGGGCAATCCAGTGACGGAAGTGGCATTCCGGCTGGCGGACTGAGAGCACTGCCACGCCCTCGTGGTTCGAGGCTCGTGAAGACCTCGCACCTCACCATGAGGGCTACTTAGAAATCGAACTCCCAACAGCCCTCTTGGTGAGGCGGGAGCGCAGCGACCCTCGAACCACGAGGGCGTGGCACCATGGCCTCAGCCCGGCCTATCCCACGCACCCCAATCCCCCTCACGCTCCAGCGCTACCGCCAGCATTTCCTCATAATCCGCCCGCGGAATCTCGATCGCTCCCAGCGACGCCAGATGATCAGTGATGAACTGGGTATCGAGCAGGGTGAACCCGCCGGCATTGAGCCGCTCGATCAGATGCGCCAGCGCGATCTTGCTGGCATTGGTGGCACGGTGGAACATCAACTCCCCAAAGAAGGCGCCGCCGATGGCCAGGCCATAAAGCCCACCGACCAGCTCGGCGCCGTCCCACACTTCCACCGTATGGGCCACGCCGCGGCGGAACAGTTCGCCATAAACCGAGCGGATGGTGGCGTTGATCCAGGTCTCGTCGCGATCCTCGCCCACGGTGGCACAGGCTTCGATGACGGCACCGAAATCGGTATCGACACGCACGGTGAACGACGATTTGCGGATCGCCTTGCGCAGGCTGGCGGAGGCGATGAAGCCATCAAGTGGAATGATGCCGCGCTGTTCCGGGCTGACCCAGAATACGTCGGTCGAGCCAGCACTTTCCGACATCGGAAAAATGCCCGCACGATAGGCCCGCACGATCAGTTCGGGCGTGATCTCGATATCGAAGGGATCGTTGCGTCTGGCCACCACAATCTCCATCTCCCTTCTCCCCTTGCGGGAGAAGGTGCCCGAAGGGCGGATGAGGGGTAGGGATGTTCGACGGTCAATGTAGACTGCACCAACCCCTCACCCGACCTAACCGCTGAACACGGTCAGGTCACCCTCTCCCGCAAGGGGAGAGGGAAGATTCGCTAATCGCCTCAAGCCTTGTTCTCAGCCAGATACTTTTCCAGCCAGTGAATATCGTAATTCCCTGCCAGGATATCGGGCTCACGGATCAGGCGCTGGAACAGCGGCAGCGTGGTCTTGATGCCGTCGATGACGAATTCGTCGACCGCGCGGCGCAGGCGCTGCAGGCATTCGTCGCGGGTGCGGCCATAGACAATCAGCTTGCCGATCAGCGAGTCATAATAGGGCGGGATCTTGTAGCCCTGATAGACCGCGGAATCGACGCGGATGCCCACGCCACCAGCCGGATGGTAGAATGTAATGGTGCCGGGCGAGGGCGCAAAAGTCTGCGGATCCTCGGCATTGATGCGCACTTCGATGGCATGGCCATAGAACTGCACCTGCTCCTGCGTCATCGAGAGTTTCTCGCCGGACGCCACCCTGATCTGCTCATAGACGATGTCGATGCCGGTGATGCGCTCGGTTACCGGATGCTCCACCTGCAGGCGGGTGTTCATTTCGATGAAATAGAACTCGCCATTCTCGTAGAGGAACTCGATGGTGCCGGCGCCCGAATAGCTGAGCTTGCGCATTGCAGCAGCGCAGATTTCGCCGATGCGATCGCGCTCTTCGGGCGCAATGGTCGGCCCGCCGGCTTCTTCCCAAACCTTCTGGTGGCGGCGCTGCAAGGAGCAGTCGCGCACGCCCAGATGCACCGCATTGCCCTTGCCGTCGCCCATCACCTGGACTTCGATATGGCGCGGCTTGCCGAGGTATTTCTCCATATAGACGGAGTCATTGCCGAACGCGGCCTTGGCTTCGGCGCGCGCGGTCGACCAGGCGATCAGCACGTCGGCTTCGGTCATGGCAACCTTCATGCCGCGCCCGCCGCCGCCGGCAGTGGCCTTGATCAGCACCGGATAGCCGATTTCCTTGGCCGTGGTCAGCGCTTCCGCTTCATTCTCGACAGCCCCGGCCGAGCCGGGAACCACGGGAATGCCAAGCTCGACCGCGGTCTTCTTGGCAGTGATCTTGTCGCCCATGATTTCGATGTGATGGGCGGAAGGGCCGATGAAGGTAACGTTGTGCTCGGTCAGGATCTTGGCGAAGCGAGCGTTTTCGCTGAGGAAGCCATAGCCCGGATGCACGGCATCGGCGCCGGTGATTTCGCAGGCGGCCATGATCGAGGGGATATTGAGATAGCTGTCCTTGGCGGACGGCGGCCCGATGCACACGCTCTCATCGGCGAGGCGCACATGCATGGCATTGGCGTCAGCGGTAGAGTGCACCGCCACGGTCGCGATGCCGAGCTCCTTGCAAGCGCGAAGGATGCGCAGCGCGATTTCGCCGCGATTGGCGATGAGGACTTTCTGGAACATGCCCGTCCTCCTATTCGATGACGACGAGCGGTTCGCCATATTCGACGGGCTGGCTGTCTTCGACCAGGATGCGGGTGACCGTGCCCGAGCGATGCGCCGGAATCTGGTTCATGGTCTTCATCGCCTCGATGATGAGGAGGGTCTGCCCCTCGGTGACCTTGGAGCCCACTTCAACGAACGCAGCCTTGCCCGGCTCGGGTGAGCGATAGGCGGTGCCCACCATCGGCGAAGTCAGGGTGCCAGGATTGGACGCGAGGTCCTCGGCGGCAACGGGGGCTGCGGGCGCGACGGACCCGGCAGGCGTCAACGACTGCGGCCCGGGCGCATATTGCGGCTGCGCAATGAACTGCTGCGGCGCATAGGCGGGCGCCTCATTGGCATAGGAGCGGGTAACCCGGACCCGGAAATCCTCCTGCTCGATCTCAATTTCGGCGAGATTTTCCTTGTTGAGCAGTTCGGCGATAGCCCGGATCAGGTCCTGATCCACTTGAGATGCCTTGGTAGCCATTCTTGTCGGTCTCCCGCGCTTACGCGTCGATCGTTATTTGAGTTTTTCGGAGAGGGCGTGCAGCGCCATAGTATAGCCCAGCGCGCCGAAGCCGCAAATGACGCCATAGGCGACCGCGGACACGTAGGAATGATGGCGAAACGCCTCACGCTGATGAATATTGCTGAGGTGAACTTCGACCACCGGCAGCCCGGCGGCCTTGATTGCGTCGGGGATCGCCACCGAGGTATGCGAATAGGCAGCCGGGTTGATGACAAGCGCATCGGCCGTCTTGCGAGCATCCTGAATCCAGGTCACCAGCTCGCCCTCATGATTGGACTGGCGAAAATCCACTTTGAGACCAAGGGATTGGCCCGTGGATTGGCATAACTTCTCGATGTCGCCCAGCGTCTGGGCGCCATAGATTTCGGGCTCGCGAGTACCGAGCATGTTGAGGTTCGGGCCGTTGAGGACGAGAACGCGCTTTGCCATGATTTTCGCCTTTTGCACCAGCCCTAAAGGCCAGAGCAAGCTCGACTATACGAATTGCACTGAAAAGGCAAAAAACCGTGACGAAACCTTGGTTAACCCTCGCATGAGGTCTCTCCGCAGGCACGCATATTGGCGATTCGGCCCTTCAGCTCGTCCAGCCCGATGGCGCCGGGGATGACTTCATTGCCGATGATGTAAGTCGGCGTGCCGGTTATATTGAGCGCCTTGGCGATATCGTAGGACGTCTTGATCGCCTTGGATACGCTGGCCTCCTGCATCTGCAGTTCCAGATTGACCGGGCTGAGGCCCAGATCGGCGGCGGCGGCGAGGGCCACTTTTTTGTCGACCTGACCGCGGCTGGTGAACAGCGCCTCGTGGAAGGCCCAGTAGTCGACGTCCGACTCGTTGACCAGCACAGCCACACGCGCCGCATCGATCGATTCGTTGGACAGGATCGGGAATTCCTTGAGCACGACGCGCAGGTTGGGATCTTCCGCCAGCAGCAAGGCCAGGTCGGGCAGGGCGTTGCGGCAATAACCGCAATTGTAGTCGAACAGTTCGACCAGCGTCACATCGCCATCGGGATTGCCCAACACCACCTGGTCGGGATCATTGAAAATCGCGTCCTTCATGGTGGCGATGACTTGGGTCGATTGCTCGCGCGCTGCGGTCCGCAGCTTGGTATCAAGTGCGTTCGACAGGCGCTGCAGGATGGCCGGATCGCTCATCAGATAGTTTTCGATCATCGGGTTGATTACCTCGGGATCGAGGCTGCCAACCGCTTGCGGCGCCGGGTTGGCCGGAGCCGGCGCGGTATCGTGTGCCACCAGCATTTCCTGCACGACATCGCGCACGGCGGCCATGTCGGTTTCCGGCTTGCTTTGCTGCAAGCTGGCATAGCCCAATGCCCCGGCGAGAATGCCCACAAGGGCGACGAGGGCAAGTGTGACGCGCGGCATGAAAGGCTCCAGATGAATAGCTTGCGGCCGGACTTCTAGCAGCCTTGCAGCCACAATAGCAGGGGATAGTGAATGCCGGCTTGGGAGCAGCATCAATTGTAGTTGAGAGCAAAGACCGTTCGCGATACGCCTTATAGACGCAAAAGGAATCTCTATGTCAGACGAACCACGCAACCACGACCTAATGCCCTTCCATGCCCTGGAAATTCTCAAACGCGCCAAGGCCCTCGAAGCCGGCGGTCGCGTGGTGTGCCATCTGGAAGTGGGCGAACCAGGCTCGCCGCCGGCGCCGCGCGTGCTGGAAGCCGTAGCCAAGGCCCTGCCGCAAGCGCAGGGCTATACCAATGCCAAGGGCCTGATCGAACTGCGTGAGGCGCTGGCCGATTACTATTCGACCCTGCATGCGGCAATCGTCGATCCCGACACAATCCTGGCGACCATGGGCTCATCGGCCGGCTTCATCATCGCCTTCCATACTGCATTCCGGCCCGGCGCGCGGATCGCCATCACGCGCCCCGGCTATCCCGCCTATGTGAATACGCTGGTGGGCCTGGGCTTTGAGATCGCCGAAATCCCGCTCTCGGCGGCGAGCGGCTGGCAATTGCGCGGTGCCGATATCGAAACGGCATACCGACTGCAGCCCTTCGAGGGCCTGCTCTTCGCCAGCCCCGCCAATCCGACCGGCGCAGCCGTGGACAGGGCAGGGCTCCAGGATATCGTCGATACCTGCAAGCGCTTGGGCGTGCAGCTCATTTCCGACGAGATTTATCATGGGCTGGATTATCGCGGCGCTTCAGTCAGCGCGCTGGAGCTGACCCGCGACGCCATCGTCATCAACAGTTTTTCCAAATATTACTGCATGACCGGCTGGCGCATCGGCTGGATGGTCATGCCCGAGCATCTGCTGCGCCGGGCGGAAATCCTGCAGCAAAACCTGTTCATCTCAGCGCCAACACTGAGCCAGATCGCCGCGACCGCAGCCTTGGGCGAACGCGATTATTCCGAAGAGCAGAAAGCCCATTATGCGGCCAATCGCACTTTGCTCAACGACGGACTGCAATCGATCGGCTTCGATACCGGCCAGCTCTCGGAAGGCGCGTTCTACGTCTATGCGGGGATCGCGCAGTTTTCCAACGACTCGATGGCCTTCTGCCAGACGTTGCTGGAGGACGCAGGGGTCGCCACGGCACCGGGGATCGATTTCGACCGCACCGGCGGCCGCAGCTTCGTGCGGTTTTCCTATGCCGGGACGCGGCAGACCATGGAATTGGCATTGGAGCGGATGGGGACGTTTTTGAAATAGGGTTGGGACTGAGCCTTCACCTCGCCCCTCCGGGGAGAGGTGAAGAGGGCGTATTGCTTAGCGAGGCCGATCGGCCAGCACGAACGGGCGCAGGCGGTGGCCATCAAGGTCTTCGACCACGAAGGTGTAGCCGAAATCCATATTGGTCGGCTCCTGCACGATCTTGGCGCCGAGCGCCTTCCAGGCGGCATAGGTCGCATCGACCGCCGCCTTGCTATCTTCGGTGAACGAGATTTCGACACCGCCGGCAGCCTTGGGCGCGGGCTCGATCTCATCCTTGATCCAGAGCCCGATCTTGACGCCGTTCGGAAGCACATACAGCACGAATGTGGGTGAATTCTCGACCGGCTCGACGCCAGCAGTTTGGTATAAAGCGCGGCGCTCCTGGCCGGATTGGCGACGGCGAGCAGCAGGTAATTGAGGGTGCGCATGATCTGTCTCCTTGCTTGATGGGGGAGACTAAACCCTGCGACTGCCAGTTTCCGGCAGTGGCTGTCAGCTCGGCGGAATGTTCTGCGCGGCGCGCCATTCCTTGAGCATCACGGCGCGGCGGCGCGGATAGCGGCCATCGAGCATCTGCAGGCTGGTGATCCGATCGACGCGAAAGTTGCGAAAATCCTGCCGCAGCTCGCACCAGCCGGCAACGATGCGGATACGGTCGAAAAATCCGATCAGGAATGGCCAGATCACGCGCTTGGACTCCGAGCCATCAAGGGCACGATAGCCGATGGCCAGCTTCTGCTCATTGCGGATAGCGCTGCGAATATCGGCGGGATCGACCGCGCCTTCGGGATCGCGATTGCGCGCCACCAGCAGGTTGGTGGCTTCGGCGCGGGCGCGCAGGTCGGGCGGTAGCACGGCGGTAATCTTGCTCAGCGCTTGGCTGGCCGATTGGCTGAGCCGCGTATCGGCATGACCGGCGGCAACCCAGCGCGAACCGAGCACGATGGCCTCGATCTCCTCGGTGGTGAACATCAGCGGCGGCAACGTGAACCCTGGTTGCAGGACGTAACCGAGCCCCGGCTCGCCGCGGATATCGGCGCCTTGCGCCTGCAGCGTGACGATATCGCGATAAAGCGTGCGGATGGAAATGCCCAGTTCAACCGCCAGATCCGGGCCGGTAACGGGCATGGTGCGGTTGCGCAGCAATTGCAAAAGATCGAGCAGGCGGGCGGTGCGGGACATGACCAACGATAGCAGCGCTCGTGGAAAATAGAAAAGGCGGCCGAAGCCGCCTTTTCATTCAATCTTGGATGGGCTTAGCCGAGGCCAAGCCTGCGCTGCCACCAGCCGCCCTTTTTCTTCTTGTCGGGCTCCGCGGTCTCTTCAGCCGCGGTTTCCGGCTGGGCCACCGTCGAGGATACGACGATCCCCTCGGGCGGCAGTTCCTTGCGGGTGCGCTTGGGCTTTTCTGCTTCGACAGCTGGCGCCGCTTCAGCGACAGCAGCCGGCGCTTCCACCGGGGCCGGGGCATCGGCAACCGGCGCAGTCACCGTTTCAACGGCAACCACTTCGCTGGCCTCGACCTTCGGCTTGCGCGGAGCTCGCGTGCGCTTAGGCTTTTCAGCTACCGCTACAGGCTCAGCTTCAACAGCCACGGCTTCGACCGGAGCCGTCTCCGCTGGAGCCGATTCGGCGGTCTCTTCGACCTTCTTGCGGCGCGTACGCTTGGGCTTTTCAGCAACGACCGGTTCAGCAGTGACCAATTCAGGCTCGCCGGCCACGATGGCATCCTGCGCCAGCAGCACTTCGGCGACAGTCTCAGCCTGATCAGGGCCAAGGCCGGTTTCACCAGCCGGTGAGGGGGCCTTCTCGCCGCCTTCAAGCTCGTCGCGACGATTGCGGCGGCCGCCACGACGACCACGGCGACGGCGCTTGCGCTCGCCTTCGGCGGCAAGGCCGGCAGCATCGGTGGGACGCGCGGAGTTCTCGTCCTCCTCGTCGCCATCTTCCTCAGGCTCATCGCCCTCAGCATCGGCAGGCGCTGCGGCTTGCACCGATTGCGCGGGGCGCTGCTGAGCCGGACGCGGCCCGCCATTGTCATCACCACGCTCGCCACCACGACGGCGGCGACGACGGCGGCGGCGCGACGGCTCGCCGCCTTCTTCCTCGCCCTCAGCTGTTGATGTGGCGCCCGAAGTAACCGGCTTATCGTCCTGCTCGTCCTCGTCTTCCTCGACGAAATCATCGTCGGCGCTGTCATCGATGACGGCGCTGTCGACGCGAACATGGCTTGCAGCATTCACATCGGCAAAGGCGATGACGCGGGCCTCGCCCTTTTCGATGGCGAACTGGTTGCCGGTCATCTTGCCATCGGCAGTGATGGTGATCGACAGCTGGTTACGGATCTCAAGAGCCGTCAGCGTCTCGCGCTTGAAGTTGAGGATATAGAGCGCGACCTCGACCGGGATGCGCACATTGATCGACTGGCCTTGGCGGCGCAGCACGTGATCCTCGATATGACGCATGATCATCAGCGCCAGCGATCTCCACCGAACGCACGAGGCCCGTGCCGTCGCAGATCGGGCACTTGTGGGTCGAGCTTTCGACGACGCCGAAGCGGATGCGCTGGCGGCTCATTTCCATCAGGCCGAAATGCGAAATGCGGCCAACCTGGATACGGGCGCGATCGTCCTTGAGCGCGTCCTTGAGGCGGCGTTCCACCGCGCGGTTGCTGCGGTTTTCCGTCATGTCGATAAAGTCGATAACGATCAGGCCGGCCAGGTCGCGCAGGCGCAACTGGCGCGCCACTTCGTCCGACGCCTCCAGATTGGTCTGGAGCGCGGTGTCTTCGATATTGTGCTCCTTGGTGGAGCGGCCCGAGTTCACGTCGATCGAAACCAGCGCTTCGGTCGGGTTGATGACGATATAGCCGCCCGAGGGCAGGGTGACCGTCGGCGAGAACATCGAATCGAGCTGCGTTTCAATGCCGTATTTGGAGAACAGCGGCTGATCGTCCTTGTAGAGCTGCACGTTCTTGGCGTGGCTCGGCATGATCATGCGCATGAAGTCTTTGGCTTCGCGGTAGGCGTCGTCGCCCGCCACGAACACTTCGTCGATCTCCTTGTTGTAGAGATCGCGAATGGTGCGCTTGATCAGCGAGCCTTCCTCATAAACCAGGCACGGCGCCTGGCTCTTGAGGGTCAGCGAGCGCACGTTTTCCCACAGGCGCATCAGATATTCGAAATCGCGCTTCACTTCGGCCTTGGTGCGGCTGGCACCGGCCGTGCGCAGGATCACGCCCATGCCCTGGGGCACTTCGAGATCGCTGGTGATTTCCTTGAGGCGCTTGCGATCGGCTACGTTCGTAATCTTACGGGAAATACCGCCGCCACGGGCAGTATTGGGCATCAGCACCGAATAGCGGCCAGCCAGCGACAGATAGGTGGTCAGAGCCGCGCCCTTGTTGCCGCGCTCTTCCTTGACCACCTGCACCAGCATGACCTGGCGGCGCTTGATCACTTCCTGGATCTTGTAGTGCCGGCGATTGTTCTGCGTGCGGCGACGCTCCGGCAGCTCTTCGAGCGCATCGGCACCACCGATCGATTCGACCGGCTCGGTATTGGCCGGCGCCTGCTCGATATGGCTGGCCCCCTCCATGTCCTGGGTATCGGCTTCGGCGTCGGGCTCGGTCACGCCGGTCGGCAGCGAGATGTGCTCGTCTTCGTCGTGATTGTCCTCGGCCTCTTCATCGCGCAGCAGGGCTTCGCGGTCGGCAACCGGGATCTGGTAATAGTCGGGGTGGATTTCGGAAAAGGCGAGGAAGCCGTGGCGATTGCCGCCATATTCGACGAAGGCGGCCTGCAGCGACGGCTCTACGCGCGTGACCTTGGCGAGATAGATATTGCCGCGCAACTGGCGGCGTTGGGCCGATTCGAAATCGAATTCTTCGAGCCGGTTACCCGCTGTGACGACAATCCGAGTCTCTTCCGGGTGGATGGCATCCACCAGCATTCTCTTGGTAGCCATAGAAATTTGCTCCGCGCGCTCGCGCGCCGACAAGCGAAATCCGGGAGGCCGGAATCCGTGCAGTGGCGCAGTGCGAGGCGAATGGTTTGAGGGTTGTGGTGCGCGAAACCATAGCGTTCGGCACACCGGTATTATGGGTCAAGGCCGGAAGATGCAGCATGGCAAAACGGCAATCGGTTATTTCGATCGCGTCGCGTTCTGTCCGCCTGCGGGCCATCTGACCTCTTCCTATTGGGACGCAAATGCCTCTTGAGCATTCGCGGCCGTCCGGTTCACGGGGAACCGAAATTCTTGTTCGAGACGCAGGATTGCCGCTTCTGAACCAGATTAGGGGCTTCTCTTCGACCCCGTCGTCCGATCACTTCCTGCCCCGATAAAACGGCCTTGGCCGCTTAAATTGGTTTGCCAGAAAGCTTGCGCCTCATCCACTAGCGTGTAGGGGTGTTGCAACAGATTGGCAACAGGAAAGTCGAAATCGACACTTCCCTGCGGTTTCTACTGCCGTCGAATTGCGGCCCCGCCAATTCTTCGCCTAACTGCGCCAACGCCGCAGATTCGCCGAATATCGATGCGACTGCGTGCCGTCTTACAGATAGGGATCGCGCGCCCCGTGTTCAACTTTCCTCGATTGATGGCGATCGCCGCGGTGGCGGCTCTGGTCTTGTGCGCCCCGGCTTGGGCGCAGAGCGCAACGGCGCCTGCCACGCTGCCCACAGTAATGGACGTGCGGGTCTCCGCCACGCCCGAACGGGCCCGCCTGATCATCGATCTGGGCACACAGACACAATTTTCCCTGACCTCGCTCAGCGGTCCAGACCGCCTGGCCATCGATGTGCGGGCAGGGGCGATCACGCTCGCCTCCCCCCAAGGCAGCCCATCGGGCACTGGCATCGTCTCGGGTTATGTGGTGCAGCAGATCGGCGCCGATCGTGTGCGCACTACCTTGACGCTGTCGTCGCCCGCCCAGGTGCAGCAGGCCTATGTGCTCGATCCGTTCGAGGACCAGCCGGCGCGGCTGGTGGTGGATATCATCCCGGCAACGCCGGAGCAGTTCGCCACCAATGTGAAGAACGACCTGACCGCGGCCTCCGGCGCCATGCCACCGGTCGTCGCCGATACCCCAACCCCGGCTGGCGGATCGGAACTGCCCATTGCCACCAAGCCGCTGGTGGTCATCGACCCCGGCCATGGCGGCATCGACAGCGGCGCCGAGACCGCTTCGGGCATCAAGGAAAAGGACATCGTCCTCGCCTTCGGCCTGCGGCTGCAGCAATTGCTGGTCGCCTCGGGCCGCTTCGACGTGGCGCTGAGCCGCGAGGACGACAGCTATCTCAAGCTGGAAGAGCGGGTGGCGCTGGCGCGCACCAACAAGGCCGACCTGTTCGTCTCGATCCATGCCGATAGCTTCCAGCAGCCCGAAATCCGTGGCGCCAGCGTCTATGTGCGCGACGAGAATGCCACCGACGTGCTGGACAAGGTCTTGGCCGATGGCGAAAACCGCTCGGATGTGGTCGCCGGCTATACCATGCCGCAGACTGCCCCCGAAGTGGTGGATATCCTGGTGGACCTGATGCGGCGCGAAATGCGGGTGCAGTCCTACACGGCGGCGCAATCGATCGTGCATCAGCTGGAACCCAGCGTCGCATTGCGGCGCTTCCCGGTGCGGCAGGCCGATTTCCTCGTGCTGCAGGCGCCCGACGTGCCCTCGGTGCTGATCGAGCTGGGCTTCCTGTCCAATGCCGAGGACATGGCCAACCTGCTGGAAACCGGCTGGCAGGATCGCACCGCCGATGCGGTGGCGCGCGGCATTTCGCTGTATTTCGACAGCCTCAAGCCGCAGGAATGACGTGACAATAAAGTCACCTTGCACGGCAAGGGGGTACGGCAACGGCGCTGTGATCCACTTTTGCGCCCGGTTCTGTTATGATTCTGGCGCGTTCGACTGCGCCGTTGCGCTCCCGTCCGGAACGGATTCAGATGCTGCGTCAGCCCTTTGTCGGCGCGCAGGAGAGATTGACTAGATGCTGCGTATTCTGGGTTGGCTGTTCGGCTTCACGATATTCATGGCCTTCGCGGCTATGGGGGTCGGCGCGATCTATTTGGCGACGGTCGCAGCCCAGTTGCCGGACTACACTGTGCTCAAGGACTACCAGCCGCCGGTGACCACGCGCGTGCATGCCGCCGATGGGTCGCTATTGGCCGAATATGCGCGCGAGCGGCGGTTGTTCCAGCCGATCGAGACCATCCCGCCCATGGTGATCCACGCGTTCCTGTCCGCCGAGGACAAGGATTTCTACACTCATGGCGGCATTTCCTTCGACGGCATCATGCGCGCCGTGCGCGACAACGTCATGGCGCGGCTCGAAGGCAATAATTCCGTTCAGGGCGGCGGTTCGACTATCACCCAGCAGGTGGCCAAGAATTTCCTGCTGACGAGCGAGCGGACCGCCGATCGCAAGATACAGGAAGCCATCCTCGCCATCCGCATCGAATCGACCTTTTCCAAGGACAAGATCCTTGAGCTTTATCTCAATGAAATTTTCATGGGCAGCGTCGGCGGGCAGACCTATGGCGTGGCCGCCGCGGCGCTCAATTATTTCAACAAGGCGCTTTACCAGCTGACCTTGTCGGAAACCGCTTATTTGGCGGCGCTGCCGAAAGGCGCCAACAATTATCACCCGTTCCGCTATCCCCAGGCGGCCATCGAACGGCGCAATTGGGTACTCGATCGGATGCTGGAAAATGGCTACATCACGGTCGCAGAGGCCGAAGAAGCCAAGGCGGAACCGCTGAACATCACGCCACGGGCAACCGGCAGCCAGCTCTACTCGGCCGAATATTTCACCGAGGAAGTGCGCCGCGAACTCGCCAAGCTCTATGGTGAGGATCAGCTCTATGGTGGCGGCCTGTCCGTGCGCACCACGCTGGACCCCAAGCTGCAGGAATATGCCCGCCAGGCGCTGATGAACGGGCTGATCACCTATGATCACACCAAGGGCTTCCGCGCGCCGGTCGCCAGCATCGAAATCGGCGACGACTGGGGTCTGGACGTCGCCAAGATCACGCCGCTGAGCGATGTGCCGGAATGGCAGCTCGCGGTCATTCTGGAGATGGATGGCAACCAGGCCCGGATCGGTCTGCGCCCCGGCAACGATGTCGATGGCGCCATCCTGCCTGACCGTACGGTGGGTACGCTGGCAGGACCGGACGTCAAATGGGTCTCCAAGCCGCTGTCGCAAATCCTCAAGGTCGGCGACGTGGTCTATGTGTCTCCCGTCGCGGGCAAGACCGGCAGCTACACGATGCAGCAGGTCCCCGAGATCGAAGGCGCGCTGGTCGCCATGGACCCACGCACCGGCCGCGTGCTGGCCATGGTCGGCGGCTTTTCCTACGCCATGAGCGAATTCAATCGGGCCACCCAGGCCCTGCGCCAGCCGGGCTCCTCGTTCAAGCCGATCGTCTATTCGGCAGCACTCGATAACGGCTACACACCCGCCTCGGTGGTGCTCGACGCGCCGGTGGAAATCCGCAACAGCGACGGCAGCATCTGGCGGCCGGAAAATTACGCGCAGCAATTCTATGGCCCCCAAACCCTGCGCCGTGGCATCGAGCTGAGCCGCAACGTCATGACTGTGCGGCTGGCCAAGGATATCGGCATGCCGCTGGTGGCCAAATACGCCAAGATGTTCGGCGTCTATGACAGCATGCAGCCCGTGCTGGCCATGGCGCTGGGCGCTGGCGAAACCACCGACATGCGCATGACGGCGGCCTATTCCACCATCGCCAATGGCGGGCGCAAGATCGTACCGACACTGATCGACCGCATCCAGGACCGCTATGGCGCCACGGTTTACAAGCACGACCAGCGCGTCTGCACCGGCTGTGCCGCCACCAGTTGGAAAGGGCAGGGCGAGCCCACCATTACCGACACACGCGAGCAGGTGCTCGATCCCATGACCGCCTACCAGATCACCTCTATGATGGAAGGCGTCGTGCAGCGCGGCACCGGTACCGGCGCGCGGTCGCTGGACCGTCCCGTCGCCGGCAAGACCGGCACTACCAACGACTACAAGGACGCCTGGTTCGTCGGCTTTACCCCTGAATTGGCCGTGGGCGTCTATCTCGGATACGATACGCCGCGCTCGATGGGCAGTTCCATCACCGGGGGCACCTATCCGGTGCAGGTATTCACCGAATTCGTGGGCAACGCCCTCAAGGGCAAGCCGGCAACCCCGTTCAACATGCCCCCCGGCATGACCGAAAGCTGGATCAATTCCGCCTCAGGCGTGCAGGCCGTGGATGGCGATCATACCGTGCTCGAAGCCTTCAAGCCGGGCACCGGCCCCAATCTGATGACCTCGGTCATCGGTGTCGATGGCGGCGGCTATGTGGCCGCGGCGCCATATGGGGCTTATCCCGACGGCACCTACCCGGACGGCGCCTCCCCGGATGGCTCTTATCCGGTCAGCAGTCCCGGCCCTTATCCCGCGGGGAACACCTATCCGCCAAGGCCCGACTATTCCAGAACCGGCGGCCGGCCAGTGGATGCCGCCGACTTGGTCAACGGCCGCGCCAGTAGATATTAAGGCCGTGACCGAGTTCATTCGCTATCCCGATCCGCGACTGGCGCAGAAAGCACAAACCCGTCCGGTCGATGCAGACCTGCGCGCCACGGCCGAACGCCTGATGGCCGCAGCAACCGATGCGCAGGCCTATGGCCTGGCAGCGGCCCATATCGGGGAAATCGAGCCACTGGTGGTCATCAGCATCGCCACCGATACATCCCAGCGGGACTACCAGGCCCTGTTCAATCCCGAAGTCACGGCTATGGCCGACACGACGCAGACAGGCCCCGAAGGCTCGGTATCCATGCCCGGCATCGAGGCCCCGATCGAGCGGCCGGTCTGGGCTGACATCACCTATGACACCACCGATGGCGAGCGCGTGACCAGCCGCTTCGAGGGCTTCGTCGCCCGCTGTGCGCTGCACGAGATCGAGCAGATGAACGGAATATTCTTCCTCAGCCGCCTGTCGCGGCTCAAGCGCGACACCGCGATCCGCAAATTCCAGAAACTCGGCCGCACCCAATAGATGCAGCCGAGCCGATAGGTTTAAGGCGTCGGCACAGTCGGCGGCGCGAAGACGGTGAACGGCATCGTCACCTTGCCATCGGGCGGCACATAATCGGGCGCCGGATCGCCCACCTCGCCAAGCGAAACGATATACTGGTGCAGCGAACGCATTTCGGGCTCGTTGAAGGCGTGGACGTTGAACCATGGCATGGGTGGCTTGGTCTCGAACGTCTTCAGGTACTCCACGAAATCATCTTCGCTGTGATTGGCCGCGACGATGCGCAGGTTAGGCGCATAAGTGGTGCCCCAGGGCCCCTGGTAGCCGACGGGATTGCCCTTGAGCGCCATGGCCGGATCGACCACGCCATTCGATTCGGCATAACCGGCGGTATGGCAATCGTGGCAGCCGCCGATCACGGCAATCCGCGCGCCCTTGGCAATAGAGACTTCGGCGTCCTGCCCATAAGCAACACTTGCGGTTAGTCCCAGAACCGCGACCATTATAGTTCGTAACATTTCGCTCACTCCGTCCTCAACTCGGGAAGCGCAACATCTCTTGCGCCGCACAATCTGGCAACCTGAATTCCCGCCAGCCGAAGGTTGATACATGGGCGCACCTCGTCTACATGAGGCGCAACGACGAAGGACTATGACAATGCGTACGGAAATCGAAAAGACCGTCACTGAAATCCAGCAGGTTTTGACCCTGCTGAGGAGGCATCTTTGACTGGGATACCGCCCAGCTCCGCCTCGACGCGCTGAACGCGCAAACTGAATCCCCCGATTTCTGGAACGATGCCGAAAAGGCCCGCGCCGCCATGCGCGAGCGCGACGAACTCGACATGGCCGTCAAGGCCGTGCGCCGCTTCGAGAATGGCATCACCGACAATATCGAGCTGATCGAACTGGGCGAGGCCGATGGCGACGCTGAGATCGTCCAGGCTGCTGAACAATCGCTGTTCGAGCTACGCGACGAAGCCCGGCTCCAGCAGATCGAGACCCTGCTCTCAGGCGAAGTCGACGCCAACGACTGTTATGTCGAGATCCACTCCGGCGCCGGCGGCACCGAGAGCCAGGATTGGGCCAATATGCTGCTGCGCATGTATACGCGCTGGGCAGAGCGGCGGAAGATGAAGGTCGAAGTGCTCGAAATGCATGACGGCGAAGAAGCGGGCATTAAATCGGCGACCATCAAAGTTTCGGGTCACAATGCCTATGGCTGGCTCAAGACCGAAAGCGGCGTGCACCGCCTGGTGCGTATCAGCCCCTATGACTCGGCCGCACGGCGCCACACCAGTTTTTCCAGTTGCTGGGTCTATCCGGTGGTCGACGATTCCATCGACATCGAAATCCGCGACGCCGATCTCAAGGTCGATACCTACCGCGCGTCCGGCGCCGGCGGACAGCACGTCAACACCACCGACTCGGCGATCCGCATCACCCACGTGCCCTCGGGCATCATCGTGGCCTGCCAGCAGGAACGCAGCCAGCACAAGAACCGCGCCACCGCCATGGCCATGCTGAAATCGCGTCTCTACGAGGCCGAACTGCAGAAGCGCGAAGAGGCGGCAAACGCCCAGGCCGCCAGCAAGACCGATATCGGCTGGGGCCACCAGATCCGCTCTTACGTGCTGCAGCCCTACCAGATGGTCAAGGACCTGCGCACCGGCATCGAAAGCAGCCAGCCAGCCGCAGTTCTGGACGGTGAAGTCGATCAGTTCATGCAGGCTGCGTTAGCGCAGCGTGTTGGCGTGGCGACGGACGTGGTGAGCGACTAAGCCTGTACTGTCGATGCGACGCCCCGATCTGCCTCCCTCCCCCTTGTGGGGAGGGATTGAGCGTGGGGTTCTGAGCTAACAGTGGGGCTCACCAACCAGTACGGCACCAGTTGATAGCCCCAGCCCCACCCCGGCCCTCCCCACAAGGGGGGAGGAAGAAGAAAGAGATGCCGGCACTGGCGAATTGCCAAATACCGATTAATCCTACCCCAACAACGCCAGCAACCGCTTGCCGGTCTTGAGGAAATTGGTCGGATCGATCGCGGCCTTGTTGCGGCGCACTTCGAAATGCAGGTGCGGCCCGGTCGAGCGGCCGGTGGAGCCAACCTTGGCGATCGGCGTGCCGGTATGGACGATCTGGCCGACTTCGGACAGGAAACCGGACAAATGGCCATAGCGCGTTACGAGGCCACCGGCATGGGTAACCTCCACCACATTGCCATAACCCGACATGGTGCCGACAAAAGTAACCTTGCCATCGGCCGCACTGGAAACGATCGAGCCGTTGGGCGCGGCAAAGTCCAGGCCCGCATGAAAGGCGCGACCGCCACCAAACGGATCCTTGCGGTTGCCGAAGCCTGAACTCTGCCGGTACTGGCCCGTCAGCGGCATATGCACCGGCGCGGCGTCGATGCTGTCGCGCGCCGCCTTGTAGCGCACCAAAGCCGACAGCACCGCGTTCGCATCATCCACCATCGGGCTGTCAGGTTCGCCATCCTGCGGCGGCAGCAGCGGTCCGCCGACGCCGTCGAGGTCGCCATCCGGCAAAGTTACGTTAATACCGATGCCCGAGAGTTCCGACACGATACCCTGCGTGCGCTGGGTGGCGGCGTCGGCAATGGCGGTCATTGCCGTCTGCGTCTCGCCCATCATCTGGTCGAGCGCCTGCGCGGTCGCATCGATATCGCTGTTGCCGCTGGGCGTCACCGGGCCGGCATCGGCAAGATCCCCGCTGGGCTTCTCGGCGGGCAGAGTGGCCGTATCGATCCCCAGTTCACCCGCCTTGTCCACCAGCACCTGCACCAGCTGATGCTGCTCTTGCAGCACTTCCTGCTGTTGCGACAATTCCTGCAATTGCAGGTTGATGTCCCCGGTCTGGGCAAAGCTGCGCGAATGAAGCCGATCCACCTCGACGCGCAATTGCGCGACACGATCCTCATAGGCTTCGACCACCTGCTCGGTCTGGCCATTGTAGAGGCGCGAAATATCGGGCGCGAGCAGGAAGGCGGTGGCCGTCAGCGCGTTGCCGGCCAGCAGCACCGCGAACATGCCGTAGAACAGGGCAGGGTGGATGCCACGGGAGCGGGGCTGGGCCGGCACGGCGGCAGATCGGGCAAAATTGGGCTGATTTCGCACGCAACACACTCCGCGACACCAAAACTATGGTCAGCAAAGTATGAGCATCCATGGTTAACAAAGCGCCAAGCCTACGGCTTTTTACGGTCCTTGGCCGGTTTGGGAGTGTCCAGCTCGTCCAGCGCCTCCAGCATCTTCTGGGCATGGCCAGCGATGCGGGTGGCCCGGATCGTGCGGGCAACATGTCCATCGGCACCGATGATGAAAGACGTGCGGATCAGCCCCATGAACTCGCGGCCATAGAGTTTCTTGAGCTGCCACAGCCCGAAGGCTTCGATGGCAATACGATCGGGGTCCGCCGCCAGGGGAACGACAAGGCCATATTTGGCGCGGAACTTGCGATGGGACTCCATGCTGTCAGGAGAAATGCCAACCAGAATGGCGCCTCGCTGCGCGAATTCCGCGCTGAGCGCCGAGAACTCCTGGTTCTCGTTCACGCAGCCGCCGGAATCGTCCTGCGGATAGAAGTACAGCACAACCCTGCGGCCGCGCTGCGCCGAGAGGGTGAAGCTGGTGCCGTCATCGAGCTTCAGGGTGAAATCGGGAGCGGCATCGCCCTCCTGCAGCATGGTCATGCAGTTGTCCCCTCACAAATCGCCCCCGGATAAAATCGGGGTGTCGGTGCCATATTCCAGCCGGTATCATTGGGCAAGAGACCGTGCTGTGCGGTTGATTCTCGGGGGGTCCAGGAGATACCGGCCAAGGCCCCAATCTGGAAGCAAGTGAGCGCGTCAACCACTGTGCCAGCACCGCAGACTCCACCCTCTGCGCAGCGCAAGCGGCCGCCGGCGCGTCATGCCGCCAAAATCCTGGTTTGGGCACTCGGCATTCCGGCCACTCTCGTCGTACTGCTTTATCTGGTCCTGCTGGTCACCCCTGTCCGCCTGCCGTTCGGCAGCGATGCGGCCCAAGCCGTGGCCCAATCCGCCATGCCGCCGACCAGCACACTGCAATTGGGCGATATGGCGCTGGCCCTGGAGGGCGGCATCTGGCCGGTGATCCATTTTTCGCCGGTCGTGCTGACCGATAGCAAGAGTGGCGCCAGGGTGGAGATAGAAGCCCTGGAGATCGGGTTCTCCCCGGTTCGGGCCCTGTTCGGCCAGCCGGGCGCCACCGTGACCATCGTCAAGCCCCATATCCAGATCGTGCAGGACCTGCTGGGGCCGCGTGTCACCAGCTTCGAGATGATTGACGATCCCAAGGGCGGCCCGCCGACGGTGCGGGTCATGGAGGGCCAGGACACCTTCCCCTCGGTGGGCATTTCCACCTCCGGCATCAATCTGCGCGGTCCCGACGGCCAAGCCTCCTCGATGGCGCTGCGCTCGGACAATGACTGGCTGATCTATAATCTGGAAGCCAGCGAGCAGGGCATCGCCGATATCGTGGCGCAAGCCGAGCAGGGCCGCTTCTCCAAGCTGGTGATCCGCGACGGCATCGTGGATATGAACGATGCGGTTTATGGCCTGTTCCGGCGCTTCGAGAAGATCGATCTGGAAATCGCCCCCTCGGCGGACCGCCGCAACACCGGCGGCACCTTCTCCGCCACGCTCGGCGGCAAGACCATGGTTGGCAACCTGTCGCGCACGGTCGACGATGCAGGCGGTGCCCGGCTGGAGGCCGACGTCACCAATATCGACTTCGCGTCCTTCCTGCCCTTCATCGACGATGCGCAAAGCGTCGCAGCCGTTCGCGGCGCCGGGGCGCTGTCGATTGATGTGACCTTCGCGCCCAATACCGGCAAGCTGGTAAACGGTGCCTTCAAGGTCGATTTGACCGGCCTCGACCTGCGGTTGCAGGACAGCTATTTCCCGATAGCCTCCTCCATCATGGACATTAGCTGGTCGCCGGCCGAGGGCCAGTTCAAGCTGGCCGATACGGCGCTGCAGATCGGGCAAAGTTCAGCCCATATATCGGGCGTCTTCGCCATGGGGCTTGACCCCACTTTCGGTCCCACCGTCGGCATTTCCTTGAGCATGCGGGATGTGGTTATCCACCCCAACGACATGGCGGCACCTGCCGAGCCTTTCGACACCATGGAGTTCTCCGGTTGGTCGGCGCCGCTCTATGGCGCGCTGGGCATCGACCGGCTGGCGGCCACCAAGGGCGCCGCCCGCATCGAAACCAAGGGCCGCATCGATATGCTGCAGGCAGGCCTGGGTCTCGATATGACTATTGCCGGCGAGGGCGTCAGCGCTGATGACCTCAAGCGGCTCTGGCCCTATCTGATGGGCGGGGAAAGCCGCGATTGGTTCGTCGCCAACGTAACCGAAGGCACGGTTGCTCACTCGACCATGCACTTCAAATTTCCGGTCGGCACCATGGCGATGCGGGGCGAGGACAAGCCGATTCCCAAGGACTCCATGGTGATCGACATGGTCGGCACCGATGTCATGGTCAAGCCGACCGCCGAGATGACCCCGATCGCCATCGAGGGTGAAACCAAGCTGCAGCTGCGCGATAGCGACCTGACCATTTCCGCAGGCGGCGGCAAGGTCGATACCGGCAATGGCATTCTCACGGTCAAGAACCCGGCTTTGGTCATGGATAATTCCGATCCCATCCAGGGCATTGCCGAGGTTTCCGGCGATCTTAGCGGCTCGATCCCCGCGCTACTCGCGCTGGCCAAGAGCCAGCAGCCCGGCGCCGTCGCCAATGTGCGAGTGCCTCTCGATCTGGAGTCGATTACCGGCTCGGTCGATGTTGGCCTCGTGGCGACCATCAAGCTGGCCAATCCCAGCGCGGGGCGTGAACTGGGCTTTGACTATGTGCTCAATGGCAATGTGAAGGATTTCGCCAGCAGCCAGCCGATCCAGGACCACAAGATCGTTGACGGCCAGCTGTCGTTCAACGCATCGCAGGACGGCTATAAGGTCGCCGGCACCGCCAGTATCGATGGCATGGCAGCCGAGGTGGAGATTGCCGGAACACCTGCCACGGCGCCAATCTTCCGGCTTGGATCGACCCTTGAAGCCAAGGATCTGGCGGCAATGGGGTTCGATGCCTCCGAGTTCCTGACCGGGCAGGTGCGCTTCGTCGCCGAGCCCAAACCCGACGGAACGATCCTGATGGCGGTCGATCTCAAGGATGCTGGATTGACCATCAAGGATATCGGCATCAGCAAGCCCGTCGGCGTCGCCGGGTCCTTGCAGGCCACGATCCACCAGCAGGACAAGTTGACCGAACTCAGTGGCATCGACCTGGCCTTCGGCACGGTGCATCTGGCCGGCGGGCTGAAATTCGACGCCGAAAAGGGCCTGCAATCAGCCGAGTTCACTCAGTTCGCGCTTAGCGAAGGGGACAGCGCACAGCTCAAGCTGGCGCCGGTCGATGGCGGATATGCGCTCGACCTGACCGGCGCGCAGCTCGACTTCAAGCCGATGCTCAAGCGCTTCTTCGGGCTGGGGGAGGGTGCCGGCGGTGTGCAGGCGACCCAGTTCGACCAGACGCTGGCGCTCAGCGTCCATCTCGATCGCGCCCTGGGCTATTACGCAACCACGGCCTTTAACCTGGCCCTGGACATGACCCTGCAAGGCGCGGACATGCGCCGGGCCAACATGACCGCGCAATTCGGCGACAGTAACGCGCTCTCGGTCACCACCAATCCGGCGCCGGATGGGCGCACGCTGACCGTGGCCTTCAACGACGCCGGCACCATCCTGCGGCTGCTCGGCGTGTATTCCCAGCTTGCCGGCGGTAACGGCAGCCTGGTGCTGACCACCAATGCCGAGCAGAAGGCCGAGGTCGGCCAGTTGCAACTGCACAATTTCGCCATCGTCGATGAAGCCAATGTCGCCCAGATCCTGGGCAATCACGCCGATTCCCGCGCGGTCATCGCCAAGCAGAACCGGCTCGATTTCACCGGCGGCGTCGTGACCTTCGTGCGCCGCTCCGATCGCGTCGAGGTTACCGATGCTGTGCTCAGCGGCGCCACGGTGGGCGGCACCATGCGCGGCTTCATCTACACCAACCAGCGGCAATACGACCTCACAGGCACCTATGTGCCCCTGTTCGGCCTCAACAGCGCCTTCCAGAAAATTCCCCTGCTCGGCCCGCTCCTGGGCGGCCGCGACGGCGAAGGCCTAGTCGGCGTAACCTTCGCCGTCACAGGCCCTCTCGACAAACCCCAGTTCAAGATTAACCCGCTATCCGCCCTCGTGCCCGGCGCCTTCCGCGAACTGTTCGAGTTCCGGGCGAAGGAGCAGCCTCGGGTTGAATAGTGGTATGACAAAGTCATACCGGGGTGATAAGATGCTGCAAAAGCGAGGTTCATCATGGCAAAAGCGACGAAACGGACATTCAGCCTGCCGGAAGACCAGTCGGCATTCATCGACGCCAAGGTGGCAGCTGGCGGCTATACGTCAAGCAGCGAAGTGGTGCGCGAAGGTCTGCGCGTGCTGCAAGCGCGCGAAGCAGAGATAGATCGTTGGATGATCGAGGAAGTAATTCCGACCTACGATCGATGGAAGGCAGGGTTGGAAAAGACCTACACGACAGAAGAGGTGCTTGCTGAGGTGCGAGCAAGCATCAAGGAAAGCGCGGCTCGAAAGGCGTCGTGATGCGACAGCGAGATGTGATCTATCTCGAGTCAGCAAAGATCGATTTGAAACAAATTGGTAACTGGTTGGCAGAAGTGGCCTCTGAATCAGTTGCTGATCGCTATGTGACACAGATTACAGAAAGGCTGGCCACGCTGGCCTTTGGTAGCCAGCGTGGCTCACTTCGATCACCAGACTCCGAACTCCGCGTTATCGGAGTTCTAAAGTCGGTGGCTGTGGCGTTCGTCGTCAGCGACAACTCCGTCTATATTCATCGCATCATGTACCGTGGCAAACCGTGGGACGACCGGTTGCTAGATGAAGCTGACGACTAAACCGGCTTGATCAGCGCGTGACGCTTCTTGCCCACCGAGAGCTTCACCACCCCCTCAGCCAGCAGCGCATTATCCCCCAGGCTCAGCTTTTCGTCGTCAATCACAGCATCATTGACGCGCACGGCACCCGACTGGATATGGCGGCGTGCTTCGCCGTTCGATGCGGCAAGACCGGCAAGAACCAGCGCCGCCTGGATACCGATACCGTTGGAGAGTTCGGCATGAGTTAACGTCGCCGTGGGCAGCGACAGGTCGAGCGAGCCGGTTTCGAAGGTTGCCGCAGCCGTTGATGCAGCCTGGATCGCAGCATCGCGGCCGTGCACGATTGCCGTCACCTCGGTCGCCAACACCTTCTTGGCCTCATTCAGCTCGGAGCCACCCAACGCTTCCAGCTTGGCGATCTCCGACAGCGGCAACCGCGTGAAAATCTTGAGGAACTTGCCGACATCGGCATCCTCGGTATTGCGGAAATACTGCCAGAAATCATAGGGGCTGAAGAGGTCCCCATTGAGCCAGACGGCGCCGGAGGCCGATTTGCCCATCTTCTCGCCGGATGATTTCGTCAGCAGCGGCGTGGTCAGCGCATAAAGCTGCGGCCCGCCCATGCGGTGGCTGAGATCGACGCCGTTGATGATATTGCCCCACTGGTCCGAGCCCCCCATCTGCAGCACGGTGCCATGGCGCCGGTTCAGCTCGACGAAGTCATAGCCCTGCATGATCATGTAGTTGAATTCGAGAAAGCTCAGCGACTGGTCGCGGTCCAGCCGCAGCTTGACCGAATCGAAGCTGAGCATCCGATTGACCGAAAAATGCCGCCCGACATCGCGCAGGAACTCCACATAGTTGAGCTTGAGCAACCAATCGGCATTGTTGACCATGATGGCCGGGTTCGGCCCGTCATAGCGCAGGATATTGGAATAAACCTTCTTGATGCTCTCGATATTGGTGGCGATCTGCTCCACCGTCAGCAGCTTGCGCTGGTCGTCGCGGAACGAAGGATCGCCCACCATCGAGGTTCCGCCGCCCATCAGGCTGATCGCCCTGTGACCGGTTTCCTGCATCCAGTACAGCATGGTGACGGATATGAGGTTGCCGATATGGATCGACGTCGCCGTGGCGTCATAACCGACATAGCCGGTGATTGGCCCTTTGAGAGCCAGGGCGTCGAGCCCTTCGGGATCGGAAATCTGGTGGATGAAACCGCGCTCGTCGAGCACGCGAAGAAAGTCGGATTTGAACTTGGTCATGGGGTGCGATCCCGAATCTTGAATTTATCTCCGGCGTCACTCCCGCCAAAGCGGGAATGACGTCGTGTTGGTTACGATGATCGCGGTATGCGCGCCCCTAAATCAGCGCCCGCCGCCGGCGGCGATCTCCGCCCGGCGACGGTCGAGATAATCGGCCGAGCGGTTGGTCAGATCGTCGATCTTGCCCTCGAAGAAGTGGTTCGCGCCTTCCACGGTCTGCTGCTCGATGGTGATGCCCTTCTGCAGCTTGAGCTTGTCCACCAGCTTCTGCACCGCCGATGGCGGCGCCACGCGGTCCTTGTCGCCATGGATGATCAGGCCCGAGGACGGGCAGGGGGCCAGGAACGAGAAATCATAGAGATTTTCCGGCGGCGCCACCGAGATGAAGCCTTCGACTTCCGGGCGGCGCATCAAAAGCTGCATGCCGATCCAGGCGCCGAACGAGAAGCCGGCGATCCAGCAGCCGCGGCCTTCGCGATTGATGGTCTGCAGCCAATCCAGCGCCGAGGCGGCGTCGGACAATTCACCGATACCGTGGTCGAACATGCCCTGGCTGCGGCCTACGCCGCGCGAATTAAACCGCAAAACGGCAAAGCCGCGCTCGGCAAACATGTAGAACAGGTTATAAACGATCTGGTTATTCATCGTCCCGCCGAACTGCGGGTGGGGATGAAGCACGATGGCGATGGGAGCGTTGGGCTCCTTGCCGGGCTGGTAACGGCCTTCCAGACGCCCCTCGGGGCCATTGAAAATCACTTCTGGCATGGGTCTACTTTTCCGGCCATTACGGCTCTGTTGGTGTGGCTCCCGAAGCCTTGGACGGCAGCGCTGCGGCTTGACTAAGCGCGCCTCGCTGCCTAATACAGGCATCGAAAAACCAGTTTAGAATTATTCGAAACTCGTGTTTTGGCCGCCAGCTGGCGGGGATGTGCGCCCCTTGTAATGAAAGTGGGCGTTGAATTTCAAGAAGTGTTTGGATCCGGGGGCAATACACCGCCTCAGTCCAGGCATGGAAGCTATGAACGGCGCGCATGCGCCTGTGGGCCCATGATGACCAGACCGGCGATCTATCTCGATCATAATGCCGCGTCCCCGCTGCTGCCGGAGGCGCGGACGGCGCTGGTCGATACGTTGGAATTGACCGGTAACCCGGCCTCCGTGCATGGTCATGGCCGTGCCTTGCGCAATGTCATCGAGACGGCGCGCGGGCAGGTGGCAAAGCTCGCCGGTGCCGAGCGCAAGCAGGTGGTGTTCACCGGCTCGGCCACCGAGGCGATCACCCAGGCGATTGTCGGCGGCGCCAAGACCTTTGCCAGCCACGCCATAGTGATCAGCGCGGGCGATCATACCGCCGTTCTCAAGGCCGCCGAGGCGACAGGGCTGCCGGTTCTGACTGTTGGCCTGCTGGCCGATGGCCGCATCGATCTGAACCAGCTTGCCGGATTTCTTGCTGAGGCGGACGCGACGAACCAGACGCTGCTCGTGGCTTTGCACTGGGTGAATAACGAAACCGGCGTGATCCAGCCGGTCGAACGCATCAATGCGCTGGTCGGACCGACCCGGCATACGCTGTTCATCGACGCCGCCCAGGCTTTTGGCAAGCTACCCCTCGAATTTGCCGTCTCGGCACCCGATATGATGGCTATAGGTGGCCACAAGATTGGCGCGCCGGCCGGAATTGGCGCGTTGCTGGTCAAGGCCCATGCCGATACCGTGCGGCTGATCCCCGGCGGCGGGCAGGAACAGGGCCGGCGCGGCGGCACCGAAGCGGCGGCACTGATCGCAGCCTTCGGCGCGGCGGCGCAGAGTTTTGGCGAGCGGTACACTGCGGCGAACGTTGCGGCGTTGACGAGCGAGCTGGAAGCGGGCCTGCTTGCCATGGCTTCGGACGCAGTGATCTTCGGCGACAGTGCCGAGCGGGTTGGCAATGTGGTCGATTTCGCGGTGCCCGGCGTCAAGAGCACGGTGGCCATGATGGGGCTGGACCTGGATGGCATTTCGGTGTCGTCGGGCTCTGCCTGCTCATCGGGCAAGGTGGCCGCAAGCCACGTGCTGGCGGCGATGGACGTGCCGCTCGAACTTGCCGAATGCGCCTTGCGCATCAGCTTCGGCTGGAATTCCAGCCGCGATGACGTGACAGCGTTTCTGCGCGGCTATGAAATCATCCTCAACCGGCAGCGTGGCCGGCAGGGGAAAGCGGCCTGAGGGCCACAATATTGACGGCTCGCGGCGCCCTTGAAGCGCCGAAGGGCAATAGGAGAAGCCAGATGGACGACTACGACATCCCGACGCTCAAGGAAAACATCGACCGGGAGACCGTCAGCTCGGTGCTGGCCCTCGACGTCGATAAATACAAATACGGCTTCTCGTCCGATATCGAATCCGACATGGCCCCCAAGGGCCTGAGCGAAGACATCGTTCGCTTCATTTCGGCCAAGAAGAACGAACCGCAGTGGATGCTCGATTGGCGGCTGGAAGCCTATAATCGCTGGCTGACCATGGAAGAGCCGACCTGGGCCAAGGTTCATTACCCCCAGCTCGATTTCCAGGACATGTACTTCTACGCCGCGCCGAAGTCGACGCCGGCTCCCACGAGCCTCGATGAAGTCGATCCGGCATTGCTGGCCATGTATGACAAGCTGGGCATTCCGCTGAAGGAACGCGAAATCCTCGCCGGTGTCGAACGCCCCAATGTGGCCGTCGATGCAGTGATGGATTCGGTCTCCGTCGTCACCACGTTCCGCGAGGAACTGGCCAAGGTCGGCATCATTTTCTGCTCGATCTCGGAAGCCATTCGCGAGCATGGCGAGCTGGTGCAAAAGTACCTCGCCTCGGTCGTGCCGGTCTCGGACAACTACTATGCGACGCTCAACAGCGCCGTCTTCACCGATGGCTCGTTCGTCTACATCCCCAAGGGCGTGCGTTGCCCGATGGAATTGTCGACCTATTTCCGCATCAATGAAAAGAAGACCGGCCAGTTCGAGCGCACGCTGATCATTGCCGAAGCAGACAGCTATGTGAGCTATCTGGAAGGCTGCACCGCGCCAATGCGTGACGAAAGCCAGCTGCACGCCGCCGTGGTCGAACTGGTGGCGCTGGAAAACGCCGAGATCAAGTACTCGACGGTCCAGAACTGGTATCCGGGCGATAAGGACGGCAAGGGCGGCATCTACAATTTCGTCACCAAGCGCGGCGATTGCCGTGGCGACAATTCCAAGATCTCCTGGACCCAGGTCGAAACCGGTTCGGCCATCACCTGGAAGTATCCGTCCTGCATTCTGCGCGGCGATAACTCCCGCGGTGAATTCTATTCGATCGCCATCTCGAACGGCTACCAGCAGGTCGATAGCGGCACCAAGATGATCCATCTGGGCAAGAACACCTCCAGCCGCATCATCGCCAAGGGCATCGCCGCCGGCTTCTCCGACAATACCTATCGCGGCCAGGTTTCGGCCCATGCCAAGGCCAAGGGCGCCCGCAACTTCACCCAGTGCGACAGCCTTCTTATTGGCGACAAGTGCGGCGCTCACACGGTTCCGTATATTGAGAGCCGCAACGCGACTGCAGTTTTCGAGCACGAGGCGACGACGTCCAAGATCTCGGACGACCAGATGTTCTATTGCCAGCAGCGCGGCCTTTCCGACGAGGAAGCCGTGGCGCTGATCGTCAACGGCTTCGTCCGCGACGTGCTGCAGCACCTGCCGATGGAATTCATGGTCGAAACCCAGAAGCTGATCTCGATCAGCCTCGAAGGCAGCGTCGGCTAAACCAACTCAACGACTTCTTGCCGGGTGGCGCTTTGAGGGCGACCCTGGCCAATTTCTGGAGCTTTATCAATGACCACCCCAATCCTTGAAATCCGCAACCTGCATGCGCGCATCGAAGACCGCGAAATCCTCAAGGGCGTGAACCTGATCATTCCGCCCGGCGAAGTGCATGCCGTCATGGGCCGCAATGGCTCGGGCAAGTCGACGCTGAGCTATGTGCTCGCCGGTAAGGAAGACTACGAAATCACCGAGGGCGAAGTGCTGCTCGACGGGCAGGACCTGCTGTCCATGGAGCCCGATGAGCGCGCTGCTGCCGGCCTGTTCCTGGCCTTCCAGTATCCCATCGAAATCCCCGGCGTCGCCACCATGACCTTCCTCAAGGCGGCGATGAATGCGCAGCGCAAGAAGCGCGGCGAAGCTGAAATGCTGACGCCCGATTTCATGCGCGCGGTCAAGCAGGCCGGCACCGACCTGAATATCGATAGCGACATGCTCAAGCGCCCGCTCAATGTCGGCTTCTCCGGCGGCGAGAAGAAGCGCGCTGAAGTGCTGCAGATGGCATTGCTGCAGCCCAAAATGTGCATCCTTGACGAGACCGATAGCGGCCTCGATATCGATGCGCTTCAGGTCGTGTCCAAGGGCGTCAATGCGCTCCGCGCCGCCAATCGCTCCATGCTGGTGATCACCCACTATCAGCGCCTGCTCAACCACATCGTGCCCGACGTGGTGCATGTGTTCTCGGACGGCAAGATCGTCGAAAGCGGCGACAAGGACCTGGCATTGCAGCTCGAAGCCAGGGGCTATGCCGAATTCGACGACGCGGCGGCTTGATCATGAAGCAGACCATGCCCGTCCGCCTCAGCGCGGCAGAACAGACCTTGATCGAGCAGCTGACCGGCCTCGGCGCCATGGTGGAAGCCGAGCGCATGACCATGGCCGGCCTGCCGACACGGCGCGTCGAAAGCTATCACTATACCGATCTAAAAATGCTGCTGAAGGCGATCCCGCCTCTGGCCCAGGCCGCCAATGAGGCCAGCGCCCCGGCGCTGCGCGTTGCCGGCGCCCATCAGGTGATGATCGCCAATGGGCGCGTGCAGGAGAGCGGCACCGCGCCGGCCGGCGTCATCATCGGCAAGACCGATGGCGCGGCGCTGACCACCCGCGACGACGTGCTGGTGCATCTCAATGGCGCGCTGGCCAAGGAAACGCTGACCCTGACGCTCGACGGCACCGTCGACCCCGTCGTGCAGATCGACCGGCGCACCGAAGGCGCGGCTGCCCACTCGGCCAGCTCGGCACGGATTTTCGTAGCCGATAATGCCTCGGCCGTGGTGCTGGAGACCTATTCGGGCTCCGACGCCGCCCATGTGGCCAACCATGCCAGCTATATCGCCGTGGGCAAGAACGCGGTGCTGACGCACATCACCGTCGATCTGAGCGGCAAGGCGGCGACCCATTTCGCCACCAATGAATATACGCTCGCCGATGGCGCCAAGCTGCGCACGCTGACCATCCACGCCGGCGCCGGGCTTGCCCGCTCGCAGGTGTTCGCCCGGTTTGCCGGGGAGGGTGCCCATGCTGACTTCACCGGGCTGAACCTGGTGGACGATGGCCAGCACCTCGATATCACCATCGATATCAACCACGCCGTGCCGAACACCACTTCGCAGGAACTCTACAAGCAGATCGCTCGTGGCCGCTCCAAGGCAGTGTTCCAGGGCCGCATCATGGTTTCGCGCGACGCGCAAAAGACCGATGCCAAGATGATGATGCAGGGTCTGATGCTGTCGGACGAAGCGGAAATCCTCAGCAAGCCCGAACTCGAAATCTACGCCGACGACGTCGTCTGCGGCCACGGCTCGACCTGCGGCCAGCTCGACGAAGACTCGATGTTCTACCTGATGAGCCGCGGCATTCCGAAGGCCGAAGCCGAAACCATGCTGGTGCGCGGGTTTTTGGAAGAACTGCTCGACCCGATCGAGGACGTGGCGCTCAACGAGGCGCTGACTGGCGTCGTAGATGGGTGGCTGCTGGCGGAAATGAACCCGAGGGCGGTGAGCTGAAACCAAATGACCTTCGATCTCGAAAAAGTCCGCGCCGATTTCCCGATCCTGTCGGAACAGATCCACGGCCACCGCCTGGTCTATCTCGATAGCGGCGCGTCGGCCCAAAAACCCGTCCAGGTGCTCGACCGGATGGATTATGCCTTCCGCCACGAATACGCCAATGTGCATCGCGGCCTGCACACGCTCGCCAACCGCGCGACCGAGGCTTACGAAGGCGGCCGCCACGCGGTTCAGAAATTCATCAACGCGGCGCGGCCCGAAGAAATCATCTTCACCCGCTCGGCGACCGAAGCGATCAACCTCGTCGCGTCGTCCTTCGCCGGCCCCCGCATCAGCGAGGGCGACGAGATCGTCACCACGATCATGGAGCACCACTCCAACATCGTGCCCTGGCACTTCCACCGCGAACGCAAGGGCGCGGTGATCAAGTGGGTCGATGTGAATGACGATGGCAGTTTCAATCTGGATGCGTTTGAAGCGGCATTGAGCGACCGGACTCGCATTGTGGCCGTTACGCACATGTCCAACGTTACCGGAACGGTAACGCCAATACAGCAGATCGTCGAAATTGCGCATGCACGTGGAATCCCGGTTCTGGTCGATGGCAGCCAGGGCGCGGTGCACACCAAAGTCGACGTTCAGGCGCTCGGCGCCGACTTCTATGTCATGACCGGACATAAGCTCTACGGCCCGACCGGCATCGGCGTGCTCTACGGCAAATACGACCTGCTGGCGCAGATGCAGCCCTATCAGGGCGGTGGCGAGATGATCGATATCGTCACCCTCGACACCGTCACCTACAACGAGCCGCCACACCGCTTCGAGGCCGGCACGCCGCCCATCGTGCAAGCCATCGGCCTCGGCACGGCCTTGAATTATATGGACAATCTCGGCCGCGACGCCATCGCCGCCCACGAATCCGAAGTCGCTGAATACGCCCAGGAACGCCTCAGCCGCATCAATTCGCTGCGCCTGATCGGCACGGCGCCAGGCAAGGGCGGCATCTTCTCCTTCGAGATAAAGGGCGCCCACGCCCACGACGTTTCCACCATTCTCGACCGCTACGGCATCGCCGTGCGGGCCGGAACCCACTGCGCCCAGCCGTTGCTCAAACGTTTCGGTGTCACCTCTACCTGTAGAGCCTCCTTCGCCCTATATAACGGCAAGGACGACGTCGACGCTTTGGTAGACGGCATCGAGCGCGCCCAGAAATTTTTCGCGTAAAGCGAGGACCATGATGACCGACGAAATCGACGAATCAAGATCGCCCCCGCGCCGTCGCTGCCCGAACCGCCCCGGATCGTGCCGAACCATACCGGCTCGCTCCCCGAAGCCGATGTGGAGCGCATCACCACCGACCTCATCGGCGCGCTCAAAACCGTCTATGACCCTGAAATCCCTGTCGATATTTACGAACTCGGCCTGATCTACAAGGTCGATCTGGACGACGACCGGAACCTCGTCATCGACATGACCCTGACCGCGCCGGGCTGCCCGGTGGCCGGCGAAATGCCCGGCTGGGTGGAAAACGCCGCCCGCGCCGTCGAAGGCATTCAGGACGTGACGGTCAATATGGTGTTCGATCCCCCCTGGGACGCCAGCCGCATGAGCGAGGAAGCCCAGGTCGCGTTGAACTGGTGGTAATTTCGCTTCCGACGCGCTATATATCGTGAATTGACGATAGACGAGGTTTCCCGATGGCTTTCAAGATCATGACGCTGAGCGACGCCGCCGCCGAGCGGATCCGCGAAATCATCGAGGATTCCGACAAGCCGGTGACGGGCGTGCGCGTCGGCATCAAGAACGCGGGCTGCGCCGGCGTGTCCTATACGCTCGACTATGTGGCCGAGCCGGTGAAGGGCGACGACCATGTCGCCGATAAGGGCGTCGATGTTTACGTCGACCCCAAGGCGACCATGTATCTGCTCGGCACGATCATGGATTTCGAAGAAACCCGGATGAGCGCCGGCTTCACCTTCAAGAACCCCAACCAGACCGGCGCCTGCGGTTGCGGCGAGAGCGTCACGCTCAAGCCCGCGGACCTGAAGGCCATTGCCGAGGCGCGCGCCACGGCCTGATTGCGTCGGGCGCGCATTTGGCCTAACAGGCAGGGGCTCCCTTCGGCTCCAGTTCTTCGAGTTTCCAACATGACCGCATTGCCCGCGGCTCTCACCCTTATTCCGCCCGGCCATCCTCTGGTGGGGCGCGTTTCGCCGCCCGGCTCCAAATCCATCACCAATCGCGCGCTGCTGCTGGCGGCGCTGGCCCATGGCACCAGCCGGCTGACCGGCGCGCTCAAGAGCAAGGACACGGTGCTGATGGCCGCCGCCTTGCGGCAGATGGGCGTGACCATCGATGAGCCGGACGCAACGAGCTTCGTCGTTACCAGCACCGGCAAGCTGACGCGCGCCCGATGCGCCACTGTTCCTGGGCAATGCGGGCACCGCCACCCGGTTCCTGACTGCTGCGGTGGCCACGGTTGACGGCACCGTCATCGTCGATGGCGACGAGCATATGCGACTGCGCCCAATCGCGCCGCTGGTGACTGCGCTGCGGTCGCTGGGCATCGACGCCACTTCCGAGACTGGTTGCCCGCCGGTGACGATCCACGGCAATGGCAGCTTCGGGCAGGGGCGTGTGGAGATCGATGCCGGACTGTCCAGCCAATATGTCTCGGCGCTGCTGATGGCGGCCGCGATGGGCGAAGGGCCGATCGAGGTGGCGCTAACCGGCGCCGATATCGGCGCGCGCGGTTATGTCGACCTGACGATTGCCGCCATGCTGGCTTTCGGCGCTTCGGTCGAACAGATCGATGCCGGCACCTGGCGGGTCCTGCCGACCGGATACACGGCGACCGATCTCCTCATCGAGCCGGATGCTTCGGCCGCAACCTATCTGTGGGCGGCGGCGGTGCTGACCGGAGGCAAGATCGACCTCGGCGTGGCGCCCGATGCTTTCACCCAGCCCGATGCACTGGCGCAGGCGGTGATCGCGCAGTTTCCCAATCTGCCGGCGGTGATCGACGGCTCGCAGATGCAGGACGCGGTGCCGACCATCGCGGTGCTGGCGGCGTTCAACAAGACGCCGGTTCGTTTCGTCGGCATCGCCAATCTGCGCGTCAAGGAATGCGACCGGGTTTCGGCGCTGTCCACCGAACTCAACCGCATCCGGCCAGGGCCTGGCGCGGGAGGAGGGCGACGATCTGATCGTCAATAGCGATCCGCGACTGGCCGAACTGGCGCAGCGCAATGACCGCACCCGGATCGAAACCTATGCGGATCATCGCATCGCCATGAGCTTCGCGCTGGCGGGGCTCAAGATCGGCGGCATCACCATTCTGGACCCAGCCTGCGTCGGCAAGACCTATCCCGATTACTGGGAGATGCTGGCGGGGCTGGGCGTGAAGATGGTGGCGGGGGAGTAGCGCTTAAGCCGATAGCGGAAGAGTACCCCTCATCCGCCCTTCGGGCACCTTCTCCCGCAAGGGGAGAAGGGGATGGAGCCGAGAGTTCACAGTCGTCACCCCTCTCCCCTTACGGGAGAGGGACAGACCTGACGCGTTCAGCGGAAGGTCAGGGTGAGGGGTTACTACCGCAGCCTCTAAGCCGCGCGGATATCGGCCAGGTCGGTTTCGCTGACGACGCGGTTGCGGCCGGCATGCTTGGCGGCGTAGAGGCAGCGGTCGGTGCGTTCGATCAGCGAACTTGCGGTATCGGAGGGGTGGAACACGGCCACGCCGAACGAGGCGGTGATGCGGCCCAGCTTCTCATTGGTCGAGCGCTTCATCAATTCCTTGGCGGCAATGGCCTTGCGGATATTTTCCGCCACGATCATCGCGCCTTCCAGATCCGTCGAGGGCAGGATGGCGACGAATTCCTCGCCGCCGTACCGCGCCGCCAGGTCCTTGCCCTTGATATTGGACTTGAGCGTCATCGCCACCAGGCGCAGCACCTGGTCGCCGGTCTGGTGGCCATAGGTGTCGTTGAAATTCTTGAAATAGTCGATGTCCAGCAGCAGCAGACAGAGCGGATTGCCCTTGGTGCTGGCCTCGGCAATCGCATCGGCCAGGCCCTCGTCGAAACTCTTGCGGTTGGCGATTTTGGTGAGCGGGTCGAGCAGGGACTCGCGTCGCACGTCGTCCAGATCGCGCTGCAGCATGGCGATATCGTCGCGCGAGGCTTCCAGCTGCAGTTCCAGGGCGCGGTTGGTGTCCTGCATGCGGCGGGTTTCCGCTAGCAGTCGCTTGGCCAGTACCTTCATCGCCGGGCCCGAAATCTCGCCATCAAGGTGGCCGCTCGCCGCCTGCAGCGAGCCTGAATAGGCATTGGCCGTGGTCATCGCCGAATCGATGGCTTCATGCATCGCCTCGATGCGGGCGTGCATGCGCTCGGAAACATTGGAAATACGGTCGTTGACGTCCGATTTCAAAAATTCGTTGTAGAGCGTCTCGGCCAGATCGAGCGATGGCGACTCGCCGGTGCGGAAGATCGAATTGATACGGTTGTTCAGCGCCGGATTGACGCCCGTCGCATAGGTGTAAAGCAATTCATAGAATTGCGGATAGGGCGGAATCCCGCTGCGCTTGAGCAGGTCGAAAGCGGAATTGGCGTAGCCAAGAGCGCGTTTGAATTCCTGTTCCGACACAGCTTCCCCCGCGCCTCAAGCGCTCACGACACCGGCAAATCAGCCGCACGCATCAAACCATCAAGTAACGCGCGCAAAGTCGGGATGACAACTGTGATCACCCCGCTTTCAACTGACTTAATCTAAAAATTGCCCGCCTGATTAGCTTTCGCGCGCAGTCGAACGCAAAAGGAATGCCGGAACCGGCCCATCGCTGCCGAAAGGCGAGTTGGCATCAACGCCCGAATCGTCGGCCTGACCGGCTTCGGTGCGTGGCGGACGGGTGCGCGAGGGACGCGTGGCCGGTTTGGCTTCCGCACGCTGGCGAGCGGTCAACGGCGCCGGCGTTTCAACCGCCTCGACTTCCGCAGGCGCTTGTTCGTGCACAGCCTCTGGCGCCGGACGTGTCCGCGGTGCGCGGGCAGGGCGTTCACGAGCCGGCGCAGGCGCCGCCGCAACCGGAGCTTCAGCCTCGGTGGCTGCAGCCGCCCCCGGACGGGTCCGGGCGCCGCCACGGCGCGGCCGGGCAACGCGGGCCTTGGGCTCTTCCGTACCGGCTTCCGCCGCGGGCGAGGTCCTGGCGGGCGCTGTGCCGGTATCGAGCCAGGCGATATCGCGCTGGATCAGCTTGACGATGGCATCGAGATGCTTGCCGTCGGCAGGCGCGACCAGCGTATAGGCGACGCCGGAGCGTCCGGCACGGCCAGTGCGGCCAATGCGGTGGACATAATCCTCGGCATGAACCGGCACGTCGAAATTGAATACGTGGCTGACGGCGGGAATATCGAGGCCGCGCGCCGCCACGTCGCTGGCAACCAGCAAGGTCAGGCGGTCATTCTTGAACGCATCGAGCGTTTCGGTGCGGCTCTTCTGGTCCATATCGCCATGCAGCCCGCCGGCGGAAAAACCGTGCCGTTCGAGCGAGCGGGCGAGGGTGGCCACATCGCGCTTGCGATTGCAGAAGATGATGGCGTTGGTCAGCCCATCGGCGGCGCGGATCAAATCGCGCAGCGACGCGCGCTTTTCCTCGGGCTTGGACGAGACCTTGACCAGCTTCTGGTCGATGGTATCGGCGGTCGATGCAGCGCGGGAAACCTGCACATGCACCGGATCTTTCAGGAATTTCTTGGTCAGGCGCTCGATCTGCGCATCCATGGTCGCGGAAAACAGCATGGTCTGGCGGCGGGGCGGCAGGCGATTGACGATCTTTTCGATGTCGTCGATGAAGCCCATGTCGAGCATGCGGTCGGCCTCGTCGATGACGAGGATTTCGACGCCATTCAGCATGATCTTGCCGCGATCGATCTGGTCGAGCAGCCGGCCCGGCGTGGCGATCAGCACATCGACGCCACGGTCGAGCTTCTTGTTCTGGTCTTCGAACGACACGCCACCGATGATCAGCGCCATGGTGAGGCGGTGGTTCTTGCCGTATTTCTCGAAATTCTCGGAAACCTGCGCGGCGAGTTCGCGCGTAGGCTCCAGAATGAGCGTGCGCGGCATGCGGGCGCGGGCGCGCCCGTTCTCCAGCAGCGTCAGCATCGGCAAAACAAACGATGCGGTCTTGCCGGTGCCGGTCTGGGCAATGCCGATGACGTCCTTCTTCTCAAGGACATGCGGGATGGCCTGGGCCTGAATCTCGGTCGGCTTGGTATATCCGGCGGCAATCACCGCCTCGGTTACTTTGCTCGAAAGGCCAAGCCCGGAAAAATCGTCGGTCAAATTCAGTCGATCCACTCAATGGTGTTACCCGGTGCCTGATCCGTTCGATACATTCGAAACGGGGCCGGGAGTCTTGGCGCACGGCAACTGCGGAAGCAGCGGCGGCACCAGTTCGGCGGACGAAATGAAAACGCGAGGCGTCCGCTCTCTAACTTGGCCAACCGGACGGGAGTGCAGAACCTGCAAATCGACGGCAAGGCCCTGAGGCATCTTCAGCCAAGGCGGACACTGTCCAAGAGCGTTTGGACAACAGTTATGCCGTCAAGCCGGAAAATGCTCCAGCGGGGCGGACCATAGCGCAAAGGCTTTGTCTGTCAACGGGGTTCGAGGAGTTAGATGAATGGCGGGTATCCTGCCACGCCCTCGTGGTTCGAGGCTCGTAAGAACTCGCACCTCACCATGAGGACTACTGGCTGAGTCGATATTCAAGTCTGCCGTGATTTTTGGGAGCCCCGATCTGGTCCCCTCCCCCTTGAGGGGAGGGTTAGGGTGGGGGTTCCAGGCTTTCAATTAGCCCGCGCCTCTGAGATGAGCCCCCTGATAGTTCAGAACCCCCACCCTCAATCCCTCCCCTCAAGGGGGAGGGAGGCAGATCGAGGCTCTCAATGCCCAGCGGTAAACTGAATGTCGATTGGTCCTAGAGCACCGCGGGCAAGCAGTAGCCCTCATGGTGAGGTGCACCTCTTTGGCGCCTCGAACCACGAGGACGTGCCTCAAACGATTAAATATCCAGATCGGTCACGAACGCCGCATTTTCCTGGATGAAGTCGAAGCGGGCTTCGGGCTTGGTGCCCATCAGGCGATCAACGCTATAGGCGGTGCCCTCGGCGTCGCTGGTGATCTTGACCTGCAGCAGGGTGCGCGATCTTAGGCGACATGGTGGTTTCGCGCAGATGCGCGAACGGCATTTCGCCCAAGGCCCTTGAAGCGGGTGATATCGATCTTGCTCTTGCCGGTGAACTCGGTGGCCATCAATTCATCCTTATGCGCATCATCGCGCGCATAGAGCGTCTTGGGGCCTTGGGAGATGCGGTAGAGCGGCGGCAGCGCCAGGAACAGATGGCCGCCATCGATCAGCTTGGGCATTTCCTGGAAGAAGAAGGTCATCAGCAAGCGACGCGATATGGGCGCCGTCGACGTCGGCGTCGGTCATGATGATGATCTTGTCGTAGCGCAGATCGTCCTCGCGGTAGCGATCGCGGGTGCCGCAACCCAGCGCCTGGATCAGATCGGAGATCAACTGGCTGGCGGCCATCTTCTCGCGGCTGGCGCCGGCGACGTTGAGAATTTTACCGCGCAGGGGCAGCACGGCCTGGCTGGCGCGACTGCGGGCCTGCTTGGCGCTGCCACCAGCCGAGTCGCCCTCGACGATGAACAGTTCGGCGCCCTGGGCCGCGCCCTGGGTGCAATCGGCCAGCTTGCCGGGCAACCGCAGCTTGCGGGTGGCGCTGGCGCGGTCGATTTCCTTGTCCTTCTTGCGGCGCAACCGCTCCTCGGCGCGCTCGATGGCCCAATCCATCAGCTTGCCAGCCTGGTTTGGCGAGGCGGCCAGCCAATGATCGAACGCGTCGCGCAGGGCGGTATCGACGATGCGGGTGGCTTCGCCGGAGGCCAATTTATCCTTGGTCTGACCGACAAATTCGGGCTCGCGCACGAACACCGACAGCATGGCGCTGCAATGGGCGAACACGTCCTCGGCGGTCAGGATCGCCGCAGCCTTGTTCTTGGTCAGCTCGGCATAATTCTTGAGACCGCGCAGGATAGCGGTGCGCAGGCCCGTTTCGTGGGTGCCGCCATCGGGAGTGGGCACGGTATTGCAATAGGAGGACACGCCACCATCGCCCAGCGTCCAGGCAATGGCCCATTCGGTGGCGCCATGGGTGCCCGGCTTGCCGTTCTGGCCCGAGAAGATGTCATCGACGATGCGGGTTTCGCCCTCGATGCGGGCAGCCATGAAGTCACGCAGGCCATCGGGGTAGTGGAAGGTGGCGCGGGCAGGGCATTCGTCGGTGGCGAGAGCCTCGTCGCAGGACCAGCGCAATTCGACGCCGCCGAACAGATAGGCCTTGGCGCGGGTCATCTTGAACAGGCGCAGCGCCGAGAATTTCGCCGTATCGCCAAAAATCTGCGGATCGGGATGAAAGCGCGTGGTGGTGCCGCGGCGGTTGTTCACCCGGCCCATCGGCTGGATTTCGCCAACCGGCTTGCCGCGTGAGAATGGAGTTGGTACAGCTGCTGCTCGCGGGCGACTTCCACGACCATGTCATCGGACAGCGCGTTGACGACGGAAATGCCGACGCCATGCAGGCCGCCCGAGGTCTCATAGGCCTTGGAATCGAACTTGCCGCCGGCATGAAGCACGGTATGGACGATTTCCAGCGTCGAGCGGCCGGGATATTTCGGATGGTTCTCGACGGGAATGCCACGGCCATTGTCGGTGACGGTGATGTAGCCATCCTCGCCCAGATGCACTTCGATGCGGCTGGCATGGCCGGCAATCGCCTCGTCCATGGAATTGTCGATGACTTCGGCAAACAGGTGGTGCAGCGCGTTGATATCGGTGCCGCCGATATACATGCCAGGACGGCGCCGAACCGGCTCCAGCCCTTCCAGAACTTCGATATCGGCAGCCGAATAGCTGCCCGTGGTCGGCCCGGTGCGTGGCACTTCGGGCTTGGCTTTGGGGGCAGGCGAGGAAGCGGCGGCGCCGAAAAGGTCGTTGGCTTGCGACATTGATCATCCATGCTGGCGGGCGAATCAGCCCGATTGTCTTTTATCATATTCGCGGCAAAGGGCGCGTTCGCCACGCCACCGCCATCCCCGCGAAATTCAGCGGAGACTGTCCCGAAATCGCGTCGAAGTGGTTGGACAGAACGGCAACTGGCTCTATTCGATGTGCGTTGATATATGCACCGGCAGGGCCGAGCGCATCCCTGGTTCAGGCGAGGGTTGGCCTGCAGTCCACCTTCGGCATTGAGCCGGCAGCGGCACGAGGAACATTCCATGGCAAGCAATTCCATCCATACCACATTGCGGGCGATTGCCATCACGGCGCTGCTGGGCCTGGGCGGCATCGCCGCGCCGGCCCACGCACAGCCGGGCTTCGGCTTCAGTGACAGGTTCGATCCCTTCGATTTAGATGACGACCGCTTCGCCCCGCAGCTGGCCATCTGCCTGACCGACCGCCAGATCCGGCAGGCCATCGCCGACCTCGGCTATAGCGCTATCACGCTCAACGTGCCCCGCCACAAGCGAGTTCAGGTGCGCGCGACCAAGGGCGACACGGTTTATCTGATCAAATTCAACTTTTGTACCGGCCGCGTCGAGGACCGTTACGCCTTGCGCCAGGCCGAATAATCCAATTTTCAGACAGTCTGGTCCCAAGATGGGGCGCGATCTTTACCAAGCGTTTGCTTCTTGAAAGCACTTTCTTAAGCGCGGCCCGCTATAAAAACCCCATACGGCTAGTGTCTGGAGTTGCCGTATAAGAGCGCAACTGGGGTCGAATTTTCAATGTATCAAGCGACCCCGGCCAGCTCATCACCTTCCGACATGTGGCTGCAGGCCGGGTTTAGTAGTATTGCGTACCGGCTTGCCCATTTGTCTTTCCACCGCTTGTTTGCGGTGGTCCTCGCCTCGACGGTTTTCTATTTCTGCTGAGTTGATTTCTCTTGCGGCTAAGAATTGCATCGACGGCCAGCGCAAAGGAGGGCTGCATGAGAGTTTGCTTCGAGCGCCGCCAGCGTGGCCCCGTTCCTGCCCTGTGGCAACAGCTGCAGGGCTGACCGGAACTTGGTTCTGACTTGATCGTCTCAATCCTTCTGGTTTGCCCGTCGTGGCGTTGACCGCTTTGCGGCAACGCTTGGGACAATGGCGCTCGATCAATGATCGCGCCGCACCGGAAAGATTTCCATCATGGGCTCGATCAGCCTTCGCAATGCCGGCCTTGTGGCCACCGATACCCTGTTTTCCAACCTGAACCTCGTCGTCGCCGATGGCGACCGCGTCGGCCTCGTCGCCGGCAATGGCAATGGCAAGACCACGCTGCTGCGCGCCATGGCCGGGCTGGGCGAACTGACCGCCGGCGAAATCGTGCGCTCGCGCGGCCTGCAGGTGGGCTATGTCGAGCAGGACATGCCCGCCGATACCTTCGAGCTGACGCTGTACCAGGCGATCCAGGCGGCGCTGCCGCCGGCCGACCGGGACAGCGACAGCTGGCGCGTCGATGTGGTGCTGGATGAGTTCGAGACGCCCGACGCCATGCGGCACCGGCTGATCCGGGAGCTGAGCGGCGGCTGGCAGCGGATCGGGCTGATCGCGCGGACCTGGGTGCTGCAGCCCGATGCGCTGCTGCTCGATGAGCCGACCAACCATCTCGATCTCGGCAAGCTGATCCAGCTGGAAAACTGGATCAACCAGGCGGCGAAGAATATTCCGGTGGTGATCGCCAGCCATGACCGGCAATTTCTCGATGCGACGACCAACCGGACGCTGTTCCTGCGCCCGGGCGAGTCGCACTATTTCGCGCTGCCCTACAGCAAGGCGCGGGCGGCGCTGGACGAAGTGGATATCGCCGCCGAGGCCAAGCGGGAGAAGGATTTCAAGGAGGTCGGGCGGCTGCGCAAGCAGGCGGCCAAGCTGACCAATATCGGGATTAACTCGGGCAGCGATCTCCTCGTGGTCAAATCCAAGCAATTGCGCGACCGGGCCGAGAAGCTGGAGAGCAGCGCACTGTCGCTGCACAAGGAGCGCTCGGGCGAGATCCGGCTGAGCAATAGCGGCACCCATGCGCGGGTGCTGGTGGCCATCGAAAATCGTGACGTGACGACGCCCGATGGCACCAAACTGTTCCGCATCGACAAGCTGCACATCTTCCAGGGTGACCGGCTGGTGATCCTGGGACGCAATGGCGCCGGCAAGTCGCAGTTCATGGGGTTGATCCACCGCGCCATGCTGGGGACGGCGGCGGAGGGCATCCGCATCAGCCCATCGGTGGTGCCGGGCTATGTCGACCAGACCATGTCGCAACTGCCGGTCAAGGGCTCGCCGGTCGAGTTCATCACCAGCCGGTTCGACCAGGGCGACCAGCGCAGCCTGAGCCTGCTGGCCGCAGCGGGGTTTCCGCCGGAAAAGCAGGACAAGCCCATCGCCCAGCTTTCCTTCGGCCAGCGGGCGCGGCTGGGGCTTCTGGCACTGCGTTTGAGCCAGCCGAACTTCTATCTGCTGGACGAGCCGACCAACCATGTCGATATCGCCGGGCAGGAAAAGCTGGAGGAGGAAATCCTCGCCCACGAGGCCACGTGCATCCTGGTCTCGCACGACCGCAGTTTCGTGCGGGCGCTGGGGAGCCGGTTTTTCATCATCGACGGGCGCAGGCTGAAGGAAGTCGATAGCCCGGAGCCGTTCTTCGCGGTGATGGCGGCGGAAGGGGTAGGGGCGGCTTTCTCGACCTCGTTATCATAGACCTTGCAGTCGACACCCTCCCCCTCGCGGGGAGGGATCAAGGGTGGGGGGAGGTTTAGCCCCGGTCCAAGATTGTGGCTCCGAACACCCCCACCCCGCCTCCCCCGTCAAGGGGAAGGAGTCGCACCCGTGGTTGGGTGATGTGCGAGACCAATTGAATACCCAAAAACAAAAGGGCCCCGAAGGGCCCTTTTCTCATTCAACCAGCGATCCTTACGCCGAGTAGTACATTTCGTACTCGACCGGATGCGGGGTGTGCTCGAACTTGATCACTTCCGTCATCTTCAGCTCGATATAGCTGTCGATCTGGTCGTTATCGAACACGCCGCCGGCCAGCAGGTATTCGCGGTCCTTGTCCAGGCTTTCCAGGGCTTCGCGCAGCGAACCGCAAACGGTCGGGATCTGCTTCAGCTCTTCCTTGGGCAGGTCGTAGAGATCCTTGTCCATCGGGTCGCCGGGGTGGATCTTGTTCTTGATGCCATCGAGGCCGGCCATCAGCATGGCGGCAAAGCCGAGATAGGGGTTCGCCAGCGGATCGGGGAAGCGAACTTCGACGCGCTTGGCCTTGGGCGACTGGCCGAAGGGGATACGGCAGGAAGCCGAGCGGTTGCGGGCCGAATAGGCCAGCAGCACGGGGGCTTCGAAGCCGGGGACCAGGCGCTTGTAGGAGTTGGTGGTCGGGTTGGTGAAGGCGTTGATCGACTTGGCATGCTTGATGATGCCGCCGATGTAATAGAGCGCATCCATCGACAGGCCGGCATACTGGTCACCGGCGAAGGTGTCTTGCCGTCCTTCCAGATCGACTGGTGGCAGTGCATGCCCGAGCCGTTGTCGCCATAGACGGGCTTGGGCATGAAGGTCGCGGTCTTGCCATAGGCATTGGCGACCTGCTGGATCACGTACTTGTAGATCTGCACGCCATCGGCAGCCTTGATCATCGGCGCAATACTTGATGCCGAGTTCGTGCTGGGCCGAGGCCACTTCGTGGTGGTGCTTTTCGATCGGCACGCCCATGTCGCCCATGGCTGCCAGCATTTCGCCGCGCATGTCCTGCGCGGTGTCGAGCGGCGGAACCGGGAAGTAGCCCTTCTTGAGAGCGATGTGGTGGCCGTTATTGCCGGCTTCATATTCGGTGTCGTTGTTGGTCGGCAGTTCCGAGCTGATCGACCGAGAAGCCAACCTTGTAGGTGGTGTTGGAATAGCGGACGTCGTCGAAGATGAAGAATTCAGGCTCGGGCCCGAAATAGACGGTGTCGCCGAGGCCCAGTTCCTTGAGATAGGCCTCGGCCTTCTTGGCCGTGGTGCGCGGGTCGCGAGCATAGGGCTGGTAGGTCAGCGGCTCGAGAATGTCGCAGTTGATGGCCAGGGTCGAGGCGCCGAAGAAGGGGTCCATATAGGCCGAATCCGGATCGGGCATCAGCACCATGTCGGACTCGTTGATGGCCTTCCAGCCGGCGATCGAGGAGCCGTCGAACATGGTGCCTTCTTCGAAGATGTCTTCGTCGATCATGGTCTGGTCGAACGTGACGTGCTGCAGCTTGCCGCGCATGTCGGTGAAGCGCAGATCGACATACTTGATGTTCTCATCCTTGATGCGCTTGAGGATGTCGGCTCCGGTGGTCATTGGGTTTTCCCCTGTCTAGTTCGGTTGTTTGTTGTTTATTGCGGCATGACGCTAAGGGAGGAGGACCCTAGAGCGCGTCGTCGCCGAATTCGCCGGTACGGATGCGGATGGCTTGCTCGATCGAATAGACGAAGATCTTGCCATCGCCAATGCGACCGGTTTGCGCTGCATTGCGGATCGCCTCGATGGCCTTTTCCGCCAGATCGTCGGGGCATACTACCTCGACTTTGACCTTGGGCAGGAAATCCACCACATATTCGGCGCCGCGATAGAGTTCGGTATGGCCCTTTTGCCGGCCGAAGCCCTTGGCCTCGGTCACGGTGATGCCCTGCAGACCCACTTCCTGCAGCGCCTCTTTGACTTCGTCGAGCTTGAACGGCTTTACGATAGCCTCGATTTTTTTCAATTGAGCCTCCACTTCGCGGGTTAACGCGGTTACCGCCAGTCGTATGCACAGGCTGTGCCAGCGTGCCAAAGTAGCGAAAAATATAGGCAGTGGAAAGAGTTAACCTGACGTGCCACGAGCGAGAGCCGCGGCAAACTCGCGGCACTTTCGATCAATAATTGGGCAATTTGCCTAATTATTCAGCAATCCCTACGACATCTGCGGGAATGCAGGCTGGTTGGGCCTATCGCGCGCCTACGCCGGGAAGCCAGCCCAATGAGGCTTTGACTGACCCACCAAGTTAGGCTAGATGCTCGGCCCAACCCGGCCAGCGGGCATTTGCGGGTGTGGCGGAACTGGTAGACGCACTGGATTTAGGTTCCAGCGCCGCAAGGCGTGGAGGTTCGAGTCCTCTCACCCGCACCACATCGTCCCAATGGCCTCAGGACTTGAACGAATACGGGATTGAACCGAATGCAGGTTACCGAAACCCTCAACGAGGGCCTGAAGCGTAAGTTGAGCGTCACCATTCCCGCCAAGGATCTGGTGACCCGGCTCGACGCCAAGCTCGTACGAGCTCAAGGGCCAGGCGCAACATCAAGGGCTTCCGCCCCGGCAAGGTGCCGACCGCGCATCTCAAGAAGGTCTATGGCCGCTCCGCCATGGCCGAAGTGATGCAGGACGCGATCAACGCGACTGTCTCCGAGACGCTGGACGAGCCGCTCCGAGCGCGCCGCAGCGCAGCCCAAGGTCGATCTGCCGAGCGATCAGGCCGTGATCAACGACGTGCTGGACGGCAAGGCCGACCTGGCATTCGAGGTCGAATACGAAGTGCTGCCGCCGGTCAAGCTGATGGAACTCAAGGGCGTCAAGCTCGACACGCCCGTGGTCGACGTCGCCGAAGACGAGATCGACGCCGAAGTGAACCGCGTGTTCGCGCAGAACCGCGGCTATGAACGACAAGGGTGACGAAGGCGTCGTGGAAACCGGCGACCGTCTCGGCCTGTCCTTTGTCGGCAAGATCGACGGCAAGCCCTTCGATGGCGGCACGTCCGACCATGCGCACCTGACCGTCGGTTCGGGCGAATTCATCCCCGGCTTCGAAGAGCAGCTCGTGGGCATGAAGAAGGGCGAGAGCCGCGAGGTCGAAGGTGACCTTCCCCAAGGATTACCAGAGCGAAGAACTGGCCGGCAAAGAAGGCGATCTTCGACGTCACCGTGCTGCATGTCGATGGCCCCAATGCGGGCGAGCTGAACGACGAATTCGCCAAGAAGCTCGGCCTCGATGACGTCGCCGCGCTGCGCGAAGCCGTCAAGGGCCAGATGCAGCAGGCACTGGCCTCGATGAGCCGCCAGCACGTCAAGCGCCAGATTCTCGATGCGCTCGACGAGGGCCACAAGTTCGACGTGCCCGAGCCAGCTGGTCGATGCCGAATTCGAGCACGATCTGGAACCGCGTCAAGCACGAAGTCGAGGCCCATGGCCGCTCCTTCGAGGACGAAGGCACGACCGAAGAAGCTGCGCGCGAGCAGTACCGCAACATCGCCGAGCGCCGCGTGCGCCTTGGGCTGGTGGTCGCCGAAATCGGCAACAACAACAATGTCGATGTGACCGAAGAAGAGCACCAGCAGGCGCTGATCGCCGAAGTGCGCCGCTTCCCCGGCCAGGAACAGCAGGTTTACGACTACTACCGCAAGAACCCCCAGGCCCTGGCTGGCCTGCGTGCGCCGGTGTTCGAGAACAAGGTCGTCGACTTTGTCGCCGAGCTGGCCGAACAGACCGACAAGAAGATGAGCCGCGCCGAACTGGCCAAGCTGATCCAGGCCGACGAGGATGATGTTCCGGAAGAACATCACCACTAAGGCTTCTGGCATACTGATTTTGAAAGCCGCCCCGAAATGGGCGGCTTTTTTGTTTGAATAGACCAAACCGCCCCGGAGTATGCCGCCCATGAGCGATCCTGCCATCGATATCCTGCTGACGCCGGCCCAGATGGCCGAGGCCGACCGGCTGACCGTCCAGGCCGGGACCCGTCGATCAAGCTGATGGAAGCGGCCGGCAAGGCGGTGACCGAGGCTATCGTCGAGCGCTATTACCAGCGCTCGGTGCTGGTGCTGTGCGGGGCCGGCAATAATGGCGGCGACGGGTTCGTCGTCGCGCGCCTGCTCAAGGACAAGGGCTGGCCGGTGCAACTGCGCCTGTTCGGCGAACGCGAGGCGCTCAAGGGCGACGCGGCGGCCATGGCGGCGCAATGGACGGGCAGGGCGGAACGCCCCACCCTCGCCGACCTGCAAGGACACCGACCTGGTGGTAGACGCCTTGCTAGGCGCGGGACTGGACCGGGATATCGAGGGCGAACTCGGCCGAACTGATCGCGGCAATCAATGCCAGCGGCAAGCCGGTGGTCAGCGTGGACGTGCCGAGCGGTGTGGATGGGGCATCCGGGAGCATGCGCGGGATCGCCATCAAGGCCGATACCACGGTGACGTTCTTCCGCCGAAAGCCGGGACACCTGCTGCAACCGGGACGCGACCTGTGCGGCGAGATCGTGCTTGCTGCCATTGGCACACCGGATTCAGTGCTTGAACCAATCAGCGCAACGACTTGGTATAATTCACCAAATTTGTGGCGTGTTCCAGCCGCTACCCAGCAGGGCAACAAGTTCGATCGGGGGCACTGCGTCGTCGTATCCGGCGGACCGTTGCAGACCGGCGCAGCCCGGCTGGCGGCCCTGGGGGCATTCCGCGCCGGGGCCGGGCTGGTCTCGCTGACCGGCAAGACCGACGCCCTGATGGTGCAGGCCGCACATGTCACGGCGGTGATGCTCAAGCCCGCCGAGGACACGGCGGCGCTGGCCGAACTGCTCGGCGACAAGCGGGTTAACGCCGTAGTGATCGGGCCGGGCGCGGGGATCGGCGAGGAGACGCGGGCCAATGTGCTGGCGGTGCTGGCGTCCGGCACGGCGGCAGTGCTTGATGCCGATGCTATCACCAGCTTCAAGGATGATGCCGAAGAGCCTGTTCGCGGCGATCAAGACCGATGCCGGCCGGCCGGTGGTGACTGACGCCGCATGAGGGTGAATTCAAGCGGCTGTTCGGCGACGTGCCGGGCAGCAAGCTGGAACGGCGCGTGCAGCGCCGCCGCCTATGCGGGAGCAATCATCATCCTCAAGGGCAGCGATACGGTGATTGCCGCGCCGGACGGGCGAGCCGCGATCAATGGCAACGCACCGGCCTATCTGGGAACGGCGGGCTCGGGCGATGTGCTGGCGGGAATCGTAGCGGGGCTGCTGGCGCAGGGCATGGCCGGATTCGAGGCAGCAGCAGCGGCAGTGTGGCTTCACGCCGAGGCGGCCAACAAGTTTCGGCGGGCCGGGCATGATCAGCGAGGATTTGCCGGAACTGGTGCCGGAGGTATTGGCGGAGCTTTAGTGGCGGGGAGGCGGGCGGCTGTCAGCAGACAGACATCTCCATTTGGTATCAAATTGACCGCAACCGGAGCGTTGGGCCGGCGTTTAATACCGGCGAGCACCGATTTGCTCTGGAGGATGCAAAATGAGCCAATCTTATGAAGACCGGATTCGCGAGCGGGCCTACGCCTTGTGGGAACGAGCCGGATCGCCCAGCACCCATAGCCAGGATTTCTGGCGCAAGGCGGAGCGGGAACTGGCCGAGGAAAAGGGTCTCGACGTTGTCCAGCAGGCATCCAGTGTTGGCCAGCCGGTGCCACCGGCCGGAACATTGGCACGCTGAAGCAGGTCAGCTTCGTGTGGGGGATTGACCGGCAGGCCGCGCCGCCCTATCGGCAGGCAGCATTGTGACGCCACCGCACGGAGTTTGACATCGTGAGCGACCTGACCCTGGCTGCGGCCGTCGATAATATCTACGCCTCCCTCGCAGCCAATAACGAGGATATCGACGTCCATATCGCGGCGCTGAAGGCCGCACTGGCGCGCGAAGGGGTGGCGGAAGCCGTGTTCGAGCCGTCCCGGCTGGCGCAGAACAACCGCCAGGGCCGCAAGCTGATGCAGGCCTATTTCAAGAAGCGCGGCGTGGCGGTCACCTTCGCCACCGCCTAAGCCAGCGCTGAAAAAACCGGGAAAAATAGTCGAGGCCCTGTAGCGCGGCTCGTCGAGGTCATGTGAACCACAGGAGAGTCACATGAAATTCCTCTGTCTCGTCTATTTCGCCCCGAACGCTTTTGACGGCATCACGCCGCAAGAACAAAAGCAACTCGACGACAAAACCATCGAAGACGATCAAAGGCTGCGGGCCTCCGGACACCTGCTGATCGCCTCGCCGCTGGCCGATGCCAGCACCGCAGTGACCATCGACCGCCGCCAGCGCGTGAGTCTGTCGACGCTCGATGGGCCATTCGCCGAAACCAAGGAAGTGGTCGGCGGCTTCCTGCTGGTCGAGGCCAGGGACATGGCTGAAGCCATATCCTTGTTCGAGTACGACCCGATCGCAGCTTATGGGCGGCTTGAGATCAGGCCACTGATGGAAACCCATCGCCACAGCGAGACCGGCCAGGGGCGGCCGGAGTTCAAGGCGCTCTAGCCTATCTCATGGGGACGCGGCTGTCGCGCCGTGTCCCCTTGCAGGGCATAAGACGGCAAACGCGGCATTCACCTTCCCGACACATGGCGGCGCAGCGCTATTGAACCCCGCCCCATTGCCGCCTATCTGTGCCTTTACCGCACTTTAATGCGGCATCGTCTGTGATCGGCCAGTCGCGCTGATTCGTTTTCAAGGCATGGTCCCGGGAATTGGATGTCCGGTTTCCGGTAAGGACCGTGTTGCAACTGAGATGGCTGGCCCGGTGTCACGCGACCCGGCGCAGCAAAGGGGCATCGACTATGAAAGATCCAATCGATCTTTACATGAATACGCTCGTTCCCATGGTGGTCGAGCAATCCAATCGGGGCGAACGCGCCTTCGATATCTATTCGCGCCTGCTGCGCGAGCGAATCATCTTCGTGACCGGCGTGGTCGAGGACAACATGGCGAGCCTGATCGTGGCCCAGCTGTTGTTCCTCGAATCGGAAAATCCGAAGAAGGAAATCGCGCTCTATATCAATTCGCCCGGTGGCGTGGTGACGGCTGGCCTGTCGATCTACGACACCATGCAGTTCATCCGTCCGGCCGTCGCCACGATGGTGATGGGGCAGGCGGCTTCGATGGGTTCGCTCCTGCTGACCGCCGGCGAGCATGGCATGCGCACCTCGCTGCCGAATTCGCGCGTCATGGTGCACCAGCCTTCGGGCGGATATCAGGGCCAAGTCACTGATATCATGATCCATGCCAAGGAAGTCGAAGGCCTCAAGCGCCGCTTGAACCAGATTTACGAGAAGCATACCGGCCGCACCTACGAGGAAATCGAGACCGCCCTTGAGCGCGACCGTTTCCTGTCTGCCGAGGAAGCCAAGACTTTTGGCCTCATCGACAGCGTCTATCGAGAAGCGCGCGGTCCCGGACGCCATCTGATCGGTGGCCGTTAACTCCAAATGTCATGCGCCGTGAACTGTGACATTCGCTGGAATTGCACCGAGCCGGATCGACCGCTAAGGTCGGTTCGGCTTAGACTTTCTTTAGGCCTCGAGCGTTACGGTTTACGATAACGCTTATTTTGGGAGTAATCCTCCCGGGAGTGACAGGATGTCCAAAGAGACAACGAACGGCGAATCCTCCAAGAACACGCTTTATTGCTCGTTCTGCGGGAAATCCCAGCATGAGGTTCGCAAGCTGATCGCCGGCCCGACCGTGTTCATCTGCGATGAATGCGTCGAGCTGTGCATGGACATCATCCGCGAAGAGAACAAGACCTCCATGGTCAAGTCCTCCGATGGCGTGCCGACACCCGCAGACATCTGCAAGGTGCTCGACGATTACGTCATCGGCCAGTACCGCGCCAAGCGCGTACTCTCCGTGGCCGTGCATAACCACTACAAGCGCCTGCACCACTCGGCCAAGAACCAGGATATTGAACTTTCCAAGTCCAATATCCTGCTGATCGGCCCAACCGGTTCGGGCAAGACGCTGCTGGCGCAGACGCTGGCCCGCATCCTCGACGTGCCATTCACCATGGCCGATGCGACGACGCTAACCGAAGCCGGCTATGTCGGCGAGGACGTCGAGAACATTATCCTGAAATTGTTGCAGTCTGCTGACTACAACGTGGAAAAGGCGCAGCGCGGCATCGTCTATATCGACGAAGTCGACAAGATTTCCCGCAAGTCCGACAACCCGTCGATCACCCGCGACGTTTCGGGCGAAGGCGTGCAGCAGGCTCTGCTCAAGATCATGGAAGGCACCGTGGCTTCGGTTCCGCCCCAGGGCGGCCGCAAGCATCCGCAGCAGGAATTCCTGCAGGTGGACACGACCAATATCCTGTTCATCTGCGGCGGCGCCTTTGCGGGCCTGGAAAAGATCATCTCGGCTCGCGGCGAAGGCTCGGGCATCGGCTTTGCGGCCACCGTCAAGGACCCGCAGGACCGTCGCGTCGGCCATATCCTGGCAGACGTTGCCCCCGAAGATCTGGTCCGTTTCGGCCTGATCCCGGAATTCATCGGCCGCCTGCCTGTGCTGGCGACCCTGGAAGACCTGGACGAAGCCGCGCTGATCGAAATCCTGACCGCGCCCAAGAACGCCCTGGTGCGTCAGTACCAGCGCCTGTTCAACATGGAAGAGGTCGAACTGACCTTCCACGAGGACGCGCTCAAGGCCATCGCCAAGCGCGCCATCGAACGCAAGACCGGCGCCCGCGGCCTGCGCTCGATCATGGAAGCGATCCTGCTCGACACGATGTACGACCTGCCCTCGCTTGAAGGCGTCGAAGAGGTCGTGATTTCGGAAGAGGTGGTGATGGGCAAGGATGTGCGCCCGCTCTACATCTATTCCGAGCGCAAGAAGGACGAAGCGCCTGCAACGGCGTGAGTTTTTCGGGATTGAGTTGAATTGAAAGCGCCGGGGGAGACCCCGGCGCTTTTTGTTTTGGGGTGCTTGCATAGGCGTCGCCACAACCACGGTGCGGCACCTCCCCCTTGACGGGGGAGGAGGGGTGGGGGTATGCGGAGCCACGATGTTAGAGATTGGGGCTAAACATCCCCCACCCTTGATCCCTCCCCGCAAGGGGGAGGGTGACGACTGAAGCATCAGCGCTTTTAAGGCACCAATGCCGTGTTACTCCCCGTCCACCTCATCCTCGGTCACGAACGCCATCGGCCCTTCGCCGGGCGGGCTCATGATGGAGCGGCCGAAGAGGCTGGCCACCAAGTCCACGAGAAGCAGGGCGCTTTTGCCGGCTTCGTCGAGGAAGGGGTTGAGTTCGACAATGTCGAGCGAGGCGACGAGGCCGCAATCGTGACAGCATTTCCATGGCGAGGTGGGCTTCGCGGTAGGTCAGGCCGCCCGGAACGGTGGTGCCGACGCCGGGGGCGATGGAGGGGTCCATGGCGTCGACGTCGAGGCTGACATGGAGGTGGCCATTGGCCTTGCGGACGCGCTCGATGATGGTGCGCATGGTGGCGACGGCGCCCAGTTCGTCGATCTTGCGCATGTCGACGACCAGAACACCGCGGGCTTCGAGCAGGCGGCGCTCCTCGCGGTCGATGGAGCGGGCGCCGAAGATGGCGACGTTGCGCGGATCGACACTGCCGCGCCAATCGCAGGCGAAAGGCCCGTCAAATTCGGGCTCGTTGCAGAGCAAGGCCAGGGACATCCCATGCAGGTTGCCGGTAGGCGAGGTCACCGGCGTGTTGTAATCGCCATGGGCATCGATCCAGAGCACGAAGATGGGCTTGCCCATAGCGGCGCAGTGGCGGGCGACGCCCGAGACGGTGCCCATCGAGATAGAATGGTCGCCGCCGAGGAAAATCGGGAAATGACCGGTGGATAAGATCTCCGTCGGCGCGGTCGCTGGCGCGGGCGGCGAGGTCGAGGACGTTGGCTTGCCGCTCCTCGGGCAGACGCCAGCTGGCGGGCTCGGCATCGGGGGCCGGATGGGGACGGCGCAGGTCGCCATGATCGGTGATGAAATGACCCAGCTCGATCAGGGTTTCGGCAAGGCCCGCGACACGCAGGGCTTCGGGGCCCATGCCGGCGCCACGCACTGAAGCGCCGGCGGCGGTGGCAATGCCGAGCAGATCGATTTGAAGGGGGTGAATTTGAGCTTCGGCCATGGGCACTTTCCTGTTCCTGTGGCATAGGAAGCGCGCTGGATGACATTTGCAATGCAGTGAGCGCATTGGCGCTGTGCGCGGCGCTGATTAACCGTCATATTTCTGCAAAGGTTGACTTGCCGGACCCACGGGGCGACCTATTTATTAATCAGAATCAGCCCAGCCTAGAGTTTTAGGGCTGTCTGTAACGGGCGCGCTTTACGATCCTTCCTCCCTGCGTGCCCCGGAAAGGATAAGAGATGTCGGAATTCAATCCCACCGGCGGCGATGCCAGCCGGGATCGGGTTTACCCAGTGCTTCCGCTGCGCGACATCGTCGTGTTTCCCGGCATGATCGTGCCGCTGTTCGTCGGTCGTGAAAAATCGGTCAAGGCGCTTGAGGAAGTCATGCGCGACGACAAGCACATTCTCGTCGTGACGCAGAAGAACGCCCAGGATGACGATCCGGCGCCGGACCAGATCTATGCGACCGGCACCATCGCCACCGTGCTGCAATTGCTCAAGCTCCCCGACGGCACCGTCAAGGTGCTGGTGGAAGGGCTGAGCCGCGCCACCATCGATCGCTACCTGCAGACCGTCGACTATTTCGAGGCCGAAGCCACCGTGCTCGCCGAGCCCGAGGACGACGCTACCGAAGTCGAAGCACTGTCACGCTCGGCGACCACGGAATTTGAGAGCTATGTGAAGCTCAACAAGAAGATTTCGGCGGAAGTCGTGGCGGCTGTCGGCCAGATCGAAAACCATTCCAAGCTGGCCGATACCATTGCCAGCCACCTCGTCATCAAGATCAACGAGAAGGAAGACCTGCTCTCGACCGTTTCGGTCGCTGAGCGCTTCCAGAAGATTCTCGGCCTGATGGAAGGCGAGATCGGCGTGTTGCAGGTGGAAAAGCGCATCCGCAGCCGCGTCAAGCGGCAGATGGAGAAGACCCAGCGCGAGTACTACCTCAACGAGCAGATGAAGGCGATCCAGCGCGAGCTGGGCGACGGCGAAGAAGGCTCCAACGAGATCACCGAGCTGGAAGACCGTATCGCCAAGACCAAGCTGAGCAAGGAAGCCCGCACCAAGGCCGATGCCGAGATCAAGAAGCTCAAGACCATGAGCCCGATGTCGGCCGAAGCCACGGTGGTTCGGAACTATCTCGATGTGCTGCTCGGGCTGCCCTGGGGCAAGAAGAGCAAGGTCAAGCGTGACCTGATCCTGGCCGAGAAGGTTCTGGATGAGGATCACTATGGCCTGGAGAAGGTCAAGGAACGCATCCTGGAATATCTGGCTGTGCAGGGCCGTGTCGGTAAGCTCAAGGGCCCGATCCTGTGCCTCGTCGGCCCTCCGGGTGTCGGCAAGACCTCGCTCGGCAAGTCGATCGCCAAGGCGACCGGCCGCGAATTCGTGCGCATGGCTCTGGGCGGGGTTCGGGACGAAGCCGAAATCCGCGGCCACCGCCGCACCTATATCGGCTCCATGCCCGGCAAGGTGATCCAGTCGCTCAAGAAGGTGGGTAAATCCAACCCGCTGTTCCTGCTCGATGAAATCGACAAGATGGGCCAGGACTTCCGTGGCGATCCGTCCTCGGCACTGCTTGAAGTGCTCGATCCGGAGCAGAACCACACGTTCGCCGATCACTACCTTGAGGTCGATTATGACCTCAGCGACGTGATGTTCGTGACCACCTCGAACACCCTGAACATCCCCGGCCCACTGATGGACCGCATGGAGATCATCCGCCTGTCCGGTTACACCGAGCAGGAAAAGCACGGAATCGCCAAGGCCCATCTGATCCCGGAGACGCTCAAGGAGAACGGGCTGGCCCATGGCGAGTTCGTGCTGAGCGACGAGATGCTGACCGCCGTGATCCAGCGCTACACCCGTGAAGCGGGCGTGCGTAACCTCAAGCGCGAAATCAGCAAGCTGATGCGCAAGGCCGTGGCCGAGATCGTCAAGACCAAGGCCAAGTCGATCGTGATCGACGAAGAAAAGCTGACGCTTTACCTCGGCGCCGACATCTACAAGCACGGCGAAATCGAAGCCGAAGCACAGGTTGGTCTGGTGACCGGCCTGGCCTGGACTTCGGTGGGTGGCGAGCTGCTGACGATCGAAGGCGTGATGACGCCGGGCAAGGGTCGCATGACCGTGACCGGCAACATCAAGGAAGTGATGAAGGAATCGCTGACCGCGGCGACCGCCTATGTGCGCTCGCGTTCGATCGATTTCGGCATCAAGCCGCCGATGTTCGACACGCGTGACATCCACGTCCACCTGCCCGAAGGCGCCACCCCCAAGGATGGCCCGTCGGCTGGTATCGGCCTGGCTACCGCCATCGTTTCGGTGATGACTGGTATCGCAGTGCGCAACGATGTCGCCATGACCGGCGAGATCACGCTGCGGGGCAGGGTGCTGCCGATCGGCGGATTGAAGGAAAAGCTGCTGGCCGCGCTGCGCGGCGGCATCAAGACCGTTTTGATCCCCGAAGAGAACGTTCGCGATCTCGCTGAGATTCCGGACATCGTCAAGGACGGCATGGAGATCATCCCCGTCAGCCGCATGGACCAGGTGATCAAGCATGCGCTGGTGAGCCAGCCCGAGCCGATCGAATGGAACTTCGATGAGAAAGTGGTCACTCCGGCCGTCGTCGATGTCGATGAAGCCACGACCGGCCTGCCGCACTAAACCGCGATAATGATTGAGAAAACGGCGTCCTTCGGGGCGCCGTTTTTGTTTGTGACACGTCCAACTTTCCAGCCGCAGAGGCGTGAGGTTCCTTTGCTGCAAAAGAATAAACCATGAACAATCTTGTCACGGCGGCGTGAAGCAGTTACACGGAAGTGCCTGCGGCGCAGCTCTCCTGTCGGCCTGCGTTGATCAACGAGATCGGGATGAACAAATCTCTCATCGTCATTCTGGCCGCCGTAACCATCGATGCGATCGGTATCGGGCTGATCTTTCCGATTCTGCCGGCACTGTTGCGCGATGTCGCCCATACCGGCGAGGTCGCCACGCTGTTCGGCATCATGCTGGCGCTATATTCGGCGATGCAGTTCCTGTTTTCGCCGGTGCTTGGCGTGCTCAGCGACCGCTTCGGGCGGCGTCCGGTGCTGCTGATCTCGCTGGCCGGGGCGGCGGTCGATTATCTCATTATGGCCTTCGCGCCCCATCTCTGGATGCTGGTGCTCGGCCGTGCCATCGCCGGGCTGACCAGCGCCAACATGGCGGTGGCAACAGCCTATATCACCGATATCTCCGCCGAGGATGAGCGCGCCAAGCGCTTTGGCTATTTCCACGCCATGTTCGGCATCGGCTTCATCATCGGGCCCGTGCTGGGCGGCCTGCTGGGCGATTACTGGGTGCGGGCGCCCTTCATCGCCGCCGCATTGCTCAATGCCGTCAATTTCTCGCTGGCCTTGTTCGTGCTGCCGGAATCGCGGGTAGGGCGGGCCGATGCGAAATTCGACTGGAAGACGCTCAACCCGTTCATCCCGCTGAAATGGGCGCTGACCTTCAAGGCGCTGATTCCCATGATGGCGATTTTCGTCATCATGAACTTCGTCGGCACCATGTATGGCACCGTCTGGGCGCTGGTCAGCGAGGACAGTTTTGGCTGGACCGGGTTGATGATCGGCCTGTCGCTGGGCGCCTTCGGATTTTTCCATGCCGGCGCGCAGGCTTTCCTCACCGGGCCGGCAGTCGCACGGCTGGGCGAGCGCTGGGCGCTGATCACCGGCATGGCGTTCGAATTGACCGCTCTGGTCATCCTGGGGCTGACGGCGCAAGGCTGGGTGATGTTCGCCATGGCGCCGCTGTTCGCGCTGGGCGGTATCGGCATGCCGGCGCTGCAATCGCTGACCACCACGCAGGTGGATGGCGACAAGCAGGGCCAGCTGCAAGGGGTGCTGGCGAGCCTGGTCAGCCTGGCGGCGGTGTTCGGTCCACTGTTCTTCAGCTTCGTCTATTTCGCCATCCGCCCCACCTGGCCGGGTCTGATCTGGATCGTGGGGGCGGGAATTTACCTGCTGGCGCTGCCCCTGATGCTTGGCATTCGCCGCAGCGCGGCAAAACCGGCATAGGTTAAAAACGTACAGTAAAATCGTGGGAATCGCCCGGAACTCCGGGAAAAACCTCAAAACCGCACTTGCTCGCCCCCCAATTCCGGTTCATTAACAGCTTTGCACCGCTTGGCGGACCAAAAAGCCCGCATATCCTTGCGTTTCTAGCCAGAATCGCAAAAAGGTTGCGGCGTTTTGGTTCGCCAGCCATGGCGGGCATTCACTGTGAGGAAACGCTATGAACAAGAACGATCTGGTTGGCGTCGTTGCCGACAAGGCTACGATCACCAAGGCACAGGCAGCCGAAGCTGTGGACGCAGTGTTCGAAGCCATCACGGCTTCGCTCAAGGGCGGCGATGAAGTCCGTCTCGTTGGTTTCGGCACTTTCGCCGTCTCCGCACGCAAGGCCACCACTGGCCGCAATCCCGCCACCGGCGCGGAAATCCAGATTCCGGCTTCCAACCAGGCAAAGTTCAAGCCCGGTAAAGGCCTGAAGGACGCGATCAACTAATCACCGGCAACGGTTTGATACGGACGATCGGCCCCGAGCGCAGCGCGCCGGGGCCGTTTCCTTGCCCCATATGCCATCCACCATGCTGTTGGCAGTTGACGGGCAGGGGCAGGCACCCTAATCAGGGCGCCACCTGACCCGGCCTTTGGCCCCAGGGCGATTAGCTCAGTTGGTAGAGCGCCTCGTTTACACCGAGGATGTCGGCGGTTCGAGTCCGTCATCGCCCACCAGCCTTTGTGCGATGCACTCCTGCTCGGCGAGCCAGTAGGCAAAGACGCGCAAATGCTGCCGCGCCGAAGTCGCATGGCGACGCAGGCGGACCCGGCTGGCCAATATCACGCCCGGCACTTCCCGCGCCGCATCAGCAGAATTTCAGAACCCACAGATTCGGCTCGATTTTGTCCTTTAGCGGGGCTGTCTTTCCACAGCCTCGCAGATATCCCCAACCGATACCAAATTCGTCACCCAAATGTCTTTTGGGCGCTTGACTTACCCGGTGGTGGCCTTTAGACGAACCACACGTTGCGCAGAGGAAACTTTGCCGCTGCGGGAGTAGCTCAGTTGGTTAGAGCGCCGGCCTGTCACGCCGGAGGTCGCGGGTTCGAGCCCCGTCTCTCGCGCCACTCTCTTTCTTGAAATCTTTAAGAAATCGAAGAGTGGCGCCAGATCGTGGCACCTGCGTAATCCATTTAAATTATTCAAACGCATCCTGAACGGGCACGCTTCATTTTGACGTGAGCCCGCTGATCTATCGCCGCGGCGGGCCCATATAGGGGACAGTCGCCAGACGATGTCCAAGAGGAGCCCCAGATGACCCATCGCCAGCCCAAAACCATTGCTGCGACGCGTTCGCGCACCAAGCTCGGTCTCGCCACGCTGCTGCTCTTGCCGCTGGTGATCCTGGCCCTGTGGCACGGCATTTCAGGCGCCCAGGAAGCGCCGGTAGTCATTCCCGCGCCCACGCAGGGTGTTACCGAGCCCGGCGGATCGGCCGTGACGGTATTTGCGGGCGGCTGCTTCTGGGGCGTGCAGGGGGTGTTCCAGCACGTCAAAGGCGTGACCAAGGCCGTATCGGGCTATACTGGCGGCGAGGCCAGCACCGCGTTTTACGAGATGACCGGCTCGGGCGACACCGGCCACGCCGAATCGGTGCAGGTCACCTACGATCCCAGCGTCGTCACCTATGGCGAACTGCTGCAGATCTATTTCTCGGTGGCGCATAACCCGACCCAGCTGAACTACCAGGGCCCCGACCAGGGCACGCAGTACCGTTCCACCATCTTTCCGCAGACCGACGAGCAGGCCAAAGCCGCGGCGGCCTATATCGCCCAGCTCGACGCGGCCAAGGCCTATCCAGCCAAGATCGTGACCACCATCGAGCCAGGCAAGACCTTCTACCCCGCCGAACAATATCATCAGGATTTCCTGACGCTGAATCCGAGCTATCCCTATATCGTCATCAACGATCTGCCCAAGGTCGCAGCGCTCAAGGACCTATTCCCCACCGAATACCAGGAGAAGCCGGTGCTGGTGGGCCAACTTTAAGGCCCCGCAACAACCCACGCTTCCGTTGCGGCCCCTTGATACTGCCCGTATCCGTTCAATCGGATGCGGGCAGCGCCATTTGTGGCCGATCGGCAACGCTCGTCTCCTGCCTTGTTTTGGCCGCCCGTGGACCCCATTTGTGTCGATAAGCCCCGCAAAACTGGGCCTATCGCCGAATCTTGCAATGCCCGTCCCGGGGAAATTCGCGAGAATCGGCCGGCCGATCGGACCGGAACCGCGGCCATGCACGCGGCGTTGCAGTTCTGATCGAATACGGATCAAGGGGAACGGCATCATGAGCTTGTTCAGAACAGTGGCGATCGCCGGCCTTGTCGCCATGCTGCCTGCTGGCGGCGCCCTAGCGGCGGACGCGATCACCGTGCCCACCTCGACACCGGTCGAGATGCCCGTGACCGAAGCTCCAGCCTTTGACTGGAGCGGCTTTTATGCCGGCGTCTATGGCGCGGGCCAGTTCAACGATGCCCGCGACGATCAATTCGGCCTGGGTGTCAGTGCCGGCGTCAATGCCCAGTTCGACTTTTACCTGCTGGGCGCCGAAGTCGCCGTACAAGGGCTGACGGGCGATGTCGGCGACACCAGCTATGGCCAGATTCTCGGCCGGGCAGGGCTGGTGGTCACCGACGACGTGGTGATCTATGCCGCCGGCGGCTATGGAATCGATCTGGGTGCCCCCCAAGAGGACGATGTCCTGGTGGGCGGTGGCGTCGAGTTGGCGTTAACCGACGCCGTCTCGGTCGAAGCACAATATCTGCATGGTTTCCCGCTCTCGGGCGACAATGCCAAGGACCAGTTTACCGTCGGCGCCAACTATCATTTCTAGGCGCCGAATCGAGCCGATTGTCCCGCTTCGGTGGGGCCGTCTTCGCCTGCAGGGGCACAGCCGGAAATCCGGAAACCCCTTATAGCCCGCCATTTGTGCGACACCTCGTCGCTCTTTTGGCGCCACGTTCTGTCGTAATTGTATCAAATTGGGCCATTTCGGATGCAATCCCGCAACACCTGCCCCGAAATGGACACCAAATCTTATCCGCACCGCCAAAATTGCCTTGGTGCGGGGTTGTCATAAGGGTGTCTCTGGGGCATCTATCCTATCGACTACGGTTAACTCTATGGAGTGCAAGATATGTTTGTACGTTCTCTGACTCTCGGTGTCGCTGCTGCGGCGCTTCTCTCCTCGGGCGCTATGGCGGCCGATCTCATCATCCCGACCACTCCTGAGCCGATCTATGAATCTGCTGGTTTCAGCTGGGATGGCCTGTACGCCGGTGTTGAAGCTGGCGGCCTGTTCGGCGACGACGTCACTCAGGGCGTTCTCGGCGGCGTCGTTGGTGTGAACTTCACCGTTGCCGACCCGATCATCGTCGGCCTCGAACTGCAGGGCGACTACGTCTTCGAAAACGAAGATGATGACGTTGGTGATGCCGGCCTGTTCCTGGCTCTCGGCCGCGTTGGTGCTGTCGTGACCGACCAGGTCCTCGTCTACGCAGCTGGCGGCTTCGGCGTCACTGCTATCGACGGTGACACCACTGGCGTTTACGCTCTTGGCGCTGGCGTCGAATTCGCCGTTGCTGACAACGTGTCGGTCCGTGGCGAAGTCCTCGGCCTCGGCAGCTTTGACGATGACGATGACAATGACGACTTCTTCCAGTCGGCTAAGGCCACCGTCGGCGTGTTCTACCACTTCTAATATTGCAGGTGTTCCGGGCGGTACGCCGCCCGGTTCGCAACAGCGTCTTGCAACCCGATTCGGTGAACCAGCAATGGTTCACCGTTTTGGCTTTCTAAAAGGCCCGGCTTGTCCGGGCCTTTTTGCGTTTTGGACAGGTCGGGGCAAGGGATTGCACCCGAACGAGAGCGATATTCTGCCGGTCAGAAAACTTGAGCTTGGGACTATCGCGAAGGCGCAAAGCTCACCGAGTCATCATCGCCACACCCCTGCGGAAACATTCCCGCGCAAGCGGACAATCGATCAAAAGAAAACGGAGGCCCACCTGCGCCAGCACGACTCGGCGTGAAGGCGGGGCGGGGCGGATCGGCCGACGAAAACGGGTATCGATTGGCGCGAGGGGCAGGGACTACAACAGGCCGAATCACCCGCTCAACACACGGGCAAGGACCTTTGCGACCGTCATAGGCGCGGTCCACAAGGGATAGCATCTCGACGACGCAGCGCCGCCGCGAAGTCACTGCGCTGGAAATGCGAAAGATATCGCCGCCATTCTTTACAATCGATCAACGACGCGACAGGTCACTGCAAAAATGACCCCGCGCCAGTCATTTCTTCTGCCCAGGCTCAACCAAATATATGATTATTTCTCTCATATTTTCTTTTCCTTGAAACGCATGGGCCGAAGGGCTAAGCCCTAGCCATCATCTTCTGCGCCGGTTCGCTCGCCCCAATTGCTTGCGGAATCCGCGCGGGCCCGGTCGCCCGACCGGTCTAGAACACAGGCTGCCGCATGACTGATTTGCTCAGCGACTATCTGCCGATCGTCCTTTTCATAGGCATTGCTGCCCTCATCGCTTTGTCGCTGTTGGTCGCGCCGTTCATCATCGCGGTGAAGAACCCGGACCCCGAAAAGGTCTCGGCCTTCGAGGCGGGTTTTGACGCCTTCGACGATGCGCGCATGAAATTCGATGTCCGTTTTTACCTGGTATCGATCCTCTTCATCATCTTCGATCTTGAAGTGGCGTTCCTGTTTCCCTGGGCCGTGGCCTTCCGCGACGTAGGCTGGTTCGGTTTCTGGTCGATGATGATCTTCCTCGGCGTGCTGACCGTCGGCTTTATCTACGAGTGGAGCAAAGGGGCGCTGGAATGGGATTGAACGAGAGCACTGCGATCGCTCCGCGTCCGCGCGGCCTGATCGATCCGCGCACCAACAAGACGGCCGGCGCCGAAGATCCGTTCTTCACCGACGTCACCGACGAGCTGGCCGACAAGGGTTTCCTGGTCGCCGCTGCCGACGATCTGATCACCTGGGCCCGGACGGGTTCCTTGATGTGGATGCAGACGGGCCTGGCCTGCTGCGCCGTCGAGATGATGCAGATGTCGATGCCGCGCTACGACATCGAGCGCTTCGGCACCGCGCCGCGCGCCTCTCCGCGCCAGTCCGACGTGCTGATCGTTGCCGGCACGCTGACCAACAAGATGGCTCCGGCTCTGCGCAAGGTCTATGACCAGATGCCCGAGCCGCGCTACGTCATCTCCATGGGCAGCTGCGCCAATGGCGGCGGCTATTACCACTATTCCTATTCGGTGGTGCGTGGCTGTGATCGCGTGCTGCCGGTCGATATCTATGTGCCCGGCTGCCCGCCGACGGCTGAAGCACTTTTGTACGGCATCCTGCTGCTGCAGAAGAAGATTCGCCGCACCGGCACCATCGAACGGTAGGACGGCATGACCACGGAAGAGACAGTACCAGAGGTTCATCCGCTGCTGGCGCTTGGCGATCATGTTGGCCAGGCGATGGGCGAGGCCGTGCAATCGGTTTCGCTCAGCTTCGGCGAATTGACGCTGACCATCGACCCGTCGACCATCGTCGCAAGTCGCGACCTTCTTGCGCGATGATCCCGAATGCCGGTTCATCTCGATCACCGATATCTGCGGCGTCGATTTTCCCGAGCGCGACCAGCGCTTCGAGGTGGTTTACCACTTCATGAGCCCAACCAAGAACCGCCGTATCCGCATCAAGTTGGCAGCCGATGATGTCACCCCGGTGCCGAGCATTGTCGGCGTATTCCGCGGTGCCGAATGGTTCGAGCGCGAAGCCTACGATCTTTACGGCATGCTGTTCTCGGGCCACCCCGATCTGCGCCGCATCCTGACCGACTATGGCTTTGACGGCCATCCGCTGCGCAAGGACTTCCCGGTCACCGGGTTTGTCGAGGTTCGTTACGACGAGGAGCGCAAGCGCGTCGTCTATGAGCCGGTCAAGCTGATGCAGGAATTCCGCACGTTCGACTATTTGTCGCCTTGGGAGGGTACGGATTACGTGCTGCCCGGTGACGAGAAGGCAAAGAACTAATGGCCGAAGCTGAAGTTCGCAATTTCACCATCAATTTTGGCCCCGTGCACCCTTCGGCGCACGGCGTGCTGCGCTTGATCCTGGAGCTCGACGGCGAAATCGTCGAGCGCGTCGATCCCCATATCGGGCTGCTGCATCGCGGCACCGAAAAGCTGATCGAGAGCAAGACCTATCTGCAGGCCGTGCCCTATTTCGACCGGCTCGACTATGTGGCGCCGATGAACCAGGAGCACGCTTTTGCCCTGGCCGTCGAAAAGCTGCTGGGCCTGGAAGTGCCGCGCCGTGGGCAATTGATCCGCGTGCTTTATTCCGAAATCGGGCGCCTGCTGGCGCATCTGATGAACGTCACCACGCAGGCGATGGACGTCGGCGCGCTGACCCCGCCGCTCTGGGGTTTCGAGCAGCGCGAAAAGCTGATGGTGTTCTACGAGCGCGCTTCGGGCGCCCGCATGCACGCCGCCTATTTCCGCCCGGGCGGGGTGCATCAGGACCTGCCGCAGGACGCTGGTCGACGATATCGATACTTTCTGCACGACCTTCCCCAAGGCGCTGGCGGATATCGACAGCCTGCTGACCAACAACCGCATCTTCAAGCAGCGTAACGTCGATATCGGCGTGGTCGATATCGATGACGCCTGGAACTGGGGTTTCTCGGGCGTCATGGTGCGCGGCTCGGGCGCTGCCTGGGATCTGCGCAAGAGCCAGCCCTATGAATGCTATGACGAGATGGAATTCGATATTCCGATCGGCAAGAATGGCGATTGCTACGACCGCTACCTGATCCGCATGGAAGAAATGCGGCAGTCGACGCGCATCATGAAGCAGTGCGTCGACAAGCTGAACGCCCCCGACGGCAAGGGCCCGGTGTCCTCGACCGACGGCAAGGTGGTTCCGCCCAGCCGTGGCGAGATGAAGCGCTCGATGGAAGGGCTGATCCACCACTTCAAGCTCTATACCGAGGGCTACAAGGTTCCTGCCGGCGAAGTTTATGCCTGCGTCGAAGCGCCCAAGGGCGAATTCGGCGTCTATCTGGTGTCGGATGGCACCAACAAGCCCTATCGCTGCAAGATCCGCGCGCCGGGCTTTGCTCATTTGTCGGCCATGGATTTCCTGTGCCGCGGCCACATGCTGGCCGACGTCTCGGCCATCCTGGGGTCCCTGGATATCGTGTTCGGAGAGGTTGACCGCTAATGGTTTCGCGTCGCCTTGCAGACGATGGGGTTCAACCCGCATCGTTCGCCTTTACCGCTGACAACGCCAAATGGGCGGAATGGAAGATCGGGCTTTACCCGACCGGCCGGCAGCAATCTGCCGTCATTCCGCTGTTGATGCGCGCCCAGGATCAGGACGGCTGGGTCAGCCGCGCCACCATCGAGACCATCGCCGACATGCTCGGCATGGCCTATATCCGCGTGCTGGAAGTGGCGACGTTCTATACGCAGTTCCAGCTCAAGCCGGTTGGCACGCGCGCCCATATCCAGGTGTGCGGCACCACGCCTTGCATGCTGCGCGGCGCCGGCGACCTGATCGAAATCTGCCAGCACAAGATCCACCACGACCCGCACACCACCAATGCCGACGGCACGATGAGCTGGGAAGAGGTCGAGTGCCTGGGTGCTTGCGTCAATGCGCCCATGGTGGCGATTTTCCACGACACCTATGAAGACCTGACCGCCGAGACCTTCGAGACGCTGGTCGATGCGTTCGCCGCGGGCAAGGGCGACACCATCAAGCCGGGTCCGCAGATCGACCGCGTGACCTCGGCTGCTGCCGGTGGCCGCACCACTCTGCTGGAAGCGCCGACCGCCAAGCGCGAAAAATTCATTCCGCCGGCACCGCCTGAGGCGCCGGTTGCTCCTGCCGGGGCTCCCGCTCCGGCGGCTGCTGCTCCGGCTCCTGCCGCGGCAGCGCCTGCTCAGGCACCGACGACCGCCGGCAAGCCCAAGGATGTCAGCGAAGAATCCGCACCGGCCCTAAAGGGACCAGCGCCGCAGGCCAAGGTTTCCCAGGCCAAGGCCGAAGGCGAGCGCAAGGCTGCCAATGCGTCGGCCAAAGCCAATGGCGAACCCAATGCCGCAATGCGTCCTACCGCAACCGGCGCTGAATCGCCGGCCGGCAAGGTCGATGGCGGCAAGGCTCCGGGCAAGAAGACGAAGTCGGCTCCCGCCGAAGGCGCGACCCCAGCCGGTACCGCTGCTGCGCCTGCAGTCGTGGCGCCTGCTGCACCCGCAACGCAGGTGAACCCGGTTGCCGAAAAGGGTGGCGCTGCGCCGCTGTTCACGGCACCAGCCGGTGCAGCCGGACGATCTCAAGTTGATCTCGGGCGTTGGCCCGGTTCTGGAGCAGCGCCTCAATAGCCTGGGCATCACCAAGTGGAGCCAGGTCGCCGCTTTCGGTCCCGACGATATCACCAAGGTCGAGGCAAGCCTGAACTTCAAGGGTCGGGTGACCCGCGATGATTGGCTGGCCCAGGCCGCTGCGCTCGCCAAGGGCGGCGAAGCTGAATATGTCCGCGTCTTCGGCAAGAAGCCGCGGTAGGAGTGAACGATGCTCGCTGATAAAGACCGCATTTTCACCAATCTCTATGGCCAGGGCGACTGGGGCCTTGCCGGCGCGCGTGCGCGCGGCGCCTGGGCCGGCACCAAGGAGTTCATCGACTCCGGCCGCGACTGGATCACCAACGAGGTCAAGGCTTCGGGCCTGCGCGGCCGCGGCGGGGCAGGGTTCCCCACGGCGCTCAAGTGGACCTTCATGCCCAAGGTCAATGACGGCCGCCCGCATTACCTCTTGGTCAATGCCGACGAATCCGAGCCCGGCACCTGCAAGGACCGCGAAATCCTGCGCCACGATCCGCACCATCTGGTCGAGGGCTGCCTGCTGGCCGCCCGCGCCATGGATGCGCACCTGGCCTTCATCTATGTGCGCGGCGAATTCATCCGCGAACGCCAGCACCTGGAACGCGCCGTCGAGGAGGCCTATGAGGCCAAGCTGATCGGCAAGGACAATATCCACGGCTGGGACCTGGACATCATCGTCCATCACGGCGCCGGCGCTTATATCTGCGGCGAAGAAACCGCGCTGATGGAGAGCCTGGAAGGCAAGAAGGGCCAGCCGCGCCTCAAGCCGCCGTTCCCGGCCGGCATGGGCGTCTATGGCAACCCGACCACCGTCAACAATGTCGAGTCGATCGCCGTGGTGCCGGAAATCCTGCGCCGCTCCGGCGCCTGGTTCGCCAGCTTCGGCCGCCCGAACAATACCGGCACCAAGCTGATGTGCGTGTCGGGCCACGTGAACACGCCCGCCACCTTCGAAGAAGAGATGGGCATTCCCTTCGACGTGATGATCGAAAAGCATTGCGGCGGCATCCGCGGCGGCTGGGATAACCTGCTCGCCGTGATCCCCGGCGGCGCCTCGGTGCCGTGCGTGCCCGGCGAAAAGATCCGCCACGCGCTGATGGATTTCGACGGGCTGCGCGAAGTCGGCTCCTCGCTCGGCACCGCCGCCGTGATCGTCATGGACAAGCAGACCGACATCATCCGCGCGATCTGGCGCCTCTCGGCCTTCTACAAGCATGAGAGCTGCGGCCAGTGCACGCCGTGCCGCGAAGGCACCGGCTGGATGATGCGCGTGATGGAACGCATGGTCGAAGGCCGCGCCCAGAAGCGCGAAATCGACATGCTGTTCGAAGTCACCAAGCAGATCGAAGGCCACACCATCTGTGCGCTGGGCGACGCTGCGGCCTGGCCGATCCAGGGCCTGATCCGCAACTTCCGCCACGTCATCGAAGCGCGGATCGATCAATATACCTGGTCCTCGACCAGCGACGGCGCCGTGCCGTCGATCGCGGCGGAGTAACGGCTTATGGCCAATATCAAAGTCGACGGTAAGCTCGTCGAGGTCCCCGATTACTACACGCTGATGCAGGCGGCCGAGGCCGCAGGCGCGGAAATCCCGCGCTTCTGCTATCACGAGCGCCTGTCGGTCGCCGGCAATTGCCGCATGTGCCTGGTCGAAGTGAAGGGCGGACCGCCCAAGCCGACGGCGTCGCTGCGCCATGTCGGTCAAGGACCTGCGGCCCGGCCCGAATGGCGAGCCGCCCGAAATGTTCACCAATTCGCCGATGGTCAAGAAGGCCCGCGAAGGCGTGATGGAATTCCTGCTGATCAACCACCCGCTGGATTGCCCGATCTGCGATCAGGGCGGCGAGTGCGACCTGCAGGACCAGGCCATGGCCTATGGCGTGGACAAGAACCGCTTCGCCGAGAACAAGCGCGCCGTCGAGGACAAGTACATTGGCCCGCTGGTCAAGACCTCGATGAACCGCTGCATCCACTGCACGCGCTGCGTGCGGTTTACCACCGAGGTTGCCGGCATTGCCGAGATGGGTCTGCTGGGCCGCGGCGAAGACGCCGAGATCACCACGTACCTGGAAAAGGCGCTGACCAGCGAACTGCAGGGCAATGTCATCGACCTGTGCCCGGTTGGCGCGCTGACCTCCAAGCCCTATGCCTTCAATGCCCGTCCGTGGGAGCTGAACAAGACCGAATCCATCGACGTGATGGATGCCGTCGGCTCCAATATCCGCGTCGACAGCCGTGGCCGTGAAGTGATGCGCGTGTTGCCGCGCATCAACGAGGCGATCAACGAAGAGTGGATTTCCGACAAGACCCGCTTCATCTGGGACGGCCTCAAGAGCCAGCGGCTCGATCGCCCCTATGTGCGCAAGGCCGGCAAGCTGCAGGCCGCGAGCTGGGACGAGGCACTTCGCCGCCGTCGCCAAGCGCGCGTCAAGAAGGCCGGCAACAAGGTCGGCGCTATTGCCGGTGACCTGGCTGCCGTCGAAGAAATGTATCGCGCTCAAGGCGCTGCTGGCTTCGCTCGGCTCGGGCATGACCGACGTCCGCCCGGCGATGTCGGGCATCGATCCGTCCATGCCGCGCTCGGCCTATCTGTTCAATCCGACCATTGCCGGCATCGAGCAGGCTGACGCCATCCTGATCATCGGCGCCAATCCGCGCAAGGAAGCGGCGCTGATCAATGCGCGCATCCGCAAGGCCTGGCGCGCCAAGGGCCTGCCGATCGCCGTCATCGGCGAGCGTGCCGACCTGACCTATCAGCTATTCAGCTATCTCGGCGACGGCTTCGAGACGCTGGCCGAACTGGCTGCGGGCAAGGGCGAATTCGCCGAAGTCCTGGCCAAGGCCAAGAACCCGCTGATCATCGTCGGCGAAGGCGCTGTCTCCCATGCCAAGCTCGGCAAGCAGGTCGGCCGCGACACCATCGCGCTGGCCGCCAAGCTGGCAACCGGTGCAGAAGTCGCCGAAGGCTGGAACGGCTTTGCGCTGCTGCACAATGCGGCCAGCCGCGTCGGCGGCATCGATATCGGCTTCGTGCCGCATGATGGCGGCGTCTGCTCGGCCGACCAGATCGCGCTGGCCGGCAAGGGCGAGCTCGACGTGCTGTTCCTGCTCGGCGCCGACGAATACGACACCGCCGCCATGGGCAAGGCCTTCGTCGTCTATATCGGCACCCATGGCGATGCCGGCGCGCACCGCGCCGACGTCATCCTGCCGGGCGCGACCTATACCGAAAAGTCCGGCACCTATGTCAATACCGAGGGCCGCGTGCAGATGACCAACCGCGCCGTGTTCCCGCCGGGCGAGGCCAAGGAAGACTGGGCGATCATCCGCGCACTGTCGCGGTGCCATCGGCAAGCCGCTGCCGTTCAACTCGCTGACCCAGCTGCGCGCCGCGATCTATGCCGAATATCCCGCACCTGGCGCGGATCGACCAGATCGCGCCGGGCAATGTCGCCGACGTGGCCAAGCTGGCCAAGGCCGGCATCAAGACCAAGTCGGCGCCGTTACGCCTCGGCCGTCGCCGAGTTCTATCTCAGCAATCCGATCGCGCGCGCTTCGGCCATCATGGGCGAATGCGCCGCCATGGCTGCCGGCCTGCGGCAAGCGGCGGAGTAGGGGAGCACAATGGACTTCGTACTCTCCGCGCTCGATTACCTGCTCGGCATCCCCATCCTCGGTTGGGGCATGCAGATCGGTTTCGTCTATAAGGCCCTGCTGCTGCTGGTCGGCCTGCTGATCTTCACCGCGTTCATCCTGCTCGCCGACCGCAAGATCTGGGCGGCGGTGCAAATTCGCCGTGGCCCCAACGTGGTCGGCCCGTTCGGCCTGCTGCAGAGCTTTGCCGACCTGCTGAAGTTCGCGCTCAAGGAAGCCGATCATTCCGGCCGGCGCCGACAAGCTGCTGTTCCTGCTCGCGCCGCTGCTGACCGCCACGCTGGCGCTCGCCGGCTGGGCCGTCATCCCCGTCAATGACGGCTGGGCGATGGCCAACATCAATATCGGCATTCTCTATATTCTCGGCATTTCCTCGCTGGGCGTTTATGGCGTCATCATCGGCGGCTGGGCCTCGAACTCGAAATATCCGTTCCTCGGCTCGCTCCGTTCGGCCGCGCAGATGGTGTCGCTACGAAGTCTCCATCGGCCTCGTCATCATCACCGTGCTGCTCTGCGTCGGCTCGCTGAACCTCAACGACATCGTCATTGCGCAGCGCGAAATGGGCCTGGCCCATATGATCGGCCTGCCGCAGCTGACCTTCCTCAACTGGTTCTGGCTGCCGCTGTTCCCGATGTTCGTGGTGTTCTACATCTCGGCCCTGGCGGAAACCAACCGCCCGCCATTCGATCTGGCCGAAGGCGAATCCGAACTCGTCGCCGGCTTCATGACCGAATATTCCTCGACCCCCTACCTGCTGTTCATGCTGGGCGAGTACATCTCGATCCTGCTGATGTGCGCCATGACCACCATCCTGTTCCTGGGTGGCTGGACCAGCCCGATCGACCTGCCGCCCTTCACCTGGGTGCCGGGCGTCATCTGGTTCTTCCTCAAGCTCAGCCTGGTGTTCTTCATGTTCGCCATGGCCAAGGCCATCGTGCCGCGCTACCGCTATGACCAGTTGATGCGCATCGGCTGGAAGGTGTTCCTGCCGCTGTCGCTGGTCTGCGTCGTCGTTCTCGCTTTCATTCTTCAGCTCACCGGCTGGGGCTGGCACGGAGGGGTTGCCTGATGCGCGCCGTCCAATTCGTCAACACGCTGCTGCTGCGCGAGTTCGTCTCGACCTTCTTCCTGGCGATGCGCTATTTCTTCGCGCCCAAGCCGACCATCAACTATCCCTTCGAAAAGGGCCATGTGTCAGCCCGCGTTTCCGCGGTGAGCATGCGCTGCGCCGCTATCCCAATGGGGAAGAGCGCTGCATCGCCTGCAAGCTGTGCGAGGCGATCTGCCCGGCCCAGGCCATCACCATCGAGGCCGGCCCGCGCCAGAACGACGGCACGCGCCGCACGGTGCGCTACGACATCGACATGGTGAAGTGCATCTATTGCGGCTTCTGCCAGGAAGCCTGCCCGGTGGACGCCATCGTCGAGGGCCCGAACTTCGAATTTGCCACCGAAACCCGCGAAGAGCTGTATTTCTCCAAGGAGAAGCTGCTTGCGAACGGCGACCGGTGGGAGCGCGAAATCGCGGCCAATCTCAGCCGCCGACGCGCCGTACCGTTGAAAGGAAGAGCATGACCCTTCCACTGTTCTTCTTCTATGTGTTCTCGATCATCGCCGTCGCTTCGGCGTTCATGGTGATCTCGGCGCGCAATCCCGTGCACGCCGTGCTGTTCCTGATCCTGGTCTTCGTCAACGCCGCCGGGCTGTTCATGCTGGCCGGCGCCGAGTTCCTGGCGCTGATCCTGATCGTGGTCTATGTCGGCGCCGTGGCGGTGCTGTTCCTGTTCGTCGTCATGATGCTCGACGTCGACTTCGCGCAACTGCGCCAGGGCTTGCTGCAATATGCGCCGATCGGCGTGGTGGTCGGGCTGGTGCTGCTGCTTGAGCTGCTGCTGGTCGCGGGCAGCTTCGTGGTATCGCCCGATGTGGCGAGTACTGCCGTGCTGCCGATCGATCATGCCGTCGAAAATACGCGGGCGCTGGGCCAGGTGCTCTATACGCGCTACGTCTTCCTGTTCCAGGGCGCCGGCGCAGTGCTGCTGGTCGCCATGATCGGCGCCATCGTGCTGACGCTGCGGCACAAGCCGAACGTCAAGCGGCAGGATCCGAACGTACAGGTCGGTCGCAAGGTTTCCGAAACGCTGGAAGTCGTCAAAGTCAAAAGCGGTCAAGGGCTATAGGGGGATCATGATGGGCGCAGGTATCGGGCTCGGTCACTACCTGACCGTAGCGGCAATTCTGTTCACGCTGGGCGTGTTCGGCATTTTCCTCAATCGCAAGAACGTCATCGTCATCCTGATGTCGGTGGAATTGATCCTTCTCGCGGTCAATCTGAATTTCGTGGCGTTTTCCGCCCAGCTCAACGATCTGCAGGGGCAGGTCTTCGCGCTGCTGATCCTCACCGTGGCTGCCGCCGAGGCCGCCATCGGCCTTGCCATCCTGGTTATTTTCTACCGCAACCGCGGCTCGATCGCGGTTGAAGACGTCAACATGATGAAGGGCTAAGAACCTCCGCTATGATTCAGGCGATTGTTTTCCTGCCCCTTATCGGCGCCCTTATTGCGGGGCTGCTCGGGCGCACTATCGGGCATCGGCCCAGCGAATACCTGACCACGGGGCTGCTGATCATTGCCGCCGTGCTGACCTGGGTCGTGTTCCTGCCCATCGCCTTCGGCGGCGGGCTGTCCGGCGCTGAAGTGGCCGAAGGCGCCCATGAAGCGGCCGTGCTCAAGGTCGAGATCATGCGCTGGATCCAGGTCGGCGACATGGACCTGCGCTGGGTGCTGCGCGTCGATACGCTGACCGCCATCATGCTGGTCGTGGTCAACACGGTCTCCAGCCTCGTGCACGTCTATTCCATCGGCTACATGGCCGACGATCCGCATCGCTCGCGCTTCTTCGCCTATCTGTCGCTGTTCACCTTCGCCATGCTGATGCTGGTGACCGCCGACAACTTCCTGCAGATGTTCTTCGGCTGGGAAGGGGTGGGCCTCGCGTCCTACCTGCTGATCGGCTTCTGGTACACGCGCCCGTCGGCGACCGCAGCGGCGATGAAGGCTTTCATCGTCAACCGCGTCGGCGATTTCGGCTTCGCGCTGGGCATTTTCGGCGCCTTCATGGTGCTGGGCCATATCGACTTCGACGGCGCCTTCCATGCCGTGGCGGGTCTCGATCCTGCCGCCATGCCGGTGATCCACTTCCTGTCCTGGAACTTGGACGCGATGACCGTGGTCTGCCTGCTGCTGTTCATGGGCGCCATGGGCAAGTCGGCGCAGTTCCTGCTGCACACCTGGCTGCCGGACGCCATGGAAGGCCCGACCCCGGTGTCGGCGCTGATCCATGCCGCAACCATGGTGACCGCCGGCGTGTTCATGGTGGCGCGGCTGTCGCCGCTGTTCGAGACCTCGCCAACGGCGATGACCGTCGTTCTGGTCATCGGCGCCATCACCGCGTTCTTCGCGGCGACGGTCGGCCTGGTGCAGAACGATATCAAGCGCGTCATCGCCTATTCGACCTGCTCGCAGCTCGGCTACATGTTCGTGGCGCTGGGGGCAGGGGCCTATTCGGCCGGCGTCTTCCACCTCTTCACCCACGCCTTCTTCAAGGCGCTGCTGTTCCTGGGGGCCGGCTGCGGTGATCCACGCCATGCACCATGAGCAGGACATGCGCAACATGGGCGGCCTGCGCAAGAAGATCCCGATCACCTATTGCGATGATGCTGATCGGCACGCTGGCGCTGACCGGCGTCGGCATTCCGGGCACCGAGCTCGGCTTTGCCGGTTTCTTCTCCAAGGACTCGATCATCGAGTCGGCCTATGCGGTCGGCGGCAATGTCGGGCGCCTTCGCCTTCTGGTCGCTGGTCATCGCGCGCGCTGTTCACCAGCTTCTATTCCTGGCGCCTGATCCACCTGACCTTCCACGGCACGCCGCGTCCGGCCGGCCATGGCCACGATCATGCTCATGATGACCACGCGCATGACGATCACGGCCATGCCCATGGCAGCGCCTATGACAATGCGCATGAAGCCCCAATGTCATGCTGGTGCCGCTCTATGTGCTGGCTGCCGGTGCGGTGCTGGCGGGCGTGGTGTTCTACGGCATGTTCTTCCATGACGTGGAGCATATCGAGCACTTCTTCGCCGGCTCGCTGGTCGTCAACGACGAGTTCATCGAGGCCGCGCATGCGCGTGCCGCTCTGGGTCAAGTGGTCCGCGACCATCGCCATGCTGATCGGCTTCGTCGACCGCCTGGTACATGTATATCCGCTCGCCCGAGACGCCCAGGCGCCTGGCCGAGACCAATCCTGGCCTCTACCAGTTCCTCTTGAACAAGTGGTATTTCGACGAGCTTTACGACCTCATCTTCGTCAAGCCGGCGCTGTGGATCGGCACGCGCCTTCTGGAAGGGCTTCGATGACCGGCTGGTCGACCAGACGCTCACCGAAGGCCTCGGCCGCCGGGTGCAGAATGTCACCTCCTGGGTCGTCAGGCTCCAGTCCGGTTATCTCTACCATTATGCCTTCGCCATGCTGATCGGCATCGCGGCGCTCCTGACCTGGGCCATCGCGGCCGGGGGACTGATCTGATGACCTTCGCCAATACCATCCTGACGATCCTGACTTTCCTGCCCCTGCTGGGGGCGGCGATCATCCTGTTCATCCCCAAGACGCGGGCTCCGACGAGGTCATCCGCTGGATCGCCCTGGTCACGACGGTGATCACCTTCGTGCTGTCGCTGGCGATGTGGCAGCCGTTCGATCCGTCCAATGCCGGCTTCCAGTTCGTCGTCAACTACGCCTGGATCGGCGACACCATCGGCTACCGCGTCGGCGTCGACGGCATTTCGGTGCTGTTCGTGGTGCTCTCGGCGCTGCTGATGCCGTTCTGCATCCTGACCCGCTGGGAGTCGGTGACAAGCCGGGTCAAGGAATACATGATCGTGTTCCTGATCCTGGAAACGCTGATGATCGGCGTGTTCACCACGCTCGACCTGGCGATGTTCTATGTGTTCTTCGAAGGCACGCTGCTGCCGATGTTCCTGATCATCGGCATCTGGGGCGGCAAGCGCCGCATCCAGGCCAGCTACAAGTTCTTCTTTTATACCTTCACCGGCTCGGTGCTGATGCTGCTGGCCATCATGGCCATGTATCTGGGATGCCGGCACCACCGACATCGCCAAGCTGCTGACGCATGATTTCCCCGAAAGCATGCAGCCCTGGCTGTGGTGGGCGTTCTTCGCCTCGCTCGCGGTCAAGATGCCGATGTGGCCGTTCCATCGCTGGCTGCCCGAAGCCCACGTGCGAGGCGCCGACCGCCGGCTCGGTGATCCTGGCCGCTATCCTGTTGAAACTCGGCGGCTACGGCTTCCTGCGCTTCTGCGCTGCCGATGTTCCCGGACGCTTCGGCCCAGTTCGCCAATGTGATCTTCTTCCTGTCGGTCGCGGCCATCATCATCACCTCGCTGGTGGCGCTGGTGCAGACCGATATGAAGAAGCTGATCGCCTATTCGTCGGTCGCCCATATGGGCTTCGTGACCATGGGCATCTTCGCCGGCAATGCCCTGGGCATCCAGGGCGCCATGTTCCAGATGATCTCGCACGGCATCGTGTCGGGCGCGCTGTTCCTGTGCGTCGGCGTCATCTATGACCGCATGCACACCCGCGAGATCGACGCCTATGGCGGCCTGGTCGAGCGCATGCCGCGATATGCCTTCGCCTTCATGGTCTTCACCATGGCCAATGTCGGCCTGCCCGGCACCTCCGGCTTCGTCGGCGAATTCCTGACCATGATCGGCGTCTTCCAGGTCAATACCTGGGTGGCGTTCGGCGCCGCCTTCGGCGTCATCTTCTCGGCCGGCTATGCGCTCTGGCTCTACCGCCGGGTCATCTTCGGCGCACTGACCAAGGACAGCCTCAAGGCCATTCTCGATCTCAATCTGCGCGAGAAGGTCATCCTTTATCCGCTGATCATCATGACCATCGTTTTCGGCTTCTACCCGGCACCCATCCTCGACACCACGGCCGCGGCCGTGAATGCGCTGGTTGCCCAATATTCTGCTTCGGTTGGCACTGCCGTGCCTGTCGTCGCTGTCGTAGCCCACTAGGAGGGGACAAGTGGTTTCCGACATTACCGATTTCGCCAGCCTGGCCCCTGCCTATCCCGAAATGGTCATCGCCGTCGGCGCCGTCATCCTGCTGCTGCTCGGCGTCGTGCTGAACAAGGAACGCTCGACGCTGGTGGCGATGCTCGCCATCGTGCTGCTGCGTGGTCGCGGCGGTCTTCGTGATCGCTGCAGCCGGTCGATGGCGTGATCTTCAACGGCACCTTCATCGCCGACGGCTTTGCCCGCTACATGAAGGTCCTGGTGCTGGGCGGCTCGGCGTTCGCGCTGATGCTGGCGCTGCCGCATGCCGTCGAGAACGGCACCCACAAGTGGGAATATTCCATCCTCGTGCTGCTGGCGACGCTGGGCATGATGATGATGGTTTCGGCCAACGATCTGATGAGCCTCTATGTCGGCCTCGAACTGCAGTCGCTGGCGCTCTACGTGCTCGCCGCCATCAAGCGCGACGATCCGAAGGCGACCGAAGCGGGCCTCAAATATTTCGTGCTCGGCGCGCTGTCGTCCGGCATGCTGCTCTATGGCGCCTCGCTGATCTATGGCTTTACCGGCCATACCAATCTGCAGGAAATCGTCATCGCCATCGCTAACCAGGGCCGCTCGATCGGGCTGATCTTCGGCGTGGTGTTCCTGCTGGCCGGCGTCGCCTTCAAGATTTCCGCCGTGCCGTTCCACATGTGGACGCCCGACGTCTATGAAGGCGCGCCGACCCCGGTGACCGCCTTCTTCGCCACCGCGCCCAAGGTCGCCGCCATGGCGCTGATGGTGCGGCTGGTCATGGATACCTTCGAGCCGATCGCCCATGACTGGCAGCAGATCGTCATCTTCCTGTCGATCGCCTCCATGGTGCTGGCGGCCTTCGCCGCTATCGGCCAGAAATCGATCAAGCGACTGATCGCCTATTCCTCGATCGGCCATGTCGGCTTCGCGCTGGTCGGCCTGTCCTCGGGCACCGCAGGGCGGCGTCGAGGGCGTCGCCATCTACATGGCGATCTATGTGGCCATGACCGTGGGCCTGTTCGCCTGCATCCTGTCGCTGCGCACCGCCGATGGCTATGTCGAGAACATCTACGGACCTGGCCGGCGCCGCCCAGAAGCGTCCCTTCGTCGCCGCGATCATGGCGATGATGATGTTCTCGTTGATCGGCATGCCGCCGCTGGCAGGCTTCTTTGCCAAGTGGCACGTGTTCCTCGCCGCCATCGATGCCCACCTCTATGTGCTGGCGGTGATCGGCGTGCTCGCCTCGGCAGTCAGCGCCTTCTATTATCTGCGCGTGGTCAAGGACGATGTATTTCGACGAGCCGGTACGCGAGTTCCTCGCCGTGCCCAACGAACTGAACATCATCATGGCGATCAGCGGCTTCCTGGTGATCACCTATTATTTCACCGTTGGCAGCCCCCTTGCCGGATGTGGCTCATATTGCCGCCGGAAGCCTGCTCTAGGTGAGTGGCTTTTCGCTCGGGCCCAAGGCGCGCGCGGCCGGATATCGGCTGCGCGGCTTTGATAGCATTGGCTCGACCAATACCGAGGCGCTGGAGGCCGCGGCTGCCGGCGACGCCGGCGGCATCTGGTTTGCCGCCCGTCAGCAGACCGCGGGCAGGGGCCGTCGCGGCCGGCAATGGGCGACTCTCCGCACGGCAATCTGGCGGCCACGCTCTTGATCGTGCCCGATGCCGATCCCACATTGGCGGCAACGCTGGGCTTTGTGGCCGGCGTTTCCCTCAACCGCGCGCTGTCCTCGATCCTGCCCAATGGGATCGTCAAGACTCGGCATCGACGGTGCCGATGGCATGGCTGGCGACAAACCTGCCCGTATCGCGCTCAAATGGCCCAATGACGTGCTGGCCGATGGCGCCAAGCTCGCCGGCATCCTGCTCGAAGCGCAAAAACTCGATGACGGTCGTCACGCCATTGCGATTGGCATTGGTGTCAATGCGGTTGCGGCGCCGCAAGGTTTGCCCTATCCCGCTACCAGCCTTGTCGAATTGGGTGTGACTCGCACAGCCGAAGACATCTTCGAAGCGCTGAGCGACGCCTGGGTCGAGACCTTCGTCGCTGTGGCAGGACGGCCGGGGCATCGCCGATGTGTTGGCGCAGTGGCGCAACGCGGCGGCAGGCATTGGCGCACCGGTCGCGGTCAACCAGAACGGGGCGACCGTGCGCGGGATTTTCGAAACCATCGACGACGCCGGACGATTGATCGTGCGCGCCGATGACGACAGTCGCATCGCCATCACGGCGGGCGACGTACATTTTGGGGCAACGGCCAGCGCCCGAAGCTGACCACAAGAACTGATGACGCGCTCGACCGGCGGAACAAGGATTCCGCCCGGCGTCGCGTCCGACAAAAGGACTGAAGAACCCATGGCTAAAAACCAAAGGGACGAACTCGTTTTCGTGCCGCTCGGCGGCGTTGGCGAGATCGGCATGAATATGGGCGCATACGGGTTTGGCCCGGAGCGCTCGCGCAAATGGATCGTCGTCGATTGCGGCGTCATCTTCGGCGGGCCCGACCTGCCGGGGATCGAGCTGATCATGGCCGATCCCGAATTTCTGGAAGAACGCGCCGACGACGTGCTGGCGCTGATCCTGACCCACAGCCACGAAGACCATTACGGCGCCGTGCTCGACCTGTGGCCCGGCTTTGAAAAGCCGGTCTATGCCACCCCGTTCACCGCCGCCATGCTGGCCGCGAAGCGGGCAGGGGACGGCATCGTCGAAAACGTCGACGTGACCATCATGACGCCCGGGCAAGCCGTTCACAGTCGGTCCATTCACCATCGAGGCGATCAACGTCGCCCACTCGATCCCCGAGAGCAATGCGCTGCTGATCACCACCCCGATCGGCCGCGTGCTGCATACCGGCGACTGGAAGCTCGATCCGACCCCGGTTGGCAACAAGCCGACCGATGTGGCACGGCTGCAGGCCATCGGCGCCGATACCAGCCTGCCGCTGGCGCTGATCTGCGACAGCACCAATGCGATGAAGGATGGCGAAAGCCCCAGCGAAGCCGAAGTCGCGGCGAACCTGGCCGCAATGATCGCCGAGTCGCCCAACCGCGTCGCCGTCACCACCTTCGCCTCCAATGTCGGCCGGGTGATCTCGATCGCCAAGGCCGCCGAAAAGGCCGGCCGCCATGTGGTGATGTCGGGCCGCTCGCTGCACCGCATTACCGGCATTGCCCGCGAACTGGGCATGCTGGAAGGCTGCCCGCCGCTGCTGGACCAGGACGCCTACCGCACCATTCCGCGCAACAAGATCGTGCTGCTGTGCACCGGCAGCCAGGGCGAAGCCCGCGCCGCCATCGCCCGCATCGCGCGTGGCGAACACCCGGTGATCGAACTGACCGCCGGCGACCGGATGATCTTTTCGTCCTGGGCCATTCCGGGCAATGAGCGCGAAGTCATCGACATCCAGAACATGCTGATCGACAAGGGCGTCGAGGTCATCACGCAGAAGGATGGCCTGGTCCACGTCACCGGCCATCCCGCGCCGCGAAGAACTCAAGCGCCTCTATAGCTGGCTCAAGCCAGAAGTGCTGGTGCCGGTGCATGGCGAGGCCATGCACCTGAGGCCCATGCCAAGCTGGGCCGCGAAGAAGGCATTCCCAACGTGATCGACGCCCGCAATGGCGACATGGTCCGCCTGTTCCCCGAGCCGATGGCCTATCCCGGCCGAAGTGCGCACCGGCGAGCTTTATCTCGATGGGCTGGTGCTGTGCACGCCCGACGAAAGCGGCGTCAAAGGCCGGCGCCGGCTGTCGTTCGGCGGCCATATCGTGGTCAGCCTCTGCGTCAATGGCAGCGGCCAGGTGGTCTCGGGCCCCGATCTGGTGATCGAAGGCCTGCCGGAAACCGAGGACGAGTCGCTGACCGAGTTGGTGGAAAACACCATCAACGGCGTGCTCAAGAGCGTGCCGCCCAAGCGCCGCAGCGATACCGAAGTGCTCAATTCGGCCCTGTTCAAGGCCGTCCGCAACGAGGTCAACGCCTATTGGGGCCGCAAGCCCAACGTCTCGGTGTTCGTGCACCGGGTTTAGGCTTCTCGCCACCCGAAACTGCTCTAGGCGCAGTAATATGTGGACCAAGCCCCCTCATCCGGCCCTTCGGGCCACCTTCTCCTCGATGGGGAGAAGAATAGGAGGCGCGCTGAGCTATCGGGTTCCTCTCCCCATCGGGGACTTAGAGGCGGTTGCGCAGCAACAAGGCGCTCCAGTGGAGCGACTTGAGCCGAACAAGGTGGCCGAGCGAAGCGGAGGCCGGGTGAGGGGGCTCCTTCGGTAAACAAAAACGTGAGGCGCTGCGGCAAAGGGCGTCAGGCGTTCCCGCTTTCGCGGGGATGGCCCGAGGTATAGCTTCCGGCGCATTGGGCTTGGCCCCATAGGACAAAACATGCAGATCGGTTCGCTCCTCGCCGTCTATTTCGTCATCTGGTGGCTGTGCTTCATCCTGGTGCTGCCCATCGGCGCGCGCAGCCAGGCCGAACTCGGTGGCGAGATCGTGCGCGGATCCGATCCCGGCGCGCCGGCTGTGCTGCGCATGTGGCCCAAGCTGCTGGCGGCATCCGTGCTTGCCATCGCAGTGACGGCACTGCTGTTCTGGGGGCTCAGCAATCCCTGGCTGAAGGAATATTGGAGCTAGAAGGCGTTAGGGGAGCGGGCTTCAAGGCCAGCGCCGAGTGTGTGAGACACCCCCTCCCAGCCCCCCATCAAGGGGAGGTGCCTCTCCACTCCCGAAACTTCAATAGTGCCTCCCCACCGGCAGACACCTCCCCCTTGATGGGGGAGGCTGGGTGGGGGTTCGGAGCCACTGACCAAGGGGCAGCCCTCGTGCAGAAGTTCCCAAGGGCAATTCAGCCCACATCGAACCTCTACCGCGCCCGCTTGCGCGCGACCACTTTCGGCTCGGCATGCCGCCAGGCCATGTCAAGCACGGCGCTGAGGTCGCCCTCGGTGGCGGCGGGCAGGTAGATCGTGGTCCAGCCCTGCCGGCCCCAGGCATTATCCAGCGGCTTGAATATCTCGGGGGCGACGGTGCATTTGAGCGCCTGCTCGTCAGGCGTCAGCTTGAGATTGGCGGTCATGCCATCGCCGGCCAGGGTTACGTATATTCGCGCGACCTTGAACGCGGCGCGGTCGAAATGCGGCGCCTCGGTGGTGCCGGGCAGGGCCAGGGCTAGTCGTCGCAGATCGGCAGCATTGGCCATTCGGCCTCCAGGGATCGCATTCAATTCGGCGGCACGTCCAGGCCGAGCCATGCGCATGGCGCACATCGTCGAGGCCCGAGAATCCATCAACTTCGCACGGCTTGGGCGGAAAGCCTAAACACTTGCTGAAATCGATTGCAGAAACAAAAAAGCAGGGCACAAAGGCCCTGCTGGATTGAGTTTGTTCGACAATACGCTGGTCTTAGGCACGCTATCAAAGCGGCAGCCAACGCTCCTCCCTTGACGTTGTCGACGTCCGGCGGTTCTGACCGCCTTTGTTTTATTGAGGCAGACCCTAACAACAAGAATCGGGCCTGTCACGTAGATTCTGCATGGCTTGCATGCTTGCCACGGATGGACTTGTAGGATTTCAGTGGGCACTAACAAAAGCCTTGAGTCGCCGTCGTTTTTGGAGTTGCCATGCGCCTGTCCCGCTACTTCCTCCCCGTGCTGCGCGACGTTCCCAAAGAGGCCGAAATCGTCTCGCACCGCCTGATGTTGCGCGCCGGCATGATCCGCCAGCAGGCCTCCGGCCTCTATTCCTGGCTGCCGCTCGGCTACAAGGTGCTGATGAAGGTGCAGAAGATCATCGAGGAGGAGCAGAACCGCTCCGGCGCGATCGAACTGCTGATGCCCACCATCCAGTCGGCCGATCTGTGGCGCGAAAGCGGGCGTTATGACGCCTATGGCAAGGAAATGCTGCGCATCGAGGACCGCCACGAGCGCGAATTCCTCTATGGACCCACCAATGAGGAGATGATCACCGACATCTTCCGCACCTATGTGAAGTCCTACAAGGACCTGCCGCTGAACCTCTACCACGTGCAGTGGAAGTTCCGCGACGAGGTGCGCCCCCGCTTCGGCACCATGCGCTGCTCGCGAATTTCTGATGAAGGACGCCTATTCCTTCGACCTGACAAGGAAGACGCGGTCAAGGCCTACGAGCGCATGTTCGTGGCGTATCTGCGCACCTATTCGCCGCATGGGCCTGACCGCCATTCCGATGCGCGCCGATACCGGCCCCATCGGCGGCGATCTCAGCCATGAATTGGATCGTGCTGGCCGATACCGGCGAAAGCGCGGTGTTCTGCGACCGCCGACCTGCTCGACAAGCCCATTCCGCCCCAGGACATCGACTTCCGCGGCGACCTCAAGCCCGTCTTCAACGACTGGACCTCGCTCTATGCCGCGACCGAGGACATGGTCGACATGGCCGAGTTCGAGGCAGCCGTGCCCGAGGAACATCGCGTTTCTGCGCGCGGCATCGAAGTCGGCCATATTTTCTACTTCGGCACCAAGTATTCCGAGCCCATGAAGGCGACCGTGACCGGTCCCGACGGCAAGGAAATCATCGTGCATATGGGCTCTTACGGCGTCGGTCCCGACGCGCCTCGTTCCCGCGATCATCGAGGCCAGCCATGACGATGCCGGCATCGTCTGGCCGGTCAGCGTCGCCCCGTTCGAGGCGGTGCTGATCAATCTCAAGGCCGGCGATGCCGAATGCGACGCAGCCTGCGACCAAGCTCTATGAGCGAGCTGAGCGCGGCCGGCATCGACATGCTCTATGACGACCGCGACCAGGGGGCAGGGGCCAAGTTCACCACGGCGGACCTGATCGGCATTCCCTACCAGTTGATCCTGGGGCCGCGCGGGCTGAAATCGGGCGAAGCCGAAATCAAGCATCGCAAGACCGGCGAGCGCGAAACGCTGCCGATCGCCGATGCCGTGGCCCGCATCATCGGCCTGATCGAACCGCAAAGGCGGACCGACATTTGAGCGAAACGGCCGCGCCGGCACTCAATAAGGGAACGCGCGCCTTTTCGCGCTTCGAATGGATCATCGCCGGCCGCTACCTGCGCGCCCGGCGCAAGGAGGCGTTCATTTCGGTGATCGCCAGCCTGACCATGGTCGGCCTCGCCATCGGCGTGGCGACCTTGATCGTCGTCATGTCGGTGATGAACGGTTTCCGCGCCGAGCTGCTGACCAAGATCCTGGGCCTGAACGGGCACTTCACCGCGTTCCCGATCGAGCGCGAATTCACCGACTACAAGGAAACCATCGCCAATCTGCAAAAGATCGATGGGCGTGGATTTCGCGGTCTATTATGTCGAGGGCCAGGTGCTGGCCTCGGGGCAAGGGCAATTCGACCGGCGTCACCGTGCGCGGCATGGACGAGGAAAACCTCAAGAAGCTCAAGCTGCTCTACAATGCCGCCGATCAGGGCGGCTGGGACAATTGGGACACCAGCAAGGGCGTCGCCATCGGCTACCGGCTGGCGCAAACGCTGGGCGTATCGCTGGGCGACAGCATCACCATCATCAATCCCGATGGGGCGATGACCCCGTTCGGCACCACGCCGCAGATCCGCTCCTATCCGGTCAACGTGATCTTCGATCTGGGCATGGTCGAGTTCGACAGCTTCTACATGTATATGCCGCTGCGAGCCGGCCCAGAGCTACTTCAAGCTCTATGAGGACGTGCTGAAGCCCGGCCAGAAACCGCTCGATCCGATGGCGACCGACGCAGAAATCGACGCCGCCTATATGCGCGTGCCGCAGGCGACGGCCGCCGAAATCTTCATCGACGATCCCGACGACGTCAACGACCATGCGCGACCGGCTGCAGGCCGATCCGAGCCACGCGCCCGCTGGTGCTGACCGACTGGCAGCAGCGCAACGAGACCTTCTTCTCGGCGCTGCAGGTGGAGCGGGTGGTGATGTTCACCATCCTGTCGATGATCATCCTGGTGGCGGCGTTCAACATCATTTCCAGCCTGATCATGCTGGTGAAGGACAAGAGCTCCGACATCGCCGTGCTGCGCACCATGGGCGCCACGCGCGGCTCGATCATGCGGATATTCTCGATCACCGGCACCACCATCGGCTTTGTCGGCACGCTGGTCGGGCTGGGGCTGGGCCTGCTGGTCGCCTCCAATGCCGAGCCGCTGCGGGCCTTCCTCTCCAATACGCTGGGCGTGGCGATCTTCCCGCCCGAAGTGTTCTTCCTCTCGGCGCTGCCGTCCAAGACCGATCCGGTGGAAGTCACCGTGGTGGTCGGCCTGGCGCTCGGCCTGAGCTTCCTCGCCACGCTTTATCCGGCCTGGCGCGCCGCCCAATACGACCCGGTCGAGGCGCTGCGTTATGAGTAAGCCGCATCTGGTGCTGACCGACGTCCATCGGCATTACGGGCAGGGCGACAAGATTGTCCGCGTGCTCGAAGCCGCCAACCTGACCGTGGAAAGCGGCGAGACTGGTCGCGCTGGTGGCCCCTTCGGGCGCCGGCAAATCGACGCTGCTGCATCTGAGCGGGCTGCTGGAAAGCCCGCAGGGCGGCGAGATCGAGATCATCGGCATCAAGACCAGCAAACTGGGCGATCGCGGCCGCACGCAACTGCGCCGCTCGACCGTGGGTTATGTCTATCAGTTCCACCATCTGCTGCCCGAATTCACCGCGCTCGAAAACGTCTCGATTCCGCAGCTGATCGCCGGCAAGTCGCAGGCCGATGCCGACAAGCGCTCGATGGAACTGCTCGATCTGCTCGGGGTCGCCCATCGCGCCAGCCATCGCCCGGCCGAACTATCGGGCGGCGAACAGCAGCGCATCGCCATCGCCCGCGCCGCCGCCAACCATCCCAAGGTGATCCTGGCCGACGAGCCGACCGGCAATCTCGATCCCGAAACCAGCGATCTGGTCTTCGCGGCGCTCGGCACGCCTGATCAAGAACGAAGGCGCCGCGGCGCTGATCGCCACCCACAATCACGATCTGGCCCGCCGGGCCGACCGCATCGTGACGCTGCGCGGTGGGCTGGTGTTGGCGCACGCGCTCTAGACGGATCGAACCAAAGCGCGCATCTTGGAGTTCTCCCTAAGAGGAGACTTCAAATGTCGATAATTATGATCATTGGTATGATGGGCGTTCTTGGCGTGTTGACTGCACACGCGCGGCACTAAGGGCATTATTCATCCTGCATGCTGGCCTTGCGCGCCTGTTCGGCGATCACCGCCAGCCGCCGGCGCGCGGTCTTGAGTTCGGCCGTCAGTTTCTCGTTCTGCGCCTTGAGCTGCCGCATCCGGGCTTCGGCGGCCTCATGATGCTCGATGCCGTATTCGTGCACGCGCTTGACCACCACTTTGCTGGCAGCCTGCGGGTGCTCCAGCAATTCGCGCCAACTCACGCCCAGCGTTTCGACGAGCTTGTGCGCAGCCAGCGCCGCCGATGCGCGTTCGCCAGCATGGTCTGATCCCAGCATGCCCAAGATGCGGGTGAGCTTGGTCAATGTTGCGGGCTTCACAGCGTCCCTCCCGATAAGCCAGCGACAATATGATATTCCGCCATCATTCCATACAGCTTCAAGACGGGCATGCTCCGTGGCCTCGCAGCCTTGCCGCGACCATCTCCTAACGAATTCCTAACCAAACCAAAGCCAATCCCCGATGTCCACGCAGTTCTCCATAGACAGGAACAAACAACGAACTTATAAGAACATATCGGAAACACAGGAGACAGAAATGCTGACTTTCCTCAAGGATTTCGCCGCGTTCGTCACTCTGGGCGCCTTCACCGTCGGCTCGCTGACCTGGATGGATGTGCTGAGCCGACTCGTGTGACCATGCTGTGGATTGCGCGCCGAATTGATTTCGACCTCGGCGCCCAGGCTGTCACAAGGAGAGCTTGCGTAAAGGACGATCATGAGCGGCCCCGGCTTCATCCACCTGCATGTGCATTCGGCGTATTCCCTGCTTGAGGGAGCGCTGCAGCTCGAAACCATTCTGAAGCTGGCCAAGGAAGACCACCAGCCGGCCTTGGGCATTGCCGATACCGGCAATCTGTTCGGGGCGCTGGAGTTTTCCGAAAAGGCCGCCAAAAAGGGCATCCAGCCGCTGATCGGGGTCGAACTGGCGATCGATTTCGCCGCCACCGAAGAGCGCACCAATGAGCGCGGCAATCATCACCCATTCCGGCAAATCCAGCGTCGTGCTGCTGGCGAGCAGCGAAACCGGCTTCGGCAATCTCTCGCGCCTGGTCTCGCAAGGCCTATCTGCGAGGGCGACGGCGGCGCGCCACGGGCGCAGGCTCGATTGGCTCAACCGCGATGGTCTCGACGGCGTCATCTGCCTGACAGGCGGGCCGGAAGGCGCCATCGACGTGTGCCTCGCGGCAGGGCAGGACGTCCATGCCTATCAGCGGCTGGCGCGCCTGGAAGAGCTGTTCGGCGACCGGCTCTATATCGAATTGCAGCGCCACGGGCGGGCGCAGGAAGCCTCGGTCGAGCCGCGCCTGGTCGACTATGCCTATCGCCGCGGCATCCCGCTGGTGGCCACCAACGAGCCGTTCTTCAAATCCGCCAAGGAATTCGAGGCCCATGACGCGCTACTGGCGATTGCCGGCGGCACCGTGCTGGCCCAGACCGAGCGGCGCAAGCTGAACGACCAGTATTATTTCAAGACCCGCGCCGAAATGGTCGAGCTGTTCGCCGATCTGCCCGAAGCGCTGGATTCCACCATCGAGATCGCCCAGCGCATCGCTTACCGGCCGCAAGACGCGCGCGCCGATTCTGCCCAAATTCGCCGCCGCGCCCGACCTGACCGACGACGAAGCCGTTGCCGTGGAAGCTGCGGCTTTGCGCAAGATGGCGGAGGAGGGGCTCGACATGCGCCTCGCCACCGTCGGCACCTCGCCGGGCAAGACCGAGCAGGAATACCGCGACCGGCTGGAATTCGAGCTGGGCATCATCGCAGTCGATGAAATTCCCCGGCTATTTCCTGATCGTGGCCGATTTCATCCGCTGGGCCAAGGCGCATGGCATTCCGGTTGGCCCGGGCCGTGGTTCGGGCGCCGGCTCGCTGGTGGCCTATGCCACCACCATCACCGATCTCGATCCGCTGGCCTATAACCTGCTGTTCGAGCGCTTCCTCAATCCCGAACGCGTCTCGATGCCGGATTTCGACATCGACTTCTGCCAGGATCGCCGCGAAGAGGTGATCCAGTACGTCCAGACCAAATACGGCACCGAGCAGGTCGCCCAGATCATCACCTTCGGAACGCTGCAGGCTCGCGCCGTGCTGCGCGACGTCGGCCGCGTGCTGCAGATGCCCTATGGGCAGGTCGACCGCATCTGCAAGCTGGTGCCCGCCAATCCGGCCGATCCATGGTCGATCGAGCGCACCATGAACGAGGTGCCGCAGTTCAAGCAGATGGCCGACGAGGACGAGACGGTGGGCGAGCTGATCGCCATCGCCAAGAACCTCGAAGGCCTGTTCCGCCACGCCTCGACCCACGCCGCCGGCATCATCATCGGCGACCGGCCGCTGCAGGACCTGGCGCCGCTCTACCGCGATCCGCGCTCGGATATGCCGGTGTGCCAATACAACATGAAATGGAGCGAAGCGGCCGGGCCTGGTGAAGTTCGACTTCCTCGGCCTCAAGACGCTGACCACCGTCGATTACGCCGTCAAGATGATCAACCAGGACGGCGGCGACTTCCGCATCGAAGATATCCCGATCGACGACAAGCCGACCTACGACCTCTATGCCCGGGGCGACAGCTTTGGCGTGTTCCAGGTTGAAGGCGCCGGCATGCGCCGCGCCCTGGTGGACATGAAGCCCGACCGCTTCGAGGATATCATCGCTATCGTGGCGCTGTATCGCCCGGGTCCGATGGACAATATTCCCCTGTTCTGCGACCGCAAGCACGGGCGCGAGGAGGTGGAATATCCCCACAAGGACCTCAGCGTCGTCCTCGACGAAACCTATGGCGTCATCGTCTATCAGGAACAGGTGATGCAGATCGCCCAGCTCCTGTCGGGCTATTCGCTGGGCGAAGCCGATATGCTGCGCCGCGCCATGGGCAAGAAGATCAAGGCGGAGATGGACGCGCAGCGCGAGCGCTTCCGCGACGGCGCCATCAAGCATGGGCTCAAGAAGGGCGAGGCCGATACGATTTTCGATCTTCTGGCCAAGTTCGCCAATTACGGCTTCAACAAGAGCCATGCGGCCACCTACGCGCTGGTCTCCTACCAGACGGCCTATCTGAAGGCGCATTACCCGCACGAGTTCCTGGCGGCGTCGATGACGCTGGATATGGGCAATACCGACAAGCTCGCCGAATTCCGCAGCGAGGCCAAGCGACACAAGATCGAGCTGGTGGCGCCCTGCGTCAACCGCTCGGAGGCGGTGTTTTCGGTCAAGGACAAGGCCATCCATTATGGCCTCTGCGCGGTCAAGGGCGTCGGCCGGCAGGTGGCCGAGCATATCGTGGAAGCGCGCGGCGACGACCCCGTTCAAGGACCTGGGCGATTTCGCCCGCCGCGTCGATCCGCGCATCCTGTCCAAGCGGACGCTGGAGACGCTGGCCAATGCCGGCGCGTTCGATCAGATCGTACCCCGCCGCGAAGTGGCGTTTGCCGCCATCGAAGCGGTCATGGGCATGGCCCAGTCGCTGACCACCGAGCGCGACTGCGGGCCAGTGGAACATGTTCGACAGTGGCGAACCCGAGCCGGTCAAGCTGCCGACAGGCGTGCCGGCCTGGACCACCACCGAACGCGCCGACCGCGAACTCTCGGCCATCGGCTTCCACCTTTCCGCCCATCCGCTCGATGCCTATGCCGATCTGTTCGATCGCATGCGGGTGCAGAAATGGGGCGATTTCGAACGGGCGGTGAAGGACGGCGCCTCAGCCGGCCGACTGGCCGGCACCATTTCCGGCCGCCAGGACCGGCGCACCCGCAAGGGCACGCCGATGATGATCCTGACCCTGTCCGACCAGAGCGGCAGCTACGAGGTGATCGCCTTTTCCGAGCAGATCAACGAGTTCGGCGGCTTTCTGTCGCCCGGCAAATCGGTAATCTTGCAGGTCGGAGCCGATGAACGCGCCGAAGGCATCAGCCTGCGCCTGCTCTCGGCTGAACTGATCGAGGGTGTCGCCGACAGGGTCGACCGCCGGCTGACAGTGTTTGCTTCGGATTCCAAGGCGCTCGGCTCGATCAGCGCCCAGCTCAAGCGGGGCGGGGAGGGCACCGTCAGCTTCGTCGTAATCCGCGATGAGGGCGCGCGGGAATATGAAATCGAACTCCCCGGCAACTACCGCCTGACCGGCGAAGTCGCCGGCGGCATCAAGGCGCTCGACGGGGTGATGGACGTGCGGTTCCACTAATGCTGAGCCATGTGTCGCTCGGCGTGAGGGATCTGGCGGCCGCAACCATATTCTATGACGCCGTGCTGGCGGCGTTGGGCTATGTGCGGCTATGGACCGGTGCAAGTGGGCTCGGCTACGGCGCCCCGGGCGGTGGCGAGAAGCTCAACATCTTCGCCTACGCGGATACCTCGCCTGCAGGGCAGGGATTCCACCTAGCTTTCGCGGCACCGGATCGAACCGCCGTTGATCGGTTTCATGCCGCCGCCCTGTCCAATGGCGGCACCGATTCCGGTGTGCCCGGCCTGCGTCCGCATTATGGCGCCACCTATTACGCGGCATTCGTGCGCGATCCCGAGGGGCACAAGCTGGAAGCGGTTTACCAGTAAGCGTACAGATGGTGCTGCCCCCAAAAGCAGCGCGGGAGAGGTGAGCCGTGGCCCGTCCTCTCCCGCTAGGGGGTTTTCACCCTTGTCCCCACGCAAAGTCGCGGGTCGATTGCTGATAAATATGAGCCTAGCCGGTCTAACTCTGCCTGCCAAAGTATGACCACAAATGGCGTTAAACAACTCTGAACGGCGTCGGCCTTGCCTTTGGACGGCTCATCGCCTATATCCCGCCTGCGTTCGGCTGCGTGCCGGCGCGATTTCACACACGAGGCAGGCGGTCTGTTCGATCAGAGCGCCATCCGGTGGCAGGCAACTGTCGCAAGGCTTCGTGGAGGCATCAACCGGTAAACAGGAGCAGCCATCATGGCACTGCCCGAATTTTCTATGCGTCAACTTCTCGAAGCCGGCGTTCACTTTGGTCACCAGAAGCACCGCTGGAACCCCAAGATGGAACGCTATCATCTTCGGCGTTCGCAACGACATCCACATTCTCGACCTGAGCCAGACCGTGCCGGCCCTCAGCCGCGCGCTGCAGCTCGATCTCCGACACCGTCGCCGATGGCGGCCGCGTGCTGTTCGTCGGCACCAAGCGTCAGGCCGCTCCCCTGGTTGCCGAGGCTGCCAAGCAGTCGGCCCAGTATTTCGTCAATTCGCGCTGGCTCGGCGGCACGCTGACCAACTGGCAGACCATTTCGAAGTCGATCTCGCGCCTGCGCGAACTCGAATCGATGGGCCCGGACGAGCTGGAAGGCCGCACCAAGAAGGAACGCCTGATGATGAGCCGCGAGCAGGAGCGCCTGGAGCGCGACCTCGGCGGCATCAAGGACATGGGCAATGTTCCCTCCTTGCTGTTCGTCATCGACACCAACAAGGAAGCCAATGCGATCAAGGAAGCCCGTCGCCTGGGCATCCCGGTGATCGCCATCGTCGACACCAATTGCGATCCCGACACCGTCGATTTCGCCATCCCCGGCAATGACGACGCCAGCCGCGCGCTGGAACTGTATGTCTCGCTGGTCTCGCGCGCCGCGATCGACGGCATCAGCCGTTCGTCGAGCGCCATGGGCGCCGATCTGGGCGCCTCCGAACGCGCTCCCGTCGAGGAAGCGCTGCCGGAAGCCGACGCCGCTGCCGAGCCCGCACCAACCGTCAACTAAGACGGCTATACGAGCCCTGTTTTATTGAACCATGCGGCCCCGTTGCGGGGCCGCCAAGAGGTGAACCTATGGAAATCACTGCTGGAATGGTCAAGCAGCTCCGCGACTCGACTGGCGTCGGGATGATGGACTGCAAGAAGGCCCTGGCCGAGACCAATGGCGACATGGAAGCCGCGGTCGATTGGCTGCGCACCCGTGGCCTGGCCAAGGCTGCCAAGAAGGCCGACCGCATTGCCGCTGAAGGCCTGGTTGGCGTCGCCACCAATGGCACCACGGCCGCCGTCGTCGAAGTCAATTCCGAGACCGATTTCGTGGCCCGGAACGAGCAGTTCCAGACCATCGTCGGCAGCGTCGCCAAGCTGGCGCTCGATGCCGACGGCGATGCCGTCAAGCTCGGCGAAATGCCGTTCCCCGGTTCGGGTCATTCGGTTTCGGCCGAACTCACCGAAGCCATCGCCAAGATCGGCGAGAACATGAACCTGCGCCGCACCGCGACCGTCTCGGTCACCGATGGCGTGGTGGAAAGCTATGTCCACTCGGCGGTCAAGCCGGGCCTGGGCAAGATGGGCATCCTGGTTGGTCTCGAATCGACCGGCGACAAGGCGGCTCTCTCGGCTCTCGGCAAGCAGTTGGCGATGCACATCGCAGCGACCAACCCGCTGTCGATCGATCCGGCCGATCTGGACCCGGCCGTGGTGGCCCGCGAGCGCGCCATCATTCTCGAGCAGGTCAAGGAATCGGGCAAGTCGGCCGAAATCGCCGAGAAGATGGTCGATGGCCGCATGCGCAAGTACTTCGAGGAAGTCACGCTCCTGGCGCAGACTTTCGTGATCGACGGCGAGACCAAGGTCGGCGTACGCGATCAAGAATGCCGAGAAGGATGTTGGCGCCCCGATCAAGCTGACCAAGTTCGTGCGCTTCGCGCTCGGCGAGGGCATCGAGAAGGCCGTCACCGACTTTGCCGCCGAAGTGGCCGCCACCTCGGGCGTCAAGCAGAACTGATCATCGAAGGCGGGCCTCCTGGTCCGCCTTTCGCTCTCTGCCCGGGGCCTGTCCCCAAACGGCATCGATCGAGCACAATGAGTTAAACCTGATGCCAATTCGTACTCTCCGGTGCTTCCCACCGGGCGGACTATATGCACTAGGGTCTGCCGGGCGTCGCCGGAGTCGGCGCCCCATCATCAATTCACGAGGGGTTTGCCGATGGCGCCGGCTTACAAGCGCATCTTGCTCAAGGTCTCGGGCGAAGTGCTTGCCGGCGATCAGTCGTTCGGCATCGAACCCGAATTCCTCCACTCCGTGGCCGACCAGATCGCCGATGCCGCCAAGGCCGGCGTGCAGATCGCCATCGTCATCGGCGCCGGCAATATCTTCCGCGGCATGGCCGTAGCCGCCGACGGCACCGACCGGGTGACCGCCGACCTGATGGGCATGCTCGGCACGGTCATCAATTCGCTGGCGCTGTCCAACGCCATCTCCCGCCAGGGCGTGAAGTCCAAGGTGTTTTCGCGCCCTGACCATGCCGTCGGTCGCCGACAACTTCACCGCCCGCGCCGCCAAGGCCGCGCTGGACGACGGCTATGTGGTGGTCTGCGCCGGCGGCACCGGCAATCCATTTTTCACCACCGACACCGCCGCAGCGCTCAAGGCGATCGAGCTGGAATGCGACGTGCTGCTCAAGGGCACCAAGGTCGATGGCGTCTATTCGGACGACCCCAAGAAGAACCCCGACGCCGTGCGCTACGAGACCGTCAGCTATGACGAAGTCATCGGACAGAACCTCAAGGTCATGGATACGGCGGCATTCGCCCTTGCCCGCGACAACGGCTTGCCGATAATTGTCTATGCACTGGACGACAAAGAAGGCTTGGCGGGCGTACTGGCCGGCGAGACGCGCAGTACGCGCGTCGGCCTGCCGCTATAGGATAGAAGGAAGACGACAATGGCTGGCTATTCACTCAACGATCTCAAGACCCGCATGCAGAAATCGATCGCCTCGCTGCGCGACGAGCTGACTGGCCTGCGCACCGGCCGCGCCAGCGCCAGCCTGCTCGAACCGGTGACGGTGGAAGCCTATGGCTCGCGCACGCCGCTGAACCAGCTGGCCACCGTCACCGTGCCGGAGCCGCGCATGCTGAGCGTGCAGGTCTGGGACCGTCAGCTCGCCAATGCGGTCGAAAAGGCCATCCGCGACAGCGGCCTGGGGCTCAACCCGATGGGGGAAGGGCAGGTGATCCGCGTGCCGCTGCCCGAGCTGAACGAAGAGCGCCGCCGCGACCTGACCAAGGTCGCCCACAATTATGCCGAGGCGGCTCGCGTCGCCGTTCGCCACATCCGCCGCGACGGCATGGATGTGCTCAAGAAGGCGGAAAAAGACGGCGATATGAGCCAGGACGATGCGCGCGTACAATCCGACCTGGTCCAGAAGGCGACCGACGCGCACGTGGCTGAGGTCGATGCGCTGGTAGCAGCCAAAGAAGCAGGAAATCATGCAGGTCTGAGACCTCGTTTCCCCGCTGCGCCAGGAGGGCGTAGATGTCCAGCGACCCCGCCATCAATGCCGAACCCGCGCAGCGTCCGCGCCTGCGCATTCCCGTGCATATCGGCATCATCATGGATGGCAATGGCCGCTGGGCCAAGGCGCGCGGCAAGCTGCGCACCGAAGGCCATATCGAAGGCGTCAAGGCGCTGCGCAACCTGGTCGAGCTGTGCATCAATTACGGCGTTGCCAACCTGACGGTGTTCAGTTTCTCGTCCGAGAACTGGACCCGGCCGCAGCGATGAAATCACCTTTATCTTCAGTTTGTTGCGCCGGTTTGTTGCATCGGACCTGCAGAAACTGATCCGCAACAATGTGCAAAGTGCGCATCATCGGCTCGCGGACCGGGCTGGAGCCCTCGCTGGTGCGCCTGATCGACGATGTCGAGGCCAAGACCGCCACCAATACCGGGCTCGACGCTCATCGTCGCCTTCAATTATGGCGGCAAGGCCGAGATCACCGACGCGACGCGGCTGATCGCGCGCGACGTGGCGGCCGGCACGCCTCAATCCCGACGACATCACCGAGGCCACCATCGAGCGTGCGCTCTATACCCATGGCCTCCCCGATCCCGACCTGATCATCCGCACCAGCGGCGAACAGCGCATTTCCAATTTCCTGCTCTGGCAGGCGGCCTATTCGGAATTCGTCTTCGTCGAAGAAAACTGGCCCGATTTCGACGAGGCCAGTTTCTTGCGGGTGCTCGAGACCTTTTCCCTGCGCGACCGGCGCTTTGGTGGCATCGAGGCGAAATCGCCTTGACCAATCCCGGCGATCCCCCGACCGATCCCACCCGCAAATCGCCGCCGCATCTGGGCCGATCTCGGCCCCCGCTTCGGCTCCGCCCTGGTCCTGATCGCCATCACCGCAACGACGCTCTATCTGGGCGGCTATCTGTTCGCGCTCGTGGTCGGCATCGTCTTTGCCGGCGTCTATCGCGAATGGGAAACCATGGTGACGCGCAAGCCCGCTGACGCCGACCGGCATGGTGCTGGTCGCGCTGGTGGCGATTTCCGGCTCCGCTCTTTCCGCTCTGGGGCGTGCCCGGCACCGCCGGGGTCATCGTCCTGGCTTGCCTGCTCGCCATCGCGGTGCGCGGGGAAGGCACCTTCTGGCGCATCGGCGGGCTGCTGCTGATGGGGGCGATCACCATCGCCGCCCTGGCAATGCGCGGCACCGATCTCAACGGCGTCTGGGCCGGCGTCTATCTGGGCACCGTGGTCTGGATGACCGATTCGGCGGCGTTCTTCGCCGGCCGGCAGATCGGCGGCGAGAAGCTGGCGCCCGATATCTCGCCCTCCAAGACCTGGTCCGGCGCTTTGGGCGGCCTGGCGCTGGGCAGCTCGGCCGGCCTCATCGTCTGGATCATCGCCACCGATTCGCCCTGGTGGATCGGGCTGATCATATCGGCCACCATCAGTGTTCTCGGCCAGTTGGGCGACCTCAGCGAGAGCGCGGTCAAAGCGCCACTTCCGCATCAAGGACAGCGGCGATATCATCCCCGGGCATGGCGGCTTGATGGATCGGCTGGACAGCCTCACATTCGGCGTGTTGTTCGTGCTGCTGATCGGCACGCTGCATGCCGGCTTCGGCGCTGTGGCCGAGGGCCTGCTGTTCTGGTGACGCCACGCTCGCGCGGCCATCGCCGCCGATAAGGAAGACCATGTTCGCTTCAATGCTCGCTTTCGTCCCCTGGCTTTTGTCCTATGTGTTGCCGTTCCTGGTCGTGCTGACGGTGATCGTCTTCGTCCACGAAATGGGCCATTACCTGGTCGCGCGCTGGAATGGCATCGCCATCCAGACCTTCTCGATCGGCTTCGGACCCGAACTGGTGGGCTGGAACGACCGGCACGGCACGCGCTGGAAGATCTCGGCAATTCCGCTGGGCGGCTATGTCCGCTTCGTCGGCGACATGAATGCCGCCAGCGTACCGGACCCCGATGCTGCTGGAAAACGCCGACCCCGACCTGGCGCCGCATCTGTTCGCCAACAAGAACGTCTGGCAGCGCATCGCCGTGGTCGCCGCCGGCCCGCTCGCCAATGTGATCCTGACTTTCGTCATCCTCTATGCGCTGCTGCTCGGCTATGGCCGCTACACCATTCCGCCGGTGATTCCGCGAGTCACCGCCGGCTCGGTGGCGGAGCAGGCGGGCCTTGAGCCTGGCGACACCGTGCGTTTCGGTCGATGGCTATGTGGTGCGCGGCTTCGAGGATTTTCAGCGCTTCGTCGCCACCAGCCCGGCAGCGGCCGGTCACCATCATCCATCGAGCGCGATGGCGCGCCCGAAACGCTGACCCTGATCCCCGAGGCGGTCGAGGTGAAGGACCGGTTCGGCAACAATCAGCGGATCGGCCGGATCGGCGTCAGCCGCGACGTCGCCGATACCGACGTCACCCTTTATCGCCCCGGCCCGGTCGAGGCGGTGGGCATGACCTTCGAGGAAATCCGCTTCATCGTGCAGCGGACCGGCGCTTTCCTGGGCGATTTCTTTGTCGGCCGCGGCGATGTCGAGCAGCTGGGCGGCCCGGTCAAAGTGGCCAAGGTGTCGGGGGAGGTGGCCACCTTGGGGGTGGTCGCCCTGATCAACCTGACAGCCCTGCTGTCGCTCAATATCGGAATTTTCAACCTTTTGCCGGTACCCATGCTCGATGGCGGGCACCTGCTGTACTATCTGATCGAGGCTGTTCGGCGTAAACCACTGAGCATGAAGGTTCAGGAGATCGGATTCCGCTTCGGCTTCGCATTGGTGCTGGCTTTGATGGTGTTCACGCTGTTCAATGACACGCTGTTCGCTTATCTCAGAACCTTGAGTTAAGTCCTCGTTAACCTTGGTTCGCAAGGTGTTGCACGAATACAAGGGTGCCAATCATTTACTAACTGCGTCCTGGCTTGCGCCTTGTCTGTGGTTAAAAAAACAGTAAAACAGTTCAATGGAGTTAGCTTGGGGGCGGCGCTGTGCATGGCGATTCCCCCTGGCAGGTCGCAGAAGGCAATAAAAACGATGATCCACCCTACCAAGCTGATGCGCGGCGTGTTCCTGGCGCTGGCAATCCTGGGCGCCGCGCCACTGGCGGGCACCAGCATTCCAGTTCTCGGCACGGCAATGGCGCAAGCGCAGGAGCAGCTGGTCGGCTCGGTGCTGTTCGACGGCAACAAGCGCTTCTCGGACGCACAGCTCCTGACCATGGTGGATGTCTCGGCATCCGGCATCTTCACCCAGCAGCGGCTGGCATGCCGACATCGAAAGCATCCGTCAGGCCTATGACAAGGACGGCTATCGTGTCGGTCAACGTCACCGCCAAGACCGAAACCATCGACGATGGCCGTGTCCGCGTTACCTTCGTCGTCAACGAAGGCGAGCGCGCCGGCATCGCTGCAATCAATTTCACCGGTAACAACGCGATCAATGGCGGCACCCTCAAGGGCGCGCATGCTGACCAAGGAAACCGGTTTCCTGAGCTGGCTGTTCAAAGACGACACCTATGACGAGCAGAAGATCGCCGTCGATCGCGAACGCGTCCGCCTCTACTATGGCACCCACGGCTATCCTGATGCGCAGGTGACCTCGGTGGGCGAGTACGATGCCACCCGCAATGCCTATTTCATCAACTTCACCGTCAACGAAGGCGAGAAATACACATTCGGCAATGTCGGCATCGAGACCAGCATCGATGGCCTGAACACCGATGTGCTGACCGGCACGGTGCAGACCGGGCAGGACAGCCGCTATTCGATCGCCGATCTGCAGAAGTCCATCGAGGACATGTCCTACGAGGCGACGTCGCAGGGTTATTCCTTCGCCGACGTCCGGGCGCGTCTCGATCGCGATGTGACCAACCGCAAGTTCAACGTCACCTACCTGGTCGACGAGGGCCCGCGCGTCTATGTCGAGCGCATCAACATCACCGGCAATACCAAAACCCGCGATTTCGTGATTCGCCGTGAGCTGGAGTTCGCCGAAGGCGACCCCTTCAACCGTTCGATGGTCGTGCGTGGCCGTACCGCTATCCAGGATCTCGGCTTCTTCTCCGCCGTGGACATCACCACCCAGGCTGGCTCTTCGCCCGACAAGGTCGTGATCAATGTCGCGGTGACCGAACAGTCGACGGGTGACTATGGTGCGACTGCCGGTTACTCGACCACTGATGGCGTCCTGGGTGAAGTGTCGCTGACCGAGCGCAACTTCCTTGGTCGTGGCCAGTATCTGCGTGCCGCCGTCGGCGCTTCGCAGAATGGCCGCACCTTCGACTTCTCGTTCACCGATCCCCGCTTCATGGGCTTGAAGGTGTCTGCCGGCGTCGATGCCTATCACCGCATCAGCGATGAATCCGACAAGAACTTCTATGGTTCGAATCGACCGGTGGCCAGCTGCGCTTCGGCGTGCCGATCACCAGCGACCTGTCGGCGACCGTCTTTGCCGGTGCTGAGCGCAAGCTCATCGTCGACGAAGAAGATCACTCCTCGACCCTGGTTAACGATGGCGACGAATACTACAAGGCCTTCGTCGGCTATACGCTGACCTGGAATGGCGTCGATAACGTCAAGAAGCCGACCGAAGGTTTCTATGGCACGTTCACGCAGCAATATATCGGCTGGGATCACAACCTGATCAAGACCGAGGCGCGTGGCCGTTACTTCATCCCGCTGATGGATGACAGCGGCATCGTAGCCAGCGTCAAGGGCCAGGCTGGTATTCTCAACGATCTGGGCGACGACGGCGTGAGCCCGGTCGAAGCCTTCAATCCAGGCGGTTCGCTGATCCGTGGTTTCGAAAGCCGGGGCCTTGGTCCGCGCCTGACGACCGGCGAATATCTGGGCGCCACGATGTATGCTGGTGTTTCGGCTGAAATCCAGTTCCCGATGCCCGGTCCTGCCGGAAAGCTATGGCTTGAGCGGCGCGATCTGGGCGGATGCGGCCTGGGTGGATGAACTGCCGGACTTCAGCAACGACTTGGGCAATGCTGTCGACGAAGGCAGCACGGATACGCCATGGCGGTCCTCGATTGGTGCGTCGTTGCTCTGGGACTCGCCGTTCGGCCCACTGCGTGGCGACTTCGCCCACGTGCTGAACAAGTCGAGCTGACGGATCGGACCCAGGTGTTCCAGCTGACCCTGTCGACCTTGCTGTAAACGCCGTTGCGTGAGCAGATTTATCGAGCCGCGGGGCGGTAGCGCCGCGGCTCATTGTTTTTGAGTGACACCATGGTCGACACCCGCTTTCATCGCTTTGCCGGCCCCATCGCCGTTCGGTGCCATTCTGGCAGCAGTTGGCTGGGACCGGGCCTTGGCCGGCGCTCAGGACCAGGATTTCGCGGTCGAAGGCGTCGCCGAACTGGACTTGGCAGGCCCGGGCGAACTTGCACTGGCGGCCCATTCCGATTACGCCGAACAGTTGCGCAATACATCGGCCGGCCTGGTCATCGTCACGCCCGCCTTGCGTGACATCGTGCCGGCGCACAGCCGGGCCATCGTCGCCGACCGGCCGCATCAGCTATTTGCCGACATTCTCGATTATCTCTATCCGGCCAGCACGCGCTCGGTGATTGCCGCGCGGCGCGACGACCTGCCGCCTCCGATTTTGGAGCGCGATGTGCTGCTGGGCGCCAATGTCGTGATCGGCACAGGGCGTCGAAATCGGCCGGGAAACCGTCATCGGCGCCAATACGGTGATCGGCGCCGGGGTCACCATCGGCCGCAACTGCACCATTGCCGCCAATACGCACGATCGATTGCGCCCATATCGGCAATGACGTGGTCATCCATTCCGGCGTGCGCATCGGCACGGAAGGCTTCGGCTGGCTCGACCATGGCCGCTCCAACCGCAAGATTGCCCAGCTCGGCCGCGTCATCGTGCAGGACCGTGTCGAGATCGGCGCCAATTCGACCATCGATCGCGGCGCCCTGGGCGATACGGTGCTGGGCGAAGGCACCAAGATCGACAATCTGGTCCAGATTGGCCACAATTGCCGCATCGGCCGCAATTGCCTGATCGCCGCGATGACCGGCCTGTCCGGCTCGACCATCGTTGGCGACGGCGTGCTGATGGGCGGCAATGTCGGCACCTCGGGCCATTTGACCATCGGGGCAGGCTCGGTGCTGCAGCGGCCGGGCTGCCGTCACCAAGAACTGGCCGCCGGGCTCCAAGCTTGCCGGGCTCCGGCGCAGGATATAAGAGACTTCTGGCGCGAAATTGCCAGCCTTGCGGAAACTGATCGAAGGGGGAACAAGCGGCAATGAACGAACAATTCGACCGCGGCCAGGGAGCTGACCGCGATGAATATTGCCGAAATCCTCAAAGCCCTGCCGCATCGCTACCCGATGCTGATGATCGACCGGATCATCGACATCGACGGCGACAATAGTGCCATCGGCATCAAGAACGTCACCTTCAACGAGCCGATCTTCCAGGGCCATTTCCCGGACAATCCGATTTTTCCGGGCGTGCTGATCATCGAGGGCATGGCCCAGACCGCCGGCGCCATGGTCATCGCCCAGAACTGCGACCGGCGGCCGCAAGAACATCGTGCTGATGCTCGGCGTCGACAAGGCCAAGTTCCGCAAGCCTGCCGGCCCGGGCGACAAGATCGAATACCACATCACCAAGATCCAGCGCCGCCGCAATGTCGGCCGCTATCGAAGCCAGGCCATCGTCGACGGCGTGCTCATCGCCGAAGCCGAAATCTCCGCCATGATCGTCGAGGCAGCACAGTGAGCCAGACGCAGCGATTCACCCGACGGCCATTGTCGGGCCGCGGGCGCGACTGGGTGCCGACGGGTCAAGATCGGCCCATTCTGCATCGTCGGCGACAATGTCGTGCTGCGCGACGGCGTCGAGCTGATTTCCCACGTCGTCGATCGATGGCCATACCGAGATCGGCGCCGGCACGCGCGATTTTCCCTTTGCCTCGATCGGCCATCGAGCCGCAGGATCTGCAAATATGCCGGCGAGGCGTCGCGGCTCGATAATCGGCGAGCGCTGCGTTATCCGCGAGGCGGTGACCATCAATCCCGGCACCGCGGCCGGCGGCATGCTGACCAAGATCGGCAATGATTGCCTGATCATGGCCAGCGCCCATGTCGCCCATGACTGCGATCATCGGCAACAATGTCATCATGGCCAATTATGTTGGCATGGCCGGCCATGCCAGATCGGCGACAATGTGATTTTCGGCGGCATGTGCGTGGTCCACCAGTTCACCCGCATCGGCGCCGCATGCCTTCATCGGCGCGCCAGTCGATGATCGACGCCGACGTCATTCCCTATGGCATGGCCGTGGGCAACCGAGCCGCGCTCGCCGGGCTTAACCTGGTCGGCCTCAAGCGCCATAAGTTCGACCGCGAGGCGATCCATCGCCTGCGCGCCGCCTACCGCATGATTTTTGCCAGCGAAGGCACGTTGCGCGAGCGGGTCGAGGATGCGGCCGAACTGTTCAAGGACGATGCGCTGGTGCAGGACGTCGTGGCCTTCATCAGCGGCTGCCTCCGAGCGGCCGATCCTGATGCCGCGCAACGGGACAAGCCGAAGAATAATGGCCCGGCCAGCGGGGCGACTGTCGATCTTTGCCGGAACCGGCGCGCTGGTGCCCTACGCCGTCGATGCCGCCCTGGCCGCCGGCTACAAGGTTCAGGTGCTGGCCCTGACGCCGCGTGATCGACATCACCGGCGTCAAGGTCATTCCCGCCGACACCAGCAATCCGCTGGGCGTCATCTGGTCGCTCAAGATTTTCCGCACCAGCCATATCGTCATGGCCGGCGGCATTCATCTGTCCGACAAGACGCGCGAGGCGCTGATCCGCTTCGCCATTCCAAGGACGCCCCGGCCAGCAGCTCGTCTGCCATGGCTCCGGTCGGTGACGCGACCATCGCCGCATTGGGCGGTATGCTTCAAGAAAATGACGGGAGCCGATCTGGTGGGCATCCATGAAATCGCGCCCGAATTGCTGTCGCCCGAAGGGCTGATCGCCGGGACCGGCGCTCTCCGGACGACGAAACCGGTTTTGCCCGCTTTGGCCTGCAGACGGCGCGCGCCATCGGCGCACTGGATATCGGGCAGGCGGCCGTGGTTTCGGGCCACCGTGTCATCGCCGTCGAGGACATCGGGGGCACCGATGCACTGATCGCCCGCGCCGGCGAACTCAAACGCCAGGGGCTGGCCGGCGACGGCACAGCGCGCCGCTGATCCTCGCCAAGGCGATCAAGCCACAACAGCCCGGTTTCGCGGATCTGCCGGCTATCGGCCCGCAAACCATCGCCAATTGCGCCGCCGCCGGTATCGCCGTCATTGCCGTCGAGACCGGCCGCAGCATCTTGCTGCAACGCGCAGAATTGGTCGAGGCGGCCAATCGGCTGGGCATCAGCGTCATTGGCCTGGCGCTTGCCGATGGCTGAGGACACTCAAGCTGTTCATGCTGGCCGGCGAACCGTCCGGCGATCGCATCGCCGCCGATCTGGTGACGCGGCTGCGCAGCACGGTCAGCGTCGAGCTCTCGGGCGTTGGCGGGGACGAGCTGATGGGGCAGGGGCTCAAGCCGCTGTTCCCGATGAGCGATATCGCCGTCATGGGCGTCACCGACGTGCTGCTGCGGCTGCCGCTGCTGCTGTGGCGCATCGAGCAGACCGCCAAGCGCCATCGTCGCCGCACAACCCGATGTCGTGGTGCTGGTCGATGCGCAGGATTTTTCCAAGCGCGTCGCCAAGCGCATCAAGGCCCTGGGCTTTACCAGGCCGGCTGCTGCTCTATGTGGCGCCCACGGTCTGGGCGCGCGCGCCGCAGCGCGCCAAGGCGCTGACGCCGCTGTTCGACGAAGTGCTGGCCGTGTTGCCGTTCGAGCCGGCGGTCATGCAGCGACTCGGCGGGCCGCCGACCAGCTATGTCGGCCATCCTGCCCTCGACGAACGCCTGCCCGAGCACGCCGACGATCGAACGGGGCCCGTCGCTGCTGCTGCCCGGCAGCCGCGATGGCGAACTGCGCCGGCATCTGCCGCTGCTGCGCGACATGGCCGCCGCAACTGGCCAGCCATCCCGCCGTCACCGGCTTCGTCATTCCCACGCTGCGCTCGCTGGAAACCCGGCTGCGGGCCGAGGTGGCGAACTGGCCGGTTCCGGTCACCATCGTCGCCAATCGCGCCGAACGCCGAGGCGCTCTACCAGCAGAGCCTGCTGGCGCTGTCGGTATCGGGCACGGCGACGCTGGAACTGGCGCTGGCCGCCGTGCCGCATGGTCGTTGACCTATGTGATGGACACGCCGCAGGCGCGCGAATTCGACAGGCTGGGCCGCCCGCCGGTCGGGCTGCCCAATATCGTGCTCGGTCGCACCGTCACCGAAGAACTGATCACCGCCCAGGCCGGAGCCTGAGCTGCTGCGCGCGGCGGCCCTGCGCCTGCTCGATAACAAAAAAGCCCGCCATGACCAGATCCTGGCCTTTGGCGAGCTTATGCGACTTGATGGAGCAGGGAACGTCCGACGCCCCCCGCCAGGACCCGGCGACCCGGGTCCTCAGCCATTGGCGAGACGCTTAGCGTCGCATCTTCTTCGCGGAAAGCCAGTTCCCACTTTTCCGCACGATGCTTTAGCGGTTGCTGAGCGCCTTGTAGTCGCGGGCCGGAGCGCCATTGTAGAGCTGGCGCGGACGGCCGATCTTCTTCTGCGGATCGGCGATCATTTCCTTCCACTGCGCAATCCAGCCGACGGTGCGCGCCAGCGCGAACAGCACGGTGAACATCGAGGTCGGGAAGCCGATGGCCTCAAGGATGATGCCCGAATAGAAATCGACATTCGGATAGAGCTTGCGGTCGATGAAGTACTGGTCTTCGAGCGCGATCTTTTCCAGTTCCTGGGCCACCTGCAGCGTCGGATTGTTGTGCACGCCAAGCAGGTCGAGCACTTCCTTGGCCGTCTCCTGCATCACCGTGGCGCGCGGATCGAAGTTCTTGTAGACGCGATGGCCGAAGCCCATCAGCTTGAAGCCGGAATTCTTGTCCTTGGCGCGGGCGATGAATTCGGGAATGCGATCGACCGTGCCGATTTCCTTGAGCATGTTGAGCGCCGCTTCGTTGGCGCCGCCATGGGCCGGGCCCCAGAGGCAGGCCACGCCGGCCGCGATACAGGCGAACGGATTGGCGTCGGACGAGCCGGCAAGGCGCACGGTCGAGGTCGAGGCGTTCTGCTCGTGATCGGCATGCAGGGTGAAGATCAGGTCCATCGCCGGGCGATGACCGGGTTGACCTTGTACTCCTCGGCCGGAACCGAGAAGCACATGTGCAGGAAATTGGACGCGTAATCGAGATCGTTGCGCGGATAGACGAAGGGCTGGCCCACCGAATATTTGTAGGCCATGGCCGCGATCGTCGGCATCTTGGCGATCATGCGGATCGAGGCGATCTCGCGCTGCTGCGGATCGTTGATGTCGGTGGAGTCGTGATAGAACGCCGCCATGGCGCCGACCACGCCGGTCATGATCGCCATCGGATGCGCGTCGCGGCGGAAGCCGCGGTAGAAATAGTGCATCTGCTCATGCACCATGGTGTGGCGCGTCACGCAGCCTGCTCGAAGTCGGCCAGCTGCGCCTTGTTCGGCAGTTCGCCGTAAAGCAGCAGGTAGCAGACTTCGATGATAATTGCTCTTTTCGGCCAGCTGCTCGATCGGATAGCCGCGATAGAGCAGTTCGCCCTTGTCGCCATCGATATAGGTGATGGCGCTGTCGCAGGCTGCCGTCGAGGTAAACCCGGGATCGTAGGTGAACAGGCCGGTCTTGGCATACAGCGATCGGATGTCGATGACATCCGGCCCGACCGAACCGGACAGCACCGGAAATTCGTAGGACTGGTCCCCGATGACGAGTTTGGCGACTTTATCGGTCATTTAGCTCTCCTCGATGGCCCGCAACCCGATAGGAAGGAAGTTTCGTTGAGTTGGGCCGGCAAACATGACTTAGGCGTGTGCTTCGTCTGGGGTATCAGTTTTTCCCCACCGCGAAGCAATTGATGGGTAAGCAGTACTTACCCTCCTAAACCTCACTATGACGATCGGTGGTCTGATCGCCCAGACGCGCCAGGCTTTCCTCCCGGCCGATCAGCACCATCACTTCGAAAATGCCCGGCGACACCGTGCGTCCGGTCAGGGCGGCGCGCAACGGCTGGGCCAGCTTGCCCAGCTTCAGTCCCTTGGCTTCCGCCAGGGTGCGCATTGCCGCGTCGATCGCTGGCACGCTCCAGTCGTTCAGCCCGCTCAGCAAGTCTCGGCGACATCGCCAAGCACGGCGCGCGAATCCGGCGTCAGCAGTGCCGACGCTGCGCTATCGATAGTCGAGCGGACGTGACGCATAGATGAACTGCGCCAGGTCGATCAGCTCCAGCACGGTCTTGGCGCGCGGCTGCAGCTCGGGCAGGGCGGCCAGCACGGTGTCCTTGTTGGCGGTCAGCCCTTCGAGATCGGCCAGGCGGCCGACTTCCTCGGCCGTGGCGATCATCACGCCATAGAGATAATCCGGCTTGGCCTCGCGGATATAATGGCCGTTGATGCTCTCGAGCTTGACGAAATCGAAGCGCGCCGCGCCCTTGTTGAGCGCATCGAGGCTGAACCACTCGATCATCTGCTCGGTCGAGAAAATCTCGTCGTCGTCATGCGACCAGCCCAGCCGCGCCAGATAATTGCGCAGCGCCTCGGGCAGATAGCCCATCTGGCGATAGGCCTCGACGCCCAGCGCGCCATGGCGCTTGGAGAGCTTGGCGCCGTCCGGCCCGTGGATCAGCGGGATATGGGCCATCTCGGGCACGATCCCAGCCCATGGCGTTATAGATGACGATCTGGCGGGCGGCATTGGTCAGATGATCGTCGCCGCGGATGATGTGGGTGACGCCCATGTCGTGGTCGTCCACCACCACGGCATGCATATAGGTGGGCGTGCCGTCGGAGCGCAGGATGATGAAATCGTCGAGGTTCTCGGTCTTGAACACCACCTCGCCCTGCACATGGTCATGCACGACGATATCGCCGCTGAGCGGCGCCTTGATGCGGATCACCGGCGCGACGCCCTCGGGCGCCTCGGACGGGATCGCGGTCGCGCCAATAGCCGTTATAGCGCGGCGGCTTGCCGGCGGCGCGGGCCTCCTCGCGCATCTGGTCGAGCTCGGCCGGCGAGCAATAGCATTTATAGGCGTGGCCGCGCGCGATCAGCTCATGGGCGATTTCGGCATGGCGCGAGGCGCGGCCGAACTGGCTGATCGCCTCGCCATCCCAATGCAGGCCGAGCCAGTTCAGGCCATCCTTGATCGCCTCGACGGCGGCCTCGGTCGAGCGTTCGCGGTCGGTATCCTCGATGCGCAGCAGCATCTTGCCGCCCATCTTGCGGGCATAGGCCCAACTGAACAGCGCCGTGCGGGCACCGCCGATATGCAGATAGCCGGTGGGCGAGGGAGCGAAGCGGGTGACGACCTGAGACATGAAAGACCGGAACGGTTGGACGAGTTTGCGTGCCGTGTGTAGCATAGGGGAGCATGAGCGCAAGGGCGGGGGCAAGGGCGGTGCAGAGCGCGGAAACGCTGGACACCACCGAACTGCCGGCGCTGGTCAAGCCGCCTGGGCCTGTCATCGTGCGCCCGGGCCGCCCACAGCCGGTGGCGGTTCCGCCATGGCGCCGGGCCATTGGCTCCCTCCGCGCGGCGCTGGTTGAGGCAATCGAGACCCGCCGCCTGTTCGTGCTGCTGCCGTTCGGCGTCATCGCGGGACTGGTGGCCTATAGTCAGGTGGCGTTTGAGCCCCATCCATGGGCGTTGGTCGGCATCGGTATAGTTGCTGGTCGGGATTGCTGTCCATCTCGCTCGGCCACATCGAACGCCTGCGCGGCCTGTTGCTGCTCTCGGCATTCTGGGCCGGCGTCTGCCTGCTGCCGGCTCATGGCGTGCTGTTCGGCACGCCTATGCTGAGCTTTCCAGTCTATGGCGCAATACCAGGGCGAGCGTCGATGAAATCCTGTCGCAGACCGAGAGGCCAGCGCCGCATCGTCGTCTCGCGACTGGTCCCTGTCGGACATGACAAGCCCGCTGGCGTGGTGCGGGCGCGCCTGCTCGTTGATGCCGAACCGCCCCTGGCCCCCGGCGACGTCATCGAGGCCAAGCTGCGGCTGGCGCCGATTCCCGGGCCGGTGCTGCCCGGCGCGTTCGACAGCCAGTTCCATGGTTATTTCGCCGGCATCGGCGCCTATGGCAATGTCACCAGCGGTTTGACGCTGGTTTCCACTGGGTCCAATTTCGATCCGACCCGGGTCGTCGAGGGATTGCGGCGGGCCATTGCCGACCGCATCAGCGTCGTGCTGACCGGCTCGCCGCCGCCATCGGCCAGGCCATGGTGATGGGCGACCAGAGCCTGATTTCCGACGAGACCCGCGACGTCATGGCCGCGTCGGGCCTCGCCCATGTCTATTCGATTTCGGGCCTGCACCTGTCGCTGGTGGCGGGCGGCGTGTTCTTCCTGCTGCGCTTCGGGCTGGCCAGCATGTCGGGCTGGACGCAGGCACTGCCGGTCAAGAAGATCGCCGCCGTTGGCGGCATCCTCGCCGCCTGCTTCTATCTGCTGCTGGCGGGCGGCTTCGCCAATGTCCCGGCGCTGCGCTCCACCATCATGCTCGGCCTGATCTTCGGCGCCATACTCGCCGGCCGCCGCGCGCTGACCATGCGCAATGTCGCCATCGCGGCGCTGGCGATCATCGTCATCGATCCGGCCAGCGTCTTCCGCGCCAGCTTCCAGCTTTCCTTCGCCGCCGTCGCGGCGCTGATCGGGGTCTATGAATTGCCGCGCAAGCCGCGCGGCGCGAGGGCAGGGGCTGGATCAGCCGCTCGGTCAATCATGTCGGCGTTGCCGCATTGACCAGCCTGATCGCCGGCACCGCCACGCTGCTGTTTTCAGCCTATCATTTCCAGCAGACCGCGCCACTGGGCGTGATCGGCAATGTGCTGGTGCTGCCGCTCGTCAGCTTCGTCATCATGCCCACGCGCTATTGCCGCGGTGCTCGCCATGCCGTTCGGCGTCGGAGCAGCCGTTCCTCATGGTCATGGGCTGGGGCATCGACCGCATGGTGGATGTGGCCGAGCCTGGTCGCCGACTGGAGCCAGGGGCTGGAGGCCAATCCGCTGCTGACGCCGATCGCGCTGTTCATCGGCCTTGTGGCGATTGGCCTGGTTCGCCTTCATCCAGAACTACTGGCGCTTCGCCGGCCCGGTGCTGGCCATTCCGGCCATCCTGCTGTTCGGCGCTCGATCAGCGGCCCGACGTACTGATCGCCGACACCACCCAGGCCGTCGCCGTGCGCGATGGAGCCGGCATGGGCCTGCTGACCGGCAAGGACGGCACTTTCGCCGTCGATGTCTGGAGCGAGTATTATCAGGAAGACATCGCGCCCGACGCTCGAAGGCGCCGCATTGCGACAGCCTCGCCTGCGTCGTCGCCACGCGGTCGTTTTTCGATCTCGGTGGTCAAAAGCGCCGAAGGCCTTTGCCGAGGACTGCGAGCGCAACGACCTCGTCATCGCCCGCATTCCGGCGCCCGCTTGCCTGCGCGGAGACGCAGGTGATCGATGCGACAGACCCTGCGCGACCGGCGGCGTGCAATGGCTGCGCTGGGATGCGGCGGCGGGGCGGTTTGACATCCGCCCCGCCGTGCCCAATCTCACCCGGCCTTGGCGAGCCGCGCCACGGTGACGCCGGCGCCGGGAATGTCGGCGTCGCCGACCACATAGCCGGCCTCATCGTCCGCCTTGCGCAGCGTCGCGGCGCCCGGCGCCGTAGTTGACATAGACGCGGAAGCCGCCGCGCACGCGGCAGCGCACACCGGCGGGCAGGTTCAGCACCGGCAGATCGGCCTCGGCGATCAGATAATCGACGACGCGCTGCATCAGCGCCTTGTTGCCGCTGGCGGCAGGTAGAAGAGCTTGCCCTGCGACACCAGCACCGGGAAGTCCTCCTCGTCCTCCATCACCACTTCGCCGCTGGTTTCGATCCGTTCGCGCCAGTGCTGCACGGCAGCCGCCGCCCTTGACCGGCATCTTCGTGGATCGGATCGGTGACTGTCGACGCGCGTTACCCGGCAGTCGAGCATATTGCGCGGCAGGTCGGGCGCCAGCGTCGCCGGGATGGCGAAATTCTGCGTCTTGGAGCCGGTGCGCGGCCCGATCAGCAGATTGCCCTTCGAAGCTCTCGATCGCCGTGCGCAACGCGTCGTTCCAGGCGAACAGCGCCGGAATGGCGACGATGTCATAGCCGGCAAAGCTGGTGGTATGGGGCGACAGGATGTCGATATCGACGCCGTGCTTGCGGAAGGCTGAATAGAGCGCCCGCACATGCGCGCCATGGCGAGAAGCCCTTGGCCTGCGGCTGGATCTGCCAGGCCCATTCGCTCTGATAGTCATAGACGATGGCGACGCGCGCCCTTGGCGGCGACCCCGTCAATGCCGGTGGCGTTCAGTTCCTGCGGCCACCTGCATGGCTTCGCCATAGGCCGGCGCTGGCTCGCTGTCGGGCCGCAGCAGGCCGGCATGCATCTGCTCCTGCGCGAACGGCGCCTGCCGCCAGCGGAAATACGAGACCACTTCGGCGCCATGCGCGAAGGCTTCCCAGGCCCATAGCCGGGCCATGCCGGGCAGGGGATCGGGATTGAAATGCGGCCCAGTTCACCGGGCCCGGCTGCTGCTCCATGATCCACCAGCGCCCGTGGCCGACGGTGCGATAGAGATCATGGTGGAAGGCGGCTGATAGTCGGGCTCGCCCTGGCGCATATACTGCTGCTTGACGTCGTCGGACTCGTCGCTGACCGCCAGATGGCCGAGCGGATAGGCGTCCCAACTGGCCATATCGAGCGTCTTGGCCACGTCGTAGTGGTCGAACTCGGTGATAGCGGCCCATGAAATTGTGGATCACCGGCAGGTCCGGCCGCGCGGCCTTGAGGATGTCGTACTGCACCGCGTTGAACGCCGCGACCTGGTCGGACGAATAGCGGCGGAAATCCAGCTCATGGGCCGGGGCGGCTTCGGTCAGACCAGCAGGTTGGGCAGTTCGATCTGGTCGAAGCGATTATATTCCATCGACCAGAACACATTGCCCCAGGCCGCATTCAGCGCCTCGACGGTGCCGTAACGCGCTTCCAGCCAGGTCCGAAACCCGGCCAAGGCCGCCGGCGAATAGGAATAGGTGGTGTCGTGGCAGCCATATTCATTGTCGGTCTGCCAGCCGCCGAGCGCCGGGTGCTGGCCGACCGCATCGGCCAGCAATCGCGTGATCCGCCCGGCATTCCTCGCCGATAGCCAAGGTGGGAAAAATCATAGTGGCGGCGCGAGCCGAAGCCCTTGCGGCGGCCCTGCGCATCGACGGCCAGCATGTCGGGATGCTTGTCGATCATCCAGCGCGGCGGCGTCGCCGTCGGCGTGCCGAAGACGACCTTGAGCCCATGCCGGCCCAGCACGTCCATGGCCCGGATGATCCAGTCGAACTGCAGATCGCCCGGCGCCGGCTCCAGCTTGCGACCAGGCGAATTCGCCGATGCGCACGAATTTGATGCCGACTTCCGCCATGCGGTTGGCGTCGCTCTCCCACCACGCCTCCGGCCAATGTTCGGGATAGTAGCAAACGCCGAGGGCAGGGGTCATCATGAGGTCTCTAGAGGGTAATGAGGGGTTCGGGCAGGCCGGCGATATCGAGTTCGATGGCGAACACGCCACCGGCGACTTTCTCGGCGGCGAGTTGTTCGGCACTGAGGTTCTTGTTGGCGGTGGTCAGGAACAGCGTCTTGAGGCCGGGCCCGCCGAAGGCGGGGCAGCTGACCTGGCTGACCGGCACTTCGATCACCCGATCGATCGAGCCGTCCGGCGCATGGCGCACCACGCAATTGCCGCCCCATCTGGCGTTCCACAGATAGCCTTCGCTATCGACGACCGCGCCATCGGGATAGCCGCGTCCGTCCGAAACATCGGCAAACAGCGTCCACTCGCCCACCGGCAGTCCGGTCGCGGGATCGGTGGCGCATTTGAGGATTTGCTTGGTCGGCGTATCGCTCCAATAGGCGATGCGGCCATCGGGCGAAAAACAGGTGGCATTGGGGATTTTGGCCTGCGTGCGGATCGTGCTGAGCTTGCCGGCGCGATAATGATAGACCGCGCCGCCCGGCTCATCCTCTTGCTTGCGCATGGTGCCGATCCAGAACGCGCCGGAGGGATGCACGCGGCTGTCATTGGTGCGGGTCAGAGGCGTCGTCGGCCTCGATCGGCACGATCAGGCTGATTTCGCCGGTGATCAGATCATAGCGCTTGAGCCCGGTTTCCGTGGCAATCGCCAGCGTATCACGGTCGATCACTGCCGCAGCCGCGACGATCTCGTCGAACGACCAGATATTGGCGACCGCGCCATCGGCCGTCGGCCGCGAACAGCTTCTTGTTGTTGATATCGAAGAAGAACAATTGCTGGCGCAGCGGATGCCAGAACGGGCCTTCGCCCAGCGCGCATTGGCTGTCGATCAGCAGGCGCGCGGTCTGGCGTCATTGCGCCTTGCCCTGGTCATAGGCGGCGACGGCCAGGCCGGCACGCTCGGCGATCTGGGTCAGCGTCCATGCCGGGCTTGTAGAGATAGGTCCCCAGCCCGAAACCGGCACAGCCGGCGGCGAAGAACTCGGCGAAATTGTCCGGATTGGCGCCGCCCACGGCATAAAGCGGCAATTCGGGCGGCAGCACCGCCTTCATCGCCTTGATGCCCTTGGGCCCCAGCACTTCGGCGGGGAAGAACTTGAGCCCGGTGGCGCCGGCCTTGATGGCGCGGAAGGCTTCGGTGGGCGTGAACACGCCAGGATAGGAGGCGAGCTGGATGCGCACCGTCTCCTCGATCACCGCTTCTATTGGTATCGGGCGAAACGATGAAGGTGCCGCCGGCATCGGCAACGGCCCAGACCTGCTTTTTGGTCAGCACCGTGCCGGCGCCGATCATGGCGTCATCGCCGAAGGCGTTGGAGGCCAGCGCAATGCTGGTCAGCGCATCGGGCGAATTGAGCGGCACCTCGATCATGGTGATGCCGGCATCGATCAGCGCCTTGCAGACGTCGACGGTTTCGGCCGGCGTGATGCCGCGCAGGATGGCGATGAGGTGGCGATGGGTTTGCATGATGTCTGTCCGCTAAGAGGAAAATTGGCGCGCGGCCTTGAGGCCAGCCAGCACCGCTTCGGTAGCATCGACCAGCCGCGAACGCACGCCGATCTTGCGCCAGCGCCTGGCCATAAAGCGCGCAAAGCGCTGGCCGAGCCGATCAGCGGCACTTCGCGCATCGCCGATCCATTCGCGATTGGCCCCGATCTCGCTGCCGATCAGCAGGCCGGAGAGATAGCCGGCGCACCAATCGGGCTGGCGCGCCCGACAGCAGCGAGCCGGCCCGCACCTGGAACAATTGCCCCAGCAGACTGCTCGGGGCGATCGAGCCCGGCTTCGAACGCCGGTCGCGAAGCCCTCGTCGCGCCCCGGCCCCTCGAGCTCGCCGCCCAGCGAATGGCGCAGCACCGAATGGGTGCGCAGCACTTCGAACAGTCTCGCCGGTCATCGCGGTGGAAAATCGCTCGATGCGGCGTGCCGCGACAGCTCGCGCCCATTTCGAATGCGTGCCCGGCATGCAGACGACGCCGGAAAAGCCCGGATTGAGCGCGGCAAGCCCCAGCAACTGGGTTTCCTCGCCGCGCATCACATTGTCGGAGCCGGGGACTTTTCTGGCACACGCCGGGCAGGATGGCCGGCGCCAGTCGCGCATCGGGCATGTCCGGATGAACCGCGCCGGCGAGCAGGCCGCGCAGATCGGTCGGCGCTTCGCAGATAGGGCGCTTCGAGCCAGCCCTGCCGAGCGCCGGCCATGCCGCAGATCAGCACTTGCGAGCGGTCCGGCCGATTGGCCTTCGACACCATCGAGCAATTCGATCAGCGCGCCGGGAAACTGCTCGCGCGTCAGCTTGCCCATGCCATTGGGCGAGCTGCGCGACACGGTCACGGCACCGGCTGCATCGACGCCCCAGGCGCGCAAATTCGACGTGCCCCAATCGACCGCAACCCAATCCACTTTATCTGTCACCGGAAAACTCACTATTCATGCGCCGACTACCGCGCGGCGAAGCTGGCGAAAGCTAGCTCTTGGGCAAGGTTTCAGCCAGCCCCAATCGTGTCGGTCCCAATCCTGCCTCTATCGGCGCGCTGGCCTGCTCCGTCCCCTCGTTTGGTAAGGCCGCTTGCGCCCCAGGAAATATCTCCACCACAGATTTTCAGGCCAGCCAGACCGACGAAATTTCGGCAGAATAGCGTTCACTCTGCGCCCTGTCGTGGTACAAGCAGGAGAGTGTTGAGGCACGTAACCGTGACCCCATATCGCGCAATGAGGAATATACAATGACGGCAGAAACGAGCGGCGGTCCAGGCAATCAGGGTGCGCCAAAAAAATTGCGTTCGCGCGCCTGGTTCGACAATCCGGACAATCCGGACATGACCGCGCTTTATCTCGAGCGCTACATGAATTTCGGCGTCTCGCGCGAAGAGCTGCAGTCGGACAAGCCGATCATCGGCATCGCCCAGACCGGCTCGGACCTGTCGCCCGTGCAACCGCCATCATATCGTCCTGGCCGAGCGCGTCCGCGAAGGCATCCGCGAAGCGGGCGGCATCGCCATCGAATTCCCGGTGCATCCGATCCAGGAAACCGGCAAGCGCCCGACCGCCGGCCTCGACCGGAACCTGGCCTATCTGGGCCTCGTCGAAGTGCTCTACGGCTATCCGCTCGACGGCGTGGTGCTGACCATCGGCTGCGACAAGACCACCCCCGCCATGCTGATGGGCGCCGCGACGGTCAATATTCCCGCCATCGCGCTCTCGGTCGGCCCGATGCTCAATGGCTGGCACAAGGGCGAGCGCACCGGCTCGGGCACCATCGTGTGGAAGGCCCGCCAGATGATGGCGGCCGGCGAGATCGACTATGCGCAGTTCATCGAGCTGGTCGCGTCCTCGGCGCCCTCCACCGGCTATTGCAACACCATGGGCACGGCCACGACGATGAATTCGCTGGCCGAAGCGCTGGGCATGCAGTTGCCCGGTTCCGCCGCCATTCCGGCGCCCTATCGCGACCGCCAGGAAATGGCCTATCGCACCGGCAAGCGCATCGTCGACATGGTGCACGAGGACCTCAAGCCCTCCGACATCCTGACCAAGGACAATTTCATCAACACCATCGTGGTCAATTCGGCCATCGGCGGCTCGACCAATGCGCCGATCCACATCCAGGCCATCGCCAAGCATATCGGCGTCGAACTGGAACTGCAGGATTTCCAGACCTACGGCCACAAGGTGCCGCTGCTGGTCAACCTGCAGCCGGCCGGCGAATATCTGGGCGAGGACTATCTACCATGCCGGCGGCGTGCCGGCGGTGGTCAACGAGCTGATGAGGCAGGGGCTGATTCGCGAGAACGCCCCGACCGTCAATGGCAAGTCCATCGGCGAGAACTGCCGCACCACCACGATCCAGGACGACAAGGTCATCCGCCACTTCGACAATCCGCTCAAGACCGAAGCCGGTTTCCTGGTGCTGCGCGGCAATCTGTTCGACAACGCCATCATGAAGACCAGCGTGATCTCGACCGAGTTCCGCGATCGCTATCTCAACAATCCCGAACATCCCGGCATGTTCGAAGGCAAGGCCGTGGTCTTCGACGGTCCTGAGGACTATCACCACCGCATCGACGATCCCGCGCTGGAGATCGACGAGCATACGCTGCTGTTCATGCGCGGCGCCGGCCCGATCGGCTATCCGGGCGCGGCGGAAGTCGTCAACATGCGGCCGCCCAACTACCTGATCAAGAAGGGCATCACGGCGCTCGCCTGCATCGGCGATGGCCGCCAGTCCGGCACCTCGGGTTCGCCCTCGATCCTCAATGCTTCGCCTGAAGCGGCGGCCGGCGGCAATCTCGCCATCCTGCGCACCGGCGACCGCGTGCGGATCGATCTCAACAAGGGCAGCGCCAATATCCTGATCTACGACGCGGAAATCGCCAAGCGCCGCGCCGACCTGGAGTCGCATGGGCGGCTACAAGTATCCCAAGCACCAGACCCCGTGGCAGGAAATCCAGCGCGGCATCGTCGGCCAGCTCGGCGACGGCGCCATCCTCAAGCCCGCCGAAAAGTACCAGCGCATCGCCCAGACCGAAGGCATCCCGCGCGACAACCACTAGGCGCAACGAAAATGGGCCATTCTCTATCCAGAGAATGGCCCATAAATTTATCGGAACCCGGATACCCGCCCAAGCCTATTCTGCCTTGGCCTCAGCAGCCAGCGTCACCCAACGACCGCTGGCATCGCATTGCAGCAGCAGGTTATCGGCGTTACGGACGCCCACGACCGCACCGGCCGAGGACAACTTACCTTCGAGCAGACAACCCGCAACCGGCACCGTGGCCTCCGCTGCCGCCCAGCCGGTTCCGGCCTTGCAGACAGCGACCCCGTCACCGGCATTTATGCCCGCTCCGGCTGAGAACGTTACACCGCCCACCCAGCATCGGGTTTCCCCCGCGCTTGCTTCCTGCGCGAAGGAAGGGCCGGAGGCGATGGACAAGACACTCAGCGCTAAAACCAGAAGGAACCGCATCAATACTTCCTCAAAAGGCCGACCAGGCGCCCTTGCACCTTGACCCGGTCTGGCCCGAAGATGCGCGTTTCATAGGCGGGGTTGGCAGCTTCCAGCGCGATGGTATTACCCTTGCGGCGCAGGCGCTTGAGGGTGGCTTCCTCATCATCGACCAGGGCCACGATGATCTCGCCGGTCCCCGCCGAATCCTGTTTGCGGATCAGCACCGTGTCACCGTCGAAAATGCCGGCCTCGATCATCGAATCGCCGCGCACTTCCAGCGCGTAATGCTCGCCGGCACCCAGCATTTCAGGCGGGACGGAGATGGTGTGGGTGTGGCTTTCGATCGCCGAGATCGGCGTACCAGCTGCGATGCGCCCCATGACCGGCACTGAAACGGGCCGTGCATAGTCCTCGACCGAACCGCGCATCGGTGGCGATGCCACCTTGCCCAGATTGCCCTCGATCACGCTCGGCTCGAACCGCGATTTGCGACCACCCAGCGACGGGTTCATCGAATCGGGCAGCTTGACCACTTCGAGCGCCCGGGCCCGGTTGGGCAGGCGACGAATGAAACCGCGCTCCTCCAGCGCGGTGATCAGCCGGTGAATGCCCGACTTGGATGCCAGGTCGAGCGCATCCTTCATCTCGTCGAACGATGGCGGAATACCGCTTTCCTTCATCCGCTCATGAATGAACATCAGCAGCTCGTGTTGTTTGCGCGTGAGCATTGGCCCCCCGGTCGAGAATTCGGAACAAAGACTGAACGAGCATACGTGTTCCAGTTATGTTCCGCAATATCCTCATAGCGGCAGCGGCGCAAATAAATCCAGGCGAAGTTTACGCCGGCACAAGCCTTCCCTCGGGCTCGGACGGCGCCGAGGGGCGCGGGAAGGTCAGCGCCACGGCGGCGGCGGCGAGGCCGATGGCGGCCGAAGCGATGTAGAGCCAGTGATAATCGCCAAAAGTGTCAAATATCCAGCCGCCGCCGATCGGGCCGATTGCCATGCCAATGCTTGAGGTCATAGTGATGCCGCCCAGCACGGTGCCCATCACCTGAGGCGGGAAATAGTCGCGCGCCAATACCGCATAGAGTGGCATGACGCCGCCATAGGCCATGCCCAGCACGCCGGCCAGCAGGTAGAAATGGCTGAGCTCGCTGACATAAATATAGGTGTAGATGCCGGCCGCCTGCAGCACGAGGCCGGCAATGATGACGCGCTTGACGCCGAGCCGGTCGCCCGCAAGGCCGAACAGCAGCCGCCCGAACAGACCCGCTACGCCCTCCACGCTATAGATGCTCGCCGCCGCCAGCGGCGTGGCGCCGCACAGCATGGCATAGCTGACGGTGTGGAAGATCGGGCCGGAATGGGCCGCGCAGCAGAGGCAGAACACCGCGGCCAGCACGATGAATTGCGGCGAGCGCAGGGTTGTCGAGAGGACGGAGCGGGGCGCGGCCCCGTTCGTGGCCGGGGCGGGTGCCGGAGCGGGCGTAGCGAGGACCGCAGGCGCGCGGCGGATCAGGAAGGTCGCGGGGATCAGGATGATCCAGACCGCGATGGCGACCATCAGCATGGCGCTGCGCCAGCCATAGGCGGAGATGAGCACGCTGGCCAGTGGGGTGACCACCATCGGCGCGACACCGCCGCCGATCGACACCAGCGAAATGGCAAGGGCGCGATGCTTGTCGAACCAGGCCAGAGTGGTCGCCATGATCGGGGCGAAAAAGGCGCCGACCGAAGCGCCGCAGAGCCCGCCATAAGCGATCTGAAAGACCAGCAGGTTGGGCGCGCGGCTGGCGACGAACAGCCCAACCCCAAGCATGACCGAGCCGATCAAAACTACAGGCCGCGGCCCGATCCGGTCGGTGACCGCACCCCAACCGAAGCCGGCGACGCCCATGACGATGAAGGCGAAGGTCATCGCCAGGGAAATCCCGGCATGGCCCCAGTCGGTATCGTCTGCCATGGGTTGCAGATAAACGGGCAGGGCGAACATCGCGCCCATCGCCACACAGGTAATCAGCGCTCCCGCCGCTACGATAACCCAGCCATACCGATTTTCCATGTGTCGCTCCTCCAAGCCTGCGCACAATACAGACGGATGGGAACGGGGGGAATCGACAACCAGGGGGCGATTATTTTTGTGAAGCGGCACAAAGCGCCACCAATCCTTGCTGGCGGGCTGAAATCAGCGCCATTCAGCTCGGCCCCTTTCTTCTCCCTCCCCTTGTGGGGAGGGCCGGGGTGGGACTGGGACGATCAATGAACGCCATATACTTATGAGCACTGCTACAAGTGCAGAACCCCCACCCTCAATCCCTCCCCACAAGGGGGAGGGAGACAGATTGGGGCTCTCGATCGGCCGGGCCAAATCGTATGACGACTGGCCCTAGAATTCGGCGATGCCGATGGCCTCGACAATTACTCCCGTCGGCTGGCCGGGATCATGTTCGGGCTGCACGATGAGCATATCGGCCTGCGCCAGCGACGAGGTATGGCCGCTGTCGACTTCCGAAATCGGCAACAAAGCCGTGCCGCCAGGCAGGTGCGCCAGTTGCGCGCGCATGAAATGGCGGCGGGCGGTGTTGGGCGGCGTCGGCCCGGCCAGCGGCAGCCGCCATAGCGCGGCCTGCGGCTCGGCAGCGCCCAGAAACAGCCGCAGCGCCGGCTTGATGAACACCGCAGCGGTCACCAACGCCGAAACCGGATTGCCCGGCAGCCCGAACACCAGCGTCTTGCCGCGCGTGCCGAACATCAGCGGCTTGCCCGGCCGCATGTTGATGCGCCAGAAATCCAGCGTCACGCCCAGCGAGAGCAGGATTTCCTGGACGATATCGTGATCGCCGACACTGGCGCCGCCGGTGGTGACGACCATATCGGGTTCGCCGGCAAAAATGGCCTGCAGCGCCGCAGTCAGCGCCGCCCGGTCATCGCCGACGATGCCGTAGATCGGCGACGCTTTCGGCATAAGGCGCGAGCAGCGGGGCCAGGCCATAGCTGTTGGAGGCGACGATCTGGTCCGGCCCCAGCGGCGTGCCGGGCGGCACCAGTTCGTCGCCCGTCGCCAGCAACGGCGATCCTGGGCCGGCGGTTGACGGACAGGGCAGGGATGTTGGCCGCCGCCGCCAACGGCCAGTTGCAATCGGCCGCAGCCGTGTGCCCGGCGCCGAGCAGGACCTGCCCGGTGGCAAAGTCATTGCCGATCGGCCTGATGCTGCGGCCCGGGCCGCGGCTGTTCCGCAAACTGGACGGTGTCGCCCGATACGGTGGCCTCTTCCTGCATGATCACCGCATCGGCGCCGGCGGGCACCGGCGCGCCAGTGAAGATGCGCACGCATTGGCCCTCGCCAACAGTTCCGGCAAACCCCGCGCCGGCCTGCGACATGCCGATGACGGCAAGGCTGCGCCCGGACACCGCGTCCTGCGCCCGCACGGCATAGCCATCCATGGCGCTGGCATTGAAGGGCGGCTGGTTGTGGCTGGCGATGAGGGGTTCGGCCAGCACACGGCCCGCGGCCTCGCGTCAGCGGCACCATCTCGGCCTGCGCCGCAGGCACGCGCTGCAAGATCGCGGCGATGGCGTCTTCGACCGGCAACAGGCTCATGGCGTGCGCACGAAATCGCCGGACTTGCCGCCCGATTTTTCCAGCAACGCCGATATCGGTCACCACCATGGCGCGGTCGATGGCCTTGGCCATGTCGTACAGCGTCAGCGCCGCCGTCGAGGCCGCCACCAGCGCTTCCATTTCGACGCCGGTCTGGCCGGTGGTTTCGGCGGTGGCGTGGATGACGATCACCGTGTCGCTCTCGGCCTCGATCTCGACACTCGACCTTGGTCAGCGCGATGGGATGGCAGAGCGGGATCAGGTCGGCAGGTCTTCTTGGCGGCCATGATGCCGGCAATGCGGGCCACGGCCAGCGCATCGCCCTTCTTGAGCGCGCCGCCCATGATGGCCGTCACGGTCTCGGCCTGGGCGACGATCCGCGCCTGCGCCACGGCGCGGCGCCGCGTCACCGCCTTGTCGCCGATATCGACGATATGGGCTTCGCCCTTGGCATTGAGATGGGTGAGGCCGCTCGGCCATCAGAGGGCGCCCTGCGTGCCCATCAGCAGCGTGCGGGTGGCGGCCGCAACGTCGTCCTGCCGCATCAGGCTCTCGCCGACGAGGAAGGTGCCGATGCCAGCTGCCTCGTCCAGCTTGCGGACATGCTCGTGGGTGACGATGCCGCTTTCGCTGACCAGCACCTTGCCGGCCGGCACGCCGGCGGCCAGGTCGATCGAGGTTTCCAGCCGCGTCTCGAAGGTGCGCAGGTTGCGGTTGTTGATGCCGATGAATTCGGCATCGAGCGCCAGCGCCCGGTCGAGCTCGAGCTGGTCATGCACTTCCACCAGCGCATCCATGCCCCATTCCTCGGCGGCGTCGAGCAGATAGCGCGCCACGTCGTCGCCGACGGCGGCCAGGATGATCAGGATGCAGTCGGCGCCCCAGGCGCGCGCCTCGGCCACCTGATAGGTCTCGAACAGGAAATCCTTGCGCAGCACCGGCAGACTGGTGGCGGCGCGCGCCTCGATCAGATAGCTCGGCGAGCCCTGGAACGAGGGGCGGTCGGTCAGCACCGACAGGCACGTCGCGCCGCCGCATCTCGTAGGCGCGGGCGATTTCGGCCGGGTTGAAATCGGGGCGGATCAGGCCCTTGGAGGGGCTGGCCTTCTTCACCTCGGCGATCAGCGCATATTCGCCGGCGGCCCGCTTGGCCTTGATGGCGCTTGAGAAAGCCGCGCGGCGCCGGCTGGTCATGCGCCTGCGCCACCACTTCGGCCCAGGGCCGCATGGCCTTGGCCGCGGCGATTTCCTCGCGCTTATAGGCTTCGATCTGCTTGAGAATATCGGTCATGGTCTTGCCCGTTGGACACTGCGACGAGCCGCGCCAGCGTCTCTTTCGCCTTGCCGCTGTCGATGATGTCGGCGGCCAGTTCGGCGCCGCTTTTGAGGTCTGCTACCCGGTCGGCGACGATCAGCGCCGCGGCCGAGTTGAGCAGCACGATATCGCGATAGGCGCTCGGCTCGCCGTCGAACAGCGCGCGCATCGCCGCGGCATTATAGTGCGGGATCGCCGCCGAGCAGATCCTTGGGATCGCTGCGCTGGCAGGCCGGCATCCTCGGGCGTGACCTCGAAACTGCGCAGATCGCCGCCGGCGATCTGGGCGACGAAGCTCGGCCCGGTGGTGGTGATTTCGTCCAGCCCGTCGCTGCCATGGACCACCCAGGCCTTGATGGCGCGGTTGGCGAGCAGGGCCGCCGCGACCGGCTCGACCCATTCCTGCGCATAGACGCCCAGCACGTAGCGGCGCACGCCGGCCGGATTGGATTGCGGGCCCGAGCAGGTTGAACATGGTCCGCACGCCCATTTCGGCGCGCGCGGGGCCGACATGGCGCATGGCCGGGATGATGGGCGGGCGCGAACATGAAGCCGATGCCGGCCTCGTTGATGCAGCGCGAAATCTCGGCCGGGGTCAGGTCGAGCTTGACCCCCAGCGCTTCCAGCACCTGCGACGAGCCGGACTTGGACGACAGCGCCCGGTTGCCGTGCTTGGCCACCGGCACGCCGGCCGCAGCGACCACGAAGGCGCTGGCCGTCGAAATATTGAGCGTGCCGCCGCCATCGCCGCCGGTGCCGACGATATCGATGGCGTGCTCGGGCGCTTCCACCGACGACCATCTTCTCGCGCAGGATCGAGACCGCCGCGGCGATCTCGCCCACGGTCTCGCCCTTGACGCGCATGCCCATCAGGAAGGCGCCGATCTGGCTGGGCGTGGCTTCGCCCTCCATGATGGTGCGTCATGACGCCGCGCATTTCCTCGCCGGTCAGGTCGCGATTGGCCGCGATCTTGTTCAGAGCCGCCTTGATATCCATCACGCGGCTTTCTTCTGGTTGAAGTCGCGCGCCAGGTTCAGGAAGTTCTGCAGCAGCGCATGGCCGTTTTCGCTGGCGATGCTCTCGGGATGGAACTGCACGCCGTGGACCGGCAGCGTTTTGTGCTGCATGCCCATGATCAGCCCGTCATCGGTGGTCGCGGTCACTTCCAGCGTGTCGGGCAGGGTCTCGGGCTTGACGATCAGCGAGTGATAGCGCGTCGCCTCGAAGCCAGAGTTGAGGCCGCGGAACAGGCCCTTGCCGGTGTGATTGATCTTGCTGGTCTTGCCATGCACCAGATGGGGCGCGCGGATCACGTCGCCGCCCATGGCCTGGCCGATGGCCTGATGGCCCAGGCACACGCCCAGGATCGGCATCTGCGCTCTTGAAGCGGTCGATCAGCGCCAGGCAGATGCCGGCTTCGTTGGGCGTGCAGGGGCCGGGCGACAGCACGATGGCTTCGGGCGCCAAGGCGGCGATTTCGTCGAGCGTGATCTTGTCGTTGCGCACGACTGTCGATGTCGGCGCCGAGCTCGCCCAGGAAGTGGACGAGGTTGTAGGTAAAGCTGTCGTAGTTATCGATGACGAGCGTGCGGGTCATGTCTCTGGCTCCAGCGCTTCTGTGGGTGTCACGGGTTCAGGTTCAGAACCAGTTCCGCCATCGATGTTGAAACATGAAATGCGCCATCATTGCCCGATCCTGGCTTCGCCGGCATAGCGTAGCGCTTCCTCGGCGGCGCTGAAAAGGGCGCGCGCCTTGTTTTCGCATTCCATCTGCTCAAGCTCGGGCTGGCTGTCGGCGACGATGCCGGCGCCGGCCTGCACGATACAGCTTGCCGTCCTTGAGGATGGCCGTGCGCAGCACGATGCAGGTGTCCATGGTGCCGTCGGCGCCGAAATAGCCGACGCAGCCGCCATAGATGCCGCGCCGCGACTTCTCCAGCTCGTCGATGATCTCCATCGCCCGCACCTTGGGCGCGCCAGACACCGTGCCCGCCGGGAAACCGGCTGCCAGCGCATCGACGAAATCATATTTGGGATCGAGCACGCCCACCACATTGGAGACGATGTGCATGACGTGGGAATAGTATTCGAGGAAGAACTTGTCGGTGACCTTGACCGTGCCGGTCTTGGCGACCCGGCCCACATCGTTGCGGCCCAGGTCGAGCAGCATCAGGTGCTCGGCCAGCTCCTTGGGATCGGCCAGCAGTTCGGCCGCCAGTTCCTGGTCGCGCGTCGGCGTCGCGCCGCGCTTGCGGGTGCCGGCGATGGGGCGGATGGTCACTTCGCCATCCTGCACCTTCACCAGGATTTCCGGGCTCGATCCAGCAACGGAGAAGTCGCCGAAATCGAGGAAGTACATGTAGGGCGAGGGATTGGTGCGGCGCAGCGCGCGGTAGAGCGCGGTCGGGGGCAGGGTGAACTCGGCCTCGAAGCGCTGGCTCAGCACCACCTGGAAGATATCCCCGGCGGTGATGTAGTCCTTGGCCTTGGCCACCATGCCGAAATAGTCGTCTTTGGACGTATTGCTGGTGACCGCGATCTTTTCCAGGTCGGGCAAGGCAGGGGTCGTCGGCAGCGCCTGGCCCAGCCGGCTGGATCGCGTCGTCGATATGCGATTGCGCCGACTTCATAGGCCTGCCGCGCCGTTACGCCCGGCGCGCACATAGACCGGCGCGGTGAGATAAAGCTCATCCTTGAGCGTATCGAAGATCGCCAGCATGGCCGGGCGCATCAGGATGGCTTCGGGCAGGTTCAGATGGTCCGGATTGCTGTCGGGCAGCTCTTCCATGTAGCGGACCATCTCATAGCCCAAAAAGCCATAGATGCCGGCCGATTGCGGCGGCAGGCCCTCGGGCACTTCGATCTGCGAGCTGGCCACCAGATTGCGCAGCGCATCCAGCGGCGCCTCGTCCACCGGCTCGAAACGGTCGATATCGATATGGGCCGCGCGGTTGATGCTGGCCGCCCCATGCTCGACCTTGAGGATGACGTCCGGCGCGAGGCCCGATGATCGAATAGCGCCCGCGAATGGCGCCGTCCTGCACGGATTCGAGCAGGAAGGTGTTCTTGCGGCCGGCCGCCAGCTTCATATAGGTGCCGATCGGCGTTTCGAGGTCGGCGACGACGCGGCGCCAGACGATCTGGGACTTGCCAGCATCGTATTGCACCGCGAAACGCTGAAAGACCTCGTCGTCCATAGTCGTGTGTCCGCTTGTAGGGTTGGTTTACTGCGTGGCGCCGAGCGCCAGCGTCTGCGTCAAGGCCTGCTGGTTGATCCGCAGCCCGGCTTCGTCGCGCACCGCGGTGACGAAGTCGCCATAAAGGCCGATACGGGCTTCGTTTTCCAGCGAGGCGTTCTGCTGGGTGTCCAGCGGCCCGTCTGCCGGCGTCACGGCGCTGACCTGGAACACGATGTGATCGCCTTCCGTGTTCACCGCCGAGCCATGATGATCCGGCCCGCCCGCAAACGCCGCCGAGGCGACCGGCCCGTCGATCGAGGTATTGGCTTCGCCAAACCGCGTGAACGGCAGGCTGGCCTGCGGAAAGAGGCTCAGCGAGGACGCCACGTCGACCAGGTCTTCGCCGCCGTCGAGACGCTTGACGATGGCAGCGGTCTCCGCATCCACCGCCGCGTTGACCTTATCTGCCGTCCAGGCGGTGGCGACGGCATCGCGCACTTCGTCCAGGGTCTGGTCACGCGCCGGCTCGATCTTTTCCAGGTCGAACCACACATTGTTGTTGCCGCTCAGCACGATGGCCGGCGTCAGCTTGCCTTGCTCGGCCTTGAAGATCGCCTGCACGGCCTTGGGACGGTCGGCTTCCGGCAGGCCTGGCAATACCGCCAGCTCGTCGCCGCTCTGGGTCACGGGCGCTTCATAAACCTGCAGTCCGAACCGGGTGGCGATCTCGTCCAACGGCTTGAAAGCGGCGCGCAATTCTTCGACCTGATCGAGCACGTCGGCATATTCGGTCTTGGCCTGGGCCAGCGCCAGGGCGTGGGCGACCTCATCATGGGCTTCCGCCAGCGTCTTGCTATGGCCGGCCTCGATGGCCGACACATGGATGGCACGCTTGCCGGTAACGCCGTCGATCACCGCATAGCCATCCTGTGCCAGTCCGAACGCGGCGGTTGCCAGGTTGGTATCGATGATCTCGCGCTGCGCCAGCGTACCGAGATCGGTCGTGGTCAGGCCATTTTCGGTGACCAGCGCATCGAAGGTCTTGCCCGCAGCAGCGCCGCCCTCAAAGGCCGCAATCTGTTCAGGCGTCGTCAGCGGCACCTGCTGGATGGTGCGGCGCTCCAGCGTGGTCATGCCAGCCTTGGTGCGCTCATATTCAGCGGTGATGGCGGCTTCATCGATCGTCTTGGTCGCCGCCAGCGTTTCGGGCGATAGCGACATCAGCCGCACGGTGCGGGTTTCCACGGTGCGGAAATCGGCCTGGTGGTCGCTCAAATAGGCGCTCAGATCGGCATCGGCCGGTTCGGCCGGGGTCTCGATGGTATTTTCGCCAACCACGATATAATCGACGGTGCGCGTGTCGGCGGCATAGCGATTGACCAGGCTCGATGCCGTGGCCGGCAGCTTGGTATCGCCGAACAGCGACAGGATCAATTGCTGCCGCTGGGCCGACTTGGTCTGGTTCTGGAAATATTCAGCTTCCGTGATGCCGCTCTGCCGCAACACGTTCTGGAACTGGGTGGGATCGAAATTGCCCAGCGTGCCGGCGAAATTGGTATCCTTGCTCAGCAGATCGCTCAGCTTGTCGTCCGATACGCCCAGCCCGAAGCTGTCAGCCATCTGGTCCAGCGCTGCGTCCTGCGCCAGATTTTGCAGCACCATCGAGGGAATGCCCAAATTCATGGCTTCCTCCGGCGTCGGCACCGAGCCGATCTGCTGGGACACCTGTTGCATCTGGAGTCTGATAGGCCCGCAGGAAATCGCGCTGCGTGATGTCGACATTGCCCACCTTGGCCACATTATTCGTGCCAAGATCGGTGATCACATTATTGATGCCGAATCCTGCCAGACCCACCAACAGGCAAGCCCCCATCGCTTTACCGGGCCAGGATTTTGCAAACAGACGCAAACTATCGAGCATGTCAGACGTTCCAGTACGCGAGGGATGGTGCATTCGCCCCAAGGGCCGGACACACCGGATTTAAACCGCAGGCTTTACCGCCCTTATGGCGGGATACTAGTAAAGCGTTCCGCGAAAAAGGGGAGACCCTTCATATCCCGGAAACGCATGGACAATCGGGGTTAGGGCAAAGCCCGTCCCGGTGCAAGAGGCAGGAGTAGCAAGAGTGACAACCACAATCACGCCGCTGATCGCAGGCAACTGGAAAATGAACGGTTCGCGGGCCTCGCTCGAAGAGCTGCAGCAACTCGCTTCCCTGCTGACGACCGGCGATGCGCCCAAGGCCATGGTGGTCATCTGCCCGCCTGCGACCATCCTCCACGCTGTCGCCTCACAGGGCTCGACCAGCGGCATTCTGGCCGGTGGCCAGGATTGCCACGCCAGCGCTTCGGGCGCCCATACCGGCGATGTTTCGGCCGGCATGCTGGCCGATGCCGGCGCGCAATTCGTCATCGTCGGCCATTCCGAACGCCGCGCCGCCCATGGCGAGAGCGATCAGTCCGTCCGCGCCAAGGCCGAAGCGGCCATCGGCGCCGGCCTCAAGCCGATCATCTGCGTCGGGGAAACCGAAGCGGAGCGCGATAGCGGCGATGCCGAAGTCGTGGTGGCCGCCCAACTGGCCGGCTCGGTGCCCGACGCCGCCGCGCTGCACGAGGTCATCGTAGCCTATGAGCCGGTCTGGGCCATCGGCACCGGCCGCACCCCGACCAATGAAGAGATCGCCCAGATGCACGATCGCATCCGCGCCATCCTCACCGACCCGCTTCGGCGACAAGGGCGCCTCGACCCGGATTCTCTATGGCGGCTCGATGAAACCGATGAACGCCCGCGAGATTCTGGCCATTGAAAACGTCAATGGCGGGCTGGTTGGCGGCGCCAGCCTCTTGGCAAAAGACTTTTACACCATTATCTCCGCCGTATAGCGCCGCTTGGCCTGACCTGTGTTATTGCCTGTGCCGAATTTCGGCGCAGGCGTATGGCATTTGTTGGCGGCCAAGTGTATGACGCCCCATCTTTTGACGGACCGAGACTGAAACACGCATGGCAAACGTCCTGATTGTGGCCTATCTGCTGATCGTCCTGGCGCTGATTGCAGTCATCCTGCTGCAGCGTTCGGAGGGCGGCGCCCTTGGTATTGGCGGCGGTGGCGGCGGCTTCATGACCGCCCGCGGCTCGGCCAACCTCTTGACCCGCACCACGGCGATCCTGGCCACTTTGTTCTTCCTGACGGCAATCGGCTTGACCATGCTCAGCGAATTCGATCGCGGCAGCTCGGGCATTCTCGAACGCGCCGCTGCAGACCGAAGACGGCACGGCGCCGACCAGCGTACTCGACGCGCTCAACGCGCTGCAGGGCGATTCGCGATCTGCCGGTTCCTGCTGCCGATGGCACGACGCCGCCAGCCGATGCCACGACGCCTCCGGCTGATGCGACCGCACCGGCGACCACCACGACAACGCCTGCACCTGCTGGCAACGACACCCGCTCCCGCAGCTACCACGGCACCCGCCAGCGACCTTCCGGTTCCGGTGACGACGACGCCAACCCCGGAGCCCGCAACTCCGGCTCCGGCGGCGACGCCTGAACCAGCACCGGCCGCTCCGGCGACCAACTAAACGCCGCAAGGCAGACCAAAGAAGGGGATGGAAACATCCCCTTCTTCTTTTTGTGTAAAGCGGTCATGCCGCTTTGCGAATCGATCCTGAATCTATGTAAGGTGAGCGCCCATGGCTCGGTACGTTTTCATCACCGGAGGCGTGGTCTCCTCATTGGGTAAAGGTCTTGCATCGGCGGCGCTCGGCGCAGTCCTGCAAGCGCGCGGCTTCAAGGTGCGCCTGCGCAAGCTCGACCCCTATCTCAACGTCGATCCGGGCACCATGTCGCCCACCCAGCACGGCGAGGTGTTCGTCACCGACGACGGCGCCGAGACCGATCTGGACCTTGGCCACTATGAGCGCTTCACCGGCCGCTCCGCCAATAAGCGCGACAACATCACCACCGGCCGGATCTATTCCGACATCATCGCCAAGGAGCGCCGGGGCGATTATCTGGGCGCCACCGTCCAGGTCATTCCCCACGTCACCGACGCGATCAAGAATTTCGTTCTCGAGGGCAATGAGGACTTCGATTTCGTTCTCGTGGAAGTCGGCGGCACCGTCGGCGATATCGAGGGCCTGCCGTTCTTCGAAGCCATCCGCCAGCTCGGCAACGACCTGCCGCGCGGCCACGCCATCTATGTCCACCTGACGCTGATGCCCTATATTCCCAGCGCCGGCGAGCTCAAGACCAAGCCGACCCAGCACTCGGTGCGGAACTGCGCTCCATCGGCATCGCGCCCGATATCCTGCTGGTGCGCTGCGACCGCCCGATTCCCGAGGGCGAGAAGAAGAAGCTCTCGCTGTTCTGCAACGTGCGCGAAAGCGCCGTGATCCAGGGCCTCGACGTCGCCTCGATCTATGACGTGCCGCTGGCCTATCACAAGGAAGGCCTCGATACGCGAAGTCCTCGCCGCCTTCGGCATCACCGATGCGCCCGAGCCAGACCTGACCGCCTGGACCGAAGTTTCCCACCGCCTCCACAATCCCGAGGGCGAGGTCAATATCGCCATCGTCGGCAAATATACCGGCCTCAAGGACGCCTATAAGTCGCTTTCCGAAGCGCTGGCCCATGGCGGCATCGCCAACCGGGTCAAGGTCAATCTGCAATGGATCGACAGCGAGGTCTTCGAGCGCGACGAGCCCGCGCCTTACCTCGAACATGTCCACGGCATCCTGGTGCCCGGCGGCTTCGGCGAACGCGGCTCGGCCGGCAAGATCGAAGCGGCCCGCTTCGCCCGCATCAAGGACGTGCCCTATTTCGGCATCTGCTTCGGCATGCAGATGGCCTGCATCGAGGCCGCCCGCAACATGGCCGGCATCAAGAATGCCAGCTCCACCGAATTCGGCCCGACCAAAGAGCCGATCGTCGGCATGATGACCGAATGGGTCAAGGGCAACGAAACCGAGACCCGCAAGGACGGCACCGATCTCGGCGGCACCATGCGCCTGGGCGCCTATCCCGCCCAGCTCACGCGCGGCTCCCGCGTTGCCGACATCTACGGCACCACCCGCATCTCCGAGCGCCATCGCCACCGCTACGAGGTGAACATGGACTACCGCAAGGTGCTGGAAAAGAACGGCCTGCTGTTCTCCGGCGTCTCGCCCGACGGCAAGCTGCCCGAGATCGTCGAGCGCACCGATCATCCGTGGTTCATCGGCGTGCAGTTCCACCCGGAACTGAAGTCCAAGCCCTTCGAACCGCACCCGCTATTCGCGTCGTTCATCGCCGCCGCGATGGAGCAGAGCCGGCTGGTCTAGGGCAGGGCGCCATGGCCGAAATCGTCAACCTCCGCACCGTTCGCAAACGCAAGGCCCGCGAGGAGCAGGCGGAGCAGGCGGCGGAGAACCGTGTAAAATTCGGCCGCACCAAGGCCGAAAAAGACCTGACTGCGGCAAAGGCCGAGCAGGCGGATCGGAAGCTCGACGGGCATAAACTAGAGGAGTAGGGCGCTCGATGGGCACCCTGCCACGTCCTCGTGGTTCGAGGGTCGCTGCGCTCCCGCCTCACCATGAGGACTACTGAAACACCGAGCTAAGAGTAGCCCTCATGGTGAGGTGCGAGCCCTTCGCGAGCCTCGAACCACGAGGGCCTGCCCCGATAAAGCCGCCCTTTCAGCCCCCATACACTCCACAAACTCGGTGTCATACCGGCGAAGGCCGGGATCCATCCTGAGATCGCGCCCCAGCCGCAAGATGGTTGGGATGACAGCGCGATCTGGCGGCGTGTGGCCTGATCTCAGGATGGACCCCGGCCTTCGCCGGGGTGACACCGAGTGTGGGCCAAACATAGCCTCTCGACTGGCTCTTACCAATTCACCTCGCACACGCCGCCGATGAACTGCAGGCTCTTATCCGTATATTCGAACAGCTCGATCTTGACCCCGTTCGGATCGGCCAGCCACGACTGCCAGGTGCCATCAGCACCCAGCTTCTTGTCCAGCGCGCTAACCCCAGCCGCCCGCACTTGCGCCACGGCCTCATCCATATTGGTAACTTCCAGGCAGATGTGGTTGATCGCATTGGTCTCGGCGAACGTCGCACTGTCCTTCTGAAACACCTCGATATGCGTAGCCCCGCCCGCATCGAGGTAGTACCCGATCAGCTTGCCGGCCTTCATGAAGCGGAACACCACCTCGATCCCCAGCACGTCACGATAGAATTTCTCCGTCGCCTCCAGATCGTGCGCAAAAATGCAGGCATGGGCGATCTTCTTGATGATCTTGGACAAAACAGCCTCCGGGGCGTTACATTATCGATAATACACGTTATCGATACCGCGATCGGATAGGGGCTGCAAGCCTGTGCGCGGAGCGGCCCACACCAAATATAAATAAAGCAGGAGAGCATTATGGCCCGCGTGGTTGTCATCGGAGCAATGGGACATGTCGGCACCTATCTGGTGCCGCGCCTGGTCAATGCCGGCCATGATGTGGTCGCTATCAGCCGGGGCAGGGCGCAGCCCTATTCGCCCAATCGCGCCTGGGACAGCGTCGAACAGCTCGTGATGGACCGCACCGCCATGGAGGCCGATGGGAGCTTCGGGAGCGCCATTGCCGCGCTCAAGGCGGATATCGTCATCGACATGATCTGCTTCACCCTTGCCAGCGCCAGCCAACTGGTCGAAGCCCTCGATGGCAAGGTCGGCCATTTCCTGCATACCGGCACCATCTGGACCCACGGAGTCTCCACCGTCGTGCCAACGCCGGAAGACGCGCCAAAGCACCCCTTCGGCGATTATGGCGTGCAAAAAGCCGCCATCGAAACCTATCTGCTCGACCGCGCCCGCCGCGACAATTTCCCGGCGACGCTGCTCCATCCCGGCCACATCGTCGGCCCCGGCTGGGCGCCGCTCAATCCGGCTGGCCACTTCAACCCGGCGGTATTCTCGGCAATCGCCCGGGGCGAAACCCTGGTGCTGCCGAACTTCGGCCTCGAAACCGTCCACCACGTCCATGCCGACGATATCGCCACCCTATTCATGGCCGCCATCGCCAATTGGAGCACCTCGGCCGGCGAGAGCTTCCATGCCGTCTCACCTGCCGCGGTGACGCTGCGCGGCTATGCCGAACACATGTTCCGCCGCTTCGGCCATGAACCGAAGCTGAGCTTTCAACCCTATGCCGAATGGGCCAAGGGCCAGGCCCCCCAGGAGGCCGAGGCCACCTGGGAGCATATCGCCCGCAGCCCGAACTGCTCCATGGCCAAGGCCCAGCGCCTGCTCGGCTATACCCCGCGCCACAGCTCGCTGCAGGCGGTGGAAGAAGCAGTGGATTGGCTGATTGCAGACGGTCAGGTGACCATTCCCGCCAAATAATTTGGCGCACCCTCTTTGATTCGTCACACACCGCGTCTAGACAGGCGCCAACACTGCGCAAACCCAGCCAGGAAAGGGCTTTCCATGTCTTCGATCATCCACGTCCAGGGCCGCCAGATTTACGACAGCCGCGGCAATCCCACGGTCGAAGTCGATGTGGTGCTCGATGACGGCAGCTTCGGCCGCGCCGCCGTGCCCTCGGGCGCCTCCACCGGCGCCCATGAAGCCGTCGAACTGCGCGATGGCGGCAAGGCCTAGCTCGGCAAGGGCGTCACCCAGGCCGTCGAAAACGTCAACTCCGTGATCTTCGAGGAAATCCAGGGCCTCGACGCCCTCGACCAGCTCGGCGTCGACCAGGTCATGATCGAGCTCGACGGCACGCCCAACAAGTCGCCGCCTCGGCGCCAATGCCATTCTCGGCGTCTCGCTGGCCGTGGCCAAGGCCGCCGCCGAATCGAGCGAACTGCCGTTCTACCGCTATATCGGCGGCCCCAACGCCCATGTGCTGCCGGTGCCGATGATGAACATCATCAATGGCGGCCAGCACGCCGATAACCCGATCGACATGCAGGAATTCATGATCCTGCCCGCCGGCGCCGAAACCCTGGCCGATGCCGTCCGCATCGGCTCGGAAATCTTCCACACCCTCAAGAAGGGCCTCGTCGGCCGAAGGCCACAACACCGCCGTCGGCGACGAAGGCGGCTTCGCGCCCAACCTGAAATCGGCCGAAGAAGCGCTCGGCTTCATCATGAAGTCGATCGAAAAGGCCGGCTACCGCCCCGGCGAGGACGTGTTCCTCGGCCTCGATTGCGCCGCCACCGAATATTACAAGGGCGGCAAATACGCCATGGACGGCGAAGGCAAGTCCCTGTCGTCGGAAGAGAACGTCAAGTTCCTCGCCGATCTCGCTGCCCGCTTCCCCATCATTCGATCGAAGACGGCATGGCCGAAGACGATTGGGAAGGCTGGAAAGCCCTGACCGACGCCATCGGCAAGAAGGTTCAGCTCGTCGGCGACGATCTGTTCGTCACCAATACCGAACGCCTCGTCTCCGGCATCAAGATGGGCGTCGCCAATTCGATCCTGGTCAAGGTCAACCAGATCGGCACGCTCTCCGAGACCCTGAACGCCGTCGATACCGCCCACCGCGCCGGCTATACCTCGGTGATGTCGCACCGCTCGGGCGAAACCGAAGACTCCACCATCGCCGACCTCGCCGTGGCGCTGAACTGCGGCCAGATCAAAACCGGCTCGCTGTCGCGCTCGGATCGCCTGGCCAAGTACAACCAGCTGATCCGTATCGAGGAACAGCTCGGTCACTCGGCCAAGTATGCCGGCTACTCGGTGGTCAAGGGCCGCTGATTACATCGACTGAAACAAAAAAGCCCGGCAGCAATGCCGGGCTTTTTTGTTTGTGCTACGAGCTTCCCAGTCGTCACCCCTCTCCCCTTGCGGGAGAGGGACAGACCTGACGCGTTCAGCGGAAGGTCAGGGTGAGGGGTACCGTGTTACCCCATGCTACGATGCAGGCGGAGGGCACACCCCCCCTCATCCGCCACTTCGGGGCACCTTCTCCCGCAAGGGGAGAAGGGGACGACTGATAATTTGGCAGACTTACTGAAACGCCGTCTCCGCAAAACTGCGCAATTTCCGCGAATGCAGCCGCTCCGCCGGCTGATCGCGCAAAATCTCCATCGCCCGCAGCCCGATCAGCAAATGCCGATTGACCTGCGTTCGATAGAAATCCGAAGCCATGCCCGGCAGCTTCAGCTCCCCATGCAGCGGCTTGTCGCTCACGCATAACAGCGTCCCATACGGCACCCGGAACCGGAACCCATTCGCCGCGATCGTGGCGCTCTCCATGTCCAGCGCCACCGCGCGCGACTGGCTCAGCCGCTGGGTGATCTCGGCCTGGTCGCGCAATTCCCAATTGCGGTTGTCGAAGGTCGCCACCGTCCCCGTGCGCATGATGCGCTTGGTTTCCAGCCCTTCGAGCTGGGTGATTTCCTCCACCGCCTGCTCCAGCGCCACCTGCACCTCGGCCAGCGCCGGGATCGGCACGGAGAGCGGCAGATCGGCATCCAGCACATGGTCTTCGCGCACATAGGCATGGGCCAGCACGTAATCGCCCAGCTCCTGCGAATTGCGCAGGCCGGCGCAATGCCCCAGCATGATCCAGGCATGCGGGCGCAGCACGGCGATATGGTCGGTGATGGTCTTGGCGTTGGATGGGCCGACGCCGATATTGACCATGGTGATGCCGCGGCCGCGCGCGGCCTTCAGATGATAGGCCGGCATTTGCGGCGGCGCGAACCGGATGCGTGCCAACCGTGCCGCCACCATTGCGAGCGTTCTGGGTGATCACATTGCCCGGCTCGATGAAGCTCTCGTAATGGGCGTGGCCCGCGCGCATATGCTCCTGCGCCACCCGGCAGAACTCGTCGATATAAAAGGCGTAATTGGTGAAGATCACGAAATTCTGGAAATGCTCGGCATCGGTGCCGGTATAGTGGCTGAGCCGATAGAGCGAATAATCCACGCGCGGCGCCGTGAACGCCGCCAGCGGGTAGGGCCCGCCCCTGGGCGGCACGAAGGTGCCATTGGCAATTTCGTCATCGGTATTGCCCAGATCAGGCGCATCGAACACGTCGCGCAGCGGGATATTGAGCGCGTTGAGCGCCTCGCCATCCACGCGGTCGTTGGCCGCCACCGCGAAATGCAGCGGGATCGGCGTATCGGATTCCCCGATATCGATGGTGCCGCCATGATTTTTCAGGATGACGGTGAACTGCTCCTGGAAATAGGTGCGGAACAGGTCCGGCGCCGTCACCGTGGTGCGGTAGAGGCCCGGCGTATGCAGATAGCCATAGGGCAGGGTGGATGAGCTTTTGCCGAAGCTGGTGGAGCGCACTTCGATCTGCGGATAGCAGGCCCGCACCTGGCCCTCGGGCACCACGCCCCGCGCCAGCGCGCTCAAATGCCCGCGAATGAAACCGGTATTGCGATGATAGATTTCGGCAAGGTAGGCCCAGGCTTTTTCAGGATCGGTGAAAGACTGCTTTTCAAGGCGAGGCGGGCTGATCGTTGTCATTCTTGTTCTCGTTTGCGGGCCCCGGATTGAGCCCCCCGTCTGTTGGGCGATAGATTGCGATAACCCCATGCCATGACAGTTTATCGGCGCGGCGGCAATCACGGCGCGGCGATCCTGCGCTTTTCACACTTGAGTGAAGGCCACTTTTCCTGCCGCAATTGCACACCATCTTGATAGCAGTTCAACGGACACGCAAGCGACCCATGCGCCCGGTGAGCCAGGGATTTTCTTTTCGCCGCTTGTCCCCCAAGCCCTCAACAGTGCGGCGGGCGAATTTCCCCAGGGCTGTGATGGTAGCAATACCGTCACAGCCCTTTTTGTTGTCCCCGGCATTGCCCTCCCGCGCCAAGCCCATAGACGAAGGGCCGTCATTTCCGTAAGAAAACCTCAATCCCCGCAAGCAGATCGCCCACTGGTCCCGGTGCGGCGGAAATCCCATGGAGCCCAGCATGGCAGCCAAGATCATCGACGGAAAACTGTTTGCCGAAGGCTTGCGCGGCCGCATCGCCGGCCATGTCGCACGCCTGAAATCCGAGCATGGCATCACTCCGGGCCTCGCGGTGGTCATCGTCGGTCATGATCCCGGCAGCCAGGTCTATGTCGCCCAAAAGGCCAAGCAGACCGTCGAAGTGGGCATGCACTCGGAAAAATACGAACTGCCCGAAACCGTCAGCGAAGCCGAAGTGCTGGCGCTGGTGGAAAAGCTCAATGCCGATCCCGCCATTCACGGCATCCTCGTGCAATTGCCGGTGCCCAAGCATATCGATCCGAACAAGATCATCCAGACCATCTCCCCCGATAAGGACGTGGACTGCTTCACCCCCTCCAGCGTCGGCAAGCTGGCGATCGGCCTGCCGGGTCCAGTGTCCTGCACCCCCCTGGGTTGCCTGATGCTGCTGCGCGATACTCTGGGCGATCTCTCCGGGCTGCACGCCGTCGTCGTCGGCCGCTCCAATCTCGTGGGCAAGCCCATCGCGCAATTGCTGCTGCGCGAGAACTGCACGGTCACCATCGCCCATTCGCGCTCGCGCGACCTGCCCGGCCTGGTGCGTCAGGCCGATATCGTCATCGCCGCCGTCGGCCGTCCCGAAATGATCAAGGGCGACTGGATCAAGCCGGGCGCCACCGTCATCGATGTCGGCATCAACCGCATCGATGCGCCCGAGCGCGGCGCCGGCAAGACGCGGCTGCTCGGCGATGTCGACTTCGCCAGCGCCAAGGAAATCGCCGGTGCCATCACCCCGGTGCCCGGCGGCGTCGGCCCGATGACCATCGCCTGCCTTCTGGCCAACACCATCACCACCGCCTCCTGATCAACGGCCTCGTGCCACCGAGCGATCTGACGGCATGATCGGCGACGATCACGATCCAGGCGGCAAGGTCCGCCTGGCACTGCCGCCCGGCGTGCATGGCGATGCCATCTTCAGCGACCACCAGCACCGCCAGATCATGCGGCGCTGGACCGGCGAGCGTTTCCCCGAGCGCTACAGCCTGTTCATCGGCATGAATCCCAGCACCGCCGATGCGACGGTGAACGATCCCACCTGCGCCCGCGAATGGAATTTCAGCCTGCGCGAAGGTTTTACCGGCATGGCCAAGGGCAATGTCGGCGATTATCGCGCCACCGATCCCAAGGCGCTGCTGGCACCCGGCGTGGTGGCCTCATCGCCCGCCAATTTGCCATCGCTGCTGGAGGCGGCGAAGGGGGCGGCGCTGGTGATATTGTGTCACGGCAAGCTGAACCGCGCACTGGTCGAACCCGCCCGCGAAATCGTCGCCGCGCTGCGGGCGCATGACATCAAGATCATGTGCTTCGGCACCAACGCCGATGGCAGTCCCAAGCATCCGCTGTATCTGCGGCTGGATACCAAGCTGGTGGAGTACGAGGGGTAGGCCCCCTCATCCGCCCTTCGGGCACCTTCTCCCACGAGGGGAGAAGGGGGCTCCGTGGCAAAAACAAGCTCGGTGCCCACCCTCTCCCCTTGCGGGAGAGGGACAGCTTGCGACGCGTTCAGCGGAGCAAGCAGGGTGAGGGGTTCTTACGCCGTCCCCGCCAGATAAAACCTCCTCGCCACCGTATGATCCCTCAACGCCGTCGCCTGCAACTTCCCCGTCAGCGCCTCGACCACCTTGCCCGGCTCGACCACCGCCGACGCATCCACCACCACGCTGGTAAACGCCGGCCTTATCCCCAGCCGCACTTCTTCCAACAGGTCGAACAATATCGCCCGCACATCGCCACGCCCGGCACAGGCCACGCACTGGAACCCATCCGCATGCCCATGCCCGGTATTGGCCGCCAGCCGCACCAGCGCCGTGCCGCTATCGAGCGGCAACAGCCGCCCGGCAGTGGTCACCAGCGTCACCGGGATCTGGTCCGCCTTGATCTGAACCGCGGCGCCCATCACTCGGCCGCCACCACGGCGGGGCCGGGAATGTAGTTCAGGATCGGCCCGAGCCAGCGCTCGACTTCGGCCACGCCCATGCCCTTGCGCTCGGCATAGTCGAGCACCTGGTCATGCTCCACCTTGGCCACACCGAAATAATAGCTCTCGGGATGCGCCAGATAGATGCCCGACACCGACGAGCCCGGCCACATGGCATAGCTCTCCGTCAGCACCACGCCGGCCTGCTTCTCCGCGTCGAGCAGCTTGAACAGCGTGGTCTTCTCGGTGTGGTCCGGCTGCGCCGGGTAGCCCGGGGCAGGGCGGATGCCGCGATAGCTCTCGCCGATCAGCTCTTCCGGCTTCAGACGTCTCGTCCGCTGCATAACCCCAGAACTCGCGGCGCACCTTCTCGTGCATCTTCTCGGCAAACGCCTCGGCGAAGCGATCGGCCAGCGCCTTGACCAGGATCGACGAATAATCGTCGTTCTTCTTCTCGAACTTCTCGGCGATCGCCACTTCCTCGATGCCCGCCGTCACCACGAACCCGCCGACATAGTCGGTCTTGCCGCTATCGACCGGCGCGATGAAGTCGCGACAGCGCCATGTTCGGCTTGCCGTCGCGCCGGCTCAGCTGCTGGCGCAGCGTGAACAGCGTCGCCAGCTCGTCCTTGCGGCTCTCGTCGGTGAACAGGCGGATATCGTCGCCCACCGCATTGGCCGGCCAGAAGCCGATCACGCCACGCGGCTGGAACCACTTTTCGTCGATGACCTGCTTGAGCATGGCCTGCGCATCGGCAAACAATTGCCGCGCCGCCTCGCCCTGCTTTTCGTCCTGCAAGGATCGCCGGATAGCGCCCCTTCAGCTCCCAGGTCTGGAAGAACGGCGTCCAGTCGATATATTGCGCCAGCTTCCACCAGGCTGAAATCGGCGTCGGTGAACGTGCGCGTGCCGAGGAAGCTCGGCTTGGGCGGCGTATAGCCAGCCCAGTCCGGCCTGAACGCATTCTCGCGCGCCTTGACCAGCGGCAGGCGCTGCTTTTCGGACTCGGCCCGCTCATGCGCCGCCGCCGCCTTGGCATATTCGGCCCGCACGTCCTCGATGAACGCCACCTTGGTATCGGGCGACAGCAGATTGCCCACCACGCCCACCGCGCGGCTGGCGTCGTTCACATAAACCGTCTGCCCGCGCATGATAGCGCGGATGGATCTTGACCGCCGTATGCACGCGGCTGGTCGTCGCCCCGCCGATCAGCAGCGGAATGTCGAAGCCTTCGCGCTCCATCTCGCCGGCGACATGCGCCATCTCGTCGAGCGACGGCGTGATCAGGCCCGACAGCCCGATGATATCGACATTCTGCTCGCGCGCCGTCTGCAAAATCTTGGCGACCGGCACCATCACGCCCGAGATCGATGATCTCGTAATTGTTGCAGGCCAGCACGACGCCGACGATGTTCTTGCCGATATCGTGCACGTCGCCCTTGACCGTCGCCATCAGGATCTTGCCGGCGCTCTGGCGCTCGCTGCCGCCGCCATTGGCCAGCTTCTCCGCCTCCATATAGGGCAGCAGCAGCGCCACGGCCTGCTTCATCACCCGGGCGGATTTGACCACCTGGGGCAGGAACATCTTGCCCGAGCCGAACAGGTCGCCGACGATGCTCATGCCCGGCCATCAGCGGGCCTTCGATGACATGCAGCGGCCGCGCCGCCGCCTGGCGGGCTTCCTCGGTATCGGCATCGATATATTCGGTGATGCCATTGACCATGGCGTAGCCGATGCGTTCCTCGACGGACTTTTCGCGCCAGCTCAAATCCTTGGCCGCCGCTTCCTTGCCGCCGACGCCGCGATACTTCTCCGCGATCTCCAGCAGCCGGTCGGTGCCGTCGGCGCGGCGATTGAGGATCACGTCCTCGCAGGCGTCGCGCAATTCCTTGTCGATCAACTCGTAAACCGCCAGCTGCCCGGCATTGACGATGCCCATGTCCATGCCGTTCTGGATGGCATAGTACAAAAACACCGCGTGCATCGCCTCGCGCACCGGCTCATTGCCGCGGAACGAGAAGCTCAGGTTGCTGATACCGCCCGAAATATGCACATGGGGCAGGGTGTCGGTGATGATCTTGGTGGCCTCGATGAAATCGACGCCGTAGTTGTTGTGCTCCTCGATGCCGGTCGCCACCGCGAAGACGTTCGGATCGAACACGATATCCTCGGGCGGAAACCCGACTCCTCGGTCAGCAGTTTATAGGCCCGCGTACAGATCTCGACCTTGCGCTCCAGCGTATCGGCCTGCCCCTTTTCGTCGAACGCCATCACCACCACAGCGGCGCCATAGGCGCGCACCAGCCGCGCATATTTGAGGAAAGCCTCTTCGCCTTCCTTCATCGAGATGGAATTGACCAGCGCCTTGCCCTGCACGCATTTGCAGCCCGGCCTCGATCACCTCCCATTTGGAGCTGTCGATCATGATCGGCACTTTGGCGATATCGGGCTCGGCGGCGATCAGGTTGAGGAACTCGACCATCACCGCCTTGGAGTCGATCAGGCCCTCGTCCATGTTGATATCGATGATCTGCGCGCCATTCTCCACCTGGTCGCGCGCCACCTCCAGCGCGGCGGCATAATCGCCCGCGGTGATCAGCTTGCGGAAGCGGGCCGAGCCGGTGATATTGGTGCGCTCGCCCACATTGACGAACGGAATTTCCTCGGTCAGCGTGAACGGCTCCAGCCCCGACAGCCGCAGCAGCGGCTCGACCTCGGGCACCTTGCGCGGCGGATGCGGGCGCACCGCTTCGGCGATGGCGCTTGATATGGTCCGGCGTCGAGCCGCAGCAGCCGCCGACGATATTGATCAGCCCCTCGGCGGCAAAGCGCTCCGAGCTGCTCGGCCATGAATTTCCGGCGTCTCGTCATAACCGCCCGAATTCATTGGGCAGGCCGGCATTGGGATAGGCGCAGACGAACGTATCGGCGACCTCCGAAATCTCGCGCGATATGCGCCCGCATCAGCATCGGCGCCCAGCGCGCAGTTCAGCCCGATGGTGAACGGGATTGGCATGGCGCAGCGAATACCAGAACGCCGTCGGCGTCTGCCCCGACAGGGTGCGGCCCGGACAGATCGGTGATCGTGCCCGAAATCATGATCGGCAGCTCGATGCCCTTTTCGGCGAACACTTCCTCGGTGGCGAACACCGCCGCCTTGGCGTTGAGCGTATCGAAAATGGTCTCGATCAGGATGATATCGGCGCCGCCATCGATCAGCCCGCGCACCTGCTCGCTATAGGCGACACGCAACTCGTCGAAGCTGATCGCCCGGAAGCCAGGATTGTTCACGTCCGGCGAAATCGAGGCCGTGCGATTGGTCGGCCCCAGCGCCCCGGCCACGAACCGGCGCACGCCGTCCTCGGCCGTCGGCCCGATCCAGCGCCCGCCGCACGATCTGCGCGCCTTCATAGTTCAGCTCATAAATGATCGCTTCCATGCCGTAATCGGCCTGGGCGATGCTGGTGCCGGAGAACGTATTGGTCTCCACGATATCCGCGCCCGCCTTGGCATAGGCATAATGGATGTCTTCCAGCGCCTTGGGCTCGGTCAGGATCAGCAGGTCGTTATTGCCCTGCAGCGGCTTTTCCCAATCCTTGAAGCGGTCGCCGCGGAAGTTTTCTTCCGTATAGCCCAGCCGCTGGATCATGGTGCCCATGGCGCCATCGAGGATCAGGATGCGCTCGCGCGCCGCCGCCGTCAGCGCCGCCAGAATTTCGGCGCCATCGCGGAGGGCAGGGGGATTGGATGAAGTGGGATTGGTGGTCATCATCGTCGTCCTATCTGATCGTTCAATGCCGTCAGCCGAAGCCTTTAGGCACTCATATAAAGATATCTTTATATCATTCAAGCGGCAAACGCCAGTGGAAGCCCATGCCGCGTGTTCGACACAATTGCCACCAAATCGTTTAACGCTTCGCTCGCCTTAACTGAACCGAAACCCAAAATCCGTTCCATACGCGCGGGGGAAGCGAGCTTGGGGTAATGTCCACGCTCAAGCAGTAAAGAGCGTATGACTTTGAGTACACCGACCTCCTCCTGGCGCCATGCCGTCCGCCTTCTGGCCCTGACCGCCTTGCTCGCGCCGATGCTTGCCGCCTGTGGCGGCGGCGGTCTTGGCGCGACCGTCAAGCGCAGCGCCTTTTCGTCGGCCGAATATGGGGTAGGGTGTCGCCGCGCGTCACCAATAATCCCAATCCGCCCAAGGGTGGCGGCCGCTATCAGGTCGGCAAACCCTATACCGTGCGCGGCCGGGTCTATACCCCCACCGAAGATCCCAATTATCACGATGTCGGCGAAGCCTCCTGGTACGGCTCGGATTTCCATGGCCGCCGCACCGCCAATGGCGAGATCTTCTCCGCCAATGCCATCACCGGCGCTTCGCCGGTCCTGCCGTTGCCCTCCTATGTGCGCGTCACCAACCAGGAAAACGGCCGCTCGCTGATCGTGCGCGTCAATGATCGCGGCCCCTACATGCCCGGCCGCATCATGGACCTGTCGCTATCGCGCTGCCGCAATGCTGGGCTATGTCAACAACGGCCACGCCCAGATCGCCGTGCAATATGTCGGTCGCGCGCCGCTCGAAGGCGACGATACCCGCATGTTGATGGCCAGCTATGATGGCCCCAACGATTTCGGTCGTGGCACTACCACGCATGTGCCAGCAACGACAATACCAATAGCCTGGCCGATATCGCCGGCAATTTCTTCGGCAGCCTGTTCTCCTATGCCGATACCACGCCCGAGCAGCAGGACGTCGCCATCGAAACCGCGCACGCCGCCGTCGATGCCATGGCCACCCGCTCGCCGGCACTGCAGGATTGGGTCAACTCGACCGATCTCGACGCCCGCGACATCAAGCTCGGTCTCGGCGTCTTCACCGATCAGGATAAGGCCATCGAACTGGCCGAGCGCTTTGCCTTCCTCGGCGCCGTCGATGAGGTGCCGGTGAGCGTCAATGGGCGCGACGCCACCCAGCTCACTCTCACCCATTTGAAGCCCGGCGTGGCCCGGACCGATGCGCTCGATCTGGCTCGCGAACTTGGCCTCAACGACATAAAGGTCTATTAAATAGGGCATCCGGCGCGGATACTCGCGCCGGCCCGAAGCGGTGGGATTGGGGACGATCGTGAAACGGCTTTTGTGGCTCGCCCTGGCAGCTTCTCGCCCTGACGACGCCGGCCTTCGCCCAAGCGGCGGCGAATTTCGACACCAAGGCCAAATTCGCCATCCTGATGGACGAGGAGTCCGGCACGGTCATCTTCCAGAAAGATGCCGATACTGCCATGGAGCCGGCCAGCATGGCCAAGCTCATGACCCTGGCCGTGGTCTTCAACGAAATCCGCTCCGGCCGCGTCAGCCTGACCGACGAATTCTTCGTCTCCGAACACGCCTGGCGCACCGGCGGCGCGGCCTCCGGCGGCTCCACCATGTTCGCCGAGCTCAATTCCAAGATCCCGGTCGAAGACCTGATCCGCTCGGTCATCATCCAGTCGGGCAATGACGCGGCCATCGTCGCTGGCCGAAGGCATTGCCGGCTCGGAGCAGAGCTTTGCGGCGATGGAGAACGAGCTGGCCGGCACGATCGGGCTGGAAGATTCCCACTTCACCAATCCGACCGGCCTGCCGGACCCCGATCAGCATATGACCGCCCGCGACCTGGCCGATCGTCGCGCGCTACCTGATCCAGCAATTCCCCGAATATTATCACTACTTCTCCGAGCCGGAGATGGAGTGGAACAACATCAAGCAGCCCAACCGCAATTCGCTGGTCGAGCTGGGCATCGGCGTCGATGGCCTCAAGACCGGCCATACCGAGGCTGCCGGCTATGGCTCGGTGATTTCCACCGCCGAAGGCGGCCGCCGCCTGATCGCGGTGCTGCACGGCATGAAATCCATGGCCGAACGCACCGAGGAAGGGCGCAAGCTGATCACCTGGGGCGCCCGCGCCTTCGAGCGCGTCTCGGCCTTTCCCGAGGGCCACGTCATCGGCTATGCCAATGTCTATGGCGGCACCAGCGGCAGCGTCGGCCTGGTCGGGCAAGGGCGATGTGGCGCTCTACCTGCCGCGCGGCTCGCGCAAATGCCTGCAGGCCAGCATCGTCTATACCGGCCCGCTTGATGCCGCCGGTGCAGCAGGGCGACAAGGTTGCCGAACTGCGCGTCTTCTGCGATGACCAATCTGGTGCAAACCGCGCCGCTGTTCGCCGCCGAAACGGTGGAGGAGGGCGATATCGTCCGCAAGGCGACCGACGCGCTCAAGCAATTGGCCCTGGGCTGGCTCTAACCAACAGGGAAACGACACTCATCAATGCTCGACGCTTCCCAAGCCAGCCGCGCCCGCTTCATCACCTTCGAGGGAGGCGAGGGCGTCGGCAAATCCACCCAGGTCAAGCGCCTGCTGGCCAATCTTGCCGAAGTCTCGATCGAGGCCGTGCGCACCCGCGAGCCGGGCGGCACGCCCCAAGGCCGAGGCCGTCCGCTCCTTCATCCTGCAGGGCCGCTCGGAAAGCTGGGGCTCCGGCAGCCGAGGCGGTGCTGTTCGCCGCCGCCCGCCTCAACCACGTCAACGAATTGATCGCGCCCAATCTGGCCGCCGGCAAATGGGTCATTTCCGATCGCTTCCACGATTCCACCCGCGCCTATCAGGGCCTGACCGGCGGCGTCGATGACAAGCTGATCGACGCGCTCGAAACCCTGGCGCTGGACGGCCATGCGCCCGACCTGACCATCGTACTCGACATGGATCCCGAAATCGCCTTCCGCCGCGTCGCCCAGCGCGCCATCGAAGATGGCCTCGCCCTCACCGGCGACCGCTTCGAAAAGGAAGACATCGAGTGGCATAAGCGGCTGCGCGCCAGCTTCCTCGCCATTGCCAAGGCCAATCCCGAGCGCTGCGTCGTCATCTCCGCCGAACAGAGCGAAGATGCGCTGGAAGCGGCCATCTGGGCCGTGGTCAGCGAGAAATTTCCCGAACTGGCGGGCAGGGCGCGGGCGTGACCGATCCCGATGGGCTGGATGATGTCGCTGCGCCCGAGCAGCACCGCACGCTTTGGGGCCACGCAGGCCGCCAGGGCGACAATTCTCGAACGCCTGAACAACCACCGGCTTCCCGGCGCCATCCTGCTGCATGGCCCCCAGGGCATCGGCAAGGCCACGCTGGCCTTCAACCTGACCCGCGCCATCTTCACCGCCACCGGCGACGAGGACGCCACACCGCGTCGATCAGCAGGTCGCCGCGGCTGTCGCATCCGAACCTGGCTGTTGCTGCGCCGCCGCCCCAAGGACGCCAAGGGCTATTACACCGTCATCCGCGTCGAGGACGTGCGCAAGCTGCGCGAGGACCTGCACCAGACCCGCGGCCGCGCCGGCCACCGCATCGCCATCATCGACAGCATCGACGACTGCAATCCCTCCGCCGCCAATGCCCTGCTGAAGACCCTGGAAGAGCCGCCCGCCGATACCACGTTCTTCCTCGTCTCCCATCGCCCCGGCCAATTGCTGCCCACCATCAAGTCGCGCTGCCACAGCCTGGCGCTGCGCCCGCTTGCCGATGCCGATGTCCGCGCCGTGCTGGCCGATCAGCGCGCCGAGCTGACCACTGACGAACTGGACCGCGCCGTCTCGCTCGCCGGCGGCCGGCCGCGCCGCGCCTTCGAAACCCTGACGCTGGGCGACGGCAGTCGCCCTCAGCGCGCTCCAGGCCTGGTTCACCGCATCCGACCCGCCACCCCGCCGCCGTCCACATCCAGCTTGCCGAAGCCCTGGGCGCCGATACCCAGAGCACCGAACTCTCCTTCGCCCGCGAAATGCTGACCGACTGGCTGGCGGACGAGGCGCGCAACGCTGCCATCCAGCCCAATGGCCGCTATCGCCTTGCCTCGGCAAACGCGCTATGGGACAAGGCACAGGCCCTGCTCGCCGAGGCCGACAGCATCAATCTGGATATGAAGCAGACGCTCGTCGCCATTTTCGACGCGATCCGCAAGCATATCGACACCACCACACCCGTTTCCATCGAGCCCTGATGACCGCCAAACCCTTTTACGTCACGACCGCGATCTCCTACCCCAACGGCGCCCCCCATATCGGCCACGCCTATGAGATGATCGCCACCGACGCCATCGCCCGCTTCAAGCGGCTGGAAGGGCGCGACGTCTATTTCCTCACCGGCACCGACGAGCACGGCATCAAGATGGTGCAGACCGCCGCCGCTCAGGGCATGACGCCGCGCGAACTGGCCGACCGCAACTCCGCCGAGTTCCGCCGCCTGGCCGAAACGCTCAACATCTCCAATAACGATTTCATCCGCACCACCGAGCCGCGCCACTACGAGGCCAGCCAGGCCATCTGGAACAAGATGGCCGCCAACAATAATGGCGACATCTTCCAGTCCACCTACAAGGGCTGGTACTCCGTTCGCGACGAAGCCTATTTCGATGAAGACGAGCTGACCGAAAAGGACGGCAAGCGCTTCGCTCCGTCCGGCGCCGAGGTCAATTGGGTGGAGGAGCCGACCTATTTCTTCCGCCTCTCGGCCTATCAGCAGAAGCTGCTCGACCTTTACGAGGCCAATCCGGACTTCATCGCTCCCAAGGAGCGCCGCAACGAGATCATCTCCTTCGTCAAAGGCGGGCTGCAGGATCTGTCGATCTCGCGCACCACGTTCGATTGGGGCATCCCGGTGCCCAACGCGCCCGGCCACGTCATGTATGTCTGGGTCGATGCGCTGACCAATTACATCACCGGCGTCGGCTTCCCCGACGATGGACAGCGAGCTGTTCAAGAAGTTCTGGCCGGCCGACCTGCACGTCATCGGCAAGGACATCATCCGCTTCCACACCGTCTATTGGCCCGCTTTCCTGATGAGCGCCGGCATCGAGGTGCAGCACCGCGTCTTCGCCCATGGCTTCCTGACCGTCGACGGCCAGAAGATGAGCAAGTCGCTCGGCAACGTCGTCGATCCCGTTCGAACTGGCCGAAGAATTCGGCGTCGATCAGCTCCGCTATTTCCTGCTGCGCGAAGTCTCCTTCGGCCAGGACGGCGACTATAGCCGCGACAAGCTGGTCAATCGCGTCAACGCCGATCTCGCCAACAATCTGGGCAACCTGGCCCAGCGCTCGCTGTCGATGATCAACAAGAACTGTCGACGCCAAGGTGCCCGAGTTCGGCGATTTGCGGACGCCGACCTTGAAGCTGATGCGTCGAGGTCGATGCCGCCATTGTCAGCCGCGCAGACGCGCCATGGACGAGCCAGCTGGTCCACGACGCCGCCGGCGCCATCATCGCCGCGCTAAGCGCCGCCAATAACTACTTCGCCGCGCAGGAGCCTTGGGCGCTGAAGAAGACCGATCCTGCCCGCATGGCCACGGTGCTCTACGTCACCGCCGATACCGTCCGCCGCCTGGCGATCCCTATGCTGGCCTTCGTGCCAGAATCGGCGGGAAGCGCTGCTCGACCAGCTTGGCTGTCCCAGCTGACGAGCGACTGCTAGCCACGCCGAAGACCGCGCAATCGCCTGCGTCCCAGGCACCGAACTTCCGGTGCCCCAGGGCGTGTTCGCTCGCCTTGAGCGCAAGGCCGAATAGACCATGCTGATCGACAGTCACTGCCATCTGGATTTCGAAGCGCTCGCCGGCGACATCGACGGCGTTTTGGCGCGCGCCGCGGCTGTCGGCGTTACCGGGATGGTAACAATATCCACACTTGTGGAGAACTTTTCCACATACGCCGCCATCGCGGAAACGTATCCGAACGTCTGGTGCTCGGTCGGCACCCATCCGCACAATGCCGACAAGGAATTGCACATCCAGACCGACGATCTGGTGCGCCTGAGCTGCCCACCCACGCTGCGTTGCCATCGGCGAAGCCGGCCTCGACTATTTCTACGACAACGCCCCGCGCGAGGCCCAGGCCACGGGCCTTCGCCGCCATATCGCGGCCTCCCGCGATCACCGGTCTTCCACTGGTTATCCACAGCCGCAAGTGCCGATGACGACATGGCCGCGATCCTGACCGAGGAAGCCGGGCAGGGGGCCTTCCCCTTCGTTCTGCACTGCTTCACCGCCGGCCAGGACCTGGCCCGCACGCGCCCTCGACGCTCGGCGGCTATATCTCGTTCTCCGGCATCATCACCTTCAAGAATGCCGAGGACATCCGCGAGGTCGCCGCATTCGTGCCAGCCGACCGCTATCTCGTTGAAACTGATGCACCTTATCTGGCGCCGATCCCGCATCGCGGCGCACTCCAACGAGCCATCTTTCGTGCGCCTTCACCGCCGAAAAAGCTCGCCGAAGTCCGCGGCCTCAGCCTCGAAGCGCTCGGCGCCGAAACCACCGCCAATTTCGCCCGCCTGTTCTCCAAAACCGGACTGGCATGATCCCATGCCCGACGCCCAAACGATCATTGCCACCGTGCTCGGCTGTGGCTCGTCCGGCGGCGTGCCGCGCATCGGCAATATCTGGGGCGATTGCGACCCGGCCGAGCCGCGCAACCGCCGCCGCCGCTGCTCGCTGCTGATCGAAGGCTGGACCGACGGGGTCGCTGAACCAACCCGCGTCCTCATCGATACCGGCTGCGACCTGCGCGAGCAATTGCTCGATGCCCATGTCGATCGCGTCGAGGCCGTGCTCTATACCCATGAGCATGCCGACCACACCCACGGCATCGACGATCTGCGCGTGCTGGCGCTCAACAACCGCAAGCGCGTCGACGTCTATTTCACCCGCGAGGCCGGCGATCGCATCCGCGAAGCCTTCGGCTATTGCTTCACCGCGCCGCCCGGCAGCGACTATCCGCCCATCCTCAATGCCCACGAAATCGACGCCGGCGCCGTGCTGTCGATCGACGGCCCCGGCGGCGCCATCCGCATCGACGCCTTCGGCCAGGTGCATGGCAATATCGTCTCGCTCGGCTTCCGCATTGGCAATTTCGCCTATTCCTGCGACCTGTCGGCCATCCCGCCGAGCTCCGACGCCGCCGTATCCGATCTCGACGTCTGGATCATCGACGCGCTACGTCCAGCGCCGCATCCCAGCCATCTGAGCCTGCCGGAAACCCTGGCCCTGATCGAACGCTTCGCGCCGACCCAGGCCGTGCTGACCAATATGCATATCGACATGGACTACCGCACGCTGCAATCGACTTTGCCAGCCAATGTCGAACCAGCCTTCGACGGCATGCGCATCGACGTGCTCGCCGGCACCATCATCAATCTCTGAGCTGACTTATCCTCGCGTCCCAGGGGTAAGTTATGATGGCCACGAAACCCCGAGGGCGGGCATGTCAGTGAGAAAGTCGATAAAACCCGACCGAACGGCCAAAACTCCATAGAATCCAGGCTTCAGGTCAACCAAAAAGTTCCATAATATATATTATGCGAATCACGGATAGCTAGGATAGCGGCTGGACGGGTTGATCATTTGAGGCCCACTGCACCAGTCCCCGGTCGCTGGACGACATGCTTCAGTGGTCTTGCTAAGGTCGGCGAACCCGATTCCCTGTCGAGCCCGCCATGCAGCCCTCCCGCGATATTTCCCGCCTGATCGAGATCATGGCCGCCCTGCGCAATCCTGATCGGCGGTTGCCCCTGGGATCTGGAGCAGGATTTTTCGACCATCCGCCACTACACCATCGAGGAAGCCTACGAGGTCGCCGACGCTATCGAGCGCCAGGATTTCGCCGATCTGCGCGAGGAACTCGGCGATCTGCTGCTGCAGCCGATCTATCACGCCCAGATGGCCAGCGAGGCCGGCCATTTCGATATCGGCGACGTCATCTATGGCATCACCGAAAAGCTGATCCGCCGCCATCCGCATGTTTTTGGCGATCTCGACGCCAGTGATGCCGAAGCAGCCCAAGGCGCGCTGGGAAGCCATCAAGGCCGAAGAACGCGCCGCCAAGGCGGCAGCGCAAGGGCGATGTCGTCCCCTCAGTGCTCGATGATGTCGCCGGCACCCTGCCCGCCCTGGCCCGCGCCGAAAAGCTGACCAAGCGCGCCGCCAGCGTCGGCTTCGACTGGCCCGATCTCGCGTCAGTTGCCGCCAAGGTCACCGAGGAACTGGCCGAAGTCACCGAAGCCGCCGCCTCCGGCGACACCGCCGCCACGCACGAGGAAATCGGCGACCTGCTCTTCGCCGTCGCCAACCTCGCCCGCCACGCCGGCATCGACGCCGAGGCCGCCCTGCGCGACGCCAATCACAAATTCACCCGCCGCTTCCACCACGTCGAAGCGCGAGCGCGCGAGGATGGCGTGGCGATCGAGACTGCCGGCCTAGATCGGCTGGACGGCTATTGGAATGAAATCCGGGCGGCGGACAAGAGCTGGCAGCAGACCTACGGCCAGCAGCTCGGCTGATCCAGCCGCGCAGGAACTGCATGCAGGCAGCTGGCTGATGCGCCGGTTAGGCGTCCGAACTCTCGATCCGCCCGTTAAATCGCTCAAGGAACGCCGTCTTGTGCCGCGGCTCGATGCGCACGACAAAGCCGCTGCCTTTTTCGTTCGGCTCATCGCGCGAAATGATTTCGGAATGCGTATGCAGCCAGCCGATATCGGCGCCGGCGCTATGCGGCACATGCACATGATAGGTGCGGCTCTTTTCGGCCAGCGCCGCCTCGATGGCGAGCTTGAGCTGGTCCAGCCCCTCGCCCGGTCTTGGCCGAAACCGGCACCACGGCCGATACCTTGCCGGTCGGCGTCGCCGTATTCAGCAAGCCATCCGGATCGTCGGTCGCCGGCAGCAGGTCGATCTTGTTCCAGACTTCGATGATCGGCGTCGTCTCGGTCGAAACACCCAGATCGCCCAGCACCTTGAGCACATCCAGCGCCTGCGCCAGATGATCCGCATTGGCGACATCGCGCACATGCAGGATGATATCGGCGTCCAGTACTTCTTCCAGCGTCGCCCGGAACGCCGCGACCAGGTCGGTCGGCAGGTCGGCGACGAAACCGACCGTGTCGCTCAGCATGATCTGCGCGGCCATGCGGCAGTTCCAGCTTGCGCACCGTGGTGTCGAGGGTCGCGAACAGCAGGTCCTCGGCGAACACCCCTGCCCCGGTCAGCGTATTGAAAATGCTCGATTTTCCGGCATTGGTATAGCCAACCAGCGCCACGGTCGGGGTATCGCTGCCCTTGCGCGCCGCGCTGCTGGGCGCGGGTCTTCTTGACCTTTTCCAGCCGGTCTTCGAGCAGCACGATGCGGTCCGTGATCTGCCGGCGATCGCTTTCGATCTGCGTTTCGCCCGGGCCGCCCATGAAACCATAGCCGCCGCTGCCGCGCTGGCGCTCCAGATGGGTCCAGGAGCGCACCAGGCGGCCCTTCTGGTAGTTGAGATGCGCAAGTTCGACCTGCAGCACGCCTTCGCGCGTCGCGGCGCGCTCGCCGAAAATCTCGAGGATCAGCGCGGTGCGGTCGAGCACCTTGGCGCCGGTTTCCTGTCTCCAGATTGCGCTGCTGGATCGGCCGTCAGCGAGGCATCGACCAGCAGCAGGTCGATATCCTCGGCCTTTACCCGCGCCTTGAGATTTTCGGTATGGCCGCCACCGATAAAGGTCGCCGGCTTGATCTCGCGCACCTTGATGACTTCGGAAAACACGATATCGAGCCGGATCGCCCCGGCCAGGCCTTCGAACTCGGCCTTGCGGGCCTCGATGCTGTGCTGCGAAAAGTGGCCGCGCACATCGGGCACGATCAGGCCGGCCCGCGTCGGCTGGGCGCTGCTGGTCGATAAATGCCTGTGGGCCGCCCCGAGCGGCGGCCTCGTCGTCGTCGTGTTCATCTCATATGCTGCGGTCAGTCGCTGTCTTGGTTCTGTTCGGGATCGAACAGCTGGATCGGCGCGCCCGGCATGATGGTCGAGATCGCGTGCTTATAGACGAGCTGCGACTGCGCATCGCGCCGCAGCAGCAGGCAGAAATTGTCGAACCAGGTGATGACGCCCTGCAGCTTGACCCCGTTCACGAGGAAGATCGTGACCGGGACCTTCTGCTTGCGAACGTGATTGAGGAAGGAATCCTGGAGATTTTGTTGCTTTTCACTAGCCATTTGAGGCCTCTTTTCGCGGCATTGCATGCCGCTGTTATCATTGTCCTGGGAGTGCCAGGTCTCGACGAGGACAGCCGCCCTGCCCCCGCACGGTCCGCATCATTGACACGCTAACCACTATTGCACAGAACACTTTTTCTGCCTACCCGCGCCCAGCGCATGGCACGGGCGATATTTCTGTACGCCTAGAGACCAAGCGATTTGATCTTGCGATGCAGCGCGCTGCGCTCCATGCCGACGAATTCGGCGGTCTTGGAGATGTTTCCGCCGAACCGCTCGATCTGCGCCACCAGATATTGCCGCTCGAACACTTCGCGCGCATCGCGCAGCGGCAGGCTCATCAGATGCGCCGATGCATCCGTGTCGCCCACCGTCGGCAGCACCTCGCCGATATCCGATGGCAGCATCGCCGCGGTGATGACGCCGTTCTCGGGCTGCTGGTCCTTCATCAGGATCAGCAGGCGCTCGATCGAATTGCGCAATTGGCGCGCATTGCCCGGCCATTCCTGCGCCTGCAGCACCGCCATGGCATCGTCGCCGATCGTCAGCCGCTGCAGGTTATGCATGCGGCAGACCTGGTCGATGAACACATTGACCAGCGGCGGCACGTCCTCGCGCCGCTCCTTGAGCGGCGTCAGCTGCAGCGGCACGATCGACAGGCGGTGGAACAGGTCGGAGCGGAACTCGCCCGCCTCGATCTGCGCCGCCACGTTCTGCGAACTGGCGGCGATGATGCGCACGTCGATCGGCACCGCCTGGGTGCCGCCGACGCGGTTGAAGCGGTTCTCCACCAGCGTGCGCAGCAGCGCTGCCTGCGTCTGCGCCGGCAGCGTCGTCACTTCCGACAGGTAGAGCGTGCCGCCATGCGCCTTTTCCAGCGCGCCCGACTTCCGCCCGCAGCGATGCCCGGTTTTCTCGCGCACTTCGCGGCCGAACAGCACCACCGGCACTTCCTCGGGCGCATAGAGCGAGGCGTTGATCTCGACGAACGGCGCATCGGCGCGCGGGCTGCGCTGATGGATCAATCGCGCCACCAGGCCCTTGCCGGCGCCCGATGGCCCGGAGATGAAGATGCGCGAATTGGTCGGCGCCGATTTCTCGATCACGCCCCGCACCTGCTGCAGTGCCGGGGACGTACCCACCATGTCGCCGCTCTTGGCCGATGAGCGCTCCTTGAGTTCGGCGACTTCGTTGCGCAGCCGCGTCGCCTCCATCGCCCGCTGGGTGATGTGCAGCAGCCGGTCGATCTTGAACGGCTTCTCGATATAGTCATAGGCGCCGCGCCGGATCGCCGATACCGCGGTTTCCACATTGCCGTGGCCCGAAATCATCACCACCGGCATGTCCGGATGCTGGGTCTGGAACACGTCGAGCAGTTGCAGCCCATCCAGCCGCGAGCCCTGCATCCAGATATCGAGGAACACCAGGCTCGGCCGCCGCCGCGCGATCTCGTTGAGCCCGCTATCGGCATCATGGGCCTGCCGGGTCTCGTAGCCCTTCATCCTCCAGGATGCCGGCGATCAGGTCGCGGATATCGTCTTCGTCGTCGATGATCAGAATATCGAGTGCCATTTATTTATGCACGACCGCCTGCAAGCAGCGGCTCCTCCATTTGGGCGATCATTGCGTCGGTTCGCTCGGCAACAATGGTTTCGTCCGATGTCTTGTCGGCGAGAACTCAGCGGCAGCGTGAAGGTGACGCAGGCCCCGATGCGGCCATTTGCATCGGGTTCGGCATCGACCAGTTCGACGAGGCCGCCATGCTGTTCGATGATCTTGGCCACGATGGCGAGGCCCAGCCCGGTGCCCTTTTCGCGCGTCGTCATATAGGGCTCCAGCAGGCGTTGCCGGTTTTCCTTCGGCCAGCCCTTGCCATTGTCGGAGACGGCAATCCGCGCGTGATTGCCTTCGATCTGGCCCTGCACGATGATCGCAGGTCTGTATGCGTCCGATATATCCACCGTTTCAAAAGCTTCTACTGCATTCTTGATCAGGTTGGTCAGACTTTGCGAAATCAGCCGGCTGTCGAAATAGGCGTATGATCGGCATGTCCGGCAACTCGGTCTGAATGCTGATTTCCGGCAGCCGCACGCTTTCCAGGAACACCGCCTGCCGCACGGTATCGCTCAGGTCGGCCATTTCCGGCGCCGCCTCGGGCATGCGGGCAAAGGCCGAGAACTCGTCGACCATGCGCCCGATATCGCCAACCTGGCGCACGATGGTGTTGATGCATTTGTCGAACACCTCGCGGTCGTCCTCCAGCCTGCGTGCCATAGCGCCGGCGCAGGCGTTCGGCCGATAGCTGGATCGGGGTCAGCGGATTCTTGATCTCATGGGCGATGCGGCGCGCCACGTCGGCCCAGGCGCTGGTGCGCTGCGCCGATTCCAGGTCGGTGATGTCGTCGAACGTCAGCACATAGCCCTTGGATTCGGTCATCGAGCCCTCGCGGGTCAACTGCACCTGATAGGTCGTCCGGTCGGCCTCGTTGCCCAGCTAGATCTGGTCGCGCACCTGCCCGCGCCGCGCCGAGCGCGCCCGTTCGAGGATCGGCGCCAGTTGCGGCATCACCTCCTCGATCGGCTCGCCCATCATGGCGATTTCGTCGCGGCCCAGCATTTCGCAGGCGCGCGCATTGACCAGCGTCACCGCCCCGAACGGATCGAGCCCGATAATGCCCGCCGACACGCCCTCCACCACCGCCTCGGTGAACTGCCGGCGCTTCTCGTTCATCTCGCTGGCCGTCAGCAGCGCTTCGCGCTGGCTCTTGAGCTGCTGCGTCATGCGGTTGAAGCGGCTGGACAGGTCGCGCAAATCGCCCCTGCCCTCCTGCACCGGCACCTGCACGTCGAGATCGCCCTGGCTGACCCGGTTCGAGGCGATCATCAGGTTTCGGATCGGATCGACGAAGCGGTTGGCCAGCGCGATGCCGATCCATAGCGCCGCCAGCAGCAGCACCACCGCCAAGCCCACATACATGATGGTGAAGGTGATCTGGAACACCAGCCGGTTGGACGCATATTGCCGGTATTCGGTGATATTCTCGTCGGTCAGCCGCATGATATTCGAGCACTTCGGCATCCACCGGCCGCGCCACGAACAGATAGGTATTGTCATAGCCGCGCAGCTTGACCACCGAGCCCACCAGATTGGTGGTGCCCGGCGCGATCGCCGTCGGCGCCCCCTCGACCACGCCCTGGGTAATGCCCTGCGGCAGCTTCGGGCTGGCGCCCTGCACATTGATCTGCGCCCGCATCAGCGTATCGCCGTCTTCCGAAATCAGCGAGGTGAACGGCAGCGAGCGCGTCACCGCCAGCGCGGTCAGGATGCGCTGATAGCGGTCGCGGTCCGATTCGAAGGTGCCGCGCGCCTGCTCCAGCTCGGTCGCCACCCAGATGATATCGTCGCGCAGCACCTGCGCGTGCTCGAGCATGTAGGAGCGCGCCACCAGCCGCGAGCTTTCCACCATGGCGCGGGTGCGCTCGGAGAACCACTGGTCCAGGCCCTGGTTGAGCGCGATGGTCGCCACCACGGCCACGATGACCGCCGGCACGGCCGCCACGCAGCGCGAACATCGTCACCATGCGGATCTGCAGCCCGGCGCCGGCCTGGTTCTGCACCCGCGCCTGGATCAGCAGCATGGCCTCGGTCACCACCAGCGCGATCACCAGCAGCACCAGCACGCCGGTGACGATCCAGATGATGGTCCAGACCTCGGCCGACGGCTCGATATTGGTGGTGCCGGACAGGATCAGGAACGAGATCGACGACATCAGCACCGATGCCAGCACGACCACGAGACCCAACATGCGCAGCGCACGGTTATTCTGCACGGCAAAAAACGGCGCCCGAGGCGGCTTGGGCGCGGTCGGCACGGTATTATCCGTGCCCTCGATCGGTGCTGTCGCGTCGCTCATCTCAAAAGCCAAACGGCTTCCTCCGCGGGAGACAACAGAGTCTGGCCCAATTCGGCCAACCCTTCAAGACAATTGTTGCCAAAATGTGACACTGATCGCTGGCCGCCTGCGCGCGGCGAAAACGCGCCAGTGGCGCGTTTTCAAGCGATCAGGCCCGAAGAGCTATGCTCGCAGGGCCCAGACGCCCCGCAAACACGATCTTACACAACGGTGTGTTGGACGCCCTCATACACCATCCGCGCCTCAACTTCACCCCGTTTCGGTGCCCCCAACCGCCCGCCAAACGACTCGCACTTGATCGCCGCCGCCGTGGATGCAAACGCCATGATCCAGTCCATTGGCCGGCCTTCCACCAGGCCCAGCGCGAACGCGCCATGGAAAACATCGCCAGCCGCCAGCGTATCGCGCGCCACAATCTTCGGTGCCGCGCAATGCAGCACCCGGTTGCTGGCCCGATCGAACCAATAGACGCCGCTCGCACCGGCCGTCACCGCCACAAAACTATCAAACCGCGCCGCCAGCGCTGCCACCGCCGCGGCCGGATCGGCACAGCCAGTCAATTGCTGCGCCGCCGGTTCTGATGCCACGATATGGCTCGCCAGCGGCAGCAACAGCGCATGGATTTCGGGCCGCGCCACATCGGCATCCAGGATCGCGGGAACGCCCGCTCGCCGCGCCGCTACAAGCACCTTTGCCGCCGCAGTGGGCCAGCGAACATCCGCCATCACCGCCGCATAGATCGCGCGGGAGATATCCGGCATCAACTCGGGCGTGCCCAGCAGCGCCGGATCATAATGCGGCACGATCACACGCTCGCCGGCCTGATCGACCAATATCGTCGCAAACGCCGAACGGGCACCTACAACAGTCCGCACTGCGCCGCAATCGACACCTTCCGCCGCGATTTCCTTAATCAGCCGCGCCCCCGTCGCGTCATCGCCAACCGAGGCCCACAGCGCCACCGCGCCACCCAGCCGCGCAATGGCACTCGCCGCGCTCGACGCCATGCCCGCCGCGATCTCCACCGCGGCGACCGGAATGAACTTCCCCGGTCCAGCCGGCAATTCCGCCATCTCGAATATCGTATCCAGCGTCAGCGCGCCGACACACAGGATCGGCAACACGCTGTCACCCATTCCGGCGGCTGTGCTTGACGATCTCGATGCTGTGGGTGCGGATCTTCTTGCGCAGCGTATTGCGGTTAAGTCCCAGCAGGTCCGCCGCCTTGATCTGGTTGCCGCCACAGGCATTGAGCGCCATGGCGATCAGCGGCGCCTCCACCCGGTCGATCACCCGCTGATAGAGCCCCGCCGGCGGCAGGTTCGGCTCATATTCGCGCAGCAATTGCCCGACATGGGTTTCCACCGCCATCGACACATCCACCGGCCCCGCGGCGCCCGCCGTCTGCGGCCGGTCGGCGATGTTGAGCTCGTTCTGGACGATCTCGGCCGAAATGCTTTCGTCGGCATAAAGCGCCGACAGCCGCCGCACCAGGTTTTCCAGCTCGCGCACATTGCCCGGCCAGGAATAGTTCTGCATCAGCCTGATCGCTTCGGGCGCGATCGACTTGACCGGCTCGCCCTCGCGCTGCGCGGTCTTGAGGAAGTGCAGCGGCCAGGTCGCCGATATCGTCGATGCGCTCGCGCAGCGGCGGCAGGCGGATCGGCACGACATTGAGCCGATAGATACAGATCCTCGCGGAACAGCCCCTGCCGGATCATCTGGCTGAGATCGCGATGGGTGGCGGCCACGATGCGCACATTGGTCTTGATCGAGGATGCGGCCCCCGACCATGGTGTATTCGCCCTCCTGCAGCACGCGCAGCAGGCGGGTCTGGGCATCCATCGGCATGTCGCCGATCTCGTCGAGGAACAGCGTGCCGCCCTCGGCCTGCTCGAAGCGGCCCGATGAGCGGGTATTGGCGCCGGTAAAGGCCCCCTTCTCGTGCCCGAACAGTTCGGCCTCGATCAGGTCGCGCGGAATGGCCGCCATGTTGATGGCCACGAACGGCCCGTTGCGGCGCTTGCCGAAATCATGCAGCGCCCGCGCCACCAGTTCCTTGCCGGTGCCGCTCTCGCCGGTGATCATCACCGTCAGATCGGTCTGCATCAGCCGCGCCAGCGCCCGATAGATGTCCTGCATCGCCGTCGAGCGGCCGACCAGCGGCATGGTCTCGCCCGGCTCCTCGGCCTTGCGCTCGGCCCGCGTCGGCTTCTTGGCATCGGCCAGAGCCCGCGCCACCACCGACAGCACCTCGGTGATGTCGAACGGCTTGGGCAGGTATTCGTAGGCGCCCACTTCATTGGCGCGGATCGCCGTCATGAAGGTGTTCTGCGCGCTCATCACGATCATCGGCAGGTCGGGCCGCAGCTTCTTGATCTTGGGCATCACCTCGAAGGCATTGCCGTCGGGCATCGCCACGTCGGTGATCAGCACATCGCCTTCGCCCCGGCTGACCCAGTTCCACATCGTGGAGATATTGCCGGTGGGGCGCACTTCATAGCCGGCGCGCGTCAGCGCCTGGTTGAGCACCATGCGAATGGCGGCATCGTCGTCGGCAAGCAGCACAACATGGCTCATTTGACGCCAACCTCTTCGAACGGCGATGCATTGAAGGCCCCGCTGGCGACCGGCAGCAGGATACGGAACCGCGTCCGGCCCGGCCGGCTCTCGCAATCGATCACCCCGCCATGATCGCCCACGATCTTGGCGACCAGCGCCAGCCCCAGGCCGGAGCCGTTCGTGCTTGGTGGTGACGAACGGATCGAACAGGAACGGCAGGATATCCGGCGGCACGCCCGGGACCGTTGTCCTCGATGACGATTTCGAGCGGCAGCGAGATGCGCTCGGACACGCCCATGCACGCTGATGCGAATGCCCGGCCGGAACGCGGTCGAAGAACTTGATCTCCGGCTTCTGCGTGCGCTCCAGCGCCTCGGAGGCGTTCTTGACCAGATTGAGGAAGATCTGGATCAGCTGGTCGCGATTGCCAAACACCGGCGGCAGCGACGGATCATATTCTTCCGAGAAGGCAATGCCCCTGCGCCACGCCGTTCTTGGCCAGCAGCTTCACCCGATCCAGCACCACATGGATATTGATCGGCTCGCGCTCCAGCGGCCGCTCGTCGCCGAACACTTCGACCCGGTCGATCAGCCCGACGATGCGGTCGGTCTCCTCGCGGATCAGCCGCGCCAGCGGCACTTCATCGCTGGCAACGCTCTGCTCCAGCAATTGCGCCGCGCCGCGAATGCCCGATAGCGGGTTCTTGATTTCATGCGCCAGCATCGAGGCCAGGCCCGTCACCGAGCGCGCCGCGCCACGCGACACCATCTGCCGGTCGATCTTGTCGGCCATGGTGCGCTCCTGGATCAGCAGCGCCACCCGCCCGTCGGTATCCGAAATCGGGCTGGCGAAAACGTCGGCAATGCGCTCATCCCCAAAGCGCGACGATCCCACCCGCACGCGATATTCGGTCATCGGCGCCCGCCGCTCGCATCACCGTCTCGACCAGGCTGATGATCGGCGAGCCGAAGGCGATGAGGTCATCGAGCCGCTGCCGCGCCAGAACGCTCAGCGAGGCGCCGAAGAACGCCTCGGCGGCATAGTTGACGAAGACGATCTGATGCTGCTCGCCGCAGACGATGATCGGCTGCGGCAGCGCCTGCAGCACGGCGGTCGATGATTCCGCCGCCAAAGCCTCGTTCATGCCGCTGCCTTCCAGTTCGCCGGAAAATAGATGCGCCGATCATGGCCAGCACCGCCTTGGGATCTTCGTTGTTCAGCAGGGCGTTGCGGGTGGCCTTGTCGAGCACGCATGCCCAGCGGCCTCGGCATACCAGTCGAGATGCTTGCGCGCCGCGCGCACGCCGACCTGCATGCCATATTCGATCAGCATCTGCTCGTAATGCTCGCGAGATCAGCGCCACCAGCTCGTCGCCCTCGGGCGCCGCCATCGGCAGTTCGCCGCGCAACTGCGCCCCGATCTGCCCGACCACCCAGGGCTGCCCCTGCGCGCCGCGCCCCAGCATCACCGCCGCCGCGCCGGATTGCGCCAGCGCCTCGCGCGCGCTGTCGAGATCGACGATATCGCCATTGACCACCACCGGCACATCGACCGCCTCGACCACCGCCCGCACCAGCTCCCAGCGGGCAGTGCCCTTGTAGAACTGCTGCCGCGTCCGCCCATGCACCGTGATCATCTGCGCACCGGCATCGACGGCGCGCCGCGCCATGTCCGGCGCATTGAGGCTGTCATCGTCCCAGCCCAGCCGCATCTTGACCGTCACCGGCAGCGGCGTCGCCGCCGACCACCGCATCGATCAGCGTCATGGCGATGGTCGGGCACCCGCATCAGCGCCGAGCCGGCATAGCCATTGGTCACGCGCTTGGACGGGACAGCCGAAATTGATGTCGATGATGTCGGCGCCGGCCTCATGGGCGATCTTGGCGCCCAGCGCCATCCATTCGGCCTCGCAGCCGGCCAGTTGCACCACATGCGGCAGCGTTGCCGGCCTTGCCGAGCTTGCGCACCATATCGCCGTTGCCGGTGGCCAGCGCAGCGCTGGCGATCATCTCGGAGACGACCAGGCCGGCGCCGAACCGCTCGGCGATCTCGCGGAACGGACGATCGGTGATGCCGGCCATCGGTGCGAGGAATGCGTTATTCCGGAGCAGACTGGCTGCCGATGCTCAACTCGCAGGCAAATTCAGACACAAGACTGCCCCAGAAATGATCATTTTGAGATAATTGCCTGCACAATAGTCAAAACCGCGCCCAGCGCAACATCTTATCGGTGCCTCGCTCCAATTTGAACGACCGCCCTTGCCGCCCATGGGAGGCGACGCTAGACCACGCAGATACGACAATTTCTTGTTCGAGTGCTCACCCTCATGCGCGCCAAAACCATCGCGGTCATCATCGTTGCCGCCGGCCGCGGCGAGCGCGTCAGCGTCGATGGAGCTACCGAACCCAAGCAATACCGGCTGTTAGCGGGCAAGCCGGTGCTGACGCGCACCATCCAGTCGTTCCTCGACTATCCCGGCATATCACCCACGTCCTGCCGGTTATCCACGCCGACCATGCCGAGCGCTATGCGGCTTTGGCACTGGACGATCGCGCGCCTCATGCCTCCGGTCATGGGCGGCGCATCGCGGCAGGCATCGGTGCTGGCCGGCCTCAAGGCGCTGGCGCCGCATCGGCCCGATCTGGTGCTGATCCAGGATGCGCGCCCGCCCCTTTGCCGACACCGCGATCTCATCGGCGACGTCATCGCGGTGCTCGCACGACGCATGACGGCGCCCTGCCCGCCATTGCGGTCACCGATACCATCAAGCGGTCGCTCGATGGCCAAGTCGTTGTCACGACACCGAAGATCGCAGCCAGCTCTTCGCCGCCCAGACGCCGCAGGGCTTCCGCTTTCGGCCAGATTTTCTCGGCCCATATGCGGGCCGCGAGCAATCCGCGCCAGTTCACCGATGATGCGGAAATCGCCGAATGGGCGGGGCTGAGGGTCGCCATGGTCCTGGGCAGATCGCGACAATATCAAGATCACCCATCCCGAGGACTTCGCCCGGGCGAACGGATCATTCTAGGAGACGCAGCCCATGGAAACCCGCATCGGCACGGGCTATGACGTCCACCCCTTCGAGCCCGGCGACGCCGTCTGGCTGGGCGGCGTGCGCATTCCCCATACCGCCAAGCTGCAGGGGCATTCCGATGCCGACGTGGCGCTGCACGCGCTGACCGACGCCATTCTCGGGCGCCATCGGCGAGGGCGATATCGGTGTGCATTTCCCGCCCAGCGACATGCAGTGGAAAGGCGCCGCCTCGACGGTTTTTCTCAAGCATGCCGGATTTCTGGTCGCTAAAGCCGGTGGCAGGATCGTCAATCTGGACGTGACAATCGTCTGCCGAGCGCGCCCAGGATCGCCGCACATGTTCCGGCGATGCGCGAAGCTGATCGGCGCAGCGCTGGGAATCGAGACGTCGAGGATCGCCATCAAGGCGACGACCAGCGAGAAGCTCGGCTTTACCGGGCGGGAGGAAGGGATCGTGGCGATGGCGAGTGCGAGCGTCGAACTGCCGAGGCGCGTTCTGATGGCAGCGGCAAAGACGCCGGTCGATCCGGCCCAGCAGATCATCACCATGCTCACGGCGGCGGGCAAAACCATCGTCACCGCCGAAAGCTGCACCGGCGGCCTGATCGCCGCGGCGCTGACCGATATCCCCGGCTCGTCGGCGGCATTCTATCGGCGGCTACATCACCTATGCCAATGCAGCCAAGTCACGCATGATCCATGTGCAGGCACGGCTGATCCGCGATTACGGCGCCGTCAGCAACCAGGTCGCCCGCGCCATGGCCGATGGCGCCCGCAACACCGCCCATGCCGATTACGCCGTGGCGGTCACCGGCATTGCCGGCCCCGATGGCGGCAGCGAGAAAAAGCCGGTTGGCCTGGTCTATGTGGCGGTATCGTCGGAACTGGCGACCCTGGTCATCGAGCACCGCTTCGGCGATCTCGGCCGCGCCGAAATCCGCAAGCGCAGCGTCGCGGCGGCGCTCGACGTGGTGCTCCAGGTGCTGAGCGGAACACAACGGCTGAACGCTAAGCGCCGTACCGCCGATTGGCCTCGTCCACGAAGGCCTGGATGATCTCGTCCTGCTTGGCGGCGAAGGCCGGCTCGGCCACGGCGGCGATCAGCGGGTTGGAAATCTTGAAATCGATCTCGAACCGCACGCGCGTGCCCATGCCCTCCGGCTCGAAGCTCCAGACGCTGTCGAGATAGGCGAATGGCCCATCGACGGCCTTGGCCTTGATGGTCATGCGCCACGGGATCGAACACGACGCGGCTGGTATAGGCCTGGGTGATCGGCCCGAAGAACAGCGTCATCGTGGCGAGCTTGGTGCTTTCGACGCTGATCGGGCCGCACCTCCATGGCTTTGCAGTTCGGCACGAAGCGCGGATAGTCCTCAAGATCGGCGACGATCTCGAACATGCGCTCGCGGCAGGTGCGGCACGTGCCGTTCGAAAAAACGCTTCATCAATGACCAAGCTTTGCCATACGGGCGGCTTTGAGGGCGGCGAAATCCTCGCCGGCATGATGCGACGAACGGGTCAGCGGGCTCGACGACACCAGCGAAAAGCCCTTGGCGGTCGCCACCGTGGCGAACGACTTGAACTCGTCGGGGGTGACGAAGCGGATCAGCGGATGGTGCTTCTTGGTCGGCTGCAGATATTGCCCGATGGTCAGGAAATCCACATCGGCCGAGCGCAGGTCGTCCATCAGCTGGAGCACTTCGTTGCGCTCCTCGCCCAGCCCCACCATGATCCCCGACTTGGTGAACATGGTCGGGTCGAGTTCCTTGACCTTCTGCAGCAGCCGGATCGAGTGGAAGTAGCGCGCGCCAGGGCGAACCTTGAGGTACTTCGACGGCACGGTTTCCAGATTGTGGTTGAACACATCCGGCTTGGCCGCCACGACGATCTCCAGCGCGCCGTCCTTGCGCAGGAAGTCCGGCGTCAGGATTTCGATGGTGGTGCTGCGGATTGCGCGCCCGGATCGCCAGGATCACATCGGCGAAATGCTGCGCGCCGCCATCGGCCAGATCGTCGCGGTCCACCGAGGTGATGACCACATGCTCGCAGCCCGAGCTTCTCGACGGCCTTGGCGACATTCTCGGGCTCGTTCGGATCGAGCGGCCCCGGCATGCCCGGTGCGCACATTGCAGAAGGCGCAGGCGCGGGTGCAGATCTCGCCCATGATCATCATGGTGGCGTGCTTCTTGCTCCAGCACTCCCCGATATTGGGGCAGCCGGCTTCCTCGCACACGGTCACGAGCTTGTGCTCGCGCACGATCTGCCTGGGTTTCCTTGTAGATCGGCGAACCAGGCGCCTTGACGCGGATCCAGTCCGGCTTGCGCAGGGTGACGGTATCCGGGCGGTTGACCTTTTCAGGGTGCCGCGGACGGTCGATGGAATTGTCGATGAGCGTAACCAATTTTGGTCCTGACTGGGCAAGAGCTGCCCGATATATCGCTCCCAAGGCGACGCCGGTTCAACCCGGCCTATAGTTTATCGCACGATGACGCGCGCGATGATGATGACGATGATCGCCCCGATCGTGGCGGTGACGATCTGGCTGAGCAGGAGATTGCCGATCGGCAGCGAAATATTGGCCGCCGTCAGGACATAAGCGCCGACGAAAGCGCCGATCACGCCGACGATCAGATTGCGCAACAGGCCCCCGCCGCCCAGCACGAGGCCTGCGAGCCAGCCGGCAACAAGGCCGATGGCGAGGAAGATCAGAAGATCGGTGTTCATGCCATCACCTCGGCGATTTCGACCCATTCGCCGTTCCGACCCGCCGACAGGATCGTCGCTTGTACGAGCGCCAGCGAATGCAGATTATCCTGGCCCGAGCTGAACCGCGCCGGGATCGAACCACTCTCGATCACCTTGGCGACGGCGGCCAGCGTGCCGGTGCGGTCGGCAAATTCGATTGGCTCGGCAGCGCCACTTCTTCCGGCTGCCCGTCCCGGGCACGCATGGTCAGCCGGTCGGGCCCGGTTTTGCCCATGAAATGATCGCGCGAGGTCCACCAGATTTCGCCCTCGGAGCAATCCATGGTCCATTCGCCGGCCCATGGCGTCACTGCGCCGCTGCTCATCCAGCTTCCGCGATAGGAGACGATGGTGCCCTTTTCGAACTCGACCGTCGCCACCCCGATAGGATGATGGCCGAACGGGCTCGCGGCAGGGTTCCAGGTGCGGCAAGATACGCGCTTGGGATTGTCGTTCAGCACCATGCGCATCAGGTCGAAATGGTGGATCGACATATCGGCCAGCAGCGGGTCGGGCATGTCCCAATAGCGATAGCCCTGGCTGGGCGCATGACGGCGGAATTCGATCGACACCAGGTTGACCGGCCCGAACTTTTGCGCCCCGATCAGTTCGGCCGCCGCAATCGGCGCCGGCTGGAAGCGATAGTTCTGGCTGACCATCAGGATGCGGTTGCGCGACTCGGCCAGTGCCACCAGCTCCCTGGCCTGGGCGATGGTGGAGGCAAACGGCTTTTCCACCAGCACGTTGAAACCCAGCCCCAGCGCCTGCTTGACCACCGGATAATGCGCTTCGGTGCGCAGCGTCGCGATCACGAGATCGGCTTCGACGCCCTTGGCGGCTTCCTCAAGGCTGAGGAAACAGCGTTTCTCATCGATGCCCAACTCGGTCTGCACTCGCTTGAGCGCCTCGGGATTGGCATCCACATAGCCCACCATGTGAATGCTGGGAACTTTGGGGATAACTTCCTTGGTCCAGCTGAAACCCCAGTGCCCGAGGCCGACTTGGATAGCTTTGACCATGTGGAAAACTCCTTGTTTCCGTCAGCCGCCACGGCCACCGGACGGGCACCTCCCCCTCGACGGGGGAGGTTGGGGAGGGGGTGTCGTTTAGCCCCGATATCGGGGCCAGCCGCCCCCCTCCCCAACCCTCCCCGCAAGGGGGAGGGTGCAGATCGCGTTTGCGGCAGCGCTTAGATATTCAGCGCGCGCCCATAGGCATCCAGCACGCTTTCCTTCATCGTCTCGCTCAAAGTCGGATGCGGGAAAATCGTGTGGATCAGTTCTTCCTCGGTGGTTTCGAGGTTCATCGCCACCACGAAACCCTGGATCAGCTCGGTCACTTCGGCGCCCACCATGTGGGCGCCCAGCAATTCGCCGGTCTTGGCGTCGAAGATGGTCTTGACCAGCCCGTCGGGCTCGCCCAGCGCGATCGCCTTGCCATTGCCGACGAAGGGGAAGCGGCCGACCTTGATCTCGCGGCCCGGCTTCCTTGGCCTTGGCCTCGGTCAGCCCGACGCTGGCGACCTGCGGCTCGCAATAGGTGCAGCCCGGCACCTTGGAGCTTGTCCAGCCCATGCACCTTGAGCCCGGCAATGGTCTCGACGGTGATCGACGGCTTCATGCTCGGCCTTGTGCGCCAGCATCGGCGGGCCGGCGACGTCGCCAATGGCCCAGATGCCCGCCACATTGGTGCGGCCATAGCCATCGATGACAATGGCGCCGCGCTCGGTCTTGACGCCGACCGTCTCCAGCCCCAGCCCTTCGATATTGCACATGCACGCCGACCGCCGAGATCAGCTTGTCGCCGGCGATCTCCTGCTTCTCGCCGGATTTGAGTTCGACATGGGCTATGACGCCGTCCTTGGTCTTTTCGACCTTGGCGACCTTGGCATCGGTCAAAATCTTGATGCCGCGCTTTTCCAGCCGCTTGCGGACCAGCGCCGAAATCTCGGCATCTTCCACCGGCAGGATCTGCGGCAGAAGCTCGATGATCGTCACCTCGGCACCCATCGAGCGGTAGAACGAGGCGAATTCGACGCCGATGGCGCCCGAGCCCATCACCACCAGCGATTTGGGCATGGCGGCCGGCTTCATCGCCTCGAAATAGGTCCAGATCTTGTCGCCATCCGGCTCGATGCCGGGCAGCACGCGCGGCCGCGCGCCGGTGGCGATGATGATGTTCTTGGCCTTATAGGTGCCCTCGCCCAGCGGGTTCTTCGGCACCGGGCCCTGCGGCTGCACGATGGCCTTCTTGGTCGGGCGACCTTGACCTCGCCCGGCTTGGTGATGACCGCCTCGCCCCAGATGATGTCGACCTTGTTCTTCTTCATCAGGAACTGCACGCCATTGTTCATCTGCGCCGCGATACCGCGCGAGCGCTTGACGATGGCGTCGAGGTCGAAACCGTAATCTCCGGCGGTCAGCCCGTAATCCTTGGCATGGCTCATATGGCCATAGACTTCGGCGGTGCGCAGCAGCGCTTTGGTGGGAATGCAGCCCCAGTTGGAGCAGATGCCGGCCATGTGCTCGCGCTCGATAATGCCCACCTTCATGCCGAGCTGCGCGCCGCGAATGGCGGCAACATAGCCGCCGGGACCGGCGCCGATGACGAGAAGATCGTATTGGTCAGCCATTGGGGCCTCCAGATAGTCTGATTGCGCCAGGTTAGAGACCCAGCATGGATTTGACGACCGGCACGAGCCCTGCCCCGATTGCCCGCGTATTGGCGGCGTCCAGATGCACGCCATCGAGCGGGCTGGCCTTGGCCACCGTCGCGGCGTCGAAAAAGCCGGTGTTCCATTCCTGCGCACGGCGCGCATAATGGGAGGCGAACTGGTTGGACTGCTCCAACCCATGCGCAATGCCACCGAAATGACCCATCATATCGGCATTGTCGCTGTCACACAGCAATGGCGGGGCCATGAGGATGATCTGCGGCGCAGCCTCTCCCTTGCCGGCATAGTGGCCGCGAATGATCTGCACCAGCCGCCGCATACCGAATGAGGCTTCCAGCGCCGAGCCGCAAATGGCAGGCTTGAGATCGTTGGTGCCCAGCATGATGATGACGAGGTCGAGCGGGCTATGGCTTGCCAGCAGCGTCGGCAGGATGCGCGCGCCATTGCGGTCGGCATCGGCATACCAATCATCCGACACGGTGGTGCGGCCACCGAGCCCTTCGGCGATCACGCGCGCCTGCCCGGCGAGCCCCTTTTCCAGCACGGTCGGCCAGCGGTCTTCATAGGCATGGCGCTGCCCGCCGGGCTGCGGATTGGCGCCGAATGTCAGGCTATCGCCATAGGCCAGAATGGTTTTCATCGCCCAATTTCCGCAAATGACACTATGTAATCATAGGTATATAATTTTAGATCGTTGATACGCTTCGCCGCCGCAACTTGCCGATCTGAGAAACTTGCTGCCACTAAGACCGCGCGCACAGGCTCTCCATCTTCCGCAGAAACTGAATCGGCGTAGCCGAGTGCCTGCTCCAACGCTCCTGCAGGACATCGTCCTGCTTTGAGTTCAATGACCGTCAGCTTGCCCGATTGGTCCCTCGCCAGAATATCGATCTTACCCGTAGCAACCGATCGTTCGAACCCGCCATCAACGACAACCAAGCCCGATTCCAACTCGCCAATTGATCTACGCACCGCCGATTGCATATTGCGTTCGAGTTCAAAAAACAGACCGACTTCTAACGTCAGTTCGCCCACCACTTCTTCCGAAGATACAAGAAGCTCTTCCGATACCGGGCCGGTCGCATAGCCCAAGTAGCGTTTGAGGATTGAGCGGCTATCGCTTCGCCGCTTGTCGAAGGGCGCTACGCTGGCCTGTTGCGCCCATTCCCAAACCCCTTCCGCTCCCCTCTCTGCCACAGCTTCATCAAGACCACCAATGGCCCGATCGATGGATCGCAAAAACGAAAGATATGAACTGACCGAGTTGGGCGACGCAACGGTCGAGAAATAGTTCCTGAAACCCGATTCCCTGAAGGTCATGCTTAAGCCAGCATCATCACGGGATTTTCGATCAGGCCCTTGAACACGCCCAGCACTTCGGCGCCGAGCGCGCCATCGACCGAGCGGTGGTCGCAGGAGAGCGTCACGGTCATGAAGTTGGCCGATCTTGACCTGGCCCTTGCCTCGGCATAGACGCGCTCTTCGCCGACGCCGACGGCCAGGATCGTGCCATGCGGCGGGTTGATGACGGCCGAGAAACTGCTTGATGCCGAACATGCCCAGATTGGACACCGACGAGGCGCCGCCCTGGTATTCATGCGGCGCCAGCTTCTTGTTGCGGGCGCGGGTGGCGAGGTCCTTGACCTCTTCGGAAATCTGGCGGAGCGACTTGGTATCGGCCGATTTCACCACGGGGGTGAACAGGCCGCCGGGAACGGCGACCGCCACGGCCACGTCGCGTGCGCTTGTGATAGAGGATGCTAGTCGCCGGCCCAGGTGGCATTGGCGGCGGGAACGCGCTGCAGCGCCACGGCCCAGGCCTTCATCACGAAGTCATTGACCGAGAGCTTGAATTCCGGCTTGCCGTCCTTGCCCTTGGGCGCAGTGGCATTGATCTGCTCGCGGGCGGCCAGCAGCGCATCGATCTTGCAATCGAGCGTCAGGTAGAAATGCGGAATGGTCTGCTTGGACTCGGTCAGGCGCGCGGCCACGACCTTGCGCATGCCATCGTTCGGCACCAGCTCGTAGCTGCCCTCGGGATAGAGCGCCAGCACCTGCGCCTTGGTCATGCCGGTCGGCGCTGCGCCATTAGCAGCCGGCGCGGATGCAGCAGCTTTGAGCGGCGTCTTGCCGGATTTGGCGGCTTCGACGTCGGCCTTGACCACGCGGCCATGCGGGCCGGAGCCGGAGATGGCCGACACATCGATGCCGGCTTCCTTGGCGAGACGGCGGGCCAGCGGCGAGGCAAAGACCTTGCCGCCCTTGTTCGAGGCGGGTGCAGCGGCCGGAGCTGGGCGCGGCCGCCGGAGCGGAGGCCTGCGTCGCGGTATTTTCACGCATGGTTGCGCCGGCATCGGCCTGCGGCACCGGCTCGGCCTTGGCTTCGGGCTTCGGCGCCGGTGCAGCCTTGGGCGCGCCGATCGCGTCGGCACTTTCGCCCTCCTGCAGCAGCACTGCGATCACCGCGTTGACCTTGACGTTGTCGGTACCCTCGGCAACCAGGATCTTGCCGATCGTGCCTTCGTCGACCGCCTCGACTTCCATCGTCGCCTTGTCGGTTTCGATTTCCGCGATCACGTCGCCGGAGGAGACACTGTCGCCCTCCTTGACGTGCCATTTGGCAAGCTTGCCCTCTTCCATCGTCGGGGAGAGCGCCGGCATGGTGATTTCAATCGGCATCAGAATTCTCTCCTTACGAACGGTAGGTCACGGCGTTGACCGCCGCGATCACTTCATCGACGTTCGGCAGCGCCAGCTTTTCGAGATTGGCGGCGTAGGGCATCGGCACGTCCTTGCCGGTGACGCGCAGGACCGGCGCATCGAGATAATCGAACGCCTGCTCCATGACGCGGCGCCGAGATATCGGCGCCGATACCGCCCTGCGGCCAGCCCTCTTCCACCGTCACCAGCCGCCCGGTCTTCTTGACCGAGGCGATCACGGTGTCGATGTCCAGCGGGCGCAGCGTGCGCAGGTCGATCAGTTCGACATCGACGCCGGCCGCCACCAGCTTTTCGGTGGCCTGGGTGGCGTAGCGCATGCCCATCGAGAACGAGACGATGGTGACGTCCTTGCCCGTGCGGGCGATACGCGCCTTGCCGATCGGCAGCACGAAATCATCGACCTTGGGCACGAGGCCCGGTCGAGCCGTAGAGAATTTCGTTTTCGAGGAACACGACCGGATTGGGCGAGCGGATCGCCGCCTTCAGCAGGCCCTTGGCATCGGCCGCGCTATAGGGCGCGATGACGGTGAGGCCGGGAACATGGCGAGTACCAGGCCGAATAATCCTGGCTGTGCTGGGCGCCGACGCGCGACGGCGACGCCATTGGGGCCGCGGAACACGATCGGCGCCTTGACCTGGCCGCCCGACATATAGAGCTGCTTGGCCGCCGAGTTGATGATCTGGTCGATCGCCTGCATGGCAAAGTTCCAGGTCATGAATTCGACGATCGGCTTCAGTCCGGCAAACGCCGCGCCGACAGCGAGACCAGCAAAGCCATGCTCGGTGATCGGCGTATCGATGACGCGCTCGGGCCCGAATTCCTGCAGCAGGTTCTGGGTGATCTTGTAGGCGCCCTGATATTCGGCGACTTCCTCGCCGATGATGAAGACGTCCTTGTCGCGGCGCAGCTCTTCGGCCATGGCCTCGTTCAGCGCCTGGCGCACGGTCATTTCGACCATTTCGACGCCGGCCGGCAGATCGGGATCGCCCTGAGCTTCGAACTTGGGCGCGGCGGGCGCTGCCGCTACAGTCGGAGCGGCTTCCGCGGCCTTCTCTGCGGGCACGACTGGCGCTTCCGATGGCTCCGGCGCGGTCTTGGCCGCTGGAGCCGCCTCCGCCGTTTCGCCTTCGCCCAGGATCAGCGCGATCGGCGTATTGACCTTCACGCCCTCGGTGCCTTCGGCGATCAGCAGCGCCTTGACCACGCCGCTATCGACCGACTCGACTTCCATCGTCGCCTTGTCGGTCTCGATTTCGGCCAGCACGTCGCCGGGCTAGACGGTGTCGCCCTCCTTGACCAGCCACTTGCTCAGCTTGCCTTCTTCCATGGTGGGCGAAAGCGCGGGCATCAGAATATTGGGCATTCAACTCTCCTGCCACAGCGTCGGCGGGTCAACCCGGCGCGACGAGCGGGAAATCTTTGGGGGCAAGCTAGGCTTTGACCGTGATGTCGGTCCACAGTTCGGACGCATCCGGCTCGGGCGCGGTGGTGGCGAAATCGGCCGCCTCGGTGACGATGGCGCGAATATCGGCCTCGATCTTCTTGAGGCTGTCCTCGGTGCCGTAACCAGCTTCCAGCAGCCGCGCCTTGACCTGCTCGATCGGGTCGCGCTCCTGGCGGTACTTGGTCACTTCGTCCTTGGTGCGATACTTCGCCGGATCGGACATGGAGTGACCACGATAGCGGTAGGTCAGCATTTCGAGGATGATACGGGCCCTTGCCGGAGCGAGCATGCTCGATGGCGCGCTCGGCAGCATCATGCACCAGCCGCACATCCATGCCATCGACCTGCTCGCCCGGAATATCGAACGAGGCGCCGCGCATGGAGAAATCGGTCGTCGCCGCAGCGCGCTCGATCGAGGTGCCCATGGCGTATTTGTTGTTTTCGATGATGAACACGACCGGCAGCTTCCACAGCTTGGCCATGTTGAAGCTCTCATAGACCTGGCCCTGGTTGGCCGCGCCATCGCCGAAATAGGCGATGCTGACCGAACCGTCGCCGCGATATTTGGCGGCGAATGCCAGCCCGGTGCCGAGCGAAACCTGCGCCCCGACAATGCCGTTGCCGCCATAGAAGCGGTGCTCGTTGGAGAACATGTGCATCGAGCCGCCCTTGCCGCGCGACAGCCCGGCTTCGCGGCCGGTCAGCTCGGCCATGACGCCCTTGGGGTCGAGCCCCATGACCAGCATGTGGCCGTGGTCGCGATAGCCGGTGATCTGGGCATCGACGCCCTTCTTGGAGGCCATGGTGACGCCGGTGACGACGGCTTCCTGGCCGATATAGAGATGGCAGAAGCCGCCGATCAGGCCCATGCCATACATCTGGCCGGCCTTTTCCTCGAACCGCCGGATCAGCAGCATTTCGCGATAGGCCTCGGTCTCCTGCTCCCTGGAAAATTCAGGTACATTGGACTGTGCCTTGGCCTTGGTGGCCACCGCCTTACGCGCCATGACATACGCTCCGCATCGATTGGGATTTCCACAAGGCCGAGTTGGCCATATTTGGGGACAGTAGCGCAAGTCGCCCCGGTCCAGCAAGGACCGCGCGGTTCACGAAACTGTTGCTAATGATCTATAATATCAGTCAAATTTGGATTTAACTGATCTTTGGGTAATTCTGAATATGAACTGGAAATAGGTTTACCAGTCGCCGGATCGACCATGACGATGATATCGTCCGCATTGGCCATGTTGAGCAGCGCCCGCGCCCGTTCGGTCACGAGGTCGGGATCGAGCCGCCGCGTATCCATCAGGCTGGCGCGGTGCTTATAGGCGTCGATTTCCGCCTGCAGCGCCGATGATCGCGATTTCAGCACTTCGATATCGGCGATGATCTGCTTGCGGCTCTCGATGCCGAACTGCCCGCCAATCGCGGAGAAGCCGAGATACCCCTGAAAGCACAACAACGCCGCGCTCAATGCGAGCGGGCGCCAGATCGCGGGTTTCTTGAGGCGGGTGGGCATGGGCAAACCAATGGTGGGTTTGCGAAGAATGCCACGGAGCCCGTTAACATCGCGTTTGCAAATTGTGGCACGCGCGGAGCCAGAGCAGGTTAGCCAGACTCAGATGCGGCGACGATCCTTCTACTCCGCCGCCGTCCGTTCCGGGCGCGGCACATCGTGAAAGAGCGCACTGACCGACTCGCCGCTATTGATACGCCGCATGGCCTCCGCCAAGGCCGGCGCCACCGAAAGCACCTTGAGCTTGCCCACCATGCGCTCAGGCGCCATGGGCAGGGTATTGGTGCAGACGATCTCGGACAGATCCGGCTCTGCCGCAAGGCGCTGCAACGCCGATCCAGCGAAGATGCCATGCGTACAGGCAATCCGGATCGAACGTGCACCATTGGCACGCAGATGCTTCAAGAGTTCGATCATCGAGCCGCCATTGGCGATCTCGTCATCGAGAACGATCACGTCACGCCCGCGCACATCGCCGATAATCGCCGTGATGCGCACCTCGGTGTCGCTGATGCGCTCCTTGGCCCCAGCCGCGACCGGTGTTCCCAGGCGTTTTGCGAAGGCGGCCGCCGTCTTGGCATTACCAAGATCGGGCGACACCACCACGGCATTGCTCAGATCGTAACGCTGAAAGTGTGCGGCCAATTCGGACAAGGCATGCAGATGATCCACCGGCACGCTGAAGAAGCCATGCACCTGCGGCGAGTGCAGCGTCATGGTCAGCACCCGGTCGGCGCCCGCCGTCGCCAACAGATCGGCAACCAGGCGTCCGCCGAGGGAGATGCGCGGCGCGTCCTTCTTGTCGGAGCGGGCGTAGGAATAATGGGGGATGACGGCGGTGATACGCGAGGCCGATGCCCCGCGAGCCGCATCCAGCATCAGCAGCAATTCGACCAGATGGTCCTGCACCGGCGCGCTGAGCGTCTGGATCAGGAACACGTCCTGCTCACGGCAATTGGCCTGCAATTGCACTTCGATGCAGTCATTGGAAAACCGCTTCACCTGCGTGGGGTTAAGCGGCACGCCGAGCTGGGCGCAGATATCCTTGGCGAGCTGCGGATGCGCACTCCCACCGAACACAGCAATCTGGTTCATGGGCACTTTCTCCGCATCTCCGAGTGGGATGCCGGGCCTCTAGCATGGCGCCCGGGGCGACACAAGCAACCCGGCTAGAACGCCCTACACCAGCACGTAATCGATCTCCAGGAACCGCTCCACTTCGGGCACCCAGCGGTCGCGCACGAAGGCCACATGGTCGGGATGCCCATCATAGCCCGAATAGGCTGCCTGGTCGGCGAACTCCATCGAGAAGCCGAAGGCGTAATCGTTCTTGGGGCTGACCTGGCGAAGCTGCTCGAACTTGGTTACGCCGGGAATGGTGGCCAGGATTTTCGCATCGCGCAGGAAGGCCGCCTCCTCAGGCGGAGCCGGCGGCGTGCTTGAGGGTGAAGATGACGCTGTGACGGATCATGACTATCTCGCTGTCCCCAGGGATTCGGTGGCGGCGATGGCGGCCATGTTGACGATGCCGCGGCTGGTGACCGATGGCGCCAGGATATGGGCCGGCGATTTCGGCCCCATCAGGATCGGGCCGACCGACAGCGCGTTGTTCATTTCCTTGAGCAGCGTCATCGACAGGTTCGCTGCATCCAGATTGGGGAAAATCAGCAGGTTGGCTTCGCCCTGCAGTACCGAGTCGGGGATATAGCGCTCGCGCAGGTCCTGGTTCAGCGCCAGGTCGCCCTGCATTTCGCCCTCGACGAACAGGTCGGGCGCGATGGCTTTGAGCTTCTTATAGGCTTCGCGCATCTTGTAGGCGCTGTCGCCGTCGCGCGAACCGAAGTTGGAATAGCTCAGCAGCGCCGCCCGCGCCTCGATATTGAAGCGCTTGAGATGGTCGCGCGCCTGCAGCGCGATGCTGACGATCTCGTCGGGCGTCGGGTCCATGATTGACATAGGTATCGGCCAGGAAAAACGCGCCGCGCGGCATGATCAGCATCGACAGCGCCGAGATATCGCTCACCCCGTCCTGCATCCCGATGACCGAGCGGATATCGCGCACATGGCGGATGAACCGCCCCTGCAGCCCGCAGATCAGCGCATCGGCATCGCCGCGCTTGACGCCTAGCGCGCCGATCACCGTGGTATTGGTGCGCACCACCTGCCGCGCCGTATCCGGCGTAACGCCATCGCGCCCGACCAGCGAGTGGAACAAGCGACACATAATCGCGGTAGCGCGGATCGTCTTCGGGGTTGATGACCTCGAAATCCTTGCCCGGCTTGAGGTTGAGCCCGAAGCGCTCGATGCGCTGCTCGATCACCGAAGGCCGCCCGATCAGGATCGGCCGTCCGATCCTTTCCTCAAGCATCACCTGGGCGGCGCGCAGCACGCGCTCGTCCTCGCCATCGGCGAAGGCGATGCGCTTCTCCTGCCCCTGCGCCCGATCGAAAATCGGCTTCATCACGAGGCCGGAGCGGAACACGAAGCGGTTGAGGCTATCGCGATAGGCCTCGAAATCGGCGATCGGTTTCTTGGCGACCCCCGTATCCATCGCCGCCCGCGCCACGGCCGGCGCGATGCGCAGGATCAGCCGCTGGTCGAACGGATTGGGGATGATGTGTTCGGGCCCGAACACCGCCGGTGCGCCCGAAGGCGACACTTCCAGCCCCGGCTCATGCGCCAGCTTGGCGATGGCCCGCACGGCGGCCAGCTTCATCTCTTCATTGATCGTCGAGGCGCTGACATCGAGCGCACCGCGGAAAATGAAGGGGAAGCAGAGGACGTTGTTGACCTGGTTCGGATAGTCCGAACGCCCGGTGCAAACCATGGCGTCGGGCCGTATCTCCTTGGCGACCTCGGGCATGATTTCCGGGTTCGGATTGGCCAGCGCCAGGATCAGCGGCCTGGGCGCCATCTTCGCCAGCATTTCCGGCTTCAGCGCGCCCGCCGCCGACAGACCCAGGAAGATATCGGCGCCATCGATGACTTCGGCCAGAGTGGTGGCTTCGCTGACGCGGCGGAACTGGCCGCGCCACTTGTCGTTGACGTCGTTGCGCTTATGGGTGACCAGACCGTCCTTGTCGGCCACCCAGATGTTTTCGTATTTCGCGCCCAGGCCCACCAGAACGTTGAGGCAGGCAATGGCCGCGGCCCCTGCCCCCGACGTGCAGATCTTGACGTCTTCGATTTTCTTGCCGGCGAGTTCCAGCCCGTTGAGCACCGCCGCGCCGACGATGATCGCCGTGCCGTGCTGGTCGTCGTGGAACACCGGAATGCTCATGCGCTCGCGCAGCGCTTCCTCGATCTCGAAGCAATCCGGCGCGCGGATATCTTCAAGATTGATGCCGCCAAAGGTGGGCCATAGCGGCACCACAGCCTCGATGAACTTCTTGGGATCGATCTCGTCGACCTCGATATCGAACACGTCGATGCCGGCGAATTTCTTGAACAGAACCGCCTTGCCTTCCATCACCGGCTTGGATGCCAGCGCCCCGATATTGCCCAGGCCCAGCACGGCGGTGCCATTGGAGATGACGCCGACGAGGTTTTGCCGGGAGGTGTAGCGCGATACGGTCTCGGGATCGGCAGCGATTTCCTCGCAAGGGGCCGCTACCCCGGGCGAATAGGCCAGCGCCAGGTCGCGCTGGTTGCCCAGCGGCTTGGTCGGCTGGATTTCGAGCTTGCCGGGCTTGGGAAATTCATGGAAATGCAGCGCTGCCTCGCGCAGAGCCTTGCGCTGTTCATTAACGTCAGTCGACACCCAAATTCTCCCAATGCACGATCAAGCAGGCTGGCATGCCTGCCGCCACCGATAGGGTTCGTGCCACCATTCCACCGGTAATGAAAGCTCATATAAGCACAAGGTCGTTCGACTAAAGTCGGATTCCAGCGTCAAGCAGCGCTGGCCACTACGCCTTCGATGCGCCGCCGCGGCTGCTTGTTGGCCTGCAGGGCGCTCGCAAGTTCCTTGTAGGCACCGGCCTTGAGCGCCGGCGCAAAGAGGAACCCCTGCGCATGGAGTACGCCACGCGCCCGCAGATAAAGCGCCTGCGCTTCGGTTTCGACGCCTTCGGCGATGATCTCGCATTCCAGATCACGCGACATGGCGATCAGCCCGTCAAGCACCGGCACCTGGGTGGTATCGGGCTTGATCATATCGACGAACACCCGGTCGATCTTGATGATATCGAGCCCCAGCGTCTGCAGGTATGCCAGATTGGAATGGCCGGTGCCGGCATCGTCCATGGCCAGCCGGCACCCCAGCGCGTGGAAGCCGGCGATGACGCTATTGGCCTGGGCCGAATTACCGAGCGGCCGGCGCTCGGTGATCTCGAACACCAATTGGCGGAAATCGATGCTGGAGCCGCCAAAAATGGCCTGCACGTCCTCGACGATGGAGCTGTCGCGGAAATGCCCCTCGAACAGATTGATCGAGATTTTCATGTCCGGCATGGTTTTGCATAGCGCACCGAGATCGGCCTTGACCTGCTCCATCAGCGACAGCGTCATCGGGATGGCCAGGCCCGTGACCTCGGCATAATCGATGAAGGCGCCCGGCGGCACCACATCGCCATTCTTCTTTTCCCAGCGGCACAGCACTTCGCAGCCGACCAGCTCGCCGGTCTTGAGGTTGATCACCGGCTGGTAATACGGCTTGATCTCGTTATTGGCGACAGCCCGCTCCAGATCGAATGCCGGGACGCGCGAGCGCCGGACATAATACAGCGACAGCAGCAGGAAGCTGGCGCCCATCAGGCAGGCGATCGCGGTGAAACTGGCGTCCAGGCCACTATAGCTCGCCCGCACCGTATCGAACGGCACCGCCAACTCGGCCAGCAGCGGCAATTCGCCGGCAAAAGCCTGCGCATAAACAAAATCGCCGCTGGAGGCGCGCTGGTCGAACGCCTTGGGATCACCCACTGTCAGGATGGTGGCGCCATCGGTCAGCATGAAGCGCAGCAGCGCCGCCGGATTGCGTCCATTGGCCAGCGCGTCCGGCGTCTGCCCGATCAGCGGCACGAAGGCCGAAACCCGGCGCGTACCGCCAGCGGCCTGGGTGATCTTGAGCACGGGCATCGCCATGTCGGCCAGCTTGACCACGGTCATGGTCTCGGTGTGGCCGGGCACGGGCAGGCTTGCCGAAATGGGTGAATAGCTGACGGTGCGCCCGAAGGCGTCGCAATACTGAACGCCGTCCGCATTCTCCACCAGCACCTGCTTCATGGTGGGGCTGGATTCGATCTCGTGCTGCACATTGGCCACGAAAGTGGGCGTGCACAGCGACGGGCTGTCGACTATGATGCGGCGCAGGGCGGCAATCGCGTCATTGGCGCCAATTTCTATCTGCGCCGTGACCACGTTGACCGATTGCTGCAGCACGTCTTTTTCTCTGCCGCGAACATAGCCGTCGAGCAGATAATCGACCGCAATGATCGGAAGAAACGCCAAAACGGCGCCCAGCAGCATCAGAATGTGATTGTAGCGGGATTTCAACGCTCGAATCCACCGGGCCCAATTGAGTTCAATTGAGTATCAATCAGCCTTTAACGGACCGCTAACGCTGATTGGATGAAGACGGGAAACTGGCTTGGCGGCCCAAAAACCCCGCCCGCTCCTCGAAAGAACCGGGCGGAGGAGAAGCAAGCCTACTTGTCCTGCACGTTCAGGCGCAGGCTCAATTCGCGCAATTGCTTGGCCGAGGCCACGTTGGGCGCGCCCATCAACAGGTCTTCGGCCTGCTGGTTCATCGGGAATGCCGTGATTTCGCGCAGGTTCTGCCGGCCGCAAATCAGCATGACGATGCGGTCGATGCCGAAGGCGGCGCCACCATGCGGCGGCGCGCCGAACTGGAAGGCCCGATAGAGCCCGCCGAACTGCTCCTCGACCTCATCGCGCGACTTGCCGGTCAGTTCGAACGCCTTGACCATGGTCTCGGGCAACTGGTTACGGATCGAGCCCGAGGCAATCTCGAAGCCGTTGCAGACCGCGTCATACTGGATACGCCTTGATGGTCAGCGGATCTTCAGTGTTAAGCGCATCGATTCCGCCCTTGGGCATCGAGAACGGGTTGTGTGCGAAGTCGATCTTGTTCTCGTCGTCGAGTTCGTAGAACGGGAAATCGACGATCCAGCACAAAGCGAACTGCTCGGTATCGACCAGGTTCAGCTCGGTGCCCACCTTCGTGCGCGCCTCGCCGGCAAACTTGTACATCTTCTCCGGGCGGCCGAGCACGAAGAACACGGCGTCGCCATCGGCGAGACCGAGCTGGGCCTTGATCGCGGCGGTGCGTTCTTCACCGATATTCTTGGCAACCGGGCCGGAACCCGCGCCATCCTTGAAGAAAATATAGCCCAGCCCCGGCTGGCCTTCGCCCTGCGCCCAGGCGTTCATGCGGTCGCAGAACGCACGCGAGCCACCGGTCGGCCCGGGAATGGCCCACACTTCGACCTTCGAATCAGCTTCGATCTGCCCAGCGAACACCTTGAAGCCGGAACCGGCGAAATGCTCGGTGACCTGCTGGATTTCGATCGGGTTGCGCAGGTCCGGCTTGTCCGAACCATATTTGCGGATCGCCGTGTCATAGGGAATGCGCGGCCATTCCTTGGTGACGCGCTTGCCGTCGGCGAATTCCTCGAAGAGGTTCGTGATCACCGGCGCCATCGTGTCCCAGACTTCTTCCTGGGTGACGAAGCTCATTTCCAGATCGAGCTGGTAGAATTCGCCCGGCAGGCGATCGGCGCGCGGGTCTTCGTCGCGGAAGCACGGCGCGATCTGGAAATAGCGATCGAACCCCGCCACCATCAGCAATTGCTTATATTGTTGGGGCGCCTGTGGCAGCGCAAAGAACTTGCCGGGATGGATACGGCTCGGCACCAGGAAATCGCGCGCGCCTTCGGGCGACGACGCGGTCAGGATCGGCGTCGAATACTCGGCGAAACCAATGCTTTCCATGCGCCGGCGCATCGAGGAAATGACCTTGGTGCGCTTGACGATATTGGCATGCAGCGTCTCGCGGCGCAGGTCGAGGAACCTATAGCGCAGGCGGATGTCCTCGGGGTAATCGGGCTCACCGAACACCGGCATCGGCAATTCCTTGGCCGCCGACAGCACTTCGATTTCGCGGATGAACACCTCAATCGTGCCGGTGGGCAGGTTCGTGTTGACCGCCGTTGCGTCGCGCAGCTTCACTTCGCCGTCGATGCGCACGACCCATTCGGAGCGAATCTGTTCGGCCGCGGCAAAAGCGGGCGAATCCGGATCGATGACGCACTGGGTCAGCCCGTAATGGTCGCGCAGATCGAAGAACAGCAGGCCGCCATGATCGCGCACGCGATGAACCCAGCCACTGAGCCGGACGGTTTGGCCCGCGTCCTGCGCAGTCAGCGCGCCGCAGGTGTGGGAGCGATAGCGATGCAATGTCATGTCGTAACCACCGAAAAAGGCCGGAATCTTGGCGGGAAAAGCGCATGGGAGTCAGCACTTGTCAAGCAGCGCGGCGTGGTGCAACCGCCTCTTGACCCACTCGGCCCCTAACCAATTCCTATGGCTAACAAATCCCTTCTGGAGTGGGACTGCCGCACCTGCTAGGAAGAAATACGACTATATTGAGACGGAAGCCGGTATGGACCTCGTTATATCCACAGACGTACTCGCGGGCTTCTGCGAGCGTGCAGCGCACTTTGATTTCGTGACGGTCGATACCGAATTCCTGCGGGAAACCACCTATTGGCCCAAGCTCTGCCTGATCCAGGCGGCAACGCCCGATGAGGTGATCCTGATCGACCCGCTGACGCCGGGCCTCGACCTGGCGCCGTTCTTCGTGCTGCTGGCCAATCCCAATGTCACCAAGGTGTTCCACGCCGCCCGGCAGGACATCGAGATTTTCGTCAAGCTCACCGGCAAGGTGCCGGTCAATATCTTCGATACCCAGATCGCCGCCAGCGTCTGTGGCTTTGGCGACAGCGTGTCCTATGACAACCTGGTGCGCGCCATCACCAATATCGAACTCGACAAATCCTCGCGCTTTACCGACTGGTCGGCCCGTCCGCTGAGCGAAAAGCAGCGCCTTTACGCTGCCGCCGACGTCACCCACCTGCGCGATATCTATCTGGAACTGCGCAAGCAGGTCGACGCCACCAAGCGCTGGGACTGGGTCGAGGACGAGCTGGGCGTGCTGCGCAGTATCGATACCTACGTGATCCAGCCCGACCAGGCCTGGGAACGCCTGAAGATGAAGATCAATCGCCCCCGCGACCTGGCTGCGCTCAAGCGCCTCGCCGGCTGGCGCGAAAAGCGCGCTCAGGACGGCGACCAGCCGCGCAGCCGCGTGCTCAAGGACGACGTGCTGTTCGAGCTGGCCATGCAGCGCCCGCTCACCCCCGATGCCTTCGATAAGCTGCGCGCCGTGCCCCGCGGCTTCGGGCGCAGTGGCGCCGCCGCCGAAATCATCACCATCCTCAAGGAAGTCGAGGCGCTCGATAAATCCGAGCTGCCCCATATGCCCGAACGCTATCGCGGCCCCTCGCCCAAGGGCGCGGTCGGCGACCTGATCCGGGTGCTGCTGAAATCGGTTGCCGAGCAACATGGCGTCGCCGCCCGCATCATCGCCACCTCCGACGAGATCGACGCCCTGGTGCTCGACGACGAAGCCGACGTACCCGCCCTCAAGGGCTGGCGCCGCAAACTGTTCGGCGACAAAGCCCTGGACATCAAACACGGCCGCATCGGCCTGGTCGCGACGCGCAAGGGCGTGGTGGAATTCGCGGTGAAGGACTCAACGCCGGCGGAGTAGCCAAAAGAACGCGCTGCTGATATATTGCGCCCATGCCCAGTCTAGACCGTGACCAGTTGTTGAGACAATTGCGTGCCCTGCAGCCAATGCTTGAGCGTGAAGGCATTGCACATCTTGATTTGTTCGGCTCGCGTGCCCGAACGGACTATCATGCCAACAGCGATATCGACTTGCTGGCCGATCTAACGCCTGAAGAGAAGCTGTCTCTGCTCGATATCATCGATATACAGCGTTTGATCGAAGACCAAGTTGGCTTGCCAACTCAGATCGTGCTGCGGCGGAGCGCTCCTCCGAGATTTCTGCAGCGGACTGCAGCAGATCTCATCCAGGTGTTTTGATGGCACCGCTCGTCTATGACCGGCTCCTGCACATTAATGAGAACATCGAGAACATAAGGGTTCTTCTAGCAGGCAAGTCGATTTCGGACCTGCAAGGAGACACGCTATCCAGAGCCGCGCTGGAGCGCTTTCTCGAAATCATAAGTGAAGCATCGCGGCATGTGCCGCAGGACCTAAAAGACCGCTTCGGTAGCGAAATCTCCTGGCAATCTATCGCCGCGCTAGGGAATGTGCTGCGACATGCCTATCATCTATCGGACTTGACCGTACTTTGGCGCATTTACGAGGCAGACCTGCCTGCTCTATTCGAAGCCGTCCAAGCAATGCTGCTCGTCACCGACGAAAACAGCTAGCTCACCCGCACCTTGGCATTCTTATGCCCGGCAACGGTCGCAAACTGCTCCAGCCGGCCTTGCAGATGTTCGCCGTCCAAGAACGCAAAATCCTGCGGCAACACCAAAACCAGAGTGTTGCCCTCGATCAGGAAGCTGATGCGTGGTAAAATTCCCGGCATTGCTGCCGTCATCGGATAGGCGACGCGGAACAGTGCGCCGATCAGCTTCGCCCGTGCCGATGTCTCCGGCCCCGCCAGCCCGACCAGCGGCTGGCTCACACCCTTGAGCTTGAGACCATTGTAGCGCACGGCGATGACATGGGCGAGAAATGCTCGGCCGGGGTGATCCACCCCCGTCAGTGACCCATAGGCCACCGCATCGACGCTCTGTGCCCCGCGATAATCGGGATGCGCGCGCCAGCCGATATCGGCCAAAAGGCACGAGACATGGCGCAGCCGCGTTTCTTCTTCCGTCTCGACTATGCCGGCCACGGCCAGATAGTCACTGCTGAATTCGATGAGATCGCCGGCATGGGCCGGCGAACGCGAACGCAGCACGGAAAGCTCTTCCGCACCCTGGATCAGTGGATCGATCGCCTGTTCGCTTTTGTCGAGCAGGCTGTAAAGATAGCCCTCGCGCACGCCCAGCGCCGAGAATACCACGGTGTCGAACCGCCCCGCGCGCAGCACTTCGGCCATCGCCGCGGCGCCGAACGGCACCAGATCGCGGCGGGACGAACTGACGCTATCCGAGCCCGGATAGCTCCTGAGCGAGCCTGAAGCCACGATCTCGTCGCACAGCGCGATCATGTCGGCGGCAGGCACTTCGTAGCGTTGCACCATGTGCAGCGGGTAGTGCCGGCGTACTTGATGCAGCTTGGCCAGCGAACGCCAGGTGCCGCCGATAGCGGCAAATGTTCCCCCGCCTGTCCCGCGCGCCAGCGAGGATTGCTGCAGCCGCTCGCGCGCGATCTCGCCTGCCTTGACCGCCGAGCTGCCACTATCGTCCTGCAGCCGGATCACGCCCAGCTCGAACGTCTCGCCATTGGTATCGGCCCCGCCGGCGATGGTGGAAAGCTCCAGGCTGCCGCCGCCGAGATCACCGACCATGCCGCTGAAATGGGGAATCCCCGCAACCACGCCAAGCGCCGCGAAATGGGCCTCCTGCTCGCCGCTCAGCACCTGCACCTTGGCATCGATGATGGCCTCGACCGCCGCCACGAATTCCTGCCGGTTGGTCGCGTCGCGCACCGCCGAGGTGGCCAGCACATGGATCTTGCCCACGCGCATCATCCGCACCACCAGCGCAAAACGCTTGATGGCGGTCAGCGCCCGCTCGACATTATTGTCGGCCAGCCGCCCGGTCAGGGCTATGCCCCGGCCCAGCGCACAGGCCGATTTTTCGTTGTAGAGTGGCGTCAGCGCCCTGGCATGACGCTCATAGATCACCAGACGGACCGAATTGGAGCCGATATCGAGCACCGCCACCGGCTTGGCGCCCTTGATGCGCCCCTGCGCGGTCGGATCGGCGTCGACGCCCCAGAATGAATTCAATCGAAGCCCTCGTCGCCCTCGTGCAATCCGGCGCTGCCGCGTCCCGAAAGCGATGGATTGGTCATGAAATAATCGTGGGCATTGAAGGGCTCTTCGCCCTCGCCCAGCCGAATCCGGTGCGAACTACCATCCGGAAGCACTTCCCAGCTCTGCTGATTATCCTTGAGATAGGCAACCAGAATCCGGTCGAGGATTTGCTTATGCACGGTCTTGTTGAGGATCGGCACCATCACTTCGACCCGCCCATCCAGGTTGCGCCTCATCAGGTCGGCCGAGGAAATATAGACCATGGCGCGCGGCGACGGCATAGCCTCGCCATTGCCAAAGCAATAGATTCTGGAGTGTTCGAGGAAGCGCCCGACAATGGATTTGACGCGGATATTTTCCGAGAACCCCGGAATACCCGGCCGCAGGCAGCAGATACCGCGCACGATCAGATCGACCTTCACCCCGGCTTGGCTCGCATCGTACAACCCATCGATGATCTGCGGATCGACCAGCGAATTCATCTTGAGCAGGATGCTCGCCGGCTGGCCGTTCCGCGCGAATTCGATCTCGCGGTTGATATTGTCGAGCAGCGTCTGGCGCAGGTTGACCGGGGAGACCGCGATGGTCTCCAGCTCGGTCGGCCGCGCATAGCCGGTGATGAAGTTGAACACCCGCGCCACGTCACGCGTGATCGCGGGATCGATGGTGAAATAGCTGAGATCGGTATAAATCTTGGCGGTGATCGGATGATAATTGCCGGTGCCGATATGGCAATAGCTGACCAGCTTGCCCTTTTCGCGCCGCACCACCTGGCTCAGCTTGGCATGGGTCTTGAGCTCGATGAACCCGAACACCACCTGCGCCCCGGCCCGCTCCAGATCGCGCGCCCAGCGGATATTGGCTTCTTCGTCGAACCGCGCCTTCAGCTCCACCAGACACGTCACCGACTTGCCGGCCTCCGCCGCCAGCACCAGCGCCTTGATGATCGGGCTATCCGCCGAGGTGCGATAAAGCGTCTGCTTGATCGCCACCACGTCAGGATCGCGCGCCGCCTGGATCAGGAATTGCGCCACTACGTCGAAGCTCTCGAACGGGTGGTGAACCAGGATGTCCTTGGCGCGGATGGCGGCGAAATTGTCGCCGTTATAATCGCGGATCCGCTCGGGGAAACGCGCGTGATAAGGTGGGAATTTCAGGTCCGGCCGGTCGATATCGCAAATTTTGCTGGCGTCAGCCAGGCCCAGGAAGCCGGGCACTTCAAAGATGTCGCCGTCCTTGACCCGCAATTGCTCGCTGATCTGGCGCTTGAGCGCGCGCGGCATGGTGCTTTCGACTTCCAGCCGGATCACCTGCCCGCGCCGCCGCTGCCGCAGCGCCGTCTCGAACTCGATGACCAGATCGGCGGCTTCGTCGTCGATTTCGATTTCGCTGTCGCGGATCAGCCGGAACGCCCCGGAGCCGACCACTTCGTGGCCCGGAAACATCTTGTGGAAGAACAGCTTGACCAGCGTATCGATGGTCACGACTTCGCTGCGCCCTTCCGAAACCAGCCCGCCGGGCAGGTTGATGAAGCGGTCCAGATTGGAGGGAATGCGCACCAGCGCCGTCAGCGGCTGGTCGCGGTTGGGCCGGTTCAATTCGAACGCCAGCGCCAGGCCGAGATTGGGGATGAAGGGGAACGGATGGGCCGGATCGACCGCGATCGGCGTCAGCACGGGAAAGATTTCCTCGCGGAACAGCTTGGACAGATAATCAACCTGGTCCGGCGTCAGGTCATTGGCCTCGTGGATCACCACGTTCTGCGCGAACAGTTCTTCGCGCACAGTCTGCCAGTGATCCTGCTGCTCCAGCTGCAAATGCTGCGCCAGCGTGCCGATTTCCTCAAGCTGCTCGGCCGGCGTCAGCCCATCGGCGCTCAGCTTGGACAGGCCGGCGCGTGTCTGCCCCTTGAGGCCCGCGACGCGCACCATGTAGAATTCATCGAGATTGTTGGCCGAGATCGAGACGAACCGCAGCCGTTCCAGCAGCGGGTGATGCTCATTGGCCGCTTCTTCGAGCACGCGCATATTGAACTGCAGCCAGCTGACCTCGCGATTGACGAAGCGGGCCGGGCTTTTGCGCAGTTCCTCGATATCGGGCACGCCGGCATCGGTCTCGGTGAATTCGCTCATCTCATTCATCGTCTGGTTCCCGGTCGTTGTCGTGTTGCGCCTCACCCAGCGCCGCCCGGCGGCGGTCGAGCGCATCGGCGGCAATAGTGCGGGTAATGGCGGTTCCCTTGGCCAGCGCCAGCCGATCCATCAGGTCCGCGAGAATCACCGTCTCCTCGGTGGAGCGTTCCATGCGCGCCACCAGATAGGCGATGATTTTGGGATCGACCGCAATCTGCCGGTCCCCAAACAATTTCACGAACATCTGTGACAATTGAATGTCATCGCTCATCGCCACGCTGAACGCAGTCGCCCGCCGCGCCCGCGAGCGCACATCATCGGTCGCCAGCGGCCATTGCGCAACCTCTTCGCGCGCCGTCATCAGGATCGCCCGGTTATCGCGCATCGCCTGGTTGAGCAGGTGGAACAGGCCGGCCTCGTCATAGCCCGCGCGGTCCACATCTTCGATCACCAGCGGTTGCCTGCCGCCATCGCGGGCCAGGCTTTCCAGCTCGTCCAGGGCGGCAAAATGGGCGCCGCTGCGATCGGCGAAAATCCGCGCCAGATGCGACTTGCCCGAAGCGGCCGGCCCCGAAATCAGGGTCAGCGGATCGCCCCAATGCGGAAACGCCTGGATGCGGCCATAGGCCAGCGCATTGCCTTCCCCGACCAGGAAATCGCCCTCGCCATGCGCCGGCACATGTCCCAGTTCCAGCGGAAGCTGGCCCGAAACATCGTGTCCGGGCTCCGGCTTAGACCGGACCAGGATCGCCACCGGAAGTACCGTTAGAGCCGAGGTAAAGCGCGCTTTCCTTATATTTGCGCACCCCATAGCGCACCAGCACCGAGGCGATGGCAGCCATCGGCACGGCCAGCAGCAGGCCGACAAAGCCAAACACAGCACCCAGAGCGAGCAGCGCGAACATCATCCAGACCGGGTTGATGTTGATCGAGGAGCCGACCAGCTTGGGATAAAGAATGTTACCCTCGATGAACTGCCAGAACAGAAATACACCGCCGACGATGCCGACCATCAGCAGATCGCCTGAAAACTGGACGATGGCGATGCCAACCGACAGCCCGAAGCCCAGAACGAAGCCGACAAAAGGGATAAAGCTCATTAGGCCGGCGATGAGCCCGACAACGAGCCCGAAGTTAAGCCCGATCAGGCTCAAGGCGGTGGCGTAGAATGCCGCATCGATCAACAGGACGCCGCCCTGCCCGCGGATCACGCCCGCCATGGACTTGTCGATGTCTTTGAGAATGGTGTCGATCTCGTCTTTATGGTCCTTTGGCAGCAGCCCTTCGATACCGCGAACCATGCCCTCCCAATCGAGCAGCAGGTAGAATGCCACCACGGGCGTCAGAACGGTGAAGCCAATGACGGCGGCGCCGGTAAGCCCGATATTGACGAGTTCGCCCGGCAAGGTGGCGATGAAGCCAAGGACCTGCCGCGCCAGATCATTTATGCTGGCTTGCAGCTGGGCAGCGCGTTCGGGCCCGAGCCATTCATTGATTTCAGGCGACCAGCGCGCAAACAGGGCTTGCAGATCGCTCACATACTGCGGCAGGCGCTGGATCAACCCAATCACCTGCTGACCGATGAGGGGCACGAACATTATGAAAATACTGACGATGATGGTGATCACGCTCAGCAACACGATCGTGGTGGCCCAGGCGCGGTTGATGCCCCACTTCTGCAACTGGTTCACCAGCGGATTGAGCAGATATGACAAAGCGGCCCCAACGATAAAGGGGAGCAGGATGGCGCGGAACACCCACAGCATCAGCACCAGGGCGACCAGAAGGCCGATCCAGATCAGGACTTGATTTCGCAACGTCATGCGGCGGGCAACCCTTGCTTCGGTTCAGTGGAGAAGCTATCAGGCCTCGTAGCGGCCAGCGCGGCAAAGTTCAACCGCTTGAACTTTTATACGCGCTGTTGCGCCCGGTTTCCCCAATTTGGCATTGAGGCCCATGTCCGATCAGCAAAACCTGCCATCAAACGGGCTTTCGTACAAGCAGGCGGGCGTCGACATCGATGCCGGCAACGCCCTGGTCGAAGCCATCAAGCCCGCCGTTCGGTCGACGCGCCGCCCCGGCGCCGACGGCGAAATCGGCGGCTTCGGCGGCCTGTTCGATCTAAAGGCCGCCGGCTTCACCGATCCGGTGCTGGTCGCCGCCAATGACGGCGTCGGCACCAAGCTCAAGATCGCCATCGATACCGGCAACCATGCCACCATCGGGCAGGACCTGGTGGCGATGTGCGTCAACGACATCATCGTGCAGGGCGCCGAGCCGCTGTTCTTCCTCGACTACTTTGCCACCGGCAAGCTCGACGTCGCGCCAGGGCACCGCTATCGTCACCGGCATTGCCGAAGGCTGCCGCATTGCCGGCTGCGCCCTGATCGGCGGCGAAACCGCCGAAATGCCCGGCATGTATCATGGCAACGACTATGACCTGGCTGGCTTCGCCGTCGGCGCCGCCGAACGCGGCACGCTGCTGCCCCGCCCCGATATCGCCGAAGGCGATGTCCTCGTCGCCATCGCCTCCTCGGGCGTGCATTCCAACGGCTATTCGCTGGTCCGCAAGATCGTCGACCTGTCCGGCCTCGCCTGGACCGCCGACGCACCCTTCGCGCCCGGCCAGTTGCTGTCCGAAGCGCTGCTGACCCCCACCCGCATCTATGTGAAGCCGCTGCTCGCCGCGCTCAAATCCGGCCTCGCCATCAAGGCGCTGGCGCACATCACCGGCGGCGGCTTCATCGACAATATTCCCGCGCGTACTCCCCGACCACCTGGCCGCCCATGTCGATCTGGCTGCCATCACCGTGCCAAAGGTGTTCGGCTGGCTCTCCAAGGTCGGTGGCATGAGCGAGCGCGAAATGCTGCGCACCTTCAATTGTGGCGTCGGCATGCTGGTCGCCGTGGCGCCCAATGATGCGGCCAAGTTGGTCGATCAACTCAACGCTGCCGGCGAAACCGCTGCCGTCGTCGGCCAACTCACCGCCCGCACTGGCGAGCCGGTGACCTTCCAGGGCGCGCTCAGCCTGTGATCAAGAAGCGTGTCGGCATCCTGATCTCGGGCCGCGGCTCCAACATGTCGGCGCTGATCGAGGCCGCCAAGGCGCCCGATTATCCCGCCGAAATCGTCGGCGTGCTTTCCAACCGCGCCGCCGCTCCCGGCCTCGCCATCGCCGCCGCACAGGGTTTTGCCACCGCCTCGCTGGCGCAAAGCCAGTTTCCCAGCCGGGAAGCCTTCGAGGACGTCATGACCCGCATCCTGGAAAGCTGGGACGTCGATATCGTCTGCCTCGCCGGCTTCATGCGCATCCTGACGCCCGAATTTACGCTGCACTGGGCCGGTCGGCTGATCAACATCCACCCCTCGCTGCTGCCGCTCTATCGGGGCCTCGACACCCACGCCCGCGCGCTGGCCGATGGTGCCAAGGTGCATGGCTGCACGGTTCATTTCGTCACGCCGGGCCTCGACGAAGGCGCGCCGATCCTTTCGGCGCAAGTGCCGGTGCTGCCAGGGGATACGCCCGAAACCCTCGCCGCGCGCATTTTGATCGAAGAACACCGGATTTACCCCGAAGCCCTGCGCATGCTGGCTTCCGGGGAAATTTCGGCCGAATAGACCACGAAATATGCAGTCGACACCCTCCCCCTTGCGGGGAGGGATCAAGGGTGGGGGGACGTTTAGCCATGGTCCCACCATCGTGGCTCCGAACACCCCCACCCTGCCTCCCCCGTCAAGGGGGAGGTGTCGCACCGAGTTTGCTGCTCGAACAGACGCCGCCACCCGCACCGTAGAGCTGGTTGCCATTAAGCTCCATCACCCATTTTGATCCCACCCATCGTCAAAATCGGTTCGACCTTTGTTCTCCCCCAGACTACCTTCCAGCTTTACCGGGGAGAATCGCGATGACGTTACGGGACTGGCTGCTTATCCTCATGATCGGGGCCATTTGGGGCTGCTCGTTCCTGTTCAATGCGGTGCTGATTCGCGAACTCGGGCCGATCTGGGTGTCCGCCCTGCGCGTGACCGTGGGCGCCCTCGGCTGCTGGGCCTATTTCGTCGCCACGCGCCGCACCCTGCCGCGCGAACCTGTGCTCTATCTGCAATTCCTGATCCTGGGCGTGCTCAACTACGCCATCCCTTTCGCCCTGTTCCCCCTGGCGGAACAGGACCTCCCCAGCGGTCTCGTCGGCGTCATCAATGCCCTGACGCCGCTGATGACAGTGGTTGTCTCCCACTTTTGGCGCGGCGGCGAAAAGGCCACGCTCAACAAGTCGCTCGGCGTTATCGTCGGCTTCATCGGCGCCGCGATCCTGGCTTCGCCCTCTCTCAGTGGTGGCTCGTCCAACCAGCTCTGGGCCATTGGCGCATGCCTGCTGGCCACCCTGTGCTACGCCTTCACACTCAATTATGCCCGGCGTCTCCGCAGTGTCGATCCCACCACCATCGCCGCCTGCTCGCTAACTGCCGCAGCGATCGTCTCGACGCCGTTTGCGCTGGTTTTCGAGGGCCTGCCCGTCATCACCCGTATCGAAACCTGGGCCTCCCTGCTGGGCATCGGCCTGCTATCGAGCAGCTTCGCGTTCCTGTTGATGTACCGCATGCTGCCGCGCGTCGGAGCCACCAATTTCTCGATCAACACCTTCATCACGCCGATTTCGGCGATCCTGCTGGGCGTTCTCGTGCTGCATGAGCGCTTCGAAACCGTTCACCTGATCGGCATGGCCGTGGTGTTCATGGGCCTACTGCTGCTCGATGGCCGCATCCTCAAGCTCGGCAGGCGGGTGGTGGCCTAGCCGCGGAACGTTTCGGCGGCCTTATTCGTTGGCCGCCGATCCTGTTACGGAGGCCCACATGCCGGACGATCACAAGCCGCCCGAAATCCATCCCTCGCCACCGCCGCCGCCCATGCCGATGGAACGGACAACACCAGATGCTGACCGGCACCATCCCGGCCATCCGGGCGTCCATGATCCCCGCGATGGCATTGATCCGAACCTGCCGCCCGAGCCGGGCAACGATCCCAATCCCGACTATCGCCGGCTGACGCCGACTGGAAAACCCCGCCGGACCGAATTGGTGACGGTCGAATCCGCCTCGGCCAGCCGGATGAGTTCCGACACATCGGTGGCCGGATCGGCGACCTCGACGGTAACGGCCAGCCGGGCACTGGTCACCAGCAACGGCGAGCCGTCCAGCTCGATGGAGACATCCACCGCGATGGACGTGATATCCACGCCCTGCTGCTCGGCGATGTAGCGCAGATCGTTACAGAAGCACCCACCGATCGACAGCGCGATCATTTGGCCGCCGTTGAACCCCAATCCCATGCCGCCGGCCCGCCCCTCGGGCCGATCGATGACCAGCGTGTGACCGCCGGCCCAGCCCATCGCCGCCTGCGTGCCAGGCACACTGCGCAGCGATACGCTCATGGTCGTCATGGCTTAAAGTCCTACTCCAGCCCGAGCTTCTTCTTCATCAGCTCATTCAGCGCCTGCGGATTGGCCTTGCCGCCCGAAGCCTTCATCGCCTGACCGACGAACCAGCCGATCATAGTCGGCTTGGCCAGAACCTTGGCGACCTGATCGGGATTGGCGGCGATGATCTCGTCGATGATCGCCTCGATCGCCCCCAGATCGGTCACCTGCTTGAGCCCGCGCCGTTCGATCAGCTCGGCCGGATCGGCGCTCTTTTCTTCGGTCAGGATCAGCGCCAGCACGTCCTTGGCGATCTTGGTCGAAATGGTCCCATCAGCGATCAAATCGGCAATGCCGGCGATCTGGCTGGGCGTCACATGCGTTTCGGCAAAAGATACCTGCTGGGTGTTTGCATAAGCCGACAGGTCGCCCATGATCAGGTTGACCACCTGCTTGCCGTCACGCGCCTTGCCGCCGAACTTGACCGTCGTCTCGTAGAAATCGGCGGCCTCGCGATCCAGCGTCAGCACCATCGCATCATAGGTGGTCACGCCATAGTCGGCGATGAACCGCGCCTGCTTCTCGTCCGGCAATTCCGGCAGCTTGGCGGCCAGCGCGTCGATGAACGCCTGGTCGAATTCGAGCGGCAACAGGTCGGGATCGGGGAAGTAGCGATAATCGTGCGCTTCTTCCTTGGACCGCATCGAGCGCGTTTCGCCCAGCTTGGGATCGAACAGCCGCGTTTCCTGGTCGATGGAGCCGCCATCTTCGAGAATATCGATCTGCCGGCGCGCTTCGTATTCGATCGCCTGCCCGGCAAACCGCACCGAGTTCACATTCTTGATTTCGCAGCGCGTGCCGAATTCGCCACCCGGCCGGCGCACCGACACGTTGACGTCGGCGCGCATGGAGCCCTGCTCCATATTGCCATCGCAGGTGCCCAGATAACGCAGGATGGTGCGCAGCTTGGAGAGATAGGTCTTGGCTTCTTCGGACGAGCGCAGATCGGGCTTGGAGACGATTTCCATCAGCGCCACGCCGCTTCGGTTCAAATCGACGAAGCTCATATTGGGATGCTGGTCGTGGATCGACTTGCCGGCGTCCTGCTCCAGATGCAGCCGCTCGATGCCGATTTCGATCTCGCCATCCTCGCCCATGTCGAGGAAGACCTTGCCCTCGCCGACGATGGGGTCCTTGAACTGGGAAATCTGATAGCCCTGCGGCAGATCAGGATAAAAGTAATTCTTGCGATCGAACACGCTGCGCTTGTTGATCTGCGCCTTCAGCCCCAGCCCAGTCCGTACGGCCTGGCGCACGCATTCCTCGTTGATGACCGGCAGCATGCCCGGCATCGCCGCATCGACGAACGACACGTTGGAATTGGGCGGATTGCCGAACAGCGTCGAGGAACCCGAGAACAGCTTGCTCTCGCTGGTCACCTGCGCATGCACTTCCATGCCGATGACGATTTCCCAGTCACCGGTCGAGCCGGCGATGAAACTTTTCGGATTGGGTATGCGCGTATCGATAAGGGTCAATTGGTCGTCCTGGCGGGAAGGCAAAATGTAAGTAAGTGCTTACTTAACTCGCGCGCCCGATGCAACGCCTCCGTCCCGCTCAGTCCTCGTCGATAACGCCATCGAACGGGTTGAGCACCTTTTCCAGCCGCACGCTCATGAACGGCTCGTGCGCCGCGCGGCCGTCCGGACGCATCGCCAGTATCCGGTAGCCCTGCTTTTCATAGAACCGAACCGCCAGCACATTGTCGGCCGGCGTTTCCAGCTGCACGCGGCTGGCGCCTTCCAGCTCCAAAATCGTCTCCACGCGCCGCAGCAGCATGGTTCCCAGCCCATTGCCCTGTAGTTCAGGCATCACGAACAGATAGGGGATATAGGCTCGTTTGGCCGCCCGCGAACACCAGGCCACCACGACACCATCGACCTCGACAACCGAAATCCGCGCCAGCGTTTCCGACACCACCTGCGCCAGCCGGCGCTGTTCGGCCTCGCGCATGCCGGCCCGCTCGGTCAGCAGCGGCAGAATGCCATGTTCCCAGGCGCGATAGGCGATATCGGCGAGCCGGCGCGCATCTTCGCTCTCGGCCTTGCGGATGACGATGCCGGACATGGACGCTCTCCGTTGTTACTCGGCGCGGCGGCGCGCCGCGATGATGCCCTTCTCGTAATTGATGTTCCAATCGATCAGGGTCCGCCAGATAAGTTCGGCCTGATCTTCGTCGAGATCAAGGGCCAAACTGCGGTCGCGCAGCTTGGTGATGATCGCCTCGATCCGCACCGGATCGCGCGCCTCGTGCGGATCGGTCTTGATCTCGGCCATACGGGTTACATATTGGTGCCGCTCCGCGAACAGCGCCAGCAGCGCCTGGTCCACCCGGTCGATTTCGGCGCGGACATCGTCTTTGGTTTCACATTGGGCGGGCTGTTTCAGAGCGGTCACGGCGGCTTCCAGTTCGTAAAGTGTCGTTGTTGCTGGTTTGCACCCGCTTGGCGGTGATTTCAACCGCCACTATGGGCCAAGCCTCCGTCAGTGCCGCGTCACGTCGCTCAGTGCCACCGCGATATGCTCCCACTCGGCACTCACACTCGCCGTCGCGCGCTTTTTCCCGGCGCGGCGATACCAATAATCGGCATTGCCCATGTCGGCCTCGATCCAGTGCATCAGCGCATGCACCCAGTCGAATGCCTGCACGCCCTCCATGGCCTGCACGATATTGTGCGCCTGCTCCCATTCGGGACCAACGCGCAAACTGCCTTTCTTGAGCCACCACAGCGCCTGCAAAGGCTTGCTCATATCCTTGGGCGGCTCGGACCAATCGAGCGAGGTAAAGATATCCACGTCCATCCAATCACCCAAATCATCGGCAGGCCAAGACCCGCCGGAATTCCAACATGACTGCGCACATAACGCTCATATGCCCGTCAATCAAGGCGCAGACCTGTCTCAGTCTGGAAACACGCGCAGGCCGAACGGCCCCACCAAGGCACTCAATTGGGACTCGCTGACCTTGATGCCGGCATGATTGCGCGCCCGCGTCAGGTCGAGCCCGCTGACCACGGCGTCGCGCAGGTCGGCCCCGTCCATATCCGCTTCATCGATGATCGCCGCCGACAGGTCAGCCTTGCGAAACCCGGTTTTGCTCAGGCTGCAGCGCGAAAAATCCACTTGCCGCAGGCTGCTGCCGGCAAAGTCGCAGTCCTCCAGCACCACGCCGCGAAAATTGGCGAAGTCCAGCGCGCTATCGATGAAACGCCCCGCAGCTACGCTATTGCGGCCGTTCTTGCGCACGAAGCTGGCGTCCTCGAAATCGGCGCCCGGCGCCTTGCAGCGCTCCAGCGTCAGCCCATGCAGGCTGGCGCCGGCAAACCGCGCCAGCGACAGGTTGCAGTCGATGAAATGGGCACCGCGCAATTGCGCATCGGCAAACTCGCAGCCTTTGCGGGCCTCGCTGTCGAACAGGACGCAGCGGATGAACTTCACATTGACCAGGTCGGCCTTGGTGAACTTGCAATTGAGGAAGCTGACGTCCTCGAACACCGACTCGTTGAGTTCCGCCCCGGCCAGCGCCCCATCACGCAATTCGCAATTGCGCAGACGGACCTGCCCCGCCGGCAGGTCACGCCAGTCGATCTCGAACAGGTCTTCGCCCTCGATGACCTCGCCGGCGCGAACCGCGTCGTCGAACGCCGCCTGCCGGATCACCACCAGCGTTTGGGCGAAAAATCCATATCCGCGCTGCGCTCGATCACCCGTGCGGCGGCGAACAGGGTTTCCTCGTCGAACGGCTTGCCGATGAGTTGCAGGCCCAGCGGCAGCCCCTGCCCGTCCTTGCCCGCCGGCACTGCAATGCCTGGCAGCCCGGCCATATTGACCGTCACAGTGAACACGTCATTGAGGTACATCTTGACCGGATCACTGGCCATGTCCTCGTCGCCGATGCCGAACGCCGCCGAAGGCGTGGCCGGCGTCAGGATCGCATCGACCCCATCATTGAACGCATCTTCGAAGTCCTTCTTGATCAGCGTGCGCACTTTCTGCGCCTGAACGTAATAGGCATCGAAATAACCTGCAGACAGCACGTATGTACCGATCATGATGCGGCGCTTGACCTCGCGGCCGAAGCCGGCAGCCCGCGTCAGCTCATACATATCGGTGATATCGCGGCCAGATACACGCAGCCCGTATTTAACTCCGTCATAGCGCGCCAGGTTGGACGACGCCTCGGCCGGCGCTACGATGTAATAGGCCGGCAGGGCATATTTGGTGTGTGGCAGCGAGATATCGCGCACGGTCGCGCCCTCGGCCTTGAGCCAATCCAGCCCCTGGCTCCACAGCTTCTCGATCTCGGCCGGCATGCCCTCCATGCGGTATTCGCGCGGCACGCCGATGACGAGCCCCTTGACCCCACGCTCCACCGCCGCCGCAAAATCCGGCACCGCCAGCTGCGCACTGGTGGAATCCTTGGGATCGAAGCCAGACATCGAGGTCATCATGACCGCGGCGTCCTCGACGGTGCGCGCGATCGGCCCCGCCTGGTCCAGGGAAGAAGCAAACGCCACCACGCCCCAGCGCGAGCAGCGCCCATAAGTTGGCTTGATGCCGACCGTGCCGGTGAAAGCCGCCGGCTGGCGGATCGAACCGCCGGTATCGGTCGCCGTCGCCGCGGCGCACAGCCAGGCCGAAACCGCCGCTGCCGAGCCGCCCGAGGAACCACCCGGCACCAGATTGGCATTGCTGCCCTCGGCCCGGAACGGGCTGATCACCGGACCATAAAAGGAAGTCTCGTTGGACGAGCCCATGGCGAACTCATCCATGTTGAGCTTGCCCAGCATCACCGCGCCATCGCGCCACAAATTGCTCGTAACGGTGGATTCGTATTCCGGCTTGAAGCCATCCAGGATGTGGCTGGCCGCCTGCGTATGCACGCCCTTGGTGCCGAACAGGTCCTTGATGCCCAGCGGAATGCCTTCCAGCGCCCCGCCCTGCCCCTTGGCCAGCTTCTCGTCGCTCGCCTTGGCCATCGCCAGCGCCTGCTCGCCGGTCACCGCCACATAGGCGTTCAGCGCCGGATTGGCCGCTTCGATGGCGCCCAGATAAGCGCCGGTCAACTCGCTCGAAGTGAAGGATTTGCCCTGCAGGCCCTTGCGGGCGTCGGCCAGGCTCAGTTTGGTCAGATCGGTCAAAGGGAACTCGCTCAGATTGTCGCAGCGGTGATAAGGAGGACGGCAGCCGGTTTCATGCGTCTGCCTTTTGTTCAAGCGGCATCTCATAGAATGCCGACCATTCGCTCTCGGGATAATCAAAAAAAGCGCCGCGCGGGGTGAAGCCGCTGCGCGAATAGAGCCGATGCGCGCCCTCGAAGCCCGGCCCGACACCAGTCTCCAGCATCAGGCGCGAAACACCCTTCTCCCGCGCCAATGCGACGATCGCATCCAGCAGGGCCACGCCAATTCGCTGCCCGCGCACCGCCGGATCGGTGAACATGCGCTTGACCTCGGCCTGGCCATTGCCGGCTATCTTCAGCGCCCCGCAGCCGATCGCTGCACCCGCCGCGTCACGCGCCACCAACACCGTCGTGTCATCGCGCGCCATCTGCTCCACCGTCATCTTGAACTGGAATTCCAGTGGCGACAGCGGCAACAGATGATCGGTTAACTGCGCGACGAGCTTGCGCACATCGTCCTGCAACGGCGTCTCGATGGCGACCGTCACGGCCATGGATTATTCCACCACCTTGGGCACCATGAAGAAATTGTCCTCGCTCAGCGGCGCATTGGCGACGATCTTGTCGGCATAGCCGCCATCGGTGACCACGTCATCGCGCCGGCGCAGAGTCATCGGCGTCACCGAGGTCATCGGCTCGACGCCGGCCACGTCGACCTCGCTGAGCTGCTCGACAAAGCCCAGGATGGCATTCAGCTCATCCTGATAGGCGCTCACTTCGCTCTCTTCGATACGAATACGAGCCAGGCGCCCAATGCGCTTCACGGTTGCGGCGTCGACCGACATGCTTGTCTCCAGGCTTGGGAAGAGATGCGCTTTTAACAATGCATCATGGGAAGTTGCAACTGGATCGCTGTATTATCGCATGATCGGACAGTTCGACACCGGACTGCCTCCCTCCCCCTTGTGGGGAGGGATTGAGGGTGGGGGTTCTGAACCCGCCGTTCCCTCTATCAAGGGGAGAATTCAGTTACCCCCACCCCGAACCTCCCCATAAGGGGGAGGGAGAAGAGAAAAGTCTATACTTCCAGCGCCAGCCCCGGCTCCAGCGCCATCAGCCCGGCCCCGTCCAACAGGCCCTGCACACGCAGAATCACCTGGTCCACCGCCGCCTCCGGCCCCGCCACCGCGAGCAGCTTCGGTCCCAGCCGTTCCAGCACATTGGCCGCCAGTTCCGGCAAGCCCGCCGGCTCCCCCAGCACCACGACCACCGCATTGCCCGCCCAGCGGCCCATGCGCTCGATCTCACCCCTGACGATCAGCAGCGGCTGCTCCCCCACCGCATCCACCAAAATCGCCGCCTCGCCAGCCCGATAGACCCGAACCTCCGGCAGCTCCGCCTCATCGATCAGCGCCGGCGCCTTTTGCCGCGCCCACCGCGCCGGATCGATCGCCTCCAGCCCTGCCAGATCGCCGAATGTCATCTGCCGATCCGCGCCCGACACCAGTTCCGTCCGATCGATTCCCTCTGGCGCTCCCACCGCATCGATCACCAGCATGACCCCACCGATATGCACCCGCATCGTCGTGCCGCCGAACCAGGTCAGTTTCATGCTTCGATTCCAGTCGCCAAATTTGCCGCCAAACTATAGGACGGAGCCAACGAGACAAAGCCGAGACCTCATGTCCGACGACGAATTCGCCAATCCCCTCGCCGCCATCCCCGCGACCGGCCGCATCATGGGGCTCGATCTGGGCACCAAGACCATCGGCGTGGCCATCTCCGATGGCATGCGCTATTCGGCGACCCCGCTCGAAACCATCAAGCGCACCAAGTTCACTGCCGACGCCATTCGGCTGGATGAACTCATCGCCCAAAACGCCATCGTCGCCATCATTCTCGGCCTGCCGCTGAACATGGATGGCTCCGAGGGTCCGCGCGTACAATCCACCCGCGCCTTCGCCCGCAGCCTGAGCCAACGCATCACCCTGCCCATCGCCTTCTGGGACGAACGGCTCTCCACCAGCGCCGTCACCCGCATGATGATCGAGGCGGATTTGCGCCGGGATCGACGCGCCGAGGTCGTCGACAAGCTGGCCGCGAGCTACATTCTGCAGGGCGCACTGGATCGGCTGCGGCGGGGATAACCAATGCAAATTGCATTGCTCCATGCGCTTTGTATTGACCCACTTCACCCCCTCCACTAAACCCCACCAAACAATACGGATGGGAGCGCATGGCCCAAACTTCGCCACGCAAAGCCTCGACTGCCGCCGCCGCATCGTCCGGCGATTTCCCCCCATTCCAGCAGCGCCATCTGCTCTCCATCGCCGATCTGAAGCAGCACGAGATCATCGATCTGCTCGATCGCGCCGATGCCATGGTCCCGGTCTCCCGCCAGGAGCGCAAGACGCTTCCCACGCTCTCCGGCAAGACCCAGATCAACCTGTTCTTCGAACCCTCGACCCGCACCCAGGGCTCGTTCGAAATTGCCGGCAAGCGCTTGGGCGCGCTGGTCATGAACATGTCGGTCAAGACCTCCTCGGTCAGCAAGGGCGAAACCCTGATCGACACAGCCTCCACCCTGAACGCCATGCGCCCCGACGTCATCGTCGTGCGCCATTCGGCTGCAGGCGCGGTGGAACTCCTGAGCCAGAAGGTCGGCTGCGCCGTGATCAACGCCGGCGACGGCGCCCATGAGCATCCCACCCAGGCCCTGCTCGATGCCCTCACCATCCGCCGCCACAAAGGCCGCATTTCCGGCCTGACCGTGGCCATTTGCGGCGATATCGCCAATTCCCGCGTTGTTCGCTCCAACCTGCTGCTGCTCGGCGCGCTCAACGTTCGCACCCGCGTCATCGCCCCGCGAAACCTCTTGCCCGCCGGCATCGAATCGCTGGCCACCGAAGTCTTCACCGACATGCGCGAAGGCCTGGTCGGCGCGGACGTCGTCATGATGCTGCGCCTGCAGCATGAACGCGCCAATGGCCGCATGATCCCTTCGGTGCGCGAATATTACCGCTTCTATGGTCTCGATGCGGAAAAGCTCGGCTTCGCCAAGCCCGACGCCATCGTCATGCATCCCGGCCCGATGAATCGCGGCGTCGAGATCGATCCTGCCATCGCCGATGGCGTGCAATCGGTCATCACCGAACAGGTGGAAATGGGCGTCGCCGTGCGCATGGCCGTGCTCGATGCCTTGCTGCCTGCCGGAGACCGCCCATGAGCCGGCCCGTCCTCATCGAAAATGCCCGCATCGTCGATCCAGGATCGATGACTGATCACCAGGGCGCGGTGCTGGTTGAAAACGGGCTGATCGCCGATATTTCACAGGGCGGCCCGGTCGGCGTGCCCGAGGGTGCCGAAGTCATCGATGCCAGGGGCCTGATTCTCGCCCCCGGCCTGATCGACATGCGCGTCTTCACCGGCGAGCCCGGCAAGGAATACCGCGAAACCCTGCAATCGGCCGGCGAAGCCGCGGCTGCCGGTGGCGTCACCAGCTTCGTCATGATGCCGGACACGACCCCCGTTGTGGACGACGGCGCGCTGATCGACTTTCTCATCCGCCGCGCCAAGGCGACCTCAAAGGTCAATGTCCTGCCCGCCGCCGCCATCACCAAAGGCCTCAACGGCAACGAAATCACCGAATTTGGCCTGCTGCAGGAGGCGGGCGCTGTCTGCCTCACCGATGGCCGCCGCTCGATCCAGTCCAATTCGCTGCTGCGCACCGCCTTCAGCTATGCCGCAAACTACGACATGCAGATCATCCACCACGTCGCCGACCACGAGCTGACCGGCGACGGCGTGATGAACGAGGGCTTGTTCGCCACCATCCTCGGCCTGCGCGGCATTCCGCTCGAAGCCGAAACCATCCCCCTCGCGCGTGATCTGCAACTGGCCCTGCTGACCGGCACCCGCTACCACGCCGCCCAGATCTCGACCGCCTATTCCGCCTCGCTGGTCCGCGAAGCCAAGCGCCGGTCCAAAACCATCACCTGCGGCATCTCCATCAACAATCTGTCGCTCAACGAAAACGACATTGGCCGCTATCGCACCTTCTTCAAGCTGGCGACGCCTTTGCGCACCGAGGACGACCGCCAGGCCATGATCGAAGGCCTCCGCTCCGGCGTCATCGACACCATCCATTCCGACCATGATCCGCAGGACAGCGAGGTCAAGCGCCAACCCTTCGCCGAAGCCTCGGACGGCGCCATTGGCCTTGAAACCCTGCTCGCTGCCGCTTTGCGCCTGGTCCATTCGCGCGATGTCGACCTGATGACAGTGCTGCGCGCCATGACCTTCCGCCCCGCGCAAATCCTCGGCCTGCCCTCCGGCCGCATCGCCAAGGGTGCCCCAGCCGATCTCATCCTGTTCGATCTCGATTATCCCTGGCAGGTCGCCGAGCGCGATTTCCACTCCCGCTCGCGCAACACCGCCTTTGAAGGCGCGCGGCTTGCTGGCAAGGTGATGCGCACCATTGTGGGCGGCCAAACCGTTCACACGCATATCGAAGACTGAGCCTTCCTTCTCCCTCCCCCTTGTGGGGAGGGCCGGGGTGGGGGTAGTTCTTACGCACAATCGGGGGACAACATGCCGGCAACCTACATCTATTTCTTCTACGCCGCCCTCCTCGGCTATCTCTGTGGTTCAGTCCCGTTCGGCCTGCTGCTCACCCGCGCCGCCGGCCTTGGCGACGTGCGCTCGATCGGTTCGGGCAGTATTGGCGCCACCAATGTGCTGCGTACCGGCAATCGGTGGCTCGCCGCCGCCACGCTGATTCTTGATGCGGCAAAGGCCGCCCTGCCCGTGCTGTTTGCCCGTTACTTCTGGGGCGAGCAGGCCGCCATGGTCTGCGCTATCTTTGCTTTCCTCGGTCACTGCTTTCCGCTCTGGCTTAATTTCAAGGGCGGCAAAGGTGTCGCTGTCATGATCGGCTCGCTGCTGGCACTCTCCTGGCCGGTCGGCCTGATTTTCTGCGCCGTCTGGCTCGTCATTGCCTTTGCGCGCCGCATATCCTCGCTGTCGGCCCTCACCGCCGCCGCCACCGCGCCTATTTTCGCCTATGTCGTGGTTGGTGAATGGCTTGCAGCCGCCGCGGCGGTCATGGCCATCCTGCTCTTCTACCAGCACCGCGCCAATATCGTCCGCCTGCTCAACGATACCGAACCCAGGATCGGCTCCGAGAAGAAAGCCCCCAAGGCGTGAGCCCCGTCGCGCCGGGCCTGGTCCTGACGCGCGTCCAACGCATTGCCTGGCTTCGCCTGATCCGCACCGAAAATGTCGGCCCGGTCACCTTCCGCCAATTGCTCAACCGTTTCGGCTCGGCCGAAGCCGGGATCGAGGCCCTGCCCGGCCTGCTCAAGCGGGGCGGCACCACCCCGCGCATCACCACCCAAATGCAGGCCGAGGATGAACTGGCCGGGCTTGAGCGCTACGGCGCGAAATTGGTCGCCACCGGCGAGGCCGATTATCCCGACCTGCTCAATTACATTCCCGCCTCCCCGCCGCTGATCACCATGGCCGGCGGCGAAAACCTCGACTGGGCCCGCACCGTCGGCATTGTCGGCGCCCGCAACGCCTCCTCCGCCGGACATCAAGATGACCCGCACCCTGGCGCTCGATCTGGGCGAGCGCGGCTATACCGTGGTCTCGGGCCTCGCTCGCGGCATCGATACGGCCGCCCACCAGGCCAGCCTCGCCACCGGCACCATCGCCGTGCTGGCAGGTGGCTTCGACAAGATCTATCCCAGCGAGAACATCCCGCTCGCCCACGATATTCTCGACAATGGCGGCGCCCTGCTCACCGAAATGCCGCTCGGCTGGGAACCCCGCGCCCGCGATTTCCCCCGCCGCAACCGCCTGGTCTCTGGCCTGTCGCTGGGTATCGTCGTCGTCGAAGCCGCCAAGCGCAGCGGCTCGCTGATCACCGCCCGCCTGGCGCTGGAACAGAACCGCGACGTCTTCGCCGTCCCCGGCTCCCCGCTCGATCCGCGCGCCGAAGGCGGCAATGCCCTGATCCAGCAAGGCGCCAAGCTGATCACCAATGCGCAGGACATCATCAACTCGCTGGGAAGTGCCGACCCGTCCCGTAACGCCCTGTTCGATCCCGATTGGGAGCCCGACTTCTCCGAACCCCAATCCGCCGAGCCACCCACCGAGGACGATAAATCCCGCCTGCTGTCGTCACTCAGCACCACGCCGGTGGAAGTGGATGAGATAATTCGGCAGACTGGGCTCTCAGTCGGCGCAGCTCAAATGCTGCTGCTGGAATTGGATTTGGCCGGCGAGATCGAATGGTCCAGCGGGCAATTGGTGGCGTTGCGGTATAAGTGAGGCCACTAAATCCAGTTCAAACCTCCCCCCACCCCTGCCCCCTCCCCACAAGGGGGAGGGAGAGGCAGGAACCGCCTGCTCGGTGACTGAGGTTATGGAGGCACATTGCTCCCGTCTCCCTCCCCCTCGTGGGGAGGGGTCAGGGGTGGGGGGCGGTCTGAACTCATACCACACCAAAACACCCTCAAATTTTCCTCTCTCTTAGAGAGAGCCCCCACGCCGCCATTTCCGCCCGTTGACACCGCCCCCCGGCTTCACCATGTTGCGCCAACTTGCAGACATCAGTTGCGGATTGGGTATTCAATGAAGGTCGTGGTCGTTGAGAGTCCGGCTAAAGCCAAGACAATCAACAAATATTTAGGCTCGGGCTATGAAGTCCTGGCCAGCTTCGGCCATGTCCGCGATCTGCCGGCCAAGGACGGCTCGGTGCGTCCCGACGAAGATTTCGCCATGTCCTGGGAGGTCGATACCGCCTCCAAGAAGCGCATTGCCGACATTGCCAACGCCCTCAAGGGCGCCGATGAACTGATCCTCGCAACCGATCCGGATCGCGAAGGCGAAGCCATTTCCTGGCACGTTCTCGATGTGCTGCGCGCCAAAAAGGCGCTGAAGAAGGACGTGCCCGTCCGCCGCGTGCTGTTCAACGCCATCACCAAGGATGCCGTCACCGCCGCGATGCTGATCCCGCGCGATATCGACCAGCCGCTGGTCGATGCCTATCTGGCCCGCCGCGCGCTCGATTACCTCGTCGGCTTCACCCTCTCGCCGATTCTCTGGCGCAAACTGCCCGGCTCCCGCTCGGCCGGCCGCGTGCAGTCGGTTGCCCTGCGCATCGTCTGCGACCGCGAATCCGAGATCGAAAAGTTCAAGGCCGACGAATACTGGTCGGTCGAGGCCAAGCTCGCCCAAAACGGCAAGAGCTTCCTCGCCCGCCTCTATTCAGTCGATGGCAAGAAGACCGACAAGCTCGATATCAAGACCGGCGAAAACGCCGCCGAACTCAAGGCCCTGATCGAGGCCGGCCAGTTCAACGTCTCCTCCGTCGATAAAAAGCCCACCAAGCGCAATCCCTACGCGCCCTTCACCACCTCCTCGCTCCAGCAGGACGCCTCCTCGCGCCTCGGCCTGTCGCCCAGCCGCACCATGCAGATCGCCCAGCGCCTCTACGAGGACGGGCTGATCACCTATATGCGTACCGACGCCGTCCAGATGTCCCCCGAGGGCATTGCCATGGCCCGCAGCGCCATCGGCAAAATCTACGGCGATGCCTACCTGCCCGAAAAAGCGCGCATCTATCAGACCAAGGCCAAGAACGCCCAGGAGGCGCACGAGGCCATCCGCCCGACCGACATGTTCAAGCGGCCGGAAAACCTGCATATCGATGCCGATCAGGCCAAGCTCTACGGCCTGATCTGGCGCCGCACCCTCGCCAGCCAGATGAAGTCCGCCGAAATCGACCGCACCACCGTCGATATCGCGGTGAACGTCCCCGGCCGCGCCATCGAACTGCGCGCCATCGGCTCCGTCGTCACCTTCCCCGGCTTCCTCGCGCTCTATGGCGTCGAGGCCAAGTCGGATGAAGACGAGGTCGATGAGGACAGCCGCGAACTCCCCGCGCTCGCCGTTGGCGACAAGCCGGTCCTGCAAGCCGTCGATATCGAGCAGCATTTCACCCAGCCGCCGCCGCGCTATTCCGAAGCCAGCCTGATCAAGAAGATGGAAGAGCTGGGCATCGGCCGCCCCTCCACCTATGCCGCGACCCTGACCACGCTCAAGGACCGCGACTACGTCAAGCTCGAAGGCAAGGCGCTGCACCCCGAGGATCGCGGCCGCATCGTCACGGCATTCCTCGAAAGCTTCTTCCACCGCTATGTCGAATACGGCTTCACCGCCAATCTGGAAGAACAGCTCGACCAGGTCTCGGCCGGCGAAATCGACTACAAAACCGTGCTGCGCGATTTCTGGACCGAATTCTCGCGCCACACCGCCGAGATCAAGGATTTACGCGTTACCGAAGTGCTGGACGCGCTCAACGACCTGCTGCAAGACCACATCTTCCCGCCCAAGGCCGATGGCGGCGATCGCCGCCTCTGCCCCACCTGCGGCACCGGCCAGCTTTCGCTCAAGCTGGGCAAATACGGCGCCTTCATCGGCTGCTCCAACTATCCCGAATGCAAGCACACCATGCAGCTTTCGGACGCCGCCACCGGCCAGTCCTCCGAAGCCGCTGCCGGCGACGGCATCCTGGGCACCGATCCCGCCTCGGGCGAGGAAGTCCACCTCAAGACCGGCCGTTTCGGCCCCTATGTCCAGCTCGGCGACGGCAAGGAGCCCAAGCGTTCATCCTTGCCCAAGGGCTGGGACGCCGCCGCCATGACGCTCGACAAGGCCCTGCAACTGCTGTCGCTGCCCCGCGATGTCGGCCTGCACCCCGATGGCGGCCTGCCCATCGTCGCGGGCCTGGGCCGTTACGGTCCGTTCATCCTGCATGACGGCAAATACGCCAACCTGCCCGATGTCGAGGAAGTCTTCACCGTCGGCCTCAACCGCGCCGTCGACCTGCTCGCCCAAAAGGCCGCAGGCGGCTTCAAGCGCGGCGGCTCCGCCGTCTCCGCCATCCAGACCTTCGAGCACGACAACGGCCCCATCACCGTCCGCGCCGGCAAATACGGCCCCTATGTCAACCAGGGCAAGATCAACGCCACCATCCCCAAGGACGTGGCGCCCGAAGCTGTAACCCTCGACCAGGCCCTCGTCTGGATCGCCGCCCGCGCCGAAGCCACTGGCACCAAGGTCAAGAAGGCCCCGGCGAAGAAGGCAGCTGCAAAAAAGCCGGCTGCCAAGACCGCCGCCGCCAAAGGCCACGACGGCTAAAAAGCCCGCTGCAAAGAAACCCGCAGCCAAGAAAACGAGCGTCGCCGACGAAGACGTTCCGTTCTGATTTGAGCAGCCCAAATCCCTGATCTGTCTCCCTCCCCCTTGTGGGGAGGGGTTAGGGGTGGGGGTGTCGTTTAGCCCCGATTGCCCAGCCTACCCGATCGTCCGCTCCAGCACCGACAGCCAATTCCCCAACGCGATCTTCTGGACCAGCACCTCCCCATAACCCTTGTCCAACAACGCCTGCAGCAGCTTCTGCACGCCCGTCACATCCCCGATTGCCGCCGGCACCATCGCCCCATCGAAATCCGATCCCAGCGCCACGCCATCCTCGCCCAGCGCCTCCACCAGCGCATCGACATGGCGCACCATCAACTCAATCTCGGTCGCGGCGATGAACTTCCCGTCCGGCCGCAGGAACCCCGTGGCAAAATTCAGCCCCACCACGCCCCGGCTTTCCGCGATTGCCGCCAGCTGCCAATCCACCAGGTTGCGCGCATGCGGGCAGATCGCATGCACATTGGAATGCGTCGCCACCACCGGCTTGTCGCTCAGCGCCGCCACATCGCGGAAACCTGCCGCATTGAGATGGGATACATCCAGCATCACGCCCATGCGATTGCACATCCGCACCAGCTCCTTGCCCGCATCGGTCAAGCCCGGCCCGATATCGGGATCGACATTGTGCCGGAACGGCACCCCGGTCGCGAAGGCGTTGGCCCGGCTCCACACCAGCCCCACCGACCGCAGCCCGGCGGCATACAGCACATCCAGCGACCGGAAATCGGTATCGATCGCCTCGGCGCCCTCGATATGGAAAATCGATGCCAGCGTCCCGGCCCCGATCGCCGCGCGCAGTTCGCCAGCATTGCGGCAAATCGCCAGCGCCCCGGCGCGCTCCAGCCGTGACAGGATAGATACCATGCCTGTGGTCGATACTTGCGCATCCGCCCAGGCCAGTTGCGGCGGCAGGGTTTCCGGCAAGGACACCGGGATGCCTGCCACACTCTGTGCGCCATTCGGCAGCGGCGGCGGAAACATGGCAAAGAACCCACCCGCCATCCCACTCGCCTTGGCGCGCGGCAAATCGATATGCGCCCCCGCCATCCCCTCGATAAACGGCCGCTCCTTGTCCGCCCCCTCCGTCATCCACAGCTTGAGCAGCGTATCGTTGTGACCATCGAAGAAGGGGATATTGGGCATGGAGGGACCTGGTTTTCGGTTGCGCTACAGATAGGGCCAACCCACCCCCGAGCCAATCCACTTCTTGGTCCCACCTAAAGGTAGCCCTTCCCCGTAGCCCTCATGGTGAGGTGCGAGCTCTTCGCGAGCCTCGAACCACGAGGGGCGTGCCCCGATCTCCCCGCTTGCCCTTCCCTCCCCCTTGAGGGGCTTGTGAGCGGCCCGCAGGGACAAATCGCTCCAGTGGAGCGATTTGAGCGAGCAAGGCCATGAGAGCTATGCTCGAATGGCAGGGACCGAGGGAGGGGCGCTGGCCAGCCCCCGATCTCTCCACTTGCCCTTCCCTCCCCTCAAGGGGGAGGGGAGCCAACCCTCAGTGCTTATCCATCTTCTCCCCACCCCACATTCCTGCGCTATCCTCCTCCCCAACATCTCCACATTGGGCTGCGGGTTCGCGACGAACGGCCGTGGGGAGTTTGGTGGGAGGGGAATGCGGTCGCGCGATCCCTGGGCCAGCCGGACGGAGCCACCCCACGCGTGAAGGGGAGGCACTGTCGGGCGGACAGAAACCCCATCGCATGCGGCGAGACGCTGTCTCGCTATTACAAATTATCATGAGGCACGTCTCGCCGCATGCCGCAGCCTACCCACACCCGCCCGGCACTCCCGCGCGGCGCTTCCTCACACCCAAAATTGTCGAATCCGCCAGGATGCCCTACATATCCATCATGCCCATCAAAAAACCTGCCCCCAGAACACCCCGCACCTCCGGCCCCAAGCGCCCCCGCCAGCCCGCGGCTGGCGAACTGCCGACACGCGAACAGCTGCTTGAAGCCCTCGCCAATGCCGAGGACATCAAGGGCAAGCGCGACCTTGCCAAGCTGTTCGGCATTCGCGGCGACATGCGCCGCCCGTTCAAGGCCATGCTGGCCGAACTCGAAGGCGAAGGCGTCATCACGCGCACGCGAAAAGCCCTGCGCCGCACTGCCGCCCTGCCCGCCGTCACCGTGCTCGATATCCCCACCGATGCAGACCCGGAAAACCTGCACGCCTATCCGGCACAGTGGAATCCCGAGGAAGGCGATCCACCGCGCGTCGCCGTGCTGAGCGGCCGCGACGCCCGCGTCGTTCCCGGCCCAGGCGACCGCATCCTCGCCCGCATCGATGCCGGCGAGGCCGAGGTGCCGGTCTATACCGCCAAGGCGATGAAAATTCTCGACAAGCCGCGCCGCGGCCAGATCGGCATCGTCCGCATGGATGATGAAGGCGCCCGCCTGATCCCGGTCGATCGCAAGCAGAAGGAAATGCGCATCCCCCTCGGCGACCTGCTGACTGCCGGCGATGGCGATCTGGTGGAAGTCGAGGTCAAGCTCTCCGGCCGCCTGATGATTCCGCGCGCCAAGGTCACCGCCGTCATCGGCAATCCGGCCTCCGAAGGCGCCATCAGCCTGATCGCCATCCACAATCTCGAAATTCCCTTCCGCTTCCCTGCCGCGGTCATCCGCGAATCCGAAGAGGCCAAGGAAGCCAGCCTCAAGGGCCGCGAGGACTGGCGCGACCTGCCGCTGGTCACCATCGACCCCTATGACGCCAAGGACCACGACGACGCCGTCTATGCCGAGCCCGACAAGGACGAGAAGAACCCCGGCGGCCACGTGGTCTATGTCGCCATCGCCGATGTCGCCGCCTATATCCGCCCCGGCACCGCGCTCGACCGCGAAGCCTATCTGCGGGGCAATTCGGTCTATTTCCCCGACCGCGTCGTGCCCATGCTGCCCGAGCGCATTTCCAACGATTTGTGTTCGCTCAAGGAAGGCGAACCACGCGCCGCGCTGGCCGTGCGCATGGTGTTCGACAAGGGCGGCCACAAGCTCAATCACACCTTCCATCGCGTGCTGATGCGCTCGGCCGCCAAGCTCAGCTACCAGCAGGCCCAGGCCGCCATCGATGGCCGCCCCGACGACAAGACCGGCCCAATCCTCGAACCGATCCTGCGCCCGCTCTACGCCGCCTATGCCGCCATGGCCAAGGCCCGCGACCAGCGCGGCCCCCTCGATCTCGACCTGCCCGAGCGGAAAATCATCCTCGACGACAAGGGCATGGTGAAGGACATCCGCGTCCCCGAACGCCTTGATGCCCACCGCCTGATCGAAGAAATGATGATCGCCGCCAACGTCGCCGCCGCCCAGACGCTTGAGCAGAAGAAAACGCCCCTGCTCTACCGCGTCCACGATGTGCCCAGCTCCGAAAAGCTGATGGCCCTGCGCGATTTCCTGGGCTCGCTGGATATTTCGGTGAAAAAATCCGACGCTGTCCGCGCCAGCGATTTCAACGGCATCCTGGCCCAGGCCCGCAAGGCCGGTAATGTCGAGCAGGTCAGCGAAATGGTGCTGCGCAGCCAGGCCCAGGCCGAATATTCCGCCGAGAACTACGGCCATTTCGGCCTCAATCTGGAGCGCTACGCCCACTTCACCTCGCCCATCCGCCGTTATGCCGATCTGATCGTCCACCGTGCCTTGGTCAAGGCCCTGGGCCTGGGCCTGGGCGACGACGGCCTCAGCGACAACGAAGCCCTCAAGCTGCCCGGCATCGCCCAGCACATCTCGGCCACCGAGCGCCGCGCCATGCTGGCCGAACGCGAAACCGCCGATCGCCTGCTGGCGCAATTCCTCGCCGGCCAGATCGGCGCCCGCTTCGAGGGCCGCATTTCCGGCGTCACCCGCTCTGGCCTGTTCGTCCGCCTGCGCGAAACCGGCGCCGATGGCTTCATCCCCGCCTCCACCCTGGGCCAGGATTACTACCGGTTCGAGCAGGAACAACAGGCCATGATCGGCGACCGCACGGGCGAGAAATTCACCCTCGGCGACAATGTCACCGTCCGCCTGCTGGAAGCCGCCCCTGTCGCTGGCGCCCTGCGATTCGAGCTGCTTTCGGAAGGCAGCCGCGGCAATCCGTCATCTGATAAACGCAGCACAAAGCGCCCATCTAGAAGTTACGGCCCTCAGGGCCGCAAGAGAAGGTGATGTGATGGGTGTGAAGGTCCAGACTCTCCAGACACGCAGTATTGGCCAGGCGATGTGGCGTGGCGCCATGTGCAAATGTCCGAACTGCGGCCAAGGGCATATGTTTCGCGCTTATTTGAAGGTTGCCGACACCTGCGACGTCTGCGGCGAAGATCTTTCCCACCACCGCGCCGATGACTTCCCGCCCTATATCGCCATCATGATCGTCGGCCACATCCTGGTCGGCCTGATGCTGCACATGGAAATGACCTGGCACGTCAACCCGGCGGTGTATCTCTATACGCTGCTCCCCCTCGCCATCATCCTGCCGCTCGCCATGCTGCCCTCGATCAAGGGCGCCATCGTCGGCCTGCAATGGGCCAGCCGCATGCACGGCTTCGATCCGGCGCATCGGGATTGAAATAACGCAATGCCACGTCCTCGTGGTTCGAGGCTCGTAACAACTCGCACCTCACCATGAGGACTACTGGTAGAACTGCGACATCCCAGTAGCCCTCATGGTGAGGTGGGAGCGCAGCGACCCTCGAACCACGAGGGCGTGTGGCACAATCTAGGTCCTGCCCCGCCACCACGGCTTGACAATCGGCGGTAAATCCGTAGGTTGCGCCCAAATTCAGCGTCGCCTCCAAGCGGCGCCATTCGTTTTCCTAGAAGGTAGTCCCAAATGGCCAAAGCCGCTTCCGTCAAGATCAAGCTCGTGTCGACGGCTGATACTGGCTTCTACTACGTCACCAAGAAGAACGCCCGCACCCAGACCGAGAAGCTCTCGTACAAGAAGTACGATCCGGTTGTGCGCAAGCACGTCGAATTCAAGGAAGCCAAGATCAAGTAATCCACGCTCGATCCAGCCGCCCTAATATCAAAAGCCCCGCATCCACGATGCGGGGCTTTTTGTTGGCTTTGGATGCAAGGCATGGATGAGAAATGTTGGGTTGTGGCCTTCACGTCAGCCCGAGTCGAAAACGATGATCTTCGAGCACCGGAGCGCTGAAGATTATCGTTTGCAGACCGGGATCACGGGAAGGATGGTTGGCCCGGAGCGGCATGTCGAAGAGGCCACTCTGTCCGCATCCGGACCAACCGCCCTACGGACCCAAGCGTTGCGGCGGACTTGGGTGGATCGTAGGGAACTGTGAGCGGAACCACGTAGATGTCTGCGGCCCCGCTGTTGAGTGGAACCTACGCCGAAGCGGCGAAAACTCAAGCACATCCGGGGCTTGCGGCCCGTCAATGCTTTGTTAAGTATAAGAGATAACCCTAACGCGGCGGAATAGTGTGTTGCTTCAACGACGACTATTACGCAGCGTCGAACACCACACGATTGCGCCCTTCGCGCTTGGCGCGATACAGCGCCACGTCCGCCCGCTTGATCAGCGTCTCGGGCGTATCGGCCAGGCTCTCCTGCAGCGTCACGCCCACCGATACGGTCACGGTCAGCGGCCGCGAGGTGCCAACCTCGAATCCCCGCTCCGCCACGGCTTCCCGCACCCGCTCGGCAACGGCCTCGGCCTGGCGGAAGTCGGTATCGGGCATCAGCACCACGAATTCCTCGCCGCCAAAGCGGCACGCGAGATCGACACCGCGGATATTGCGCTTCAGGCGCAGAGAAAATTCCTTGAGCACCGCATCGCCAATGTCGTGGCCATGCGTGTCGTTGACGCTCTTGAAGTGGTCGATATCGAGCAGCATCACCGCCATGTCGCGCTCTTGCGCCTGCGCCTTGCCCAGCATCACGCCCAGGTGGCGGTCGAAATAGCGCCGGTTATACAGCCCGGTCATATCGTCGGTAACGGCCAGCGCCATCGTATTGCTGACACTCTGGCGCAGCTCCAGCGCATAGCGGTGCCGCCTTATCTGCGTGCGCACCCGCGCCGCCAACTCGTTGCGTTCCACCGGCCGCGAAATGAAATCGTTGACCCCCAGGTCCAGCGCCCGCACCACGCGCGGCTTGTCGCTCTCGTCGGCCATCAGGATGATCGGCAGTGTGCGCGTATGCTCCAGCGTACGAATTTGCGAACACACCCGCAGCGGATCGAAATCGTCCAACGCCATCGAGATCAGCGCCAGCTCATACTGCGCGCCCGTCACCTGGAACACCGCATCGGCGGGCTGCGTCAGGATGTCGACCTTGTGTTCGCCCAGATAGCCCTTGATCCGCTCCGCATGACGCGCATCGGTATCCACGATCAGGATCGAGCCGCCATTGGTGGTAATCTGGTCCATCGCCCGCATCGCGTCTTCGATGGCAATCTGCTGGCCGGTCAGCGCCCGCGCCCGCAATTCGTCGGTCAGCGACTTCAGCCGTACCAGGCTCTTGACGCGCGCCATCAGTTGCACGTCGTCGACCGGCTTGGTCAAAAAATCGTCGGCGCCCACTTCCAGGCCCTTGACCCGGTCCGACGGTTGGTCGAGCGCCGTGATCATCAGCACCGGCAGGTGATGGGTCTTGGGATTGGATTTCAGCCGCCGGCAGACCTCGAAGCCGTCCATGTCCGGCATCATCACGTCCAGCAGCACGATATCGACATCGGACGTATTGCAGATGTCCAGCGCCTGCGGCCCCGACGATGCCGTGACCACGTCATAATATTCAGCCGTCAGCCGCGCTTCCAGCAGCCGCACATTGGTTGGAATATCATCGACGATCAGTACGCGTGCGGTCAATGTCGAGCCCCAAAATGCAGCATGAGCCCGCGGCGTCCACCACAGGCGTCAAACCTCCCCCCAAAGGTCGTTTGGAAACGCGTTCCGGTGAGTCAGCTGGCGCGGTTTTCGAGAACCGGAGCGCAGCGTACGTCTGTACGTGAGCACCGGAAGCGGAGAAAATCGGGGCAGATGGCCGCCGGGGCGTGTTTACATAGACCTTTCAAGCGGGGCCAATGTAGCGGGCAATAGTTTCCAAAAAGTGAGGCACCGAGATTGGCTTGCTGATGTAACCCTCGCAACCCCCTTGCAGAATCCGCTCCTCATCGCCCTTCATCGCAAAGGCGGTAACGGCGATCACCGGAATATGGGCCAGCTCGTCGTCGTCCTTGAGCCATTTGGTCACCACCAGGCCCGAAACCTCAGGCAACTGGATATCCATGAGGATCAGGTCGGGCCGATGGGCCCGCGCCAGGTCCAGCGCCTCCATCCCGTTCCGTGTCTGGATCACTGCATAGCCGCGCGATTCGAGCAGATCGTTGAAGAGCTTCATATTAAGCTCATTGTCTTCCACGATCATTACAGTCTTGGGCATGAAATCCTCACTTGTGCCCGCGGGGCACTGGCGGCACTTCGTTTTGCCGCCTGTTTGAGCTAGCATTGAATCTCTTACAAAACACCAAATGAGCCAGCCGGTGCCGATCCAGAAGTCCACGCCACTCGATACGAGCACTCTCGCCGATCTTTGCCTGGCCTTTCTGGCCGAGAACGCGGACGAACTGCTGCGGTTCATGGAATTTGCCGGCTACGACCCTGCTTCGCTTCGTTCTTCGGTCGGGTCCACCCAACTGCAGCGCGGTCTCATCGATTACTTTGCCTCAAACGAATCGATTCTGCTCGCCCTCTGCGCCAACGCCGCCACAACGCCCGAAGCGTTCATGCGCGTCTGGGCCAAGCTCAATCCGGCAGGATGATCGATGAGCGCCCCCTGGCTTTGCCGCGATTGTCTGGAGAGCGGGCACGCCGCCGCCGCTCCGGCCCGCTGCCCTGCCTGCGGCTCGCCGCGCATCCGCAGCCATGACGAGCTGTTCGATCTCGCCATCGCCCATGTCGATTGCGACGCCTTCTACGCCTCGGTGGAAAAGCGCGACGATCCGAGCCTGCGCGATAAGCCGCTGATCATCGGCGGCGGCACCCGCGGCGTCGTCTCCACCTGCTGCTACATCGCCCGCCAATCGGGCGTCCGCTCCGCCATGCCGATGTTCCAGGCCCGCAAGCTGTGCCCGGATGCAGTCATCCTCAAGCCAAACATGGCCAAATACGTCGAAGTCAGCCGCAAGATCCGCTCCTATATGGACGCGCTGACGCCCTTGGTTGAACCCATCTCCATCGACGAAGCCTTCCTCGATCTCACCGGCACCCAGACCATGCACAAGGCCCCCGCCGCCGTGGTTCTGGCTCGTTTCGCCAAGGCCGTCTCCGCCGATATCGGCGTCACGATCTCGGTCGGCCTCAGCCATAATAAATTCCTCGCCAAGCTCGCCTCCGATCTCGACAAGCCGCGCGGCTTCGCCGTCATCGGCGCTGCCGAAACCATGAGCTTCCTCGCTCCCAAACCGATCAGCATGATCTATGGCGTCGGCAAGGTGTTCACCGAAACCCTGCGCAAGGACGGTCTCATCACCATCGGCCAGCTTCAGGAGGAACCGCCGGAAAACCTGATGCGCCGCTATGGCGAAATGGGCGCCCGCCTCGCCCGCCTGTCGCGCGGCCAGGACAGCCGCAAGATTTCCAGCGATGGCGAGATGAAAACCATCTCGTCCGAAACCACATTCAACAATGATATAAGTTCCTTGGAGGAACTTTCTACCGAACTGCTGCAGGTCACAGAGCGCCTGTCCGAGCGCCTCAAGGCCAAGAACATCGTCGGTGACACGGTGACGCTCAAGCTCAAATCCGCCGGTTTTCGCTTGCGCACCCGCGCCCGCCACCTGATGATCCCCACGCAATTGGCCAATGTCATCTATGAAGCGGGCCTGCAATTGCTGGCCCGCGAGATCGACGGCACCGCGTTCCGCCTCATCGGCATCGGCGTTTCCGGCCTCGATACCGCCGATGGTACCGATCCGGCAGACCTGTTGGAGCCCGCTATTGCCCGCAAGGCTGCGGCAGAACGCGCCATGGACCGGGTTCGCACCCGTTTCGGTCGTGACGCCGTGGTGCGCGGCAAGCTATATAAGCCAAAGCCGGATTCTGCTCCGGCCCTGGCCGACACAAGTCCCGAGCTTGCTCTGGACTTGTCCGAACCCGACCAAACGCAAGGTAAGACGCGATGACCAGCCCGATCGAAAAGCTCCGTGAATACGGCTACGAACTCCCCGCCCCGAAGCCCCCCGTCGCCAGCTACGTCCCCATTACCCGTAGCGGCAACGTCGTTTACGTATCGGGCCAGATTTCCAGCGGCGAAGGCGGTGTCGTCACCGGCCGGCTCGGCGACAACATGAATGTCGTGCAGGGCGGCAATGCCGCCGAACTGTGCGCCGTCAACATCCTGGCCCAGGTCGTTCATATGGGCGGCATCCGCCTCGAAGACATCAAACGCGTCCTCAAGCTGACCGTGCTGGTCGCCTCCGATCCCGAATTTTTCGAACAACACCTAGTCGCCAACGGCGCCTCCAACCTGCTGGTCGGCGTACTGGGCGACAAAGGCAAACACGCCCGCGCGGCGTTTGGCGTCGTGGCCTTGCCGTTTGGCGCGGCGGTTGAGATTGATGCCGTGTTCGAGGTCGAGGGCTAAAACACCCTCATCCGGCGCTACGCGCCACCTTCTCCCCGACGGGGAGAAGAATAGAAAGAACGCCGCTGCCGCAAGATTCCTCTCCCCGTCGGGGAGAGGGTGGCCGAGCGAAGCGGAGGCCGGGTGAGGGTGCCTGCCCCTGTTACACCCCCGTCACAATCCAATGCCACTCAGACCCTTCCCATTCCGATGAGGTCCACCATGACCACCGCTCTTTTCCCCCGCCCCATCGCCCATCGCGGCCTGCATGACCGCGCCGCCGGCGTCATCGAGAACAGCGCTGCGGCCTTCGAAGCCGCCATTGCCGGCAATTTCGCCATCGAATGTGACCTGCAGCTGACCAGCGACGGCGTCCCCGTGGTCTTCCATGACGACAATCTCGAACGTCTCACCGGCAAGAGCGGCCCCGTCTCGGCCATTTCCAGCGCAGAACTGACCACCACGCCCCTGCTCGGCAGCAAGGCCGGCAATTGCCCGCAGCGCTTCACCGATTTCCTGACCCAGATCGCCGGCCGCGCCCTGCTGCAGATCGAGTTGAAATTTCAGCGCGATGTCGCCGGCACCCAGCTGCTGGCCCGCGCCGCCGCCGAACTGCTCAAATCTTATAGCGGCCCGGTCACCGTCGAATCCTTCGATCCGAACCTGCTGACCCAAATCCGCCAGTTCGGCTTCACTGGCCCGCGCGGCATCATCACCTATGATTACGAGCCCAACGATTGGGACGCCCACCTCACCGCGGACCAGCGCTATACCTACCGCCACCTGCTGCACTGGCACGAAACCCAGTTCGATTTCATCTCCTGCGACAAGGGCGCGCTCGAACTGCCCGCCATCAAGTTCTGGCGAGCGCTCGGCAAGCCGGTGACCGCCTGGACCATTCGCAGTAAGGTTGAAGCCGACGCTGCGGCGCCCCATATTGACCAGATCGTTTTCGAAGGGTTCGATCCCGAACTTGCCCAATAGTACGTTTACGGCGACCATCCATGCGACCACGGCGGCCATTCCCGCCGCGGTCTGGAATTCCCTTGTGCCGTCCACCAACGGCAAACCCGACAATCCCTTCCTCGATCACGCCTTTTTCCTCGCGCTCGAACAATCCGGCTGCGCCACCGGCCGCACCGGCTGGCAACCGCAACACATCACTATCGACGATGCCGACGGCACCCCGATCGGCTTGATGCCCCTGTTCCTCAAATCCCATTCCATGGGCGAATACGTGTTCGACCACGGCTGGGCCAATGCGCTGGAACGCGCCGGCGGCGCATATTATCCCAAGCTGCAATGCTCGGTGCCCTTCACCCCAGCCACCGCGCCCAAGCTGCTGGTCCCCTCCGGCGATGCCAATGTGGAAGCCGCCCTGCTCGCCGCCGCCCAGCAATTGGCAATCCAGCGCGACGCCTCCTCCGTCCACGCCACCTTCGTGCCCGAGGCGCAGGCCGATCTCATCGAGGCGGACGGCTGGCTAAAGCGTATCGATACCCAGTTTCACTGGCACAATGACGGCTTTGCCAGTTTCGACGATTTCCTCGAAACCCTCTCCTCGCGCAAGCGCAAGACCATCCGCCGCGAGCGCCGCGACGCGCTGGCCGATGGCATCACCGTCAAATGGCTGACCGGAAGCGAGCTGATGGAACACCATTGGGACGCCTTCTACGATTTCTACGAGGACACCGGCGCCCGCAAATGGGGCCGCCCCTACCTCAACCGCAAATTCTTCTCTCTCCTCAACCAGACCATGGCCGACCGCATCGTCCTGATGCTGGCCTATGACGGCCCCACCCCGATTGCCGGCGCCATCAACTTCCTCGGCTCCGACCGCATTTTCGGCCGCAACTGGGGCGCCATCCGCGAAGTGCCGTTTCTGCATTTCGAGCTGTGCTACTACCAGGCCATCGATTTCGCCATCCAGCACAAGCTCCAGGTCGTCGAAGCCGGCGCCCAGGGCGAACACAAACTGGCCCGCGGCTACGCCCCAGCCAGCACTTTTTCCGTCCACTGGATCGCCCATCCCGGCCTGCGCGCCGCCGTCGCCGATTTCCTCGAACAGGAACGCCTCTCGGTGGAACAACAGCAGGAAATGCTCGATCAATATACGCCGTTCCGCAAAGGCGAGCGGACAGACAAATAGGGGCACGCCCTCGTGGTTCGAGGCTCGTAAGAACTCGCACCTCACCATGAGACTACTCTTAGAACCATGAGGGCTACTTTTAGATGAGCTCCCAGTAGTCCTCATGGTGAGGTGGGAGCGAAGCGACCCTCGAACCACGAGGGCGTGGACTAATCACCCCACCATACCCCCTTCCCCACCCCGCTCATCAGCCTTATGACTACCCCATGATCTGGACCATCCTCACCTTCGCCCTCCAAGCCACCTTGGCCTTCGTCGTCTCGACCGCGCTGTTCGATGCCCTGCATTGGGTCCTCCACCAATGGGAAGGCTCCCGCTTCAAAATCCTGCGCACCTTCTCCTCCTGGCATTGGGTGCACCACAAATTCCTTGGCCTCGATATGCAGGTCAACGCGGCCTATGCCCGCCAGAACGTCTGGTTCCATATCCTGCCCGAATACCTGACCTCGATAGCTGGCACCCTGATTTTCCTGGCTATTTTCCCTTGGCCGCCTATCGCCCTGGTTGTGGTCATCCGCACCGTCATGTTGGCAATGACGATCAAGGAGGAAGGCCTCGACTACAACCACATGTCGATGTCCCGCGTCGGCGGACAGCAGGGCCTGCTCTGGGTGGATAACAATTACCACGCCATGCACCACCTCTATCCGCGCGCCTTCTTCTCGTCCTTCACCAACGTGTTCGATTTGCTGTTCGGCACTGCTTGCCAGCTCAAGGGCCGCCGCTTCCTCGTCACCGGCGCCAGCGGCGCCTTCGGCTCCGCCATGGTGGAAAAACTGACCAAGGCCGGCGCCATCGTCGAAACCGCCAAATCCGGCCTGGATTTTTCGGCCGGCAATTACGCCCCCATGCGCGAAAAGCTCGAACGCACCGACGTCCTGATCCTCGCCCACGGCGCCAAGTCCGAGGACACCTGGAACGCCAATGTTGTCACCTTCACCGATCTGATCGACCTGTTCACCGATATCGGCAAATCCCGCCTCGCCCCGCCCGAAGTCTGGGCCCTCGGCTCCGAAGTCGAATTTCACGGCGATATGGGCCTCGACGAACTCAAGGGCTATTCAACCTCCAAACGCGCCTTCGCCCTGCGTGCCCGCGACTATTACCGCTCCGACGCCCTGCTCTATCGCCACATCGTGCCCTCCTCCTTCACCTCCCCCATGGGCAAAGGTGCCATGAGCGCCGGCACCGCCGCCTCCATCGCCCTCTTCTTCATCCGCCGCGGCTTCAAATACGTCCCGGTCACGCTGACCGGCATGGCCGTGCTCAATTACTTCCGGTTTCGCTATTTCCAGAAGCCGGGGACGCGAGCAGTTGAAGCCTGCTGAATAAAGCGCATCCCAAAGAACCCTCACCCTTGATCCCTCCCCACAAGGGGGAGGGAGACGACTGCCAATGCAAGGTTTCCAACCGGGCTGTCAGTTTGCCTCCCTCCCCCTTGTGGGGAGGGAAAGCGAGCATAGGACTTAGCTTGCTAAGTCCGTACATCGAGCAGGGTGGGGGTATGGTTCCGCGTACTCCATTCAGCACCAGCCCTTGCCCCCTCCCGCCCCCCGCGCCACACTCCCACACCCCACCCGCGAGAGAATCATGACCTACGACCCTGCCAACATCTTCGCCAAAATCCTCCGCGGCGAGATTCCCGCCCACAAGGTCTATGAGGACGCCACGGCCCTGGTGACGATGGACATCTTCCCCCAATCGCGCGGCCACCTCCTCATCATCCCCAAAGCCGCCTCCCGCAACCTCCTCGATGCGGACCCGAAAGCCCTCTCCGCCGTCATGCCCCTGGTCCAGCGCGTCGCCAAGGCCCTGCTTGCCGCCACCGGCGCCGATGGCCTCCGCCTCGCCCAGTTCAACGAAGCCCCCGCCGGCCAGACCGTCTTCCACCTGCATTTCCACCTGATCCCGGTCTATGAAGGCACCGCCCTCGCCCCCCATGCCGGCGGCAAAGCCGACGACGCCGAGCTGGCCGCTCTCGCCAAGGCCATCGCCGCAAAACTCTGATCCTTTGTGACCCCCGCCCCCAAGCTCAGCCTCGGCCTGCTGCTCACCGCCACCGCGGGGTTCATCGATGCTATCGGCTTCATCGAACTGAGCGGCTTCTACACCTCGTTCATGAGTGGCAATACCACCCAGCTCGGGGACGCCCTCGCCAACGGCATCACGCAGACAGCAGTACTCACCGCCTCGCTGGTGCTGCTGTTCTTCCTCGGCAGTTTCGTCGGCTCTGTTCTTGCACTGATCGACCGCCGTTGGGGCCCGGTTGGCGCCCTCGCTCTAGTGCTCCTCGCGCTGGCCGCCGCACTTGCTTTGACGCTGGCCGGCTATCCTGCGCCCCAGGCCATGCTGGCCCTCGCCGTCGCCGCCGGCGCGCAAAATGCCGTGCTGCTCTCCGAAGGCTCGGTGCGCCTGGGCGCCACTTTCGTCACTGGCACGCTGTTCGCCGCCGGCCAGGACCTGGCCCGTGCCCTGCGCCGGCAGGCTCCGCCTTGGCGCTGGGCCCAACACTTGCTGGTCTGGATCTCGCTGCTGGCCGGCGCCAGCCTTGGCGCCTTGGGCTACCGCACCCTGAACATCTACGCCCTCACCCTGCCGCTGGCCGTCTATGCTACCTTCCTGCTCGGCTTCGCTCTCCTAGGGTCACGCGCCAAGGTCTGAACCTTTCTCGCGCGCCAATCTTATCTCCTCAGCACAAACGAGGAGGCCATCATGACCCAAGTCTTCGATAGCGACCGCTCACCCAAGGGCGATCACAACCGCCGGATCGCCCTCGGCTTCGATCTTGAGGATTTCGCCCTGGAAGCCGGCCTGAACGCCGAGGATCTGCGCCAATACGAAACCACCGCGCCCGACCACGACTTCAATCTCGCCGTGGCCCATCAGGTAGGGATCACGCTGGACCGACTTGAAGCCCTGGCCGAACAACCCAGCACCAATCCGCCTCCCACCTTCATCTAGCGCCAAACAAAAAGACCGGGATTGCTCCCGGCCTTTTCAATTCTCGCTGGACTAAAACCTAGTTGTCTTTTTCCACCGTCGCCTTGCTCTTCTTCGGCCGTGGCAGCGCCTTCGGTTTGGCCGGGCGCGGGGGCACCGCCACCAGTTCCAGCTTGGCTTCCGAACCCTCGCCAACGACGGCAACAGTTACCGAACCGCCATTCACTAACTCACCGAACAGCACCTGCTCGGCCAGCGGCTTCTTGACGTATTCCTGGATCACCCTTCCCAGCGGGCGGGCGCCCATGCGTTCGTCATAGCCATGCTCGGCCAGCCAATCGGCGGCCTCCGGCGTCAGGTTGATGGTCACGCCACGCTCGGCCAACTGGCCTTCCAGCTGCAGCACGAACTTCTCCACCACACGGCGCACCACTTCGCGCGGCAGCGGCGCGAACGAGATGATCGCGTCGAGGCGGTTGCGGAATTCCGGCGTGAACAGGCGGTTGATCGCCTCTTCGTCGTCGCCCTGCTCGCGCTTGCGGCCGAACCCGATCGGGCTCTTCTGCAAGTCCATGGCCCCGGCATTGGAGGTCATGATCAGGATGACATTGCGGAAATCCACCGACTTGCCGTTATGGTCGGTCAGCTTGCCGTGGTCCATCACCTGCAACAGGATGTTGTACAGGTCCGGATGCGCCTTCTCGATTTCGTCGAGCAGCACCACGCAATGCGGATGCTGGTCCACGCCATCGGTGAGCAGGCCCCCCTGGTCGAACCCGACATAGCCCGGAGGCGCGCCGATCAGGCGCGACACCGTGTGCCGCTCCATATACTCGGACATGTCGAACCGCAGCAGTTCCACGCCGAGCGTATCGGCAAGCTGCTTGGCCACTTCCGTTTTGCCGACACCGGTCGGGCCGGTAAACAGGTACGAGCCGATCGGCTTTTCGGGTTCCCGCAGGCCGGCACGCGCCAGCTTGATCGCCGACGCCAGCGAGGTGATCGCCACGTCCTGCCCGAACACTACCGTGCGCAGGTTGGATTCAAGGCTCCGCAGCAATTCGGCATCCGATTTGGAGACCGACTTTGGCGGAATGCGCGCGATCGTCGCGATGGTCGCCTCGATGTCCTCGACGTCGATCACCGCCTTGCGATCCTCGGCCTTGAGCAGCATCTGGCTGGCCCCGGTCTCATCGAGCACGTCGATAGCCTTGTCCGGCAGCTTGCGGTCATTGATATATCGCGCGCTCAGCTCGACAGCCGCCTGCAGCGCCTCGTCGGTATACTTGATCTTGTGGAACTCTTCGAAATAAGGACGAAGGCCCTTCACGATCTCGATCGCATCGGGGATCGACGGCTCATTGACGTCGATCTTCTGGAACCGGCGCACCAAGCGCCCGATCCTTCTCGAAGAACTGGCGATATTCCTTATAGGTGGTGGAGCCGATGCAACGGATCGCCCCGCTCGCCAAAGCTGGCTTGAGCAGGTTCGAAGCATCCAGCGCGCCGCCCGAGGTGGCGCCCGCACCGATCATGGTGTGGATTTCGTCGATGAACAGCACCGAATTGGGGAGCTTCTCCAGCTCCTTCATCACCGCCTTGAGCCGTTCCTCGAAATCCCCGCGATAGCGCGTGCCCGCCAGCAGCGAGCCCATGTCGAGCGAATAGATCACCGCTTCCTTGAGCACTTCGGGTACATCGCCCTCGACGATCTTGCGCGCAAGACCCTCGGCAATGGCGGTCTTGCCGACGCCGGCATCACCCACATACAGCGGATTGTTCTTGGAGCGGCGGCAGAGGATCTGGATGGTCCGGCGCAATTCGGCGTCGCGCCCGATCAGCGGATCGATCTTGCCGGCCCGCGCCTTGGCGTTCAGGTCGACGCAGAAATCGGCCAAAGCCGAGCTTTTGGCGTTCTCGCCGCGCCCGCTTCCGCCTTCGCCATTGCCTTCACTGCCGTCCTCGGCTCCGCGCACTTTGCGTTCCTCGCTGGCACCCGATTTGGTAATGCCGTGGCTGATGAAATTGACCGCGTCCAGCCGGCTCATGTCCTGCTGTTCGAGGAAGTAGGCAGCATGGCTCTCGCGCTCGGCAAAGATGGCGACGAGCACATTGGCGCCCGTTACTTCTTCGCGGCCCGAGGACTGGACATGGATGACGGCGCGCTGGATCACGCGCTGGAACGCGGCGGTCGGGCGCGCGTCCTGGCCATTGGCCACGATCAGGCTGTCCAGCTCTTCATTGATGAAATCTTCGAGATCGCTCTTGAGCGCATCGACATCGACATCGCAGCCGACGAGGACCGCAATGGTTTCCCGGTCGTCCGTCAAGGCGAGCAGCAAATGCTCGAGCGTTGCGAACTCGTGGTTGCGCTCACGCGCCAGGTTCATCGCCTGATGCAGAGCCTTTTCAAGTCCGCGAGAAAATGAGGGCATCTGATGTTCCTATTGCTTTTCCATCACGCATTGCAGCGGATGCTGGTTCTTGCGTGCAGTATCCATGACGCGGGTCACCTTGGTTTCGGCAACCTCGTATGGAAAGACGCCGCATTCACCCACCCCCTTTTGGTGAACGTGCATCATGATTTGCAGGGCCTCTTCACGCGATTTGTTGAAGACGTCCTGCAGGACCAGAACGACGAATTCCATCGGCGTGTAATCGTCGTTCAGCAGCAGCACCCGATAGAGGCTCGGCCGCTTGGTCTTGGTCCGCGTTTTGGTCGCGGTTCCGGTTTCGGTGCCGCTTCGCCCACCCCCGTCGGTATCCTTGTGGACACCACCATCCTTCGGCCCGGCCCACGAACGAACGGCAGCTGGCCGCCTTGCGGCAGCCGCTTCAGGAATCGGGGCATCGAGGCGTGATGGCGTCATATCAATATATCTGTCGTGGGAGAAACGAAGCAGCATGGTGGACCCATTATGTAGGCAAAAACCAGCCGGTGTTAAGGGCCAATCCTTCTCTAATTCGTGACCGGCAAAAACACCCGGATTTCCGGGTTTTGCGCGTTTGACGCTCCTCGACAAGCGCACATTTTTGTGCGATGCTCTCATGACTTCAGCAGGGCTATCGATGAAACGCGATCAATTGCTTCGCAAGCTCGCCAAGGATGCAAAAAGCCTCGGTTTCGCGTTGCAGATCGATATGGCCCGCGGCAAAGGCGGCCATTGCGTAGTGCGCTGCAATGGCAGCTTTACCGTGATCAAGTCCGGCGAAATCACGCCGCTCATGGAGCAGATCATCCGGCGGCAGTTGGGTCTCTAGGAGATTGAAATGCAGTACCTCGCGCAATTCACCCCCGATGAGGGCGGATTCCTCGTCACCTTCCAGAACTTTCCAGAGGCCATTACCGGCGGTGCGACCGAGGCTGAAGCCTTGGGCAACGCGCATGATGCGTTGGAAATCGTTGCCCTGACCTATGCCCAGGACGGCCAGCGCCTACCCCAGCCCGAGGATATCCGCGCCGCCACCGCCTCCCAGCGCCCTGTTTCCATCTCCGCGGCAGTACTGGCCAAGATTTCGCTCATCGAGGCTTTCCGAGCTTCCGGGCTCACCCAAGCGGCCCTGGCAAGCCGCCTGGGCAAAGCGGAAACCGAAGTGCGCCGCATGCTTGATCCTTTCCATGCCACCAAACTGCGTAGTATCGAAAATGGCCTGCTGGCATTGGGCAAGCGCTTGGTCATCACTGTCGAAGCCGCCTGACTCTAAAGCGCTGGACGCCTCAACTGGAAGCGCCCGCATAGTCAGGCTGCATTTGCGGCTCGGCCAAGCGGAACGGTTCGAGCCCACGACACCGGTCGGCAATTTCCGTGACGCGCGGGCAATCCCCCAGGTCGATGCCGAGCCGGCGGCCATTGGATACCTGGGGAACGAGGAACAGGTCGGCCCAGCCCGGCTCGTCACCGAAGCAGAATGGCCAATCGGCAGGCCGCGCCGCCAGCAATCCCTCAAGGGTGGCAAAGCCCAGGCCCAGCCAGTGTGCCACCCATTGCTGCACCCGAGCGTCATCGGCCCCCATGTTGCTCGCCAGAAACCGCCGCACGCGCTGCACCGTCACCGCGTGCATTTCCGCGGCAACCACCGAACCAAAGGCGATTGCCTGCGCTCGCACCACCGGATCGGCCGGCAATAGCGGCCGTTCGGGAAAAACCGCCTCCAGATAATTCAAGATAGCCGCCGATTGCGTGATGATACGCCCATCGATCTCCAGCGCCGGCAGCAGCTCCTGCGGATTAATGCGAGCATATTCACCGGGGCCAAGCGTCGAGACCGCCACATACTCATGGGCGATGCCCTTGAGGTTGAGCGCGATGCGCACCCGCTCCCCGGCCGAGTTCTGCGCGCGAGTATAGAGCTTCATGTCCATCTCGCCCTTCGCTGCGGCATTAACCATGGCCAGCTGCCGAGTCACAACAATAGCTCGCATTTTACGGAATAGTAACAAGCCGTCGCTAGATTGCGCCGGTAACGGGTGAGCTGGCGGCGTGGGGCTGCGTCGGCCATCCAGCTTTGTAAATTGTGTACGGGCGGTGTTCGCGTCCGAAAGTGTGTTGGAGTACCGGGTGGCTTCCCAGGCGAAATCCCCATGGCGCGCGGTCGTTTTGCGCACCCTTGCCGCAGTCCTAGTGCTTTTTGCCGTCGCGCTGCCATCGGTAGCGCCGGCCCAGGCTATTGAAAACCTTCGCAAATATGCCGGCATCGTCGTCGATGCCAAATCCGGCAAGGTCATGTACGAAGAAGCTGCCGACAGTAAGCGCTATCCGGCCTCGATCACCAAGGTGATGACGCTCTATATCCTGTTCCAGGAGCTGTCCGCCGGCAACCTGTCCCTCTCGACCAAGATGACCGTGTCGCGCCACGCCGCCGCCGCCGAGCCGACCAAGCTGGGCCTGCGCGCCGGCGCCACCATCTCCGTGGAAGACGCCATCAAGTCCATCGTCACCATTTCGGCCAACGACATGGCCCGGGTGATCGCCGAGCATATTTCCGGCTCCGAGGAAAAATTCGCCCAGCGCATGACGGCGACCGCCCGCGCCTTGGGCATGCGCAACACCACATACCGCAATGCCTCGGGCCTGCCCGATGGCGGCCAGCTCACCACGGTGCGCGACCAGGCCATTCTCGGCATCGCCGTCTACCAGCATTTTTCCAACTATTACGAATTTTTCCAGACCCGCAGCTTCAGCTATGGCCGCCGCACCTATGGCAACCATAACCGGGTGCTCGGCTATATGGACGCCGTCGACGGCATCAAGACCGGCTATATCAACGCCGCCGGCTCCAACCTGCTGACCGCCGCCCGCAAGAACAACCGCCACATCGTCGTCGTCGCCTTCGGCTTCAACACTGCCGGCGGTCGCGACCAGAAGGTGCGCGAACTGGTATCCACCTATTTGCCCAAGGCGCGGCAGGGCAATTACCTGCAGACCGCCATGATTCCGCAACCCGGCCGCCAGGGCAATATCCAGGTCGCCGTGGCGCAATCGCCCGCGGCCACGCCAGCGGGCAACTTCGTCACGCCCATGCCCCTGCCCGGCTTCCGCCTGGCCCAGCTCGTGGCCGCCAATGGCGCCCAGCCACAGCCGCAGCAAGTGCCGCTCCAGCAGGCCGCGCCCGAAGTCATCCTGGCCAGCACTGCGCCCACTCCGGCGCCCATGCCTGCCGATCTGGGCTTGCAACCGGCCGTCCAGGCCGCCAATACCCTCGCCGCTGCGCCGCAGCCCGAATATCCCAGCCAGGACGTCATCGGCGCCTGGCTCAGCGATACCTATAGCCTGGGCGCGCCGCCGGCCGCTCTCGGCCAGACCGTGCCGTCTGCCCCGCTGCTGCCGCCCGTCGGCGTCGGCGCCGAAGGCCAGCCGGTCGATCTGCTGACCAGCGGCTCGATCAAGACCGCATCCAACGATAACAGCGCGGCCGTGCCTCCCGGCGGCTGGATCGTCCAGATCGGCGCCGCGCCATCCGAGGCCAATGCCCAGGGCCTGCTGACCACTGCCGCCGGCAAGGTCGCGACCCTTGGCGATTTCCGCTCTTACGTCGAACGCTTCGAAAAGAACGGCCAGGTGTTCTACCGCGCCCGTTTCGTCGGCTTCGGCGGCCGCAATGCGGCGACCGACATGTGCAACCAGCTCAAGCAGCAGAACCTGTCTTGCCTGGCCATGCAGGGCTGATCGCCCGAACCGAACCACCACGGCGGGATCCGTTCCGCCGCGGCGACTGCACAATAACGATGAACCGGGGCACGCCAATTGGGCGTCAGCTATCCGGCCGATGGGGAAGCAAATTGGTGCCTGTGTCTGGAGTAGCCCAATGAGCGAACGTACTGCCCTGAACGAGCTGGCCAATTTCGTCGGCCGCTCCAAACTTGCCTCGCCCGAATTCAAGGTGCGCCGCCGTACCATGGACGGCATTTCCGCCCGCCTGCTGCATCAGCGCCGCACCGTCGGCGAATTGCTGGCCGCCGTGCTGGCGCTGTCCTCCCGCACCCGCCGCGTGGTCCAGCCCCGCATCGGCATTGAAATCGACGTCTTCTCCCCCGGCGGCAAGCGCGCCTTGGACGTAACCTTCGGCGACCACTGATCGCCCCTGGGCTGAACGACTATCGCGTTTGCGGCGACACCCCCTCACCCGTCTCGGCCTCCGGCCGATCCACCCTCTCCCGCAAGGGGAGAGGGGTGACGACTGAGAATCCTCGGCTCCATCCCCTTCTCCCCTTGCGGGACTTCGAAGTGACGGCATAGCCGGCAATTCGCTCCAGTGGAGCGAATTGAACTGAGAAGGTGCCCGAAGGGCGGATGAGGGGTTCTACCCATTTCCCACCGAACGCCCTCCCTTAAGCCCGCAGCTTCCCACGAATATCGGTGACATTGTCGATCGTTGGGATCATCGGCATATTCGGCTTGGCAATAGCCACCACCGCCCGGTTGCGCCCGGTTGCCTTGGCCTCATAGGTCGCGGCATCCGCCTCGTTCAACAGCTCTTCCATCACATAGCCGCAGATATCGGTCGAGGAAATGCCGATGCTGACCGTGCCGCGCACCGATCCGCCCAGAACCTCCACCGTGGTGGATTGGAACGCCTCGCAGATGCGCTCCGCCGTCGCCTGGGCTTCGCGCAGGGTCAGGCCCGGCAGCAGGCAGCAGAATTCCTCGCCACCGATGCGGAAGCGGAAATCCTCCCGCCGCAGGCTGGCATTGAGTACCGCGCCGAACTCCACCAGCACCCGGTCGCCAGCATCGTGGCCGAAGCGGTCATTGATGGATTTGAAGTGATCCAGATCCAGGATCAGCAGAGCCAGCGGCGCATGATTGTATTTCTGCTTGCGCAACAGCCGCTCCGCCTCGGTGGCAAAGGCGCGGCGATTGGGCAATCCGGTCAGCGCGTCGCTTTCCGCCAGCGACCGTTGCTCGGCCTCGCGGCGCTCCTTGGTCAGGCTGATCATCAGCACCGTCAGGAATATCGCATGGAAGAAGGTGGTAAAATTAAACGCCGCCGTCGCCAGCGGATGAATATCGCGCCCACCGAGCGGAAACGGCAAAAATCCCACCGCGACGATGCGGAACGCGAAGAACAGTCCGGCGCTTAGGTGAAACGCGGCTGCCGCCTTGCGCGACGGCAGGCCCTCGATGCGCCCGCTCCACAATTCCCAGGCCGCAAACAGCATGAATGCCGAGGCCGGGATCGAGGCCATCACCACCCGCAAGCCAAGCATATTGCTGAAATCGGGAATGAGGAACGAGGCCAGCCACAGTCCTGGCGCCGCCGCCAGCGGCCACCACACCACCTTGCGGCGCTCGAACACGCGTGCGCCCGTCCACATGAAGCCGAAACACAGCAGCAGCAATGCCGTGGCAATACCCGTGGAAACGAAGTTGTCACCGCCGGCACGCGTGCCGAACAAAACCGCGGCCATGGCGCCGCACACATAGCTCAGCGCCAGCCAGCCGAACCAGGGCGCCCGGTGATCCTGGCGCCACATGTAAAACAGGACGAGCCCGAGTACGCAGATTGCGGCGCCCGATGCGACCACCAGCGTGAAATTGTCGATCACCATCGGGCCTCGCCTCGTTCAGCGCCGCAGCCGGCCTGGTGGCCGCGCGAACGCTCGTGACCGGCCCGATTTCCGCCGGAATCAGTCGACTGCTTCCTCATCCTAGGCCGCGATAGTTTCCGCAACCTGAATTCCACCACCGGCATCAGGGTTTCTTTGTATCCCGCTGCGCTGGGACCCAATGGATGCTCAACTTGGCACCGCTGATTGAGAGCCGCGATCTGCCTCCCTCCCCCTTGTGGGGAGGGATTGAGGGTGGGGGTTCTGAACTAACAGTCAGGCTCAACAATCAGTACCACATCAATTGATAGCCCCAGCCCCCACCCCGCCCCACAAGGGGGAGGAGAAGAAAGAGCTTCCGTGTCTCACCAAACCTGAATGCCGCCGCTCCTAGCTCTTGTAACTTGGACTTGTCTTCCCGAACTGGCCAGTTTGGGAAGATCGGCGATCAAGCCCGAACCTAGCCAGAGCTTAAAGCTCGTGGGGGGAGAATGGGACACTCGCCAGGATTTCCCAAGCCCGAACAGTCGCTTGGGCCAGACTCCGGCCGGGGACCAAGCCCGCCATGCGCAAGGATGGGTCGACGAAATTCTCAACACATTCCTCGTTCCAAAGCCTCTTGCTGTCTTGCAATTCAAGACAGTCGCTCCCCACTCACCGTCTGCAGAAAAACCCGCCCCGCCTCTGTCCCCGCCCCCATCTCCACCCCCGCCGGCAGATGCAGCGCCGCCACCAGATTGCGGTATTCCTGCCGCGCGCTCATATGCGACATCGAGGGCAAGCCACCCAGCAGGTCGTCGTCCAGCGGATCGAACACCGTCAGCCCGGCCGGAAACAGCGAGCGGAAGATCACGCGCTCGGCAATGCCATCCACCACCCTGCAACCCAGCCGAGCAGCGATCCGCTCCAGCAGCGTCTGCACTTGCCGCGCATTGCGCGACGACAGCATCGAGATGCGGTTGCGCACCAGCACCCAGTCGATGCTCTTGCCGTCGACCGCCAGCCGCTCCGAACGCGCCCGCTGCACCAGCCGCGCGTAATGGCTCATCTCGCGCGGCTCCCCGCTGACCGGATCGATCTGCGCCATCACATTGATATCGATCAGGCTGTCATTGATCGGCGTCACCAGCGTATCGGCCAGGCAATGGGCCAGCCGCGTCATATGCGTATCGAAGCCTGGCGTATCGATGACCACGAAATCCACGTCGTCCTCGACATCGCCCACTGCCTGCCGGAACAGCTCGAACTCAGCTGCCTGGTTCTCCCGGATCGAGTCACCGCGCGCCAGCGGCAGGTGGTAGTGGGTCGGGTGCAGCAGCGTCAGGCCCTTTGTCCGGGCCCATTCGCGCCGGTTGCGCACATAATGGGTCAGGGTCTGCTGCCGGCTGTCCACATCCATGGTGGCGATCTTGAAGCCCTGGTGCAGCAGGTAGATGGCCAGGTGAAAGGCCGTCGTGGACTTGCCCGACCCGCCCTTCTCGTTGCCGACAACAATGACGTGCGCATCGTGCCGCGTCATTCCAAAACCCCAAATCAGACAATGGGGAGTGTCGTCGCTTCGTCTGCCACACACAAGGGGCGGTGGGTGAACAAAAATTTATGCTCAGGCCGACATCAGCATCGGGGTTCCGACTTCGGGCTTTGCCTCGTCTGCGCCGATGATCGGCAGATTGAGCGCCGCCACCAGGTCGCGATACTCGTTGCGTGCGGTGATATGGGACACCGATGACAGCCCGCTCAGCAGTTCCCCCTCCAGCGGATCGAACACCGTCATCCCCATGGGAAACAGCGACCGGAAGATCACCCGCTCGGCGATGCCGTCGGCCACCCGGCAGCCGAACCGAGTCGCGATCCGCTCCAGCGTGGTATGCACCTGCCGCGCATTGCGCGAGGCCAGCATCGAAATGCGGTTGCGCACCAGCACCCAGTCGATGCTCTTGCCATCCATGGTCAGCCGCTCCGAGCGAGCCCGCTGCACCAGCCGCGCATAATGGCTGGGCTCCACCGGCCCAGTCCCGTCCGCATCGACGCGGGCCAGCACGTTGAGATCGATCAGGCTGTCATTGACCGGGGTCACCAGCGTATCGGCGAGGCAATGGGCCAGCCGCGTCAAGTTGGTATCGAAGCCCGGCGTATCGATCACCAGGAAATCCACGCTGTCCTCGACCTCGCCCACGGCGCGGCGGAACACGTCGAATTCGGCCTTCTGGTTTTCCTTGACCGAGTCGCCCCAGGCCGATGGCAGGTGAAAATGCTTGGGCGTCGGCAGCGCCAGCCCCCGCTCCTTCGCCCATGCCCGCCGGTTGCGCACATAATGGGTAAAGGTCTGCTGCCGGCTGTCCGTGTCGATCGTTGCAACGCTATAGCCCTGATAGATCAGGTAGATGGCCAGGTGAAACGCGGTCGTCGACTTGCCCGACCCGCCCTTTTCGTTTCCCACCACAATGACATGCGCACCTTGACGCGCCATCGCCGCCCCCAAATCACGGAAATTTTCCTGCCCGCAGAACACGGCTTTTATGGTTAACAGCCTCTTAACACGATGGCATCGAAGCATAGTCTTAAGGAAAATTAAGGACTTGACCGGAGCAAACGCCTCAGCCCGCATCTCTGGTGATCAATCGATTCAACAGGCCGCCGGGGATTGAGAGGGGCGGGAATGACGCCCCGATCTAACGCCCTAAAGCAGCCCCCTCATCCGCCCTTCGGGCACCTTCTCCCGCAAGGGGAGAAGGGGATGAACTGAAAATTTGCAGTCGTCACCCCTCTCCCCTTGCGGGACTTGGAGGCGGTGGCGAAGCCACAAGCCGCTCCAGTGGAGCGGCTTGAGCCGAACAAGGACAGCTTACGACGCGTTCAGCGGAGTAAGCAGGGTGAGGGGTGCGATGCCCCTACACCCACGGAACCCACAACCCCTAAATCAACCCCAGCCTTGCCAGATCCGCCGCAATCTCCTCGGCGCCCTCATTCCCGTTCGCCGCCAGGTCCGGCGGCGCATCGGCAACCGGCAAATACCGCCACCCCTGGAACGGCCGCTTCGGATACGGCACCGTGCGCACCATGTCGGGGCTCATGATGATATCGCAGTAAGTCTTGCCCTCGCCATCGGTGTATTGCGCCAGCCGCAGAATGGGCTGCCGCACCCCGATCACCCCGGCGATCACCCAGTAGATCGAGGATTTCCCCTCCATCTCGGCGGCACGCTTGGGCATCATGCGCGTGCGATGCACATGCACGTCCTCGCCATAATCGGCGTCCCACCAATGCGCTCGCTCGTTGCGGTAGCTTTCAAGCTCCTCGATGCTCGAAACCCCCACGCACAGCTTGACCATATGGATCATGCCAATACGCCCCGCGCCACCCGGTCCTGGATCACGTCGATCTCGTCGTCATCGACGATCCACGGTTCGCGCAGCGCCAGTCCCAGCCATTGCTGGAACGCCGGCAGGCCATAGATCGCCTCGACATATGCCCCCGCCACATCGGACACCGCCAGCCCATAGGTACGAATGCGCGTCGCCACCGGCGCGAACATCGCATCGGCCGCAGTGAACTCACCGAACAGGAACGGCCCGCCGGACTTCGCCAGCAGCCCGCCCCACAACGCCTGCAGCCGGTGCAGATCCTTGGCCACCGCCTCAGCCGAAACCTTGCCTGCATGCGAGGCCCGCAGGTTCATCGGCGCATTGCTGCGCAGTCCCATGAAGCCGGCATGCATCTCGGCGCTCGCCGCCCGCGCCAGCGCCCGCTGCGCCATGTCGGTCGGCCAGATCGCCTTGTCGGGAAATTTGTCCGCCAGATATTCGATGATCGCGATGGTCTCGGGCACCACCAGTCCGTCATCGAGCAATACCGGCACCTTGCCGGTCGGCGAGCGGGCCTCCAGCGTCTCGCGCCACCCCTCGCCCGACAGCATCAGCACCTCGTCCTCGAACGGGATCTCGAAATGCGCCAGCACCAGCCACGGCCGCAGCGACCAGGTGGAATAATTGCGATTGCCGATCAGTAACTTCATCAAGGCGGATCTCCTAACGAGCAGAAGGGCGCCCTGTGGCTTGGGCGCCCTTCCAAATCTTCTACTAGTGAAGAGCTAGGGTCTAAACCCCGGCAACCACGGAAAAAACCAGTCCCATTGACAGCAGGCAGACCAGTGTCCAGGTCGCTGCCCGCCAGATATTGGCCTTCGGTTGACTTCGCATATGCCGCTCCTATCAGCCGTTCACGCCGTGATCCTGCTTACGGTGTTACCCGCCCGCAGCACCCGGTCATGAATCGTTAACTGCGTCATAAACTCTTTGCAAGCGGCAGAGTTGCCACACTCCACAGCCTTGAGAAGACTTCGTTAACCGCCCCAAAGCACGTTCTGTAAAGGTTTAGTGACGGTTTACGCGGCGTGGCGCGGAGTTGCCCCACAACAAAAATGCGTTCTCAAAACAGGCCGAACCACAATCCGGCGATGCCCAGAAACGAGAAAAACCCAACCATGTCGGTGATCATGGTCACGAAGACCGAGGAGGCCACCGCCGGATCGGCCTTGATCCGGTCCAGCGTGACCGGCACCAGGATGCCCACCGTCCCCGCCACGATCAGGTTGGTCACCATCGCCAGCCCGATCACAATTCCCAGCTCCACATTGCCGAAGCGCAGCGTCGTCACCAGCCCGACCAGAGTCGCGAAGATGATGCCGTTGACCAGCCCCACCCGCATTTCGCGGGTGATCAGCCGGCGCAGCCGGCGCCCGTCCAGTTCGCGCATCGCCAGCGCGCGCACCGTCACCGTCATGGTCTGCGTGCCGGCATTGCCGCCCATCGAGGCCACGATTGGCATCAGCACCGCCAGCGCCACCATCTGCTCGATCGTGGCATCGAAAAACCCGATCAGCACCGAAGTCAGCACCGCCGTGATCAAATTGACCACCAGCCAGGGCGTACGGCTGCGCACCGTGTCGAAAGTGTTGTCGGAAATGTCTTCGTCGCCGACGCCGCCCAGCAGCTTGATGTCCTCGTCGGCTTCCTCGTGGATAACGTCGACCATGTCGTCGATGGTCAGCACGCCGACCAACCGCTTGCTCTCGTCCACCACCGCCACTTCGACCAGATCGTAGCGCTCGAAATCGCGCGCCGCTTCCTCCTGGTCCTCGCTGGCATCCACCAGCACGACCTGGGTGTTCATCACATCCTCGATCCGCGTCGTGCGGGTCGAGCGCAGGAACTTGTCCAGCGGAATGGTGCCCAGCACCTGATAACCGGCGTCCACCACGTAAATCTGGTAGAATTCGTCCGGCAGCTCCTGTTCGCTGCGCAGATAGTCGATGGTCTGCCCCACCGTCCAGAATGGCGGAATGGCGATGAAATCGGTCTGCATCCGCCGCCCGGCGGACTCTTCGGGGAAATCCAGGCTCCGCTTGAGGCTCAGCCGCTCGAATGTCGGCAGCTTGGACAGGACTTCTTCGCGGTCCTCATGCTCAAGGTCTTCGAGAATGAACACCGCGTCGTCATTGTCGAGCCCCGACACGCCGCGCGCGATATCCGCGTTGGGCAGCGCTTCCATCAGCTCGACGCGCACGCTCTCGTCGACTTCGGTCAGCGCCGAATAGTCGAAGTGGTTGCCCAGCGTCAAAACCAGCGCCAGCCGCTCGTCGTGATCCAGCAATTCCAGCACGTCGCCGGTATCGGCGGCATGCAGCGGCGCCATCAGCGCGATGACGGCCTCGATGTTACTCTCAGCCAGTTGCTCTCGTAAATTCCACAGCCAGTCCACACTGATGCGATCCTCGCTGTCGCGAAGCGCATTGGCATCGATCCCGGTCTCGGTTCCGGGTGCAGTATCTGGCTCTGTGCTCATTGGGAGCCCTTTGCGTGTCGCAGGTTTCAGGGGCGCTCCAAGCTGTAGCCAATGCCATGGCAATACGCCAGACTGGCCATCGCGTTTCAGCCATGCGGAACCATCATTTTTTATCCCGCATCTTCGGGCCGGCGCGCGCGTTATCCTTGCCGCAGCAGGAGTTGATCGCCATGACCGATCTCGACGCCGCCTTCACCCGCATCCAGACTCTTGCCGAGGCGCGCGGCCTGCCCGGCCTCACCCGCTCCACCAGCTACGGCACCCCCGCGCTCAAGGTCGGCAGCAAGGCGTTTTGCCGCCTCAAGGATGGCCAAACCCTGGTCCTGCTCTGCCCCGCCGAGCAAAAGACGCTGCTGATGGAAATCTCGCCCGAAATCTATTTCGAAACCGACCATTATATCGGCTGGCCCGCCGTGCTGATCCGCCTCGATGTCATCGCCGATGAGGAGCTGTCGCTGCGGCTCGAAGACGCCTGGCGCGCCAAGGCGCCCAAAACCCTGGCCCAGCAACGCCCCCTCGCCGCGCCTCAACCTGGTTGAAGTCAAGATAATCCGCAGCCTGCCGCCATCCAACGACTGAACTCACCAAGAATCGGCGGCCCTGCCGCGATGACCAGCCACAATCTTGCCCCCGCATGCAACGATTCAGCCCACCCCGCCATTATGGTCGCATCTTTGCCTTATTAGGCCACGACGTTCACTTCGGCTTGAACACCGCATTTCTAAGCAAATCATAAGGTGACTTGATGTCCAAATTCCTGCTCGTCCCGGCGGCTTTCGCCCTCGCCCTGACCCTGGCCGCTTGTGGCGGCGATGCTCCGGCCAATACGACGCCGCCGGCTGCCGACACCACCACGGCGCCCGCCACTACCCCGGCTCCGGCTCCGGCTACTCCCGCTCCGGCTACTCCAGCGCCTGCTACGCCCGCGCCCGCCACTCCGGCACCGGCAGCACCAGCCGATACCATGACCCCCGCCAACACCATGGCCCCGGCTCCCGCCGCGCCATAAGCCAACAAAAAGGCCGCCCCGAAAGGCGGCCTTTTTTTATTCACGAAGCTAGCTGACCACTACGGATCGAGAGCCCCTATTTGCCTCCCTCTCCCCCCTTTGGGGCTTGTAAGCGGCCCGCAGGGACAAATCGCTCCGGTGGAGCGATTGAGGGTCATGAGAGCTACGCTCGAATGGCAGGGGATTGAGGGTGGGATTCTGAACTATCAGTGGGGCTCGATAATCAGCATGGCATAAGTCGGCAATCCCAGAACCCCCACCCCGGCCCTCCCCACAAGGGGGAGGGAGAAGAAAGAGCTTCCCGGGACCCTACCAAAAGATCAAAGCATCTTGTCGAGCACGGTCTTGCCCGTATCCACCGACACCACGGCGCTCATGCCGGCCCGCAGCAAGTCCGCATTGGTGCCCTCATCCAGCTTGACCCGCACGGTGACGCGCTGGGTCACCTTCACCCAGTTGCCGGTGGCGTTCTGCGCCGGGATCAGCGCGAACTGCGAGCCCGTCGCCGCCCCGATGCTGTCCACGACACCTTGCAGCTTCACGCCCGGATAGGCATCCACGCTCACCTCGACCGGCAGGCCATCGTTCAACCCGTCCAGCTGGGTTTCCTTGAAATTGGCCTCGACCCAGGTATCGGTCGATTTGATCAGGCTGGCGATCGTCGTGCCGGTTGCCAGGAACTGCCCAACATTCAGGCTGGCCATCTGGCTGATCACGCCGGCGGCTGGCGCGACCACGGTGGTCTTGTCCAGGTCGCGCGCCGCGCTTTCGCGGGCGGCGATGGCGGTGCGCACCGCCGGGTGCAAATCGGTCTCGATATCCGGATCACCGGCCAGCGCCGCGACGGAACTCGCCAGCGCCTGTTCGGCCAGCGCGACTTCCGAATTGGCGTCCTGCAGCGACAGCTTAATATCGTCCAGGCTTGCCGTCGCCGACACGCCCGTATTGACCGAGGTCTGCTGCCGGTCGAATTCGCTCTGGCGCAGGTTGAGCGTCTGCTGTGCCGCCGTCAGCTTGGCCTGTGCCGTGCTGTAGGCGACACGCAACTGCTCGACATTGACCCGCGCCGAAGCCAGGGCTGCATCGGCCTGGTCCAGTGCGATGCGATAGGGTTCAGGATCGATCTTGAACAGCACATCGCCCGCGGCGACTTCCTGATTCTCGGCCACGTCCACTTCAGTCACCCGCCCGGCGACATCAGCCGATAGCGAAACCTTGACCTGCTGCACATAGGCATTGTCGGTCTCCACGAACCGCCCGCCATTGAGATAGAAATATCCCCCGGTTCCCGCCAGCACCAGCGGCAGGCCGAACATCAGAATATTGCGGCGCAGCTTGCCCTTCTTCTTGGGCGGCACCACCGCTTCCGCTGCCGGCGGCACTGCCGTCACGGGGCTAGGCGCAGCCACCGGAGTGGCATCGGCTTCGGCATTCTTCTTCAGGGGAGCGTTCATTTGTCTGCGTCCTTATGCCGGTCGCCCTGACCGGCCAAATTGTCGGAAATCTTGTTGAGGGTGCGGACCAAAACGTCCTTGTCCGCCTCCGAAATACCATCCAGCATTGTTTTATGCAGGTCGGCCGAAACCGCCTTCATCGTCTCGACCATTTCGGTGACCGCCGGCGCCGCCCGCACGATCTTGGCGCGGCTGTCCGCTGGGTCCGGCAGGCGTTCGATCAGCCCGCGCGTCTCCAGCAGCCGCAAAATCTTGCTGGTGGTCATCGGATCGGTCTCGATCAGCGTGGCCAAAGCCGCTTGAGACAACCCATCGGACTCCACCAATTGCCCCAGTGCCCGCCACTGCGGCAACGTCATATCCTGCAGCCGCGCCTGCTGCTCGAACACGCGGCGCATCTGCTTGGTGACCGAAAAGATCAGCTTGCTGATGGGCGCAACATCCCCAAAGCTCGCTTGCGTCTTGCAGTCCTGTGTCTGGTCGGTTCGTTGATCCATAAGCGCACATATAATAAGTACACTTAGCAAGTCAATCGCTGACGTGACGCAATTGTCATGCAGCCGTCGCATAGCTGGCCCAACGGTAAACGAAAACAAAAAGGCCACCCCGAAGGATGGCCTGTTTTCACGTCGCTTTCGAAGGCGACTGGTGCGGTCGAGAAGACTCGAACTTCCACATCTTGCGATACAGCGACCTCAACGCTGCGCGTCTACCAATTCCGCCACGACCGCACGCCATGGTAGGGCTCCACCCTGCGGCGAAGCGTGATGGCATGTAGCAAAGCTCATCCGTAACCTCAAGCGGTTAAATCACCGATTTGGCAACAAGCTGGATTCCATACAGAAGAAACGAAAGAACCCCTCATCCGCCCTTCGGGCACCTTCTCCCGCAAAGGGAAGAAGGGGATAGAACCGGGAGCCTTCAGTCGTCCCCCTCTCCCCTTGCGGGAGAGGGACAGAGCCTGACGCGTTCAGCGGAAGGTCAGGGTGAGGGGTTTGAGCGCCGAACGTTTGGAATGCAAGCAGCAGAAAACCGCCGTTTGCACGCCAGCATCCCTCAAAGACCGATGCGCCTAGCCGCGGCGATAAACCTTCTCCGAGATGAGCACTCGCAGATGCCCCTCATCCACGCTCACTTCCCCATGCGCCACCAGCGTATTGTTGGCATAAATGCGCAACGGATCATTCTCGGTGGTGTCCAGTTCGATCACCGCGCCGCGCCCCATGCGCAGCAAATGGTGGACTGGCATCGTCGTCGCGCCGAGCTCCACGGTGATGTTCACTTCAATATTGTCCAAAGTGCTCATAGATATGTCTCGAACCTCAATCCATGGCGCCACCTGGCGCCGTCGAAACTCACCCTGAGGCACAATTCTGGCGGGCTTTGCGCCAACCGGCATGGGGCGTACACTGCGTACGCCGCCACTGCAGGCAGGCCCAATCGCGTCAGACGGCCGGCGAGGTGATGTTCGCGCGGAATCTTTATAGAGTAATCTTCTGGCAACTATGGTTATCAAAGCGTTAATGCCACCCATCCCCACCCACGACTTCGCCAATAAACTGCTCCGGACCGATGCCGGAACGGTCGAGTGGATCATTTCCGCCACGCCGGTGCCCTACCCCGAGGCGCTCGACGCCATGCGCGCCCGCGCCGCCGCCATTGCCGCCGGCGAGGCCAATGAGGCCGTCTGGCTGCTTGAGCACCCCCCGCTCTACACCGCCGGCACCTCCGCCCTGCCCGCCGATCTGCTGACCGACCGTTTCCCGGTCTATGATGCTGGCCGTGGCGGGCAATATACCTATCATGGCCCCGGCCAGCGCGTGGCCTATGTCATGCTCGACCTGCGCGAGCGCGGTCGCGATATCCGTGCTTTGGTGCAAAATCTGGAGCAATGGGTCATCGACACCATGGCCGCCTTCAATATCCGCGCCGAACGCCGAGCGGGCCGCGTTGGCGTCTGGGTCGCCCGCCCCGATAAGGGCCTTGGCCGCGAGGACAAGATCGCCGCCATCGGTGTGCGCGTCTCCAAATGGGTCACCTTCCACGGCATTTCGCTCAACGTCTCGCCCGATCTCACCCACTACGACGGCATCGTCCCCTGCGGCATCGTCGACCAGGGCGTCACCAGCTTCGAGGACCTGGGCCACCTGGTCTCAATGCCCGAAGTCGATTCGGTGCTGCGCCAGGCGTTCGAGACCCAGTTTGGGCCGACGGAGGCCGTTTCCGGCGACCTGAAGACCTAACGGCAGGATACTTGGCTGGAGTTCGGCGCTCTCGCTGAATTTTCAGTCGTCACCCTCCCCATCGCGGGGAGGGATCAAGGGTGGGGGGAGGTTTAGCCACAATCTACCATCGTGACTCCGAACACCCCCACCCATCCTCCCCCGTCGAGGGGGAGGAGCCGCACCGTGCATGGGATCGTTTCCACTGCTGCCCAATTCTCCCGCCAAAATTTGCCACCGCCACCCCAATGGTGCAGATATGCGCTCACACGCCTGAATTAGGAGGAACCGATGACCTTAGACGATCTCAAGCGCCTGTTTACGCGCCAGACCTTGTTCCGGCTCGACTCCATCCTTTCGCCCAAGCTGGTGCCGATCCTCTATGCCCTCGGTCTCTGCGCCATCCTGCTCTGGGCTATCGGCCATCTGTTCCTCACTTTCGGATCGGGCTTCGGCAATGGCATCTGGGGCCTGCTCGAAATCGCCGTCTTCGGACTGCTGGCGCTGATTCTGCTGCGCATCGGCTGCGAGGCGCTGCTGGTCTATTTCAAGACCCATGAAGCGAGCGGCGATAGCGTCAACCGCTCGCGCTATTCGGCATCCCTGCTCGATGAAGTGCGCGACGCCATCCGCGATCTCGCCGAGGAAGGCCAGGATCAGGATTATGCCGAGGCCGACGAATACATCACCCCGGCCACCGAACCCGCCCCGCAATACCCGACCCCGCCTGAGCCCCCGGTCCCGCCCGTTCGCAGCCCCGCCACCGAGCCCGGCGAGGTCTTCAAGCCCAAACGCACCGCCAAGCGCACCCCACCCGCACCGCGCACCTGAAGCCGCACCACGCCCTGGGAAACCGCGATCTTTCAGTAGTCCTCATGGTGAGGTGTGAGCGAAGCGAGCCTCGAACCACGAGGACGTGCCCCGATGTGCCAACAAAAAGGCCGCCGCAAACTCAATCGCGGCGGCCTCGTCATTGCGAATGATGCGCTCTACTGCTTGTTGACGCTCCAGGCGCCCGGACCGGCAAATGCCAGGTACAGGAACACGAAGCAGAACAGGACTGCCGGTTCGCCGTAATTGTTGACCGGGAAAAATCCCATCGGCGCGTGGACCATGAAATAGCCCACTGCCATCATGCCCGAGGCAATGAAAGCGGCCGGCCGGCTGAAGAACCCGATGATAATCAGAATGCCCGCGATGGTCTCGATGATTCCGGCGGTCGTGGTCAGCCCATCCAGCGGTATCGCCTGGGCGGCGGCGGGGAAATTGATCAGCTTCTGCAGCCCGTGCTCCAGAAACAGCAGCCCGGCGATGATACGGAGCACCGCGAGGGCCTGCGGCGCGTAGGCGGAGAGACGATCGAACATTGGAAGGCTCCATGGTTATGACGCGCCATTCGGCTGGCGCTTTCGATAGAAAACCCACTAACCCAATCGGTTGCAACCCATAACCGGAACAATCACGACCGCACTGTTCACAAAACCGAACTTCAACCCCGTCTGCTCGTCACTATGCACAGACCAGCCCCGCGACAGTCACATTGCGTAACCGTCAGATTTTCTGTATGACGCCGCCAACCATCCAACATCGGAATACAAGCTCACATGAGCCAAGCGCCAAAAATTGGCCTCGTCAGCCTCGGCTGCCCTAAAGCCCTCGTCGATAGCGAACGCATTATGTCCACGCTGCGCTCGCAGGGCTATTCGTTCAGCCGCGACTATGCCGGCGCCGACATCGTGCTCGTCAACACCTGCGGCTTCCTCAACTCTGCCAAGCAGGAATCGCTGGAAGCCATCGGCGAAGCCCTGGCCGAAAACGGCCGCGTCATCGTCACCGGTTGCCTGGGCGTCGAGGAAGAGCTGATCCGCAAGACCCATCCGTCCGTGCTCGCCATTTCCGGCCCGCATCAGTACGAGAACGTGGTCAGCGCCGTCCACGAACACCTGCCGCCGGTTCCCAACCGCTTCGTCGACCTGGTGCCCGAACAGGGCCTCAAGCTGACCCCGCGCCATTACGCCTATCTCAAGATTTCCGAAGGCTGCAACAACCGCTGCTCCTTCTGCATCATCCCCCAGATCCGCGGCGACCTCGCTTCGCGTCCGGCGGCCGGCATTCTCGGCGAAGCCGAAGGCCTGATCCGCAATGGCGTCAAGGAACTCCTGGTCATCTCCCAGGATACCAGCGCCTATGGCGTCGATATCAAATACGCCGAATCCAACTATCGCGGCCGCCCGGTCAAGGCCAAATTCTACGATCTGGCCAAGGAACTTGGCCAGCTCGGCGCCTGGGTGCGCCTGCACTATGTCTATCCCTACCCCCATGTCGATCAGGTCATGGAACTGATGGCCGAAGGCCTGGTGCTGCCCTATCTGGACATTCCCTTCCAGCACGCCTCCCCCAAGATTCTTAAGGCCATGCGCCGCCCGGCCCATCAGGAAAAGACGCTGAACCGCATCCTGAACTGGCGCGAGCAAGTGCCGGACCTGACCGTGCGCTCCAACTTCATCGTCGGCTTCCCCGGCGAGACCGAAGAAGATTTCGAGATGATGCTCGACTTCATCGAGGAAGCCGAGATCGACCGTGCCGGCTGCTTCAAATACGAGCCCGTCACCGGCGCCCCCGCCAATGAACTCGCCGATATCGTGCCCGACGACATCGCCCAGGACCGCTTCGAGCGCCTGATGGAAGTCGCGCAGAACGTCTCCACCGGCCAGCTCGCCAAAAAGGTCGGCCGCACCATCCAGGTTCTGGTCGATGACGTGCAGCCCGAAGCCGGCAAGGCCATCGCCCGCTCCAAATGGGACGCCCCCGAAATCGACGGCCAGGTCATCGTCTCCAACGCCGCCGGCATCAAGCCCGGCGACATGATCGACGTCCTCGTCACCGACAGCGACGAATACGACCTGTTTGCGACCCCGGTGAAGGCGCTGAACTAAGCCCCCTCATCCGCCCTTCGGGCCCCTCTCCCACAAGGGGAGAAGGGGACAAGCCGAAAACACTCAGCCGTCGCCCCCCTCTCCCCTTGTGGGAGAGGGGCAGACCTGACGCGTTCAGCGGAAGGTCAGGGTGAAGGGTTTAGCCACCGCAAAGTGCGTTGAGCTTCAGGTTAGGCCGAGGCGAAAATGAGGGGTTTCGAGCACCGGAGCGGAGCGTACTCAAGTACGTGAGCACCGGAGCGCAGGAAGCCGTCATTTGCAGACCGGCGTCACCTGAAGCTCAACGCACTTTTAAGCCACCCCTGCCCCCAGCCCCCGCTGTTCCTTCCACCCCATCAGCCGATCCCGGCCCGCCAGCTTCGCATCATACAGCGCCTCATCGGCACGATGCACCAGCTCCACCGCCGAGCGTAAATTCTCATCGGGCCGATAGCAGGCAATGCCGACACTGGCGGTGATGATCCCCTTCTCGCTGCCGGCATGGACCATGTTCATCGCCCGGACCGCCTTGAGGAATTCGTCGGCGATGAAAAACGCCCCATCCTCGTCGGTATCGGGCAGGATCGCCACGAACTCCTCGCCGCCGTAACGCGCCGCGATATCCGCAGGCCGTTTCAGCACCCGCTTGAATTCGGCGCTGACGGCCCGCAGGCACGCATCGCCCTCCTGATGGCCATAGTGATCGTTGAATGCCTTGAAGCGATCGATATCCATCAGCAGCAGGCTGATCCAGCCGTTGTCGCGCTCGCTGCGCGCCATCTCGCTCTCGAGCGCCTGGTCGAACGCCCGCCGGTTCAGCAGCCCGGTCAGCCCGTCGGTAACCGCCAGCTGCTGCAATTGCTGGGTCAGTGCCAGCAGGTTGCTCTCGGCCCGCTTGAGCGTGCTGATGTCGGAGACCACCACCATGCAGGCCCCGTCCGGCGACGGGCTGGTGCGGATATGCACCCAGCGCCCGTCGAACAGATGCACTTCCTCTTCGGCGGCGACATATAATCCCGCTTCCCCCTGGTCGATCCAGTCGTCGATCCTGTCGAGCGGAAGCCCGAGCTGTTCGCCCCGCTCCACCGAACCGCGCAGCATGTCGCGGATATGGTTGCCCGGCACGCGGATATCGCGCGTCCGCGGAAAGCAGCCCAGATATTGCTCGTTGCAGAACACCATCCGCCCGTTCTTGTCGAACATCGCCACGCCATCGGCCATCTGCGCCATGGCATAGGACAGCTGCTGCTGGCTTTCCTCCAGCGCCAGCGCCAGGTTGCGCCGCTCGGTTATGTCGCGATTATGGGTGATGATGCCCGAAGGCGCGCCGCTCTCGTCGAACAGCGGCACCTTGAGCGTCGACAGCCATTTCGGATTGCCATCCAGATTGGGCAGTTTCTGGTCGATCTTGACCATCACGCCCTTGGCCATCACGTCCAGTTCGTCCTGCCGGAACCGGCTGGCGACCGGGGACGCATAAAAATCTGCGTCCGTCTTGCCGATCAGGCTGGCCACGCTGTCGGCATGCATCAACGCTGCCGTGGCCGGGTTCGCGGCGATGAAGCGTCCGTCGCGGTCCTTGACGTTGAGGCTGTCGGGCAAGGATTCGATAATAGTGCGATATGTCTGGTTCTCGCGCAGCGCCCCACGCCGCCGCTCCTCGTAGAGCAGCGCCAGTCCGGCCAGCAGGCATGAGATGAAATGCAGCGCCGCGTTGGGCAAGACGATCTGAACGACCGCCGCCTGGCGATGCTCCTCCGTCAGCACGGACAATCCAATAATGCCGGTCACCGAAACCAGCAGCGCCAGCGTCAGGACATCGCCCCGCCGCAATTCGCGCTTGCGCACCACACCATAGAGCCCCAGGCTCACGCCAACTGCCACGGCGATATTGATGCAGCCGCTCCACGCTCCCGGCCCACCGATATAAAGCCGGTAGCCGGCGGCGATCAGCGCGGCGGTCAGTCCCGCCACCGGCCCGCCGAACAACCCAGCCGATGCGATCAGCGTCGAGCGCAGGTCGAAGAACACCCCCTCTGCCACAGTGACGGCAGACAGCATCGCCACCACCGAGCCGAGTCCAAAAAGGCTTCCCAATCCCAGCGGACGAGCGACCGGCGGCAACCTGTCAAAGGCCGTTTGCACATAGGCCCAGCTGGAGACGAAGATCGTCACCACCGCCAGATTTGCCATTAGTCCGTGCCAGACCGGGTGCATTGAGTATTTCTACTGACTGTTTCAAACAACCACTATGGGATTGAACCAGTTTCGCATTTTGCCTCTAACGAATGCTTACGCTTTTTTGTCCAACCCCCGCACCACACTCGTCCTTTGGGCGTACACGCCCCGCTCAGCCGCCCCGCCTTGACACGGGTTTCGCCACGCCATATTAAACCATATAGTTAAATACCAACAGGTTGAATATGCCCGCCGACACGCTCAGCACCACCCTTGCCGCCCTGGCCGATCCAACGCGCCGCGGCATTCTCGCCCGCTTGTCGCTCGGGGATGCCAGCGTCACCGAGTTGGCGCAGCCCTATGCCATCAGCCTGGCTGCAATCTCCAAGCATCTCAAGGTGCTGGAGCGGGCCGGGCTGATCTCGCGCGGACGCTCCTCCCAGTGGCGCCCCTGCCACCTGCAGGGCGAACCACTCCAGGCCGTCGCCTTCTGGCTCGAAGACTATCGCCGCTTCTGGGATCGCCGGCTCGATCGCCTCGACGCCTATCTCCAAACCATCCAGGCTCCCGATACCAACGGCAAACCTAGCTAGGATTTCCCATGACCGCCCAAGCCAAACTTGACCGCACCCTGATCGTCACCCGCCTGCTCCAGGCTCCACGCAGCCTGGTCTGGAAGACCTTCAGCACCCCCTATCACCTGGCGCAGTGGTGGGGTCCCGAGGGTTTCGGCAACCCCGTCTGCGAGGTCGATTTTCGCGTCGGCGGCATCTGGCACGATGTCATGCGCGGCCCCGACGGCGTTGATCATCCCCTTGATTTCACTTATCTGGAAGTCGTCCCCGAAGAGCGCATCGTCTATCGCAATGCCGTAATCGAGGATGGCGACTGGGGGGACGAGGCAGTCCCGCCCAGCTTCATCCAGGAGATTACGCTCACCGAGGAAGCAGGCGGCACTCGCCTCACTATCCGCGCCATTTTTGATACCGTCGCCGAAAAACAGTTCTCCGCCGATGTCGGCTTTTCGCAAGGCACCAATTCCAGCCTCGACAAACTGGAACGACACCTGGCCACGCTGCGCTAGAGCAAGCAGCGAAAGGTGGGCACTGCAGATGTAGAGCCCCGATCTGCCTCCCTCCCCCTTGTGGGGAGGGATTGAGGGTGGGGGTTCTGAACCAACAGCGGCGCTCAGTAATCAGTATCGCATGAGTTGATAGTCCCAGAACCCCCACCCCGGCCCTCCCCACAAGAGGGAGGAAGAAGAAAGGGCTTACAAGAACCTGCCAATACATGAATGTCGCTTCAGCCAAGCGGCGCAATCAGACGGAGTTGGTCTTCCCCCTCAGCGCCCCGTAGCGCCCACGATATCATTGAAATTATACCCCGCCGCCGACACCGCGCATGTGGTGGCCACCACGATGATCGCCGCGATCAGCCCGAACTCGATCACGCTCGTCCCCGCTTCGTCACCGATAAAAACCTTCAACGTCGCAATCATGGTCAACCCTCAGCACGCAATACTATGCCATGGGCTTAAGGCGCTCCGCCTGAACCGAGCCTGAACGCCATTTGAATCAAAAGCCCCGGAAACCCCGAATCTCCGGCGCTATTCCCCCGCCACCACCGCCGTCGTCCAAGTCGTCCGCCACTCCATCCACGCCGAAATCCCGAACAGGGCCAACCCGCCCACCGCCATCACCGCGCCAACCACGCCGGTCGAGCCCCAGCCATAGCCCGCCGAAATCGCCATGCCGCCGAAGAACGCACCCAGTGCATTGGCCATATTGAATGCCGCATGGTTCAGCGTTGCCGCCAGCGTCTGTCCGTCCGCCGCCACGTCCATCAACCGCGTCTGCAATGCCGTGCCGATCGCCACCGTGAAGCCGACGCAAAGCACGCTCAGCGACGCCCCTGCCACCGATTGCGCCATGATCGGGATCATCGCCAGCACCAGCACATTGAATGCCAGCATGCCGCCAATCGTGCGCATCAGTGCCCGGTCCGCCATCGCCGCGCCGACAATATTGCCCAGCGTCATGCCCACCCCGAACAGCGCCAGCACCAGCGGCACCCAGCCAATGGGCACGCCGGCGACCTCGGTCAGCAGCGGCACCACATATGTAAACACCGAAAACATGCCGCCGCAGCCGATCGCCGCTATGCCCAGCGTCAACCACACCTGCGGCTTTTTCAGCGCACTCAATTCCTTCAGCGGCGACGCTCCCGCCAGGATCACGATCGGCGGCACGAACCGCGCGATCATCACCAAAGCCAGCACCCCGATCACGCCCACCCCGGCAAAGGTCGGCCGCCAGCCCATGCCCTGCCCCAACCAGGTCGCCACCGGCAATCCCACCAGCGTGGCGATGGTCAGCCCCAGCATCACCCTGCCCACCGCCCGCGCCCGATAGCCCACCTCCACCATCGAGGCCGCCACCAGCGCCGCGATGCCGAAATAGGCCCCGTGCGGCAATCCGCTGATGAACCGCAGCACGATCAGCGAGGCGTAATTTGGCGCCACCGCGCTGCCGAAATTGCCCAGCGCGAACAGCAGCATCAGCCCCAGCAGCAGCGGCCGCCGTCCCAGCCGGGCGCCCAGGATCGCCACCAGCGGCGCACCCACCACCACGCCCAGCGCATAGGCGCTGATCACATGGCCGGCATCAGGCGTGCTGATCCTCAGGTCCCCCGCCAGGTTAGGCAATAGCCCCATGATGGCGAATTCCCCGGTCCCGATCCCGAACGCCCCCACCGCCATCGCCAGGATCGCCAGCTTGGCTTTTCCATCCAGTCCATTCACTACAGTCTGGATGTTCGCCACGCGAAATCTCCGGCGGCAGTCCGTCACGGCCAAAGCCGTTTTGTCCTGTCCGCAATGTGGGTTAGCCGCTCGGAAGGAGCCTGGGCCTGCCCCTGTGTACGAGCCCCTCACCCCGCTCCGCAATCACCCTTTCCGCATTGCGGCATTGCAGCGCAGTACACTTCCCAGAAGCAACATATGCGGATGAGAGAGGCCATGGAGGCATATAACCCTCCGTCTCCCTCCCCCTCGCGGGGAGGGGTCAGGGGTGGGGGGCGTTTAGCCCCGATCCCGCCATCGTGGCTCCGCCCCCAGGCGTCACTCCGGTGAATGGTTTGGTTCGGGCATTGAGCCATCCCCCTTGTGGAAAGGGTCACCCCGGATGTAAGCCGAAAGCAACCCAAGGATGACGACATGCCCATCCACACCACCCACACCACCCACACCATCCCCCTGTCCCACCGCCGTGTCCTAACGCTCGGCCCCACGCCCATCATCATGGGCATCCTCAACGTCACTCCCGACAGCTTCTCCGATGGCGGCAAACACGCCATGCTGGACACTGCCGTCGCCCACGCCAAAACCATGATCGCCGAGGGTGCCGACATCATCGACATCGGCGGCGAAAGCACCCGCCCCGACGCCACCCCCGTCTCGATGCAGCAAGAGCTCGACCGCGTCATTCCGGTGATCGAAGCCCTCATCGCCGCCGGCGTCACCACACCCATCTCCATCGATACCTACAAGCCCCTCGTCGCCGATCAGGCCATCCAGTCCGGCGCCGCCATCATCAACGATGTCCACGGCCTGCAGGGCGCCCCCGAAATGGCCGAGGTCGCCGCCCTGCACGGCGTCCCCGTCATCGCCATGCACTGGGACAAGGCCCGCGACCTGACCAAGCCCATCGCCGAGGAAGTCCGCCGCTATTTCGACGCCACTATAGCCGTGGCCGAGCGCGCGGGGATAAGCCGCACAAACCTGATCCTCGATCCGGGCTTCGGTTTCGCCAAGTCGCTGCGCGACAATTATGCGCTGCTCAACGCTACCCGGATGCTAACCGAACTGGGCTTTCCGCTACTGATCGGCACCTCGCGCAAATCCATGCTCGGCAAGCTGCTCGGCAACCAGCCGCACGAGCGCATCCCCGCCACCATCGCCAGCAACGTCCTCGCCTATGCCCAGGGCGGCCACATCTTTCGCGTCCACGACATCATCCCCAACCGCGACGCCCTTCGCGTGGCCCAGGCAACCCTGTATGGTCCTCCCGAAGACGCGAGGTAACGCCATGACAGCCCCCTACACCGGTGACCGTATCATCCTGAAAGACCTGGGTTTTTACGGCTATCACGGCCTCATGAGCGAGGAAAAAGCCCTCGGTCAGCGATTCTTCATCGACCTGGAATGCGGCGTCGATCTCTCCGCCCCCGGCACTACCGATCAGGTCAGCCAGACCGTCTCCTACGCCAAGATCTACGATGTGGTGAAAGACGCCTTCGAGGGCCGCCGCATGCACCTCATCGAAGCCGTCGCCCACAATATCATCGAGGCAATCTTCGAGGCTTTTCAAGAGGTTGAGTGGGTTATCCTGCGCGTCCGCAAGCCCGAAGCGCCCATCGCCATGGTGCGTGGCGAAGCCGCCATCGAGCTGCACCGCGTCCGAAAATAGTCAATCATGTCAACCGCTTGGCTCAGCCTCGGCGCCAATATCGGCGATCCGCCCGCCCAACTGGCCGAGGCGGTCGACCGGATCATTGCTCAACCCCAGATCGCCCTGATCGCCACCTCGCCGGTCATCACCACCAAGCCCTGGGGCAAGACTGACCAGCCCGATTTCGCCAATATGGCGATGAGCATTGTCACCAGCCTCAAGCCACTGGAATTGCTGGATGTTCTGCAATCCATCGAGCAGATCATGGGCCGCCAGCGCCTCGAAACCTGGGGCCCCCGCGTCATCGATATCGATATCATCGCCTATGACCGGCGGGTCGAGTTATCCCCGCGCCTCACCCTGCCGCATCCCTATGCGCATGAACGCGGCTTCGTCCTCGATCCCCTGCGCCAGATCGATGCGGCCACCGCCGATTGGATCATCGCTGTCGCTGCCAGCAAAGCCTAATTGCGCAGCCATTCCACGACGTTAACGGCCGTATCGAACTCCAGCCGTCGCGTTGCCCGGCGCTCGCCCGCCTCTTCGTCCTGCCCCCAGAACCGGATCTGGTGATCCTCATCCACATGCGCCGCCGTCCACACCTCGTCGCGGTCGAATAATTTATGCAACAGCCCGATCGCCAATAGCCCCGATCCGGTCAGCCCAGTGATCGACACCATCGCCGTCATCGTCAGCAGTCCCTGCTCCTGCAACGCATCACCCAGCCGCGCCAACGTCGCCGCTGGCTGCGCCTGATGCAAAATGCCGATAGTGGGTTGAAAACTCACGTTAAAATGCCGCGCCAACGTCACCAAAGCCGCGTCCCAGGCCGCCTCTTGCGCCGCCACGAGATCCTGCGGCGCCTCGGCGCGATACAGCAGCGCATCGCCCGCCGCGAATTTCAGCACCTCGTCGCGAAACGCCGGGATCATTTTCTCCCCGCTCTCCAGCGCCGAATTGATCAACCGCACCATGGGCATAGGATCGGGATTGATGAACTCTCCCTGGCTCGCCCACTCCGCCGCCATCGCCGTCGCGATCTCGGCCACCGGCACGACGACAGGCACCTTGTGCCCCGGCGTCTTCACCGGCCGCCCATCCAGCGTCACCGTAAAGCCGCCATCCACCGCCGCGACACCGACATCCTTGTAGAACCGCTTCGGCAGATCGGACTTCACCCGGTGATGCGCCCGGCCAAAGCCAGCATCGCTATGCTGGTGGGCATCTTCAAGCTGGTCACGCATCGCTCAACTCCAATACCGTCCTTATCGCCGCGTCGAGGTCCTCATAGCGGTCGATCACCAGGTCCGCCCCCGCCGCCAGCAATTCGTCCGTCTCATGATAACCCCATGATACCGCAATGGCTTTCGCCCCGGAGGCCTTGCCCATTTCGATATCGAACGTGGTATCGCCCACCATCACCGTCTGCGCCGGCGTCGCGCCGGTCTCGCTCATCGCCCGGTGCATCATCCCCGGATGCGGCTTGGACGGATTATGATCCGGCGTCTGCAGCGTCACGAAAAAGTCCTCGATGCCATGGATCCCCAGAATGCGATGCACCCCATGCAACCCCTTGCCGGTCGCAATGCCCAATTGGGTATCCGGCCACAGGCGCAACCGCTCCAGCGCCGCCAGAGCGCCCGGAAACAGGCCTTCACGCCCATTGTCGGTCACCACCGAGGCGCGATAATGGCTCTTGTAGCTCTCGACCAGCCGCTCGATCAGCCCCGCGTCATCGCTCTTGGCCAGCCGCCCCAGCGCGATCGGCAGCGATAGCCCGATCACCCGCCGCGCTTCCGCCGGCACTGGCGCCACCAGGCCCGCGCCCTCGAATGTTGCCGCCATATGCTCGGTGATCAGCGATTGCGTATCGATCAGCGTGCCGTCCATGTCGAACATGACGAGGATCATGCGCCCTCCTCGGGGTCTTGGCTCTGGATATCGTAGCGATCTGGGTCGAACCCCAGCGCATCGAAACTCTGCCGCATATGCGGCGGCAGCGGCGCCGAAATATCCAGCCTCTTGCCGCCCCTGAGCGGGAATGCAATCCGCCGAGCATGCAGATGCAACCCTTCGCCCAGCCCCGGCGCACCCTGCCAGTTCTCGATATTGAAATAGCGCGGATCGCCGATGATCGGCGTGCCCAGCTGCGCCATATGCACACGCAACTGATGCGTCCGCCCCGTCACCGGCTTCAGCGTCACCCAGGCAAAGCGCCGGCTGGCCGTGTCGGTGGTCGAATAATAGCTCGTCGAATGCTGCGCCCCCGGCGTGCCGTTTTTCACGACCACCACCTGCTCGCCATCCATCCCGCCCTGCTTGGCGAGGAAACACGAAATCTCACCCTGCTGCGGATGGGGATTGCCCGCCACCACGGCCCAATAGATCTTGCGCGCCGAACGCGAGCGAAACACCGTGCCGAAATGGCTGGCCGCCGCATGCGTTTTGGCCACCACGAGACAGCCGGACGTATCCCGGTCCAGCCGATGCACCAGCCGCGGCGGCTCGCCCTTCTTATTGGGCAGGCTTTTCAGCATGCCATCGAGATGCCGATAGGTGCCGCTGCCGCCCTGCACCGCCAAGCCGCTGGGCTTGTTGAAGACGTAAATGTCGTCGTCTTCATAAAGGATCAGGTCGCGCAGGAAATCGGCGTCCTCGTCGCGCACTTTGACCGGCTTGACCGTTTCGGGATCATCGATCGGCGGAATGCGCACAGTCTGCCCGGCAACCACCCGCGTGCTGGTGGTCACCTTGGCCTTATCGACCTTGACCTCGCCATTGCGGATCAGCTTTTGCAGCCGGCCAAATCCGAGTTGCGGAAAATGGTACGCGAACCACCGGTCCAGCCGCATTCCATCTTCGTCCTGGCTCACCAGGCGCTGTTGAACCGCACTCATACGGGCAGGCCTCTTGTCATCAAAAGCCCCAGATATAGGCAGATGACCGAAACCACAACCGACAACACCACATAGAGCCCCGCCTGCCCCAGTTCACCGCGCTCGATCAGCGTGATGGTATCGAGCGAAAACGAGGAAAACGTCGTGAACCCGCCGAGCACGCCGATGGCCAAAAACAGCCGCCCCTCGCCCGCCCAGCTCGGCATCGCCTTGGCCATCCAGCCCACCAGCAGCCCCATGGCCAAGGAACCGACGATGTTGATCAGCAACGTCGCCAGCGGAAATCCGAGCGGCCAAAACCGGCCCACCAGCAGCGAACCGCCATAGCGGGCCATGGAGCCGATCGCCCCGCCCAGGCCGACGAGAAGGAATGGATACATGATCAGATGGCTCCGTCCACCCGCAAGGGCTCGGAGCAATCACAACCATGCTCCAATCCACCAGTCGTCACCCTCCCCCCTGCGGGGAGGGTCAGGGAGGGGGATGTTTGGCCCCGTATCGGGGCTCTCGCCCCCCCTCCCAACCTCCCCCGTCAAGGGGGAGGTGCCGTCCGGTGGATATCCCCTGATCGCACATCACCGCCCGCCCTCTTTCTTCTCCGCCCGCAACCGCTCGAAATATTCCACCCGCTTGCGATATTCCCGCTCGAACCCCCGCTCGACCGGCTCATAAAATTTCTGCCGCCCGATCTTTTCCGGGAAATATTCCTGCCCCGAAAACCCCTCCGGCGTGTCGTGATCGTATTGATAGCCCTCACCGTAACCCGAGCCCTTCATCAGCTTGGTCGGCGCATTGAGAATGACCATGGGCGGCATCGGCGATCCAGTCGCCTTCGCCACGCTCGTAGCCCCCTTAAAGGCCGTATAGACCGCGTTCGATTTAGGCGCGAGCGCCAGATAGACCACCACCTGCGCCAGTGCCAGCTCGCCCTCGGGCGATCCCAGCATCTGATAGGCATCCCGCCCCGCCACCGCCTGCGGCAGCGCCTGCGGGTCGGCCAACCCGATATCCTCGACCGCCATGCGGATCAGCCGCCGCGCCAAAAACAGCGGATCTTCACCGGCATCCAGCATGCGCGCAAAATAATACAGCGCCGCATCCGGGTCCGATCCGCGCACCGTCTTGTGCAGCGCCGAAATCAGGTTGTAATGCCCGTCCTGCGCCTTGTCGTAGATCGGCGCCCGCCGCTGCACCACCGTCAGCAGCGCCGCCGCATCCAGCACTTCGCCATCCTTGGCCGAGGCCAACACTTCCTCGACCAGCCCGAGCAGCGCCCGTCCATCGCCATCCGCCAGCGTCAGCAGCGTCGCCCGCGCTTCCGCGTCGAGCGGCAGCGCCTCGCCGGTCAGTTCCTCCGCCCGCTGCACCAGCAGGCCCAAATCCTCCAGCGACAGCGACTCGAACCGCAATACCTGGCTGCGCGACAGCAAAGCCGCATTGAGCTCGAACGACGGATTTTCCGTCGTCGCCCCCACCAGCACCACGGTGCCATCTTCCATCACCGGCAGGAAGCCATCCTGCTGTGCCCGGTTGAAGCGATGGATTTCATCGACGAACAGCAGCGTCTTATGCCCGGACAGCCGCTCGAACCGCGCCTTCTCGAACACCTTCTTCAGGTCGGCAACGCCCGAAAACACCGCCGAAATCTGCTCGAACCGATAGCCGATCTGGTCGGCCAACAGCCGCGCCACCGTGGTCTTGCCGGTCCCCGGCGGTCCCCACAGGATCAGCGACCCCAGCCGCCCCGAGGCGATCATCCGCCGCAGCGTGCCATCGGGCCCCAGCAAATGGGTCTGCCCGATCACCTCATCGAGCGAGCGCGGCCGCAACTGATCGGCCAGTGGCCGCGCGGTGTCATTATCGATTGGGTCGGTGGAAAAAAGATCGGACATGGCGTCATTCTATCAGACTGCTCAAGCTCATACACCGTTCTCAGGCGTCAACTTCGACGTGATCCCCGACAAAGCTGAGATATTTGGGCCACGAACGTGCGAAGGCGCCGCAGGGCCAGTCGGCACGCGGTTAGAAAAGACTGCGGCATGCGGCGAGACGTGCCTCATGGGTTTTGTAGTAGGCGAGACAGCGCCTCGCCGCATGCGATGGGATTTCTGTCCGCCCGATCGTGTGCCTCCCCTTCACGCGTGGGATGGCTCCGCCCGGCTGGCCCAGGGATCGCGCGACCGCATTCCCCTCCCACCAAACTCCCCACGGCCGTTCGTCGCGAACCCGCAGCCCAATGTGGAGATGTTGGGGAGGATTATGCGGGAGGTTTTTGGGGTGGGGAGAAGATGGATAAGTTCGCCGATGTTTGGCTCCCCTCCCCCTTGAGGGGAGGGGCTGGGGGTGGGGGTCGTTCAGTGAACCACACATCGCCCCCCCCTCGGTCCCTCCCCTCAAGGGGGAGGTGACCGCGCCACTCCTGCCAGGTGATTGAGTTCAAACCACCTAATTCTTGAGACTCGATCGCGTCCTACCCACCGGCAGACACCTCCCCCTTGATGGGGGAGGATGGGAGGGGGTGATCTTCGGCACCCGCAAGCAGTACTAACCACTCACAATACTGCGCAACACCCTGCCCCCGCGCTGCAGGATCACCTGCCAGGTGCGCACCCGCTGCGAAGCGGTCTGCGCGAACGTCTGGGCCGTATCCATCGCCGTATCATTGAGCGAAAGCACGATATCGTCCACCTGCAAGCCCATCTGCTCGGCCTCCGACCCCTGCGACACCGCCGTCACGATCACCCCCTTTGCGTCGTAGGGCAGCCCCTTGGCCTCGGCCAAATCCGGCGTGATCTGCCGCACCGTCGTACCGGAAAACCGCGAATTGCCGTCGATGCTCGCCAGCATTTCCGGCCCAGGCACCGGCGCCGCTTCCACATTGAAGGCCACATCCTCGGTCTTGCCGCCGCGCAGCCGCTGCAACGTCGTTGCCTGCCCGATGGGCTTGGTCGCAAGCCGGAAGTTGAACGCGCTGGGATCGTCGACCGCCACGCCATCCACCGACATAATCACATCGCCCGAGGCAAACCCGGCCTTGGCCGCCGGCCCATCCGGCGCCACTTCGGTGATCAGCGCACCATGCGGCGCCGCCATGCCCAGGCTATTGGCGATGTCGGAATTGACCGCCTGCATCTTGGCCCCGAACCATGGCCGCACGATCGCGCCGCCGCTGACCCCGGCATCGGCCACGAGCCGCGCCATATTGGCGGGAATGGCGAAACCGATCCCCACCGAGCCACCGGTCTGCGAATAGATCGCCGTATTGATCCCCACCAGATTGCCGTTCAGGTCGACCAGCGCCCCGCCCGAATTGCCGGGATTGATCGCCGCGTCGGTCTGGATAAAAAACTCATAGTCCGAACTCTCGACGCCCGTTCGCGCCAGCCCCGACACAATTCCGCTGGTCACCGTCTGCCCCACGCCGAACGGATTGCCGATCGCCAGCACCAGGTCACCGACCTGCAACGCATCGGAATCGGCAAAAATGATCGCCGGGAACGTCGCCCCTTTGGGATCGCGGATCTTCAGCACCGCCAGATCGGTCTGCGCATCCTCGACCGCGACATCGACCGCGAACTCCCGTCCATCCGACAACGCGATGCGCACATCGGTCGCCCCCTCGATGACATGCCGATTGGTCAGGATCATGCCCGAGGCATCCACCATCACGCCCGACCCCAGCGATTGGGACTCCCGCGGCCGAGACTGGAACTGTCCCTGCCCGCCGAAGAAGCGCTGGAAGAATGGATCATTGGCAAAGGGCGAACTCGATTGCTGCTCGATCGTGGTCGCATAGACATTGACCACCGATGGCGCCACAGCCTTTACCACCGGCGCAAAGCTCAGCTTGATCTGCGTATCGCTCGCCGGCACCTGCCGCGTCTCCGCCGGCGGCGCCTGCACCGTAGTTTGCGCTACGCTGCGGTCATTGAACGGCGATAGCGCCAGGGTGCCCCCGACAGCTAAAATTGCCAGCGCCGCAATTCCAAAAGCCATACTGCGCAATGACATCCACCTAATCTCCGGTTTGCGACGTTCAACGTGAACGAAATGCTATCGTTTCCGCAGCACAACGCCCAGATTCCGGCGCCATTAAGGTGTCATGCTCACCCTACAAAATCGTCATAAATAAACGTTTGCGTGAGGGGTCATGCGGCCCTATATGCAGCGCTCTTTCCTCCGCATTTGCAGCCCCAGAAAGGCAAGATGTCCATGACAGACGAGCCGAACCACGTTTACCCGAACACCTCCGCCCTCATTGCGGCAGAAGCCCCGGATTTCCCGGCATTTTTGTTCTCCGAACGTGAGCTGCACAAGGCCACCAAGGTGTTCCGCAAGGGCTTTGACGGGCTGCTGACCTATGCGGTCAAATGCAATCCCTCGCCCCACATCATCGCCCAGCTGCATCGCGAAGGCCTCAAGGCTTTCGACGTCGCCTCCAATACCGAAATGGAACTGGTGCGCGACAATGCGCCGGGCGCCGTGATGCACTACAACAACCCGATCAAGAACAAGCGCGAGATCGCCCGCGCTTATGAAGAATTCGGCGTCCGTTCCTTCACCATCGACCATCCCCAGCAGCTCGACCAGCTCGCCGCCGTGGTCTCGCCGTCGCGCGATGTCGAAGTCACCACCCGTTTCAAGGCCGGCAAGGCTTTGAAATCATACGACTTCGGCATCAAGTTCGGCGTCATGGAACAGGGCGCGGCCGAAATCGCCACCATGGTCGAGCAGATGGGCTATACCCCGAGCCTGTGCTTCCACGTCGGCAGCCAGTGCGAAGACGCTTACGCCTATGAGCGCCACATCGCGGCAGCCGCCCGCATCGTCGAGGAAGCCGGCATCGAGCTCAAGCGCCTCAATATCGGCGGCGGCTATCCGGCCCCCTACCCGACCAGCGAAGCCCCGCCGATGGACTATTATTTCGAGACCATCGCGACCGCCGTCAGCGATCACTTCGGCGACAAGAATAAGCCCGAGCTGATCATCGAGCCCGGTCGTGCGCTCGTCACCTCATCGACCTCCCTGCTGCTGCGCGTAAAGCATCAGCGCGGCGGCCAGTCGGTCTATGTCAATGACGGCGCCTATGGCAGCCTGATGGAAGTCAAGTTCATGCACTTCACCCCGCCGGTCCGCGTCTGGCGCGGCGCCCGTGTGCATGACAATGACGCCGAATTCTCCGAATTCACTATCTGGGGCCCCACCTGCGACAGCTATGACGTGCTGCCCCAGGTGTTCACCCTGCCGTCGGATATCGATGAGGATGACTGGATCGAGTTCGGCCTGATGGGCGCCTACACTCAGGCCTCGCTGACCCCCTTCAACGGCTTCGACCGCCGCGACCAGTTCTGGGTCGATGAAGTCTATACCGGCAAGGATGTGCAGCCGGAATAATCGTGCTGTCTTGCCATTGCAATGGTTCGGGCCTATAGGGCCCGTCCCCAATCCGAATACGGGCTGCTCCCAAGGGAGCGGCCCTTTTTATTGGAGCCGTCGCCAAACTCACATCGCCTTTTCCACCCCGATCCAAAACCACATATCGGAACTGAAAATGCTCACTCTGCCGCCTCTCGAAAGCCTCGGGCCGCGCATCTGCGTCTGCGGTCCCTCCAATTCCGGCAAATCGACGCTGACCTCAGCCATTGCCGGCAAGATCGGCGCGGCGCCGGTCTATCTCGATCAACTCCGCTTCATACCCCATACCGATTGGCAGTTATGCCCCGACGAGGACTTTGCGCGCCTGCACGACGAGGCCATTACCGGTGACAGTTGGGTCATGGAGGGCAATTACATGACTCTGCTACGCCAGCGGACCGCCCGCGCCACCGGCATCATCCTGCTCGGCACCGACCGCTGGACGGCATTTGCCCGCTACCTGCGCCGCACCCTGTTCGAGCACCAGCGCCACGGCCATCTGGCGGGCGCCCAGGACAGTATCAAATGGGATATGGTGAACTTCATCCTGTTCGCGCAGCCCAAAAAGCGCCAGCGTGACATCGGCCTGCTCCGCGCCACCGGCCTGCCCATGGTTCAGCTCGAATCGATGCGCGAACTCAATGGGGCCTATGCCGTTTGGAACCTCGAACGCCCCGAGCCTCCACGCTAGGATCGACGGTCACGCTGCGCAGGGGTCGAGAGCCCGGATCTGCCTCCCTCCCCTTGTGGGGAGGGATTGAGGGTGGGGATGCTGAGCCAGAGAGGCATAACACCTCCATCTCATCAACGGTTCAAAACCAGGCGAACGCGACGACCAGCATAAAAATCCCCGCGCCGCCAATACACGCGCCCAACCCGATCTCGGATAAACTACGCTCCGCCACGCTGACATCCGCGGGCGTATCCGGGTTTTGGATCACCTCGAAGATATCCCCGACCTGAGGCACTCGCTCCCAACCGCGCAGCCCCAGTTCCACGGTCACTGCATGACCATCACGCGTGACCCTGACCTGCCCCGTATAGACCTTGGAGGCGCTCCAGCCGCGACTGGGATTGTCGGCCCGAAACTTCTCGACCTGGTCACAGGCGATGAATACCCGCCCGGCCACGGCGTAGCGCCGGGTATAGCCTGACGCTGTCATGGCGCATTTGACATCGACGGAAAGAACTTGCGCCCTGGCCACCGGCCACTGGGTCCGCGTCATGCCCAGCATAAAGACAAAGGCCGCGACCAACAGAGCGCCGAAGCCAAGCCAGACCAGCATGGTATGGATACGCCCCGACGGGTCGCCCCCCTCCCCATCGCTTGACCACACCGCTATCGCCCCCCGGCACCATTGCCGGCAATCTAGCCTTTAGCCTTCAATGAAAGATGAAATCCAACCCGCAGCAATGGCGATTGGCCAAAACGAAATGCGCAACAAAAAGGACGGCCGCGAAGCTCGCAGCCGTCCCTGAATTTGTAGATCTGAAGCCGGTGTTACGCGGCGACGGACTCGTCTTCGTCTTCGCGCGTGAACACCGGGCCGCTATCGAGGCCCTTGGCATTGACGTCGCGATCAACGAATTCGATGACGGCCAGCGGCGCGTTGTCGCCATAGCGGAAGCCGGCCTTCAGGATGCGGATATAGCCGCCCTGACGTTCCTTGTAGCGCG
>CAVQVF010000012.1:0-12862 GCA_963717095.1 uncultured Alphaproteobacteria bacterium
CATGACCCAATCGCATTGGGGATACAGCGCCAGTGGAGTGGTGACGTAGCGGATTGCAAATCATGATAGCCCGTTGACTTTTCCACACACATAATCTTGCGCGTGACGATCAATTCCGGCTCCATTTGGAACCGTCTGCACACACATATCTGGCCTCTGCTGGCCGGACGCGCCTTGCTCAACGCAAAGCTGTATAAACAGCCTGACGTCCCTGCCCTGCACCAGGTCGGGGTGCTTTTCCCGACCTTGGACATCAGGGCTGTGAGATCGGCGAGGCTCATCCCGACGTGCTGCGTGTCCGGGCGCGCGCCTTGGCTTTGGTCGGCTCAAAGTACCGATCCATTCGATCGGTCAGCCGCTTTACCGCATCATCAACCCGGTTGACCGCCTGCGTCAGCCCCCCTCGGTCGCGAAGTTTTCGGTAGCCATAGAGTTTATGAGTCTCAAATGACCGGCGCAGCTCCTCTTCCGCCAGCTTCGCCCTGGCATCGACCGCAGCAATGGAAAGGTCACGCGTCGAGAGTTCGTTGAGGACCCAGCTCACGATCCGCCACTCCAGGATCAGGGCGGCCAGGATCGTACCACCCACCCAGATCAGCAGTTCCCAAGTCACCGGTCCCGTCATCGTGCCACCAGTCCCGTCCGCTGATCTTCATTGAACCGATAGCATCGGGCGATGCGGCCATTGATCGGCCCTTCGACATGGGCGTCATACCGCTTGATGACCGCCTGCGCCTCATTGCTAGGATCGATCGGTAGCAGTACAAACCCCTGCCCGCACTCGGCCGGCTGGGGTTCCATCGTCACGTCGGCCGCTACAGCACTGACGCACTCACCGGCCGCCGTCTGCGCCCGCGGTGCCGTCGTGGCGCAGCCACTCGATATCGCCATCAGTGAGGCGGCAAGAGCGCCCTTCAAGAGCGAGCTTGGCTTTTCATAGTCGGCAATCTCCTGTTCGGTTCTGGTAGCGGCCTCAGCCGCGTCCCGCTGGCCGCTGGCAAGGGCCTCACGATAGAGGCGCAGGGCATCGGCATTGGCCCTCCGCCTGTTCGGCACGGCTTGCGGCATCCATGATGCGGATCGCCGCGGCATCGTCCGCGCGGGCCGTGGCCTCATGCACGATGGTCGGGCGATCCAGCAGTTGGAATTTCACGCCATGGGCGAACCATCCCACGGCGCCGGCCGGGACCGCCCCGGCCAGCAAGACAACAATCGGCGAGATGCTGGCGAGGAACTTCAGCATCACAGCCCCGCCAGGCACAGTTCGCGATCACCGATCCGGGTGGCGTCGCCTTCCTTGCGGCGCAGATCGAGCCCCGGATCACCTTGCCGCCGGCACGGTTGAACCACGCCATGGCCTCGCAGGCGCCAGTCTAATCCTTGGCGGTGATTCGCTTCGCCGCGGTCGATCTGCACGCCGCCCCTACTCCGATATTGTAAGTCAAATCGAGGAATGAGGCTTTGACGCTGAAGGGCGCAGTGACGAAACCGACGACGCATCGGCGCAAAGGTTGCTGATAGTCCCGGTCCATGCGGGTCAACAGCATGTCTAACGCTGCTGGTCGGTATAGCGGTCGCCGCGCTTTACGTCCTTGGTTCACCCCAGCAGACCGTCCATACGTTGCCGATCGCATCCCAATAAGCGACGTTGCGCTTGTCTTCCCACGGCTGGGTCAGATTGGTGGCGGTGAACGCCACCAGTGACATACCAGCGACAATGTCGGCGGTTATGGCTGACTTAGCGCGCCGGCTCATCGCGTGCCCTCTCGGATATCCCGCTGCGCCACGAACTGCGACACAAGCGTGCCGGCATTGACGACAAAGGTCAGGATGAAGAGCGCGGCCAGCGAAATCGGCAGCGCGTTGCCGACCATCAGTGCTGCGGCAAGCGCGTTGAGAATGATGCTGCCGGCGATGATACGGACGCTCCAGGCATGCCGCAGCACCGCCCGCCAGTTGGGGGCGAGTTTCATTTTCAGTCTCCATGGTTGGGAAAAGCAAAAGGCCCGGCGTGAGCGAGGCCTTGGATTTTGGTATGAGCCGAATAGAGGGTTGAAGTCGGACGAGGAAAGCCGCATTGGAAACGAATGCCACGCTTTTTGATTACCAGTCCTAAGACTGTTGACCTGTCCCTGATCCTTCGTGGGTTGTTTGCGTCAGCCGTTGTGTTTTGGCACACGATCGGTGCCTACCATGTCGATGTGATCCCGGCATGGATGAATGTGCCGGGACGTGTGTCGGTATGGGTCTTTTTCGGGCTTTCGGGATATGTGATCGGACACGGCTTTTTCTCCGGCCGTTATCACTGGTGGGGGCGAGGCTTAGCCGTCTACGCCGAGGAGCGCGTATTCTGCCGCTTTTCTGGCTGGTTACCCTATGCGCCCTTCTTCTGGCGCTGATGTTTGGATCGGAACTTCAGATCAATTCGACCACTTTTCTTGCCGCCATGTTCGCCGCACAGTGGTCGCACACTACCTATTTTGTAGGGGTGTTCTGGACGCTCGGATTGGAGATCCAGTTCTACGTTGTCGCTCCGTTGATTGCTCTGGCTATCGTTAAAAGCGGCAAACTATGGCCGGTCTTGCTGCTGGCTGGCTGGATCATCCTTTGGGCGGCATTCAGCGGGGACGACCGAACAACTGTGGGCAATCTTCAACATTTCCTCGTCGGAATCGCTGTGGCCAAGGCAGTAACCGCTGGCGCACTCGACCGAATAATAGCGTTGCCAAAAATCGCGTTTCTAGCCGGTGTCTTTGGCATAATCTGCATCGGAATAGCCTCTGACCTTTATAGCCGCCCAACGTTTTGGAGTGGGCCGGGGGCGCTCTGGACAGATGCGGCAATCCTTCTACTTCTGGTCTCACATTGTGGGATCGAGCGCAGCAAATTGCCCGCTAATGCTGCTACGCGAGGCCTGATGGCGTTGGGCACGCTGGCGTACGGACTCTACGCTTGGCATGGCTTGGTGCTAACCTTTGCATCCTCACTCACTCCGCTCTTCCCCATGGTCTTTGGTCTATCCATCGCTCTTGCCTGGTTGTCCTACTCGCTGGTGGAGCGGCCCATTATTGAATCGGGAAAACGTCGCATCGCATTCAGTACGGTCCCCGCTTAGCCATCTGCCAGAAGCTCGGCAGCGCGCAGCGGCGTCAATGCAGTGCCAACCGCATCGGACAACGTGGTGAACAGCGAATCATTGCTGACGAAGTATTCGACACTGTTGAACATCAGCCGCAGCTTGGCCTTGGCGGCGGCCAGAACCGCCTCCATCGTCTCGGCCTCGTTGCTGGTCAGCCGGCCGATGAACACCGGCTTATAGAGCCGGTATGGTGCGTCGGGATGGGGCACAAGGGAGGTGGGGTCGCGCAGATAGCCATCGGCCATGATTAGCTCCAGTAAATTTTGATGTCGTCGAGCTCGACCATCTTGTTGTTGTGGGTCTCCAAGAGCCAACGAGGCGAGGTGCCGGCAGGCCGGACGGAAACATCTGTTTCGGGCGCTTCAACGTAGTACAGCCCCGCCGCCTGATAAAGTTTGGTCAATGCCATGGTCGCCCAGGCAGCACCGTCATCACGACTGCATTTGAGGGTGTGGGCCGTCCCGGCAACGGCGACGTCCACTTCCTTGACGCGGATCCGCGCCTTCATTTTCGTCGGCGCGGCGGCGGTGAAGCTGATCGATCGAACGGTGAGGTTATTTGGGACGGTTGCCTGGAGGTCATTCATATCTTGCAATCCGATGACAACGCTGCCGCAGTTTGTGGCCCTCAGGATCAATGCGACATAGCGAGCCGACACTACGCCCGCGGTTGAGAAGGTAGCTGGCGTGGCGGTGACATTGAAATTGGAACCAAGTTGGGTCCAGTTTGTGCCGTCTGCGCTGTAGAATACACCACCAATGTCGGTGGCCCGCCTGAATAAAACAACCCCACCGCTTCTATGCTTGAAATCGATCGCAGAGATCCGAGGTCGATTTTTGCGAGTATCCGCAGGTTTGGGTCAATCACAGAAGAGAGGCTGCCAGTGGTATGTGTCCCTGCGCGCTACGGGCGAGCAGTTGGGTAACGCGTCCGACCGTCAGGCTCTGACCGCACTGATGGCAACTCCGTCATTTCTAGCGGCCTATGCCCGTGGGTCCAAGCGCGGAAAGCGCGTCGTTCATGCTGCCGGGACGCTGGGCGCGCTGATCGACTGGTACAAGACCAAGCCGCGATACACCGACCTCGCGAAGAGGACCAAGGAAGATTACTTCAAGGCTGAGAGATTTCTTGAAAACTCGCTGGATTATGTCTCAAAAACGATCGAGAAAGCCGACATTGTTGAATTGCGGGACGAGGCGGCTGAGGGCTCTGAAGAAGTTCGAGTGGCTGCAGTGGGGACACCAAGGGAGCTGACATTGCACGGACTACGCGTCGCTTTCGGTAGCGAGCTTCGCGAACAGGGCTTCATCGATCGCGAGGTCGCCGACATGTTGGGCGATCTGTCAGAGGGTATGGGAAAGCGCTACTCGCGCGGAGCCGAGATGCGTAAGACCAGTGTTCGCGTCCATCAGCGGCTTGCGAAATGACCCGCACGGGAACGCTTGGTGAACCAATTTTGCATACACGCCTCGGATGTGTGTGCAACTCCGTCTTGACAGTCGAGCGCAAACCCCAGAAAAGGCGGGCGTGAGGCCACGTGGCGGAGTGGTGACGCAGCGGATTGCAAATCCGCGTACTCCGGTTCAATTCCGGACGTGGCCTCCAGAAATTTCCAACATTGCAAAAGACTTGGCGGGAATGGCTTTTGCCCTTCACCGATTGGCGGCATTTGCATAGGCTGCGCCGATCCGGCACGAGGCGCAAAACGTGAGCGAACAGACGGCAAGAGGCCAGGATATGGCCCGCAATGATTTCGCGCAGCCCCTGATGGCCGGCGCGCTGGCGGCCGTGGTGGGCTATGCCAGCACCTTCACCCTGGTGCTGGCCGCATTGACCGCGGCGGGAGCATCGCCGCTGCAGGCGGGCTCGGGGCTGTTTTCGGTGTGCATCGCCCTTGGCGTACTCAATATCGCCGTCAGCTTCCGCGCCCGGATGCCGGTGAGCTTTGCCTGGACCACGCCCGGCATGGCTTTCCTGCTGACCGTGGGCGAGCCGGTCGGCGGCTATCCAGCCGTAGCCGGCGCATTCCTCGTGGCGGCAGCGCTGATCATTCTGGCGGGCCTGATCAAGCCCTTCGCGCGGTTGGTGGCGGCCATTCCCGCGCCCATCGCCAATGCCATGTTGGCCGGCATGCTGCTGACGTTGTGCCTGGCGCCGATCAAGGCGGTGGCGGAGCTGCCGGCGCTGGCGCTGCCCGTGCTGATCGCCTGGGCGATCGGGCTGCGGTTCGCGCGGCGCTATGCGGTGCCGATCGCCGTGGCGGCGACCGGGATCGCCCTGGCGTTTTCCACGCACCTGCCCCCCGGCACGCTCGACGGCACCTGGCCGAATATTACCCCGATCATGCCGGTCTTCACGCTCGATGCCATCGTGCGGATCGGCCTGCCGCTGTTCATCGTCACCATGGCATCACAGAACCTGCCGGGGCTGGCGGTGATGCAGGCCAATGGCTTTACGCTCAAACCGGCACCATTGTTCGTCATGACCGGCATCGGCAGCGCCATCGTCGCGCTGTTCGGCGGGCACAGTATCAACCTGGCGGCGATCACCGCGGCGATCTGCGCCGGGCCCGAAGCCCATCCCGATCCTAAAAAGCGCTGGCCGGCGCCCATCGCAACGGGCGTGATCTATCTGCTGCTCGCGCCGGGCGCCAATCTGGCGGCGGCATTCATTGCCGCCGCCCCACCCGTTTTGATCCAGGCCGTCGCTGGCCTGGCGCTGCTATCAAGCCTGGCGGCGGCGCTGAGCGGGGCGCTGGTGCAGGAGGAGACTCGCCTGCCCGCCATCCTCACCTTTGTGACCACGGCATCCGGCATTGTGATTCTCGGCGTCGGCGCACCGTTCTGGGGCCTGGTGGGCGGCATCGCCCTGCTGATCGTGCTGCGATACGGCGTCAAAAAACCAATCGAGCCGATGGGCAAATGAGCTTGCCTTATGCCGTGATAATTGCCGGCGGCCAGGGCCAGCGCCTGGGCGGCGTGCGCAAGGGCGATCTCAAGCTGGGCGGATTGCGGCTGATCGACCGCGTAGCGGCCGCGCTGGGTACCGTCGCCGCGCCAATGCTGGTAGCGACTGGGCACGGATCGCTGGCCCTCCCGCCGGGCGCCATCGCCGTCCCCGATCTCGATGACCGCCTCGGCGGACCACTGGCGGGGCTTGCCGCTGCGGTCGATTGGCTGGCGGCGCAGGGCTCAAACGACGGGCTGATCGTATCGACGGCGGTCGACACGCCCTTCCTGCCCGCCGATTTCGCTGTGGTGATGAGCGATGCGCTGAGCGCTGATTCTGCCGTCTATGCGTGCTGGGGCGACGAGTTTTATCCACCCCAGGCCCTGTGGCGGCTATCGGCGATCGCCACCCTGCCCGCGCGGGTTCGCGCTGGAACCGCGCCGAAAAGCCTCAAGGCTCTATTGGGTGAAATCGCTGCCACAACCCAGGATTGGCAGGGGTTGACCCCGCTCAACCCGTTTGAAAACCTCAATACAATGGCCGATATGGTGCGGCTCGGACGGCGTCTCAAGGCCACCCCGCAGCTATAAAAGACAATTCCCACAGGCTCGTCTGCAATGAGGGCTTGGCAAAGCAAAACAAGTTCGCTACATGGACCACGCCTTCGCAAGACGGCGAACGAATGTATTCCGCGGTAGCTCAGTGGTAGAGCAATCGGCTGTTAACCGATTGGTCGTAGGTTCGAATCCTACCCGCGGAGCCATTCGTCCTTCTGGTTCGAGCAAGGCTCACCACCCCACCTCCCTCCTGGCGTTTCTGATCGTGCCCGGCATTGCCAGCGCACGGGCGGCGGAGTAGGACACGCCCGTATTTCAGGCATTGGAACGATTGAAATGGACGCCGCCCAGAGCACGCCGATTGCGGCTGTGCAGAAAACCTCCGTCGCCATCATCCTGGCGGTGAGCGCCTCGCATCTGATGAACGACCTGATGCAGTTCATGCTGCCGGCGCTCTATCCGCTGCTCAAGGAGGCCTATGGCCTCAACTACGTGCAGATCGGGTTGCTGACCTTGGCGCAGCAGATGACGGCATCGATTCTGCAGCCGGCTATCGGCCTTTATGGCGATGTGAAACCAAAGCCTTATTGGCTGGCGATATCCATGGTATTCGCCTTGGTGGGCATTATTCTGCTGGCGACGGCCAACAGCTTCTGGTTGCTGGTTCTGGCGGCGATGGTGGGCGGTGTCGGTTCGGCCATTTTCCATCCCGAAGCCTCGCGCGTGGCGCGGCTGGCCTCCGGCGGCAAGCTGGGCTTTGCCCAGTCGCTGTTCCAGGTGGGCGGCAATCTGGGCACCTCGATCGGCCCGCTGGCCGCCGCCTACCTCATCCTGCCGCGCGGGCAGAGCAGCGTCGGCTGGTTCACGCTGGTGGCAATCACCGCGCTGGTGATTCTCGCCACCGTCGGGCGCTGGTATGCCGCCCATATGCGGGCGCATTCGGGCCGGCCGGTGATCAAGGCAGCCCAGCAATTGATTTCCCGGCCCCGCCTGATCGGCGCCTTCGCGGTGATCGGCGCGCTGCTGCTGTCCAAATATGTCTATATTTCCTCGATCACGAGCTATTACAGCTTCTTCCTGATCGAGAAGTTCGACCTGACCGCCAGCCAGGCCCAGCTCTATCTCTTCCTGTTCCTTGGCGCCGTCGCAGCCGGCACCTTCATCGGCGGCCCGATGGGCGACCGGTTCGGGCGCGTCGCAGTGATCTGGTGCTCCATCGTGGGCGCCCTGCCCTTCACGCTGATCCTGCCGCATCTGGACCTGACATGGACGGCGGTGGCCAGCGTCTTTGTCGGCCTGATCCTGTCTTCGGCATTCTCGGCCATCGTGGTCTATGCGCAGGACCTGATTCCCGGCAAAGTGGGCATGGTCGCCGGCTTCGTGTTCGGCTTCGCCTTCGGCATCGGCGCCATCGGGGCGGCGGTGCTTGGCGCCCTGGCCGACCGTTTCGATATTACTTTCGTGTTCAATCTCTGCGCGTTTCTGCCATTCCTGGGCTTCCTGACCATCCTCCTGCCCAAGACCGACAAGCCCGCAAATCTCAAGGTACAGCCGGCATGAGCAATGGCATGGACACTGATGGCGAAAGCCAGATCACGCTGACGCGGATCATCGACGCCGATATCGAGGACGTGTTCGCGGCCTGGACCGATCCGGCCCTGATCGAGCAATGGCAGGCCGATTATGCCGAGGTCGATCCATTCGAGGGCGGCGAATACAAATTCGTCACCGAAGGCGACGACGAGGACCCCGGCGAGCATGTGGTCGCCGGCGAATTCCTCACCTTCGAGGAAAACCAGCGCCTGGTGATGAGCTGGGTCCATAAGGACGAGGAAACCGCCGAGGAGCTGATCTTCGTGCTGGATATTCTGTTCAAGGAAGTCGGCGAGGGGCGCACCAGCGTCACCATCATCGAGCGCGGCTTGGCTCATGCGGATCCAGAATCCCGCATCTTTTCCATCGAAGCCTGGAATGCCGCGCTGGAGCAGCTTGCCGAACTGATGGAATAGCGTTGCGGCGCTGGCGCGCAATCGCGGCAGGACTTGCGCAAAACCCTGCGGCTGGGAAAAGCCGTGCTGTCATGGGCACTTAATCCTTGTCGGCGCGTTGAGGCAGGCCTACCAATCGGGTTCCTCCAAGCACGAAGACATCATGGCCAAGCACCAAGACCTCATCTCGGCGATCGGCAATACGCCCCTCATCCGTCTCAACCGCGTTTCGACGCTGACCGGCTGCGATATCTGGGGCAAGGCGGAATTCCTCAATCCGGGCCAGTCGGTCAAGGATCGCGCGGCGCTGTTCATCATCCACGATGCAGTCAAGAGCGGCGCGCTCAAGCCCGGGGGCACCATTGTCGAGGGCACGGCTGGCAATACCGGCATCGGGCTGACCCTGGTCGCCAATTCGCTGGGCTTCAAATCGGTGATCGTCATTCCCGATACCCAAAGCCAGGAAAAAAAGGATGCGCTGCGGCTTTACGGCGCCGAACTGATCGAGGTCCCGGCCAAGCCCTACAAGGACCCCAACAATTACATCAAGGTGTCCCAGCGTCTCGCCGAGAAGCTGAACAAGGAACTGCCGAACGGCGCCGTCTGGGCCAACCAGTTCGACAACACCTCCAATAAGCGCGCCCACGTGGAAACCACCGGCCCCGAAATCTGGCAGCAGACCGGCGGGCGGATCGACGGCTTCATCTGCTCGGTCGGCTCGGGCGGTACGCTGGCCGGCGTCGCCGAAGCCCTTCGGGCGCGCAATTCGGACGTCCAGATCGGCCTCGCCGATCCCGAAGGCGCCGCGCTCTACAGCTACTACACCACGGGCGAACTCGCCTCCTCGGGCAACTCCATCACCGAGGGCATCGGCCAGGGCCGCATCACCGAAAATCTCAAGGGCCTCAAGATCGATCGCCCCTACCAAATCTCCGACGCCGAAGCCCTGCCCTACGTCTTCGACCTGCTCGAACATGAGGGACTGTGCCTGGGCGGCTCCAGCGCCATCAACATCGCCGGCGCCGTCCGCATGGCCAACGACCTTGGCCCCGGCAAGACCATCGTCACCATCCTGTGTGATTACGGCAACCGCTACCAGTCCAAACTGTTCAACCCGGTGTTCCTGCGCGACAAGGGCTTGCCGGTGCCGGTTTGGCTGGAAGGGCGCACGCCAATCAATATCTCGGCGGTGATGGAAGCGGTTTGAGCGGGGTTGCCGAAATGGGTGCATCCCGACCTTCGTACCGCTCATAGCCCTCATGGTGAGGTGCGAGCCCTTGCGAGCCTCGAACCACGAGGGCGGGCACGCCGATCTGCGAGAGCCACCCAAAATCCTGCCACGTCCTCGTGGTTCGAGGGTCGCTGCGCTCCCGCCTCACCATGAGGACTACTGAAACACTGCACCAAGAGTAGCCCTCATGGTGAGGTGCGAGCCCTTGCGAGCCTCGAACCACAAGGGCGTGCCCCAAGCTCTCCCCCGCCACTGCTAACGCTCCCGTTTCGGGCGGCTCGCCAGATCCGGCAGCCCCTCATAATCGCCGCGGATCAGCGCTTCCTTCTTGCGCCGGGGCTATTTCTTGACCTGCTGTTCGCGTTCAATCGCATCGACGATCCGCTCGAAGGTCTCGACCATGACCACTTTCACCGGCGTGCGCGTGGAGGTATAGCCGGGGACCAGCCGCTGGTTATGCTCCCACTCGCGCGCTTCGGGTTCCTTGCGAGTCAGGCCGGTATAATAAGAGCCATCCGCGCAGAGAAGGATGTAAACGCTGACCTGCATGGCCCCTCCAAGATTTGGAGCGTGAGGCGTTTTCGCGGAATTGGCAATATGGCGCCACGCCCTCGTGGTTCGAGGGTCGCTTCGCTCCCACCTCACCATGAGGACTACTAAAGCGTTGGACGAGGATACGAATCCCAAAGTAGCCCTCATGGTGAGGCGCGAGCCCTTGCGAGCCTCGAACCACGAGGGCGTGCCCCGATCTATCCAACTAACCCCTCCCCATTGCCCTCCCACCCCCTGCTGCTACACTGCCCCTAACGAAACTGGATAAGCGCCCGTGGTTGGCATCGAATACGCTCTGGGCATGATCGTCCGGGATCTGCATATCGTTGCCGCCATTACCGGGGCGGTTTACCTGCTGGCCTTTGTTTGCGCCGTGCGCGAAATCATGAATTCGCGCACCTCGCAGGGCTCGATCGCCTGGCTGCTGTCGCTGGGCCTACTCCCCTTCCCCACGGCGTTCCTCTACCTGATTTTCGGCTGGAAATTCTTTGACGATTACGCCACCGACCGCATTCGCAATGGGCGGGCGGCGCGGCCATTGCGGGCCAAGGACCTGCGGCTGATCGACCATGAGAGCGGCGCACTCTGGCCGGTGCAGACCAAGGTTTCCGAAGTACCGTTCCTCAGTGGCAACGAGGTCGAACTGCTGATCGATGGCAAGGCCACGTTCGAATCGATCTTTGCAGGCATCAGCAAGGCCAAGATCTATCTGTTCGTGCAGTTCTACATCGTGCGCGACGACCGGCTGGGGGAAGAGCTGGCCGAACGGCTGATCGAGCGGGCTCGTGCCGGCGTGCAGGTTTTCCTGCTCTATGACGATGTCGGCAGCACCGGCATGCCCAAGCGCTTCCGCACAAGATTGCGCGAAGCCGGCGTCAAGGTCGCCGGTTTCAACCAGCGCCACAAATTCCTGCGCTTTTATGGTCCGACGCGGATCAACTATCGCAACCATCGCAAGATCGTCGTGGTCGATGGCGAGGTCGCCTGGGTCGGCGGTCACAATGTCGGTGTCGAATATCTGGGCGAGGACAAGCGGTTCGGCCATTGGCGCGATACCCATGTCCGCGTCGCTGGCCCGGCTACTCTAGGCTGCGCGCTGCTGTTCCGCGAGGATTGGCAATGGGCGACGGGCGAACTGCTGCCTTCAACGCCGCCCGCAAACGTGCCGACACCCGGCGATCAATCGGTTCTGGTGATGGGCAGCGGGCCGGCCGACCGGCTTGAGGAATGCGCCATCGCCTTTACCGACGCCATCGCGCAGGCGCGGGAGCGGCTGTGGATCGTCAGCCCCTATTTCGTGCCGGATACCGATGTGCGAACGGCATTGTTCGCAGCGCAATTGCGCGGCGTCGACGTGCGGATCATGTTGCCGGAGGAGCCCGACCACAAGCTGGTCTGGCTGGCCAGCATTGCCCATGCCGACGCCATGGTGGAGCACGGCATTTCGATCTATCGCTACACCACCGGCTTCCTGCACCAGAAAGTGGTGCTGATGGACGATCGGATCGCCAGTGTCGGCAGCGCCAATTTCGACAATCGCTCCTTTGCGATCAATTTTGAGATTACCCTCTGGTTCACCGATCCGAAGACCATCATGGCGGTCGAAGCGATGCTGCTGGACGATTTCACCAATTGCCGGCAGGTCGATCTCTACGAAGTCAAAACCCGCCCCATGCACATGCGCTTCGCCACCCAGGCCGCGCGCCTGCTCTCGCCCGTACTCTGAAAGATTTTCGATGACGCAATTCCTGTTTCGCGACGACAGCTATCTGCAAGACGCCTCGGCCAAAGTGCAGGCGATCACCGCCGATGGCGGGATCGTGCTTGATCGCACCATTTTCTATGCCGCCTCCGGTGGTCAGCCCGGCGACAACGGCAGTTTTGAGCGGGCGGACGGCTCAAGCATCGCCATTGCCACGGCGATCCATCCGGATGGCGACAAGACCGTGATCGTTCACGTGCCAAGCGACGGCTCTGCGTTGCCCAATGCTAACGAGATGCTAACACTAAGGATCGATTGGGACCGTCGTTACCGGCTCATGCGGATGCACACGGCGCTGCATCTGCTGTCGGTCGTGTTCCCATTCCCGGTCACCGGCGGCTCGATCGGCGAGGATAAGGGGCGGCTGGATTTCGACATGCCCGAAGTGCCCGATAACCTGGCCGAGCTGGAAATCCAGCTCAACGCCATGGTCACCGCCGCCCATGAAGTGACCATGCAATGGATCACCGACGCCGAAATGGCAGCCAATCCGAACCTGATCAAGACCATGAACGTCAAGCCGCCAATGGGTCAGGGCCGGGTTCGGCTGGTGCGGATCGGGGATATCGACCTGCAGCCCTGCGGCGGCACGCATGTGCGCAATACGCGCGAAATCGGGCCGCTGTCGATCGGCAAGATCGAGAAAAAAGGCAAGCAAAACAGGCGCGTAAGCCTGTTGTTTGC
>CAVQVF010000013.1:0-12392 GCA_963717095.1 uncultured Alphaproteobacteria bacterium
CTTCGCGTCTGGTCACCGTGGAAAAATCCGCATGAGTTCCGAGGTCCAATTGCCCAACGATCCGACTGGCCTTGCCCTGTTCCGCGACGGCCATCGGACGCGGCTCAAATGGCACCGCCTGCGCCGATCCATGAGCGATCCGCTATTCGATGCCGCCACCATGCAGGCCGGCTTCGTTCTCGGCGCTTCGATGGAACTGGACCTGCGCGTCCGCGCCGATGGCGGCTTTGTGGTGCTGCACGATACGACGCTGGACCGCGAAACCACCGGCCACGGCGCCATTGCCGCCACCACCCGCGCCGGCCTGCAAGCCCTGAGCTTGGATGACAGCGCCCTGGCCAATCCCGGCCCGCCACGGGCTTTGCTGTTGAGCGAAGAACTGGCACCCATGCTCAAAAGCGCCCATCCCGAAGCACTGCTGCAATTTGACATGAAGGATGACTTCGGTGCCATCGGCCCGGCCGGTGTCGCCCATCTGGCCGAGTATTTTTCCGATAGCGCCGCCTCCATCATCGTCAGCGGCGCCAGCCTCGAATTGATCGTACAATTGCGCGACAAGGCGCCGAACCTGCTGCGCGGTATCGATCCGACCCGCAAGCTGGCGGCCCTTCATCGCGATAGCGGCCTCGGCGCCGTCGAAGCCGAGCTATTGGCTGATTTGCGCGGACCTACCGATCCCGACACGGTCTATCTGCAGTGGAACCTGATCCTGCAGGCGCAGCAGGAGGGATTGGACCTCATCGCACTCTGTCAGGCTGAAGGGCGCAAGGTCGATGCCTGGACTTTTACGCTGAAATCCCCCGCGACAGGCTTCGACGAGGCTGAATGGCACGCGTTCTCGGCACTGATGGCGCTCAACCCCGACCAGATCACCACCGACGAAGCCCCGGCGACCGAACGGGCTTACCGCGCGCGGCTTTAGAGGCTGTTGGGATCGTGGTGCAAGGCGAGGATTGAGCGCGGCCCGTCACCCCCTCCTGCCTCCCCATCAAGAGGGAGGTTTCTCTCCACTCTTGGGGCTCGATCCAGTTCAACGCACCGGCAGACACCTCCCCCTTGATGGGGGAGGCAGGGAGGGGGTGTCGTACCATCAGCAAACCCCGTGCCTGTCGGACCTCCGACACCCCCACCCTCCCCCCTCAAGGGAGAGGGAATGCCATCCAGTACGACCAGCCTGCCGTGAAAGTTGAATGTCAATTCAACCTAGAGCAGGGCTACGCAATCGGGCCCGGCAATATCGGCGAGGAACGCGAATTGGGCGGCGAGCCCGGCAGCGCCGGCAATGATCGGCCCGCCAGTGTTCAGCGACACTTCAAGGGACGGCATGGCGACCATGGCGCCCGCTTCGCGCGCAATCAGTGCCCCGGCCATCATGTCCCAGCCATTGAGATGCTGCTCGTAATACAGATCGGCAATCCCATCGGCGACCCGCACCAACCCGATGGCGGCGGCACCCATGCGGCGATAGTCCATGCCCTGATCGTAGAGGCGCTGCGATACGGATTGATACACCGCAAAATCGGTGCGGCGGGAATGGCCGAGAATGGCGATGGCCTGCGCCGGATCGACAACGGCTGACGCACGGATCGGCTTGCCATCCTTGAAGGCGCCCTTCCCTTTGATCGCCGAATAAACCTTATCCACCGCCGCATCATAAATCACGCCGATACGGACCGCCCCATCGGCGACATAGGCTATCGACACGCCCCAATGGCGGAAGCCGCGAATGTAATTGGTCGTGCCGTCGATCGGATCGACTACCCAGAAGCCGGCGCCGCCTGGAGCCCCCCCGCCCTCCTCGCCCATGAAGCCATCATGGGGAAACAATCGTGCAAGGGTGGAACGGATAGTGTCCTCGGCCTGCCGGTCGGCAATGGTAACGAAATCCTGCAAGCCCTTGTTTTGAACATTGAGTGCGCCACTGTCGCGGAACACCGATGCGGCACGCCCCACCTGGCGCGCCAGCTTCACGGCCGCATCGAGGCGCGCCGTCAGGCCGGGAGCTTTGGTCTCGGCGACGATCACGCGGTCTTCCTCTTGATCAGCGAAACGGGGGTGAATTCCACCCGCGCGGTCATATTCGGATCGGCCATGCGGCTGGTCAGCAGGTCGATGGCCTGTTCGGCCTGGATATCGCAGGGCTGCAATATCGTGGTCAGCTCATAAGCGCCCCAGCTGGCCTGCGGAATATCGTCATGCCCGATAATGCGCAGGGGCGATACGCCGCGCTGCCGGGCGAGGCCATCGATCACCCCGCACGCGAGATAGTCGTTGATGCAGAACAGGCCATCGATATTGGTGCCCGCCAGTTGTTCAGCGGCAGCAAAGCCGTGCGCATAATCATTGCGCGCGATCGGCAATACATCGGCCACCACGCCCATCGCCTTGCAACGCGCCAGGAACGCCTCCAGCCGCCGCCGCGCCGTATAGGACACGCCGGCCGCCCCCATCACCGCCGGCCGCCTGGCGCCGCCATCGATCAATTGCATCGCCGCGATCTGCCCGGCCGCCTTGTCGTCGGAGACGACGCGATCCACCAGCGGAATATCATCGCCCTTGTTGATCAGCACGATGGGCACGCCATTGTCGGCAAATTCTTCGCACAGCGAGGTGGGCGGCGCATCCGACGTCACCAGCACGCCCGAGACCGCATAATGCAGCAATTGCCCGATGATCTCGGCCTGATCCTCGGTATCGGTGGGCAGCAGCACCGGGCGGAAATTGCGGGCCAGCAGGGCACGGGAAATCTGCTCGATCTGCAGGTTGCGGAACGGATTATCCAGCCCCGCCGCCACCACGCCAACGAAATCGGAGCGCTGATTGGTGAGGCTGCGGGCGAGATAATTGACGCGATAGCCCAGATCCTTGGCCGCCGCATGCACCTTGGCCCGCGTTTCGGGGGAAACGCTGGCATTGGGCGTGAACGTGCGTGACACCGCTGCGCGGGACACCCCGGCACGCTTGGCAACATCGAAAGAGGTAACTTTGCGGGAGCGGTTTTCGATATCGCTCATGATATTTGGCTCGTTTCTCGAACAGATCAGGCAAGTCGGTGGGGACCGGCAGAATGAGCAGGCGCAAATCCAGCTCATGGTGCTGTAAGAGCCGCTTATAACGGTCACATGACATTTTTGCGCACGTGTACAAAATAACGTCTCCTGCGCGGCCGGCATTATTTTACACGCGCATACATTGGTACGGGCAACCCGGCCGGTCAACGCGTGCGCAACCCGCCTGGGCTTGGGAGCATAGGCATTTGGATGCGCTGCCGATGTGGAGCCCCGATGCAACACCTCCCCCTTGACGGGGGAGGCAGGGTGGGGGTGTTCGGAGCCACGATATTGGATCGGGGCCAAACATCCCCCCACCCTTGATCCCTCCCGCGAAGGGGGAGGGTGACGACTGAGAATTCGGCGTTCGAACTATCCCAATCATCCCCTTTATTCGCCTTTTTGAGCATAGAGGGAGAAGAAGGGGTTCCCAATCGGCAGCCCAACCTGAATATCGACGTCCCCAGTTCTCGCTATCTCCGCCCATCCAGCCCCGCCAGTTGCTGCAGCACCCGGTCGGCCATCGATACGCAGCGCGCGCCATCGAATGGAAACAGCGTGGTGAAAGCGCCGCTCATCTGTTCCTCGATAGCGGCCCGCAACAGGCGCCGCGCGCGGTGCAGCCGGGTCTTGACCGTCTCCGGCTTGATCGCCAGGTGCAGCGCGGCCTCCTCGATGCTCATGCCCTCGACATCGCGCAACATGAACACGGCGCGAAACGCGGTGGGCAAGTCATCCACCGCGCGCTCCAATATCTGGCGAACTTCCATGCGCGACATTTCGGTCTCCGGGTCAAGGGGGGCCTGAATGGAGGGAAAGGCGATGACCTGGCCGCCATTGCGATTGGTGTCGATATCGATCTGCTCGATCCCCGCCATGGGCCGCTGCCGCCGCACCCGCCCCAGCGCTTCGTTCAAGGCGATCCGGGTCAGCCAGGTGGACAATTGCGCATCCCCGCGAAAGCTGTCGAGATGGGTGAACGCCTTCACATAGCTCGCCTGCACCACGTCTTCGGCATCGCCATCATTGCGCAGGATGGCGCGGGCCGCACGGAACAGGCGCTGGTTATGGCGCTTGATGATGGCGCGAATGGCGAACGCGTCGCCGCCCCGCGCCAGCGCCACCAGCTCGATATCGTCCAGCCCGTCCCGGTCCTGGATACGCTGGCTGGCCGTCAATGACATCTGGCTCATGATCGCCTCCGATGGGAGAATGTAGCCTGGGGCAGGCACGCCCGTCCCAGCCAATTGATAAGCCGGCTTTATGGCGCGATGACCAGCGTGCCCTTCATGCCGGGATGAAACCGGCAAAAGAAATCCACGCTGCCGGCAGCGCCGAGGGTGATCACCGCTTCCGACTTCGGCTTCAGGTCCACGTCGAAGCTGCCGTCGCGGGCCGTTGCCGTATGGCGGAAAATATCGTCGTTCCGCCAGGTGATGGTGTCGCCGACATGCAGTTGCGCCGGCACGGCGTCGAACGCCATCTTGTCGAGCACGATCGTATAATCAGCCGCCAGCGCGCCCGGTGATTGGGCGAAGACCCCGCCCAGCACCATGCACGCCAAGGCCCCGAGCCTGGTCTGGGCGCGCATGGCTATTTGACCATCATCGCCAGGTGTTCGGCATGGGCCTGATGTTCGGTGAACAGCTTCAGCCCGGTTTCCAGCAATGTCTTAAGCTCGGGATTTTGGGCCGAGGGGATCAGCAGCGTGCTCAGCGCGCCATTGACGGTCTGGTGAAAGGCGACCTCGTTGGCGACATAGGCGGCATCGAACGCAGCGCCGTCGAGGGCCTCCATTTCAGCCAGCTTGGCGGTCGCAGCAGCCGACAGCGCCTGGCTCGTCGCATTGTCCTCGGGGGTCACGCCCAGCTTGCCGACCAGCGCCAGCGCCTGCTCGTTCACCGCTTTATGGTCGCGCGCCATGACATTGGCGAAGTCGATCACTTCGGCATTCTTGCTCTTCTTCAGCGCCTGCTCAGCCGCCGCGATATCGATCTGGCCGGCGGTATAGGCGATGTGGGCGATCTGCGGATCGGTGGGGGCAGCATCTTGCGCTGCGGCAGTGCCCGCCATGCCGAGGGCCAGAATGGTGGCGAAAATTGCGTTCCTGATCATGTCGATCTCCTATGGTGGAGCGCAGGGACCGCGCCCTGCCAACTCCCCCATTGGATGTTGCCCGATCACAAAGGTTCCCGGGAAAATGCAGCCGGCCCAGAAGGAGCCGGCCGCACCAAATTCAAGCCTTGGCCAGCGCCTGCTCGATATCGGCGATGATGTCGTCGATATGCTCGATGCCCACCGAAATGCGCACCAAATCTTCCGATACCCCGGCCCGTGCCAGCTCCTCGGCGTTAAGCTGGCGATGCGTGGTCGAGGCCGGATGGCAGGCGAGCGACTTGGCGTCACCGATATTGACCAGCCGCAGGATCATGTTGAGGGCGTCGATGAACTTGCCGCCCGCTTCCTGCCCGCCCTTGATGCCGAAGCTGACAATGCCCGAGGCCTGCCCCTTGGTGATGCGCTTGGCCACGGCGTTATACTTGCTGTCCGGCAGCGCCGCGTAATTGACCCAGCTCACCTTCGGATGCGCCTTGAGATATTGCGCCACCTTGAGCGCGTTCTCGCAATGGCGCTCCATGCGCAGGCCTAGCGTTTCCAGCCCCATCAGGAACAGGAAGGCGCTGTGCGGCGACAGGGCTGCGCCGGTATTGCGCAGCGGCACCACGCGGCAGCGCCCGATATAGGCGGCAGCGCCCAAGGCCGCGGTATAGACCACGCCGTGATAGGACGGATCGGGCTCGTTGAGCACCGCGAAGCGCGCCTTGTTGGCCACCCAGTCGAACTTGCCGCTATCCACGATGATGCCGCCGATCGAATTGCCGTGCCCGCCGATATATTTGGTCAGCGCATGGACCACGATATCGGCGCCGAAATCGATCGGACGGCACAGATAGGGCGTCGCCACGGTGTTATCGACGATCAGCGGCACGCCATGCTTATGGGCGATCTGCGCCAGCCGCTCGATATCGACCACATTGCCGGCGGGATTGCCGATGGATTCGCAGAACACCGCCTTGGTCTTGTCGTCGATCAGCGCATCGATGGCGTCGAAGTCGTCCGCCGCCGCCATGCGCACCTCGATGCCCTGGCGGGGGAAGCTGTGCATGAACAGGTTATAGGTGCCGCCATAGAGCTGGCTGATCGAAACGATATTGTCGCCGACCCCGGCAATCGCCTGGATCGAATAGGTAATCGCCGCCATGCCCGAGGCCACCACCAGCCCGCCGATCCCGCCCTCCATCTCGGCGACGCGCTGCTCCAGCACCGCCGTGGTGGGGTTCATGATGCGGGTATAAATGTTCCCCGGCACCGCCAGATTGAACAGATCGGCGCCATGCTGGGTGTCGTCGAACGTATAGGAGGTGGTCTGGTAGATCGGCACTGCGGCCGCCTTGGTGGTGGCTTCGGCGGTATAGCCGTGATGCAGCGCCAGCGTTTCGAGCTTCATGCGGGGTCTCCATTCGTCGAGCCTTGGTCAGCCGACTCTGATGTCACCATAGCGTTTATCGGCCGCGCGCCAAGCGCATGATCGGCAATGTCCGTTTCAATGCGTGACTGTTCGGAGCAAGACTTTCGCTTGGGCGGCAGCGGCAGGCAGGCTAGGGTGAAGCCAATTGCGAGCGGCGGCACCCATGACAGCTTCGATCTATCCCAGCGATTTCTACACCAACCGCCGCGCCAGCACTGCCCATGCTGCATCGCGGATCCTGTCGGCCCTGCCCGCCACTTTGCCGCGCCGCGCCGTGGCCGATATCGGCTGCGGCACCGGCACCTGGCTCGCCGCCGCCCTGGCCGACGGCGCCATGTCCGCCTTCGGCATCGAGGGGAATTGGGTCACCCCCGATCAGCTCGACGATCCCCGCATCGTCTTCGCCCCGCAGGACCTGGAACAGCGCTTCACCGGCCACCGCGTCGATCTGGCCATGTCACTCGAAGTCGCCGAACACCTGACGTCCGCCCGCGCCGAAACCTTTGTCGCCGACCTGGTTGCGCTGGCTCCCGCCGTACTGTTCAGCGCCGCCATCCCCGGCCAGGGCGGCGTCAATCATCTCAACGAGCAATGGCAAAGCTATTGGGCTGGCTACTTCGCTGGCCATGGCTACCAACCGTTTGACGTCATCCGGCCTGCGATCTGGGCGGATGAGCAAATTCCAGCTTGGTACAAGCAGAATGTGGTGCTGTATCTGGATGAGGCGACGGTCGCACAACTGGGCCTGGCTCCGACGCCGGCAGCACTGCTCGATCGAGTCCATCCATTGTTCTGGGAACGCGCCAATCGTGAGCTGAAATATGCTGGGGCTTTGCCGGAGTCGGAAGTTCTCCGGCGCAAGACAGAGGCTGCGCGACAGCAGTAACTGACCAGTTGCATACAAGGCGCTTCAGTCGACATCCTCCCCCTTGCGGGGGAGTGTTCACTTTGGGCTGGTATTTGTGGCGTACCCCCACCCCTGTCCCCTCCCCACAAGGGGAAGGGAGACGATGGAGCCGAGAGCGTTGATCTGGCGCCTCCCTCCCCTTGATGGGGAGGGATTGAGGGTGGGGTGACTGCCGAGAACTCCAGCCCAAAATGAACACTCCCCCCACAAGGGGGAGGGAGACGCAGGAACCGCTTGCTCAAAGGTTGCGGTTGCTAAGATTGATTGAGAGGGTCTCCCTCTCCCTTGTGGGGAGGGGACAGGGGTGGGGGATGTTTAGCCAACAATCCATCGTGGCTCCCAACACCCCCACCCATCCTCCCCCGTCAAGGGGGAGGTGCCGCTCCGTGATTAGTCTGACGACCGCGCCGCCCAAACCAGCCCGCGCCGCAAAATCTCGCGCACCTGCGGCAGCACCAGCTCGTCCGCAGTGTGCCCCAGCGACGAATAGAACACCCGTCCCTGCCCATGCGTGGTGGTGAACACCACCGGCATCACCACGTCCTTGCGCCACGGATGAAACTCGCCCGAGAATGTCGTCGTCGCCAACACTTCCACCGCCGGATCGTAGTTCAGATAATACTGCTCCGAAGTATGCTCGAAACTCTCGATCCCCGCCATGATCGGATGATCGGCGCGCGTCACGTCCACCCGATAGCTTATGATATTACCCGGATGGGACACCCAATAGCAGCTCGCCGCATAGCGGAACGGCACGCTGGAGCGAAAACTGGTTGCCAGCCCCATATGAAACCCGGCCAGCCCCGTGCCCGCCTGCACTGCCGCGACCAGCCGGGCCATCTTCTCCGGCGCCAGCACCCCGTCGGTAATCACCGGGACCACCAGGCCATTGGTGCCGACATCCTCGGCGCCGAGCGCGTCATAGTCCGGCGTCACGGTGACGGCAAAGCCCTCCGCTTCGAGCAGGTCGCGCACCACATTGGCGCTGCGCTCGGGCGTATGCAGCTCCATCCCGCCCCAGACCACGAGCGCCTTGCGCGTCACAATCCCAGCCCCACCGCACGTGTGCGATGCACGCCCTTGGGCACAAAGGCGAATGCGTCGGCCATGCCCAAGAGATCCGCGGCCAGATGCACCACCGACAACCACATCTCGGTGCCTTGCAGGCTCGTCACCTGTCCATCAGCGAAGGCGAACCCCTCGCCGGGAACCCAGCGCTCGACAGCGCGCCCGATGACCGCATGCGCTATTCCCTCGGCCTCCGCCCGACGATAATCAGTCTGCAATAGGCACAGCCGCAGCGGGTGGATAGTGTCGAGCAGGTTGCAGGCCGTATAGGTCGGCCCGGAAAAACCGCCATAATTGCGATAGTTCAGCAGCACCGAATTGATCGCCGCTTCCGCCTGCGGCACAGGTAGGCCGAACTGCGCATAAGTCCCGCGCGTCAGCCGGTAGAAACCATTGACCGGCTGCAACAGCCCTTCGGCCTCGGTGGTCGAGCCCCACAACCCGGTGGCGCGATCCTGCTTCATCGCCAGCCACCCGAACAGCGTCTCGCGGGTGCGGCCGGAAGTGAAATAGCGTGCGTTGAAATAGAGCGCCGTGCCGATCGCATCGACCGCCGCGCCCGCGCCCCAGGCCCGCTCGCGCCAACTCAGCCCATCCAGCCAGTCGCAAAGCGCATTGGCGTCCAGATCCTCGACTGCGCCGATCCGCCGGCGCGGCTGGCTGCCCAGGCATTCCAGCGCATAGCCGACAGCCAGCACATTATAGAGCGCCAGGCCGTTGTCGCGCATGGCCTGCCCCAATGCGGGCGGCTGGAACGGATCGGGGAACAATCCCGTCGCCGCGTCCTGCACATCCTGCAATTTCGCGATGGTGGCCGGCACGTCGAGCCCATCCGGCAATGAATCGAATGAGGTCGCGATCTCGATGGCGTCACAGAGATGCCGAATGCTCTGCCTGGCCTGCCCGCTCGCTTCGAAGGACAGGTAGGCGCCATCGCGCCGATGGCGCGTCAGAATATCGGGCCACTGGTTTTTGGCCATATCGCCCAAGCGCTTGAGCGCGGCTTCGCTATCCACCTGCGCCTGCTGCCCGGCCGCAAGCTCGCCCCGCCGCCGTACCACCTTGGCTGGCACACCGGCAACGATCGCTAGCGGCGGCACGTCCTTGCTGACCACGGCGCCAGCAGCGATCACCGCGCCCTTGCCGACTGTTACACCATCGAGGATCACTGCATTGGCACCGATCCAGACGTCGTCTTCGACCACGATGCCATGGCTATAGTGCTTTTGCGCATGGATCGGCACATTCGGATCATCGAAGCCGTGATTGAAACCGACGATCGAGGCATGTGAAGCGATGCGCACCCCATCGCCGAACCGCACCTTGCCGGAGATGCAGGCATAGGGATTGACCGTGGAATTGGCGCCAAATTCGATATCGCCGCGCACCAGCGCATGGCCGGCGATCCAGCTGTTTTCGCCCAGCACCAGGTGGCTGGTGAAGATCGCCGCATCGGCCGCGACATAGGCAGTAGCAGCGAAGCTGGCCCCGGCAGTCAGCGCCAGTTTAGCCTTGCGCGCCTGATGCTCGGGCGATGCGATGTCCTCGGGCGTGCGATCCCATGTCAGCCATTGCAGCCGGGCTTCGTGATCGGCAGCCTTGAGGTCCTCTTCGGCAGCCGATAGCGCCCCGAGGCGGGAAAACGGGCTTTCATCGTGATTGAGCAAGGTCATGCCAGGCGCTCCAAAATCGCCGGTTCGATAGCAAATTCAAGCTGCTGCCCAGCAACGAAGCGCTCGACTTCCTCGATCGCCATCTGCCCCAGCCGCAGCCGCTCGGTGCCGACCGCTCCGGCAACATGGGGCGTCAGGAACACATTGGGCAAGTGGTAAAGCGGAGAACCCGCCGCCGGAATCTCGGGATCGGTGACATCGATCACCGCCTGGATGCGCCCGCTCTGCAGTTCGGCGATCAGCGCGTTTTCGTCAATGATCGCGCCGCGCGCCGTGTTGATGAACGCCGTATTGGGGCGCATCAGCGCCAATTCGCGCGCACCGATCATATGTCGGGTCGAGGGCAATGAGGGGGCGTGAACCGACACCACGTCCGAACGCTGCATGAGGCTATCGAGATCGACCAGTTCGACGGTTTTAGCGATCGGATCCCTGGCCGACACGTAGGGGTCGAACAGCAGCACGTCGAAATCGAAGCCCTGCAAAAACTTCGCCACCTTGCGGCCAATGCGCGATGCACCGACCAGGCCAATGGTGCGGCGATAATTGCCGATCGGCTCGTCCATCATCGCGTAGGTGGTGCGGCGGCTCGGATCGGCGCGATAGAGGTCGCGCAGCTGGAACACGTGCTTGTTGGCGAAGATGATCGCCGCCAAGGTGAATTCGGCGACCGGCACCGCATTGGCATCGGCGGCGTGGGTGACGGTGATGCCCGCCTCGTAGACAGCCGCATCGAGCGTGAACTTCACCGTACCCGCCGCATGGGCGATGAGGCGCAGCTTAGGCGCCGCGGCGACGACTTCGGCCGTGACCTGGGGGCAGCCCCAGCCGGTGACCAGAATATCGAGATCGCGCAAGATGCGCCGCGCTTCGGTCGTGGAGAAGTCCGTGATCGGAGTGGGCGAGACCACATCGCAACACGCGGCCAGCCGCGCCAGCGAGGCATCGTCGAAGACATATTTGGTTTTGTCCGCCGCCATGGCGAAGGCGAGCTTGGGTGCCATCAAAATCTCTCCGGCACCTGAATGGCGCTGACCTCGATCCCCTCGCGCGCAAACAACGCTTCAAGATCGGCAAGGTTTGGCGCCTGGGGTGGCTTGGCTAATGCTGCATCGGCAGACGCACTGACGGGCTGCGCCATCGCTGCCGTGACCAGCACCGTCGTCCCCACTGGAATATCGCCGCGCAATTGCGGCACGATGGTTTTGGCGACAATCAGATTGGTATTGGGGAAGGCCCGCAATGCTTTCCCCGTTCGATTGCCATTCAGATCGAGGATGACACTGAGGTCGCTCTTCGAACGCGCCACCGCCCTGCCCGCCGCTTCCTCGGTCACGTCCGCATTCAGATCGGCCCGGCCAATGGCAAAGCCGCCTTCGCTGGATTTCAGCGCTCGTGGCGTGGTGATGCGGTGGACACGAACGTGCCAGGGATTGGCCGGCAGCAGCCAGGTTTCGACCGTCACATCGGCCCACGGCTTCCAGCGCGCGAATAGCGTATTGCCAGCAATCTGCGCCGTCTCATTAGCCTCGCGGACGCGATAATGCCGTCCATCGTCGGAAAAGCCGATCATGCCGTCGAAGGCGGCCATCTCATAGCCGCGCTCGTCGACCTCGACAGAAAAGCCGTAGCGCGAGGAATAAACGAACTTGGCATATTTCTCGGCGCCCGCCCGCATCTGCCAGTTCTGCTGGCCACCCGACAGCGCCACCACATTGCCCGGCGTTTGCAACATCACCATGCCGGGATGCTTGAGCGACAGTGGCTCGGCACGCTTAACCGCCGGCGTTTCCTCGGCAGTCCAGAACGGATGATCCGCTGCCAAAGCCAGCGGCAGAAAGGCCTTGAGCGCCCAATAGGGCGAGCCGGCCGAATTGTAGCTCTCGCTCATGAACAGGTTGGGATAGCCATAGCCGATGGAGAGAATGCCATCCCGATTGGCGATCGGCTGCTTGGCCCACCAGCGCAGATGGCGCATGAAATGGCCCTTGATCTCGCCCCAGGGCAGCGCTTCGACATCGGCAAAGGCCAGCGCGCCCCAGAAGCCACCACAAGCGAAGCGATAGGTCAGGCTGCGCCCGAACGCCAGCACGCCGCCATCCTCGTCGAACCACGAGCGGATATCCTTGGCGAACAGTACCGCGCGCTCTTTATACCGCGCCACC
>CAVQVF010000014.1:0-21272 GCA_963717095.1 uncultured Alphaproteobacteria bacterium
CTGATGGCGACCCCGTGCCCAGCCCTCGGCCAATGGATGCGATCGTCGCCGACCCAGATTTGGCGGCGGACCTTGAAGGAGCGATGCTGATCGGCGTCCCTCTCGTGCGTGATCTTGGATCGACCACGCGCATCAATGTCTCGCTCGATCTCGGACTGCTCAAGGCCATCGACGACGAAGCTCGCTCAAGAGGACAAACCCGGTCGGCTTTCCTGGCCTCGGCCGCGCGGCGTGAACTTGTTGAATAGAAGGCCTGGCTCATGAAAACCCCAACACGCCGCCCAACCAGTGCAATCGACCGCGCGGAGGCAGTCTTCAAGGCGGTCACCGCCAAGCCAGAAGTGGCAGCAAAGCCGGCAACGCCGCCGGTGGGCAAGGAGATGGTTTCGCTGCGGCTGGACCGGGATGTGCTGGAGCATTTCCAGGAGGACGGGCCGGGCTGGCAGGAGCGGATCAACGCGGCATTGCGCGTGACGGCGGGGCTGGATTAAGGGAAGAACAGCAGTTTGAGCGCCAGGATGATGGAAACCACGACGACCAGTGGACGGATCAGCTTGGCGCCATAGCGGATGCCGGTGCGGGCGCCGATATAGCCCCCGGCTACCTGGCCGATGGCCATGGCGATGGCGGCGGGCCAGAGCACGTCTCCCGAGGGAATGAACACCAGCAGGGCTGCCAGGTTTGACGTCAGGTTCAATAGCTTGGTGTGGCCGGTGGCGCGGGTGAGGCCGAGGCCGAACAGAGTTACGAAACCGATGGTCATGAACGAGCCAGTGCCGGGCCCAAAGATGCCATCGTAAAAACCCAGGCAGAAGCCCATCATCGGCACGAAACGCGCGAATGGCAGGCGGGCGTGCTTATCCGTGTCCGAAAGATTGGGCGCGAACAGAAAATAGAGCGCGATGGCGATCAGGGCGATGGGCACCAGCGTGGTCAGGATCGAGACATCGAGGCGTTTGACGATCAGCGCGCCGATGACGCTGCCGCATAGGGTGACGAAGGCGGACAGCGCCAGGGCGCGGATATCGATGAAACCGCGGCGCCAATAGGTGACGACGGCCATGGCGGTGCCACAGGCGCCCTGCACCTTGTTCGTAGCCAGCGCCGCCACTGGCGGCAGGCCGACGAACAACAAAGCCGGAATGCCGATAAGGCCCCCGCCTCCGGCCACGGCATCGACGAAGCCGGCGAGCAGGCCGACGCCCGTAAGAGACAAAAGGATTAGGGGATCGAGCATGGGGTCACGGACTTAACTGGCCGGCGATGCGGCCTTGTGGGAGTGAATGATCAGTCGCCACCGCCGCCTCCACCGTCTCCGCCGCCGCTATCGCCACCACCATCGCTGCTGCCGCTGTCGCTGCTGTCACTACCGCCATGGTGGCTGCTGTCGGAATGGCCATGATGAGAGTGGCCGGCATCGGAGGTGGAGCCATCGCTGCCGGCATGGCTTGACGCCGTTGCCGTGGAGCCCCTGCGGGGCGGCTTGTGGCTGAAAAACACGATCCGTGCCAGCGCAATATAGGCGGCGATAGCCGCGAGGGGAATGAGGACCACCCACGGGTTCGTATCGGGATCCCAGTCGAACACTCAGAGATCCGCTGCCGTGTCGAGCCGGGCGAGAACGGCATCGAGCAGGGCACGGCGCTCGGGAGTCCAGGCAGCGGTGCGCGACACCAACAGGCACGCTTCGCTCTTGAGCAGGGTGCCGTCTTCGAGGACGCGCAGGCCATTTGCCGTCAGGGTGGAGCCGGTGGTGGTGATATCGACGATGATATCGGCAACGCCCGAGGCCGGGGCAGCTTCGGTGGCGCCAAGGCTTTCCACGATGCGGTATTCTGCAATGCCGGCCAGGGCGAAGTGCTGGCGGGTAATGGTGATGTATTTGGTGGCGATGCGCAGCCAGCGGCCATGACGCGAACGGAAGTCGGAGGCGACATCGGCCAGATCGTGCATGTGGGTGACGTCGATCCAGGCATCGGGCACGGCGACGACGACATCGGCGGCGCCGAAGCCGAGGGGCTTGGCGAAGACGACGGAGGCTGGGCCGGATTCAGAGGTTTCGTGAATCAGATCGCGGCCGGTGACACCAAAATCGATGGTGCCGCGGATGAGTTCGCGAGCAATCTCGGAGGCAGGGAAGAAGCGCACCGTGACATCGGGCAAGCCCTCGATGGCGCCGAGATAGGAGCGGGTGCCGCCGGGCCGGATGATGGTGAGGCCGTTGGCGGCGAACCATTCACGAGTGAGTTCTTCGAGGCGGCCCTTGCTGGGGACGGCGAGTGTAATGCCGGCCATTATTCGGCCTCCGCTTGCAGACGATCGACCCAGACTGAGCAGCCGGAGGCGGCGATGGGAGCCACGGCGCCGAGGCGTTCGAGAAGGCGATCATATTGGCCGCCGGAAGCGAGGATTTCGCCGCGCGGGCCGGTCATTTCAAAGACGATGCCAGTATAATAATCGAGGCGCGGCGAGAAGCTGGCGTCGAAGCTGACGCTGGCCTCACCCAGGCTATCAAGATGACGGCGGATGGATTTGAGGCGCGGCGCCAGATCGATGCGGGCGGCGCGGGCGAGGGTTTCGATGCGGGTCAAGGACTGCAGCGCGGGGCCGGAAATGGCAAGGTAATCGCGCAGCAGCTTGAGCGTCGCGGGCGGAATCTGGGCGGCGTCGAGGGCTTGCTGTTCGAGGTAGCGGTCGGCGATTTCGGCCGGGCTGCGGCCTACGGACAGGCTGAGGCCGGCGGCGACCATCTGCTCGGTGATATCCTCAACCATGGCGTCATGCGTGGGTTGTTCGGCACGCGGCAGTTGGGGCTCGGATTCAAGACGGGTCAGCAGACGGTCGAGCGCTTCGGTGTGGCCGAAACGGTGGCGGATGCGCGGGCGCCAGGGAGCGGGCATATCGGCTTGGGCCAAGAGCTGCTCAAATAGGCCGACGCCGCCCAGGCGAATGGTAGGGGCGATGCCGAACAGGTCCAATGCGGCACGGGCAAAGGTGAACACCTGATCGAGCGCGACATCGCCATCGGGTTGGGCGAGAAGTTCGATGCCGGCCTGGTCGAACTCGGCGGGGCCGGTATCGCGTTGGCGGAAGATGGGGCCGAGATAGGAGAAGGCGGCGGGCTTGCCGACGCCGTCCTCGATATAGGCCTTGACGATGGGCAGGGTGAAATCGGGACGCAGGCAATATTCGGCGCCGGTGGTAGCCGTGGTCAGCAGCAGGCGGCGGCCAAATTCCTCACCGGCGAGATCGAAGTAAGGATCGGCGCTGAGGAGCAATGGCGGCGTGGCGCGGGTAGCGCCCTGGGCTTCCACCAGGTCTTCGAGCGCAGTGCGGCGCTGGGCGGCGGCGGCGGTCATGGGGTGCTGTCCCCTGGCATGACGCGAGCAGGGTGCGTCCCCTCCCCCTTGAGGGGAGGGTTGGGGTGGGGGGAGGTTTCGGCGAGAGTGGTGTCAGAGGGATTCCGCCAAGCCGCGGATTCCCCCCACCCCGGCCCTCCCCTCAAGGGGGAGGGGGTGGCATCGTGCGTGTTGGGGGCGATAGTGATCATTGCTCGGCCAGCAGCTTTTGAATCGCAGCCACCAATTCTTCACGTTTCACCTCGAACTGGCCGGGCCTTGCGGCTTTCCATTCGGCGTTGTCGGTGATGGCGGCGGCGGCTTGCTTGCCGGCGATCAGGTCTTTGATTTGCACGATCCCCTGCTCGCGCTCCTGAGAGCCTTCGATGATGACGGCGGGGGCGTTGCGCTTATCGGCATAGGCAACCTGCTTGCCGAAGTTCTTGGAATTGCCGAGGAACATTTCGGCGCGAATGCCTGCCTTGCGCAACTCCGAAGCCATGGCCTGGTAGCCGGCCAATTGGTCCTTATCCATGACGAGAACGACGACAGGGCCGGTGGGCTCGGCCGTGGTGACGTTGGCGGTCAGCTTGAGCGCATTGAACAGGCGCGAGACGCCGATGGAGAAGCCGGTGGCGGGCACAGGCTCGCGGCGGAAGCGGGAGACGAGGCCATCGTAACGACCACCGCCGCCGACGGAGCCGAAGACCACCGGTTGGCCCTTTTCGTTGGTGACCTGGAAAGTCAGTTCGATCTCGCAGACGGGGCCGGTGTAATATTCGAGGCCGCGCACCACGGAGGGGTCGAGGATCACCCGGCCACCAAAGCCGGCGGCGCTGACGAGGCCGAAAATGCTGGCCAGCTCCTGCACGCCGGCAAGGCCGGTTTCCGAGCCGCCGACGAGGCCGGCAAGCGTATTGATGACCGCGATGACGTGGGCATTGCTGCCCTTTTCGACGCCAGCGATTGGGGCGCCGCTTTCGATATAGGCGACGATGGTGGCGATCTGGTCGGGATTGAGGCCGGCGCCCTTGGTGAAGTCGCCGCTCTCGTCCTTGCGGCCAGCGCCGAGGAGGAGCTTGACGCCCGCGGTGCCAAACTTGTCGAGCTTGTCGATGGCGCGCAGCACGATGAGCTTTTGCTCGTCGGTAGCGACGCCGGCCGTGGCCAGCACACCGTCCAGCACTTTGCGGTTATTGACGCGCACAACATATTTGCCGCCGAGGCCCAGCTCGTCCATGACGTCGGCCATCATCATGCACATTTCGGCGTCGGCCTCGGGGCCGCCGGCCCCGACGGTGTCGGCGTCGAATTGCATGAATTGGCGGAAACGGCCCGGACCGGGGCGTTCGTTGCGGAAGACATAGCCCTGGCGATAGGAGCGGTAGGGCTTGGGCAGGGTTTCGAAATTTTCGGCGAAGTGGCGGGCGAGCGGCGCGGTGAGATCATAGCGCAGGCTCATCCACTGCTCGTCATCGTCCTGCAGGGAGAAGACACCGGCATTGGGGCGATCGGTATCGGGCAGGAACTTGCCGAGGGTTTCGGTATATTCGAACAGCGGGGTTTCGACCGGATCGAAGCCATAGCGTTCATAGACGCCCTTGATCTTGTCGATCATCGCGCCGACAGCAGCGATTTCGCCGGGGGTGCGATCCTCGAAGCCGCGCGGCAGGCGCGGGGCGATCAGCTTGGTTTTCTCGGTCATTTGGGCGTCCTGGTCAGTGGGGGTGTTCGTAGCGGATCGGGGATGGGGTGACAACAGGGGTGGGATCTGAGTTTGAGGGAGAAGGTGACGGATTGCGGTTGGTCCCGCGAGTCACCCCCTCCTACCTCCCCCATCAAGGGGGAGGTTTCTCTCCACTCGTTGAACTCGATCGCGTCCCAACCACCGGCAGACACCTCCCCCTTGATGGGGGAGGACGGGAGGGGGTGACTGCGGGGCACCGTATAAGCCCCTGCCCTCACATGCCGGGGCGCCGAAGGGGGTCCGGGGTGGCGACGGCGTGGGGGTTGATGGGGATATCCATCCAATAGACCGAGTGGTCTTCCTTGGGCAGCCCGACATCCACCCGCAGATAGGCGGGCAGGTTTGGCGGGAGGCGGGGCCGCTTCCACCAGGCGCGGACGGCTGCGAACAGGACGGGGAACAGCCCGCGCTGCGCGACGGCATCGGCGATGGAAAATTCAAGGCGCAGCGTGACGCTGCGCTGGTTGAGCGCATCATAGATCATGGGATTTCCGGGCGCGATGGAACGCGGGCCGGCCTCTGTTGAGTGTGGGTGGATGGGCAAAATCGGAGTCGCAGCGACTTCGAGATCAGGCCATCACGGTTTCAGGTGTTGGGAGTGTCCACGGCAGAAGGTGCCGGAGGTGTCGACGAAACGAGGTTCAACCTCGGTGCGAATGCGACTGTTTGCGTACCTGATGGAGATCGAACATGACTGTCATGCAGTGCCTCCCTCAGGTTGGCGTTAGTGGACGTTTTGCTGGTAGCTCACGGGCCCGTGCGTTGGCAAGGGGCGGTGTGGCGGGTTGACGCAGCCGAGGCCTGGGTGTTGCGGGAAAGGCACAGGGACGCTCCACTCCCGTGGAGAGCTACCCCCACCCTGGCCCTCCCCTCAAGGGGGAGGGGACGCAGACTATGGGTCAGGTGCGCACTGGACGTTTCAGTGCTGTCCGTTCGGCTTCGACTTCAGCTCGGCAAAAGCAGGTTTGCAGGTGGTCGTTGACTAGGCCCATGGCCTGCATGAAGGCGTAGCAGGTGGTGGGGCCGACGAAGTTGAAGCCGCGTTTGCGCAGGTCCTTGGAGAGCGCACGCGAGGCGTCGGTCTGGGTGAGGAGGCGGAGCGCGTCGAGGGTCAGCTCGGCCGGACGATGTTCGGCCAGGGTTTCGAAGCGCCAGAAATAGGCGGCGAGCGAACCGAATTCCTTCTGCACTTCCAGGGCGCGCCTGGCATTGTTGATCGTGGCGGCGATCTTGCCGCGATGGCGGATGATGCCGGCATCCTGCAGCAAGATATCGATATCGTCCGGGGTCATGGCGGCGACCTTGGGAATGTCGAAGCCGTGAAAGACCGCGCGGAACCGTTCGCGCTTGCGCAGGATGGTGATCCAGGACAGGCCCGACTGGAAGCCTTCGAGGCAGATCTTTTCGAACAGGCGGGTATCGGAGATGACCGGGCGGCCCCATTCGCGGTCATGGTACTGGCGATAGAGCGGATCGTCGCCGGCCCAAGGGCAGCGCGGCAGCGTTGGGTCGAGTTCGGGGGAAGTGATCAAGGCACGCTCCGCACAATATAGAAGGCACCATGCTTAGAGCGCGGCGCGGCCATTGGGAATTGCCCAGGTGCACGGCTACTGACAAGCCATGGCAGTAGCGGCGTTGACATGCCGCTGGGCGGGGCATCAGGCCAACGCAGATGTGATGAACCTTTACGGTCGGGTAAAATTTTATACGAAGGTGGTTGTGCTTTCATAAGGATTTTCCAGCACATTGAAAGCTGCCTCGATCCGGGGTGAAAAGCCTTTGGGTGCCAGAGTAATGGGTCGCTTCGTTAACCTGCTCAAGCAGTTCGGTGCCGATGAGCGCGGTGTGTTCGGCGTGATTTTTGCGATGATGGCGATCGTTCTGATCGCCCTGAGCGGCGCCGTTATCGATTTCGTCACCGTCGAGCAGACCCGCAACCGGGCGCAGGTGGCCCTGGATGCTGCCGCGCTGGCGCTGCAGAAGGACATTTTCCTCAAACCGCTGGACGCGGCCAAAATCCAGTCCGACGCCCAGGCGCTGGTCGAGGACCGGATCGGCAATAGCCAGATCGTGGCAACGCTCAATGCTCCGGTCATCGATATCACCAAGGGATCGCTCTATCTGAGCGCCAATATCAAAGTGCCGACGATCTTCGTGGCGCTGGTGGGCATGAAGGAAATCAATGCCAAGATCGTCGCCGAGGCCACCCGCCGCAAGTCGCAGCTGGAAGTGGTGATGGTGCTGGATAATTCGGGGTCGATGGCGGGAAGCCGCATTTCCAGTTTGAAGACGGCCGCCGCTTGCGCGACCACTATCCTGTTCTATGGCGACGTCACCGATACGTGCGCGAAGCTGGGTAACCCCAAAGTGGCCGACAATGTATCGATCGGCATCGTGCCATTCACCGTGATGGTCAATATCGGCACGCAGTACAAGGACGAGACCTGGCTGGATTGGACCGGAAAGTCCGAAGTGGCGCGCATCAATTTCGACAATGACGACAATGAGGCGACGCCCTTTGCCGGCCCGGTGGACCGGAGAGCCCTGTTCGCTGACACAGGCACCGCCTGGACGGGATGTGTGGAGGCGCGCGAAGCTCCATATGACACTACCGACGACGCTGCTACGACGAGTAATCCCGATACGCTGTTCGTGCCGATGTTTGTGCCAGACGAGAACAACGCCTATGGCAAAAGCGATTTGCGGCCTGCCGTTAACGGTAGATACAGCTACATCCCGGATACCGGCGGCACGTGTCCAATCAGGACCTGCGAAGTTATAAAGAAAGACGGCCATACGACCTACAGGATGAACGACGGCGGCGTTGTGACCACACCCGAAGCGTCATGCGTTCGAAGTGACAGCGTCTATATGGGCAAGTCTCCCAATACCAATAACGATATCTATAGTCTGCTCAGCCGAATCGAACTGCAAAGCCGTATTTGCAAATATTCGGGTCACGACCTGAAAGACAGCCAGACCAATGCCAACTGTCCCAGTGTCCCGGTGCTGCCAATGACGCAGGACCCTGGCCAGGTTATCAGCAAGATCGGCGATATGAAGGCGGACGGTTCGACCAATATTCAACAGGGCACGGTGTGGGGCATGCACGCCCTGACCAATGAAGAGCCGATGACCGAGGGACGCCCGGACAATGAAGACCAGGTCAACGCCGAAAACGTCAGCAAGGCACTGATCATCATGACCGATGGTGAAAACGATCCGCCATTCGAAAGTGGCGATCCCAATGGCGGCTGGTATTTTTCGTGGGGCTTTCCCTTTGACAGACGGCTCGCAGAGTTCGCCAACCAGACGAACACGAAAAGCAAAATCAGCGCCATTCAAGACGCCAAGACGCTTGCCGCCTGCGACTATGCCAAGAACGTGCGCCATATCAAAGTCTACACGATTGGGCTTTCATCGCCCAGCGGAGTCAAGGCCATGCTGACCGCGTGCGCGACCGATGCAGCGCATGCACATTTTCCAAATCAGCCGACGGAACTGATCGATGCGTTCAAGAAGATCGCGGACGAGTTGGCCCCACTGACCATCACGCAATGAGGCCTGCAAACCCCGTCGCCGTATCGAAACGAGGCCATTCAGGCCTGCCGTGCATAGAAGGTGCTAGGCAGCCAGCGGACCCTCACGGTATGCTGGTGCATGGCTGATACATATCGAGCATGGCTGCGCGGCGACGGGAAATGGCAGGATATTTCCGTCATCGACCTGCGCACGCTGGACGGCACCGGCAAGCGCCTGCAAACAGCGGGGCTCAAGACGCTCGGTCAGATTGATCCGATGACCGGCGCGGACCTGCTCAAATTACCAGGCCTCGGCGTGGGCGTGATCAAGAGCGTCCGCGCGATCATCAAGACCTGCAAGAGCACGGATCGGCGCCGCAAACGTACCAACTATGCCGAGCGGGTGGAGCCTATGTCACCCAGCCCGCTACGGGCCGAGTTGGTTAAAGACAGCTAAGGTCAATCGATATTCAGTTTGGTGCTGCGGATGCGGAACCCCGATCTGGTTCCCTCCCCCTTGAGGGGAGCCAATCGGGGCTAGCAGAATCCTGCAAGGAGGGAAAAGAAGGCTTTGCTATTCGGGCTCGCCTTCGTCCTCGTCATCGTTCTCGAAACATTGCCAGAAGAAGGCGTTCAGCCTGGTATCCGCATCCTCCTGGCTGACATTGGCGGCGGTGAGTTCGGCCTTGAGGCGCGCATAGGCCTGCTGGTCGGCCGGAGAAATATTGCGTGCTGTGGTGTCATGGCGGCGAAAGCTGGCGGGCATGGCATAAGTCCTTGGGAGCGCACGATTGGCGGTCGACATTGGCGGGCCTGGGCGGCGGATGCTGGAAAACCCGCGCGCCGGAAGGTAAGAATTTGTACAAGAATAGACATGTTAATAGGCTATCGGAGCCCAAGCCCACCGCGCGCCGGTGGGTGCGGCACGCAATGGCCGGTCCGAGTACGGACAAGACTGTCAACGATTTCAGCGGGATGGAATGGTACCACCTCTCGGGATCGAACCGAGGACCTCTAGATCCACAATCTAGCGCTCTAACCAACTGAGCTAAGGCGGCACGACTTTTCGGCGGCAACTTTGACAAGCCCCCGAAAACGCGCGGAACATAGGTCGACTTGCCGGAGATGACAAGCACCGATTTGAGAGCTTCCACATGGAGCGTCCGGATGAGCCTCATGGGGTCAGCAATGACGATCGGCAGGGGTTTGGCGTTTAACCATTCCAACGTTTGGCGACCCCAAGGGCCAGTGCGGCTATGGACCGGCCAGTGGGCGCACTATATTGAGAAAACGTAAAGTTTTGTGAGCAATTGTGCCACGCTGGCACACAAATGCGCTGCCAATTGCAACGCGACGCGACGGATCGGGTTTTGGACTTTGATGAATGCTGACTGGATCACATCGCCAAGCGCCCGCCGCGTGTTGCAGCACGATGCTGACCCGCGCCCGGCTTGGCTATGGTCCCAGGATGGGCAAAAGCTGATCTGGCAGAATGCCGCCGCCGCGCTGTTTATGGCCAAGATCAAGAAGTCCGGCCTGAAGCTGGCGGCGCCGGCGATCCCGATCAAGGGTCAGATTTCGCGCAATATACGGCTGGGATCGACAGGGCGCACGAGCCTAGCGCGGATCCAGTTCCTGCTGGGCGAGAAGCCGATATCGAGTACCTGCGCGACGACGCCGCTATTGTGGGAAGGCGAGCGGCCGGTGCTGCTGATCGTCGATGTCGATCCGATCGAGCCGGAAATTCTGGCAGCGGCGGCAGCGCGCGGAAATGGCGATGCCGAGGCGGTGGAGTTGGCGGCAGTGGAACAGCCCCCTGTCGACCAGCCCGCAGCAGTCGAACAGCCCGTGGTTGTGGACGAGCAGCCAGTGAACGCGCCTGATCCAATCGCGGCGATCATCGAGACGGATGAGCATGCCTATGAGCGCGAGTTGGAAAGCTGGCGCGCGGCGGACCAGGAACAGGCCTATGAGCCGGCGCATGGCGGGGATCAGGACACGCCTGGTGCAACCACCGAAACCATTGGCGAGACGACGCCGGAGGATATCGGCACCGACGATAGCTGGAGCGATGAGGCGGACCACGAGCCGGAGATCGCAGCAAGCGAAACCGCGCCCGAGGTAGAGCCAGAGGCTAATGAGCCCGTGCTGCGCGGCGCGAGCCGGTTGTCGAGCCTGGTGGATCGCCTGGCGGCGGACGAGCATCTCTATACGCCGCTGACCGATGCCGACGACGCCGTTCTGGCTAGCCGGGAGGCTGAGCCGAAGGCAACCGCGCCGAACCTGTTCACGATCACCGGGCGCGGCTTTACCCCGATCGCGGCGACTGAGCCCGAGCAGACCGACGCCGACGCCGATCTTGGCGATCTGGAGCGGCTGGACGAAGCGTTCAAGCCCGAGGACGAGGTTCCCGAAGAGTTGGAGCCTGAGGTAGCGGCGCCGAACGCGGCTGAGCTGGAAGCGGTGCAGGCAGCATTGGCTGCACTCGGACCGGTGCCAACGCCCGACAGCGAGGCAGTCGAGCGGGTCTCGCGCTATAATTTCGACGAGCTTTCGCGGATTTTGAACGATCGCGTTGGCGAGACGGCGCCGCAGCCGAGCAATCTGGTCGTGAACGAGACGGCGGCGGCGACCGGCGCACTGGTCAATCTGGGCGGGGAAACGCTGGTGCTGAACCGGCTGCCGCTGGGCATATTGGTGTTCCGCGACCAGCAGATCCTGTTCGCCAACCGGGCGATCACCGAAATGGTGGGCTATGGCTCGGTGGAGGCCATGCGCAATGCCGGGCTGGCCGCGGTATTCCCGGCCGCTGGGCCCGAAGGGCAGCAGGCGGGTCCCGTGAACCATCTGGTGCAGCAGGACGGCACGCTGGTGCCGGTGACGGCGCGGCTGCAGTCAATCTCGTGGCAGGGGCGCCCTGCCCTGATGCTGTCGGCCAGCGCCACCGAAGTGCGCACCGGCCACGAAGCGGCGGTGCGAGCCTTTGCCGAAAGTTTTGCCGATACGCGGGGCGACGGATTTTTCGAGACCAACCGCGCCGGCGTGATCGCCGCGATCAATGGCAAGGCGGCATCGCTATTGGGCCAGGAGGCGCCGGCCCTGTTGGGTAAGGCGCTGAGTGCGGTGATTGCGGCGCGTGACGTGCCGGCCTTGCAGGACTTTCTGGAGCGCCCGGCGCGCTTTGCCGAAACGGCGCGGCCCTGTGTCAGCCTGCGCGGCGCCGGCAATGGCGCCGAGGTGTTGGTATTCGCGCAGGGGCAGGCGGGGACCGTCACCGGCTATTTCGGCTTCGTGCATGCGCTGGAGCGGCAGGCGCCATTGCAGATCTCGGGAGCAGGCGAACTCGATCCGGCGCTGCTGGCGCGAATCAGCCGTGGGGTGCGGCGGCCGCTCAATACCATTATCGGCTTTTCCGACCTGATCCGGTCCGAAGCATTCGGCGCCATGGGCAATGAGCGATATGAGGGCTATGCCGACGATATCGCCAAGGCAGGCCACGAGATCGCGGCGCTGGTGGATGAGCTGGACGATTTCACCCGGCTGCGCGACGGACGTTATCTGCCGCAGCGAGCCAGCATCGATCTAACCGGCTTGCTGGAAAGCTGCGTGGTGCGCATCCGCAACCAGGCGAGCAATTCGCGGGTCATCGTGCGCAATGCCATTAGCGAAACTTTGCCCAAGGTGACGGCGGACCGGGCATCGCTGGCGCAGGCGGTGCTGAACCTTTTGGCCAGCGCCATCGACCAGACGCCGACCGGCGGAGCAGTGGTGATTTCGGCGCAGCGCGAGGACGATGGCGGCATTTCCATCCATGTGCGCGACAGCTCGACCAATGCAGTGGACCTGGCCGAGCGCTTCGTGGTGTTCCGCGATGGCACCGGGCGCGATGGGCAAATGCTGGCGCCGGTACGCTCCAGCGTGGGGCTGGCGCTGACGCGTTCCTTGCTGGCGGTCAATGCGTTCTCGCTGTCGGTCGATCCGGCAGGCTCGCAGGGACTGCTGTTTTCACTGCTGATCCCGGCCGATCTGGTCGCCCAATCCTGATCCGGGGCTTGGTGGCGGAGGTTCTTGCTCCGCCAGGCCGGCTTGATAGGAAAGTATAACTGTTGTGCCTGCTGCCATGTTAGTGGCGATCTCCTATATCATTTGGCCATGAGCGGCGCGACACGCCGGCCGGTTGGCAATTTCACTGCATTGCAGTGTTCGGGAGTGACCCTATGGGCAAATTAATTCGCGGTTTGGGCCTGGCCTTGGCGCTGGTGACGGCGCTGACCGGGGTGGCATTGGCCGCACCGACCGAAGTGCGCATCGGCGTGGCCCTGGAGCCGCCAACCCTGGACCCAACTGCAGGCGCCGCCGAAGCCATCGACATCGTGGTTTATCAGAACGTGTTCGAGGGCCTGACGCGGATCGACGAGAACGGCGCGGTGCAGCCGGGGCTCGCGACTTCGTGGACGATTTCGGACGACAACCTGACCTATACGTTCAAGCTGGCCGATGGCGTGACCTTCCACGACGGCACGAGCTTTGATGCCAATGACGTCAAGTTCAGCTTCGACCGCATCGCCGCGCCGGACAGCCTCAATGCGCACAAGGAATTCTATTCGGTCATCCAGAGCGTGACCGTGATCGATCCGCTGACGGTCGAGTTCAAGCTGAGCCAGCCGGTGGGCCGCTTCCTGTTCGATATCGGGCGGGGCGACGCGGTGATCGTGGCGCCCGAAAGCGCCGCCACCAATGCGAACAATCCAATCGGCACCGGGCCATTCAGCTTCGTGCAATGGGACAAGGGCAGCCGCGTGGTGCTGGAGCGGTATGATCCTTATTGGGGCCAACCCGTGGCGTTGACCAAGGCGAGCTTCGTGTTCATCAGCGATACCGCCACGGTGACCAATGCGCTGCTGGCCGAGGATATCGACGGCAGCAATAATTTCGCGCCTGAAGCGCTGGCGGTGTTCGAGAACGATCCGCGCTTCACGGTGCTGGTGGGCTCGACGGAGGGCGAAACCATTCTCGCCACCAACAACAAGAAGCCGCCCTTCGACAATCTCAAGGTGCGCCAGGCCATGGCCTATGCGCTGGACCGCCAGGCGATCATCGATGGGGCGACCTATGGCTATGGCACCCCGATCGGCAGTGCCTTTGCGCCGCATAATCCCTATTATGTCGACCTCACAGGCACCTATCCCCATGACCCCGAAAAGGCCAAGACGCTATTGGCTGAGGCCGGCTATCCTGACGGGTTCAGCGCCACGCTGAAGCTGCCGCCGGTGGGGTATGCGCGGTTGAGCGGGCAGATCATCGCCAGCCAGTTCGCCAAGGTCGGCATCAAGCTGGAACTCATCAACATCGAATTTGCGCAGTGGCTGGAAGACGTCTATTCCAACAAGGACTTCGACCTGACCATCATCAGCCATGTCGAACCGTTCGATATTGGTAATTACGCCAATCCCGACTACTATTTCGGCTACGACAATCCGAAATTCCAGGCCCTGATCGAGACGCTGAATGCCACGACCGACGAGGCCAAACGCAAAGAACTCGCCATCGAGGCACAAAAGATTCTCGCCGATGACGCGGTCAATGGCTATCTGTTCGAACTGGCACAGACCGGCGTGTGGAATGCCAAGCTGCAAGGCATGTGGAAGAACTCGCCGATCGAAGGGCTGGTGTTGCGCGATATTCACTGGGTGGATTGAGGGGCAGGCCTGGGGGTTGAGTTTGCAGCATACCCCCCACCCTGTCCCTCCCCCGCGAGGGGGGAGGAGACCCTCCCGATCTGTCTTTGTAACCGCAGCCTCTGAGCAAGCGGTTCCTGCCTCTCCCTCCCCCTTGTGGGGAGGGGACAGGGGTGGGGGGACGGTTGGCCCGGATCGCGCGACCCTGCCCACATGACCCTCTTCATCCTCAAACGCCTGCTGGGCTTCGCGGTCACCCTGGTGGTGGCGGCGGCGGTGATTTTCTATCTGCTCGACCTGCTGCCCGGGGATTCGGCGCAGTTCATTCTGGGGATCAATGCCAGCCCCGAAGCGGTCGCCCAGCTGCGGGTGCAACTGGGGCTGGACGTACCGGCCTTTGAGCGGTTCATCGGCTGGATCTGGGGTATGCTGCATGGGGATTTCGGCATTTCCTACACCCAGAACGCGCCGGTGGCGCAGTTGATTGCCGAGCGGCTGGTGGTGACGCTGCCGCTATCGGTGTTTGCCTTGGCCATTTCGCTGCTGATCGGGCTGCCGCTGGGAATCTTGGCGGCGCGGATGCGCGGGCGCGCGCCCGATACCGGCATCATGCTGCTGGCGCAACTGGGGGTGGCGATCCCCAATTTCTGGTTCGGTATGCTGCTGGCGCTGTTGTTCGCGGTCAGCCTGCGCTGGTTGCCGCCGGGTGGCTTTACGCCGTGGGATGAGGATGCGGGCGCGTCGCTGCGCGGACTGGTCCTGCCCAGCCTGGCACTGGCACTGCCGCAGGCGTCGATTCTGGCGCGGGTGATGCGGACCGCCTTGGTCGATGTGCAGGGGCAGGATTTCATCCGCACCGCGCGGGCCAAGGGCATGACCATGGGTGAGGCAGTGTGGCGGCATGGCGTGCGCAATGCGTTGCTGCCGGTGCTGACTGTGGCAGGGCTGCAATTCGCTTTCCTCGTGGCAGGGACGATCATCGTCGAAAATGTGTTCTATCTGCCGGGACTGGGGCGGCTGATCTTCACAGCGATTTCCGAGCGCGACCTGATCCTGGTGCGCGGGGCGGTGATCGTGCTGATCGTGGCGGTAACGGCGGTGATGCTGGCGGTGGACCTGGCTTATGCGCTGGTCGATCCGCGATTGCGGCAGGGAGGCGGGCAATGAGCGCTTTGACGGCGCGCCGGATGGTTCTGTCGCATCCCAGCCTTTGGCTGGGACTGGCCGCCACCGTGATCTTCACTCTGCTGGCGCTGACCTCGCTGGTATGGACCCCCTACCCCATCGCCGGCATCGAAATCGGCGACCGGTTTTTAGGGCCTAGCGCCGCCCATTGGCTGGGCACCGACAATCTGGGGCGCGACATGGCCTCGCTGATCATGGCGGGGACGCTGACCAGCTTCGTGGTGGCGTCGCTATCGGTGCTGATCGGTGCGGGTATCGGCGTGCCCTTGGGCCTGGCAGGCGCAGCGTGGGGCGGTGCGTTGGAATGGGTGCTGCTGCGGATGAGTGATTTCGTGTTCGCATTTCCCGCGGTGATCGTGGCGATCCTGATCACCTCGCTTTATGGACCGGGGGCGATCAACGCCATCATCGCTATCGGGATTTTCAACATTCCCATCTTCGCGCGGGTGGCGCGCGGCGGGGCGATGAGCTTCAAGACGCTGGATTTCGTCGCGGCGGCGCGGCTGGCCGGGCTGGGCAATGGCGCCATCGCCTATCGGCATCTGCTGCCCAATATTCTCAGCCTGATCATCGTGCAGGGCACGATCCAGCTGTCGCTGGGGATTTTGTCGGAGGCGGGGCTGTCCTATATCGGGCTGGGGACACAGCCGCCGGCGACCAGTTTGGGGCTGATGCTGCGCGATGCGCAGGGACTGTTCCTGATCCATCCCTGGCTGACGCTGGTGCCGGGGGCGTGCATCGTGCTGATCGTGATTGCGCTGAACCTGGCGGGCGACGGGTTGCGCGACGCGATCGACCCACGACTGAAGGCTCAGGGAGTGCAGCCGAATGCTGCTTGAGGTTTCGGGGCTGACGGTCAAATTTGGGCCAGCCGAGGCCCTTAGCAATATGGGCTTAACGCTAGCACCTGGTGAACGTTTCGGTATCGTTGGCGAGAGCGGATCGGGCAAAACGCTAACGGCATTGGCGATCACCGGGCTGTTGCCGGACGACGCGCAAGTTACGGGCTCGATCAAGATCGACGGCGTGCCCCTGCCCCGTTCGGAACGTGAGATGGCGCGGTTGCGGGGTAAGCGCATCGGCATGGTGTTCCAGGAGCCGATGACGGCGCTGAACCCGCTGATACGGGTCAATGACCAGATCGAAGAAGCGATCCGGATCAATTCGGTGGCCAGCGCCCCGCAGATCGAAGTGCCCAACCTGCTACGGGAGGTGGGGCTGGAACTGCGGCATGGCGACCGCTTTGCGCACCAGCTTTCGGGCGGGCAGCGGCAGCGGGTGATGATCGCCATGGCGCTGGCGAGCCAGCCGGACATTTTGATCGCGGACGAGCCGACCTCGGCGCTGGACCTGATCACGCAGCGGCGGGTGCTCGACCTGATCGCGGAAATCTGCACGCGGCGGCATATGGCGCTGCTGTTCATCAGCCATGATTTGAAGGCGGTGGCCTGGCTGTGCAGCCGCGTGGCGGTGATGCACAGGGGCAAGCTGATCGAGACCGGGCGGGTGCAGGACGTGCTGGGGGCGCCCAAGCAGGCCTATACGCAAAAGCTGGTGGCGGCATCGCGGTTCGATGTGCGGCCAGTCGTCCGTCCGCCGATTGGCGAGCCGCTGCTGGAGGTGCGCGGGGTCAGCCGGGAGTATCGCCAAGGCGGGCCATGGCCGTTTGGCGGCAAGCCGCTGAAAGCGGTGGACGATGTCAGCCTCCGCGTCGGCGCCGCGGAATGCGTGGCGCTGGTGGGGCCATCGGGCTGCGGCAAGACCACGCTGGCCAAGATCATCGTCGGGCTGGATCGGGCGACAGGTGGCGAGGTCAGTTTCGCCGGCGAGCGCTATCATGGCAGCGACCTGCCCAAGGCGCGGCGGCGCGATATCTCGCTGGTGTTCCAGGATCCGTTCGGCAGCTTCGATCCGCGGTTGACCATTGCGCAATCGATCGGCGAGCCACTGCGGCTGGAAAAACTGGATGCCGGCACGCGGGTGGATCGGCTGATCGAGGCGGTGGAAACCGTTGGATTGCACCAAGAGATGTTGCGGCGGTATCCGCACGAATTTTCCGGCGGGCAGCGGCAGCGACTGGCGATTGCGCGGGCGCTAGTGACCAAGCCGAAGCTGCTGGTGCTGGATGAGCCGGTTTCGGCGCTGGATGTATCGGTGCGTGGGGAAGTGCTGGCGCTGCTGGCGCGGCTGCAGGCGGATTTTGGACTGACTTATCTGGTGATCAGCCATGACCTCGACATGGTACGGGCGATCGCCGACCGAGTGCTGGTGATGGAAGCGGGGCGGATTGTCGAAGAAGGCAAGCCGGATGAGATTTTTGTGCGGCCGCAGCATAAGTTGACGCGGGATTTGGTGGGGGCGCGGCTGCCGGAGGTGGGGTGAGAGGTCTCCACTCTTGCGCTAAGCAACCCCACCCTAGCCCTCCCCTCAAGGGGGAGGGGACTATATCGAGTATGGGACTGGCTGCGGTGATGGAGAGCCACCATCTGATCCCCTCCCCCTTGAGGGGAGGGTTAGGGTGGGGGTTTGTGCCGACCACTCAATCCTAGATCGAGCCGATATAGCTCCCGAACGGCTCAAGATCGATTTCGCCATCCATGGGCGCGGCGGTGACGCCGGGGCAGTCGAGGCCGTGGGGTGTCATGTCGGCGGGGATGACGAATTCCTCGGATTCGGCGCTCATGTTGAAGGCGCAGAGCAGGCGCTGGCCGTCGTGTTCGCGGATGAAGGCGAGGATGTTGTCGGGGGCGTCGAGCAGGGTGATGCTGCCTTTGGCCAGGGCCGGGTGGGCCCGGCGGAAGGTCAGCATGGCGCGGTAAAATTCGAGGACTGAACCCTCGACGCCATCCTGGGTATCGACGGCGTGGGTCAGGTGCTCGGCGGGGACCGGCAGCCAGGTGCGTTCGGCGGTGGAGAAGGCGCCGTTGCGGACATGGGTCTGCCAGACCATGGGGGTGCGGCAGCCATCGCGGCCTTTGAATTCGGGCCAGAATTCGATGCCGTAAGGATCGACCAGATCGCTGAAGGACAGCTCGGCTTCCTTGAGGCCCAGTTCCTCGCCCTGATAGAGGCAGACCGAGCCGCGCATGGCGAGGATCAGCGTCACCGCGAGGCGGGTGAAGGCGGCCTCCTGGCCGTGGGTGGTCCAGCGGCTGACATGGCGAACCACGTCATGGTTGGAGAAGGCCAGGCAGACCCAGCCATCGGGGGCCTTGGTTTCGGTGGCCAGGATGGAGGCGCGAAAATGCTTGGCGGAGAATTCTCCGCCGAGATAATCGAAGGTATAAGCCATGTGCAGATGATCATCGCCCGAGGTGTATTGGGCCATGAGTTCGAGCTGGTGCTGGCTGTCGCCGATTTCGCCGACCGTGGTCTTGCCGGGATATTCGTCCATCAGGGCGCGCAGGCGCTTAAGGAAGCCGAGATTTTCCGGGCGCGACTTGTCGTAGATGTGTTCCTGGAAATTATAGGGGTTCACCGCGGGAGCGGTCGAGGCATTGAAGTCCTCGGCGCGGACCACCGGATTGTTCTCGAAGCCCAGCGAGCAGAAGTAGAAATTGACGGTGTCGAGGCGGAAGCCATCGACGCCGCGCTCCAGCCAGAAGCGCATTTCGCCCAGGAGGGCATCCTGCACGTCGGGATTGTGAAAATTGAGATCGGGCTGCGAGACCAGGAAATTATGCTGGTAATATTGCATGCGCCGGCTGTCCCAAGACCAGGCGGAGCCGCCGAAGATGGAGAGCCAGTTATTGGGCGGGGTGCCATCGGGATTGGGATCGGCCCAGACATACCAATCGGCGCGCGCATTGGTGCGCGAGGAACGGCTTTCCGAGAACCAGGCATGCTTGTCGGAGGAGTGGGAAATCACCTGGTCGATGATGACCTTGAGGCCCAGCGAATGGGCCTTGCGCACCAGATGATCGAAATCTTCCAGCGTGCCGAAGCTCGGATCGATGTCGCGATAGTTGGAGACGTCGTAGCCAAAGTCCTTCATCGGTGAGGTGAAGACCGGCGAGAGCCAGATGGCATCGACGCCCAGATCCTTGACGTAATCGAGCCGGCTGGTGACGCCGACCAGATCGCCGACGCCATCGCCATTCTGATCCTGGAAGGAGCGCGGATAGATCTGGTAGATCACCGCGCCGCGCCACCAATCGGCATCGACCTCGGGCTCAGGCGGGGTCTTAGGCTCGGTCATCATGGAAATTGCGGACATAAACGTCTCCAAAGACGAGGCGCCGCCGGACCGGACGGCGACGCTCAACTAGCGCCACAACAGCGCTTGTATTTCAAGCCAGATCCACAGGGACAGGGATCGTTACGGCCAATTGAAGGACGCCGGACGGGAACATTGGGCACTGCCACGGCATGGGCACGATACAATACGCCCGCCATTTCGGGGATCAAATTTGGGGCATCGCGTTCCAGCGCCGCAAGTTCGATATCGTCTGCGGGCATGTTCGGATCATCGTCAAATCCATCCGGCATGGTCCTGGCGACCAGCAACATGAGGCCCAGAGCGGCACTCTGGGCCTCAGACTCCGAATCCTGCTCAATAATGCGTTTCCAGGCATCCGCACTCAATTGAACCGCAGCCGCAAAGCCCTCGATCCAGATCTCCCACAACACCTCGTCGTGGCGCTCATCGATGGCATAAATCGGTTGGTAGCGATCCAGCGACAATTCCCGGACGATGGTGTTGTAACGCTCGGTCGCCAGGGAGACTAGCTCACCCTGATCGACGCCATGGGCGGCAGCATCGAACCCATCCCCGCCCCATATATGAGGCAGCCATGTGGCAGGCGAGACGAGTTCGGGGCCAATGGCGACGCCGCATAGGAAGCCGTCAAGCTGGCTGACCAGCATAACGTCATCATCATCGATCGAGAGCAGCAAATCTTCCAGCCGCTCAAGCCCGGCGGGCAATTTTTTGGTGTCTTTCATGGGCATACCCCAATCCGTTGTTCGGCAGACTGTATCGATCTGCCCAACCCGTGTTGCAAAATCAAGGCAAGTTCACTTCGTGTTGCACGGCAGGCCCTGGAAAGCGCGGAAGCTGGTTTTGGGCGTGTGCAGGGTCGCGGGGTTACGCAATCGATGCGGAGTCAGCCCAAAGCGAGTTGACGACGCAGGGTTGCAGAAACCTGCTGCATCTGCTCCAGCGAAATCTGGCCAAGCCATTCGGCATCGGCGAGTTCGATAGTGGCGATCTTGCTTGGGCGGATAAGTGAGGGGGCGGGAAGGCCGACTTCACCGTAATTACCCGTCAAGTCGACATCGTCCGGCCAGTGCCGATTTTCAGCGCTGGTGATCATGACGACCCAAAGCAATTGCTGATTTTCGCCAAGGCCCCCTTCCGAGACTACAAGCGCCGGCCGCCGCTGCCTGGTGGAGCGATCGGTATAGGGAAACGGAACGCGGACAACGCTGCCTTGGCTAAAGGTCGGCATAGGCTTTGCGGTCTGCTTCGCTATCCCACTCGCTGAAGGTGGCAAACGGATCGTCTAAAATCTCCGACGATCGCTTGGAAAGAACGACACGCCCATCCTCAATGGAATAAGCGATTTCGTCGCCCTCTTTCAGTTTCAGGGCAGTGCGAACGGCCTGCGGAATGGTGGTCTGGGCTTTGCTGGTCAGTTTGCTGGTAATCATATTGGACACCTCATCAGCCACCCAATGTAAGGAATTTCCTTGCGACTGCCAAGATCAAGGCCGTAGCGACGGCGTAGCGGCGAGGACACGTTGGGCGATGGCCTTGAACGCCGCGGCTTCGGGGCCGGTGAAATCGGAGACGACGACAGGC
>CAVQVF010000015.1:0-25730 GCA_963717095.1 uncultured Alphaproteobacteria bacterium
ACCCGACTGTAGGCCCTGCGGTCCATTCCGTTTTGGCCTTTCGACCAGCGAAGCCGCAAGCTGCTTCAATGTCGGCTCGTTCGACAAATCCAGCCCGCGTGAATTCTTGCGGCCACCCGCCAGAATATCCCGTGGCAAAGCGATTGCCGGATGCGGCGCACCGGCAGGCACGATTGCCCCTGCCACCACCGCCGGATCATCCGCCAGCGCCCCCACCGGCACGTCCGGATCGGCGATGCGGTTGACGAAGGACGAATTGGCGCCGTTCTCCAGCAGCCGCCGCACCAGATAAGCCAACAGCGTTTCGTGGCTGCCCACCGGGGCGTAAATCCGGCAGGGCCTGTCGAGCTTGCCCTCGCCGACCACTTCTTCGTAGAGCGGCTCGCCCATGCCGTGCAAGCACTGGAACTCATATTGGCCGGGCGTGTAGGCGCCAGCCAGATTGTAGATCGTCGCCATAGTCTGCGCGTTATGCGTGGCGAATTGCGGATAGACCGCGTCGGTCGCCACCAGCAGTTTTTGCGCGCAGGCGATATAGGCAACGTCGGTGAAAACCTTGCGCGTATAGACCGGAAAACCATCGAGCCCGTCGAGCTGCGCCCGCTTGATCTCGCTGTCCCAATAGGCGCCCTTGACCAGCCGCACCATGATGCGGTGGCCGCTGCGCCGCGCCAGGTCCACGATGAAATCCAGCACGAACGGGCAGCGCTTGGAATAGGCCTGCACCACGAAGCCGATGCCTTGCCAGCCGGCCAGTTGCGGCTCGACACACAGCGCCTCAAGGATATCCAGCGAGACATCCAGCCGATCGGCTTCCTCGGCGTCAATATTGAGCCCGATATCATAGCCCTTCGCCAGCAGCGCCAGTTCGATCACGCGCGGCACCAATTCGCCGATTACCCGACCATATTGCGCCCGGCTGTAGCGCGGGTGCAGGGCGGACAGCTTGATCGAAATCCCCGGCCCTTCATAAACACCGCGCCCGGCCGCCGCCTTGCCGATGGCGTGGATCGCCGTGCGATAATCCTGCAGATAGCGCTCGGCATCCCTGGCCGTGGTCGCCGCTTCCCCCAGCATATCGTAGGAATAGCGAAAGCCCTTGACCTCAAGCGGGCGGCCGTTTTTCAGCGCCTCGCCGATGGTCTGGCCGGAGACGAACTGCTCGCCCATCATCTTCATCGCCAGGTTCACCCCGGCCCGGATCACCGGCTCGCCCGAGCGTGATACCAGCCGACTGAGCGCATTGCCCAGGCCCGTCTCGTCCACCGGCGATACCAGCTTGCCGGTGACCACCAGGCCCCAGGTCGCCGCATTGACGAACAGCGATTGGCTGCCGCCGAGATGGGATTGCCAATCGCCCGGCGCGATCTTGTCGGCGATCAGCGCATCGCGCGTGCCATTGTCGGGTATGCGCAGTAGCGCTTCGGCCAGGCACATCAGCGCCACGCCTTCCTGGCTCGACAAGGCATATTCCTGCACCAGGCTATCCACCCCGCCGCGCCGCTTTTGCGCCCGCATGGCGGTGACAGTCTTGATGGTCAGCGCGCGAATGGCGGCGGCCAGATCAGGCGGCAGTGTTGCTGCCGCGATCAACGGCGGCACGCAATCCGGCTCCGGCAGGCGGTGGGCCGCGTCAATCGCCGCCCGCAACGGATTATCCCCCGACCGCCGCCCCAGAAATTCGGCAAAGGGTCGCGGCTTCAGGGCATCACTGGCGGGCATTCAACGGTCTCCACAACGCAGAGCCAAGTCTATGCTGCCGCGCGGCGGACATCCATGGCGATAAATGCAGAAACGCTGCTTAGAGCCGTCCCAGGCTCTGCTCGGTTGCCGCACTGAACAGGTAGAGCGAGCCCGGCAAGGCGGAGGCCGTGACGGTCGTGTCCACCTTCGGCACCATCTTGCCCGGCGCGGTAGCGATGACTTCGGTGCCGGCGATATCCAGGTGCACCAGCGTTTCGGAGCCAAGCGGCTCGACCGCGGTGACGAGGCCGGAAAGCGACAAACCAGCCGCCCCCGCCGCGCCGACGATCAGATCGTGCGGCCGCACGCCGATCAGCACACCCCCGCTCGTGATTGCGCTGGCATCCAGGCCGGCAATCGTCGCGCCGCTCGCGGTGAGCGTGCTTCCTGCCGCCTTGCCGGGCACGAGATTCATCGACGGACTGCCGATAAACCGCGCGGTGAACACATCCACCGGGCTCTCATAAAGTTCAGTCGGCGTACCCACCTGCAAAATCCGTCCATCGCGCATTACCACGATCTTGTCGGCCATGGTCATGGCCTCGATCTGGTCGTGGGTGACGTAAACGATGGTCGTCCCCAGCCGCTGATGCAGCCGCTTGATTTCGATGCGCATCTGCGAGCGCAATTGCGCGTCCAGATTGCTCAGCGGCTCGTCGAACAGGAACGCCACCGGATCGCGCACCATCGCCCGGCCGATGGCGACGCGCTGACGCTGCCCGCCGGAGAGTTCGGACGGCCGGCGTTTCAGCAAATCCTCCATGCCCAGAATCTTGGCCGTGGCGAGGATACGCTGATCCTTTTCCGCCTTGCTCAGCTTGGCGGTATAGAGCCCGAAGCCGATGTTCTGCGCCACGCTGAGATGGGGATAGATGGCGTAGTTCTGGAACACCATGGCGATATTGCGCTGCTTGGGCTCGCGCTCGTTGACCACCTCGCTGCCGATACGCAGCGTGCCGCCGGTGATGTCCTCCAGCCCCGCGATCATCCGCAGCGTCGTCGACTTGCCGCAGCCCGAGGGGCCAACCAGCACCACGAATTCGCCATCGGCGATCTCCAGGTCGATGCCATGCACCGCCGTGGTCTTGCCATAAGTTTTGACCAGCCCTTGCAATTCGATATTGGCCATCAGGCGGCTCCCATCAGGGCGGAGAATTTGGTTCTAAGTTCGCTTGCGGCGGCCGCTTCGAGATCGACATGCCGCTTCATTCTCTCGACGAAATCAGCGGACTTGCCACGATAGCCGGCAATTGCCGCCGCCAGCGGCGCTGGCGCCGGGCCACCGAAACGATCGCGTACAGCCACAAAATGCTCTGGCGAAACCAGCTCGGCGAACAGGGCCGCATCGATTGTCGTCTTGCGTCCCGTCGCCTTTTCAAACGCGGTAAGGAACGGCGCAAAGCCATCGACCGGCAGATCGCCATCCATCGCCACCACGGCCTTCGCCACCGCTGCGGCGATCTCGTGGCCTTCGCGAAACGACAAACCTTCACGCCGCACCAGGCTATCAGCCAGCTCGGTAATGGTGATACAGGAGCGACGAATATTGTTGGCCACTCGGGCCGGATCGATACGAATTTGCACCACCAATGCTGCCAGAAGATCCAGCACCCGATAAGCGCTGTCGAAAGCCTGGTAGCCCATGGCCTGGCTCTCGCCCTCACTGTCGTTCATGTCAGTGAACGGCGTATTGTGCATCACATCGAGCATGGCGCGGGCACGGCCAAAAGTCTGGCTGGCGAGATGGCGCAAATGCTCGATCGGCACCGGATTGCGCTTCTGCGGCATGATCGAGGAAATCTGCACCAGCGCGTTGGGCACATAGACCTGGCCCACCTCGAAACTGGTCCAAAACTGCAAATCCTGGATCGGGCGACCGAGATGGAGAAACATCAGCTCGATGGCGCCATAAGTGCCAGTGATGTAATCCACCGCGGCGATGCAGCTATAAGAATTCTGCAGCGGCGCCGAAAAACCGAGCAGCTGCGCCATTCGCGCCCGATCGATCGGGAAACCCGATGTCGTGATTGCCGCCGCACCCATTGGCGACAGGTCAACAGTCTCCCGCGCCTCGAACAGCCGCCCGATATCGCGGCCCAGCACTTCGATGACAGCGGCGAGGTAATGCCCAAACGTTGTCGGCTGCGCCGGCTGGCCATGGGTATAGGCGACGATCAGCGTCGCCTTCTCCCGCTCCGCCGCGGCAACCAGCGCATCGTAAAGCGCCACCGCCTTGCCCAACAGCACATCGATCCGGCTCTTCAGCCCCAGCTTGAATAGCGTATGGTCGATGTCATTTCGCGAGCGGGCGGTGTGCAGCCGCCCGGCCAGGTCCGGCCCCAGACGCGCCTTCAACTCCTTCTCGATCAGGAAGAAAAAATCTTCGACCTCGCCGGTATAGACCAGCTTGGCCGGATCGACTTCGGCGTCGATGGCTTCAAGCGCCTGGGCAATCTTGCCTGCCGAAGCGGCATCGAGAATGCCGGTCTCGACCAGCATCACCAGATGCGCCCGGTCGATAGCGCGAAAGCCCTCGACATGGTGCGTTTTGGCGCCGTCGAACAGCGGCCGCAGCACGGTGTCCTTATAGACCGGATCGGGAAAGCTGCTGCTGTCGCTCAAGCGCGGATCGGTCATGGTCTAGCCCTTCAATCCGGCCAGCATCACGCCGCGCACGATAAACCGTTGCAACACCAGGAACACCACCAGCGTCGGAATCGTCGCCAATGCCGCCCCGGTCATGATCATTTCCCAGCGCGTATCCTGGGCATCGGAAAAGCTCGATAGCCCCACCGGCAGCGTATAAAGCTCGCGGCTGGTGGTGACGATCAGCGGCCAGAAAAACGCCGTCCAATTGCCGAGAAACGTGAAGATTGCCAGGGCTGACAGTGCCGGTGCCACGAGCGGCATCGCCACTTTCCACCAGATCTGGAACTCGTTGAGCCCGTCGATCCGCGCGGCCTCCAGGAAGTCGTCGGGCACAGTTTCGAAAAACTGCTTCATCAGGAAAGTGCCGAAAGCGGTCATCATGCCGGGAAACATGATGCCCCAATAGCTGTCGAGCCAACCGAGCTGGCTACTCATCAGATACCAGGGGATCACCAGCATTTCAGTGGGGATCATCAGCGTGGAGAGGATCGCAAGAAAGATGAAATAGCGGCCGCGGAACTCGAATTTCGCCAGCGTATAGCCGACAAGGCTGTCGAAAAATACGTTGGACAGCGTCACCGTGGTGGCAATGAAGGTGGAATTGCCGAACCAGCGCATGAAATCGCCGTTGGACAGCACCTTGAAATAATTATCGAAGCTCGGCGCGGCCGGGATCAGGCGCAGATCATAAACCTGATTAGCGGTCTTCAGCGAAGTCGAGAACATGTAGAGGATGGGCGTGATCATGATCAGCCCACCCAGCAGCAGCAGCGTCCAGACCACGATTTGGCCGGGCCGGATGCGGGCGAATTTCATTGGCTGACGCGTCGTGTTGGAAACGGCAACGGTCATCTCAGCGGCTCCTCAACACAAAGAGCTGCAGCAGGGACACCACCAGTAGGATCGAGAACAGCACCACCGTTTGCGCGGCGGCATAGCCCATGTCGAAGGATGAAAACGCCGTCTGGTAGATCATCAGCACGATCGGCTTGGTGGTGCCCAGGGGACCACCCGGATCGTTGAGGGTCATATTGTAGACCTGATCGAAAATGCGCAGGAACCCGATGGAGGCAAAGACCACCAGGAATACCGTCGTCGGCTTGAGCAGGGGCAAGGTGATCTTGCGCAGGATGGCGCCCTCGCCCAGCCCGTCAATGCGCGCAGCCTCGTAATAGGTGGAGGGAATGGCGCGCAGCCCGGCCAAAAAGATGATCACCTGAAAGCCTAGCCCCGCCCAGATGGCTGTCACCATGATCGCCGGCAGCGCTTGGCTCGTCGATTTGAGAAAGGCCTGCTGCGGAATACCGAATTGCGACAGCAATCCGTTGATCAGCCCGATCGGCACCGGCTGGTAAATCCACCGCCAAACCCAGGCCAAGGCTGCCGCCGTGGTCAGGAACGGCAAGAAATACAGCGCCCGGATAAAGCCGTGCATGAAGCGGACGCGATCGAGATAGTAGGCCACGACGAACGCGATCACGAGGCTGACCGGCGTGCCGACGATGAGATAGGTGAAGGTGTTGCGGAACACCTTCCAGAACGCCGGATCGTGCACCAGCTTGTCGTAGTTCTCCAGCCCGACGAACTGCGCCGGCTTGAGGATGTCCCAGTCTGTGAACGAAATCCAGAACGCCTGGAAGGTTGGATAGAACCGAATCCAGCCATAAAAGACGATGGGCAAAGCGAGAAACGCCCATGCCCAGATGACGCGTTTGGTGCGGATCGGGAACCGGTCCCAGACGCGGCCTTTGGGGGCCGCGTCGCCTGTGGTTGCGCTTTGCGTCACAGCGCGCTTACTGCTTGGCCGCGTCGATGATGGCCTGTTCCTCCGTGGCCGCCTGGGCAACCGAGTCGGCGGGCGACTGGCCTTCGAGCAGCACGCGATTAGCCATGTCGATGGCCACCTGGCGCTGGCCGGCTTCGTCGACGAACTGGGTCGTCTGCGAGTAATCCAGCGCCTTGAGGAATGGCGCCAGGATCGGATCAGCCAGGTTCTCCTCGCTCAGTGCCGCCGACTTGCGCGCCGGCAATTCGCCGACCACGTCGAGCCAGATTTGCATCGCCTCGGGCGAGGACACATAGGCCAGGAATTTCTCGGCAGCGGCCAGCTTTTCGCCCTCTGGGGAAAAGCCGATCCCATTTGCGAAATAGCTCGCATAGTTCGAGCGCAGGCCATCGGCATTGGCCGGCAGCTCGGTCACGCCCCATTCGAACTGGTCGATCGTGGCGAACGAGCCCAGCCGGAACGTGCCATCGATGGTCATGGCCGCCATGCCGCCGCGGAACGCAGCCTGGCCTTCGTCCATAAAGCCAGTCTGGCCCACCTTCTGCACGGTCTGCAGGTCGGTATAGAATTGCAGCGCCTCGGCACCGCCCTTCTCGCCATAGGTGACCTTGCTGTAGTCGTCGCTATAGGGCACGCCGCCAAACTGGCGGGTCAGCACTTCGCGCCACCACTGGTGGTCCTGCCCCGCCATATCAAGCGTGATGCCTTCGGAAATCAGATTGCCCGCATCGTCATGCTTGGCAGTCGCCACGGCGGCGGCAACCAGCTCGTCCAGCGTCTGCGGTGGCTTGGTGGGGTCCAGCCCCGCCTCCTCGAACAGCTTCTTGTTATAGAACAGCGCGAGCGAGCGCACCGCGGTCGGCAGGCCATAATAATCATCGCCACGCTTCATGGCGGTGACGATGGGGAAGAAATCGGCCTCGATCGCATCGTGGGGAAACACCGTGGGCGATAGGGGCTGTAACACGTCGCCGCCCTGGAACTTGTCGAGCCAGCCATAGAACATCTGCAGCACGTCCGGCCCCTGCCCGGCAGCCTTGGCCGCGATCACGCGGGTCTGGTAATCGTCATAGGGAAACGTCGTCTGCTTGACCGTTATATCGGGATTGGCCGCCTCGAACTTGGCGATCAACTGGTCCATCGCCGTGACGCGGGTTTCGTAGGCATATTGCCAGTATTCGATTTCCACCGCCTGGGCCGCGCCCAGCGTCAGCAGACTGATCCCCGCGGCAAGGCCGGCGAGCATGAACCGATTGCGCATCATATCCTCCTTAAGGCCCGCCCCTGCATTTTAGCTTGGGTTTAAGCGGACGAAATCCCTTTTTCCCGAGACCGCACGAAGCCATGTCCCGAGCTTCACAGGTCAGCCGACACATGCAAACTTGTCAATACAATAGTCTATTTGGGTTATTCGGGACCGGGAAATAGCCTCCCACCATGGACTGGGATTGGAGCAGCGAAAAATCTGTGCCATCTCCGCGCTCGATCCATGTCGGTTTCCGTCGTCCCCCGCTCGCCCGCACGGTGCCACGCATCACTCGCGGCCAAACCGGACAGTTGACCGCAGCGCTCGGGGCTGCTGCATTGCCCATGCTGGATACCGTGACCCCACGGCTGCATCTGGCACCGGGCCTTCCCGCCGCGTCTTGAGGACTGTGTTATGTTGACCGCCAGCGAGCGTCTCGCCCGCCAGAAATCCCGCCCACTCCTGGTCGAACTCCACCGCGCCCTCACCCGGCTGACCTCCACGCTGACGGTGATGAATACCGGCGCCCATCCCGATGACGAGCAATCGGGCATGCTGGCAACCTTGCGCTTCGGCTATGGCATGCGCGTCATCATTGCCTGCTCCACCCGCGGCGAAGGCGGCCAGAACAGCCTGGGCCCCGAACGCTCCGGTGCGTTGGGCGTGTTGCGCACCCGCGAAATGGAGGAAGCCGCGCGCACACTGGACGCCGATATCGCCTGGCTCGGCTATGGCCCCGACGATCCGGTTCACGATTTCGGCTTCTCCAAGAACGGTGTCGATACCCTGGCGCGCTGGGGACGCGAGCGCATCATCGAGCGGCTGGTGATCGCCTATCGCCGCGACCGACCCGATATCGTCATCCCCACCTTCCTCGACGTTCCCGGCCAGCACGGCCACCACCGCGCCATGACCGAAGCTGCTGAAGCCGCCATCGTGCTTGCCGCCGATCCCACCTATCTGACGCCCGGGCTCGCCCCGTGGTCCGTCGCCAAATATTACCTGCCGGCCTGGTCGGGCGGCGGCGACACCTATGATGACGAAGTGCCGCCCCCCAATGCCGGCGTCAGCGTTGTTGCGCTCGGCCTCGATATCCCCACCGGCGCAGCCTTCGACCAGATTGGCGAATGGTCCCGCGCCTTCCACGCCAGCCAGGGCATGGGCCGCTGGAAAGCCGCACCCAAAACCGAATGGCCGCTGCACCTCAAGCGCGGCCCCGCCGGTGCTGAAACCGATATTCGACAGAACCTGCCGGCGACGCTGGGAGCGCTGGCCGACCTGGCGCCTGAGTTCGCCGCCCCCCTACAAGCGGCACAAGCCGGTATCGAGGCCGCAATGCAGGCCTTTCCCGACCGCCCGGCGATCACCACGGCACTGCTTGAGGCCGCAACCGCGCTCGAATCCACCCTCGCCGCCGAAGCCCTTGAGCCTATCGCCCACCGGCTGCGCCGCAAGCTGGTCGAGATCGACGCCGCCTTGCTCCTCGCCGCCGGTATTACTGCCAGCGCCTGGGCCGAGCCCAGCCGGCCCGCTCCCGGCGGCAGCACCACGCTCAATATCGGCACTGGACCCGTGCCATTCTCGGCAACGCCGATTGCCGCCAAGTCCCTGCATATCGGCCCAGCCATGGCTGCGGATGGCGTCATCCGCTACCCCGTCACCGTCAATTCCGAAGCTCCGCTGAGTACTCTCTATTCGCCCAGCTTTTCCAGCCTTGGCGGCAATGGTGAACTTGCGGTGGCCATCGAGGCCACGGTTGGCGGCCGCACCGTGCGCGGTGGCTTCGACCTGGACGAGCCGTTCGCCATCGGACCGGCCTTTTCGGTGGAATTGCTGCCCGAAACGGTCATCCTGCCATCCGGCCAGACTGATCGTCCCCTACCCATCGCCCTGCGCTCACCCGCGCCCATCCCCAATACCGCGCTGGTCGTTCCCGCCCCATGGGGCTCGATCCGCACCGAAGCCGGCTTCACCATCACCCCGCCGCCGGCGCTCCCCGATGGCCTCTACCATCTGCCGCTGATGATCGACGGGCGGCTGGCCTATCGCCAGGTGCCTATCGATTATCCCCATATCGGCCACACGCAGTTCGTTACACCCCAGGCGCTCAACCTGCTGGTGCTGGATCTGGCGCTCCCCGCCTCGGCGCGCATTGGCTATGTCGGCGGCGGCAGCGATCGCGTCGGGTTCTGGCTGCGCGCCATGGGTCTCAACGTCACCGATCTCGATACCAATACCCTGGCTGGTGACCTCTCCGGCCTGACCAATATCGTCGTCGGCACCCTCGCCTTCGGCGCCCGCCCCGATCTCGCCGCCGCCACCGGCAAGCTGCATGACTGGGTGGAGGCCGGCGGCCATCTGCTGACCCTCTATCATCGCCCTTCGGATGGCTGGGCTCCCGACGCCACCCCGCCCCGGCGCATCGTCATCGGCTCGCCCTCGCTGCGTTGGCGCGTCACCGACCCGACCGCGCCTGTCGAGGTGCTGGCACCGGGCCACAAGCTGCTGATTGGCCCCAATGCCATCGGGCCCGGTGACTGGAGCGGCTGGGACAAGGAGCGCGGCCTCTATTTCGCGGCCGAGTGGGACAGCGCCTATGAACCCCTGCTCGCCATGCACGACGCCGGGGAAAAGCCGCTGACGGGCGCATTGATTTCCGCCCCCATCGGCAAGGGCCGCCACACCCATACCAGCCTCGTGCTGCATCATCAGCTGGACCGGCTGGTCCCCGGCGCCTTCCGCCTGCTGGCCAATCTCGTTCAACCAGCATGAGCACCAAACATTACGACTTCGCCGTCGTCGGCCTCGGCGCCATGGGCAGCGCCAGCCTCTATCAGCTGGCCAAAAGCGGCGCCAGTGTCGTGGGCATCGACCGCTTCGCGCCACCGCATAACCAAGGCTCCACCCATGGCGAAACCCGCATCACGCGGCGGGCCATCGGCGAGGGCAATAGCGACGGCGAACAGGCGGCCTACGTATCCCTGGCCACGCGCTCGCATCAGCTCTGGCGCGAGATCGAAAAACATACCGGTGCATCTTTGCTGCATGAAATCGGCAGCCTGCTCATCGCCCGGCCCGGCGATCCGGTGGAGCGTCCCGGCCGCACCGCATTCCTCGATCGCACCATCGCCGCCGCCAACCGCTTCGCCATCCCGCACGAAATTCTCTCCGCCACCGAGATCCGCCAGCGCTACCCCAACTTCACCCCTGCGGACAACGAAATCGGCTATTTCGAACCCGGCGGCGGCTATCTGCGCGTCGAGGCCTGCGTGGCTGCCAATCTTGAAATGGCCAGCCGCCATGGCGCAACCACCCAGCTCGGAACCGAAGTCCTCTCCATCGCCAGCGAAGGCGACGGCATCCGCATCGTCACGACGGGTGGCGATATTCTCGCCGGCCAGGTTGCGGTCTCCGCCGGCTCCTGGGCCGGGCAATTGCTCGGGGAGCCATTTACCCGCATCCTTAAGCCGACACGGCAAGTGATGCACTGGTTCGACATCGAACCCGCCACGCTCGATAGCTGGAAGCGATCGCCGGTCTTCATGTGGCCCCATGGGGACGATGAGGATGGCTTCTTTTACGGCTTCCCCTCGCTCGATGGTATGACGATGAAAACCGCCGACGAGTTTTACGGCACCGCCTCCGATCCCAACGCCATCGACCGGATCGTGCCAGCATCCGACACAGCCCGCATGCACAGGGCCCATATCGCCGGTCGCCTTGCCGGCGTCTCCGACCGTGCCGTTCGTACCGCCACCTGTATCTATACCGCCACTGCCGACAGTGCCTTCGTCATCGACCACCATCCCGATCAGCCCAATGTGCTGGTCGTCTCGCCCTGCTCTGGGCACGGCTTCAAGCACTCTGCCGCCATCGGCGAAGCGGTCGCCCAGGCATTGCTGGGACAAGACCCCGGCACCGACCTGACCCCATTCCGATTATCGCGGCTTCTCGCTTAGGCTTCGCATAAAGAAGGGCTTGGAACCCACCGCCGATTTTGCAACGGGTAGAGGATCATGACCACAAAGCCCACCACCCCCGCCAAGCCTGTCGATGCCGCCCGCTCCGGCAGCGTGCAATCGGTCGAACGCGCCATGGCCTTGCTCGAAGTGCTGGGCGAGGACGAGGAGGGCTATCGGCTCACCGATCTGGCCACCCGCACGGGCCTCTCCCCCTCCACCGTGCATCGCCTGCTGGCGACACTGGAAAAACGCCGCTTCGTGCAGTTCGACCAGTCCGATGGCATGTGGCATGTGGGGCGCCAGGCTTTCGCGGTCGGCTCCGCCTTCGTGCGCCAGCGCAATTTCGTCGCCCCGGCTTTGCCCTTCCTGCGCAAGCTGCGCGACCAGACCCGCGAAACCGCCAATCTCGGCATTGTCGATGATGGTGAAATGGTGGTGCTGACCCAGATCGAAAGCCGCGAGATCATGCGCGCCATCACCCGCGTCGGCGGCCGCGCGCCCATGGTCACCTCCGGCATGGGCAAGGCGATCCTTGCCACCTATGCACCTGCCGATGTCGCCGCTTTGGTCGGCCGCAATGGCATGCCCAAGCTGACGCCCCAATCGCTGACCCGCGCCTCCGAATTGCGCGAGGAACTCGATACCATCCGCCGCCAGGGGTATTCGGTGGACGACGAGGAATTCGTCACCGGCCTGCGCTGCGTTGCCGCCGTGGTCTACAACAACCAGGCCGAAGCGCTATGCGCCATTTCCGTCTCCGGCCTCGCCGCCCGCCTCACGCCGGAACGCGTCGCCGGCCTTGGCCAATTGCTGCAGGAGACGGCCCGCGAGCTGACCCTGGCCCTGGGCGGCAAGATGCCATCGCAGAACGAGCCTTGAGAGACGATTTTCACATCGTGGGAAAGTCGCACATGGATCATTGCGCCGATACGCCCACGGCGCGACGGTCCGTCTGAATGACGTGAACAAGCCGAGCCGCTAAAGCTCGTATGAGGGGAACTCAGATGACGACCGATAAGCATGCCAACCTGCGCGAAGCCGCGCTGCATTTCCACGAGTTTCCCAAGCCCGGCAAACTCGAAATCGTCGCCACCAAGCCCCTCGCCAATGCGCGCGACCTGTCGCTGGCCTATTCGCCCGGCGTCGCCGTGCCCTGCGAGGAAATTGCCGCCGATCCGTCCAAAGCCTATCTCTATACCTCCAAGGGCAATCTGGTCGCCGTCATCTCCAACGGCACCGCCGTGCTTGGCCTGGGCAATATCGGCGCTCTGGCCAGCAAGCCGGTGATGGAAGGCAAGGCCGTCCTGTTCAAGAAGTTCGCCGGCATCGATTCCATCGATCTGGAAATCAACGAGCAGGACCCCAAGAAATTCATCGAGATCGTCGCCCCGCTGGAGCCCAGCTTTGGCGGCATCAATCTCGAAGACATCAAGGCCCCCGATTGCTTTGAGATCGAGGAAGCACTGCGCGATCGCATGAACATTCCGGTGTTCCATGACGACCAGCACGGCACCGCCATCATCGTCGCCGCCGCCGTGATCAATGCCATGCGGCTGGTCGGCAAGAATATTGCCGAAGTCAAGATCGTCACCTCCGGCGCCGGCGCCGCCGCCATCGCCTGCATGAACATGCTAATCGCCGTTGGCGCGAAAAAGGAAAATATCTGGATCGCCAACTCAAAGGGCCTGGTCACCAAGGTGCGGCACAACAGCGTCGATCGCTGGCGTGGCGCCTTCGCCCAGGATACCGACAAGACCGAGCTGAGCGAAGTCATGGCCGGCGCCGATATCTATGTGGGTCTCTCCGCCGCAGGCGCCCTCAAGCCCGAGATGATGAAGGACATGGCGCCCAATCCGCTGATCCTGGCGCTGTCCAATCCGACCCCCGAGATCATGCCCGAACTGGCCAAGGCCACCCGCCCCGATGCCATGGTGTGCACCGGTCGATCGGACTATCCCAACCAGGTCAACAACGTCCTCTGCTTCCCCTTCCTGTTCCGCGGCGCGCTCGATTGCGGCGCCAGCGTGATCAATGAGGAAATGAAGGCCGCCGCTGCCCATGCCATCGCCAAGCTGGCGCACGAACCGGGGCTGGAAGCCTCCGCCCATGGCGTGCCGGCCATTTTCGGTCCCGATTATCTCATCCCCAATCCGTTCGATCAGCGCCTGATCCTGCGCATCGCTCCTGCCGTGGCCAAGGCTGCCATGGAGAGCGGCGTCGCCCGCCGCCCGATCGAGGATTTCGCCGCCTACCGCGATAGCCTCCGCCGCTTCGTATTCCGCTCCGGCATGGTGATGAAGCCCATCGTCGAACAGGTCGAGGGCAAGAACAAACGCATCGTCTTTGCCGATGGCGAGGACGAGCGCGTGTTGCGCGCCACCCAGGTCATCCTCGAAGACGGTATCGGCCGCCCCATTCTGATCGGCCGCCCCCAGGTCATCCAGCAGCGCATCGAGCGTTTCGGGCTCACCCTGCGCGCCGGCACCGATTTCGAGGTGGTCAATCCTGAAGACGATCCGCGCTACCGCGACTATGTCACCCTGTTCCATTCGCTGGTCGGCCGCCAGGGCGTTACCCCCGATACCGCCCGCACCATCGTGCGCACCAATGCCACCGTCATCGGCGCGCTGGCCGTGCGGCGCGGCGAAGCCGATGCCCTGATCTGTGGCCTGCAGGGCCGCTTCATCAAGCATGCCCGCGACATTCATTCGATCATCGGGCTGGCCGATAACAACACCCAGCTCTCGGCGCTTTCCATGCTGATCATGGGGCGCGGCGTGTTCTTCCTCGCCGATACCTATGTCAACATCGATCCCAGCGTCGATGAACTGGTCGGCATCACGCTGCAGGCGCGCGACCATCTCAAGCGCTTCAACATCACCGCCAAGGCCGCGCTGCTCAGCTATTCCAATTTCGGCTCGCGCGATGGCGCTACGTCCGAAAAGATGCGCCAGGTCTATGCCCGGCTCAAGCAGGTCGCCCCGGACCTCCTGGTCGATGGCGAAATGCAGGGCGATCTGGCGGTCAATGCCGAGCTGCGCGAACGCTATGTTCCGGACTCGGTGCTGACCGGTGAAGCCAACCTGCTGATCTTCCCGAACCTGGAAGCCGCCAACCTCTCGATGACCTTGCTCAAGGAGCTCAACAATGCGCTCCCCGTGGGGCCGATCCTGATGGGCACCAAATACCCCGCCCATATCCTGGCGCCCTCGGTCACCAGCCGCGGCATCATCAACATGGCCGCCATCGCCGCCAGCGAAGCCTTGGCGGCACCCAGCCGCTAAGCAAAGCATTGCCGGCATTCGGGCGGCGCCGCCGCACAGATTTGATAAGTATCCGCGAGGGCGTGTCATGCCGCGCCCTCGCCACCAGGCACCGATAGCCTCCATTGTGGTGGAACTGATCGGACAGGCAACGCGCAATGCTTAGACTGTAGGCACCGTGCCGCCATCGATCCGATAGTCGACCCCATGAATGGAGGCCGCACGCTCGGACAGCAGGAAGGCCGTCAATTCGGCAACCTCCTCGGGCCAGCCGGGACGGCCGATCGGAATGCCGCCCAGCGAGGCCATCAGCCCCTGCCGGGCGCCGTCCATATCGGTTCCCTGTTGTTCGGCCAGACGCTCGACCAGCCGTGTCGCCGCGGCCGTCTCGATGAAGCCGGGCGAGATGGTGTTGACGCGCACGCCTTGAGGACCGAGTTCCTTGGACAACCCCTTGCTATAGGTCGTCAGTGCCGCCTTGGCGGCAGCATAGGCCAGGGTCGCATGATGCAAAGGCAGAATGCGCTGGATCGAGGAGATATGGATCACGACGCCATGGCCGCGCTCGATCATGCCCGGAACCAGGGCCCGGTCGAAACGGACAGCGCCCAGCAGATTGAGGGAAAGTTCAGCCATCCACTGCTCATCGTCAAGGACGGCGAACCCGCCACCGGGAGCCGATGAGCCGCCCACGACATTGACGAGAAGATCGACCCCGCCCATCTGCTCCTCGATTTCGGCCACCACCCGGGACACGCCCTCGGCAGTAGCGATATCGGCCTGAACGAACAGGTCCGGCACCTGCCCCGCCGGCAATGGCGAACGGGCAGTGGTCGCAACCTGCGCACCCGCGGCTTTGAGGCGACGGACGATGGCCTCGCCCATGCCCTGCGTGCCACCGGTGACCAAGGCGCGCTTGCCGGCGAATTCCTGGGGATCGATTGCGTAGCGCGGCGTGGTCATCATGCGATTTCCAGCCGTGCGATCATGGAGCCGACGAGGGTGAACGTATAATGCAGCGTTGCCGGACTGCCGGGGAAATTGCCGCTGACAAGGGCGGCCACCACCAGTTGCCCAGCAACTTCCTGCATGGTTTGCGGCGCGACGCTGACGCCATATTTGCGCGTGCTGGCCTCCATCCAGGCCCGGATATCGTCATGGCCGGGGTAATCTTCGCCTTCGTCCCGCACGATGGCATCCGGAGCGCAGGGCGCGAGCATCGCATCGATATCCTGCCGGTTCTTGGCAGCGTAATAAGCGGCAATTGGAGGTGGTAGATCTAAGGCCATCAGGCAACTCCTTGACTGGATACCGCCCTAGATGTCCTTATGCTTACCAGAAGACAAGAACCCACGAAAAAGTAAGGTACTTACCAATGAGTGAGGACATCCCCCTGACTCCACCCACTGCGGCCGCCCGAGTTGAGGAGGCTCTCAAGTTCCTGGAGGGCCGCTGGAAGCTGGTGATCCTGTTTCGTCTGTTCGGTGGCCAGGTCATGCGCTTTTCCGAACTGGAAAAAGCCATCCCGGCGATTTCGCAAAAGATGCTGATCCAGCAATTGCGCCAGATGGAGGCCGACGGCATCGTGCGGCGCATCGTTTATCACCAGGTGCCGCCCAAGGTGGAATATGGACTGACCGATTGGGGCCAAGCCCTCTGCCCCGCCCTCGACGCCTTGCTGGGATGGGCAGCCTCTCGGGGTAAGTACGGGATCGATCGACCGGCCGATGGCGCATAGCCGCATCGTAGGAAGCCCTTCTTCTCCCCCCTTGTGGGGAGGGAGAAGAAGGGCTTTCGATCTGTAGTGCAAAGTTGAAGGTCACTCACGGACCGGAGAATCGCTATCCCGCACAGGCCGCGGCGAAGTCGCGGGCGGGCTTGGCGCTGCCCTTCAGCGAGACCTCGTAAACCACCTCGCTACCAATGTTGATGAGCAGCGTATTGCCTGTTTCTATCCAGCCAGTCAGGGGGTCTCCGGCGGGCAAGGTCAGTGTCGGCATGAAGGCGCCGAGGCCGTCGTTCATCACGCCCTGGGCGACATAGAGCGCCGAATTGCCGCCGCTGGTGATGCCAACCGTGGCATAGCTGTCGGCGGAGAGGCCAGGAACAGTATCGCTCAGCGACACGCTGATGGCATCCGACCCGCGATCGCAGCTGGCGGAAAAATCCACGTCGTCGGTTTCGGGAACGCCGTGGACCAGGGACAGGGTGGCCTCGCCGCCAGTCATCCATACCATGTCAGCGACGCTGGGCGCGGTGGCCACCGCGCTGGGCGGCGTATCGCTGGCCGGCGTCGGGCCCAGCACGTCAAAGCTGAATGCACTGGCCTGGCGAAAGTCGTCGGAGAGGGTGCAACTGAAACTTATATCGGAGAAGCCGGCAGCGTCGGACAAGTTGCCCAGCCCGGTCAGTGTCGTGCCCGACAGGGCCAGCGGCGCCTTCTTGTTATATGCTCCACTGGGGTCGGCGACGCCGAGAAAGAAGCGCTGACCGGCACTGGCCGGCTGTGCCAGCGTGGCCGCGCCCGCCTCGCAGGCCCAGGCGGCACGCTGCAACGCGTTGGTGCTAGCCAGCATATCGGCCGGCAGGCCCTGCGCCTGCACCACACCCGAAGCCAGCAATGTCAGGCCCATCCCCATAAAAACGCGCATGTTTCCAGCTCCCCCACAATCGCTCCACAGGGAAGGATCATGGCCGCCCCGTCAATCGCGCCATAGGGCAGCCGTTAACGAAATATGTCGGCGCCTTACAGAAGAACTTTCCGCCGGGCACGCTGGGTGACGATAATGAAGCCGATGATGATCAGCGGGATATCGAGGAAGGTCGTATAAAACAGCCACACATCTTCGCTCGCCAACCAGATGAACAGCAGGTTGATGGCGGCCATGACCATGCCCATGATGCCCATGCCGATGGCCACCTGGCCGGTATCGAGGTCGCGATACGGCAGGTAGCGCGATAGGCCGCGGCCCAGCCAGGGTCCGCCGCGCCAGCCATCGAGCAGGAAAAAGGCCGCCGAAATCAAACCGAGCACCACGGTGCGCAACTGCACGGCAAGGCCGCTGTCGAACAGCAACGCAAAGACGGCCGATACCAGCAGCATGGCGATGCCGAACAGGGCGAGGCCCCCCAACAGGTCGACCTTGACGAAGCGCTGCACCACGACGAGCGCCACGCCCACGCCGGCCCCAACCATTGCCGCGGTGGTGAGGTCGGTCGCACGGGCGACGAGGAAGAAGATGATGCCCGTGGCGATATCGACCATGATCGGCACGAAACTGGCCTTCTGCCGCGCGGGATCAAAATCCGAATGGTCGGCAAAGCGCTTGAGGGCCTGCGGATAAGCCACGGTGCGGCCCGGATGGCTCTCGTAAATAAGCTGGTCGTCGATGCGGGCCGTTGCCCCGATGCTCCACCAGCCGACATAGCCCGCTTCAATCTCCAGCACGCAACCGCTGGCGAGGGGTACGTTGAGGCGGTGATTGCGAAAAGCGGCTTGCCCCGAGGGCGGAGTGCCATCGGTGGCGACTTCCGTACCGTCGAGCAGCACGCGCGTGTCAAAACCCCTGCTGGTGGCAATGCTGACGATTTCGACGGCCTGGCCATCGGCATCGAAGCGGCGGTGGGATGATCCATAGGTGAAAGCCATGGGAGTTCCTATCGCTGGACGAAACGGTTCAGATAGGCCCGCCATGGCTGGACAACAAGGTTTTGCCTCCCCGGCTTGTGCGCAGAACCGCCGCATCGCTATAAGATCGCGTTGATCTTTGATTGAGGGCGCGATTTTGCACCGGTGGCAGTTCAAGGATCTGGAGTTTGACGAAACCTTCCTGTTCGCAACGCGCAAGGGCGGGGAAACGCTGAAGTTCACGCGCGCCGAACGCGCCTTGCTGCTGGCGTTCATGGCCAGCCCGAACAAGCTGCTGACGCGCGCGCAATTGCTTGAGGCGCTGCCCAGCTCGATCTCCCATGTTTCCGATCGCAATATCGATAACCTCATGAACCGGCTGCGCACCAAGCTGGGCGATCCGGCGCGCGATCCCAGGATGATCGCCACCCAATATGGCGAAGGCTATATCTGGATCGCCGAGCCGGTCGGCAGCGTCTCCATCAAGCAGGCGCTGCTGGTGATCGGACCGGTGACGGGGCTCGATCGCCTGGCCCCCGCCTCCACCGCGCGCGCCTGCCTCATCCGGCTGCAATATGGGCTCGACGCGCTGATGGCCGACGACCAGGTCATCGCCATAGACGAAGACTGGACGGGTATCCGGGCCGGCGACGCCATCCGTTTTTCGCTGGAAACCAGCTTTTACGACGACCACAAACGCCTGCACTGCGCCGCCATCCTGCGGCAGGCCTCGACCGGCCAGATGCTGGCCAGCTTCCGGCTCACCCTGGATCAGGCCGATGCCGCAGCCCAGGCCGCGGAACTCGAACGCGCCGCCCGGGCGATCAAACACGCCATCTGGCAGCATTCGACCACCGGCGCCGGCATCCTGGCGGGTCCCTCCGATACCCCGCTCGAACTGCGCATGCACGATGCCTCGCGCCTGTTCATGCGCTCCGACGAAAGCTGGGCGCAGATGGCCGAACAGCTTGCCCACACGCGCCAGCAAAACCCCGACGATCCGCAGGCCAATTTGATGTGGGCCATGCATCTATATGTCCGCATTATCACCAACCCTGCCGATGTGAGCCAACGGATCGCGTTCGAAGGTGAAATCCAAGCCATCGTCTTCGATCACCTCCCCGCTTTCCAGGACAATCCGATCTTCCTGCTCGGCGCTGCAAAGCTGCTGCTGTTCGTCGGCCGCGGGCACATCGATCTGGCCGAGCGCCTGGCCGAGCAGGCCTTCGCCACCAGCACCGCCTTCGCATCCTCTTTTGCTACCCTCGGGCAGATCAGGATGTGCAGGGGCGACATCGCTGGGGCGGTCGATCTTTACGATCATGGCATCGAGCTGGCGGGGGAAGACTCCGAGTTCCGCGTCTATCTGCTGGTACTCAAATGTGTCGCCCTGCTGGCCGCCGATGACCGGGTGGCGCTTGAGCGCACCAGCGCCGCGCTTTACGCGCTCAAGCCCGTCACCCGCTATCAGGTCGGCCTGTCGCTGGCCCCAGCCGGGCCCTTGCCGCCGGACCTCGACATGCTGGTGTCCCAGTTCGATGCCATGCGGGCCGGGATGGGCATCGTCTATGTGTATTATACCTTCGCCCGCCTGTTCGAGCGCCCCGCGCATCGCGAAAACATCATGCGGGGTCTGCTCGGCAACCTGACGCAGCGCTTCGGCACGGACATCGTGCCGGGGGAAGTCTGGCAGTCCGTTCCGGGGCTGCGACCACCGATTTGATGCGCTGCGCTCGAAAAATCGACTGTTTGCGACAAATAAATGTCTCCGCAGGGCCCGTTTCGGATAATTCTGGGACAATCATCCTTTACAACTCCTTCTGGGCCTGCGGAACGCAAGCAATGTTGCTCCAGGCCCCGGGGACATAGACGCATGACCATTGAGCGGACCGCGGCATTTGCGTTTGGGTTCACAACGGTGACGGCGCAGCGCCTGAGGGCGGGGCTGCTGACCTCCGCCTCGGTGCTGGCGCTCGCCTTGGGCGTGACCACGGTTTGGCTGTCACCGGTCGCAGCGCAGGTGAACACGCAGGCCACCGGTGGCAGTAGCGGGGTCGTTATTGGTGGGAACGGCGGCAATGCCGGTAGCAACGGTACAAGCGGAACCGGTCCGGGCGGCTTGGCGGGGACGAACGCTTCGCCGAATGGCGGCGACGGCGGCTTCGGCATCACCGGTGGTGGTGGTGGTGGTGGTGGCGATGATGGGCTCGTGCTAACCGGGCTTGAGGGCGCCACGATCGTGGGGGTCATTCATGGCGGCAACGGTGGCAACGGCGGCAATGGCGGCAATGGCGGCGGGGGCGGTGGTGGTGGCGGTGATGGGCTTGTGCTAACCGGCTTTGAGGGCGCCACGTTCGGAGGGGTCGTTCAGGGCGGCAATGGCGGCAACGGCGGCATCGGCATCAACCCCGACCCCGACACCGGCGCCGGCGGCGGTGGGGCAGGTGTCGTGCTGCAGCAGAACAGCACCCTCACCGTCACTGGCACCGTCAACGGTGGGAGCGGGGGCGCGAGCTTCGCCGGCGTCGGTGACGGCGGTGGCGGGGCGGGCGTCGTGCTGCAGCAGGGCGGCACCCTGACAGTTGAAGGCGCCATCACTGGCGGCCGCAGCGGCACACTTAGCCCCATCTCTAACGCCTCCGGCGGCGCCGGCGTCGTTGGCTTTGATGCGGCCGCCATAACGATCGGCGGGATGGCAAATGTCACCGGCGGACAAGCGGGGGGCGGGGGAATAGGTGGCGCGGGGCTTCAACTCGCGAGCGGCGGCTCGGTGATGAATACCGGGGTCATCAAGGGCGGCGACGCCGGCAGCTTTCCGATAAATAACCTCTCGCCGATTGTGGGCGGGATGGGGAGCGGTGGTGCGCTTGGTGGTCGGCCAGGTTTTGCCACCGGTACAGGCGGGGTCGGCATCGTCGGCGCCGGCCTCACCATCGTCAACAGTGGCACGATCGCCGGCGGATTCGGGACAAGCCAAGCCAACGCCATCGCCCTGTCCGGCAGCGGCAACCGCCTGGAATTGTGGTCCGGCTCGACCATCACCGGCAATGTCGTGGTGGCGCCGGGCGGCACCGATAACATCCTGGCGCTGGGCGGCGCTGCCAATTCCAGCTTCGCTGCCGGCAGTCTCGGTTCCCAATACCGGGGCTTCGACGCCTTCGAGAAAACCGGCACCGGCACCTGGACGCTGACCGGAAGCGCCAGCGCCGCCACCCCCTGGACGATTTCCGCCGGCACGCTGGCCCTCGGCGTTGACGGCTCGATTGCCCAAAGCGCCAGCGTGACCCTGTCCACCGGCGCCAGCTTCGATATCGCGGCCATTACCGCCGCCGGCACCGGCATCCAGAACCTTACAGGTGCCGGTGGCACGCTGGGGCTCGGCACCAAGACGCTCACCATCAACCAATCGACCGGTGGCGTCTTTGCCGGCACCGTCACCGGCACTGGCGGCACGCTAGTCAAGACCGGGGCCGGCACGCTGACCCTAACCGGTGACAGTTCCGCCTTTACCGGCACGACGACGGTATCGGGTGGCACGCTGGCGGTGGGCGCCAATGGCCTTGGCGAACTGGGCGGATCGCTCGATGTACTCTCCGGCACGCTCAAGGGCACCGGCACCATCGGCAGCGGTGCGGGATCGGCCGTCACCATCGCCTCTGGCGGCGTGCATGCCCCGGGCAATTCCATCGGCACCCAGACCATCAATGGTGACTACACCAATCACGGCATCCTGCAGATCGAGGCGACCCCGACCACGTTTGACCAGCTGATTGTCACGGGCGGCGTCAATATCACCGGGGCGACGCTCGAACTGTTGCTGTCGCCCACGACAGCCGCCAGTTGGAGCCTCGACACCGGCCCCTTCACCCTCATCGACAATGACGGCGCCGATGCGGTCAGCGGCAGCTTTGCCGTCGACAATACGCTGCTGTTCCTGACGCCCGAGGTCAGCACCGTAGGCGGCAGCGGCAATGACGTGACCCTGACGCTGACCCGCAACGATGTGCACTTTGCCGGGGTGGCCGAGACCGCCAACCAACAAGCGGTGGGCGAAGCCGTCGATAGCCAGGGCACGGCGAGCCGATCTTCAACGCCATTGCGACCCCCACCGACGCCGATCTGGTGCGCGCCAGCTTCGATGCGCTCTCGGGCGAAATCCATGCCTCGGGCCAGTCCGCCCTGATCAATACCGGCTTGATGGTCGGCAACGCCGTCGATACCCGCCTGCGCGCGGCCTTTGGCGGGGCCGAAGTCGGCTTTGCCCCGGTGCTGGCCTATGGCACCGGTGGGCCCGAACTGGCCGCCCCCGATACCGGCCTCACCGTCGCCTGGAGTTCGGCCTTCGGCGCCTGGGGCCATATGGATGGCGATGGCAATGCCAACCGGCTGGACACCACCAGCGGTGGCCTGGTCGCCGGCATCGATGGCCAGCTCGGCGATTGGCGCCTGGGCCTGTTGGCCAGCTATGGCCAATCCGGCTTCGAGATCGGCAATCGTGCCGCCTCGGGCAGCAGCGACAATTATACGATCGGCCTCTATGGCGGCACGCAATGGGGCAATCTCGCCTTCCGCTCGGGCCTGGCCGCTTCCTGGCACGATATCGACACCGACCGTGCCATCGCCCTGCCCGGCTTCACCGATCAGCTCGCCGCCAGCTATGGCGCCCGCTCCATCCTGGCCTTTGGCGAACTGGGCTACCGGTTCGAACTGACCAATGCCGCCACCCTGGAGCCCTTCGCCAATCTCACCCATCTGCATCTATCGACCGACGGCTTCAGCGAAACCGGCGGCGCCGCGGCCCTGACCAGCGCCGCCAGCACCACCGATGCCAGCTTCGTCACAATGGGCCTGCGGGCGTCGCACCAGTTCGCCATGGGAACCGTGCTGGGCACCGCTCATGCCGCCGCCGGCTGGCAGCACGGCTTTGGCAACCTGGCCTCCACCAGCACCATGGCCTTCGCCTCGGGCAGCGACAGCTTCACCATCACCGGCACGCCCCCCGCCCGCGACACCGCCTTCATCCAGGCCGGGCTCGATCTCAACCTCTCCGACACCACCACCATCGGCTTCAGCTATGACGGGCAATTCGCATCCGGCTTCAACAGCAACACCCTCACCGCCGATATCAGCGTCAATTTCTAGGAGCGCGGCCATTCCAAGGCCTGGTTTTCCGCCGAGATGCGGATGACAAGGACGATGGCGTTGAGCAGCGTGAAGACCAAGGCGATCCACGGCAGGCCGAGTGCCATTGGCACCGCGATCAGTTCGGCGACGACAAGCAGGTAATTGGGGTGCGCGAAAAACTGGTACGGCCCGCGCCGCACCAGCGGCTCGTCGAGGATGATGATGCGGGTGGTCCAGCGTGCTCCCAGGCTCGCTAGGATCCAGACGCGCAGCATCTGCAGCACGATATAGACACCGAGCCAGGCGAGCGAGACGCCGGCGTTCCAGCCGAAGACCACGAGGGCAAGGATCCAGGCAACGTGCAGCGCGACGATCAGCCGATAGTGGCCGGCTCCGACCTCGCGGCCGCCACGGGCGAGCAGCCTCTGCGTGTTGCGCCGCGCCAGCACAAGCTCGGCGAGGCGCTGGGCAATGACGACGAGGATGAGGACCAAGCCTGCCATCAACCGAACCGGATCGGTAGGAGCGAGGCGGTAAAGCCGGGGCCCAGGGCCGCCAGCATCATATCGCCTTGCGGATTGCTGGCCAGCACGCGCTCCAGGACGAACAAGGCGGTGGGGGCCGACATGTTGCCGTAGTCGCGCAGCACGTCGCGCTCGTGGTCGAGCGTGCCTTGACCCAAATGCATGGCGCCCTCGATGGCGTCGACAACCTTGGCACCGCCGGGATGGCAGATGAGGCGGCTCAACTGGTCGCGGTCGCAGCCCATGCGGCCGAGCATGGCGTCGACCGCGGTGGCAAAGTTCTCCTTGATGAAATTGGGGATCGACTGCTGGAAGACGACGCCGAAGCCGTCCTTGTCGACGTCCCAGCCCATGATCGGCAGCGTGTCGGGCCAGGTATGCTCCTCGCCGAGGCCGAAGATGGCGCCGTCGCTGTCGGTGGAGAGGCACGCGGCAGCGGCGCCGTCGCCGAAGAGGATGGTGGCAATGATGTCGGCCTTGGTCATCCGGTCGCTGCGGAAGGACAGCGTGCAGGTCTCGACGCAGACGAACAGCACCTTGCTGCCCGGCGCGGCGGCGGAAAGGCGGGCGGCGATGGAGAGGCCGGAAACGCCGCCGGCGCAGCCGAGGCCGAAGACGGGGATGCGGTGCACATCGGGACGGAAGGCCATCTTGGCCATGGCGCGCGCTTCGAGCGTCGGCGTCGCGATGCCGGTCGAGGAGACGGTGACGATGGTGTCGATGTCCTGCGCTTCAAGTCCGGAGGCAAGAAGGGCCTTCTCGGCGGCCTGGATGAAAAGGGCGGTGGCGCCTTCGAGATAGGCAGCGGTGCGCTCCGGCCAATCCTTGGGGGTCTCGAACCAGTCGAAGGGGACGACGGAATAGCGGTTGGCGATGCCCGAATTGGTGAAGGAGGCGGCCAGCCGCTCGAAATCGGCGTAGCGCTCGCCCAGGATCCGGCCGGCGGCGATGCGCACCATGTCCTGGGGAAGCTGGTGGGGCGGAACGGCGGTGCCAAGGCCGAGGAGACGGGAAGGCGCCATGGGCGCGTGCATGTTCACGGGGATTGTCTCGCTCTGTTTGTCGACGGCGCAGCGCGTGGCGAGGGCCGTCAACACCTCAACACCGGAGGAGGAAGTTTAGTCCCGGCATTCGCAAAAATGATGTGGAGAAGGGGAAGGCTTAGGCACGGGACCCACCCCGATCACGTTCTCGCGTGGAGGGAATAAGGGCGATCGGTCGGTGTTGTCTCTCACATGCGGAACCGTTGTTCCGCCCCTCACGGGAAAGGAAGTCGAGATGACCATTCGTTCGATAATGCTGGCGGCGGCGAGCCTGACGCTCATGATGACCGGCGGCGCCATGGCGGCGGACTATGCCGGCGGCGCCATCAAATCGGTGACGGTCGGCGGCCACGAAATGCTGACCGACGCGCAGGGCCGCACGCTCTACGTCTATGACAAGGACGGCCCCGGCGTTTCCAATTGCACTGGGCTGTGCCGGCTGGGCTGGCCGCCGCAACACGCCGTGAACGGCGCCAAGGCGAGCGGCAATTTCGCGCCGGTCAACGCCAGCGGCGGGCCGATCTGGGCCTTCAAGGGCCACCCCCTCTACCGTTTCAGCGGCGATCACAAGGCCGGCGACGTCAAGGGCGACGGCGCCGAAGGCATCTGGCACGCAGCCTTGGTGCGGTGAAAATGCGGGGCGGGCAACCTTCCCCCTGTCCGCTCCCCTGATCCTGCAACTTCGCTCTGACGGCTTGCGCCACTGTTAGGCATCAAGGCCCTGGGGCTGTTGACGCAGGCTTCCGGCGAGCGGCCATAGTT
>CAVQVF010000016.1:0-6555 GCA_963717095.1 uncultured Alphaproteobacteria bacterium
TTAATCGTCGGGTCCGCGCGATCAATATGGCAGCGTAATGGCCGGACGTCCGACGAGGTGCTGTTGAAACGATTGGAGCAAATTGACGTTGGCCAGCCAGTTATCCAGCTGCCCATAACGCTCGCGGTGCGGCAAAGCGCGGGCGTGGACGGCCCGCAATGGTTGCCGTTCGGGCTTCTCAAATATAGCGATGGACGCGTATCGGGCTTGATCGGAACGCGAAAATGGCCCCGGCGCGGGGAGGTTCAGCGCCGGGGATCGATGATGCTAGTCGCGCTTGGCTTCCCAGCCCTTGAAGTCGGCGACGTTATCGCGCGTCACCAAGGTCGCATCGAGCAACACGACCGGCTCCGGCAGGGTCTCACCATTCAGCGCCTTGTTGCCGAGCTGCACGGCGGTGGCAGCCATCAGGTAGGGGTCTTGAGCGGCCGTTGCCTTGATGGAGAGGCTTTCCGGATTCTTGAGTTCGGCCTCCAGATCGGGAGCGCCGTCCACCGAGGTCAGGATAATGCCTTCACGACCCAGCTGCTTCATGGCCAGATTGCTGCCGATCGACTGAGGATCCGCCACGGCGAATACGGCATCGATCTGTGGGAAGCGGGTCAGCTGGGCCTGCATGACTTCCATGCCGCCGTCGCGGGAGCTTTTGCCGTTCTGATCGTCGGAGAGAACCTTGATCCCCGGATTGGCTGCCAACACCGATTTGCAGCCGGTCACCCGGTCGATGATCGCCGAGTTCTGCGGACCGTTCTGGATGATGATGTCACCCTGGCCGCCAAGGCTATCCACGATATACTGGCAAGCGATTTCGCCGGCCTGGACGTTATTGGTGGTCACGGTGACGTTGGCGCCCTTGGTGGCGGTGTCCACGGCGACGACGATGATACCGGCGTCCTGGGCCTTCTTGATCGCCGGCTCAAGCGCGTTCGGATCCCCTGGATTGAGCAGGATCATATCGACGCCGGCGGCGATGAAGCTGTCGATCTGATCGACCTGCTTGTTCAGGTCCTGCTCGAACCCGACCGTCGTCACCTTGACGTCGGGGTTGATCTTCTTGGCTTCGGCTTCCGCGCCCGCGGCCAGGGCCACGAAAAACGGATTGCCGAGCGAGGCGAGCGAGATGCCGATCGAATTGAGTTCGGCGGCCTGAGCCATGCCGGTGCCGAGCGACAGCATGGCAACCGTCGCGAGCAGTGTCCTTTTCATATTCAGTCCCTTGTTCATTTACGTTCCCCTTTTTCGTCGGCTTGTTTTTTATTCCAGGCGGAACCGACAGACCGCTGGAGGGCGCCTTCAGGTCCGCACGGAACCCTTCAGGCGATAGCGGTCCAAGGCCACGGCACCGATGATGACGAGACCCTTGATGATGAATTGCCAGACGTCCGAAACGCCGGTGAGGATGAGCCCGTTCGACAGCACCGCGATGATCAGCGCGCCGATCAAGGTTCCCCAGATCGTGCCCACGCCACCGACGAAGCTGGTGCCGCCCAGGATCACCGCCGCAATGGCGTCAAGCTCATAGGCCTGGCCGAGCTGGACGCCATTGGCCGCCAGCAGACGTGTCGAGGACATCACGCCTCCCAGGCCGGCAAGGAAACCGGAGGCCACATAGACGAACAGCAGGACCACCCACACCTTGATGCCCGACAAGCGGGCAGCCACCTCGTTGCCGCCAACGGCATAGATGCGCACCCCAAGGGCGGTGAAGCGCAGGATCAGCCACGACACCACGATCACCGCGAACGCGATGACGGTGAGCCAGGAAATCCCGAAAAAGGCAGTGCCGCTCAAGCCGGCAAAGGGCAGGTCGGCGTTGAACACCGTCTTGTCATTGCCCAAAAGGCGCGCCACGCCGCGAACGGCCGTCAGGCTGCCCAGCGTCACGATGAACGGCGGCAGCTTGGCGAAGGCGACCAGCATGCCGTTGAGAGCCCCCAGGGCCATGCCGGCAGCGATGCCGGCGGGCACGCCCAGCATGCCCCAGCCGGGGAGCAGCGAGGTCATCACCGCGACCATAGCCGAGGCCGCCAGGATGGAACCAACCGACAGATCGATGCCCCCGGTCAGGATGACAAAGGTCATGCCTGCCGCCAAAACCGTGTTGATGGACGCCTGCTGGGCGACGATCGACAGGTTTTGCAGGCTCATGAAGCGCCCGGCCTGCCAGGCCTCGGCGACGCTTCCAGTTTCGGCCATGCCGCTGAGGAACTGGAACATCAAGCTGATGAGAATGAGGATGGGCAACATGCCCAAAGCGTGAAACGAAGACCGGATCGCTCGCTTGTGCCTTGTGGCCTGGCCCTCTCCGATTGCTGGCGTCGTCATTGATTTATTCCCCTGCGGATATGTCGTTGCGAACATGCGAGCCCGTCGCAAGCGCGATAATGGCTTCGGAATTGATCGGCACGCCCGATTGGCCGCCGACCTCTCCGGCGATCCGCCCCTCCCGCATCACGAGAATGCGGTCACTGATGCCGATCAACTCCGGCAGTTCGCTGGAGATGACGATCACCCCGGTTCCCTTGGCCGCCAGGGATTCGATGATGCGGTAGATTTCGGACTTCGCCCCAATATCGACACCACGGGTGGGTTCATCGAGGATGAGGATTTTGGGGTTCGTTTGCAGCAGGCGGGCCAGCAGCACCTTTTGCTGATTGCCGCCCGAGAGCGAGCCAACCTTCGCATCGGGGCCCGAAACCGCAATGCGCATACTGCTGATCGCGTCCAGCGCGCGCGCCTTGGCCTTTTCGCCGTTGAGAATCCCCAGGCCACGGCCATCGCGGTCCATGGTGGCGATATTGACGTTGGCTGCGACGCTCATGTCGAGAAACAGCCCTTCGCCCTTGCGGTCCTCGGTCAGATACACGATGCCCGCATTGATGGCGGCCAGCGGGCTATCGATCGCCAGGGACTTCCCCTCGACAACGATCTCGCCACTGGTTTTACGATCCGCGCCATAAATCAGCCTGGCCAGCTCGGTTCGCCCGGCCCCGACAATACCGGCAATACCCAGAACCTCGCCGGCGCGCAGGTCCAGATCGGCGCCAAGCACCCTGGAGGCATCACCGATATTGCGAACGGAGAGAACGAGCGAGCCGGGCTCATAATCCTGCTGACGGTCCTTTTGGTAAAAGCTGGACAGATCGCGGCCGACCATCATCTGGACCAGGCGCTGCTCGGATAGTTCGGCGCGCTGGATGCAGCCGATGAACTTGCCATCGCGAAGCACGGTGACGCGGTCGCTCAGCTCATAAATTTCATCCATGCGATGGCTGATATAGATAATCGCCAGGTCCTGGCTGCGCAGCCGGTGGATGAGGGCAAACAGGCGTTCGCATTCCCTGGATGACAGCGAGGTGGTGGGCTCGTCCATCACCAGGACGCGGCAATCGGCCAACAGCGCGCGGGCAATTTCGACCTGCTGGCGCTGCGCCAGCGACAATGTCGATACCTTGTCGGAAACCTGGAAATCGACGCCCAGATCGCTCAGGGTCCCCTCGCATGCCTTGTTCATCGCCGCGCGGTCGAGCCAGCCAAAACGGCTCGTTTCGCGCCCCAACAGCATGTTTTCGGCCACTGTCAGGTTCGGCGCGAGCGACAGCTCCTGGTAGATGATCGAGATGCCCAGGGATTTTGCATGTTCGGGGCCCCGGATGGCGATCTCGTTGCCATTCACGATAATGGTGCCGGAGGTACACGCATGGGCACCCGACAACACCTTCATCAACGTGGATTTGCCGGCACCATTCTCGCCCATCAGGGCATGGACTTCCCCGGCATAGACATCCAGGTCTACGCCGTTGAGCGCGACAATGCGGCCGAATTGCTTGGTAATGCCCCTCATCTGGAGGACAGGCGATGCGTCAACCGCCTCAGTGTCTGGCGCCGTGTCCATTCGCGTTCCCATCATTAGGCAGACAAGGTCGCCCGCTCGGCAACAAGTCCGGATTCCTGTTGCGACAGGAACATCCGGTTCCTGGTCGGGCTGACGACGATTTCGTTCAGGCAGACCCGATCAGGCAGTTCGCAGACCATCAGGATCAGCGCCGCCAGATCCTCAGGCTGCAGCATGAGATCGCGCTCCGCCTGAGGCACGGGTACCGGGCGGTTCTCCAGCACGGGGGTCGCCACCTCACCCGGGCAAAGGGCGCAGGAGCGGATATTGTTGGAGAATTCTTCCATGTTGATCGCGTGGCTCATGGCCACCACGGCATGTTTGGTTGCGCTATAGCCCGCACCCGCCAGCTTATGGCTGTGCCGCCCCAGCCAGGAGGCGGTATGAACCATCAAGCCCCCGCCCTGTTTGCGAAAAGCCGGCAGAACCGCGGTAACGCAATAGAAGGCCGCCGCGAGGTTCGTGCTGATTAGGGTATCGATACCCACGGCCGACAGGACGTCCGTGCTGCGGTCGCGAATGTTGACGCCAGCATTGTTCACCAGGATATCGATCCGGCCAAACCGCTCGACGATGCTATCGGCGATGCGCTGGACCCGGGCTGAATCGGTTAGATCGCCCGCCTCAACCACAGCCTTGCCACCCTTGGCCTCGATCTCACGAGCCACTTCGCCCAGCAGTTCGTCGCGGCGCCCGGTGAGCACGACAGAGGCACCGGAAGCCGCCAGCAATTGTGCTGCCGCCTTGCCAATTCCACTGCCCGCGCCAGTGACCCAAACGACCTTCCCGGAGAGCTTCGACATGAGCAAATGGGTTCCATATAACTGCGTTGTTTCTTAAACGTTTCATATAAGAAACATTGTGTCAACAAGGCAACATGTGGAAAAACGGTTCTTGCGGGACTACTGCTTTGGGATAATATGGCAGCTCTTGAGGACTTTAGATCGGCCGCCTCCTTCACTGGGGAGCCTGGAAAAACACCCATGAAGATTAAAGCACCTGAACCTTCAATCGGCGAGGCCCTGCGCGAGCGCCGCAGCTATCATGGGTGGACGCTCGCCGATGTCAGCGCCAAGACCGGGATTTCCAAATCCACGCTTTCCAAGATCGAAAACGACCTGATCTCGCCGTCATATCAATCCATCCTGCAGCTGTGCGCCGGACTTGGGATCGAAATTGGCGACCTGGTTTCCGCCTCTCCAAACAAAACTGAAGACACCAAGCGGCTTTCCGGACGCAGAAGCATATCACATCGTCAATCTGGCCTAACAATGGGTGACGATAATTTCACCTACACTTACCTTTGTACAGACATCGCTCATAAGCGCATCGTGCCAATGATAATAGAAGTCCGGGCCAACAGCTTGAATGACGTCGGTGGACTATGGAGCCATGTGGGCGAGGAGTTTCTCTACGTCCTTGAGGGGACTGTCGAATTGCATACGGAAGCCTATGAGCCGACCAAGCTGTCGGCCGGCGATTCCGCATATTTCGACAGCACAATGGGCCACGCCTATCTCGCCACCGGGGACAGGCCCGTCAAACTTCTGGTGATGTGCTCAAGCGCCACGCCGAACCTTGCCCAAACCTTGCGCGAGGTTTTGATGGAACGGCTGGAGGGCAGAGTTGCCAAGTAAGGCGGCCGTACAAAGTTTCCTATGGGTCAATATTTTTTCTTTTCAGAAACTCTTGACAACTTGTGCTGCTGATCGTCCATATCTGCCCGCTTTTAACTCATGGGTGACCGATGTCCGATACGAACGCAAACCTCCTGCTGTCATTGATCAAAGGCGCCACTCTGGTGGATCTGTCAGTCCTGACCGGTGAGAACCAGCCATCCTCGCCCCCAGAGGGCCAGCGCTTCGGTCAGTTCATGATGAACCACTATACTTGGCCGCGCGGCCAGTTTCTCGAATATGTGCAGGTGCACGACGACCATACCGGAACCCATATCGACGCGCCGTGCCACATGACGCCGACGCTCGAGAGCGGCCTCGATCACGCGACCGAATATGGCTCGGTGACCATCGAGCAGTTGAACCTGAATGACATGATCGGCGCAGCCGTCGTCGTTGATTGCCGCCCGCTCATCGATACCGTGGCCAAGGGCACCAAAACCAACCTGGTCCAGAGCCCCGTCATCACCCGCGCCTATCTGGAAAAATGGGAAGCTGAAAACGGAGCGTTCGCGGCGGGAGATATCGTGCTGTTCCGGACCGACTGGTCCGACACCTATTTCCGCCCTTATCCCGAGGGCTTCAAATATGACCGCTCTCATCCCGCGCCGGGCGCCGACGCCATCGATTTGCTGCATGACCGCGGCGTCAAGCATATCGGCATCGATGCACGCGGCATTGGCCAGATGCAGGACGACTATACCCCTCACTGGGCAGCTTTGGGCCGCGGCATGCTGGCCACCGAGAACCTGACCAATCTGGGTAAACTGCCCACCCGTGGCGCGATCTTCATCTTCCTGCCGCACAAGTTCGAGGGCGCGACCGGCGGCATGGGACGAGCCATCGGCCTGATCAGCAAGTAACCGCCAGAGCCCCATCTTTCGCCAGGGCGGCTGCCGAGTTCGGCCGCCTTGGCCTGCGCTTCCCTACAAAATCGAGGAAACCAGCAGCTGGGTATAGGGGTGACGGGCATCGTCCAGCACC
>CAVQVF010000017.1:0-30746 GCA_963717095.1 uncultured Alphaproteobacteria bacterium
ACTTTCCGGCGCCGGGCGGGCCGATCATCAGCCGTGCATATAGCATAACTTTTCGTCGGCATTTTATTAGCTTTGCCGAAATTCGACTGCCAACGGCGAACACCGGAAGACAGTGCACAGCGGCATGTGCCCGTTATGTTCAGGGCGCGACTCGGCGTATATTACCGCAATGGACCTATACCCCAGCCTGCAATATGACTTGGCCACCGTGAGGCGGGCCGGCAAGGCGTTGTCGAAAGCCGTCCTCTGGGACGAGAGCCGGCGCGCGGAAATCCTCCAGACATTCGCCATCGCCCATTCGTGGCGCGACGCCCATATCGGGCCGATGCGCAGCATGCGGCAATCGATGGTCCAGCGCGTCCGTCATTCCGGTTTCAAGGGCCTGACCGCCGGTCGCGCCAAGCGTATGACTTCCATCCGTAAGAAGCTCAAAAGGTCAACCCTCCACCTCGACCAGATCCAAGACCTGGCTGGCTGCCGGGCCATCATGGAGGACATGGCCGGCGTCCGCGCGATGATCGGTGAGCTACGTGCAAAGCTGCCCCATGAGTTCGTGCGAGACTTCCCCTACATCGACTCGATCAAGCCGTCCGGATACCGGAGCCACCACATGGTCTACCGGTTCGATGGCAAGGGCGATGAGTTGACGTTCGACGATCTTAAGCTGGAAATCCAGGTACGCACCCGGCTCCAGCACTCCTGGGCAACTGCGGTAGAGGCGGTCGGACTGTTCCGCGATGAGGACCTGAAGGCCGGTATCGGGGATGTGCAATGGCTCAGGCTTTTCCGACTGATGTCGGAAGAGTTCGCCCTGATGGAGGGCTGCGGTGACTGCAGCAGCATATCTCCTGCCGCGCGGGTGAAGGAAATCCGCCAGCTCAACCACGATATTCGGGCGGCGTATATCCTCGAAGATCTAAAGAACGCGACGAAGTTTATCCAGGACTATATCCATGACGACGCGCCGTTCTACCTGATCACCTACAACCTCTCCGACCACACCGTGAAGGTTCATCCCGAAGCAGACACCTACCTGTCGACCAGCCGTCTCGATGCCGAGGAGCGTCGCATCGAGGCCGGCGAGAGCCGGGCCAAGGTCGTGCTCGTCGATGTGGACAAGATTGAGAATCTTCGGGAGGCGTACCCGAATTACTTCGGCGACGTGACGCTGTTCATCGCGAAGTTGAAGGCGGTTTGCGACGGCGAGAGCGCGAAGCCGGACTTCGTCATGGCGCCCCAGCCAGTTGTTGCCAGGAAGTATGAGAAGATCGACCTGTCATGGTTCCATAACCGGCACCGTCAGTGGACGGAGAAGCCGAAACGTTAGCCGACAGCGCGGACTAGACCCTAATAAATGGCGCGCGAAAAGCGAAGCGAAGGCGCCTTAGCTTGCGGATCGCGATTTCGGGTACCGGCTTGGGCGAGCTATTCACACGCTGCCACAATGCATGCAGTATGACGGCGCACGGGGTGCATTGATTCACTAAGAACAACCCCGCAAAGGGGGTTCGTTGTTCTTAGAAAAGCACACTCGGTTCTTGCGCCTTTACGATCTAAGAATGTCGCCACGACATTCTGGAGCGGCGTTTCTACCTCTTGACGCTGGCGCCACAAATTTCAGCGTGCGCGATGCCTTCGATAAGAGGATCAAAGCCGGACAAGCGCTAGTTGTCCAACCCAACGGCGACATCGTGGAGTTGATGAGCGCCGCGTTCAACAAAGCCTCGAACGCCCTGATTTTGTTATTTCATCGCGCCAGCCCAAACGCTGCTGAACCCACTTACCGCAAAAAGGCGCGAGCCGAGGCGGGCGTAAAGGTGACACTTCGGCAGTCGCAAAAAGAGCCAGGCGAAGAGCAGTCAGTTTCAGCACATCTCGTAATCGATGCCGCCGCAATCTCGCAGGGCGTCTATCGCGCTGCCTTGGAGGAAATACCCGGCATCAACATGGGTCTGGTCAGGCAGATCCTTGGAACCGCACTCGGCGAATACAAATATGGCTTCGCTCGCGGCAAGAAAAACCTGGAGACTCACACAGTGCTAAAGCCCGAGGGTCTTAAATCCGAGTCCATCACGAACGCCCTAAAGAAGGGCAGTCTCGACTACGTGACCCTTACAAGGGTTGCAAAGCCAGATTTCGTGGACGCAGATGGCATCTTCAAGCCGCAGACCGAGACGATGAGACTTAAGGTCGAGGGGAAGATTACTGACACGAACTGGCGGCAGGAGCTTGCAAAGCTGGTTGGCGCCGCAAAAGGCGAAGGTTGGGAGAAGTTCAACCTCGATTTGGGCCTCGAGCACGACAGGCGGCGGACTGTCGAACTGGATCGCGAGGCCGACGCCAAGGAGGTTCTGTTCGTGAGGTCCGAGCTGGTCGCCGTGAAGAAGGAGCTGCCAACCTGTAGCGTTGATATCTCGACAGAGATTGTCGCCAAGTTTGCTGCCGCAATTGCAGAGTCGAAAAAGGGATAACCTAGGTGCCAAATGTTTTCACGTTCCCATTAGGCTATCTTAGCCTAACGGACGAAGAGGGGTGGCCACTATACCGCCGTGACCTCTTAGGCGTGATTACGCTCGCGCTAATCGTTAGCCTTCCCTTTTGGGTGACCTCGGCCAACTACTTTGGCACAGATGGGTTCTTGGACAAGTTTGGGGCCTTTTCCGGCGTGCTCACCGGGTTCTACGTCGCTGCTCTGGTCAGCGTAGCCAGTTTCCTAAGCGCCAGCCCATCACTTGACGACCTAATTGCGGTCGGGCCAATTTACGGCCCTCCGAAGGCCGGGGCGCCCAACCCCTTCACGCGCAGGCAATATATCTGCTCGATGTTTGGCTATCTGTCATTCATGTCTTTGGGTTTGTCGCTAGGTGCCTTGCTGGCCGTCACTATCTCAGGGCCCATTTCTTGGGGTCTGTCCGCGACCATCAGCGATGAGTTGGTCCGCCAGATTATAAGTGGCGCACTGATCTTTGGGATGAACCTGGTGCTCGCGCATATGGTCGCCACGACCTGCCACGGGCTTTATTACTTGATAGACCGTCTGTATGCCGAGAAGGCACAGATACTCACTAAGAGTGAGGCAAAGGCGGCCGGTTTATCCGCGGGCGATGAAGACTAGCTTCCTTAACGCGCATCCGTGATTGCCGTAACGCTCTCGACCAGCCGCAACGACAGCTTTTGAGAAGGGCCAATTCCGATAAATGGACCAAAATGGGGTCGATTGCCGACCCGTGACCGCTTCTGCCTAACGGCTAAGTCATTCAAATCATTTCGCTTGGCATGGACACAACCATTGCAAAGGGTCGGCCCCAGCATCAGCCGTGTAACCTAGCGCTCCGTGTGCGGTGATCGGTAGCGAGGATGGAAACGATCGCACCTAGCATTGCCGCTGCCGAGTAAGAACCCGTCTCAGTCGTGAGTTATTAGCGTGTTCCAGCACTAATTTCTCTACAAAGTTCTTATTGACGGCGAGGCGCAAGCGCCAGGCCATCGCCGTCATTCACGCGCGACAACGGTATCGTAGAGGCCATATTGGGTAAGCCCTTGGTGGCTATCGATACCGGTGTAGCGGAGCGATGCGTCCTCATAGCGTCGGAAGGCAAAAACGGCCTGGTTCATCCGCTCGGTGTTGAATACCCTGAGGCGCACGAGCAGATGGAAGTCCGCCACCGTCAGGCCGGTGACCGTTAGGAACAGCTCCGGCTCCAGCTTGGTGATCACGTCCTGGAGCGTGTTCTCGCGGAAGTCGGTGAGGTACATGAAGGCGGGAATGCGCGTCGCAAACTTGATGAGCTTTTCCTGCACCAGCTTGCGCTTGGACTTGTATTCCTTCTCCTCGTCGGTGAGTTCCTTCTTCTCCTTCGGCGCCAGGTCGGCGTCCTTAGCCTTGTTCTTGAGGTCTTTGACCTTCTCGCTCTTGTTGATGATCGTCTCGATGATGTTGTCGCCAAGCGCGCGCCAGCCTTCGATGCGCTCCACCGCCGCCATCGCCTCGGGGTTGTCGAGGATGCGGCGCAGCGTGTCGTTGTCCACATTCACCAGCAGCGCCGATCTCCCACTTGCGCGCCAGCAGCGTGGCGGAGGTGCCAGCCATCGCGATGTCGAGGATGCCGCCTGCGTCGATCTGCGTCATGTTCGCGCCGTCATAGGCCAGCACTGGCAGGAACGACACGAGCTCCTCGCACCGCATTCTCCGGGTTCGGCTCACCCGGCGACAGGCCGATGCCATATTCGGAGAGCTGCCGCAGCGCCCGCGTGGGCGCGAAGTCGAACACGAAGCAAACCGGCTTGAGGACCTCTTCCTCGTTGGGGTTGTCGCCATTGGGATTCTTGATCGACCACGGCGACTGGACCCGGAACGCGGCCTGAAAATAGGTCTCAGGAGATTTCAGGTTGCGCAGCATCAGGATCGACGACCATTGCGCCACCGTCACCCCGGTTGTCAGCTTGCCGCAGGACAGCGTGATGGTCTTCGTGTCGAAGCCACTACCGACTGCTTGCCGGACGGGTGGCAACGCCTCGAGGCCGATCCCAGCGGAGGTTCCGGCCGCCACGATCACTTTGTAGTCGTGCCAGAAGACGTTGTGCCGCTCCGCCAGCAGGTTCGCCATCGCATGACAGGCGGCGACGTTGGGCAGAAACCAGAACGAGTGTTGCAAGTATGGCAACAGTCGCACATCCGAATAGGGAAATGGTGGTCGTGTGCCGGTCTTCAGACTGTCCACCGCCTGTGGCGCGTATTCGCCCCGAATGATGTCGAGCCACTTCTGCACGTCGGTCTTGTGTTTGAACACTGCCGCACCACCCGTGCCGGTGGCAACGAAAAACGTGTTCAGGTCAAACTCGTCGAACTCGCCAGCGCTGGCGATCGCCAGCAGCTCGTCGGGCATCTGGTAGGTGAGCAGACGCATCTGCGGCAGCGCGCCAGTAGGGATTGCGTTTGCCGGGATTCTGCGCGGCGAACTCGACCTTGGCGCGCTGTTCGTCGGTATAGGTCCAGTTGAAAATCTGTTCCTCGATAAACTCGCCCGTCGCCAGCGCCTTGAACGGGCGTGCCGGAAAGATAGAGATAAGCGCGCGTGGTGATGGGCAGGAATTCCGCCTCGCTTTCCGAAAGCACGCCGAGGTCTTCGTTCACATCTTCCAGGTCATCGGTGTATTCGAGATCGGCTTCCTTCTTGGCGACAGCCGCCTCCTCGCCCTCGAAAAGTTCCTTGGCCGTCTCTCGCCACGCGCCGAAATGATACTCATCGAACACCACCAAATCCCAATGGATCTTGTGGAGCCACTCATTCGTGGTCTTGATGTTGCCGACCTTGTCACGCCCGAGCAAATCTTGGAACGAACCAAAATAGACGACCGGCTTGTCGCCATCGACCTGACTGGGGTCGCGCCCAGAACTGCGCGAGAGATATTGCCAGCCGTCGAAATCGACATGTGATTCAAGATCGGTCTGCCAGGCGTCTTCGACGGCTGGCTTGAAGGTCAGCACTAGAACCCGCTTCGCGTCGAGCCTTTTGGCAAGCTGATAAGCGGTAAAGGTTTTGCCGAAACGCATTTTCGCGTTCCACAGGAAACGCGGGACCGCGTTGGCGTCCTGTTGCCAGCGAGAATGGTAATAGGCGTGGGTCTGCTCCACCGCCGCAGACTGTTCCATGCGTGGCGAGAAGGTTTCGTGGTGCGTGCCGGTGAATTGCTGGCCCCTCCGCAATTCGGCCAGCACGGTTTTCACATCGGCAACCGTGCATCGCATCCATTCGAGCTGGGGATTGAGGAATCCCTTGCGTTTCAGCGCATCGCGCACGGTATGATCGGTGATGATGCCGCCGTCGTCCTGTTCGGCGACTTCGTCCAGCTCTATCGTGAAGTTGGCGATGGCTGCGGTTTTAAGCTGTTCGGCCACCCGCTGCCTCACATTACGGGTAGTTTGGCCGATTTTCAGCAGGCCGTCATGCGCCGCGTCAGCGATGGCATAGGCATAGATGCGCGGACGCGCGTCAGGCTTCGGTGTGAGAATTTCCTCGATGGTGGGCTTATTCATTGCCCGCGCCCATTGGACGGATCATCTGCGCGATAAAGGCGATCTCGTCGGAGTTGATGTCATATTTCTTGTAGAGATCGGCATCGGTCCAGATGCGGTCCCAAGTCTGCATCGGCACCCACTGGTAGGTCGAATGCGTGGCGTGTTGGGTAATCTTTCGAAGTGAAACAAGGAACCTGAAGAACCGAGTCGCGTAATACGATTGAAGACTCTCGGCCTCCTCTCGGGTCGGAACGAAGAAAAATAGAAATGACTGAGTACACACCGATGGTGATGGCGCAATCAAAGAAGGTCCCAGAACCAGGTCGACCCCACTCCGTTCGCGCTCGCGACCAGACCCGACAGCTGGCACCAGGACTTTCCAAGTATCGATGAGATGCTCGCTCTTGACCACCTGCTCACGGGCAATATAGCCCACGGACCGTTTCACCTTGCGGATGTAGTAAAGCGGCAAATCGCCGTTGCCTTCATTTTCGTGAAAGCCGTCAAAGTTCGAAGTCCAGCCAAACTCCTTGTCGCGGGCAAGGATTGCATTGATCGGCTGCTCGTTGTGCGACAGAATTTTCCGGAGGATTTCAAGCGCACGGCTATCCCGCACCAGAACATCGAACTCGTCAAGCGCGCGACTGGTTGGACCAGTCACTTCGCCTGCTCTCACGCTGGAAACAGAACATGGGCCGTCATGTGCCGCGTCCCAAAGGAAGTAGCATGCGCCTCCATTAATCCCGACTGAAGAGAATATCTCGGCGGCATTTGGGTAGTCAACAAGGTCTCGAATTCGCTTGTCGCTAAGCATGGCCTGACGAAACTCCGACAGACCCAGGCCACCCGCCATCCATCGGGAGGGAATGACCATCGTTAGGTAACGCGGCTCCAACTTCTTCGCTTGCTCAACAAACTTTTGGTAGATGGGAACGTCTCGTGTTCCGCCATCGCTCGCTAGTTGGTAGGGCGGATTGCCAATAATCACGTCAAACTGCATGTCGACTCCGAACAACTCGCCAATGCGAGTCTTTATGTTGTTCGTGTGGATGAAAGCATAAGCGTGGGTTTCAAGACCCTCGCCTCGATCAAATGCCTGCTGGGCGGCCCCGCAATACCTGCACCGGCCGTCTTTCCATGTATGCTCGGTGCGTTCGAACCAGATATTGCCGTCATCGGAGGCGAGGCTCTTTACGACTGAATGTTCGCCGTTGGCATGTTTGGAGCAGTAGAGGGTGCGCCGCGCCAGGAAGCTGGTTAATGCAGTGATGCCGATGCCGAATATCTGCCGCTTCAGGATATGATCGACGCGCGTTTGCAAGTCGGGGATTTCCGCCGCCAGTCCGGCAATCAGCCGCGTGGCAACTTCCCGCAGGAACACACCCGATTTAGTGAACGGGTCAAGAAACGTGACCGAGCTGTCCGCCCAGATATTCGCTCCTCCGTTGCTTTCCGCCCAAGCCACGGCCAGAGTATCCAGCATCCGGCCGGCAAATTCTGGCGGTGTGAACACCTCGTCGTTGGAAAGGTTGGCAATGCAGGTCAAGACATCAGGGTTTCGACCCCGCAGCGCAAACCCGGCCCGCTCGTTCATCTAGCCCCCACAGGAGTATTACGGTCGCCGTCGACCGCCAAATCGCGCACAGTCATTGGTGGAAATACACTAATAGGCTTGAAAATTTCATGTTTGCCAAGTTGAGAAAAGAGCGACCCTTCCGCCCCCAGCCCGGCCATGGTGGTCAGCACGTCAAGCCGGAAATCGCGGCGCTGAAATTTGCCTTTGCCGAGATAACCCCATTCCACGACGGATATCGGCGTCTTGTCGATGTTGCGCATTGTCATGGCATCACCATGAACCAGATTGATCGACAACACGAAGGACGCAGCGCGATGCAGGTCGTCCGCTTCACCGAGATTGAGGTAGTCGGCAAACACGTCCAGCATATTTTCACGGCATTCGGCGACGTTGTCGTCAAGTAATTCGATGCCGTAGCAGCACATCAGACCTAGCAGAGCGTAGTGCCTTTTCTCAAAATCGGACTTGTGAAATTTCAGTTCCACGGCGGCAAGCTTGCGTTGCAGGATCGGCACAAGGAAATTGCCGCTTCCGCAGGCCGGTTCCAAAAACCTGGCGTCGATGCGCTCGGTCTCACCCTTCACGAGATCCAGCATATGTTCCACCAACCATTGGGGGGTGAATACCTCCCCGTGGTCGGCGACGCGCTTCTTGGACTTGATCAGGTTCACGGAATCCTCCAACCACCCTCTACTAAACCAACCACAGTTAATTGCACCCCGCTCCGGTCCGCGCTTCTAGCAAACGTCACTTAATGCAGCATTCCTTAGGTTCTGGCTTTGAGCGCCGCGAGACGCCCGCATTCCTTGATCCTTAGGCTTGCGCCAATCTTTGGTCGCGCAACTGGGTCATCGGAAACATCATGGAAAGCTGCCAATCCCGGCCTTTCATGAGGTTCCTATGCGCCAAGCCCGAGTGCTGACTGACCCCGAGTTCAAACGCCTGCTGGCCATCGTGGCGCAGCGCAAGCATGCTACTCGTGATCGTATGGCCCTAATGCTGTCTCACCTCGCCGGGCTCCGTGTCGGAGAAATCGCCGGGTTGATCATCCGCGACATATTCGAGGAAGATGGCGCGGTCCGTGAACAGCTTCGAGTTCGTGCCAGTATCGCCAAAGGTGGCTATGAGCGTGTCGTGTTCCTGAGTGAGCGCCTGCGCCGGGAAATCATTCGCTACCATGATGCCATTGCGGGCGTTGCCGAACGCGACGCCGATGCACCTCTGCTGCTCACGCAGAAACGCACGGCATTTTCCGCGAACACGCTCTGCCAGTTGATGGCACAGCTCTATCGGTCAGCGGCTTTGGAGGGCGCCTCTTCGCACACAGGCCGTCGCTGGTTCATCACCCAGCTCGCGCATGCCGGGGTTTCGCCGAAGGTCATCATGGCCTTGGCCGGGCATAAGAACCTGACCACCACCCAGCGTTATATCGACGTCCGGGACGACATGATGCGAGCGGCGGTGGAATTGCTTTGACCGCCGCCCATTCTTCTTAGAAGAAGATCAGCGTTCATCGTCACCGCTGTCATTCAGCGTTCCGGCGTAGTGGGTCAAGAACTTGCGATACTTCTTGAGATGCACGTCCGGCTGGTTGGTGCCCCAGATCAGGTCGAACGCCTCCCAGGAGCGGCGGATATGCCACGGCGTGCCCCCGCCAACCGTCATTTCGGCCTCGGCGAACCGGTTGGCCTCGGCAATGGCCTGCACTTCCTTATAGACCTCGTGGTTCGACAACATCGTGCGGCCCATCGTGTCCCAACCCCCAACGCTGTTGGGATTGTTGGGATTGAAGTCGCCATAGGTGCAAAGGTCCCCCAGCGGACTTGCGAAGGGAAACGGCTTGGACCTATCGAGGGCCCCCGCGTTCTTGGGGAACTGATAGGACCAAAGCCCGAGATCCCTGCCAGTATCCCGCAAGCCTCGCGTAATCCGGTGCTGTGCCCAAACGTTCCGAAAGGCCAGCGCGCTGTCATAGCTGATGCGAATGCTGCTGTTGAGGTGCTTGCGCAACGCCTTCTGCCAACCCGTTAGCATTACGCCGAACCCTGGCTGAGCTGTGCCAAGGACATGTATCCATTGGAGCCGATCCAACAGGCCCGCGTCGCGCATCTGGATCAGCCGCTTGTTCCAGAACCACATGTCCTGCTTGGTGTCGCCGGCCAGCGCGATGCCCTCAAGATACCGCTGATACGGCGACATGCGCTGGAACCAAGCGTCGGCCTCGGCATGGTCACGCCCCTGCATGACATTGCAGAGGATCAGGTCGGATCGGCTGCGATCGGCGATGGCGTATTGGGCGTTCCGCTCACTCTGGTCCACGCATTGGTCGAAGCTTTTATATCCACTGGCCTGGACATTGAGGCTGCGGGTGGGCACGTCTAGTAGAATACCGACATCACAGTTGCGCTCCTGCCATTGCAGCACCTGAACCCGGAATACCGGATGGAGGGTCTTGATGCTGCCGCTAATGAGGGAAAATCCGCCGCTGTCGCCGACCACGATCGTCTTTGACCTATCGCGGGTCGTTATCATGGTGGGGTTGTTTTGCCCCACAGCGAACGCAGCACTGTAAAGCCCAGCATCGTAGGTGAACAGGTTGCTGGTGGGGGAGAAGTAGTTGAGGTCCGCCGTGGAAAGCCCTGCCGGCAAAGGTCTCTGGGGTGGCTTCAAGACGGCTTCGACATAAGGCTGGTTGGGAGCAGGCAAAAACAGGGCGTGCTCGGGATTGGCCGAGATATTGAGCATGATTGTTCTTCTTAGAAGAGGGAAAGGGGAAGGCGGCGGGCCACAAAGGCCCGCCGTTGGTGTCAGTCCATCTTCGTAAAGTAGCGGTTCGACGGCTTGCCATCGTTTGAAAGCGCCGGAAGGAAGACCGCATAGTCGGCCCGCTCGGTGGTGAAACTAAACCGAACCGCACCATCGAGATCGGTGGCGAAGGTGACGACGCTATCCTCGATCAGAGGTAGGCCAGTGAGGGTGGATACGACAGCGCGCAGATGCGATGCCCAAATCTTGACCGCACCGGTCTTGGCCGTCTTCGCCCCGAGCTTGAGCAGTTGACGTGTCGTGCTGAACTTGACGTGCGTGCCGTCGAGATTGACGGTAACCGCCTCGTCACCCGCCGACTTCAAGCCACCCAAGATGCCGAACAGCAGTTGTTGGGCGTTCGCATCCAGCGCGAACTCAAGTTTGGCCTTGGCCTTGAATTCGCTGTCCAGAACATCGAGCGGGAGAATGCCCTGCTCAGAGCGCAGCGGCTCGATGAGGAACCCCACGTCTCGCTTGGCGTCCTCCGGCGTCGTCGCCACATTCGTCGTCAGGACGACCCGGCAATGCCCAAGCGTATCGCCGGGGCCTTCAACCCGCATATCAAACAGCCTGCGACGCTCTGGGGCCGCGATGTTAACCTCTGCCTTCCGGCGGCCAAAGGTCTGGAAGTGGTGCAGGGTCTTGGGCCAGTCCGTAAGGATCGGTACGGTGGTCTTCACGACCACAACCGGGCTTTCCGGGTTCAGGATCGGCGAAATCAGCATCGACCCATCGGGCTTGAGCACGAATTGCCGTGACGCCAACCGCATCTTGGTCTTGGGATCGGAGGGATCATCAAGCTCGTTGACGGGAGTATCCGTCTTCGGCTCCTCGACCATAGTCCCGGCCTGCAAAAGCTCCCCGATGGTATCCACAAGGGGATCGACTGGCGCAAACGAACACAGCGCCTGCGACAACAAAGGGCTTGCGAGATCAAGCTTAGTCGGAGCCGACACCGGCTTTCCGTCCACCTCAATCGCAAGTGCAAGTGAGATTGAAGGTGTGCCGTTTCCCTTGACACCCGCAAGCAAGGTCTGGCGACCACGATCTTCAAGATGAGCCTTGACCTTGGCAGGAGCGAGGTCAATACGCCACTCGCGTTCCTCGGGCGTCTGCCGCTTTGCCTTACGCTGCTGAGCCGCAAGCTCGTTGACCCCACCAGCATCTTCTAGCAGCTTCTCAACCGCCTTGATGCCGTTTTCATCAAGGGTGATCTGCTCGAACTCCTCCCGCGACAGTCCGAGGATCAGGTTCTTCAAGCCCTCTACGGTCAAGGACCAACGGTCCACATATTGGCCGTGCTGCTTGGCGACCTTGGGGTCGTCGGAATACGGCTTGAAGCCGAACGTCGCCACCAGGGGCATTGCGACAGGGTGCTTGCTTTTGATCATATCGGTATCGACACCGATTTCCTTGGCCTGCTCCGTCCAGCTGCTGTCGGGAAATACTGCCAACTGGATTGCCAGCATGGCAATGCTCCGCTTTGTGCGTGCATCTCCGAGCAGCATGCCGTTCATGGCTTCTGAACCGGCCTTTTGGCGCAGCGCAGTCCAGTTGTCGCTGATCTGGACCTTAACCGCTTCATCCAGACCCGCGATGTCGGCCAAGCTGAAGGTCGCGACATTGGCAGGCACAGGTTCGGCACTTTTGAGAGGTTTGACCGTCACGCGGTCGGTGACGGACAGCATGCCTTCAGATGCAACAGCGGCATTGGTAGTTTCGGGAATGATGGTAGTTTCGAGCGAAATGCTCATGGACAGTATCCTTGTCATAGCAATCCATCCGGCGAGCTCATGACGAGCTGTCCGGAATCCAACCGGGCGAACTCATCATTTGAGTAAGCCGGAATCCAACCGGCGAGCTCACCATGAGCTTGCCGACAAATCCCCCCATTAGGAGGTTTGGAGCTCGTGCTGCCTTTGATGGTACGGGCATTTCCCCGGGCACAAGCTGGATTGCGATTAGCAAGGGCCTGCTGGTGGGCAGGCGTCTCAGCGCGTCGCAGTCACCGGCCACTAATCATGTCTATAAGTCCGGGTCAAGACGAAAAATGCCGGTTACTTGAACCGGCATGCTCTAGGTATGATTTTATAGTTAATTCGGTTTCTTCTTAGAAGAACGGAGTGGGAATAACTCGGTGCCTGTGGTTCTTGGTCTTTGTCGTAAGCTTGATGTCTGAGTGTCTTGGTGTGTCAGGCTGTGTGAGTGTTGTTCGTGTCTGTCATAGCAATTCTATTGCGCGGCTCTGAAGGATCAAAGGCGCGCTCTGGAATAGCTATGCCGGCCCCCGCTATGTCAGCCGCGCGTGGCACAGGCTGACCGCATCGGGACGGGATCGGCTCAACTGCCGATGAGGTCTCGAAACAGAATGGCTTGCCGGAGGTCGTCATACCCCCAGAGCGTCATCTCCTTGGTGATGTAGCCGGAGAGATTGTCGTTATACTGCTCTTGCAGGTCGATGGTGCCACCGGGACAGAGCTTGGCCCATACAGCGGCGCAGTGCTCGCGAAGCGTGGCCGTCGTTTCATTGCCCGCGAACCGCACCATGGCATGGCCATGGATATGGGTTGTGATTTTCTCAAGGAACATGATGCCATCGGTACGCAGTTCCAGAGGCTTGAGATGTGGCGGGCGGTGCAACAGCTTGCGGTCGAGGTGATAATGAAACTCGCGCACCCGACGCGCGAATTCCGAAACTGGCATGCTGCACTTGCTAGCGAGGGTCAGGAAGTATTCGGGGAATTGATCGGCATAAACCATATACAGATCGCGTATCTTGGCCTCCCGCATATAGCGGTACATTTCCGACTTCTCCTGTTCCCTTGTCATTCCCGAAATCCTCCATCACCGGCCAAGCTGCTAAATACGGTTGCAGCAGCCGTATTCGGCCTGCTGCTCAGTCCTATTTATGCAGGAGGGTCAGCGGCGATGACGCAGGGGATCGAATTTCTAGAATTGATTTACGGGCAGCTTCACGAGGCCGGAATTATTCGGTCCAAGGGCGAATTTTCCGAACGGCTGCTGGGCAAGTCACCCAGCTACTTGACCTCGATGCGCGCCAAACAGCGCGTAGTTTCCAGCGAGGTCATCATGGGCTTGGGCGATCATCTCATGGCCGAAATTGACGATCTGGGATCGGACCCAGCTCATGCAAAAATGCGTGCCCGGTTGCGCCGAGCCGTTGCGCTGGTCAATAATTATTTGGCCGACCAGACCATCCCGACCACGATTGTGTTGAGCACCAGTTTTGAACTGCCTAGACGCCCGAGCCGTCTATCCGCATGGCTGCGGACGTTTATTGGCAATCCGTATTGAGGAACTGGTCAAGTCGACGTTGGGCAGCCGCGCCGGTACGCTAGGCCAGTTACGTCGTTTTTGGGGTGGGGGCAGCTGGTCTGGTTTTGGTGGCTGTCATTGATAAGGGGACGTTCGTAGGAAGTGGCAGAGGTTTGGCAGCACAGCAATGGCTGACCCGAATGGCGTGACGGCGACCGACACCAATGGACTTCATTTTTTCAACCTGCTAGAAGGTGAAAAAAATGAAGTAGGATTCGGTCGATGAGCATTTTTGCAGGCACCGCACTCTATCAGCATCCTTTTGACGCTCGTCGCCGTCTGACGGAATTAGGCATCTCCGTTGAGGCGTTGATCAAGGCCGTACAGTCCGGACACGTGGCCCGACTAAATTGTACTGATAATGACCCGCCGTTCATACCCGGGACCGAGGCCTGGCGAATGGTGGTACGCACTCTGCGGGACGAATTGGTGCCGCTTGGTTGGCGAAAGGACGACCCCAACAACTATTCCTTGGTGATCAACGATTCGAGTGAGATCAACATCGTAGTCGCGAGTGCTGATGGCCTGACCTGCCGGTGGCCTGGCATTCCAAGAACAAAGTCGCCCAAGGGCCTCTTTACTGAGGCAGCGGTACTGAAGAACACTGCGGAGGGAGACCTTTTCCCCGAGACGATGGAAGCTAACCTGCGCCGGGCCGCAACGATCCTTAGCTACAAAACATATATGCTACTTATAAACATTGATGATGAACAGTGCCGGGCTGAGCTGTCCCTGCCGTCTGAGTTCGACGAGCAGATGGTCACAGATTGGGCTGAGCGTATTTTCATACCCATACCCAGTGTGGACGGCGGCGTCCCGCAAAAGGTCGATGACGCGCCCGATATCGACGTGCCGGTGAAGCGCAAGGCCGCATAAAGTGTTCAACAAATCGCGGCTGAAAGTCGCTCGTCAGCGGGCCGGACTGACGATGCGAGAACTCGCAACCAGAGTTGGCATTGAGCCTCGTACCGTGACCGGTTACGAGGCTGGAGAATACCTGCCGAGCGACGATGTGGCTCGGAAGTTCGCGCGGCTACTCGGCTTCCCTCTCGAATTCTTCACGGCCGACGACCTCGACATACCCCAGGTAGAAGGTGTGAGCTTTCGTTCTATGAGTAAAATGACGGCTCGGCAGCGAGATGGTGCAATAGCCGCCGGAGCTATAGCCTTTCTCCTGTCGGACTGGCTGGACGGTGAGTTTGATTTGCCGGACGCTGACCTTCCTGACATGCGTGAGGAATTGCCGCAGACTGCTGCAGCCGGACTGCGAGACTACTGGGGCTTAGGCAATAGACCTATTAAGAACATGGTGCACCTGCTGGAGTTGAAGGGTGTACGAGTTTTCTCGCTTGGTGAGGACGGCAAAGAGGTCGATGCGTACTCATTGTGGAGGGGGGCGCGACCTTACGTTTTTCTGAACACACAGAAATCGGGAGAACGAAGCCGGTTCGACGCTGCTCATGAACTTGGGCATCTCGTATTGCACAAGCATGCTGCGCCAAATGGCCTGGAAGCTGAGAAGCAGGCTAACGAGTTCGCAGCAGCCTTCTTAATTCCTGAAGCGCCGCTGCGGGCTGCGGGACGCATTTCCGGACTACCGAAAGTTGTTCAACTGAAGCACGAATGGTCGGTATCCGTTGCTGCTATGGCGTATCGACTGCACGAGACCGGCCTGCTGACTAAATGGAATTATCAGCAGATTTTCATTGAGATCTCTAGGCGTGGCTGGCGAACTGATGAACCTTCGCCAATTCGACGGGAGCAGTCTCAGATTTGGCAGAAGGTGCTGAGTGAGGTTCGCCGGGACGAACAATTGGGATTAGGCGGGTTGTCCGAGCTCCTTTTGTTGCCCGAAGTGGAGCTCGCGAAACTGTTGTTTGGCCTTGTGACAGTCGGTGTACCGTCTGCTCCGCAGACAGCACCAAAGACGCCGCCGCGGGGCCAACTAAGGCTAGTGAAGTAATTGGAGTTGGGCCACGAGCGGCGGCTTTTAGGACATATAGAGTTGCATGCCTACGACCGGCATGGGGTCGTAACCGGCCGAGGCCCCCCAACGCTGCCACCGTAACCAAGCAAGACAGAAAACTCGCAGACAACCGGCGGCATTAATGGCCTGAATTTCTTCTTAGAAGATCAGATGGCTCAACGTGAAGCGCCAGCGAAAGTCTTTCAAGCTCATCAAGGCTCAAATCGAACTTGTCCCCGTTCTCGATCTTGTCGAGTTCGACCAGTGGCCAATCAAGCTGTTCCGCCAACATGCTGGCAGTGATCCGGCGTTGCTCCCGGAACCGCCACACATTACGGGCGAGAAGCCGTGGGGCTTCGGGATGTTTTAGCCGGGGCCGCATCAGCAATTCCCCAGTGGCGCAAATAGCTCGAAAGGCCGAACCGCAAGAGCTTCGCAGATTTGCTCAACGTCGTTCAGGGTAAGGTCGAACTGCTCGGCGTTCTCAATGTCCTCGATCATGGCCAATGGCCAACCCACGGCTGGCGCCAGCATGTTCGTGTCGATCCCACGCACTTCCCGCCAGTGCCGAACGTTATGCGCGAGCAGCTTGTGCCCTTCTGTGATCCTTGGCCGCAATCAGCATCTCCGTTGTCGTGTCGATGCCGCGATATGCTGCCAAAAAGACCAAAGGCCAATGCTTTTAAAAGGCGCTTTCGCCACTCGGGCACTTTGAGCAGGACCAGACATCCCCAGCCAACGGCTGGGGATGTCTGGTGCACCACACGCGCATTGCGCGTGTGGTCCAAATCCAAGGGATAGCTGCAATGGGCAGTGTGCCCCGCTGATGCCCTGCGGTGCCCGCTGGCGGGGGTGGCAGCCATCGGGTAAGCCGTGCTGCCCTATCGGGCCATCTACCCGCTATGGCCCTTCAGCAAGTCCGAAAGTTCACCGCTAAACTATTCGTCCAACTCGCGCAGTAAGGCCCGGCAGGTGGCTTCGCCTTCATCAGCACATTCGGTCTCACGCCGCCTTGGCGGTATCTGTTGGAAATAATCGAGCTTGCGCCGCAACCTCTTGGCAAGGGCAGCTTTGCGCTTGGTCTCGGGATTGACGGATGGAACGCGCCACATGCGAACAGAACACGTCATTGCCCCATGTCCGTCAAGAGGCTGTAGGTTTGCCCTGTGCTGCCCTACGAAGTCCGCTGCCAGGGTCTAACCGACATTTTGCGGGTAGGTATCATTTCTACTCGCGCCGCCAACGGGTGCGTATCGTGTAAAAGTCATCCGGGGGTGGCGCAAACAAATCCGACAGCGGAACCGACAGGAAGGCTGCCATCTTCTCAAGGTAGGCGACCTTTTCTTCTCGGGTCATTTTTATGGCGCGGTCAAAATGGCCACCGTCCACACCCATATGGTTGAGTAGCTGGATCCGAGTAATCCCGCGTTTGGCCTCCCAATAAACCAAATTTCGGTGGAACCAGATTTCCCGTTCCAACTGCGGCCAATTGGGTGGCAAATCCGTGTCGGAAGTCATCGGGGTATCTTCCCGCTAGCCAGCACGGCATCGACATAGCTATCGACGTTCTGCCCGAATTGCAGTGCGAGGCGGTGGCAGGCTTCGGCATTGGCCCTGCCACCCATTGCCACGGCCTCATAGGCAAAATCGAAGTGCATTACCGCAAGCTGGACGGTCTTGAAGCCGTCATTGGCGACACCGGGATTGAGCCAGCCATTGCGGTCCATGTCCCGACTGGCGAACAGCAGTTCTTTTGCCCGGTCACCAGCATGCAGAAGAACGGTTGAGCGCAAGGAGGCACATTGGCGCGATGCCCAAGCCAAGTCCGAATTCGCGCTGGCCGGAAATGTGAAAAATGCCGAGAGCAGCATTGCAGCCGCTCCCGGCACTCGGAGGTATTTCAGGACCAAGATTAGTTGGCCTTGCGCAGCATAAGGCCACGTTCGGCCGCCGCCGCCGCAAGCTGGTTGTCGAGTTCACCAGCGCGCACAGCCTCGGTCAGGGTGTCGAGGATCGCAGGCAGCGCCGACAGCTCGCCAACGGCGATGGCGTTCTTGTCCTTGGCGAATTCGATGGGCTTGCCCGCATAGCGAATACCGACGAAGGTCTGTCCGCTTGCATCAACGAACCAGCCTGCGCGCAAACGCTTCGGAACCGAAATGGCAGTTCGAACACCATCATCGTTCTTGCGCCACACCATATGGGTCGGTGCGTAGTGCTGCCCAGCAATTTTGGCCTCGGCCATTGCCTTCTGCTCGGCCAGCGCCGCGATCACCTTGTTGCGGGCGCGTTCAACAGGATCATTGCTCGCCCGCACCGGCAGGGCCGTGGTAAGCTTCAGGGTCTTCAGGATGCTCATGTGCTGTGGTGTCTCCATGTGGGTGGCTTTCCACATGGCCTACAGCCGCAGTCCGAAAGAGCGACCAGAGATTAGCCGCTTTTCGCCTTCTGCTCTTCGGCCTCAATGTCTGACATGCCGATGCGGTTGCGCTCATCGCGCTCCAGCAGCTTATCCAGTTTCGACTGCCTCAGCGGATCATCGCCCACAAGCCCGGCACGAAGTGTTGCAATCGGCAAGACCACTTGGGTGCCATCGTCTAAGGTCACCAGCTTGTCACCCTCTGCGAGTTCAACAAAGAAGCTTGCTTCCTGCTCAACTGCCCCCTTGTCGGATAGCTTGACGTTATGTGCGCCGCCCAAGAACGTCACAGTGACCTTGCGGCTCGTGTCGAAACTGATTTGGTCGACAACGTCTTTCAGCGCGATCATAATTTTACGACGGGCATCGAGACGAATTTCGGGGTCTGCGTCGCTTATCAAACCGACATATCGCTTGATCCGTCGAACGTGTTCGGCAGGTGATACAGCGCCCTTTGCCAACAGAAATTGCTCTTGCAAATCTGCCAAATGCCGCTCGCCCTCAGATACTTCATCTGCCGTTTCGAGCCACATTCTTTTAGCGTCGAGGTTGTCTGTTTCGCCGTAGGCCTCAAGATACCGCTGGGCTTTTGCTCGCAGGTTCACCATCTGGCGCTCAACGGCCACCAATTCCTGCTCGATTTTTAGGGCTTCGTCAGCTCTTTCGAACTGCGTGTCATCGAGGACAAGGTGATTTATTTTGTCGATCACCCCGGCTTCGACCTTCAGATAGTTGAAGTGGTTTCGGTTCGTGCACTCGAAGCGCCGGTGGGCCTTGCTGCAAACCAGATAGCTCTCATCTTGACTGACCGACCAGGCATATTCACCAACGCGGTTCTTCCTCTTAGCCCCAGCACTCTGCTTTTTGATGTAGGTCATTGGTCCCCAACAGGATGTGCAGCGGGTCCGGCCACTGAACAGATTGGGCAAATTGCTCTTTGCTGCCCCACCGGGCAAGCGCTTGCGGCCGCTGTTCACAAGGGCAAAAGTGGCCTCATCAATAACCGCAGGAAAGTAATTGGCGATGGGATCGCCAGACCGCTCGCGTATTCCACCACGCGGACGAGTGTGCGGCTGAAACTCGCCAAGAACAGCGGTGTTGCCTAGAATTTTCTGAATATAGCTCGCGTGCCAGCCCTCGCCCTTCCTCTTGCCCCGCCCCCACGTATCGATACCCTCCTCGTTTAGCCGTGAGGCAATTTTCCGTATTCCGAAGCCATTGGCGTTCTCCTCAAATATGCGCTTCACGATTGCCACGCGCTCGGGGAGTTTGGAGAATTTGCCTGTCTCAGGGTCAACGGTCAGCCATGCGGGGCAAACGGTAGTGATGGGCTTCTGGGCATCTTCTGCGGCTTTTCGGCGAATGCGCCAGCTTTCGGCAAGGCGATCACTCTTGTGCTTGCTTTCCTGAAACGCCCGGAACGCATTGAAGACCGTGCTAATGATCCTGATCGGGTCGGCTTCTAGTTCTCTACTGTCGAGCACCAGTTTGTCGTTCGCAGTCGCAATTGTGAGGCCGTGACTAACGACCTTCTCTATCCATGTGATTACTTTACCCGGTGGCAAACGCGAAATTCGGTCGAGTTGCTCTACGACCAGCACCGTGGGCTCGCGCAACAGATCGTTTTCGACGCGCTTGGTGAGTATGCCTAATTGTCCCTCGGAGATGTTCGCACCCGTGTAGGCGCTTTTCCCCTCATCCCGAAGGCGGTCAATAACTTCCCAGCCCTGCTCAAGGCAAAAGCGCTCGCAAATGTCCATCTGCCTTTCCAGCGATGAACCTTTGCTCTGCTCAAGGGATGACCAGCGGGCGTAGATAATAGCTTTCATGCGGCAACGGTAACGCCGTCTCGGTTAACAATCAGCCGTTATCTGATGCGCTATACGCACACAAACGCGCATATAGCTATTCTGTATACCCTGCAAAGTTATATGCACGCAGCATATTGTGGCCACCCGCCGCGGCGACTTCCAGCGCGCGGCGGGCCACGAGCTGGCCGCGCACTTCGCTGAGATCGGGCAAAGCCGTGTTGGGAAGATACCGTTTTGGCTGCGGGCGGGCGGCGAGCTGACGGCCGGTGAGGTGGTTGACCAAAGCAAGCAGGCTGTCGGCGGCGACGATATCGATCTCCTCGCCGGCCCAGGCGGCTTCGGGACCAGAAGCGGTGGGACAGATGATGCCCAGATCGCGGCCATGGGCGGCAATGGCGGCGGGCAGGACGCCCTGGACATGGGCGAGGCGGCCATCGAGCCCCAGTTCGCCCAGCGCCAGGAAACCATCGAGCGCATCGCGGGGGATAGCGCCGATTTCGGCCATCAGGGCCAGGGCGATGGGCAGATCGTAATGGCTGCCCTCCTTGGGGAGATCGGCGGGCGCCAAATTCACCGTGATGCGCTTGGGCGGCAGGCCCAGCCCTGAGGCAACCAGGGCGGCGCGCACGCGCTCGCTGGATTCCTTGACGGCTTTATCGGGCAGGCCGACCATGAGGAATTTGGGCAGGCCGGGGGCAATCTGCACCTGCACGTCGACCGGCACCGCCTCGATACCCAGAAACGCCACCGTCGCGACCCGCGCCACCATGTCTTTGCCCCCCAATGAGCTGACGGTAACAGAGCCCAAGCCGCCGAACAAGAACGTTAGGCGAACATCTGCCGGCCAATTAACCATGCCGGCAGGCGAAAAGGTAAAGGCAAGATTTCCTTAACCGCGCCATGTTGAATCAAAATTTCAAATATAATTGCGTCATGAGTGTTCCCGTTGATGATTGCCGGTTGGTCCATCCCCTCGCCGTCGGCGATTTGTAGAATTGCGGCGATGGCCGCGCTCGTCGTTTTTCTGGCGGCCTGTGCCAGCGGTGGCGGTCTTTATGGCGCCATTCCGGGGGATAACCGGCCCCATGCGGGGGTGGACCGGGCCCGCAGCCTGCCGATCCAGGGCATCGATATCGCCCGCTACCAGTCCAACCCGGATTTGCGCACCACCTATGCCTCGGGCATCCATTTCGCCTTCATGAAGGCGACCGAGGGCAAGGACTATATCGACCCCAATTTCTATGCGAACTGGCAGCGTGCGCGCGATGCCGGCATGCCGCGCGGCGCCTATCATTTCATGACCTGGTGCTCGCTGGCCTCCGAGCAGGCGGCGTGGTTCATCGCCAACGTGCCCAACGACCCCGATGCGCTGCCGCCGGTGCTGGACCTGGAATGGAACAACCATTCGAGCTGCAAGAACAAGCCGAGCCGCGCCGACGCGCTGGAGAAAATCCGGGTGATGCTGGCGGCGATGGAGGCCCATACCGGGAAACTCCCGATCATTTATACCGACATGACCTTCCACCGCGACGTGCTGGAGGGAGAATATTTCCCCAATGCGTTCTGGCTGCGCTCGACCGCCGCCGAGCCGCATGAGCGCTATCGCAACCGGCCCTGGACATTCTGGCAGTGGACGCAGACCGGGGTGGTGCGCGGCATCCGCGAAGAGGTCGACCGCAATGCGTTTTATGGCGACGAGAACGACTGGATCAATTTCCTGTTGACCGGCTGCGATCCGCGCGCCGTCGCCGCGCTGGGCCCTGGCGGGCGCTGCCGTATCCAGAAATAATGGCGGGCAAATCGCCGATCCATTTTTCCGCACGAAGCTCGCTTGTCACTTTTGTGGCAAAGGCATAGATTTTAGCGGTGATTTATAGGGCATGCCGCCCGCAGCGCGAGGAGACGGTTGATGGCCAAAGGTCAGATGAAAAGCAACAAAGAAGCCAAGAAGCCAAAAAAGGAAAAGGTGGCCGTGACAGCCAATGCGACCGGCCTGGGCGCCGGCAGCAGCGGCACGGTCAAGAAGAAGTAAGATTTGGCGTCTGGTGACGTTCAGACGGCCGGCCCTGCGCCGGCCGTTTTTTATTGGGCCGGCGGAACAGGAGCGACGCCAGGGCCAATCGAGATTGAGTTTGACGTTGCACATCGGGAGGGGTTCTCGGCTTTCAATTGGGCCTATACCTCTGGACGAGCATATTGCGCGTACAGAACCCCCACCCCAGCCCTCCCCTCAAGGGGGAGGGGATCAGATCGGGGCTCTCGATCGGCTGCGCAAAGTTGAATGTCGATTGGCCCTAGAGCAAGCTGTTTTTGGCGCCCTGGCCTTCCATCACCCACTGACCTTCCCTCGGACTTGATCCGAGGGCCATTGGCCGCCTGTGCCATGCTGGTGAAGGCCCGCGGGAGAAAGGGGGATGGATCATCATATCAAACGCTGAAGGCTCTAAAGCCAATTCAGGCGATTGGCGCGCCCGACAGGAGACCGCTGGAGCGCACGCCATCGAAGATGAACTGCACCGCCAGGGCCGCCAGCAGAATGCCGATGACGCGCGACACGACCGCCAGGCCCGTGATGCCGAGCAGGCGCTGGACGGGGATGGCCACAAGCAGGGTCAGCCAAGCCAAAGCCAGGATGACGACGATGGCGACCAGCACGGACCAATAATCCAGATCGGTTTTGGCGCCGGTGGTCAAAAGGATGACGGCGCTGATGGCGCCGGGGCCTGCCAGTAGCGGCATGGCCAGGGGAAATACCGAAATATCGTGGCGCTGGCGGGCTTCGACATCCTCCTCGGTGGTGGTGTTGGTGGCGCCGGAATGGCGGGCGAACACCATGTCGATGGCGATCAGCAACAGCAGCACGCCGCCGGCCGTGCGCAAAGCCGGAATGGTGATGCCGAACAATTCAAGGATCGGATTGCCCAGCACGGCGAAGAACAGCAGGATGACGGCGGCGATGATGACGCCCCGCGTGGCAAAGACGAAGCGCACCTGAGGGGTGTGGTCCTTGGTGAGCGCGGCGAAGATGAAGGCGATATCGGCCACGCCGACTGTCGCGAACAGGGTCGCCAGGGCGATGAAAAACGTATTGCTCGGCACTGGCGATCCCCCGGCGTGATGGTGCAGCCTAGCGGGTTGAGGGGGAAATGCCTACTGGGGGTGGAAGCCCTATTCGGGCAATATGATACCGTATCCACCGAGCGGCACCTCCCCCTTGACGGGGGAGGCTGGGTGGGGGTGTGCGGAGCCCCGATATCGGGGCCAAACATCCCCCTCCCTGCCCCTCCCCGCAAGGGGGAGGGTGACGACTGTAAGATCGAGCTTCACTCATTGCGGCTACGGGTCACCGCAGCTGGCAGTAAATCACTCAGGCCCGCCGCTTCTCGATCGCGTCCCAGATCATCACCGCGATATCGGGGCCGCCGAAGCGCTTGATTTCGCGGATGCCGGTGGGGGAGGTGACGTTGATTTCGGTGAGGTAGTCGCCGATGACGTCGATGCCGACGAAAATCATGCCACGCTCTTTCAACGCCGGGGCGATGGTGGCGCAGATTTCCAGTTCGCGGGCAGTGAGGGGGGAAAGTTCGGGGCGGCCGCCGACATGCATGTTGGAGCGGGCTTCGCCATCGGCGGGGATGCGGTTGAGGCCCATGATGGGCTCGCCATCGATGATGATGATGCGTTTGTCGCCCTTGCGCACGTCCGGCAGATACTTCTGGATCATGAAGGGTTCGCGGTAGTTGGCCTCGAACAGTTCGAGCAGGCTTGCGAGGTTATGGTCGCCCTCCTGGATGAAGAACACGCCGGCGCCGCCATTGCCGTAAAGGGGTTTGACGATGATGTTGCCATGCTCCTTGCGGAAGGCATGGATCATGGCCCGGTCACGGGTGACCAGGGTCGGCGGCATCAGTTCGGGGAAATCCGTGACGAGGATTTTTTCGGGGGCGTTGCGCACCGCACTGGGAGGATTGACCACCAGGGTCTTGGGGTGAATCTTGTCCAACAGGTGGGTGAGCGTGATGTAGTTCATGTCGAAGGGCGGATCCTGGCGCATCAGCACCACGTCCTGGGTGGAGAGATCGACGCGGCTGGCTTCGCCCAGGGTGAAGTGTTCGCCCTTGGGCTTGTCGACGACGGTGATGGGGGCAGCGAGCGCCGAGACCACATCGCCGCGCAAGGCCAGGGTATCGGGGGTGTAATGCAGCAGCGTGTGGCCGCGTTGCTGGGCTTCGAGCATCATGGCGAAGGTGGAATCGCCGAGCGGATTGATGGTGGCGACATGGTCCATCTGGACGGCGACTTTGAGGCTCATGGGGTTCTCTTAACTGGCGTCGAAAGCGTTGATGACATGGCGCGGCCAGGAGCGGGGCGCAAGGAAAATCACATCGAACCGGAACGGCGTTTCGGCCTGGGCGGGATGCTTGGCAAGCCAGTACTGCGCGGCGCGGCTTATGCGCGAGGTGTTGACGGCTTCGAGAGCATCGGCATAGCCGGCGCGTGAGGCGCGGGCCTTGACCTCGATGAAGACGGTGGTGCCGAAGCGCTGGGCGATCAGGTCGATTTCGCCGACGGGGGTTTTGTAGCGGCGCTCGATGATGCGGTAAAATTGCAGGCGCAGGAACCAGGCGGCCAGAGCTTCGCCCCGATGGCCGCCAAGGTGGGCAGCGACACGCTTGCTATTCTTGAGCTTTGAGGGCGAGGGCGGCATCATAGACCTGTTTGCGCTTGAGGCCGTATTGGGCGGTGATGGCGTCCACGGCGACGCGCAGGGGTTGCTCGGCCAGTGCAGAGACCAATGCGGCAGTCCAGTCGGCGGCGTCAGGGACTGCAGCCTCCGGGGAGCCGCCGACGACGATGACGGCTTCGCCCTTGGTTTCGGTATCGGCGAATTCGACGGCAAGGTCGGCCAGCGTGCCGCGATGGACACGCTCGAAGCGCTTGGTGAGTTCCAGCGCCACGGCGGCGGGGCGCTCGGGGCCGAAGGCGAGAGCCATGGCGGCCAGCGTATCGTCGAGGCGGCGCGGGCTTTCGTAGAACACTAAAGTTTCACGTGAATCAGCGAGGGCCTTGAGGGCGTTGGCACGCGCGCCGGCCTTGGGGGGCAGGAAGCCGTGGAACGCAAAGGCGTCGGTGGGCAGGCCGGCGACGACCAGCGCCGAGAGCAGAGCCGAGGCGCCGGGGATGGCGAAGACCGGCAGATTGGCTTCGGCCAGGGCGCGGATCAGCGGGAAGCCTGGATCGGACAGCAAGGGCGTGCCGGCATCGGAGATGAGCGCGAAGGTTTGTCCGGCGGCGATACGGTTGACGATGTCGGCGGCCTTGGCGCGCTCATTGTGTTCGTGCAGGGCAATACGCCGGCCCTTGATGCCATATTGATCGAGCAGGCGGGCGGACATGCGGGTGTCCTCGCACAGCACAGCATCGACGGCGGCCAGGGTTTCGAGCGCACGGATGGTGATGTCGCGCAGATTGCCGATCGGGGTGGCCACGACATAGAGGCCGGGCGCAAGCGGGGGCGCGGTAAAGCTCTGGCCGGCAATGAAATAGGCCAAAGACTTGTTCTGCTGCTCGTCCACGCGCGATCCTTCCGCTGTCCAAAGACTGTTTTAGAGAGCGGGGCGGGCAAAGTATAGAATTGCTTAACTGGAAGGGCTCAAGTTTGGGGCATCCGCGGGCCTGGAGGGGCAAAGCGTGATCGCAAAACTCTTGAGATGGCTGGCCGCAGGAGCGGTAGCGGGGGCATTGGCGGCTTGTTCGTCCGGCGGGCTGATGCTTGGCGACAGGGAACTGTCGTTTCCATGGGACGACCCGCAGGGCCAGCAGCAACAGCAGGCCATTGCGCCATTGCAGCAGCCGAGCCAGCCGCTGGCGGCGGGCGAGGTGTTTGGACGCGGGCCGGTGCGGGTGGCGCTGCTATTGCCGCTGAGCGATCCGGCGCTAACGGGCATGGCGACGGCTCTGGCCAATGGCGCCAAGCTGGCCATGGGTTTTATCGAGGCCAATCCCAATATTGCCGAAAACATCACGATTTCGCTGCGCGACAGCGGCGCTTCGGCGGGCAGCGCCAGCCAGGCGGCGAGCGCGGCGCTGGGGGAAGGCGCGAGCCTGATCCTGGGGCCGGTGCGGAGCGACCAGATGATGGCTATTGGCAGCGTGGCGCGCGCGGCGGGGGTGCCGGTGATCGGCTTTGCCAATGAGTCCAGCGCGGCGGGGCCGGGCGTGTATTTGCTGAGCGTTTTGCCCGAGGCGGCGGCGAAGCGTGCCGTGGGCTATGCCGTGAGCAAGGGTAAGCGCGGTTTTGCCGGGGCTTTTGCGGCCACTGAAGCGGGAGCGGCACAGGAAAGGGCGTTCCGGCAGGCGGTTGCGGCGATCGGGCTGAGCCCGGCGGCGGTCTATAGCTATGGCAGCGCCGCCGAGGCGCAGGGCATCGTGCAACAGGCGCTGCCTATGCTCAAGACAGGCTATATCGATACGCTGTTCCTGCCGGACACAGCGACGGCGCCGGCTTTCGGGGCGGCGCTGCACCAGGCGGGGGCAAGCGGGCTGCTGGTGGTGGGATCGCCCGATTGGGACAATGACGGCAGGCTGGCGCAGGTGCCGGGGCTGACCGGGGCGATCTATCCGGCGGTCGATCCGAGCGGGCTGATGGCGATCGCGGGCGAATACCAGGCGCGGTTCGGCGCGGCCCCGCTGCAAGTGGCGACGCTGGCCTATACGGCGGTGATCCTGGCCAATGTGAAAACGCTGTCGCAGAGCAATCCGCGCTATAGCGCAGCGGCGCTGACGGCGGTGACCGGGTTCAACGGGCGTGACGGATTGTTCCGGTTCCTGGCCAATGGGCAGGGGGAATATGGGCTGGCGATCAAGCAGGTTGGAAATGGCGGGGCGGCCGTGGTGGAGAGGGCGAAGCTCTCGATTCCTCTCCCCGATGTGGGGAGAGGAATAGAAGTTTAAGCCGCCAAATCCGCGACCACGGCATCCAGCACGGGCCAGCCGCGATCGGTGACGCGGATATTGCCGTTGGGGAGGGTTTCGACGAACCCATAGCCCTTGAGATCGTCGATCTGGCGCTGGTTGATCTTGCGGCCGCTGAGCGCGGTGAAGCGCTGGGGGGAGATGCCTTCGCGCAGACGCAGGCCCATGACGAGGAATTCGTCGCCCTGCTCTTCCCAGGTCAAAACGTCGTCGGTGACGAGGCCGTGACCGTTGGAGACGACCTTTTTCTGCCAGTCGAAGGGCATTTTTTCCGTCGCGGTGGCGTGGCGCTGATTGTTGATCAGCAGCCGACCATGGGCGCCGGGGCCGATGCCTGCATATTCGCCATAGCGCCAATAGAGCAGGTTATGCTCGCTCTCCTGGCCGGGGCGGGCGTGGTTGGAAATCTCATAGGCAGGCATACCGGCCTGGGCGGTGAGGTCCTGGGTCAGCTCGTAGAAATCGGCGGCAAGATCCTCGTCGGGCATGATGAGCTTGCCGGCCTTGTGCAGGTCGAAATAGCGCGTGCCCTGCTCGATGGTGAGCTGGTAGAGCGAAATATGGCCCTTGGCGAGCCAGAGGGCTTCCTTGAGCTCGTCTTCCCAGTCCTCGAGAGTCTGGTGGGGGCGGGCATAGATCAGATCGAAGCTGGACCGGTCGAACACCAACTGGGCGATGCGCACGGCGGCGACGGCTTCTTCCACCGTATGGCGGCGGCCGAGTTCGGCCAGCGGCTGCGGGCGCAGGGACTGCACGCCGAGTGAGACGCGGTTGATGCCGGCGGAGCGAAAGCCCTTGAAACGCTCGACTTCGACGCTGGTGGGATTGGCTTCCAGCGTGATTTCGGCCTTGGACTCGACGGTCCAGTGGCGAGCGATGGAATCGATGATCTTTTCGACGGCCCAGGGGCTCATCAGGGACGGCGTGCCACCGCCGAAGAAGATGGATTGCACGACGCGACCGGAGGTCAGGCTGGCGGCATGGGCGATTTCGCGCTCATAGGCGGCGACATAGGCCTGCTCATCGAACGGGCCGCGATGGACGTGCGAGTTGAAATCGCAATAGGGGCATTTGCTGGCGCAGAAGGGCCAGTGCACATAGACCCCGAACAGATCATTCGCGCTCAATGGCTTGCTCCACAAACTTCGCAAACGCGCGGGCGCGGTGCGACAGGCCGGTCTCGCCGGGTGTCCAGGAATGCTTCATTTCAGCCGGCATCTGGCCAAAGGTGATGTCGTAGCCATCGGGCATGAAGGCGGGATCATAGCCATGGCCGCGCTCGCCGCGCGGTGGCCAGACCATGGTGCCATCGCAGCGGCCGACGAATAGAGCGTCGCGTCCATCGGGATGGGCCAGGCACAGCGTGGCATTGAACGAGGCACGGCGCTGGCTCGGCGAGGTGGCATTGGCGGCCTGCAGCGCATCTTCGACGCGCTTCATGGCATGCGCGAAATTGCGCGGAACGCCGGCCCAATCGGCGGTGTAAACCCCGGGATCGCCGCCAAGCGCGTCGACGCAAAGGCCCGAATCGTCGCTGAGGGCGATCATGCCAGAGCCCTGGGCCGCGGCATGGGCCTTGAGACGGGCGTTTTCGGCAAAGGTGGTGCCGGTTTCCTCAGGCTCGGGCAGGTCGAGTTCGGCCGCGGAAATCAGTTCGAGACCAAAGGGTTCGAACAGTTCCTGGAATTCAACCAGCTTGCCCTTGTTGTGGGAAGCCAGGACCAGGCGATCGCCGACGCGGAGCTTGAGGGCGGCGCTCATTTGGTGCTCTTGGGCTTGGCGTCGAGCGCGCGAACGACGTCATGCCAGATGGCGCAGGCTTCCGGTGCCGTCGCACGCGGCTCGTCCTGCTGCCGCGCGGCGGGCCGGGAGGTCGAAATCTTCTTGAGAATCCAGCCGATCATTGGGACAGCGCCGTCTGTTGCAGGAGGGTGAGTTCGCCAATGCCCTGTTCGGCCAGGGTCATCAGGGCATTGAGTTCATCACGGCTGAAGGGGACCTGTTCGGCGGTGCCCTGGATTTCGACATATTTACCCGAGCCGGTCAGCACGAAATTGGCATCGGTATGGGCTTCGACGTCTTCGAGGTAATCGAGATCGAGCACCGGGGCGCCGCGATAAATGCCGCAGGACACTGCGGCCACGCTATCGCGTAAAGCCTTGCCCTTGGTCAGCTTGCGCTCGTCCATCCAGGATATGGCATCGGCCAGGGCGATATAGGCGCCGGTGATCGAGGCGGTGCGAGTGCCGCCATCGGCTTCGAGCACGTCGCAATCAATGGTGATCTGGTTTTCACCCAGAAGGGTCATATCGACCACGGCGCGCAGGGAGCGCCCGATGAGGCGCTGGATTTCCTGGGTGCGGCCGGACTGCTTGCCGGTGGTGGCTTCGCGGCGATTGCGCGAGCCGGTGGCGCGGGGCAGCATGCCGTATTCGGCGGTGACCCAGCCCTGGCCCTTGCCGCGCAGCCAGCCGGGGAGGCTGGTTTCAACCGAAGCGGTCACCAAAACCTTGGTATTGCCGAACTGCACGAGGCACGAGCCCTCGGCCTTTTGCGAGACGGCGCGCTCGATGGTGACGGCGCGCATCTGGTTGGGCTCACGTCCGGAAGGCCGCATGGGCAAATCACCGTCTTGGTTAGTGAAGTCTTAATCCGCCCTCATACCTCCCCAGAGAGCCCGTCACAAGCCGCGGACGCTTGGCGGGAGGCTGCAATGCGCTTAAATGATCGCGCAGGGTTAAACGGAAGATTTTACAGAACGCATGGCAAAGCCCCCGGAAGACTTTCTCGCGGTGCTCAATACCCGCAGCCAGGACATCTTCAAGAAGATCGTCGAGCGCTATCTTGAGACCGGGATGCCGGTGGGCTCACGCGATCTGAGCCGGCTGCTGCAGGTGGGGCTGTCGCCAGCCTCGGTTCGTAACGTGATGGCGGACCTTGAGGATCTGGGGCTGATCGCGGCGCCGCATACTTCGGCCGGGCGGGCACCAACGCAGGAAGGCTTGCGGTTTTTCGTCGATGCCATGCTGGAAATCGGCAGCGTCGACGAGCGCGAGCGGCTGCAGATATCCAAGAATATCGAGGGGCAGGCACGGCAAGGGCAGGTCGAGGACCTGCTCACGGAAGCCAGCCAACTTCTGAGTGGCCTCAGCCAGGGCGCGGGCGTGGTGATCGCCGCCAAGGCCGACATGGTGCTGCGCCATATCGAATTCGTGCGGCTGGATGCGTTGCGGGCCATGGCGGTGCTGGTGGGGCAGGATGGGCAGGTGGAAAACCGCATCATGGACCTGCCGCCGGGGCTGACGGCCAGCGCGTTGCAGCAGGCGAGCAATTATCTGGCGCATCACGTGATCGGGCGCACTATTCCCGAGGCACGCAAGATTTTGAGCGAGCAACGGGCCGAACAGCGGGCGGAACTGGATGAGTTGACGCAAAAGCTGGTGGATGACGGAATCGCCACACTGGCGCAGCCTTCCAGCGCCGGGCAGCCGACGATCATCGTGCGGGGGCGGGCCAATCTGATCAATGACGCCATGGCGTCGGAAGATTTAAGCCGGATGCGGCAATTGTTCGATGAGCTGGAAAGCAAGGATGGGCTGCTGGACCTGTTGGGCGATACCGAGAAGGCGCAGGGGGTGCGCATTTTCATCGGCTCGGAAAACAAGCTGTTTTCCCTGTCGGGATCATCGGTCATTTTGAGTCCGTACAAGGACGCCAATGACAAGGTGGTGGGCGTATTGGGGGTGATCGGGCCGACGCGGCTGAACTATGCGCGCATCGTGCCGGTTGTGGATTATACCGCCCATGTCATCAGCTCAATGATGGCGAGGAAGCGC
>CAVQVF010000018.1:0-45048 GCA_963717095.1 uncultured Alphaproteobacteria bacterium
CACAGAGGGCGAAATCAACGATAATCGTCTTCAGCGAAGTGACCCTTTATGGCGTGAGCACAGAGGCAAACTAGAGCCAAATTGCCGGTGCGACAAGGGATTGTTGCAGAACTATTTGATGGGGTTGACCGGCCTTGCCGGGTGAGCACAAAACCGGGGCAACAGCGCCGCAGCGGGCGATTTCGTGGCGTGAGCCAAGGTGATCGGCGGACCGCAGGGGTAGTGTCGGGAGACGTTTCTGGCTATGCCAAGGGGGTAAAACGAAAGGTATGCAAATGATCCGATCGCTGATGGCCGCCAGTGTGGTGGCGATGACTGTTGGAGCCGCGCCGGCTTTCGCCGATGGCAAGATCTATGTGCAATTGCCCGATTTGACCGGCTATGAGGGCAAGCGGGCGGAGGACTTTTTGTATTCCGTGGTGCTGGCCAATGTGGTGTCGGGCAATTGCCCGGGCTTTGAAGTCAGCGAAGAGGAATGGTCGCTGCTGACCGATTCGGGCGATATTCTGGCCCGCGAGCAGCTCAAGCTCAGCGTCGATGACTATGACGCCAATTTCTACCAGCCGGCATTCGCGGCGCTCGACGATCCCGAAACCTGCGCCAAGGAAGGCCCCAATGTGGAGCCGGTGCTGGACGAATTGGTCAATATGGGCGGCTCGCGCGAGGCGCTGCCGGATCAGGACGCGGCCTATGAGGCATTCAGCGCCCGCGAGGCAAGCTGGGACGCCGCGCCGGCTAAAAAGACCAAAGCGAAATGAGCAATATCGCACCGATCCTGGTCGCCTTGGTGGCACTGATCCACATCTATATCGCGGTGCTGGAGATGGTGCTGTGGACCAGACCGCGCACGCTCAAGGCGTTCGGCATGACTGCCGAATTCGCCCAGCAGACCAAAGCGCTGGCCGCCAATCAGGGGCTTTATAACGGGTTCCTGGCGGCCGGGCTGGTCTGGGGCCTGCTGCATCCGTCGCCCGAATTTGGCTGGCAGGTTCAGATGTTCTTTTTGACCTGCGTGGCGGTGGCGGGGATGTTTGGAGCGGCGACGGCCAAGCGCTCGATCCTGTTCGTGCAGACGGTGCCGGCGGTGATTGCGATGATCGCGGTGGTCGTGGCTTAGCGCCACGCCCTCGTGGTTCGATTGTCGCTGCGCTCCCACCTCACCATGAGGGCTACTCTTGGCGCGGTTTTCCAGTAGCCCTCATGGTGAGGTGTGAGCGCCTTCGCGAGCCTCGAACCACGAGGGCGTGCCCCTTACCCCGCAAACGCCCCCAGCACCCGCACCCAGGCGCGAATGCCGTGGTGGAAGCTGTCGAGGTCGTATTTCTCGTTGGGGCTGTGGATGGCGTCGTCGATATGGGCGAAGCCGATGAACAGGGTGTCCATGTCCAGGATGCGCTTGAAATCGCCGGCGACGGGGATGGAGCCGCCCGAGCCGGTGATGACGGCAGTGTTATCCCATTCGCTGGAGAGGGCGGACAGGGCCTGGCGCAGATAGGTGCCCTCGGAGGGCACGGTTACGGCGGGCGAGCCGCCATGGGCGATGAAATTGACCGAGCAATCGGCGGGGACCAAGGCCTGCACATGCTTGCGGAAGGCGGCGCGGATTTTGTCGGGGTCCATGCCCGAGACCAGGCGGAAGGAAATTTTCGCGCTGGCCTTGGCGGGGATCACGGTCTTGAAGCCGTCGCCGGTATAGCCGCCGATCATACCGTTGATCTCGCAGGTGGGACGGGCCCAGAGCATTTCGAGCACCGAGCGGTTCTGCTCGCCGGCGGGGATGGAGAGGCCCGCTTCCGCGAGGAACGCCTTTTCGTTAAAGCCCAGGCTTTGCCACTGTGCTTTGACGGCGTCGCTCACTTCGGCGACATCGTCGTAAAAGCCGGGCAAGGTGACGCTACCATCGGGCGCACGTAGCGAAGCGATGATTTGCGCCAGCACCTGATTGGGATTGCGCGCGGCATTGCCGAACATGCCCGAATGCAGATCCTTGGCTGCGCAGGTGATCTCGATTTCCTCGCCCACCATGCCGCGCAGCATGGTGGTGATGGATGGGGTCCTGCGGTCCCACATGTCGGTATCGCAGACCAGCGCAATATCGGCGCGCAGTTCGTCGGCATTTTCGGCCATGAAGGGGGGCAGATTCTTGCCGCCACTCTCTTCTTCCCCTTCGAGCATCAATGAGACGCGAACGGGTAACAATCCGTTAACGTTTTTCCAGGCTCGGCACGCTTCGATAAAGGTCATCAACTGGCCTTTGTCGTCGGACGAACCGCGGCCGACGATGATCTTGCGGCCATTGGCATCGGTCTTGATCACCGGCTCGAACGGATCGGTATGCCACAGGTTCAGCGGATCGACCGGCTGCACATCGTAATGACCGTAGAACAGGACATGAGGGCCGGTAGCGGCGGAATCGTGAGCGACAACAACGGGATGGCCGGGCGTGGGGCGCACGGCGGCGGTGAAACCCTGCTTGGCCAGGTCATCGACCAGCCATTGCGCCGCACGGGCGCATTCCGCCGCGAAAGCCGGATCGGTCGAGATCGACTTGATACGCAGCAAGTCCTTGAGCCGATTGAGACTATTGTCGAGATCGGCATCGACATGGGCAAGGACGGCGTCGAGCGTGGCGGGGGCGATGGTCATTGGCAGCTTCCGATTGGTTTGGCGCGACCATGGCGCGGCACAGGGAAAGCTGTCCAGTCGATTTTTGGGAGATCGAGCGTCTGTAGGGGAGGCCCCCTCCTCACCTTAGAGAGAAGGGGGCGTCGGTGTCTAGAAGAACAAATCGTCCAGGCTTTCCTCGGCGCCGGCTTCGGGAGCAGGGGGCGGCGGGGGCGCGCTGAGGTCCTTGCCGAAGAACTGTTCATGGATGCGGCGCTCGGCGTCCATGGTGTATTTGGCGCGCAGCACGGACAGGATTGCCGCCAGGGGCTCGGAGGGGGCCTGGATGGTGTCGCTGGAATATTCGACAATGCGGATGTGCATGTCGGCCATGGCCTCGGAAATGGCGGTCTGGTCGGCAAAGCCGGAGGCGGCCTCGCCCAGCAGGTTCACCACTTTGGGGCCATCGAGATTGAGCACGCCCAGGGCTTCGGCCAGGGTCTGATCGACGGTTTCGAGCAGGCCGAGGGCGGCGGTGGCCTCCTGTTCGAGCTGGCCGACTTTGCCGGCGGCATCGCCCGAGGCGGCGGCGCCGAAGGACTGGGCGAGCCCGGCCGCTTCACGCAGGCCGCTCATGGCGGTTTCGGCGGCCTCGACGGTTTCCCCGGTCAATTCGCGCAGCTGGCGGGCGATGACATTGAGTGCGGTGCCGCGCGGCCCAAGCTGGGCGCATTTGACCGCGGCATTGAGGCTGACGAGGCGCATATTGGCCTCGATTTCCTGCACTGCCTCGACATGGCCGAGCAGGGCCTGCACTGTGGCCTGCACGGCGCCGGCGACGATTTCGAGCTTGCCGCGTTCGGCCTCGCAATCGCGCAACACGGCGGCGGCGTGGCGAAGCTGGTCGCTGAGGGCGGCCAGGGGGGATTGCGCGCCGGCCTGGCCATGGCCGTAGATATCGCGGCTGCGCACCATGATGGTGCGGGCATCGGCTGCCAGGTCGCTCAAGGCATTGGCGGCATCGCCGACATCGGCGGTAAAGGCCTCGGCGGCGCCGGCCAGCTGGGCGGCCTGCAGGGTGGCGATGGCGATGAGGGCCGCGTCCTGCTCGTCGTCGGGCAGGCTGGTGCCGGCGACGGTATTGCCGTCGATCAGGTCGGCCAGGGTTTCGAAGGCGGTTTCGACATGTTCGAGGCGCTGGCGGGTGGCGTCGCCGACCTGCAGGGCCATGACGGCGCTGGCGATCCGGCCGCCGATCTGGCGCGAGACGCGGCCGGTCTCGGCGCTGCCATCGACCGAGGCCTGGCGCTGGCGGGTGACGGCGTCGAGGCTGCCGTCCATGCTGGCGGCGAGGCCGCTCAAGGTATCGGCATGGGCGGCCTCGAAATGGGCGCGCTGTTCGGCGGCGCGGCGCACTTCGTCGGTCAATTGCCGGTAGAGGGTGGAAAATTCCTGGATGGTGCGGCTGGCGCTTTCGGAGAGCTTGGCGATATCGGTGGTGAAGACCTCGAAATCATCGCCGGCGACCACGATGCCGGCGGCCACGACGCGGGCATTGATGGCGACGATGCCCATCATCTTGACGGTGCGGCGCAGATCCGAGATCGGGTGATCGGCGGCGGCAACGACACTGACCAGGCGCGCCAGATCGGCCTGTTCGGTGGCAAACACTGCCGCAATGGCCTGCGATTCGGTGCCGATGGCGGCCAGGCGCGCCGAGGCCTCGTGCAGTTCGGGGCTTTCCAGGCTCTGCGGCAAGGCCTCGAAGATGCGGGTGATGCGGTTGAGCATCGACGCGCCCTTGGTCAGGCGGTCGCCCACCGCAACGAAGGTGGTTTCGATGCGCTCGCGCGGCGTGGCGATGCCCGGTATCAGGGCACGCAGATCCACGGCGGACGGCAAAGCAGGCGAGGTCTGGCGGGCAAGAGCCGTCATTTGGGGGTCCCTGAGGCGGTGCGGGCGTAATTATTGATTTCGTTGGCGACACGGCTCAGCGCCACCACCTTGGCGGCGGCGCCGCGCTGGATGGCTTCCTTGGGCATGCCGAAGACGATGGAGCTTTCCTCGTCCTGGGCCACGGTCATGCTGCCGGCCTGGCGCATTTCGAGCAGGCCGCGGGCGCCATCGTCGCCCATGCCGGTCAGGATGATGCCCATGGCGTTCTTGCCGGCGGCCTGGGAGGCGGAGCGGAACATCACGTCGACCGAGGGGCGGTGACGCGAAACATGGGGGCCATCGACGATATTGACGGTGTAGCGGCTGCCGGCGCGCTGCAGCACCATATGCTGGTTGCCCGGCGCGATCAGCACGCGGCCAGCCAGGACCACATCGCCATCCTCGGCTTCCTTGATCTCCATGGCGCAGATGCCGTTGAGGCGGCGGGCAAAGGCGTTGGTGAATTTTTCCGGCATGTGCTGGACGATGATGATGCCTGGCGTCGTGGCGGGCAGGGCTTCGAGTACTTCACGCAGGGCCTCGGTGCCGCCGGTGGAAGCGCCGATGCAGATGATCGGTTCGGTCGTCGGCATCTTGGTGCGCTGGGAGGCGGCGCGGGCTTCCGAATGGGGCGGGATGATCGCATCGGCATTGAGCTTGGCCTCGACGGTGAGGCGGGGCGCGGGCTTGTGGATGCCGCGAAATTTGGCATGGGCGGCGGCCTTGGCGGCGTCGCAAATGCGCATCCGCGATTCCTTGAGGAATTCGGCGGTATCGACGCGCGGCTTGGTGACCACGTCGACGGCGCCGGCCTCCAGGGCCTGCATCAAGGTATCGGAGCCGGCCTCGGCGAGCGAGGAGCAGATCACCACCGGGATGGGGCGCTGGCTCATGATCTTGCGCAGGAACGTCAGGCCGTCCATGCGCGGCAGCTCGATATCGAGGAACATCACGTCGGGCACTTCCTGGCGGATGCGCTCGACGGCGACATAGGGATCGGCGGCGGTGGCCATGACTTCCAGGTCAGGATCGCTGGCGATGATCTCACTCAGGGTCATGCGCACCGACGCGCTGTCATCGACGATGAGGACGCGGATCTTGCGGCTGGGGTCGCGCTGGGAGGCTTCAGTCATGGCGTCCCTCACGGCTTCTGGAAAACGGCAGGCGCGACCTGGCGCATGGTGATGCCCGTCCCGATCATGGATTCGGAATGGCCGAGGATCAGATACCCCCCAGGACGTAAATGTTTGATCAATCTGGTGATGACAGCTTCCTGGTCGGCTTTCTCGAAATAGATCAGCACATTGCGCAGGAAGATGATGTCGACGTCGGTATCGAAGGGATAGGACTTGTCCATCAGGTTGAGGCGCGCGAAGCGCACCAGGCGCCGCAATTCGGGCACGATGCGCACTTCGGAGCGGATGCCGGCCTTGCGCGCGAACATCAGGTAGCGCGCCTGCTTGACCTGGGGAACGGGGGTGATCATCTCGGCCGGATAGACGGCACGCTGGCCTTGCGCGAGCACGGTGGTGGAAATATCGGTGCCCAGGATGGAAAAGCGGAAATCGCCGCGCTGGGTGGCAAGGTCGGCCAGCACCATGGCCAGGGTATAGGCTTCGGCGCCGGTGGAACTGGCGGCGCTCCAGATCTTGAGCATGGGCTGGCGCTCGTTGCGGCGCAGTTCGAGCAAAGCCGGCACCATGCGCTGCTCCAGGCAATCGAAATGCTCGGGCTCGCGGAAGAAATCGGTCTTGTTGGTGGTCACCGCATTGATCAGGAAGGGGCGCTCGGCGACCAGGCCGTCCTTCTTGAACAGATAGGCGCAATAGGCGTCGAAGCTATCGAGGCCGAGCGAGCGGATGCGCTTGCGCAGGCGCCCTTCCACCATCAGGCGCTTGGCGGGCGGCAGCTTGATGCCGACCTCATCGCCGATCAAGGTGGCGATGCGCTTATAGTCGAGCGCGGTCAGATGGTCTTCTTCGTCGTCGATGCGGGCGGCGGCTGCGGTGCGAGCGGGAAGGGGCAAAATAAACTCCGGCCGGTGGCGGCACGTCGGTATCCGCTTCTGCGGGGCGACGTGCCGGAAAGGTTCAGGCAGCCTGCGTCACGGGTGCCACGGCGGCGCCCAGCAGGGTGTCGAGGTCGAGCACGGTGACGAACTGGCCGTTGCGCCGGCCGATGCCGGCGATGCAGTGCCCGTTCCAGGCGCCGCTGATCGCGGGCGGCGGATCGAGTTCGTCGGTGTCCAGGATAGTGACCTCGAACACGCGGTCAGTTCGCAGGCCGAGCCGCCGCTCGCCGTCGGCGCCGTCGATCGACAGCACCACGATGCGGGTGTTCTCGGTGTCGTCCTTGTGCTCCATGTTCAGGGTCAGGCGCAGGTCGAGCACTGGAACGCCCTGGCCGCGGACATCGATCATGCCGAGCAGGTTGGACGGGGCCTGGGGCAAGCGCGCAATGGGGCGCATGTCCAGGATTTCTTGTACCTTATCGACTGGGGCGGCGAAGATTTCGTCCGCGACCCCCAATGTGACGTATTGCTGGTTCTCTGCCATTTTGTCCTCGTTTACGCTGCGCCGCGACGCGAGAAGGCGCCGTCGAGTTCGTCTTGGCCGTCATCGAGGGAGAGGCTGAAGCCGCCGCCATCGCTGTCGGATGCCGCGGATTTGCGCGGGCTCATATGGGGGGCGCTGGCCATGACGGCGTCGCGCACGCTGGATTTGGCGCTCTTGCGCGCGGCCGGGGCCTTGGCTTTGCCCAGATTGATCTGATGGCCATCGATGCGGAAGTAGGAGATGGCGTTCTGCAACTGCTCGGCCTGGCTGGCCAGCTCTTCGGAGGTTGCCGACATTTCTTCGGCAGCGCTGGTATTCTGCTGGGTCACCTTGTCGAGCTGCTGGATGGCGGTGTTGATCTGGGATGCACCGGCATTCTGCTCGCGGCTGGCAGCGGAGATTTCCTCGACCAGTTCAGCGGTGCGCTGGATATCGGGGACCAGCTTGGAGAGCATGGCGCCGGCGGACTGGGCGGCCTTGACCGTGGTGCCCGACAGGGTGGAGATTTCGGCGGCGGCAGCCTGGCTGCGTTCGGCGAGTTTTCGCACTTCGGAGGCGACCACCGCGAAGCCGCGGCCGTGTTCGCCGGCACGGGCAGCCTCGACGGCTGCGTTCAGAGCGAGCAGGTCGGTCTGGCGGGCGATTTCCTGCACGACCATGATTTTGTCGGCGATGGTCTGCATGGCGATCACGGCATTGCTAACCGCTTCGCCCGAGGCGATGGCATCGGCCGCGGACTGGCGGGCGATCTTTTCGGTCTGGGCGGCGTTATCGGCGCTCTGCTTGATGGTGGCGGCCATTTCTTCCATCGAGGAGGAAGCCTCTTCGGTGGACGATGCCTGTTCGGTGGCGCCCTGGCTGAGCTGTTCGGCGGTGGCCGACATTTCCTGGCTGCCGGCCGAGACATTGTTGGCCGAGGAGATGGCGTCGGCGATGACTTCGCGCAGCTTTTCCACCATGCGCTTGAGCGACAGGCCCAGCGTGTCCTTGTCCGACAGGGGCTTGGGATCGACGGTCAAATCGCCATTGGCGATCAGGTCGGCGACTTCGGCGGTGGTGCGCAGATTGGCGGTCATCACGTTGAGCGCGTCGACCAGGTCCTTGACTTCGTCATTGGAGGTGACGGTCGCGGTGGCGCTGACATCGCCGGCGGCGACGGCATTGGCCAGGGCGATGGCGGCAGCCAGGTTGCGCTTGATGGCCGAGGTGACGACCAGCACGACGATGATGGCGATCACGGTGACCAGCACGGCGGCGCCGATGACCAGGTAGGTCAGGAAGCTGAACAAAGCCGAGCCTTCATCGCGCAGCTGGAGCGCGGCGGTGAGCTGGAATGTGGTCAACTCGCTGATGCCCGAGGTGGTCGGATCGATGGCGGGGTAAAGCTCGGTTTTGACGAACTGGTCCAGCTGGACCAAGTTCTGGCCCTGCAGGATGACGTTGAACTCATCGACCTTGACGTCGGAGGCGGCCTTGGCGGTCTTGACGACCTCGGCGACCTTAGCCTCCTCAGGGGTCATGGCAGAGGCAAGGTAGGCGCCCCAATTGTCATTGATGACCGCGACGGCGCTGGCGACATTGGTGCGGGCTTCCGGCCAGGTCACCGCGCCGGCGCTGAGCTTGTGGGCGGTATCGACGATGTTGACCGCATAGGCATCGGAAACAGCCTTGAGCTGCTGCAGCGGGACGACGCGATCATTGTAGATCGAGGCCATGCCGGCAGCCATCTGGCTCATGCCGTAAAAACCCATGCCGCCAACGATCAGCGCGATCGAAAAGGCCGAGAGCAATTGCACGATCAGGATCTTGGCAGAGATGCTCCTGAATTTGGAGCGGCGGGGAGGGGCGGCGGAGGTCATGTTCAGGTATCCTTGAAGGGCGGTGGTATCCTGGCGCCCCCGGCCACAGGCCGGCGGCGTCTTTAGTCAATTGGGTCGGAGCCTGGGGCGATCAGGGTCTTTGGGCATCGGCCCCAGGCCGGTATCGCGGTCAGGCGGCGCCGCGGCGGGTGAAGGCGGTGTCGAGATCGTCATGACCATCATCCAGGCTCAGATCGAAGCCGCCGCTGCCGCTAGCGTCGCCGGAGCGATGGGAGGCCATGTGCGGCGCCGAAGCCATGACCGCGGAGCGCACATCGCCCTTGGACTTGGTGAAGGCCTTGCGGGCCGGCGCGGGCGCTTCCCCCTTGCTGGAGGCGTGACGTTCGTCGATGCGGAAGTAGGAGATTGCCGATTGCAGCTGCTCGGCCTGGGTGGCAAGCTCTTCGGAGGTCGCCGACATCTCTTCGGCGGCCGACGTGTTCTGCTGAGTCACCTTATCGAGCTGCTGGATGGCGGTGTTGATCTGGGCAGCGCCGGCATTCTGTTCACGGCTGCCGGCGGAGATTTCCTCGACCAGTTCAGCGGTGCGCTGGATATCGGGGACCAGTTTGGCCAGCATATCGCCGGCGGACTGCGCGGCCTTGACCGTGGTGCCCGACAGGGTCGAGATCTCGGTCGCCGCAGCCTGGCTGCGTTCAGCGAGCTTGCGAACCTCGGAGGCGACCACCGCAAAACCGCGGCCATGTTCGCCGGCACGGGCGGCTTCCACCGCGGCATTGAGGGCGAGCAGGTCGGTCTGGCGGGCGATTTCCTGCACGACCATGATCTTTTCGGCAATGGTCTGCATGGCCGAGACGGCGTTATTCACCGCTTCACCCGAGGCAAGGGCATCGGCCGCGGACTGGCGGGCGATCTTTTCAGTCTGGCTGGCATTGTCAGCCGACTGCTTGATGGTAGCAGCCATCTGTTCCATGGAAGCGGAGGCTTCTTCGGTCGAGGAGGCCTGCTCGGTCGCGCCCTGGCTGAGCTGTTCGGCGGTAGCCGACATTTCCTGGCTGCCGGCCGAGACATTGTTGGCCGAGGCGATGGCATCGGAGATCACGTCACGCAGTTTTTCGACCATGCGCAGCAGCGCCAGGCCCAAAGTGTCCTTGTCGGACAGGGGCTTGGGGGTGACGGTCAGGTCGCCACCGGCGATCTGTTCGGCAATGGCGGCGGAGGCGCGCAGGCCTTCGACCATGCGTTCCATGGCTTTGCCCAAAGTGTCCTTGTCGGACAGGATCTGGGGCTTGTTGCTGAGATCGCCATAGCCGATCGCCTCGGCAACGGCGGCAGAGGCACGCAGATTTTCGGTCATGTCATTGACGGTATCGACGACGTCCTTGATCTCGTCATTGGAGTTGATCGTGATCTTCTGGTCGAGATCGCCGATGGCGACGGCGTCGATGGCGGACTTGATCTTGTTCAGGCCACGGCTGATGCCGATGACGATCCACAATGCTGCGCCGACAGCGAGAATCGAAGAGCCGGCCAACAAAGCGAGCAGCAATATGCGGCTGGAATTGTAGAGGTCTTCGGCACCCTGGTCCGCATCAGCCAGCTGCTCGTTGTTCAGTGTCACGATGGCGCTAAGAGCCTCGACCGAGGTTTCGCGCACGTCCGCAGCCTTGCCGGCGGCCAGGGCGTAAGCCTCGGTATCCAGGTTGAGGCGACCCAGGCGGCGCACTTCGGCGTGCTCGACCAGATAGGCGTCGTAATCGGCGGTGAATTGATCGACTAGCGGCTTGCCTTCCTCGCTGGATAGATCCTTGAGCGCGGCCGCGTCGGTGGCGACCTTGTCGATCATCGCATCCATCTCGGTGGCAAGCGTGTCCATCTCGGTAGGATTCTGGGTGAGAATGAAACTCTTCTCATCACGGGCCACGGTCAGCGTGGCGACTTCCAGATCCGATGCGAGCTGGATACGCTTGACGTTGCCCTCGAGGGCAGCGCTGAAACTATCGTTCAAAGCACCCAGATTCTGCAGGGCGATGAACATGCTTACCCCAGAGAGGGCGATAACCACCGCAAACGCAGTGGTGAGCTTGGCTTTAATCGTAAGTCTCACGGTAAACCCCCGAGGAAGGACGCGCTTCTGCGGCCCTCATAAAAAATAATACAAACTTGCCGGTGCCGGCCGCGGTGATCCCGCGGCCGGCTTTGGTGATGGATCAGGCGGCGCTGCGGCGAGAGAATTCACCGTCGAGGGCGTCATTGCCTGTATCGAGATCGAGATCGAAGCCGCCGGTGCTGCCCATTTTCGGAGCCGATTTGCGAGCGGTCACATGCGGCGCGCTGGCAGCAATGGCTTCCCGCAGCGCAGCGGTGGAGGGACGCGACTTGGGCATGTTGACGGCGGCCGTGCTGGACGACAGCTCGTCGATGCGGAAGTAGGAGATCGCGGACTGCAACTGCTCGGCCTGGCTGGCCAGCTCTTCGGAGGTCGCCGACATTTCCTCGGCGGCCGACGTGTTCTGCTGGGTCACCTTGTCGAGCTGCTGGATCGCCGTGTTAATCTGGGCGGCGCCGGCATTCTGTTCACGGCTGCCGGCGGAGATTTCTTCCACCAGTTCAGCGGTGCGCTGGATATCGGGGACCAGCTTGGCCAGCATGTCGCCAGCCGACTGGGCGGCCTTGACCGTGGTGCCCGAGAGAGTCGAGATTTCGGCGGCGGCAGCCTGGCTGCGTTCGGCGAGCTTACGAACTTCGGAGGCGACCACCGCAAAGCCACGGCCATGTTCGCCGGCACGGGCGGCTTCCACCGCGGCGTTGAGGGCGAGCAGATCGGTCTGGCGGGCGATTTCCTGCACGACCATGATCTTTTCGGCAATGGTCTGCATGGCGTTGACGGCGTTGTTGACAGCTTCACCCGAGGCGATGGCATCGGCCGCGGACTGGCGGGCGATCTTTTCGGTCTGGGAGGCGTTGTCCGAGCTCTGCTTGATGGTAGCGGTCATCTCTTCCATGGAAGCGGAGGCTTCTTCGGTCGAGGAGGCCTGTTCCGTGGCGCCCTGGCTCATCTGCTCGGCAGTGGCCGATAGTTCCTGGCTGCCGGACGCGACATTGCGGGTGGCAGCGGTGACTTCGGACACGACATCGCGCAGCTTGCGGGTCATGGCATTGAGCGCATCGACGAGATCGCGGATTTCGTCATTGCTCTTGACCGTGGCGGTGGCGTTGAGATCGCCGGAGGCAACCGCATTGGCCAGGTTGAGGGCGGCGTTCATCGAGCGGGTGATGCCGACGACGATCATGACGGCGGCGATCAAAGCGATCAGCACCGAACCGGCGAGCAGGCCCAACAGCAGCGTGCGGTTGAACTCGTAGAGGCTGACGGCATCGGTCCTGGCCTTGTCCAGCGCGTTGGAATTGGTCAGCACGACGGCGGTCAGGGCAGTAGCGACGGCGCTACGGGCGGTTTCGGATTGGTTGGTCATCAAAGCGGTGGCCTTGGCGTCGCCGTTTTCCAGCGAGATGGCCTGGTACTGATCGACCAATGGTGCCCAAATATCCAGGTTTGCCCGGAATGCCTGGTAATCGGCGCGGTCGTCAGCGGCGGTCAGGATGCGATCCAGCGCGGTGATGGCAGTGTCCAGAGCAACCCGCTTTTCCTTGGCGGCGTCGGCGTATTTGACCTGCGATTCCATGTCGTCGGACGAGACCAGCACGTTGAGCGCGGAGGTACGCCAATCGCGGACAGCCGTGCCGACCGCCGTGGCGGCCAAGAACCTGCGGAATTCGGCGTCGCCGCCGAGCGGAACGTCCGCCTCCAGGTTGGACAGCAGCTTGGTCAGGGATTCATCGACCGCAGTGTAGGCGGCCAGAGCCTGGGTCTGGAACAGGGTACGTGCCTCGAAGGCGGAATTCAGCTTGGACAGCTCGGTCAGCTGGCCGTGGAAGCCGACAAAGGTCGTGAACAGGGTCTTGACGTTGTTGAGTTCGGCCAGGGCGGCAGCATCGTCTTCGTGGGCGATCATCGCATCCAGCTTGCCGACTACGACATCGGTTTCCGTCACGACTTTGGCGGACTGGACATCCATGTCCTCGACATTGCTCGACATCACCATGGCGCGCTGGTCGCGGGCCATCCGGTAGAGGCTGCCCTGCAGTTCAGTGGCGACGCGAACGCCGGCCGCGTCGACATTGATGGTCTGGGCCATCGAGTCGTTCAGCGTGCCAAGGCTCTGGATGGCGATGAACATGCTGCCGGCCGACAAAGCCACCACAACCGCGAATGCGGTCGCCAGCTTTACTTTTAGGGTTAGTCTCACGATGCAAGCCTTTCTTCTGATGCTGCAACGGGCGCGCTTCTGCCGCCCTGAGTTTCGAAAATTCGCCCCAAATCGGGGATGATGATAAAGCCGCCATTGCGTTTGCCGATGCCGCGCACGAAATCGGCGCGCCAACGCATGCCGACGCGGGGTGCCTCCTCGATCGAGGAGGCCTCGATGTCGGTGACGTCGTGAACCTTGTCGGCCAGGATGCCGGCAATGGTGGGTTCGCCATCGATCTCGATCTCGATGACGACGATGCGGGTGTCCTTGTCCGGCGGCGGCCGGTCCATGCCGAACATGACCCGCAGATCGGCGAGCGGCACGACGCGGCCGCGCACATTGATCAGCCCGCCGACGAAGGGGGGCGCATTGGGCACTTCGGTAATCGGCACGAGATCGAGTATCTCGCGCACGCTTTCGGCCTCGACGGCGAACAGCTCATCCTGCAGGCGCAGCGTCAGGGCTTTCATCGGCCCGGCTTTGAACGCTTTCATGCGGCTTTCCCTTCGGATTTGCGGTCGACATAAGTCTGCCCAAAGCCGACCAGGTGGGCGGTATCGAGAATGAGCGCGACGGTGCCGTCGCCCAGGATGGTGGCGCCCGAGAAGGACTTGATGGGCGAGTGCAGCTTGGAGAGCTGCTTGATCACCGTCTGGTTGTTGCCGATGATCTGGTCGACCACGAGCCCGACCCGGCCTTCGCCGGAGGAGACGATGACCACTTTCTGGTGCAGCTCGGGGGGGGCGGAGGTGTTGAACACCTCGCGCAGCCGCAGGAACGGCACGAGACTGCCCCGGATATCGAGGAAGTTGCGGCCACGGGCATTGCCTTCGACGCCATCGGGCAGTTCGACGCATTCCTCGACCGCCGACAGCGGGATGGTGTAGCGGCCTTCACCGACACGCACCAACATGCCATCGATGATGGCAAGGGTCAGCGGCAGGCGCAGGGTCATGGTGGAGCCGGCGCCCTTCTTGGTGGCGACGTCGATGCTGCCGCGCAGGCCATCGATGGTCCGCTTGACCACGTCCATGCCGACGCCACGGCCGGACAGGGAGGTGACTTCCTTGGCGGTGGAGAAGCCCGGCGCGAAAATGAGCTGGTTGAGCTCCTGTTCGGTGAGCTTGGTTTCAGGAGTGATGATGCCGTTTTCCTCGGCCTTGGCGCGGATGCGCTCGGCATTGAGGCCGGCCCCGTCGTCGGAAACCGAGATGGCGACTTCGGCGCCGGCATAGACGGCCGAGAGGCGGACCGTGCCTTTGGGCGACTTGCCGGCGGCCAGGCGCTTCTCGACGCTTTCCAGGCCATGATCGACCGAATTGCGGATCAAGTGGACCAGCGGATCGGCCAGGCGCTCGATCATGGTCTTGTCGAGTTCGGTATCCTCACCGGTGGTGATGAACTCGATGTCCTTGTCGAGATCGCGGCTGAGGTCATGGACCAGGCGGCGGAAGCGGGAGAACAGGGTGCCGATCGGCACCATGCGAATGCCCATGGTGGTATCGCGCAGGCCCGAGGACAGGCGCTCAAGCTCCTCGGCGATGGTCTTGAGGTTGCCATCATTGCTGGAGGCGGCGATCTGGGTCAGGCGGGCCTGGGCGATCACCAGTTCACCGACGCGATCCATCAGCTCGTCGAGCCGTTCGGCATCGACGCGCATCGAGGAGGCGGCCGTAGCCTTGGGATCGACCGGATGGGCGCTCTGGGGATCGGCGGCCGGCGTTTCCTTGGCCTTGGGGGCCTCGGGCTTGGCGGCGGTCGGGAGCGGGATGGCTTCCTGGACAGGGGCGGGAGCTGCCACAACAATCGGGGCCGGCTCGGCGCCGCTCAGCGGCTCGATGGACAGCTCCATGCCGTCGCGCAGGAACAGGAAGACGTCTTCGATGGCGGCGCGAGGATCGTCGCTGGCACTCAAATCGATCTGCCAGCCGATATAGGGCACTTCGGGATCGATGACGTCCAGGGTTGGAATGGTGTCGGTCAATGCCGTAACCACGCAGGGCCCGATAGCGGTGATTTCCTTGAGCAGCAGCAGCGGATTGGTACCATAGACGAGGGCATCGCCGGGCAGGCGGAAGCGAATGCGCCAGGTGCCGGCGGCCGCGGAGGCGGGTTCGACCGAATCCAGGGCGATCACCGGGCTCGGTGCTGCGGCATGGGCCGCCGGGACGTGGACGCCGCTGATGACGGCGCGCAGCGCTTCCAGGATGGCATCGCCGCCGGCGAGCTGGGTATCGGGCTGCTCGATCAGCTTGTGGATGTGATCCTTGGCATCGAGCGCCACTTCGATCAGTGCCGGGGTCGCCACGGTCTGGCCCTTGCGGACCTGGTCGAACGCGGTTTCGAACTCGTGCACGAAATTGGCGACGGCGGTAAAGCCGAACATGGCGCCCGAACCCTTGATGGTATGGAGGGCGCGGAACGTGGAATTGATCAGATCGTCATTGGCCGGATTCTGCTCCAGATCGAGCAGGCCTAGCTCAAGCTGTTCGAGAAGTTCGCGCGCTTCCTGTCGGAACGTCTCGGTGGGATCGGGGAAGCTCATGCGCCGGTAACCTTCTTGATAACGGCCAGCAACTGGTCCTGCTTGAAGGGCTTGACGATCCAACCCGTGGCGCCGGCTTCCTTGGCCTGGCGCTTGAGTTCCTCGTCGGACTCAGTGGTGAGGAGGATGATCGGCACGCCCTTGCTGGAGGGATGCTGACGGTATTTTCGGATGAACTCGATGCCGTTGAGCACGGGCATGTTGAGATCGGTGATGACGGCGTGGACAAGGTTGGTCGTCGCCTTGTCGTAGCCGTCGGCGCCGTTGATCGCCTCGATGACCTCATGACCGGCGGCCGCGAGGGTCATGACCACCATCTGACGAATGGAGGCGCTGTCATCGATGGTCAGAATAGTGCTCATGCTGCCTTTTCCGTGGGTGAGGTCTGGGTCCAGAACTCGCCTTCCGGCGTGAGCGATTTGCCGTCGGTGCCGACAAATCCGGTTTGGACCAAAAGACGATGCAGCACGCCATCCGGGGGGGCGCGCAGGGTCAATATCTTGCCGGACGCCAGGGCAGACTTCCTGGCGGCGACGAGCAATTGAAGAATGGTGACGTCGATGCTGGTCAGTCCATTGGTGACAACAGTAATATTACTATGGTCGACCAGGGCCTGACGCAGCAGACCGGCTATATCCTGCACATTGCGCAGGCCGGCGTCGCCGCTGATTTCGAGCGTGTGTGGGCTATCTCCGGTCATTTGGGTGACCGGAAGGCAAGGCTGACGTGATTTTGCATTGTACTACTCTACCGCACTAAGAGGTTTGGGAAGCGGCGACGATTCTGAGGTATTATTAGATTCTTAAAGTGCTTCCGATTCGATTCACTGAGTTTCTACCGCCGTGCCCTATTCCCATCGAGCACATGACTTAAGGTATACGAATGTCATTAATCGAGAGTTACTGAATCTCGATAGTTACACTTGGTCAACTATGTGATTGGCAAAGCAATATTTGTGGGGTTGCCATGAATCATTCCCGGAATCCCAGGTTCGTCAGCGAATCCGTTCGATGCGGCGGCGAGTCATCGATTCAGGCTGGCGAGTCACTTCGATAAAATACGTATCGATATACTTTGATTAAACTTGCAGTCGATGTCAATTTTGGAGATTGCGGCAAATCTACTCTTGAAATGGGGCGGCTGTGGCCACGAAAATGCCACAAAGTGGCGCTGCGACCCCAATCCGGCTCTGCCGGTATATTTGCTTGCGTGACCGTAGGTTACGGGGGCGGCGGACAATGCAGGCGCGTTGACATGGCGGTTGTGTGCCAGTGCGGGGATGGAGTGCAGAATGCGATATGGCCGGAGCGCTGAACTATGCTCTTTACGGGTTCGACCCATTAACCCTAGCGTGACGGAGACGAAGCGACCGGCTCGATCGCCAGCGGTGGGAGAGATGCAATGAGGGGGGCTCGCGAGGCGCAATGGGTGGCGCGATGCACCTGCGGCCGGGTGGAACTGGAAGTGGTGGGAGCGCCCATTGCCAGCGTGGCCTGCTATTGCGACGATTGCCAGGAGGGCTCACGCCAGCTCGAAGCCCTGCCCAATGGCAGGCCTATCCGGGATGCGGCCGGCGGCACGGACTATGTATTGTTCCGCAAGGACCGCCTCCGCTATGCCAAGGGTGCTGAGCTGCTGCGGGGCCACAAGATCAGGTCGACATCGGCCACCAACCGGGTGACGGCCAGTTGCTGCAATGGTGCCATGATGGTGACGTTCGACGATATACGTCATTGGGTGCCGGTATACCGGGCGCGACTAGGCGATGACGCGCCGCCGCTGCAATGGCGGATATGCACCCGGTTCAAGCCGGAAAATGCCGAGATTCCCGCCGATGTGCCCAGCTTCGCAATGTACCCGCTGGGGTTCATGGGGCGCCTGTTGACGTCGGGTATCGCAACGCTGTTGCGGCGATAGCCTAGAAACCGACGGCTGCGGGGGTGGGTTCGCCCTGCATGATCACCTGGATCTCGGCCCATTTGTCGCGGAAGGCGGTGACGCAGGCGGGGTCGAAATGGGTGCCGCTGCACGCGATGATCTCGGCATAGGCCTTTTCGATGGGCCAGGCCTTCTTGTAGGGCCGCTCGGAGCAGAGCGCGTCGAACACATCGGCAATGGCGACGACACGGGCCTCGATCGGGATATCGGTGCCCGAGAGCTTATCGGGATAGCCGGCGCCGTCCCAGCGCTCGTGATGGCTCTGGGCGATCAGCTCGGCGGTCTTGATCAGATCGGACGAGCCGTTTTCCAGAATGCGGGCGCCGATGGTGACATGGGTGCGCATGATCGCCATTTCCTCGGGCGTCAGCTTGCCGGGTTTACTCAGAATGGCGTCGGCGATGGCGATCTTGCCGATATCGTGCAGCGGGGCCGCAAGATAGATGGTGCGGCAGCGCTGCGGGCTGAGCCCGATGCCGGCGGCAACGAGCTGGCTGATCAGGGCGACGCGCGAGACATGCTCGCCGGTATCGCCATCGCGATATTCGATGGCGCGCGCCAGCCGCCAGATGACTTCTTCCTCGCGCACGACCAGATGGGTGGTGGCCCGCTCGACCTCGCGCGAGAGCCAGTTGGCGCGATCGGCCAGTTCGACCTGGGCCTGGCGAAGCGCCAGCAGATTGACGACGCGCGCCTGCAGCTCGGTGGGATCGAAGGGCTTGTTGACAAAGTCGGTTACCCCAGCGCGAAAGGCCTTGAGCCGGGTTTTCTTGTCCATGTCGGAGGTGACCATGATGATGGGCACCAGGCGATAGCGCTCCATGGCGCGCAGGGCGGCGGTGACCTCGACGCCGTCCATCTCGGGCATGATATGGTCGACCAGCATCAGATCGTATTGCTCGGCCTGCGTGCGTTTGACCGCTTCGAAGGGATGCTGGCAAGTATCGATCTGCGCTGTCACCGCATCTTTGACGATCGAGGCGATCAGCGCAAGGCTCGACCGGCTGTCGTCTACTATGAGCACCCGCATTTTGTAGCCTCTGGATTTTCCCTTGGGAAAGGTAGGGGCCAAGCTATTATCCGATACTTAATTTTCTTCCGTGCGGCGTGCACTTGTATGGTAAAGACCAAACACGGTTTCCAAGCAGTTGAAACGATATCGGGCGCCTGGAAATGGCGGATGGCCATTCCCGCCGCAATCGCCACCAGTGGAATGCCAGCCCCCTGGGAGCCAGGAATGCGCCGGCGGATTGAGGGCGGCACCCGGTTCAACCACGCATCAAAGCCGTCCCGCGACGCACAAGAGAGTGCAATAGCCTTGATGAAGTGATCGAGATCGCGTCAATCGCCTTGGGACCCAGTTTCGAGCTCGGGAGCTGCCCCATCGGGGAGATCGATCTGGAAGACGTTGATGGTCATGGAGATCAACGTGTAATAGCCAACAATGCCCACGAGATCGACGACGCCAGCGCTCCCGAACAAACGGATGGCATAGTCATAGTGCGGGTCGGCTACCTTGCGATTGATCATAAGGTCGTGGACAAAATCGTAGACGAGCGCCTCGTCTTCAAGCTCCAGGTCCGGTTTGCGGCCGGTCCGCAACGCTTGGATCACGTCCTCGGAGATTCCTGCCCGCATGGCGATGGGCTTGTGAGCCCACCATTCAAATTCAGATGACCAGTGGGCCGCAATGCACAAGACGGCAAGTTCGGACAAGCGGGCGGGAAGCAAGGTTTCATAGCGGCAGTAGGCCCCCAGCTTTTGAGCATGGCCGGCAAAGGCGGGCTGGTGCAACCAGACCGCCAATGGTCCACGCACCTGTCCGCGCGGTCCCGAGGTGACCTCATCATAAACCGTTTGCTGCAGCGGAGAGAGGTTGAGCGGATCGATGGGTTGGATGCGCATATGTGTCCCCATGAATGATAGTTCCATTAGTTGCACCGCCGTGCCGCCGCCGCGACTAAGACTTTGGTTGCAGCGCATCGTGGCCAAAGCCCAGTTCAGCCTCATAACAGCTCATGACCAACTAAAGGTTAGGCTAGAGAACCGGAAATCTTGGTTGTGACGGTTGGAGCCTATTGGCACGCTGTCGGCAGGAGGGGCGGTTCGAACCGGCCTTGAGGTGCCCAATTTGCCCCACACGGATTCGCTGAAACCGGGTTTGGCATGGCCGGACAGAATACACTGACGAACTGTGTTCGACGCTGCTGGCCCGCGCCGCGGGGCAGTGTCGTGGACGAATTTGGCGGATGGCAGCACCTCGTGCCCGCCTGAACGCCGTCACCAAAAGGGAGTAGATAGATGTCGGATATGTTGACGCACTGGGCGTCATTCGAGGATTGCAAGCGCCTGGCGCAGCTTGACGAGAAGATCGCGTCGGATTTCCGCACCGCCATCGACAAGGGGCAGCACTTTGCCCGGCTGGGAACGTTGTCCTATGGTGGCAATACCTGGATGGAGCCACTGTTGCGCGGCGCGCGCGACAATTGGAATACCGCACCGCGCGCCGACAAGTATGATCGCAATCTGGCTTTCGTTCTTGGCGGGCTCATCCACCAGGCATGCGATCGCGTGATGAAGCCGTTCCTTTCGGCGGCGGCCGGGAGCGACTGGAGCGAAATGCATGCGGCCATGCGCGGCGGCAAGGGCGAGCGGTCCAGCGAAGTGATCGCCACCCAGGAGCTGTCCGCCTATGTGGACGCCGAAGTGTTCCGCCAGGTCTATGCCGGCGGCGAAGACGCGCCGTTCAGCCGGTTCTTCATGAGCGAACTCAGCCGCGATGGCCGTGATTTCGAGGAATTCGTGCGGGCCACCTATCAGCGCTCGCTACTCGCATCCCATACCCTGCGGCCGGACCAGGACAATCTCGATGCCTGGCTGGACAATCTGTTTGAAAAAATCCAGCCGCTCTATCTGGACGTCGATCTGTGGGTGAAGGTCTTCCGTCATCCAGATCCCAAGAAAATCGAAGCGCTGGCGCTCAACGAGACCTTCTATCGTCTTGACGATCCGGCCATTCGAGCCGCCCGGCTGATCCGGGAAGGAAAGCCGGTGGATGAGGACCTCCGGCGTGCCGTGTTCGACGCTGAAACATCCACCTGCGCCTATGGCGAAGTGCTTCAGCTCGGGCTCAGCTACATGCGGAGCGCCTCGGCGTTCTGGCGCCACGAGACGGAAGTCCTGGCTGCTCCGAACTACATAAAGGGTGCAGGCCCTAACGCCGCAGCAACGTCGGCGACCGCAAAAACCGGGGCAGTGGCCTAGCCACTGTTCCCCACCGAACAAAGGGAGGAATTTTCAATGCATTTTACACGAGCCATCGCCATGGCTGCGACCCTGGTTTTGGGAGGAAGCGCCACCGCTTTCGCCCAGGACCAGGTGCCTGCAGGCTATCCGGCGGAATACAGCCAGATCATCGAAGCCGCCAAAGCCGAGCCCGATCTGATCTTTTATTCGAGCATCGCCAGCGATCAGGTCCAGCCTCTGCTGGATGCCTTCAAGGCAAAATATCCCTGGACCAATGTTCAATATCTGGAGCAGTCCGCCTATGGCGTGATCGAACGCTACCTCAACGAAGTGGGGACCGGCACGCCAACTGCGAGCCTGCTGTTCACCGCCGCGCCCGACGCATGGCTGAAGCTGGTCGCGCGTGGCGATGTCGTGGACTATCTTTCGCCCGAAGCTGCTTCGCTGCCGCCGAGCGAGTCGCCAAGCCCCGGCCTCTATGCCGCTGGCGGCGATCCTCTCATCTTCATCTGGAACAAGCTGCTGCTGCCCCCCGAACTGGTGCCGACAGGCCTAGCCGACCTGGTGGCAAAGGTGGCGGCCAACCCCGACGTGTTCAACAACAAGATCACGACCTATGGTGCCGATCAGACCGGCTTCGGCTATAGCGTCCACTTCGCCCTGGCCAAGAAGCATGGCGACCAGATCTGGGACTGGTATCGCACGCTCGGGCCGGTCAGCAAGTTCGAGCGCTCCGTCGGCACCATGATCGAACGCGTGCAGTCCGGCGAATATGTGCTCGGCTATGGTGTGGCGGCTCAGACGCCCTGGACGATGATCCAGGATCCGGCGATCGCCGAGATCATGGGGGTCGGCTATTTCGACGACGGCAATCCTCTTGGCGTTCGCGGCGCTGCCGTGATGAAGGCCGGGGCCAGTCAAAACCAGGCCAAGCTGTTCCTCGACTTCTTGCTCTCCAGGGAAGGTCAGATTGCCTACGCCACCAAGGGTAAGCTTCCCGCTCGCCTGGACGTGACTCGCGAAGACATCGGTGGCGGCCACACGCTGGCCTCGTTCCTCGATCTGATCGGCGGCCCGGAAAATGCACTGATCATCGGCTACGATCCGGACATGCTCACGGGCTATGACGATTTCATCGCCAAGTGGAAAGAAGCCAACGGGGTCCAGTAACCCGCCCTCTGCAATCGCACCTTTGCATTCCGGGCCAAGGCCCGGAATGTTCCGATATTTGCCGGGCAGCGCCCCAGGCACGCAATAAGCCAAAAATAAGCGTCAGAAAATGGCGATGGGAGAAGAGCCGAATGACCGCGAACGCCAATCAAAGCTCACCGAAACCGCTCGATGTGCCGGGTGATGCCCCCGCTTCGGAGCGATTTCTTGGCGCGCCGGCGGCACGCTCCACCTTCATCCAGTACGGGCTCGCCGCGCTGACGGTGATTCTGGTGCTGGGGCCAATCTTGCCGGTGATCTATCAGTCGCTGGTCGACAAGCCGATCTACGATCCCAACGCACAACTGACCATCAACAACTACGTCAACCTGGCGACTGACCCCTCCGTCTATCAGGTCATCGTCAACACGCTGATTTTCTCGTTCGCTGCGACGGCGCTCGGAACGCTGTTCGGTGTCGCGGCCGCGATCTTGGTCGGGCGCACCGACCTGCCGTTCAGGTCGGTCTTCGGCAGCCTGCTGGTATGGCCGATCTTCGTATCGAGCCTAGTCATGGCTTTCGGCTGGATCATCGTCTATGGCCCGGCCGGCTATGTATCGCTCTTTGTCCGCACGGTGCTGGGTTTCGACCTCTGGAACCTCTATTCCCTGGGAGGAATGGCGCTTGCCGCCGGTGTCGGCCTGGCGCCGATCACCTTTCTCTACTGCATCGGTTCGGCCGCCATGTCGGAAGCCTCGCTGGAGGATGCCGCGCGCACCTGTGGCGCCGGACCGCTGCGCACGCTGACCAGGGTCACGCTGCCGCTGCTCAAGCCCGCCATCCTCTATAGCGCCGTGCTCTCGTTCACCAATGCGCTCGAAATGCTCGCCATTCCGCTGGTGCTCGGCTCGCCCTCCAGGATCAACCTGTTCACCACCCTGCTGTACAGCCGCGGTTATGCTTCGCCACGCCCCGACCATGGCCTGGTGGCGACGGTGGCCGTGGTTCTGCTCGTCATCATTGTGGCATTGCTGGTCTTGCAGGGCCGGTTGCTGCAGAACACAAGGCGGTTCGTTACCGTGGGCGGAAAGGCAGGCCGCTCCCGGCCGCTGTCGCTGGGATCGCTGCGCTGGCCGCTCTTCGCGCTCGTGGCTCTCTATACGCTGGCCTTCATCGCCATTCCCACCGCCGCGCTGATGTTGCGGGCATTCGTTTCGGTGCTCACGCCACTGGTGCCGTTCTGGAATATGTTCACGCTGCGCAATGTCGCCCAGATGTTCGAAAGCCCCGCTAATATCCGGGCCATCGTCAATACCCTGGCGATCGGGCTGATCGGGGGTGCTGTCGGCACGGTCTTCGTGGCATTCATCGCCATCATCGTGCATCGCTCTCAGTTCCGGTTCCGCGGCGCCCTGCAATATGTCGCACTCGTTCCGCGCGCCGTTCCCGGCATTGTAGCCGGTATGGGCTTCTTCTATGCAATGGTGATCATCCCGCCCATGGGATGGGTTCGCGGCACGATCTGGATTTTGATGCTGGCCTATATCATGCGCTATATCCCCCTCGCCTATGGAGCGCTGTCGCCGACATTGCTGCAGATCGGGCGCGAGATCGATGGCAGCGCGCGTGTCATGGGCGCGGATTGGTGGACCAGCGTGCGGCGCATCATCCTGCCGATGATGAAGCCGGCATTGTTCTCCAGCTATGCCTTGCTGTTCATCCACTTCGTCAACGAATACACCGCCGCGGTCTTCCTGTTCTCGCCGGGCAGCGAAGTCATCGGCTCGGTGCTTCTGAATGCATGGGATCGAGGTGATACCGGCCTGCTATCGGCGTTCGCCTCGTTCCAGATCGTGTTCACCGTGATCTTCCTGCTGGTCACTCGGCGGCTTCTGGGCGTCAAGGTATTCGGCTGACGCCCCGGTCCGGGGATTGCCCATGTTTGCCGGCAATGTTCGCCGCGTGCTGCTGGCGCGGGGCCTGAGGGCCTTCGCTGACGGATATGCCTCGATCCTGCTGCCCGTCTATATGCTGGGGATCGGGCTGGAGCCGCTACAGATCGGGACGGTTGCATCGGCGATGCTGCTGGGGCCGGCCGCCATATTGCTGCTGCTGTCGCTCAACGGACACCGCTTCCGCGTCAGGACGCTGCTCTTGCTGGCCAGCACGATGATGATCGGGACGGGTCTGGGCTTCGCCGGGGCTACCGACTACCTGCCTTTCCTGCTGGTCGGCCTGTTCGGAACCCTGCATCCTTCGGGCGGTGATGCGAACCTGTTCAGGCCGCTGGACCAGTCCGCATTGGCCAATGTGGTGCCCGAGGATCGGCGGGTGGACGTCTATGCCCGCTACTCCATAGCCGGCGCCCTGTGCGGTTCGCTCGGCGCGCTGGCCAGCGGGGCGGTGGACTGGTTCCTTCCGGTCCTGCCCGCCAGCACCACCACCCAGGCCATGTTCGTGCTTTACGCGGCGCTGGGCGTCGCCAATATCCTGCTCTATCGCTCCATGCCAAAAGTCAGCCAGGACGGTTTGGTCCGCTCGGCGCCGCTTAAGGAGTCGCGTGGGCGGGTGCTTCGCCTCGCGGCGCTGTTTTCGGTGGATGCCTTCGGTTCCGGCTTCGTGGTCAATTCCATCATTGTGCTGTGGCTGGTGCACCGCTTCGACGTCTCCGTCGCGACCGTCAGCCTGATGTATTTCGTCGCCGGTTTCGGCTCGGCGGTGGCGCAGCTGACCGTAGCCCCGCTCGCACGGCGGCTCGGCCTCATCAACGCGATCGTGGCCACTCATGCCCCGGGCAATGTCTGCCTCATCCTTGCCGCTTTCGCGCCGAACATGATGGTCGCCGGGTCGCTGCTGGTCGTGCGGGCGGTGATCGGACAGCTGGATGTGGCGGCGCGGGCATCCTATGTGATGTCGGTGGTAACGCCTGCCGAGCGAAGCGCCGCCGCTTTCGTGACGGCGCTGCCGTTCAGCCTTGCGGCTGTTGCGTCTCCAGCCCTGGCGGGTTTGAGCCTGGGATGGTCGGATTTTGGCTGGCCGCTGGTGATCGGGGGATCGGTGAAGATCCTCTACGATCTGCTGTTGTACTGGAAGTTCCGCTAGCGACGGTGTGCCGAGGGGGCCTAGCCCCGCTTCAGCAGCAACCCGCCATCAACCGGCAGCAGGGCTCCGGTAATGTATCTGGCTTCGTCGGAGGCCAGGAATACTGCGGCATTGGCCACGTCCCAGGCGGTTCCCATATATCCCATCGGCACCAGTGCGCCGCGCTGTTCCCGAATCTGGTCATGGGTGACCTTCAGTTCGCGAACGCGCCGCTCGATGGCCATCGGCGTGTCGATCAGGCCGGGGAGAATGGCATTCGCCCGCACGCCATGGGCGGCGTTTTCCATCGCAATGTGCTGGGTCAGCGTATTGACCGCGCCCTTGCTGGTCTTGTAGGCGACGCTTGGCCGGGCCGCAAATGAGGATGTGGACGACACGTTCACAATCGCCCCGGCGCGCTGTGCCACCATGACGGGCAAGACATGCTTGCACACCATGAACATGCCTTTCAGATTGGTATCGAGTATCTGGTCCCAGCTGTCGGCGCTGAGTTCGGCAGTGGGGCGGTCGCCGGCGGCGCGACCGACATTGTTGTGCAATATGTCGATGCGGCCATAGCGGTCCACACAGGCGTCGGCGATTGCCTTGCACTGCGCTTCCACGGTGATGTCGGCGGTGATCGTCGATGCGTTGGCGCCATGGCGCTCAACGGCCCGCAGGGTGTCGTCCGCCCATTCGGAGTTGGCATCGACCAGCAGCAGCGTCGCTCCTTCCTGGGCGAAGCGCTCGGCGGTGGCGCGGCCATTCCCGGCCGACTGGCCAGGTTGCTGGCCGGCACCGACGATGATGGCGACCTTGCCGGCCAGCCTGCCGGTCATGCCAGGGCTCCCGCGTCCGTCTTGAGATAGGCGCGTCCGTCCATCAGGACGCGCGCCGTCCGGCCAATGATCGCCTTCTGAAGGATCGGCTTGTCACCAATGGCAAGCCGCGCATCGACCTGGAGATGGCCGCTCGGATGGCCGATCCGGACTGCGTAGTCCTGACCCCTTTGGAGCTGACCGGCAAAGGCTTCGGCGGCAATGCTTCCCTCGATGCCGCAGGCAACTGCGGTGCCGATGGAGCCTGTGCCGGGATAGGCCTTGGAGAAGGCGCTCCGCGCAATGGAGCGGGCGAGGATATCGTGGTCCTGTTGGTGGACGGTGGTGCCGTTGAGCGCGGTATAGTCTCGTGGGCGCGCGACGGCGAATAGCAGGGGGTTGACCCGAACGCGCATCTCGTCCTCGACATTTTCGGTCACGAAGCCGATATCGCGCGACACCGTGGCGCGGATCGCCTCGAGCCGGGCGACCAGTTCCCTGTCGGCCTGCAAGTCGATCACGGAGGTCAAAGGATCGAGACCGACATCGGATGCCCGCACGAAGATGCAAAGATTTGCCGCATCGATGACGCTGACCTGCAGCCCCGGTAGGCCGGGGACGTCGAAAATGTCGACCGGATTGCCGGTGGGCAATATGCCCCGTTTCATGGCGCCGCCGCCGAAGTCGCCGAAATCGAGATCGATCCGTGCACCTGTCCCGGGCACGCCGCCAATCGCAAAGTCGCCGTGGCTTATCGGCCGGCCGTTGCACATCGGGACCTTCACCCGGAGCTGGCGGCCAGTATTGACCTGATGGATGGCATATTCGGCCATATCGCCCGTGGCACTGAAATAGCCCCGATGCACGCCATAGAGCGCGGCGCCGGCCGAAAGATTGCCGCAATTGCTGGTCCAGTCGATCCGCGCCATTTCGGTGCCGACCTGGCCGAAGAGATAGTCAATGGCGCAATCGGGGCGGCTCGATTTGCCCATGACGCAGACCTTGCTCGTCAGCTTATCGGCCCCACCCAGTCCATCGATCTGCCGGACGTCGGGACTGCCGAAAATCTCCAGAATGACACGATCGCGTTCAGCACCGGCCGGCGGCAGACTGTCCCGCTCGATATAGATGCCTTTGCTGCTGCCACCCCGGATAATCGTGCAATCGATACCGTCCATAACCCAACTCCTCGCCCCTCGTCGCGGCGTCACGTTGGCAAGGGTTCAGGTTTGACACAACAGAGAATTGCGCCTAGGTAGCATAATGGTTTGTTATGCAGGGACTGGCGCGCAGAGATGAGACGTAAGCTCCCGCCGCTCAATCCGTTGCGCGCCTTCGAGGCCGCCGCCCGTAACCGCAGCTTTACCATTGCGGGTGAGGAATTGGGCGTCACCCAGGTGGCCGTCAGCCGTCAGGTTCGCGCCCTGGAAGACTATTTCGGTACCGCCCTTTTCAAGCGGTCGCACCGGATGATCGCGCTGACGGCAGAGGCGGAAAACCTGCTGCCGACCCTGACGCGGGCGCTGGATGAAATCGATGCGGCCGTGGCCGTAATTTCGCGCCGTGGCCGCAAGGATATCCTGTCGATCCATTCCTACACGACGTTCTCGCAACGCTGGCTGATTCCGCGCCTGTCGCGCTTCCACGACGAGCATCCGGCAATCGAGGTCCGCTTGAGTGCCTCCACCGTGCCGGTCGATTTCAGCAAGCAGAACGTGGACGCGGCAATCCGTTCGGGGAGCGGGGCCTGGACAGGCCTTGATATCGAACATCTGGCGCCGCTTGAGCTGATCCCGGTCTGCAGCCCCGCCTTCCTGCGCCAGGCGACCGAAAATGGCCGGCCCTTCGACATCAGGAAGCGGACCCTGCTGCATTCCCTGTCCCGTCCCAAGGACTGGGGCAAATGGGCCACGGCGATGGGCCTTGAGGACTTCGATGCCACGCGGGGCCTCAAATTCGAGAACTCTTCACTGTCCTATGAGGCGGCACTGCAGGGCATCGGCGTTGCCATTGGCGTGCGCGTGCTGGTGGAACAGAACCTGCGCGACGGCGTCCTGGTGGCCCCGATCCCCTTCTCCCACCCGGTGCCGGGGGGCTATTACCTGGTCCATCCCGATCATATCGTTCCTTCCCCGGCACTCCGGGCTTTCAAGGTGTGGCTCAGCCGCCTGGCCAAGCCACAAATCGAAGCCGAGGGATAGCCTGCGCCAGGTTGGGAGCAACTGCGCCGCCCTGGACATGGCGGACGATTTTGGCCTTCTATGCCTGGCATTGCCGCCTGGTACGGCGCCGGTCTTCTAGGCGGCGAACACCCGGCAGGCGTCCTTGGGAATATGCACCCAGGCTGTAGAATCCACCGGCGCACTGTCGGACTCCAGGCGGAACACCACATCGTCGAGGCGCGCAGTAATCATGTTCCTGGCCCCGAGATAGGAAACTTCCTCGATATTGACCGAGAATACGTTCTCCTGCCCGGCTCTGCCGGCAGAGCCGGCCGGGAGCAGTTCGATCCGTTCGGGACGGATTGCGACGGTTACATCGCCGCCAGTGGTGCCGGATCCCGGCATTTGCGAAATCAGCGCCTTGCCCTGGCCGAACGCGATTCTCACATGGTCATCCCGGTTTTCGGCGATCTTGCCACGGAAGAAATTGCTGCTGCCGATGAAATCGGCGACAAACGGGTCGGCGGGAAATTCATAGATGACGCCGGGCTTGTCCAACTGCACGATGCGGCCCTGGTTGAGAACCGCCACGCGGTCGCTGAGCGCCAACGCCTCGGACTGGTCATGGGTCACATAGACCGTGGTCAGGCCGATCCGCGATTGCAGCTTCCTCAGCCACACCTGGGCGCGCTCGCGCAGCTTTGCGTCGAGGTTTGACAGCGGCTCGTCCAGCAGCAGGAGGCTTGGCCGGTACACGAGTGTTCGGGCCAGGGCGACACGCTGCTGCTGGCCGCCTGACAAGGCGTGCGGAAAGCGTTCGGCGAACTGGGTCATTTCGACGAGGTCCAGGGCTTCCTCGATGCGGCGCTGCCGTTCCGCCTTGGAGAGCTTGCGCAATTCAAGGGGGAAATCGAGGTTTGCGCGGACGGTCATGTGGGGCCACAGCGCGTATGACTGGAACACCAGGCCGATGTCGCGCTGCTCGGGCGCCAGATAGATACCCTTGGCCGAGTCGAAAAAGGTCCGCTCGCCAAGCGATATGCTGCCCGAGTCAGGCCGTTCCAGGCCGGCAAGGGCGCTCAAGGTCGTCGACTTTCCGCAGCCGCTCGGGCCGAGCAGGGTCAGGAATTCACCGTCTTTCACGGTGAATGAGACCCCGTCCACCGCCCTGATCGGACCGTATTGTCTGACCAAGTCCTTCACCACTAGCTCTGCCATATGACTCCTCCGGTTGATAGATCAGTCCCAAACCGCCCGAATGCCTGGACATCGATTTTTGCCTGGATCGCGGGGTGCGAATGAATGCTTCGACCAGGCGTCCTTTGTTTTTATCGGACTTGTCAGCAAGCAGTTGCCGATATTGCAACGGCGGTCAAGGTGCATGGCGTTTTTCCTGAAAATCGAATTTCCTTGGCGAAAAAGATGGTATTAAACAATAGTTTACGACGATCAACAAGGAGAATTGCATAACATTAAATTGGGTAACGGAGCCGAAAAACTTGGTTGTACGGCATTGGTCCGCTTGCAAGTTTGCCGAACGATAGAGAAGCGCGGGTCCTATTCCCACTTCGCTGGCGCGGGCGTCACAGCTTTGGTCCAGTCCAGGGCATCGTCGTGCGCACTCGTTCCTTTCCGTCTGCGGGACCTGGCATTTGCTAGGGTCATATCCGCGGGCAGGTTTCCGCGCCCGCGATGGAGTATCGTCAATGCGTCCAAAAGACCCCGCACGACCTGCTCCGGACCTTGTTCGCGCTCCGCTCGATAGTTTCGGCGTGCGGCAAGCGGTGACTGCCGGCGGGCGGCGCACCTCGCTTATGAGTCTTGCGGCCCTGCGCGACCGGTTTCCCGCAGTCGATCGTTTGCCCGCGAGCTTGCGGATCGTGCTGGAAAACCTGCTGCGGCACGAAGACGGGCGCAGCGTCACGCGCGATCACATCGCCGCGGTCGCCGAGCGCGCCGCCCATTGGGGGCAGTCGAGCGAAATCCTTTTCCAGCCCACCCGCGTCCTCATGCAGGACTATTCGGGCCTCGTGGCGCTGATCGATCTCGCAACCATGCGCGATCGGGTCGCCGCTGCCGGGCGCGATCCAGGCCTCGTCAACCCCGTCAAGCGGGTGGATCTGATCGTCGATCATTCGCTCATCGCCAATCACGCAGGAACCAGGGCGGCGTTCGATCGTAACCTTGAGGACGAGTACGGCCAGAACCGGGAGCGCTACGAATTCCTCAAGTGGGCACAGGCCTCGCTGGCCAATGTCAACATCGTGCCGCCCGGTAACGGCATCATCCACCAGATCAATCTGGAACATCTTGCCGAGGTCGTTGCCCTGGATGGGAGCATCGGCATGGTTCACCCGGAAACTTGTATCGGCACCGATAGCCATACCACCATGATCAACGGGCTCGGTGTGTTGGGCTGGGGAGTCGGCGGCATCGAGGCGGAGGCTAGTATGCTTGGCGAGCCGGTTTCCATGCTGGTGCCGGATGTGATCGGGGTTCGACTGGTGGGCAGTTGCCGGCCCGGCATCCTGTCCACCGATATTGTGCTGACCGTGACCCAGAAGCTGCGGGAAATCGGGGTGGTGGACAAGTTCGTTGAGTTCTTCGGGGGCGGCGTTGCTACGCTGGGCGTTGCCGATCGGGCCACGATCGCCAATATGGCGCCCGAATATGGCGCAACCTGCGGCCTATTTCCGGTCGACCGGCAGGTGCTCGACTATCTGGAAATGACCGGCCGAAGCCGTAGCGCGATCGCGCGTGTCGCCGACTATGCGCGGCTGTCCGGCCTTTGGGCGGAGGAGGCTGGGGAACGCGATTACGCCGATATCGTCGAAATCGACCTTGGCGCCATTGGCCAGAGTATATCGGGGCCGAGCCGGCCGCATGACCGAATGGGCCTGGCTGCGGTTCCCCAAACCGTCCGTGCAAAAGCGGGGCCGCAACTCGCGCAGCGCGACGGCCGGCTGCAGCATGGCGATCTGGTGATCGCCTCGATCACCAGTTGCACCAACACGTCCAATCCGCACAACATGATCGCCGCCGGCCTGCTCGCTCGCAACGCCGAGGCGCGGGGGTTGCAGGTTCCCTGGTTCATCAAGACCTCGTTCACTCCTGGTTCGCGCACGGTTCCGGCCTATCTGGCGAAGGCCGGGCTGATGGAGCCGCTAGAAGCCCTGGGCTTCGCCGTGGTCGGCTTCGGTTGCGCCACGTGTGTGGGCAATTCGGGCATGCTCGACGAACAGGTTCGCATGCTTATCGAGGACGATGGCGTCTCCGTTGCGTCGGTGCTGTCGGGCAATCGCAATTTCGAGGGCCGGGTCCACGAACTGGTGAAGCTCAATTATCTGGCGTCGCCCCCGCTGGTCATCGCCTACGCCCTGCTGGGAAGCATGAATCGCGACATCGAAACCACCGCACTGGGCCGCGACAAGCAGGGCCGGGATGTATTCCTGAAGGACATCTGGCCCGACAGCGATGAAATCAACGATTTTGTCAGCCGCTACGCCACCAAGCAGGTGTTTCGGGCGACCAATCGCAAGGTTGGCAGCGGCGATGCACGATGGGACGCCTTGAGCGTGCCACGCGGCATCCAGTTCAACTGGGATGACGACAGCTCCTATATCGGCTCGTCGCCCTTCATTGCCAATGGCGACACCGATCCTGTGCCCAAGGCCATCGAGAACGCCGCGGTCCTGCTATGCCTGGGCGATAACATCACCACCGATCACATATCGCCGGTGGGGGCCATTCAGGTCGCGGGGCCGGCTGCCAACTTCCTGCTCAGCCGGGGCGTGCTGCCCGAGAAGTTCAACGCTTACGGCGCACGGCGCGGCAATACCGAAGTGATGGCGCGCGGCACCTTTGCCAATGTTCGCCTGCGCAATGAACTGGTGCAGCCCCTGGAAGGGGGATGGACCGTCCATGCGCCCACCGGTACGATCATGTCGGTCTTTGATGCGGCAGCGCGCTATCGCGACGAGGGCACCGACATGGTTGTGATCGCCGGCAAGAACTATGGCGCCGGCTCGGCCCGCGACTGGGCCGCCAAGGGCACGCTCGTGCTTGGCGTCCGCGCCGTCGTCGCCGAGAGTTTCGAGCGAATCCACCGCGCCAACCTGGTGCTGATGGGCGTTCTTCCCCTCGAACTGCCCGCCGCGATGACTCGCTCCGACTTGAAGATCGACAGCGCATCGACGGTAACGATCGCCCTCCCTTCCGGCGTCTTCACCCCTCAGCAGCAGGTGCGGGTGTTCATCGATCACCCCGGACATGGGCGTCGCGACATCACCACCCGCGTCCGCATCGATACGGCGGAAGAGGCGCGGTACTTCGCCGATGGCGGCATCCTGAACTCCGTTCTGCGGCGCATCATCTCCACCCCCACCAAGCAGAGGGCAGCCACCCCATGAGCGATATGAATGCAGACGGCTCCATCAGCATTGCCGATGTCGCTCATTGGTGGCGGACCGACATCGTTGACATCAAGCCCGGGGAGATACGCTTCCGGGGTTATGCGGTGGAGGATTTGATCGGCGACGTCGGCTTCCCGGACATGATCTGGCTGATGCTGAGGGGCGAGCTTCCCAACCCGGCGCAGGCCAGCCTGTTCGCAGCACTGCTGGTTGCAGCGGTCGATCATGGCCCGCAGGCACCCTCGATCGCCATTGCCCGGATGGCGGCGACCTGCGGCATCGGCATCAATGGCGCCATCGCCAGTGCCGTCAACGCGCTGGGCGACGTGCATGGCGGCGCGGGGGAGCAGTGCATGGCATTGCTGGCCGATATCGAGTTGCGGCGGAGCCAGGGCGTGACGCTTGAAAATGCCACCGGCGATGGCCTTGCCGCATTCGTCGCCCAGCATGGCAAGTTCGTTCCCGGCTTCGGCCACCGCTTTCATCCCGTGGATCCGCGCGCAACCAAGCTGTCACACCTGCTTGTGGAGGCAGCCGATAGCGGGCTGATCGAGGGACGTTTTTTGGCCGCTGCGATCGCTGCCGAGGCGGTGCTGGCGCGTGGCAAGACCAATGGTCCCCCACTCAACATCGATGGCATAGCGGCAGCACTCCTGCTTGAACTGGGCTTTCCCCCCACGCTCGGACGAGGTGTTTTCATTTTGTCTCGGGTGGTCGGAATTTGCGCCCATGCTGCCGAACAGGCCGGGCGAGGCGAACGCATAAAGGGGCCAACGCCCCCTGCTGTCGGATTTCTCTATACCGGGCCCGGCCCGCGCTCTCTCGATCGAGGTCAGATTTGATGCCGCACCCTGCTGATGCCGGGGCTTCCCTGCCGCTTGCAGGCACCCGTGTCCTTGAGTTTGGCCACACTATTCTGGGACCGTCCTGCGGCATGCTACTCGCCGATCTGGGGGCCGAGGTCATCAAGATCGAGCCCCCGGGCGGCGATCCGACGCGCCGGCTGAAGGGCTTCGGCACCGGCTATTTCGGCTATTTCAATCGCAACAAGAAAAGCGTCGTGCTCGACTACAAATCGGAGCAGGGACTGCGCGACGCGCAAGCGTTCATTCGAAGCTGCGACATTGTGATTGAGAATATGGCCCCTGGTGCTCTCGACCGCGCCGGCCTTGGCCCCAAGGCCGCCGAGGCGCTCAATCCGCGGCTTATCTACTGCTCCCTCAAAGGCTTTCTGCCCGGTCCATACAGCAATCGAGCCGCCCTTGATGAGGTCGTGCAGATGATGAGCGGGCTTGCCTATATGACCGGCCCCCCGGGCACTCCACTGAGGGCCGGGACGTCCATAACCGATATCATGAGTGGCGTTTTCGGCGCCGTCGCCATCCTGGCCGCCCTGCGCGAGCGGGACAAAACCGGCAAGGGTGCGTTTGTGGAAAGCGCATTGTTTGAAACCGCCGCCTTCCTGATGGGCCAGCACATGGCCTATGCCGCCCTGAGCCAGGAGCCCGTGCCGCCGATGCCGGCCAGGGTCAGTGCCTGGGCGGTATACGAACTGTTCGAGACGGGCGACGGCGCGCGGATTTTTGTCGGCATTACCAGCGACAAGCACTGGGTCAGTTTCTGCGGCGAGTTTGATCGCGCCGATCTGCTGTTGGACGAGACACTGCGGATCAATTCCGACCGGATCGATGCCAGGCCCCGACTGATCCCGGAAATCGCCGGGATTTTTGCGGAACTGACCGCCAGCGAGATCGCCGAGCGGTGCATCCGGGCAAAGCTCCCATTCGCCTCGGTTGCGAAACCGGAGGATTTGTTCGACGATCTTCATTTGAACGGCAATGCCTCATTGGCCCAGACACAGCTTTCTGGCCTGGTTCACACCAAGCTGCCAAAGCTGCCGATAAGACTGAATGGTCAGCCGTTCGACCTTTATGCGCAGCCTCCCGCCATGGGAGCCGATACCGAGGCGGTGCTGGCCGCCATTCATGCCGGAGATCAATGATGAGCAATGAGCTGTACCGCGTGGCGATCCTTGACGATTTCCAGAATGCGGCGAGCAGCATCGGGCCGTGGCACCGGCTCGCCGGCAAGGCAGATGTGCAGATCTTCACCGATCACGTGACCGGGGAGCAATTGGTCGAGCGGTTGGCTTCGTTCGATATCGTCATGGCCATTCGCGAGCGCACGGCGTTCGATCGCGCTCTCATCGAAAAACTTCCTAATCTCAAACTGATCGTCACTGCTGGTCCGCGCAATCGCGGCATCGATCTGGTGGCTTGCCGCGATCATGGCATCGTGGTCTGCGGTACGGATGCGGGCAGTACGCCGACCGTCGAACTGGCCTGGGGGCTGATCCTGGCGCTGGCTCGCCATATCCCGGCCGAGGACCGGGCGCTGCGTGAGGGCCAATGGCAGACGCGGATGGGTTTCGGTCTTCGAGGGCGGATGCTGGGCGTGCTGGGATTGGGCCGGCTGGGCAGCAAGGTCGCGACCCTGGGACAGGCCTTCGGCATGGATGTGGTCGCCTGGAGTCAAAATCTGACGGCGGAACGTGCCGCCGAGATAGATGTGAGGCGGGTGGATAAGGACGAACTGTTTGGCAGCTCCGACGTCGTTACCATCCACTTGCTGCTCAGCGAACGCACTCGCTCGCTCGTGGGCCGAGCCGAGCTTGGTCTGATGAAACCCACGGCAGTGCTGGTCAACACATCCAGGGCGCCAATCATCGATGAAGCAGCCCTTGTAGAAGCCCTGCAATCCGGACAGATCGCCGGGGCCGGACTCGATGTCTTCGAGCAGGAACCGCTGCCGCTCGACGCGTTGATCCGCACCGCGCCCAATACCGTGCTGACGCCCCATCTCGGCTATGCCACGCGCGATAGCTATGAGGTCTATTTCCCTCAGGCGGTCGAGGATATCGAAGCGTGGCTGGCCGGGGATCCCATCCGGGTTCTCGAGGGCTAAGCCTGCGGGCATCACTACTGTGTCATTCATCGGAGAATGCGAGAGCAGCATGGACCAGCTTTTCATCAGAGCCGCATTTTATCGCGGTGGTTCGAGCAAGGGCGTATTTTTCCATGCCCGCGATTTGCCCGAGGCGCGTGCCGATATCGAGCCGATCCTGCTTGCGGTATTGGGAAGCCCCGATCCCAATGGCCGCCAGCTGAACGGCATGGGTGGGGGAATATCCTCGCTTTCCAAGGTCGTGATCATCGCGCCGTCGACGCATCCCGATGCCGATATCGACTATATTTTTATCCAGGTGGCGGTGGACAAAGCCGTTTGCGACTGGGATGGCGTGTGCGGAAATCTTTCGTCGGCCGTCGGGCCATTTGCGGTCGAGGAAGGTTTGTTGCGGGCCGGGGATGGCGAATGCGTCGTGCGCATTCATGAAACATCGACGGGCAAGATCATTCACTCGCGGTTTGGGGTCAGCGACGGCAAGCCGGTCGTCAAAGGCGATTTCGCAATCGCCGGTGTTGCCGGCAGCGGCGCGATGATCCGGCTGGATTATCTCAATCCCGGTGGCGCGCTGACCGGCAGCCTGCTGCCCACCGGCAATGTCGTCGACACGATCGCCCTGCCTGATGGCCGCCGCCTTGAAATCTCGCTGGTGGACGCTGCCAATGGCTGCTGTTTCGTCAGTGCGCGCGATGTCGGGATGACGGGGCGTGAAAGCCCTGAAGAGATAGAAGCCAAGCCCGGCCTCCTCGATAGTCTCGATGAAATTCGGCGCATCGCCGGCGTCATGATGAAGCTCGGTGATACGCCGGCCGCGATAGGCCTCCTGAGCCCGCGATTGGCCGTGGTTTCCGCTCCGGGGGATTTCACCAGCCTGGAGAACACACACTATGGCGCCGGAACGCACGATATCGCGACCCGCATGCTTTCGATGGGGCGAGCACACCGCGCCGTGCCGTTGGCCAGCGCCTTGTGCCTTGGTGTCGCCTGCAAGATTTCGGGCACGATCCCTAACCGCCTGGCGCGGAGCACGTCCGGCGCCGAGCTGCGCGTCGGCAATCCATCGGGCGTTTTGTCAGTCGGGGCGGAAGTGCGTTTCCAAGATGCCTGGATCGCCGACAGCGCCGTTTCGTTCAGGACCGCGAGACGTTTGATGCAGGGAGAGGTCGCCATTGCCACCTAGGCACCAGGCAATCCTCAATCAAGGCCGCCCCTTGCGCCATGGCGGCATTGCTTCAACCAGGACGAATAACCAAGCGAGGACGGTATGATTTCAACATGTGACATCTACGACATGTACCTGGAGGAAGTGGGAACCTTGCCGCCCGCCTTGAGGCATTTCGGCGGCAGGCGCGCCTTCGCCGGACCGATCGAGACGGTCAAGTGCTTCGAGGACAATTCCTGCGTGAAGCGGCTGGCGGAATCCGCCGGACATGGGCGCGTCATGCTCGTGGATGGGGGAGCCTCCGTCCGAACCGCGCTGGTGGGCGACCTCGTGGCCAAATCGGCTTTCGATAATGGCTGGGCCGGTATCGTGATCTGGGGGGCGGTGCGCGATATCGTGGCGGTGGGGAAGATCGACTTTGGCGTCATGGCGATCGCAACCACGCCGCGCAAATCCGTCCGCAATGATGAGGGCCAGATCGGCATCGATATCCGGATCGGGGACGTTCGTGTTCGATCCGGCGATTTTCTGGTCGCCGACGACGATGGCGCGCTGGTCCTCCCCAAAGGCCTGCCAGTGCCTGAATAGGTGGCCAGCGGAAGTAGAAGATGGCGGTTAAGCCACGGCGTAAATTTTAACTCCGGCCAATATTTGAATATCGATAGCCCTACGGGTTCGGCCTGCGGCCGGCCTTGAGGGGTTTGGGGGCGATGTCGTCGGCGTCCGGCATGACCAGCAGGTCGGCGATGTGGACGCCCAGGGCCCCGGCGATCTTTTCCAGCACGCCAATGCTGGGATTTTCCATCTTGCGTTCGAGCCGGCTGATGTAAGTGCGATCGACTTCCGCCTCATTGGCAAGCCGCTCCTGCGAGAAGCCTTTGGCCACGCGCAGGCGCCGCATGTTCCACGCTACAAGTTCACGGCCATTCATTTGCATGGGGGGATGAGCATCAGAACTCGGATAATTTATCCACGGATAACACGCCCGGGATTGCCAGGTTGCTCAAATAATTGCCGATGCACAACCTTTAGATCGTCTGCCAACCGGTCGAGCAGATCCAATGGCGGATCGAAGGTGCCATTTTCGATGCCCCGCAGCGCCTCGGGCGCTATGCCGGTGTGATTCGCCAGTTCCAGCAGCGTCAGCCCGCGTACTTTTCGCCAATATTGTACATTGTGTCCCAGCAATTCCAAGGCTGTCCCGGTAGAGGTCTGCGGCTTATTCATAGGTCTATACACACGTTTTAATGAATTTTTAATATGATGCTAATACGCCTTGCATTATCCGGATGAAGAAGCATTCGGTCAATCCAGAAGGAACCCAATATGTCTGATGTCAATCTCACGAAGGCCGTACGGTCCAATCTCTCTTCGCTCCAGAACGTTGCGAAGATGATGGCGACCACGCAGGACCGTCTATCGACCGGCAACAAGGTCAACTCGGCACTCGACAACCCCACCAACTTCTTCACCGCCGCTTCGCTGAACAGCCGCGCCGGCGATCTGAACAGCCTGATGGACTCGATGGCCAATGGCATCAAGACCCTCGAAGCTGCCGACAATGGCCTGACCGCGATCACCAAGAACCTGGATGCGATGACCTCGACCTTGCGTCAGGCGCGCCAGGACATGAAGTTCCAGACCCTGTCGATGGACATCGATTCGGGCGCAACCGGCCAGTTGAGCTTCACCGGCGGCGCCGTTGGCGATGCTTCGGTTGGTGTCGATATCCAGAAGACCACCTTCACCGGCAATGGCGGCTTCGCCGGCACCAACGACACCGCTCAGGCCGGTGGTACGCTCAGTTTCACCGCCGGCTCCAAGGTCAATGGCGGCTCGGCCGTGACCGTGGCCTATTCGGTGGGTGATACCGCCGATATCGTTGCTCAGAAGATCAACGACCGCATGTCCAAGACCCTGGGCGGTGACGCTGTTCACGCCACCGTCAAGAATGGCCAGATCGAGCTGTCCAACACCAACAATGAAGACATCGACAACGTGACCGGCGGCCAGGCCATCGGTCTGTCGTCGGCTGGTGAAACGGCAGATACTCTGAATGCCGCGACTAAGACATCCACCGCTATCGCCGCTGGCGCCTACGTTGCGGGTTCTATCACGATCGACGGCCAGACCATCAACACGGTCGCGGGCGGCCACGATGCCACCGTTGCTCCTGCTCCTGTCACCGCTGACTCGAGCGTTGGCGAGAACGGTGTCGAGATGGCCCAGCAGCTCAACGATGGTTTTGCTGACAAGGGCATGCTGCAGTACAGCGCAACCGCCGATGCCACCAGCGGCTTCATCACGATTTCGCGTGCTGATGGCAAGAACTTCAGCGTTACCGGTACAGGCGTAATTACCGCCACCGTCTTTACCGCCGCCGAAACTACCGATGGCGTGGAAGCCCTGAACGCCGTTGACGCAACGGATTTCTCCAACGTTGCCAAGACGACCGATGAGCTGGTAGAAACCGTCAACAACACCAACGCGCTCAACGACAAGGTCCGTGCCTCCAATGACAACGGTCGTCTGCGTGTCGAGAACCTCTCGACCCAGCAGCTGAACATCACTGGCGCTTCGGGCGGCAACATCACCGGCCTGATCAATGCCAAGTCGGTGGTTGACGGCAACCAGTCGCGTGCCGACTTCGCCGACCAGTTCAACGAACTGCGCGACCAACTCGACAAGCTGTCGGATGACGCCTCGTTCAACGGCGTGAACCTGCTCCGCGGCGACAACCTGAAGATCACGTTCAACGAAACCGGTACCTCGGCAATCGAGATCCAGTCCAAGGACGGCGATGCGATCAACTCGACCAACCTCGATGTTGAAACCACGCTGACCGCCAAGGATCTCGATAGCGGCGAAACGATCGACGCCTATATCGAAGACATCAAGAACGCCCTGAACAGCGTTCGTTCGCAGTCTTCGGCCTTCGGCTCGAACCTGTCGATCGTGCAGAACCGTGAGGACTTCACCAAGTCCATGATCAACACTCTGGAAACCGGTGCTGGCAACCTGACCCTGGCCGACATGAACGAAGAAGCCGCCAACATGATGGCTCTTCAGACACGTCAGTCGCTCGCTCAGTCCACCCTGTCGATGGCCAACCAGGCCGATCAGGGCGTGCTGCAGATGCTGCGTTAATCTTCCGATCCGGCAGGGGTGGGTTCGCCCACCCCTGTTTTTCTCTAGGAGGACCCTATCTTGGCGCTCAAGCTGACGATGAAACCGGGAGAGCAATTGCTGATTGGCAGCAGCCGCTTCATGGTGGTGTCCGACGCGACCTGCACCATCGTGGTCGAAGGCGATGCCCCGGTGCTGCGCGCCGACGAGGCCATAGAGCCCGAGCTGGCCGTGACGCCGCTGCAGAAATTGCACTATTGTTTGCAGCAGATCTATCTGACTGGCGATATCAAGACGCATCACGATGGATATTTCGGGCTGACACAGGCGCTCCTGATCCAGCAGCCCCACCTTGCGGGATGGATCAGCGATATCAACCGGCTGCTGATCGAAGGGGCGCTCTACCGCGCCGTCAAAGCCGCCAGCAAGATGAGCAAACAGCGCGACACCAGCCGCGCCGTGCTCTACGCGGTTCAATAGAACCCAATATACGTCATCGCGATGATGCCAGCGACCGCCATTGCCGCTCCCATGAGGAGTGGGGGTGGGGCATGGATTCAATAGACGGTAAGCCGCAATGCTTCCTGAGGCTCGCGGGCATGGCCCATAGCCTGCAGGCGAGTCCTGGGCGGCCCGCCAGGCAAAACCTGTCGCTAAGTCATTGATTTTTGTCGGAATGGTGGAGCTGAGCGGGATCGAACCGCTGACCTCGTCATTGCGAACGACGCGCTCTCCCAACTGAGCTACAGCCCCGTTCCGACGCGGGTGGTATGAAGAAAAATCGCTGGTGTTGCAAGGGGCAGTTTTCAACTGTTCGACAACAGGCCGCGGGCCGCCAGGGCGTGGCCGGTGGCGATGGCAGCGGCGCGGGCCGGGATCAACTTGCGGCCGAGCAAAGCGGGGGCGCGGTGGGTTGAAAAGCGCTTATGGCGGCCCAGTTCGGGGAGGCTGAAGCGGATATCGGGGTCGAACAGGGCGTAGAGGCGGACCAGGGAATCGGGAAGTTCAAAGCGCGGCAGGCGGCTGGCGGGGAAGGCCGGGGCCAAAGCGCGGGCGAGATCGAGGAAGGATAAGGTTTCGGCGGTGGCGATGAGACGCTGGCCGCCGGCATTGGGCGTGGTCATGGCGGCAACATGGAGCGCGGCGACATCGCGGACATCGACGATCGACAGGTCGAGCCGGGGCGCGGCGGGGACGTGGCCTTTAAGCAGGCGCTGGACCAGTACGGCGGAGGCGCCAGGATCATCATCGAGCAGGGGGCCGAGCATGATGGCGGGGTTGATGACGGCAAGATCGCCGTGGCGGCCGGCTGCGTCCATCAGTGACCAGGCCAGGCATTCGGCCAGGGTCTTGCTTTGGGAATAGGGATTGGTTGCGGGGCTGGCCGGATCGGTCCAGTCGGCTTCGGTCAGCGGCTTTGTGGTGTCGGCGTGGCCATATTGGATGGCGGCGATCGATGAGGTCAGCACGATGCGCTCGACCTTGGCGGCCAGGGCCGCAGCGATGGCGCGGCGGGTGCCATCGACGGCGGGGCCGATCAGGGTGGCCTTGTCCCTGGGGGTCTTGATGGGCAGGGGCGAGGCGGTGTGCTGCAGGTAGCGGCAATCGGCGATGGCGTCGGACCAGCCGGCATCGGCGCGCAGATCGAGCGCGACCAGTTCCAGGCGGGAGAGATCGGCGCCGGCAGCGGCGAGCGTGGCGCGCACCCTGCCGGCGCCATCGAGGCTGCGCAGGCTGCCGCGGACGCGATAGCCTGCGGCCAGCAATTGCACGGCGAGGTGACCGCCGAGAAAGCCGGAAATACCGGTCAGCAGGACGCGGCCGGTGCTAGACAGTCGTCCGGCTCCCTGATTTCCGGAGGCCGGACGTGACCTTGGCCTTGCCGTTCTTGGCGATGGATGGACGTCCACAGCGGATTTTTTCGGTGGTGGTCATCATGATCTCCAGTGTCGTGGAAGGCTTAGCGGGCAATCGACATTCAGCTTTTCACAGGTCTTTCGGCATGCGCGGGGTCGCTCCCTCCCCCTTGAAGGGAGGGGGTGGGGGTGTCGTGCCATCAGCGAACTCAGTGCCTGTCGGACCCCCGACACCCCCACCCTAACCCTCCCCTCAAGGGGAGGGAATGCCATCCAGTACGACCAGCCTGCCGTGAAAGTTGAATGTCGATTGGTCCTAGCGGGCATGGGTGGCGTTGACTAGCTGGCGTGGCAGATGGGCGTGATGAGGCGCCGCGCGGGGTGACCGGGCGGTTTGTGGTTAGGCTGCGGCAATGGCGAGACCACGGTCTCGTTATGCGGGTAGACCGCGAGTAGTGAAACCGTGGTCTCGCCATCGCATCCGGGTTGAGTGCAGTGTCCTCGGCACATGGCTTTCGTTGGACCCGTGCTGCACATCCGGGCGGGCGACCCCGACCCCCGTACCCCCACGCCGACCGTTCGTCGCGACCGCGCAGTTGATGCGTGGGGATGGGTGGAGGATACGCTGGGTTTCTGGGGGTGGGGATTAATTGGATAGATCGGGTTGGCTCCCCTCCCCCTCAAGGGGGAGTGTTCACTTTGAACCTTTCAGAACCCCCACCCCTGTCCCCTCCCCACAAGGGGGAGGGAGACGCAGGAACCGCTTGCTCAAAGGTTGCGGTTGCTAAGATTGATTGAGAGGGTCTCCCTCCCCCTTGTGGGGAGGGGACAGGGGTGGGGGTCCACCACAAACACCAGCCTAAAGTGAACCCTCCGCTCAAGGGGGAGGGAAGGGCAAGCGGGTAGATTGGGGCACGCCCTCGTGGTTCGAGGCTCGCGAAGGGCTCGCACCTCACCATGAGGGCTACTGGAGGCATGGGCTATTGGGGAGGCTGCTCTGGGGGCTATTTGGGGCCGCGTTCTAGCGAGACTCAATCCCAGTAGTCCTCATGGTGAGGCGGGAGGCGAAGCCGACCCTCGAACCACGAGGACGTGGCAGGATCATGCCCCAATCACGGTGTCACCCCGGCGAAAGCCAGGTCCAGCCTGAGATGGTGTCGCAGGCCGCTAGATTGCGTCGTCGTTACAACCGCCTTGCGGCTGGGGCGGGATATCGGGATGGATACCGGCCTGCGCCGGGATGACACCGTGGGCGGGGAGGCGTTGGGGGCAGGGGGAGCGGATAGGTCAGATAGATCTGCGTTGGGCGGGCCTTGTCCGCATGTCCTGGAAGAACAAGCGGAATAGGCGCTACGCCGCAGAAGTTGCGGTTGAATTCGTGGGGGGCAGGCGTATCTGTGGCGAAACTTTAGAGAGAGGCCTGATGATGCGCAGCGTTGTGTTCGAGAAATTTGGCGTGCCGGAGCAGGTCCTGGGGCTGGCGGAGCGGCCTCGGCCGGTGCCGGGCGCGGGGCAGGTGCTGGTGCGCATGGTGCTGTCGGCCATTCATAACCATGATCTGATGACCATTGCCGGAGAATATGGCGTCAAGCCAGACTTGCCGGCAGTGCCGGGCACGGAAGCGGTGGGTGTGGTCGAGGCGCTGGGCGAGGGCGTGAGCAACCTGGCGGTGGGCCAGCGCGTCACCGGTGGGGTGCAGACCTGGGCGGAATACTACCTGGTCGATGCGGCGCAGGCCGTGCCGGTGCCCGATAGCGTCAGTGATGAGACGGCGTGCCAATTGATCGCCATGCCGCTGAGCGCCAAGATGATCCTGGCCAGTCTGGAAGTGAAGAGCGGCGACTGGATGATCCATAATGCGGGCAATGGTCTGGTGGGCAAGCTGGTGTCGCGCTTCGGGGCCGAGCAGGGCATCAATGTGGTGAGCCTGGTGCGGCGCGACGCGGCGGTGGCGGAGCTGGAAGCGCTGGGGATTGCCAATGTGGTCTCGACCCAGAGCGCGGGCTGGCAACAACGGGTGCGGGCGCTCACGGGTGGAGCGCCGATTATCCGGGCGCTGGATTCGCTGGGTGGCGAGGGGGCCAGCCAATTGCTGGAGGTGGTGGCGGACGGCGCCGAACTGGTCAGTTTCGGGGCGATGACGCCGCAGCCGCTCTCCATTACGGCGGCGCAATTGCTGTTCCGCGGGATCACCGTGCGCGGATTCTGGGGCATGAAGCCGAAGCTGGCGCCCGAGGTGATCGGGGCCATGTTTGCCGACGTGGTGGCGCTGGCTGCCAAGGGCGAACTGGTGCTGCCGATCGAGGCGGTGTTCGGGCTGGACCAGATCGTTGAGGCGGTGCGCGCGAGCGGCGAGCCGGGACGGAAGGGGAAGATCGCGGTGAGGGGGTAGGGCGGGCCCGCCTGAAGATTGCCCTGTCGGCATCACTCAATACTCAGCTCTGTATTGCCGATGTGGAGCCCAGATCTGGTTCCCTCCCCCTTGTGGGGAGGGTTAGGGTGGGGGGTGCTGAGCCAACGGCGAGGCTCAATGCATAATATGGCGTTCGTCGATAGTCCAAGACCCCCACCCCGGCCCTCCCCACAAGGGGGAGGGAGAAGAAGGGGCTCTCCCAGATCCACTTCACAGTTGAATGTCGAGCTGGCCTACGCGCCGGTGGCGGATCGGGTCGTGGGGGCAGGTATTGTGTTGGTGACGAGCTGCTGAATCGCCTCGGGCGGGTGAGCTGCGGTGATTTCGAGATAGTGGATGCCGGACTTGCGCAGCGCTTCCTTCTTGACGGCGTCCCGCGCCGCGGCGTCGCCCTGATAGTGGCCGCTGCCCTGGTATTCCACGGCGGTCACGGGAAAGCCGAAAGGATCGATGATCAGGATATCGACGCGCTTGCTGTTGATCGAGCGAAACGCAAGGTCATCGTCGGATCCGATGATCTCGCCCAGGCTGGTCTGCGACAGAACGCGATAGCCACTGTGCCTCTTGCGCAGGTGCGTCTCTATCGTGCGGAAGACCGCATATTCCGCCTTGTTCATGATTTTCTTTTTGTGGAACGAAGCGCCCATGACGATCCGCAACTGATCGGAGGCATCGCCAATATAGCTGGGCCGCGGAGTGCCATAGCTGGGAGGCGGGTAGGAGGGCGCGCGAAACTTGCGCCGCCGCCCGCTCAGAATGTTCCGGGTAAAGATCGAGGCGGCGAAAAGCGCCAGCAGGACAAGGCCAAACCAAAGCTCTGATTGCACTGGGCTCCCCCGTCTCGATGCGAGGCATCGAGGAAAGACATCCGGTTGGATTACCGAGATTTTGCAATGATATAGTTAGCCAAGGGCAGGCACAACGGGGGTGCGATGCCAGTCTTAGGCTA
>CAVQVF010000019.1:0-92429 GCA_963717095.1 uncultured Alphaproteobacteria bacterium
TGAATAGCTCGCTGCGCAGTTTACGTTCTGGCATAGACATGCAAGATGTTCGGCCCGCTAGTAGGGTTGCGTTGCATGCCAAGAAAAAATTGGACTAAGCTTCTAAATGAAAGTCGGCTATCTACAGAAAAGGCCGGCAACGCGTCACCGCCCGAGATTCGTCCAGACTGGCTGGTAAGCAGCCGCACCAAATCCGAACGCGATTTTGATCGAGTGCTTTTTTCTACGCCAACTCGACGCCTGGGGGATAAGACACAAGTCTTCCCGCTTGAGAAAAACGAAAGCGTGCGAAATCGGCTTACGCACAGCCATGAAGTGGCGGACCTAGCCCGATCGATCGGCACGCATCTCGTCCATAGTCCGACCATGCAGCGCATAATGGCCGACGCCGATGAAGGCGAACAGGAATATGCGCGAATTGCGCGCGCCATCCCTGCCGTTCTAGGCGCGATTGGCCTGTCTCACGATATGGGGAACCCACCGTTTGGTCACCAAGGTGAGGCGGCCATCCAGAGTTGGATAAAGCTGAACGAACACCGGCTATTTGCGATCTCGCTTGTTGAGCGAAAGCGCTGGGGCAAAGATGGATGCAAGGCAATTGCTGATGATCTCGACAAGATGTCGAAGGGTCACAAGGAGGATTTTCGCGCTTTCGAAGGTAATGCACAAACGCTTCGAACGCTGACTAGATTGCAAGTAGTGAAGGATAACCGCGGGCTGAACCTCACCGCCGGCACTCTAACCGCACTTATGAAATACACCGTTGCCTCTGATGGTGTGGTTGGGAAAAAAGGCCCTGCGCACACCAAGAAATTTGGCTTCTATCAGTCCGAGGCCTCTATCGTGGCCGAGGTGAGACAAGCAACGGGTCTTGATATGCACAGCAGGCACCCTCTGACTTACATAATGGAGGCCTGTGACGACACCGCCTATGTCATTATGGACGCCGAAGACGCAGTCAAAAAGCAAATTGTCTCCTTTCCCGACCTGATGTTTTGGCTAGAGCATCGGCCCACATTGATGGACGACCCGATTGCCAAATGGGTCCTTGGAAAAGCAAGAGAGGCCTTCGACGCCGTTCGTGGTGCACAGCTATCTACCTACGAGCAAAACGACGTTTGCATGCAAATCTTCCGCACCCATGCCGTTACGGCGTTAGTATCGGCGACCATAACAGCCTTTGATGATCACTATGATAGTATTATGGACGGCGCTTTGGAGAAGCCACTCATAGATATGAGCAAGGCAGCCGCGCTGGTCGAGGAAATAAGGGTGTTCGACAGAGACAGAGCATATTCTCATCGGCGGGTATTAGAGGTCGAGCTTGCAGGGTACAATACACTGTTAGGCCTGATGGACATGCTGTGGCGCGGTATAACTGAGCGCGAAGCCTTCGAGGTCTGGGATCAAAACGCACCTCTCCATTTGCCCGCTACGCGTACAGCCGGATATCTGAAAACTATCGTCGAGTGTTTGAAGGGCGGAGAGCGCCTCAAGAGCGAGCGACAAGGCGCTTCCTATCAGGTATAAGGAACTGCAGCTGCTGACCGATATGGTCGCTGGCATGACAGACCAATTTGCACTCGACCTTTATGATGAGCTCAAAGCCTTCCACATCGGTGCTTCCGCCTAGCGAAGAAGCTAGGCTCAAGAGTCGCTTGAGTTATTTTTTTCGCTCGGAACGGCGATCCCGTGCGCAAGTTCACGCTTTCGCCCAAGGTCTGCTGGACCTTGGGCAGGTGGTGGTTATTGGCGGCCTTATCAGAGACTTATACCTAGCCGGGAATCGAGATTTTGAGTCTGACATCGACTTTGTAGTTCAGCCAGAATCGTTGCCGCAATTTGAAAGAATTATGGATCAGCTTGGGGCCGTACGAAACCGCTTCGGTGGCTATGGCCTGCAACTTGAAAAATGGAAGGTTGACGTCTGGCCCCTGGAGAGGACGTGGGCTGCGGTCAACGGCCATGCAGACCTTTCAAATCTACAGGATTTAGTGAAAGTCACGTTCTTCAATTGGGACGCAGTTTTATATTCTGTGGGAGAAAACAAGCTTGTAGCAGACCGATTTTATTTTGATCGCCTCGCAAGCAGATATCTTGAGATAAACTTAGAACCGAATCCCAATCCGCTCGGCAATGCCGTTAGAGCCATTAGATATGCTGCCCGCTGGGAGGCGCTTGTCGGCCCTAAGCTCGCGAACCACATTGCAAGGCAAATAAGGGATTGCGGCTGGCAATCGCTGGTCGTAGCCGAGCGTGCCAGCTTTAGACACACACTATTGCACAAGATTGATGGCGACTTGGTGGTCCAAAAATTGCGCGACTTGGATCGAAATGATCGCTGCACCATAGCCTTGCCAATAGCTTCGCAGGCGAGCCGTCTCTGTTCTAAAGAGCTAGTCAAAAAATCCGGGCTGATTAGGATCATTAGGCTGCGGAGATTCGCTTTCTTGCCTCCCCTCAGGTCGCTTAGAAAGCTGCTCCAGGGCTTTGCTAAAGCCTGCAGCAAAAACCTCTAGCATCTCCAATTTTCGCGCCGACGAAACACGCGGTATTTCTTGCGCGTCGATTACGCGAAGTACACGTCCCTTGCCTGGCTGAGGGCAGCTGAAATCGAGAATCTCAAATCGAGCATTTTCCAAGTCTGGATCTTGCAGGACGATATCATCGACCATGGTTACAAAGAGCGACAAGGGTTCATTTCGCAGGGGATTTTGACGCCAGAAGCTAAACCACGGGAAATAAAGCTGTCCTCCAACGCCGTACACCATTGGCGGTTCGAAGGGAACCATAAGATTACGGGCCACAGGATAGTAGCGTTTTTCTATCGTTTGGAAGTAGTCTGGAGAAATCCCAAAAAAATGATCTCGGATTAGCGGCAAGACCTCCAGCAAGTTCTCTCGCACCTGCTGACGTTTGATCCTCTTGACGCCTTCGAAGACCTGATCGTAGGGAACACCCAAAACCAGCAAGTCTCTAATTGCTGAGTATAGAGGGTTATAGTTAAAAATTGGCGGGTTCAGAGCTAGGCGTACTAGCGCCTTTGCTATCAAGTCAGGATGCGATTTCCAGTTCCGGGCAAGGTGCTGCACCGAAGGCACTCGAAGGCTTGGCATACTGTTATCCGTTTACTGAAGTGAGAAAGGTGCCCCAACTTTAGAATAGAATTCTACTATGCTCGTATCGTTGATTTTCATTCCTGGATTCACAAGGCCCTGATGATTCCAAATCTGGTGCCAAGGGCCACCGGAAGCGTGGCTTAACTCTACAAGGTCCCCCGCCCTCAAACGACTGTAAAATCGGACAACTTCGTTCAATAGAGAATCGGTAGCCTGATCAAAGTCATACTCTACCACGCGCTGACTGCCATCGCTAAGATCCAACTGCGTAGCTCGCCCGGAAATAGGGGACCGATCATACCTCTTAAACTCTCGGTATAAATATGGAAGGACAGGTCCAAAAGCCCAAGCCTCAAAACTGTGCTTCACCAAGGGCTTATCTAGTCGAATTAGTGACCACACATGGCAAAAGTACACAATTTTTTGCAGACTTAGATTAGTAACTTGCAGCTTGCGACTATCGCAGAAGTCGAGAACAAAATTGGCAACAGCTCGCCCATCATAACCTTGCATGGCGTTGTCTCGTTCCTGTTTCGTTCTATAAATCCTATCATAGAGACAGGTTCAAGAGAATCGTGCGTTAGCATGATTCTGAAAACTAGCTCCTGCTGGAATGTCGCACCCTCCTGACACCCCCCGTCACACCCACCCCTTACCCTCGGCTCCATCCCCACCCCTGGAGCCCCCCATGAACCTCATCTCCCTCCGCATCATCACCGCCGATCCAAAAGCCCTCGTCGCCTTCTACGCCGCCGTCACCGGCATCACCCCCACCTGGTTCACCGAGGATTTCGCCGAACTCGCCACCCCATCCGGCACGCTCGCCATTGCCAGCACGCGCACCCTTGCCCTGTTCGGCGCCAACATTGCCCGCCCCGCCGCCAATGCGTCGGTGATCATCGAATTCATCACCCCTGACGTCGATGCCGATTTCGTCCGTCTCGCGGCGCAAAATTTCCCCTTCGAACAGAGCCCCACCACCATGCCCTGGGGCAATCGCTCGGCGCTGCTGCGCGATCCCGATGGCAATCTGGTCAATCTGTTCACCCCGGTCAGCGCCCAGGCCCGCCAAAAATTCGGCCTGCCGGCATAGGCCGCGCGCAGGCGGGGAAGTAATCCCCGCCCTCCGGGCGTCACCTAAAATGCTCCGCCAATCTCTGTGTGGAGCCGCCCATGGCCATCAAGCCCGTTACCCCCGAAACCGCCGCGCGCCATGAGGCGCTTTATCCGCGCCTGGCCACCTTGCTGCGCCAGACCGAGGCGGGCGCCAATAAGCGTCCCGATGCCCCGGTCGGCGCGGTGGCGCGGCGCCTGGCCGAAGACCTGCTGTTCGAGGCGCGATTATTTATCGGCGGTTCCGGCGCCATTCCGCCGGCAGCGCCCGATCTCGTGGGTCTTGCCACCCAGCTTGGCCAGGCGCTGGTGGCGCTTGATGCCTATGAGACGCGACACGCCTTTTGGGACGAGGGGCGCAAATGCTTTGCCTGGTCGCTGCCCAAAGGGGAGACGCTGCCGATCGCGCGGCTGCGGCCCAAGACCCAGCGCCCGCCCGAGCGGCAGACGGCGCGGATGAAGATGATGCGCGAAAAGCTGGCGCGGATGATCGATGCCAAGAACGAGCAGACCTATGACCGCGGCCGCCGCGACGGCGCGCTCGAGGCGGCGCGGGCGATAGCCGATGCCGAGAACGAAGCCGCCTCGCAAACTTATCCCCGCGTGCAGAACCTGAGCTAAACTGCGTCTCATCTGCTTGCACGGACGGATCGCGACGAACGACTGCAAGACAGACTGCCGGGAGGGCGGGGAAGTCGTTTCCTGCCTGGGCCAGCGCGACGGTGCCGTCCCACGCTTAAAGGGAAGGACCGGTCAAGCGGACAGAAATCCCGACTTCCCGAGGCGCCTTGCGTCTCATCTACTAAACTATCGGGACGCAAAGCGCCTCGGGACCCGTCTGCTCTTTCACGATAACCGGAGGCCCGCGCCGTCCGGCGCTTGCGCACGTGCATTCACCCGCGCCTTCGATTAGCATCCACGGCAGTTCTTCCCGGGATGCTGTCATGTCCGCCTTTTACGATTTTACCCTGCCTTTGCTGAACGGCACGCCGCAGCCCTTTGATGCCTATACCGGCAAGGTGGTGCTGGTGGTCAATGTCGCCATCCAAATGCGGCCTCACCCCGCAATATGCGGGGCTGGAGGCGCTGTGGCAGGCCCATCGCGAGGCGGGCCTCGTCGTGCTGGGTTTCCCCTGCAACCAGTTCATGGGCCAGGAGCCCGGCAGCGAGGCCGAAATCGCCGCCTTCTGCGAACTCAATTACGGCGTCAGCTTCCCGCTGTTCGCCAAGATCGAGGTCAACGGAACCGGCACGCACCCGCTCTATGCCTGGCTGAAAACCAAGCATCCCGCCGATATCGAGTGGAATTTCGCCAAATTCCTCATCGGCCGCGACGGCGAAGTGGCCGAGCGCTTCGCGCCCACCATCGTCCCCGCCGATCTTGAAGCCCCGATCGCCAGGCTGCTGTAGCGCTCACGAAAGGCACCAGGCAATGAACGGCAAACCGGCGCTTTCCATCACCTATTGCACCCAATGCAACTGGCTGCTGCGCTCAGCCTGGATGGCGCAGGAGGTACTCTCCACCTTCAGCCTCGAAATCGGCTCGGTTACCCTCATCCCCGGCACCGGTGGTATCTTCGAGATCACCCTGGATGGCCTCCTGATCTGGGAGCGCAAGCGCGATGGCGGCTTCCCCGATGTGAAGGTCCTCAAGCAGATGGTGCGCGACCGTATCGATCCCGATCGGGATCTGGGCCATATCGACGGACACACCAAAGCGCGCTAGGCTCGGGGAATCAGGGATAGAGGAGCCAGCGTCATGGCACACAAATTCAAGATCACCCCCGCCGCCAACGATCAGTTCAAATTTGCCTTTCTCTACAATGCCGAATCCCTGGTCTGGTCGGAAAGCTATAAGGCCAAGGCCAGCGCCAAGAGCGCCATCGAATCGCTCAAGAAGAACGCTCCCGATGCCATCACCGTGGATTTGAGCAAGGGCGAAGAGGGCAAGGGCTACCGCTTCGAAATCGCTGCCTCCAAGGACGAGCAGTTCTTCGTGCGCTTCGTGGCCGCCAATGGCGAAACCATGGTTCGCTCCGAGACCTATAAGGCGCGCGCCAGCGCCCTCAACTGCATCGAATCGGTCAAGAAGAACGGCCCTGCCGCTCCGGTCGAAGACGAAGCCTGATTTATCCCCGGCACACTGCCGCGCCATACAATGACGAGCGTTCCCGATCCGGTTCGGGAACGCTCGTTTGCGTTCCGGCGGCGCCATTTTGCCTTATGGGCATGATTCTCATTCCCAAAACCGGGGCGCCCCGTCTATTGTCGCGTCAAGCAAATGCCCTGGAGCCTGTTGCCTCATGAAGTCGATGTTCATCGCCGCCACCATCCTGCTCGGCACTGTCTCCGCCCAGGCGCAGGCGCTGCCCGACCTGGCGGGCCGCACCATCGTCGCCGTCACCGAAAACGCCTATGTGCCGCTGAACTTCGCCGATCCCAAGACCGGCGAGGGCGTGGGTCTGGAATATGACCTGGTCAACGAAATCGCCAAGCGCCTCAATGCCAAGGTGGATTGGCAGCTGTCGAGCTGGGACGTGATGATCCAGTCTGTGCGCGATGGCCAATACGATATCGGCCTGGACGGCATCACCATCAATGACGAGCGCAAGTCCCAGATCGACTTTTCCGATCCATACCTGACCTCCGAACAGCTCATGCTGGTGCGGGCCGATGAAACGCGCTTCACCGATAATGTCAGCTTCGCCGCCAATGCCGATTTCCTCGTCGGCGCCCAGGCCGGCACCACCAATTTCTACACCGCCGTCTATTCGGTGCTCGATGGCGACGAGGCCAATCCGCGCATCAAGCTGTTCGACACCTTCGGCGCCTCGGTGAGCGCCCTGCAATCGGGTGATGTCGATACCGTGCTGATGGATCAGACTTCCGCCAATGGCTATATCGGCGCCAATCCGGGCGCCTTCAAGGTCGTCGGCGGTCCCTTGGGCAGCGAGGATTTCGGCTTCATCCTCACCCCCGGCTCCGATCTGGTGGCCCCCGTCAATGCCGCCATCGCCGCCATCAAGGCCGATGGCACCATGGAGGGGCTGCAGAAGAAGTGGTTCTACGACTACAACGCTGCTCAGTGACGCGGTTCGTGCGCAGCTATCAGGCTAAACACTGAGCGGCACCTCCCCCTTGACGGGGGAGGGTGGGAGGGGGTGTGCGGAGCCACGATATTGGATTGGGGCTAAACATCCCCCCACCCTTGATCCCTCCCCGCAAGGGGGTGGGTGATGACTTAGGGACCAGTTCCCAGGAACCAATGACGCAAACCCCACGCAAACCCTCCCGCTTCGCCAATACTCCGTGGTGGCTCCTGGCCATCGCGCTGCTGTTCGTGCTCGGTCTCTGGGCCATCACGGCCGATGCCGGCTATGCACAGATTTTCCGGGCCTTGGCCGGCGGCGTGATCACCACGCTCTGGGTGGCCTTCGTCGCCTTTGCCGCCGCCATCGTGTTTGGCCTGCTGGTGGCCCTGGCGCGCACCTCCGCCCATCGCGTGTTGCGCGAAGTCGCCACCTTCTATGTCGAAATCATCCGCGGCATTCCGGTGCTGGTCTTCCTGTTCTATGTCGCTTTTGTTGGCGCGCCCTGGTTTGTCGGTGCCGTCAATGCCGCCCTGACGCCGCTGGTCCAGCTCGGCTGGCTGGAGGCGATGACCATCCGCGATTTCGATTTCGTCTGGCGTGCAATTCTTGCGCTCACCGTGTGCTATTCCGCTTTCATCGCCGAAATCTTTCGCGCCGGCATCGAGGCGGTCGATCGCGGCCAGGTGGAGGCGGCGCGGGGGCTTGGCCTGTCGCGCTGGAACACGTTTCGTTTCGTGGTGGCGCCCCAGGCCCTGCGCACCATCCTGCCGCCACTCGCCAACGATTTCGTCTCCATGATCAAGGATTCGGCGCTGGTTTCGGCGCTCGGCGTCCAGGACATTACCCAATTGGGCAAGGTCTATTCCTCCAGCACTTTCAAATTCTTCGAAACCTACAATGTCGTGGCCTTTCTCTATCTGACCATGACCATCTCGCTGTCCCTGCTGGTGCGGCTGCTGGAGCGCCATTTGCGGGGTCGGCGCCGTTGATCCCTTGCATGGGGGCCAAAGCTGCCCATTTCAGGACTGCCCTCTATCGCTCGCAACAGCCAAGGACCTGCCGCCATGAACTTCATAGCCCGCATCGCCCTGCCTGCCGCCCTGGCGCTCACCCTCGCCGCCTGTGGCGATAGCCGTGAGGTGGGCAATGTCGGCATCGATTGGACCGGCAACGACATCTCGATCGATGCGGTGGCCGATCCCGAGGTCGATGGGGTGGTTTGCCACCTCGCCTATTTCAACCGCAGCTTTATCGATCGCCTGAGCCAGGGCAATTGGTTCGAGGACCCGTCCTATTCAGCGCTGGATTGTTCGGTCGTCGGCCCCATCACTATCGGCGATATCGCTACTAGGGCTGGCGGCGAGGAAATCTTCCGCGAAGGCCGCTCACTGATCTGGAAATCGCTGCGCGTCACCCGCGTCTATGATGCAGCCAATAACGCGCTGATTTATCTGGCCCATGCCCGTGAAATCCAGCAGGGCTCGGGAAAGATGTCGCTGTCGGTTATTCCGCTCTCGACCGAGCAGGTGAGCTGGACTCATGGTGCGCCGACGCGGACGCCATAACTGCCCGACCGATACTGCGCCGACGGTGGCCCTTGGAACGCCATGGCGCCGTAACCGCCCAAAACACAAAAGATTTCGCTCCCGGACGCTTCTTCCGCAGGCTATGGGTGCGATATTCTAACCCCAGCAAACTTCCTCCCGTCCGGACGCGATAAGGAACCAACGAGCATGGCGATACTGATTGGCGATACTGCGCCCGATTTCGAACTCGACTCGACCGAAGGCCCGATCCATTTCTACGATTACATCGAGGGTCACTGGGCGGTGCTGTTCTCGCACCCCAAGAATTTCACCCCCGTCTGCACCACCGAGTTGGGCTATACCGCCAAGCTGAAGCCCGAATTCGACAAGCGCGACGTCAAGGTGCTGGGTCTCTCGGTGGACAAGCTGGAAGACCATGCTGCCTGGGCCAGCGACATCGCCGAAACCCAGGGCACGGCGCTGAATTTCCCGCTGCTGGCCGATACCAAGGGCGAAGTGGCGCGCCAATACGACATGATCCACCCCAATGCCGATAACACGCTGACCGTGCGGAGCGTGTTCGTCATCGGACCGGACAAGAAGGTCAAGCTCAAGATCGAATATCCGGCCTCCACCGGCCGCAATTTCGATGAGGTGATCCGCGTCATCGACAGCCTGCAACTGACCGCCAAGCATCAGGTCGCGACGCCTGTGAACTGGAAGAATGGCGAGGATGTCATCATCGCCGGTTCGGTCAATAATGAGCAGGCCAAGGTCAAGTATCCCGATGGCTGGAAGGAACCCAAGCCCTATCTGCGGATTGTTCCCCAACCACGCGGCTGATCGGCCGCAAACGTTTTCTCCCTGACAACTGGGCGGCGGGTCAAACCGTCGCCCTTTTCTGTGGTGATATGTTCTCGAAGTCTCAGGCCGCAACGCCGGTGCCAATCGGGCACGACACGCCGGTGCCCTGCAGCCCGCAATAGCCGCGGGGATTCTTGGCGAGGTATTGCTGGTGATAGGTTTCAGCATAATAGAACGGACCCGCCGACGCGATTTCCGTGGTGATCGTTCCCAGCCCCTTGGCCTTGAGCGCGCCCTGATAGGCCTCGCGGCTCCTGGCCACGATCTCGGCCTGCTCGGGCGTCGTCGTATAGATGGCCGAGCGGTACTGCGTACCCACATCATTGCCCTGGCGCATGCCCTCGGTGGGGTTGTGCTCCTCCCAGAAAGTCTTGAGCAGCGTATCGAGGCTCACCTGTGCCGGATTGTAGACCACCTTGACCGCCTCGGTATGCCCGGTCTGGCCCGAACAGACCTCCTCATAGCTCGGATTGGGGGTCGAGCCGCCCTGATAGCCAACCGCGGTCACATAGACTCCCGGCAGCTGCCAGAACAGCCGCTCGGCACCCCAGAAGCAGCCGAGTCCGAAATAGATCGTCTCGGCACCGGCTGGATAGGGCCCCTTGAGGCTATGCTGGTTGACGTAATGGCTCTCGGCCACCGCCATTTCGGCGGCACGGCCGGGCAGCGCCTGCTCAGTGCTGGGAATGGAATTTGGCTTGGTTTTGAAAAACATCGATCTTCCTTTCTGGGGCGCGGGGAAACGGCGTCAAATCTGGTCCTGCCGGATATACCGCTCGCGCCGCGGCGTCCGGCCCAGCAGGGCCAACAGAATTCCCGGGACACCGATCACGGCGAAAGCCGGATAGCTCAACAGTGCCGCCATTGTTCTACCCAGCAGATCGGCGAAATATGGGCCCTCCAAAGCCGCCCGGACAGCCATAAGGCTTGCCGGATTGACGCTGGTCCAGGTCTGCGCCAGGCTCGTTAGGACCAATTGGCTGGCGCCCAGCGATTTGGTGCCATCGATGACGGCAAGCACCAGCGCCAAGCCCACCAGCCAGGTTCCGACAATTCGTAGCACTAGCCGCATCACAACTTCCTGTGCGCCCGGGACATCGTGAAGTGGCCGATCAATCCAGCCCCTGGCGCGGCTCTTTGTGCCACGGCCAGGGTCCTGCCTACAAGGTGGGAGCTTGGCGTAACAAAACAATCCTCTTGTCGCAGCTGTGATCGCTTGCATCGGCGGCGTCTATGCGTATATTGCGCCCGCTCGCCCCGGCCATTGGCCACGCGCCGGACCCTTCCACCGGCCGCCAGAGCGAAGCGGAGAGATGGCCGAGTGGTCGAAGGCGCACGCCTGGAAAGTGTGTAGGCGGGGAACCGTCTCAAGGGTTCGAATCCCTTTCTCTCCGCCAGTTCCTCAGGAACCAGTGTTTTCAAGGACTTAGGCTCCCGGAGAATCTTTGGGACTCATACACATGCCTTATGCATGTGTCGTTCCGCGACCTCCGGCCATTGGCTCGTGTCGGAGAAAATCATGGCAGCCAAGTGCGCCTATGTGGAAAAGGTCGGAGCAGTTTACTATGTGCGCAAACGAATCCCCCGTGCCTGGTCGTTGACCTTTGGGCATGGGGTCTTGCGCATGTCTCTTCGGACGACCTATCGACCGACGGCTCTGCGTCTCGGACTGGGAGCTTTGGCTGTGTTTGAACAATTGCTATCTCGGGAGACCGAGGATGGGCTGATCCATCTGATGGAGTGCATCATCCGGGAAATGGATCTGCAGCCCGAGGACATGACCACGGACGACCTGGTGCGCCGCAACGCTTTGTCCATGATCGGTCGCAAGTTGATCAGGCGGGCTGCCGATTTCGTCAATGTCGATACCGTCTGCCCGCCGCTCCGAGAAGAATTCGTGCATTTCAACCACGCCACGGTGCAAGGCGAGGCTTATCGCCAGCGTGTGGAACAACGCGAAGCGGGCCTCGCAGTAGTTGTTCCGGCACGGCGTTCACAGCCTGATCTCTCAAGTCTGCGGGAGGTCATCCAGGCGTTCAAGGCAGAGCGAGCCGGCGAAATAGCCGAAGTCGTTGTCACACCCGCCCCAAAAGCGGCGCCACCGGTTCCCGCCGCGGCGATTGTTCCGGAACAGGTACACGCCAAGTCGAACGACAGCGAAGTCTGGACCATGCGGGCACTGCTCGATGACTACATGCGTCGGGATGGCAAAGAGACCGGTTCGGACAATAAGACCAATCTGGAGCGGGCTGTCGGCTTGTTCGAAGCGATCATTCCCAGGGGAAAGGCGGCACCGGTAACCGATATCGGCCTTAAGGAATGGGACGAAGTCTATTCGTTCATGCAAAATATCCCGAAAACTCGTGGACAGAGCGTCGATAATATCGCGAGCCTGACCCGTAAGATGATGGCAAGCGGCGAGTCTTACGAGAAATTGTCGGTCACGACACTGAACTCCAACTACAGCGGTGCCTTGGTACGACTGATCCGATACGGCAATGGCCGGCGGGTCATCTCAATGCCGCCGCCCAGTCTCGCTGTTCGGCATAAAAAGCGCGCGACCAGCAGCGCCAGACGCGTGCCATTTGCTCCTCCCGAAATTACCACGATCACGAAAAGTCCGGTTTATGTTGGCAGTGCCTCGGTTCATCATCGTTACTCCCCGGGCAAAATCATCAAGTTCGACGACCACATCTATTGGGCGCCGCTGATCGCCATGCATACCGGGATGCGTGTGACCGAAATCGGCATGCTGCAGTTCGAGCAGATGCAGGATTGGTTCGATCGTCCGACCTTTGTTCTCGAGATCGGTGATGACGATCAGGCTAAAGGTGTGGGATACAAGACGAGCAATGCTCTACGGCGCGTTCCTCTGCACAGGCAATTGCTTGAGCTTGGGCTGCAGGACTTTTTCGAGCATCAGAAGCGCCTGGGCTTCAGGAAGCCATTCCCGGATTGGGCTGAGCACGTCAAGGGCGGGGCCGGGGGCGTGCCTGAAGTGCACTATGAGGCGGATTTCTTCAATCAGCATCGAGCACGCTGGAATGTTCCCGCCGAGCGCCGGCATAAGCTGACATTCCATTCGTTCCGGGGCTTTTTTATCCAGGGCTGCCTCAGTGCCAAGATCAATCCCTATACCACCCTCAAGATGGTCGGGCATGATGATGAATTGGCCACCCAGACATCGGCCGTGCATCGCGGTTATCTGAGTCAGGATCTAACGGGAGAGGAAATGAACGAGATTGACCGCGTATCGGTGCCGTTGGCGCCAATGTCGTCGTTCAAGGAGCTGGTTCAGCGGCATGGGTCTGGATCTTCGAAGTGATCCAGACCGCCATCGGCTGTGTGTTCCACAGAAGTCTGGTCAGTATAATAAGATTGAAGCTAACCGACGTTAGCTTCACTGAGATTGCCCCCGATCGATCGAAAACGAGCCGCTCAGTCGAAGGTAAAATCGGAGACGAGCACCGCGTTGTCGCTTCTGGCGGAGTGGCCGACGACATGACAGCCCTTGCCGGCCCGAACCGGTGCATCGCCGCGTAGGGTCAGGATTTCGCCAAGGCCTTCATAGCTTGCAGCAACGGCATAAGGCGCCGGCTCGCAGCCTTTGCGGAAGGTGTAGGCCAAGCCGTGGAAAGCACCGCCGGGTTTCCAGGGCTCGCCTTGGAACAGGATGCTGCCGTCAGCGATCGACCCGCTTAGACCATCACGGACATGCTCAAAGCGGATGGTGCCTTCGGCCGGCGAGACCGCCACGGTCGAGCCGTTGTGGTTCAAATAGAAAACATCTTGTGTCTGCCACAGGTCGAGCGTCTGCCGGGCCTGATGGGGCGGCACGTTACGGAACAGCTCGACGATGGGCCGGGCGATGTCGGAACAGAGGCGAATTAACTGGCCGCTGAGGTCGATGCTGATGTTACTTGGCGTCACGCAGACCGGCGTTCCGCCGAGGTGCCGTCCGCGCGCATTGAAGATCTCGAGCCTGCAGTATTGGCTACAAATGCCGGGCCCCCACCCACATCGCAAAGGTTAGCGGACCATTCGGGTGGTCTACCTTGGCCAGGTAGGCCTGATGAAGGGCTGAATCGCTTGATTTGAGAATGAACAGGTTATCCGAAAAGAACGCGGTAGCCCCGGAACTGATCGGATCGACTTCGTGCCAGTCGAGCGGACGATAGTCCTGGGCCGCGGCGGGTGCGATCAGGCAGAGGGCGAGGGCAATCGCCAGGCAAATGGATTTCATGAGATGATCACCGATGTGGAATCGTCGCTTGGCGGGCTCAGTGGCATTCCGGACAGTATGAAGAGCGAGGGGAGCTATTCGAGAACACAAAGTTAACGGCTCCCAATCCCACCCTCTCGATTGTGGTGAAAAGCCGCCGCACGCTTCAGTGGTCGGCCCTGGCGTTCAACATCGTTTGGACTAGCGACCACCACAAATGGAAGAGCTTGCACGTGAAAGGCTTGTTTACAGGCCAAGCGCATCTGGAGGGCCGTTGCGGATATCATGGGTGATCTAAGGCCGGTGGATTCACATAATATGCGGTCTGGAACGCTGGTGGTCGCTTCACGTATCGGCAGTTCCGACCCCATATCGGTCGTTCCAGCCCCTAAGCGCGGGATCCCAGAAGATGGTGTATCGCGGCGGCTGCGGTGCGATCTGGGGAAGCTGCAGCCCTTCATATACGATGCTGGCGAGGTCGCACCTGACCTCAGGCATCGAGGGAATGAGCAAAGGCGATGGCGTATTTCGTTGGACTGGATGTGTCGGTGAAGGAGACGGCGGTGTGCGTCGTCGATGAGACCGGCAAGGTAGTATGCGAGCAGAAGGTGCCATCGGTGCCGGACGACATCGTCACTCTGCTGACCTCGATTAGCGAGGACTATGGCCGCGTCGGGATTGAGGCCGGGCCACTGTCGCAGTGGCTGGTCAACGGCATGGCAGAAGCCGGTCTGCCCGTGATCTGCGTCGAGACCCGTCATATGAAGTCGCTGCTGAAGGCGCAACAGATCAACAAGTCCGACCGGCACGACGCGCGCGGTATTGCTCAGATGATGCGCGTCGGGCTGTTCAAGCCGGTGCATGTGAAGACGCTGGCAAGCCAGGAGAAGCGCATGCTGCTGACCGCGCGCAAGCTGGTGCAGCGCAAGATGCTCGACGTCGATGCCGATCTGCGCGGCACCTTGCGCAACTTCGGCCTGAAGGTCGGCGTGGTCGGGCAAGCTGGATTCGAGACGCGCATCCGCGAGCTGGTCGAAGGTTTGCCCAGGCTTGCCGCCATCGTCGAGCCGTTGCTGACCATCCGCCGCGTTATGCGCCAGGAGTTCACCAGGCTGCACAAGGTGCTGCTCGACGTCGTGCGGCATGATCCCGTCTGCCGGCGGTTGATGACGGCGCCGGGTGTCGGCGCTGTTGTTGCGTTGACCTACCGCGCGACTGTCGACCAGCCGCAGCGCTTTGTTCATTCCAGGGCGGTGGGTGCCCATGTCGGGCTGACGCCTCGTCGTCACCAGTCGGGTGAGATCGACTACGATGGCGGCATCTCGAAGTCTGGCGATACCATGCTGCGCACGATGCTGTACGAGGCCGTGCAGATCCTGCTCACCCAGAGTGGCCACTGGTCGTGGCTGAAGGCCTGGGGCATGCGGGTCGCGCAACGGCGAGGCCAGCGCCGTGCCATTGTCGCCGTGGCCCGCCGCCTGGCGGTGATCCTGCACCGGATGTGGACCGACGGCACTGACTTCCGCTGGGGCAGCGAGCCCGCCGCAGCGGTCGACTGATCACCCACCTACAGAAGCCTTCAGAAGGTTCTGCCTCGGCAGGAAAGAGGTCCTCACGGGAACGAAGGTGGAGTGAGATCGTAATGGCAGCAGCCCGCCGGTTGGCAAGGGCGCCCAAAAGATTGATCCACTCCGCCTTTCTTACCCCATCATGGGGCGGCCAAAGCGCAGCGCCGACCCCGAAGAGAAGCGCGAGCCCCGTATGGCACGACCTCATGCCAAGCAGTAAAGCCCGACCTGTACGAGCCGCTCATAGGCGTCTTCCAAGCGCAGCAATGCCGCCTATCAGCGGCAGATGACGCCGTGCGCCCCTTGACACAAACCGCGATAGAGAAGCCGCCATTTGTTCTGGCATGGCAATATCGGTTTTGCAATGCGCCTCATTACAGCGTCTGGCGGACCCGCCCCCGACCAGCGTTCACCCTAGGATCGAGAGCGCGATTTGAGCCAGCGATCGAACGCCACGGCCAGGATCAGGATCAGCCCGATGACGATGCTCTGGGTATAGGAAGACACATTGTTGAACTGCAGACCGTTCTGCAGCACACCTATCAATGCGGCGCCCACTACCGTGCCGCCGACGCTGCCGATGCCGCCGAACAACGACGTCCCGCCGATCACCACGGCTGAGATCACCGTTAGCTCATAGCCCATTCCGGCAACCGCCTCAGCCGAATTCAGCCGCGCTGCCAAAACGAATGCGGCGAGGCCGGCGAAGAAGCCGACGATGACGTACACCGAAATGATGATGTGATCGACGCGTAGGCCGGACAGTCGCGCCGCCTCGGCATTGCCCCCCACGGCATAAACTGAGCGGCCATAGCGGGTATATCGCAGCACGGCGTGGCAGAGCAGTGCGGCGATGGCGAAGATGATGACGGGGACGGGGACCGGACCAATCAGCCCTGTGCCGAACCAGCGCATCGAGGCATCGAAGCCGGAGAGCGGGCCCCCATTGGATACCGTCAGGGTCAACCCGCGGAAAATCGTCAATCCACCCAGAGTGACCACAAACGGCGGCACCTTGAGCCGCGTGATTGCAAGGCCCTGCACCCCGCCACAGATCGCACCTACTGCAACTGCCGCCACCAGCGCCGCGAACCAGCCAAAGCCTATCGATCCGGAGCCCGACAGCGACATCGAATTGGCGGTGCCACCCTTGGCGACGACCGCCGCGATCATGCCGCAGAACGCCAGCAGCGACCCGACGCTGAGGTCAATGCCGGCCGTAAGGATGACGAAGGTCATGCCCAGGGCGATTAATCCGGTAATGGAAATCTGCCGCATGATGTTGAACACGTTGATCGGGTCGATGAAGCTGGGCTTCATGGCCGTGAACACTACCATCAGCGCCAACAGGAACATCAACGGTCCGAAGCGCTTGGCGATGGCAAAACCATTCGGCCCGCTTCGCCCGGTCGGCTCTATCGTACTGCTCATTGCTGGTTCCCCTGCCGCTGGTCGAGCGCCATCAGCGCCATCAGTTTTTCTTCGGTGGCGTCGACCGCCATCATACCGCCATTGACCCGGCCCTGCCGCATGGTGGCGATCCGATCGCTGACCGCAAGAATCTCGGGCAGTTCCGAAGAGATCACCATCACGGCGATACCGCGCGCAGCCAGCTGCACGAGGATCTGATGCACCTCGGCCTTGGCGCCGACATCGACCCCCCGCGTTGGTTCATCGACTATCAGCACTTTGGGATCGCGCGCCAGCCAGCGCGCCAGGATCACCTTCTGCTGGTTGCCGCCGGACAGGCCATCGATCTGTTGTTCAGCCGATGCCATGCGGATCGACAGAATTTTCTTGAACTCAGCCAATGCCGCGCGCTCGCGCCGCTCCGACATGATGCCTAGGCCGCTGGAATAGACCTTGAGCGTCGCCACCGAGAAATTCTGCAGAATTCCCAACATCGGAAAGATCGCCTGATGCTTGCGGTCTTCTGGGACGAGACCAATTCCAAGCGCGATGGCATCGGCTGGCGAACCCGGCGCGATGGTCCGCCCGTCGAGCGTGATTGTGCCCGCAGCGATCTTGTCGGCCCCAAAAATGGCGCGGGCCAACTCGGTCCGGCCCGAGCCAACCAGCCCAGCCACACCGAGAATCTCGCCGGCCTTAAGATCAAGGTCGACGCCCTGCAACACGATCGCATGCGGCGCATTCGGGTCCCGGACCGTCTGCAACCTCCGCACGGACAACCGAACCGCGCCCGCGATTTCCCGTTGCGCCGGTCGGGCATAGAGCTCGGATGCCGCATGCCCTACCATCTTTTCAATGATCTTGGGCAGGGGAATCGGTCCACCCTCACGCACCAGATGACCCGCCAGCCGCCCGTCTCGCAACACGGTCATCCGGTCGCAGATCGCAGAGGCCTCCTCCAGCCGATGGGTGACAAACATGATCGCCACGCTTTGCTCGCGCAGCCGGTTCATGATGGCGAGCAACTGGCTGACCTCGGTCTCTGTCAGCGCCGACGTCGGCTCGTCCATAATGATCAGCCGGCTTTCAAGCGACAGCGCCCGGGCGATCTCAACCAATTGCTGTTCGGCCACCGACAGCGCCGAAACTGGTGTATCCGGATTGATGGTTAGGCCGACACGGGCGATGATACCGCGGGTTTCCTGCCGCATCTTGCGCCAGTCGATAATGCGGAAGGGGCCGACTGGGGCCCTGCCGATAAAGATATTTTCGGCCACCGACAGCGTCGGGATCAGGCTGAGCTCTTGATAGATCGTCACGATCCCGGCGCGTTTGGCTGCCTCCGGGCTGGCCGGCTTATAGTCCTGGCCGCCAAAGACGATACGGCCACTCGAAGGCGGCTGTGCGCCCGAGAGGATTTTGAGCAGCGTCGACTTACCCGCGCCGTTCTCGCCTAGCAGGCCGAGGATTTCGCCCGGGTGCACGTCGAGCGAAACATCATTAAGCGCGGTGACGCCGGCAAATTGCTTGGAGACACCAACCACTTCGAGCAGTGGTGGCGTTGCAGGCTGTGACGCGGCAAGGGCTGCCATCGGCCCCTCCTGATGGTCTGTAGCAAGAGGCCGGCCAGGCGTCCGTCAGAACCCCGGCCGGCCAGCCGATCTAGCCGGCTTCGCCGATGCGCTCGGCCTTGTCCAGATTGTCCTTGGAGATGACGATCGGGGTCAGCAGCACCAGCGTCTCGGTCGGCTTGGTGCCGTCCTTGGCGAAGGCCACCGCGATCTTGACCGCCTGGCGCGACTGCTCGCCTGGGAACTGCTCGACCGTCCCGGCCAAACCGCCGTCACGCACCGAAGCCAGCGCTTCCGGCAGGGCGTCGAAGCCATAGATCTTGACGTCGGTGAAGCCGCGAGCCGTACAGGCCTCGAGTGCACCCAGCGCCATGTCATCATTGGCACAGATGATCGCGTCGGGCTTGCCATTGGCGGCAAGGCCAGCTTCCGTCACGGCCAGACCCTGGTCGCGGGCGAAGTTGGCGGTCTGCTCGAACACAATTTTATACTTGTCGGCTTGGCCATCGAGAATGTTGTGCACACCCTTATTGCGGTCGATCGCCGGGCCCGCGCCGGGCTGGCCCTGCAGATGAAATATGGTCGCGCCGTTCGGGAAGGCGTCGACCATGGCCTGGACCTCGGCTTCGCCGCCCTTGACGTTGTCGGCGCCGACATGGGCAAGGATACCCTCGACGCCATCGACGCGTCGGTCAATGGTCACCACCGGCACACCGGCTTGGATCGCCTGCTCGATGGCCGGGGCCAGCGCATTGACGTCTAGCGGCGAGATAACGATGGCACTGACCTTCTGCACGATCGCGGATTCGATATCGGCGGTCTGCTTGGGCGCGGAATTCTGCCCGTCACTCTCGATGACATCGGCGCCCTGGGCGGCGGCTTCCGCCTTGATCTGGTTGAGCATATGCACGAAGAACGGAAAGCCCAAATTGGGCACCGATCCAAGAATCGTCAACTTGTCCTGCGCGAAAGCAGGGGTAGCAACAGCAAGCGCAGCAAGCGCCACCGAAGACATCAGAAAACTGCGTCTATCCATGGGTTCCTCCCGTTAAGGGTTGCCAGCGGACATCTGTGTGACCGTCAGGCAATAAAAGCCTATGTCGTCCTTAGCTTTGGAGCAAGCGACAAACACTCTGAACACCGCGGTCATCGGCGCTATACTTGCGGAACGTCCATGTCATTGCTGAGTGTCATAAATTCTGTTTTCGCGTCTTGGGCTCCGGCCTCATGTCTAGCCGTCCGCAATGCGGCCCAATCTGCCAGTCCCCAACGTCTGCCTTTCCGACCGCTTCACCCGAAAAGCCGCCAGTCCCCTGCCCACCCCGCAACAGCCATGCAGCTACCAATCGTTTTGCGACTATTTGCTTGCTTGTCACTGCATCCCATCAGCTAGCGTCCGCAAATGGAGGTTCCATCAGCGATGGGCCTGCGGGCATCAAGCGGCGCATCTACTCGGTAGCCGTCGAAGTACGCACCACCGTGATGTGCCAATTCCTGATCGGTCAGCGACAGCAGTGCGGCTTTGTTGCCTTGCACAGCGTCAGCAAATGCCTTGGCCGCGATATCTGCAAGAACCGGATCAAACCGATGCAAGAGGCGGGGTCCCCACTTGCCTTTGCCAGTCCATCGGTGACGCCCGAGCAGTATGAGATCGATCAAGCGGGGATAAAGTAGTGCAGCGAGGGCCGCGATTTCGTTGGCCGGTCGGTCTGCACGAAGGTCATCCGTCAGATCACTCAGGAAGTATCGCATGGTGTCGTAGGGCTCTCCCGTTAGTGGACTAGGTCCCCACTCGAGGAGACACCGTGCCTGTTGCTGCATCTCATTAGCAGGCTCAAGCGCCTCACCAACGATCACGCCATTTGCTACCATGTGCACAACTATTGGCGCGCCGCTTTCGACGTCCTTTTCGATGAAGTAGGCCAACGTCTCCGCATCATGCACGAAAGCTTCGATTGGAAAGCCGTCCATGATGAAGGATTCTCGCCATGCCCGCGCCAGCTTAGGAAAAACCACAACCAGATCGATGTCCGAAAATTCGTTTCCTTCACCTCTCATGATCGAGCCAGCGACAAACAAGTGGGATGCGCCACTAAACCGTGTGATCAAGCATTTCCGCGCGACCTCTAACGCGGCGTCGATGCGTTGCTGTTGGTAATACATGCTGTTGTCCTCGTTTAAATGGGACACGGCAGGCATAAAAAAACCCGCTCATATCCGGCGGGTTGATCATGGTCGTCTGAACTGGCTTCAGATCATGACATGACCAACCACCGCAAAGCGGTGGTAGAGCAAGTCGAAACTGTGAGCATCATGTTCATGCGGGAAGGTTATAGTTCGAACTTGGGTTGGTCAATCATCGCCTGTCCGCGGGCCACTATCGACAGTTCGCCCCTAGAGCCTAACCTCGTGTAGAACTAGCCGTCTGCTTTTCCGCGTGGCTATCCGCAGGCTGACAGTCAGCTTTCCATCTGTGGACGCCCCGTAAGACGCAAGCGGTATTTTGAAGGTTAGCCCGTAGTCGGATGCTGCCATCTGTCCGGCCTCTGATGCAGCACCAGAGGCTGCGGGCCCGTATGGGAGTTCGCGGACCGGACCCATATCACCCACAGCGTGCTCAAGGCACAGTGGAAAGCCCTGGTTTTCCGATCCCGTCTCGCCGACTGTTGCGCCATACCTTCCTTCGACCGACTCCGTCTCCGACGACCTCTGGTCCGCCTTGGCTTACGCCGTGGCTGCGACCGGAGCTTTGTATTCCTCTTGCTTGATGAGCAGCGCCCAGATGATGCGCGCCGTCTTGTTGGCGAGTGCGACCGTGACCAGCATACGAGGTTTGCGAGCCATCATCTGCTCAAGCCACGAACCTGCCGGCGCCCCACGTTTGCTGGCCTGGAGGACGACTGCGCTACAGCCGATGATGAGCAGACGTCGCAAGGTTCGCTCGCCCATCTTCGTGATCGACCCCAGTTTCTGCTTGCCGCCGCTCGAGAGCTGGCGTGGTGCCAGGCCTAGCCATGCGGCAAAGTCTCTACCTTTGCTGAACGTCTCGGCCGGCGGGGCGAGAGCGGCAATCGCTGTGGCAGTGATGGGCCCCACGCCCGGGATCGTCATGAGCCTTCTGGCGATCACATCCTCGCGGGCCCGGCGAGCGATCTCCTTGTCCAGTTCGCCGATCTTCCCGTTGAGCATCTCAAGCAGATCGAGCATTGTTCGGAACATGGGCATGGCCGCATCCGGAAGCGATGAGCCCATCTCGCCATCCAGCATATCGCCCAGCACCACAATGTGCGACGGCCCTTTGGGTGCGACCCAGCCATATTCGGTGAGATGGCCGCGAATGGCGTTGATCAACTGGGTCCGCTGCCGCACCATCAGGTCGCGGGTTCGGAACACCAGCGCCGAGGCCTGCTGCTCCTCGCTCTTGATCGCGACGAACCGCATGTTCGGTCGCTGAGCTGCCTCGCAGATTGCCTCCGCATCGACAGCATCGTTCTTGTTCCGCTTTACGAAGGGCTTCACATAGGCCTGCGGGATCAGCTTGACCTCGTGACCCAACAGCGTGAGCTCGCGCGCCCAGTGATGGGCACCGCCGCAGGCCTCCAGCGCTACCAGGCAACGTGGCTGCCGAGCGAAGAACTCCAGCAACTTCGTCCGGCTGATCTTGCGGCTGAACAGCGAACCACCCCCCGCATCTGCGCCGTGCGCATGGAATACGTTCTTCGCGATATCCAGACCGATTGTGGTAACTTCCGACATGGGCGCCTCCTCAAGTGGTGTGTTCAACACCTCCACTTTGGCACATCGATGCCGTCGGGGGCGTCCACCCCATCACCCGAGGCTGTGTGAAAACCCCTGATTATGCTATGATCTGGCACTGCTTCTGAGGTGCCAGGTGGGCGGTTTCGTTGAAGGTGCTGACCGTCAGCAGGCGAGCTTTCTGCCGGCGTGTCTTGAAGATTATGTCGATGGGGATAATCCGGTCCGCATCATCGACGCTTTTGTCGATGAGCTCGATCTGGCCGAGTTGGACTTCGCCCGCGTCCAGCCGGCATCGACCGGCAGACCTGGCTAACCGACATCACCTATATCAAGACTATGGAGGGCTTTGCCTATCTGGCCGTGGTCATCGATCTGTTCTCGCGCCGCGTTATCGGCTGGTCACTGCAAAGTCGGCAGACCAGCGAAGTCGTCCTGCAGGCTCTTCACATGGCGGTCTGGCGACGGAAGCCGCAGAATACGGTGCTGATCCATTCCGACCAAGGCTCCCAGTTTACCAGCATGGACTGGGCCAGCTTCCTGCGGCACCATAATCTGACCCACTCCATGAGCCGGCGCGGCAACTGCCATGATAATGCCGTGGCCGAGAGCTTCTTCAACCTGCTCAAGCGCGAGAGGATTAGGCGCCGGACCTATCGAATTCGGGACGAAGCCCGCCAGGATGTGTTCGATTACATCGAGATGTTCTACAACCCCACCCGCAAGCATGCCCGCAACGGCATGCTGTCACCTATCGAGTTCGAGCGACGGCAAAAGACCTAACCCGGAAGGTGTCTACAGAACGCGGGGCTATTCAGTGTGCAAGAAAGAGGATGGCGATCTGGAGTGTGAATTCCGTCACAGAGGCGTCAACGGGGCTACGAGATCGCTTCCGCTTGCCAAAGATCAGATTCTCGGCGACCATTTTTCAAGGTCGCAATTTGGATTCGAGATGAAGAAGTGGCATCAAAATATTCCCAGAGCCTCTCTCCCCATGCCGTCATCGGAAACGCCGTCTGGCTGCGGGGGATAAAGCCTGCAGTTATTCTGGACATGGACGGCCAGCACTGCCTTGTTCGCATCAGCGACGAGGAAGGCGGTTGGAGTGAACTCACGTGGATCAAAGGCCACGACGGTCCAATAATCGGGACTCCTCCATCGAACGAAGCCGTGGCATGGCGTCGTCAGATCCTGGCTTTGCCCTTATCTGCGAGACCTCCGCTGCCAAGTCACGAACACGCTGCCAAACAGCCATGAGCGTTATTCAGTAATAAGTTGCGCCTGATGCCTGTACCGTACATCCTCTCGGAGTACTTTTGACACCCATGAGGCATATCGGGCAACCGCATCCTTGATGATCTAGGCGTCTCAGAAGTTGAGAACTGTGATCTGAAGGCCTTTCCGGCGAATCGCATAGCGGTAACGCTCTGAAATTTCCCATCAATCGAAGGTAAAATCGAAGACGAGCACCGCGTTGTCGCTCCTGGCGGAGTGGCCGACGACATCACAGCCTTTGCCGGCCCGAACCGGTGCGTCGCCGCGTAGGGTGAGGATTTCGCTGACCCCTTCATAGCTGGCGACAACCTCATACGGGGCCGGCTCGCAGCCTTTGCGGAAGGTATAGGCGACACCGTGGAAGGGACCGCCGGGTTCCCAGGGTTCGCCTTGGAACAGCAAGGTGCCGTCAGCGATCGATCCGCGCAAACCATCACGGACCCGTTCATAGCGGATGGTGCCGTCGGCGGGCGAGACCGCCATGATCGAGCCGTTGTGGTTCAGGTAGGAGATATCCTGCATCCGCCACAGGTCGAGCGTTTGCCGTGCCTGTTGAGGCGGCGCATTCTGGAACAGATCGACGATGGGTCGGGCGGTGTCGGAGCAGAGGCGGATGAACTGGCTGGTTGGGTCGATGCGGATTTCGCTCGGGGACACGCAGACCGGCGCTCCGCCGAGATGCTGGCCGCGAGCATCGAAGATATCGAGCCTGCAATAGTGATCACAAATCCCGGGTCCAACCCACATTGCGAATGTCAGTGGACCATTGGGATGATCGACCTGTGCCAGGTAGGCAGCGTGACTTGCTGAGTCGCTCGATTTGAGAATGAACAGGCTGTCGGCAAAGAACGTCGCGGCCTCGGAGCTGGCTGGATCGATTTCGTGCCAGTCGAGGGGGCGATAGTCCTGCGCCCAGGCGGGTGGGATCAGGCAGAGGACGGCGAGGGCGATCGCAAGACAGATGGATTTCATGGGATGCTCAACAATATGGGGCGGTCGCTTAGGGGGCTCTGCGGCATTCCGGCCAGCTGGAGGAGAGGGAAGCCAACTGTGCGCTCGCTTCCCTCAATGCCTTGGCTTCGGTGGCGCAGTATCCTTCGGGCGCCGGGGCCGTCGACTATCGTTTCCGGATCGCCTGGAACCCGGTCGCCGCAACGGCCAACATAACGAAGGCAAACCCATAGGCTGGGGTCAGGGTGACGGAATTGGGCATCAGGTTGCCGATGGTCTGGTCAATCTGACGCTGGGCATCGAAGAAGACGAACGCGGCCTGGATCAGCAAACCAAGTCCCGCAATGACGGCGACAAGGTCGACGAGCCGCGCATAAGGCCGGAGCGGGGCTATGCCTGGGGCGAGCAACGCCAGGACAATGATCACAGGAAAGCCGGCGGCCAGGCCGTTGACCTGCAGCAGGTTGGTGGTTTCGGCAAAGCCGAAGCCGCTGCTGGAAAAGGCCGGCAGCACAATGCCGGCGATGGCGAGAAGAAAGCCAATGGCGCGAAGTGGCGTGCCCTTGGCGGCGAGAATGGCGGCGACGGGGTCGGTGGAGAGGGCTTCATCGGACATGATCGTTGAACCTGATAATCGAGAAAATTGGGATAGACTGATGCTGGGGTCAGGCCGGGATCTTGTCGGCGCACCAGCGATAGGTCTTGGCATCGCCATTGGTGATGACGAATTCTTTGTCGCTGGTGACGGTGAAGGTCATGGTCATTGTCGACTGCACGCCCATATTGGCGGGGGCGCCGAGCAGGTGCATGGCGACGGCGTAGCTGTTGCCCTCGGTCTTGCTGGCGGACTGGATCACCATGGCGACCAGGTGGATAGGCGAGTTGCCCGAGATCCAGCCCAGGAATTTGTCACCGAGATATTCGAGCGGCGGCGGATTGGCGCCATAGGCGATGGTGGCACAATCGACGCCAGTCTCGAGGTAGACCCCGCGTACCAGGGGCAGTGGATCGGCGGGGGCGCCGGCATTGGCACTGCAGGCGGCCAGGGCAGACAGGGCAGTGAGGGCGGCAATAGCTTTGAGTATACGCACGGGGAAAAGTCCTTTGTTTGAGCTCCCGCAATGTTACTTAAAGACGACAGATTAATGTAACTTAAAACCGGTCGCCTTAAAGCCGACGACGGGGCTGATTGTGCGCTGTGAAACGCAATCATCCCGACCAGACCCGCGATATTTTGGCCCGCAACGTGCGGTTGCTGCGGGCCGAGCGTGGGCTCAGCCAGGAGGCACTGGCGTTTGAGTCTGGCATCAACCGGACCTACCTCAGCGATATCGAGCGCGGCGTGCGCAATGTCTCGATCGACAATCTATCGCGGCTGGCGACCGCGCTCGATGTTCCAGTCTGGCAATTACTGCATCCAAAAACCGACTGAGCGCGCCATTGCCCTGATCAATAGAGCGAGTTCGTCTCTATCGCTGATCAGATAGTTGTCGCCGGAGTAGCCCAGCAGGTATCTGGCCTTGGTGTGCATGTCGGCCAGCGACAATACCGGCTGGGATAGCAGGGTGCGCCGGTAGCGTGCTTCCCGGCGCTGGGAACGGCCAAGACGACTGGTAATTTCGGCGTCGAAGCGCAGATCGTGGGGATCGGCCCGCGGAACCAGTCGGTCATAGGTCCGATAGGCGAACCGATGGTTTCGCATCGCTCGAGCGAGCGCCGTGGATGGTGTAGAGGGGAACGGGTCAGCCGACATGGTTCTGCCCCTTATCCTTGTCGGTGACAGAGGCTTGCTGCTGGCCGGTTCCGCCTGGCAATGCCTGATTGCCCCGCCGCCGGCGCATCGGTCCAGCCGAGAGTGGCGTGTTGTCGAGCACCTGATGGATATCGGCGCCGGTCAGCACTTTTTCGGCCATCAGTCGTTCGGCCAGGGCGAGAACCACTTCGCGATCGGCCCTGATCATCGTGGTGGCGCGCTTGAGCAGGCGCTGCAGGTCTGGCTCGACGAGATTGCGAGGCGTGCTGGATCGTGCCCCCAGGGCAGGCGCATAGACCAACTCATCGTAGAGCCCCTGGCGGTCGCGGGCGGCAACCAGCAATTCGGTGGCATGGGCCAGATCGGCTTCCGCCCCGGAATTGGGACCGTCGCCCAGCACAATGTCGGCGGCGCGTCCGGCCAGGGCGATGATCACCTCATCCTCGCGGCGGTTCATGGTGATGATTGCCGTCGGCGACTTGGTCTGCGTCCATCCCTCCGACGGCCCGGTCGGAATGATCGACACGGATTCGATGGTGTGGCCGAGCCGGTAGGCGGCAAAGACATGACCGATCTCGTGAATGGCAATGGCGCGAATATCCGCCGCCGAGCGGGTGTCGGTGGGCACCATCTGGGCCATGACATCCGCCAGGGCCAGCGGACGGTGCTCGGCGCGGGCCAGGCCTTTGGCCTGCTTGGACCAGCCTTCCACCACGGCGGGCGTTGCGCCCATGCCAAGGCGGACGAGCTTGGCCAGCTCGGCTTCGGCCAGCTCGTCGGGCAGATAATGGCGCAGCACGGCCAGCAGTTCGTCGTCGGTCTGCGGTGGCAGCACCGGGACGCGTTGCTGCAACCGTCCGGGTCGGATCAGGGCCGGATCGAGGCGCGCATAATAGTTGGTGGCACCAAGCAGGATGACCTTTTTGCCGGACTTCTTCAACCGGTCGATCTCGGTGAGGAATAGGGTGATGATGGTCGTCCACCACTCGCGGGCGCGATTGTCGAGGGTGTCGCGGGAGGGCAGGGCATCGAGTTCATCGAGGAAGCCGACCGCCGGCTCGTTGGCCTGGATCTGATCGATGAACGTCCGCAGGGTTTTGGCAACACCCCCCAAAGCTCCGTCGCTTTGGGCGAACCAGTCCCCGATACTGGAGGGTATAAAGGCCCAGCCCGCTGTTCGCGCCAGACTTTCGGCGATCAAGGTTTTGCCGGTGCCGGGCGGGCCTTCGAGCAGGCCATAGACCAGCGCATCGGGCGGCATGGCGCCGGTCTTGACCGCCTCGAGATCGGCCAGCAGCTGATGGCTCCAGCTGCGCACAGTCTTGGTCAGCGGCAGGTCGGACAGCAGGGGGCCAACACTCTGCGGCTTGACCGTCTTGCGCTGGACGGCGCGGCGCAGGTTGGCGACGCATTGGCTGGCGCTGAGGTCGGGCCGCACGACGCTGAGGATCACCGGCAGCGCCAGGCTGGCCATCTCCGCAGTGACCCCGCGGGCCACGCCGCCGGTCACCCGGCGGATCACCTTGCGCAGCAGTTCTGGCGTCACCGGCGGCAGGACCACGGTCAAATCGGCCGCCGCCACCACGGCGCTGTCGAGCATCTCGGTTGGATCGGGGGTGATGTAGATGAAACTGACGCCCCTGAAGAACAGGTCGAGGTCATCGGCGCCGACAGGGCGAAAGACGCCGCCGATTTTCACGCGCTTGGGGACGGCCTGGATGGTAAGCGGACCGTAAAGCGTGCGAAGGGCGCGTGGAAAGCAGAAGACCCAATTGGCATGAGGAACCTGCAAGATGAAGATACCGGGGCGGCGTTGGAACAGGGCCCGGTCTTTGCGCGACAGCGCCGCCTCGATGACTTCCGCCGCGAAGGCCCGGTCGGCGCTTTCCCCTTTGGGCTTGGCGGGCGCGGTATCTTTGGTGGTATCGGTGCCGGTATTGTCGTCATCGAGATCGTCACTGTCGGCTGCGGAAAAGGCATCGTAGGGCAGTTTGGTCATGGCAAAGGGCTCCGGGCGCAGGAGCGGCCAGCAGGAGGCCGGCCCGCGCGGGCAAATAGGAAAGGGTGATGGGGATTGACGGTGATCGCGGCTCAGGCGGCGATCGGCTTGGGCGTCCCGGGATCGCATTCGCCATCGGCATCGATGGGCAGCCAGCCGGCAAGGCCGCGTCCCTTCGCGCCGGTGCAGAACTGGGCCACGGCGCTGCCACTGGCAAACGCCAGGTCGCGCATCACCATGAAACTGCCACCATCCGGGGCGAGGGCCAGCAGTCCGCTATGCAGCCAGGCCGAGCGCAAAAAGCTGGTCGAACAGGTAGCGCTGGCGACGGTGTCGAGACGGACATCCGACCCCCGGAGCAGCAGCCAATGGTTTTCGGCCTGGCGAGCGGCGAGCGACACCAGGTTATTGCCGAACCCCAGTTCGAGGAGGTCGCCATCGGGCATCTGGTTGAGCGGGCGCAGGCTGCCCAGGCGCTGCGGCTCGGCCCGCGGCCCGGCGAGGATGGCGCGGGCGCTGCTCTCGACGAACAGGATATTTTCGTGATGCAACGCCAAGCAGGCCTGGGCGAGAAAAGCCTCCAGCTCTGAATAGCGTTGTACCTCGACCGGCGCACCGTCGGGCACGCCGTTGATCATGGTGCGCTCGCCACTGGCGGCCAGGCGCGACCACAGCATGCGCTCCAGCGCCCGAGCATCCTCGGGGCTCAGATTGCCATTCGTGTCGGTGATGGCGATGACGGTCTCGATATTCTGGATCGGCTGCTGGCCGCCGCCAACGCGGACCCCGACGTCGCCCCCAACCCCGACATAGGCGGAATTGGCATTGAGCAGGATGTAGACGCCGGGCCGGTGCAGGTCGGCCAGATGGGCAAAACCGCGGCGGGAACTTCCACGTCCAACGCAGAGCTGGGCGGAAAACGGATTGGCGACGATCCGGTCGATACCGGAAGGCAGCTCGGATTGCGACGTATTCGGTCGCGTCGGTAAATTGGAGGCGGAGCCGCTCGGATCACTGGGCTCAGGCGCGGGATTGACCCGGCTGACGATGGTGTTGGCGTCGAGCGCGCCATAGAGGTCCAAAGTAAGGATGCCGGCGGCGGCGAGCGCCATGATGGCGGCCACGGGATCGGCGTGGTCGGGCAGTTCGGTGACGATGTCGCCGATGCTGGCGCTGCCGGTCGCATCGACAATGCTGAGGATCTGCACCTGGAGCGACGGCGACAGCAGGGGGTGCTGGACCAGCCCATCCACGATAGGCGGGACGATGTCGGACGGGAAAGACGCCGGATAGGACTTGTCCGGCGCACCAGCGCCGGTAGAAAGGGAGATAGCCATGTTGCCTCTGTCTATGCAGTGGGTTGCATGGTCAGGTCGACGGTGGGTTTGCACACCTGCCGTCGGCCGCCCTTTGCACAGGGCGGTTCCGACCAATCAGACCGATTGGCCTGACCAGCTTGAAAATGATGATCCGCTGGAAAACCGCAAGTCCGGTCTTGGTACACTGGTTAAAATCCGGCTTTTTTTGCTATTGCGCTGTCGCAATTGGATTTCCAGGCTTCAGGCTAACTTTGTCCTTGCCTCCGGAACTGTCAGGCGGCACCGCCAGTCGTGGCGTCGTGGCGTCGTGGCGTCGTGGCGTCGTGGCGTCGTGGCGTCGTGGCGTCGTGGCGTCGTGGCGTCGTGGCGTCGTGGCGTCGTGGCGTCGTGGCGTCGTGGCGTCGTGGCGTCGTGGCGTCGTGGCGTCGTGGCGTCGTGGCGTCGTGGCGTCGTGGCGTCGTGGCGTCGTGGCGTCGTGGCGTCGTGGCGTCGTGGCGTCGTGGCGTCGTGGCGTCGTGGCGTCGTGGCGTCGTGGCGTCGTGGCGTCGTGGCGTCGTGGCGTCGTGGCGTCGTGGCGTCGTGGCGTTACGCCATCATGACGGCAGGGACAGATACAGACCTTCGGTTTCGAGTATCCGCTGCAACAGGTAGTCGTTGCGCTTGATCCAGGCCTGATGGCGCGAGCCGCCGATTTGAGGCGCAAATCGCAGGTTATCTTCGCCGAGCCATGGTGGCGGTTGCTCACCGCTGGCGACCATGAGGTCTATCACCGCCACGTTGGGCAGCCCGAGCCAGTTCGCTGTATCGGGGAGAATCCAGGCGGCGTTGCCGCTTGGCACAAGGACAATAAAACGGTCGAAGAATGTGGATTCGGTCGCGATCTGTATTGCCCGGCGTTCGAGCGCCGGCGCATCGACAATGCCATGCAAGGCATGACAATCCACGGCGTCGATGCTCACAACCCTGCTTGCCTGGGTCTGGAACACCAGAAAATCGGGGTTGGCAAAATGGAGCGGCAGGGTGGGGCGGACCAGATGAAACTTGGTGCCCCGGCCCTCGAGCAGCGTCTTGCCTGGCCTATCCAGAAATATCCGGCACTGCTTGACGAAATCCCTGGCCGCGGTCTTGCCAGCCGATACCGGACTGACCGCGCCTCCTGCACGTTTGACATCGTCGAACTTGTTCAGCAACTGCCGGAAATTCGAGCCGGGTGGATTTTCGTTGATGATCTTGATCGCTGCAGCGCGATCGGCGGCGTAGATTTTGGCGATGACTTCGATGAGGCTGAACTTGCGCCAGCTCATTTTTTTGGCGAGTTCGGGTTCCGTCGCGGTCAAGACTGCAACAAACTCAAGCGTTCGAGTCATGCGCCGAAGCTGATTGGCCGTGATGCCGCTCACCGCCTCGGCCCGTTTGATCCAGGGCTGGCCGTTGTCGTCCAGCGGGCCGGTGGCTTCCAGGCCGAGCAGCGCCCCGGCAATCTCCGTCCATGGCCGTTTCGCCTGCTTGGCAACGGCCAACAGGCGCAAGGCGTCTTCGTCCTTACCGTTGAGGACAGCTGGTTCGCTCATTGGGCTCTCTTAGCGCGTTCGCTCGAAATTCCCATTAACATCTTTTCTGGTGCGGGGTTGATCCGACAAAGGTCATGCAGCATATTATGTTGCAAAGTGTTGTTCAGGCGTATGCGTTATGAAAAGTTCCCAGTCCCATTCCACGGCGCGCGTGCCCACCCTCGTGATCGGCAATGTGAAAGGCGGCGTCGGAAAATCGCTGCTGGCCACCTGCCTGTCGGTCGCGTTTGCCGAACTGGGCCGCAAAGTCTTTCTGATCGATGCTGACATTGGGCAGAACACCACCCAGGAATGGATCGAACGGCGGGAACGGGGGCGTGTGGCCGGTGGCAAATGCACGCTGGCAGACATCGGCAAGACCATTGCGGCGGCCGCAAACAAAAGCGCCGACATGGTGATCGTCGATCTCGGTGGCCGGGACGACGCGGCGCTCAAGTCAGTGCTCGAGCTGGCCCATTTGGTCTTGATCCCGGCGCAGCCCAGCATGCCCGACTTGCAGGCGACAAATCGTTTTATCCGGATTGCCAAGGCTGCGGGAGCGGCCTGGAGCGTCGTGCTCACGCGCGTCAAGCGTGAGGATTCGGCGCGGGCGCGGGAATATGTCGATCAGTATGCCGCCGCCGGCAAAATTGCGCCGGTCCATATTGGCGACCGCGTGAGCTATCAGGACGCGTACCTGCATGGGCGGGGCGTCACCGAGTTCTTGCCGGCCAGCGCCGCCGCTTCGGAAATCCGCCGCCTGCGCGATCATCTCGACGTCTGTCTCAAGGACGCCCGCCATGAACAGCATTAAGACCGCCCTCGAGCAAGGCTGGACAATCGATGCGCTTCCGCGCTCGCTGCAAGCGCAATTGGATGCCGTCGCGCCGGCGCCCGATGACCGGGGCTTGCATCGGTTGACTCTGCGGTTGCCCAAAGCGGTCGTCCGCGAGTTGCGCGATCTGGCGCAAAGTCGCGGCAGTTCGGTCAACGAATTCGTGGCGACCCTCATCGATGAGGGGTTGGTCAGGGAAGGGCGGCCCTCGATTGCCGAGGTGGCGCCATGGTTCGCCGGCTATTTGCGTCGGGCGGCCGATCCTCGACGTGCCGACGAGAGGCCGATCTTCGAATAGGGCCGAGGATTCTCATCTCCGCCGCCAGTTCCACCGATACCACACCGACGCTGAAAGCCTTTCACCAATGCGTTACGCCCCGAGCAATCCCGATATCCAGCCCCCGGGCAGTAACGTGGGTGATGCCGATTCTGAAGCGTTACGTCTCCGGGTGTTGGCGCTGGACGACCTTATCAAATCCACGCAGACCCGCGCCGCCTATCGCCACCGTGTCAGGGAACTCGGTAAGCGTTTCGATCGCGAGGCCGGCGGTGTGGCAACGGGGCTCGCGGCAGTCTGGCCGGCCTTCATTGACTGGCTCGTGGGCCGTAAGCCGGAATTGTCGGCATCGACCTGGCGCCAATATAAGGCCGCGGTCATCCACACCAGCGTTCGTCTGGCCCGCCAGCACCAGGCAACCGTTCCCGGTCTGGAGGCCACCCTGTTGCTGGCGACAGAGATGCAGACTGGGGCCAGGCCGAAAGGGCGCGCGACTTCAGCGCATAAGCACAAACGGTTCCCCGAACAGGATCTTACGGCAATCCTGGACCATCTCCAGCGCTCACCGTCCCGCTATGCACTGACGCTGATGCTGTTTCTTCGCGCCGGCTTGTTGGCTGGCTTGCGACCGGCGGAATGGGCGGCTGCTGAAATCACCGAGGAGCATGGTTTCTCGATGGTTCTCAAGGTCCGAAATGCCAAGGACAGCCATGGCCGCGCGCATGGACCATATCGGCACCTGCGTTGGCGGAGCATGGTCGAAGCAGACCGTCAGGCGATCATGGCGACATTGTCCGCCAGTCGCATGGTATTGGAAGCTGAGGGAATGGACGCGTTCACCAAAGCCCTGCAGCGTCTCCTGCGCGAAACCTGCCAGGCGCTGTGGCCACGCCGCAAACATGGCTATACCCTTTATGACTGCCGCCACGACTTCTCGGCCCGCGCCAAACTGGTCTATAATCCGGCCGAGGTGGCTGCGCTGATGGGGCATGCCAGCGATGAGACGGCGACCAGGCATTATGGCCGCAAACCTTCGGGTGGGCTGGCCTCTGCTCTCGATCTGGGACTACCTGAGCCCGATCCCGCCGAAGCGGCGCGGGTGCGCAGGATCTTGGAAGCTAAGAGAATGAGATTGGCCAATATCGCTGCATCCGCAGAACCGTTGCCACAAGCTCGGCTGCCACAGCTCTAGGAGGCGTTGTGGCGCTGTAACTGACTGATAATGCAAGATTATCGGTCATTATAAATCGCCGACAGGTGGGGCGCATAATTGGGGATTTTGTCGTTTTAAGCGCCGCAACGTGTTAGCCTCTGGCCATGAACTCGCACGCTGATTTGCTCTCTGCCGACTCTCCGTCGGTGCCAAAAGTGCCGGTATGGGCGCGACCCCGTGGTCTGGTTTTGCACGATGCCGAAGCAGCCTATCTGGCCGGAGCGGCATTGAATTCGTTAGATAATCTGGTGCGTCAGGACTTTTCGTGGGCTGGCGCCTGACGGCAGCGGTTGGCCCTGCATGGTGCTGGTGTCGATTGCCTATCATCAGCCGGTGACGCGGGCAGGGGTGTCGGAAATCCTGGGGCGGGAGGTGTCGCGCGACGTGATCGGGGCGCTACGGGACAAGAACATGATCACGGCGGGACCGGGGAGCCCGACGGCCGGGGCGCCCTTTACGTATGTGACGACCAAGGAGTTCTTGGAGCATTTCGGCTTGAACGCGCTACGCGACTTGCCAGAGCTCGAGGCGCTGCATGACGGGGGCCCGCTGATTGGCGGAGGCGCGGAGGAGTCAGAAGCAGGAGCAGGTTATGGCCTGCCGCCATATATAGTCGATGGCGACGGGCCGTAGTGACTTGTTGCGGGGTCTTGATGGGTGCCTCTTCGCCGCGCTTTCGTTGGCTCGCTCAATCTCACCGCGGTTTCGTCGGCGAGATGATCGTGCGCGACGAAGGGATCATCGCCGCGGCCTGGAGCGCAGACACATGCGGAGTTGCCGGAACCGGTAGTGACACGCCTGCGGGCGAGGAGGAGCGAGCGTCCAGTAGATCCGATTAGTCTTCAGAGGCCTGACCGGCGATGCACATGGGCGCGAACATACAGAATTACAACGGTTTGAAGCTATGGTACTGAACCAGGCGTGCTGCATTGGGGAGGTACGCACAGCGGGGGCGGCACAGATGTCATCGGAACGCGAAGAGTACGAACTCATCGAATCGGTTGCAGCCGACGCGAATGTTCCCGCAGAGGCGCTGCGACGCCTTTTGACACTGGACGACGAGTTCCCGAACATGAACGCTTCTGGCATGAAGGGCAGGTTGTTGCGGCGGGTAAGCGAGATCCTCGACGATGCTGCGGAGCAGCGGGGTTGAAGTTCGTCTCGCTCGAGATCGAGAACATCGTCGCCTACAATGGCTCCTGGTCCATCGATTTGTTGGATACGGACGAGCAGCGCAGTATCGTCCTGATCAAGGGGCGGAACGGGGCAGGGAAGACCAGTCTTCTCAATGCCGTGAAGCTGCTTTTCCTGGGTTTTCGGGACGACGGTCTGCGCCGCGTCGGTTTCGCCGGGACCGCTCTGACAGAACGACACTACGTGGTTGGCCAACTCGACTCCCTGCCACGCGACACCCGGCAACTGCAGATCGAGCGCGATCTCTTGAAGAAGGCCAATGAACTCCTAAAAAATGCCTGGGCATTGATCTGCAATTCCTGAGCAATCGGAAGAAGACACTGCTGGTTGACGCCCTCAAAGATCTCTATCGACTGCCAGAGCTGCTTGCCCAGCTGGGGCTGGCACGAAGCTCGTACTTCTACCATTGAGCCCGTGTGAAGATGGCAGACAAGTACCTCGCTATTCGTTGCCGCATCGCTGAAATCTTCGCTCAACCATCGCTGCTACGGCTACCGCCGGCTGCAGGCATCGCTGGCCAGGCAGTGCGTTACGATCTCTGAAAAGGTCGTCCAGCGGTTGATGAAACAGGAGGGCTTGGTCGTTGCTCAGCCAAGGCGGCGCGGGTACGGTTCCTATCTTGGAGAAATCAGTCCGGCACCTGAAAACCTTATCAATCGCGACTTCCAGGCCGAGGCCCCGAATGAAAAGTGGCTTACGGATATTACCGAGTTCCAGATTCCGGCTGGCAAGGTGTACCTCTCGCCCATCATCGATTGCTTCGATGGCCTGGTCATCAGCTGGTCCATTGGAACGCATCCAGACGCCGAACTGGTCAACACAATGCTGAATGCCGCCATCGACACCGTGGCTGGCGGGGATGCACGGCACATCGTTCATTCTGATCGCGGTGCCCATTATCGCTGGCCAGGCTGGTTATCCAGGATTGGCGACGCGAAGTTGGTTCGCTCGATGTCCCGCAAGGGATGCTCGCAAGATAACGCCGCATGCGAAGGCTTCTTCGGCAGACTAAAAACAGAACTCTTTTACCCTCGGGACTGGAAGGCAACCACGGTCGAGCAGTTCGTCATCGAAGTTGATTCCTGCATCCGTTGGTACAACGAGAAGCACATCAAGATATCCCTCGGCTCTCTTAGCCCAATCGAATACCGACAAAGTCTTGGCATTACCGCATAACCAGTCCAAGTTTTAATCCGCATCCCCGCCGCGATGCCAGCATCAGGGTTGGCACCTCCTCGGCCCAGAGGTCGGCAATGGTGCCGCCCATCTTGCCATGGGCAGTCTGCCCCAGAGCTCCCTGCACCGGCTTTCCAGCCAGTCGTTGAGCGCTTCTAGCGTTGGAAAGCGGGGGATGGGCTGCCAGACACGACTACGCGCCGGGCACAATGCTCAAGGACATCTGAAGCCAATATCCGCTGGAGTTGAACGGCGGGTCATGGGGCGTTCCCGCTGCGCCGGGATTGGGCATCGAGATCGACGAAGTCGACGCCGCGCGCCATCCCTTCGCTCCCGAGATTATCCCGGCGCTCACGGCCATCCTCCCCGATGGGCGCATTGCCAACTGGTAGCGCCAAGACATTTGGCTAAGGAGCATCTCGCGGTTCGCAGCCGATTAGGGCGCTTGCTGCAGCCGCGTCATTTCGGTTGCGTAGCGCGCCGCCTGTGGCTCGGCTCTTTTTTGTCGGGCCTGGACGTCTCGCGAGCTTCGCCGCAGGACCCTCGTTTGATAATGCGGTTGACGATGTGCAGGCGCACCCAAACGTCGCTGTGCAGCTTCTTGTTGAGGCGCTCGTCGAGCAGTCGCATGCAGGCGGCGCCGACCTGCTCGCCGTCCACCGTAATGGTGGTCAATTGCGGGGAGATTTGCGTGGCCACCTCGTCATCGCCGAACCCGATGATCGATACGTCGTGCGGCACGCGATAGCCACGCTGCATCAGCTCTGAAACCACTGTCAACGCGATGCCGTCGCGGGCGCAAAAGAATGCCGTGGGATCAAAGCCCGTCGCCAGAAGCACATCCAGGTGCCCGCCAAAGCTGGTCTCGGGCTCAAAGATCATCTCGTGGAATTCAACGCCTGCTACGTCTTGCAGGGTCTCGCGCATGCCGTGGGAGCGCTCCGCGCGTCCTCGATATCCCGGGCGGCCATGGACATAGACGATGCGGCGATGGTTCAACTGCAGGAAGTATTCTGCTGCTGCGGCGCCCGCCTCTTGATCCGTGCCGCTGACATTGTCGGCCTCCTCCAGCGGGCCGACACGCCCTTGCCGGACCACGGCTTTGCCGAGCTTGCGAGCAATCTCGTAGCTGGCGGCATCGTGCGGGCCAACCATGATCGCCCCCGCCGATTCGCGCAGCGTGCGTTCGATATCGGCCGGTCGGTGCGTCCAGCTTATGATGATGCGATATCCGCGCGCCAGCGCCTCGTCCTCGATGCCGCGGTGCAATTTTAGATAGAATGCGCTGTTGATGTAGTCGGTGTCGTGAAAAATCACCGCGATTGTCAGTGGCACCTTGGCTACCGAAGGAACGTAGCCGAGGTCGCCGGCAACCGCTTGCACCCGGCGACGCGTCTCCTCGCTGACACCGCTCTTGCCCGCGAGAGCGCGCGACACCGCGTATTTGCTCAATCCGGTCAGCACGGCGATGGAAGCAATCGAAACTCTGCTCATGGCAACCTAACGACAATAACGATACTTCGACCCTCTATACCTACATAATGCCATTCGGCAATGCCATGGCTAACAAGTTAAATCGATATGGTCCAATTTGTGGGTCAAAAATGACATTGATTGCATAACGCTTTACATAACGATCACGCTCGAAATAACTTTATTATGCAAAAAGCAATAGCTTTGCACAAGGGAGGTGTTATGAATAAGATCAGCCGTCGGACATTTATTGCCGGTGCCTCAGCGCTTGCAGGCGCGGTTTATGTCGGCAGGGCGCAGGCCCAGACCCTGGTTGAGCCATCGAGCCTGGTGGATATGCTGTCCAGCGGCGAACTGCCGGCTATCGCCGAAAGATTGCCGGTCAATCCGCTGTTGATCGAGCCGCTCGAACGTGTCGGCCAATATGGCGGAGATTGGCGCAATGCCCTTGTGGGTGGCGGTGGCTCCCACGTCATCGTCCGGTGCCAGGGCTATGAGCCTCTGGTCAGGTTCAATCAGGATTGGACTGGTCTGGTCGAAAATACGGCCGAGCATTTCGAAGCCAATGCCGATGGGAGCGAGTTCACCTTCCGCCTGCGCAAGGGGCACAAGTGGTCCGATGGCGAGCCCTTTACCACGGCCGACGTGCAGTTTTGGTACGATGCGCTGTTCAACGATCCCGAGGCCACCCTGGGCGGCAATGGCTGGTGGTACACCAATGGCGATCCGGGGCGCATCGAGATCATCGACGAGCAGACCTTCAAGGTCATCTTCAGCGCTCCCAACGGCTTCTTCGTCCACCAGCTTGCCTGGGCGCAGCAGGACCAATTGACCCGCACGCCCAAGCACTATCTCGAAAAATTCCACATCCGCTACAATCCGGATGCTGACGCGCTGGCCAAGGCTGCGGGCCTGGAAAGCTGGATTGCACTGTTCCAGCGCGAGGCAGGGTTTGCCGATGACACGGTGTTCTTCCAGAGCCCCGGTCGTCCGACCCTCAACGCCTGGTCGTTCAACAATCCGTCCGGCATCGCGCCCGGCCAGAACACCGAGCAGGCCATCGCAGTCCGCAATCCCTACTATTTCAAGATCGACAGCGCCGGCAATCAGCTGCCCTATATGGATCGGGTAGTCTACCAACTCGTCGCCGACCCGGAGGTGCTGCTGCTCAAGACTCTGCAGGGCGACATCGACATGATGGATCAGTATATCGGCACGCCCACTAACAAGCCTGTCCTCTTCGACGGTCAGCAGGCCGGGGATTACCGCTTTTATACCTTGACGGAAACCGCTTCGAACACCCTAGTGTTCCAGCTCAACTTGAACCATCTTGACCCCGTCAAGCACGCTTTGTTCAATACCACGGAGTTCCGGCAGGCCTTGTCTGTGGCGATCGATCGCCAGGCGCTGATCGACGCCATCTTCGTCGGTCAGGGGGGGGCCGCCCAGGCATCGATCCGTGAGGGTGACCCTCTCTACAACGAGCGCCTGGCCAAGGCGTGGACCGAATACGATCCGACCAAGGCCAACACCATGCTGGATGCCCTGCTGCCCAATCGTGACGGGGACGGTTTCCGCCTCGATCAGAACGGGCAGCGCTTGACCGTCGTCTTCGAACTCGACCAGTCGCGGACCACGTTCATCGACATGTTCCAGTTGGTGATCCCCATGTTCCAGGCCGTCGGCATCGACGCGCAAGTGCGCAGCATGGACCGCTCACTTTGGGAGACTCGTGTTCGCTCCGGGCGTGAATTCGATGCTACGGCCCACCAGTTCGGCGCCAATAGTGGCGTGGCTGCGATGCTGGACGCTCGCTATTTCGTGCCGACAATTCCTTCCAGTTCGCTATTCGCGCGTGGCTGGTCGATCTATTTCACCAACCCATCCGACCCCGAAGCAGTCGAGCCGCCGGCCGATATCAAGGCGCAGCAGGATCTTTATCGCACGCTGCTCGAAGCGGCGGATCCCGCCGAACAGCAGCGCATCATGGTGCAAGTGCTCGAAAATGCCGCCGATCTGTTCCTGACCTTCGGCGTCAGCCTGCCGCCCGACGGTTATGGCGTGGTCAAGAACAACATGGTCAACGTGCCTGATACCATGCCTAATTCCTATGGTTGGCCCACACCCGGCCCCGCACGCCCAGAGCAGTTTTTCAAGGCTTGACGGCGCCTGGCTCGGCCCCGTTCGCGGGCCGGGCAACCCACCAATTTATTGGAAACCAGATGCTGCGCTATATCCTCAGGCGGATCGTCTACATGATCCCGACCCTGGTCGGTATGTCGGTGATTGCCTTTATTATCATCCAGTTGCCGCCGGGAGACTACCTGACCTCCATGCTCGCCAACATGGCGGACAGCGGTGTCGCCGTCGATCAGGCCCAGGTGGCGCGCTACCGCGAGATCTACGGGTTCGATGACTCGGTCTGGATGCAGTACTGGAAGTGGATCAGCGGTATTATTTTCCGCGGTGATTTTGGCTACTCGTTCGAATGGAACCGGCCGGTACGCGATCTGGTGTGGGAGCGAATGGGCGCCACGCTGGGCGTGTCGGTTCTTGCGCTGCTCTTCGTATGGGCGGTGTCGCTGCCCATCGGTATCTATTCCGCGGTGCGGCGTCATACCTTCGCCGATCACGCCTTCACCCTGATCGGCTTTCTCGGGCTCGCCATTCCCCACTTCATCCTGGCGCTGGTGTTGATGTACGTGGCCTATCGCTACATGGGCCTGACCGTTGGCGGGCTGTTTTCATCCCCCTTCATCGAAGCGCCCTGGAGCTGGAACAAGCTCGTCGACCTGCTGCAGCATATCTGGATCCCGGTCATCATTATCGGGGCCGGCGGCACTGCCGGGCTGATCCGCATCCTGCGGGCCAATCTGACCGACGAACTGAGCAAGCCCTATGTCGTCACGGCGCGGGCCAAGGGCCTTCCCGAATACCAGGTTATCCTCAAATACCCTGTTCGGCTGGCGCTCAATCCCTTCGTGTCGTCCATCGGCTGGGTGCTGCCCGAACTTGTTTCGGGCGTCACCATCACGGCAATCGTTCTCAACCTGCCGCTGATGGGGCCATTGCTGCTACGCGCGTTGACCGTGCAGGACATGTACCTGGCGGGGAGCATCATCCTTCTGCTGGGCGTCCTCACCCTTATCGGCATGTTGGTTTCCGATGTGCTGCTGATGATCATCGATCCCCGGATTCGGTTCACATGAGTATCGAGATGAAAACCGAAACCCAGCTTGAGACCGGACCGGCCCTGACGCCGCTGGGCAATAGCGATCCGTCGGCGAAGTCTGCGGTTGCGGGTCCCTGGCTGCTGTTCTGGTACAAGTTGTCGCGCAATCGCATTGCCCTGTTTGCAGGCGGCATCGTGGCCCTGTTCTACCTCGTGGCGATCCTGGCGGAATTCCTGGCGCCGGGCCTGCCGGATGCATCCAAGCCGCAATATACCTATGCGCCACCCCAGCCGCTGCAATTCATGGTCACCCAGCCAGACGGCTCGAGCCGGTTCCAGCTGCATGTTCCGGGCTATTCCATGCAGGTGGACCAGGCCTCGCTGCGCCGGACCTATGTCGTGGACGAGTCCCAGATAGTTCCCGTCGGCTTCTTCGTGGAAGGGCCCGCCTACCGCCTCTGGGGGCTCATTCCGATGACACGCCACCTGATCGGTCCGCTCAATCCGCAGGACACCATGTACCTGATGGGAAGCGACAAGCTCGGGCGCGATCTGCTGACCCGGTTGATCTATGGCACGCGCATTTCCATGTCGATCGGCTTGGTTGGCGTCGGCATCAGCCTTTTCCTGGGGATCGTGCTGGGAAGCATTGCGGGCTTTTACGGTGGCTGGACGGATGCCTCCATCCAGCGGCTGATCGAGATTATCTCCTCCATGCCCACCATTCCGCTTTGGCTGGGACTTGCCGCCGCCGTGCCGGTGTCCTGGTCGCCGATCCAGGTCTATTTCATGATCACGCTGATTATTGCGCTGCTGGGTTGGACCGGCCTGGCGCGTGAGGTCCGGGGGCGCTTTTATGCCCTGCGCACCGAAGACTTCGTGACCGCCGCACGGTTGGATGGCTCCGGCGAGCGTCGGCTCATCTTCCGCCACATCTTGCCTTCCCTGACCAGCCATATCCTGGCTGTGATGACCTTGGCTCTCCCCACGATGATTGTCGCCGAAACCGCCCTGAGCTTTTTGGGGATCGGCCTCAAGCCGCCCGTAGTGTCCTGGGGCGTGCTGCTGCAGGACGCCCAGAACGTGCGCGTCATCGCCACGGCGCCGTGGCTGCTGGCCTGGCCCGTTGGCGCGGTCGTGGCTACGGTGCTGGCCTATAACTTCTTCGGCGATGGGTTGCGTGACGCAGCCGATCCTTACGAGAGCTGACCGCCATGCTCACCGATACCCAGCAGAGTTCGGGCGCAGCGCAGCCCAGCCCCGAGGGCGATGCCCTGCTCAAGGTCGAGAACCTGAGCGTCGATTTTCGCCTGCGCACCCACATCCTGCATGCGGTCCGCGATGTCAGCTTCACCCTGCATCGCGGGCGCACGCTTAGCCTTGTGGGCGAGAGCGGCTCTGGCAAGAGCGTGACCGCCCGCACGTTGCTGCGCATTATCGACCGCAACGGCACCATCGTGGGTGGGCATATGTGGCTGGGCAACGGCTCCGGGCCGGCCGTCGATATCGCGGCCCTCAAAGAGTCGAGCATTGCGCTTCGCCGCATCAGGGGAAGGCGCATCGGCCTGATTTTCCAGGAGCCGATGAGTTCGCTCTCCCCGGTACACACCATCGGCAGCCAGATCGTGGAAGTCCTCCGGCTGCACCACGGCATGAACAAGTCCGACGCGCGCGAACGCACGATCCAGTTGCTGCGCGACGTCGAGATCGACCGCGCTGAGGAGATGATTGATCGCTACACGTTTGAATTCTCCGGCGGCATGCGCCAGCGCGCCATGATCGCCATGGCACTGGCGGCCGATCCGGATATCCTGATCGCCGACGAGCCGACGACGGCGCTTGACGTCACCACGCAGGCCGAAATCCTCGACCTGATCAAACGCATCCAGGTCAGCCGCGGCATGGCCATGCTGCTGATCACCCACGATCTGGGTGTGGTGGCCGAGGTTGCCGACGACGTCGCCGTCATGCGTTATGGCAAGATTGTCGAGCAGGGTAGCGTCGACACCACCTTTCACGCCGCACAGCATCCCTATAGCCGCAGCTTGCTCGAAGCGACAACCAAGCTGGAAAAAGTCCGTGTCCGCCCGCAGGCCGCCTCGCCGACAACCACGGCACCGATCTTGTCTGTGCGCCACCTCTCCAAGATCTACGGCGGCGGCGGGCGCTTCGGCAAGGCGGGCTCGGCGATCAAGGCCGTGGACGATGTCAGCTTCGACCTGCGCCGCGGCGAAAATCTCGGCATCGTGGGGGAGAGCGGTTCGGGGAAGACCACGCTGGGCCGTCTTCTGCTCCGCGTCATCGAGCCGACCATGGGCGATATCGACTACACCGATCCCCAAGGCACCATTGTCGATGTGACCAGGCTGGGCAAGAAGGCGCTCCGGCTCTTCCACCGCGATGCGCGCCTGGTCTTCCAGGATCCATTCGCCTCTCTCAATCCGCGCATGACCGTCAAGCAGATCATTGCCGATCCGCTGGTGGTGAGCGGCGCTACCACCGGCAAGGCACTGGACGACCGCGTCGCCAGCCTGCTCGAACTGGTGGGTCTCGATCCCCTGTCGATGGAGCGCTACCCGCACGCCTTTTCGGGTGGCCAGCGCCAGCGCATCGGTATCGCCCGAGCCCTGGCGCTGGAGCCGCGGGTGATCATCGCCGATGAGGCCACCGCCGCCCTCGACGTCTCCATTCGCTCGCAGATTCTCGATCTGCTGCTATCCATCCAGCAGCGGCTCGATCTCAGCTTCGTCTTCATCTCCCACGATATCTCCGTGGTCCGCTATTTCTGCGATCGGGTCGCCGTGATGCACCGGGGCAGGATCGTGGAATTGGGCACGGCCGAACAGGTCTGCACCGATCCGCAGCAGGACTACACCAAGCGCCTGATCTCGGCCGTGCCGCGCGCCGACCCGCGCAACAAGCGCATGCTGCACCGAACGCGAGGTGAGCTGTGACACCCGCCGGCACGGCAGCCGTTTGGCTCAAATTCTCCAGGAATTCTCCCGCAGCGGAGGCGGCTATGCACTAGCCCGCCCAGCGGTTTCTTGCCCGATATCACCATCAAGCCGGCCTGCGCATCAAAGCGCCACGCCGCAGTATTGCCCAAACGGAGCTACTTCAATGCCCACAGATAAAGTCAAACAGGTCCCCTACGGAGCCGTCTATTTCCGCAAGGCCAATCCGCCCCGCGAGGATTGGGACAAGGACTATCAGACCGCCAGCGAGGACGGCCTCAACATCTTCCGGCACTGGTTTATGTGGAGTGCCATCGAGCGCCGTCCCGGCCAATACGATTGGGCCGACTATGACCGCCAGATGGACCTGGCCGCCAAGAACAATATCCAGACCATCATCGCCGAACTCACCCACGCCGCTCCCGATTGGGCCTATCGCAAGTTCGCCCATGCCCGTCAGGTCAAGATGGACGGTCAGGAGCTGAAGTCAATCATGGGTGTCAGCGCCCCCGTCGGCGGCTTTGGCTACAATGTGGGTGGTGCGGGCACGTTGACTTTGAACTGCCCCGAAGTGAAGGAGGCCGCTGAGGCCTTCCTGACCGCTCTCGCCACCCGGTACAAGGGGCATCCGTCGCTGCTGGGCTACGACGTCTGGAACGAGGTGAACTACTCCTCCGAGGTCGATTACTCCTCCTACGCCAAGGCCGAGTACCGCCGCTGGCTGCAGAAGAAATACGGCACGCTCGATACGCTGGCCGAGGCCTGGTATCGCTATTCCTACGACGAGTGGGACGATATCGAGCCGCCTCCGGAGCTGGGCGCCTATCCCGAAAACATGGATTGGCTGGAGTTCAAGCGCGACAATTTCTACGGCCAGATGCAGTGGCGCATCGACACTATCCGCAAGGTCGACCAGGATTGCCTGATTGCTGCCCACGGTGTCGGCGGCGCTATTCAGCACATGGCCTCCAACGGCATGGATGATTGGCTGGCCGCCAGCAAGGTCGAGCTCTATGGCTTGACCTGGGTGCCGGGCCGGCGCGGCTTCAAGCCATGGCAGAATTTCTTTGGGCCCGATCTAACCCGTGCCGCGGCCCGTGGCAAGCAGTGGTGGCACGCCGAGCGTCCCGGCGGCCCGCTCTGGATGCAGCCGCAGGTCCTCGGCCACGAAAAGGAAGACGGCCGCGTCATGGAGCCCGAGGACGTCCGCGTCCTGACCATGACCTCCTTCGCTGCCGGCGCCACCGGTATCCTCAATCTACGCTATCGTCCGCTGCTCGACGGACCGCTGTTTGGCGCTTTCGGCTCCTATGGCATGGACGGGTCGCGGACGCCGCGCTCCGACATGGCCAGCGTCATAGGCAAGTGGGCGAACCAGCCCGAGCAGAAGGCATTGTTCGAAGCCCGTCCCGTCAAGGGCGATATCGGCATCTTGGTCATTCCCGAAGCCCAGGCCTGGGATTACCTGTTGACCCACAAGAACGCCCCCGACACCTATGAGACGGCGATGTGGGGCGCCTATCGCGGCTTCTTCGATAGCGGTTTGCAGGCCGATTGGGTGCATCTGGACGACATCGACCAGTACAGGGAAATCTACGCGCCCTATCCCATCATGCTGACTAGCGAGCATGCCGCGCGGCTGGCAAAGTGGGTCGAAGCCGGTGGCGTGCTGATCAGCGAAGGCTGCGTCGGTTACTTCGGCGATCGCGGCAAGGTGGGAATGGTGCAGCCCAATAACGGGCTCGACAAGCTGTTCGGCGCGACCGAAGCCAATGTCGAGTTCATGCCCGATATCGCCGACCGCATCCGCTTTTCCTATGACGGCTTGACCATCACCGGCGGCGGCTTCCTGCAGGCCTATAAGGCCAATGGCGGCACCGTGCGCGGTCACTATGCCGATGGGCGGGTCTCCGTCATCGAGAACAACTATGGCAAGGGGCGCACGCTGCTCGTCGGCACACATCCCGGCATCGGCTATTTCCGCCAGTCCGGCGAACCCAATCGCCAATACTTCCAGAAGTCGTTCGACTGGACCGGCCGCACACCCCATGTCCGGCTGTCCAATAACGCCCTTCAGGCGCGCCTGCATGAGGGGCCTGATGGACAAGTGCTTTGGCTCCTCAACCAGACCCGCCAGACCCAGCAGGTCGGCGTGACGCTGGCCTCCGGCCCGGCCCGCTTCGGCAAGGCCTTCTGGGCCAATCCGGGCGTCCATCTCGAAACCGGTCTCGTCACCGTGCCGCCGCGCGACGTGGTGATCGTCCGGCTCGAGAACTGATCGGGAAAGAAGCTCTTCGAGGGCCGCATCCGTGCGGCCCCATTGCCAGTCTATCCAGCCTTGCGCAATCCTCGACGAGTCAGGCAGACTGAGCGGCGTTAGGCTTAGACTCTCGCGTTTCTTTTCGTCCATGGTCGCAGGACTGACGGGGGGAAGAATTGTGCGTAGCGCGAAATTGGTGGAAACGACTCCCCGCGAGTGGACCAACCTCGAAGCTTCAATCTTCGCGATAGCGTCAAGCAGCATCTTTGCACTGATCTTCATGGCGGGCCGGTTCACCGGCAATGAGGCCTCGGCCTTGCAGATCATGTTCCTGCGTTATCTTGGCGGGCTGCTTACCGTTGGCACGATATGCCTCCTGCGTGGCGAGACGTGGGCCTCGGTTCAAAGCCCGCGTCGTCTGGCGCAGTTCTGGCGTGTCGTAACCGGAGCATTGGGCGGAGTGGCCCTGATCTACGGCAATGCGAATATGCCGCTGGTGGACGCCAACGCCATCAGCCTGCTTCGCGTGGTGTTCCTCATTGTTCTCGGCATGATCCTGATGGGTGATCGGCTGAACACAATCCGCTCGACTGGCATCGCCGTTTGCATCGCCGGCGCCGTTTTGATCGTTGCCTCGCGCGGCGCCTTCTCGCAGTTCGGTGTTCAATACCTGCTGCCTGCGGGCGTGGTGCTTGCAGGCAGTTTTCTCTTCGCCTTGGAGGGGTTCTTCATCAAGACATTGGCTGCCAGCGATCGGCCGCTGGTCACGATTGCTCATGCCAATCTGTTCGGCGTCCTGATCCTGCTGGTTCCAGCATTGGCCACCTGGGGGGCGTGGGGGCCAATTAACTTTGCCATCCTGATGCTTGGTCCCCTAGCTATCCTTGGGCAGTATCTCACCATCCGCGCCAATGCCCTGGCTACGGTTTCGGTCCTTGCGCCACTGTCCTACACGTCGTTGATCGTAGCGGCCGTAGTCGGTTGGGTCGTCTTTGCCGAGGCGCCGACGCCTGCCGTGCTCTTTGGCGCAGCCATCATCGCCGCAGGCGGCATCATTCTCGCCTTGGCGCGGAGATAACCATTGCGGAAACCGCCTGAGTGGGTGACCTATTTCCCGTCACGGCACTGTTCGGCAATACAGCAACTCATTCCCGTCGCTCATTTCCTTCATGCACATGGAAATCCCAGCCAAGGTAATTGCGCGTTGCGTCGATGATCGCCTCGCTGGCCGAAGAGAAGTTCGCTGCGACGTGATGCTCGAAACCATTCTCGCAAATGTAGTGCAATAGCTTTTGCATCTGGGGGATTTCCACGACGCCGGCCCCGCCAAAAGTCTCCAACGGGTCCTCGGTGAACTTGCCTTCTCCGACGTAGCCACGAATTCGGCCAGTCGCATCGTCGGTGCTGACGCGGATATAGGTCATATGTCCGGGCTTTATCGACCCATTGACCGTGCCATAGGTGTTGTCCTTGCCGACGGTGCCAGCAATGATTTCCTGAAAGTCCATTTTGTAGCTGCTGAAGAATTCTTTGGGCAGATTGCTGCAGTGGAAGCACACGGCCTTGTTGGCATTGCCACCGTAGTTGTTGTTCCAGTCGAGCAGCGCGCTCGGCGTTTCCGATGCCAAGGCCAGCATATGCATGCCGACGAGCCCGCAGACATCGACCTCGCAGGCGCTTGATAGCAGCTTGGAACTCATCATGCTCATCATCGTGCGGGGCACCACACCGTAGTTTTCTTCCAACGACGTCCAGCACTGGATAGCGCTGATGGAAACGTCGGCCTCTCTCATCCAGTCTTCCGTCACCGCCGCGAGCTTGGCCTGCCTGAGGATGGCAGGATGGGGCGCACCCTTGATATCGATGTAGTTCCTGATCGCATCCAGCTTTTCGGTAACGATTGAAGCGCCGTCATCGAGCCGCGACACCCGTCCCAGGATTTCCGACAGATCAAGGGTGATCACCGAAATCCCCGCCGCCTCCAAAAGCTTTTCGCTATAGCGAACGGTGTTGAAGGCCTGTGGCCGAGCACCAATCGCGCCAATACGCAGCCCGCGTAGGCCACCGACAACGCGGCATGTTGCGGAAAACCGCGCAAGATCCTCCTGAAACTCATCGCTAAGCGGATCGACGCAATGCGATTTTGTCAGCGAATAGCGAATGCTATATTGCCGCAGATTGTTGCAGGCCGACATCTTTCCGCAGAAGCTGTCGCGACGCCACTGGATGGACATTTTCGCCGGATCATCTGGGGTGGCCTAAACCAGAACCGGAACTTTCAATCCCGACAGGCGCAAGGTATCGGCAATTGGCCGTTCCTCGCCGAAGTTGGGCAGCGTGACGATGATGCCGTCGATATCGTCGGCATGCTTCTTAAATAGGGCGGCGCACTTCCGCGCGTCTTCGAAGGACTGCACGGCCCCGTGTTCAGTAGCGTCGGGGCTAAGAATGATGCATTTGTGGCCTGCTTTCTCGACGGCGCTGATCATGTGATCACGCCCGGTCGCTGCCAGGTGCCCCGGGAAAAAACCACGGCTTCCGACAACGTTGCCAAATTTCATCGACCTCAATTTGATTCCTCCATCCTACGTGGCGCGATTTCCAGTGGGATTTGACGTTTGATCGTCCTAACCATCAGTTGCATGAGGTACGTACCTCAACGTACGATGATGTGCGTACCTTAGATCATTGGAGAGGGTCAAGATGGTTGGCCCTCAATGCCCGCGGGCTGATCTGGCGCTCCTGGGGCGTGATCAATCCAGACTCAGCCTGGGTTCCGGGCGCTAAATTCGCTCAACGAGGCGCGCCGTCATAAGACGATGATTGCGCCCGCTGCGATATCCTGATCCTTTCCACTGAGCCGCGAGCAAGATAGGGCGGCTTCGCGATGGCGACATCAGGCCTGTTCGGGGAGCGGGGGGGCTCAAGATAGACTCCCGTTGGTCTCATCGGCCAAAGGCAGTGGAGAAGCGAATTCTCGTCGAGCCCTGCCAGAGTAATGGTGCCAGGTCTGACTGCCAGGGGCTGCGAGAGTGACCATGTGCCAGCTAACTATTTCCCGACATCGCAGATGCGGTTGATTTCTCTCAAGGCCGGGCGACGACCTTGATGATGTCGTCACGAGCGGCGACGAGCTGGGGCAGGCGTTCGGCAAGATCGGCGTAGCGGAGCTGTTCGGACAGCAGCTTTTGCGTATCGATCTCGCCATGCTCGATGGCGCCGATTACGCGGGCAAAGTCTTCCGCGGTGGCGTTGCGGCTGCCGACAATGCGTGCCTCGCGCTTGTGGAATTCGGCATCGCTGAAGGTGATGTCGCCCTTGACCACGCTGACCAATAGATAGGTGGCCCCGTGCGCGAGGTACGCAAAGCCGGCCTCGATCGCGGCGCCGCTGCCGGTGGCGTCGAACACCACATCGAACCCATCGGCGCGCTCGCCAGCCAATACGTCAGGCCCGGGCTGGTACGTGCGTTCGAATCCGAGCAGCTCGCGCGCCTTGGCCAGCCGCGCCGCGCTCTGGTCCAGCAAATGCACCTCCGCACCCGCAAGGCGGGCAAACAGCGCCACGCCAAGCCCGATCGGACCCGCACCAGTCACCAGCACGCGGTCACCCGGGGCAGTCTCCGAGCGTCGAACCGCATGGGCGCCAATGGCCAGGAATTCCACCATGGCGGCCTGCGTCGGGGTGAGCGTGTCGACGAACACCAGGTTGGTCTGGGGCACGGCGATGCGTGAGCACATGCCGCCGTCCCGGTGTACGCCAAGTACTGCGATATTGGCGCAGCAATTTGGTTTTCCGCGCCGGCAGGCGCGGCAATTGCCGCAGGCCAGATAAGGGTTGATTACTGCCAGCCGGCCAGCGTCGGGTCCCGACACCACGTGCCCGGACAATTCATGGCCGATGACGCGAGGATATTGCAGATAGGGGTGCTTTCCCTCGAAGATATGATAATCGGTACCGCAGATACCCACGCCCGCGATATCGACCAGCGCCCAACCTTCCGCGGCATCCTGGGGCATGGGATAGGGGCGCAATTCGAAGACGCCGGGCTCTACGCACGTGCCGGACAATTGAGTGTCTGTCAAAGTTTTATCCTTGGGGCTGACTGCGGCGAGCGACGGAGCGTATGAATTTAATTATTAAGTACTATTAGTTTGGCTAAGTTGACCCGGTCAATGGTTTTTAATAATGATACTCTGAAAATAATAAACAGCGTTGGAGCCCATGGCGCGCAGCGATAGTCGATTCCGCAGTACCTACAATGCCATTATCCAACGCTGTGCGAATGCCCAGCCGGGAAACGCGCTGCCGTCTGAAAATATCCTGGCCCAGGAGGCGGGCGTCAGTCGTACCGTAGTCCGTTCGGTACTGGAGGAAATGGAGCGGGCCGGCATTCTGGTGTGGCGAGGGCGCGATAAGACCCTTTTGCGTGTTCCGGGGGACGTCGACAAATTACCGGTGCGCGATGAGCGGACCGCAGCCCAGCTCGAAGGCGCGTTTCTAGAATGGATTTTGAGGTTCGACGTCCCGGCTGGAACGCCGCTCAACATGGCGCAGCTCGCACGCGACTTTGGGGTCTCCGCGCACATTCTGCAGGAGTTTATCGCTGGCCTGAGCCGGTTTGGATTAGTTGAGCGTCGCCCCAAGGGGGGGTGGGTGCTGCTCGGGTTCACGGTGGAATTTGCGGTGGAACTATCGGAATTCCGCACCATACTTGAAACAAACGCTGTTCAGCAGGTGGCAAACGCACCGTTTGATCATCCAGTCTGGGCAAAGCTGGAGCGTCTGAGGCAGGAGCATGTCGATCTGGCCGAGCGTATAGACGCCGCCTATCATGATTTCTCGAGGCTGGATGAAGCCTTTCACATGGCGATCAATTCAGTCGTCACCAATCGCTTCGTGGTGCAGTTTCAGAAGGTTATATCCCTGATTTTCCACTACCATTACATGTGGGACAAGCGTGACGAACGCTTGCGAAACCAAGCCGCCATCAAAGAGCATCTGGCCATTATCACTGCCCTTTTGGCGCGCGATGAAGAGATGGCCATGGCCGCCGCCCGTCGTCATCTGCGCACGTCTATGACGACCCTGCTTTCGTCGCTTCGCGATCATCGCCTGGGATAAAAATCCGAAAACCGGCTCCAGATGATACTATAACACTATTGCTGATGGTCTTATATCTAAATATACGTACCGCGGATTGGCGCCTTCGGGTGCCTTCGCTATGGAGGAATTCGTGAAATTGTTTAGTCGCGCCATTGGCGCCTTGAGCCTTGCAACCCTTTTGGTCGCCCAGCCCGTCTGGGCCCAGGAGACCAAGGAAATCGACCTGCTGAACTGGCTTGGTGGCGCTGACGCCGAAGTCATCAATCAACTGGCCGCCGGTTTCGAGGCAGCTCATCCTGAATATACGATCAAGCAGATTCCGGTTACGACGTCGGGCGACCAGCGCGGCGGCATTCGGACTGCCCTGATGGGCGGCCAGCAGGTCGACCTGATCATCAGTGCCTGGCCAGCGTTCCGCAAGGAACTTGCCGATGCCGGCCTGCTCCGCGATATTTCGAGCGTCTGGGCAGACAAGAAGTGGGACAATCTTTTGTCCCCGAGCTGGCGCGACCTCAGCACCACCGATGGCGGCGTCTATGGCGTGCCCTATATCTTCGGCTATCGCAGCGGCATCTGGCATGAACCCCAGGACCTCAAGAAGATCGGTCTCGATAGCTTCCCGTCCACCTGGGATAGCTTCACCGCCACTTTCCAGCCACTGCGTGATGCCGGCTTTGCCGAGCCCCTCGCTTTGCCTGGCAAGATCTATGCGCATGGCGAATGGTTCGAATCCCTGCTGCTGCGCGTCGGTGGCCCGGATCTGGTCAAGTCCCTCGCCCAGCACAAGATTGCCTGGACCGACGAGCGGGTCGTTCAGGCCCTGCAATATTATTCCGACATGCTCAACAAGGGCTGCTGCGGCGACCAGCAGTTGATCTACGCGTCCCATTGGGATGACGCTGCCGACCGCCTGTTTGTCGACCGCAGCGCCAACTACCTGCTGATCGGCATGTGGATCAACGCTCGGGCCATCGGTCAGTACAAGCTGACCCCCGGCAAGGATTACGCATTGGGCAAGTTCCCCGCGCTCGGCCTTGGTCATGACGACGATTCCCTGGTCGACTCTAAGGAAATCCTGGCCACCAGCAACGGCAAGAACCCGGAAGGCGCCGACGCGTTCCTGGACTATGTGATCAATGGCGAAGGTGCTGCCACCATTGCCAAGCTGGGCTTCACGGTACCGACCTCCTCCGTCGATACCTCGGTCTACGACCCCCTGGCGGCCTCCTCTGTGGCCTACGTCAACCAGGGCAAGGTAAACTTTGTGCTGGGCGACCTACTGCCGGGCCAGTTGGTGGATGAGTATCGCTTGGCGCTGCAGAAGTTCATCGCAAACCCGTCAAAGGAGCAGATATTGCCCACGCTCCAGAGCATCGAAGCCGTAGCGAGCCAGTCCTACTGATGACGAAGCCTTTCGGCATGGACAACCAGGCCGGCGGAGTGCGCGATGCGCACTCCGTATCGGCGCTCGCCGGTCGCCGCGGCATGTTTCGTATGCCGCAGGCCGGCGCTGCCATGGTGCTGCTGGCGCCGGTTATCGTGCTGTTCGGCCTCTCGGTGATCTATCCGCTGTTCGAGACCATTCGGATCAGCTTTTGGGATATTCGCGGCCTGGGCCGCCCCAGTTTTATCGGGCTTGGCAACTATCAGCGATTGTTCACTGACCCGGTATTTTTGGGCACGATCTGGACGACCTTGGTGTTTACCGCAGCCGTGACGGCGGTCTCAGTCTCGATCGGCTGGTTCCTCGCCATGATGTGCGCTTTTGCGCCCCGCGAGACGGCCATCTTCCGCCTGATGATTTTTGCCACTTTCGGCATTTCCGAAGCGGTGGCGGGCTATATCTGGATCGGCATTTTCCGGCCTGGTGATGCCGGTCTGCTCAACGGCATCCTCGGCGCGGTCGGGCTGGGCGGCTGGGCGCAACCCTGGCTCGGCGCACCAAATACCGCGCTTGTCGCGCTCGTCATCGCCGCGTCGTGGAGTTCGGTGGGATTGCCGCTGCTGCTCAGTTTTGCGGCCGTGCAGGCCATTCCTCGTTCGGTGCTGGAAGCTGCCTATATGGATGGCGCCAAGCCATTATCGGTGATCTGGCATATCATGATGCCGCTGTCGCTGCCCGGCGCACGCGTCGCCATCTTCATCAACCTGCTGGCGGCGTTACGAGCTTTCGACATCATATTTGTGCTGACAGCGGGTGGACCTGTCCGCTCCACGGAAACGGTCGGCTTTTTCATGTACCGCGAATCCATGACCCAATTCAATTTGGGCTACGGAGCGGCCGCCACGATCGTGCTGCTGATCGGCGTTCTGGTCGTTGCTACGCCGGCTATCGCCCAACGCACCAAGGGGGCACGCTGATGCCGCAACGCGCGCCAAAATGGATCATCGTGGTCGTCGGGATTATCGGCTGCCTGTGGCTGCTGCCGATTGTCGGTATCGTGGCCACCTCCTTCCAAACTCCGCAGGCGATCGCGCGCGGCTGGTGGCGGTTCAACGAAAATGAGCTGACCCTCAATGCCTGGCAACAGGTCTGGCAGAACTATCCTCTTGCCAACAGCTTGTGGGTCTCCGCCAAGGTGACGTTTCTCGCAACCGCCTTGACCATGATCACGGCGCCGGCCGCGGCCTACGTTTTCCACTACCTCAAATTTCCCCTGCGCCGCACGACCCTGATTATCATCATCAATGCGTTCGTGCTGCCCCAGCAGGTGGTCATCATCCCGCTGTTTCAGTTGTGGCGCGAGGCAGGGCTGCTGGACAATATCGCGGCCGTCATTATCCCATATGTCGGGCTGAGCTACGCTTGGGCGATCTTCCTCGTGAAGTCGTTCCTTGAGGATTTTCCCAAGGAACTCATCGAGGCTGCGAAGGTGGATGGCTGCGGGCCGGTTACCACCTTCACCCATGTGGTGCTGCCAAACCTGATTTCGCCGATCTTTGCCTGCGGTATCCTGCAGTTCCTGTGGTGCTGGAATTCGTTGCTGCTACCCATGCTGTTCTTGCGCAACGAAGTCACGCTCACCGTGCTGCTCGCCCGTATTTCGGGCACTTACGATCCCAATCTTGATCAGCAGGCGGTGGCGGCTATCGTCACCGCAGTCGTGCCGCTGATCATTTTCCTGCTGTTTCAAAAGCAGTTCGCTGCCGGCAACCGCGTTTCCAGCGGCGGCAAGGAGTGAACCTGCATGCAGTCTTTTTCAGAGGTGTTGTATGTCCCGCGTTGAACTGAAGGCGGTTTCCAAACGCTATGGCGATGTGGACATCATCCGCGATCTCCAGCTCGAAATCGAGGATGGCTCCTTTACCGTGCTGGTCGGCCCATCCGGCTGCGGCAAGTCCACCCTGCTGCGGATGGTGGCGGGCCTAGAAGATATCACCGGGGGCGAGCTGCTGATCGACGGCAAGCTCGCCAACCGTCTCGAGCCGGTCGAGCGCGGCGTGGCCATGGTGTTTCAGAACTATGCGCTCTACCCCCATATGTCGGTGGCGCGGAACATCGGCTTCTCGCTGAAGATGGCGGGCTATGCCAAACCGGAGATCGAGCGCCGGGTCAACGAGGCGGCCGAAATCCTGCAGATCGGTCATCTGCTCGAGCGTAAACCCGCCAACCTGTCAGGCGGGCAGCGCCAGCGCGTAGCCATTGGCCGCGCCATTGTGCGCGATCCACAGGTCTTTCTGTTTGATGAGCCATTATCCAATCTGGACGCCGAACTGCGCGTCTCCATGCGTGTTGAATTGGCGCGCCTGCATCGGCAGATCAAGGCGACCATGATCTATGTCACCCACGACCAAACCGAGGCCATGACCCTGGCCGACAAGATCGTGGTGATGCGCGAGGGCAAAATCGAACAGCAGGGTACGCCCAAGCAGCTCTATACAGATCCTGAAAACGTCTTCGTTGCCGGCTTCATCGGCAGTCCGCGCATGAACTTTTTCCCCGCGACGGCCAACAATGGCGTCCTTCGCCTTGAAGATGGCACCGTCATTCCCGCGACCATCCCCATTGGCGCTGGTCCGGTTACCGTCGGGGTGCGCCCGGAACATGTACGTGATCACGGTGTCGGCGAAGTGCCGCTCTCGGTCCAGGTGGACATGGTCGAGTACCTGGGCGGCACGCGCTACATCTACGGGCGCCTGGGAACCGGCAGCACTGTGGTCGTCGAGGCGCGCGAGCGCGACGACGTTCGTGCGGGCGAAACCGTCAAGGTTTCCATCGCCCTGTCCGACCTGATGATTTTCGACACCAATGGACGCCGCATTCGCGCCTGATCCCTACACAAGAGCTCAATACCATGTCTGAACGTCTCTGGTACTCCAAGGAATCCTGGGTGGAGTGGACCAATGCACTGCCCGTCGGCAATGGCCGACTGGGCGCGATGGTCTTCGGCAACAGCCGCAAGGAACGCATCCAGCTCAACGAGGATACCTTGTGGACCGGCTCGCCCCATAGCGCCGTCAACAAAGGTGCCCATCAGCACCTCGGCGCGTTGCGCCAACTGCTGCTCGATGGCCGCTATGCCGAGGCCGAGCGCCTCGCCGATGCCAAGATGATGGGCCGTCCGCGCACTCAGATGACCTATCAGTCGGCAGGCTGGATCTTCATCGAAACGCGCCATCGGCCCGATCCCGGCACATATCATCGCGATCTCGACCTGGGCTCGGCGATCGCCGGTGTGGATTATCATCATCACGGCGTGCACTACCGTCGCGAAGTGATCGCTTCCGCCGTCGATAATGTGATCGGCATTCGCATGTGGACGGAAGGCGGCGAGAACTTCGACAGCGATATCAGCTACGATATCGAACAGCCCTTCGTTCCCGAAATCGATCCTGCTGTCGGCGAGATCGTCTGCCGTGGCCGCAATCGCGCCGAATACGGCGTACCGGCGGGTCTCGACTGGATGGTGCGGCTGCGCGTCGTGCCCGAAGGCGGGCAGATGAGCCAGTACGATGGCGGCCTGCGCCTCACCAAGGTGCGCAGCTTTACCGTATGGGTCGATGTGGGCACCAGCTTCGTGCGCTATAACGATGTTTCGGGTGACCCGGTGGCGGCCACGAGCAAGCGCATCGACGCCGCGGTGGCGCGCGGCTGGGACGCGATCCGCGCCGACCATATCGCCGACTACAAGGCGCTCTACGATCGCTTTGACATCGGCTTTGGTGCCGGACGCGAAGATACGCCCACCAGTATGCGCGTCGCCGAGCCGACCAAGGAAGCCGATCCTTCGCTTGCGGCGCTTTATGTGCAGTTCGGCCGCTACCTGATGATCAGCTCGTCCCGCCCGGGTACGCAGCCTGCCAATCTGCAGGGCGTCTGGAATGGAGACTTCAGGCCGGCCTGGAACAGCAAATATACCGTCAATATCAACGCCGAAATGAACTACTGGCTTCCTGACCCGACCAATCTGGTAGAATGCTTCGAGCCGTTGATCGCGCTGGTCGAGGACGTTGCCGAAACGGGACGGGAAATCGCTCGCGAACACTATGGTGCCGGCGGTTGGGTGCTGCACCACAACACCGACCTGTGGCGTGCCGCGGCCCCGGTGGACCAGGCCGACCCGGGCCTGTGGCCCATGGGCGGGGTGTGGCTCTGCTGCCAGCTCTGGGATCATTGCGTGTATGCAGGGCAGCCCGAGGCATTGGTCGGGCGTGTCTATCCGCTTATGCGCGGCGCGGCCGAATTCCTGCTCGACTTCCTGATCGAGCTGCCGGGCACCGAGTGGCTGGTGACCGTACCGACCAATTCTCCCGAGAACGTGCATATAGGCGGCGCGAGCCTCTCGGTCGGTTGCGCCATGGACAACCAGTTGGGCCGCGATTTGTTCGATGCGATCCTAGCGGCCGGTGTCGAAACCGACGCCGCGTTCCTTGAGCGTGTCCGCGCCGCTCGTGCCCGGTTGATGCCGGACCAGATCGGCAAGGCTGGCCAGTTGCAGGAGTGGCTGGAAGACTGGGACATGGACGCAAGGGAAATGGACCACCGTCACGTCTCCCATCTCTATGCGAGCTATCCGGGCCTGGCTATCGACTCGTTCGAGACGCCGGAGCTGGCCGACGCTGCCCGCCGTTCACTCGACATCCGAGGCGACGAGGCGACTGGTTGGGGTATTGGCTGGCGCATCTGCCTCTGGGCCCGGTTGGGGGATGGGGAGCGTTCCTGGAAGGTGCTGAAACGCCAGCTCTCGCCGGACCGCACCTACACCAATCTGTTCGACGCCCATCCCCCGTTCCAGATCGATGGCAATTTCGGCGGCGCGGCGGGCATCTGTGAGATGATCGCCCACAGCCGCGACGGTGAGGTTCGGCTGCTGCCGGCCCTGCCGAAGGCGCTTGAGACTGGCCATGTGCGCGGAATGCGGCTGCGCGGCGGGCTCGAACTGGACATGGAGTGGGCGGAGGGACGCGTTACGTCCTACGCGCTGCGGTCTAGCATTCCTCGCTCGGTGAAGGTGCGTGCCAACGGTGATACGTCGAGCGTATCAGTGCCCCATAAATGGAGTGCATTGACCGAGTAATGGACGGGTGAGCTTTAAGGATTGACCCCTCAAATCCTCAGAGCCTTGGGGCTACGCAGTTTCGTCGGCTGCCGCTATCCGAGAAGGCCGAGGTTTTAGGCGGCTGAATCCGCCGCTCAGGTTGAAATTCGTCTGACGATGCAAGTCGGAGCGGATGGGCGAAGGCGGCGCATTTCTCCGTGGGTCGCTTCGAATGACAGCAGTCGATGCCTGTCGGCAGACCGGCATTGCTCCTGCGTCGCCTCACCGGGTCAAAGGGAATTTCTGACCAACCTTTCAACTGGTCTAGGCGGCCAGTTGAAAGGGGCGTAGCTCACGAGAATTCGCATAATATGGAATGGAGCGCCGGCTTCGGGCCGAAGGTTGGCTGAACTGTTAAATTCAGCAACTCCCGAACGCTTCCGAATTCGCAAGTCGCATACTATGTCTCACAAGCCCATCAAATCAGAGGCGGTCGCCCTTTTCGTCGAAAAGGTGCACGGCGTCCAAGTTGGGCCGCAAGAGCAAGGGCGATCCGGCGGGCATGGATAATCTCTCTCGCACCACGCCGGTAATTACGTGTGAACCAAGCTTGGCGACGAACTGGGTCTCGGCGCCGGTCGGCTCCAACACTACCAGTTCGGCAGGTATGCCATTATGCTCGGCCAGGCTCAGGCTCTCGGGGCGTATGCCATAGGTCACGGCGCGCGGCGAGGCGCCTGCCGGAGTCGGCAAGACCAAGCCATCACGGGTGACGAAGCCGTCCTTACCCATCGAGCCAGAGATGAAGTTCATCGCCGGCGAACCGATGAAGCCCGCCACGAAGATGTTGGTCGGACGGTCATAGAGATCGAGCGGCGTGCCGACTTGTTCAACCACACCGTCGCGCATCACCACGATTTTGTCCGCCATGGTCATGGCTTCGATCTGGTCGTGGGTCACATAGATTGTCGTCGTCCGCAGGCGCTGATGCAATTCCTTGATTTCGGAACGCATCTGCACACGCAGCTTGGCGTCGAGATTGCTGAGCGGCTCATCGAAGAGGAATACCCGCGGATTGCGGACGATGGCGCGCCCCATAGCGACGCGCTGGCGCTGGCCTCCCGAGAGCTGGCGCGGCTGCCGGTCCAGCAGTGCTTCCAGCCCCAAAATCTGGGCGGCGCGATCCACCTTGGACTTGATGTCCTCGCGCGACACGCCCTGCAGCTTGAGGGCGAAGCCCATGTTCTCCGCCACCGTCATGTGCGGGTAAAGAGCGTAGTTCTGGAACACCATGGCGATGTCCCGGTCCTTGGGCAGGAGGTCGTTGACTACAGTATCGCCGATCCGGATGTCGCCGTCGGATATGGTTTCCAGCCCCGCGATCATGCGCAGCAGGGTAGACTTGCCGCAGCCGGAGGGGCCGACCAGGATGACGAATTCGCCGTCCTCGATTTCGACCGAGATGCCCTTGAGTGCCTCGACGGACCCGTAGAACTTGCGGGCTTCGCTGATGGATACATTGGCCATTGATTGTTCTCCAATAGTGCTTGTCGAGGCGGTTATGCCGTCGTTGCGCCCAGCGCCTGTTCGAGGTGCGCTGTCATCCGAGCCGCAAAGCCCTCAGGCAATTGCCGGCTGCTCTGGCGGACCTTCGCAAGCCAGACCGGATCGGGGAAGGTGGGGTCATCCTCGAAGCGGGGAATGACGTGGAAGTGCAAGTGCGGCGCACCCGTTCCCAGCGCCGCGATGTTGATCTTCCAGGGTTTCAGTTCGATCCGCAGCGCTTCCTCGAGCGCCACCATCGCATCCAGAACGTGCTGGCGTCCCGGCTTGGGCAGGTCCGTCAGTTCGGAGATGTGGTCGTCCCAGATCACCCGGCACCAGCCCTCAAATCCGGTATCGTGCACCAGCACGATCCGCTGGCCGTTTCCCGACCACAGCCGGTCCTCGCCCACGCCAGCGCAGTGCGCGCAGCCATCCTTCTTCATCTCATCCTCCCGATTTTTCACACAACATCATACGTATCTTTTTTTAAGTCAAACATATTATGTTGTTGACAGGAGGAGGAGCCGGGTGTCTCAATTGGCCTCAGCAGCGATCCGAGAGAATGGCAAAAGCCAGCCCGCAAGCCTTGCTGCACCGCGAACAGGAGGAAGTTCATGATATCCAAGATAGCCTTGGCTGCCGCTCTGCTGGTTTCTAGCGTGCTGCCCGTTTTTGCCATCGAGCTGACGGTTTTGGCTCCCGCAAGCTATTCGCCGTCGTCGGGTTTTGTCCCCGGCGCTGAAATTCATGCAAAGCTGGTCCAAGACTTCCAGGCAGCCAATCCTGACATCACGATCAAATACGAAGTGCTCGATTCAGGCCCGACGGGACTGCAAAAGCTGTTGCAGGCGGCCACCTCGAACCTGTTGCCGGACGTAGCCGTCGTGGATGGCCAGTGGATCGCCCGCCTGGTGCAGTCCGACATCCTGCAGCCGCTCGACAAGCGCTGGCCTGAGGTCGACCGCGCCGATTTCCACCCGGCGGTGCTCGGCGCAGAAACCTTCGACGGCGTTCCATATGCTATCATGTTCCAGACCGGCATGCGCGGGTTGATGTACCGGCCAAGCGTTTTGAAGGCGGCAGGTCTCAGCGAATTCCCCAAGACGTTCGACGAGTTCATGACCTTGGCCGAAAAGCTCAAGAGCCAGGGCATCACTGCCGAACTGATCCCCGCCAAGGCCAATGAAGAACCCTCCACCATGCACATGCTGAGCGTGTTCTGGGGTCTCGGCGGCAAGCTGGTCGACGATACCGGTAAGCCGGTGTTCTTCGAGGGCGACAATGCCACTGCGCTCGAGCACGTTTACCAGATGTACCGCGACATGATCGTCGCCGGCGCCATGAAGCCTGACGTTTCCACTATGGACGAGACTGCGCTTCGGCCGTTCTTCTACGGCGGCGAAGCCTTTGCGATTGGGGGCAGCTCCTCGGGCGTCAAGCAGATGTGGAGCGAATTGCCGGATCTGGCAAACGATATGGCGGTGGCGTCCTACCCAATGCCCAACGGTAAGCAGCCCGTCACCATCCTGGGCGGCTATACTTATGCGCTGACCGCCAAGGAGCCGGAACGCGCCGATGCCGCATGGAAGTTCATCGAGTTCATGACCTCGCCTACCAATATGGGTGCTATCAACGAAGCGCTCGGCCAGTTGCCGGTGCGTAACTCGATTTGGGAGACCAATACGTTCTTCTCCACCAATCCGATCATGGTCGACTACAAGAAGATGTATGACGGCCAGATGCAGATCCGTCCCGCCGTGCCGATCTACAGCACCATTTCGTCGGCAATTTCCTCGCAATTGGCCAATGTGCTGAGCGGGCAGATCACCCCGGCCCAAGCGGTTGAGGCGGCACGCGACGCCGTCATGCCCGAGTACGAGCGCCAGCAGACACGCTAATCATCCACTCACGACGGCGGGGATTTTGTCCCCGCCGCAAGGGATCATTGGAATGACAACGCAATTGCAGACCACTCTCCAACCGGCCAGCATCAAACGCGTCGCCCGCAAGTCGCGGTTCAGGATCAACGGATACTTCTTCTTCCTGTTTCCCGGGGTTGCCATCGTCTTGGCACTGACGCTGTTCCCGGCGCTCTATGGCATCTACATCAGCTTCACCAACCTGAACCTGGGGTACGTGGGCCATAACTTCGTGGGTTTCCAGAACTACGTCCGCTTCTTCCAGTGGGCCGATCTAGGGCTGGTTGCCCGTAACACGCTGCTCTTCACCGCCACCACCGTTGTGCTGCAAGTATGCATCGGTCTCGCGGTCGCCATCCTGCTCAACCAGCGCCTGATAGGGCACCAGTTCATGCGCTCGATCACCATTCTGCCCTGGGTGATCCCTTCGGTGGTGGTGGGCCTGGTGTTCGCTCAGATCTTCGGCGGCAGCCGTCTCGGCATCGCCAATTACCTACTGTCGCTAGTGGGAATCGGGCAGCAGTCCTGGTTCTCCGATCCGGCCCTGGCGATGACCATTCTCATCGGCGTATGTGCCTGGCGCGGCGTCCCGTTCTCTGTGATCGTCCTCCTGGGTGGCTTGCAAACCCTGCCGAAAGACGTCTTCGAGGCCGCGGCCATCGATGGTGCCACGCGCTGGCAGCGGTTCCGTTACCTGACCCTCCCGCTGCTGCGCCCGATCGTGTTGATCTGCCTGATCATGGGCACGGGCGGTGCGCTCAACAGCCTGGACATTCCTCTTGCCCTGACCGGGGGAGGACCGGGCAATGCGACCGAGCTGATCGCCATCTCGCTCTACAAGCAGTCGTTCTTCCAGCTCGACATCGGCTACGGCGCCACCATCGGAACGATCATGCTGATCGTCAATCTGATCCTGATCGTCCTTTACCTGTCCATCCTTCGCCCGCGTCGAGGAGCCAGCAATGACTGACCTGCCTGTCCGCGGTTCGCGCCGCAAACGTGGCCCGCTCGATCCGAGCCCGATGGCCTACATCTTCTATCCGGTGCTAGCGGCCGCAATCCTGCTGCCGTTGAGCTGGGCGCTGTTTGGCGGTTTCAAGAACCCCAATGAGCTATTCACCTTTCCGCCGACCATCTGGCCGCGTTCGCCCACCATCCAGAACTTCACCGACGTGTTCACGCGGCTGCAGTTCGGGGGCTACATCTGGAATTCGATCATCGTCTCCTTCTTCACGGTGACACTGACGCTCTTCTTTGGCGGATTGGCGGGCTATGCGCTCTCGCGCTGGGACTTTGCCTATAAGGAAGTGCTGCTGATCGGCCTGCTGGGGCTGCAGCTCATCCCCAGCACTGTCAATATCGTGCCCTACTACATGATCATGAACCAGCTTGGCCTGCTCAACACGCTGACGGGCCTCGTGCTGATCTACACCGCCACGCACATTCCGATCACCATCTGGGTGCTGAAAGGCTTCTTCGACACCGTCCCGCGCTCATTGGATGAGGCGGCAGCAATCGACGGTTGCTCCAAGTGGCGGACGTTCTGGAGCATCATCATGCCGCTCAGCCTGCCCGGGCTGTCTGTAGCGGGCTTCCTGGTCTTCGTTTCGGCCTGGTCAGAATTCCTCGTGCCGCTGGTCATCGCCCCCAATCGGGACGTCGCCGTGGCCAGCGTCGGGCTCTACACCTTCTTCGGCCCCGACCAGCCCACCGCCTATACGTCGCTGCTCGCCGCAACGCTCATCACCGTGACGCCCGTCGTCATCGGCTACTTCTTCGCCCAGCGCTACATCGTGTCCGGACTGACGGCGTTTTCCGAGAAGTAAATGCCAGACCTATCGGCGTCACCGGCGCTAACAATTGGAGACTGACCGTGATTAATCTGAAGGGGGCGACTGCCCTGGTAACGGGCGGGACGTCCGGCATTGGTCTCGCCACCGCCCAGGCCTTGGTGGACAAGGGGGTTAACGTGACCCTCAATGCCCGCAAGGCCCGGCCGGCCGTCCTGGACGAATTGAACGAACGCGGCACAAAGGCGGGCGCCCGTTGCATCTTCGTGGCCGGCGATACCAGCCTGCCCGAAACCGCAGCAACCCTTGTCGAAGCCACCGGTAAGGAATTCGGCCGGCTCGATATCGTCGTGCATTCGGCGGGCGGGCCGGCTCCCGGCACGGCGCTGCAGATAGCGCCCGATGCCTGGATGGATGCCTTCGCCGTCCATGTTCATTCCACGTTCCATCTGTTCCGTGCAGCCCACCCTCTGCTCAGGGTGCAGGGCGGATCGGTGGCACTGCTGTCCTCGGCCGCGGCCCTGCGTGGCTGCCCGGGCACGGTGGCCTATCAGGTGGTCAAAGCCTCCCTCATCCAGATGGCTCGGGCCCTGGCGCGCGATCATGCGGCAGAAAACATCCGCGTCAACTGCGTCGCCCCGGGCATCATACGCACGCCCTTCCAGGACTCCATGACCGAAGAAGCGCGCCGCAACAACCTGGCCAATCGCATTCCGCTTGGCCGCGAAGGCCAGCCCGCCGACGTGGCGGCGATGATCGTGCAACTGGCCGAGAACGACTTCATCACCGGCGAGACGGTGGTGCTCGATGGCGGCATGTCGATGCGCATGGTCTAGCGCGCCGGCACGCCTTTCAAACCCAATCCATGCCGCAGCATGCGGCATCACCAAACGGCGGTGCGCCGCCAATGACAACTGGAGAACATCGTGTCGGACATCAAACTGGCTGTATTTACCAAGCCATGGTCGGATTCAATCGAAGCGGTCGCCGACCGCATGGCCGCTTTGGGCGTGCAGGGGATCGAATTGCCCATCCGCCCCGGCTATCAGGTTACCCCTGACACCGTCGGCACCACTCTGCCGAACGCGGTGAAGGTACTGGCATCCCGCGGCCTTTCGATCGCCAGCGTCGCCGCGCCCCTTGATGATGCGATCATTTCGGCATGTGGCGACAACGGCATCGAACTGGTGCGCAGCATGGTGTCGATCGACCTCAAGAAGGCCAGCTACGCCGAGACTATTGCCCAGAACCGCGCGCGCTGGGACCAGATCATTCCGCTGCTGGACCGTACCAAGGTGCGCGTCGGGGTTCAAAACCATTCCGGCAATGCCATCGGTAGCGCCATCGGCCTGTTCCATGTCATGGAGCGCTACGACCCCCGCCATGTCTGCGCCATTCTGGACATGGCCCATTGCGGCGTCGCCGGCGAGCCTATCGACCTGTCGGTCGACCTGCTGTGGGACCGCATGCCGAACCTAGTCAACTTCAAGAACGCCTATCGCGAACGCGTCAACGGTCCCGAAGAGGCCGAAGCCGTTTACCGCACCCATTGGACGACCGGCAGGCACGGCGCCTATTCGTGGTCCGAACTGGTGGCAGAGCTCAAGCGCCGCGGCTTCAAGGGCTGGTTCGTCCTGCCGGGCGAATATTCGGACCCCAGGGGCCAGCCGCAGCGCATGGGCGACGACGTGCTGCCGTTCCTGGCCGAAGACGTAACCTATCTGCGCGGCCTGGCCGACGCCACCTGGCGCAATTGAGCTGAGGAAACCGGATATGATCAAGGATAAAAAAGTCCGTATCGCCATCATTGGCGCGGGCAAGATGGCCAACAGCGTCCATTACCCCTCGCTGGCGTCTTTCGATGACGTCGAGATCGTCGGCGTGCTCGAAACCCGGGCCGACCGGCTGAACGAGACCTGCGACAAGTTCGATATCCCAGAGTCCGCCCGTTTCCTCCTCGGGCTCGACACCGACTATCAGGACATCCTGCAACAGTTGAAACCCGATGGGGTCTATGTAATCGGCCAGCCCGAGATCATGTACCCGATCTGGCACTGGTGCCTGACCAACGGCTTCAACCTCTATATCGAAAAGCCCATGGGCCTGACGACGCACCAAGCCGAGGCGCTGGCTTACCTCGCCGAAAGCAAGGGCCTGATCACCCAAGTCAGCCACCAGCGCCGCACCTCGCCGGTGCTGCAGCAGATCAAGGCGCGCCTCTTGGAAAAGGGACCCATCGTCCACGGCGTCGTCGAGTTCTTCAAGTGCGACATCACCCCGATGTTGATCGCCCGCGATCGCATGATGGATGACGGCACTCACGCTATCGATACAGCGCGCTGGATCTGTGGCGGCGAAGTGGTCAAGGTCGAAAGCGAATGCCGCCGCATCGGCGTGCCCGACATCAACTGGTTTGCCGCTACCCTGCATTTCGACAATGGCTCGAGCTGCTACGTGGCGTGCAACTGGGCATCGGGTCGCCGTGTTTTCCGCACCCAGATGCATGTGCGCGGTGGCTATGCCGACGTGGAAGTGGAAGCCGAGGGCATGATTTACCTCGACAACAACTATGCCGGCGAAAAGCTCACCACGCGTGAAGCGGCTGGCAGCGATCAAAACTTCGTTTTTGGCGGATTTGCTGCTAAGAACCGGGAATTCATCGACTCACTGAAAACGGGCACCGACACGTGTTCCTCGGCGTTTCGAGACACGGTCAAGACGATGCGCGTCTGTCAGACCATATTGGCCCAAGCCTTGGAGGCCGGCGTATAGCGCCACCCTTAGGACAGGCGACTGGAGTGAAGATGGCAATGGCTATTTCGTCTCTTGGGACCAAAACGAGCAGTGGGTCGCGTTCGAACCTGCACTTGACGGTAGCGAGTGAAATCGGCGCCGAAATCGTCTCTGGTCGGCTGCCCGTCGGTGGCCTCATCCCTTCTGAACCGGAATTGTGCATCCGGTTCGGCGTCAGCCGGACCGTGGTGCGCGAAGCAGTCAAGCTTCTTGCATCCAAGGGGCTCCTGCGGACAGGTTCGGGTATCGGCACCATCGTGCTGCCGACCAGCGATTGGAATTTCCTCGATCCAGCTATTTTTTCCTGGGTCCAGGAGAGTGGCAATGCCGAAATGGCGCTGCACCACCTGTTCGCGTTCCGTAGCGCGATCGAGCCGGCGGCGGCCGCGGAGGCGGCCCGCAATGCGACTCTCGAACAGCTCTACGCGCTCGAATCTGCGCTGGAGATCATGTCGGGCGCCAAAACCGATTTCGCGAAATGGCTGGAGGGCGACATCGCCTTCCACACCGCGCTCTACATCGCGTCGAATAACGTCTTCATGGCGCCGCTTGCCAGCCTGTTCCGGCAGTATTTCCATATGAGCTTCAAGGTATCGAGCTCCAATTTCCATCACCAGCATTGCCTGCAGGAGCACCGCGATGTCTTTGAGGCGATCCGCAACCGCGATCCCCAGACAGCCCACGCAGCAGTTCGCGTCCTGCTCGAGCACGCCGACGAAGACGTCAAGGCCGTGATGGCGATATACGTCGCCCAGTGACCATCTGGATCGCCGCACGGTCCTCACACGCACATCTGTCGAAGCGACAATCCTCCAAGCTGCGGCTCGCTTACTTCGGCCTGGGGCACTGCTCATGATCACGCACGATCTCGGCGTGGCGGCCGATATCGCCCAGCAGGCATCGGTGATGAAGGATGGCCGTATCGTTGAGCGCGGGCCGATCGCGGAGGTCTTCCGCCATCCGCAGCACGACTACACCAAGCTCCTGCTGAATGCGCGGGGCAAGGGCGTTCCGGCCGTCAGGAGCTCGAGCTCGGAGACCTTGCTCGATATCGCCGCGCTCTGCGTCGACTATGGCGCGGTCAGGGCTGTCGACGCCGTCAGCATGAATCTCACAAGGGCGAGATCGTCTGCGTCGTCGGCGAAAGCCGCTCTGGCAAATCGACCCTGGCCAGTTCGGTCCTGAAGCTCAAAGATATCGCCTCGGGGACGATCAAGTACCGGGGGCGCGACATCACGCAGCTGCGCGGCGCCGAGCTCAACCGCTACCGCAAGGCGGTCCAGGCCGTGTTCCAGGATCCGTTCGGCTCGCTCAATCCGCGGCTGTCCATCTTCGACGTCCTGTCCGAGCCCTGGGTCATTCAGGGCAGCTAAGGTGGAGCTGCCGGCGAGCGATCTAGATCGCTATCCCAGCGAATTCTCGGGTGGCCAGCAGCAGCGCATCGCCATTGCCAGGGCGTTGGCCCGCGAAAGCCACGTTTCCGCTTTCGTCCAAGTTTGCCAATCGTAGAACGTCTTCTGTGGTTGGCCCCCGCATTGCAAGAGGTAATTCGACGTTCTGGCGCGTTGGTCGGGTGCAGTCTTCTGTCCGGCCTGTTGATGCAGCCATTGGAGACTGCTGGCCTTGATGGGGTCGGCGAACAAGGTCCCAATCTGCTTTGCAGGCTATGATGCCTCCGACATTCGGCGGGTTGTCCCTGTTTCCGGCCTGACCGGTTTCGCCATCACATCGCTTCGCTCTCACAACCTCAGGGAGCCGATCGGCCGGCTCGAACTGGACTTTGCTTCAAGATCTCATTTCTGTTGCAACTGCTTTACGCTGCAAGGATCGGGGAGTGGCGGGCCTGATATGTCTCCCCGCGAGCCATGATCGCCCAGACCACTCGGGCCATTTTGTTGGCCATGGCTACACTGGCCACGCGGGCTGGTTTGCGGGCAAGCAACGCGAGGAGGCGTGGATCTGCCCTCTCGGGTTTGTGCCTGGCTCGGCGGATCAGCGAGGTGGCGCCAATCACCAGAAGCTTTCTCAGATACCGATCGCCCATCTTGGTGATGCGGCCCAGCCGGTCCTTACCACCACTGGAGTTTTGCGAGGGTGTGAGCCCGAGCCAAGCGGCGAACTCACGACCCGAACGGAACTGGCTTGGATCAGCGACCGATGCCGCCAATGCCGTTGCACCGACCGGGCCAACGCCGGGGATGGTCGATAGACGCCGTGCCACCTCGTCAGTTCTTTGCAGCGCAAGGATCGAACGGTCTATCACCTGGACCCTGACGTGCGTATCGAGGACCTGTCCACCCAGCAGGCCCAGAATCTGCATCGCCATCGGCGGCACATCGAGCGTCGTCTCCTTGGCGGCGATCTGGCGTGCCACCTCAAGCGCCCGCAACAAACCTTCAGGGATGTCGATGCCGAACTCGGCCAGCAGACCGCGGATCATGTTGACCAGTTGCGTACGCTGCTTGACCAGGAGATTACGCGAACGATGAAGGGACAATGCCGCCTGTTGCTCGGCAGACTTCATTGCTACGAACCGCATGTAGCGGGCGTCGTCCGGCATTGAGATCGGCCCCCCGTGGCACAGCACGATGATGTCACTGCGCACGGCGCGCGCCGCGTCGGCGATGGCCTGGATCTCGCTGACGCAATCGTCGAGTGACTTAGCCGAAGTCGCGCCGATCGTGCCACCGGTAGTCACCCCCATATCCGGCTGGACGGCATCGCCGAAATCGGCGCCAACGGCTTCGACGGCCTGCATGGCAGGGTTGAAGGTGCCCTGTCGCTGGGCTTTGCTCAGGGCGCACGCCTGGGCTTCACCGCCGCCTATGACGGTTTGGGCGATAATAGCCACGCGACCAGCGGCCGGGTTTCGTTAGTGCTGCCGGTGCACTAACGGGGCGGCGCTTCGGCCGCCAGCGCCGCAAGGCGCTGGAGAGGCAACGAGGCAGCCGCCTAATCAACAGTAGCTATCTCGGCGAGGTCTCCCGAAAGTTGCCGGTCCGCATGCGGCACCATATCGGTCAGCGTCGTGTGCTGTGCCGCATGAAAGCTCCCGACGAGAAGTGGACGTTCTTGGGTTCGCATAATATCTGGTATGGATCCCGTAGTTCCCAAACGTAATCTGCTCGTCTACCCGCCTACTTTGCACCACGCTGGTCCGGTACCACCCCAGTAGATTTGCGTACAACAAGTCGCGTGGGCGTGACATTTGTGCCTTCAAGGGCCGCTCCTGATCTAACACTTGCAAGCACGATGTTGGCAGCCTCGGCACCAAGGCCACGAGCGTTGCTATCAATGGTTGTGAGCGGGGGGTGGACAAATTCGGCTTCAACGACATTATCGAATCCGACCACCGAGACGTCCTCGCCTACGCGCAGTCCCAAGCGCTCCAGTCCTGCCATCGCCCCCATCGCGACCACGTCGTTGAAGCACACTAACGCTGTAGGATGGCTCTCGGCGCTGAACAGCTCGGTGACTGAGTCAGCGGCGGCAGACCGTGTCAATGCGCAGGGGAAGTGAGCTGGTGTGAGGTTGTGCGAACGCATCGCCGCTTCAAAGCCACTATGCCGTTCGGCCGCGGCGGAATGGTGACGCTCTCCACCTAGAAAAAGGATGGAGGTGTGTCCCAATTCAAAGAGGTGGTCGACGGCAGCGGCAACGCCGTGTGCGTAATCCACCCCGAGGTAGTTGTTGATACCGCCAGTCCGGCGGAGAACCTGCAGGATTCGCAGACCAGACATGGATAGCGACTTCTCCACTGAGGATGGTTCAGCGGCGGGACAGATGATCACAGCATCGACCTTCTGTTCTCTCATACGTTGAAGTATGCGATCCTGTGCTTCAATAGAGTCCCATGAATTGCTGACGAGCGCCACCCAGCCTTCCTTGTTCAACACCGTGTCGATTCCAGCCGTGAGTTCGGAAAAGAACGGGTTGGTAAGGTCTGGGATGATGATCCCAACCAGATAGCTGAGGCGAGCGCGGAGCGCTGCGTTGCGATTGTACACGTACCCCAAAAGGTCGATGGTCTTGCGGACTTTTAAGGAGGTTCTTTCTGCGACAAGCGGGCTGTCCCTCAGGACAAGCGAGACGGTGGAGCGCGAAACGCCCGCCGCCTCGGCGACATCGTCAATGGTGAGTGGGGAGTGCGGCGCCGCGTCATCTCCGTTCATTGAAACTATCCCCAACCATCAACTTGGAACCTGTCACTTGTCCTGAACGCCATCATAGCCCGGCCCGCCAGCGCCGAGATAACCATCACTTTGCCCGGTGGGAAGACGGCTGACCCAGAACGCATATAGACTTGCCTTCTCGAGGGCAAAGCGGAACCGGACTGGGCGGCCGGTCAGTGCCGAAAGATCGGCAGATGTCCAATGGACTGCGCAAGTAACTTTGTCCTGACGCACAACCTGACAGGAATCGAGTTCGAACCCTGGAATAACGTTGTTGTCGATACCGAGCACCTCAACGCGTGCGCTACCGTCTTGCGCATCCACATTTATGAACAGGTGCTTGCCCGAAAAGACCAGTGGTTTGGTGGTCATCTCGCCGCTGCTCATGGTCCCCAGAGACGCAAACCCATCCCGGCGCAGCGTGACCAATCCGACAGTGCCGCCAGCATACATGTGGGTGCCGAGCATCGGCGAGGTGCCCGAAAATCCGGAAACGTAAAAGTACAACTCGTCTCCAACGACGGTGCACACGCCGCCGGTGGCGTGGAGATAGCCACGGTCCCAGGCTCCCGGAACTTTCGATGTCGACAGAAATGGCGTCGACCGGTCTGGCCTGATCCAGTCGAGACCGTCCCGACTGAAACCAATCTCAAGGTCGGTGATCTTGGGAACTCCCCGCCTGAGGCTCTCGGGGTTTTGTGGCCCACGAAACATGCCGTACACGCCCAGCATTACGCTTTCATAAGCAACGGCATCGAAATTGTATATCTCGGAGGGAATCTCCGCTGTCGGGTCAACGCGGTCGACATCGTCGGCGATCGTCAACAGCTTCAGATCGGCGTCGGTCCAGTTGCGCCCCTCCACAAAGTCAGCGTGCGCGAAATAGCTACGTTGGCGACCGCGATCACCGTTGGTGCGCAAAGAGTAATACCAGCGGTTATCGAACGGATTATAATAGAAATTGCTGTTGTCGCCGCATGCTCCGGTGCGTCCCCGATTGGTCCAATGGATTGCATCAGGTGACGTATAAATTTCGGCGTATTCCTCCTTCACGCCGTCCATCGTATGATTGACGTACCCCATGCTCGGGTGGGATGCGCGCCGGTAGTAGACCATCATCTTGTAACGTTCGGCCGGATCCTTGGCGAACGTGTCCAGCCAGAATCCAGCTCCGTCCCGCAGCAAGGGATAGCTTATCGGAAGGATGCGATTTGTTACTCCGTCAACGTCGAACGTGGGGCGTTCCCAATGGATGCCGTCTTTGCTGGTCGCAAGTGCGGTGGAAGCAAACCAGCCGGCTTGATATGTCATTTTGAACAGTTGGTCGGTCGCGTCGAAAAACACGCCGTCCTGGAAGGTACAAGCAACGGGGCAATAACCTCCGTTCATCTCTATTGGTGTTTTCGGACGAAGTACGGGAGTCGCAGGATGAACGGTCGGTCTGTGGAAAGTTCTTTCCAGCGATGAGCTTTCTATCAGGTGATCGTCGAAGAATAGCTGCCTGCCGACACCTAGCTTGATACCTTCGGCGTTCATTTACTTCTCCCTTTTAGCGATTATCAAAACACGGGCGGAAGGTCGCTTGTGGACCTGAGCCGCCTACAGCGCCCTAATTTAGACCGTTCCAAAAGTCAATGATTGACGCTAGAACGTGGCCTCCCTAGCCACATTAAAGATGAGACGGAAGGTTCTGATTCACATGGACGTACTGATTACCCAGCCCCTGCATGACAGGTGCATCGCATCCATCGAACAGCGGTTCACCGCTCATAAATTGTTCGAAATCGCTGATGTGGAGGGCTTCCTGAAGCAGACCGGTCCACGGATTCGGGCGATTGCCGGCGGTAATGTGAGGGGCGATTTGATGGAGTGGTTGCCCAATCTGGAAATCATCGCAAACTATGGTGTTGGCTACGACAGTGTCGATGTTGAGGCTGCTCGGGAGCGGAATATACGGGTCACCAACACCCCCGACGTGTTGAACGACGCAGTCGCAGAAATGGCCGTCGCGCTAATGCTCGCTCTGGCCCGCCAGGTTCCGCGAGCGGACAGATACGTTCGTAACGGCGACTGGCCGAACGGTAATTTCTCACTTCAGGAGCAACTCGCAGGAAGCGTCCTTGGGATAGTTGGCCTTGGCCGAATCGGAAAGGAGATTGCCGTTCGCGCCGAGGCGCTTAAGATGGAGGTTTGTTACTATGGGCGGACGAGGAAAACGGAAGAACGCTATCGCTATTTTCCTAACCTGGTTGCCTTGGCCGCGCACAGCGACTGGCTAGTGGTCGTGGCGCCTGGCGGTAGTTCAACCGAAGGGATCATTAGCCGCGAAGTACTGGAGGCACTTGGCTCTTCCGGTCGGCTCGTGAACATGGCGCGTGGGTCTTTAGTCGACCAGCCCGCCATGGTTGAGATGCTGATCAGCGGTCAACTCGGCGGAGCCGCGCTTGACGTTTTCGCCAGCGAACCGCATGTGCCGGCTCCGTTGTTTGAACTGGAAAACGTCGTCCTGTCCCCCCATCAGGGCAGCGCAACCGTGCACACCCGCAACGCGATGAGCGATCTCGTCGTGGAAAACCTGATCGCTCATTTTGAAGGGCGCACCTTGCCATCTCCGGTCCCTGAAACGGCGCATCTGCCTCCCCGGTAAGGTTTCGTTTTTATGACATCGTGAGACAGTTGACAAATTTAGATCGATCTAACACACTTAGCGTGAGGGGTGGAAACACGATGGCAGCAGATCAATCTCTCGACGGAACAGCAAAAATTCGGACATTGAGAGCCAGGCGGCCACCGAACGTTTAATAGAATAAATACAGACCAGTACAGATAAATGTATGGAAATGCCTATCAGGAGGGAATCAATGAAACTAAATTCTATGTCTTTCACACTATTGGCTATTGCGATGGCCGCTTTAGCAGGTACTGCGTATGCGCAGGAAAAACACCTTACGGTTGTTGCTGTTAATGTTCACGAAGCCGCATTGCGTGGCGTTGGCGTTGAAGGGGGCAAAGATGTGCTCGCCGAGTTTGAAAAGCAGACAGGTGCCAGCGTGTCTCTCAATATCGAGACGGGCACGGGTATCCAGGACGCCTTACCGCGCCTAGGGACACTCAATAACATCGATGAGGACATCATCTTCATCTCGCAACTGTCGGCGAACCCGCGTATCGCGGCTTTCCTGGAGCCGCTCGACACATACCTTGCGGCATCGCCCATTGAGGGCTTTCCGCAGGACTGGGTGTCCGCTCCTGTCGCTGCTGGTACCATCGACGGTAAGAGCTACTTGCTGCCGCTACGATGCGGTGTCTGGATTGGCTGGGGAAACAAGCAGTATCTGGCCGATGCTGGCTTCTCGAACCCGCCGCGGACGCCAGAAGAGCTATACGAAGCCGCCAAGAAGGCCACCTTCGCCAAGCCCAGCGGTGAGCAGGTGTATGGCTTCGCGATCCGAGGCGCCATCGATCAGGTGCCTTCCGGTTTGGCCACAGTGGGCGCGATGTTCGGCGGTGAAATCATCAACGCTGACGGCAAAGTCGTCGTCAACAGTCCCGCAATGGTGAAGGCGGTCGACCTGCTGCGCAAGATGTATGTCGAAGGGATCATGCCGCCCAACTGGACCAGCGTAGACGTAGATGAACTATTCGCTTCCGGGCGTCTCGCCATGGTTGTCAGCAATGATAACTACACCTCGCGGTTCGAAGGAGCTGATGCGCTGGGGGCGGGGTCCACTTTGCCGTTTCACATCCCTCTCGAGGATTCGCTGCGCACCAACGGCGTCGACTATGCCAGTAGCCAGGCGTTCTATTGGGGTGCAGGTATCCTGAAAGGATCGTCGGACAAGGAACTGGCGTTCGAATTGTTGCGCCATCTGGCTCAGACTTCGGTGGCCGAAGAAATGATGGACAACCGCAACCCGCCCTGCAAGACCACGCTGTTGGCCGATCTAGGCGCGAAGTACCCCGCAAGTGCAGTCGGTGCGGACACGCTGGCCATCTCGAAGGCTCCGCTGCCGGGTAACCCGAGGTTGCGTGAAGCCAGTGATGCTCTTGCCATTGCAGTTCAGGAAATCGTTGTGAACGGCGCTGCTGCCCAAGAGACCCTGGACCGGGCGGCCGAGGAACTGCAAGCCGTCTATAATTAAGACTGTACTCAATTGTGCGAACGCCGGAACTGATTGTTTCGGGGTTCGCGCATAGGGAGAGGGCGCAATGACATCACTTGGTTCGGCCGAAGGCGATGCTCCGGTTATTCGACCAGCGGCACGCCGCAGAAATAGGCGTCGGCAGGACGATCTCCTCGCGGCAGCCATCATGGTTCTCCCGATCACGCTATTGCTGCTTATCATAGCAATCCCGGCGCTTGCCCTTCTGGGCACAGCATTCACGGACTATTCTCCGGGCTTGCCGATCGAATTTGTCGGGTGGGATAACTTCGCCTCTCTGTTCAGCAGTTCCACATTCTACGCGATCCTGTGGCGCAATATCGTCTTCGTGGTGGGTGTGGTGAGTCTCCAGTTACTGGTTGCACTCGGCATTGCCTTGTTGCTTGACAACGATGTGCCCGGGCGCCGCTTCTGGATGGCACTCCTCATTGCCCCCTTTGCAGTCAGTCCGGTTGTCGGGGTTGTGATCTGGAAGAACTTGCTGGATCCGTCATACGGCATGGTGAACTATCTGATTACTAGCCTCGGATTCCCGGCCGTGCCTTGGATGTCCAACCCCCTGACATCGATGATCGCCGTGGTGATCGTGATTGTGTGGCGCGGCTTCCCCTTCATCGCGCTGATCTTGTTTGCGTCGATACGCGCCATCCCCCTCGAGGTGAAGGAAGCAGCCCGGATTGACGGCGCAACGGCGCTGCAGGCGTTCTGGTACGTGAAGTTGCCCTTCATCCTTCCGACAATTTCAATTCTTGCATTGTTTGAAACCATCTTCGCCGTGCGCGAATTCGACGTCATTCAGACCATGACCGGGGGTGGCCCCGGAACGTCGACCTCGTTGCTGTCTCATTTTCTGTATCGGACCGCCTTCGGCAATTTCAGGTTCGGACTTGGGGCGGCCGTAGGGTGGGTGATGCTTGGCCTCACGATGCTGCTGGCCGCCTTTATCATCTGGCGCGCCTACAAAGACATGTTTCCGACCAAGAGGGCCTCCTCATGAACGCTAATCCCGCTGGCCGCGTCGTCTTGTTTGCAGTGCTATGCATGGCCGTCATCTGGGCCGTGTTTCCGATCATTTTTATGATCAGTAGCTCATTCAAGCCGAGCGGATTGATCTGGTCGTACCCGCCGACACTCGTCGCCAACCCAACCGTCACCAATTACGAGAACATTTCCGTACTTTTCCCGAAGTTCTGGCCGCATTTGCTCAATAGCTTCATCACCACAGCAGTCATCACCGTGGTGACTGTCGTTTTGGCGATAGCGGCCGCCTTTGTCTTTTCCCGGCTGCGTCAAGGTTGGTTAAGACTGCCTGCCTTCCTGATGGTGCTCGTCCGCATGTTTCCGCCGGTCATCATCATCGTGCCGCTGTTTCCTGTCTTCAATCAGCTTGGATGGCTGGATACCCTGACGCCGCTCATACTCGGTGGGATTGCGTTTGCGCTCAGCATGGCCACCCTGCTTCTCAAGACCTTCATCGACGACATACCGGTCGATCTTGAAGAGGCCGCGATGATCGATGGCTGCAGCAGAGTTGGAGCCTTCATTCGCATCACTCTGCCGCTCGTCACCCCTGCCATCGCCGCGATATCTCTCGTGGTCGCGATTGGAGCCTGGAACGATTATCTCTTCCCTCTAGTCTTCACGTCAAACAACGCCCGTACCGCGCCGGTCACCATCGCCATCGCGATGGAAAATGAGGACGGTGTGGCTTGGGGCGCAGTGATGGCGATGGCCACTGTTTATCTCGCACCCCCTCTCTTGTTGGTTCTGCTGCTGCATAAGCAGTTGACCAACGTGATGACTGCGGGCGCCGTGAAGGGTTGATACTCACAAGCACCGGAGTGACACCCATTTCAATGGAGAATTCAAACCTCTTGCACGATGAGGTTTGGGGTAGGGCCTCGCGACGCGCCGTGCTTCCCCAATAGGGCGCCTCAGAGCTTCAATGGACAGGGCCGTGCGCACGCAGCGCCCAACGACAGCACGTTTTATTAAAACCGGATTGACCGGTCTACACCGCACCGACAGGAGGACTACGCGATGGCACCTGTGACCATTAATGCAGCCGTTAAGAGATATGGTTCCTTCGAGGCGCTGAAGGGCGTGTCCCTCAACATCGAAGATGGCGAATTCGTAATCCTAGTCGGTCCGTCAGGCTGTGGGAAGTCGACGCTTCTTCGCATGATCGCGGGACTGGAGGAGATTACATCCGGCGAGATTGTAATCGGCGGGCGGGTGGTCAACGACCTGGCCCCCAAGGACCGCGACATCGCCATGGTCTTCCAGAATTACGCGCTCTATCCGCATATGACGGTGGCAGAGAACATGGGCTTTTCGCTGAAGCTCAAGGGTGTTTCCAAAGCGCAGGTCGAGGACAAGGTAAACCGCGCCGCGGCGATCCTGGGGCTGGAAAGCCTGTTACATCGGCACCCGCGTCAATTGTCAGGAGGCCAACGGCAGCGGGTCGCCATGGGGCGCGCTATCGTTCGCGATCCCCAAGTGTTCCTTTTCGACGAGCCGTTATCCAATCTGGATGCCAAGCTGAGGGTTCAGATGCGGTCCGAGATCAAGGAGCTACATCAGCGGCTGAGCACCACGACCATCTACGTCACGCATGACCAGATCGAAGCCATGACCATGGCGGACAAGATCGTCGTCATGCGTGACGGGATCATAGAACAATTGGGTTCGCCGCTCGAGCTCTACGATCGGCCGGCAAACACCTTCGTCGCGGGTTTTATCGGCTCGCCATCCATGAATCTCATAGAGGGCGAAGCTAACGGGAATGTCTTCAAGACCAAGCAAGGTCTTGCGCTACCACTTTTGGCCGGCCACGCGGAGGCCGCCGTTTACGGTATCCGACCTGAGCATTTGAGACTTGATAACAAAGGTATCGAGGCGGAGGTGGCCGTCGTGGAGCCCACGGGTTCCGAAACGCATGTTGTCATGCGGTTCGGCAGCCAGAACGTCGTGGGCATCTTTCGAGAGCGAATTTCCGCAAAGCCTGGCGATAGGATCAAGGTTGCCCCCGATCTATCGCTCGTACACCTCTTCGACAGAAACGGCAATCGCATCGGTTGATTTAGCCGTTTCGCTGCGTACCATTAGCTAGGTAATCATGAATAACGACCACGAACCTTATCGCCCTACCTTACATTTTACGCCACGGGCAAACTGGCTGAACGACCCAAATGGTCTCATTCGCGTAGACGACGTCTACCATATGTTCTTCCAGTACTACCCCGACGGGGTATCACACGGTCCAATGCATTGGGGCCACGCAACAAGTCGCGATCTGGCGCATTGGACCGAGCTGCCCGTAGCGCTTTATCCAGACGAGTTGGGCCAATGCTTCTCAGGAAGTGCGGTCGCCGCAGCGGAGGGCAATGTGGCGCCGGAACTGCGCGTGGTAGAAGACGAAATCCTGCTGTTCTACACGGCCCATCAACCTCGCACTGATGCTGACGCGATGCAGACGCAATGCCTGGCCATCGGCAATCATGATCTGACTGATTTCCGCCGCATTGGCGGCAACCCGATCATTTCCAATCCCGGATTGAGGGCCTTCCGCGATCCCAAGGTCATCTGGCATGCGCCCTCAAAATCTTGGGTGATGGTTGTTACGCACGGTCAGTCGATAGGCTTCTATAACTCGACCGACGCGCTCCATTGGCGCTTTGTGAGTGAATTCGGTGCAGAGGAGGGGCGCCATGGCGACGGCCCTTGGGAGTGCCCCGACCTCTTTAGCATTCGTGACGACAAGGGGGGATTGCACTGGATTCTGGTGGTGGGGATCGGCGACGGGCATGTGACGGGAGGTTCCGGAACGCAGTATTTCGTTGGCCAGTTCGATGGCGAGAGTTTCGTCAATCTCGCTGACAGTTCGACCGAGCTCTGGATGGATTGGGGTAGGGATTTCTACGCCGCCCAGAGTTTTTCCGGCCTCGGCGATGAAGCGCCCCTGGCCCTCGCTTGGGCGAGTAACTGGGACTATGCGCGTCAGACCAAGACTTCCACGTTCCGTGGCGTCATGTCGTTGCCTCGCCGTCTTTCCCTGATCGTCACAGCCAGCGGTCCAAGGCTGCGGCAGGAGGTGGATCCAATTGCAGCCGCCGCCTTTACCAGTAGAACGATTGCTGTGCCTATGGGGCAGGACACTTTCCAACCCGGGAGCGGAACTTATCGCCTCGTTGTCGAGCGGCCTACCGGAACCGCCAAGCAACTGGAAATGTGCCTGTTTGGCGAACACCGGCCGCAGTTCGTTATTACCCAAGTCGAGGGTGGTGGCCTGACGCTTCGAGTGTTCCGCGACAGAGGCAGAGTGGAAAATTCCCGTGGCCCCTTCGAAAGCGATTTCGACGTTCCACTTGATGCCGGTTCTGACGGCCAGATCGAGCTTTTTGTCGACAACGGTCTTGTGGAGGCTGGGTTCTGCAACGGCACCATTTGGGTCACCATGTTGTACTTTCCCGCTGACATTGCCGGCAGGGTGACGATTTCCACCAGCGGCTAGTGACCTGCTAACGAAGCAGGCGTTGACAATAATGGAAAACCGGACATAAATGACATCGGTGTCATGACATCGGTGTCATGACATCGGTGTCATGACATCGGTGTCAAACCGAGCTGACATCCGTCTCTACATGGTGGACAATCCCAACGCGGGATTGCCGCAGTGCAGGACAGGGGAGAAGAACTTGGCCACCATCTACGATGTCGCCAAAGCTGCGGGCGTCTCGCCCAAGACCGTGAGCCGGGTCTTGAATGAAGATCCGCTGGTCAGCGACAAGACCCGCCGGATGGTCAACGAGACGATGCGAGAGTTGAAATATATTCCGTCCAAGGCGGCGCGCAGCATGCGCTCGCGCCAATCAGGTCTTATTGGCCTGATCAGTTCTTCGGTGAGTTCGAGCACCGAGGCTCCCGCGGGGCTCCCCTCGATTCTTGTGGTCAAGGGGGCCCAGGAGGTGCTGGCAGCGCGGGGGAAGACGTTGCTCATGGCCGACACCGGCGGCGACGACAACCGTATCCCCGAACTTGTGCAAATGCTGCTCGAGCATCGCGTCGAGGGGATTCTTTACGTCTCGGACTATCACCGGATGGTCGGGCTGTTGCCGGGTGCCGGCGGGGACAGCCCGCTTGTGCTGGCCAATTGCTCGGACCTGAGCGGGACGCCCTCCGTCATTCCCAATAATACCGAGGGCATGTATGCACTGGTTTCGGCGTTGCTCCGGTCCAACCACCATCGCATTGGCTATCTGACCAACCCCGAAACCAATATTTCGCGGGGACTACGAATTGAAGGGTACAGGCGGGCCCATGAAGAGCAGGGCGTCGTCTTTGACCCGCGACTGATCATTACCGGCGCGGTCAACCATCCGGAACGGGAATACGCCGATCTGCCAGCGGCACTCGATCAATTGCTCGGTCTCGCTGAGCCGCCAACGGTAATTTGCGCGGGCAACGACAAGATGGCTTTACGCCTCTACGGCCTATTGCGCGAGCGCGGTCTGGACATTCCGCGCGATATTTCGGTCGCTGGGTACGACGATTACACCATCATTTCGCAACAGGTAAATCCACCGCTGACCAGCGTGTACCTCGCGTACCGAGAGATCGGTATCGCGGCGGCGGAAAAGTTGCTGCGAGTCATTGCTGGCGGTGCCGAGGGGGAGGAGCAGGAGGTGATCTCCGGCCCCCTCATCTGGCGCGAGTCCACTGCCACGCTTGATCCCGCAGTGAGGGTATTTGCAAAAAGGAGGAGAAAACGAGAATGAAGTGGATATCAAGCTTAACCCCCCTGATCGTGGTGGGCATCCTCGCACTCGGCCAACCAATAGTGGCCGGAGAAGCAGCGGATCTGACGGCAAAGGTCACCAGCGGTGAGCTGCCGCCGCTGGCGGAGCGGCTGCCCGTACCGGACGACATCGTGGTTCTCAATCCGGTAGAGGCAATCGGCACCTACGGCGGAACGCTGCGTGTCATGCACGCCAACCAGACGATGGACGAGCTCAAGGTGATCGTGAACGATCCCCCCGTGCGCTGGAGCCGGGACTTCTCGGAATATATTCCCGGTCTGTTCAAGCAGTGGAGCTTCAACGAAAACGGCACCGAGGTAACCTTCCAGATGCGCCGCGGCCTCAAATGGTCCGATGGCGTGCCGTTCACCACCGACGACATCGCCTTCTATTGGAACGATATCGCCGGCGATCCGGCGTTCAGCGAAACCCCGTTGCCGTTCTGGGGCTTCTCCGGAACCGAGTTCACCGCCGAACTAATCGTCCATGACGAATATAGCTTCACCATCAAATTCGCCGAGCCGAACTGGAACTTCCCCTACATGCTGGCCTCGGGATACTGGGGCTTTGAGGAGTTAATGACGCCAAAGCATTACCTCAGCCAGTTCCATCCCAAGTATAATTCAAACATCAGTGACTACGATCAGTTGACCGACCACATAAACTGGTGGACCACGCCGGGCTTTCCGACAGTCTTCGGCTGGTCCGTCACGAGCTACGAGCCGGGCGTTCGGGTCGTGATGTCGCGCAATCCCTACTATTGGAAAACCGATACCGAGGGCAATCAACTCCCCTATATCGATACGATCATCAGTTCGGAAATTGCTGATGCCGAAGTGCAATTGCTCAAGGTCATCAGCGGCGAGATCGACCTTCAGGCGCGCACCATGCCGTCTCCTCGCAACTTGCCGCTACTCATCGAGAACCAGGAGCGTGGCGGGTATCGCTGGCTTGACGGCTGGCGTTCGGGAGCCGGCGCCTGGCCGGCTGTCATTGTCAACCAGACCTATACCGGGGGCGATACAATCCGTGCCCTATTGCAGAACAAGAATTTCCGTCAGGCTCTTTCCCTGGCGATCAATCGGGATGTCATCAACGAGGCGGTGTGGTTCGGCCTGGGCGTGCCGCAACAGGGCACGATCTCCAAGGAATCCTGGCATTTCAAATCCGAGGCGGGTCAAGCCTTGCTGAAAGAATGGACCTCCGCCTACGCCGCATACGATCCCGATAAGGCAAACCAGCTCCTCGATGAGATTGGTCTGACCGAGCGAAATGACAGCGGGATCCGCCTCGACGCCGATGGCAATCCGATTCAATTGCGCATCGATATCAGCGATTGGGGCGTGCTGCAGGTGAACCAGGAGACTTCCGCCTTGCTCAAGGAAGACTGGGCAGCTATCGGCATCGACTTGCTGATCAACCAACCCACGCAGGCCGAGTTCGACGAGTTGGCGCGCGATGGCGGAGCCATGCTGATGACAGCGCGGGTCGGCGAAATGGACCTCTGGACTTACCCCGACTGGGTCTTCGTCACCGGCGCGGCGTCACGTGCCTTCCCGACCTATTCGGAGTGGTACAAGACCGGCGGAACGTCCGGCGAGGAGCCGGCAGGGCCGGCAGTTGCGCTCCATGACCTCTATGTCGAAGGGCTGGCTTTGCCTTCGCCTGAAGAACGTGAAGCCACAATCGAAAAGGCGATCCGGACGCATATCGACGAAGGTCCGTTCTTCATCGGGGTCACCGGAGACGTGCCAATGCCGTCGATCGCAAATGCCAAGCTGAGGAATATTCCGAATTACGCGGTGATCGTTCCCTCGGCCGTCGGTGGCATCGGCACTACCGATCCAACCCAGTACTATTACGCGGAGTAACCTCGTTGTCAGCCGTACCTAACCTTACCTCGACCGGCTTTCCCGTAGTCGGTCGATACTATCAGCCCGAGGGGCACCGCATCGGCGATGTCATTCCGTTCTATTGGAAAGGCCAACACCACATCTTCTTCCTCAGCTATGGGCAAGAGCACTACTACCACGTGCCACCAGGCGCACGGCGAACGCCGTGGGGCCATCTGGTTTCCGAGGATCTGGTCAATTGGACCCGGCTTCCCGATGCGATCTCGCCCAGCGATGAAGAGGCGCCGGACTCTGCCTCATGTGCCACAGGCGCCATCTTCGAGCACGAAGGTCGTTTCTATCTTTACTATACGGGCCGGCACTTCACCCGGCAGGGCAAGAAGCGGGAAGTCATTTGTCAGGCATTCAGCGACGATCTCATCACCTGGACCAAAGATCCCGCCAATCCGATCGCAGGGCCGGATCCTGAGGTTTACGGTGTCGAGAACTTCCGCGACCCCTTCGTTTTCCGCAACGAGGAGGCAGGCGAGTTCTGGATGCTGGTTACGGCAGACCTGCCGGGGGAAGTTCTTTCTCGCAAAGGGTGCCTGGCGCTTCTTGCATCGAAGGATTTGAAGAACTGGGAGCATCGCGGACCCTTCTGGCGCTCGCTCACACGTCACCAGCATGAATGTCCCGACGTCTTCAAGTTTGGCGATTGGTGGTACATGTTCTATTCGGACCGGAGCACGAGTTACCGGTATTCGCGGTCCCCCGACGGACCCTGGCGGGCTCCGCCGGTGCCGACCTTGGACGATCGGTGGTTTTACGCGGCCAAGACCAGCGGCGACGACAAGCGCCGCCTGTTGTTCGCCTGGCTTGCGACCAAGGTCCCCGAAACCGACAATGGCAACTACGAGTGGGGCGGCAGTCTTGCCTGTCGCGAACTCAAGCAGAACTCGGACGGCACCCTGTACACGGTTGTGCCGGAAGAGCATCGCTCCAGCCGCCGCCTCGGATCCCTTTCGATCGCCGCGTCCGCAGAGGAAGCCGAGATCCTCGGTGACGATGCCGTCACGATCGATAGCCCTTATGGGTTTGCGCTCGCCATCGCCGGCGACGTGCCGGTTGACGCGCAAGTTCAGGTGAAAATAACGCCGCGCAAGAACACCCGGGCCTTCGGCTTGATTTTGCGAAGCGATGCCGTGGGTTCCATTGGCTACGTTCTGAAGTTCGATGTCGAACGCCGGCTGATGAGCATCGGTTCCATGGACAGGATGCGCGAACCGCAGGACTTGGTGACCCAGGCTTGGGAGCCACCGGCGTCCGGCACCATCGAGGTGGTCGTGACAAGCTCGGGGTCGGTCATCGACGCGTTTGCCACGCCAGGCAGTTCGGTAATCGGACGCTTCCATCAACACCGCGGCACCAAGTTGGCGCTCTGGGTTGAAGATGGGCAAGCGAGTTTTACCGATCTCGGCGTCTTCGATCCACTGACCTGATCAGGCGAAGGAGCGACAATGCTGACCTTTATCGTTCGCCGCGTGATCCAGATGGCGCCGCTGCTTTTTCTCATCTCAGTGGTGAGCTTCGTGCTCATCAATCTTCCGCCTGGCGACTTTCTCACGATCAAGATCGCCGAGCTCGAGGCACGGGGGGATAGCGGCGCCCAGTTCATGCTCAACCAGTACAGGGAGCGCTTCGGGCTCGACCTGCCTATCTGGCAGCAATACTGGATCTGGGTCTCCGACTTCGTTCGCGGCGATTTCGGTCGCTCGTTCGAATACGAGCGTGAGGTGTCTACCCTGATCGGGGAGCGGCTGGGCTTTTCCATCCTGCTCTCGCTGAGCACCATGCTGTTCGCTTGGATGGTGGCGATACCCGCCGGCATTTTCGCGGCCACGCATCACTATAAATTGGGCGATAATTTGCTGTCGCTGATCGCCTTTCTCGGTCTTGCAGTGCCGAACTTCCTTCTTGCACTCACGCTCATGTATTTTTCGGTCGTGGTGTTCGGCTGGTCAGTGGGCGGCCTCTTCTCGCCCGAGTTCGTCGATGCGCCGTGGTCGTTCGGCAAGTTCATCGACCTACTCAAGCATCTCTGGGTGCCCGTCGTGGTCATCGGTACGGCCGGTACAGCCGGCCTGATGCGGCTCATGCGCGGCAACCTACTCGATGTGCTGCGGCAGCAGTATGTCATGACGGCGCGAGCCAAAGGCCTGCCAGAAGGCAAGGTCATCTACAAGCACGCGCTGCGCGTTGCCATCAATCCGCTGATCAGCGTGGCGGGCACGATGTTTCCGGCCATTATCGCCGGCGAAGTCATCACCTCGGTGGTGCTCAATCTGCCCTCTATCGGACCGCTCTTCCTCCGCGCGCTCCAGGTGCAGGACATGTATCTCGCCGGAGCTATCCTCATGTTCATGAGCCTATTCCTGATGCTGGGTAATTTGCTGGCCGATATCGGCCTTGCCCTTGCCGACCCGAGGATTAGTTTGCAATGAGCCTCGCCAATCCAACTGGAATGATTGCGGAGCCCGCAGGCGGGACCCGACGCGGCGGTGTGGAGGGGACTTATTGGTCCCAGACCTGGCGGCGCTTCCGGCGCAGCCGGGTTGGCGTTGCCGGCGCCGCCGTGGTGATCATGTTCTACCTCATCTGCCTGATCCTGCCGGAGTTCTTCGCGCCCTATGATCCGGAATGGAAGAACGCCCAGTACTTTGGGGGACCACCCCAGGCGGTTCACTTTGTCGATGCGGACGGCAATTTCCATTTGCAGCCGTTTGTCTATGGCGCCAAGCGCAAGATCGATCCGAAGACGATGCAGCGCACATTTGCCGAGGATCCGTCGAAGCGCTATCCGCTCGGGCTTTTTGTTCAGGGGGAAGAGTACAGGCTCTTCGGCCTCATTCCGGGCAATATTCACCTGATCGGGGTGGTCGGTGGCGAAGGGCATGTCAATCTGCTCGGGACAGACCGGATCGGGCGGGACGTGCTTTCCCGCATCATCCATGGTGGCCGCCTGTCGTTGTCGATGGGTTTGATCGGCGTAACGATCTCACTTGTGCTGGGCGCGGTCCTGGGCACGATCGCCGGTTATTTTGGCGGTATCGTCGACAATCTGGTGATGCGTGCCACCGAAGTCCTGATGGCATTTCCGACGCTGCCGTTGTGGATGACCCTGGCGGCTGCGGTGCCGCCTACCTGGTCCCCCACGGCGGTCTATGTCGGCATTACCGCCATTCTGGCACTGGTTGCGTGGGGCACGCTGGCACGAGAAGTCCGCGGCAAGGTGCTGGCTTTGCGCGAGGAAGAATACGTGCTGGCAGCAAGAGTGATGGGCGCCAGCCACGCTCGGCTGGTGTTGCGACACTTGCTGCCGGGTTGCTTTAGTCACATCATCGTAGTGGCCACCCTTGCCATACCATCCATGATCATCGCCGAGACGGCACTCGGGTTCCTTGGGTTAGGCGTGAAGCCGCCGATGGTCAGTTGGGGCGTCATGCTCAATGATGCTCAGAACATCCGCAGCATTGCTCACACACCGTGGCTGCTGTTCCCCGCCATCCCCGTGATCGTCGCCATTCTCGCCTTTAATTTTCTGGGCGATGGCATGCGCGATGCGGCCGATCCACAAAGCGATCTTTGATCATGAGCGCGACAGAAAATTATCGGTTGATCGAAACGCCCGATCGGGAGGTCTTGCTGCACATCGAGGACCTACAGGTCCACTTCCGCACGACGTCCGGCACGGTTCGGGCCGTCGACGGTGTGACCCTTGATGTGCTGCGCGGGAAGACCATCGCCGTCGTCGGCGAAAGCGGCTGCGGCAAGAGCATCACCGCCCGCGCGGTTCTCGGCCTCCTGCCGCAGGAGAATACTGATGTCTCCGGGCGGATTTCGTTTCAGCGTCGCTCGGGAGAGGTCGTGGACGTAGCGACACTGCCGCGGCGCGGCAAGGCACTGAGGGAAATCCGGGGTGGCGAAATCGCCATGATTTTTCAGGAACCGATGACCTCGCTCAACCCAGTCTATACCGTGGGCAATCAGATACTAGAAGCGATCTATCTTCACACTAAGGACAGGGGGCCCAAAGCCTATGCACGCGCTGTAGACCTGCTGTCGCTCGTGGGGATCTCGGAACCTGAAACGCGGCTGAAGGCCTATCCTCATCAAATGTCTGGCGGCATGCGTCAGCGCGTGATGATTGCCATGGCACTGGCGTCCAATCCCTCTCTACTCCTTGCGGACGAACCGACCACCGCACTCGATGTGACTGTGCAGGCACAAATCCTCGACCTCATCCGCCGGTTGCAGGAAGAGATGGGAATGTCGGTCATCTTCATCACGCACGATCTTGGCGTCGTTGCGGAGATGGCGCATGAGGTTGCCGTCATTTATTTGGGGCAGGTCGTCGAATATGCCGAAGTCAACGATCTATTCGACCGGCCCGCGCATCCCTACACCCGAGGCCTTCTGAACTCTTTGCCGCGCATTGGTGCAACGGAGCGTCTGCAGCCCATTGCCGGTTCCGTACCCGATCCACGAGACAGGCACGATGGTTGCCGCTTCGCCGGCCGGTGCGCTTTTCGAATGGCGAAATGCTCAGAGGAACCTCCCTTGTTTACCATGGCGAACAATCATAAGGCGCGTTGCTGGTTGCTCGAGGATGAAGGCGTTCGATCCCATGAATAAGAGTGAAGCACTGCTCGATGTCCAAAATCTTTCCAAGCACTTCGTGGTCGGTAAAAGCCTGTTTGATCCAGGCCGCACCTTACGCGCTGTCGACGATGTGACCTTTACCTTGGCGCGGGGCGAGAGCCTCGGCGTCGTAGGCGAAAGCGGCTGTGGCAAGTCGACGCTCGGCCGCACGCTGCTCCGGCTTTACGAGCCGACGTCCGGACGCGTGCTCCTGCAGAACGAGGGAGGCGCGATGCGCGATTTCGCCACCATCAAAGGATCCGACCTCAAGCAGATGCGCCGCAAGTTGCAGATGGTGTTTCAGGATCCGAGCGCGTCCTTGAACCCGCGCATGACGGTGCGTGACATCTTGCGAGAGCCTTTCGCCATTCACAAGCACGTATCGGGTTCGCAGGTGGAGTCTCGGCTGCGGTCCCTCATCGCGGAGGTCGGGCTTCGCGAAGACACGCTTGACCGTTTCCCTTACTCATTTTCGGGAGGCCAACGTCAACGCATCGGGATCGCCCGGGCATTAGCGCTCGAGCCCGAACTCATTATCCTTGATGAACCGGTCTCGGCGCTCGACGTTTCCATCCGCAGCCAAGTTCTAAATCTGCTCAAGGACCTCCAGCAAAGCCGCGGGCTGTCATACGTCTTCATCTCTCACGACCTGGCTGCCGTCCAATACCTGGCCCAGCGAATTGCGGTCATGTATCTGGGGCGGATCGTCGAGCTTGCCGACGCTCGAGAATTCTATGCCCAACCCAGGCATCCATATTCCATGGCCCTGATGGCCGCTGTGCCGGTTCCCGACCCCAAGCTGCGCCAGCGTCGGCGTCCGCCAGTGGGATCGATCCCGTCTCCGCTGAACCCGCCGTTCGGATGCCACTTTCACACGCGCTGTCCATTCGCGCAGCAAAACGGCCGCCTGAACCGCTGCTCGACTGAGACGCCCGCGCTGCGCGCGATCGAGAATTCGCGCCTTGTTCGCTGCCATTTCGCCGAGGACATTGGATCCGAGATTGGGCCGGCGAAACAGCCGGGTGTAGAGACCGCTCTTCAATGAGCTGAGATAGTGGTTGATGCTATCCTGGCGTGTGATTTGCTTTGGCACAGGAAGTCCAGCCGCAGAGTCGTCCTCGCCGACAATAGCGGCGGGGGCGCCGGTGTTGTCCGCCGTGAGCAAATGCTGGTATGAAATCGCGAAGTCACGGCAACACATGCTGACATAGACCGGAGCGACTTTCTATGCTGGCTACTCAACGCGAGGTTGCTCGTCGCGCCAAGACATCCTTAAAAACGGTGTCGCGCGTCATCAACAATGATCCGATGGTGAACGCGGAGACGCGGTCACGAATTGAAACGATAATCGCCGAATTGGGCTATCAGCCCGATCAGGCAGCGCGAATGATGCGGTCGCAGAAGAGCAATATCATCGGCTTCCTGGCCGAGCAGGTGACGATCACCCCCTCATCGATCGAACTGGTTCGTGGTGCCCAGGACGTGGCTTGGGAACGCGGTAAGCAGATGATGCTGTTAAACATCGCGCGCGGCTCCGCAAGCGAAGGATTAGCCGATGCCCAATTGGCCGCCTTTCGGGCCGAGGCCATAATATATGCCACTGTGTATCATCAACCCGCAAAGCTTCTGACCAGCAAGCTCCCTCACATTCTTCTCAATTGCTTTGATCCCGAGGGTATCCTTCCTTCGATCGTTCCTGACGACTATAAGCTCGCCTATGACCTGACCCAAATTATCTTCGAGCGAGGCTACCGGAGGCCGGTGTTCCTGAACTTGTCCCCTGCCATCGTCGCAAGCGATCTGCGGGGCCGGGGTTTTGTAGAGGCAGCACGAACACATGGCTTAGACGTAACGAAGCAAATCCATAACGCCGTGGTCCCGAGTGTGGATGGCGATACCTTGATCGCGGGACGCATTCTGTCGGAACTCATGAGCGGACCAGACCGTCCGGACATTATCCTGTGCGGTCAGGACATTATGGCGATGAACGTATACTTTGAACTGCACGGCTTGGGCATCACCATCGGCAAGCACGTGGCCGTAGCCAGTTTCGACAACCTTCAGCCCATTGCTGGCCTGCTGCAGCCCGGGTTGTCAACCATGGAGTTGCCCTATTATGAGATGGGCCGCGCTGCCATGACCGCGGCCATAGACGGGTCGGGTCTGGGCCAGGTGCTCCGAGTGCCCGGGAAATTCATCGACCGACAATCATTGTAGCAATAACGAACACGAGGCCTAAGAGCGCGACGGCCGTTCGAAGGTCTGCATTCCCTAACGTCGCCAGAAGCGGATTTCCCGCAACGGCATTGCTATGTAGTCGGCGCTGATGCGCTGGCTGCGTCAGGTGCTGCCGTCCGCTTCCACACGTCGAAATCCAAAAGCCGTCGGTCTGAAAACACCCTAGAACTGACGGTGATGGGGTGCAGAGCGGAAATCCGATTCGCATAATATGCGTATGGGAACGGTGCTCACGAAGTCTCGCCGGGGTCGATCTGGACTTCGCTTCGAGCGCCGGTTCTCCGCCTCGCCAAGACGACGCTGACGATACAACCGATGCCCGCGACGGCAATGACGACGCCCATCGGCACAGGGGTCCCATTGGCAAAGAGGCCCACGACACCGGAGCCGACCATGCCACTGCCGTACTGGATTGCCCCCACGACCGCAGACGCTGCTCCCGCGCGTTGCTGCACGCTGGACAGGGCCCCGGCGACGGCGTTGGCGAGGATCAGGCCGTTCATCGCCGTGAACAGGAATTGGGTGATGATCAGGCCGGCGACGCCGCCGAAGTCGGTGACGGTGATGAGCGCCAGAGCAGTGCCAAATGCCGCGGCTCCGATTACCCCGATCAGCAGCATTGCATCGCTGCCGAAGCGAGTGACCAGACGTGAATTGATGAAGTTGGTCGCCATCAATCCCAAAACGCCGGACGAGAACACCAGCCCGTAGAGCTGAGGGCTCAGGCCATGATAGTCGATATAGGCGAAGGCACCCCCGGCGATGTTGGCGAAGACGCCGACGTAGAAAAACCCTACGGCGGCGGAATAGCCCATCAGCACCCGATTTTGGAGCACGGAGCCATAACCGGCGATGGCCTGGTAGACGGTGTCGGACTGCCGCTTTTCGGGTGGCAGCGTTTCCGGCAGGGTCAGGGTGGCGATTGCGGTGCCGCCGCCGATGGCGACGAGCGTCCAGAATATCGCCTGCCAGGAGCCGACGGCCAAAATCTGTGCGCCCAGGCTTGGCCCGAGCAGCGGCGCGACGGCCATGACCGTCATCAGGGTCGAGAGGACCTTGGCAGCCCTGTCCCGTTCGTAGAGGTCCCTCACCATGGCGCGTGCCAGCGCCACACCTGCGCTGGCACCGACCGCTTGCACCACGCGCCAGCCAATGAGCTGCCAGCCATCGGTGGAGAGCGCGCATCCGGCCGAGCCGATGACGAAGACCAGGATGCCGAGCGCCACTGACCAGCAGCGGCCGAAGCGATCGCTGGCTGGTCCCCAAAAGAGTTGGCCGAAGCCAAAACCCAGGAGATAGCCAGAGATCGCGAATTGCAGCGTACCCTCGCTCGTCTCGAGCGCCGCCTGCATGGTGGGCAGGGCTGGCAGGAAAAGGTCAGTTGAGATCGAGACAAAACCCAGTAGAACGCTGAGAACGGCAAGCAGCCAAATGCCATCAGCACGAGTGGTAGCGAGCATAATCAGACCTTTTCTTGATGCCAGTCCCGCGCCCCACTTGGCGCGGAACGGCGGACCTGCGTTAGAGGCCCGAGCGCTTGAGCATGGCTTCGGCGTATCTCGCCCCGGTTGTTTTGAAGTTGGCGGCCTCGATCTCGGCAAGATCGCCTGGCGTTAGGTTGACGCCGAGGGCGCCTATGTTCTCCTCGAACCGCTCCAGCCTGCGGGTGCCGAACAGCGGCACGATCCACGGCTTCTGGGCCAGCAGCCACGCCAGGGCCACCTGCGCTGGCGAGGCGGCATGCCGGGAGCCGAGGTCGCGAAGCAGATCGATCAGCCTTTGATTGGCCTCACGGGCATCCGGGTCAAACCGGGGGATGGTGTTGCGGATGTCGGATGTGTCGAATTCTGTATCGGCCGCGATCTTGCCGGTGAGGAAGCCCTTGCCCAGTGGGCTGAAGGGCACAAGGCCAATGCCAAGTTCCTCAAGGGTCGGGATCACCTCGTCCTCGGGCTCCCGCGTCCATAGCGAATATTCGCTCTGCAATGCCGTCACCGGCTGGACTGCATGGGCTCGCCTGATCGACTGGGCGCCGGCTTCCGACATGCCGAAATGCAGGACCTTGCCCTCGGCGATCAGGTCCTTGACCACGCCAGCCACGTCTTCCATCGGCACCTCCGGATCGACGCGGTGCTGATAGTAGAGGTCGATGTAATCGGTGTTGAGCCGCTTCAGGCTGCCCTCCACGGCGCGGCGGATCTGGGCCGGCTTGCTGTTGACGCCGCCACGATGTTCGCCGGTGTCCTGATCGATATCCCAGCCGAACTTGGTCGCGATCTTGACCTTGTCGCGCATGCCTGTGAAGGCCTCGCCGACCATGACCTCATTGGTCCAGGGGCCATAGGTCTCGGCAGTGTCGAAGAAATCCATGCCCAGATCGACCGCCTTGCGCAGTAGCGCGATCATCTCCGGACGATCGGGAATGTCGCGCGCTTTGCCATAGCCCATGGCGCCCAGCGCGAGGGCGGAGACCGTAAAGCCCTGGCCAAGAGTTCGCTTCTGCATGCTGTCCTCCTACATCCGATATCCGGGTTTTTTGTAAATGCTGTCAGGCTTGGCGACGATGTCGCGCTGATAGACCTGCTCAGCCCAATCGGCGGGCGAGACTTCCTCGAAACCGACCGAGATGGCATCGGCGCCATGGCCGAGGATGTTCATGACGTTGGCCGTGATGGCCTCCGCCAGTTCGGTCTTCTGCTGTTCGCTCTTGCCGGGATACAGCTTGAAGATGACGTGGGGCATTGCGGTCTTCCCTATGGTTTGACCATGACCTTGAACTGCGCGTTGCTGACCTTCTCCATCCAGTCGACGACCTTGCCGTCTTGGACTTCCTGCAGGGCAATGTGGGTCATCGCCGTCTCGGGCTGTGCCCCATGCCAATGCTTTTCGCCGGGTGCGAACCAGACCACATCACCTGGCCGGATCTCTTCGATCGGTCCACCCCAGCGTTGGGCGCGACCGACGCCGGCGGTGACGATAAGCGTCTGCCCGAGCGGATGGGTATGCCAGGCCGTTCGCGCGCCGGGCTCGAAGGTGACGCTGGCGCCCTGGACGCGATCTGGCGCCGCCGGATTGAACAGCGGATCGATGCGTACGGAGCCGGTGAACCAGTCGCTTGGACCCTTGCCGGATGGTCGGCTGCCGGCGCGAAAGATGTCCATGGTTGCATTTCCTTTTCTCGCACTGTGTCCGCTTTGTCCGGCAATATAGCCAAGAGCGCATACGGCGATTAGAATGAATAATCTTGATGTGGTTGTGAGTGCAGCTCAGTAATGCCGAGAAGTCCCATCGATGACATGCAGGCTTTTCTCACGGTGGCGCGGGAACGCAGCTTCACCCGCGCGGCCGCCAAATTGGGGGTAACGCCGTCGGCCCTCAGCCATTCGATGAAGGGTCTTGAGGAGCGGCTGGGCCTGCGGCTTTTGTCCAGGACGACGCGAAGCGTCTCACCGACCGAAGCCGGAGAACGCTTGCTGCGCTCGATCGGACCGCATTTCGAGCAGATCGAGGCAGAAATCGCCGCGCTCAGCGAGTTGCGCGACCGCCCGGCGGGTACCATTCGGATCTCCTGCGGGGATTCCGTCGTTGAGGCCATTGTCCGGCCGATGCTCAAAACGTTTCTGCGCGCCTATCCCGATATCAATGTCGAACTCGCTATCAGTAACGGCTTCGTCGATATCGTCGAGCAGCGCTTCGACGCCGGTATTCGCCTCGGCGAGGCACTATCCAAGGACATGATCGCGGTGCGGGTTGGACCCGACTGGCGCTTCACCGTGGTGGCGACGCCAGATTATTTCGAACGGCGGTCAGCACCCGTGACACCACAGGACCTCACCAACCATCAGTGTATCAACCTGCGGCTGACGACGGCCGGTGGCCTTTACGCCTGGGAGTTCAGGAAGGATGGGCGCGACCTCAACGTCCGGGTCGAAGGGCAACTGACCTTCAACAGCATTCTTCCAGTGCTCGGTGCCGCGCTGGACGGCCATGGGCTAGCTTATGTTCCTGAATATATGACACGGCCTTATCTCGATCGGGGCGAGCTGGTCGAGGTTCTCGCCGATTGGTCGATCACCTGGCAGGGCTACCACCTATATTACCCAAACCGGCGACACCCCTCGCCAGCATTTTCGGCGTTCGTTCATGCGTTGCGCATTGGCTCCGGAAATCCACCCCCGTCGCTGCCGTAACACCTTGAACTGCGGGTATGCGACCGTCGCCGCTGCTGATTAGCAACGCTTTGCGGCCGTC
>CAVQVF010000020.1:0-970640 GCA_963717095.1 uncultured Alphaproteobacteria bacterium
GTGGATTTAGCCGGACGCTATGGGGGAGCGCGCCATGCCAATGTTCTTCTTCGATATCGTTCAGATTGACGGCATCTTTAGCGAGGACATCATCGGGATGGACCTCGCAGACTGCGCTGCCGCCGAGCGGGAGGCCAAGCGCTGCCTCGCAGACCTCACTAAGGAGGGCGTGGACGCCGATCTATCAGAAGTTCCGGTCGAAGTGAGGGATTCAGTGTTAGCTTGGGAGACTGTCAAGGCGTAATACCGTGAGGTCGCGCGGGAACCATTTGGCGGTTCGCGCGTCTCGCTTGCGGGAGGCTTTTGGCACGCGTTCCCAAGGGGTTTTCACATTGGCGGTAGATGTCATCAAACGGAACAATGTCCACATCAGCGGACATGGGCCGTCATCAATAATCTTTTCCCACGGGTTCGGGTGCGACCAGAACATGTGGCGATACGTCGCCCCGGCGTTTGAAGATCGATTTCGCACGGTTCTCTTTGATCATGTGGGAGCTGGCGGTTCAGACCTGTCGGCGTACGAGCCGGCCAAATATCAGAACCTCGATGGATATGCGGCGGATGTGATCGAGCTCTGCAAGGCGCTCGATCTGCGCGGCGCGGTGTTCGTCGGCCATTCGGTCAGCGCGATGATTGGGATATTGGCGTCGATCCAGTCGCCCGGTCTTTTTTCAAAGCTGGTGCTGGTTGGGCCGTCGCCGCGCTATATCGACGACAGTGACTATGTTGGCGGCTTTTCGGAAGCACAGATCAACGAGTTGCTCGAATTCCTGGACACTAACCATATGGGCTGGTCGCAAGCCATGGCACCGGCGATCATGGGCAATCCGGACCGGCCCGAACTGGGCGAGGAACTGACCAACAGTTTTTGTCGGACCGATCCGGACATCGCCAAGCAATTTGCCCGAGCGACCTTTCTTTCGGATAATCGTGAAGACCTCCGGCGGGTAACGACGCCATCGCTGATCCTGCAATGTTCCGAGGACGTCATTGCGCCTTTGGAGGTTGGAAATTACGTGCACCGGCATTTGGCCGGCAGCGAGTTCAAAATGCTGAACGCGACGGGCCATTGCCCCAATCTGAGTGCCCCAGAGGAGACGATAGCGGCGATCCAGGCCTTTGTCTGAGCCGATGAATGACGGCGACGGCCAGGACCCGAGATCGGCGCATGACGATCTTGAGGATCTGTTTGAACACGCCCCGTGCGGCTACCTGTCAGCGGGACCGGATGGACGTATTCTGCGCTCCAATGAGACGTTCACCGCCTGGACCGGGCATTCGGCCGACGCGATCGTCGGCCGGCGGTTCCATGACCTGCTGACCATTCCCGGCAAGATTTACTATGAGACGCATTTCGCGCCCTTGCTGCGCATGCAGGGCTCATTCAACGAAGTGGCGCTCGACATTGTGCGCGCCGATGGCTCGCGCTTTCCGGTGCTGGTCAATGCCGTCATTCGCAAGGACGCAGCGGGGGCACTCCGCTTTATCCGGATCACCATCTTCAATGCCACTGACCGCCGTCGCTATGAAAGCGAGTTGCTGGAAGCCCGCCGGCTGGCCGATCGGATGAGCGAGGAATTGCGCATCCTCAACGCCGGGCTCGAAGCCCGCATCGTGGAAGAAGTCGAGGTGCGGCTGAAAGCCGAGGATGCTCTGCGCCAAGCCCAGAAGATGGAGACGCTGGGGCAACTCACGGGTGGTATCGCGCATGATTTCAACAATATGCTGGCTGGCGTCATCGGGGCGCTGAACATCATCCAGCGGCGATTGCAGCGCGGCGATACCAGCGTCGACAAGTTTATCGATGGCGCTCTGGATAGCGCCTACCGGGCGGCGTCCCTGACGCAACGACTGCTGGCATTTTCGCGACAGCAACCCCTCGCTCCCATTCCCCTGGACGTCAACAAGATGGCCGCGGGTATGACCGAACTCCTCGCCCGAACCCTTGGCGAAACCATCGAGGTGGAAACCGTTCTTGGCGCCGGACTCTGGACGGCCAAGGCAGATCCGAGCGAGCTTGAGAACGCCATTTTGAACATGTCCGTCAATGCGCGGGATGCCATGCCGGAGGGGGGCAAGCTGACGATTGAGACCAGCAACGCCTATGTCGACGAGACCTACGCTCGCGCCAACACCATGGCCGAGGGGCAGTATGTCCTCATTGCCGTGTCCGATACGGGTAGCGGCATGGCGCCCGAAGTCCTGGAAAAGGCGTTCGATCCCTTCTTCACCACCAAGGGCGTCGGCAAGGGTACCGGATTAGGATTGAGCCAAGTGTTCGGGTTCGCCAGGCAGTCCGGTGGGCACGTCAAGATCTACAGCGAGCTGGGTCACGGCACGACGGTGAAAATATACCTGCCCCGCCAGATCGGCCCATCAACGCAAGCCGCACCGGGACGCCCTGATGCTGGTGCGGTCCCCGAAGGATCGGAAATGGTTCTGGTGGTCGAAGACGATGATCGGGTGCGCGCCAATTCGGTCGAGGCGCTGAGGGAATTGGGTTATCGACCCGTTGCGGCAGCAAACGGGGCTGAGGCGCTCGCATTGCTTGGCCAACATGCCGAGATCGCCCTGGTGTTCACTGATGTGGTGATGCCGGAAATGACCGGGCGGCAGCTCGTCGATCGGGCTCTGGCGATCCGCCCCGATGTGAAGGTGCTTTACACCACCGGCTACACCCGAAACGCCATTGTGCATAACGGCGTGCTGGATTCCGGCACGCAATTTCTGCAAAAGCCCTACTCGATCCAGCAACTCGCGCGAAAAGTCCGGGCGGTCCTAGACTTTCCGGCCGAGTAGTCGACGGCTCTATGCTGACACCGAACGCCTGGCGCATCAAAACGGTGTTGCCACACGGGCTCAGCGAGACCGCTAACCCTCCGCTGGCAGTTTAATTGCCGATGAGTTCGCGCATCGACGTCGAGATATGCAGATGCCGGTAGGGCTTGGAGAAGAACATGCTCCCGTCAGGCAGGTCCGTGACCTCGACGATCTTATGCCCGGATGTGACGATGATCCGCACCGGCGGCCACCGATTGCGAACGGCAGCGGATAGTTTCAATCCGTCCATGCTGCCCGGCATGTCGATATCGGTGAACATGAGCTGGATAGCCGGCTCTGCCTGGAAAATGGCGATCGCCTCATCCGCATTGCCAGCTTCGAAGACGTCAAATCCTTGGTCGCTCAAGTGCTCGACAATATCCATCCGCACCAGGGGTTCGTCTTCCACAACCAGAACAACTATTTTGGCGACCATCGGAGTCCCTCCACTGGCGTTTCAGTATCAGGGACGCGGTCTGACGACAGCTAACGCACGCGGAGGGCTCCCGATCCATCGGGCGTCATCACGAAGTGGCTGTACCGCCGATCGCATTATGCCGAGAGCTGTGCTGCATCCATCTTGATCGTCACGACGATGCCCTCGTTGGACCAGTCAGTGGCAATGCTGCCACCAAGCTGACCGGCCACGCTGCGCGCCAGCAACTTGCTGCCATAGCCTTCGTTGCCAGTGGGTGGCATGACGGTCGGACCGCCACGTTCGGTCCAGGCCAAGTATACGTCGTTTTCGTCGCTCGATCCGGAAATGTCGAGAGTTCCTGGCTCGACCGACAGCGCGCCATATTTGAGGGAGTTGGTCGCCAGCTCGTGGATAACCAGGGCCAGCGTGGTGGCCGCCTTCTCGCCGACGCCCATTCTGGGAACTGCTACGCGGATGCGACCACTGAACGCGCCGTCGGCATCGTAGGGGGCAAGGAGAACGGAAATCAGATCGCCGAGTAGCGCCGCTCGCCCCTGGTGTCCCGGTAGCGGTCTCACCAAGTCGTGCGCCCGACCAAGGGCGCCAAGACGCGCGGTCAGTTCTTCGGCCATTTCCTTCGCCGTTGTCGTCGAGCGGGAGGTCAGGTTAGTCAGGGCCGTGGCAATGGCGAGCAGGTTCTTGACCCGGTGGCTCATCTCGCCGGCCAGCAGCTCATGCCCCTCCTCGGCCTGCTTTCTGCCGGTGACGTCGAGGAAGACGCCCGTCATCAGGCCCTTATGCAAGCCCTCGTCGTTGCCGAGCCCGCGCGCAGAAATCCATCGGATCTCTTCACCCAGCAATATGCGGAAATCGATCTCGTATGCGCCGACGATTGCCCGGGTCGCTGCGAATGCCGCACGAACGCGATCGCGATCTGCAGGATGGATTCGAGAGGACAGATCCTCGAATGCAACCTCGACCGCCTGCGGCAGCCCCCACATATCGAAGCCTTGCTCGTCCATCGCAAAGGCGCCGGTCTCAACGTTCCACGACCACAGCGCCACGCCGGCCGCATGCAGCGCGCGCTTTAGACTATTTACTTCCCACAAGTGGTGCGTCCGGTCGGCGAATGGCATGTTGCCTCCATCTCCCCATGTTTGAACAGATTGAAGGCGCACGCCAGCCTTGGTACCCAAAAGGTTAAATGGCCGCATCTACAGAGGTTGCTCGAACCAGTCGCGAACGACGGCTAAGGCTGCGGCAATCAACCATATCTGGGAATTTGGCGCTTCACTGGCGAGATGACAAGCGGTCGCTCAACCTATGGCCCGCAATAGCGGCCTCCAAACCAGTCATCTTTTACCGAGCATGCTCTGACTCGATGCGAAGGCGGGCGATGTCGAGCCGCACGATCTCCAGGTTGGCTGCTACAATCTGATCGACGTAGGTCTTCGCCAGGTTTTTGGCCTCTCCCTTCGTGCGATCCGGAATGAATCCACGGATGTAGGCGGCCGACAGTGCGGACTTTTCATCGGCGCACAGGCCCGCGACCTGTTTGGCGAGATTCTCGGGCGTACCGACGCGCTGAGCATAGTCGGCAACGGGCGCCAGCATGCAGTTCTTATAGTCTTCGGCAGCACGGGTGACCGCTCCAGCAAGCGGGCTTTGAGCCCAAGCCGGCACGATCAAGAACAGGCTCGTGGTCCCCGAAATTACAGTGGAAATGATCGGGCTTCGGGTCATATAAACAGCTTCTTGCGTGCCTATAATTGCAATCGATCGCGACTAAAAACTACGTGGCCGACCTGCCAGCAAACGTCTGTTCGATGATCTGCTGTGAACCTTCGACCTCCGTGGCGAAGGAGTAACGGATTTCCTGCGGCATGCGGGCGGTGGCGCCGGCAATGGTCAGCTTTTTGTAGCTGCCCGCGGTATTGGCAACTGCGTCCCCGTGGCGAAAATAGATCTCGCCTTCCGCCAGGTCGCCGAGAGCCCGTCGCAGCTGGATCAGGGCTTTGCCCATGTCGTCGAACGCCGTGCGGTGCGTGTCGGCGCTTGTCGCGGTCAGCAGGATCATCCAGATGTCCTCCGGTCTGGATCTGGTCTGCAGGAATTGCTCGACGGCATTTTCCGGCATTTCGACGCCCGCCGATGCGTAGAGGTTGGCCAGATCGTGCGGCGGCGGTTCGGTCCGGGTACGGCTCGTCAGATCCATGAGCAGGCCAACGTCGAGCGAGAAGGTGAAATGCCGTCCCTCCCGGTGCCAAAGATCGATGGTCCCAAGGCTGGAATAGCCGAAAGCGGCCAGATCTTCCGGCTTCAGTCCGGGTACACCTGCGAAAACATCCCCCAGCAGTCCGTCGAACAGCATCGGCGTGCACAGCCAATAATTTCTGTTGGCATAATACCCGACGCCGGTTTCCCGCCAGAAGTTGATCAGATCGCCGGGCAGGCGGCCGGCGCTGCTCGTAGCATCAGCCTCCGAAACCTGCCTCGCCAGCCGTGGTGCACCCCTTGCGTCGAGAAACTCAGCAACGCTCATTTCTGGCTCCCTCCTGCCTCGCGCTCAGTCGTTCGCGCCGATAAGCGACTGCCGGCGTACCGGCAGGCATCGTTGAAGTGCTCCTGGGATGCAAAGCCGCGTCTGGGCAGAATGAATGCCTCCCGCTTCGATATCGGCAGCAGCAGGTAATCGCGCTCGCAGACGACGCGTTTCACCGTGACCCATGGAACGGTGGAGTTAGCCACGCTCGACGTCACACGAACGCCGTCTTCGGCCAACGTCGTGGTGGTGGTGGCGTCGGCGGATGCGATTTGCCGGTAGTAGAGAAACGAGATTGCCCAGGCCAGCCAGTGGCCCCCGAGGGAAAATAGTGAAATGACGATGAGGCAACCAACCATCCAAAGCGTTGAGCCGCTCGCCACGATCGCGCTGGCCATGGTCACCGGATTGTAGACGTTGGTTGAAAAAACCATCAGGCACCAGACGGCGAACAACAAAAGGACCATTGTGACGATGCTACGTTGCCATGGGCGACGTGTGAGCGCGCGCGCCATGGCGGCATAATCCCAGCGGGTCATCGTGTAGGCGATCTGAAATTCAGGGTAGGCTTGCATCACGAATCCCATACGGCGAAAACGGCATTTAAACGCATCACCCGATGGCCCCGAATAGTCTCTCCAGCCGGGAGCGATCAACGCCAAGTTCACCGCGCCAGCCAGCGAGCGGCAGGACGATGTCTGAACGGCTTCCGCCCGGAACCTGTCGTCCCGCGGCATGTCGTTCGGCAGCAGGGATGGCTCGGTCCAGGCTGGGTGGCAGGTATGGATTGGGCATGATGCCGATCTCGGCAAGCGCCTGCAGGATTCCGTATCGCTGATACTTGTCCGTCGCGGGCAGCAACTTCCGCGCCGCCAGGGCCTTCTCCAATTGCCCTGGTGTCGTCTCCGGGGGCTGCGCGGCGATCATCTCGATGAGTGCATGGAAGGTTTGCCAATCGGGCTTGCTCGGGGAGGGAGGTCCCTGCTCGGCAGCGGCTTCCAGATCGGGCAGGAAGCGCGCTGGTCGCTCATTCCACGCATTGCCCAAAGCGAGGGTAACCAGCTCGTGCGAATAGTCGATCTCAATCGGCTCACGGATATCGAAGTCCGCCAGTGTCCGGCCTCCCGCCGCGATCGCCTGTATGACTGTACTTGCCCAGGCATAGGACATCGGAATCTGCCGGCCACGGACCGCACTTCCTCCGACGCCGGCCACAAAGGCCGCCATCACAGCTTGGCTATCCAGCCTGCTGACCGCCGCCGTCACGCGTTCGAGGAACTCCGCTGCATTCAACCGCAGCTTCCGCTTAGGTGCCCACCCCCTGCGCTCGGCCTCCGCGATTTCCTCTGGAGTCGCGGGGGCGGCGTCGCGCGTTGCCGCGCCGCTGCGTTTCAACCGATAGCCATAGCATCGCAGGAGCAGGGCCAGGTCTTCGCCTTCTGGAATGCGGTGATGAGACATGGCCGAGTAGGGTGTTTCCATCACGGTGATCCCGTCGAAGTCATCCTCTCAAGGGTGGAAAGCTTCGAGAGGCTGTGTTCAAGAGACATAGGGACTTCCGAAATTTGGCGGCGAAGGCAGGTTCGAATCCATCATCAAGAAGCGCGGTCCGATTCGATCTAACATATTCACGCTATTGCTTATTTGTGACCATCTTTGGTCGCCGGAAACCGCAGTTAGGTCAAAGCCAGGGAAGGGTCACTTATGGACCTCGCGCTTCCAGCCTATCGCTGCAAGCACCGCGTCGACTTCATCGAGATAGCTCATCCACATCGGCTTACCTTCGAACTGGGTATCCTCCGGCACTCCGTGATAACGGCACAGCGCACGGGCGGCGAGGTCGCGTGGCTCTTTGAGCTTTCGGGTTGCGGTCATGGACGAACTTGCCACGCATGCCAGTGAGCAGCTGTCCGCTCGCGCCATTTCCTGGTCTGGATCTGACCGGCTATCAGGCTGCGGACGGTTTCCTCAGAGCCGTCATCGCCAACCGGCAATATCAAGTTTCTTCCATCGACGCTGGCGTGGAGAATGCCGGCCTCCACAAAATAGCTCGCCGTTATGGTGCGACCGCCGTCCGAGACACACAGGTCGCGCACGATGTTTTCGTCCTGCATAGTGGCCTCCCGTGGCACAGATTGCGTCCGAGCGATGCCAGAGTCCAGACAGCCGCACGGAGGCCCGTTACCGCGCCGGAGGCTGCAATAACGGCAGGCTCGTTCTCGACCAACTAAATCCTACCGGCGCCTTGCACTCCTGCGTCAGTACGACGGGGTTCCAGACCAACGTCAAATCAGGCACCGTAGCGGGAGCCCGGAGGATGGCGATGTTCGGTTTCGGAGACAAACGGGCCGCGGCTGTTGATGAAGCCGAGCTATACATACGGTCAATGTTCGCCGGCCTCGGTGACGCCGAAGGCAAGCCACTGCCCAACCAGGTGTTCACCGACCCCTACGTGGCAGGCTTTCTGCAGGTGCTGACTGTCCATGCGGTCGCTGGGGTCTACCACTCTCGCATGCCCGACCAAACGACGATCGCCGCTATCATGGTAGAGGCGTTGGATCGAGTGTATCCCGGATACGGGGCAGCTGTAGTCAAAGGCCTGGTCCAAATTGGTAACCCAGCGCATCCCCTGCACGCGAATTATTTGACTGGCCGCCTTGATGGGTCTGAACATGTCCGGACTCTGCTGGCCAGCGATGAGATCATCCGAAACGAGCGATTCCGATCGTTCCGGGATTTCGTTACCAGGCACTATCTGTAGACGGGTATCGCGGACACGAAAGGTATTGGGATGATGGCAGCCGGCAGAATAATTGGGATCATCGGGGTTCTCCTCGTCACATGCGCGGTCCTTCCCGCCCACTCTTCCCCGCCGGCGAGCGCATGTCGATTCCAGACGCCCGCAGACCTGGACGCGGCGCCTGCCCGATGGCTCGGCGCCTGCATAAATGGCGCCGCCGAAGGGCTTGGGATAATCAGGGCGGGGACGGAGGAGCCCTATGCCTTTTTTGCAGGGCAAATGCAGGGGGGCCGTCCGATCGAGGGCCTGCTCGTTCTGCGTGAGGGTGGATGGATGGTCGCCGTTGGCTTCGATGAGGCCTTCCATGTGGTGAGCAGCGACGGACTTCGGCCACAAGAGGACGACCACGTTTTCGCTCAAGCTCACGCGGCAGCGCTTGAAACTGCCGCGCGGTTTCGCCAAGACGGCAACAGAAGCTCGGCCGACTATTATGTCGATCTGGCGCAGCGCATTACCGAGGGCCGACCGGAGTGACACGCACAATACGCTGCATCCAAAACGCCACCGAGAACGTGTTGTAGGGGAGACCTGACGATGAGCTTCCATGTCACCCACCGGACCGGGGCCATGGAGCCGGCTGCCGTCTCCAGCTTTCCATCCATACTGAGTGAGCTGGAAACAGACCGTTCGGACAGCGAGCATGGTTCCGTCAGCGTAACGCACGACAGCGAATGGTGTTTGTCGGTCCAGAAGGACGGCTATGTCGTGTTCGAAAATATCGAGGAAGGTGAGCCGCGCCATATGAGAGGCGTCTCGCGCGAAAAGGTGCTGTCGTTGTGGCAGCTGCTTGCGGAGGGTCATCTTGACGCCATAGAGAGTGAGCCTTGGCACCGAGGGTATTGATCGGAGAGGAGGACCGCTGCCGTGCGGCAGCAGGTCACGCGCTCCCTAAATTCGGTTTCCTAACTGGCCAAGGCTAACGACAGCCTCAAACAATGGCCCGGGAATCAGGCAGCTTCCGGCATTGGTTTGCGTGATTGGAGAAAAAATGACGACCGCTATTGGCTTCCGTCAGCAGGAGCGCAATCGCGTGATCGCGATAGGCCTCCTCTATCTTGCTGCCCTGCTTGCCTTGGTGTTTTTCGTCTTTGGCATCGACGCCTCAGCCGAGTTCGTGAATAGGGGCGCCGAAGGTGGCATTGGCCGTTTTGCCTTTGTGATCGCCGTCGTCGTACTTCTGCCCGTAGCTTTGCTGCTGCGGTTCATGACCACGCCGATGCAAGCCAGCTTTGACGCCGATAACCTGTTGATCGAGCCAAAGGGCAAGCCAAAAACGAGCATTGCCCTGGCCGACATCAAATCGCTTGTCACCAACAAGCCGGCCGTCAACGGGCTTTACCTCTACGGCGCCACCGGCAAACCACTATTCGCCTTCACACCGCAAAACGGGGAAGCAAGCGATCTGCTGAAGGCAATCCTTCAGCACAGGCCATTCAAGCTCGTTAACGAAACGCCGGCATTCCGCGGACGGGTGATTCAAAAGCGGTACGAAAGCCAGTAGCGACCGTCAGTACACCACCACGCTTCTGGAGCAATCGCAAAGACAATTGTCCCCCCTTGCGCGAGATAGCGCGGTCTTGCCGGTCCGCCGGCGGTCAGGAAGACCGATCCAAGCCGCTCAATCATATGCCAATTAGAACAGGGCTATTCGATCTGGCTGATTGGGAAAGTTCGGGAGTGGCTGTAGCGACTGGGGACGAAGGTATATTCACCATCGACGAGAATCTTGCCGTGGAGCGCGTTCCTGGACCGGATTTCTCATTCCACGCCCCCCTTCACGACGGAGAGCTCAGAGCCACCGGCGATATGCTTTTAATTGGCGCAGACCGACTGATGCTCGCGGTCGACGCGAGGCGTCATCCAGGCGTATGTCCGGTCCTTTAGGCGTTTGATTAAGCACTTAACTAGGGCTACTCGACTGTGAGAAGGTCCAAAAGGTCGGTATAGGACCGAAGAAGATGTATTCTGCTGACTTCTTGAGCTTTCGCCGCGTCTCGGTCGCGATAGGCATCGATCAGTGCGCGATGCTCCCGAACGATCTCGCTGGAGCGAGAACTGGCAAAACCGTAGCGCAGTCGAAGTGCTTCAATGAGGCCGTCGTGGCGTGCAATTATACGATCGGCTTCGTGGTTGACCTTCAATTTGCGCATGGCCTGATGAAATAACCGGTTTGCCAAGATTGCATCCGAAAAATCTTGGCGATGCAGTGCCCGTTCGTATCGTGCCTCAATCGCAATCAGATGGGCGACGTCGGCGGGCGTCGCGAGCTGGGCGCGCTGGCCGTCGAGATAGGGTACGAGCCCGAGCTTGACCTCATAGATTTCTTCGAGAAATTCGGGAGTGATCGTGCGAACGATGGCTCCCCGCTTCGGCTGCATAACGATGATGCCTTCGGCGGCCAGCTGATGCAGCGCTTCGCGGATGGGTGCAAGGCTCAGTTGATAGCGGTCGGCCAGTTCCGTAGTCGTTACACGGTCACCGTCGTTGAAGCGGCCGTTTATGATGTCGTGACGAATGGCATCGGAGGCGCGCCGGTAACTCGTCTGTCCCAAGCGCTCGGGATATTCGTCGCGTTCCTCAGAAATTGGTTTCAACGACGACATTCCTAAAATGGAGGCCTTCGGCCTGGGCCGACGATCGGTTGCTAGAGGCGTTGCCCACCTTCATCAAATATAGAAACTGCGGCCGGATCGAAATGAATATCGACATCGTCTTTCAGGGGAACGCTGCTGTCAGCATCAAGCCGAACCGAAAATCGGCTGCCGGCAGCCTCACCCCAGGCAAGGGTATCAGGGCCCATGGGTTCCACAATTGACAGTTTGGCGCGAAATCTTGCCTCGCCCTTAGGTTCTAGCGACAGCAATTCCGGCCTGAGCCCGAGGACCACGGGGCTCCCCTCGGCAACGTCTCGCTTGAACGGATAACCCGCAAGCGAAATAATCTGGCCATCTGTCAGCCGAATCGCCCTGCTGTTCGCCTGCGAGATGATTTCACCACTAAAACAGTTCATCGCCGGAGATCCGACGAAACCCGCGACGAACAGGTTGCTCGGTCGTTGATAGACTTCCTTGGGCGTATCGATCTGTTGTACGCGTCCCCCGTCGAGAACGACGATGCGGTCGGCCAGGGTCAACGCTTCCACCTGATCGTGCGTCACGAAGATCATGGTCACGCCCAGTTGCTGGTGCAGACGCTTGATCTCGACGCGCAGTTCAGTACGCAACTTCGCATCGAGATTGGACAGCGGCTCATCGAAAAGGAAGACACCGACGTTTCGCACCAAAGCCCGGCCGATGGCAACACGTTGCCGCTGTCCGCCCGACAGTTCCGCCGGGCGTCTGTCGAGTAGTTTCTCGATCTGCAGCATGTGGGCGGCGTGACTGACACGTTTTTCGATCTCAGCGCGCGGAGTGCGGTTCATCCGCAGCCCAAAGGCGAGATTGTTACGAACGCTCATGCGTGGATAAAGGGCATAGGATTGGAATACCATGCCGATATTGCGATCGCTTGGGTCGGCCCAGGTGACGTTACGGTCGCCGATCCATATCTGGCCGGCACTGGCATCGATCAGACCTGCGATGCTGTTGAGAAGCGTGGATTTGCCACAGCCGGAGGGCCCGAGGAGCACGACGAATTCGCCGGACTTGATGTCGAGGTTCAGTTTTTCCAGCACCTTGATGCCGCCAAAGCCAACCTCAAGGTCACGTACAGATACTGCAGACATGGGCTATCCCTTCACGGCGCCGGAGGCGACGCCGCGCACGAACAGGCGCCCCGCCAGAAAGTAGATGACGAGCGGCAACAGCGATGTGAGCATGGTTGCAGCCATGTTGACGTTGTATTCGACCTGGCCCTGCGAGGGCTGGACGAGATTGATAAGTTCGACGGTCATGGGACGGTTCTGCAGGCTGCCGAAGACCAGGCCCATCAGATAGTCGTTCCAAATATACGTCACTTCGAGGATCAGTCCGACGACGACCATGGGCCCTGACATTGGCGCGACGATATTGAAGAAGATGGAAAAGAACCGCCCACCGTCGATGCGGGCCGCCTTGATGAGATCGGCGGGGATGGTCTCGTAGTAGTTGCGGAAGAGCAGCGTCATCATCGGCACGCCGAAAATCACATGCGTGAGGATGAGGGCTTGCAGGCTGCCGAAGATGCCGAGCATCGAAAACAGACGCACCAGCGGATAGATGAAAATCTGATGCGGCAGGAAGGCCCCAAGCAGTAGCAGCACGAAAAGCATATTGGAGCCGCGGACGCGCCAGAAGGCCAGAGCGTATCCGGTCATGGCGCCGACGGCGATCGCGATAATGGTGCCGGGTACCATGATCAGGACGCTGTTGAAAAAGCCCGGGCTGATGCCGCGGCAGTTGAGGCCAACGCAGGCGGTCGACCACGCTTTGCTCCAAGCTTCAGCTGTGGGCGCCAAAGGGAGAGCGAAGATATTGCCTTGGGCAATTTCGGGCGTGGTCTTCAGGGACGTGACCAGCATTACATAGAGCGGGAACAGGAACACGCACGCCGCCAGCAAAAGCGCGCCGTAAAGTACGATGCGTCCAAAGGTCAGCCTGTTGGGCCGAATGCCCGACGGTTCAGCTGTCGATCGGCCAGCGACGGTGGGGTCCGCGCTCATCGGACGTGCCCTGCGGTCGGCCGGCGGAAATATTCGATATAGAGCCAGGGTATCAGCAGGCAGAGGACCAGCAGCAGCACGATGGTCGCGGCGGCACCGGCCAGGCCGATGTTGTGGCGCTGGAACAGATTGTCCATGATGAACAGGGCTGGCACGTCGGTTGCCAGGCCCGGCCCACCCCCGGTCATCGCCACGACCAATTCGTAGAGTTTGACTACGGATAGCGACAATAGGACCGCGGCGCTAATGAAGCTGCCGCGCATCATCGGTATGACGATGTGCAAATAGACGCGCCAGGGCTTGATGCCTTCGATCCGGGTCGCTTTCCAAAGATCGGGGTCGATGCCGCGCAGACCAGCGAGCATAATGGCCATAACGAGGCCGCTGGCGTGCCAGATGGCAACGAAAATGATACAATAAAGCGCCGTTTCACCGTGCGCGATCCAGTCGAGCCTCAGCCAGAGCAAGCCTAGATCATTGGCAACTTTCTGCAGCCCCATGGTCGGATTGAGGATCCACTGCCAAATAAGACCAGTGACGATGAAGGACATGGCGTAAGGATAGAGAAATATCGCGCGAAACACGCCTTCTCCACGAACGCGCTGGTCAAGAGCGACGGCGAGCAGGAAGCCGGTGACAAGGGTCAAGGCGATCATGGCCACTCCAAAGATCGCCATGTTCACCAAGGCGGTGGACCAACGGTCGGTGCCGAACAGACGCAGATATTGAGCCGAACCGATCAATTTCGAACTCGGCAGCATCCGTGAATCCGTGAACGAGATTCCAATTGTCCACAACATCGTGCCCAGATAGGCGATGAAGGCAACCAGTGAAGCCGGGATCAGTCCGATATAGGCGGCCAATTGGGGGCGGCGCCTTGGCGCCACCTCACTGGATGTCCGAGACGCAGGGTGATCGTGTGTCTCGCTCAGCTCGGTCATTTGGGAAACTGGCCCAGGACCGAGGCGAACTTGTCGGCGAACTGTTCTTCGGTCATGCTGCCATTGCTCGCCCAATACTGCCCGGCAACATCGGTAAGCGAACTAACCATATCGGCAGGGGCTGAGGTCGGAGGCAATACCTGGTTGTCCGAGTTCGAGATCACTTGAGTGCCGTATTGGGCACAGGCGTCCATCGACGAGACGTCGACATCGGTGCGCACCGGCAGCGAACCTTTGAGCAGGTTGAACTTGAGCTGGTTGTCCTTGTCCAACATAACCTTGGCCAAAAGGCTTTGCGCCGCCACCGCTTCGGGATTGCTGTCGTCTTTTGGCATAACGAAAATGCTGCTATCGAGCTGGAAGAGCCCACTACCTAGGCCAAGCACACAACCGAAGTCCTTGCCTGCGGTCTGCTTTGCGGCGGTGAATTCGCCCTTCTCCCAGTCGCCTCCAATGGTCATGCCGGCTTGTCCCTGCATCACCATCTGGGCCGCGTCGTTGTACATGCGATTGGTAATGCCGGCATCGAGATAGCCGCGGATCTTCATGAAGGTCTCGGCGGCCTTTTGGAACTCGGGAGTCTTGACGGCATCGGTGTCGCGATCGACGAGAATGCTGTTGTAGACGTCTTTGCCGGCAACGCCCGACAGCACCATGTAGAACAAAAGCCGCACCTGCCAGGGCTGATCGCTATAGGCCAGCGGGACGATGCCGGCCTGCTTCAGGTTGTCGGCAGCGGTAAAGAAGTCATCCCAGCTCTTTGGCTCGGCGATGCCAAGTTTTTCGAAGAGAGGCTTGTTGTACCAAAGCCAGTTATAGGTGACGCGATTGGCCGGTACACCGTAGATGTGCCCGTCGTAGCTAACTGCATCGATGACGTAGGGCGGCAGGATGTCCGACCATTTGTCCTTGGCTGCGATATCGTCTAGGGGATTGAGAAGACCCTGCTCGGCAAGGTCGGGAATCTGGCTGGCATAGTAACCCAAGGCCGTTGGCGGCTGTCCGCCAACGATGCGATTGATACCGGCTGGGATAGCGTTGTCTGCCGAATTGATGGCGTTATCGACCCATTGTCCGCCCTTGGCGTCAAAGGAATCGGCGAACACCTTGATCGCGGCGGCCTGGCCGCCTGTCGCCCACCAATGCAGGACTTCCGCCTTCAGCGGCGCTGCCTGACTTGCCGTTGAGGCCATAAGGGCCGAGCAGGTTATTGCTATGATTCCTATATGTCGCTTCATCGAGTCCTCCTGTGGATGTAGAACAACTGAAGCTCAGCGGACGGCGTATTCACGCCATATCCACTTGAGCGTTTGTGGAAAGATTGCCGCTCCGTGATGCAGGGTGTGTCCACCATTGCCGAACTCGAAGCGGTAGTCGTAGCTCTTGAGGCGGAACGCGGCGGCCATATCGTAATTCGCAACGGCCCATGAACCGACGATGCGGTCCATGTCGCGGTTTCCGCTCTGCAGGAAAACGCGCAGGGGTTTCTTGGCGGACATGCGGACGATCGAGGGATAGACGCCGCCGCCTCTGAGGTTAATGAAGCTGCCACAATGACTAATGACGCACCGAAACTGGTCGGGCCGTTCCCAGGCGACGGTGAAGGCTGCAATGCCTCCCGAGCTCATGCCGCAGATGGCGCGATTGTGGGGATCCTCCGAGATATTCAGATCGCCGGTCGCGATGGGCAGAATTTCGTCGATGACAAGACGCGCATAGGCATCGCTCAATACGTCGTATTCCAGGCTGCGATTGGCTCGCTCGGCGCCGGCATGATGCTTCAGGTCACCCGGCTCGATGAAGACGCCGATGGTGGCCGGCAACCGCCCTTGGGCGAAGAGGTTCTCAAGGACAGCGGGGGCGTTGACGTCGGGGGCGAGATAACGGGCACCGTCCTGGAAGACGATGAGATTGGCAGGTTTCCTCTCGTCGTAGCCGCTGGGCACGTAAACGACGACCTTGCGTCTGGTATCGGGGTGGATGCCGCTGTCCTCGAAGATGAATTCGCGGGTTCTCCCCTTGGCGTTATCTGCCGAAAGAAGCGAAAGCTGGCCAAGCAAAGGATCGGCGGACGCTTCGCGCGCCGCCCGGAAGGCGTCTTCGTCATCGGTGGACATAAGAGGGGGCGGATTGGCGATGGTGAGGGACATTCGTGGCTCCGGCTACTTGTTCGAGATACGCCTAGGAGTGCGATGGCAGTTGCGATTTGTAAGCATCACATTGCCTTTGCCGGGGTGGCGGCAGTCCTTCTTGTGCAAGAGTTCCGGCACGGCGAAGCCCTGAAAAGGTTTAGTGTAGGACATGGCTATTCCGCTGCGAGCCGTTGAAGTGCTGGTTCAGGCCAGACCCACCCCAGCGTCTGCGGAAATATCGCTGCACCATGGTGCAGCGAGTGACCGCCATTGCCGAATTCAAAGCGATAGTCATATCCCATGAAGCGCAAGGCAGCGGCCATGTCGTGATTGGCGATGGCCCAGCTACCGGCGACGCGTTCCATGTCGTTGGCTCCGCTTTGCAGGAAGACGCGGATAGGCCGCACGGGGGAGGTGCGCACAAGTGTGGGATAGGCGCCGCCACCGCGGATATTGGTGAAGCTGCCGCAATGGCCTATGACGTTGCCGAACGCTTCGGGGTGGTGCCAGGCCGCAGTGAAGGCGGCTATCGCTCCGGAACCCATGCCACAGATCACGCGGCCGTAAGCATTAGCTGTTACGCGATAGCCTTCCAGCGCCTGGGGCAGGATTTCTTCAAGCAGCAGCCGTGCGTAGCAATCGTTCAGGCTGTCGTACTCAAGACTACGGTTGGCCCTGGCCCCCTCGTCGATGCCGACGATATCGCCCGGTTCAACGAAGACCGCTATGGTCGGCTGCAATCGGCCGGCATCAATAAGGTTATCCAGCACCACCGTCGCGTTGAAGGCGTCGGTCAGGTAGTTGCCGCCGTCCTGAAAGACGATCAAGTTGGCGTAATCGGCACCGTCATATTGTTGCGGAATATAGACGCGGACGCTGCGCCGTGTTTCCGGAAAGATGCGGCTTCGCTGCAAGTCGAAACTTGAAAGAACACCCTGCGGGACGTCGGCCCGCGCAAAGCAATCGCGACCACCGACCGGATTGGTCATCGCTTCCCGGGCAGCAGTGAATGCTGCTTCGTCGACGTCCGAAAGCGCCGATGGCGGATTTGCGATCAGCGCCGGAGGCGCCATGCGCCAGGGACGGAACGCTTCTACCGGCATAGATACGGGGATTCTCACCTCAGCCCTTTTCGTCATCGTGCCCGTCCATCCCTTATCTCGTCTCAACAATAATCGATTATCGATAATCGTCAATAAGGTTTGGAATAGACAAAGGTCTTATAGTTAGACGGTGTCGGCCGCCGCAGCCGCTTTGTCGATCAGTGACTGGATAAGGCTGGTTCGAACCGAGGATCTGCGCCAGACAACGCCCAGGCGTCGGGTGAAGCGCGAAGCATCGAGCGGGATTTTGCGGACGACGACATTTGCCGGCCATGGTGGCGCCCAGTCCGGTACGATGGATACGCCGAGGCCATTGCCAACCATTACCGCAATCGCATCGAGCGCATCGAGTTCGAAACGCTCGTTTGGACGAATGCCGGCATCCTTGAGATAGTTTTCGATGATCCGGCCGCCCCAGTCGCTGCGGTCGTACCGAATAAACGGATGCGCGTGCAACATCGAGGGTGTGTCCGTGTACTTCGTCCCGGCCGGCGCGATCAGAACCAGCGGCTCCTCTCGCAGGGTGCGCCAGGCGCAGCTCTTGGGCAGCGCGAAAGGCGGCTGCACGATAAAGGCGGCGTCGAGGTCACCCTCGACGACGCGTTGGTAAAGCTGTTCCGAAACACCCGGCGCCATGTAGATCTCGATGCGCGGGCGCTCCTCGATCAGTTGCCGGAGGATGGCTGGCATCAGGCCAGTCACCACCGTCGAAATCGCACCCAAACGCAGAACTCCGGTGGCGACGTCACCGCCGGCAATCGATTGCAGATCCCGGACCTGCTGCAGCAGCGAGCGCAGGTTGGCGGCAACGGCCGCTCCCGCCTCGGTTGGTTGCATGGTACGGCCGGAGCGGGTGAGAAGCGTGGCGCCGATCTCTACTTCAATGGCATGAATGCGCTGCGTAACCGCCGCCGGGGTCAGATTGAGCCGGCGCGCCGCTCCCGCAACAGAGCCGCTTTCGATCGTCGCCAGAAGGCTTTCGAGGAAACGTGTGTCCATGGATAATTATTGTAACTTCTAATGCAATGAAATGCGATATTTTGTTTGCATAGCGGCTTGTTCAATCTGTCGCTTGGATGCATCACCCTGATCCCTATGGTGTCCGCCGAATAACCGCTAACACGGTCGCGCAGGTGGATGCATGCCCGTTTGGAAGTTGAGGAAAAACATGAAGATCGACCGCATCGAATGCATTCCTGTGCGCTGGGCCGCGGGCGATCCGGCTTCGAAAGGTAGTGCCTTCCTACGGGTATGGACTGACGACGGTCGCAGCGGCATTGGCGAGGTATCGCCCATGCAGGGCGGTTTTGCCTCACTCGGCGTGCTGCAGCGCGAGATCGAGAGCGAGGTCAAGGGGCAGAGCCCGTTCGAGCACGCGATGATCTATGACCGGCTTGAGCACAAGCTCATTAAGCTCGGACCACACGGCAACTTGAGCGGTGCGTTGGCGGGTCTCGACATCGCGCTTTGGGATCTGAAGGGACAAGCGCTGGGGCTTCCGGTCCATCGGCTGCTGGGAGGGTCGTGGACGACGTCTTTTCCCTATTATTCGTCAATCGGACGCAATGGCGAAAGGAGCGTCGATGACGTCGTGCGCATCGTCGAGGAGCGGATGCAACTTCAGCCAGCAGCGATCAAGATTCGCTTCGATAGCGACCGCGACCAGATCGACCGGGATGTCGAGGGCGACATAGAGAAGGCCAAGGCGGTGCGCAGAGTGGTCGGCGATAGATTCCCGCTCGCCTTCGACGGCAGCTGCGGCTATTCGCGTGACAGCGCGGTAAGGGTCGGCCGCGAGCTCGAGCAGCTCGGGTATTGGTGGTTCGAAGAACCGGTCCAGCACTATCTGCCAAAGCAGCTTGGGGAAATCGCCAACAAGCTCGACATCACAGTCGCGGCCGGGGAGCAGGTCTATAGCGTATCGGGCATTGCCGAACTTATCGATGCTGGGGTGCGCATGGTGCAGCCCGATGTCATCAAAATGGGAGGCATCACCGGCATGATGCGCTGCATGGCGCTCGCAGCAGCTCATGGCGTGGAGTTCGTTCCGCATCAGACACAGCCCATGGTCGGCCATCTGGCAAACCTGCATGTGCTCGCCACGCAGTTTCATCGCACCAAGCCGGCCGAAGTGAACGATCCCTCGGGAGCTACGGCAATTGTCTTCGATACGGCTTTCACACTTGCCAACGGCCGCTATGAGCTGCCTGAAACGCCTGGGCTCGGGCTCACATTCAACGATGCAGAGCTCGAAAAGCGACGCGTTCCGCTCATGTGAGCGGACTTACTCTTGCATTATCAGGTGATAGGGCGTTGCGGCGAGATCGAGCAGGCCCGGCGAGAGCACAAGCTCCATGCTGCTTTTGGCGCTGACGTAGAACTTCGATTGCGTGTAAGCAGCCGGAATCGTCGCCTGCGACAGCTCTGTATGCTGTTGCATCGAAACGCTCTGCCATCGCTCGCCCTGATTGACATGTCGGTAGTGAAGTTGCCCGGCCGCCGCCGCTACTCTCAATCTCGGGGATTCCATCTTCCTCAATCGCAGCGTTCTCCATGTGCTGATCGAGCGCGCGCCGATCACCTTGCAACTGATGGTGAGGCATTGTCGCGAAAGCCCTCGCAGCAGACCAATGCGGCGACCCGATCCGACCAATGCTTGTGGCAGCTCGGCTTATGCCGCTACCGACCACGAAAAGAAGCGTGACCCGCTCGAGACGAAACGCAGTGGAAGAGAGGATTGGAGCTTGACCTCAATGCCCGATTAAAGAAGCAGGTATTAGGTCTTCTTGGGCCGCGGAGCCCGCCCGATTTAGTTCGAGGCGGGTTTTGTAATTCTAGCGGCGAGTAACTATCTGGGGCGAACCTAAGGAACGATAGTACCTTTCATGGGCTTTACCCTGTGCGGTCAGGTTATTTCATCTGGCTGAACAGGAGCGGGACATGATTTGTCAATTCCGCCACGTCGACGAGCTTTCTCGCAGCGCAGTCACCCTCCATTTGTTTCGGACACTAAACGGCAGTCCTCGGGCGGACGTGTCTGGCCCGCATCAGCCTGCTGCACAGGGGGGCCTGGCGGCGGTATTCGAAATGACGATCTGTATGCCATTAGCGGAAGCGTTTGCATCCGCAGTACGCATGGCAAACAAGAACGACGCCGAAATGGTAGTGACCGGCGAGGCCTCCTTATGGCAGCCTAGCTGGGGTAGCCTCGTAGATCACCGAGTGGCAGCAATGCCGCTTGCCATCTGAGTTGCGCAATTTTGAGACCATGGACCTTGTTAGTCGATGGCCCATTCACATTCCGGTCGAGCGAATCCAAAGCGGGCAGAGAAGAGTCAGAAGTCCCCCAGCCGACCATAGTCGGGGTCTGCATATTAACTCGGGATATTGGTCCATGCCGAAAATGCCTGCGCAGCGATTGCGATGGCCGCAAACAGGGCGCCTGCAGCATTAAGCAAACTTCCGAGTTTCATGCGGCGTACCAGCGGTGCCGGAGGCCCACCCCAATAGCTCGCAGTGATAACCGGCGTTGTCACTGCCGATGCCACCCATGCGACAGCCGATAGCGCCCCGAAAACCATAGTAACCCACTCCATGCCCATCTCCAAAACCAGCGTCATGAAGCCTTTGCCCAGGCGCTGGCAAAGGGGGATCAGACTGGAGAGCCATCCGATCATCCGGTAGCCTTGTAATCGCAGGACTGTTGCATCTGCGTCACAAGTTGCTTTGATTGTGTCAAAACAACGTTGAATTGTGGCAATGTAAAGAAAGCTGGGTCATAAAGGTCTCACATTCCCGGAGAATCCCTATGAACAAAATTGCAATTTTGGCGCTCGTCGGCGCTTTTGGCGTTAGCACTTCCGCTATGGCGGCCGATTTGGGCATCATTTCTCAGCCCGCTCCCGAGGCTTTCGTTCAGTCGGGCGCTTTCGACTGGACCGGCTTTTACGTCGGCGTCAACGGCGGCTACGGATGGGCAGAAGCAGAGGCTCTTGGCGTTTCCTTTGACGATATCGAAGGCGGGTTCGGTGGCGTCCAGGCCGGTTACAACTATGACTTCGGCGGCTTCGTGCTCGGTGCTGAAGCTGACGTGCAGTTCTCTGGCGTAGAGGGCGATATCCCCGCCGTTGGTTCGGCATCGCTCGATAATTTTGGCACCGTCCGCGCTCGTGCTGGTGTCGCTCTCGATCGCTTCCTTCCATACGTTACTGCGGGTCTGGCTTGGGGCAACGCAACCATTGATACGTCAGCCGGCGATCTGGATGATAACTACGTCGGCTGGACGATCGGTGCTGGTCTTGAATACGCTGTGACGGATAATGTCACGGTCAAAGCCGAATACCTCTATACCGATTACGGCAGTGCCGATTTTGGCACCCCCCTTGACTTTGACCTGACGTCGAACGTTGTGCGCGCTGGTATCAACTTCAAATTCTAGTCTCGACTAGAAAGTAGATCAGCGCACTTGCACTCCGCTGCCCTGCCGAGAGCCCACCGAGTAATTTCGGTGGGCTTTTTGCTGGCTAAAGCTGGTCAGCAATGAAGAACTGGGACGCCAAGCCCAGAGCGGGCAGGGAGGTGCTCGACGACCCTGCGCCGTCCAAGGGCAGTAATTCAGGAGAGAGTCGGCAGCGCATTTCAGGCGAGGGAATTAACCTCAAAGCCCCGGCCAACCTGGGGAAACCCCGCCTGAGTCGAGAAATAGAAAATCAGCTCAAAATTGAGCCGATCAACCGGCGCGGAATTGCGCTGATCAGTTTCAGCCGTCTGAACCCCCTGGGACGATCCCTAACCGCAATGCTGCATCTACTGCGATGGTTCGAGCAATATGCAATGAAGTATAGGGGCCAGCCTGCGTTCGGCGCCCCTTCTCATAAATGCAGACATAATAGTCTAGGTCCACCTTTGTGATCCTGATGGACGGGACAGTATTGTCCTGGGGCATGTATCCTCCGGGCTGTGGACAATAACTCATCAGAGAGGGCGCGACAACAACTCGAAAAGCCGGACAGCAATGCGATCCGTAAGCAGCAACAGAAGGACGACGACAATGGCCCAACCCGAATGGAATGACGCCAGCGCCTCCCGCATGGCCTTCGGCCGCAAGGGCAGGGTACCGGAGCGATGCGGCAGGCCGGCTTGCAGCAGATCGCCGATCTGGTTGCAGATGCAATGCTGCACCCTGAGCGGGGCAAAATACCTGTTGACCAAAGCGACGCCCCAAAACGTCAAGATGGCCACCACGGTACTCAGCAGGATGTATCGGAAAGCGGCAGACCAGCAGGCCGCGAAACTGCGCGGCGCTCAGGTTGCAGCGTCGGCCATGGTATCGGCGAATTCCAGTAACCAGCCCCAATAGTCAGGCTTCTCAGCGGGGCCACTGAATGTGGGGGCTCAGGCTACTTCAAGCGTTGGAATGGCCGAGACATCAACGTCACGCTCGGCCTGCTCAAGATCGTAGCGCTTCTGGAGGTTGAGCCACAGGGCAGGGCCATTACCGCACAGCTTGCCGAGGCGAACAGCCATGGCGGCGGTAACGGGCTGCTTCTCGTTGATAATGTCGTAAAGCGTCTGCCGGGAAATGCCGAGAAGGTCGGCAATCTCGGACTTGGGCCTGCCCAGGGCGGGGATTATGTCTTCGCGCAGAAGCTCTCCGGGGTGCATGGCAGGAAGGCCACGCTTGATCGTGCTCATCAGTGATAATCCTCTAGCTCAACGTCGATTGCGTTTTCGTCGTCCCATTCGAAGGTAATGCGCCAATTTCCGGTTACCCGAACCGAGTAGCGGCCCCTGTCCTGGCCGACCAGGCCGTGGAACCGATAACCGGGAAGGTTCATGTCTTCGGGGCGTTCGGCGTCGTCCAGCGCGGCCAGAATGCGAGCTACTCTACGATGGTCCTGAACGCTCAAGCCGCGCGGATTGCTGGTCTCGAAGAAGCGTTGCAGGGCTTTATTTCGGAACGACTTGATCATGAGGGTATGTAAGGCGTTGCCTGACGTTATGTCAAGTGACGCCTGACATCATTCTGACGAGTGGCCCTATCCGCCGGCGCACCGAGATGATAATTTGCTGCACACTGAGGGAGTTCGACCAATGCGTGCGTTGTTCGTGGCTTTGATGATGGCGATTATTGCCCCGGCCTTTGGCGACGATATTTCGCGGTGCGTGATCGCTATTGACGGCAAGACATGGACTGACGGTCCTTGCAAGTTCACGCCGCCAGACGACGGGCAAGGCAGCTTTATCGTGACAGATGCAAGGCCAGAGCCAAACACTTTCGCTTATGTTTTTCCGGCGGGGACGGGACTGCCGAGGGTTCTTGGAACGGCCCAGCGCTTGAGAGCCATGCTCACGACCCTCTCGGGGTTATGAAACGCGAAGGCGCCTGCTGGTCGAACGACCAAGCCAAGGTCTGCACCTACCGCTGATCGATCCTAATTGCTGAATTCCATAGGCTCCCTTTCGGGGCCTTTTTGTTTTGGGGTGCCCATGGTTGACACTCAATCTATTGCCAGCCGCCTGATCAACGATCTGGTGCAGGACTACGATCTCACCCACGACTAGGCAGCGGGGTGGCGGGCAACTTTGCCCACGAAACGCTTGGCTTCACCCGCCTGCAGAAGGCGGGAACCAGTCGGGGTGGCCTGGGCTATGGGCAATGGACCGGAGGGCGGCGTACCGAGTTCGAGGACTATGCTCATCTTCGAGTGTCTGACTGCCCTGCCGCCGGCGCATCGGCCCAACGGACAGATCGGTATGGTCGAGCACCTGGGTGACGTCGCTGCCGGTCAGCACCTTTTCCGCGATCAGCCGCTCCGCCAGAGCGAGAACTACTTCGCGATCGGCCTTGATCATCGTGGTGGCGCGCTTGAGCAGGCGCTGCAGCTTGGGCTCGATGATCGTTCGAGGCGTGCTGGATCGTGCCCCTAAGGCGCAGGCGCATATGAAGGGCTGCAGCTTCTCCAGATCGCGCCGCAGCCGCCGCGATACACCATCTTTCGGGACGCGATGGTACGGGAGACTGGACGATCAGGAAGTCCAGCTCGCCCATGGCACTCCTGTACCGGGACGCGCGCTGCGAACGCCACTGGGAGCTTTTACGCGTCAGCAGATTGAGCCCCTCGGCACGGCACCAGTGGAACGGCGATTGCTGGCGCCCAAGCCCGTCATGGCCTCTTACTGTCGTGAACGGGAATTCCTGGGCCGGATGTGCTGCGTGCGATTTATGGCAGGCTACGCGGCCCCTATCCGGCGGCCCGCCCTAAAGCCAAAAACAAGGGATGGGCCAAGCGCAACACCGGGGCCGGGATAAGTTCCCGCCATGATGGAAGCACTATCACTACCCACTGCGAACAGCCCTGGAATGGCTTCGTCGTCTGCAGCCAAGACGGCGCCGTCGCCATCGGTGACAAGACCGAGGCTTGTTCCAATCGGAGTGGGTTCGACACTCACAGCGTAGAATGGTGCGGTCTCGATAGCGGCGAGGCACGGATTAGGTTGCACAGTCACGTCGCCATTAAATTGATTGAGTGCGTTGCTACCCTTGCCAAAATCGCCGTCCACACCCGCCCGGGCGAAAACATTTTGCCTTTCAACGGTATCCGTAAGCGCTGCCGAGGCAACGCCGATCTGTTGCGCCAGTTCGAGTAACGTTGCCCCGCGCTTGAGGTAGCCGGATCGCACATGCTGCCCCAGTCGCTGCCATACGGGATGGATGAACCCAATGCCGTAACGGCGGACAAAGCGGTGGTCGCAAATCAGCCACGTCCTGTTGTCTGGGATGCGCCGGTTCTCAGCCAGGATCGCCAACGAAACGTCGTGGTACGAATTAGCCTCGTTGGTGAAGCGGCGTCCCTCGCCGTTGATCGCGATGAGGCCCGGCTTCGGGCGGTCGCGAATGTGCGGATAGACCACGTGGCTGCCATCCCGCCGTGTTGCAGTCGAGGCGGGCATCAGGAAGGCGGCATGCTGATGGGTGCCACCCATCTGCCCGCCGATACGCATTGCCGCGCGTAGACCGTCCCCAGTATCTTCAGACAATGTCATCGTCTGGTTGCTGCGCAGGTCTGGCAGGTGGGCGGCTCGCAGGGTCGGATCGGCGGCAAAACCGCCGGTCGCCAGCACGATCCCGCGGCGTGCAGTGAGCACCTGGCCCCCAGTTGGGGTGTCGACCCTGGCAGCGGTAACGCGGCCGTTCTCGACGATGAGATCGGTCAGCGTGGTGCGTGTTAGGACCGTCACACCCGCCTGGGCCAAGCTGTGGATACATCGTGCAGCCAGTGCATTGCCCATGTAGAGCATTCGGCCGCGCGGCGCCGTCAGGCGATCGCGCAGGTAGCGCAGTGTGACACGGAGGGCCAGAAGGGAGGATCGGATCGACTGCCACGGACGGAGCAGATGGGGAATCTGATCCCGGGCTACCATCATGCCCCCTAGAACCATGAATTCGGGCATTGGCGGCCGCACTAGCGAAAAGCCGGCACCCATGGCGCTGGCGTCGAAGGCTAGTGGGCTCATGGCCCGCCCGCCGAGCGCAGCACCGGGGATATCGGGTCGGTAATCGGGATAGTTCCTGTTGACGGAGAACCTGACCTCGGTGTGGTCGGCCAGGAATTTGACGGCTTCCGCTGTTGAGGACAGGAAGGCGCGTCGATTGCCGGTCTTCGTGTCCTTTCCAGCAAGTTGGGCCAGGTAGATTTCTGCCTGCTGGGCGTCGCCGGGCGGCGCATCGCCGTGACCTGGTACCCATATCGTGCCGCTTGAAATGGCCAGTGTGCCGCCCAGCAGTTCACTCTTCTCGCAGAGCGCTACGCTGAGGCCCTGATGCCGGGCCGTAAGCGCAGCGACCATGCCTCCCAGGCCGCCACCAAATACGATGCAATCGAAAGTCGTCTCCGACATCAGTCGCTCTCGATGGCTGCTTCGAAGCGCCGGCGTACACCCGAGAACGCCATCACCACGATCAATACAATTGCGATGCCTAGGAGAGTCATGGCAATGGGCCGGTTGAGGAAAAAGGCCAGATCTCCCCGCGCGATCTGCATTGAACGCCGGAAGTTTTCTTCCAGCAGCGGACCCAGCACCAGACCCAGCATCAGCGGCGCCGGATTGCAATCGAGCTTGCGGAAAATGTAGCCGACAAGGCCGAAACCGGCTGCCAGCACTACGTCGAGTATGGACGAGCGCGCGGAATAGACGCCGATGCAGCAGAAGAACAGGATAGCGAGATAGATGAAGCGATAGGGGACATTGAGCAGCCGCGCCCAGATGCCCACCAGTGGCAGGTTCAGTACCAGCAGCATCAGGTTGCCGATCCACATGCTGGCGACCAAGCCCCAGAATAGGGCCGGATTGGTCGTCATGACCTGTGGGCCTGGCTGGATGTTGTGGACCATCATGGCACCGAGCATCAGTGCCATCGTCGCACTGCCCGGAATGCCCAGCGTGAGCGTTGGCGCGAAAGCCGTTTGCGCCGCGGCATTGTTGGCAGCCTCGGGTGCAGCCACGCCGCCGATCGCGCCATGCCCGAAGGCCGCTCGATTGGGCGAGACGCGGCGCTCGAGCGAGTAGGCCATGTAGGAAGCGATCGCAACGCCGGTTCCCGGAAGAATGCCGAGGACCGCGCCGATGACACTGCCCCTCGCGGCCGGGGCGATCATCTCCTTGATGTCTTTCCAGCGCGGCCAGAGGGTGGTAATCTGTTCCGTCTTCATAGACGCCTGACGCCACTGTTCTACGGTCATCATGACCTCGGCAAAGGCAAAGACGCCCACTGCCAGCACGATGATGTCGACGCCATCCCACAGCTCGGCCAGGCCAAAGGTAAAACGCACCACGCCCGTATTGGTGTCCGTGCCGACCAGACCAATCAGGATGCCGATCACCGTCATGCCTACGGTCTTGGCCATGGAGCCACTGTCGAGCGCGACGGCACCGAGCAGACCCAGGACCATCAGCGCAAAATATTCCATCGGCCCCAGCGCGAAGACAAGTTCGGTCAGGGGAGTGGCGAAGAATGCCAGGGCCAGCGTGCCCAACGTTCCCGCGAAAAATGAGCTTAGCGCCGCGGTTGCCAGCGCCACGCCGGCACGGCCCTGCTTGGCCATTTGGAAGCCGTCGATGGTGGTCACCACCGAGGAGGTCTCGCCCGGCAGGTTGACCAGGATCGCAGTGGTCGAGCCACCATACTGGGAGCCATAATAGATACCAGCCAGCATGATCAGGGCTGTCACCGGCTCAAGGCCAAAGGTGAAGGGGAGAAGCATCGAGATCGTGGCCAGCGGCCCAAGACCTGGCAATACCCCCACAGCGGTACCCAGGACGCAGCCAACAAAGGCATAGAGCAGGTTGTTCCAGCTCAGCGCAGTTTCAAAGCCCAGCGCCAGGTGACTGATGAATTCCATTTGTTCCTCCAGAACTCATCGACCGATAAGGAACGGGGCGATGGGCAATTGAACTTTAAGACCCCATACGAAGAGGACGACGCTGGTGATACAGAACACTGCTGTGATCACGACGGTGCCGCGCCAGCGGGACTCCTGAGAAGCGAACGAGCCGAGCAGGGAGAGCGCTGCCACCGCGACAATCACGCCGAAAGTCTTGAGCAGCAGGCCGAAGGAGAGGACCGCGAGGACTACGAATACGGGACCTCGCCAATGCAGGCCTTCGATCCGCGCCCGCAGGTCGGGCTGTTTTCGGAGATCGCCGATGAGCACGATGAGACCGAGCACTACCAGCATCAGTCCGAGCGCCAGGGGAAAGAACCCCGGGCCCGGCTGCGTCGTCGTTCCCAGCCGATAGGAAAACGACCCAATCGCCGTCCCGCCGCCGATGAGGACGTATAAAAGTCCGGCGACGGTATCGCGGGGGATTTGGAGATTGGACATGGGATGACCTCGATCGCTTAGCCGGCAATGCCGGTCACACTTTAAAGGATTCGCGGGTGGTCGGATGAAACAGATCATCGACTGCGACGCGCCGGGAGGAAAGGCCCTCACGATGGTGCTGATCGAGGAATGTCTCCAGAACCGCCCTGTTGCGTTCCAGCCCGTAGGACCAGAAATCATCGCCCATGAGACGGCGCGCGTTCTGCAGTTGCTCTTCCACGAAGGGCATCGTCACCTTGGTTGCCGAGGTGTCGCTCAGCAGGCCCATTGCCGTTGTCTTGCTTTGGGTGAATGCCTTGAGCACCGCAGCCGGCAGCCAGGGATGGCTGGCCACGATGTCCTTGCGAATGCCCACGATATGCATGATCGGGAAGATAGAGGTTCGGCGGTAATAGTCGGTCGCGGCGGCGATGGGATCGGGATAGAGCCAACCCACATGCGGATGCCCTTCGGCCCAACATGAGGGCGCCCTCGGGGTGATCATGGCGTCGATCTCGCCAGCCGCCAGCATGCCCGAAAGCGTCCGGTCAGCTGGAATATCTTCGAGGGAAATGTCGGATGGAAGATCGAGCTTGATCTTCTCGATGCGGCCGAATTCTTCCTGCCCGCCGCGCACCCAGCGGATCTGGGAAGGGCTGACCCCCTGCTCCTGCAGGATTGCGCGGGCCCAGACGGCTGCCGTGACCTGATATTCGGGGACGCCGATGGTCTTGCCGACCAGATCGGCCGCCGAGGTGATGCCACGGTCGGTGCGAATGTAGATCGAGGTATGCCGGAAGGCGCGAGATACGAAGGCGGGAACGCCGACATAGTCGCAGTCGCCACGCGCGGTGCGCACGACATGACTGGATAGGGACAACTCGGTGATGTGGAATTCGGCATGACGGAATGCCCGGAAGAAGATTTCTTCGGGGGACAGTGTCATGAAGACGGGGGCGACCCCGTCTATGGCCACGCGGCCATCCACCAGGGGCCGTGTCCGGTCATAGTCGCCCACGGCGACTGAAAGTCCGAGCTTCCCATTCACGGGCGTACCTGCTGCAAAAGTGTCCGGTCGCTGCTGCGCGGTCACGACATGAACCTCCCGCCATTGACGTGCAGGTTGGTGCCGGTGATGTAGCTGGCGTCGTCGGATGCGAGAAAGAGCACGGCAGCTGCGATTTCCTCGGGCCGGCTGCCGCGGCGCAGGGGTATCCCCGACATGCGCTTGGCGTATTCCTCTTCCGAGAGGACATCGTAGCGGGGTTTTACCCGTTCGGTCATGACGCTGCCCGGGGACACGCAATTGACGCGGATCCCGTTGGGGCCCTCCTCGAAGGCCACTTTATGGGTGAGCCCGATGATCGCGGCCTTGGCGGCGTGATAGTTGATATGGGCGTTTTCCGAGACGAACAGACCTGCCACGGACGACATGTTGACGATGCTGCCGTGTCCACGGGTCCGCATTGCCGGGAGAAGCTCGCGGATCGTCAGGAAGGCGCTGGTCACATTGACTGCCTGAGCGTGATTCCACTGTGCTGTGGTCATGTCATCCAGGCGGGCGGCCGACTGGGAGAAGCCGACATTGTTGATCAGCACATCGGGCAACCCGACGGCATCGACGCACAGAGCGAGTGCCGCCTTGAGGCCCGGTTCATCCGTGACATCGGCGCTGGTGTAGAACAAGGTCGCGCCGCGTTGCGCCGCTTCGTCCTTGAGGCTGGTGGCCCAGGTGCTGGTATCCGGCTCGGCTTCTATGACGGCCACGCGCGCGCCTTCGTCCATCAGGCGAAGCACGGCGGCGCGTCCAATTCCCTTTGCACCACCGGTGATCAGTACTGCCTTGTCGGCGAACCGCTTCGTCATATGAATAATCTCCTCAATAATTCTATCGACCCGCAGCAGCGAGCAGCGACTTGGTGGCCTGCATGGCCCGGATGGCCCTTTCGCGAGGCGCAAGCGTTCGGTCGAGTTCGGCATTGGCAACTTCGACGCACAGTGGAATGTCCTCTGGCAGCGCCTGGAGGAAAGCCACCAAATCTATGCCACCTTCGCCTGGAAGCATGCGGTAGGCGCGCGTGTCCTCGATCAGGCCCTCGGTCGTGGTGGGCCGTTCGGCGCGCGCATCGGTCAGGTGGATATAATGCAGCAGTTCTGGCGGAGTGGCGCGCAGCTCATCGCAATCGGCGCCAAGACGGTCGAAATGAATGGCGTCCACCAGAACACCGGCATTAGTCCGACCCACTGCGCGCACGACCGAAATGGCGGTCGCATGGTCGGGAACGGTGGGAGTGAACAGCATGTACTCGAGATCGGCAGTGATACCGAAGTCGGCTGTCAGGTCACAGAGGGCGCCGAAACTATCGGTGAATCGGGCACGATCGGGATCGCCGGCGGTCACCAGAACGCTCTTGGCGCCCAGCCGTGCCCCCGCTTCGATGGCCGGGCGGAGGCTTTCGAACGAGATCTGCGGCGTGAGCCGGATCACGTCAAAGTCGTAGACGGTGACGCCAGTGTCGCGTAGCCGGCGTTCGGTTTCGGCGAACAATTGGGGGTTGTTGTGCAGCGGATAGTGGGTCGAGTCCGGTCGTGACGGAATGATACGCAATCCGACCTGGGGGAAGCCAGCTTCGGCTGCAATGTCCACCACTTCGGGCGGCGTGCAGTCCATGACGGTCAGGTGACCGAGAATAAGGGGATGTGTCATTGAACTGTTCGATCGCTTGGAGCGCCTTGGATGGTCGGACCCTAGGAGAACGAGCGAAAACGGTGAATTGAATTCTCGGCACACTCATTTATACAGATGAATTATGAGTGCTACATTAAGACTTGCCCGAGCCTTCGTAGCGGTGGCTGCCAGCGGCAGCTTTACCCGCGCTGCCGATGCGCTACACATTACTCAGCCTGCGCTGACAGTGCAAATCAAGCAACTGGAGCAATCGCTGAACGTGCAGTTGTTCGAGCGGACGACACGATCGGTGGCGCTGACCCAGGCGGGACGAAAACTGGCGGCCGAGTTCCGCGACCTGCTCGCGGCCTGGGACACCCTCATCGCCAACGCCCACGAATTGGCGGGTACAATGACCGAAATCCTCAAGATAGGCTGTCTGCCCTCATTGGCCGGCAGCATCCTGCCCGACCTCATTTCGGAGTTCTCCGCCAATCATCCCAATGTTGAGGTGATCGTGCGGGACGTGGTGCTGGAACGCCTGCTCGGCATCCTGCGCTCCGGCGAGGTGGATATAGCCATCGGCAGCGACCGTGGCGTGCTACCGGATCTGGAGGTGACGCCACTGACGGCGGAGCCGATGTTCGTCGTCTATCCGCCGGGCCATCCGCTTGAAGAACTCGATCGGATTCGTATCGAGGACGTTGTGCAATACCCGCTCGTTCTTGTCGGCAACCACAGCAGCTTCCGCCGCTCGATCGAAGCCGCACTATCGAGCACAACATCCTTTGCCTATCCGGTCAAGGAAGTCACCTATTCCGCGGCGGCTGTGGGGCTGGTTCGGGCAGGTTTTGGCGTGACCGTTCTGCCATCCGCCTCGATGGAACTGCGCGCTAGGACCGGAATGAGCTCCCGCCGGATCGACGATTGTTTCCGGCATCTGGTGCTGCTACGCCGCAGTGGTGTTCTCAATTCAGCGGCCAGCGCGGCTTTCGCTGCGCTGGCTCTGGCACGGACAGAATCGGTGTTGCTGCCGCTCAGTGAGGAGCTGGATGCATGGTCTGAGCGTGACAGTCCGGGCGGTGTCTGAACCACCCGGGCCGCCGGGCTCGGGCCGGCTCCTTATTCGAGGGTAATGCCGGCGTCAGCGATGACCTTGCCATAGGCGGCCACTTCCGACGCGATGAAGGTCTTGCCCTCTTCGGAGCTGCCACCGCGCTTTGTCATGCCGTTCTGCAGGAAGAACTCGGCCAGTTCCGGCGTATCGATGGCCGCCTGGCCTGCCTCATGCAGCTTTGCGACAACGTCATCCGGTGTGCCGGCGGTGGTGAGCAGGGCATACCAAGTGCCATAGACAAATCCCGGCACACCGGCTTCTTCGACGGTAGGAACATCGGGGAAGAGCGTTGAGCGAGCGTTTGAGGTTATCGCCAGTGGCCGGATCTTGCCTGAATCGATCAGCGGCTTGGCGGCAGTCTGGGTGATGAGACTTACATCGACAGTGCCCGAAGCCACGGCGACCGAGGCCTCGGAATTGCCGTTGAATGCGATGTGCTCCATGTCGAAGCCCGCGGCCAGCGCCAGCGCGGCGGATACCACGTGAGCATGGCTGCCCACGCCTGCCGACGCGTAATTGATGCTGCCCGGCTCGGCCTTTGCGGCGTCGATCAGTTCCTGAAGCGTGTTTGCCGGGAAATCGTTGTTGACGGTGACCAGGTAGGAATTTTCCGAGATCAGTTCGATCGGCGTGAAGGCTTGGGTGACGTCGTAGGGCAGGTCGTTGCGGACAGCCGGCAGGATCGCCTCGCTCGCCGTGATCAAGATCAGCGAATAGCCATCTGGTGCTGCCGTTGCCACGCGTTGGCCGGCAATTGTGCCGCTGGCACCGGGCAAGTTTTCGACGATCACCGGTTGACCCAGGGTCTTTTCCATGCTCGCCGCCATGGCGCGGGCTAGGAGATCGGTGCCGCCGCCCGCGGCCAAGCCGACATATAGGCTAACCGGGTGATCCGGATAGGACTGTGCGTGGGCCGGGACGGAAATCGCACTCGTAAGGGCAGTCGCCAGAAGGGCTGCTGTAAAAATCTTTGATTTCATCTTTATCTCCTCACCGCCCATGCTGGTCAAATGCACATTGCAAAAGGGCGTTGGAAGACATCATGGCAAGGTAGAACAGCGCGGGTCAATGATTATCAATTATTCATAACAAAGTTCAATAAATCTCTGTTTGTTACTGTTATTCGTGCGGCTGAGGTCGAATTATAGGGGGCCGCTAGCGGTTGCCATTCTCGTGGTCGACAAGGTGCCTGTGGAGTCTCGCCGCCGTTAGGGCCGTCGTAGGTGTAGGGATCATGGGAGTTCCTGCCATCGGTAATGAGCCCGCGCGATGACGCCCGGGACTGCCGTCTCGGCGCTCGCGGACGTGGTGATCGATTTTACACTGCTAGGCCACTAACGCGACCGCTTACGGGCACATATGGTCACCGATGTCCGGTTTCAGGAATCGGCGAAGCTGCTTTCAATGTCCGAGTTGGTGAAGGGTTTGGGATGCCGTTAGGCGTCGCAAAGCCACCCATGCGGGAACCCGCGGTCCGGCTGCGTTGCGCTATGGGTTTTTCTGTTTTGGCGTGGTCGAGTGCCGGTCGCGAGCCGCGGCATATGGCGTGGTGCGCCTGGCAGGTGGATGTCGTCCGGGCCGTAATTGGGCATCAGCGGCGACGGTATTAATGAGATTGGCGCGCATGACGATGCTCGCTGCCGCACCTGGCACGAACCATCCCGTCGGCCCGCGATGTGGCGTGGCCGGTTGAACAGGCGGATCATGCCGGGTCATGAACGGTCTCCCGGGTTGGTGGTCTCCCGGTCGGCGGCGCTCGCGGCTGGCACCACGCAGCGAAGGTCTCGATGATCGCCATGGTGCCGCCGCAGCAGGGACAAGGCGAGCGCTGGTCCGAGTTCTTCTCGATCACCGGTTCTTCGGGCGTCGGCGCCACCCCAAGCATGTCGCGGGCCTGGGCAAGGCAGTCCTTGCGGGCGGAGCCGGCGAGCAGACCGTAGTGCCGGATGCGGTGGAACCCGCGCGGCAGAACGTGGATCAGGAAGCGGCGAATGAACTCGTCGGCGGCCAGGGTCATGACCTGCTGCCGATCGGCGCCGGAGCAGCGATAATCCTTATAGCGGAAGGTCACGCCGGTCTGGTCGAAGGCGATGAGGCGGCTGTTGGAGATCGCGACCCGGTGGGTATAGCGGGAGAGATAGGCGAGCACCGCCTCTGGCCCGGCGAAGGGTGGCTTGGCATAAACGACCCAGCGCTTCTTGCGAGCCGGCGCGAGGTGACGCTGGAAGGCGCGGCGATCGCTGAGCCCTGCCAACTTGCCGAAGAAGGCGAGCTTTCCAGCGTCGTGGAGCTCGAGCAGCCGGGTCCGGAGCAATCGCCGGAACAAGGCGCCGAGTACCCGCACCGGCAGCAGGAAGGCCGGCCGCGACGAGATCCACCGACCATCCGGCGTGATGCCGCCACCGGGCACAATCATGTGGATGTGCGGATGGTGGGTTATGGCCGAGCCCCAGGTGTAGAGCACCGCGGTAATGCCGATGCGGGCACCCAGGTGTTTTGGGTCGGCCGCGATCGTCAGCATGGTCTGCGACGCCGTCTTGAACAGCAGGTCGTAAACCAGCGCCTTGTTGTGGAAGGCGATATCGGCGACCTCGGCGGGCAGCGTGAACACGACGTGGAAGTAACCAACCGGCAGCAGGTTGGCCTTCTGCGCGTCCAGCCAGGCGCGGGCCGCTGCGCCCTGGCACCGGGGACAATGCCGGTTGCGACAGCTGTTGTAGGCGATCCGCTGATGCCCGCAGTCAGAACAGGCTTCGACGTGCCCGCCGAGAGCTGCGGTGCGACAGGTCTCGATCGCCGACATGACCTTGAGTTGAGGAAGGCTCAGGTGCCCGGCATGGGCAGCGCGATAGGCAGGGCCGGCAGCCCGGAAGATATCGGTGACCTCGATGGTGGCGCGCACTGAGTCAGGCGGGTGGAGGCTTGTCCTCCATCAGGGCCATCAAACGGTCCAAAGGACTGGCGACCGCCTGGATCGTGCGGGTCGAGACCTTGGTGTAGAGCGCGGTCGTCTCAAGCTTGCTATGCCCGAGCAGCACCTGGATGACCCGGATATCGACATCCTGCTCCAGCAGATGCGTGGCAAAGCTGTGCCGCAAGGTGTGCGGGCTGACACGTTTGCGGATGCCGGCGACCTCGGCCGCCTCCTGCACCGCGCGATGCAATTGCCGCGACGAGATCGGGTCGGTGCGGGAGCGGCCCGGAAACAGCCAGCCATGAGGCAGCATGACGCCACGCTGCTTGCCCTCGCGCCACCACAGCCGCAGCAGGTCCAGCAGCTGAGGCGAGAGCATGGCGTTGCGATCCTTGCGGCCCTTACCCTGTTCCACCCGGATCAGCATACGGGCGCTGTCGATATCGTCGACCTTGAGGTGGGCGACCTCGGAGACGCGCAGCCCGGCGCCATAGGCGACACCGAGTGCGGCCTTGTACTTGATGCCTGGCGCCGCCTGGAGCAGGCGGGCCGCTTCCTCGATGCTGAGCACGTCGGGCAGCTGGCGCTGATAGCGGGTGATCACCAGGGCTCGCGCCAGATCCCGCCGCTTCAGCGTCACATCGAACAGGAAGCGCAATGCCGAGACCGCGCCGTTGATGGTGGAGGGGCTCACACCGTTCTCATGCTGGTGGAGCTGGTAGCGGCGGATATCATCGGGCGTGGCCGCGTCAGGGCTCTGACCCAGAAAGGCGGCAAAGCGCCGGACGTGACGCACATAATCGTGCTGGGTGTGGATGCCCAGGCCGCGCATCAGCATGTCCTGCTGCATGCGCTGGCGAAGCGGCGTGGTGGGAGCGTCGGTTGATGACGTAACCATGGGGAGTTCCTCTCGTGGAAAGAAACTCTATGGAACGACTGCAATCCCCGCCGCTCAAAGGCCTAAACGATGACGCCGAACCAGCCGCCTCCACCCCTCCCGCGCAGCGGGTTCGTGCATGGGGCGCGTTACCGCCCGGCCGCTATCGACCCCAATTCGGACCTCGAGTTCAGCGTGGCACACTCCTGAAAGCGGACATCTCTCGGCTCGGTTGCAAAGCCTAAACTCCGCGTGTCAGGGCGTGGGCTACAATATTGCCAGGAGTGCACGGGTTCGAGTAGTGCGCTTGCTGCACTTTCCATTGCAGGTTCGACCGAACCGCAGGCCACTCTGACGATATGATGCTATATCCGAAGGCCTATCACCATCATCGGAGTTGTGGGCTTGATCGAGGACGTGATCGTCGTATGTCCACGGCTATCGTGCTGAGGGAACCGGCCTTATTCGCCAACAGTCGACCACCACCAGCGGTATGCTCCGTTAAAATCCGTCGCGAACCAAAGCTACCAGATTAGCTTGCTGACAGCCTTTAAGCCGGGACTTTCCACACGGTCTGCTTGGTTTCTGGCCAAACCTTTCTATCGACAATCACCGATGTCGCGGATTTCACTGATCGATGTCCAATTCCACGATGCGGAAAAGCTGGGGGAAATTCGTGGTCGGGTTGAGGTGCGTGTGTTCCTGTCAAAGGCAGCGACGACGAACGGCACCGCAATGAGTACCAGCGTCTGCGCCAGCGAGGAGATCATTGTGACCAAAACCGTACCCGGAACTTTAAGCCGTCGCACCGTATTGATGGGCGCTACGGCGCTGGTTGGCCTGCCGCTGCTCTCGAGCCTTGCTCATGGGCAAGACCAAGTCGATATGCGCATCGCCTGGTGGGGGTCCGACGATCGCCACCAGAAGACCCTCAAGATGATCGATCTGTTTGAGGCCGAGCATCCGGGCTTGACCATGGAATCCCAATATGGCGGGTTGATCGGTTATGGGGATAAGATGTCGACAGAGTTTGCCGGCGGCAATGCTCCCGATGTCATGCAGATCGCAGAGAGCCGTGAGGCCTTGATCAAGTCGGGGCGGCTGCTGCAGCTGGATGATTATATCACTTCGGGTGCATTGGATCTCTCGGACGCCAATACCTCCGTGCTGGAAACCGTCAAGGTCGACGGCAAGCTGTATTCCATTCCGTGGGGCCTGGCGTCGGGCTGCTATTTCATCGACACCAAGGTGTTCGCCGATACGGAGGTGGAAGAGCCTGGCTATGACTGGAACTGGGACAGCTACGCCGAAAAGGCCAAGGCCATCGCCGCTGCCACGCCTGATGGGGTTTATGGTTCCGCCGATATTTGGGCGCCGGCAGGCACGCGATCATTCTTCCCGTTTGAATTTTTCCTGCGTGGTCGCGGCAAGACGGCCTATACGCCTGAGGGCGAGCTGAATTTTACCGCTGACGAGCTGACCGAGTGGTTCACCTTCTGGGATGAGTTACGCAAGGCTGGCGTCGTGCCGCCGGCCGAGATCACCGCGCTTGAGGCGGGCTTTGAAACCTCTCCGATCATTACCGGGCGCGCGGCCATGTATCCGATCAATAGCTCCATTGCCTCGTCGCTGCAGGCCTTGACGCCCAATCCGCTCAAAATTTTACCCATTCCGAGCGGGATCGGCAGTGCGGCGCTGTCGGGCCAAAAGAATGGCGGCTTCATCAACTCGAGTATGCAGGTCTATGTGAACGCTGCCACCAAGCATAAGGATTTGGCCGTTCAGTTCTTGAATTTTGCCACCAATAGTCCTGAGGCGGCTAAAATTCACTTGATGGCGCGCGGCGTGCCGCTCTCCAGCAAGATTGCTGCACTGGTCTCGCCGGAAGTGTCGCCGATCGAGCAGAGCATGGTCGACATGATCCTGTATGTGCAGGAAAACGCGGTTCCAGAAGTCGTCTCCTGGCCGCTTCAGGGCGGGCAGATCCAGGACTTGATGCAGCGTTCGCATCAGGAAATCGCTTTCGGTCAAAACGATGTTGCTGGCACGGTTTCTAAGTTTTTCGACGAGGCTAGCTTTATTCTCGAATAGCCCTTCCGCCTGTGTGCCGCGAGCGACCTGTTCTTGCCGCCCGCGGCACCTGCGCCCATTCCCCAAACCCGCCTGCTGCAGACAAATTGATTGGCCGATGACGCTATCCCAACAACCCACAAGCACGACCTCAGCGGTGCCTGCCGCAGCCAGCGTGGCAAAGCCGCGTCCGCGTGGCCGCAATATCCTTTCGGACAATGCTTGGGGCTATCTGTTCCTGGCACCGTGGATTCTAGGCATGATTTTCTTCATGGCCGGGCCCACCCTGGTGTCGCTCTATCTGTCGTTCACCAGTTTCAATCTGTTTGAGCCGCCGGAATGGATCGCGGGCAAAAATTATGTTCGCCTTTTCACTCAGGATGGCCGCTATCTGAATGCGTTGCGGGTGACGCTGACCTATGTCGCGCTGGCCGTTCCGCTTAACCTGGCCTTCGCGTTGGCCCTAGCCATGGTGCTCAACGCCAAGATCAAAGGGCTCGGTCTTTACCGCGCCGCCTATTACATTCCCTCGCTGCTGGGGGGCAGTGTCGCCATTGCCATCCTCTGGCGCCAGGTGTTCGGATTTGACGGGATCGTCAGCCAGATTCTTGCTGTATTTGGCATCACCGGGTCGAGCTGGGTGTCCTCGCCGTCACAGGCGCTGTGGACGTTGATTATCCTGCACGTCTGGCAATTTGGTTCGCCAATGGTCATTTTCCTGGCCGGGCTGAAGCAGATTCCAGGGGAACTTTACGAGGCGGCATCGGTCGACGGAGCCGGGCCCTGGCGCAAGTTCTGGATGATCACGGTGCCGATGTTGACCCCGGTGATCTTTTTCAACCTGGTCCTACAGATCATCAATTCCTTTCAGGCCTTCACGCCGGCCTTCATCGTCAGCGGCGGCAGCGGTGGGCCGCTGGATTCCACGCTGTTTTACACCCTCTACCTCTACCTCCAGGGCTTTGCCAATTTACGCATGGGCTATGCCTCGGCCATGGCCTGGGTGCTGCTGGTGATCATTGGCATCATCACCGCTTTGGCCTTCCTCAGCAGCCGTTATTGGGTTCATTATGACGACAGCACTAAGTAATCCCATGGCCCGTACCGCGCATGGCCGCAAGAAAAAGCCCAATTATCGCTGGATGCTGCATGGCGGGCTGATCGCCGGTGCGGTGCTGATGCTGTATCCATTACTGTGGATGATGGGCAGCTCGTTCAAGCCCGAGGGCGAGATCTTCTCCGATCTCAATCCAATCCCCACCAGCCTAGATTTCTCCAACTATGTCAGGGGCTGGACGCTGGGGACGGGCGTGTCGTTCACCACCTTCTATCTCAATTCCTTTATGGTCTGCGCGGGGGCTATCGTCGGCAATCTGGTGTCCTGCTCGCTGGCAGCCTATGCGTTTGCCCGCATTGGTTTCAAGTTCAAGCCGCTGATGTTTGCGCTGATGCTGGGCACGCTGATGCTACCCTTCCATGTCGTGGTCGTGCCACAATACATTATCTTCAATGCGTTGGACTGGACCAATTCCTTCCTGCCGCTGATCGTGCCGAAGTTCTTTGCCGTCGATGCGTTCTTCATTTTCCTGATGGTGCAATTCATTCGCGGCATTCCAGTGGAGCTGGAACAGGCGGCTATGGTGGATGGCTGCAACCGGGGGCAGATCTTCCTGCTGATCATTCTGCCGCTGCTGACGCCGGCCCTGGTGACGACGACGATTTTCACCTTCATCTGGACCTATAACGACTTTTTCAGCCAGCTTTTGTATCTCAACAATGAGCGTAAATACACCGTAGCCCTGGGTCTGCGCCAATTTCTTGACGCGACTGGGCAATCGTCATGGGGCGCGATGTTTGCCATGACCACGCTGTCGCTATTGCCGGTTTTCGTCATCTTCCTGGTTTTCCAAAAACGCCTTGTCGACGGCATCGCCACGACCGGACTGAAGGGGTAAGGCATGGCTGAGCGACTGATTGGCATACAAATTGGCGCGGTCTCGTTTCAGGACGAGGGCGTGGCCAATGTGCTCGACAATGTGCAGGAGCGGGCCGGCATCAACGCGGTGTTCCTTGCTACCCCGACCTGGAATCGCGCGACTGGTGGCCGGGCCGGCCCCGGCTTTCCGTCGCCCGATCACGGCAATCCCGAGCCGGATCCAGACTGGCTGGGCGGCAATTATGCGACCGTGCATCCCGAATTTTATGGCAACACGGTTCTAGGCGCCGCCGGACGCGCGCCGGAATATCCTGATTGGGACATGCTCGCCGATGTCCTTCCTCAGGCCAGGGAGCGGGGCATCCGCACCTATGCCTATTTCGATGAAAGCAGCCACGCGCGGCATTTGCGCAGCTATCCCAATTTCCTGAAATGCCTTGAGGTCGATATCTGGAACAAGCCAGCCCGGAGGCCGTGCTTCAACAATCCCGACTACCGCAACTGGGTTCTGGGCCTGGTTGAGGATTATGTGAAGAGCTACCCGCTGGATGGGCTGATGGTGTCATCGGCGCGTCCCGGCCCGCTCGATCGCCTGGTTCAAGAGCCGACTCGGCAGGGACTTGGTCTGGCCGTTTGTTATTGCGAACACTGCAAGGCCAAAAGCGCCGAGCGGGGCGTGGATTGGCGCCGGGCGCAGGAGGGCTATCGCAAGATGGTGCAGTGGAACGCCGCCATCTCGGAGGGTAAACGCCCCGCCGACGGCGCGTTCGTCACCTTCTGGCGGCTCTTGCTGACCTATCCCGAGCTGCTCTCCTGGCAATCGCTGTGGGCGGACGGGCAGCATCAGCTGTATCGCGATATTATCGGCACGGTACGAGCGTTCCGCCCAGATATGAAAGTGGGCTGGGATCTCTACCACAATCTGGCGTTCAGCCCGTTTTACCGCGCCGGCCAGAATTTCGCCGATCTCAGCCACATTGCCGATTTCATCAAGGTGCCGACCTACCACACTAGCGCCGGGCCACGATTTTCCACCTTCGTCAATGCCATCAGCAAAAGCGTTTTTGGCGATGCCGAGCCAGCGCAGATCTATCCGCTGCTGCTGGCTATGCTGGGGCTCGAGGAGGCGGCACTCGCCGACCTGCCCAGCAACGGTTTTTCGGCGGAATCGGTTCGCCGCGAGGTGCAGCGCGCCGTGATCGGCAGCGAGGGACGCGGCATGATCTACGCCGGCATCGATGTCGATATTCCGGTGGGCCAACCGGTACAAACCGGCTTGCCTTTGCCCAATCTCGGCGATTTGCCGGCGATTGATGCCGATACCACCAGTGGTCCCAATCTGGTGCGAACCACCCCCGAACGCGTCGAGGCCGCAGTGCTCGCGGCGTTCGAGGGGGGCGCAAAAGGCATCGTGCTCAGCCGAAAATACGCGGAAATGCACCTCGACAATCTCTCAGGCGTCGGCGCCGCGCTGGCGCAATTGCCCTAATCCTCTGGCTTGGTGCCACCGACAGAATTGGACCTACAGATGCAAAAGATCAGACTTGGCCGCACCGGATTGATGGTTTCGCGGATCGCTCTCGGCGGCTATCCTTTTGGTGGCGTCAACAAGGCTCATGACTGGGATCCGTGGTCGGAGGCAGGCAAGCGCACCGCCATTGCCACGGTCAACCACGCGATTGATCGCGGCATCAATTACATCGACACCGCGCCGGGCTACGGCGACGGCAATAGCGAGCTGATTATCGGCGAGGTGATGAAAAGCCGGCGCGCCGAGGTGGTGTTGGCCACCAAAGTGCGGTGGGACAAGATCAGCAAGCAGGGGGTCATCGACAGTGTCCATGAAAGCCTTGCGCGTCTGCAGACCGACCATCTCGATATCGTGCAATTCCATGGCGGCATGTTCACCGCGGCCGACTATGCCCAGGTGGTGGACGGTGGTCCGCTGGAGGCACTGGTCGAGCTGAAAGCCCAGGGTAAGATCGGTTTTATCGGCCTCACCGCCGAAGAGCCGTGGACGGCGATCCAGTTCCTTGCCCGTCCGGAAATCGATGTCTATCAACTGGCCTACAATTTCATCTATCAGCACGCCGCCAAGCACATGCTGATCGATGCGCAGGCGGCCGATGTCGGCGTCGTCACCATGCGCACCATGACCTCGGGTATTCTGCAGCGCGCAGCGCGCTATCTGGCGCCGGAATGGCAGTCGGCCCGCGACCTGTTCAAGGTCTCGTTGGAATTCGTCTTGTCCGACAGCCGCGTTCATTCTGCCATTGTCGGAATGCGCTGGCCCGCTGAGGTTGATCTCAACGTCGATCTCTTGACAAATTTCAAGCCGGAATTCGACTTCGCCGAACTGCCGCGCATGACCGCCCATGTCTATCAGGCGGAGGACGCCGAATGACCAGCCTGCCGGTGATTGCCGATGCCTATGCCCATGTCGGACTACCGCGCTTCCAGAGCGTCGAACACTATCAAGGTGTGATGGCCCAGGCCGGGATCGGTCAAGCGATTTTGTGCTCGTTCGACAGTTCGCCTGATCTGGTCCCCGTGCACGCAGCCTTCAGCGCTGCACCGCAAACCTTTCGCGGCATCGGCGTGCCGATCGGCAAGGATCGGGGCGAGCTTGAAGCGGCGGCGCGCGCGCAGTTGGAGGCTGGCTTCAGCGCATTGCGGCTGACCCAGACCGATATTGCCGAACGCCCCTGGTTGCTGGAGATGCTGGCGCAGTATGGCCGCATGGCGGTTGTTGTCGGCGCGGTGTCGTCCGAAGCCTGCGCCCGGTCGCTTGTGGATAGTCTTGAGCGTCACCCGGAATTGACCGTGATCGGCGGCCACTTCGCCGGCGTGGGCAAACCGGAATTGCTGGCATCGGGGCCAGTCGCGGCCCTGTTCGCGCATCCGCGTTTCAACGTGGTATTTTCCCGCCATGGCGGCTTCGAGGAGGGGCCATTGAAGGCCTGGAGCGAGGCAGTGGTGGCCAAGACCGGCTGGTCTCGCATCCTATGGGGCTCCGAAGCCCCAGTGATGTTCTGGCGCAATGAGAATATGGCGTCAGCCCTGTCCTGGGTCGATTGGCTCAAGCCCAATGCGCAGGAACGACAGGCTTTTTTCAGCGGCAATACGCGGCGGCTCTACTTCGCGCACGCCCTTGAAACTAAGCCTTTGCACCTGCCGTTCGACCCCTATGATCGGGCGCATCCCATACCTGCCGGCCTTTGGGCTAATGGCTTGCCGGTGGACCAGGCTCTGGCCGGAAGGCTGGTTGCCGACTGGCTGGCTGCGGGGGGCGAGGGACGGTTGGGCGACCATCTGCAGACTTTGCTTGCGCGGGTGCTGCCGCCGCTGCCGCCGCTGCCGGCCGAATAATCGTGACCTCACTTCAGTAAAATTCACCTTAGGGAGGCGTTTATGGCCACCGTCCAAATCCGCGACGTACTCAAGAGCTACGGCGCATTGCAGGTCATTCACGGCATATCTCTGGACATTGCCGATGGGCAGTTCGTGGCGCTGGTTGGCCCCTCGGGCTGTGGCAAGTCGACGCTACTGCGGATGATCGCCGGGCTAGAAGACATCAGCGGCGGTGACGTCGAGATCGGCGATGTGGTGGTCAATGACCTGCCGCCCAAAGACCGCGACATCGCCATGGTATTCCAAAACTATGCGCTCTATCCCCACATGACGGTGGCCCAAAATATGGGCTTCTCCCTCCGGATGCAGGGCGCGTCAAAGGCCGAGATTCGCGCCAAGGTCGATCGTGCCGCCGAAATCCTCGGGCTGCAGCAATTGCTGGATCGCCATCCCCGTCATCTGTCGGGCGGTCAGCGCCAGCGCGTGGCCATGGGGCGCGCCATCGTGCGGGCGCCACAGGTGTTTCTGTTCGATGAGCCGCTGAGCAATCTCGACGCCAAACTGCGCGTACAAATGCGAAGTGAAATCAAGGAATTGCACCAGCGGCTGCAGACCACCACGGTCTATGTCACCCATGACCAGATCGAGGCGATGACGCTGGCGGACCGTATCGTGGTGCTCAATGCCGGTCGTATTGAGCAGGTGGGCTCGCCCCTTGAGCTCTATGACAGCCCCGAAACGCTGTTCGTGGCGGGTTTCATCGGTTCGCCGTCGATGAATTTCATCACCGGCAAGGTCAGTCTCGATGCGGTGCCAAGCATTGTCACCGAGGATGGGGTCAGCCTGCCGCTGCCGGCGATCGCGGGGCTAGAGGCTGGCCGTGCCGTCACTTACGGCTTCCGGCCCGAGCATCTGAGCATCAATCCGGCGGGCATTGCCGCCAACGTCGTGGTGATCGAGCCGACTGGTTCCGAGACTCAGGTGAATGTCCGAATTGGCAGTATACCCATCACCGCAGTGTTCCGTGATCGAGTTGAGTTCCGGCCTGGCGATATCATATCGCTTCTGCCCGACAACATGCGGGCTCATGTCTTTGACACACAGACTGGCGAACGGTTGCGCGCCTAAGGGGCACCCACTTCGCATAGGCCGAACGCACAACCTGACGGATTGCCTCCGCATAGTTGCCGATCGCTTTGCGGAAAGTTGTTCGGATGCCGGCGTTCATGGCGTGGTTTTCTCGGTCGATGACTTCTCGTCCTTGAACGCATCATAGAGCGCGGTCTTGCCAACCTTCAGGCAAGCCAAAAGCGACCGGCCGAGTTTGGCCGGCCAATCGCCTTTCCGAGCGGTGGGTGCAAATCGGTCATTTAGTTGTTGCTTGCAGCTAGACGGAAAAGAAGGCTTGAAATCGGAATGTGCATCATACACATCTCATTTTGAGCCTATAGCCGCTGAAACGCTGGATATCCTGAACTCCCGGAGAGTCCCTTTCTCTCCGCCAGCCTACCAATCTCACCCCAACTATTTGATTATAAACGACAATTTTGAGGGTTGCTTTTTACAGTACCCCCATGCAGTACAGCCATGGCGGAAGGGTTGGTGTCCTCGGCATATCTCTGGGTGCTCAGATTGCAGCCGCTGCGATGGCCAACACCGAAATCGGTGGTCTCGTCCTGGTCGATGGTGGCTTCCCCAACGACTACGCCGAACCGGTTCGGTCCATGCCGCCTTTGCTTCTGATACGGGGTAAGGACGATCAGACCTTCCCGCTCTCCATCAGCCAGGACCTAAAACGGATGGTGGAGGGTCTCGGCGGACCGGTTGATCTCGATGTCTATAACGGCGCCGGGCAGGTCACGGCCGAGTCGGTCGCGAACCTCAATCAATCCGGTGACAGCCCTGACACGTTTTGATGACACAGGCGCTACACCACGCGGCCGGCCCAATATTGGGATGATTGCCGCCCGAAGGATCAAGGCGCGATGTCTTGCTCTCGTTTGGCAACCAGAAATGCGTCAGTGGCAAGACGGAGAGGTTCTGTATCCAGGGAAGACTTGCCTTGGTCGATCAAGGCGCCGAAACGCGCATAGAGGCGGGGATATTCATGGTTTTCCTCGGATAGAAGCTGCTGCCCGTCGACAGACAAGGCTCGTCCGCTGTTTGCCAGCAGGAGCGTCGTGCCATCCGTACAGGTCATCTCCAGCTCCCGCCGATCATGGCGAACTCGCCAATCGAACCTGGCCTGCAGGTTGGAATAGACATCCCCGATCGCAAGGTCGATCGCCGCCGCGACGGGCGCGTCATGCCCATCCTGCACCACCAGGGTACAGGCGCGAACCCTGACGATTTCCGGCACGATGCGGGTCAGGATCGACAGCGCGTTAATGCCGGCGTCGAACACGCCCAGGCCATGGGTGCTCCAGATCCAGGCCTGTTCGGGATGCCAGCGTTTTACGTCTTCCAGCCAATCGATATACAAGCGCACGATAGTTCGGGTAGCCAGAATGTTTCGAGCCTGATCGACGGCGGTATTGAATTGAGAATGCCAGCCGGCGAAAATACTAAGACCCAGCCGTGCGGCGAGCTCCCGCAATTCCTCTGCTTCGCTCAGCGTCACCGCAGGCGGTTTTTCCAAAAGTACGTGCTTGCCGGCCAGGAGCGCGTCACGGGCGATCTCGAAACGCACCGAGGGCGGCGTGCAGATCGCTACGGCGTCGAGATGGGGAAGGGCCAAGAGGTCCGCATAGTCGGAAAATGCCGGGCATTGCGGGGCACCGTCTATCGCGGCATTGCTGGCGATCCCCGCCAATGTGAAACCATCGCCCTGTGCGATTGCAGGCAGGTGCCGGCTCCGGGCCACATGGCCAAAGCCGATGATACCAATATTGAGCTTGCTCAGTTTCGCCCCCGAAAATCGTTATGCCGCCGCCTATTGCACCGTTGCGGCCAGCGCTGCGGCTATGCCCATTTGCGGACTGGCTAGCGGCGTGCCCCGCCGGCTCAGCGCCACGGCACCCGCCATCGAGGCCTGGGCCAGCGCCACCACGCCTTGGCCATTGGCAAAAGCTGCGTCGGCGGCATCGGCGACGAGATGCGAATATTCGGCCAGATTGCCGGCCTTGAACTGATCCCACGCGCTATCGACGACGCGCATTTCGATGGTTGCGCCTGTCGCCATCGCTGCCGCCTCGAACAGGCGCCGGCTCGGTTCCACCGTCGTTGCCACCGCGCAGAGCACCAGAACTGGCTTTCCGCTCGCCACCGCCGCCTGCGCCAGCGCCGCATCGACGCGCAGGATCGGCACCGCCGATCCTTGCCCCGCCGCCTCGGCTGCCGGCCCGACGGTCGAGCAGGTCAACAGCACCGCGTCGGCGCCCTTGGCCAGTTCGCGTAGCAGCGCGGCTGCCTCGTCACGGATTTCCGCCGTCAACCCGCCTTGCGCCTCGGCGCGCGTCAATAGGTCGGGGCGGATGGTATGGCTGAGGGTTACCCCGGGCGGACACACCGCCGCAAAGATATCGGCGTTGGAGGCGATGGTGTGCAGGCAGGCGATGTTCACGGCCGGAAATCCATTTTGGCGGAGAAAGCGAGCGCCGATATCGGTGCCCGCGGGGTTTCTCAGGCAGCCAACACGCCGGTCGGGCGCAGACCCTCTGGCAGGGCGTCGCCGTGATAGGCCACGAGTTCATCGACCATCTGACGAATCTGATCGATCGACAGCATGCTCGCGGCATTGCGGTCGACCAAGGCCGCCCGATAGAGCAGGTCGCGATTACCCGTGAGGGCCGCATCGACGGTCAGGCCCTGCACGAACACATGCGGAGCGCAATGGGCGGCCAATTCGTTGGGCAGCGAGGGCGCCTGGCAGGGACGCAGGCCATTGCGATCGACCACCACCGGCACTTCGACGCAGCACTCGTCCGGCAGGTTGGCGATCAGCCCGGTATTGCGAACATTGCCATAGATCAGCGTCGGCACATTGGTGACGATGGACCGCATGATGGCCGCGCCGTATTCGACGCTCTGCTTGATCTCGAAACCTTCGCCGGCCAGCAGCTTGCGCCGCGTCTCCTGGAACTCGCCCAGGCGGCGGACGACACGATGCTTCAGGTCATCCACCGGCACAGCATATTTGGCGACTTCGGCATCGTTCTTGATAAAATAGGGGGCATATTCTGAGAAATGCCGGCTCGATTCACTGATGAACCAGCCGAACTGGCGGAACATCTCGAAGCGCACCCGGTCCTGATCGTAGATAGCCGGGTTTTCCATGGCCTTGCGCAGCGCCGGATAGGCATCCTGCCCATCCACTTCGAGCCGCAGGAACCAGGTCATGTGGTTGATGCCCGCGGCGTCGTAGGACAGCCGGTCTTCGCTGACATTGAGATAGGAGGCCAGGCTCGCCGCGGTGTGCTGCACATTGTGGCAGAGGCCGACGATTTTCTGTTCCGGGAACGCCTTGTAGACGGCCCAGGTCAGGATGCTCATGGGATTGGAGTAATTCAGCAATACGGCGCCCGGCGCCAATTCCTGCATCTCGCGGCACAGATCCATCATGAACGGAATGGTGCGCAGGCCGCGGAAAATGCCGCCGATGCCCACCGTATCGCCCACCGTCTGGCGCAGGCCGAATTTGGCGGGAATCTCGAAATCGGCGGCGATCGACTTAACGCCGCCGATCAGTACCAGATTGATGACGAAATCGGCGCCCCGCAGCGCTTCGCGCCGGTCGGCATGTTCCTCGATTTTCGGCTTGGCGCCAAGCTGTTCAGCAGTCCAGCGCGCCATGATGCCGGAGGTTTCAAGCCGCTCCATATTGATATCGTGCAACGCGATCGTCGCATTGGCGAGTTCGGGCGCCGAAAAGATGTCGGTAAGTAAATTCTTGACGAAAACCACGCTTCCCGCGCCGATCATTGCGATCTTCAATTCAGTATCCTCCATTTATATTTGGTGCGAGCGAAGCTCTACGGTTTCGCCCGCGCATTGATTGAGGCGCCACAGCTCTCACGGATCGCCAGGCTGATCGGCACCTGATAATTGGGCAGGACCTCGCCGTTCTTCTCCAGCAGCGCGAACAGCACTTCGACCGCGACCGCATGGCGCCGGTGAGTGATCGTGGTCAGGGCAGGATTGGTGTAGGCGCCAAACGCAGTACCGTCGAAGCCCACCACCGCGAAATCCTCGGGGACGCGGATACCGGCCTCCTTGAGAACGCGGAGCGCGCCAATCGCCATCAGATCGTTGTAGGCGACGATCGCCGTCGGCCGGTCCGAGCCGGTGCGCTCCAGTAGCTTGACCATGGCGTCGGCTCCACCCGCCATGGTGTTGCGCCCGGTGGCAATCCACTGGTCGCGGACGTCCAGGCCCGCCTCCTGCAGGGCACGGGCATAGCCCACATATTTGCCGTGCTTACGGTCGTCGTGCTCGGTGATATAGGCGATGCGCTTGTGGCCAAGCCCGATCAGGTGATTGGTGGCCAGTAGGCCGCCCCCCTCGAGATCGATGCTGATATTGGGAATCTCGAACGGCAGCTCTTCGGCTGCCTGCAGCAAGACGCAGGCGACACCGCGCTCGATGAGCTGCTGGATCAAATCCTGCACGGGACCCGGCTGGGCCGCCAGCAGCACGCCATCGACCGAACCGCCGGCAAGATATGACAGGACGCGCCGCTCCGCCTCGATGGAATTGGCGACCATGACATTGATGGTGTAGCCGCGCTCATCCGCATAGATCTGCGCCTGACCGACGACCTCGGCGAAGAATGGATTTTCGAGGCTGGGAATGACAACGGTGACGGCATTGGTCGCTTTGCTGCGCAGGCTGCGCGCAAGGCGGTTCGGCACGTAGTTCAGCGTCTCGGCCGCCTCCATCACCCGCTTCTGCATCGATTTCGAAACGCGTGACTGGTCTCCGCGCCCCGCCAGGACGAGAGAAACCGTAGTCTGCGAGGCGCCGGCTAACCGCGCGACGTCGATGCTGGTGGGGGGACGACCCTTAACTGCCATATCTTTGGTCTCAACTCCGCCGGCGCAACTACGGTTTGCTGCTAATAGGTATTAGCAAAAATGATGGAACACGGGCCCTCTAGTGTCAAGAGGCAAATCCCGTGCTCCACCGCCGGCCACCTGCCCCAGCAGAAGCCCACCCCCGGACCATGCCAGGCCCACAGTGCTGGCTTGACATGTGCCACAAAGCAATGAAAGACTAATTTTTGCTAATACCTATTAGCATGCATTCGCATAAGACCGAACACATCAGTTCGGCTGTTATCATGGGAGGATGGCGGCGATGGATATGCCCGTCAATCGGTTGAAACGCGCCTTGGCTGAGAAGCGGCGGCAGGTGGGATGCTGGCTCACGCTGGAAAGCGCCAATGCCACCGAGATCGTCGCCGGCGCCGGCTTTGACTGGATGTTGCTCGACATGGAGCATACCGGCGTGACGCTTGCCGAAATCGGCCATCACGTGCTTGCCGCCGCCTATGGGGGTACCGAACTGGTGGTGCGCATCCCCAGCCTCGATCCGGTGCTGACCAAGAACCTTCTCGATAATGGCGTCCGCTCGCTGATGTATCCCTATGTGCAAAGCGGCGCGGAGGCGGCCCAGGTCGTCGCCATGACACGCTATCCGCCCCATGGCGTGCGCGGCGTCGCCGGCTGGAATCGCGGCAACGGCTATAACCGCATCAAAGACTATGGCGCCCGCTATGCCGAGGCGCTTTGCGTCATCGCCCAGGTCGAATCCCCGCAGGCGCTGGCGGCGATCCCCGACTTCGGCCGTGTCGACGGGCTCGATGCCATCTTCGTGGGTCCAAACGACCTGGCGGCCAATATGGGCCACTATGGCAATCCGCAGCATCCCGATGTGCAACAGGCGATCGCCGGAGCGCTGGCCAGTATCAAGGCTACGGGCAAGGCAGCGGGTATCCTCAATTTTAACCCCGCCGAAGCGAAGGCCCTGTTCGAGGCAGGCTTCGATTTCGCCGCCATTGGCTCCGATGCGTCCTTCCTCGTGCGCAAGGCCGAAGAAACCCGCGCATTTTTCGCCTGATCGCCCCCACACTTGACGAGACCATCATGGCTTCACCACGCAAAACACCGGCCGAGCTGCGTAGCCAGCTCTGGTTTTCCGCTCCAGGGTCAGCGGGGGCTCACAAGGAACGACGGATATTGCAGGCCGGCTTCCTGCCTGAAGACTACAAGGACAAGCCGGTCATCGCCATCCTGACCACCTGGTCCGACTTCAATACATGCCACGCCCACTTCCCCCAGCGGGTCGAGGAGATCAAACGCGGGATCTGGGAAGCTGGCGGCTTTCCGGCCGTCATCCCGGTGCAAAGCGTCAGCGAAAGCTTCCTGCGCCCCACCGCCATGATGTACCGCAACCTGCTGGCCATGGAGGTCGAGGAGGCCATCCGCGCCCACCCGGTCGATGGTGCTGTGCTGCTTGGCGGCTGCGACAAGACCACGCCGGGATTGATCATGGGGGCAGCTTCCGCGGGCGTCCCCGCCATCTTCGTGCCGGCCGGCGCCATGCTGCGCGGACATTGGCGCGGCCACACGCTGGGCACGGGCACCAGTACCTGGGTGGCCGAAGCCGACTATCGCGCCGGCCGGCTGACCGAGGCGGAATGGCGCGAATTCGGACAGGCCTCGGTGCGCTCCACCGGCACCTGCAACACCATGGGCACCGCCTCGACCATGACCTCGCTGGTCGATGTCATGGGTTTGTGCCTGCCTGGCGCCAGTTCCATCCCCGCGGTCGATTCCGAACATGCCCGCATGGCGTCGTGGGCCGGCAGGCGCATCGTCGAGATGGTCTGGGAAGACCTCAAGCCGCAGGACATCGTCACCAAGGCATCGCTGACCAATGCGGTGATCGCCGATATGGCGCTGTCCGGCTCCACCAATTCGCTGGTCCATATGATCGCCATGGCGGGCCGGCTGGGCCTGGATCTATCGGTGGACGATTTCGGCGCTGCCAGTGAAATCGTGCCGGTGGTCTGCAACCTGATGCCGGCTGGCCAATATTTGATGGAGGACTTCCATTTTGCCGGCGGACTGAGGGCGCTGCTCACGGTGATCGAGGAATTTCTCGACACATCGACCACCACCTGCACGGGCCGCACTTTGGGCGAGGAAATCGCCGGTGCGCGCATCTGGAACGACGATGTCATCCGGCCCTTGGACAATCCGATTTATCCCAGTGGGGCCCTCGTGGTGCTCAAGGGCTCGCTCGCCCCGCGCGGCGCCATCCTGAAGCGCTCGGCCGCCACCCCGGGACTGTTGAACCATTCCGGCCCCGCCGTAGTGTTTGCAAACTACACCGATATGAAAGAACGCATCGACGATCCAGATCTCGATGTCACCGCCGACAGCGTTTTGGTGCTCCAGGACGCTGGTCCTGTGGGGGCTCCGGGTATGCCCGAATGGGGCATGCTGCCAATTCCGAAAAAGCTGCTGGCCCAGGGCGTGCGCGATATGGTTCGCATTTCGGATGCGCGCATGAGCGGCACCAGTTTTGGGACCTGCATATTGCATGTCTGCCCGGAATCGCGTGCGGGCGGACCGCTGGGCTTGGTTCGGGACGGCGATATCATTCGGCTCGACACCCAGAACCGCAGTATCGACCTGCTGGTGGACGAGGCCGAGCTTGCAACGCGCCGAGCGGCATGGGTTCCCCCCGCCCCGCACTACACGCGCGGCTATGGGGCGCTGTTCTCCCAGCACGTCACCCAGGCCGACGAGGGATGCGACTTTGATTTTCTCGCCCGGCGCGGCGAGACGGCAGACCCGGAGGTACACTGACTATGGTGCTCATCCACCCCCAAGGGCGGTTCGCCGGGAGCGCCGAAACTGCAGGCAAACCGGGCGGTTGGTAAAGAAAATGCCGCGGGGCAACGCCGCCACGCTCCGCCCCTTGACACATAATAGGGTGCAATTTATGGTTTTAGCTAATTCCTATTAGCACGCGGTATTCTAGACATACCTACTGCGAACCGAGAAAGTCGGGCAATAAATGCGCCGTTTTGCTAATACCTATTAGCAATTAGAGCGTCGTCCCGAAATCTTGGTCGCATTTGAGATCAGCGTCGGTTGAGGAGCCGACACTGCCGGCCGGCGAGCCGGTCTGATAATCCAGGGAGGATGAATAATGACGAGATCTACAATAGGGCGGCGGGAACTTCTCAAGGGTGCAGGCGCCATGGCGCTTGCCGCTCCGCTGGTGGGCATGGCCGGCCGCGCTTGGGCTCAGGAACGGCATATGCGCTATTTCTTCTGGGGTGGTCCGGCCCGTGCCGATAACCGCCAGAAGGCGGTCGATCTGTTCACCGCGGCCAAAGGCAATGTGGGGGCTGACGTCGAATGGGCGGGCTGGGACGATTACTGGCCTCGCCTCAATACCCAGATCGCCGGCGGCAATGCTCCGGACCTGATCCAGATGGACTATGGCCTGATCCAGGAATTCGCCAATCGCGACACGCTGCTGGCGCTCGACGATTATGTCCCCAGCCTGTTGAACGTTGCTAGCTTCGGGGAGGCCCGGCTCAATTCGGGCCGAATCAACGGCAAGATGTATGGCATCACCGCCGGCGATAATTCGCAGGCCATGTTTTACGATGTCGCCGTTTGGAAGGACATTGGGGTGGCGCCGTCCAACCTTATGTCCTGGGACGAATTCCGCGCCGTCTGCCAGCAGTTCAAGGACAAGAAGGGGCGTGCGGATTACTTCGCCACGCCAAATCGGGGCGGCGTCGCCGCCGAGCTCGAAATGTGGCTGCGCCAGAACGGCAAGGCACTCTATGTCGAGGGCAAGCCGGGCTTCACCGCCCAGGATGTCGAACCCTGGTTCGATTTCTGGAACGGCATGACGCAGGACGGGCTGGCCGCTTCGGCCGATGTACAAGGCATGCAGTCGGCTAGCGCCGAAGGCGCCCTGCTGACCCAGGGTCTCGCCGCCATCTCCTTCGGATGGTCGAACGACCTGGTGGCCTATAAGGCCCTCAATCCGGCCGAATTGGGCATCCTGACCATTCCCGGCTCCAACGCCACGCCGGGGCAGTATATCAAGCCGTCGCAGTTCTTGAGTGTGTCGTCCTCGGCTGCCAACCCTGAGCTGGCGGTTGAACTGGTCAACTTCCTGCTGATGGATGCCGGCGCCGTCGCCATCCAGAAGCTCGACGTGGGGGTGCCGCCCGACCCCACGATGCGCGAGGGTCTGATCCCCCATCTCAACGAAACCGAGCAGGCGATCGTCGCCTATCTGGGCGAGGCCGAGAAGGCGTCGGGCGCGCTTCCGCCACCGCCGCCGGCCGGAGCCGGCGAAGTGGCCCTGATGCTCACCAACGTCAATGCGGAAGTGATGTTCGGCCTGTCGCCCGAGGAAGGTGCGCAGAAGGTCTACGACCAAGCCAACGAGATTCTCGATCGCGCTTGATCCGACGCTGCAATCGCGGCCCGTCCCTCTGGGGCGGGCCGCTTGTTCTACCTCGGGGAACGCACCATGATCACATCGGCACGTTGGGCGTATTTTCTTCTGTCACCCTGGCTGATCGGCCTGTTCTGCCTGACACTCGGGCCGATTCTGGCATCGGCGTTCCTGTCCTTCACCGATTACGACCTATTGAGCCCACCCAATTGGGTCGGTGCCGACAACTATGCCCGCATCGCCACCGCCGATCCGAAATTCTGGACGGCGATGCGCGTGACGTTGCTCTATGTAGTGCTGTCAGTGCCGCTTAAGCTGGCTTTCGCGCTGCTGGTCGCTGTGGCGCTGAACCGGGGCCTGCGTGGGCTGCCGCTCTACCGCGCCATCTTCTATCTGCCCTCCTTGATCGGGGGCAGCGTCGCCATCGCCATCCTGTGGCGCCAGTTGTTTTCGAGCAATGGGCTGGTCAACGATTTCCTGGCCCAGTTCGGCATCGTAGGTCCCGGCTGGATCACCAATCCGCACTACTCCCTCTATACGCTGGTGATCCTGAGCGTCTGGCAGTTCGGCTCGCCGATGATCATCTTCCTCGCCGGCCTGCGCAATATTCCCCAGGACATGTACGAGGCGGCGAGCATCGATGGCGCCTCCAGGCTGCGTCAGTTCACGCGCATCACCCTGCCGCTGCTAACCCCGGTGATCTTCTTCAACTTCGTCATCCAAACCATAGACGCCTTCAAGGCCTTCACGCCGGCCTTCATCATTTCGGGCGGGACCGGCAATCCGCTGAACTCGACGCTGTTTTACACGCTCTACCTCTACCAAGAGGCGTTCAGCTTTTATCGCATGGGTTATGCGTCGGCGCTGGCCTGGATCTTACTGATCATCGTGGCCGTGTTCACCGCCATCTCGTTTCTCTCGTCCAAGTTCTGGGTGCACTATGACGACTGACTCCATTGCCCAGCCGAAGACTTCGCGGCGACGCCTCATCTCCATCGCCCTGCATGCCGTGCTAATCGTCACGTCGCTGCTGATGATCTATCCGCTATTGTGGATGCTTTCGGCCTCACTGCGGCCGGAGAACGAGATTTTCTCCTCGCCCTCGATCTGGCCATCGGCGATGAGCATGGATTCCTATATCCGGGGCTGGAATGCGATGCGGATTAGCTTCGGCCAGTTCGCCTGGAATTCGCTGGTCATCGCGTTGTTCTGCGTCGTGGGCAATCTAGCGGCCTGCTCGGTCACTGCCTTTGTCTTCGCGCGGCTGAAGTTTCCCGGCCGCGGCTTCTGGTTCGCCATCATGCTGGGCACGCTGATGCTGCCCTACCACGTGACGCTGATCCCCCAATATGTGCTGTTTCTCAACCTGGGTTGGGTGAACACCAACCTGCCGCTGATCGTGCCGAAATTCCTCGCCTCGGACGCCTTCTTCATCTTCCTGATGGTGCAGTTCTTCCGCAACATCCCGCGCGAACTCGACGAAGCGGCGGTGATGGACGGGTGCAATCCCTGGCGCATCTACTGGCGTGTGCTGATGCCGCTTTCCATGCCGGTGCTGGCCACTGCCGCCATCTTCACCTTCATTTGGACCTGGGACGACTTCTTCGGGCCGCTGATTTATCTCAGCAATATCCGCGACTATACCGTCCAGCTCGGCTTGCGTTCGTTCATCGACTCCACCGGACAGAGCGACTGGGGCGGGATGTTTGCCATGTCGGTGCTGACGCTGGTGCCGGTGTTCTTCTTTTTCCTGTTCTTCCAGCGGTTCCTTATTGAAGGCATCGCGACGACCGGAATGAAGCGATGAGATCGCCCAGTTCATCCATTTCTGCTGCCGGAGAGGCGCCCCATGTCTGCTAAAGTTTCGCTCAAGGGCGTCACCAAGAATTACGGCGAGCTGAAAGTCATCCATGGCATCGATCTGACCATCGAGCCGGGTGAGTTCACCGTCTTTGTCGGGCCATCGGGCTGCGGCAAGTCGACCTTGCTGCGCATGATCGCCGGGCTGGAGCCGATCACCGGCGGCGATCTGGTGATCGACAACCAGCGCATGAACGATGTGCCGGCCGCAAAACGCGGCATTGCCATGGTGTTCCAGTCCTATGCGCTCTATCCGCATATGAATGTGTATCAGAACCTGGCCTTCGGGCTGGAAACGGCACGGACCCCCAAGGCTGAAATCGAAAGCCGCGTGATGCGCGCCGCCGAAATCCTGCAGATCGTGCCGCTGCTCAAGCGCAAGCCCAAGCAGTTGTCGGGCGGGCAGCGCCAGCGCGTCGCCATCGGCCGCGCCATCGTGCGCGAGCCCAAGATCTTCCTGTTCGACGAACCGCTGTCGAACCTCGATGCCGAACTGCGCGTGCAGATGCGGGTGGAAATCGCCAAGCTGCACAATGATCTGGGAAACACCATGATCTATGTGACGCACGATCAGGTCGAGGCCATGACCATGGCCGACAAGATCGTGGTGCTGCGGGCCGGGGTGATCGAGCAGGCCGGCGCGCCGCTGGACCTCTACAACAATCCCAAGAACCTGTTCGTCGCCGGCTTCATCGGCTCGCCCAAGATGAACTTCCTGACGGCTACTGTGAAGGCAGATGACAGGCTTGATATCGGCGGCAAGAATGTCGCCCTGCCCATTCGGGCACCTGTGGGTACGGTGCTCACCCTTGGGGTGCGCCCAGAACAGCTCTCCCTGGTCCCGGCCAACAATGCCCTGCACATTGCCGATGCCCGTATCGACCTGATCGAGCACCTGGGTGGCCAGACACTGCTCTACACGACGACAACCAATGACCAGCCGCTGACCGTATTGATCAATGGCCAGGCAACAATGGCCCTGGGCAGCACTATTTCGGTCTATGTAGCGCCACCCAATTGCCACCTGTTCGACACTGCCGGGCAGGCCCTGCGCTGAGCCGCCAGATGAGCAATTTCGATATTCTGGACGTGGGAACAATGGCGCTGGGCGAATGCCCGGTTTGGTCGGTGCGCGAGCAGGCACTGTACTGGATCGACATCGAGAACCGGCGTCTATTCCGTCTCGATCCGGCCAGCGGCGCGCAAGTCTCGTGGGCGATGCCGGCGACGATCGGCTCGTTTGCGCTGGGCCGCGGCGGCAGGATGCTGCTGGCCCTGCGTACGGGTTTTGTGCGCTTCGACACCAGCAGCGGAGATATCACTCCTGTCGGACCCCGGCTCGATTATGACCCTGGAACGCATCGGCTCAATGACGGCCGCTGCGACCGCGCCGGTCGGTTCTGGGTCGGCTCAATCAATGAAACCAAAAGCGCGGCCGATGCAAAGCTCTACCGCCTTGATGGCGCAAGCATGAGGCTGTCAAGCATGGAGGAGCATGGCATCACCATCGCCAATGGCCTCGCCTTCAGCCCCGACGATCGGACACTCTATTTCGCCGATACCGTGCAGCACCGCGTCTGGGCCTATGACTTCGATCTTGCCAGCGGCAGTATCCGCAATCAGCGGCTCTTCATCCAGACGAGCCAGACGCAGGGCCGCCCGGATGGCGCGGCCGTGGATGCGGATGGCGGTTATTGGATCTGCGTGCACGGCAAGGTGCTCCGCTACAGCCCCGAGGGGCGGCTCGACCGCGAAGTCGAGCTGCCTGCGATGCGCTTAACCATGTGCGCGTTCGGCGGATCGCACCTCGATACGCTTTATGTGACCTCGATGGCCGACTATCCCAATGTCGCACCCGACCCGACCAAACCCCATGCCGGACGGCTATTCGCGGTCGATATTGGCACGGCGGGAATGCCAGAGCCCGAATTCGCATGGCCCGCATGACTCGAGCCTAGGGCAGGGCGCGTTAAATCCGCTGACCGGTCGCCGCGTCGAACAGGTTGATCTGCGACAGGTCTGGCTGGATGGAGACCCGGGTGCCGGGGAGCAAGTTCAGCCGCTCGCGCAGGACGACAATCAACTGATCGGTTCCGAGCGTCATGAGGACCTGGGTTTCCGACCCCATGGGCTCGATCACCTTGACCTCGGCCGTGATGCCGCTTGACTGCTGATCGATTTTGACCTGCTCGGGACGGATGCCGTAAATGGTCTTGGTGCCGGGGCGCGAGATAGTCCCGGGCGGCAAAGGCAGCATGGCGCCGCCAGCGGTGCGGAATGCCAATTGCTCGTCGTCCGCGGCGATTTCCCCGGCGATCAAGTTCATCGGTGGCGAGCCGATGAACGAGGCGACAAAGACGTTGGCGGGGCGATCATAGAGATCGAGGGGTGAGCCTTGCTGCTCGATACGGCCATCGCGCATGACGACGATCTTGTCGGCCATGGTCATGGCTTCGACCTGGTCGTGGGTCACATAGATGATGGTGGTCCCCAGGCGTTGGTGCAGGGCCTTGATTTCGGCGCGCATGGCGACGCGCAGCTTGGCATCGAGATTTGACAGCGGCTCATCGAACAGGAACACTTTTGGATCGCGCACGATGGCACGGCCCATGGCGACGCGCTGGCGCTGGCCGCCCGAGAGCTGGCGCGGATAGCGGGCGAGTAAAGGCGTCAGGCCCAAAATTTCCGCGGCCTGGCCGACACGCCGCTCCTTTTCCGCCTTGGACGCCTTCGCCAGGGTCATGGAGAAGGCCATGTTTTCGGCGACGGTCATATGCGGGTAAAGCGCGTAGCTCTGGAACACCATGGCGATGTCGCGCAGCTTGGGCGGCAGTTCGTTGACGACGACGCCATCGATGCGGACATCCCCGCCGGTAATGTCGTCGAGGCCGGCGATCATGCGCAACAAGGTGGATTTACCGCAGCCGGACGGGCCGACAAGAACCACGAATTTCCCATCGGCGATGTCTATCGAGACACCATGCAGCACTGGATGACCACCGAAGGATTTCTTGACGTCGGCAATGGAGACAGAGGCCATGACATTGAATTCCTGAATCAAAGCAAGTCGCGGGGAGTTCAAGGCATGGACGGACGCGATGAGGCGCTCGCCCACGCGGGTTGGATCAGGCGTTGTCGGCAAGCACCTGGGTAATGCCCGCTTCCATATTGGCGGCGGTCACGTCGGCGGGCTGGTTGGCGGTAAAGGCCAGGTCGAGCTGATCGTTGAGCACTTGGTTGATCTTGGCAAAGTAGGGCAGTGAGAAATTGCGGGCCAGTTCGGCCGGCACGGTCCCTGCCTGCTCGACGAAGATGCGGCGCTCTTCCTGGCGGTCCTTATAGACAACCGCATCGGAGATCGACTTGCGCACCGGCAGGAATTGGGCCTGGGCGACGAATTCCTTTTGCACATCCGGGCTGGTCAGGAACTTGATGAAGTCGATAGCTTCATCGGGGTGCGCGGTGCTCTTGGAAACGCCGGTGCACGAACCACCCATGTCCGACGCCATGGCGACGTCGCGAGGCATGTAGGTCGCGCCCCATTCGAAGCGATCGCCGATATTCTGGATGAGATCGGCCATGACCCAATCGCCGCCAACAAACATCGACAGGGTTCCATTGGCGAACAGGATGTTGGGGTTTTCCTGCGACTTGACCGATGTATTGGCCGGAACCAGGCCCTTCTGGAACCACGACTGTGTCCAGGCCAGGGTTTCAACCGCCTCCTTGGAGTTGATCAGCGTCGACTTCTGGTCTTCGCTCAGCAGGTGCCCGCCGTGCTGGTAAAGGAAGGGCAGCCAACGATAAGCAGAGCCGTTGCCCCAACCCATGGCGAAGGCATAGGGCGTGGCGTTGGGCTGCTGCTTGAGCTTCTCAGCGACCTCGATGAATTCAGCCCAGGTCCAGCTCTTGTCGAGTTCGGTCGGCGGCACGATGCCGGCGGCTGAGAAAATGTTCTTGTTGTAGAACACCCCGAAGGTGTCGGTGTTCTGTGGGATGGCGTAGACGCCGCCTTCCGCGCTGACCGGCTGCCAGAACGCGGGCAGGAAATCTTCGCCGAATTTGGGATCGAGATGGGCTGAAAGGTCCATCAGCACGGCGGAGCGGGCATAGCGACCGACAGTCTGATATTCGAAACGCATCAGGTCGGCGGGCTGGCCACCGGTAATGCTGGTATCGAGCTGCTGATAGTATTGGCCATAGGGAATGACCTGAATCTGCACTTCGACATTGGGGTTAAGCTCGCGGTATTTGGCAGCGACCGCCTCGAAGGCCGGGGTTGAGCCGGTATCGCCCCACATCGAGAATTTCAGCGTCACGTTGTTGGACTGGGCGCGCGCAATATAGGGCGCGCCGATGGTGCCCAGCGCCAGACTAGCGGCGACACCCTTGATCACACTGCGCCGGCTCGCCATGAAGGGGCTCGCCACACCTGTCGATTTCTTTTCCGTCATTTCATCCTCCCTGCCACCGCGATGCGCGGCTATTCCAAACTGGTCTATTGCTCTTTCGGGCGTCGAAAAGCGCATGCGGCGCCTCGACATATCGCGCGCCGGAAGGTGATCACCACCGTCCGGCTTCCTCCGCCAATTATCCCCTCGGCCAAACGGCCAGCACCTTTCCGGCGATTAGCTAATAGGTATTAGCATTTTCAATGATCACCGCAGATTTTACGATCTGTCAAGGTCATCGCGCATGGATGAAACACCGATCTTCACCAATGACGGTCATTTTGGGGACCATGCGCGCGTCGGCGGCAAAAACATTGCCGCGAGACCAGCGCGGACGCTTGACAGTCTTGCCACAGCAGCATTAGCGTTGAGCTAATACGTATCAGCTATTAGTATTACAGGCCATAAAGATGGGTGAAAGCAGCGGGTTGCTGCGGCTCTACACCCACGCGGCCTGTGTTCGGGGAGGGTTCATGGCGCATTCCGTCAGCAGCAACGTGCTATCGGCCGCGACCTCGGCGGCATTGGTGCGCCGCATCAAGATCAGCCGCTTGGTGACGCCTTATCTGTTCATCACGCCGCAACTGGTGCTGTTCTCGGTATTCATGATCTTTCCGCTGCTTTATGCGGCCTTTCTCAGCTTTCACGGTTGGGACATGTTCGAGGCGCCGCGCTTCATTGGCCTGCGCAATTACACCAAGCTGATTGGCGATCCGATCTTTTGGTACGCATTGCGCAATACGCTGATCTATGTGATTGGCACCGTGCCGCTCTGCATCGGCTTCGGCCTGTTGCTGGCCATCGGCCTCAACCGGCAGATGCCGTTCCGCCGGCTGATGCGCAGCATCTATTTCCTGCCCGTGGTGGTCTCGGGCGTCGTCACGGCGCTGGCGGCAATCTGGATCTTCAACGACAATTACGGGCTGCTGAACCGGCTGTTCCAGGTTGTCGGCCTACCGCGCATCAACTGGAACTCGGACCCGCAATGGGCCATGGTATCGCTGATCGTCACCACGATCTGGCTGCGCTCGGGCTTCTGCATGATCATCTATCTTGCGGCCCTGCAATCGGTGCCCAAAATGCTCTACGAGGCGGCATTGATCGACGGCGCCACGGCATTCGACCAGTTCCGTTACGTTACGTGGCCGTCAATGCGGCCGGCAACGCTGCTGCTGACCATCATGAACGTCATTTATTCGTTTCACGTCTTCGACCTGATCTTCGTCATGACCGGGGGCGGTCCAGGCTACTCGACCACCGTGCTGGTGCAATACATCTACAACCTTGCCTTCACCAATGGCGACATGGGCTATGCCAGCGCCGTCGGCATGGCGCTGTTCGTGCTCATCCTGGCGTTCACGCTGGTGCAATGGGCGCTGTCGCGGCGTTCCGAAATTAATAGCTAGAGCGCAAGCAACCATGACCTCGACCAAAGCCTCCGGCCGCGCCATCACCATAGCCTTAATCGTGGGTGCGGTGATCATGTTGATCCCGCTCTATTGGGTATTGGTAATGGCCGTGCGACCCCGCGCGGAAATCTTCGACATGGCGGCGGGGATATGGCCGAGCCATATCGTGATGGACGGCTTTGTCGCGCTGTTCAGCGACTATCCGGTGTGGAACTGGATCGGCAACACCACCTTCGTGGCTGTCGTCTCGGCGACCTTGACGGTGTTTCTCAATTTGCTGGCGGGCTACGCCTTCGCCAAATTGCAGTTCTGGGGACGCGACGTCCTCTTCATCATCCTGCTCAGCACCATCATGATCCCCATCCAGGTGATCCTGGTGCCGGAATTCTTCGTCATTTCCTCGATGCACCTGCTCAATTCGCTGTGGGGGGTGATCTTGCCCCGCTGTGCCGAGGCCTTCGGGATTTTCATGGCCCGGCAGTTCATGCTGAGCATTCCCAATGACCTGATCGAAGCAGGCAGGCTCGACGGTGCCGGCGAATTCCAGATTTTCACCAAGATCGTGCTGCCGCTGTGCAAGCCGTTGATCGCCGTGCTGGTGGTGTTCAGCGTCGTCTGGCGCTGGAACGATTTTGCCTGGCCGCTGGTGGTGCTGACCGATCAGTCCAATTTTATGCTGCAGCAGGGGCTCAACCTGATCAAGGGCGACCCCAACCCGAACTGGAACAACATCATGGCGCTGGCGGTGATCGCCATGGCGCCGATGATCCTGCTTTTCGTGTTCTGCCAGCGATTTTTTGTTCAGGGCATAGCCGGCTCAGGTCTCAAATAGGGCCTGTGCCAATCGGGCGCGCCAGGAAAGCACGATAGAAAGAGGACAACGATGTGGCAGCCATCGCAGTTTTACCCCGACCCAGCCTTCCACTCGTACGACCCAAGCTTTGACAAATACCTGGTGACACTGGGGGGCGTGGAACGGCTTGCCACCGGCTTTCGCTGGTGCGAGGGGCCGGTGTGGTTCGGCGATGCCAACTGCCTCTTGTGGAGCGATATCCCCAATGACAAGATCATGCGCTACGACCACGGCACCGGCGCGGTCAGCGTCTTCCGCCAGCCCTCCCAGTTCGCCAATGGCAATACCCGCGACCGGCAAGGGCGGCTGATCACCTGCGAGCATGGCGGGCGCTGCGTCACCCGCACCGAATATGACGGTACGATCACCGTGCTGACCGACAGCTATCAGGGAAAGCGGCTCAATTCGCCCAATGACGTTGTGGTTCGCTCCGACGACACCATCTGGTTCACCGATCCACCATTCGGCATCACCTCCAACTATATGGGACGCAAGGCCGAACAGGAGCTGCCAGCCAGCGTCTACTGCTTTGATCCGGCAACAGGGGAAACCATCCTGGTCGAAGACCAGATCGCCGGGCCGAACGGGTTGGCGTTTTCGCCAGACGAACAGACACTGTACCTTGTCGACTGCCGGTCCAGTCCACATCGGATTCTGGCCTATGACGTGCTCGAAGGCGGCCGGCGACTGGGCCCGCCCAGGACACTGATCGAGGCGGGCCCGGGTACGCCGGACGGCTTCCGCTGCGATGAGGACGGCAATCTCTGGTGCGGCTGGGGTATGAATGGTGCCGAACTGGACGGCGTGATGGTGTTCTCGCCTCAGGGCAAGCCGATCGGTCGTATCGCTTTGCCGGAGCGCTGCGCCAATCTGTGCTTTGGCGGGCCCGCGCGCAACCGGCTGTTCATGGCCTCCTGCCAGTCGCTCTACGCCGTTTACGTCAATACCCGCGGGGCCGTTGCCTGCTAGGGCTTTACAGGGCGGCCTGGCTGCCCCCTGGGTGCATGTCTGCCTTGAGCGGTGCGGGCAGCACGCTCGTTTGCCCGCGAAACGCCCGGAAATCGGAGGGTTTCTGGATCGCTTGGCGTTGGCTCATTGGAAATTAGTTCGGGAGCTGCCCCATTGCGGGCACCATCTGCGTCAACCATCCTGAGCATGGAAGAGCAGCAAGGATATGCCTATGCGAGACGATTCCCTGCGGACGCGGCGAGGCTCCACACCGGTGGACATGTCCGTTTAGCAATTGGTGGAAACGACAAATTCCAGCGATTTAAGGATTAGAATCTGAATGAGTATTCCAGACGCCAAGGTGGATTTTGCCCGCCGCTGAAATTACTCCAGCCCATCCATAGGGCTGTCCGTCAAACGGTGGTTTCCCGGCATTGCGGACAAAAGGGGCAAAAAATGGCGGGGATCTGTTATGTGCGGATTTCGACCGGCGAACAGGAAACCTCCCTGCAGTTCAACGCCCTGCGCAAGATCGGCTACGAGAAGATTTTCGACGGCCGGGCCTCGCAAGCCAAAAGCGACCGGCCGAGTTTGGCCGGCCAATCGCCTATCCGAGCGGTGGGTGCAAATCGGTCATTTAGTTGTTGCTTGCAGCTAGACGGAAAAGAAGGCTTGAAATCGGAATGTGCATCATACACATCTCATTTTGAGCCTAGTGCCGCTGAAATGCTGGATATCCTGAACTCCCGGAGAGTCCCTTTCTCTCCGCCAGCCTTCCATAGGCCCTGTAAATAGTTGACTTAACAGGATAGTCTTGGAGGAGGAGCTTGAGCTACACCCCGCCGAACCTGTTGAAAAACAATAGATGGTGTGTCCACAAAGCGAGAGGCTTACCCGCGTACGCTCATTGGGACGGACTCACAGCGAGGGTCGATGTGGGAGCCCGCATCAATCAGTGCGGTACCGTCCATGTAGGACGCTCTGCCCGCTGCGCGGGCCACCTCGCGCCGATTCACAACGCGAGGTGGGTTCAGTCAGTCCGTTACCAATCAGGCTTGCTGGATGGCGGACAGTTTCCAATCGGTGTTGTGCTGGCGGGTGAAGGTCCACAGCTCGGTTGTTTCGCTGGTGCTGCCGGCATCGCCTTCGACGACGCGGCCGCTGTCGCGTTCGCGGGTCACGTCGATCGAAGAGTAGCGCATGGCGGTGGTGGCGTAATCCACATTACCCTCCCGCCAGCTTTCGGCCAGGTCGCCCTGGAGAAGCTCGATCTCGGAAACCTCGTTCCTGACACCCCTCGTGGCATTTTCGCCCAGCTCTTCAGAGAGATAGGACATCATTTCGGGTGTCGTCAGGTGGCGCAGCGCGGCGTAGTCCTCGCGGCCAAAGGCCGATTGCACCTCGGCCAGCATGGTTTGGAAGGTGTCGAGATCGGCTGGGCTGATGCCGATTTCGTCAGTATTGGTCTTGCGGGGCGAAGCCTTGGGTGAGCGGGCCTGGCCACCAAGGCCCAGGCCGCCAAGGGGATTTTGCTGCGCCGCAGGTTCGTGGGACGAGCGGTTCATGACGCCGGCGCCGGCCATGGCGGGTTGGAACGCGGCGCGTGATTTGAACATCCGCATGACGAGGAAGATCGCGCCGCCGATCAGCAGAGCCTGGACGAGCAGGCCGAACAAGCCCACGATGCCGCCAAAGCCGGAGCCGAGCAGTAGGCCCAGAAGGCCACCAAACATCAGGCCGCGCAACATGGAGCCGCCAAAGCCATTCATGAACCCGCCGCGCTGCTGGGCTGTTGCGGTATTGGGGCGGGCGGTGTCATTTTGCTGGGCATTGGGCGTCGTCGTGCGCTGCACCGGGGCAGCCCGATTGGGCGCGGTATTGGTGACAGGCGCCGACTGAAAGGTGCGCGTTCCGCGGCTGCCAAAGCTGCCGCCCCGGCGCGCCTCCGCCTGATCGACCGATACCATCGAAACCGCCATGACGATGCAGGCGAACAGGCTGGCAAATCGGAAACCCCGGGAAGCAAACATCGGCAGTGGCCTTAAATAGAGAAATGATTGGAGGGATATAGGTCGAGGACAAAGAGATTTTTAGGGGTGAGCAGCAGTTAACTACACCATCGGCCGAAGCGAAACGGCACCCACCTAGGCATAAGGGGTGTCCCGGCTTTGATCGCGCGCGACTCTACCGAGAAAGCCAATATGGATGCCATGCGGACTTCGGTAGCTCGGCATAAGAATTTCATAAATGCCGCAGAACTCGCTACAGCCAGCCACGCCGCTTGAAATAGAGATATGGCAGAATGGCGGACAGCACCATCAGGCCTAAGGCAAACGGATAGCCCACAGGCCAATGCAATTCGGGCATGAAGTCATAGTTCATGCCATAGATCGAGGCGACCAGGGTGGGCGGCAGGAACACCACCGCCGCCACCGAGAAAATCTTGATGATCTGGTTCTGCTCCAGATTGATCAGCCCCAGCGTGGCGTCGAGCAGGAAATTGAGCTTGGTCGAGAGCGTGCGTGCATGCTCCCCCAATGACAGCGCATCACGCTGGATCAGCTTGATCAACTGCCGCGTATCGCGCCCGGCCTTGGTCGTGCTGGCATCGATGGCGGTGTGAAACGCCGTCAGGCGCGAAATGCTGACGAGGCTTTCCTGCACCATGGTCAGCAGTTCTGCCTTGGCACCGATCTGCTCGATGATGGAGCGCAAGTCCTGTTGCAGCTGCTTGGCACTGGCCTTTTTCTTGCGAAACACATCGCGTGAAATATGGTCGATCTCATAGCCGGCTCGTTCCAGCGCATCGGCCGTCCGGTCGATCATGGCCTCCAGCAATCCCAGGAACACCTGCTCGCCGGATCCACACACGATGCCCTTGGACTTCTGCGCTCGCATCAGGAAGGCCAAGAACGGCTTGGGCTCGGCATAGCGGACGCTCACCAGCGTCGTGCCCTTGATGATAAAGGTGATCGGCGTCTTGGTCGGCTCTTCGGTATCGAGCTTGAACAACGCAGTCATGGTCATGAACTCCGCGCCATCTTCATGGTAGAGGCGCGCGGATAGCTCGATCTCCTCCATTTCGGCCTGGGTGGGGATCACAATGCCGAGGAAGGTCTCGACTATCCGGTTTTCCTCGGCGCTGGGGTCGAGCAAATCCAGCCAGACCAGGCCGTCGCGGGGGCCGTCTTCAGACAGCGGAATTTGAATGAGTTTGGCGGCTTGGTGTTGATAGGCACGCAGCATGGCAGGCTCCTGGGCAAGACCTTAGGCGGTCTGCCGAGCCGACATTGCCATCAGTCGCGGCAGACCGTGAATAAGATTGAAGAACAACTTCGACTGTCGGGATTCATGGCGTTTCTCGGTAGCGGAACGATCGATCCATCGGTGTCTCATTGCGCCGCCATGATGGGCGGTGTCAACACCCACCGGCCCGGTTATGATGAGCGATGAAAGCCGATTGCCGGGGCCGTGGGCATTCCGGCAAATTTGATCGATCGATCTTTATGAAATCCCTATGCCAACCCTTCGAAGCGGCATGGAATTCCTATCCGGTTCGGCGCTAACGTGCCGGATCAACGAGTCGAAAATCGCCTGTCTTAGTTGTTGTCTCCGAGGACGAAGCTCCGTTTTGGGCCGACACCAAACTGGCGAGTTTTGCCAAAGGGATGAGGACGCGGACGCCTCTTAAAAGTGGGGCCGAACGCACACACAAACAACGGTCAGCAGTATCGCTTTCGCCTATGGTGCGGCGTCTTTCCAGCCCGTTCGTCTTTCCGTGACCCCCGCTGCGCGTCTGCAAACTGCTCTCGATCTGATGCATGAAGTCGATAGTGTCGCGCGTCCTGCCGATGCTGTCGTCTCGGCCTGGTTTCGGGCCCGACGCTATATCACCGATAAGGATCGCGGGCATATTCTTGATTTGCTCTATGCGCTGCTCCGGCATCATGCCCGGCTGGGCTGGTGGCTGGCCAAGCACGGACGTCAGGACCTGCCCCGCAATCGGCTGCTGGCATGGCTGGCGCTTGGCGGAGGCAGGACGCCGGATCAGATTCAAGGCTTGTTCAATGGTGGAAAATTCGCGCCTGCCGTCCTGACAGGTCACGAGCGCGCACTGCTGCTCAAATTGCAGGGCTGCATGATAGAGCATCCTGCCATGCCGGGCGAGGTGCGCCTTGAATGCCCATCCTGGGCGGTCGAGCCTTTACGGCGCCGTTTCCAGGACGCGTTTGGGCATGAGATGACAGCGCTGCTGAGCGCAGCCCCGCTCGATCTGCGCGTCAATCCGATCAAGTCCACGCGCGAACTCATGCTCGGCGCACTGCGCGATCTTGGCGTGCGGGCGGAGGCGTCACGCATGGCGCCGCACGGCATCCGCGTGAATGAGCGCCTGTCCCTCTCCAGCCTGCCGATGTTGAAGAGCGGCGAGGTCGAGATTCAGGATGAGGGCTCGCAGCTTGTCGCCATGCTGGTCGACGCGCGGCCGGGCGACCGCGTGGTCGATTTCTGCGCCGGCGCCGGCGGCAAGACGCTGGCCATCGCCGCGCAGATGGCCAACAAGGGCCACGTCATCGCCTGCGACGTCTCGGAGGGCCGTTTGAAACGCGGCGCAGAGCGTTTCCGGCAGGCGGGCCTGCACAATATCGAGACACGGCTGCTGACCAGCGAAACGGATCGCTGGGTGAAGCGCCACAAGGCCGGTTTCGATCGGGTGCTGGTGGATGCGCCCTGCAGCGGCACCGGCACCTGGCGGCGCAATCCCGATGCACGCTGGCGCCAGCCGGAAGAACAAGGGATGGATAACCTGCTGTCGCTACAGGTCCGGATTCTGGCGAGCGCAGCGCGGCTGGTGAAGCCTGGCGGGCGGCTCGTCTACGCCACCTGCTCGATGCTGTCCGAGGAGAACGAGGACCAGGTGGCCGCTTTCCTTGCGGGCCATCCCGCTTTTCGTGTGGTGCCACTGCACGAGGCCGCGCCGCGGCTGACCAATTCGGCCCACCCCGACTATCTGTCGCTGACGCCCGCGCGCCACGATACCGATGGCTTCTTTGCGGCCGTCATGCAGCGCGACGCTGTGCCAGCGGCCGAGCAGAGCGCTCCACTACAGTTCTAGCGCCGAATTGCCAGTCGTCTCCCTCCCCCTTCGCGGGGAGGGAGTGATGAGCCCCTTGGCAAAGGTCCAGTGGACCTTTGCGGCGAAGAACGCCCGAAGCGCTACGCGCGAAGGGCTATGGGTGGGGGATGCTCAGCCCCGATCCAACATCGTGGCTCCGAACACCCCCACCCATCCTCCCCATCAAGGGGAGGAGCCGCGCCGAGGATGTGGCGTCATCCGTGTATGACAGCGCCGCTCTCCCTGCGCAGTCCGTTCACTTCTTGAACATGGGGACGCCCTTGGTGGTGAATTTCAGCGCCCTGCTATTTGGGCGTACCGGACGCTTGGTGCCGGCGGCCTTGCCGGTTCCGGGCGGCTGGTAATTCGGCACCAGCTGGTCGGGGCGCTGGCCGATCAGGTCGGCGCGGCCCATTTCCTTGAGCGCCTCGCGCAGCAACGGCCAGTTGTCGGGATCATGGTAGCGCAGGAACGCCTTATGCAGCCGGCGCTGCTTTTCGCCCCGAATGGTCTCGACCTTGTCGCTCGCCCCGCGCCGAACGCCTTTGAGGGTGTTGACGCCGGTATGATACATGGCGGTTGCCGTGGCCATGGGCGACGGCAGGAACGTCTGCACCTGATCGGCGCGGTAGCGGTTCTTCTTGAGCCAGAGCGCGAGGTTCATCATGTCCTCGTCGGTCGTGCCCGGATGCGCGGCAATGAAATACGGAATGAGATAGTATTTCTTGCCGGCCTCCGCCGCGGCGGCGTCGAACATCTCCTTGAACTTGTCATAGGTGCCGATGCCGGGCTTCATCATCTTGTCGAGCGGGCCACGCTCGGTGTGTTCGGGGGCGATCTTGAGATAGCCGCCGACGTGATGGGTCACCAGTTCCTTGACATATTCGGGGCTGGTCACGGCCAGGTCGTAGCGCACGCCGGAAGCGACCATCACCTTCTTGACGCCCTTGGCCTCGCGGACCTTGCGGTAGAGCCGGATCAGGTCGTCGTGCGAGGTGTTGAGGTTCGGGCAGATGTTGGGGAAGACGCAGGAGGGCAGCCGGCACGCCGCCTCGATCTTTGGATCCTTGCAGGCCATCCGGTACATATTGGCGGTCGGCCCGCCGATATCGGAGATCACGCCGGTAAAGCCCGGGGTCTTGTCCTGGATTTGCTCGACCTCGCGCAGGATCGAGGCCTCGGAGCGGTTCTGGATGATGCGGCCTTCGTGCTCGGTGATCGAGCAGAAGGTGCAGCCGCCAAAGCAGCCGCGCATGATGGTCACCGAGAACTTGATCATGTCCCAGGCGGGGATCTTCGCATCGCCATAGGAAGGATGGGGCGCACGCGCATAGGGCAGGTCGTAGACGGAATCCATCTCGTCGGAGGTCAGCGGGATCGGCGGCGGGTTCAGCCACAGGTCGCGGTCGCCATGGCGCTGGACGAGCGGCCGTGCATTGCCAGGATTGGCCTCCCGGTGCAGCACGCGGGAGGCGCGGGCATAGGCCTCTCGGTCATGCTCGACCTGCTCGAAGGACGGCAGGCGGACCACCGTATCGCCCTTGTGGCGGGCGGCCGCCTCATCGTCGGAGTCGAGATCGTCGGCATGCAGTTCGGTATAATTCTCGGGCACGCGGCGGAACATCGCAACGCCGCGGATGTCATCGAGCTCGCGTGGCGCCTCCCCGGCGGCCATGCGGTTGGCGACCTCGACGACGGCGCGCTCAGCATTGCCATAGATCAGCAGATCGGCCTTGGCGTCGGCCAGGATGGAGCGGCGGACCTTATCGGACCAGTAGTCGTAATGGGCGATGCGGCGCAGCGACGCCTCGATGCCGCCGAGCACGATCGGCACGTCCTTGTATGCCTCGCGGCAACGTTGTGTGTAAACAATGGTGGAGCGGTCGGGCCGGCTGCCGCCCTCGCCGCCTGCCGTATAAGCATCGTCGTGGCGCAGCTTGCGATCCGACGTATAGCGATTGACCATGGAATCCAGGTTACCGCCGGTGACGCCGAAGAACAGCCGGGGCTTGCCCAGCGCCTTGAATGGCTCCGCCGACTGCCAGTCGGGCTGCGCGATGATGCCGACACGGAGGCCCTGAGCTTCGAGCAGCCTGCCGATGATCGCCATGCCGAAGCTCGGATGATCCACATAGGCATCGCCTGTCACCACAATGACGTCGCATTGATCCCAGCCAAGCGCGTCCATCTCGGCGCGGCTCATCGGCAAGAACGGCGCCGCCTCCCTGGCATGCTGCCGGTGGCGGGACAACGACGGCGTGGTTTTTTGGGCGCTGGCTATGGTTTCCATGGCGCCGACATATAGGCCGCCGCCGCGGCGAATTCAATCAAGCCGAATTGGGGCCTTGGAAAGATACGCCGGTCCATTGCGAAGGTCAGATTTCCGGATGTATTGGAAAGTCCGCTTCTGGCGCAAACATGCCACCTTGCCGTCGCCCATATGTCCGCTTTCTTATAGCGGCTTACCTTTTCCGGCCAGGCTACGTGATGGTCAGGGGAGCGGCGGGTGACAGCCGCTCCCCCGTATTTCAGAGCTTGGTGTCTATCCGCCAGCAGATCAGCTGCCCGTCTTCCTCGTCGGCACGAGTTCCGGTCGGCTGGAAGCCGTTGCGCTCGAGCACGCGTTGGGACGCGGTATTGTCAATGCCGGTATCGGCGCTGATCCAATCCACTCGTGCATCGTTTCGTGCCCAGGCGAGCAGGCCGGCGATCGCTCGCGTGGCGATCCCGCGGCCCCAGCGAGACGGAGCCACGCCATAGCCGATATGGATGAGGCCCGGCTCGGGCGGCCGCACGATTGAGCAGAGCCCGACGATTTCATCGTCCTCCACGATCATCCAGGCACTTGGATCGAACTGGGGTCGGATGGAGGCGGCTAGTTTACCGAGCATGTCGATGACCTCGGGGGGCGCGATATTACCGGGGGCAAGGCGAAGGTCGGCGGGTGCATTGCCGGCACACAGCAATGCGAAATGAGAAGCCGTGGCTTCAATAATCATGGCTCAATCTCGACAGGAGAATGCGCAGGCGGAAAGCCTGAAAATTTGGTGCCGAGCGGTGTGTACCAGCCGCCGAGTGCTGCACGCACAAGACCGGCATCCACCGTCGCGGCGGGTGAATTGAGGGTATTGGCAACGGTGAGCAAAGGCATCCCCTCAGTTTGCGTCGAAGGCCCGGTGATAGGCTATGGACCCTTCCGGCATCGAAAACTCGAAGGCTTGTGCCATGAAATACTCGGGCGGCACGCCCTCGTAGCGGAGTTTCGGATCCTGCTCGAACCCGAAGCGCATGTAGAGATGCGGATCGCCCAACACGACGCAGCCCTTCGCCCCTTTCGCTTTCAGAAGGGTCAGCCCTGCGTGAACGAGGCGGGAGCCGATCCCATTTCCTTGGTGGTCGGGATCAACCGAGACCGGTCCGAGGCCGAACCATTCCTCGTTCCGCCCGTCCACCGTGACGGGCGAGAAGGCGATGTGGCCGATCACCACGCCGTCGGCCTCTGCGACCAACGAGATGGTCATAGCCTCGGCTTGGCGCAGGGCATCGACGATCGCCCTTTCGGTGCCGGAACTGTGCTCGGCTTTCGCGAAGGCGGCCTGCGTCACCTCTCCTATGGCCGTCGCGTCGCTCGGGGTTTCGGGACGGATTTGAGCGTACGCTTTGTGATCGTTGGTCGTCATTGTCGTTTCTCTATCGATTGTAGCGCTACCGCCGAGAGCCAAACGCTGATGCGCTCCGCAAGTGCGGCCTGGTCAATCTGCGGGAAAGACGGGGCGGTAACGGTCTCGTGGCACACGACGTGGGTCTTGTCGTCCTGCGGCACGAGGACATAGCGGTTGGTCATCACCAGGCCTGTCGTCGTGGTGGTCCAATTGATCTCCTGCGGTGGCGTCATCAGGCCGAAGATCAGGGTGAGGTCGATGCCCGCCGTCGTCAGCGTGCAGGACGTCCCGCGACCGACGGCACCGTCGATGTCCGGGCGGAGCATCGCCCACGACTGCACATCGGTGAGCACATCCCATACCCGTTGTGGACTGGCGTCGATAAGGATCTCGCCGCTTGCCTGCACAGGCGCATTGGGGTCGGTTAATCCCCAAAGGGAATAGGTTTCGTAGACTTCTCGCCAAGTGGATTCTATCGCATTCATGGCAATTCCGGCCCGATTTATGTACAGTGTCTCACGGCTTGAACAGTGATCGATACACTGTATCATATGACGTATCGAGTCAAGCGTAGCCCGGTGATGACTTTATGATTGAACCTATCGGCAAACGAAGGTCCCTGGCCGAGACCATGGGCCTGCTGTGGGCCTCCCATTCGCGCGAAGTCGGACGCACCGGTCTTACCATCAACGATTTCGTCGGCGCTGCCATGGATCTGGCACGCGAGGAGGGAGTGGCAGCCCTGTCCATGCGAGGCATCGCAATGCGCCTGAACGTGCGGCCAATGGCCATGTATTCGGCGGTGCCGAGCAAGCAGGATCTCGTGGCGCTCATGGTCGATCGTGCCTATCGCGACTGCTATTCCGACAGCGCCGTGCCGGTTGCGGGCGACTGGCGCGCCGGCCTGCGCCAGGCGGCGCTGGCGAACCGCACGCTTTACCTCAAGCATCCCTGGCTTCTGGAACTGGCCCCGGCGCGATCTCCCATGGGCCCGCATGAAGCCCGCAAAACCGAATTCGAATTGCGCGCACTGGACGGCATCGGTCTTTCCGAAACGCAGATGGAGCAAACGCTCAGTCTTGTACTGGCCCATGTCGCACAGCAGGCAAGACTTGAGGCGCAATTGCTGAACGAAAAGCGCGAGACGGGGCTGGATGACGCGGAATGGTGGGTTGAGACGATGCCGGTGTTAAAGCGCGTCTATGACCCTGCGCACTTTCCACTTCTGATGCGGGTTGGAGCGGCAGCAGGCGCCACCCGACAAGACCAATCATGGACACAGGCCAGCTTCGATTTCGGGCTGGAACGGATCCTCGATGGAGTGGCCGCCCTGCTCGGCGGCCAGAAACCGTAGCCCTGTTGGCGGGCCAGGGTGCTCAGTTCCATGGAACTTCTTGAGCAATGGCGACCTATCAATCCCGGAACCGAGGCTCTGGGTGTGTGCCTGGTGGTTGGGACAACGAGGTAGGGAGGAAACGCCGTGTCGGAGGCGGCCCCGCCTAGGCAATCTTGCGGCGGTAGGTGGCAGTTGCAAAGATGTACGCGACGATGAGGATGCCGACACACCAAGCCAGAGCGATCCAGATGTCGGTGCCAACCGGCTGCTGCGTGAGCAGGTCGCGGATCGCGTTGACGATGGACGTCATCGGCTGGTGTTCAGCGAAGGCCCGCACCGGTCCAGACATGGTCTCGGTGGGTACGAAGGCCGAGCTGATGAACGGCAGGAAGAGCAGCGGGTAGGAGAACGCGCTTGCGCCGTCTGGGGTCTTCGCGGTGAGGCCGGGGATGGCGGCGATCCAGGTCAATGCCAACGTGAACAGCATCAGGATGCCAGCGACCCTGCACGTGGATTGCAGGGTTTTGAGCTTGATTGCCTATCATCGGGACGTTCCGTTCCAGGTCGTTACGATTTGTCGCCCGCGGCGACATCGATGGCGCTGATCAGCCGTTGCCGCTCCCGGGCTCTCCAGTCCCCCTCGGGGTAGTTGCGGATGAAGGCTTCGATGAACTCCAGCGGGTCTTCCCCGACGATCTCGCGGATCGGCGTTCCTTCCGCCGCGCTCTGCTCGAACAGGTCGGCGAGGTTCTCGAACAGCGAAGCCGCGCTGTCGGCGTCCACCACGCCACCCGCATACATCAGATAGCGCTCAAGCGCTTCGACCGCCCCGCGATAGGGCTCGGGAAGCTCGTGGACGCGCGCCTTGTAGTCGCGCCAACGCTTTTTTCGCCGATGACCTTCGAGGCGAATTTGGAAATGGACATGTTATTCTCCTTGTTTGAGCTGCTTGAGCCGTTCTGTAAGGAAGCCCCAGGTGCTCCAGAATTCTTCGAGATAGTCCCGCCCCTGGGCATTGAGGGAGTACACCTTGCGCGGCGGCCCCTTCTCGGACGGGACTTTCACAACGTCGACGAAGCCGCGTTGCTCGATCCTGACCAGCAGCGCATAGACGGTGCCCTCGGCGATGTCGGAGAAGCCCTGGTCCCGCAGCCATGACGTGATCTCGTAACCATAGGCGGACCGGCTGGACAGGATCGCCAAAACGATCCCCTCCAGGGTTCCCTTGAGCATTTCCGTCATCTGTTTGCCCACGGGCCGCCTCGTCGCTACTATGTGCTGCTGACTAGTGATATATAGCGCTGCTGAGTAGCGAGTCAAGTATCATGCATGGAGCGAGCCGGCGACCCCATCCGTTGGAGGCAAAAATGGTGGAAATGGCTGGCGGTTCAGCGCGTTATGGTAATGCGGGCAATTGAGCCTTCGGCCCGTCCAGCATGACCTGCAGGTTGGGGCCAGTCAGGCCCTGGTGGCTGCCGCAATTATTCTTCTTACGTTCCGCACGGCATGGCGTGGCGAAATCCGTGCTCGATCAGAACAGGTCGGGCATCATCTGAAGTCCGGTCGAGACCAAGACGAGCCACAGCGCCTCATCCCAAGAATTGAAGGAATGTTCGGCAATCTGTTCCTTGGATATCAGGCCGGAAATGGCCGCGAACAGGGCATAAAAAGAGAGCCAGGAGGCGATCGAGACGAGGCGGTGTTCCGTCACGAAGGTCGCGATCAGCGCACAGATTGCCAGCTTGACGATGAAGCGGGTGATCGTGCTGCGGGACTTTTTGTCCAGCCGCGCGATCATGGCTGCAGCCGGCTGGTTTGGCGAACGAGGAGACGGCCGGTGTGGAGGCGCGGCAAGGAAGGTTCTGGCACTTGGGGGTTGCGTCCGCTCGTAATGAGGTGCGAACGCTACTGCCAAAGCCCATAGTGATGCCATGCGGACTTCGACGTCGCGGCGTAGGAATTTCATAAATGCCGGCCGGGCAGGGCGGGCGGTTGCGTGGCCGCGATGCCCTACAGCCAGCCGCGCCGCTTGAATAGGACAGGATGGCCGATAGCACCATCAGACCCAAGGCAAACGGATAGCCCATGGGCCAAGGCAATTCGGGCATGAAGTCATAGTTCATGCCATAGATCGAGGCGACCAGGGGCGGCGGCAGGAACACCGCCGCCGCCCCTGAGAAAATCTTGATGATCTGGTTCTGCTCCAGATTGATCAGCCCGAGTGTCGCATCCAGCAGGAAATTGAGCTTGGTCGAGAGCGTTCTGGCATGTTCCCCCAATGACAGCGCATCGCGCTGGATCAGCTTGATCAACTGCCGCGTATCGCGCCCGGCCTTATTCCCAATATTTCATGCGGCTGCATACAAAAGATATTCAGATATAAAAATGCATTTTTGCATATGAGATTTTTATGAAATTGATTTCGATCAATATGAGATTTATATTTGTAATTTCGAATATAGATTTTTATATGGAACTCATAAGTATTTGTAAATTTGACATGAATAAAACAAACGTCCTATGGTTTTGCGGTAACGGCTATAGGAGAGCTTGGTGAATTTGCAATTCGGCGTCAATTTTGCGCCAAGGGCATTCGTTCGTATTACTGCAGCGGCGATCGTGCTTTTTACCGCGACCAGCCTGCCGGCCATGGCCCAGGAGAGTGTGGCCTGCGGCACCGATCGAACCATCGACATTGCGGAGATGACCTGGCCCTCCGCGGCCGCCCTGGCGCATATTCATGCCATCATTCTGGAAGCCGGCTACGGCTGCAACGTCGAGGTCGTCACCGGCGACACGGTTCCAACTATGTCTTCCATGCTGACGCGCGGCGCGCCCGCCGTCGCCCCCGAGCTGTGGACCAGCACCATCGAGCAGCCCTGGGCCGAGGGGCTTGCGGCAGGCAAGGTGGTCGAGCTGGCTGATGCCATCACCGATGGCACGGTCGAAGGCTGGTGGATTCCGCGCTATGTTCAGGAAGCCCATCCCGAACTGAAGAGCGCCCGGGATGTCATCGCGCGCCCCGACCTCTTCCCCGATGCCGAAGAACCCGGTCAGGGCCGCCTCTATTCTTGCCCGCCCGGCTGGTCCTGCGAGCCTGCGACCGCCGCCCTGTTCGAGGCTTTCGATATGGAAGGGGCGTGGAACCTCTTCTCGGCCGGCTCGGGTGGTGCGCTCGATGCGTCGATTACCCGCGCGTTCACGCGCCACGAGCCCATCCTGTTTTACTATTGGGGCCCAACCGCTCTGCTCGGCAAGCTCGATGCGGTCCGGCTTGACCTCGGCGAAGCCAAGCCGGATGTCTATACCTGCAACATTAATCCCGATTGTGAAGAGCCCGCCGGTGTAACGGATTATCCACCTGCCCCTGCTATCGTCGCCGCTGCAGCTTGGCTTGTCGAGGACGCTCCGGCAGTGGCCGAGTATTTCTCCAAGGTTGGCCTGACCAATGCCCAGATCAGCGAACTGCTGACCTATGGCGACGAGAACCAGGCTGATGCCGAGGCAACAGCCGAGAATTTCCTGCGCACCAGACAGGATATCTGGAGCCGGTGGGTGACCCCCGAGATCGCCGCAAAGATCGAGGCAAGCCTGGGCTGAGCCCGCCCCGTTCCTATACCCACGCCCGATGGCTCCCGAGCACTGGAGAAGATGCTGGCAGCGCATTTGCGCAGCCCACGATCTTCTTTGCGGCGGGAGCCGTGACTTTAGCCATCCGTCTTGATGTCGGCTGATTTTCCGGGGCGGACCAATACCCGATCCGCCCGGTCAACCCCCGCCCAAGCGCGCTTTGCCTCGCTGGGGTCGACGAGGAGAAATTCCATGTTTCCTGAACTGATTGACACCCGCCCCCTGCGACGGGCCATCGATGATGGCCTCGACTGGGTGGTGGCCAACTGGAGCGATGAATTCGAAACCGCCGCCCATCCACTGCTGCTTCTGCTCAAGACCATGGAGGGCCTGCTGACCACCACACCCTGGTGGCTGGTGATGGCCGCCCTGATCGCCATCGCCTGGCTGGCAACCCGCACCTGGAAGCTGCCGTTTGTGGTTGGCCTGGCCCTTCTTTTTCTCGGCGTCATGGGCCTGTGGGAAGACGCCATGACGACCATGGCGCTGATGCTGGCGGCAACGCTGGCCGCGATCGCGGTTTCCATGCCGATGGGGGTGTGGATGTCGCGTTCCGACAATGTGCGCAAAATCGTCACGCCGGTGCTGGACCTGATGCAGACACTGCCCAGTTTCGTTTATCTCATTCCCACGGTGATGATCTTTGGGCCGGGCAAAATCCCCGCCCTGATCGCTACCATCGTCTATGCCGCCCCGCCTTTGGTGCGGCTGACCGATCTGGGCCTGCGCTCGGTCGATCCGGCGGTGATGGAGGCCAGCCAGGCCTTCGGCAGCAGCCGGCAACAGCGCCTGTTCGGGGTGCAGATACCCCTCGCCATGCCCACGATCCTGGCGGGCATCAACCAGACCACGATGATGGCACTGGCCATGGTGGTCATCGCCTCGATGATCGGGGCGGGGGACTCGGCTACCAAGTGTTGCAGGGTATCGGACGACTGGAAGTCAGCCGCGGCTTGTTCGCCGGACTGGGTATCGTCGCGCTCGCCATCGTCTTTGACCAGATTACCCAATCCTTCGGCAAACAATTGCAGGCCCGCATCGGTCTGGTGGAGGCCCGCGCATGAATTCGATGATCCCCCAGACGCTCGATTTGGCCATTTCCATGCAGGGGATCACCAAGATATTTGGCGAGTCTCCGGACAGCGTGCTCGAACTGCTGCGCGCCGGTCGGTCCAAGGCTGACGTGCAAGCACAAACCAACCACGTGGTCGGCCTCGACAATGTCTCGCTCGAGGTTGGGCGGGGGCAGATCTTCGTCGTCATGGGCCTGTCCGGTTCGGGAAAGTCCACGTTGATCCGCCACGTCAACCGGCTGATCGAGCCCACTGCTGGCAAAATCCTTGTCGATGGCGAGGATGTGCTCGCCATGAACCCCGAGCAATTGCGGACCTATCGGCGCACCAAGGTCGCCATGGTGTTCCAGAAGTTCGGCCTGCTGCCGCACCGCACGGTGCGCGACAACGTCGCCTATGGCCTGGAAGTGCGTGGTGTCCCCGAGCGGCAGCGGATCGAAACAGCGCTCAGATGGATCAGAAAGGTCGGGCTCAAGGGATATGAGGGCTCGCTGCCGCTTCAGCTTTCGGGCGGCCAGCAGCAGCGCGTGGGCCTGGCCCGGGCGCTGGCCATGGATACCGACATCATCCTGATGGATGAGGCATTTTCCGCTCTTGATCCGCTGATCCGTTCCGAGATGCAGGATCAACTGCTGGCTTTGCAGCAAAAGCTCAACAAGACCATCCTGTTCATCACCCATGATTTCGACGAGGCGCTCAAGATCGGCGACCGCATAGCGGTGCTCAAGGACGGGGTGGTTCAGCAGGTGGGCAAGCCCGAAGATATCGTGTTGCGCCCGGCCAATGAGCATGTGGAAAAGTTCGTGCGCGAGGTGAACAAGGCGCGGGCCATTAAGGTGCGCTCGATCATGGAGTGGGGCAAGACCGAACCCTGCCAGCGGTCGGTATCGATGGACGCCCGATGCGAGGATGTGCTGCCGCTGTTTTCCGAGCATGAATGGGTTGGCGTCGTGGACGAGCGGGGCCGTCAGATCGGCCGGGTCACAGCCAGGCAGGTCTTCAAAGCACTCGCGCGGTACAGTCCCGACGCACGTTAGGCCAAAGATGATCAGCGACATACCCGCAATCTTCTGCAAGCGCTCTATCGGCTAGAGAAGGCGGAGGGTGGTCCCACATTCAACACCTAGAGGTCGCGCAAGTCGCTTCATTGGGTAGTCCCTGATGTATTCTTTATACAATGGTAACTCGGCACGAATGGATTTTTTATGCCGAACCGATTTAGAAGCGCCGCCATGACGTCACTTGCCGACATCCCCCCGCCGCCAATCATCGCGCTGTTGTAAGCGGCGCTTCCGCTCAGGCGGGCGGACTGCCATGGCGGTCGACGCCAATCGTGCGCGTTGCTTGCGCCGCAATGTGTCCAGTGCGGGCGTCTTGCTCGCCCTCAGGTTCATAACCAGCAAAAACCTACCATCCCGATCCGCGGCCTGTCTGCGGATATCCGTGTCCCGCGCACAGACGATAAGGGGAAGTCCTGTCACCCAGGCTTTCCGCCCGTTTGCGTGCCTTTTCTGTCCAAAGGAGTGACCCTTTATGGATCTGCTCATGATTTTACTTGCCGCATCGCTGTTTGCCCTGCTCGCCGGGGTCATCAAGTACAGCGCCCATGGCTTGAAGGGTGGCAAGGGATATCCTCTATGACCATCACGGATCTGCTGGAAATCGTGCTGGTGCTAGGAGCCTGCGTGCTGCTGGCCATCCCGATGGGTAAATATCTTGCGCTTGCCTATAGCCTGAAACCTACCAGGCTCGACCGCTATTTCGGGCCGGTCGAAAACGTCGTCTATCGCCTCGCCGGGGTCGATCCCCGCACGCCGATGGGCTGGCAGAAAATCGCCTGGAATTTTCTGTTCATGGTGGTCCTGTTTTCCATCATCGGGTTTGCCATCCTGCGCTTGCAGGAGTTCCTGCCACTCAATCCCGACGGGCTTGGGGCGCTGGAGCCGACGCTGGCGTTCAATACTGCGATCAGTTTCGCAACCCATGCCGAACTTCAGCACTATAGCGGGGAAGTCAGCTTCACGAGCTTCACGCAGATGGCATTCGTGCTGTTCATGATGTTTGGGCCGGTCGCCACCGGCATGTCGATGGCCCTTCCCATGCTGCGCGGATTCACCGGCCAAGCCTCGCTGGGCAATTTCCATCAGGACATGGTGCGCACCATTGTGCGCGTCGTGCTGCCGATCTCCTTCGTCATGACATTGGTTTTGGTCGCGCTTGGCGTGCCGCAATCGCTGACGGCGAGGATCCCGGTCCAGACACTGGAAGGTGCGCAGCAGATCATCGCCACCGGCCCGGTGGCAGTCATCGAATCGCTCAAGCAGACCCTCTCCAATGGCGGCGGTTTCTTTGGCGTCAACTCCGCTCATCCCTTTGAGAATCCATCGCCGCTGACAAATGTGATCCACATGCTGTCGATGTTGCTCATGCCGATGTCCCTGATCGTGATGGTGGGCCATATGCTGGGCAACAGGCGGCAAGGCTGGGTGCTGTTCGGCTCGCTGTTCGTGATCCTGGCCGGGATGACGCTCGCCACGACGATCTTCGAAATGCAGGGCAATCCCGTGCTGGAGCGAGCCGGACTGTCGCAGGCCATGGGTAATATGGAAGGCAAGGAGCTGCGGTTCGGCGCCGCCGACAGCGCGATCTTTACCGCGATCACCGGTGCCAGCGCCACAGGCGCGGTGAATACGATGCATGACTCGCTGACCCCGCTCGGTGGCATGGTGCCATTGCTCGGCATTTTGTGGAATTCGATCTATGGGGAGACCGGGGCGGGTATCGTCAACGTTTTTGCCTATCTGGTGCTGACGGTGTTCATTGCCGGCCTATTGGTCGGGCGGACGCCGGAACTGTTCGGCAAGCGGATCGAAAACACCGAAATGAAGATGGTGATGAAGGAGTTTCTCCTCGTTCCATTGATGATCCTGCTGCCCATGGCAATCGCCTTGTTCACGGCGGGCGGGGCTGCCGGCATCACCAATCCGGGGCCGCATGGCTTCACCCAGGTGTTTTACGAATATGCTTCGTCGGTGGCGAGCAATGGGTCGGGCTTTGAGGGGCTGGCCGACAATTCCCCATATTGGAATATCACGACCGGTATCGTGATCCTGCTGGGCCGGTGCGTGCCGCTGGTCGTCATGCTGGCAATCGCCAGCTCGCTTCACAGTAAGCAGTTCGTTCCGGTAACGGCTGGCACGATCAAGACCGACAGCATCACCTTTGGGGTGGTTTTTACCGGCACGATCATCGTTGTCGGTGCGCTGTCCTACTTCCCGTTTCTCGCGCTGGGGCCGGTTTTGGAATGGCTGCAAATCCGCTGATCGGCAGCTGCCCCCGTTCCGCATTTCCCAGATACCAGGAGTTCACCCCATGCGCGCACCTTCGCTCGCGCCCGAAATATTGAAATACGCGCTGCTGCAAACCATCGTTAAACTGTCGCCCCGAGCGCTGGTCCACAATCCCGTCATGCTGACGGTGATGGTGGGCGCCGCCGCCACCGCGATCCTGACCGTCGCCCCTCATCTGTTGGGCGGCTATAGCGAGCCTTGGTTCAATGGCAGTGTCTGCGCGCTGTTGCTCATCACGGTGCTGTTCGGCAATTTTGCCGAGGCGCTCGCCGAAGGGCGGGGGCGTGCGCAGGCGGACCACCTGAACAAGATCCGCACCTCGGTTCCGGCACGCCGGCGCCTGGCGGGCGGCACCTGGGAGCTGACATCGTCCGAACATCTACGCAAGGGCGACGTTGTGCTGATCAAGGCCGGCGAAGTCATTCCGGGCGATGGCGAGATCATCGAGGGGCTCGCCTCCGTCGATGAAGCGGCGATCACCGGGGAATCGGCGCCGGTGATCCGGGGGATCGGCACCGATCATATCTCGGTCACCGGCGGCACCGCCCTCATCTCCAACCAAATCACCGTGCGCATCACCGCCCAGGCCGGCAACGCTTTTCTCGACCAGATGATCGCATTGGTCTCGGGCGCCAGGCGGCAATTGGCGCCGAACGAGAAGGCGTTGCATACCCTGATCGTCGGGCTGAACAACCTGTTCATCCTGATCTGTGTGATGTTCGTGCCGGCGGCGATTTATGCCGGCTATACCGTTTCCCCGGTCATGCTCATCGCCCTGCTGGTGTGCCTGATCCCCACCACGATCGGCGCCCTGCTATCGGCGATCGGCATTGCCGGCATGGACCGGGTCACCGCCTTCAACGTCATCGCAAAATCGGGCAAGGCGGTGGAAATCGCAGGCGATCTGCACACGGTGATCCTCGACAAGACCGGCACGATCACGTTCGGTAACAGGCAGGCATTCGAATTGCAGCCTGTCGAGAGCGTGACGCGCGATGAGCTGTCTAACGCGGCCTGGCTCGCCTCCTGTTCCGATGACACGCCGGAGGGGCAATCGACTCGCAATCTGGCCGCGCAATCTGGCGGCGCAGGGACCGGGGAGGAAATCGACAACGCCAAAGTCATCGCCTTCGATGCCGCGACACGGATGAGCGGCGTGGACTTGCATGATGGGCGGACCTATCGCAAAGGCGCAGTGGACGCGGTCAGGCATTATGTGGTGGAACGGGGTGGCCGTGTTCCTGCCGCTCTGGATGAGTTGGCCCGTACCATCGCCATGGCAGGCGGCACACCGCTGGCGATTGCCGCAGATAACCGCATTTTAGGCGTGGTCTATCTCAAGGACACCGTCAAGCCGGGCATCAAGGATGAGATGGCCAAGCTGCGCACCATGGGCATCAAGACCATCATGTGCACCGGCGACAATGCACTAACCGCAGCGACCATCGCGGCGGAAGCCGGGGTTGATGAATTTGTCGCCGAGGCCACACCGGAGGACAAGCTGAAGCTGGTTCGCCGCGAGCACGCCTTGGGCCGGCTGGTGGCGATGACCGGCGACGGCACCAACGACGCCCCCGCTTTGGCGCAGGCCGATGTGGGCATGGCGATGAACTCGGGAACGCCGGCCGCCAAGGAAGCGGCAAACATGGTCGATCTGGATTCCGATCCGACCAAAATTCTCCAGGTCATCTCCATCGGCAAGCAGATGCTGATCACGCGGGGCGCGATCACGACGTTCAGCCTCGCCAACGATGTGGCCAAGTATTTCGCGGTTCTGCCGGCAATGCTGGTCGGCGCATTTCCTCAGATGGAAGCGCTCGACATCATGCAGCTGAATTCACCGATCAGTGCGGTTCTGTCGGCTTTGATCTACAATGCGATCATCATTCCGTTGCTGATCCCGGTCACCGTGAAGGGGGCCAGCTTCAAGGCCCGCGATGCGACGCAATTGCTGCGGTACAACGTGCTTGTCTACGGGCTGGGAGGGCTCATCGCGCCGTTCATCGGCATCAAACTGATCGATATTTTACTGGCGGCTGCAAACATCGCCGCCGCTCCCGGAGTGAATTGATATGCTTGGAACCTTGCGTCTGTGCCTGATCATTTTCGGGTTTTGCGGCATAATCTATCCCTTCGCCATGACCGGACTGGCGCAGGTGCTCATGCCCGATCAGGCCAATGGCAGCCTGGTCAGGAATGCCGATGGGGTAGTTGTGGGCTCCTCGCTGATCGGGCAGTCATTCCGGTCCTCCCGCTATTTCAATGGCCGGGTGTCCTCGATCAACTACGATGCCGCCGCGTCGGGATCCAACAACTATGCTCCCTCCAATCCGGCCCTGCTGGAGCGGGTCAAGAGCGACATGGCGGCGTTTCTTCAAGCCAATCCGGGTGTCAAGCAGTCCGATATTCCTACCGATCTTTTGACCAATTCCGGCTCGGGCCTCGATCCCGATATTTCACCCCAGGCTGCGTTGATCCAGGTTCCCCGGATAGCCAAGGAGCGCAATATCGATCCCGAAAAGCTTACCGCATTGGTCAAAGGACAGGTCGAGCCCCGGCTTTGGGGTCTCTTCGGGGAAGAGCGCGTGCAGGTTCTGGCACTTAATCTTGCGCTCGATCAGGCTACCGGCTTAGAGCAGGGCACGAGCGTGCCCGAATAGAAAGCATCGGGGAATGTCGGTGACCAGTTTTCGCAAGCATCTGGAACACCATCAGGTCAAAATCTATTTTGCCGCGGTGGTCCTGGCTGCGCTGGTCGCCCTGGCCGTTCCCGGCGCGAGTGCGCTTGAGATTGGCATCAATCCCGCACTCGCGCTGATGCTGTTCGTAACCTTTCTACAGGTTCCGTTCGCCGAGCTTGGGCGAGCCTTCGCCAACCTCCGGTTCCTTGCAGCGCTGTTGGTCACCAATTTCCTGGCGGTGCCCATCCTCGCCGTCATTCTCATGCAGTTCCTGTCGCCCGATCCCATGGTACGGTTCGGCGTGCTTTTGGTCTTGCTCGCCCCCTGCATCGATTATGTCGTGACCTTCGCGCATATCGGCGCGGCAAATGCGCGGCTTCTGCTGGCAGCGACTCCGGCGCTGCTGATTGTCCAGATGCTGGTTCTGCCGGTCTATCTCAATGGTCTGCTTGGCGGCGAGGCCGCCGGGCTCGTGCAAACCGGGCCATTCATGGATTCTTTCGCATGGCTGATCGCGGTGCCGCTTCTGCTTGCGGCGCTCGTCCAGCTTTGGGCGCGCGACAACGAGACTGGAGCGCGGGCTGTGGCAAGCCTCGGCCTGTTGCCGGTGCCGGCGACGGCGCTGGTTTTGTTCGTGGTGGTTGCCGCCGTGGCGCCGCAGCTTGCGCCTTCCATCGGGGTCGCCTTGCGGGTGGCCCCGATCTATGTCGCCTTTGCGATAGCCGCGCCGCTGATCGGCTGGGCTATCGGCCTTCTGTTCCGGCTTGACGCCCCCGCCGGGCGTGTCCTGGCATTCAGTGCCGCTACGCGAAATTCTCTCGTTGTCCTGCCCCTTGCCTTTGCCGTGCCGGGGGCGGTCCCGGTCTTGCCGGCAATCATCGTCACGCAAACGCTGATCGAGCTGATCAGCGAACTGATCTACATGCGGTTGATACCCAAATTTGGTAGTTCGAAAGCCACACAGTCTGCGCCTACATGAAGGGCCGCCTTTCAAGGCGTCAGCCAAATGTCGCACTAAGCTATCAATCATGCCGAGGTCGGCCGAGTATTCTGTCGGGAAGCGCTTTCCGAGCGCCCCGCTGGGAAGGCGAAATTATCGGGTTGCCTCCACATACCATGTCGAGGCCAGTCTCGCGGGTCTCGACATGGTAGGCCAGCCTACTTACCGTTCACCTGAACCAAGGCTAGTCTAGTATGCCCTCGTGGGCCGGCCTCAGGGTTGGCCCGGCGTGCTGTCGCCAGCATCGTATTGTTCCTGGGAGTACAGGATTTTCTCGACATGATGTTCGGACCATTGGCGCAGCTGATCGACAATCTGTCCGAGGGACTTGCCGAGCGGGGTCAGGGAATAATTGACCCTTGGCGGAATGCTCGGAAAGACCTCCCGGTGAACCAGTCCGTCGCGTTCGAGGGCGCGCAGCGTTTGTGTCAGCATTTTTTGAGAGATGCCTTCTATGTCGCGCCGCAACTCTCCGGATCGCCGGCTGCGTTCCAGCAGGCACCCCATGACAAGCACCGCCCATTTGTCGGAGATGCAATTGAGTACCTGCCTTGTCGGGCAACTCGCCTTGTAAACGTTCCAAGGCATCTTCGGAGGTTCGGTCTTTGTCACTTTTGGGTCCTATAGCACCAACGAGTGCCGTCTTGTGCGGTTTGAACACTTTGGTACTGAAGTATCCCAACACGCCCGATCAAAAGCCACCTAAAGTGAGAGGCTCCACCAAATGAGTAGTGAAAATATCAAAATCGTGCGGGATTACTTCGACGCTGTTGCGAATGGTGACCTAGCGAAGCTCCCCGAACTGATGAGCGAGACGCTGGTCTGGCATCAGCCTGGCTCCAGCGATCTTTCCGGCACATACAATGGCAGGGACGCGGTGTTCGGGCTAATCGGGAAGTTTATGGAGCGCAGCCAGGGTACTTTCAAGTTTGACAGCATCGGCAACATTCTAGGAAACGGCGACTATGTGGCCGTGACGTTGCATTTCTCAGGCAAAACCGAAAGCCGTTCCATGTCTATGGCCGGGATAGACATGCTGCGCGTGGAGAACGGCAAGATTCAGGAAGTGTGGCTGTTCTCCGACGATCAGGCCGCTGAGGATGGTTTCTGGAAGGTTGGCTAGCAGGTTCGACCCTTGAATGAGGGGCAGGGCGGCATTGGCACGCGGTCCTTGCCGGGGCGGCTAGCGGCCACCGGCGCCTTCGTCAATGAGAATCCCCTATCCCTGCAGGCAACCGGCTTCGTCATCGATCCCGAGGGCCGGATCGTGACAGCCGTCTATTCGACACGCTCGATTGGCCGCCTGATGCCCGCCGATGTGCTCAATTTCGTCCGCCACCTCAAATTCCTGGCAAAAAAATGACAGACCTCTTCAGGCGCGATCGAGCTGCCGCCTGATCGCGGCGCGGAGTGCTGGCAGGAGTTCCGTATCGAACCAGGGATTGCGTTTCCGCCAGCCGACACTGCGCCACGATGGATGTGGCGTTGGGAAGATGGCGGGAGCGAAGTGCTCGAAGCCGCGAACCCGGTCGAGCAGGGTCTTCCCGGCTGCCTTGGGAAGGTAATATTGCTGGGCATAGGACCCGACGAGAACAGTCAGGCGATCCGCCGGGAGCAGTTCGAGAATGCGGGCGTGCCATAGCGGCGCGCATTCGGGCCGCGGCGGCGCGTCGCCACCCGCCGCTTTTCCGGGGTAACAAAATCCCATAGGCATCAAGGCCACCTTCGCGGGATCGTAGAATTCGTCTCGATCGATGCCAATCCACTCGCGAAGGTGATCACCGCTATCGTCCTGCCAGGGAACCCCGCTGAGGTGAACCTTTGTTCCCGGCGCCTGGCCGATGATGAGGACCCGTGAGGTTGCGCTGAACTGCACGACCGGGCGGGGGCCAAGCGGCAGATAGGGCGCACAAACGGTGCACCCCGAAATTTCGCTCAACAATGCTGTGTCCTGTTGCGACATGGTTCGTATCCTATAGGAGGACGGGACCGCCCGTCCTCCCGAGTTATCACTGCCGAACGGTGATGACCGTCTTTCCCGCGCGCCGCTCCGTCGCGTTGAAGGCGGAGATGGCCTCGTCAAGGCTCACGACGGTGCCGATGTTCGTGCGCAGTCGCCCGTCCCGCACCCGCTGGATGATTTCACCCAGTTGAGCACGATCGGACTCGACGACGAAGTCAACGGCGAGGCCGTCAGCGGGCCGCGCCTCGGCCGGCCCGACAATGGTCACCAGCGTTCCTCCGGCGCGGATCAGGGCTGCGGATCGCTTCTGGATGTCGCCGCCGAGCACATCGAACACCAAATCGACGCCCCCGATATCCTCCAGGGCATCGTTTTCGAGGTCGACGAACTCCTGCGCGCCGAAGTCCAGCACCTTCTGGCGATCGGCGGCGCGGCCCGTGCCGATGACATAGGCGCCGGCCAATCGTGCGAGCTGCACCACCATGGATCCGACTGCGCCCGCCGCGCCATGCGCAAGCACGCTCTGCCCCGCCTGAACGCGGCCATGCTGAAACAGTCCCTGCCAGGCGGTGAGGCCCGAGATTGGCAGGCTCGCGCCCACCGTGAAGTCGACGTCACCCGGCAATGGCGCCAGGTTACGCGCCTCCATGGCCACATATTCCGCCAGGGTGCCGTCGCGATGCCAGTCCGCAAGGCCGAACACCCGTTGGCCCACCGACAGCCCCGTCGTGCCATAGCCGATAGCGGTGACGACGCCGGCCAGCTCGTGCCCGGGGATCGACGGTGTTCGATCACGGTCGGCGCGATCGGTCCAGGTCGATGGCCATGCCAGCTCCGTCGGAACGAACCCCGACGCATGAACCTGAACGATAACGTCGTTTATCGCGGCCTGCGGCTCGGGCCGCTCCACCAGCTTCATTCCAGCCGTTCCCGCGGCCTGGTCGGTCACAACGATTGCTTTCATGATAATTGTCTCCTTGGTCAGTTGTGTGTTTGCTGGAAATGTCGCAGCGGGCGTTGGAATCCACCCATCTCGTTCAACGACGAGCGCTGGCGAGCGTTTCGCCCGGACCGTTCCCGGTCGTGCCGGTGCGCGGATTGCGCGCGCCAAGGATAGTAAACAGGGTGGCGACGAGGGCAAGTCCACCATATCCGAGGGCGATCTGGGGTAGCGAGAAGGTGTTGGAGAGTCCGCCGGAGATCAGGCTGGGGAACGTGGTGCCGCTATAGCAGATGAGGTAGATCGCGCTGAAAATCGGTGCCCGGTCGGCTAGAGTGCTGCCGTGCAGCAGGCTACGGGTGGCGGCACTGATTGCGATGCCTTGCCCTGCGCCGGCGAAAACGGTCGCGATGATGAACAAGGCCAGTGTCCCCGTATTGATCGCCGTGATGATGCCGATCATTCCGGCCATGAAGATGGCCATACCGACGCGCTGCGCTACCGCAGGGGTGAACCGGCCGCCGATAGGCGCGCCGAGAACGCTGGGTGCCATATAGGCGGCAAACACCAGTCCGAGGATCAGCGGGCTGCTTGTGTGGAGCTGGTCCTCGACAAGCGCAGGCACAAAGGCCTGGTAGAACGCCCCAGTCGCCCAGGTCGCCAGAAAAACCGCAGCCGCCACAGGGAGCAGAGGCCTGACCCGAGCCGGTACACTGACCTTGGGCCGTAACGATCGCCAGGCGCCCGGCGTCGGGGTCGCGGTTTCCGGGCTGATGGCGATGAGCGCAGCGGACAGCAATAGCAACCCGATGCAGACCAGAAAGATGAGGTCGCGTGGCCAAGCTCCGAACTGGACCAGGGCACCCGAGGCGACGGCCCCAACGGTGAGGCCGAGCATGGGGCCTTGGCTGGAGGCCACGGAAGCCAGCCATTCCGGTCTGGTAGGTGCAGCATCGACGATATAGGAGGTCAGGCTGCCGCTGGCCAATCCGGTGCCGACGCCCATCAGAACCCGGCCGGCCAACAGGGTGCCGATGTCGTGCACGTTCAGCAACAGCAGGCAACCCAGCAGGAGCAGGCCAAGGCTGGCGATCGCCGTGCGCCGGCGGCCGAGATGATTGGACAGTCGCCCAGGACCAATAGCGCGGCAATGGTGCCGACGGAGTAGGTGACGATCGCCATCGAGATAGCAAAATTGGTGAACCCTTCCTCCGCCCGGTAGATGTTGTAGAGGGGGATCGGCGCGGCCGACGCGGCAAACGTGGCCACCAAAGCGAGCACTGCGGACAGGAATGCCAGCCGGAGCGTTCCGCTGCGGGCCGGGTTGATCGCTGGAGCCACCTTTTGCATCGGACCGTCCCTTTTCTGTGTACCGCCCAATTGCCTAAGATCTGTCCCAGGTTGGGCCGGGCATTGCTCGATAAAATCTGCGGCTGTGACAGCTATTGATCGCAGTGCGGGCCGGGATTTTCCAATAGTGGGCGCGTATCGTTTCCATAGCGGCGAGGAATGGTGCGGCGACGCTCCTAAGCAGCGCTGTCGGCTGGCTCGCGATGGGAACCTCGCTTGGCTTTGGCCCGGTATTCGGATGGGTCGCAGCCATAGTGGCGGCGAAAGGTCCGCGTAAAACTGCTTCGGCTTTGGTAGCCCGCTTGCATCGCCACCTGGTCTATCGAAAGCGCATTCGCCGCAAGCAGACCGGCGGCGTGGCGCATCCTCATCCGCCTCAGCACGCCCATCGGGGACTCGCCGAAGGCGGCGGCGAACCTGGCCATGAACGCGGAGCGGCTGAGACCCACTAACTGCGAGAGGGCGTGAACCGAGTAGGGGGCGGCGGGCCTTGACGCCATCTCCGCGAAGGCCCATGCGATCGGGGGGTCGTTCAGGATGGAGAACCGCTCGACCCAGGAATTTACCGATATCAGGCTTCGTCTCAGCAATGACAGGAGCACGAGCTTGAGGAGGGCCGACGACATCGGCCCGCCGCCCACCTCCTGCGCGGCCAGTTCGACCATCGCGTATTTCATCACCTGGTCCAGCTGGTCGTGGGCATCGAAAGCCTCGACAATCGGGATGGCCAGGGAAGCAAACAGGTCAAGTCCGGCGGCATAGACCGCCCTGAACGATCCGCACCCAACCTGCAGCACGGGTTCTCCCTCGCCCACTGCGTGGCGCGGCGAGGCGCCGGGGACGAACACGGCCGTCTGCCCTGTCCCGAACGCCGTTGGCGCGAAACCGCACGTATCCGGCGCTACGATCATCATCGATTTGCGGGCGGGAACGACGACCAGGGCATGAGCGGAGAGCTCGATCGGCGGCTCCCCTTCCACGAGGATCGCTCCCGAGCCGGCAAAGCCATAATGGATCGTGGGATGTTCGCCCCGGGCGATTTCCAGCCGCGCACCGGCCGCGAGCGCACACTCCGATAGCCTGACGTGGTTGACCTCCAACGTCGTCATCAGCTTGTCGAGATCGGCGCGCGATATGCGCCAAAGCGGTTGCCCTGTCACGTCCGGAAGCCTCGTGGTGGTCATCCCACATCAGCTTGGCGTTCGGGACTGTTCCCGGACTCCGCGGACGCCGCCTGCAGTCCGGATGAACGGCTCTTCCGCGCTTCAGCCTGATGGGGTTATTCGTCAGTTCGTGCTCGCATTCGCCTTCACGGGAAGGCGGTGGAACAATCACCCAGATATGGGCGGCCGAGTAGTCATCGAGCCCGAATTTGATAAATTCGGGCGAGACATGAATTCGGACGAAAACCCTCTGATGCCGATGGAAAATCCATGAATGGAGGTGTCCGCTGAGACAACGAGCGCGAAGACGCTGAGCCTGCGGGCCGCCCAGATCGGACGACTGACACGCCGCGAATCCATAATGCGTCTCCACGCGTCCAGATACGGTTCGGCTGGCCGCGGAGAGCCCACGTAGCCGCAGACATGCGGCGGGAGCCTGTTTATGGTCATCGGGAACCGTTTTATCGACGCCGAAGGAGGCTCAGGATGGAGCCCGAGATCAACGACAACACCGTGATGCACCGCTTCGAGCTGCCGCTCGCCGGCGATGCGCTCGCCGTCTCCTATTACAAGGAGGAGGATGGACGGGTGGTCCTGCTCCACACCGAGGTCCCGCAGGAGCTGTCGGGACAGGGCATCGGCTCTCGCCTCGCCCATGGCGTATTCGAATCCCTGCGCGCCGACGGACGGCGCGTGATTGCAAAGTGCCCGTTCATGGCGGCCTACGCCTCGCGGCACCCGGAATATCTCGCCATGCTGGACGGCTGACCGCTCAACGCCCGCGCAAGAATAGCCGCTGAGGCATCGTCGCCAAAATAGGGCTCACCGAACGCCGATGGCCGCGGTCAGGCCGCCATCGATGCGGTGATCGGAGCCCGTGATGAAGCCGGCCCGCTCCGAGGCGAGGAAGGCGATGAGCTCGGCTACCTCTTCGGGCTCGCCAATACGCCCGAGCGGATGGCCCGCGCCGAAGCGGGCGAAAACCGCATCGATATCGGCATCCGGCCCGTCGAAAGTTCGAGCCGCCAGTTCCAGAATCGGGGTGCGCACCGAGCCGGGGCTGACCGAGACGACGCGGATGCGATCGCCGGCGAAATCCAGCGCCATCGCGCGGGTGAGGGCATGGATAGCGCCCTTGGAAGCGACATAGGCGGCCACATTGGTCTGGCTGGCATGGCCCTGCACGCTCGACACGTTGACGATGACTCCGCCACCGCGCGCCCGCATCGCCGGCACGCCGAAATGGGCGGTCAAGTGGATGGAGCCGACATTGACGGCGAGGCATCGCGCGAAGACCCCGGGCGAGGTGGTGACCGCATCGCCATAGGGGTGAACGGCCGCCGAATTGACGATGATGTCGAGGCCGCCGAAGCGCCGCACGACTTCCTCGATTGCCGCCTCGACCTGCGCCGGCTCTGCCACGTCCGTTTGCTGCACCGCAACAGTGCTGTCCGCCGCGAGCCTGGCATTACCCACCTCGTCTATCCCCAGCGCCATGACTTGGGCGCCCGCTGCCGCAAGGCGCAGCGCCACGCTGCGGCCAATGCCGGTGGTTCCGGTCACTAGCGCTATCTTGCCGTCGAACTCACCCATGATGAGCCTCCTTGTGTATCGTCTTGCGCTCCCGGCGGATGAGGTCCGCGCCCTTCTCGGCCAGGCAATAGGTCGCCGCCACCGTATTGGCCGAAACGATCCTGGGCATGATCGAAGCATCGATGACGCGCAGCCCCTCGACACCATGCACCCGCAGCGATGCCGGGTCGACCACCGCCTCGGGTCCGCGCCCCATCGCGCAGGTGCCGACGGGATGAAACAGCGTACCCACCCGCTGGCGGATGAAGGCATCGAGCGCGCCGTCGCTGTCGGCCTCGGGACCGGGATCGATCTCGGCCGCCAGATGTGCCGCGAAGTCAGGCTGGCTCATGATCTTGCGGGCAATGCGGATGCCGGCGCGCAGCACCTCCATGGTGCTGTCGCCGCGGAAGAAATTATAAAGGATCGATGGCTTTTCGGCCGGATCGGCGCTTTTGAGGCTCAGCCTGCCGATGCTACCGGGGCGCAACTGGCAGACATGCATGAGAAAGCCGTGGCCGGTGAAGCCGGACGCCGCCTGCGTATTGGCCCTTCCGGTGCAGAAGAACAGCTGGATATCGGGCCGCTCGACACCGGGCACCGTCGATAGGAATGCACCGCCCTCCCCGGTGGTGGAGGAAAAGAGCCCGCGGCGGCGGAAAATCCAGTCGAACACATGCCCCACATTGCGCGGCAACGCCTTCCACGACACGCCATACGGCATGGTGGATTTGGCTGAATATTCCAGCGTGACATCGAGGTGATCCTGCAGGTTCTGGCCGACGCCGGGAAGGTCCTGCACCACGGGGATATTATGGCGCGACAGCTCACCGGCATCGCCAATACCCGACAGCATCAACAGATGCGGCGACACGAAACTGCCGGCCGAGAGGATGACCTCGCCCGCGAGGGTTTCGCCGGTTTCGCTGCCGCTGCGCCAGGCGACGCCAATGGCCCGCTTGCCATCCATCATCACGCGGGTAACCTCCCGCCCGCTCAGCACCGTCAGATTGGGTCGGTGACGCACCGGATCGAGATAGGCGCCCTCGGCAGTGACGCGCTCGCCATTGCGCTGGGTGAATGTATAAAGCCCAACCCCGTTTTGCTTCTCGCCATTGAAATCGGCATTAAGCGGAAAACCGGCATGCTGGGCGGCTTTGAGATAAATACGTGCCAGCGGATTGACGCTGCGCAGCGGGGCGACATTGAGCAGCCCCGTAGTGCCATGAAAGTGCGGATCGATCTGCCCTGCCAGCGGCTTGCCGCCGAACTCGATTTGTCCTGACCGCCGATCTGCCAAGACCTCGAAGCGTTCGAGCTTCTTGAAATAGGGCAGCAAATCGTCATAGCCCCAGCCGGGATTGCCGGCGTCGCGCCAGCCGTCAAAATCCTCGCGCTGGCCGCGCATGAAGATCTGCCCGTTGATATTGGTGCTGCCGCCAGTGCCCTTGCCGCGCGGCAGGGCGATGCTGCGGCCCTGCAGGCCAGGCTCCGGCTCGGTCTCGAACCAGTTCATGAATTTGGGCCCGCCGAGAAATGCCAGGGCCGGGGCCATGAAGGTGACCATTGCGAGGGGCATGCGCACGATGGCCTTGCGTGCATTGCGGTCCGGCCCCGCTTCGATCAGCGCCACGCTGACATCGGGGTCTTCGCTCAGCAGGTTGGCGAGCACGCAGCCTGCGGCGCCCGCCCCGACGATGACGTAGTCGAAGCGCTCCATGCCTCAGATATCCTGGGCCTGCGGCAGGATGACCAGATCGCGGATGGTGACATTGGCTGGGCGGGTGAGCATGAAAACGACCGCATCGGCCACGTCTTCGGAGCGCAGCCCTTCGCGGCTGGCGACCTTGGCGTCGATGGCGGCCGGGTCGGTATAACCCCAGAGTTCGTTGAGGACGATGCCGGGCGCCACGGCGCCCACGCGGATATTGTCCTTGAGCACCTGCCGGCGCAGGCCATGTACGAAGGACTGGATGGCATGCTTGGAGGCCGAATAGATCGGCTCCCAATGAATGGCTTCATGGCCCGAAATCGAGCTGGTGATGAGGATGTGCCCGGATTGGCGCGCGATCATCGCCGGCAACGTGGCCCGGACCAGCCGGAAGACGCTGTTGACGTTGATGGACAGCATTTCATCCCACTTGTCGGGCTCGCCCTCGGCGACAGCGCCGGGGATGAACAGCCCGGCATTGGGCAGCAGAATGTCGATCTGCCCGAACCGGGAAACGGTTTCGGCGACGACGCGATCGACTTCCGCAGGCTGGGTCAGATCGGCGGAAAGCACCAGCGTTTCGCTGCCGATCCTGTCCGCCACGGCGCGCAAGCGCTCCTCAGAACGGCCGACAAGGGCAAGACGAACGCCCTCCGCCGCCAGAGCCAGCGCCATGGCGCGGCCGATGCCCGAGCTGGCGCCAGTGACCAACACTGTCTTGCCCGACAAATCCTGTCGCATGCGATCCTCCCCTAGCCCCGGCGCGTTGCGCTCGTCGGGCCATTTCAGACTAAGAAGCCTGCTTCTGCTCGTCAATGATAAAGTTTACGCGCGTAAAATTCGGATACAGCGACGGCGCGTCCATCACGGCTCTCCAAGAAACGCTGCGATTTCGGCACGGGTGGAATTGCCCTCCATCGGCCCGAGCCTGCCGACGGCCAGGGCGCCGGCAGCATTGGCATATTCAAGTGCGCCGGCAAAATCGAGGCGGCCCGAAGCGATCAGCGCGACGAAGCTGGCGCAAAAGCAATCGCCGGCACCGGTCGGGTCGATCACTTCGACCTTGTGCCCAGGCAGGCTGATTTGGGTGCCGGCACGATCGAGCCCGGTGCAGCCATGTTCGCCTTGCTTGAGCACGACATAATGGGCGCCCCCGGCGATCAGGCGCGGCGCATAAGTCTCGAACGGCTCCCCGGGGAACAGCACCGCGGCGTCTTCCTCGCTGGGCAGAAAATAGGTGGCGAGCCGGGTCAGCTCATCCACCACGGTTCGATAATTGGGATCGCCCAGCAGTTCCTTGCGGATATTGGGGTCGAGCGAAATACGCACGCCCGCTTCATGCAGTGCCCGGCAGATTTCGAGCGCGGCGCGGGCCATGGCAGGATTGCCGAGCGTTGAGCCGGAAATATGGAAAATCTGCGTGCCGAAGTCGATGATGGCCGCAATGGCTTCGGCGCCAGTAGGGAAATGAGCCGCGGCGGATTGAGCGATATTGAAGACGAAATCGCGGCTGCCATCGCTGTTATAGCTGACAAAGGCCGACCCCGTGGGGACCCCCGGCACCGTGCGGATCAAACCATCCGAGACGCCGACACCGCGCAAACGCTCCAGCAATACCGTGCCGAAAGCATCGTCGCCCACCGCGCCGGCAAAGATCGCCTTGGCGCCGGCCCGCGCTGCCTGATCGATGAAAATGCCCGGCGCGCCGCTGGGAAAAGGGCCGACATAGGATGTGGCACGACGATTGTGTCCGTCTTTTTCCGTGCAGACGAATTCGACCAGCAATTCGCCGAGCGAGCCGACTACGGCGCCGTTAGTTTCAGTCATGGGCTGGCTCTATATTGCTCTGCGTCAAGATTTTTATTGCCGCGCGTCATTTTAATTGACGGCGGCGGCATGGAGTGGCAGCAAGAAAGAATGACGAAAAAGCGCATCCGGACCATGGAAGAGTTCGCCGAAGCCGTCGGGCTGTCGCGTCCGACCGTGTCGAAATATTTCCAGGATGCCGGCTCGGTCCGCGCCAAGGTGCGCGAAAGGATCGAGGCGGGGCTCAAAGAAACCGGCTTTCGGCCCAATCTCTTCGCCGTCAATCTCAACCGCCGCCGCTCCAAGATCATCGGGCTGATCTTTCCGACCTCGATGGATCCCTTCTATATGGGCCTGCGTCGGCGCATCGAAACCGAAGCCACACAGGCCGGCTATCTGCCCTTCGTCTTCAGCTCCGACGGCAAGGCCGAACTTGAGGCCGAGGCGATCGAAACGCTGACCTCCCTCAATGTCGCGGGCGTCATCATGGCCCCGGTCGGTGGCGATGCGCGGCACCGCGAAAAGATCAAGGCGCTGGCTGCCAACATTCCCATCGTCTTCATCGATGCGCCGTTCGACGACGAAGAGGCCTTTGTTGGCACCAATAACGAACAGTCCATGGCGCTGATCACTGATTACCTCACCCGGTTCGGCGAGCCGCCCTGCTATTTCGACATGCCCAATGTCAATTCCAACGCCAAGGAGCGGCGCGATAGCTATTGCGCCACCATGGAGCGGCGCGGACTGACACCCGTCCTGCTGCCCGTTGACGCTTCCGACAGTTGGGACTTCGAGCGCTACGCCTTCGAACAGGCCAGCCGCATCCTCAGAGAAGGCGGCTTTCCGACCAAGATCGTGCTGTGCGGCAACGATCGCGTCGCCTTTGGGCTTCTGGCCGCCGTCAACCAGGCCGGGCTCAAGGTCGGCATCGATCCGGGCTGCGATCTGCGGGTGGCCGGACACGACAATCAGCCTCTCAGCGAATATAGCTGGCCACCACTGACCACGGTGCAGCAGGACACGGCCGAAATGGGACGGCTGGCGATCAATCTTCTGCTCTCCAGGCTCGACACGTCCCGGGTGTTCGATCAGCCCAGGACTCGTGGCGAGCATATCCTTGTCAATGCCGACCTGATGCTGCGCTCGTCTGCCTAACCGCCCACCATCAGCTTGACCACCTCGTCATGGCTGGTCTCGGAAATCTTGCGCTCGCCGGCCTGGATACCGCGCCGCAGCACGACGATCCGGTCGGAAACGGCGAAAATGTCCTGCAGGTTGTGCGAGATGAAGATCACCCCGCGCCCCTGCGCCTTGAGCTGGTGGATCAGCGAAATCACCTTGCGCTGCTCGGGCACGCCGAGCGCGGCGGTGGGTTCGTCCATGATCAGGATCTGTGCGTTCCAATAGACGGCGCGGCCGATGGCCACCGCCTGCCGCTGTCCGCCCGAGAAATTGCTGACCGGGGCATTCATGCGGCTGACGTGGAAATCCAGCAGCGCCATGGTCTGGCGTGCCGCGTCCGCCATCTTCTTGCGATCAAGCACCGGCAGGAAGCCGAACGCCTTGGTCATGGGCTCGCGGCCAAGGAAGATATTGGCCCCAATCGACAGGTTATCTGCCAAAGCCAGATCCTGGTAGATGGTCTCGATGCCCTTGTCACGCGCCTCTTGCGGCGTCGAGAACTGCACCGTCTCGCCCTTGAGCAGGATATCGCCCGAAGAAGGCGGATAGACCCCCGAAATCGCCTTGATCAGCGTCGTCTTGCCGGCGCCATTGTCGCCCGCCAGCGCCACCACTTCTCCGGGGCGCACGATCATGGAAAAATCGCGGAGCGCCTGCACGGCCCCGAAGTTCTTCGACAGGTTGCGCACTTCGAGCAACGGCTCGGCCTGGTTGATCTCACTCATCGATGCGCCCCCCGCTGAACCGGCGTTGCGCCTGGTCGATCAGCACTGAAATGATGATGACGACACCGACGCTGATGAATTGCCAGAATGGCTCGACATTGACGAAGACCAGCCCATACTGGATCACCGCGATCACAAATGCGCCTGCCACGGTGCCCAGAATGGTACCCGAACCGCCGAAAAGGCTAGCGCCACCGATCACCACCGCTGCCACGCAATCGAGCAGCAACGGCTCGCCGGCCTGCGCGGCGCCGGCATTGAAGCGGGCCGAATACAGCACACCCGCCAAACCGGCGCAGAGACCGGAAAGAATATAAAGCCGGGTCAGGTGCCCCTTGATGTCGATGCCCGCGCGGCGCGCCGCCTGGGGATTGGCACCGATGGCGTAATTGTGCTGGCCGAACTTGGTCTGGCTCAGGATGTAGTGCAGCACCAGCACGAAGACTGCGGTGATGACCACGATATAGGGCACGTTAAAGATGCGGCCATTGCCCAGGGCCGAAAAGAACGTGTTGTTACTGATCGGCACGACCGTACCGCCGGCGAGCAGGAACGCCACGCCCCGTGCCACGCCGAACATGCCCAGCGTGCCGATGAATGGGGGCACCCGCAGGCGCGAGACCAGCAGGCCATTGACGAGACCTGGGATGCCCGCCACCAGCACGGCGACCAGCGCCCCGAGCAGCACGGCCAGCGGCAGCGGCATCATCGGGCTGGCCCAATTGATGATATGGGCCGCCACCACCGCCGCTAGCCCCATGATGAAGCCGACGGAAAGGTCGATGCCGCCCGAAATGATAACGAAGGTCTGCCCGGTCGCCAGCAGCAGCGGCGCCACCGCGAAAATGGCAACCGACTGCAGGTTGAACGGGTTGAAAATAAAGGTGCCGCCGAAGCTGATCCGCGCCCAGACTTCAAAGCCCAGGATCAGCACGCCGAGGAATAGCCAGGCGCGTAGATCGGCGATGCGCTGCATCCAGGTTTTGGCCAGATCCGCATGATCGGCCTGGGGGCTGGCATGGGAAGGGTCGGATTGCGCCTTGGTATCTGAAGTCGTCATGGGGTCACCCGATCCCTCTTGATATCGGAAAACTCCCCCGGAACGGACATTCCGGGGGAGCGGGTCAAAAGGCTTTTATCAATTCGAGTAGATGTACTTGGCCACTTCCGGATCGGCGACATTGGTCTTGTCGATCACGGTGAAGCCGGTGCCGATCAAGGTCGGGATCGACTGGCCGGTCAGGTGGGCATAGGCCGAGACCACGCCGTAATAGCCGATTTCGGCCGGGTGCTGGGCGATGGCCACGTCGACTAGGCCGGAATTGATATTGTCGACGATAGTGGTCGGTGCGTCGAACGCCACGACCTTGATATTGCCGGTCTGGCCGGCCTGCTGCACGCCATTGCCCGAACCGATGGCCGAGAACAGGTTTGCCCCGAACACGCCCTTCAGGTCGGAATTGCGCGCGAACATCGCCTGCAGCTGGCTGGCTGCGTTATTGGCGTCGTTCTCGTTGAACTGGGTTTCCAGCACGGTCACATTGGGGAAATTCTCGCTCATTTCGAGCTTGAAGCCTTCTTCGCGCTGATCGGTGGTCGAAACGCCCGGCATGATATTGGAGACATAGACTTTGCCTTCGCCGCCAATGGCATTGGCCAGGGCCCGGGCTGCCATGCGGCCGCCAAGCACGTTGTCGGAAGCGATATAGGCCAGCGGGAAATCCGCGTCGCCGGCACCGGTCTGGTACTGGCCGCTGCCGATGAAGGTATCGACGGTGATCACCGGAATACCGGCATCATTGGCCTTGCGCAGCGGCTCGATTAGCTGAGTGGTGTCGGTCGGCGCGATCAGGATCGCGTCGGGCTGGCGGGCGATGACGGCGTCGAGCACCGGCACCTGCACGGTCGGGTTGAATTCCGGGCCACCCTGGAAGACGAGTTCCACGCCCAGCGCATCGGCCGCGGCCTGGGCGCCCTTGCGCATGGTGATGTAGAACGCATCGGTGGTCAGGCCCGGCACCAGGGCAATACTGAACTTCTTCGCATCCTGGGCAAAGCTGGGACCGGCGGCAAAGCCAACGGTAGTGGCCAAGGCAATAGCTGCCACGGCCTTGAAAATCGAACGACGTTCCATAGTATTTCCTCCCTGAGTGAGCTGTTCAGCAATTCTTTGGGGCCGGGGCGAAGGCAACTGCCCCGACACGGCCTGTTACAGTCGCCTGCCAGGCACCCGCTTAGGCGGTGTCCATGCCAGGCAATCCGGTCTCTGAGTCTTCTAAATAGCCTCCGCCGGGCTCGCGCACGGTTAACCGGCTCCACGTCTTGCGGTGGATTTCCTGCACCCAAATAAGACGTCAACGAGCCTCGCCCGTCAACAGGGTTTGTGCGCGCCAACATCAAAATTTACGCGGTGAAAATATTGGCGCCGTCGTCCCACAAGCCTCTGCTGGTGGAAGAAGTCGAGGTGCTTGCGGCATTCACTGCCCAAGGGGCTGGATTTCGCGCCCCCGAACCGGCGTCATACTGTCAAAAAAAGGCCGCGATATTCTCGATGTGAAACTGCTGAAATGGCCAAAAACGATGGTTGAAGCGCATCCTCCGCAGCAAGCGGCCGGCACATAAGCTAACCTTATGTCTGTCGCAACGCTTAAGATTTGACCCCTATCCCTGCTCCGATCATTTTGCCGCAAGTAAGTGGTCCTTGGGAGTATGTGGTAATGGCATCGGTCATCGAAGATCCGTCGCAAATCGGATCTCGTATCGACTTCAAAGTTCCAGCCAATGCATGCGACTGCCATGTCCATGTTTTCGAAGATCCCGCTCTTTTTCCGTTTTCTGCCGATCGCCTATACACACCGGGCCTGGCGACCTTGGACGATCTGGGGCGCTTGCAGCAACGTCTGCATCTGGATCGCGTGGTCATCGTCCAGGCGACGCCCTATGGCAGCGACAATTCGTGCATGCTCGCCGCGCTCGACAGGCTTGGCGATCGGGCGCGCGGCATAGCCGTGCTTGAGGACGCTATTGGCGACGAGGCGCTGCTGGATATGGACCGTCGTGGCGTGCGCGGCGCGCGCGTTAACATGGAGACCTTCGGATCGAACGACCCTAAGCAGGCGGCCAAGCTCCTCGAGGGGTTGGCCGAGCGCGTTAAATCGCTCGGATGGCATTTGCAAACCTATACCAATCTGGGCGTTCTAAGGGAGCTCGGCGATGTCGTTCGCCGGCTGCCGCTGAATTTGGTGATCGATCATTTTGGACGCGCTTTCGCCAATCGGGGCACGGACAATGAGGATTTCCGTAACCTCCTGTCATTGGTCGATGGCGGGAATGTCTACGTCAAACTATCTGCCAGCTACCGGATATCGGATAGAGAGGACTATACGGACGTAGCGCCACTTGTTTCTGCGCTGGTCGGCGTCAATCCTGAGCGCCTGCTTTGGGGTAGCGATTGGCCGCATCCATCGCCGCCACCGGGCCGGGAACGTACAGCTGACGGGATCGAGCCCTTTCTTTGGGAAGACGACGTTGCGGCGCTGAACCGGCTGGCAAAATGGGTGCCCAATGATCGTGATCTTCATCGAATACTCGTCGAGAACCCCCAAGAGCTATACGGTTTCTAACAATTTGAATGAGATCGCCTTCACCATGGTGAACCGCGGGCGCAAGGGAATGTAATGGCAAATTTACTTGAAGGTGTCCGGGTCCTCGACCTCACGAACGTGTTGTCTGGCCCCATCTGCAGCTATCAGCTCGCCCAGCTTGGGGCGGAGGTCTTCAAGGTCGAAGAGCCGTTGACCGGCGATCTGGCTCGTCAGCTCGGCTCCGATCCCGCGCTCAACAAGAAACTGATGGGCGCGTCGTTCCTGGCGCAGAACGCCGGCAAGAAGTCGCTGACCGTCAATCTCAAAACGAGCGAGGGCATCGAGATATTCCGCAAGCTCGTGAGTACGGCGGACGTTCTCGTGGAGAATTTTCGACCAGGCGTCATGGACAGGTTGGGCATCGGTCACGCGGCCCTGCGTGAGATCAATCCTCGCCTGATCTACTGCGCCATCAGCGGCTTTGGGCAGGAGGGGCCGCTGCGCGCCAATCCAGCCTACGACCAGGTCGTGCAAGGCTTTGGCGGCGTCATGAGCGTCACCGGCAGCGAGGAGAGCGGGCCGATGCGCGCCGGCTTTCCCGTGGCCGATACTGCAGCCGGAATCACGGCGGCTTTTGCGGTTTCGGCTGCGCTCTATCGCGCTTCCCGGACAGGCCTGGGCGAGTTCATCGACGTGTCGATGATGGAATCGACACTGGTGTCGCTCGGATGGGTGGTGTCCAATTTCCTGATGGCTGGAGAGGTCCCCAAGCTCATGGGGAACGACAACATGTCCGCCGCTCCATCGGGAGCGTTCCAGACCGGCCAGGGCCTGCTGAATATCGCGGCCAACAAGCAGCAACATTATATCTCGCTCTGCCAGGTGATCGGGCGCGAGCACCTGGCGACCGATCCACGGTTCCAGGACCGCGACGAGCGCCGGCGCAACCGTGACCTGCTCAAGCCCCTGCTGGAAGAGGCGCTGGCCTCCAAGAGCGCCCTGGAATGGCATGAGATCATGACCCGCGAAAGCATTCCCGCCGGCCCCGTGCTGTCTCTGGCGGAAGCGCTCGCGCAGGAGCAGCTCACGCAGCGCGGCATGGTGCGCCAGTTCGATGACGTACCGACGCTGGATCGTCCCGTCAAAGTCATGCGGTCCGGGTTCACACTCGAAAGCGGCGATCCCGGCCCCAGCATTCCGCCCCCGACGATCGGCCAGCACACCGACGAGATCCTGGCTGGCCTGGGCTTTGATGAAACCAGCATTCGAGGGTTGCGTGACCGAAAAATCGTTTAGCGGGCTGCCATTCTGCCCATGCCGGAGTTTCCCATGACCCTGCTCACGCCCGAAGTGGAAGCCTATATCGGAATGACCACCGACTGGCAGATCGCAGTCGATCCCGTCGAGCGTGGCGCGGTCAGGCGCTTTGCTCAGGCGTCGATGGACGACGATGAGATGTTCTGGATCGATACGCCCGGCAATCGGCGCTTTGGCGGTCCCGTCGCGCAGCATCTGTTTCCCACCATGATGTTCCGTCCCGCCTTCGGCGCGCCCGATCGCTTGACGCTGTGCGCGCATGATCCCGATTTCGACGGCACCGATACCCTGTCCACCCAGGGACTGCCGCCCATCGCCCCGTTTGCAAAATTGCCCCTTCTCAACGGTGGCTCCGATATCGAATTCTTCTCATTGGCGAGCGTGTCCGAGACGGTGAAGGTGCGGTCCCGCTACGCCGACATTTCCGAGAAGCAGACCAGCAAGGGGCCGATGATTTTGGTTGTCATCGAGACCGAATACCGCGCCGGCGACGATCGGCTCCTGCTCAAGCTGCGGCGAACGCAGATCCGGCGTGCGGAGGGGGCCCGGACATGAGCGAGATATTCTATGAAGACATCGTGGCGGGTGAGGAAGTCCCGCTGCTCCACGTTGGTCCCCTGACCTCGGCGCATCTCATGCGCTGGTCCGCTGCGATCGAGAACTGGCACAAGATCCACTACGACGAGAAGTTTGCGGTCGAGCATGACCGCCTGCCCGGTCTGCTGATCAACGGCAGCTTGAAGCAGCAGTTTATCCTGCGGCAGTTGCGGCTATGGGCTGGGGATACCGGCTGGATCTGGAAGGTCAATTTCCAATTTCGCGCCATGAACGTGATGGGCGAGACGCTCACGGTATGGGCCCGTGTCCAGGATAAGCGGGAGGCAGATGGCTTCGGCGTTGTGGAGCTCGCGCTTGGAATACTCAACGATACCGGCAAGGAATCGACGCCTGGTCAGGCTTTCGTCGCGCTTCCCTATCGCGGCGGCAAGGCCTTGCCCTATCCCTTCGTGCCACCATCTCCCTAAATTGAAAGCGAGGAAACGATGACCGATCTCCCCAATTCCGTCCTCATCAGCGATCATGGGCCGCGTGAGGGCTTTCAGTTTGAGAAGAGCCAGATCCCGACGCCCGCAAAGATCGAACTGATCGATCGACTGTCGCATTCGGGCCTGAGCAGCATTCAGGTTGCATCCTTCGTGCATCCCAAGCTCGTTCCGGGCATGGCTGACGCCGAGGCCGTGGTCGCCGGAATGGAAATCGTTCCGGGTGTCCAATATCTCGGCCTGTGGCTGAACGCGCAGGGCTTCGCGCGGGCCACCAAACTCCGCGACCGTCTCGACGTCTTCGGATCGATCTCGCTGACCGCCTCCGAAGTGTTCTCCAAGCGGAACAATAACCGTAGCCTGGCCGAGAATGTCCAGGCGCAGCATGACCTCGTGCGCGCCTATAAGGAACAGGATGTGCCTGTGACGCGCGGCGCGTTGCTGGCGGCATTCGGCTGCAATTTCCAGGGCGACATCCCAGTCACCCTGGCGCTTGGCTTCGTCAGGGACATCGTCGAGATCGCAGACCAACATGGCGTGACGCTGAAAACGCTGTCGCTTGCCGATACGATGGCCTGGGCCACCCCGCTGGCGATCAAGCGCCTTGTCGGCGCGGTACAGGATCAGTTCCCGGCGCTCGAGATATCGCTGCACCTGCACGACACGCGGGGCATGGCGGTCGCCAATGCCTATGCCGGGCTCGAAATGGGTGTGCGCATGTATGACACATCGGTTGCCGGCCTCGGTGGCTGTCCTTTCGGAGGACATCGGGGGGCCGCTGGAAACTTGTGCACGGAGGATCTTGTTCTCATGTGCGAGGAAATGGGCATCGAGACTGGGGTTGATCTCGACGCGCTGATCGAAGCCGCGCTGTTGGCCGAAAGCATCGTGGGGCACCCCTTGCCGGGATCGGTGATGCGGGGCGGCACACTTGCCGCGCTGCGCAGATCGCACGCGGCCTAGTCAGCGCCTGTGTCGCTGGCCGCAAACTGAGTTTTTAAGGAGAAGATCATGGTTCCCGAATCGCCGTCCGATCGCCGATGGAAATTCCCGGTCATTCCATTCATCATTGGAAAAATGCCCGCGCCGCTGCCCGACGAGACGGTTGCCCAGCTCGGCAGCTTCTATGTGCCGGACATAGCTGACGTTGTCGGCAGAATGTACACCGTTGCCAACATCCATTCCTTCGTCGAGCCGGCAATTCCGGTCGTGGGAACCGCGCTTACGGTAAAATGCCCCCCGGGCGACAATCTGGGCTTGAAGAAGGCCCTCACCATGGTCGAGCCCGGCAATGTCATTGTCGTCGATGCCCAGGGCTTCTCCGAATGGTGCCTGGGCGGCTTTCAGATGCTGCGCCTGGCCATCCGGGACCGGGGCCTCAAGGGCCTGATCGTTCATGGCGCCTATCGTGATGCGTCCGAGGCGCGGGCTGCCGGCTTTCCGATTTATGCCGCGGCACAGGCGACCTGGTCCGGCCCCAAGATTGGCTCCGGCGAGATCAATGTTCCGGTTTGCTGTGGCGGGGTCATCGTGCATCCCGGTGACGTTATTTGCGCAAGCGGCGATGGTATCGTCGTGGTTCCGCGCCAGTATGCCGATCACGTCGCCAGCCATCTCACAAAGGCTGTCGAAGGGCGCAGTGACGATATCTTCTCCAGCCTCGCTAAACAGAACAGCGCGACCGATGCCTATCTCGATGTGATGAAATCACAGAACAAGCTCGTCAATCTTGGCGACGTATAGTTCGTTTGATCATCCGAGGCGGATGGCGCCAGACCGCCAATTATGCACCGAAGCGTCGTGGTTGCCTTTGAGGCAGCCACGATCATCCATTCCAATGCTGGCCTCGGGCGAGGCCCGATAGCCCGCCCGCGATGTTTTACGGCCGGCCAGAAGCATATTTGACGATGACCATTCCTGGTCGTGCTTCCCGCGTGATGTCCAGCCGTCAGGACCGCGGCGTGACTTTTTGCCGGTTTTCCGTCCGCCTTCCAATTCAGCACCCCGGGAGCCCGCGGTTTGGCTGATCCAAATCGCACAAGAATGGGCCGGCATGGACCGTTCCAGTACCAATGAGGTTTGCAGCCATGAAAATACTTGTCCCGATAAAGCGGGTGATCGATTTCAACGTCAAGATTCGCGTCAAGGCCGATGGCTCGGGTGTCGAGACGGCTAATGTGAAAATGTCGATGAACCCATTCGATGAAATCGCCATCGAAGAAGCGCTCCGCCTCAAGGAAGCCGGCATTGCCGATGAGATCGTCGTCGTCACCATCGGCCCGGCCCAGGCGCAGGAAACCCTGCGCACGGCCTTGGCCATGGGGGCCGATCGCGCAATCCTGGTGCAGGTGGAAGACGCGGTCGAGCCGCTCGGCGTGGCCAAGGTGCTCAAGGCCATTGTCGCGGACGAACAGCCTCGTCTGGTCATTCTGGGCAAGCAGGCGATCGATGACGACGCCAATCAGACAGGTCAGATGCTTGCGGCCCTGCTTGGCTGGGGCCAGGGCACATTTGCCTCCAAGGTCGAGATCGATCACGACACCATGACGGTGACCCGGGAGGTCGATGGCGGGTTGCAGGTCGTCGCGCTCAAGCTGCCGGCGGTCGTCACCACCGATCTGCGCCTGAACCAGCCGCGTTATGCGTCCCTGCCCAATATCATGAAGGCCAAGAAGAAGCCGCTCGATGAAAAGACACCGGCCGATTACGGCGTCGATGTGACCCCGCGCCTCAAAGTGCTCAACACCGAAGAGCCCGCTACTCGCAAGGGCGGAGTCAAGGTCAAGACCGTCGCAGAGCTCGTCGACAAGCTCCGCAACGAAGCCGGCGTAATTTAGGGGGACAAGATCATGACTATTTTGCTGATTGCAGAACACGACAACACATCGCTTTCCGAACAGACCGCAAAGGCGCTGTCTGCTGCGCTCAAGATCGGCCCCGATGTGCATATCCTGGTGGCTGGCCAAGGCGCGCAGGCTGCGGCTGTCGCCGCAGCGAAACTGTCGGGCGTCACCAAGGTGCTGTTGGCGCAGGCGGACGAGTTGGCAAATGGGCTCGCCGAGCCGGTCGCTGCGCTCGCAGTGTCGCTGGCGGCGGCCTACGACACCATCATCGCTCCCGCTACCGCCAGTGGCAAGAACATCGCCCCGCGTATAGCGGCTCTACTCGATGTTGCCCAGATTTCTGAAATCATCGAAGTCGTGTCGGGCGACACCTTCAAGCGTCCGATCTATGCCGGCAACGCCATCCAGACAGTGAAATCGATTGACGCCAGAAAGGTCATCACGGTGCGCACAGCCGCCTTCGCAGTCGCAGGCAATGAGGGCAATGCGACCATCGAGACGATTGGCGCGGCGGCCAATCCGGGGCTGTCCAGTTTCGTTGAAAACCGTCTATCCGAAAGCGAACGGCCCGAATTGACTGCTGCCCGCATCGTCGTCTCCGGCGGACGGGCGCTCGGCTCCGCGGCCAAGTTCCAGGAGCTGATCTTGCCGATTGCCGACAAGCTGGGCGCCGCTATCGGTGCATCGCGAGCGGCCGTCGACGCTGGCTATACACCCAGCGATACCCAGGTTGGTCAAACCGGCAAGATCGTTGCTCCAGATCTATACATTGCCATCGGTATCTCCGGGGCCATCCAGCATCTTGCGGGGATGAAGGATTCCAAGGTCATCGTGGCCATCAACAAGGATGAAGACGCGCCTATTTTCCAGATTGCCGATTACGGTCTGGTAGGGGACCTGTTCACCATTCTGCCGGAACTGGTAGCGGCCCTTTAGGGGGTCGCAGCCCCTAGTCATCACTATGCTTAGATCACCCGGGTCCACTCGGCAGCGAGTGGACCTGGGTGTTTAGTCCTGGCGTTTGGCGGGCTGGATTGAGACCTAACCTGTCGGGCTCGGCCACCCAGATCTTGCGGATGTATTCGTATGGTGGGGCCTTGAGCCGGGGGGGCGTGCCACACCCGCCGATGCCTGCTTCAAACAGTCAGACGCCAGCGTCCACAATGCGAAAAGATCAAACGGCAGACGGATCGAGCATCGGTGCTTGCAGCACCGCAGGCTCGCCGCCTAACATCAACCGCTGGGCGAAGCCGATCCTTCACCGATCGACGCTGCCATCTGCGCCAAATGTTCTGACGACGGACAAAGGCCTATATTCCCCCTTGTTAAGGAGTTGCGCTCTTGAATTTACGTCAGCTGGAAGTGTTCCATGCGATCATGCAGGCAGGTTCGGTGACAGGAGCAGCACGAGCGTTGAATATCTCCCAGCCAGCCGTGAGTGCAATTCTCAAGCATTGCGAGACGCAGCTTAAGATGCCGCTGTTCCAACGCTTGGGAAACCGTCTTGAGGCAACTCCCGAGGCCCGCGCTCTTTTTCCCGAAGTGGCGGCTATCTTCAGTCGAGTGGACTCCGTTGCCCGGCTAACTCAGGATCTGGTCGGGGGCCGGCTCGGGACACTTTCCATCGCGGGCGCCTTTCCGATTGCCAATGGATATCTTGCAGAGGCGGTGGCGTCCTTCATCAAGGATCGGCCCAATGTCCGGGTGGTGTTGCAGTCCCTGACCTCGCAGCAGGTTGTCGACCGTGTCATCAATGGCGAGGCTGAGCTCGGCGTTGTATACGAGCCCGTTGTGAATGCCGCCGTCGAGACGGAGCTGCTCACCCGTTCAGAGATCGTATGCGTCATGCGGGAAGACTGTCCCCTGGCAGCGCGCAGCGAGATCGAATTTGCAGATCTGCGCGAATATCCCGTCATCACCTATTTGCCCCATGCACTGCTCCGCGGCCATATAGATCATGCGCTTAGCGAAGCGGGAGAAGCACCCCGCATTGCCGTCCAGGTTGGCCTGTCGCTGACCGGAATGATGCTGGCACACTATGGCGCGGGGCTTGCGCTGGTTGAATCGTTTCTGCCCAAAACGCTTCGTCTCGAAGGTTTGGTTTGGCGGCCATTTCGTCCGAGCATTCCTCTCAACTCACTCATCGTTCGCCCCAAGGATTGGAAACAGTCGCGTCTGATGGACGATTTCGTCCGGCACCTGAAACAACGCATCACAGCCTAGGTCCGTCATCAAAATAGTCACAAGGGAGTAAACCCTCCGGCGCACATAATCGGCAGTTATGCTTAAGCCCCGGATTATGATTGGACGTTTGCCTCCGCCCGAGCTTTTTATGGTGAAAACCAGCCAGCGAGTGAACTGGCGTCAATTGGTACTGAGGAGTTCGTATCTTGGGATTGCCCATTGGATCACCAGCGTATGCCCTGCCACCGAACGTGCTCGAATACCGGGATCTAGCCCAGCGTATCGTCGCTGCTGAACTGATGCCGCTGGAACAGGAATATCTGGCCTATCCGCATAATTCCTTCAGCACGACGAAAGATTTTCTCAACCTTGAGCGCGCATTCAAGGGCGAAAAGCTGGAGCGGCTGATCAAGGTCGCCCGCGACACTGGCCTCTGGTACATGATGGTCCCCGAGGAACATGGTGGTCTCGGACTATCCCTGCTCGAGCAGGTGGTGGTGCTTGAGCAGTTCATGTACTCGGCCGTGCCGTTCCCCTTCGCCCACGTGCCCAACATCCTGTATTCCTGCAAGGGCGATCAGGTTGACCGCTTTCTCAAGCCCGTCATCGAGGGCCAGAAGAGCGTAGCCTTTGCCCAGACTGAGCCCAATGCCGGTTCGGATCCGGGTGGGATGATGCAGACTCGCGCGGTAAAGGACGGCTCGTCCTGGGTGCTTAACGGCACCAAGATGTGGATATCCATGGCCGCGGAATGCGATTTCATGATGGTCCAGGCAGTGACCGATCCAGAAAAGCGCCAGCGTGGCGGCATCACGATGTTTCTGGTGAACCGTAACAATCCCGGCGTGCACGTCGTGGAACCAGGCATACGCACCTGGCTGAGCACGCATTCCGGCCAGTACACCGTTCACTTCGACGACTGCCGTGTCCCTGAAGAGGATGTCCTCGGTGAGGTCGGCAAGGGGTTCAACCTGGCGCAGAAATGGCTCACGATTCACGATCGCCTGCTGCGTGGTCCGTTCGCCATCGGAAAAATGCAGCGTGCGCTCGACATGTCCATCGCCTGGTCCAAGCAGCGTGTTACTTTCGGCAAGCCGATATCGGAGCGCCAGGCGATCCAGTGGAAGATGGTCGAGATGGCTATCAACACGCAGGCACTTCGTTCGCTGACCTACGATATGGCGGCGCGGGCTGAAGCCGGCGAAGATCTCGTCTCCGAAGCAGCCATGGTCAAGATTTGCGGCACTGAATGGGGCGCGGCCGCTGTCGATAGCGCCATTCAAATTCACGGCGGCATGGGTGAATCGCTCGATCTGCCGCTGACCCTATTCTATCGCCATCTGCGGCACGCCCAGATCGGCGGCGGAACAAACGAAATCCAACGCATGCTTATCGCCAGGAAATTGCTGCGCGACTAGGCGGAGTGGTTGGAATTGCAACTCATCACCCTGGCGCATGCCAACAAAGATGGCTGCCTGGAGAGATAGAAGCGAAAACAAATCTCGTCCTTCGAGATTTGCATTAACAAATGGGAGTGAGAAACTTGAATAAAACTTGTAGTCTTCTATTCGCTGCACTGGCCATATTCGCCTCGGCGGTGCCCGGTAATGCCGCCGATTTTCCGGACAAGCCGATCCGCTGGATAACTCCGTTTCCCCCGGGCGGAGGAGCCGATCTCGTTTCGCGCGTGATCAGTTCTGAGCTTGCCGATCTTTGGAAGCAGCCCGTTGTCGTCGAAAACATCCCCGGTGTCGGCGGAACCTTGGGCCTTGCCGAGCTTGCCCAGGCAGCGCCGGATGGATACACGATCGCCGTTGGCCAGTTGAGCAATGTCGGCGTTGCGGAGCTGGTTTATCCGGAGATGGCTTACGATCCAATCAAGGATCTGCAGCCTATCTCCATGCTTTTCCAGAGCCCGCTACTGCTGGCTGTGAGAAACGATCTGCCGGTGACCAACGTTCAGGAACTGATCGATTACGCCAAGGCGCATCCGGGTGAATTAAACTTTGGGTCGGCCGGAAATGGTTCGGCGAACCATCTCGCGACGGAACTGTTCATGAACCAGGCCGGCCTGGAGATGACGCATATCCCTTACAGCGGCTCAGGTCCCTCGGTCACGGCCCTGCTCAGCGGCGAGTTGGATGTTCTCATCATCTCGATCAATTCGATCATTGGTCAGGTTCGCGGCGGCCAGGTGCGGGGTTTGGCTGTATCGACGCCGGAACGCGTCAGTAGCGTGCCCGATCTGCCGACGATTGGAGAAACGCTGCCAGGCTACGAGGCGGCCAGCTGGTATGCTGTCTTCGCCCCTGTCAACACACCGGCTGATATCGTCAGCGCGATCCAGGAGAAGGTTGCCGAAGCCATCAAGTCGCCAACTGTGCAGGAACGCCTGGCAGGCGAGGGCGGCTCCCCCATTTCTTCCACGCCAGAGGAACTCGCCAAATTCGTCGATTCCGAGGTCAAGAAGTGGAGTGATCTGGCAAACTCTGCGGGCCTGGAACTTAAGTAGGGAACGATTGTGACCTTTCGCTTCAAACAGGTAGATCAGTCCGGCGTAGTCGTAGGAACTCTTTTCCTCATCTTCAGCGGCGCCATATATGCATTGTCGTACAACCTACCTGCCTTCCTGGGCCCCCGCGTGGGCCCAGGTTACATGCCTCGGCTACTTGCTGCCGTTATGGCTCTGTTCGCGCTGGGCGTGCTGGTGGGGGCCTGCAGGGGACCGATAGTTCAACTGACACGTTGGTCGTTGCGCGGCCCCATCCTTGTTGTCGCTTCGATGGTGCTGTTTGGGTTGATGGTTAAGCCCTTCGGCTTGGTTCTGGCGTCGGTGACAGTTGTCATGATGAACTGGTTTGCCGCGCCCGACAGGAAATTGTCAGAAGCAGCGCCCATGGCTCTATGTCTGACCGTCTTTGTTTCGCTGCTGTTTCCATACCTGCTCGGGCTCCCTATCCCTCTGTTCCCTCACCTGTGGTAAACCATGGTAGACAACCTCCTCCTTGGCGTGTCCGTCGCATTCTCTCCGGACAACTTGCTCTTCTGTTTCATTGGAGCGTTGCTTGGCACGTTAATCGGCGTCTTGCCTGGTCTCGGTCCGCTCACGACCGTCGCTGTCCTGCTGCCATTGACCTTCTCGCTCGAACCCGTCGGCGCTTTGATCATGCTCGCCGGCATCTATTATGGTGCGCAATATGGCGGCTCCACGACTGCCATTCTGGTCAACATGCCGGGTGAGAACTCCTCGGTCGTAACGGCGCTCGATGGGTACAAGATGGCCTTGCAGGGCCGGGCCGGGGTCGCCCTTGCCACCGCCGCATTGGCGTCTTTCCTTGCGGGAACCATAGCCACAGTCGTCATCGCCGTCGCCGGACCCTTCTTAAGTGGTCTGGGATTACAGTTCCGGTCACCGGAATATTTCTCGCTTATGGTTCTCGGCCTCATCCTGTCTGTGGCGCTCGCACAGGGATCTATATTAAGGGGCGTGTTGATGATCCTGGCAGGGCTGTTCTTCGGCCTCATCGGGTCTGACGTGGAAACGGGCGTATCGCGCTTTACCTTCGGCATCCCGCAGTTGCGGGACGGTATTGATTTCGTGCCCATGGCGATGGGCGTGTTCGGTATCGCCACGATCCTGAAGAATCTGGAAGACACCGACGATCGAACGCTCACCGCCAAGGCGATCAATCGGTTGATGCCGACGCTGGCCGAGCTCAAGACAGCTGCACCGGCAGCGCTGCGCGGAACCTTCATTGGTTCAGTGCTCGGCCTCCTGCCAGGCGGCGGCGCAACGCTTTCCTCTTTCGCAGCCTACACCTTTGAAAAACGTATCGCCCGCGATCCGTCCAGGTTCGGCAATGGTGCCATCGAGGGCGTCGCTGCAGCGGAAGCGGCCAACAACGCCGGCGCGCAGACGACGTTCATACCCATGTTGACGCTTGGAATTCCGCCGCAGCCCGTGCTTGCGCTCATGATGGGTGCGATGATGATCCACGGCATCCAGCCCGGGCCGGAAATCATGACCAAGCAGCCGGAGCTTTTTTGGGGCCTGATCGTCTCCATGTGGATCGGCAATGCAATGCTCCTGGTCATCAACCTTCCGTTGATCGGCATATGGGTTCGACTGTTGCAGGTCCAGTATCGGATGCTTTTTCCCGCGATCATCCTGTTTTGCTGCGTAGCGGTCTACTCTGTCAGCAATTCGATGTTTGATCTTGTGATGGTCGGTTTCTTCGGGGCGCTGGGTTATTGCCTTCTCAAGCTGCGTTGCGAACCCGCGCCGCTTGCGCTTGGATTTATCCTGGGCCCGATGCTGGAGGAGAATTTGCGGCGTTCTCTTGTCATTTCCCGCGGCGATGCACTCGTCTTCATGGAGCGTCCGATCAGTGCCGGGCTGTTGATTGTCGCAGTGCTGTTCCTTGTCGCAGCGATGCTTCCCGCGCTGCGTAAGAAACGTGAGAACCTCGCGCAATAGGTCTCTGCGAGACCTGACTATTTGGCCCCGGGATTTTTGCCGATTGGACCGAGCCTGATTTTTTCTGGCTCGGTTGGCCGATTGGCTGAAGACCTGGGGCATGGCGCGCCGGAAGAAACCGGGCGCCGGATAGAGGCCTTGCGCTTCTGCCGGTCATGTGATTGATATGCGCCATCCACAGGGGTGCTCCGTATAGCCGGGGCTGAGACGCGGGCGACAAGCCTTCAAACCCTATTAGCTGATCTGGGTAATACCAGCGGAGCGAGGCGGGCTATGTTTTCAGGCGCACAGATTTCTCTTTATCCCATGACCGGCGATTTCGTCGGCGTGATTGTCAACGCACTGGCTGCGCTCGATCCCTATCGGGACCGGCTGCGGATCGAGACCGACGACATCTCGACGCTGCTGGTTGGGCCGCCCGAAGTGCTGTTCCCGGCGATGCGCGATCTCTTCGTCGCGGCCTCCCACAGTGGCGAGCATTGCGTGCTGCATGCCACGCTGTCGCGCGGTTGCCCCGGCGAGCCGGACGATGCCATCTGCCAGACCGCAGAATATGGCGGGCCACGCGAACCGCTGGAACAGAGGAAGGCCACGGCCCTCAATGCAGTCCGCACGGCGCCCGCGACCGACATGCCCGCCGCCGCACAGTTCTCGCTCTATGTGATGGGCACCGACGATCACATGGACGAAATCTATGGCTGTATCGATTTTCTCAAGCAGTCCGGGGTGTTCGGGCGCGCCAAGAATTTCTGCACCAGGCTGGATGGCGATGCCGGCGCTCTCTTTGCCGCCATCGAGGCTGCGCTGTGCCGCTTCGGGCCACCAGAGGGACATGTAACGATCGACCTGACCGTATCCGCGAATAGCCCGACGTCCCGCTAAAGCGGTTCCCTTTTTCGCGCTCCCAGGTCCGCCATGTTTAATCCGCCGCTCCCCGTGCGCCTGCTTTGCAGGCTGCTCACCCGCATCAGCCCCGCTGTGATCTCGGTCGGCGCGCTGGTGCTGGCATGGGAAGTCTATGCCAGGTTCTCGGGCATTTCCTCCACCACGCTGCCCGCGCCCTCGCGCGTGCTCAGCCAGGCCATCGAGCATCGCGGCGCTCTGTTCGAAAATACCCTGCCAACGCTCAGCGCCACGCTGCTCGGCTTTGCCTGCTCGCTTGCCGCGGCCTTCATTTTTTCCATTCTCATCGACTTCTTCAAGCCGCTGCGGCGGGCGCTGATGCCGGTTTTCGTCATCAGCCAGACCCTGCCGCTGGTCGCCATCGCGCCGCTGATCGTGCTGTGGTTCGGCTTCGGACTGACACCCAAGATCATGCTGGTGGCGCTGGTCACCTTCTTTCCCATGCTGGTCGCTTTGGCGCAGGGCTATGATGCGACCGACCGCGATATCGAAGCGCTGCTGGCGTCGATGGGTGCCTCGCGCACAACCATTTTTCGCCTGGCCCGCCTGCCGTCGGCGCTACCCTATTTCTTTGCCGGACTGCGCATCTCGATCACCTACGCGGTGGTTGGGGCGATCTTTGCCGAATATGCCGGCGCTGCCAAAGGGCTGGGCATCTACATTCTCAACGCCAAGAACAATTTCCGGCCCGACCTGGTGCTTGCCGCCGTGCTGGTCAGTGCGACGCTGACACTGGTGCTGTTCGGCGCAACGGCCCTCATCGCACGTCTTGCCATGCCATGGTCGCAACTCGACAGCGATCGCCGGTCATGAGCAGCACCCGGCTCGAATTGAGCGGTATCCGCAAGAGCTTCGATGACCTGGATGTTCTTGGCGGCATCTCGCTTCAGGTGCAGCGCGGTGAGTTCGTATCCATCCTCGGCCCTTCGGGAGCGGGCAAGTCCACGCTGTTCGCGTCGCTGACCGGCGGGATCAAGCCCGATGGCGGCGACATCCGCTTCGACGGCGAGCCGCTGGCACATGCCCGTCCCTTCGCGTTCATGCCGCAGCGCGATGCCCTGATGCCGTGGCGGCGGATCATCGATAACGCCACGCTCGGGCTCGAAGTGCAGGGTATCAGCCGCAAGGCGGCGCGCGAGAAGGTCGCGCCGCTGTTCGCCGAGTTCGGGCTTGCCGGGTTCGAGCGGCACTATCCCGCCCAACTCTCCGGCGGCATGCGCCAGCGCGCGGCCCTGCTGCGCACCGTGGTGCAGGATCGCGCCATGCTGCTGCTGGACGAGCCGTTCGGGGCGCTCGATGCGCTTACCCGCACCGGCATGCAGCGCTGGCTGATGACGATGTGGGCACAGCACAACTGGACGGCCCTGCTGATCACCCACGATGTCCGGGAGGCCGTGTTCCTGTCGGACCGCATCTATGTCCTCACCAATCGTCCGGCCCGCATCATGGGTGAATTCGTCGTGCCTATTCCCCGTTCACGCCGCGAACTGGCTTCGCCCGAAGCCAGCCAAATCGAAGCCGAAATCCTCCACACCCTTCTCACCCAGCAATTGGACCAATGAGCATGTTCAACCGCCGCCAGATCATCGCCGCGGCGATGGCCTCCAGCCTTCTCGCCACGCCCGCCTTCGCCCAGAACACGCCCGTCAGCATCGCGCTCGACTGGACACCCAACACCAACCATATCGGCCTCTTCGTGGCCCAGGCGGAAGGCTACTATGCCGAGGCCGGTCTCGACGTGACCATCCTGCCCTATAGCGACACGGCAGCCGGAACGCTGGTAGCCAACCATGTTGCCGATTTCGGCATCATGGGATCGGTCAGCCTCTATACCCAGCGCAGCGCCGGCGCAGACCTCGTCGCCGCCTTCGCCATAACCCAGACCGAAACCGGGCGCGTGGTGTTCAATGCCGACCGCAGCGACATTCAGCGCCCGGCAGACCTCGATGGCCTCGTCTATGGCGGCTTTGGCAGCGATTGGGAAACGGGGCTCATCAACACCATCATCCGCCACGACGGCGGCAAGGGCGACTTCCAGACCGTCACGCTGGGCACCTCGGCCTATGAGGCGCTGGCCAACGGTTCGGTCGATTTCACCCTTGAGGTCTATCCGTGGGAGGGCGTCAAGGCCGAGCTTGACGGCAAGGCTCAACGGGCCTTCCGCTATGCCGATTTCGGCGTACCGGACGAGCACACCACGCTGATCGGTTCGAGCCAGACCTATCTCGACGCCAATGGCGCGACCGCTGCCGCCTTCATCGCCGCGACGCGCCGCGGTTATGCCTTTGCCGTGGAGCATCCTGAAGCCGCCGCCGACATGATCATTGCCGCCAATGCCGACGTGCTGACCGACCGCGCCTTGATCGTCGCATCGCTCAAGGCGCTGGTGGAGGGACATTACTTGAGGACCAGCGACGGCGTATTGGGCACGTTCGATCCGGCCAAGATGGCAGCGATCGGCGCATTCATGTTCGACGCAGGCATGCTCAAGGACGGCGATGGCAACACCCTGGCCGCCGCCCCGGATTTTTCGGCCTATTACACCAATGCCTATACCGCCGGGCAATAACCGGCGGATGTCGGCCACACCCATGGTCATACCATTGTCGCCTTGGCGGCTGCGCTCGATCAGGCCATCATGACAATGGCGTGAAAACAGCGCCTCGCCAAGATGTGCGGTCAGCCCTGGCCGGACCAATTCAGGACAAGCCATGTCTGCACACACCGACACCAGACGCCTGACCACGCGTGACATACAGGGGCTTCGGCAGCGTGGCGAGAATATCGCCATGCTGACCGCCTATGATCATGTCACTGCGGGCCTGCTGGATCAGTCTGGGGTCGACATCTTGCTGGTCGGCGACAGCCTGGGCAATGTCGTGCTGGGACACGAAACCACGCTGCCAGTGACGCTGGCAGACATGATCCGGCACGCCGGAGCGGTGCAACGCGGCAGCACCCGCGCTTTGGTCGTCTGCGACCTGCCGTTCGGCACCGCGACCGATCCGGAAACGGCGTTGCGCAGCGCAATTGCCGTGCTGCAGGAGAGCGGCTGCCAGGCCGTCAAGATCGAAGGCGGCGCCTGGGCCGCACCGATTACCGCGCGGCTGGTGCAGCAGGGCATCGCGGTGATGGCCCATATCGGGTTGACGCCGCAGGCGGTGCATCAGCTCGGCGGCTATTACCGCCACGGCAAGAGCGACGCCGAGGCACGCCTGCTCATCGAGGCGGCGCAAGCCCACCAGGAGGCCGGCGCCTTCGCCATCGTCCTGGAATTCATCGTCCCCGAAGTCGCCGCCGAAATCACCAGGCTGCTGGATATTCCCACCATCGGCATCGGTTCGGGAACCGGCTGTGCCGGGCAGGTGCTGGTGATCAATGACCTGATCGGCCTCGGTATCCGGCCGCCGCCGAGCTTCGCCAAAGCCAGGGCCGATGTCGCCGGCATTGTCCGCGAGGCCGTCGCTGCCTATATCGCCGATATCAAAGGCCCCGGGCAGATCAATGACAAGTAACGTCCTCATCGCCGTAACCGGCAGCATTTCGGCCTACAAGATCGCCGACGTGGTCTCGGCCCTGACCAAGCAGGGCCATCAGGTACAGTGCATCCTGACGGCCGGCGCCCAGCAGTTCATCACCCCGCTGGTGCTGGAAACGCTGAGCGGCCGGCCCGTCAAATCCGACCTGTTCGGCGCCGATATCTCGGGCACCGAACATATCGATCTGGCGCGCTGGGCCGATGTCTTCGTCATCGCTCCGGCAACCGCCAATATCCTCGCCAAACTGGCCCTGGGCCTCGCCGACGATCTGCTGAGCACCGTCGCCCTGGCAACGACGGCGCCCCTGCTGATCGCGCCGGCCATGAACACCGTCATGTGGGAGCATTCAGCCACACGTGGGAACCTGCAGACGCTGTTGCAGCGCGGCGCAACCGTGATCGAGCCGGCGGCCGGAACACTGGCCTGCGGCGAAGTCGGCATCGGCAAGCTGGCTGCCGTGCCGGACATTGTCTCGGCAATCGAAGCGGCCCTCGTTGCGCCAGCGAGCGATCTTGAAGGGGTTACCGTACTCATCACCGCCGGCCCCACCACCAGCCCCATCGATGCGGTGCGCTATATCACCAACCATTCCACGGGCCGCATGGGCGCCGCCATGGCGGAGGAAGCGCTGCGGCGCGGCGCCCAGGTGCGCTATGTGCTGGGTGTGGACAAAGGCGTGGTCCGCCCGGCGCCACCCCGGGGCAGCGCCGATCGGTTGACACTGGTGGAAGTACACACTGCCGAAGAGATGGCGGCAGAGGCGTTGCGCTTTCTGCCCACAGTGGATGGCGTGATCGCCACGGCGGCCGTACTCGACTACCGCGTGGCCGCCCCTTCCGCCGGCAAGCTCAAGCGCGCTTCCGCCGCCACGAGTCTCGACATGGTGCCCTCGATCGATGTGCTGGGGGCGCTGAAGGAAGCCGCGACGGGCCAGTGGTTCCTCGGCTTTGCGGCCGAGACCGACAATGTCGAAACCAATGGCCGCAACAAGCTCGACAGCAAGAAGCTCGATTTCCTGTTCGCCAATCCCGTCGCCCGCACCGGGGAAAGCACGGCCACTGGCTTCTCGGTGCCAACCAACGGCGGCATTCTGTTTCGCGTGGAGGGCGAACCACTGACGCTGCCAGTGATGAGCAAGGCCGAACTTGCCCGCCACCTCTGGGATAACATCCTATGACCACGATATTACGGACCATCGCCGAAGTGCGCGCTTGGCGGGACCAATTGCCGGCTGCTCAGCTTGTCGCGTTCGTGCCGACCATGGGAGCGCTGCATGCCGGCCATATGAGCCTCGTGGACCTGGCGCGCGCGCGCGCCGACGTGACCATTGTCAGTATTTTCGTCAATCCGCTCCAGTTCGGACCGAACGAGGACCTGAGCAAATATCCGCGCCCCATCGAAAAGGACCTCGCTCTGCTTGAGGCCGCGGCAGTGGACGCGGTCTTCCTGCCGCCAGTGCATGAACTCTATCCCGACGGAGCTTCCACTTTCGTCGTCGAGGAAAACGTGTCGCGCCACCTCTGCGGTGCCACGCGTCCCGGCCACTTCCGCGGCGTCACCACCATCGTGCTGAAGCTGTTCAACATCGTGGCGCCCCACCTTGCCGTGTTTGGCCAGAAGGATGCCCAGCAATGCGCCGTGATCGAACGCATGGTGCGCGATCTCGACCTGCGCATCGAAATCGTTCGCGGCCCCATCATGCGCGAGCCTGACGGGCTGGCGCTGAGTTCACGCAACGTCTATCTTGATGCCGCCGCCCGCGCGGCAGCGCCAACCATTTTTGCCAGCCTGGAAGCGGCGCGCCGAGCCTCTGCAGGGGGCGAACGCAATGCCGTTGCGCTGGCGGACATCGGGCGTTCCGTCCTCGCCGCCGAGCCCAGGATAGAACTGCAATATTGGGAAGTCCGGCATCCCGAGAGCCTTGAGGAGATCGAGACAGTGGGACCTGACGGCGCCCTGTTCGCCGTAGCCGCCTATCTCGGTCCAACCCGCCTTATCGATAACCTGACGGTAAAGCCTTCTGTATTGCCATAAGCGATACGCTGCGAAGGCAGGCGGCCAAACCAGCGAACAAATCGCCATAGCCTACCTTCGCCAAACCATTCACGGACACGATAGCCAGAGCCTGCCTGTTGGCTAGCTGGGCGTTCCCATCGGATAGGGCAGATAGCCGGCGAAGCCCGTCAGCTTCCAGACGCCATCGAGCTTTCGGCAGAAATACAGCGTCTGCCAGTTGAGCACTTCCTGGCCGCCGCCAGCCAGGGCGATCGTGCCATCGAATTTCTTATGCGCGATTGCGATATCGCCGTTGATTTCGATGGTCTTAAGGTTTGTAGCGCGGTGAATAGCGGCGCTTTGGTCCTCGGCATAACTGTTTTTCTGGCTTTCGCGCGCCTGCCGCACCCACTCGTCACGATAGGCTTCCAGCGTCGGAAAATTGATGTGCCAATTGTCGGGATTAGCCGACTTACCCCCATCGATCCCCAGAAACCCCTCCTTGATGAAATCGCCGTCTACCATCGACCAGTCGGCGGCGATGAAAGCGGCGATGTCGCGCTCGACCAGCATGGTCCAGATGGAAGACCGGTCTGGATCGTTGGGGAAGGGATTTGCGCTGCTCATATTCGTTTCCGTGCCTTGCTTGTCCGGGCGGCACAAACGCCGCCATATCGCCTTGTTCCTGTTTGTGTTCCACACTTTCAGCTTCGCCGTCACCTCCAAACGCGCGTTTAGAGGTATCACGATCCGTTATAACCGTTTGATGAAATCCCCGGTTTCCGGGGCTTTCAGGGTGTCTTGAGCGTCCCTCTCCGCGCCGGTCACACCATAGATTGTATTTGACAAGGCTCCGAGCCCGATCCTAGTTCTAGTGACAGTTCACGCGACCTGTCCTCGCTTCCTGGGGGAAGGCGCATCAACATTCACGGATATCGTATATGAAAGTCGGCGTTGTCGGCCTGGGATATCGGCTTGGCTATTTGGCGCGGGTCTTTAGTGCGGCGCGCGATGATTTCTCGGTGGTGGGTTATGTCGATCCAGCCCCGGCAGGCCTGCCTTACACGCGTGAACACGGCGTTTCCGTCGGCACGCAATACGGCACGCTGGAGCAGATGCTCGACAGCGAAAAGCTCGATCTGCTGATGGTCGGCTCGCCCAATCACCTGCATCTGGGCCATATCCGCATCGGGCTGGATCGCGGCCTCAAGGTTTTCACCGAAAAGCCAGTGGTGACCTCCGTCGAGGACACCATGGAACTGGCGGCGCTGATCGCTCAATATGGCTCCGACAATGTCATGGTCGGCCTCGTCCTGCGCTACGCCCCGCTTTACGTGGACCTGCGCCGCGCCCAGGCCGAGGGCCAGCTCGGCGATATCACCTCCATTGAGGCCTCCGAGCATATTCCGCCCTATCACGGCGCGTTCTTCATGCGTGACTGGCGCCGCTATGAGAAATATTCGGGCAGCTTCATGCTCGAAAAATGCTGCCACGATCTCGATCTCTATAGCGGCATCATGGGCTGCCGTCCGCGTTACGTCTCCAGCTTCGGTGGCCGCCGCACCTTCATTGCCAAGAACGCGCCCGCCGTCACCGGCATCAACGACATGGAAGTCTACCATCGCAAGCCTAGTGGCTGGATGGGCAGTGACAAAGTCTTCGACAGCGATGGCGACATCATCGATTTCCAGACCGCCATGGTGCAGTACGATAACGGCGCTGCTCTCACCTTTCACACCAATCTCAACGTTCCCGACGATTTTCGCCGCTTTGCCGTGATGGGCGCCAAGGGCATGGCCGAGGGCGACTTCATCCGTAATTTCCTGCGTGTCACCGACAGCCGCACTTCCGAGCGCCTGGTCGACACCAGCTACAAGACCAGCACGCTCAGCCAGCACTATGGCGCCGACGAGCAGATGGCCGAAGACATCCTCAAGCACATGCATGAGGGGGCACCCCTGCCGGTCTCTGTGACCGACGCGCTGGAGGCGGGGCTCCTGGCCCTGTCGATGGACAAGGCCATGCACACCAAATCGGTGATCGACATGACCCCGGTCTGGCAGGAATTCGATATGGCCCTGGCCGGCGGCGCACAAAAGACGCGCGCCCCTCTCTAATTGGGCTTGGCTGCTTCAATCGGAGCCGACGACTTCGGGAGGAGAAGCCGTGCTTGATATCGTTCGATTGCCGCAGGCCGCTTATTGGCGGCCGTTCAGGCAGGCCCGCCGCGGACAAGGCCAAGATGCCGGCTCGCCACACCCGGACGGCCAGCCGTCTGGATACCAAGGCGATAGCCAGCCGGCATATGCCCCATGAAGCATCGAGCCGTCGTCAATCGTGGCGGCGACGATGCCCAGTCCCCCCGGGGATTGGGCATGACCCCTTTCACTCTTGTTATCAGGACCAATCCATGACCAGCGCTCCCGCTTTATCGCTCACCACCACCTGGACCCCGGCCAAGGATGGCGAAAGCCTTGCCTATGGCCTCAAGCTCACCAATGATGGTGATACCCCGCTTGCCAATTTCACCCTGTGCTTTTCGGGGCCGGCGCGCATCGATCCTCATGCCACCATCGAAAACGGCACTCTGATCAAGCGCATCTCCAACCACACCGAAGTGGCCCCCCCTAGTGGCTTCGTGCTTGAGCCCGGTGCATCCTGGACGGTGACGGCACGCGGCCTGTCCTATGGCCTGCGCCATTGGAGCGACGGCGCCAATTCGGGCTATGTCGCCCTGGACGATGGCTCGACCATCACGCTTGCCACCACGCCCACAAGGGCGCACGGCTTTAATGGCCAGCTGCTCAAGGGTACCGCGCCCTTCCCGGTGCCTGCCCGCGCGCCGGTTTCGGTCTCCATCGTGCCTTGGCCCAAATCGGTCGAGACCACCGGCAGCCGCACGGTCCCGCCCGGCTTGGACCTGCGGCCGCAGGGCGAGGACGCCGGCAAAGCCGCCGCAGCTTTTTCGAGCCTGGTCGCCGATCTTTTCCCGGTCGAAGGCATCGTCCGGCCCGCCTCGGAAGCCGGTATGGCTGTCGCCATTGTCCACAAGGCGGGCCTTGGCGCGGAAGCATATGAGCTGGTTTTCGCCGAAAACTCCGCCACCGTTTCGGCCTCGACCCGCGCCGGCATGCTTTATGGCCTCATCACCCTGGGGCAAATTCTGCGTGGCGCGCGCCTGCATCCGCAAACCTTTGTCTTCCCCACCGGCGGCATGATTGCCGACGAACCCGGCTTCGTCTGGCGCGGCAGCCATCTGGACGTGGCACGCCAGTTCTATGCCGGCGCCGAAATCAGCCGCTTCCTCAAGATCATGGCCTGGAACAAGATGAACCGGTTCCATTGGCACCTGTCCGAGGACGAGGCCTGGCGTGTCGAGATCGACGCCTATCCGCAGCTGACCGAGGTCGGCGCCTGGCGTGGTCATGGCCGCGATCTGCCGCCCCTTCTGGGCAGCGGCCCGCAGCCGACCGGCGGCTATTATTCCAAGGCGGTCATTCGCCAGATCGTGGCTCTGGGCGAAACTCTGGGCATTACCATCGTCCCTGAAATCGACGTGCCCGGCCACTGCTTTGCCGCGCTCCATGCGCTGCCGCACCTGCGCGATCCCAACGAGGTCGGCGAATACCAGTCGGTGCAGGGTTTTACCAATAACAGCCTCAACCCCGCCCATGAGCCAGTCTATGAATTCATGCAAACGGTGATCGACGAGATGCTGGAGCTGTTCCCGGCCGGCATTTTCCATATCGGGGCCGACGAAGTGCCGCTGGCCGCCTGGTCCGGCTCGCCGCTGGCGCTCGACATGCTCGAAAAGCTGGCCGGCCCCGAAATGCGCAAAAAGCACGAGCAGCAGCTCAACCAACTCGGCAATCACCATGGCGCCGACGAGATCGAAGGCTCGCCCACCGCGATCCTGCAGGCCGAATTCATCCGCCGCGTCCATCAATACATCTCCTCGAAGGGCGCCATCACCGGCGGCTGGGAAGAGGCGGCGCATGGCGATATCGTCGATAAGGCCAAGACCTACCTGGTCGGCTGGCGCAATGTAGAGGTGAGCGCCGAACTGGCGGGGCGCGGCTATGACATGGTCGTCTCGCCCGGCCAGCGCTACTATCTCGACATGGCCAACACCAAGGAATGGGCTGAGCCGGGTGCAGGCTGGGCTGGCTCATCCAGCCCGCAGGAAACCTACGATTTCGAGGCGCGCGCCGGCTGGACCCCGGCCCAGCTCGAACATCTGCTGGGGATCCAGAGCTGTATCTGGTCGGAATCGATGACCGATCGAGCCATCTTCGACCGCCTGGTGTTCCCGCGCCTGTCGGCTATCGCCGAATCCGGCTGGACCCTGCCCGAACGCAAATCCTGGGAGCGCTTCAGTGCCCTGGTCGGCTTGATGCCAATCCTTTACGGCCACCGGTCGGCCGAATAAGCTGATAGATTTCGGGCCGGCGGCAATGCCGGCCCGATCGTCCGCCTCGGCGAGGAACCCGGTTTCGCCGCGTTCTCCCAGCCAGATAAACGGATCATGCCCTCCCCCTTGATGGGGGAGGGTTTTTTATTGGGTGCTTGAAAGGGGGGAGGACACCAAACCAGAAGTCAAAAATGAATTGCCTGCAGGCTGGGTCCGATATCCCATCCCGCCGCCGAAATTCAGGGGATTGGGAGTTTACTGTCGCTGATCCATCGCGCGCCGCAGGCCGTCACCAAGCAGGTTGAAACCGACGACGGTGACGATAATCGACAGCCCCGGAAAGATCGCCATTGCCGGTGCATCAGCCAAAAACTGGCGGGCCGCATCGAGCATGCTGCCCCATGACGGCGCCGGCGGCAGTTGCCCGAGACCAAGAAATGCCAGGCTCGATTCCGCCAGGACCGAGGTGGCGATGGTCAGCGTGCCCTGCACGATCAACGGCGGCAGCGAATTGGGCAGGATGTGCCGGATGATGATGCGGCTCGACGAGGCGCCCAGCGCCCGTGTCGCGTCGATATAATCTTCGCTCTTGACCACCATGGCCTGGCCGCGCGCCAGCCGGATGAACAATGGCGATGCCGAAATGCCGATGGCGATCATCGCATTCTGCAGCCCTGGCCCGAGAAATGCCGCCAGCGCTATGGCCAGCACCAGGAAGGGACAGGTCAGCATGGCCTCGGTGAACCGCGCCAGCGCCGCATCGATCCAGCCGCCGAAATAGCCCGAAATCAGCCCCAGCGGCACCCCGATCAGCATGGCGAAAAACACCGAGATGACACCGGCGGAAAGCGATGCCCGCGCCCCGAAGACGATACGGCTGAGCGTATCGCGCCCAAGATCATCGGTGCCGAACCAGTGGGCGATGGAAGGTGGCTGGCGCAGAGCCAGCCAGTCCGAGGCCGTCGGATCATAGGGGGCCACATAGGGCGCGAAGATAGCCATGAAGATGATCGCCAGCACGATCACCCCGCCAATCACCGTATTGCGGTCGCGGCAGAGCCTTCCCAGCAGCTCGAAGACAGGAGACTCGATGAGCCTTGGATGGGTCAAAGTGGTCATGCGTGCCTCAGCTTGGGATTGGCCAGAGTATAGAGAATGTCGGCAAACACCGTGACCGCGAGGAAAATGATGGTCTGCACCAGCACCACCGCCTGGACGATGGCATAGTCGCGGCTGAACACCCCATCGACCAGCATCTTGCCGAAGCCGGGAATGCCGAATACCTGCTCGGTCAGCACCGCGCCGCCAAGCAGTTCACCGAACTGGATGGTGCCCAGCGTGATGATCGGCACCAGCGCATTGCGCAGCGCGTGCTTGACCACCACGACCGGCTCGGCGAGGCCCTTGGCGCGCGCCGTGCGGATATAGTCCTGGTTGAGCGTTCCCAGCATGGCGCTGCGCGTATGGCTCATCAGCACCGCCGCCGTACCGAAGGCCAGCACGATCGAGGGCATGATCAGCGTCTGCAGGCTCCCCAGCGGATCGGCGAGAAAGTGTACATATCCACCCGATGGCAGCCAGCCCAGGGACACCGAAAACAGCAGGATGAGCATGATGGCGAGGAAGAAGTTGGGTATCGACACTCCGCCCAGTGCCAGTCCGCTCGCCGTGTAATCCATGAGCGATCCCGGTCTGAGCGCCGCCAATATGCCCGTGGGAATAGCCAGCAGGACCGCCAGCAGCATGGCCATGCTGGCCAATTGGAACGTCACCGGCAGCCGCTGCAAAAGCATTTCGCCCACCGGCAGGCCGGTGCGGATCGAACGGCCGAAATCGCCCTGCACCACATTGCCCACCCAGGTCATGTAGCGAATGGGAATGGGCTGATCGAGCTGGTACTTTTCGCGGATTGCCGCAATGGCGGCGGGGCTGGGGTCTTCCCCCGCCAGTGCCAGCGCCGGATCGCCCGGCAGCATGACCTGAAGCATGAAGATCAGGAAGGAAATGATCAGCAGGGTGGGAATGGCAATGGCAATGCGCCGAATGACGAAGCGAAACATCTAGGTTTCCTTTCCCGACGCAGCATAGGCTTGGCGGATCACTTGCAGGCGCTTTTCATAGGCGCGCGGCGGCGCCTCCTTGCCGATGGCGGTGGGCGGCACCTCACTGGCGAAATGACAGGCCGACAAATGCCCGTTGCCGCGGTCTTCCAGCAGGGGCTCGTCGGTTTTGCAGATATCGCGCACCATCGGGCAGCGCGTGTGGAAACGGCATCCGGATGGCGGAGAAATGGGACTGGGCACTTCTCCGCGCAGGATTTCCCCACGTGCCTTTGGCGCCCGGAACGGGTCCGGCGTCGCCCCGATCAGGGCCTGCGTATAGGGATGGCGCGGCTGCGCAAAAATGTCATCGGCACTGCCGATCTCGACGATCTTGCCCAGATAGAGCACCAAAATCCGGTCGGCGGAATGGCGCACGACGCCAAGGTCATGGGTGATCATGACGAAAGTCAGGCCCAGCTCGGCGCGAATGGACGAGAGCAGGTTGAGCACCTGCGCCCGCACGGAAACGTCGAGCGCGGAAACCGGCTCGTCGCCAACGATCAGCTGGGGTTCGACCGAAAGCGCGCGGGCAATGCCGATGCGCTGGCGTTGACCGCCCGAGAACTGGTGCGGATGGCGATTGGCCAGCGACGGATCGAGCCCCACAATGGACAGGAGTTCGGCAATGCGCTCCTTGCGCCGGCCCGGCGCCAGATTGTGGATCGACAGCGCCTCGGTCAGCGTCTGGGCCACGCTCATGCGTGGATCGAGCGAGGAATAGGGATCCTGGAAGATCATCTGCACCCGCCGGCGCATCGGCTTCATCTGCGCTTCGGGCAGCTTGGAAATATCGGTGCCTTCAAGAAAGATATGCCCCGAAGTGGGCTCCTGCAGGCGGATCAGCAGCCGCCCCAGCGTCGTTTTTCCCGATCCGCTTTCGCCCACGATGGCGAGGGTCTCGTTGCGATAGATCGAAAAGCTCACGCCATCGATGGCGTGAACCACGTCGCTGGAATTGGCGACCTTGAAATGCTTGACGACACTATCGACGTCGATGAAGACCTCGGGGTTCAAAGTGCGGCCTCCATCCGGGTTTCGATCGGGGCATACCAGCAAGCGACCTTGTGGCCGTTGCCGAAGTCACTGAACGGCGGGGGTTCGTTCCGGCACTTGTCGGTGGCGAGCGCGCACCGGGTCGAAAAACGGCACCCGTCGGGGAATTGCCCGACCACAGGCACCAGCCCGGGAATGACCGTCAGCTCTTCCTTGGCGCGGCCGGAGGGAATGGCAGACAGCAATCCCAGCGTATAGGGATGCTGCGGGTTCTCGAACAAATCCTCGGCCTTGGCCATTTCCATCACCTTGCCGGCATAGAGCACCAGCACTTCGTCGGCGATTTCGCGCACCACGCCCAGATCATGGGTGATGAAGATGACGGCGGCGCCATAGCGCGTGCGCAGATTGCGCAGCAGGTCGAGAATTTGCGCCTGCACCGTCACATCGAGCGCGGTGGTGGGCTCGTCGGCAATCAGCACCGATGGATTGTTGGCAAGCGCCAGCGCGATCATGATGCGCTGGCGCATTCCGCCGGACAATTGATGCGGATAAGCGGCAAGCCGTTCCTCGGGCGCCGGAATATTGACTTCGCGCAGCAGGCGCACGGCCTCGGCACGGGCGTCGACCTTGCCCATGGGGCGATGCACCAGGATCGCCTCGATGATCTGATCCCCCACCGTATAGGCGGGGTTGAGGCTGGTCATCGGCTCCTGGAAGATCATCGACATGCCCGAGCCGCGCACGCGACGCATGGCCTGCTCGGAGAGAGCGAACACATCCTGGCCGTCGAGCTTGGCGCTGCCGCCCGAAACCGTGAGGGCCTTGTTGAGCAGGCGGATAAGGGCAAGCGCCGTGATCGACTTGCCCGATCCGCTCTCTCCCACGATACACAGCGTCTTGCCGGCGCCGACGGAGAAATCCAGCCCCTCGACCAGATGCATAGGGCCTTTTGAGGTATTGATGCTGATGGTCAGACCCCGGACGTCCAACCCGGATTTGCCCTTGGCAGGGGTGTCCGAAACGGTGTTTGAAATCGTGGTATCCACCATCAGCATGCCTTCCAAAGGAGCCGCACAATTGCGGCTCCAAGGTTCATATCAGGTTGTGTCAGGCCTTAGGCTTGACGCCGACCGGGCGGAAAATGCCATCGGGATAGATGGCCACGCCATCAAGACCAGCGCTGGCGCCATAAATCCAGCTAGGGTGATAGAGCGGGATCACGCCCGTTTCGCCCAGATAGATTTCGGTGACCTGGCGATACAGCTCATAGCGCTTCGCATGGTCGCTTTCGCCCACGGCGGTCTGCATCAGCTTCTGCGCATCTTCACTGCACCAGGCCTTGTATTGGCTCATTGCCGGGCGAGTGCAGCCGATTAGCGTGTCCAGATTGAGATGGGGGTCCGAACGGCCGCTCCAATTGGACAGGAATACGTCGAAATTGCCCGCAAAGACACGCTCATAGGCGGTCGAGCCTTCCAATGGCAGCACCGTCACCTGGAACCCGGCCTCATTGGCCATGGACTGGATGATCTGGCCGACACGGGTGTCGGAAAGCGTGTTGGCCAGGGTGATCTCCACCGGCACGGGGCTGGTATAGCCGGCATCGGCAAGGATTTTCTTGGCCGCTTCGACGTCGCGGGCCGGCATCGGGAATTCGGCGATGTGGAACGAGCTGGCATTGGGTTCAAGCTGGTTGTCCGCCACATACTTGCCCGCATAAGTCACCTGGTTGATGACATTGCGGTCGATCGACAGCTCGAACGCCTTACGCACGTTAGCATCGGTGATGTAGGGCGTGTCGCGGCCGCCGGCTGACAAATACGAGGTCCCCAGGCCGGGAGACGAATAGATCTTGAGTTTGGCATTGCCCTCGATGGCGGCGATGTCGGTGGAGGCGATGCGTTCGGCAACGTCGATGTCGCCTGCCTGCAGGCGCGCCAGACGGATCGTTGCGTCCTCGATATAGGTATAGAGGATTTCGTCGTAGTGAATGTTGGCGGCGTTCCAATAATCGGGGAACTTGGTCAGGCGCACGAATTCGCGCTGGCTGCGTTCAGCGAACTGGAAGGGGCCCGAGCACACTGGAGCGGCCGAGAAATTTTCGCCCTCGGCTTTAGCGGCGGTCGGCGAAATCATCATTCCGGCGCGGTCGGTCAGCGCCACCAGCACTGTCACGTCCGGCTTGGACAGGTTGAGCGTCACGGTCGTCGGGTCGGCGACGGTCACGGTATCGACCGATACCAGCTCGGCCTTGCGGCGGGAGTCCTCGAGCGTCTGGGCGCGCTCGATGTTGAATTTGACCGCTTCGGCGTCGAATGGGGTGCCGTCGTGGAACTTGACCCCGTCGCGCAGGTGCAGCGTCAGCGCCGTGTTGTCGGCAGACCATTCCCAGCTGGTGGCCAGCATGGGCGCGATGTTGAGGCTGGCGTCGATATCCACCAGCTTGTCGCAAAGCCCGGCAAACACCTGACGGCCACCATAGGTGCCGCTGGTCGCCGGATCGAGCGTATCGGGGTCTTCCTGGATCGCTACACGCAGCGTTTCGGCCATGGCCATGGAACCTGCCGTGAGCAGCAGCGTCGTCGCCATGAGCGTCGTCGCCAGTGTCTTTCTCAGTGTCATATTTGCCTCTCCTTTGTCTGGAAGGACTGGAAAAGTCCTTCTTCTAGTTTTTGTTTCTCAGGCTCAATAGGCTAGGGCGACACCGTCCTTGCGTGGGTCCGAGCCTGCATGCAGCACGCCGTTGACCGGCATGATGGCTTGCCCGCCGCCCCAGGCCATGTCCGCCATGCGCACCGGATGGCCGCGCGACAGCAGTTCCGCCAGGGTCGCATTGGGAATGGAGCGCTCCGCCTCGAACCCTGCCTGCGTGCGCATTCCGCGCGCCATGTCGAGCGCCTCCTGCACGTCCATGCCGAAATCGACGATGTTCTGCAGCACCTGCACCTGCCCGACCGGCTGGTAGAAGCCGTGCATCACGCCAAAGCTGAGGAACGGCTTGCCGCCCTTGGTGGCGAAGCCCGGAATAATGGTGTGCATCGAGCGCTTGCGCGGCGCCACCTGGTTGGGATGGCCGTCTTCGAGGCGGAAATTGCCGCCCCGGTTCTGGAACAGCACGCCGGTACGCGGGCAGGCGATGAACGAGCCGAAGGCGCCGGCGATGGAATTGATGAAGGAGCAGAAATTGCCCTCGGCATCGGCGGTGGTCAGATAAACCGTGTCAGTGGGACCGATCGGCTGCGCCACCGCGTCGGTCATTGCGCGCTTCATGTCGATGCGGGCGCGCATGGCCTCGGTGTAAGCCTCCGACAGCATTTCGGACACCGGCACCTGGGCGAAGTCAGGATCGGCGACATAGGCGTCGCGGGCGGCGGCGGCCAGACGATAGGCCTCCACCTGCAGATGGAAGCGGTCGGCCCCTAACGGATCCAGGCCCGAATGATCAAAGCCCTTGAGGATGTTGAGCATCATCGAGGCGGTGATGCCCTGGCCATTGGGCGGGATCTGATAGACGTCGACGCCGCGATAATCGATCTTCAGCGGTTCGACATGGATCGGGTGCCATTCGGCGAAATCGGCCACTTCATGGCGTCCGCCCAATTCGTTGAGCGTCTTGACCATGTCGGCGGCCACCTGGCCGGCATAGAAGGTGTCGGCGCCTTCGCTGGCAATGGCGCGCAGCGTCCTGGCCAACAACGGATAGCGCAGCACCATGCCGGTCTTGGGCGCCTCGCCCTCGACTAGATATTGTTCGCGCGTCGCCTGATGGGCGCTCAGCTTATGGGCGAACATGCGCCAGTCCCAGACCACGCGCTCGGCCACCGGGAAGCCGATTTCGGCCGCGGTGATCGCCGGCTGCAGCATTTCGCCCAGCGATTTGGTGCCATGGTCCTTGAGCAGCATGTCCCAGGCTCGCACCGATCCGGGCACGGTGACCGAATGGACGCTGTCGCCGGCAATATTGGTAAAGCCCTGGTCTTTCAGCCACTGAGCCGATAGCCCGGCCGGGGCGTGGCCCGAGCCGTTGATGGCATACAGCTTTTGTTCCTTGGCTATCCAGACGAAGGCGAAGCAATCGCCGCCGATGCCGGTGCACTGAGGCTCGATTACAGCCAGCATGGCCGATGCCGCGACTGCCGCGTCGATAGCATTGCCGCCCGAGCGCAAAACGTCCATGGCAACCAGGGTCGCTTCCTGATGGGAGGTGGCGGCGGCGCCGCGCGTTCCCAAAGATACCGATCGGCCAGGTAAGTGGAAATCCCGCAAAGTCGTCTACTCCGTCTCCGGCGCGCCGGATGCCCTATATTTCAGCACGCTCAGGCGATGCCTATCTATTCACTACATCGCAAAATGCCGTACGGCGCACGTGATAACACCCATCACGAATTGGCGGGCGCCGGCGCTGCACCATGCCCGATTTCCTGGATTTTGTGAGCTTCCCGCTGGGCGATGATGGCACACACGAACAGCTGGATTTGGTGAAAAATCATCAGTGGCAACACGATAAGGCTGACCGTTTGCCCGGCAAACAGGATATTGGCCATCGGCAGCCCGCTGGCGAGGCTCTTTTTGGAGCCGCAGAACAGCAGCACGATGCCATCGGCTCGTTCGAGGCCGCTGGCACGTGCCATGAAACTGGTTCCGAACATAATCACCGCGAGCATGACTATATCGGCGAGGATCATGATGGCCAGGGTTGAAATATCGACCTGCTGCCAGATGCCGGCGACCACGCCGGCGCTGAAGGCGGAATAAACGATCAGCAGGATCGAGCCACGGTCGACGATCTGGGTGAACTTGGCATGCTTGTGGATGAACTTGCCCACCAGCGGCCGCGCCAACTGCCCGACGATGAACGGCAGGAGGATCTGCAAGCCGATATCGACAATGGCGCCGGCATCCACCCCGCCGCCGCTGGTATGCAGCAGCACGGCGGCAAAGGCTGGGGTCAGGAACACGCCGATGACATTGGAAACCGAGGCGGCGCAGACCGCCGCTGGCACATTGCCATGGGCGATGGAGGTGAAGGCGATGGAGGACTGGACCGTCGAGGGCAGCACCGACAGATAGACGATTCCGATGATAATCTGCGGCGGCAGCAGGGGCGCCAGTAGATAGCTCATGATCAGGCCCAGGATCGGAAAGGCGATATAGGTGCTGGCAAACACCTGTCCCTGCAGCTTCAAATTGGAGATGCCCATCAAAATCGCCGCGGTGTTGAGCTTGGCGCCATATAAGAAGAACAGCAGCGCTACGGCGAAATATGAAGCCTGCTCGACAATGGTGGTGCCAATTCCGCGCGCCGGCAGCAATGTCGCCAGAACGACCGTGCCGATCAGCAAAACCAGATAGAAGTCAAAGCCGATCCGTTTAAGTCTGGTGCCGAAGGACATTGTACGCGCCTGATCACATGAGGACTTTTCGGACTATCGGAAAGGGGCCATAGTGGGAAGATTGGACGACGCTATATCGATGATCATGATCCGCGATTGAACACATGAACCAGCTTGTACTAAGCCAGCTCCCTGATATTCCCCCCACGTGGCTGCGTTCGTTTCTGGTCGTGGCCGAAACTCGTAGTTTCACCGAAGCGGCGGGGCGGCTGAATTTGCGGCAATCCACCGTGAGCCAGCATGTGCAGAAGCTTGAGCAATCGGTCGGCCGCAAGTTGTTCGTACGCGATACCCACACGGTGGTGCTGACTGCCGATGGCGATGCCATGTGCGATTTCGCCAAAACCGTTCTCGACGCCAATGAGCGCATGACGCGCTATTTCTTCGGCAGCGCTCGCCGCGAAAAGCTGCGTCTGGGCATCTCCGAGGATTTCGCCATGTCACAATTGGCCGAAGTGCTCTCGACTTTTCGCGACCAGCACGCCGCCGTCGATCTCGAACTGGCCATTGGCCTTTCGGGCGTGCTCTACCAGCGCTATGATTCGGGCGAATTGGACGTGATCTTTGCCAAGCGCCGGTCGGGCGATGACCGGGGCGAAGTGGCCTGGCGCGAACAATTGACCTGGATCGCCCGTCCCGGTTTCCAGATCGAGCCCGATGCACCGGTGCCGCTGGTCGCTTACGCGCCGCCTTCGATCACCCGCTCGTTGGCGGTGGCTGCGCTCGAAGAGGCCCGCCGCCCCTGGCGCATGGCCTGTTCCAGCGGCAGCCTCAATGGCCTGCGCGCCGCCACCATGGCAGGGCTGGGCATCGCCGCCCACTCGGCCCGCCTGATTCCTGAAGGCCTTGAAATATTGGATGGTATCAACGACCTGCCGGCCCTGGGCGAAGTCGAATTCGTCGCCATCGGTCCCGGCCGCCACCATAGTACCGCCAATGCCCTGATTTCGGCACTGGTGGGCGGCGCGCAGACCGTGCTGCGGCATTGACCGCCCGGCTATCCCGGACGGGTCAATAACACTTACCGCGTTTCATGATCGGGCTTGCAATTTACAGGGACGGCATCGTCCTTTAGCTCTCCCCTATCGAATTAGGGAGCCAGCCATGCCGTTCACCATCAGGAATGCACGTCCGGATGATCGCGAGGCGCTGTTCAGGATTTGCCTGCTGACCGCGGATTTGGGACAGGACGCCACCTCGCTCTATTCCGATCCGCATTATCCGGGCCTCGTCTGGTCAGTGCCCTATCTGGACTTCGATCCTGCTCATGCTTTCGTCGTCGACAACGACGGCGATATCCTTGGTTATGTGGTTGGCACCTCCGACACCTTCGCCTTCGAGCGCAAGCTCGACGAGCAATGGTGGCCGCGCCTGGCCGAAAAATACGCTGGCCGTGAACCGCAAGCCAAGATGGATGCCGTCGTCCTCGACCGCATCGCCGCGCCACCCCATTCCGACAAGGCCATCGCCAGCCACTACTCCGCTCACCTGCACATCAACCTGCTGCCCCCCGCCCAGTCGGGCGGCTGGGGCCGCCGGCTGATCGAGACCGAGCTGGATTCGCTGCGCCAGGCAGGGGCCAGTGGCGTGCATCTGGGCGTCAGCCTCAACAATGAGCGCGCCATAGGCTTTTACCGGCATGTGGGCTTCGAAGAGATCGCCCGCAGCCAAGCCGTCTGGTTCGCCCGCGCGCTCTGATGCCTGCCCGGGTTGGGCTGGCATTCATTGCAACCGATCATCCGCCGCAAAATGCTGTGCCACCGCGGCCCGCAGATCGGGGCTTTCCAAAAGCGAAAAGTGGCGCACGCCCGGCCATACGCCGAATGTCGCGCCGGCAATGTTCTCGGCCAGGTTTATGCCCATGGCGGGCGGCGTGGCGTAATCTTCCTCGCCGGTGAAAACAGCGGTCTTCGCCGTAATCCGGTTCAGCCGAGCCCTGCCGTCGAAGGCGCCGAGCGCGCGGCAGGCCTGCGCATGGGTTGCGGCCTCCGTCTCAAGGAACACATCGACGGCGTGCTGAACCATGTCCGGACTGTTCTGCCGGAAAGAATCGGCGAACCAGCGCTGCACCTGGAATGGGATAAGCTCGCTTCGCGGTCGGCTCTCGGCGGCTACGGCCCGCTCTTCCCACGCCGTCTTCGCATCGGCGCCGTACCACGCGGTGGTGTCGCATAGAGCAAGCCGGCGCACGCGGTCCGGTCTGGCGGTAGCGAGCGCGATTGCGGTGCAACCGCCCATCGACATACCCAACACATCCGCCTGGGCTATATCGAGGGTATCGAGCAGCAGGGCAACATCGGAGGCGAGGTCCTCGATCGAAAACGCTTCGCCGTTCCAGACGCTATCGCCATGCCCGCGCAGATCGACCGCGATGATGTCGCGTCCGGCGCCGAAATCGCCGGCAACTGTTTCCCAAAGACGCGAACTCATGGCGAGCGGATGCAGCAGGATAGTGGGCGTTCCGCCGCCCTGCCACCTGCGGAAAGCGAGCTTCCCCCATGCAGCAGTGATCGCATCGAGCTTTGCGACAGCCATGATTGTAAGCTCCTTACAGGAATGTGTCGTCCGGTTGATCGACGTCGATATGAGGCGCGTCGAGCACCTGCTCGGAGGAATCGACAAACCCCGATTGCTTGACGGCGCGCAGCCCCGACATGATCAGCCCGCGCGACATGGCGATGGCGACGTCGGTGTCGCGCTCCTCATAGGCGATGAGCATGCGACGATGGTCTTCGGCGAGCCTCACAAGGCGGCCAGGCTGAGAAAGGCTCAGATAGCGGAACTGCAAAGCGCGCATCCCCAGGCCCGCCAATATGCGTTGCAGGTCTTCGCTGCCACTCAGTTTGGTCTCGATAAGACGGAAGCCGACATTGTGCCAGAAATAGCCTTCGACATCACCGCGCCGCGCGTCGTCCTCCAACGCCTCCTGCCATATCCACAATTCATCGAGCGGTACCCTCTCGTGGTTGTCGATGATGAAACGGCAGACCAGGGAAAACAGTTCGGCCCTGAGATAATAGACGTCGGTGACCTGTCGCAGCGTCGCATGGGCGATGAAGGGACGGCGGCGCGGCGGGATGACCACCACCCGCTGTCTTTCCAGCGCGACCAGCGCCTCGCGCACGGGTGTGCGGCTGGTCCCGAACTGCTGGGCGAGATCGACCGAATTGATCCGCGCGCCGGGCAGCAGGCGTCGCTCCACGATCTGGATGGCCAGTTCGTCGAAGATCGACTGGGCGAGCGGCGCCTTGTCCTCGGCATCGCGGATGCTCATCAGCATGAGCTCACGCCGGCGCTGGACCGCGTTGTCCGGCGTGAAAGGCTCGCCTGAGGGGCCTATGAGCGAATGGTTTATGGCAGTCCTCATCTCAGCTCCGTTCGTTGCTTCCGTGTCTCAATACGGCTTCGTTGGTCAAATGTTTGGCAACAACGGTACCCCAACGACCCCATCTTTTCGACCGAGCCCGACAGCCCTCCTTTTTGCGTGTCGGCTATCCCGGCTTGCGAAGGACGGAGAGTCGCTCTAGCGGCAGATGGAAAGAAACGCGGTCGCCGGGTTGATAGGTCGACCAGCGGGGGACGGGAACGCGAAGCTCCTCGCCCGAAACGTTGAGCAATATCTCCATCTGTGGCCCAAGGAAGGTACTGGATTTGACATCGCCATGGATGAGATTGGTATTCGTGCCGCCGATATCGGCCACCACGTCGATCGGCTTTATGGCGCAGATGGCGGTATCGCCGGCCGATAGCGCTTCACGGCCGATCCCGGTGACCAGCGAGCCATCGGCCAACCTCACCGTTACATTGTCGCCCGAGATATCGGTGACGGTTCCCGTCAGCAGATTGGAGGCGCCGACAAAAGAAGCGACATAGACCGAGTTCGGCTGGTCATATACCGAGCGCGGCGAGGCGATGGAGACGACCTTGCCCTGCGACATCACCACCACCACGTCGGAGACGGACATCGCCTCCTCCTGGTCGTGGGTGACGTAGACGGTCGTTACCTTGACGCGCCGCTGAAGCTCCTCAAGCTCCAGCCGCGTCCGCCGCCGCAGCTCGGCATCGAGGCCGCTCATCGGCTCGTCAAGCAGAAGCAGGCGCGGACCAAACACCAGCGCCCGGGCCATGGCGACGCGCTGCTGTTGGCCGCCGGAAAGCTCAGCTGGAAACCGTTCCAGAAAGCCGCCGAGGCCGACCATGCGGATCGCCTCGTCAACGGCCGCGGCGATGCGCTTCTTGTCCCACCGGCGCAGCTTCAATGGATAGGCGACCTGATCGAACACCTTCATATGCGGCCACAGCGCATAAGACTGGAAGACCATGCCGATCTGGCGTTGCTCGCCCGGCACGAAGATCGAATCGGAGGCCATGACCTGGCCTGCGATGGTGATGTCGCCGGTATCGGGGCGATCCAGGCCCGCCAGCAGGCGCAGCGTGGTCGTCTTGCCGCTGCCGCTCGATCCGAGCAGCGTGCAAACGCCGCCTTCCGGCACGTCGAACGAAACATCGTCGAGCACCTTCAGCTCGCCGTAGCTGCGGTTGAGGTTCCTGACGCGGATGCCGGCAGGAGTTGAGGCGCCTTCATGCATGCGGGCGTTTTCCATTGAAATGTTCGAAGCGATTGTCACGCCATGTTCCTGTCTTGAAGGTTCTGACTTCGGAGGAGCGGTGTTTTTAATGAGCCAGTGCTGCGCTTTTGGGCTGTACGCCTATGCGCTGCCCCTTCGTGCCGGTTCGCACCCAGAGCGCGGCGATAAGCACCAGGACCATGGGCACCGTGAGTGTGATGACGTTCAGTGCCGCCAGCATCGGATAACCGCCCGAAACCCAGAATACGAATGAGATATTGGGAACCACAGGCGTGTTTTGCGGAGCAAGCAGCACGATTGCGCCAAGCTCCCGGTAGCTGAACACGAACACCACCGCCGCGATATAGAGGATCGCCGGCTTGATGATGGGGATGAGTATGTACCGGATGGTGTCGAACATGCGCGCGCCGCTGAGCGTGGAGGCTTCGATCAACTCGTCCTTGATCTGGATGAGCGTCGAGGACAGCACCCGCATGGTGATCGGCAGGAAGATGATGATCTCCGCCACCAGCATCAGTTCCCGCGTGCCGTAGGCGATGCTGGTCAGCGCCGGGATGGACAGCACCGTCAACAGCAGGCCGACCGAATACACCAGAGCCGGGATGGCGACGGGAGCCATGCCGATGAACTCGCAAACCCTGCGGAAGCGGCTCTTGCTCTTGAGCGCGATGAAGGAGAGCAGCCCTGCCACTAGCACCGAGCCCAGCGCGACGAAGAAGGCTATCCCCGCGCTGTTGACGATGCCGGACAGCACGTCGTTGGCGGTGAACACCTCGTTGTAGTTGCGCATCGTGAAGTTCTTGAACGGATTGCCGTCGACACCCGAATAGAAGGGCAGGAACGAGGTCAGGATGGTGAGTACGAGCGGCGCGATGAAGCCGAGGATGGAGTAGAGGCCCACGAACCCCGCCATCACATAGCGCAGCCACCGCGTCTCGATCAGATCGCGCGTATGGCCCCGGCCCGAGATGGCGACGAAGCGCTGTTCGTTGCGTGTCGCCATCATATAAATGATGACCATGACTATGGTCAAAAGCACATAGAGCGAGCCTTGCGCTGCGGCGATATTGAGACCTTCGCTGGGCGTGCTGACCATTTGATAGACCTGCGACATCAGTGTCGGCACGCCAGCCGGCATGCCGATGATGATCGGCGTCTCGAAAGACGATGCGATCATGATGACGAGCAGTGTCGCGGCCGACATCAGCGCCGGCAGTACCATGGGCATGACCACGCGCAGCAGGGTGCCCGGAAGCCGGGAGCCCGACATGCGCGAGGCATCGATGAACGAGCGGTCGATGCCTTCGAACGGCGTCAGCATGATGATGTAGGCCATCGGCGCGGAGAACACGCCGACGACAGTGATCATCCCGGCCAACGAAAAGACGTTGACCAGGGGAGTATCCAGGCCCGTGAGCTGGCGCCAGATGCCGTTCACGAGCCCGGTATCGGGGCTGAATAGGATAACCCAGGCCGGGTCCTTGACCAATGGAGGCAGGATCAGCACGCAGATTGGGAGGATGCGCAGGATTCCCCGGAAGGGAAGCCTGACCGAAGTCACAGCCCAGGCCATGACCGTACCCAAAGTGACCGCAAGAACGGCCCCGCCGATCGTGAACACGATGGTGTTCTTCAGCCCTTCCCAGGTCGCCTGCTCACTGAGCAGGGTGACATAGTTGTTCAGGCTGTACGGCCCCATGCCCAGACCCAGCTTCGATTGAAGGCTGAGAACGATAAGGCAGATGATCGGGATCGTGACGGCCGCCGCCAACATGACGACGATGAACACGACTGCCAACTTGCCGACACTTTTGAGAATCGGCGCGGCCGTGGCGTTTGGCATTTCGGATGCGGTCATGGCCAACCTCAATTGGTGAAGATCTGCTTGTAAACTGCATTGGCAGAAGCAGGATCAGCCAGGTATTCAGCCATTTCGTTCGTCGGCGAAGCCACCTTCACATCGTCGGGAACATTGACCTTCTCACCGCCGGGGACCTCGACCACAGGTGCGCGTCCCGAGTTCATGACGCCCGTTTGAGCTTCTTCGGTCAGGATGTAATTGAGGAAAAGCGCCGCCATGTGCGGGTGAGGGGCATCGGCCGCCGCCACCATGACACCAACCTGCGGCACGATACCGGTGGTGGCCTGGTTGTAGAAATCGGCGGCGACCGGAGTGCCTTCGGCCTGCGAGACGTAATCGTGATATGAACAGATGCACAGCGCACGATCGCCACGGACGACGGTGGCGTAGGAGGTCGAGGCGCTTTCCGTCAGGTAGGGTTCGTTTGCCTTGAGGTCCTTGAGCCAGGATTCCCACTTCTCATGGCCGAGTTCCGTGCGCACCGCCGACAGCGTCAGAGCAGTCGAGCCGCCGAGTGCCGGGTTGTCGAAGGCGATCTTGCCTTTCCACTCGGGAGCCGTGAGGTCAGTCAGATCCTCTGGGCCCGCACTCAGCAACTGGGTGTTGTACATGACCACATAGGGGAACCAGATCATCGAATGGAAATAGTGGTCGGGGTCCTGCAGCGCTTCCCTGATCTTGGCGTCGTTCGGCACTGAGATTTGCGCTAGGGCGTTCATCTGCTTGAGAGCGGCAACCTGCGCGATGTAGAGGCCGGCGACGTCCAGGGTCTTCACGCCCGCGCTGAGTTCGATCGACCACTTGGCGATGGTCTGCGGCGGCTCAAGCCCGGTGTAGTTCACCGTTGCCCAGGGATAGGCCTTCTTGAAGCCGTCGATGAAGAAGGAGACGTATTCCGGCGGCAGATAGACGTTGAGCGTCCCTTCTTTCTGCGCGTCCGCAACCAGGGCGTCGACATCGGTATAGACCGCTGCTGCCTTGGCGGCATCCTGGGCCATCGACGATCCCACGCCGAAGCTGGCGCTGAGGACAAGGCCCAAGGCAGCTGACGCTAAGCCGCTGCGCATGATGGTAAATGTGTTCTTCACGAGAAACCTCCCTTAGGTAAAACCCTATTCGACTATAACTGTCGACAGTTTGTAAGGAAAACCAGAACACGCGTTGCCTGTCAAGATACTCGTTATGCGGCCGTCTGAGCCTTTCTCGTGCGTTTAAGCAGCGAAAATCCACGGAAAAACCAGTTTTTATGGGCGCACGATGGCGTCGCTGAAAAAGAAGGATCTGAAATCGCGTCGACAGAATGGCGAACAGGCGACACTTGCTTCGCTGGGTCGACTATGCAAAACGCATAAGAAACCAGCGCGCGCCGGGGTGCCTAGGCCGTTGGTGGTAAGGGGATGATGCGTACCGGCGCGGGTTCGCTCTGACCGCGTACGAGGAGGGTCCTGGCAAATACGCCCAGCCGGCTCCGGCTGTATGAAGTGGTGGCCTCTTGCATCGGCTGCGGGATCGGCGCGCATCTTTCCGCCGCAGGCCGTTGCGGATTTTGCTCACAACGCGTCGCTCGTCCGCCCGAGAGGTGTTGTGCGCTAAAGAAAAGTGTGGCGACAAGCATGCCGCCACGCCTTTTTCGGCAAGCGCAAATCAGCCATCAGGTCCTCCAATGAGGAGGCTGAATCCCAACTCAGTGCTGATTTATAGGTCTAGGCAAGTCCCGCCGCTTTGGCCATGTCCTGGATTTCCGGCAGGCCCACGGTCATCAGCTCGCTCACATACTGCTGGATGTCCTTCTCGCCTGGCAAGATATAGGGCGGTCTCACCCCGCCTTCTCCACCAGGCAGCTTGAAGCCTCGCAGCGCCATCTTGATCCACCGTGCGGAGCTGGGCTTCCACTTGTCGTTGATCTTGGTCACCATCTTGAGCTTGGCATAAGTGTCGAGCGCTTCGTCGTATTTCCCTGCCGCATACAGGTCGACATAGCTGCGCACGGTGCGGGGGATGAGATTTGCCTCCTGAACATCGGTGCCGAAGGCGCCCATGCCAAAAGTGTTAAAGCTGCCATCGTAACGGACATAGACATCTACGTCGTTCCGCTTCAGCGCCGCCTTCAGATCCACAAAATAGCTATCCCCAGGCACGCCACTGAGGATGATGGCGGCGACCTGCGGATATTTGTCGGCAATGGCGGCAAGCACCCATGGCTTGGGCGAATAGCCCAGGCTGGCATGCGGGCACAGCGAAACGGGGTAATTTATCTCAGCGAGCACGTGGTCGAAATAGACCAGATATTCGTTGTCCGTGGGCCTATAGCCATGCAGTCCGAACGGGCCGTAGATGTTGACGAGATCGACGCCGGCGGCGATGGCGATCTTCGCCTGCTCGATGGAAAGTTTCGCCGTGTATTGCTCGGGCTGGTTCGAACCCACCAGAACCTCGCCTTTGCAGGTCTCTACGCCGATGCGATAGATTGTGCTGATTTCTTCCTTGGTCAGGGCGCCGCCCTCGCCGGACCCGCAGCTTGCAATCAGCGGCATTATCCGTGCATCGACGAACCGCTCAAGCTGATGCCTGAAAGCATTTTCGTCCAGTTCACCTGACTTGGTAAAGGTCGTGGCAATTCTAGCGGTAACTGCGATGTCTCTCATGGGTCCTCTCGTCGGAGATGAAGGCTGACAAGCCTGGGAATTCGCAAGGTCGACTTCGCATAGCCTTCGGTCAGCTGGATCAGGCAAACCTTCAGCGCTGTGCCGCATGAAGCCGTAAAAAACTGCCGTACACTTGCCGCAGTCCGTATCTCTCGGTCGACACAGAATGCCTGAAGTGTCGACATAATCCGCTGTCGGACCTTTGTCAAATTCCATTGACAGGGGATATATGTGAAAGCGACAAGGGGTAATCTCAATGGTTTATGTGTAAATTCAATGTGGTTACGACCTGCCTGAACGCTTCAAGGCGGGGCAGTCAGTATTTCTCGTTCAATGAACTGTCGGCAATAGACGGCGGCGATTGATTGCCCCCGACGTGCCGTGGCAATCCAACCCAGCGCTCATTCAAGCGGGCTTCCAGCACTTCACGCTGACGAGCATCACGGCGTTGCAGCGCAGGGGCGCTCAGCCCCGGCGCTCCGTCGTGATCAGGGCCCTTGGACGGATTCTGCTTATTTTGAGAGGAAACCTGGGGCTCGCCTCGCCTGCAATCGGCTCTTGAGAGCGGGGCGGCGATGCGTATGGATCAGAGGCTCACTGCCCGATTGCGCGCATTGGTGATGTGGTTTTCTATGGCTGCGATAGAAGCGGCTCGGTCACGTGCCAGGATGGCATCGATGATTTCGATATGGTCGTTGAGGGCGGGCGCCAGCACGATCGGATTGAGCCGGATGCGGTCGATCTGAATCATCCGCACGCGGATGGCATTGATCGAATAGGCCTGCATCAGGCTTTCATTGCCCGTCGAGCCGATCAGGAAATCATGGAAGTCGGAATCGACTTTTCCAGCGGTGTCGGCGCAGGTGCCTTACGCCGCAAAAGTGCGGTGGGTAGAGGCGCGGAAATGCGCTTCCAGAGCCGCCACCGCGCCGTCGATGTCGCGGTGTTCCAGGCACGTGATCACAGCCAGATGCTCGTCGATGGTATGCAGCAGTGCGCTGCGGAAGCCCGGGCGCCGATGCACCTTCTGCGCCATTCTTATATTGTCCTGCAGGCGCTGGTGCGTGTCGAGAATGGCGCGATTGTTCAGCGCCTTCCACGATCTCGCGATGTAGCCGCCAGTCGAGTGCCAGGAAGCGGATCTGGGCCTCTTCGAACGGGCCGCCATCGGTAAGGCTGCCCCGGCAGTCCTCGTGGCTTTGCCGCATATTGGCGAGCCAGGCCTCGGTGACGGTGTCCCCGAAGCTGCGCAGCGCATAGATCTCGATCATGATGCGGAACTGGTAATTCTCGCGGATAAAGGCGACCTCGGGATAGACGATCCTTATGCCGGTGCGCGGCTTTATCTCCACGAGGCCGAATTCCTCCAGCAGGACCAGTGTTTCCCGAAGCGGCGAAAGCGACAGGCCGAGAAGCTCGCAAAGCTCATTCTGGGTGACGACCATGCCGGCCTGTAGCCGGCCTTCCTGCATGGCCTCACGGAAGCGGCGGTAACCTTCGTTGTCGTGGCGTATGTCGGACATCTTCACCGATGGTCTGCTGGGTTCGATTTGTCTCCCTACCTTAGCATATCAATTCCCCGTTATAAAATCTCAAGATTGTCCCCAGAAAGGCTGGGCTTCCAGGGCCTCTCTTGAATTGTTCTACACATCTGGATCGCAGGAAGGGGGACAAGTGACGATCTGTGGACTTGACTTGAGATATCATAAGCGCCAGAAAATATATCAACGAGGCTGAGACTGTCAGCCCAAAGCGACTGCGAAGCGCATTTTCTGGGAGAGTTCGATGAAGATCACGGGGTTCACGGCTTGGCTGGTCGAAAGCGATCCGGGACCGAAGTTCATCTGGCGTGATGGCCTGCCGGGCTCGCATGGCGACATCCCCAATGGCACCAGGCCCCGCAAGGCCGTGATCCGTATGGAGACCGATAGCGGGCTCTATGGCGCCATCGAGATGGGGCGCGGCGACGCGGCACTCGACCTGGTGCGCCGGCGCTATCATGAGTTCATCGGCGAGAACCCGTTACTGACCGAGCGGATGTGGCGGCTGATCTGGGAAATCGACCGGGTCGAGGAAATCCACATGCGCCATCTCGGCATGCTCGACGTAATGTGCTGGGACGTGAAATCCCAGCACGCCAAGATGCCGATCTACCAGATGCTGGGTGGCGACGATCGCGTCGTGCCCGCCTATGCCTCCACCGTCACCTGGCCGACGATGGGCGAGTATGAACGCTACATCAAGATGAGCCGCGATCTGGGCTTCAAGGCCTTCAAGCTGCACGCATGGGGCGGCGAGGTGAAGCGCGACATCGAATTGTGCACCAATCTGCGCAAGTGGGTTGGTCCCGATGCCGACCTGATGTTCGATGGCTCCGCCGGCTGGGACTATGTCAACGCGCTCGAATTCGGCAAGGCGATCCAGGATCTCGGCTTCCTCTGGTACGAGGAGCCGATGCGCGAGTTCCACCTCGGCGCCTATTCCAAGCTCTGCGAGAAGCTCGATATCCCGATCCTCGCCGCCGAAACCTCGGACGGCGTGCATGGCAACATGGCAACCTGGATCGAGAACAAGGCGCTCGACATGGTGCGCGTCTCAGCCTTCTACAAAGGCGGCTTCACCGGATCGATGAAGGTGGCGCATCTAGGTGAAAGCCACGGCATGCGCGCCCAGGTGCACGGCATGAGCCTGGAGAACGCGCAGATTTGCGCGGCAATCTCCAACAACGATTACTACGAGCAGCTCATCATGAACGAAGAGCAGATCAAGGGCCTCGACAAGCTCGGTCCGCTCTCGATCGTCGACGGCAACCTGACGGTGAGCGACGAACCCGGCGTCGGCTACCACTACGACTGGGCAGCGCTGGACGCCGCGGCTCTGACCAAGATCGAAGTGACCGAGCGGTTGACGCCGCAAGGAATGCTCGTACCATGGCATTGATATATCAGCTCACGTAGTTGAGCGATCACGAGGGAGGAATGACTATGACAACCAGGTTTGACCGGCGTTCGGTCCTCAAGATGGGTGGTGGCCTGCTGGCCGCCTCGGCGCTGCTGCCGCAGCATGCGCTGGCCCAGTCCGCCAGCATCAATTACTGGCACACCTTCACCAGCCAGTCCGAGCAGGCCGGGCTTCAGGCGGTATTGGACCTGTTCAAGGCCGCGCATGCCGATATCGCGGTGACGCCCGAGAATATCCCCAACCCCGAATTCATGGCCAAGATCACGGCCGCTGTGGTTTCGGGCAGCCGTCCCGATGTGACCATGGTCGCCTCGGAGCGCTTCCAGGACCTGCTCGCCATGGGTGGGCTGACCGACATGACCGACCGCATTGCCACTTGGGAGCGCCGTGCCGATTTCGACGACAAGCGCTTCGCCTCGATCACCCAGGACGGCAAGAGCTACGGCGTGCCGGGCTTCACGTTCGTCGACTGGATGTACTATCGCAAGGATTGGTTCGAGGAAGCCGGCATCGCCCCGCCGACGACGCTTGAGGAACTGCGCCAAGCCGCCATCAAGCTGACCGACCCGGCCAAGGGCCGCTTCGGCTTCGGCCTGCGCGGCGGTCCGGGCGGCCAGAACTATCATCATCAACGTGATGGAAGCCTTCGGCGCGCCGGTGATGGCGGCCGACGGCACGATCGGCCTCAACCGCGACGGCGTGGTGGCCGCGCTGGACTTCTACGCCGGCCTCCTGGTCAAAGATCAGGCGGTGCCGCCGAGCGCTGCCAATGACGGCTTCCAGCAGGTCATCTCCGGCTTCCAGACCGGCCAGACAGCCATGATCTGGCACCATACCGGCTCCTATCAGGACATTGCGTCCAAGCTGGAACCGGGCGTCGAGTTCGGTACGCTCGCCATGCCCGCCGGCCCGGTCAACCGGGTGGCGCGCCTCGCCTATGCCTATAACTGCATCACCAGCGACAAGAATGCCGATGCCGCCTGGGAGTGGATCAAGTTCTGGGGCGAGCCGGACGCGGCTGTCGCCTTGCTCGAAAAGACCGGCTACTTCCCCGCTTCGAATGTCGCGGCCGCGGACGAGCGCATCGGCGGCAACCCGATGTACAAGGCGGCTTCGGAAACACTGGGCTTCGGCATTCCGCAGCCGAGCTTCCCCGGTGCCGCCGGCTGGGCCGAGAGCACCGTGCTGCCGGCGCTGCAGCAGATCCTGATCGGGCAGGCAACGCCGGATCAGGCTGCAGACCAGATCATCGACGGGCTGGCGGCAGCCATCGCCTGATGCTTTGGGGCGGCCGGGCAATCCGGCTGCCCTCGTGATCCAATCATCGACTTTTTCGGGAGCCTTGATGAGCCAAGCTCGTGCAATGCCCGCCCTGCCGCCCCCGCGTTCCACCTGGGACGCGATCAATCCGATGCGGCTGCTCGGCGAGCTGTCCGAAACGCGCTACTGGATGTATCTGCTGCTGCTGCCCAGCGCGCTGCTGATCACCGCCATCGTGCTTTTCCCCACGGTCTACGGCTTCCAGCTCAGCTTCACCGAGATGCGGCTCAACCGGCCGGCTCGGCAATGGCGGCTTCGTCGGGCTCAAGCATTACCTGCGCATGGTGACGGACCCGATCTTCTGGCTGTCGCTGCGCAATACGGCGGTCTGGGTCACCTTCTCGATCGTCATCGAATTTCTCGTCGGCCTCGTCGCCGCGCTGGCGCTCAATCGCAACCTGCCGGGCAGCAAGGTGCTCGCGGTGCTGATCCTGGTGCCCTATTTCCTGCCCAATGTGGTGGCGGGCAATATGTGGGCGCTGATGCTCGATTCCCGCGTCGGCGTCATCAACGACCTGCTGGTCCGCATCGGCCTGCTCGGGAGCTACAAGGCCTGGTTCGCCGACCCCAACACGGCGATGGCCGCTGCGATCTTCATCGAGGCCTGGCACAGTTTCCCGTTCTTCACCCTGCTGATCATGGCTGGCCTCAAGGGCGTTCCTGCCGATCTCTACAAGGCGGCCGATATCGATGGCGCCGGAGCGTTCGCGCAGCTGCGCCTCATCACCCTGCCGATGCTGAAGACCATCATCGCGGCGGCGGTGATCCTGCGCGTCATCGGCCTGGTCAATTCGCCGGACCTGCTGCTGATCCTGACGCAGGGCGGGCCGGGGCGATCGACCCAGGTGCTGTCGCTCTATGCGTTCCAGAACGCCTACAAGGATTTCAATTTCGGTTATGCCGGCGCGCTCTCGGTGGTGATGTTCGTGCTGCTGATGCTGTTCGCCTGGGCCTATATCCGGCTCTCCAAGGTCAACCAGGATTAACGCCATGGCACAGACCCGCTCCAGCTCCAAACGCATCATGGACGTCCTCAGCTACGCCGTGCTGATCGCCCTCGCCATTCTCAGCATCGGCCCGCTGCTCTGGATGCTGCTGACTTCGTTCAAGGTCGAAGACGACATCGTCACGCGCACGATGGTCTACTTCCCCACCCGCTTCACGCTGGAGAGCTACGTCAAGCTGTGGAACCAGTCGGGCTATCCGGTGCTGGTGATCAACAGCCTCATCACCACCTCGCTGACGGTGCTGATCTGCCTCTTTACCGGCACCATCGCGTCCTACGCCTTCTCGCGCTTCAACTTCCCCGGCCGCACCCAGCTGATGCTGGCCTACCTGGTGGTGCGCATGTTCCCGGCGGTGCTGATGATCATCCCGCTGTTCATCGTCATGCGCAATATCGGCCTGCTCGATTCCAGCGCCGGCCTGGCCGTCGCCTATACCAGCTTCCTGTTGCCCCTGTTCGTCTGGATGCTGAAGGGCTTCTTCGACGCGGCGCCCAAGGAACTCGAAAGCGCCGCCCGCATCGACGGCTCGACGCGCATCGGCGCCATGTTCCGCATCGTCATTCCGATCGCCCGCAACGGGCTGGTCGCCACCTGCGTCTTCGTCGCGATCGCGGCGTGGAACGAATATCTTTTCGCCTTGATGCTCACCACCAGCCAGGGTTCGCGCACCTGGCCGGTCGGGCTGCAGCTGATGGTCGGCGAGTTCCAGCTGCCCTGGGGCATGCTGGCGGCCGGCGGCATCATCTCGATCCTGCCGGTGATCGTCCTCTTCGCGCTGGTGCAGCGCGTCATGGTTGCCGGCATCACCGCCGGCGCAGTCAAGGGTTAGCGGCAATGGCCACATTATCCATCAAGGGCGTCCGCAAGAGCTTTGGTTCGCTGGAGGTTCTCAAGACCATCGATATCGAGCTGGAGGACGGCGGTTTCCTGGTCCTGCTGGGCCCGTCGGGCTGCGGCAAGTCCACGCTGCTGTCGATCATCGCCGGGCTTGAGCCAAGCTCGGGCGGCGATGTTCTCATCGGCGAGCGCAATGTCAACGACGTGCATCCCAAGGATCGCAACATCGCCATGGTGTTCCAGTCCTACGCGCTCTATCCGACCATGGCCGTGCGCCGCAATATCGGCTTCGGCCTCGAAATGCGCAAAATGCCGGCGGCAGAGCGCGAGGCGGCGGTGCAGCGGGCGGCCGAACTGCTGCAGATCGAGCATCTGCTCGACCGCAAGCCCGGCCAGCTCTCGGGCGGCCAGCGCCAGCGCGTTGCCATGGGCCGCGCCATCGTGCGCGATCCGGACCTGTTCCTGTTCGATGAGCCACTGTCCAACCTCGATGCCAAGCTGCGCGTCGAGATGCGCACCGAGATCAAGCGGCTGCACGACCGGCTCGGCACCTCGATCGTCTATGTCACGCACGACCAGATCGAGGCGATGACGCTGGGCACCAAGGTGGCGGTGATGAAAGGCGGGCGTGATCCAGCAGATCGCCGATCCGCAGACCATCTACGAGAAACCGGCCAATATGTTCGTCGCCGGCTTCATCGGCTCGCCCACCATGAACTTTCTTTCCGGCACGCTGGAACGTCCCGACGGCATTTTTGCGCTGCGTCATGGCGATGCGCTGCTGTCGCTTCCCGGCCTTGAGCAGGATGCCAGCGCTTATGTCGGCAAGAAGGTGGTCGCCGGCATCCGGCCCGAAACCTTCTATCCGGGCGAGGGGCAGGGCAAGCTCAGCGGTACCGTCGACGTGGTCGAGCCGACCGGCCCGGACACCATGGTGATCCTCAGCATCGGCGGGCAGCTGCTGACCGCCCGGCTTGGCTCGCGCGACCGCCCCAAGCTCGGCGAGACCATGACGCTCGCCGTCGATACCGCCGCGATCAACCTGTTCGATCCAGAGACCGGCGAGCGGATCTGATCGTTTCCCCATTCCGACCCAGAGGCTCAAATGAAAGACCTGCGCATCAAACGCCTGACCGTCACCCAATACAAATGGAAGCGGCGGGATTTGACCGGCGATTATAACGGTTTCAACCAGATCTATCTCAAGGGCGGTGAGATCGAGTCCACCGACTATGTGATGACCATGGAGACCGAGGGCGGGATCACCGGCGAATATGCAGGCGGCGTCGGCGTCTCCTACGCGCAGGTGGCGATGGCCGCGCAATACCTGATCGGCAAGAACGCCCTTGAGCGCGAGAAGATCTGGAATGACCTGAAGCGGGCGCTGCGCAAGCACGACAAATTCGGCATGGGGCCGATCGACTGCGCGCTCTGGGATATCGCCGGCAAAGCCTATGGCGTGCCGGTCTATGAATTGCTCGGCGGCTATCGCAAGGCGCTGCCTGCCTATGCTTCAACCTTCCATGGCGACGACAATGGCGGGCTCGCCAGCCCCGAAGCTTTTGGCGATTTCGCCGTGCAGTGCAAGGAAATGGGCTATCCGGCGTTCAAGATTCATGGCTGGGGCCACGGGCCGATCGCGCGCGAGGCGGCGGCGGTGCTCGCCACTCGCAAGGCCGTGGGCGACGGCATGGACCTGATGATCGATCCCGGCTGCGAATACGAGAACTGGGGCGATGCGCTCAAGGTGGGCAAGGCCTGCGACGAGGCCAACTATTTCTGGTACGAGGACCCCTACAAGGACGGCGGCATCTCGGCTTACGCCCACAAGCGGCTGCGGCAGTTCATCAACACGCCGATCCTGATGGGCGAGCATATCCGCGGTATCGAGCCGCGCGTCGACAACCTCATCGCCGAGGGCACCGATTTCGTCCGCGCCGATGTCGACTATGATGGCGGCATCACCGGGGTGATGAAGCTGGCCCATGTGGCCGAAGGGTTCGGCATGGACGTGGAAATCCACGCGCCGGGCCACGCGCCACGCCACTGCATGGCCGCGATCCGCAACACCAATTACTACGAACTTGGCCTCGTAAACCCCAAGGTCGCCGGCTGGAAGAGCCAGCACCAGATCCATGCCGACGACTATTCCGATGATCTCGATGCGGTCGACGCCAATGGCTGCGTGCCCGTGCCGGAAGGTCCGGGGCTTGGCGCCAACATCAATTGGGATTGGGTCAATAAGCATTCCACCGGCAAGACGGTTTACGAGTAAGCGCCATGACCGATCTTTCCAGGCTCCCGCGCATCGAGGCGGTGCGGATCTCGGCGCTGCCCAAATGGGCGCTGTTGCAGCGCCAGATTTTCGCCGTGCTGGACGAGGCCGCGATCGAGTTCGCCGACCGCTATACGCGGGCGGACGGCACGCTGATCTGGCGCGACGAATGGCCGGGAATGGATGGCTCGGACGACCCCTATGAGGGGTTCATGAACATGCCGCTATTCTACGCGCTGGGCGGTTCGGAGGAGGTCTACAAGCGCTCACGCATCATCTGGGATGGCATCACCTGGCAATGGACCGAATATGGCCAGATCCATCGCGAGTTCGACGCCTATTACGACTGGATGCACCATGGCGAGAGCAACCTGTTCTTCTATTTCCTAGGCCTCGCCGACCCAAACGTGCCGAAAGACCGGCAGCGCACGCGGCGCTTCGCCGGCTTCTACAACGGTGAGGACAAGGAAGCGCTGAACTGGGATGCGGAGAAAAAGCTGATCCGCTCCCCGATCACCGGCAGCCGCGGCCCGCGGCATGTGCAGACCGGCGAGGACTGGTCGACGCACCGCGAAATCCTCGACAATTACCTGCCGCCCTTCGAGGACCTGCCCGGCATCGACCGCTATGGCAGCGTGACGCCCTGGTCGGACGACGCGACCTACGAGGAAATCCTCTCCCGCATCAATGCGCGCCAATCACGCGGCGACGTGCCGCTCAATCTCGGCGCCACCTCGCTGATGATGCACGCCTACGCCTATACCGGGGACGAGAAGTATCGGACCTGGGTGGTCGATTATCTCGATGCCTGGAAGCAGCGCACCGCGCGCAATGGCGGCATCACGCCGGACAATATCGGGCTGTCGGGCGAGATCGGCGAATACAATGATGGCAAGTGGTGGGGCGGCTATTACGGCTGGCGCTGGCCACACGGTTCGTTCTCGCTGCTCGAACCGCTCTGCGTCGCCGGCACCAATGCAGCCGCGCTCACCGGCGATATGCGCCACCTGGACTTGCCGCGCAGCCAACTCGACATGCTCTGGGGGCTAAGGCGCGAGGAGGGCAGCCAGCAGCTCGTCCCCAACCGCCACTATGACGAGGGTTGGCGCGACTATCGCCGCATGCACCCGATGTATGGCGTGTATCTCTGGAACGTCTCGATGGCCGAGGAGGACGCCGAGCGCGCCGAGCGTGGTTGGGCTGGCGAGCTGTTCGATAGCGTGAACCCGGCCTATCACGGCTATGGCGCGACCAATGGTGGCCATATGGGTTTCAATGGCAATACGGCGCAGTGGTTCAAATTCATGCGCGGACACTATCCCGATTATCCGGAGCGGCTGCTCGAAGCCAACCTCACCACCATCGCCGAGCAGATCGCGACCTATCGCAATGCCGAGAACGACCCCAACACCATGGACCACTACCGCGAGTCCATGACCATCCACATGTGGCAGCAGCTCACCCCGATGATCATCGAGGGATTGACGCAGTTGACGCTGGGCGGCCCGATGCACGTCTATCATGGCGGCTTGCAGCACGCCCGTTTCCGCTACTTCGATGCGGCGGCGCAGCGGCCGGGCCTGCCGCCGGGCGTCGCGGCGCTGGTCGACGGCTTGCGCGATGATGGGGCATCGCTCACCCTGGTCAACACCGATCCGCTCGTGGCGCGCGAAGTGATCATCCAGGCCGGTGTTTTCGGCGAGCATGTGTTCACTGGCGGCACGCTGGATGACGAGGCATTCGCCGCGTCCGGCCGATGGCTGCGCGTCAACCTGGCCCCGGGCGTCACGGCGAAGCTGAACCTCGCCATGACGCGCTACGCTGCGCCGCCATCCTATGATACGCCCTGGCTCAAGGCCGCGGAGGGCGTCGCTCCCATCATGGGGCGCCAGCTCTAGCGACGGCGCCTTGGCTGGTACCCGTCACGGGGCTTGGCCCTTCAAGCGCACGCCGAGCCGCGCGCCTGTTGCCCTAGTCCCCTAAGCCGGCCTAAGCGAGCCAGCGGGTGTCAACGGCCACCATCCGTCAGGGATCTGAGCGCGTCGATATGTGAGGTTTTCGTCATCGTCCGCTCGATCAGCGCCAGCAATTGGGGCACTTCGGAAGGGTTGCGCACGATGAAATCGGGCACCTCCTCGGCATCGGCCGGAATCTTGGAGCGGCGCGGCGACCAGCTCTGCCAGATGCTGACGATGCCCTTGCGGTTGGCGCCCTTGATGTCGCGTTCCAGATGATTGCCGATCATGACCACCGAAGCTGCATCGGCGTCGGTCAGGCCAAGGCCGGCCAAGGCGGTTTCGAACATCAGGGCCGCAGGCTTTTCGCAGTCGAGGGCTTCGGAAATGGCTTCCACCTCGATGTGTTCGCGCACGCCGTGCATGCCCAGAATAGTCTCGAAGCTGCGGACACGGCCATCGGCGACCAGCGCCAGGCGATAGCCTTCGGCAGCAAGGGCTTCTACCATCTCCTTGGCGCCCGGAATCAGTGATGCCTCGATGACATAGCCCTCGGCATCGCGAATTTCGGTGGCCTCATCGACCAGGGTGTCGCCGCTGTCGAGGAAAATGGCTTTGAGCAGGGGCTGTTCACGGCGCACCTGGGCGAGGATGGCGGGGACACGCTCGGCGATATAGGCGTGCAGGTCCGGCCAGGACATATAGTCGATGCTCGACAGGTCGAACCGCTGGCTGAAGTCGAAGGATGGGTGGAAGGCGCGGTCCTGCAGGTAGCGCTTGACGGCGCGGTGGTCCTCGCGCGTTACCCCCGCGAAGGCATCGGCGAACATCGCGTTGATGAGAACGAGGCCATTGCCGGCCAGTTCCGAGCATGCGGCTGTCAGCGCACGGCGCTTGTCGGTGATGGCGGCGGCGGTGGCGTGGAACGCGTGCTTGCCCGGCTCGGAATAGAGCGTAATGCGGCCGTTTTCGAGCGGCAATGAACCGTCTTCCAGGGTCATGGCGAAGAGCTTGCCATGGGCGCTGGCATCGACGCGGATGACATTGTCACTGGCATCGAGCTTGAGCCAGATGTGCTCCAGCTCATAGAGGTGACCGATATCCCAGTCCCACCAGATCGCATATTCGATGACACGTACGACGCCCGGCTCGAAGGTCACATCGAGCGGCGCCGATGGCGACTTTTCGGCGCGCTCGAGCACGGTGATGCCGATCTTGCTGGGCAGGAACGGCTCGTTAGCGGCGAAACGGATGACGGGCGCGATGCGCCGCGCCAGGGAGAGGTCGTGCGCACTGGGCAACACGCGCACGGCGGCGGAGGCATCATAGGTCATGTCGGAAGGCTCTGCGGAAAGGGAAGGATGAGCGTGCCTATGCAGGTTCGTTGACAGTTTTGTATCGGCTGCGCTGAAAAATCCTGAATACGTTTTCAAGGTGTCATGAGCACTTCCTAGTTTGAGCTTGTCTCAATCCCTGGAAGGCCTCGGAAGCATGATCACCATCAAGGACGTGGCCGCCCGGTCGGGCGTTTCGATCGCCACGGTTTCGCGCGTCGTCAACGATTATGCCCATGTGCGGCCCGAGGTGCGCGAGCGGGTGCGCCAGGCCATTGCCGAACTCGGCTATCGGCCCAACAGGCTCGCCAGCAGCTTTCGCACCCAGCAGTCGCGCATTGCTGGCGTATTCTTGCGGCAGCAGAAAACCCCGTTCAGCAGCGCACTCGCCTATGCGGTCGAAACCACCATGTTCGACCAGGGCTATCGCGTGTTGCTGTGCAGCACCAATGGCGATCCCGACCGGGAGGAAGCCTATGTCAAATCGATGATCGAGATGCGCGCGGAAGGCGTCATCATCCGGCCCACCGGCTCGGCGGCGCGGACAACGCGCAATGTGATGGCGCTGCGCGAGGCGGGGGTCGCGGTGGTCTTTGCCGATATGCGTCCGCGCATCCCCACCATTAGCGGCGTCATTTGCGACAATTTCTCCGGCGGCTATGAAGGCATGCGCCATCTGCTGGGGCTGGGACACCGCCAGATCGGCATCATTGCCGGGAGCGCAGCGCAGGCCGCCGGCGCCTATGGCACCGGCAATGTCGGTAGCGAACGGGTGCGCGGCATCATCAAGGCAAGGCAGGATCTGGCGCCGGACTCACAACTGATGTTCTCGAGCGCATTCGGCGACACCTCGCTCGCCATCGGCATGGCCGAGGCCGAAGGCCTGTTGTCCAAACATCCCGAGATGACCGCTATCTTCGCCACCACCGATATCTTGGCCATAGGGACCATGCAGGCCGCACATCGGCGGGGGCTGTCGGTGCCGGGCGATTTGTCGATCCTGGGTTATGATGGGATTATGGAGTCGGCGATTACTTTCCCAGCCCTGACCACGGTTGGCCAGCCGATCCACGAGATGGGCACCATCGCCGCCCAAACCTTGATTGGCCATATCCGGGCGCCCAATTCGCCGGCCCAGCAGATCGTGCTGGAGAACCGCCTGCTGCTGCGCGAATCGACGGCCGCACCGCGGGAAACCGCTGCGGCGGCTTGAAACCGTTTTCAAAGGATCGTCATCCCAGTGCAACGCGCTGGCCTTAGGTCTCGTGGCGCCATCACCGGACGCTGGCAACGCTGCCCTGCTGCGAGCCCGCGTCCCTTTCGACCGACAACAACGGTTCACGAGGTACTCAAATGACCAGAAAACCGGCCGCCGCGCTCCTGGCGGCCCTTTATACGACGCTTGGGCTGGCCGGGGCGATGAACACGCCCGTCTTCGCCCAGGACACCGCCGCCAACGCCGCCATGTGCGCCAGCTTCACCGAGGCTCCCGAGCTGAAAACGCAGGTTGACGCAGGCCAGTTGCCCCCGGTCGCCGACCGCCTGCCGTCCGAACCGCTGATCCTGACCCCAGCCGAGCAGCCCGGCGTCTATGGCGGCGAATTTCTTGACGAGACCGCCGGCGGCCGCGTCGCCGAAATGCGCAATTACGGCTATGAGCCGCTGGTGCGCTGGAGCGTCGATGGCTCCGAAGTGGTGCCCGGCGTCGCCAAGAGCTGGGAAGTCAGCGACGACGCCAAGAGCTATACCTTCCACCTGCGCAATGGCATGAAGTGGTCGGACGGCCAGCCCTTCACCACCAAGGATATCAAGTTCTGGTGGGACCGCGTCGAAAACAATCCCAAGATCAATGCCGGCGGCCCGCGCCCGATCTTCGTGGTGCAGGGCGAACCGATGACGCTGACCGTCATCGATGAGCAGACCTTCACCATGTCCTGGAGCAAGCCTTATGGCCTGCTGCTGCAGCAACTCGCCACGCCCTATGCCCAGCGCGTAGTGATGTTCCCCGAGCATTATGTTTCCCAGTTCGATATCGACCTGAACCCCGAAGGCGTGGCCAAGCTGATGGCCGATGCCGGGGAAACCGACTACATCAAATGGTGGCGCTCCGCAGTCGGCTCCTATGACGATGCCGCCCAGTTCAACGATCCCAAGCGCCCCTCGCTGATGGCCTGGATTCCCACCGAACCGTATCTGGGCAAGGAACGCTATTCGTTCGTCCGCAATCCCTATTATTTCAAGGTCGATACCGCCTGCCAGCAGTTGCCCTACATGGACAAGCACACCTGGACGCTGAGCACCGATAGCGAAGTGTCGCTGCTGGCTGCCATCCAGGGCAATGTGTCGATGTCGGCCCGTGAAGTGTCGGTGCCGCAGAACCGCGCCGTGTTCTTCGACAACCAGGAAAAGGGCGGCTATCGCCTGATCGACGCCAAGAGCTGCGACTACAACACCTCTATCATCTGGTTCTCGATGAACCACCCCGACCCGATCAAGGCCCAGGTATTCCAGAACAAGGATTTCCGCATCGGGCTGAGCTACGCCATCAACCGCCCGGAAATTATCGACGTGGTCTATTTCGGCCAGGGCGAACCCTTCCAGGGCGCGCCCCTGCCTGACTCGCCCTATTACAATGAGAAAATGGGCCGCGAATACACCGAGTTCGATCCGGCGCAGGCCAATCAATATCTCGACAAGGTGCTGCCTAATCGCGGTGCCGATGGCATGCGCCTGGGCCCGGATGGCAAGCCGTTCTCGTTCCGTGTCGGGGTCAATTCCGATTTCAAGCCCGATACCGTGGACGTATTCCAGCTGATCGAACGCACCTGGCGTGAAGCGGGCGTGGATGTGCATGTTGACTATCGCGGTGACGAGCAGCACGAAACCTATACCAATGATCCCACCCGCGATGCCGTGGTCTGGGTGGGCGAAAACGGCTGCGGCCAGCTGCCGCTACTGAACCTGGATCGCTTCATCAACGACGGTGGCACCACGCAGTGGGGCAATTGGGACAATTGGCGCGCCTGGGATATGCGCCGGCTGAACCCCGAGGTCGCGCTGCCCGAAGGCGTCGAGCCGGTCGAGCCGCCGGCCAATATCGCCCGCCTCTATGAACTGCGCGCTGAAATCCCAACCGCCATCGGCGACAAGCAGGCCGAGCTGATGAAGGAATTCACCGATCTTTCGGCTGAAGAGTTCCTCTCCATCGGCGTTGCCATGCCGGGCGGTTTCTATCGCGCCGTCGACAACAACGTCCACAACGTGCCGCCGCTGACCGAGGGTTGGTATTACCCCGGTCCGGCTCCTGCCAATTTCGAAAGTTTCTACTACCAGCAAAAATAAGTCCCCTCCTGCCAGCCGGGAGGACGGCTCCGGCCGCCCTCCCTTTTTCCACTCACCCCCGGGTTCGCCAATGCTGCGCTTCATTCTGCGACGACTGATCTATGTGTTTCCCACGCTCGTCGCGGTGTCGCTGATCTCGTTTTTCGTCATTGCCCTGCCGCCGGGTGACTTTGTCGATCGCCTGATCGACCGCGCCGCGTCGGGCGGGGACTATATGACTGCGGCGGAAGCGACCGCGCTGCGCCACACCTATGGGCTCGATCAGCCTTTGCTGATTCAATACTGGAACTGGATCTCCGCCATCCTGACGCGCGGCGATTTCGGCTATTCCTTCTCCTGGCAGATGCCGGTTTCCGAGATGATCTGGCAGCGGCTGAGCCTGACCACCATCCTGTCGGTGGCGAGCCTGGTCTTCATCTGGATCGTGGCCATTCCCATCGGCATCTATTCGGCGGTGCGGCGCTATTCGCTGACCGACTATGTTTCGACCTTTCTCGGCTTTGCGGGCCTCGCCATTCCCAATTTCCTGCTGGCGCTGGGGTTGATGTATGTCGCCTATGCCAGCTTCGGGCAGAATGTGGGCGGGCTGTTCTCGCCCGAATATATCGAGGCGCCCTGGTCGACGGGCCGGGTGCTCGATCTTTTGGCCCATATCTGGATACCGATGATGGTGCTGGGCACTTCGGGCACGGCCAGCGTCATTCGCACCATCCGGGCCAATCTCATCGACGAGCTTCATAAGCCCTATGTCACCGCTGCCCGCTCCAAGGGCATGGCCGAAGGCCGGCTGCTGCTCAAATATCCGGTGCGGCATGCGCTCAACCCGTTCGTTTCGGGGATGAACGACATCTTCGTCGATATCATCTCGGGTTCGACCATCGTTTCGGTCGTGCTGGGGCTGCAAACCACCGGTCCGTTGCTGCTGGATGCACTGCGCACCCAGGACATGAACATGGCCGCCAGCTTCATCCTGATGCTGAGCATTCTGGCCGTTGTCGGCACGCTCGTCTCCGACCTGCTGCTGGCCTGGCTCGATCCCCGCATCCGTTACCAACAGGGATAGAGATGAACGTCTTCGCACCCATGCCCAGCAACGATGCGGCCCCCGCCATCATGGCGCAGCCCATTCCCGCCGACCGCATTGCCTTGGAGGGGCAATGGGCGCTGATGTGGCGCAAGTTCCGCCGCCACCGGCTGGGGCTGGTTGGTGGGGTGATCGTCATCCTGCTCTATCTGGTCGCCGCCTTCCCCGAAGTGCTGGCGCCGGTGGGTTCGGAGACTTATCAGGCGCGCTATACCTATGCGCCGCCGCAACCGCTGTCCTTCTTCGTCGAGGGTGAAAACGGCAGCGTTTTCCGTCCGCATGTGCAGGGCTATACCTCCAAGATCGACTATAACTCGGGCAAACGCCTGTTCGTGGTCGATGCCAGGAGCATCATCGATATCGGCTTCTGGGTGAAGGGCGAGCCCTATCGCCTGTTCGGGCTGATCCAGAGCGACCGGCATCTGTTCGGGCCGATCAATGTGGGCGACCCATTCTACCTGTTCGGCGCCGACCGGCTGGGGCGTGACATTCTGAGCCGCACTATTTTCGGCACCCGCATTTCCATGACCATCGGGCTGATCGGGGTGGGGCTCAGCCTGTTCTTCGGTATCCTGATCGGCGGCATCTCGGGCTATTTCGGTGGCGTCACCGACAATGTCATCCAGCGGCTGATCGAATTCATTCAATCCGTGCCCTCCATTCCGCTGTGGATCGGGCTCGCGGCGGCCATTCCGCTCGATGTGCCGCCGTTGCAGGTCTATTTCCTCATCACCATTATCCTCTCGGCCATCGGCTGGACCGGCTTGGCGCGGGTGGTGCGTGGCCGGTTTCTCGCCATGCGCGGCGAAGATTTCGTCAAGGCGGCGCGGCTGGACGGCGCCTCCACCATCCGCATCCTGTTCCGTCATATGCTACCCAGCTTCATGAGCCACATCATCGCCGTGGTGACGCTGGCCATTCCCTCGATGATCCTGGCCGAAACGGCGCTCAGCTATCTCGGCATCGGCTTGCGGCAACCCATAGTGAGTTGGGGCGTGCTGCTGCAGGAGGCGCAGAATGTACGCACCATCGCCGGCGCCCCCTGGCTGCTGCTGCCGGGAGCCGCCGTCGCCATCGCGGTGCTGGCCCTCAACTTTCTTGGCGACGGCCTGCGCGACGCAGCCGATCCCTATTCCGACTAGAGACCTCAGATGAACAGCCAATCCGTCGTGGAAATCGACGACCTGCACGTCCATTTCGCGCTCCACCGTTCCGATGTTTCCGTGGTCCAGGGCGTCGATCTGCGTTTGCCCGCCGGCAAGACCGTGTGCCTGGTTGGGGAAAGCGGCTGCGGCAAATCGGTGACTGCCAAGGCGATCCTGCGCGTCATCGAGCACCCCGGACGTATCGCCAAGGGGCAAGTCCGGCTGCACCGCGCCGACGGCAGCGTCGTCGATATCGCGGCGCTTGCGGCCAAAAGCCGGGTGCTGCGCAACATTCGCGGCGGCGATATCGCCATGATCCACCAGGAGCCGATGAGCTTTCTGTCGCCGCTTTATACCATCGGCAACCAGATCATGGAGGCGCTGCGGCTGCATCGGAAGCTGGGCAAGGCCGAAGCGCGCCTCGCCGCCATCGACATGCTCACGCAGGTGGGCATGCCCGATCCAGAGCAACGGTTCGACCGTTATACCTTCCAGCTTTCGGGCGGACAGCGCCAGCGGGCGATGATCGCCATGGCCCTGATTTGCGAGCCGCGCCTCTTGATCGCGGACGAGCCGACGACGGCGCTGGACGTCACCACTCAGGCGACCATCCTGACCCTGCTCAAGCGCCTGCAGGCCGAGCGCAATATGGCGGTGCTGTTCATCACCCACGATCTGGGCGTGGTGCGCGAAGTCGCCGACGAAGTGGCGGTGATGTATTCGGGCAAGATCGTCGAACAGGGGCCGGTCGATCAGGTGTTGGGGGCGCCCAAGCACCCCTATACGCGCGGGCTGCTGGCTTCGATGCCGCGCCTCGATGCCGATTTCAAGGCGCCGCTGGAAGCCATTGCCGGCTCGGTGCCGCCGCCTGCCCATCGCCCGGCCGGTTGCGCCTTTCATCCCCGCTGCACGCTGGCGGTGGCAGGACTATGCAATGTGCAGACGCCGCCGCTGGTGAGGGCGGAGGCCGAGCACCTGGTGCTTTGCCATGCACATGGCCCGCAGGCACATCTGTTCCAAGCTGCAGCCATCGCCATGCCTCGCCTGCGCCCGCAAGTCGTGAGCCGGACGGATACGCCACGCACCGAACCGCTGCTGCGGGTGCAGAATCTTTCCAGGCATTTTCCGATCAAGAAGGGTTTCCTCGAACGCACGGTCGGCCATGTCCGCGCTGTCGATAGCGTGAGCTTCGATATTGTCGGGGGTGAAACGCTGGGGCTGGTCGGGGAAAGCGGTTGCGGCAAGTCCACGCTGGGACAAACGCTGGTCGGGCTGCACAGCGCCGATGGCGGATCGGTATCGTTCAATGGCGGGCATGGCGAGCAGATCGATGTGCTGGCGGCGCGCGGAGCGGCGGCCAAGCGGTTGCGCACCGATATCCGCATGATCTTCCAGGACCCATCCGGCTCGCTCAATCCACGTATGCGGGTGCGCGACATCATCGGGGAAGTGCTCGATGTCGAGGGAACGCTGTCGCGCTCGCAGATCGACGATCGGGTCGAGATGCTGCTGACCCAGGTCGGCCTCAGTCCCGATTATGCCGCGCGCTATCCGCACGCGTTCAGCGGCGGGCAGCGCCAGCGCATCGCCATTGCCCGGGCATTGGCTTGCGAGCCCAAGCTGGTGATTGCCGATGAGGCGGTGTCGGCGCTCGACGTTTCGGTGCAATCCCAGATCACCAATCTGCTGCAGCATCTGCAGCGCAGCATGGGGCTGACCTATCTGTTCGTCTCCCATGACCTTGGCGTCGTTGCCAATATCTCGGATCGCGTGGCGGTCATGTATGCCGGGCGGATCGTCGAGATCGGTGACACCGAGGCGATTTTTCGCCGCCCCAGCCATCCCTATACCGAGGCGTTGCTGGCGGCGATTCCAGGGCGCGGCACGCGGCCGGAACGCGCGAGCGGCATTGACGGCCAGGTGCCGCTGATCGGGGCGGGCGATACCGGCTGCGCCTTTGCCTCGCGTTGTCCCTATGCCCAGCCCGGCTGCCGCAGCCAGCGCCCCGAACTGCGCCCGGCCCGCAGCGGACAGGCCGTCGCCTGTCTGCGAGCGGATGAGCTAAGCCTGCAAACACCCGTTCAAGCCGCCTGATTTGCTTGCCCACCCGTGTGCATGCTGAACGAACTCGCCCCAAGGGCAGCGCCGCCTATGAGGCGCGCCCTCCAGGACTAATCGACATTCAATCTTGGACTGCCGATATGAAGCCCCGATCTCCCTTCCTCCTCCTTGTCGGGCTGCTCAACAGCCCGACAAGGAGGAGGAGACGATGGAACTGGGAGGGTCGAGCTGGCGCCTCCCTCCCCTCGATGGGGAGGGAATGAGGGTGGGGTGACCGCCACAAACCCGAAGTCCAAAGTAAACACTCCTCCCCTAAAGGGGGAGGGGGCGGCTCCGTGCATGCCGATAAGACCTCTGAAAACCTCGATGTCGATTCAGCCTGGCACTTCGTGATGCCCCGGATTGGCCAGCGGCTTGACGCTGTGCCTCACCGAGAACGATAGCGCTTCCTTGGTGTAGGGCGGCGGGTTCCGGCAGATCGGCCAGGGTGATGGTTCCGGCAGGGAGACGCCAGCCACCACTCTGACGGCCGGCATGATGTGAAAATGTGGGTGAGCGCTCAGACGGCCGGGCTGGCTACGCGGTAGCGCGCGGCAGGCTCGGAGCGCGACAGATTGGGGGCCATGGCCTGACGGGCAGCCTCGTACGCGTCCCATTGGGCAGCATCGGCGAGCGCTGGAATGGTCACCAACTCGCCCTGGTCGAGCCCGGACAGGGCCGCGTCGACCATGTTTTCGGCCGACATCACGATTTCCTTGGGCAGGTATTCGAGCGGCGTCGTCGCCGGATTCCAGAACTCGGTGGCGGTGGCGCCGGGCAGCACGGCCTGTACCGTGACGCCCTTGGAAGCGAGTTCATGATGCAGCGACAGGCTCAGAGTGAGCACGAAGGCCTTGCTGCCCCCATAAACGCCATTGAGGATTTCCGGGCTGATGATAGAGCAGGGCCGCCATTCGATCGATGTGGTGGCCAATGAGACCGGCTTTGCCGACCCCGAACGCATGCGGCGGGCGTTTCTGCGCGCCTTCGGCCAGCCGCCGCAAGCGATCCGTCGCACGGCGCGGCAGCAAGCAGTGGCCTTTTGAAGTTCAGGCGGAGCAGTCGTTCTGGTGACCGATACGGCCGAGAACTATCTCAAGCTGCTGAAGCCCATCGATCGCCGACATTCGGCGCTCCATTCGTCCAGAAGTGTCGGAATCCCATTCCGACACGTCGGGCCAATTTTGGCATCTCGTCACGGCTTCGTCCGCATCGCGCGGTCTGCGTCAACGTACCACGTTTGACAAATATCACTGGCGTAATTAATTACCGTCCAGTCAGTCAATAACCCCACGAAAATTATGGCGCGTCCAAGAGTAATCGATCTCGACCGCATTCTCGATGCCGGGGAAAGGGTGGTCATACGCGATGGCGCGTCGAACCTTACCCTGGACGCGGTGGCGGCGGAGGCGGGTGTCAGCAAGGGGAGCGTCATCTACGACTGCAAGAACAAGCACGCTTTGATCAAGGCGATCATCGAACGCAAGGTCGCCAGCGAAAACGAGAAGATCGAGCGCGCCGTCAAAGGCCTGGATGGTCACAAGAATGCGGAAATTCGTGGGCGTATCGCCGCGGCTGCCGCGGTGATCATGGAGGAGTCCCAGCCCGTCGCGCTCCAGCTCTGCTCCGCACTCGCCCAGGACGAAGACCTGCAGGCCCGGATCAAGGAAAGCATCAACCAGACCTTGTCCAGAATTGCCGACACTGCTGAACAACCCCGGACGGCCCTCCTGGCGCTCTTGGCGCTCGAAGGACTGCGCTTCCTGCATCTGAGCGGTTTTCATGTCTGGTCGGATACCGAACTTGGCCAGCTCTTCGGCGAGATCGACGCCATGGTGAAGGAGCCTGGCGACACAGCTATCCCCGCCTGACCCGGTTTCTCCTCCCATATCGGCTCTGTCCCTCCCGAGCCGATCCTCCATTGTCCGCACGATTTATTATTCAAGTTTGGATGCCCTCTATGAAAGCGATTACCTCTCTGGCCAGAGTCGCGACCGTGCTCTCTTTGCTTGCAGTCGTGGCTGCCTGCACGGAATCGAACAGTGCTGCCCCCGCCGCGCCGGGAGCGCCGCCCCCGACAGCCGTGAGCGTTGTCGAGGTCAAGCCCGAGCAATTGCCAATCACCAATCAGCTTCCGGGCCGCATTGCGCCGACGCGCATCGCCCAGGTCCGTCCGCGTGTCTCCGGCATCGTTGTCGAGCGCGTGTTCGAGCAGGGCAGCGTCGTCCAGCAGGGCGATGTTCTCTACCGCATCGATCCGGCGCCCTTCCAGTTGAAGGTCGATAGCGCCAAGGCCAGCCGTCAGCGCGCATTGGCCGTGCAATTGCAGGCCACGCAGCAGGCGGACCGCGCCACCCAGCTGCGCGAACGCAATATCGGCACGGTGCAGGACGCCGACAACGCCACCGCCGTGCTGGCCCAGGCCGATGCGGATGTTGCGCTTGCCGAGGTTGCGCTCTCTGAAGCCGAACTCAACCTGGAATATGCCGAGGTGCGGGCGCCGATCTCGGGCCGCATCGGCGGCGCGCTGATCACCGAAGGCGCCTTGGTCAATGCCGGCAGTGCTGAAAACCTGGCGACCATCCAGCAGCTCGATCCGGTCTATGCCGATTTCACCCAGCCTTCCAACGAAATGCTGCGCCTGCGCAAGGCGCTGGAAGACGGCACCTTGGCCAGCCTTGCCCCCGGCGAAGCCAGCGTCAAGCTGCTGATGGACGATAACAGCGTCTATGACCATGCCGGCCGCCTGCTGTTCTCCGGCGCCGCCGTCGATGCCACCACGGGGCAGGTGACGCTGCGGGCCGAAATACCCAATCCCGATGATGACCTGCTGCCCGGCATGTATGTGCGTGTGCTGCTCGACCAGGGCGTTCAAAAAGGCGCCTTTGCCGTGCCCCAGCAGGCAATCCAGCGTGATGCCGGCGGCCAGTCCCAGCTCTATATCGTGGGCAAGGACAATGTCGTGGACCTGCGCACCGTCACCATCGGCCGCACCATCGGTTCGCGTTCGGTTGTCGAACAGGGCCTCAATAGCGGGGACCGCGTGGTGGTCGAGGGCGTACAGAAAATCCGGCCGGGCTCCACCGTTGCCCCCGAAGAGTGGACGCCGCCCGAAGTCACGGCGGCGGCTGCCGCCACCGAAACCCCTGCAATTTAAGGCCGTATCGCATGGCACAGTTTTTTATCGGCCGGCCCATCTTCGCATGGGTCGTGGCCATCTTCATCTTGCTGGCGGGCGTCATCGCCCTGCCCATGCTGCCAGTGGCGCAATATCCCAATGTGGCCCCGCCACAGATCTCCATCTATGCGACCTATCCGGGCGCCTCGCCCGAAGACATCTACCAGAGCGTCACCCGTCCGATCGAAGAGGAAATGAATGGCGTCGAAGGCGCCAAATATTTCGAATCGACCTCGGATTCCTCGGGCATGGTCTCGGTGACCGTCACCTTCGATCCGGGCACCAATTCGAGCCAGGCGGCCACCGATGTGCAGAACGCGGTTCGCCGCGTGGAGTCGCGTCTGCCCCAGATCGTCACCCAGCAGGGCGTCCAGGTCCAGGAGGCCGGCAGCGGCTTTCTGATGATGGTCGGGCTGATCTCGACGGATGGAGCTCTCGATGCGGTTGGGCTGGGCGATTATCTCAATCGGAACGTGCTGGGTGAAATCCGCCGTATCGACGGTGTCGGCCGCGCCCAGCTGTTCGCCTCCCAGCGTGCCATGCGCGTTTGGGTCGATCCGGACAAGATGGCCAGCCTGAACCTGACCACCCAGGAAGTGACGGCGGCGATCCAGTCGCAAAACGCCCAGGTGACTGCCGGCCGCATCGGGGCGCAACCCAATCCGATCTCCCAGCAGATTTCCGCGACCGTTCTGGTCAGCGGCCAATTACGCTCGCCCGAGGAATTCGGAGCGGTCGTGCTGCGTGCCAATCCCGATGGCTCGTCCGTCCGGCTGCGCGACGTCGCCCGCATCGAAGTGGGCGCGGAAAACTACAATTTCTCCACCCGCATCGATGGGCAGCCCGCTGCCGCCATGGCGGTGCAGCTCTCCCCCACCGGCAATGCGCTGGCGACGTCCGAGGGCGTTCGCGCCCGCATGGAGGAGCTGGCCCAGTTCTTCCCGCCGGGGCTGAAATATACCATTCCATACGACACCTCCCCGTTTGTGGAAGTGTCGATCGAAAAGGTGCTGCACACCCTCATCGAAGCCATGGCGCTGGTCTTTGCGGTGATGTTCATCTTCCTGCAGAATTTCCGCTACACGCTCATTCCAACCCTGGTGGTGCCGGTGGCGCTGATGGGGACCTGCGCCATCATGCTGGCGACAGGGTTCTCGATCAACGTGTTGACTATGTTCGCCATGGTGCTCGCGATCGGCATTCTGGTGGATGACGCCATCGTCGTGGTGGAAAATGTCGAGCGCATCATGGCCCATGAAGGCCTGTCGCCCAAGGATGCGACGCGCAAGGCGATGAAACAGATTTCGGGCGCCGTCATCGGCATCACGCTGGTGCTGTCGGCCGTGTTCGTGCCCATGGCCTTCTTCCCCGGCGCCGTCGGGGTGATCTATCAGCAGTTCAGCCTCACCATGGTGGCCTCGATCCTGATCTCGGGCTTCCTGGCTTTGTCGCTGACGCCGGCTCTGTGCGCCACTTTCCTCAAGCCCGTCAAGCCCGGGCATCACGAGAAAAAGGGCCCCTTCGGCTGGTTCAATCGCGGGCTCAACAAGACCACCGACAGCTATTCGTCGGGCGTTGGCTGGCTGATCAAGCGGTCAGGCCGCTTCATGGTGGTCTATCTGGCATTGCTGGTCGGCCTTGGCTGGGGTTTCCTGCAATTGCCGTCCGATTTCCTGCCCAATGAAGACCAGGGCTTCGTCATCGTCGATATGCAGGCTCCTCCCGAGGCCAGCAGCAACCGTGCCCGCGAGATCACCAATCAGGTGGAAGGCATTTTCCGCCAGGAAGAGTCCGTGGAAAGCATCGCCGTCGTCAACGGGTTCAGCTTCTCGGGCGCTGGCGACAATGCGGGGCTGGCCTTCATCACCTTCAAGGATTGGGACGAGCGTGGTCCTGAAAACTCGGCCCAGGCCATTGCAAACCGGGCCAATGGAGCCCTGTTCCAGCTCAAGGACGCCATATCCTTCGCGCTTTCGCCCCCATCGATCCAGGGCCTGGGCACCTCCAGCGGCTTCACCTTCCGCTTGCAGGATCGTGCGGGCCTGGGGCAGGCTGCCCTCTTGGCGGCGAGCGACCAGCTGATGGCGGCAGCGTCGAAAAGCCCGATCCTCGTCGGCTTGCGGACCGAAGGCATGCCGGCTGCGGCACAGGTCAATCTCCTGATTGATCGCGAAAAGGCCAATACGCTGGGTGTCACCTTCGCCGCGATCAACGCGACGATCTCCTCAAATCTGGGATCGTCCTACGCCAACGACTTCCCCAATGCCGGCCGCATGCAACGCGTCACCGTGCAGGCCGATCAGGATCAGCGCATGCAGGTCGATGACCTGCTCAAGCTCAATGTCGCCAACTCCTCCGGTGGCATGGTGCCGTTGTCAGCGTTCGCCGAGGCGCAGTGGCAAAAGGGCTCGTCCCAGGTTGTCGGCTACAATGGCTATCCCGCTGTTCGCATCGGCGGCGCGGCGGCACCGGGCTATTCGTCCGGCGCTGCTATTGCCGAGATGGAACGGCTGGCCGCGCAATTGCCGAACGGCTTCGGCTACGAATGGACCGGCCAGTCGCTGGAAGAAATCCAGTCCGGCTCGCAGGCCCCAATCCTGATCGGCCTGATCATCATCTTCGTGTTCCTGCTACTGGCGGCGCTTTATGAAAGCTGGTCGATCCCGCTATCGGTCATGCTGGTGGTGCCGCTGGGCGTATTGGGGGCGGTCATCGCCGTCACCATGCGCGACATGCCCAACGACGTCTATTTCAAGGTTGGGCTGATCACGATCATCGGGCTGTCGGCGAAAAACGCCATCCTGATCATCGAGTTCGCCAAGGATTTGCGGGCGCAAGGCATGCCATTGCTGCAGGCGACGATCGAGGCTTCCAAGCTCCGGTTCCGCCCCATCCTGATGACATCGCTGGCCTTTACGCTGGGCGTGGTCCCGCTGGTCGTTGCCACGGGCGCCAGCGCCGCCAGCCAGAACGCCATCGGCACCGCCGTCATGGGCGGCATGATCTCGGCAACCGTGCTCAGCGTGCTCTTCGTTCCGGTCTTCTTCGTCTTCGTCATGAAGATTTTCGGCGATCGCAACAAAGCTGCGCCCGTGGCCGGTGATCAAGAGGCAGCGCCCGCGCCAGCGGAATGATATGAAATGGAGAGGGCGGCTCAGCCGCCCTCTCCGCCCTGATTGCCAAGGATGATGCAAAAGCCCGGTTGTATTGAACCCCAACCGGCTTATAGAACGTGCGGCGTTCCCCGCAGCGCCGCCTCTCCGGTGCCCCGCCTGCTGTTGGTAGTCATGCCCAAGTCCAATCCGCCACCTCGCAAATTCGCCTTCGGGCGGCCTTTCCACCTATTCGATCCCATCCTTGCCGGCGCCACGCTGCGCGAGCGTTCCATTGCCTGCCTTGGCGCGCTGATCGCCATCGGCCTGACCGGCTGGATTTGCGGGCTGATTTTCGGCCATGGCTCCAATTTGCCGATGATCGTCGCTCCCGTCGGCGCGTCGGCAGTCCTGCTTTTTGCCGTGCCCACCAGCCCTCTGGCCCAGCCTTGGTCGATCATCGGCGGTAACACGCTGTCCGCCCTTGTCGGCGTCATCGTCGCCCAGCTCATTCACGATCCGATGCTGGCCATCGGGGTCGGCGTCTCACTCGCCATCGCCGTTATGTCGCTGACGCGATGCCTGCATCCGCCCGGCGGCGCCGCCGCATTGACCTCCATCCTTGGCGGTCCGACAGTGCTTGCGGCGGGCTTCGCTTATCCCTTCGTGCCGGTGGCGCTTAATTCGGTGCTGCTGGTGCTGCTGGGCATCGTCTTTCATAAGCTGTCCCGCCGCACCTATCCCCACATGCGCCCGCCGGTCCCCGTCAATACCCATCAGACCGCCGACCTGCCGCCCCAGCAGCGCATTGGCTTTCGCCCCGAGGATGTCGATGCCGCCCTCGCCGCCCTGCACGAAACATTCGATATCGACCGTGGTGATCTCGATGCGCTGCTGCGCCGGGTTGAAGTGGAAGCGATGGCGCGCACCCATGCGACGCTTCTGGCTCGGGATATCATGTCGCGCGACGTGATCAGCGTCGACCGGAATGCCAGCCTGGACCAGGCCCGCACCCTCCTGCTCAACCACAATATCCGCACTCTCCCGGTCGTTGACGACAACCTCAAGCTGGTCGGCGTCGTGGGACTGCGCGAGCTGTCGCAGGCCGGCGAGCGTGTCGCCAATGTCCTGTCGGGCGCTGCCACCGCCGGCCAGACCGAGCCCGCCGCCCGTCTGCTCCCCACGCTGACCGACGGGCGAACCCATGCCGTCGTCATCATCGATAGCGACTGGAAAATTCTGGGCCTGATCACCCAGACCGATCTGCTGGTGGCGATGACGCGCTGACGGCCCACGGGGAAGGGCGCTGGGCTACAGCGCCCTTCCCCCGAGATCAGGGCTCCAGCTGCCCGGTTTGCGGAACCTTTTCGGCGCTGGTGTCGGGCTCGTTGCGCGTCTTGTAGAGTGAGAAAATCACTCCGCCCGCCAGAATTGCCAGTGTCACCAGCAGCGACAGCAGTGTGTCGATATGGATATGCAGCGGCACGAGGAAAATTTTGATGCCCACCAGCACCAGGATGATGGCCAGCGAAACCTGCAGATACCGGAAGCGGTTCATCGCGGCAGCCAGCGCAAAGTAGAGCGCCCGCAGGCCCAGAATGGCGAAGATATTGGACGTATAGACGATGAAGGTGTCCTGCGTGACCGCGAACACCGCCGGCACCGAGTCCACCGCAAAGATGAGGTCCACCGTCTCCACCATCACCAGCGCCACGGCGAGCGGGGTCAACCAGGTGACGATCTTGCCGCTCTTCGGGTCGGGCTGTTTGACCGTGAAGGCACTGCCATGCAGCGCCTTGGTGACGCGGAACCGCTTAGTGAGGAAGCTGAAGACCGGATTGTGCTCGATATCCGGTTCCTCGTCCTGATGGCGGAACATGCGAATGCCCGTGAACACCAGGAAGGCGCCAAAGCCGAACAGCACCCAGTTGAACTGATAAACCAGCGCCGCACCCAGCCCGATCAGCACGGCGCGGAAGACGATGACGCCTAAAATCCCCCAGAACAGCACGCGGTGCTGGTAGATGCGAGGGATGGCGAGGAAGCCGAAAATGGTGGCGATGACGAACATATTGTCCATCGCCAGGCTCTGTTCGATCAAATAGCCGGTGAAGAATTCGAGCCCCGCTTCAGAGCCGCGCTGCCACCAGACCCAGCCACCGAACGCGACGGCAATGAGCACGTAAAAGCCGTAAAGCGTCAGGCTTTGGCGCGCCGAAATCTCCTCTTCATCCTTGTGCAGAATGCCAAGGTCGAACACGAGGAGCGCGACAACGACCGCAACGAACGCGATCCAGAAATAAACGGGAGTACCCAGAAAATCGCCCGAAAGGGCGGCAAGAAGCGATTCCATCGCCGGACCATCTCCATGAAACATTGGAGTGGCTCCGACATCACGAGAACAACTGTTCTCGCCAGAGGGGCCCGGCGCCACGCATGAAGAATGCGCGATCTGACGAAAAATTCAACCCCACGCGGCTGAATGTCACTGTGTCTCGATTTTGCGTCAGAAGGCCGGTATCGGTCGCTAACCCTTGACCGCGCCCGCCGTCATCGAGCCGGAAATCTGCTTGTACATGATGAGGCCCAGCAGCATCGGCGGCAGCGCGCCCAGGATCATGACCGCCGAGGCCATGCCCCATTGGATGCCGCCGCCGCTGGCGGCAAAGAAGAACGAGGCTCCCACCGTCATCGGCACGGCCTTGTTGGTGGTGAGCATCAGCCCGAACAGAAATTCATTCCAGGCGGTGATGAAGCCGAAGATGAAGGTGGTGACCAAAGCCGGACGGACCACGGGGCGGATGATGCTCATCATGATCTGGAACGTATTGGCCCCATCGATCTTTGCCGCCTCGTCCAGCTCCAGGGGCAGATCGGAAATGGCATTGACCAGGATCACCAGCGCCAGCGGCAGGTTGACGATGGTCAGAATGAGCCCCAGCCCGATCTGGGTATCCAGCAGCCCCAGCCACTGGAACATCATATAGAGCGGAATGGCGAAGATGATCAGCGGCACGGCCCGCAGATTGACGATGGCCGGCATCAGCATCTTACGCCCGAACCCGCCCCGCGCCACGGCATAGGCGGCGGGAAATGCGAGCAGGATTGCCAGCGTCGTTCCGATCAGCGAAGCGGCCAGGCTATTCCAGAAATAGGCGAAAATATTGAGGCGGTCGGTGACTTCCAGCACCTTGGCATAATTGTCGAGCGTCGGCTGGCTGATCCAGAAACCGGGATTGATGGACAGCTCCCGCGGACTCTTGAACGAGGTCACCAGCGTCACGATGATGGGGAAATTCATCGCCAGCGCGGCAATGGCAAAAACGATCCAGCGCAAAATATTGATCATTTTCTTCACCCCTTCCTGCGCGCCGCGAGCCGGTTGAGGCCATAGAGCAGCGCGAATGAGGCGATGAACAAGATCACCGATGCCGCCACGGCCTTGCCGATCGCCCCTTCCTTGAAGAACGCCTGGTAGATGTAGATCGACAGCGACGTGGTCGATCCGCCGGCGCCGCTGCCGGTCAGGGTATAGACGTTGTCGAACACCCGAAAACCGTCGATGAACCGCACGAAAAAGGCGATGACGATGGTTGGCGCCATCAGCGGCAGATCGATAAACCGCAATACCTGCAGCGGTGTGGCGCCATCGATGGAGCCAGCTTGCCGGATTTCTGGAGAAATGGCCTGATAAGCCATGTAAAACAGCAGGAACGCGAACGGCGTCCATTGCAGCGTTTCCACCACCGTCAGCGTCCAGAAGGCATTGCCCACATCAAGGAAGGCGGGGCTGTTGCCGAACCACTGATAGAGATAATAGGGAACCGGCCCGACGAATTCGTGCAGTACCAGCCGATACATCAGCCCGATCATCGCCGGCGCCACCATCAGCGGCAGCATCAGCGGCGCCATGAGGCCGGAGCGCTTCTCGATCAACGGTGCCAGAAAGATCGCCAGCCCCAGCCCGAGCACGCATTCGGCCAGTGCCGTTATGATGCCGAAGCGCAGCGAGAACCAGCTTGCCCGCCAGAATTCGGCATCGGCCAGCACTTCGCCATAATTGCCCAGGCCCGACAATTGCGGGTTGCGCAGCGTCTCGAAGGTCACCTGGGACAGCGAATAGACGATGTTGACCGCGGCGGGAAAGCCAAGGAACAGCAGCAAGAACCCCACCAGGGGCGCTGTCAGGATTTTCCACTCGGGGCGACGGGCAATATCCATGAAATCTCTGCGCCAGCAAAAAGCGTGGGCGGACCTGTGCCCGCCCACGCCGGGATAAAGTGACTACTTCAGGAGTTCTTCCATGCCGGCCTTGGTATTGGCCAGCGCGTCGTCGAGCGAGGTGAGGCCGGACCAGTAGCCGGTGAATTCCTTGGCCTGCAATTCATAGACCGACAGCGCGTTCGCCGAAGTGCCGCCGGTCATCACATAGCCATAGGCACCGGCATATTCACCCAGCTTGACCAGGTCAGGACGCTCCTCCGCAACCTTGGCCACCACTTCGGGCGAAAGGGCAGGCGAGCCACCGCTGCGAGCATAGAGCAGCGCCGCATCCTCGGTTGACAGCCACTGCAGGAACTTGACGGCGCCTTCCTTGTTCTTGGCATTCTTATTGATGCCAAGGCCCAGGCCATGAATATGGTCGGCCCGTCCCTCGGGGCCGGCAGGCGGAGCCACCATTGCCACGCTATCGGCCACAGCCGGCGCGGTCTCGGGATTGGTGAGCTCACCCGCTGCGCCATTCCACTGCAGCGCCGTGGCTGCCTGGCCGGCACCGAAAGCGGCGTTGGTTTCAGGATATTCGTAGCTCAGCGAATCCTTGGGCGATGCGCCCGCGTCATAGAGCGTCTTGTAGAGTTCCAGGCCCGTCCGGTAGGCGTCGGAATCCACCGTGATATTGCCATCGGCATCCATCCAGTCGCCGCCATAGGAGCGCGGCAGGGACTGGAACACCATCATGTTGAACAGCAGGTTCTTGAGCTGCAGCACGGTGCCATAGCGCACCGGGCTATCGGGATTGATGGCCTGGGTGAAATACAGCGCCGTGGCGGCCCAATCGTCCCAGGTCCAGCTGTCGGGATCCTTGGGCTCAAGCGCCTTGCCGAGATATTTCTGGCTGATTTCGGCGAACTTGGCCTTGGCGGCTTCGTCGGCCAGCAGGGCGTCCATCAGGTCCTTGCGATAATACATGAAGTGCAGGGACAGATCCGTCGGCACGCCATATTGCTTGCCTTCGTACTGCATGGTCTTGAGCACTGCATCGCCATAGGTGGCGGCGGCCTGTGGTCCCAGATCGACAGGCTCCATATAGGGCGCATAGCGGCCGATCGAATAGGTGGCGATCAGGTTGATGTCGAAGGCGTCCGAGCCGGCGGCCAGATCGGCCTGCAGCTTGTCGTAAAAACCGTCGCGGTTGAAGAACAGCAGGTCCACCTTGTCATCGGCGGAAACGCTTTCCTGTCCGTTATAGGCTTCCACTGCGGCGCGAAGCGCCGTTTCTTCGGCGCCGCCCGGCCAACCCAGCACGGTGACAGCGGCCTGCGCGGTGGTCGGCAGGGCCAGTGCGGCGGCAAACAAGGCGGCGGCCGATAGGGTGATTCTGGAGAATTTGAGCATGGAGTCCCTTCCTTTTCGCTCTAGAGCTTTCGTCTGGCTGCATGCCGCCGAACCCCTCCGGCGGCATCGTATTGTGGTTAGGTCGAGGCCAGGTCGGCCACGCCGATCACGCCGGCATGGCTGCCCAGTTTTGCCGCCACCAAAATTGGCCGCAGCCGTGGCTGCACCGGCAAAACCTGTTCGCGGATGGCATCGAGATATCCCTCAGCAAGCCCGATGCCGCCGCCGATGACGATCCGCGCCGGATCGAACATGAGCTGGATATCCTGGCACAGCAGCGCCACCTTGCGCGCCGATGCCGAGACGATGTCGATGGCCCAGCCTTCGCCCGCACGGCAGGCGTCAAAAACCTCTGGCGCCTCGATGTTCCGGCCCGTATCGCGTGCCTGGGCGGCGATCCAGCGGCCGGAAATCTCGTCCTCGATGGGTGCCGTGCCCTGCGAGGGACTGCGGATAAGCCCAAAATGGCCGGCCAGCCCGAGCAGCGGCTTGCCATTGATGACGACACCGCCGCCAATCCCGGTGGAAATGGTGAGGAACACGACGTCGTCGCCTTCACCTGCTCCAAATCTGTGTTCGCCCCAGGCCGCGGCCTGCGCGTCATTGGCGGCAAAAACCGGCACGCCGAAGCTGGCGGCAAGTTTTTCCACCAGGGGATAATCCTGCGGAATGCCCAGCGTCGCGGGATTGAGCGCCGACCACAATCCGTTATTGACGACACCGGTCACCGCAACCGCAACGCGCTCATAAGCGCCCTGCCAGTCCTTCACGCTCTCGGCCACCGCGGCAATCCAGGCATCCGGCCCCTGGTCTCGCGCCGTCGGAACCTGGATTTCCCGGCTGACCTTGCCATCCGTCACCAGCGCCGCCAGGATTTTCGTGCCACCGATATCGATGGCGAGGACGCCGGAGGATGCCTTGGCGCGCGCCGCAAAGGCGTCGGCCACTGCGTCCTTGAACCAGGACGTGATGTGTTCGGTGCGGGTGATCGCGGAGCCCACGACCACCGAATAGGCGCCCGCCCGTACCGCCTCTGCCGCCTGATCGGTGGTGCGAATGCGCCCTTCGGCAATGACATAGGGCGTGAGCGCGCGCATGGCCGAGATCAGCCCGACATCGGGCTCGACCGGCTCGGGACCTCCGACATAGCCCGACAGCGTCGTGCCGACAAAATCGACCCCAGCCGCAAGTGCCGCCCGTGCATCCTCAAGCGAGGAGCAGTCGGCCATAGTCAATTTACCCTTGGCCTTCACCGCCGCAACGAGTTCGACGAGGCTGGCCGGACGGACGCGGTTGGTGGCGTCGAAGGCGACGATATCGGCCCCGGCATCCGCCAGCGCTTCGGCATCGGAAATCCAGGGGGTGATCCGCACGGGGGTATCGTCGAGGTCACGTTTGACGATGCCCACGATAGGCGCCTTGGTCGCGGCACGGACGGCCTGCAGATAGGGGACGGATTCAATGCGCAGCGCACTGGCGCCCGCGGCCAGCGCGGCGAGCGCGAAACCGACAACGCTTTCGGCATTGTCCATTGGCCCGCCCGGAACGGGCTGGCACGATACGATCAGTCCGTGTTGGAGAACTTCGCGCTGCAATCGTCGCTCCTGTATTCGAGCGTCACGATAGCGTCACCATACCAGAACACAACCAGTTTCTAACTGGTATTATCGCTTCAACTCGAAAACGAAGTCATAGACGTCACCCTTGTAGCGCGACTCGGTAAACTCGACGATCTGCTCGTCGGCCAGAAAGCATCGCCGCTCCACAGCCAGCAAAGGGGCTCCGGGTTCACACTGAAGATGCAGGGCATCGCTTTGGGACGCCGGCCGGGATCGCATGCGCTGGATGGCGCGCTGCGGCAGCGCCCCAGCCTTTTCGAGTGCCTCGTAAAGCGAATCCCCAACGAGGTCCGGGGAGGGCAGGAACCGCGTCGGCACCGCCGAGGTTTCCACCGCCATGGGCATACCGTCCGCTGTTCTTATGCGTCGCATGCGGATCACATGAGTATCCGCCGCAATGCCCAGCGCCATCATTTCGGCGGGCGAGGGGCGGCTGATTTGCTTGGAAAGCCAATGAGTTCCGGCAACCAACCCGCGCGCCGACATGTCCTCGGAAAAGCTCGTCAACGTCGACAGGGATTTTTCGACACGTGATCCCACCTCGGTCCTCGAACCCTGGCGCCGGTGCAGCAGGCCTTCCTCCACCAGCGCCTCGATCGACTTGCGAACCGTGACGCGTGACACCGACAGTCCTTCCGACAGCACCCGCTCGCCCGGCAGGACCGAGCCCGGCTTGAGGCCATTGCTGAGAATGACGCCCTCTATGGCTGATTTCAGCCCCTTGTAGAGGGGCACGCCGACACCCGCCTCCTCCAGCTTGGATTTCAGGTGGGCCAACAGGCCATCATGCTCCATACCGCCTCTCCCGTCGAAACAGCCGCCAGCGCACAAATGGCGCCTCTGCCTTGTCTGGCATTTTTTTCACTGGAATGGCACTGGTATTATCGATGATGTTCCGGCAGCCAGCCTGGTGGGTGCTGGGGACCGTGGTTCAACGTCATGATCGAGCGTGGGAGTCACCCCCTCCCAACCTCCCCCATCAAGGGGGAGGTGCCTCTCCACTCTTGGAACTCGATTGTGCCTCACCCACCGGCAGACACCTCCCCCTTGATGGGGGAGGCAGGGAGGGGGTGTTTCGAGCGCTCGATCCTCGCCTTGACCCACAGTCCCAACCCCGTCAGCCTAGCTCATCCCATCAATTTTCAAAATCGCCCGGACTGACATCGAATTTGGCTTTGAAGGTTCGGTTGAAGGTCGTCAGGCTCTCAAAGCCGCAATCGAAGGCGATGGTGGCGATCTTTTCGCCCGGCAAGCGGGTGGCAAGACGCGCGGCGGCGCGTTGCAGCCGGATATCGAGCAGGGATTGATGAAACTTTCGGTTCTGGGCGGAAAACGCCTTGAACAGGGTGCGTTCGCTGATCCGCAAACCCTTGGCAATGGCGGCGGCGTCGAGGCCCGGATCGAGGCAGCGCGCCGCCATCAATTGCAGGGCGCGGGTATAATGGCTGTAAAGCACGCCCGGCGCGTCCGCGACACCGGCCGACAAGGTGCCGCGCAGCAGCAGGCCGACCAGTTCGGTGAAATTGCGCGTCAGCATGTCAGGATCGATAAATTGGCTCTCCGGAGAGCCAAAGGCCCGCATATAGCTGGAAACCACTGCGTTCAGTGGCGAGGGCGACAATAGGCCAAGACGATTTGCCTCAATGGGGGCTCCTAAAGCCCGCAGATCGTCGAAGGGAAGGTAAATCGCGGTGATGCCGGTCATTCCAGTGTCGTCGCCCAGAAACTCAAATCTCTGTGCCGCATCGTGGCCGGCAATCTCCAGGTCGCCAACCTGGTGACCATAGGGGTCACCCTTGATTGGCGCGGTAATGGCTTTGCCGCGTGTATAGCTGACGATGCACACTGTCGCCTCATTGACCGTGGAGCGCTCTGGCGGTCCCCAATGGCCGGCATGGGGCGTGGCGAGGAAGCGGTTGATCTCGAATCGCGGGAGTCCCCAATACTGGAGCCGGGCCTGAAAATTGGGTCCCGGCACATGATCCAGGCCACCGCCGCCGGCGCGCATGAATGCGTCCAGCTCGTCGAGCGTATTCAGTTCATGATTGGTCGGGGGCAATACAGTCATGAAGCCTTACCTGGGTGGCAGGGGCGAGACAGAATTCCTCCGCCGGAACGGCGTGGCCATATTTAATCGAGACTGCCACTGGCGGGCGAACAAATCCATGGCTGTGCTTAATAATAAGAAAGCATCGAGAATCTGTGCGCGCTAACGGGAAGCAGGCTGCGCGGAATGGCCAATCAATGTGCAGGATATGGTGAGACGAGGCCTGCGGTTTCCCAGCAAACTACGGAGCAGATGATGCCCCGTTTAATGCTGGAGATTAACGATGCCCGCCCGCCACCACGATCAACCCAATGGCACGCCGAACTGGATCGTCCTTGATGCTCCCGATGCGATTGCAGCCCGGGAATTCTATCGTGGCCTGTTCGGCTGGGAGATCGAGGCGACACCTTCGGATGGCGATAATGCTCTGCTCGCCACCAAGAACGGCCTGGAGGTCGCGGGTTTGCGGGCCGCCGATCGTCTCATGCAGGGAGCGCCCAGCTGGATCACCTATCTGGCGACCGACAATATCGCTGTGACAGTGATCAAGATCATCGGGGCGGGTGGCAAAATCCTGGCGTCGCCAACCAGCGCGAAACCTGCCGCTCGCGGCCGCTCGGCCCTGGCGCAGGATGTCGGCGGCGCCGTGTTCGGCCTGTGGCAGGCGGTCGAGTCCCGCCGCATGGGCGCCTGGGAAGAAGATGGCACGATCATGTGGAGCGAGAATTTCACCGCGTCTCCCCAGGAGAACAAGGCATTTTACCACGACGTGTTCGGCAATATCCGGTTTGCCGAACCTTTCCCCTGGCATTTCGGCGACCCGTCCCACGCCCGCCCCGGCTACACCATGTTCTCAGCCAATGGAGAGCAGGTGGGACCCTACGGGGAGAACGCCGTGGCCAGTATCGGCGAGCTTGACCCGCGCGGGCGCACCGAAACGCCCCATTGGATCCCGGTTTTCGCGACCCTGGACATCGACAAGGCGCTCAAACGGCTCGTCACGCTCGGCGGCACCATCGTGCTTGCGTCCTACCCCACCATGTTCGGGCCCCTCGCCAAGGTCGAGGACAATCAAGGCGCAACCTTCATGCTGGCCGGCAAGCCCAAGCGCTAGGGGCGGGCACCCCGAATGCGCAAAAATCTGAAGCGAAGCCTGAACTCGATGCCTGATATTTCGGCCCTTGAGCCGAGGGCCTATCTCGCGGATCGACCGCTTTCGCAGCCGTGGTGGCGAAGGCGAGGCGTGGTGCTGCTTGTAGCGATCCTCCTCTCCTGGGCTCTCGTGATCATGATGGCGGCTCTGGTCTGGCTTGCGGTGAGCATAGCGTCGGGTTGGTAGCAAAGAGCGATTTCATGGAAATAAATAAAGATAATCTACGAAGGTAGAAACCCAGATGCAGCAGCATGTGTTCGTTCTGGCTTTTTCGGCAATAACATTGGTGACGCCAGCAGCCTTTGCGCAGGCTGTTTGGACGGGTGCCAATAGTTCCGATTGGTTTGACCCGGGCAACTGGGCTCCCGGCTCGACCCCCGATGCCTCGACCGGTGTACTCATCGATAGCGGCACAGCTCTCCTCGACCGGCCCGGCGCATCGATCAAGACGCTGTCCGGCGCCGGCGTGATCGACCTCGGCACGCAGACACTCACCATAACCGAGGGAACCGCTCCCGCAGTCGACGGCGTATTTTCAGGCTCTATCCTGGGAACGGGTGCGCTGGCGCTGACCGGCGGTACGCAGCGACTGGTCGATGTCGATACCGGCAGCACGACAGTTACGGTGACCGGACAGGGCCTCAGCGCATATGACGATGCAGTGCTCGATCTCTATGGCGCCTCCAGCGCAGGAGGCGGAACATTCTCCGTGTCGAACGCCGGCTTTATCGGCTTTCATGAGACAAGCACCGCCGCCAACGCGACTTTTGCCGTGAACGATGGCGGGATGCTCGCATTCATCGATACCGCTGATGCCGGCTCCAGCCATATCACGGTTAACAGTGGCGGAGTGCTCGTCTTCGATCATGAGGCGGCGGCGGATAGCGCCACTCTCATTAACACCGCTAATGGGATCGTCGATGTTAGCTTAACGGGAACATCTACGGGCTCGGTTGCGATCGGCTCGCTAACGGGCGCGGGCGACATCTATCTCGGTAGCAGCACGCTCACCCTGGGCGCATTGAATCGGAATGATACGATTTCCGGCATCGTCACCGATGGCATGTCAGCCAATTTACAGGCCTATTTCGGCACCTCCATCTCCCTGTCCGGTGGGTCGCTGGTCAAGACCGGCACCGGAACCCTGACGCTCACCGGCGCCAATTCCGGCTTGACCGGGACCTCGCAGGTGCTGGCAGGCACCCTGTCGGTCAACGGCATATTGGGCGGCATGATGGCGGTGCATGGCGGGCGGTTGCAGGGTGTCGGCCAGGTCGGGGCGACAGAGAATTTCAGCAACGGTATCATCGCCCCCGGCAATTCCATCGGTACGCTGACCATTGCAGGCGACTATGCCGGTCGTGGTGGCTGGCTCGAAATCGAGGCCCAGACTGGGCGGGGACACTTCGCCTTCCGACCGCCTCATGATCACCGGCAATAGCTCGGGCGCGACCGGCATCAAGGTCATCAATATCGGCGGCACCGGCGCGCCAACGGCGGAGGGTATCAAGATCGTCGATATCGACGGCGTCTCCAATGGCAGGTTCGACCTGCTGGGCGACTATGTGTTCGAAGGGGAGCAGGCGGTGGTCGGCGGCGCCTATGCCTACCGGCTTTACCGCAACGGGGTGAGCACACCGGGGGATGGCGACTGGTATTTGCGGTCCACTCTGAACAGTCCGCTTGCTCCGCTGTTCCAGCCCGGGGTGCCGGTCTATGAAGCCTATGGCAATGTGCTGCAGGGCTTCAACGCGCTGGATACGCTACGGCAACGCGTTGGCGACAGGTCATGGGCAAGCACTGCCGGTATCTGGGGTCGCATCGAAGCAACGCATGGCTCATTCGATCCCAAAACGTCGACCAGCGGCGCCCACTATGATCTGGATATCTGGAAGCTGCAGGCCGGTGCCGACACGCCGTTCTATGAAAACGAGGCCGGCAGCCTGATCGGCGGTCTATCGGCGCGATATGGAACGGTCTCGGCCGATATCGCGTCATTGTTCGGCGATGGCGCGATCACCAGCACCGGCCATGGCCTGGGCGCTACGCTGACCTGGTACGGCAGCACCGGCTTTTATCTCGACGGCCAGGCCGAGGTCACCTGGTATGACAGCGAGCTGTCCTCCAGCTCCGCCGGGCTAACTCTTGCCGATGGCAATGATGGCTTCGGCTATGGGCTGAGCCTGGAAGCGGGGCAGGAGATTGCCCTGGGGCCGAACTGGTCGATCACGCCGCAGGCGCAATTGGCCTATTCGGCGGTAAAAATCGACACCTTCAGCGACGTGTTCGGGGCCTTGGTGTCCCTCGATCACGCTGCCAGTCTCAAGGGCCGGCTGGGCCTGTCACTCGACTACCAGAACGAGTGGCAGGACGAAGCCGGACAGACCAGCCGGGCTCATGCTTACGGCATCGCCAATCTCTACTACGATGCCCTGGATGGCGCTCAAACCGATGTGGCGGGCACCAAGCTCACCAATGAGAACGATCCGTTCTGGGGTGGCATTGGAATTGGTGGGTCCTACAACTGGGGTGACGATAAATATTCGCTCCATGGCGAGGTCTCGATGAACACCAGCCTTGCCAATTTTGGTGACAGCTATGCCCTCAAGGGCAATGTCGGGTTTAAGGTGAAATTCTAAGCCGGTTCAGCTAACTGACCCCTCACTGAGCCGCGCGGGATAATCGCTGGGCGGGCAGCCCACCTTGTGGCTGAACGTGGTGCTGAAGGCGCTGGCAGACTTGTAGCCAATGGCGGCGGCAATGTCCTCCAGCGTGCCCCGGCCATGAACCAGGGCATCCTTGGCCAGTGCCATCCGCCAGGCCAGTAAATACTCGACCGGCGCCGCGCCGACCACTTCGGTAAAGCGCCGCGCGAACATCGAGCGCGACATGCCGGCATGGCGCGCCAGTTCATCCACCGTCCAGCCCCGGCCGACATCGGCATGGATCTGCGCCAGGGCCTGTGCCAGTTGCGGATTGGCGAGCGCCCGCAGGATGCCCGAACCGACCGGCTGCGGCTCGCCCCTGCGGCGCAGGGTCTCGATGAGCAGCACTTCGACCAGCCGCGGCAGCATGGCATCGCGCCCTGGATGGGTGTCGCGGACTTCCTCATTGATGATCGTCATGAGCGCGCCGAGCCGGGCGCTCGCAGCATCGCCTGCGCGCACATGCACGAAGCGCGGCAGGAGTTTGAACAGCAGAGCGGCATTGGCGGGCTCAATGAGGATGAGCCCGCCCGTGATAGAGGTCACATCAGGCCCCAGCTCACCGATCCGCATCTCGCCATCCACGCTATGGCTGGCCTTGAACGCCTCGTCGGACAGTGCGATCGCAGCCCCAGGTTCGCTGAGAAAGGCATCTCCCTCCGGCTGGGACGACAGCAGGTAATCACCCTGCTGCAACTCGAAGGGAGCGTGCTGTTGCATCTGGAACCAGCACCGGCCTTCGGTGACGAAGTAGAAAACCGGTCCGCTTTGCGGCGGCATGCGCACACCCCAGCGCCCGGATGCCGTCATGCTGCCCAGCAGTACTGTCTGGGGCCGGACCAGCCGAATGATGTCGGATAAAGCATCCATATGAGACGATCCGTAATGAATAATGGAGATTGCATTATGGTATAGATCGTCTCGCCAGTCTAGTTCTCTTGCCTCAAAAAGGAGACAGACAGATGACCAAAACGATCCTCATCACCGGCAGTTCCTCGGGCTTGGGCCGATTGGCTGTCGGGCATTTCGCGGCCCAGGGCTGGAATGTCATCGCAACGATGCGCCAGCCGGACCCGGCCGTGGCCGAGCAATACCCCGATCGCATCCATATCGAGGCTCTCGATGTAACCGACACGGCCAGCACAAAGAACGCGGTGGAAGCTGGTGTGCGGCGTTTCGGCAGACTCGATGCTGTCGTCAACAATGCCGGCGTCACCATTCTGTCGATCTTCGAGGCGACGCCACCGGAGGTTATCCGCAATATCTTCGACACCAATGTCTTTGGCGCGATGAATGTGATCCAGGCGAGCGTGCCGTATCTGCGCCAGGGCGGCGGTGGCACCATCGTCAATATCAGTTCGGGCGTGGGCATTATGGCGACACCGCTGCTGTCGCTCTACGTTGCTTCAAAACACGCGCTCGAAGGGCTATCGGAATCGCTCTCGTATGAGTTGGAATCGCAGAATATCGCGATCAAGCTCATTGAGCCGGGCGCCATGCGCAACACCAACTTCACCGGCAGCGGCATGGCCGCCTCCGGGAATGTCACGGTGCCCGAAGAGTACAAGGCCTATTTCGACCACGCCCTCGGCGCGATGATGGACTATCCCTTCGCCGCCACAGACGAGCAAGCTGTTGTCGATGCCGTCTATCAAGCCGCAACTGACGGCTCCAGCCGGCTGCGCTATCCGGTCGGCCCCGATCTCGAGGTCTACACGCGTCTGCGCTGGTCCACGTCTGAAGATGTGTACCGCGCAGAAATGGCCCGGCTGGTCGGGCAGGCCGCCTGGCGAGAGCGAAAAGAAGCTCAGCCCCTGGATTGATTGGCAGGTCTCCGTTTCGCAGGGCGACCCACCGGCAATTATTCGGAACGTTCCGCCTTCGTGTCGAACGCGGCGCGCGACGCATCGATCGCCGGGATGTTCTGCACGCTCCATCGGACCAGAGGGCGTGTCGCCTTGAGCAGCGCACGCCCCATATCGGTCAGCTCGTAGGTGACGTTGGGCGGCATGACCGCATAGACGGTTCGGGTGAGGATGCCGTTGCGCTCAAGGCCGCGCAGGGTGACGGTGAGCATCTTCTGGCTGATGCCCTCGATCGAGCGCCGGAGTTCGCTGAACCTCTTCGGTCCTGCCTCCAGCGTATCGATGACACCGAGCGACCACTTATCCGCGACGAAATCGATGACTTCGCGCGCCCGGCAATTTTGAGAACCGGTCAGCCCGCCAAGCAGCGTGGCCGCTACGGGAGTGTCGGACGAAGTATCAGCCATTTGGTCACCTCCAGGGAACCCGCTCACCGGGGCGTGCCTGATTGACACATTTCCATGGTCACCACAAGTTACCGGCAAACTTTTAGTGACCACTCAGGCTTCGACGGGAGCCGGTGTTCGCGAAAGTCTTCACCAGCAAAACTCAAGTGCCGCTCAATCCCTGACCGGTGGTTGGCGATATCCAGCAAGGTTTTTATAAATTGCGCCTTCTCCACATTGACTCAAGCATCAAGCGCGACAAATCGGTTTCACGATCGCTCACCCGAGAGGCTGTCGCCCAACTCGTTGGCGTATTGCCCGATCTCGAAGTCGAATATCTCGATGTTACGCAAGACATATCGAAGCATTTTACCCACGACTCCCTCGGCCTGAAATTTTACGAGGATCGGCCCTATGAGCGCTCGGAAGTGGAGGACATGGCCATCTCCGGGCGTTACGTCGATCAGTTCCTGGCGGCGGACATCGTATTGATCGGCGCTCCGCTGTATAATTTCTTTATCCCGACGCAGCTGAAGACCTGGATCGACCGGATAACCCAGAAGAAGAAGCTGTTCGTCTACACCGACCAGGGGCCTGTCGGCCTGGCGGGCGATAAGACCGTGATCGTGGTTTCGGTAAGAGGCGGGATTTACCAGGGCGAGCACGCTATTACCGACGAGCAGCCGCAGGAGCGTCTGTTCCTGCGGCAAATGTTTGGCTTCTACGGAATAACGGACGTGCGGTTCGCCTGCGCCGACGGAACGGACATGGGCGCTGAAATTCGGGCAACAGCGCTTGCCGCAGCGCGCAGCGACATCAAGGCAATCGTCGATGATCTGACGACGGCCGTGTCGCTGAAGCAGGCCGGCTGATCGCTGCGCTGGCCCGGTTGGCTATATGGCGTCAACCGGGTCAGGCTTCTGGGTGCGGGTAGGTTTGGATCATCTGCCAGACCTCGGCGGCGGTGACCGGCGCGCTCGACTTATCTATTTATGGCCTCGAACACGTCGCTCGCATGGCGATGACTACCGTTCTATTCCGTCGGCAAAGGGGGAAGCGGTCCTTCCGAATTCATGTCGGTCCACCGGCTAACGGCTTCCCAACGATTGGCCGCCGCAGCCCTTGCGTCGCTGGCCCGACGGGCCATGTCCAGGGCGTCGCCGCCAAGTAGAATGTGCGGCGGCAGGATTTTGGCATTTGCAACCTCCAGAATAACCTGGGCGACCTTGTCGGGATCGCCGGCTTCTTTGCCCCAATAAGCCTCGAACATCCGCATGATCACGCCCACTGATGCGTCATAGTCGGGCAGCATCGCCGGCCGGTTGCCGAAAGCGCGCTGGCCCCAATTGGTGCGCATCCCGCCCGGCTCCAGCGCCGTCACCTTAACCCCGAACGGCGCCACTTCCAGCGCCAGCGCTTCGGTGAAGCCGCCCACCGCCCATTTCGAGGCGTGGTAGGCAGCATTGCCGGCCACCGCGATGCGTCCGCCCACCGACGAGATCTGAATGATATGGCCACTGCGCTGCCCGCGCATCACGGGCAGGGCGGCGCGTGTGAGATTGACCACACCAAAGAAGCAGGTCTCCACCAGGCGGCGGAAATCCTCCGACGGGGCCTGTTCGAACGGCTGCGTATCGCCATAGCCGGCATTGTTGACCAGAACATCGAGCCGGCCGAAAGCGGCGAGGGCCAAGTCGACAGCCGCCTTGCCCTCTTCTTCATTGGTCACATCGAGCCGGGCGGCACGAACCCGCTCACCATAATTGGCCAGCAGGTCATCGAGTTGGGCAAGGTTGCGCGCGGTCGCGACAACCCGATCCCCCGCGGCAAGTGCAGCTTCCGCTATGGATCGGCCAAGGCCCGAGCCACTTCCCGTTATCAACCAAACTTTGGACATATCATTCTCCTTTACACGTCTGTCTAGACGGTCATTTAAAAATCAAATGCTCAAGCGAGCATGCGCCACAACGTCTCGAACCCGGTATCGCAGAGGCTGTCCGCCTGGGCCGGATCGCTGATCATGAAATCCATGGTCGTTGCCGCCATGGACTCGACCAACGCCCCGACATAGGGGCGGGGAGCAGTGCGCAGAACGCCGCCAGCGGCTACGCGCGTCACCAGGTCGGTGACAGGAGCGGCAATCGTAGCGCCCGCCGCGCGCGTGGTCGGGGTCACGAGGTCCGAAACGATAAGCTGCGCCAAGGCCTTGCGCTTCGGCGGATGTTTGACACCCCAGTGGGCCCAGTTCGTCCAAATGTGCCGAAGCTGTTGCTTGGTGTCCTTGCCTTCGGGCATGCCGGCGAGGATGGTTTCGGTCAGCTCGCTCTTGAGCTCCAGATAGGTGGCATTGAGCAAAGCCGCCTTGCTGTCGAAATAGGTAAAGAGCGAGCCGTTGGGCACCCCGGCGCGCCTGGCGATCTCCGCCGTGGCGGCGCCCGTCCCCTGTTCGGCCACCAGTTCCGTGGTCGCCATCAGGATGGCGCTTCGCTTTTCCTCGCTTAAGGGTCTGGCCATGAACTCTGTCGTGCCGAATTGAGATTTATAGATGACTGTTTAGTCGGTCATTTACAAGGGGGGACTTTATTCTTTGGGTTGCCCACCTTCTCCATGGGCGTCCATGGCCGGGCGGTGATAGCAAGGCCAGGTGCGGACGCCCGGGCCGCGCGACTATTTCATCGCCATCGCGAAAGCTGCCAAGGCTCCCGTGCAAGCCAGCGCCCGCACGTGGTTCCACAAGACCCAGCGGTCGAGAAAAGCTGCCCACAGGGCGGCACTGTTTGGCGCATCGGGGTCCGCAGCGGCCAAGGCGTCGTTCATCGGCACGTTGACCCCCACGGTGACGGCGAAATTGCCGACGAGGTAAAGCGCTGCGCCGATCAGGATCCAGGTCGGCTGAGCCGTCCAGCCCAGCCAGGCGGCGATGGCCAGGAGCAGTGCAAGCACCGTCGTGCCCATGAAGATCGTCATGAAGAGCGGGTTGTAGATGACCACATTGACGTGGTTGAACGCGGTCATGCCTTGCAGGCCGGGCATCTTCGCCAGCGCGGGCATGACCGAATTGGAATAGGCGAAGAACATGCCGGCCATCAGCCCGCTGCCGAGCAGCGTCAGGAGGACGAGTGCGGGGATGAGTTTTTCATACATGGTTTTCTCCATTTATCGTTGGGGTTGAAAGAGCGTTCATCTCACAAAATATGAGGAATATTCACGTTGAATAATGTGATAAAACCTCATATTATTTCAGTCAAGTAAAATGTGAGGATGGCTCATAATGGCGATGCCCGGATCGAACGTGTCGGTGGCCCGCAAGGAGCCCACGCAGCAGCGCAGCCGTGAGCGTGTCGAGCGGATGCTGGCGGCTGCCAGCGGCTTGATCGCCCAACGGGGCAGCGACGCGATGAAAATGGGGGAGGTTGCCGAGCGTGCCGGCGTGTCGATCGGATCGCTCTATCAGTTCTTCCCCGACAAGAGCGCGCTCATCCGGGCCCTGGCCGAGCGCTTCACGGCCGAAAGCCGGGCCTGCATCGATGCTGCGCTCGCCGAAGTGCCGGACGAGCCGGCTTTGTTCGCGGCCTTCGCCGAGCTTGTCGATACCTACTATGCCATTTACCTGGCCGAGCCGGTGATGCGCGACATATGGTCGGGCACCCAGGCCGATAAGTCCCTGCGGGAGCTTGAGCTTGCGGACAGCCGTGCCAGCGCCGACACATTGGTGCGAGTTTGGCATCGCCTACGCCCCGATGCGGACCCGGCAGAACTGGCTTCGACCGCATTTCTCATCTGGCAGCTCGGTGAGGCGACGATGCGATTGGCGGTTTCCGTCGATCGCGCCGAAGGGGATCGCCTTGTCAAAGCCTATAAGCGCATGGCGCTAAGAGAGCTGGCAGGGGCTTCCTGACTGAGCGCGGGCTACCGGATCAATACATGCCCATGTGGCGCTGCAGGGCAGCCGTGAAGTGGGCTTGCAGAGCCGATGCGGCAGCTTCGGGATCGCGGGCCTTGCAGGCCAGGATGATCTGCATGTGCTCGCGCAACGAGCGCTGGGCCAGCGGCACGGTCAGCTTGCGGTCGAGGCGGACCAGCCGCAGATAGTTGTGCATGCGCTTGTAGCTGGTTTCGATCAGCGGGTTGTTGAGCGCGGCGATGATGGCGTTGTGCAGCACCAGCTCCAGCCTTTCCAGCTCTTCCCTATTCAGCTCGGTCAGCCCGTCCGCCTCGATGGCGGCAATGAGCGCCAGGTGCTGTCGTTCGATTTCGACGAGTTCGCTGTCTTCCGCCGTCTCGGCATAGACCGCCACGGCAGCGCGCTCGATGATGCTGCGGAACTGATAGGTCGACCTGGTCAATTCGAGCCCTGGCTTGACGAACTGGATGCCTGACCGTGGATGGATGGTTAGCACCCCTTCGGTTTCCAGGATTTTCAGCGCATCGCGAAGTGGTGCAACAGGTATGCCGAGCAAGGCGACGAGGTCGTTCTGCGACACGAAAGCCCCCGCCGGCACGCGCCGCTCGAACAGCAATTCCAGGATGCGCGTATAGGCGACGTCGCTCAGACGGCCACTCCCGGCATGCGGTCCAGCCACGATTTGTCCTGCGGCCACTTGCCGTCTCCCACCCGTTGGTCTATTAACGCCGCCATCTGATAGATCAGATGAACGATTTAGTCGATTAGAGTCTTGGCATGCGCATAACAGAATTCCGGATTACCCGTTTCCAGTTCGCGCGTGACCGCGTCATCGGCGATAGCCAGGTGCGTGCCGACGACGCCAATGTAGCCGCGCTTGAGCTGATTGCCGATAGCGGGGAAGTGGGTCTCGGCTTTATTCAAACGCTCTTTTTCCCGCTGCCGGACGAGGCCGAGATTGTCCGTGTCTTTGCCTCCGAAGCCTGGCCCCAACTGGAAGGCCAGCCCCCGGCGGGGCTGTGCCATCGTGTCGGCCGTCCGCGCGGCGGCAATCAGCGCGCCTATACCCTGCCGTTTCACGAGGCGCTGCAGGTTGCGCTGTGGGATCTGGCGGCCAAGCAGGTCAAGCTACCGCTGCACCGCCTGCTCGGCAGCCGCAAGGAGCGGGTGCGCGCCTATGCCAGCGGCCTCGATTACCACCTGTCGGACGATGAGTTCACCGCCCTGTTCGCCCATGCGGATTCGCTGGGTTACAATGCCTTCAAGATCAAGGTCGGTCATCCCGATTTCGAGCGCGACCTGCACCGGCTGAGCCTTCTCGCCAAGGCCGTGCGGCCCGGCGCGCAGATCATGATCGATGCCAACGAGGCCTGGGGAGCCAAGGAAGCGCTGGTCAAGCTGCAGGCTATCCGCAAGGCGGGATATGAGCTGCTCTGGGTCGAGGACCCGATCCTGCGCAATGACTATGAAGGCCTGCGCGCGCTGCGCCAGGGTGCCCCCTGGACGCTGATCAACTCGGGCGAATATCTCGATGCCTCAGGCAAGCGCCAGCTCATGGCGGCGGGTGGCACTGACATTCTCAACGTGCACGGACAGGTAACGGATGTGATGCGTATTGGCTGGTTGGCTGCCGATCTGGGCATCCCGGTCTCGCTGGGCAATACCTTCCTCGAAATGGGCGTCCATGCGGCCTGTGCGCTGCCGGAGGTCGAGTGGCTGGAATACTCGTTCCAGAATTTCGACCATCTGGTCGATCAGCCCATCGAAATCCGCGATGGCTGGGCCTATGCGCCCGATCGTGCGGGACATGGCCTCGTGCTCAGCGAGACGGCGCGGCGCGACTGGCATCGCCCGATGCTGCTGCCACGCGACCAGCTCGGCGAAGCTCCCCACAATCCGCGCGTCGGAAACACCCCCAAAATTGGCGGCTAACGGGGCTCACCCCGAAGCTTGCCGAACAGACTGCGTCACGGAGGAGACACTGCATGAAATTGATCAAGATTACTGCCACATTATCGGCACTGCTCATTGCCAGTCCGGCGCTGGCCCAGGAAATCACGGTGTGGGACTGGAAGTCGGGCGATCCGGCGGCGGCGAGCTATTACGATGCCGCCAAGACCGAGTTCGAAGCCGCTCATCCCGGCGTCACGGTCAATTATGTCATGCAGCCGCATGATCAGTATTACACGCTGCTGGGCACGGCACTCTCGTCCAACGCCGGCCCGGACGTGATCCTGCTGCATGGCGGGGCCCAAACCAAGGATCGCGCCGAGGCACTGGTCAAGCTCGATGAAGCCGGCGCCAATCTGGTCGGCAAACAGGATTTCACCGGCGCTGATGGCAGCCTTTATGCGCTGCCGCTATCGCTGCAGGGGTTCGTGGTTTACTACAACAAGGCCCGCTATACCGAAGCCGGGCTCGATCCAGAAAATCCGCCCAAGACCTGGGATGAACTCAAGGCTGCCTGCGAGGCGATCAAGGCCAAGGGCGCCGTGCCCTGCTTTGTCATGGGCAATAAGGAAGGCTTCGGCGCCGAGTTCTTCCTCTCCTCAGTCGCCGCGACCTCGCTTTCCGCCCAGGAGCAGGCCGATTTTGCCGCCGGCAAGCTCAAGTGGTCCAGCCCGCAGATCAAGGCGATCCTGCAAGCCTGGATCGATACCAAGAGCTGGGGCTGGTATGCCGAAGGCGCCAATTCCACTGCGAAGTTCATGGACGAATACGAGCAGTTCATGCGCGGCGAGGGCGCCAATGCGATCGGTCTGATGTCCGACGTCGCGCATTGGAAGCAGTTCGACGAGTTCCTCGGGCCCGAGAATGTCGGCGTGTTCCGTCATCCCGCGCCGACTTCGGCGTCCGACAAGACCCCCGGCCAGGCATACTTCCCGTTCTCCGGCGGCATCGGCTACGGCGTCAACAAGAATTCGGCCAATGTGGATCTCGCCGTGGCGCTGGCGACCGAGCTGGCCTCGCCCGGCCCGATCCAGCACTTCGTCAACGACGCAGGCGTGGTTCCAGCCAATACCACCGTGGATACAGCCGGCCTGTCGAGCCCCTCGGTCATTTCTATCCTCGGCTGGATGGCCGACTATGGTGCGCCGACCGCTCACGCCAATTCTTCGCCGCAGGAACTGGAAGAATGGCATCGCCAGAGCCAGCTGTTGCTGAATGGCGAAACCACGGTCGATGCTGCCGCGACGCGCCTGGATGAAGTCCAGGCGGCAGCCAAGCCGCAGGGCTGATCGACCACAGAATACGCCAACAAGGGTGGGGCTCCGGTCCCACCCGCTGCGGAACCAGACCATGACGATTTCGACTGCCAGCCCCGTTCGCAAGAAGCGCAAGGCCAGGCTCGGCAGCCGTGCCGAGCGGCGCTTTGCCTATCTGTTCGTGCTGCCGGCCGTGCTGCTGGTGCTGGTGTTCCGCATCGTGCCGCTGATCTGGGGTTTCGGGCTTTCCTTCACCAATTCGAATGGGCTTGGCACGGCCGATTTCGTCGGCGTGGCTAATTATGCGGCGATTGCTGCCGACCCCACATTCCGTTCCTCGATGGTCAATACGCTGCTGCTGCTGGCAACGCTGCCGATCTGGATCATGCTGCCCATGCTGCTGGCGATCCTGATCCATCAGGGCGTGCCGGGCGGCAAGCTGTTCCGTGCGGTCTATTTCTTTCCCGCCGTGCTGTCCTCGGTCATCGTCGGCTCCATCTTCAATGTCGTGCTGCGCTTCGACGGCTCGCTCAATGCCCTGCTCAAGCTCGTCGGCATCAATGCCGTGGATTGGCTCGGCAGCGGCGCGACGGCTCTGGGCAGCCTCATTGCCGTGCAGCTCTGGTCGACCTTCGGCATGAGCCTGCTGATCTTCCTCGCCGGGCTTTCCACCGTCCCCAAGGACATGATCGAAGCGGCGCGGCTGGAAGGCGCCTCGCTGTGGCAGACCTGGTGGCACGTGGTCATCCCCACGCTACGGCCGATCATCGAATTCGTCGCGGTCGTCACCACCATTGGCGTGCTGACCTCGATGTTCGGGCTGATCTATGTGTTGACCGCCGGCGGCCCCGGCACGTCCACTACGCTGCCGGAATTCCTGATCTGGCTCGAACAGGGCAAGATGAACCGTCCGGGCTATGCCGCCGCCATCTCCATGGTGCTGTTCCTGTTCATGGGCGGCATCGCCTGGCTGCAGATCCGCATCATGAACCGCAACGCGAACCTCTGAGACCATCATGGCTGCTGCGGGCAACAAAGAAAAACGCATTCTCTGGGTGATCTCCATCCCCATGGCGATCCTGGCGCTGAGCTGCGTCTATCCGGTATTCTTCGCCATCAACAATGCGCTCAAGAGCAACAAGGGATACATCCTCGATCGCTTCGGCATTGCCTGGCAGCCGACGCTCGACAATTTCGTCCAGGCCTGGACCCGCTCCAATCTCGACGAATATTTCATCAATTCGCTGATCGTCACGGTCGGGGCAGTGGCGCTGCTGCTGGTGGTGTCCTCGCTGGCCGGTTTTGCGCTGGCCGTGCTGCGTTTTCCCTATCGCAAGCTGATATTCATCGTGATCCTGGCGTCGCTGATGATCCCGGTGCAGGTGGTGCTGGTGCCGTTCTACCAGACCATTATCGGGCTGGGCCTGCTCAACACCCATATCGGGCTCATCATTTCCTATACCGCGTTCTTCCTGCCGTTCTCGGTCTATCTCATGACGGCATTTTATTCGGGCCTGCCGCGCGAACTGGTGGAAGCGGCCCGTATCGACGGCGCCAAGCTGATCCAGGTCTGGTGGCATGTGATGCTGCCCATGGGCAAGCCGGCGCTGATCACCCTGGGCATTCTCAACACGCTCTATTGCTGGAACGACGTGCTGATTTCCCTGCTCGTGCTGCAGGACAAGCGCACCCTGATGGTCGGCATCGCGGCCCTGCGCGGGGAATACACCACCAATGTGCCCCTGCTGTCGGCCGGTATCGTGCTGGCTGCGGCGCCCATCGTCATCATCTACATCATCTTCCAGCGGCAGATCGTCTCCGGCATCGCCGTGGGCGCCGTGAAAGGCTAGACCATGCCAGAAATCGCACTCCGTAATGTCAGCAAGTCATTCGGCGACGTCGATGTCATCCGCGACGTCTCGCTCGATATCGAGCCGGGCGAGTTCGTGGTCTTCGTCGGCCCTTCGGGCTGCGGAAAATCGACATTGCTGCGCATGATCGCCGGGCTGGAGGACGTGACCGAAGGCGAAGTGCATATCGGGGGCAAGGACGTCACCGACGAGGAGCCGTCCGACCGCGGCGTGGCGATGGTGTTCCAGTCCTATGCGCTCTATCCGCATATGACGGTCGCCGACAATATGAGCTTCGGGCTGCGCATGGCCCATCGCCCCAAGGCCGAGATCGATGACAAGGTGGGCCGTGCCGCCGCGATTTTGCAGCTCGACAAGCTGCTCGATCGCAAGCCCGGCCAGCTTTCGGGCGGCCAGCGCCAGCGTGTCGCCATCGGCCGCGCCATCGTGCGCGATCCGAAGGTGTTCCTGTTCGATGAGCCGCTGAGCAATCTCGATGCCGAACTGCGCGTGCAGATGCGGGTCGAAATCGCCAAGCTGCACCATACGCTGGGCAATACCATGATCTACGTGACCCATGACCAGACGGAAGCCCTGACGCTGGCCGACCGGATCGTGGTGCTGCGCGCCGGGGTGATCGAGCAGGTGGGTTCGCCGCTCGAACTCTATGACAATCCCAGCAACAGCTTCGTGGCCGGCTTCATCGGCTCGCCGCGCATGAATTTTCTCGCGGGCAAGGCGCTGGCCGGCAATCGCATTGCCGCTGGCGGGATCGAGTTCGACTCCCCCATTCCCGTCACTGCCGGTGCCGAAGTAAGCGTGGGCATCCGGCCGGAGCATCTGGATCAGGCGTCGGGCATTGCCCTGTCTCTCAAGGTGGAAGTGGTCGAGCGCCTGGGCTCGACCGCCTATGTGCATGGCGTGTTGCCAACCGGAGAAGCCGTCGTCGCCGAGCAACGCGGCGGCGCGCCGAATTCGGGCGCAACCATCGTGGTCCATTTCGAGCCCGGCAAGGTTCGTCTGTTCGATGCGGCTGGGCAGAGGTTGCGCTAAATGGGACAACGCATGGCCATGGTGATCGCGGTAAAGCCCGATTGCCTCGCGGAATACAAGCGCCTCCATGCCAATCCATGGCCGGAGATGAATGCGGCGCTCAAGGCCGCCAATATCTCCAATTACTCGATCTACCTGCGCGAGCCCGAAAATCTGCTGTTCGGCTATTGGGAATATGGCGGGACCAACTTCGAGGTCGATATGGCCGTGTTGGGCGCGACCGAGGTGTGCAAGCGCTGGCTGGCGCTGACCGATCCGTGCCAATCGCCATTGCCGAGCGTCGCACCCGGCGAATGGTGGAGCTACCTGCCCGAGGTCTTCCACCTCGACTAGAGGCATTCAAGCCGGCCGCCATGGTGTCCCGAGCTGTTCCGATAACTCCATGAATGAGGATAGACAATCATGGTTGAACTGTTTGGATCGACATTGTCGCGCCGGGACGTCGCGGCGCGTGCGGGTGCCCTGTCGCAATTTGCCGGGGTGCGGCTGATGACGCTGGGCGACGGCGTCGAACGCGATATCCGCTTGCTCGAATTTCGCACCGGCTCGGGCCTGCGCTTCACCGTGCTGGTTGACCGGGCGATGGACATTGCCGATTGCGAACACAAGGGCCGCGCCATCGGCTGGAATTCGCCGGCCGGCTTCCGCCATCCGGGCCTGCACGAATATGAGGGCGAAGGCGGCCTGGGTTGGGCCCGCTCGTTTTCGGGGCTGATGGTCACCTGCGGGCTCGACCACATCCTTTTCATGAATGAGGTGCCGGCAGATAATTACGTCTATGGCCCCAAGCAGACGGTCAAGCATTCGCTGCATGGCCGGGTAGGCACCATTCCTGCCCGCCTCACCGGCTATGGCGAGCGCTGGGAGGGCGATCGCTGCATCCTGTGGGCCGAAGGGATCGTGCAGCAATCGGCGGTGTTCGGGGAGGATCTTCACCTGATCCGCCGCATCGAAGCCGATGTCGGCACCGATGAGATCCGCCTGACCGACCGGGTGGTCAACCACGGCTTCTACAAGACGCCGCATATGTACTGCTATCACATCAACGTCGCCCATCCCGTGCTCGACGAGGGGGCGCGCTACCTTGCGCCGATCAAGGATGTGGTCTGGGCCTCTCATGCCGGAGCGGACTACCGCAAGCAGGGCGTCGGTTATCGCACTCTGCCGGCTCCGCAATATGATTTCCACGAGCAGGTCTGGCAGCACGAACTGGGCGCCGATGCCAATGGCGAAGTGCCCGTGGCGCTGGTCAATGATCGCATCGCTCTGGGCTTCGAAGTAACGACGCGCAAGGACCAGTTCCCCTGCCAATACGAATGGCAGAACCTGCAGGCAGGCCAATACGCGCTGGGTATCGAGCCATCGACACACCATGTGCTGGGCAATCTCGCGGCACGCGAGCGTGGCGAGATGATCTGGCTGCAGCATGGCGAGGAGAAACGTTACGACTCCACGTTCCGGGTGCTCGACGGTGCCGAGGCCATCGCCGCATCGGAACGGCGCATCGCCGCCATCGCTGCGCAACCCGCCGAGGACTATCCGACCCCTTCCAACAATCATGCCAAGATCGAGGGACGCGCATGAGCGCCGGCATCGACAGTTTCGGCTCACTGGTCGGCAAGACCATTCTTTATACCGGCGCGGCCGGTGGGTTGGGGTTGCAGACCACGATCGCCATGCTCCAAACGGGCGCCAAGGTTGTCGCCATTGACAATGACGACGCCAAGATCGCCGCCTTGCGCGAAGCCGCAACAGGTCTCGGTGGCCTGACCTTAGCTAAGCTCGACCTGTCCGACCTTGCCGGATTGCGCACCGCCCTTGAAAAACTTTCGGCCGAGGTCGGCGGGTTCGACATCGTCATCAACAATGCGGCGATCTACCCCGCCAAGCCATTCGAGGATTTCACCATCGAGGAAATCCAGCTGGTGCAGCGCATCAATGTCGATGCCGGCATCGTCTGCGTGCAGGTAGCGCTGCCGCACATGAAAAAGACGGGCCGCGGCCGCATCATCAATATCGCCTCGGTCACCTTCTCGGGCGGCTGGTCGGATTTGACGCCCTATGTTCAGTCCAAGGGCGCGCTGATCGGGCTGGCACGATCCTGGGCGCGCGAATTCGGCAAGCATGGCATCACCGCCAATGCCGTTTCGCCGGGGGCCTTCCCCACCGATGCGGAAAAGATTCATGCCGATTTCGTGGCCTATGAAAAGCGCATCTACGATCATCAGGCGATCCAGCGGCGCGGCACGCCCGCCGATATCGCCAATATCCTGATGTTCCTGGCGTCCGACGCCGCCTCCTTCATCACCGGCCAGACCATCAATGTCGATGGCGGCTGGGTCATGCACTAAGCGAAAGACTTGGGTCTCAAAATGGGTATTCTCAGCGGCTATCGCGTTCTCGATTGTTCCATCGCCATGGCCGGCCCCTTCGCCGCCCAGCGCCTGGGCGATCTTGGCGCCGATGTGGTCAAGGTCGAGCCGACGACGGGCGAATGGCAGCGCCATGTGGCTGCCGGCGGGGCACGCGGCAACAAGGTCAATGTCTCGTTCCTCTCGCTCAACCGCAACAAGCGCTCGCTGGCGATCGACCTCAAGCATGCCGACGGCAAGGCCGTGCTGCTCGAACTGGTCAAGACGGCCGATGTGTTCCTGCAGAACTACCGCCCCGGCGTCGCCAAGCGCCTCGGCGTCGACTACGAGACGCTGAGCGCCATCAATCCGCGGCTGATCTATGTCTCGATGTCCGGCTATGGCGAGGATGGGCCCTATGTGAACCGGCCCGGGCAGGACCTGGTGCTGCAGGGCATGTCGGGCGCCATGCTTTCAGCCGGCCGTGCCGGCGAGGCGCCCACGGCTGCGGGCCAATATCTGGTCGACGCCATCACCGCCTATACCGCCTTCGAGGGCGTGCTGGCGGCGCTGCTGCATCGCGAGCGGACGGGCGAGGGGCAGATGGTCTCGGTCAACATGCTCGATGCCATCACCACCATCCAGATGCAGGAATTGTCGGTGTTCTCGGTGGGCAAGAAGCCGCAGACACGCTCGGCCGAGCCGCATGCCCATGTCTATATCCGGGCGCCCTACGGCGCCTTTGCCACCAGCGACGGCTTCATCATCGTCGCCTTCCCAAAGCTGGCAACACTGGGCGAGGTCATCGGCGAGCCGAGCTTCCTCGATCATGGACGACGAGGTCGATACCTGGACCAAGCGTGACGAGATTTTCGCCAAGACGCGCGACCGGTTGAGGACCAGAACCAGCGCCGAATGGCTGGAAAAACTGCGTGCCGCCGATATCTGGTGTGGTCCGGTCTATGGTTACGCCGATCTCATCGAAGACGAGCAGATCAAGCATAACGGCACCTTCGTCGAGTATGACCACCCCACCGAAGGCAGGGTCAAGACCCCGGGCTTCCCGATCAAGTTTTCCAAGACGCCCTCGGTGGTGGAACGCGGCGCGCCCCTGACCGGCGAGCACACTCGCGCCGTCCTGCGTGAAGCCGGCTATTCCGAAGACGCCATCGCGGCGTTGATCGCTTCCAAGGCAGTGGCGGCCGACGCGACATGAAGCCGTCTCCCATCCTCGTCACGCCATTGGAGTACGCCCAAGATGACCGATAACATCCAGATCGAGCGCGACGGCTTCGTCGGTATCATCACCATCAACCGGCCGGAAAAGCTCAACGCCATGACGCCCGAAATGGCGGCGGCGCTGGTGGAGGCGGTCACCGGCTTCAATACCGACGACTCCATTCGCTGCGTCATCATCACTGGCACGGGCGAAAAAGCGTTCTGCGTCGGTTCGGACATTCTCACGTTGGATGCCTATGATACGGCTTGGAACTTCCGCAATCGTCCCGATTATTGCGATGCCATCCGCGCCCTGCTCAAGCCATCCATCGCAGCGGTCAACGGTTACGCCTTTGGCGGGGGCCTGGAAACAGCGATGACCTGCGATATCCGGATCGCGTCGGCCAATGCCAGTTTCGCCGCGCCCGAAATCAAGCTGGGCTGGATCGGCGGCGGTGGCATGGCGGTCAATCTCGCCCATGCAGTCGGCCCATCCAACGCCGCGCTGATGATCATGACGGGCGATCCCATCGATGCCGCCACTGCTGAGAAATGGGGGCTCGTCAGCAAGGTCGTGCCGCGCGTCGATCTGCTTGGCGAAGCGAAGAAGCTGGCAACCGCCATCGCCGCCCGCGCGCCCATCGCGGCCGAGACGGCCAAGCTCAATTTGCGCGCCGCATGGGACCGTTCGGTAGAGGACGCCATCAGCTATGAGCGCGATCTGCAAGCGATCTGCTTTGCCACCGAAGACGCTGCCGAAGGCCGCGCGGCGTTCAAGCAAAAGCGCCAGCCCGTGTTCACGCGGCGCTAGGCTCGGGATAAACTTGGCGCTCCGCTATTGTTTTCGTGACCGCCTGCCGAGTGACCGGGCGATCTCCTCGGGCACGATGGTTTGGCCGAAGCGCCGGATCAGGTGTGCGCTCGGGCCCGCCATGATATTGCGCCGGTGCTTTGGTGCCTGGAAATGGCGGGCCGAAGCATTGTAGAGAAAATGCAGCATCTGCCGGGCGCGGGTTTCATCGATCATGCCCAGGATCGCCTCCAGGTCGGCCGGTAATTGGCTGGGCGAAGCAAGCAGCAGGCCGAACTGCATCCGGGTGATCGGTTTGATGGCGTAGAGTTCGGCGCAGAGCCTGTCCAGCGCTGCACGATCATTGGCCGCCAACAGCGCAGTGCATTTCAGAACCATCAGATAGATATGAAACTCCGAGCCGGCCTCCGATAGCTCGATGCCCTTGTCATAGAGTATCAATGCAGCGGCGATATCGCCCCGGCACATGCGGATTTGCGCCTGTGTGGCGAAAGCGGCGGCAAAGGCGGTACTTTGGGCGAAGGCGGCATCGGCCAGTTCCTCGGCCAGGTCGGTATAGCCCCGGTCGATGAAGAACAACAGCTTGGCCACACCCAGCATCAGCAAGGGATTGTCCTGCACCAGGGGCAGGCTCTGGAGCGCCACCGTCTCAATCTCGTCCTCGATGGCAGACCATTGTGCCGGGGTCATTGGCCCACTGGTCAGGATCAGCCGGGCATAGCGGTTCAGCCCCCACATGATGGCCAGCGTTGGGTCGTCGGGCTGCGCGGCGCGGGCGCGCATCAATTGCGCCTCGGTTTCGAGCCAGCTTTCGGGGCTTCGCGCCAGCATCAGCGCCGCATCGTGCATGCGCAGTTCGAGCGGCGCATCGGTGGATGCGGCAAGGGCGCCACTCGGCACCGCCAGATGCGCCCAGATCGCGTCCTTGACTCGCGTCGCCACGGCGTCCACCTGCCTTGCCGTATCGTCCCCCCCGGCAAATTGCGCGCGGATCGTGCCGATCACCTGCCGGCTCGATCCGTGGCGCAGGACGAAGGCGGCATGCAGCGCCACATCATCAGCATGAAAGCTGACATCAAGGCTATAGGCCACGCTATCGGCACTGTTATTCTGCGCCCGCCATTTGGGTGCGCAGACGATTTTCTGGTCTGCCCCGGTCATCGCGTCCATGACGCCGGTGAGCGTGCTGAGGATACTCTCCGCCCGGCCGGACGATCCGCTCAGGCCATAGGCCGGGCCGATTATGACAAAGGCGTCGATCGACCCTGCAGTCTCCGCCTGGGCGATCCAGATATATCCCTCGCCATATTGGGTGGCGATGAAACGCGGCTGGCGCGCCTTGTCGCCAAGCCTGGTGCGCAGGCGATTGATGAGAAAATCGACATTGCGTTCGCTGCTCTCGGTGCCTGCCGCGGCCAGCACCTCCATCAGCCGCGACCGGACCGCCAGCGTTCCGGGCTGGCCGATGAAATACAGCAGCAGCGCCCGTTCCTGGCGGGTGAATCGAAGGTTGGCCCCGTCGTCACGCTTTGCCGACAGCATATTCGCGTCGAACAACAGATCGTTAAAGCGCAGCGTCCGCAAATCGCAATCCCTCCATAGCGCCCCAGGGGCATGGCATTTTCCGGATTTTTGGGCATTGGCGCAAGTTTAGAATAATTATTCCAGCGTAAAACCCGTCCTCCGGGCAAATCAAATACTGGCACAACAATCATTTGCTATCGCTGGCACGCTGAATCCGCCTGGCTCAACGAGCGGTAACCACATTGAACCTTCGGGGATAAAATAATGAATCCAGTGAAAATATATGCGAATGCCTCGAACGCGACCAAGGCGCGGATGGGCGTCTTGCTGGTGCTGACAGCCGCTTCGGCAGGCGGCGGCTGCTTGGGGCCGGGGCCAGGGGGCGAAGTATATGCTCCTTATCCGTATGAGGATAAACTGCCGCCGACTGCGGAGTCGCTGTCCAGCGAGAGTTCGCACGACCCCGGTACGTCAGTTTCAACGCCCCCGGCGGCTCCATCAACGCCTCCATCCACACCTCCATCCACACCTCCATTAACGCCATCGCCTTGAGCGTATTGAGGCAGTCCGGGGCTGCCTCTTTTCCCTTTCCCTTGTGGGAGGGACAAGAGGGGGAGTTGAACCAATAACGGGGCTCAATAATCAGTATGGCATGAATTGATTGCCCCAGAACCCTCATCCCGACCTCCCGCAATGGAGGGAGAAGAAGGGGCTTCCGGAAACCGGCAGGGGTGACCGGAAAAATGCCAGTTCTATCGTAGCGAGCCCGTCCGTCCGGCCTTTCTCGGCGGCGCTGCCAAAAAGAAAGCGCTTTCTTTTGTGGCGCCAAACGCGCTATCGTCACGAGGCACGGCCGTCCGGGCCATGCACAGTGATCTATCGAAGAGCATGCCGCCAGCGATCTGCAGGGCTGGCCATGATCCGACGCGGTCTGGGATTTCGATGACCTTCGACACCAACGGCCTGAACTCGACCACGCGCCAGCCGCATATTTTCACCCTCGTGGCCATTTCTGCGCTCAGCCCGTTCACCATCAACATCTTCGTACCCGCCGTTGCCACTATTGCCGTGCATTTCAAGACCGACGCCACAACGGTCGGTCTGGGATTGTCGCTCTATCTGGCGGCCACGGCCGTCATCCAGCTGCTGTCGGGGCCACTGTCCGACCGGTTCGGGCGCCGGCCGGTCATTGTGTGCGGCATGATACTGTTCCTCATCGGAACACTGCTTTGCCTGACCAGCACGGATATCCGCCTGTTCCTGCTGGGCCGAGTGCTGCAGGCGGCCAGCGCCAGCGGGCTCGCTTTGTCGCGCGCCGTGATCCGAGATCTGCATACGCCCAGCCGTGCGGCCAGTCTCATCGGCTATGTGGGCATGGGGCTGACGGTCGCCCCGATGCTGGCGCCGGCGGTCGGCGGGACCATCGCATCGGCCTTCGGCTGGTCGCTTATCTTCTGGCTCCTGCTGGGGATCGGCGTGCTGGTACTGGGCCTGGTGAGCATCGATCTGAATGAGACCAACCAGACGCGCGGCAGGCCGCTCAAGACGCAGTTGACTTTCTATCGGCGGTTGTTCGGCGCGCCGCGGTTCTGGCTCCATGTTGGCGCCGCGTCGCTGACGATGGGCGCCTTTTTCAGCTTTCTCGGCGGCTCGCCGGTCATTGCCACGCAGATCCTGGATATGCCGCCGGCCGTGTTCGGGCTGTGGTACATCATGGTCAGTTTCGGCTTCGTCATCGGCAGTTTCGGCACCGGGCGGTTCTCGGCCCGTCTCGGTATTGCCCGCATGATGGTGCTGGGAACCAGCATTTGCCTCGCCGCGATGCTGCTCGCCGCCTGCCTGATCGCCATGGGCTGGCTTTCGCCGCTGACCCTGTTCGGCCCCATGCTGCTGTTCGGCATCGGCAACGGCCTCAACTTTCCGTCTGCTACGGCCGGCGGTGTCGGCCTGTTGCCCGAAGCGGCAGGGGCCGCTGCCGGCACCATGGGCGCGGTGCAGTTCGGCCTCGGCGCCATTGCCTCAGCCCTGGCCGCCAACCTTGCCGCCATGGGACACGATGGATTAGGCGCGGTGTTGCTCATGGCCTTTTTCGCTTGTGCCGGCTGGCTCTGCGCCCTCTTCGCCAGCCGCAGCACCCACACCTGATCGGGAGACCAGTTCATGCACATTCACATCCACGATACCGAGGCCACGCTCGGAGCCGCCGCCGCCGTCGAGGGCATCGGGTGCATCCGCGCAGCCATTGAACGGCAGGGAAATGCCCGCGTCGTCATCGCCACGGGCACCAGCCAGTTCGCCATGCTCGATACCCTGGTCACCGCCGATATCGACTGGGCCAGGATCGAGCTGTTCCATCTCGACGAATATGTGGGGATCTCGCCGTCGCATCCGGCCAGCTTTCGCCGCTATCTGCGCGAGCGGGTGCTGGACCGGCTGCCGCGCACCGGCGGCTTTCATGCCATCAATGGCGACAGCGCCGATCTGGATGTCGAAATCAACACTCTCAACCAGGCGATTTCGGCCCGGCCCGTCGATCTCTGCTTTGCCGGCATCGGCGAAAATGGCCACCTCGCCTTCAATGATCCGCCCGCCGATTTCGTGACCGAGATGCCCTACATCATCGTGCCGCTCGACGAAGCCTGCCGCCGGCAGCAGGTGGGCGAGGGCTGGTTCGACGGTATCGATGCGGTCCCTGTGCGGGCAGTCTCGATGAGCATCGCGCAGATCATGAAAAGCGGCCAGCTCATCCTGTCCGTTCCCGGCGCGCGCAAGGCCGACGCCGTGCGCGGAAGCGTCGAGGGCCCGGTCTCCCCGCTTTGCCCCGCGTCGATCGTGCAGCGGCACCCTGCCGCCAGCCTGCACCTCGATACGGCCTCAGCCGCGAGGCTCGCGCCACGGACGAGCTAGGCCTGGGGAACCACTTTGGCGCTGAGAGCGGTCGAGCCGCGCACGATGACGCGGTGGGCGATGATGGTGCGCGGCGTGGTTTCGCTGTTGTCGATCCCCAGCGCGCGCTTGGCTCCTGTCGCACCGATTTCATAGGCGGGCAGCCGGACTGTGGTCAGGTCGAGCAGTTGCGAATATTTCGCATCGTCGATGCCGGCGACCGAAATATCGCCCGGCACGGCTATGCCGGCCTGCCGTAGCGTCGAGGTAATGCCGACCGCCACATCGTCGGAAGCGGCGATGATGGCATCCGGCAGCGTATTGGCCAGCAGCGAAGTGGCCGCCTGCCGTCCATATTCGAGGCCGAACCCGCCCGACAATTGCCAGGATGCGTCGAGGCCAGCCTCGCGCATTGCGTCCTCGAAACCGCGCTGCTGGTCGAGACTGACACTGAAGCCGGCCGGCCCCCGGACATAGGCGATGCGCTTGTGTCCCAGCCCGATGATGTAACGGGTGATGTCATAGGTGACCGAACGGATATCGACGGTGACCACCGGTATGCCCGCAATGTCGCGGTCGGTCAGGCAGGTGACGCGCACTTCTCTCGCAACATCCAGGATGGTCTCGACCAGTTCCTTGTTCTGTGGCGAATCTGGATAGTAGCCGCCCGCCAGCAGGATCGCGGCGACGTTCTGCCCATGCAGGGCCCGCAGATAGGCCATTTCCTGCACCGGATTACGCTCGGCGTTGCAGATGACCGTCATATAGCCCTGGCTGCGGGCGACATCCTCGACGCCCCGCACCAGCTCGGCGAAATAGATATCGGTGACATCGCCGATGATCACCCCGATAGTGCGGTTGACGTTCGTCGCCAGGGCCCGCGCAATGGCATTGGGCCGATAGCCCAGCTCCTGGGCCGATTGCAGCACGCGCTGGCGCGTGTCCTCGCGGATGGAATAGTTCGACCCGCTCAGCACGCGCGAAACCGTGGCAAGGGAAAGTCCCGCATGGGCGGCCACGTCGTGCAGAGAAGGACGGGATAACTTCATCAGTTTGTTTGCCGATCAGCTCTGTTGAGGCGCCGCCGGACATAGCATTGCCGCGATCAAGTTTGAAGTCGCCGGCAGTTGTGGCCCCGCGCTGTCAGTTCATCTTCTAGCGTCCGAAATGGATTTGACGAAGCGCCGATCGAACATATGCCGCTACACTTTGCCGCGCGGATCGGAGTCCGCGTCGATGTAGAGCGTACAATGGGGATGCGTGCGCAGGATACTGCCAGGGCAACTGACCGCGATCGGACCATCCAGCGTCTGGCGCACGGCCTCGCGCTTGGCCGCACCGGGCACGATGCAGAACAATTCCTGTGCACGCATCAGGCGCGGAATAGTCAGCGTCACGGCCATCAATGGCACGTCCTCGAACCGTTCGAAACAATCGTCATCCACCTGCTGCTGCCGGCAGATATCGTCGAGCGCCACCTGCTTGACGTCCAAGGGGTCGTTGAAATCGGCCACCGGCGGATCGTTGAACGCGAGATGGCCATTGACCCCGATGCCCAGGCAAACGATGTCGATAGGTGCCGCGGCAAGGGCGGTAGCATATTGGGCCGCCGTGGCATCAGGGTCGGAGCCGGGATCGATCCGGTGCACCGCACCAAACGGCACAAGGCTGAACAGCCTCTGGTCCAGCCAATTGGCAAATCGCTGCGGCGCAGCAGGAGCCAACCCCACATATTCGTCCATGTGAAAAGCAGTCACGCGGCTCCAGTCGATATCGGGGGCTGCAACAAGTTCCTCCAGCACCTCCTGCTGGCTCGGCGCAGCGGCAAAGATCATCCGTACCGACGGCTGCTCCGCCAGGCGTGCCCGCAAGGCCACGGCAATATCGGCTGCGGCTGCCTCGCCCATCGCGCCTCGTGAGGGGAAGCTGCGTGCCAGCAGGCTATCATGTCTGGAGCTTTGGCCGCTGATACTCATCGATGCACTCCGATCCAAGATACTCACGCGCCCAGGGCCGCAGCGCCCGCCTCGGCGCAGTCGACATCCTGGTCCAGCGTGCCCGAACCGACGCCGATCCCCCCGACGAGTGTGCCGCCGACCAGCAGCGGCACGCCGCCGCGGATATTGGTGACCCGGCCATGGGTCACCACGGCCATCTTGATTTCCTGCTCGGCGCTGCCCTGTCCCGTCGCTTTGCCGGAGGTGGCCGCGGTAATCGCCTTGGCGATCGCCGAGTCGGTACTGACCAGCTTGGCGCCGTCCATCCGCACGAAGGCCAGCAGGTTCGCGCCGGTATCGACCACGGCGATGCACTGCGGCGCCTGCGTCTCGGCGGCGCGCTTCACAGCGGCGTTGAGCACCGCCAGAGCTCCTTCATGGGTGAGTGTAAGGTGTTGCTGCGTATAGGACATTTCTGCCTCCAAGGGATGGGGTTGCTTCGGCACGAAGTGCCTAGAAGCGGTTGGGGCTGAAAGCCGAGATATCGAATTCGGGTGTATCCCCAACGACCAGTTGGGAGATCACCCTGCCGGTCGCCGCCGAAGTGACCATGCCGAGATGCTGGTGTCCGAAGGCGTAGAACACTCCTTCCATCGCTCGTGCCGGTCCAATCACCGGCAGGCTATCGGGCAAGCAAGGGCGGTGGCCCATCCAGCGCGAGGCCTCGGCCGTGGAGAGGTCCGGATACATCGCCTTGGCGGCATCGAACAACAGATCGGCCCGCTTCCAGTCCGGCGCGGCCCGCAAGCCGGCGATCTCCACGGTTCCTGCCACGCGCAGGCCCATTTCCATCGGCGAGGCAAAAGTCCGGCGGCCGCCCCAGGAGATCATGCGGTTGGCATCGACGCCTGGATTGGCAAACGTCACATGGTAGCCTCGCTGGGATTCGAGCGGAATCCGCTCGCCCAGCTTGGCCGCCAGTTGGTGCGACCAGGCGCCGGCGGCGATCACCACCGCATCGGCTACGACGTCGCCATCACTGGTGCGCACCAGTTTCTGTCCGTCGGTGCGCCGCTCGATGGCGCGCACGTCGGCCTTGAAGAAGCGTCCGCCCAAAGCGAAGGCTTCTTCGGCAACCGCCTTGGTCAACCGCTGCGGGTTGACCGTCAGCGCGGCCTTGGGCGCAAAAAATCCGTATTGGAACCGCTTGGAGAGACCCGGCTCCATCTGGCCAAGTTCGTCCCCGCCGACCTCTTCGAGAACTGCGCCGAGCTGGCGGCGCAATGCGACCGAGGTCTTCTCGCCGGCCCGCGCCTCGGCGGTCTCATAGACGTAGAGGCATCCCCGGTGCGAGATAAGATCCTTATAGACATCGGCCGGCAGCAGCTCGCTGTAGCAATCGAAAACCCGCGAGGCCAGCAGCTTCATACCGCGCGCACTGCGCTCCATCTGCTCGGGATTGGCACAGAGCAGAAAGCGGGTGAGCCAGGAGGCGGCCGTTGGCAGGTAGGACCACTTCAGCGCCAGCGGCCCCTTGGCATCGAGCAGCCAGCCCGGCACCTGCTTGATCATGCCGGGCATCGCCACCGGCAGGATACCGTCCGGGTTCAGCGAGCCCGCATTGCCGAACGAGGTTTCCTCGCCCACGCCCTTGCGGTCGATCAGCGTCACCTCGATGCCGCGCTTTTGCAGATAGGCGGCGCAACATGCGCCGGCAATGCCTGCTCCGATGACAACTGCTGTTCGAACCATGGGAATACTTTCAGGGGGAGGAGGCCGGCCAGGATTGCGGAGGACAGGTGCAATCCCGGCCGGTTGGTTTGAATGCCCGGCTCAGCCGGACAGACCTATATTATTTGGTGGCGCCGATTTCCTGGTCCCACATCTCGAACATCTTGACCATGTTCGCCGCGGTCAGCGGCGGCTCGATCGGATTGTTGGCGATGAGGTCCGCATATTCGTCGCGACCGAACTCCTTGATCACGTCCTGCGAAGCCTGCGGCGCCATGTCGATGGTCACGCCGTCGATCGAGGGACCGGGATAGAGGTAGCCGGTGTCGTAGAGCACTGCCTGTTGCTTGGGCTCCAGCGCGAAGGCGATGAAGTTGAGCACCACGGCCAGCCGCTCCTCGGAAATCCCCTTGGGCACGGCAAAGAAATTGCCGCCCGAAATCCAGTGGAAATCATCGAACGTGGAGATCGTGGCTTCCTTGGGCACGATGCCCAGGGCGCGCGGGTTGATGTCGAAGCCCGTCGTCGTCGCCAGCAGGGTACGCGTGCCCTGGGCGAATTCAGTCATCAGCTGCGCCGTGCCGGAGGGATAGTACTCGATATATTCGTTGATTTCCTTGAGATAGGCCCAGGTCTTGGTCCAGCCATTGACCGGATCGCTGGGATCGCTGTCGCCGAGCAGGTAGGGCAGGGCCATCACGAAGGTGCGCCCCGGACCCGAATTGGCTGGCCGCGCATAGGCGAACATGCCCGGATTGGCCTTGGCCCAGTCGAGCAGCTCCTGCGCGGTCTTGGGCGGGGTCGCCACCTTGTCGGGCATGAAGAACAGCAGCGGACCGCCGGGATAATACACGTTCACGATGCCCTGGCCCTTGGCCATTGCCTGCAGAGCCCGCGCGCCGGGAAGCTGGCGGGAGTCCAGGTCGGGGAAAGAATCTGCGTGCTTGGGCAGCATTTCCTCGAACAGGCCGAACTCGATGCCGGCCGCCATGGCGTCGGTGCCGGTCAGGATCAGGTCAACATCCAGCCGGCCCGCGTTCTGCTGCACCTGCAGCTTGCTGGCAAGCTCGGGCGCCGGTGCCTTGACGAAGATGATGTCGGAGACGATTTCGGGATGGGCAGCCTTGTAGTTGTCGAACATGCCCTGCGCCACTTCCAGCACGCCGCCGACGTCGAGCACGCTGAGCACGATGGGTTCGGCCGGCAGCGCCGGGGTCTGCCCAAAGGCTGAAAAGCCCAGGACAGAGGCCAGCGCCGTACCACCGGCGAGGGCCAGGATTTCGCGACGGCGCAAGCCGTAGCCTTTGGTTGTCTGCTCTGAAGTCACTTGTAGTCTCCCTTTGATAAGAAACAAAATCGGGCTGGCAGGGCGCTAATGCGCTCCTCGCCGAGCCCCCCCAACGATTTGTGACGGGTTGACGAAACGCAGGGCCACCAAAAGCCAGAACATTGCGGTGGCCATGTAGATGACGGCGAGTGCGTCTACGGACTGCGTTGCCCGTACGCCCGGCGAGAACACGGCATAGTAGAGTGCCACCACCAGCGTCTGGTTAGTCGGACCTGCCGTAAGAAAGGTCAGCTCGAATTCCGAGATGGTGCGAACCATGGCCAGCAGCAGCGCCGCCAGCGCGCCGGGCATCATCAGCGGCAACAGCACATGGATGAACAGCTGGAAGGTATTGGCGCCGAACACGCGCGCCGCCGCCTCGATCCGCGTATCGATCTGCTCGATGAACGGGATCATGATCAGGATGACGAAGGGAACCGTATTGACCAGATTGGCCAGCACCACGCCCCAATAGGTCCCGCCCAGCCCGGTCTGGTACAGCACTGTCGCCAGCGGAATGCCGAAGGTGATGTGCGGCACCAGCACAGGCAGCAGGAAGCCCAGCATGACGAAACGCTTGCCCGGAAAGTCCCGCCGCGCCAATGCATAGGCCGCCGGGATGCCGATCAGCCCCGACAGCACCACCACTGCGAGCACGATCTGCAGGGTGACCAGCAATACCTGGCTCAGCTGGAATTCGCTCCAGGCCGAGGCATACCACTTGGTGGTGAAGGCCTCCGGCAGCCAGCCGCCGAACCAGCTCGTTCCCAGCGAATTGGTCACCACCGCGCCGATCATGGCGACGATATTGACGATGATGAAAGCCATCACGATCCAGACGACGATGGACCACAGACGTGCGCCAGGCGCTGTATCGCGTTGCATTGTCTAACCCTTCGCGCCGGCGCTGGAGCCGCGATAGAACAGGCCCCGGAAGGCCAGCACCGCGACAAAGACCAGCAATTGGCAGGCGGCCATGACCATGGCGATCGCCGATGCCATCGAGAAATCGAACTGCTCGAATGCCGCCTGGTAGGCGGCGATGGCGATGACCCGCGTCGAGCCCGCAGGCGCGCCCAGCAACACTGCAGTGGGAAACACGGAGAATGCCTGCACGAAGGACAGGCAGAAGGTGACGGCAAGACCAGGTACCATCAGCGGCAGCAGCACATGGATGAAGCGTTGCGTGGCGTTGGCGCCCAGCGTTGCCGCCGCCTTCTCGATCGAGGGGTTGATGCCCGAGACATAGGACTGCGTCATCAGGAAGGTGAACGGAAAGCCGGTGATCAACAGCGCGGCGAACACGCCCCAATAGTTATGGGTCAGCCGCAGCGGCTCGGAGATGAGGCCGCTCATCATCAGGACGCGGTTGAACCAGCCGAGCGGCCCCAGATAGTTGAGCAGCCCCTGCGCCACCAGTACGGTGCCAAGCGTGATCGGCAGGATCAGGATGACGCTGAGCAGCCAGGAGCGCCGCAACTGGCGCAGCCGCAGCGCCACTGGCACCGCGATCAGGATATTGGTCAGCGTCACGGGCAAAGCCAGCGACAGCGTCGTTGGCAGCGTGCGCACGAGGAACGGCTCGGAGAAAAAGCGCGCATAATTGGCCAGCCAGCCATCCGCTTCGCGCGGATTGAAAGACAGTACCAGCCCATAGAGGAACGGATAGACGAACAGACAGATGATCAAGATGCCTGCGGGCAGCGCCAGCAGCGTCGCACCATCAAGGCCGCGCTCGGCCAGGCGCTGGCGCCAGGTCAAGCTGGAAACGCGTGTGACAGCGGGAGCCGTCATTGCCGCACTCCCCTGTCGCGCAGAAACACCAGTGCCCGCTCGCCATCCGCACTCAGCGCGACATCGCTGCCGATGGCCGCCGGCTGGATCGAGCGGAACACTAATTCGCTCCCGTCGCTCGCCCGTCCCGTTCCGACGAACTCGCGGCCGCGATATTCCATCGTCTCCACCTTGGTGAGGATGCGGTTCGCGCCATCGCCGGCCGCGATCAGGTCATCGGGCCGCACCGCGACCAGAACCGGGCTGCCGACCCTCATTTCGGCGCACATTTGCCCGCAGATATCGGCTCCGCCGGCATCGACGACGGCTTTGCCGTCGGCCACGCTCTTGACCACGCCCGCGATGCGGTTGCGGAACCCCATGAATTCGGCGACGTCCAGGTGTGCGGGCCGGTCGTAAAGCTCGGCCGGGGTGCCGATCTGGCGGATGCGGCCATCGCGCAGAACCACGATGCGGTCCGCCAGCGACAGCGCTTCTTCCTGGTCATGCGTCACATAGATTGTCGTGGCGCCCAGCTCATTGTGGATGCGCCGGATTTCCGAGCGCATCTCAAGCCGCAGCTTGGCATCCAGGTTCGACAGCGGCTCGTCCATCAGCACTAATGTGGGCTCGACAACGATGGCGCGGGCAATGGCGACGCGCTGCTGCTGGCCACCCGACAGTTGCGATGGCAGCTTGTCTTCCTGCCCCTCAAGCCGCACTACCTTGATGGCCTCATCGGTGCGGCGGCGGATCTCGGCCTCGGCAACGTGGCGCATGCGCAGCCCGAAACCGACATTCTTGCGCACGTTCATATGAGGGAACAGCGCGTAGTTCTGGAACACCATTCCAAAGCCCCGATCCTCGGGACGCATGACATCGATCCGCCGCTCGTCCAGCCAGATCCCGCCGCCCGTCACGTTCAGCAGGCCAGCAATGCAATTGAGCGCAGTCGACTTCCCGCAACCGGATGGACCAAGCAAGGCAATGAACTCACCACGGCGTATGGTGATATTGATGTCGTCCAGCGCATTAAAATTGCCAAACGAACGAGCCACTCCATCCAATTTTAGTTGGTCGAATTTGGAAAGAGAAATCGCCATGCTTTATGCCACACCAAATGATTGCGGGTGATCCGGAAATTCAGGCTGAGTTCCTGCATTTCTGCGGAGTTTTAGTCCAATGTCCAAAACGCTAACACGGCATTTTTACAAAAGAAAGCGTTTTCTTTCTGGTTTGGCTATAGTACTTTCGCAGCGGTTTTCACCCGCCTTGCATGGGCGTAGGGCTCGAAAAGACAAGCTGCGCGCACGGCACTGAGTGCGCAGACGAGGGAGCGAGACAGGCAAATGAAAGTACGCATACGCGGTGGTAACGTCCTGGCCGGCAACGATTTGACGCCGATGCCCGATGGCGTGGTGGAGATCGAGGGCACCACTATCGTGGCGGTAGGCCGGGCCGGCGATTTTCCGGCGGCTGACGACGGCGTCGAAACCGTCGATGCAACTGGATGCACCGTTCTGCCCGGCCTGATCGATACCCATGTCCATATGTTCATCGAGACAGGCCTGCGCAAGCTGGACGACGGCGCTGCCGCCCTATGGGCATCGCAGTATATCCGCCAGGCGCTGCGGCGCGGCTTTACCACCCTGCGCGACCTGGGGGCCCAGACAGATGCGGTCTTCGCCCTACGCCGTGCCGTCAAGGAAGGCTGGGTCGAAGGCCCGCGCATCCTGACTTGCGGGCGCGCCATCACCATGACTGGCGGGCATGGCTGGATGAATATCAGCACCGAAGCCGATGGCGCCGATGGCGTCCGCCAGGCGGCGCGCCGCCAGTTGCGCGCCGGCGCCGACGTCATCAAGGTCATGGCTTCGGGTGGTGGCGGCACGCCGGGCGAGCTGGCCACCTCACCGCAGCTCACCGTCGAGGAATTGCGCGCCGCGGTCGAGGAAGCCCACGACGCCAGCAAGCCAGCCGCGGCCCATGCCCTGGCAACCCGTGGCATCATGAATTCGCTGCTGGCAGGGGCGGACACCATCGAGCACGGCGTCTATCTCGACGACGCCTGCATCGAACTGATGCTCAAGAACGGCGCCACGCTGTGCCCGACCATTTCGGTCTATCCCCGCGTGGTCGAGCGGGGCCTGGCCGGTGGCGCCTCCGATTTCTTCATCGCCAAGTCCAAAACCTTCATTGAGCCGCATATGGATAGCCTGCGCAAGGCCGTGAGCGCCGGCGTGAACATCGTCTTCGGCACCGATTCCGCCCGCGTCTATAATGGGCTGGGCGATGTCTCCGACGAGACCCGTCTGATGGTCGAGGCCGGCATGACGCCGCACGCCGTCATCGTTTCGGCGACCCGAACCGCTGCCCAGATTTGCGGCATCGGCCACGAGGTCGGCACCCTGGAGCCCGGCAAGACCGCCGATGTCATCCTGGTCGAAGGCGATCCCACCAAGGATGTCGCCAAGCTCGGTGCAATACGCGCGGTGTTCCGCGACGGCAAGCGGTTCCGGGGCTAGGCGCGTCATCGCAATGAGCGCGCATGATGACATGATTGCCCTCTCCAATGGTGTGTCCCGGGCCGTCATTGCGCGCCGGGGCGCCGAATTGCGCGCGCTTGACCTGAACGGACGACAGATTATCTGGACCGGTGACACCGCCTGGTGGGGCTATACCAGCCCCATCCTCTTTCCCATCGTCGGCCGGGTGCAGGATGGCACTATCCTGGTCCACGGCCGGCGCTATCCACTGGGAATGCACGGCTTCACCCGAGACACGCTCTTTGCGGTGATCGAGCAAACGCAAGCCTCGCTCCGGCTCCGGCTTTCCGACACGCCGGAAACGCGGCAGGGCTACCCCTTCGCTTTCCAGTTCGATGTCGTGTTCGACCTTACAGCGACCGCCCTCGCCATCCGCTTCGAGGTTACTGCCTTCGACACCGAGTTGCCCTATGCCCTGGGTTATCATCCCGCCTTTCCCTGGCCCACCGAACCCGCGCAGCGCGCAACCCACAGGGTCACCTTTGAGGCCGCTGAGGCCCCACGGGTGGAAGTGTTTTCGGCCAATGGCCTGCTGACCGGAACACAGCGCGATGTCGCCGGTCTCGGCCGCAGCTTCCCCCTGGCGGATACCCTGTTCGACACCGGCTCGGCACTTTGCTTTCTCGACGCTAAAAGCCATTGGATGGATCTTGCCGATGGCGCTGGCCACACAACGCGGCTGACCGCGACGAATTTTCCTCATCTGGCGGTTTGGTCCAAGCCCGGCGCGCCTTTCGTTAGTCTGGAAGCTTGGACTGGGCATGGCGACATGGAAGGCTTCCACGGTGAGTTTTCCACCAAGCCATCGATGCTGTTCGTCCAGCCTGGACAGACCAGTTACCATACCATCATGTTGAGTTCCCATTGGGATGGGGAGACGGCAGCACGAGCCGAACAGGGATCGCAGGAATGAATATTGCAGAGCTGGGCGCGATCGATTGCGACATGCATCCGGTGGTGCCGAACATAAAGGCATTGCTGCCCTTCCTTGCGCCGCACTGGCGCGCCTCGGTGGAGGACCGCGGTATCGAGAGCTTTGAATCGATCAGCTATCCGCCCAATGCGCCGCTGTCATCGCGCCCCGAATGGCGCACCGAAGCCGGAGCGGTGCCGAGCAGCCTTGCGGACTTCCAGGCCAATGTCCTGAACCCCTGGAAATTGCGCTACGCCATCGGCAATTGCATCTATGGCGTGCACATGGCCTTCAGCGAGGATCTGGCCGCCGCGATGGCCAGCGCCGTCAATGACTGGATGGTCGCGACCTGGCTCGATCCCGAACCGCGGATGCGCGCCTCCATCGTCGTGCCGCTGCAGAACCCGCAACGCGCCGCCGACGAGATCGAACGCTGTGCAGGGGATAAGCGCTTCGTGCAGGTGCTGCTGCCGGCCATGGCCGACGCGCCGCTGGGCCAGCGCCGCTACTGGCCGATCTATGCGGCGGCCGCCAAGCATGGCCTGACCATCGGTATTCATGCCGGCAGCAGCTATCGCTTTCCGGTCACCCCGGTCGGCTGGCCGAGCTATTATGTCGAAGATTATGCCGGGCAGGTGCAGGGCTTCCAGGGGCAATTGGCCAGCCTGATCACCGAAGGCGTCTTCGTCAAATATCCCGACCTGCGGGTCGTCCTCATCGAGTCAGGCGTGAGCTGGTTCACTCCCTTTCTCTGGCGGCTGACCAAGTTCTGGCGCGGCCTGCGCAGCGAGGTCCCCTGGGTCGATCGGCCCCCGATCGAAATCGCCCGCAGCAATATCCGGCTGACCACCCAGCCGTTTGACGCACCCGATGATCCAGAAGTCGTCGCCCGCATCATCGATCAATTGCAATCGGATGCCGTCCTGTTGTTCGCCTCGGACTATCCGCATTGGCAATTCGATGGCGATGCCGTCTTGCCGCCCGGTCTCGACGACGCGCTCATTCGCAAGCTGAGCGTCGACAACCCGCTCGAAACCTATCCTCGTCTTCGGGAGATACTGCCATGACCGCCGAGACCCTGACCGAAGCCGCGGTTCCGCTCGCCAGCACCGATGGCGTCATCGATTGCGATATCCATCCGGCCCTGCGCTCGCACGAAGACCTCAAGCCCTATCTCTCCAGCCATTGGTGGAATTATCTCCGCACCTACGGCATGCGGTCGCGCCACGGCTTCGTCAAGGGCACGCCCTATCCCAAGATCGCGCCCCAGGCGATGCGCCGCGACGCCTGGCCGGAAACCGGCTCGCCCGGCAGCGACCTCAAGCTGATGCAGGCCCAGCATCTCGATTTCCACAATATCGAATTCGGCGTGCTCAACCCGCTGACGCCATCGGGCGGCGACCAGAATTCCGAACTCAGCAACGCGCTCTGCGCCGCGACCAATGACTGGCTGATCGACAACTGGACCAGCCAGGATCCCCGCCTCAAGGCCTCGATCATGATCCCCTATGAGGATGGCGAAGCCTCGCGCGCCGAAATTCACCGGCGCGCGGGCAGCCCCGATTTCGTTCAGGTGCTGATGTTGAGCCGCACCAGCGAGCCGCTGGGCAAGCGTCGCTACTGGCCGATCTATGAGGCCGCCTCCGAGCACAAGCTGCCCGTCGCCGTGCATGTTTTCGGCTATAGCGGCTCGCCCATCACCAATGGCGGCTGGCCCTCCTATTATCTGGAGGAAGGTGCGGCCCACCCCGCCTCGTGCCAGGCCTCGATCACCAGCCTGATCTTCGAGGGCGTGTTCGAGCGCTATCCCGATTTCAAGCTGCTGATCATCGAGGCCGGCTTCGCCTGGCTGCCGGCGCTGTCCTGGCGCCTGGATAAACTCTGGCACCGCATGCGCGACGAGGTCCCCCATGTTACGCGCCCGCCCTCGGAAACCATCCGCGAGCGGGTGTGGCTGACCACCCAGCCAATGGAGGAAGCCCCGCGCCAGCATTATGTGGTCGAAACCATGAACGAGATCGGCATGGACCGCCTGCTGTTCGCAAGCGACTATCCCCATTGGGATTTCGACGATCCCAAGTTTGGCCTGCCGCCAGCCCTGACGACGCCACAGCGGGCGATGGTGCGCTCCGGCAATGCGCACGCGCTTTACGGGATTTAGCCCTATGGTCCTGCATGTCGTCGCCGAAACGGCCGAGATCGCTCCGGGCCAGCGCAAGCTGGTGCAGGTCAAGGGCCGCGCCGTGGTGGTGTTCAACCTCGATGGTGAATATTACGCCCTGCTCAACCGCTGTCCGCACCAGGGTGGCAATCTGTGCGACGGCAAGGTGACCGGGGTTGTGGTGTCGAGCGAGCCCGGGGAATACGAATATTTCCCCGAGCGGCAGATCATTCGCTGCCCCTGGCATTCCTGGGAGTTCGACATTCGCACCGGCAAGTCCTGGTGCGAACCGGAACGCATCCGGGCTCGCAGCTACAAAGCCCAAACCCAGTCTGGTGCCCGTCTGGTTGAAGGCCCCTATGTCGCCGAAACCTTTCCGGTGACGGTTGATGGCAACTACGTGCTGATCGAGGCTTGAGCCCTTCGCCGCCAGGGGTCGGAACGCAAAGCGGCACGAGCGCATTTAAAGTTTGGGGCCTATTCTGAGCCGGCTTCCAAGGCACCCATGAGCGGGATGGGGTTGAACGTGAAAGGACAACCAATGGCAATTGCCAAGAACACAATCTGCATATGGTATGACAACGACGCCGAAGCTGCAGCACGCTTCTATGCCGACACTTTCCCCGACAGCTCGGTGAGCGCCGTCTACCGTGCCCCCAGCGATTTTCCATCGGGCAAGGCGGGCGACGTGCTCACCGTCGAATTTATCGTCGCCGGCATTCCCTGCATCGGCCTGAATGGCGGGAACGCGTTCAAGCAGAGCCAGGCTTTCTCGTTTCAAATCGCCACCGATGATCAAGCAGAGACCGACCGCTACTGGAACGCCATCGTCGGCAATGGCGGCCAGGAAAATGTCTGTGGTTGGTGCCAGGACAAATGGGGCGTCTCCTGGCAGATCACGCCGCGCGTGCTGAGCGAGGCGATGGCGGCCGGCGGCGATGAAGCCAAGCGCGCATTCGAGGCGATGATGCAGATGAAGAAAATCGACGTCGCCGCCATCGAGGCTGCCCGGCGCGGCTGACGGCTCCAAAGACGGAAGATATGCCGGCCGCGCGGATGGCTCCGCGCGGTCGAGATGCTCCTAAAAGCCGCCCTTGATGCCAGCGCCGCCGCTGATGTCAACGCGCCCATCGGTGTGCACTGACCCATCAAGGCGTATGTTGAGTGCAAGATTGCCGCTCAATGTCTTATCCAGCCCAACGCCCCCATAGAGACCATAGCTGCTGTGGCCAGCGGTGTCGGTCTCCATGGTCTGGCCCAAAGCGGTCACCGGAACGCTGGAGCTGCCCATATTGGCCTGGCCCAGCACGCCGGCCTTGGCCACCAGCTGTGTCTGCTGGCCATCGGACACGATCGCATGATGGGCCTCAAGGCCCACCCGGACATTGAAGACGCTGATGGTCTGGCTACCCACCTGCAGGTCCATCGACGAGCCCGTCTCGGCGTAGGACGTGGTTACGCCGCTCACATAAGAGACTTCTCCCTTGAACAGCAGCGTCGTCGCATCGGCCGAGAGCACCGGGATGCTGATGCCGACGCCCGGGGCGACAAAGACGCTGGCGAATGTGCCCCTCGCCGTCTCCGTCGTCCAGTTGGCCACGATCTGCCGCTCGCTGGTATGGCCGCTGACGCCGCCCAGCAGCGTGAAGTCCACATCGATAATGCCCATCGCGGCCTTGCCATAGAGGCCGACAAGGCCGGTCTGGCTATCGAGCCTTTCTTGGCCATCAAGCATCGAGGCTGAAGAAGTGACATAGCCGGCAAGCCCGCCAAGGGTCAGCATATCGTTCACGCGGGTATGCGAGCCCGCGACGATACCGCCGAACAGGCTGGATTGGTCCAGTGGATTCCTGTCGTTACTGCCTCCGCCTATGGCGCTGGCCCAGACGCCGATATTGCCCGTTGGAACGGTATCGAAGTCGCTGAGCGCCGCTGCTGCCCCGGTGGCTGGCTTTTCCGCCACATAGCCCAACGGCACAATCGATTCCGACTGGCCGGTCAGCCCCCAGCCGAGCTGTCCGGCGACGAGGTTCTGGATCGATCCCGCTACATCGCCCAGCCCTTGGCCGATCGCCTTGTTCCCCAGGCCCGAAATGTCGAAAATGGCAATCCTGCCGGCCGCGCCACCGCCGCGCCCATCGACATAGTTGTCGCTATTGCCGCCCGGCACCACCTCCTCAAGGCCCCCCACATCGAGGATCGTGTTACCGGTAAAGCCCGAGAAGTCCAGCGTGTCGTAGCCGCCACCGAAACTGAGCAGGCCGAAAATCTTCGATCCGGTGAGCAGGGACAATTTGTCATCATGAACGCCATTGGAGTCGAATGCGTAGGTGCCGCCGCGCAACACGCCGGCATTGACCATGTTGGCGACGCCGCCATTGAACTCAACCCCCGTGCCGCTGCCTTCGATGGTACCGCTATTGAAGAAATTGTTCGCATGGCCATTACCGAAAAGATTGACGCCGATCCGCGGCCCCTGGCCGGTGGTGGAGATCGTCCCGCTATTGAAGAAGTCATCGACGGATTTCAAGCCAACGCCCCATCCGCCTCCCGTGATGCTGCCCCGGTTTGTGAACGAGCCGACGTCACCATAGAGGGCGACGGAGGTGGAGCCGTCCACGCTGGTACGGATCGTCCCATCGTTGAGGAACGATTGCAGTGCGCCTTGTATTTGCACGCCATTGGCGATCGTGCCGGCAATGTCACCGGACGCGGTGTTGATGAAGCTGCCAGTGTCTCCCTGGATATATATGCCCCATTGATCGCCCTCGATGCGGCCGGCATTGATGACGGTGGTGGCGGCGCCATCGATAAGGACACCCAAACCCTGGCTGCCCGCGATACTCCCCCCAGCCGCGTTGATGAACGAGGCCACGTCATTGGCGATATACACGCCATCCGTTTCGCCCGTGATACTGCCTGCATTGGCGAAGCCTCCGACATCGCCATTCAGATCGACTGCACGTCCCGCCGTGCTTTGGATGGTTCCATCCGAAGCGTTGACGAACGAAGTTACGCCATTGCCGACAAATAGCCCTCCTTGACCGCCCGCAATGTGGCCGGCATTGGCAAAGCTGCCAACGGAGGTATTGAAAAGTATTCCAAGGTTGACCCCTGTAATGCCGCCGGTGTTGATAAAGCTGCCGACGGAGTCATTAAACAGCACGCCCTGATCACCGCCCGTAATGGTGCCGGCATTGGTGAAACCGCTAACCGGACCAACGATCTGGGCGCCATATTGGCTGCTCTCGATAGTTCCACCCGAAGCGTTGAAGAATGAGGTCACCTCACCATCAACAAACACACCCCCTTGATCGCCTGCAATGTGGCCCGCATTGGCGAAGCCACCGACAGCACCGAGCACCTCGACTGCGTATCCCGTGGCGCTCTCGATGGTTCCACCCGAAGCGTTGACGAACGAGGTCACGTCACCCCCAGCACGCAGCCCCCCTAGATCGCCTGCAATATGGCCTTTATTCGTGAAGGCACCGACCGCGCCGTCGAGATTCACGCCGGTTTCCAGGCCGTTGATGCTGCCTGCATTGGTGAAGCCGCCGACAGTCCCTCGGATTTCGACGGCATATCTACCTTCGATGGTTCCTCCTGTAGCGTTGACGAACGAGGTGACATCACCATCGACAAACGTAGCCCAATTATCGCCCTTGATGTGGCCGGCATTGGTAAACTTGCCGACCCCATCGTTGAAGACGACAGCATCCGCCGCGCTTTCGATGCTGCCCCCAGCCAGGTTGGCGAACGATCCCACCGCGCCCGTGACATTGAGGCCAAATATCTGGCCCTCCATGTTACCCGCATTGGTGAGGCCACCGAGTGCCCCATTGAGGTAAACACCTGATAGTTGACCTTCGATACTGCCTCCCGCCGCGTTGACGAAGGAGGCGATGTCGCCTCCGATATTCACGCCATCGCTCTGGCCCAGTATTGTCCCGGCATTAATGATTCCAGCGACATTCCCCGTGATTTCGATCGCGTGGCCAGGCGCGTCGCCGATCGTGGCGCCAGCGCGGTTCTCGATGGTTCCGACATTATCGGCAGCAATGATATCGGTGATGTCCCCGCTGTTGACGTAGCTGTCCCCGTCAACGAGCGTGATCGTCTGGCCGAGTGCGGCCGATGAAATGGCCGTGGTCAGCAGCAGTGAGATGGGCAAAGCAAGCCGATGCCGCGCAAGGCGGCGCGACGATACAGAACAGAGCATTTTTTCTCCTGGGGCGACGGGAAGGCCCGCGCCGGATGGCCGGGGACCCATCTGCGCCTGGGCGAAGCCCATCGGCATAGCTGGCCCAAAGCTAGAAGAAGCCTAACCGTAACACCATGACTGGGCGTCCCAACCGCATGATCCAGCGTCCATTCACGTTGACATTGTGGTGGTGTTGCGAGCCTATCGATTGCAGATGACCGCCGCTGCGGGAGGGTTGCCGGCAGGCCAACACCGGAAGCTGGATGCCCCAAACCAACGCCAAGCCGCATGCCCCCGTTCGTAAACTATTGCCATCCCAGCCCGGCGAGAAAGGGCTGGCCTTCTGGAAGCGGGCATTTTCGGGTCTGGGCGACCTGACGCTTCCCGCCGGCGCCGATCCGGCCCTGTTCGAGTTCCATGGCCATACCTGGCAGCTTCCGCATGCGTTCCTGCAGGTGAACGGCGGCTCTGCGATGGCGATGTCGCGCGCCCGCCACGTCATCGATGAGCGGCCGATCCAGCAGATGGCGCTGCATCTTTTCTTGAGCGGGAGCGCCACCTGCATCTATGACGGGCAGCCCCAACGCCATGTGGCTGGCGATATTGTCGTGGTCGACTATTCGATACCCTACGAAATCCACACCCCGGGCTATGAGGGCATCGGCCTGACCTTCGACAAGGCCAGCGCACCGCCCCGGCTTCGCAGTAATGCCCACGGCCTGGTGCTGTCGGCGGCCAGCAGCGCCGGGGCCATGCTCGGCGCGCAGTTCGCAGTGCTCGTGGATCATATCGACGGGCTCAGCGTCGAGCAGGCCCAATCGGCTGTCGACAGCATCCTGCGCTTTGCCGAGACCGCATTTCCCGCCACGGCGACTGGCGCGATGCACGACAATGCGTCCCTGTTCGAACGCGCGTCATGGCTGGCGCGGCAGCAACTGTCCGATCCCGATTTCGGTCCCGACGAGCTTGCCAGCGCCCTCAATATCTCGCGTTCAAAACTGTTTCGCTCGTTCGCGCCCCATGGCGGGGTGCAGCGCTGGCTGCTCGCTGAACGGCTACGGGCCAGCCTGCAGAGCATTGTGGGATGGACGGGCGCGCTCAAGATATCCGCGATCGCCCATAAGCACGGGTTCCGCAGCGAAGCCCATTTCAGCCGTGCATTCCGCAAGCGTTACGAGGCCAGCCCCAGTTCCGTTCGTGCCCTGGCCAGCGAGCAGCGCGGCTCCATTCACTATCTCAGTTGGATCAAGCAGAACGAAGGAAGCGAAAAAGCCACCATTGAAGGCTGGCTGGATTCCGTGCGCTCGCCTGGTGCCAGCCCGCCTTCGTAACGCTCACAGGCCATCCTTCGTGTCCAGCGGCACGGAAGAGAACCAGACATCACGATAGACCGCCAGTGCCGTCTCGTCAGGCTGACGCTCGGCGGTCAGCCAGATCGAGCGAACGGCGCGGGCTTCCCTTGCATCGGGGTCTTTGAGGGGTTCCATCTCCTTGCCCGCCCCCACACAGGGGATAAACCAGGATCGCATGAGGGGGCGAACCGCAAAGCCGGCTTCGCTGCGAGACGCCAGGAGCGTGAGCCCCACCGTGTCGGTCGGCCGCCAGGGAAAGATCAGCCGCCCAGATTGGCGGAGCGCATGCAGCCAGGAAGCCGGAGGCGCCACGACGCCCGCGTTCACATAGATCAGGTCGGAGGGCTGCAGGCGCGCAACTGAAGCATCGGCGTGCCTGACGGTGACATTGTCGAACGGCGTCAGGTTCTGGCGCGCGATCTTGGCGAGATGGTCTTCAATCTCGAAGGCCTCGATCGTTCCGCCGGGAAGGACCAGCATGGCCAGAATGGCGCTATAATATCCGGTGCCAGCACCAATATGGGTAACTATGTCCCCGCTGGCCGGGGCTACAGCCCCCAGCCAGGCAGCGTGCAGGAACGGTTCGCCATTGTTGATGCCCTTGTTTCTATCCAGCGCCACCAGCACATTCTGATAAAGCAGGGCCGGGTCATCGCTCGGCGTCTGGACCGACTTACCATTCACCACGATGTGCCACGGGCCCGGAGGCAGAAATGCCTCGCGTGGCACGGCTTCAAAAATCCGCTGCAGGCGCGGATCGCCTGATTTGCTGTGGGCAGCCATCAACTCGCTATAAAGCTGGCGCGCATCGGCAAGATTTTTCGTCGTTCTGCTCATCGGCCCGCCCCTCGCTTCTGAAGATATATAGGCACCAATCAGGCGGGTTTGTCGCTCAAATACCCCGATGGCTGCCACTCCCGCTCAGGCAATGCGAGTGCCGGTGGCCGAGGGTCACGCTTTCGGACCAAAGGGAGGGTTTATCTTACCGGTGGAATGGCGGAGCGGTCGCACAAGATGCTAGACGTTGCGCCACCTCCATCAATCGCTCAAGGCACCAGCATGAAAACCTACCAATTGCCCCGCACCGGCCTCGATGTTTCCAGCGTCATCCTGGGATTGATGCGCATTGCCAAGATGAGCGACGCGGAAATTCAGCGCCTGGTCGGCGCGGCGCGCGATGCGGGCGTCACCGTGTTCGACCATGCCGATATCTATGGTGGCGAACGCCACCGTTGCGAGGCCCGGTTTGGCGAAGCTGTGACACTGACAGCCGCAGAGCGCGAGCAGATCGTCATCCAGAGCAAGGTCGGCATCCGCAAAGGCTTTTTCGACTTTTCCGCCGAACACATCCTGGCTTCGGTGGACGAGTCGCTGCAGGCTCTGCGCACCGATTATCTCGATATTCTGCTGCTGCACCGGCCCGATACCCTGGTCGAGCCCGAGGATGTCGCCAAGGCGTTCGATGCCCTCAAGGCTTCGGGCAAGGTGCGCCATTTCGGCGTGTCCAACCACACGCCTGGCCAGATCGAGCTGCTCAAGACTGCCGTCCAGCAGCCTCTGGTCGTCAACCAGGTGCAGCTCAGCATCACCCATGCGCCACTGATCGCGCAGGGCGTGGCCGCCAACATGGCCGGGCTCGAACAATCGGTCAGCCGTGATATTGGCCTGCTCGATTATTCGCGCCTCAACAACATGATGCTGCAGGCCTGGTCGCCCTTCCAGAAGGGGTTCTTCGATGGCGTCTTCCTTGGCGACCGCGAGAATTTCGCCGAGCTTAACGATGTCATCGACGAACTTGCCAAGGCCTATGGCGTGACCCCGACGGGCATCGCCGTGGCCTGGATCACCCGCCATCCGGCCAATATTCAGGTGGTGCTGGGCACAACCAAGCCAGACCGCGTCACCGAATCCGCCGCCGGCTCGGCCGTGCCGCTGACGCGACAGGAATGGTATCGCCTGTTCACCGCCGCCGGCCACGTCCTGCCCTGATCGCAAGCCGGGCGGGCAATCTATTGCCCGCCCGGCCCACGAAGCATCACCGCCTATTGCGCGAGAAATCCGCCATCGACGGGCAAGGTATGTCCTGTGATCATGGCAGCGGCGGGCGAGGCGAGGAAGACCACGGCATGGGCCACCTCGTCCGGCTCGGCAATACGGCGCAGCGGCGTCATGGCATGGATGCGCGCCATCAGTTCGGGCTGCGCCAGCAATGGCGCAATGAAGGGCGTGCGCACATAGGTCGACGCCACGGCATTGACGCGGATGCCCTGCGGCGCCCATTCCACTGCGAGCGCCCGCGTCATGTTGATCACGGCGCCCTTGGTGGTCTGGTATGAGATATTGGGATAAATCCCACCCCCCGAAAGCCCCATGATCGAGGCCAGGTTCACGATGTTGCCGCCGCGGCCTCCTACGATCATTTGCGTGGCGGCGGCCCGGGCGCACAGGAAGGTGCCCGTCATGTTGACCGAAACGACACGCTCCCAATCGTCGAGCGGGTGATCAATAGCGGGGTGGCGCAGCGCCATGCCTGCACAATTGACCAGGATGGAGATGTCACTGAGCCCAGCGAACGCCTCGTCTATGGCCGCAGCATCCGCGACATCGACGACAAGCGAGCGGGCGCCCGCAATACCCTCGGTCGCCGCCCTCGCCTGTTCGGCATCCCGGTCGAGAATGATGACCGAAGCGCCTGAGGCGGCCATGGCTTTGGCCGTGGCAAGGCCGATGCCGCTGGCGCCGCCGGTTATGGCGGCAACCTGCCCATCAAGACGGAATGGAGGAACCTCGCCCATACCTTCAGCCGATCTTGCCGCCCAGTTCATCTTCGATATGAATGCGGATGATCTCATCGAACGATGTGTCGCCCACAAAGCCCAGCTCAAGCGCCCGCTTGGGGGCGAAATCGCGTGGCCAGCCCGCGACGATATCGGCGATCATGGCATCGGGCTCGCGGCGGATCAGGCCAACTGCCTTATCGCCGGCAACCCGGCGCAGGGCTTCGATCTGCTCGCCCACCGTGGCCGAAAGCCCCGGCATGTTGAGCACGCGCCGATGCCCGATGCGCTCAAGGTCGAGCGTCGCGGCATGGGTCAGGAAGCCGATGGCGCGGCGCGGGCTCACATGCCAGTGGCGGGTGCTTTCATCGACCGGCAGCACGGCCTCCAGGCCGGCCAGCGGTTCGCGCAGAATATTGGAGAAAAACCCCGAGGCTGCTTTGTTGGGCTTGCCGGGGCGAATGCAGACCGTTGGCAGCCGGATGCCAATGCCATCGAAAATTCCCTTGCGGCTGTAATCGGCCAGCAGCAGCTCACCGACGGCCTTTTGCGCGCCATAGCTGGTGCGGGGCGTGAGGAAATATTCGTCATCGATCTTGTCGGGAAACGGCGCGCCGAACACCGCGATCGATGAAGTGAAGACCACGCGCGGCTTATAGGGCTGGCGCTGGCCCTCCTCGCGAATGGCGTCGAACAGGTGACGCGTACCGTCGAGGTTGATGGCATAGCCCTTGTCGAAATCGAGTTCTGCTTCGCCCGAGACGATGGCGGCGAGATGGAAGATCACATCGGGGCGGCTAGCGACCCAGTCGCGCGCCGTCTGCGGCTGCGCGATATCGCCTGACTGCACGACCACCGTGCCGGTAAAACCGGCGGGCGCGGTGGGCGTAATGACATCGACGAGCGTGAGCTTGTCGACCGGCTTGCCGCGCAGGCCACCCTCGCGCGTGATGGTATCAGCCAGCTTGCGTCCCACCATCCCGGCGGCGCCAATGATCAGAATATGCATAGTGTAACGACCTTCTATCTATCGATGTGGTTCAGGCGAGTACGAGGCGGGCAATGCCATAGGCCCCGAACGTGAGGGAGGTGTTGTGGAACGGCGTCAGCGCGTCGAGCAGGCCGCGATTCTGCGTAGCTGCGACGAAATTATCGACCTCAAGGTGCGCGATTGATATTGCAGGGCGGCCAAGATTCACAGCCACGGGCGCTCCGGTGAGATTGGCCAACCAAACTTCGACGCCGGCCAGAGTGGTCGCGGCAAGCCCCTGAATCTTGTCATCGGCTGAGATGTCCAGGTGGTGGAGCGGCGCACCCTTGAGGCGGGCCAGCCCGCGCAGCACATGATAGACCGGATAGAGCCCGCCATGCGCGTCGAAATACGGCTGCGGATAACCAGCCGGTGCCGCGACCGCGCCCCAGGCACCCGTTGGCGACCCCAGTGCGATGGCCGTGGTTCCTCCCGTGGCGAAGCGGGCAAAATAGCCCAGTGCCCAGGCGGCCCCGAGCAGGCCGCGTTGGCGCGGATCGTTCCAGTTCATGGCCTGACGGATATTTTGGGGATTCTGCTTGGCAGCGGCGCCATATGGATTGTCGCGCATGCCAATGGCCGAGGGACCGACCGCATAGGGCAGGCCTGCGGCGATAGCCTTGGCGCTCGCGGCGATGGCCGGCAATGCCTGCAGCGTTTCGGTGGCCGAGCGATCATCCCCCGCATGAACGAGCGCCGAGGTGGTGAAGCTGACGAAATCGAGCGTGTCCACTGGCGGTCGCTTGCGGTTAAGCTCGGTAAAATAGCTGAACATGCCGCCACCCAGCCGCGCCTTGGGAAAGGCCTCGCGCGCCAGGGCGAACATCTCGGCAGCGTCGGGCGCGGGCGGCCATGGACTGCCAGGCAATGTGCATTTGAGGTCGGGCGCCGGCGACAGCATCACGACCGGGAAGGGCGAGCCCATCTCGGCAACCAGGCGGCCAAGGGCGTCGATTTCCTCGCCCGCACCGTCGACGCTGGCCACCACCGCCTCCAACCACGGCACCGCGCCGATGCGACCGGCAAAGGCGATCTGGGCCATCAGCGTCGCGCGATCATGGCCCCGGCGCGGGTCGAAATGGCAGATGATGTGCTGCACGCCGATATCCCGCACCGCATCGGCTGCGGCGATCGCGGCAGCTGTATCGTCCGGGTCCAGCCCCATGCCCAGCGGCGGCACGGCACCGCTCTGCTCGCCCAGTGAGACCGTGACCGGCGCGGTGTCCGAACCCGCGGCCACCTCGCCCTGCACCGTCACCGTAATCCGCTGCTCGATGCTCTCGCCCTTTTTCAACGCATAGGGCCAGGGCAGGGCGAGCGGACGGACATAGGTCTTGTAGGAGGCATCGGTCCAGTTGCGCTGGTCCTCCATTTCATAGGTGTCGCCATCCATCCGACAGGTGACGCGCAGCGCGCCATCAGCGGCCAAATGGGTGAGCTGGCGCAGGTCCATCATCGGCTGGATCGGGTCGATCCGTTCGGGAAAACGGCTCTCGACCGTGCTTCCATCGACATGGACGATCTCGACCTTTTCGCCCGCCACCCCCGCGATTGGATGCAGCACCACAAAGCCGGTGCGATTGGTGAGAAAGTCCGTTTCCGCCGTCCCTCGCCCCGAAAAACTCAGCTTCCCGCTCGCCTCGCCAACGATCTCGGCCTGGTAGGTGAAGGCCTGCGCGGCATCGGCTGCCCGGGCGCTGTAACGCACGGTAAACCGGTCGCCCCCTTCCTCGATCTCAAGCCCGGTGATCACCGGATCATACGTGCCCCAGTCCTTATCGCGGACGATGAAGGAGACAGCGCGCATCACCTCGACGCCATGGAACCGGATATAGCGCAGATTGCCTGCTTCCAGCTCCGCCGTCAGCGCACCGGCTGTAAGCCGCCGTGGCGCCACAACCGCCTGGTCGGTGCCAAAAAGGCGAATGCTGAGGCTGGGTCCATTGTCCATCGCAAACTCCTGAATTCAGCGCGCCGAGCGCCAGCTGATGAGGCGCTCCGCCAGCAGCGCCAGGATGATGATCGAGCCGATGGCCGTGCCCTGCCAGAAGGGCGAGACGCCCAGCAGGTTGAGCCCGTTGCGGATCATCACCATGATGATGACGCCGATCAGCGTGCCGATGATCGTGCCGCGTCCGCCATAGAGGCTGGCGCCGCCGATCACCACCGCCGCAATGGCGTCGAGTTCCATCTGATTGCCCGCCAGCGGGTCGGCCGAAAGAATCTGCGCGATCGAGAAGGTAATGGCGACCGCCGATAGCGCACTGGCAATCACATAGGGCAGGATCGAATAGAACAGCACGTTGAGCCCCGCCGCGCGCGCCGCCTCCTTGTTGGAGCCCACGGCATAGATGGTGCGGCCGCCCTTGGTATAGGTGAGATAGGCCCAGGCCAGGCCATAAAGCACCAGCAGGAACAGCACATTGGCCGGAATGCCGAGGATGCTGGTATAGACGATATTGGAGAGATTGCCCGGTATCGCCGAGATCGCCGTCTGCCCCGAAAAGATGTAGGCGAGGCTGCGCGCGATCGCCATCATGCCCAGTGTCACGACGAACGGCGCCAGCCCGAACACGGCGATCAGCGTCCCCGAAAGCAGGCCGATGCCGCCGCCCGCCAGAATGGCGCAGAGCATCGCCAGGGGGATGGGCATCACCTGCAGCGCCAGGCCGAGCACGATGCCGGTCAGCCCCGCCACCGAGCCCACCGACAAATCGATGCCCCCGGTCAGGATGACGAAGGTCATGCCCACGGCCACGATGCCGATGACCACCGATTGGTCGAGGATATTGAGCAGGTTGTTCTGCGTCAGGAAATAGGGCGACAGCAGCGACAGGATCACGGCAAGCGCCAAGGCGAGGCCGAGCATGCGCAATTCAAGGCTGCGCCCGAAGCGCAACAGGCCTTTTCGCGCCATGGCATTGGACGTCGTCATCAATGGGCTCCGGTTGGTGCGTCGAGATCGGTGAGAGCGGCGACCCGCCGCACGATTTGCTCTGCATTGGGTAGGGGGCGGCCGGCGCCGATGGCAAGGCCGATCCAGCCCAGGTCATGGCCGCGCTTGTTGGCCATGGGCACGAGCAGGGTAGAGATGCCGCTATCGGGTTCGGTCACGAAATCGGCTTCGCGCCGGCTCAGCGCCTGGTGGATAGCAGTTTGCTCCAAGCGCGTGGCCTTGCCCGGCGCGAGCCCGGTCTCGGGCGCTCCGGGGGCCGAAGCTGCGCTGAGGCAGATGAGTTCGTCGGTATCGAGCAGGGCCCAGAAAGCGCTGCCGGAATATTCATCCCCCAGCGCCCGCAGCAAGCGCGCATTCCGCTCCGTCGAGGTGCGCGGCGCCGCCAGCAGGGTCAGCTTTTCCTCCGTCAGTACACTACTGGGCAGGTCGGCGATGGAGAGCCCGTCGCTCATCACCACGACGCGTTCGCAGATGCCGAGCAGTTCCTTGAAATCCGAGGAAATGACGATCACTGCCACGCCCTGGTCGGCGATATCGCGCAGGATGGCGTAGATCGAGCTGCGCGTGCCGATATCCACGCCCTTGGTCGGCTCGTCCAGAATGAGGATTGTCGGCTCCACCAGCAGCCAGCGCGCGATGATCACCTTCTGCTGCATGCCGCCCGAATAGGTGAGCAGGCTGGCGTCGAGCCGGTCCGTGGGCAGGCCGAGACGACCCAAAAGCTCGGCGATCTTGGCCTGCCGGCTCCCATAGCCCAGCCCGAAACCTTTGTGGCTGCCGATATGGGCCAGCAGCAGGTTTTCTTTCACCGACAGGTCGGGAACGATGTTCTGCGCCCGCCGGTCTTCCGCGACGAGCCCGATGCCCAGCCGGATAGCCTGGGCCGGACTGCGGGGATCCACCTGCTGGCCCTTGAGCATGATGGTGCCGCCATCGCGTGGGCGCAGCCCAAATATGGCCTCGACGGTTTCGGAGCGTCCCGCGCCGATCAGCCCGCCCAGTCCCAGCACCTCACCCCGCCGGACGCTGAACGACACGTCGCGCACGATCGGGCGGGCCGACAGATGGGAAACCTCAAGCACCACCTCGGCGGAATTTGGCTGTTTGTTGGCGTCGCGCTGGGCATAGATGGTGCCCAGCTCCTTGCCCACCATGTGCCGGATGATGTCGGACTGGCTGAGGCCGGAGGTTTCCAGGTTCCGGGCCACCGCGGTGCCTTCGCGCATGATCGTCACGCGATCGGTGATGGCGAAGACTTCCTCCAGCCGGTGCGACACGAAGATTAGCCCGCACCCGTCATCACGCATGCGCGCCATGATGTCGAACAGCCGCTCCACCTCGGACGGGCTAAGCGAGGATGTCGGTTCATCGAAGATGACGAGGTTCGCCTCAAGCGCGAGGGCCTTGGCGATTTCCACCAGTTGGCGCTGCGCGGCCGAAAGGCGGTGCACTTCCGCATCGAGCGGCAGCACATGCTCGTGGCCCAGGCGGGCCAGGATCGCCAGGGCCCGCTTGTTGAGATCGGAATAGGACAGCCGGCCGCGCCGGCCCAGTTCGGGCAGGAAGATATTTTCCAGCACCGACAGGTCGGGCGCCAGGCTCGTTTCTTGCGCCACCAGCGCAATGCCGCTGCGCAGCGCATCGCGGGTGGAGCCGATGACGAAGGGCGCGCCCTTGTAGGCAATGGTGCCGCTGTCATAGGCGATATGGCCGCTGATAATGCGCGACAGCGTCGACTTGCCGGCGCCATTGGCGCCCAGCAGCCCGTGCACTTCGCCGGCGCGGATATCCAGATGCGCGTCGGCCAGCGCCTGCGTGCTGCCGAAGCGCTTGGCAATGCCCGATGCGGACAACATGGTGGGCAGGGCGGAGCTGTTCGCCGCGATGCTCATGTGGTTTCGGCCTTTCTGGTGAACCCGGCCCGCCAATCCTTGCCAATGGCGGGGCCGGAGGCTATCGCGTTCTGCTAGGTTAAATCGACATTCAGTTTGCCGTGATCTTTGGGAGCCCGGATCGACCCCCTCCCCCTTGAGGGGAGGGCTGGGGTGGGGGTTCGGGGCTTTCAATGAAGCCCATACCTCTGGATGAGCCCCTTGAGAGTTCAGAACCCCCACCCTCAATCCCTCCCCTCAAGGGGGAGGGAGGCAGATCGCGGCTCTCAATGCCCAGTGGCAAACTGAACGCCGATTGGTCCTACAGCTCGTTGGCGAACACGGTTTTCTGGATCGTGGGCAGCAGCTCTTCGATATTGGAAGAGGTGACGATCACGATCGGCACGAGAATATCCTTCTCCACGGGCTTGCCGGCGAGATGATCGAACAGTGCCTGTCCCGACGTCTGGCCCATCAGGAACGGCTGCTGCATGCCCGATGCAACCAGTTCGCCCGATTGCAGCAGCGGCACGAATTCAGGGATGCCGTCGAAAGCGGCGACCAGCACTTCGCCGTCGCGCCGCGCCGCCTTGATGGCGCGCAGGGCGCCCATGGCGGGCTGGTCGGTCTGCACGAACAGGCCGCGCATTTCAGGGTTGGCGGTCAGCATGTCCTGGGTGAAGCGGAAGGTCTCGTCGGCGGTGTAAGCCTGCATCTGCTGCAGGCCGGCGTCGCCGGTGATGCCCGCTTCGCTCAGCGCATCCTTGAAGCCCTTGGTGCGGGCCTGCCCGTTCAATCGGGCCTGGGAGATCGATACGATACCCACCTTGCCCGATTGCCACTCCTTGGCGGCCAGCGCTTCGGCCAAAGCCGCTCCGGTGCCGTGCGCGCCCTCGTAATTGTCCGAAGTGATGAACGAAACATAGTTGCCGCTATTGGTGCCGATATCGGCGATGACCACGGGGATGCCCGCCGTCTCGGCCAGTTGCAGCACGCTGGGCGCGGTGGAGCTGTCGGTCGGCGAGAGCACGATGCCGGCCACCCCGCGGGCGATCGCGTCCTGGGCGTTCTTCAGCTGCGTCTGGGCGCTATTGGCTGAGTCCAGCACCTGGTAGCCGTAGCCATTCTCGGTGGCGGTGGCTTCGACCCCCTTGGAGAGATAGCGCCAGAACGGCAGGTCCAGGCCTGGCGTCAGATAGACGATATCCTTGGACTGCGCCTGGGCCGGCACGATGCCGCCTGCGATGAGCCCAATTGCGGTGGCAGCGCTTGCCGCGAGGGCAAGAAGTTTGCGTCTGGTCGTCATGGTTCCTCCGGTATTCGGTTCTCGGTCATCCGGTGCCGCTTCAGGGCCGCTTACCGGTTGCCGCCTCCAACATGGTTCGGGTCGAGGTATAGATGCGCTCCTCATGCGCGGCGAACGCGGCCATGGCGCTCTTGCGGTCGCGCTGTTCGAGCGCGCCCACAATGGCCTGATGATCCGCGAAACTTCCCTGGATGGCGCCCGGCTGCGACACAGCCCGCCGGCGGTAATCCATGATATAGGTGTAAAGGTCGGTGACGATGTCGGCGAGCAGCGGGTTGCCGCATTCGCGATAGATCGTCACGTGGAATTCGCGGTCGCAAATCAGGAACCGTACCGGATCGTCGAGGCAGCTCGATTGCGTTTCGAGCGACCGCCGCAGCGTTTCCAGCGCCTCCGCCGAAATGGTCTCGGCGGCGTCCCCCACCACCTGCTGCTCGATGAGCAGGCGGGCCCGATGCACGGCGTGAACGTCATAGCTGTCGACATTGAGCCGGTTGGTGATGCCGACGGCCCTGGTGGAAAAATCGGCATTGGCGACGCGGGTGCGCGTGCCGTGGCTGACATCGAGAATGCCCTGCGCGGCCAGCGTCTGGATGGCGCCGCGAACCGTCTCGCGGCTGACCGAGAGCGCCAAGGCAAGCTCGCGCTCGCTGGGCAACTCGTCCCCCACCGTCAGCACGCCCGAAGCGATAAGGGCGGCGATCTTGTCGGCGATAACGTGCTTGATCGTCCGGCGCTCGAAGATTTCTCCCCAGCCCCCTCGATTTGTCGAGCAGCAACTTGTGCGCCGAACTTGTCACGTTTTTCCTGACCCAGTGGTCCATCCACCATACCAGTTTAGTTAGACGCCCACTGATCCGGCTGTCAAGCCGCTCGATAGTTCAGGTGTTGGGCAAGACTACTCCCTCCAGCCACGGTGTCATCCCGGCGCAGGCCGGGGCCATCCTGAGATCCTGCAACGCGCCGCCAGACCCGTGTCGCCACCACAACCACCTTGCGACAGGGGCGGTACCAGCCTCTGTCGTCCGGCAGTCTTTCGCCGCAATCAAACGCTGTCGTGGGCAGTCTTGCGATGAAAATAAATACTGCGAAAAGGCCAAATCAAATACTGGCACAACAATCGTCCTGTAGGGTGTTGTTTCGTTCGTTCCCCGATTTGGGGGTGAAGACGGGTCTGGCGCCCGAAACGACGCATCGGTTCATCTCGATGACAAGCAGGAGACACGGACCATGCGGCAGGCAGGCAGTTCAGCGGATACGATGGTGACACCAGCGACAAAGCGCGGCGCCATTGGCGCGAGCCAGCGCCGGTCCCTGCTGCTGTCGAGCGCACTGATCGCACTAGCCTGCGCCAGTGCCGGCGTGCGGCCGGCCAGCGCGCAAGCGGTGACGGGCAGTGGTGACCTGAACTCGCTACCCCTTGGTGGTTTCCCTACCTCAGATTGGGCGGTTGGCGGCAGCCTCGCTGTCGGCAATACGAGCACGGGTACGCTGAGCATCGGGGCGGGCGGAATCGTCTCCAATAGTTACAGCTATGTCGGCGCCACTTCTGGCTCCGCCGGCACGGTGACGGTCTCGGGCATCGGGGCGAAGTGGGTGAATACCAGCGAGCTCAATGTCGGCTATGGCGGCGACGGCACGCTGGCCATCGGGACGGGGGGGACAGTAACCAGCGGCGGGAGCTCCGTCGGCTATTTTTCTAACACCATCGGCACGATGACGGTCTCGGGCGCTGGCGCAAAGTGGGAGAATAACGGCACTCTTGATGTCGGACTTAACGGCATTGGCACGCTAACCATCGCAAATGGTGGCGAGGTGTCGAGTGGCGGTGTTGAGCTAGGTGTCGCCACCTCCGGCATCGGCACCATCAATATCGGTGCTGCCTCCAGCAATCCGGTCGATGCGGTGAGCGCCGGGATACTATCGGCTCCCACGCTCACATTCGGACCTGGCAACGGCACGCTCAACTTCAACCATACCGATACCGATTATGAGTTCTCGACGGCCTTGGTGAGTATTGGCGGCGGCACCCGCGCGCTGAACCACTACGCCGGCACCACCACGCTGACCGGGGACAGTTCGGGCTTTGCCGGCACCACCACGGTCTATGGCGGCACGCTGCTGGTGGGCAAGAATGGCAGCGGCATCCTTGGTGGCACGGTGCAGGTCAATGCCGGCGGCACGCTGGGCGGCACAGGCATGGTCGGCGATACATTGGTGGCCAACGGCGGCACGCTCAATGCCAGTGGATTGAAGGTTACTGGTGCTCTGGATTTCGCACCCGAATCCCGTCTGGTGGTGAACCCTCTGGGCAATGGCAGCAACCTTCTGACGGTGACGGGAGGGACGGCCATTATCGCCAATGGCGCTGTCGCCCATGTCCAGGCCAATGGCCATTATGATTTGGGGGCCACCTATACCATCCTGTCGGCCACTGTAGGGCTGACTGGTACGTTCGACGTCACCAGCGATTTTGCCTTCCTGACCCCCTCGCTGGACTACAGTGTCACCGGCCAGATCAATCTCACTCTTTCGCGCAACGGGATGGCCTTCTCCACACTTGCGTCCACCCCCAGCCAGATCGCGGTGGCCAATGCCGTGGACAGCATCGGTATCGCCGCCGGCAACCCGGTCTATGATGCCATCGCCCAATTGCCCGCTGACGCCGATCTGGTGCAGGCCAGCTTCGCCGCGCTGTCGGGAGACATCCAGGCCTCGGCGCAGACCACGCTGATCCATGCCGCCACCCAGACCGGCATGGCTGCCAATGATCGCATCCGTGCTGCCTTCGGGGGTGTCGATACTGCCGCCAGCCCGGTGCTAGGCTATGGTCCCGGCGGACCGGACCTGGCTGCATCCACCCCGGACGGCATGACCACCTGGGGCGGTGCCTTCGGCTCCTGGGGCCGCCTGGATGGCGAGGGCAATGCCCCGGCCATCGACACGCGCACCGGTGGCCTGCTGCTGGGTGCCGATAGTCTGGTGGGTGATTGGCGATTGGGCCTGATGGCTTCCTATGGTCAGTCCGGGTTCGATTCCGCCAATGGTATAGCCTCGGGCAGCAGTGATGATTATACCCTGGGGCTCTATGGCGGCACGCAATGGGGCAATCTGGCCTTCCGCACCGGCCTGGCCTATGGCTGGCACGATCTGGACACCACCCGCTCGGTGGCGCTGCTCGGGGAAACCCTCCATGCCAATTATGGCGCCGGGGCCGTGCAGGGCTTTGGCGAGGTCAGCTATCGCCTCGATACCGCCATCGCCGCCTTCGAGCCTTTCGTCAACCTGGCCCATGTGCGGCTGGATACCGATGGTTTCAGCGAAACCGGTGGTGCCGCGGCGCTGACCAGTTCCGCCAGCACCAGCCATACCAGCTTCACCACGCTGGGGCTGCGCGCCTCCGGCAAGTTCGCCTTGGGCACCACATTGGCCACGGCCCATGCCACACTGGGTTGGCGCCATGCCTTTGGCGATACGCCCAGTGTCACCCAGGCTTTCTCCGCTGGTGACGCCTTCACCGTGGCCGGCACCCCGATCGCCGCCGACACCGCGCTGCTCGCGGCCGGCCTGGACCTCGACCTCTCCGCCACCGCCAGCCTGGGTTTCAGCTATACCGGCCAGATCGCCGGCAAGACCCAGGACCACGGCATCGCCGCTACGCTGGGGATGACGTTCTAGGCAACGACCTTGCGGATCGCATCCACCAAAAGCCGTGCGCCCGCCGTAAGCGGTTGATCGGTACGGCTCGTCAGGCCCACGGGGCCTGAGGTTTCGCTCAGATCAACGGGTAAAAGCGCCAGATGCCCGTCATCGATATCGCGCTCCACCACGCCCTCGCTGATGAACCAGATGGCGTCGGTATCGCGAACATAGTTCCGCGCGAACGTGTCGGAGACGGTCTCGATCATGCCAATCGGCGTTTGAACGCCATGTGCGGCCAGCAGCCTCTCGACTGCGGAGCGGATCGCGGCGTCGGAAGGTGGCATCAGCACTTCGAAGTCGGCGATCCCCCTCAAATCGAAGCGCGCGCCGCCAAGCAATGGATGGTCGTGACGCACCACCACCGCCAGCCGCTCCGAGTAAAGATGCTCGAACGACAGCCCGGCGATATCGTGAGGTTCAGCCATCCGGCCCAGGATCAGCTCGCACTCCCCCCGCCTCAGCGACGCGATAAGATGGGCATTCGGGCTGGTGAATATTTCCACGCGGATCGGCATGCCTTGCGCCCGGATCGCCGCCATTGCGCGCGGCAGGATGCGGGCGGAGGCGGTCGGCAGCGCCCCCACACGAACCAGGGGCTGGGTCCTGGCTTCGGCGATCACCTGCGTGCCATAGCTGAGTGCGGACAAGGCGCGTTCGGCATAGGTCTGGAACACGTCGCCGACCGGGCTGAGCACCAGGGTTCTCCGTCCGCGCTCAAACAGCGCCACCCCCAGGATCGTCTCAAGCTCCTTGATGGTCTTTGAGGCCGCCGGTTGCGTCATATGTAGCGCCTCTGCGGCTTTCACGACGCTTTTGCGGCGCGCAGTCTCGATGAAGCAACTGAGGTGGCGCATCTTGATGCGCGGATCGATCGGTCTGTCCGTCAACGGCATAGTCCTCGAAACACCTTGGAGTAGACATATATCGCTTCAGTTATAGGACTTGGCCAAGTCCTCATTTCCAAAACACCCCCGGCGCGGCCATAACAGGCGCCAAACGAACGCCGGAGAACACTGGGATGGGTAAGTTTCTGCCACTCCATGAAGCCGTCAGATCAAACCTCAACCACGGCGACACCGTCGCCTTCGAAGGCTTTACACACCTGATTCCCCACGCCGCCGCGCATGAGGCGATCCGCCAGGGCTTCAAGGATCTCACCCTGCTGCGCATGACGCCGGACATCGTCTATGACCAGATGATCGGCATGGGTATGGCGAGCAAAGTCATCTTCTCCTATGCGGGCAATCCAGGCGTCGGCCTGTTGCGGCGTATGCGCGACGCCATCGAGAACCAGCATCCGCGCGCCATCGAGACGGTGGAGCATTCCCATTCCGCCATGGCCCAGGCCTATGAAGCGGGCGCAGCCGGCCTGCCCCTGGCCGTGTTTCGCGGCTACAAGGGCGCCGACCTACCCAAGGTCAACCCGTCGATCAAGTCGATCACCTGCCCCTATACCGGGGAGGAACTGGCGACGGTCCCGTCCCATCGCCCCGACGTGACCTTCATCCACGCCCAAAAGGCCAATGAAAAGGGCGACGTGCTGATCGAAGGCATTATCGGCGTGCAGAAGGAAGCCGCCCTCGCCGCCAAGCGCGTGGTGGTGACGGTCGAGGAAGTGGTGCCCGATTTCAAGGGACTGCACCCCAATCTCTGCATCCTGCCGCACTGGACCATATCGGCCATCGCTGTGGTCAAGGGCGGAGCCCATCCCTCCTATACCCACGGCTATTACGCCCGCGACAACGCCGCCTATCTCGACTGGGACAAGATCTCCGCCGACCGCGACCTGTTCGCCACCTGGATGGAAGATAACGTGATGAGCCAGACGCCCGACATTTTCGCCACGCGCGTGCAGGGGCTTTGAGATGACCGATTTCACCCCCACCGAAATGATGACCATCGCCGCAGCGCGCCAGCTCACCTCCAAGGACGTGTGCTTCGTCGGCATCGGCGCCCCGTCGGCCGCCTGTAATGTGGCCCGGCTGACCCACGCGCCCGACATCACGCTGATCTATGAAAGCGGCACCATCGGCACCGCTCCCGATGTGCTGCCATTGTCGATAGGCGATGGCGAATTATGCGAAACTGCAGTGTCTACCGTCTCGGTGCCCGAAATGTTCCGCTATTGGCTGCAGGGCGGGCGGGTGTCTATCGGCTTCCTCGGCGCGGCGCAGCTCGATAAATTCGGCAATATCAACACCACCGTCATCGGCGATTATCACCACCCAAAGGTGCGCCTGCCCGGCGGCGGCGGTGCGCCCGAGATCGCCACTTCGTGCGGGGAAATCTACATCACGCTCAAGCAAGCCAGCCGCTCGATGGTGGAAAAGATCGATTTCTTCACCTCGTTCGGCCATGGTGAGGGCGGCGGTCACCGTCAGCGCCTCGGTATCACCACCAAGGGGCCGACCCTGCTGATTACCGATCTGGCGATCTGGCGGCCTGATCCGGTCAGCAAGGAATTCACCGTCGTGTCGCTGCATCAGGGCGTCACCCGCGACATGGTGCAGGAAACCTGCGGCTGGACCGTCAAATTTGCCGCCACGCTGGACCAAACGCCGCCCCCCACGGCGCTCGAATTGACCACATTGCGCGATCTCAATGCGCGCACCGCCACCGCGCATGGCGGCATGAAGAAGGCAGGCTGACATGACCGAGGCTTATATTTGCGCCTATCTGCGCACCCCCATCGGCCGCTTCGGTGGCGCGCTGTCATCGGTGCGTCCCGATGACCTGGGGGCCATTCCGCTCAAGGCGCTGATGGCCCAACAGACCGGCGTCGATTGGGACGCGGTGGATGATGTCATCTTCGGCAATGCCAACCAGGCCGGCGAGGACAACCGCAATGTCGCGCGCATGAGCCTGCTGCTGGCGGGATTGCCCGCCAGTGTCTCCGGCACCACCATCAATCGCCTGTGCGGCTCCGGCATGGATGCGGTCATCACCGCCGCCCGCGCCATCAAATCGGGTGAAGCCGAACTGATCATCGCCGGCGGCACCGAATCCATGAGCCGTGCGCCCTTCGTCATGCCCAAGGCCGAGACGGCCTTTTCCCGCAACGCCGAAATTTACGACACCACCATCGGCTGGCGCTTCGTCAATCCCTTGCTCAAGGCGCAATATGGCGTCGATTCCATGCCCGAAACCGGCGAGAACGTCGCCGAAGACTACAAAGTCTCCCGTGCCGATCAGGATGCCTTTGCCCTGCGCAGCCAGCAAAAAGCCGTCGCGGCGCAGCAAAATGGCCGTCTGGGCAAGGAGATCGTCCCAGTGACGATCCCCAAAAAGAAGGGCGATCCAACCCTGGTCACCCAGGACGAACATCCGCGCGGCGATACCACGCTGGAGGGCCTGGCCAAGCTCAGTACCCCGTTCCGTGCCAATGGCAGCGTCACCGCCGGCAATGCTTCGGGCGTCAATGACGGCGCAGCAGCCTTGATCATCGCCTCGGAAGCGGCTGCCAGACGCCACGGTCTGACCCCGATCGCCCGTATTCTCGGCGGTGCGGCAGCCGGTGTCGCGCCGCGCATCATGGGCGTCGGTCCGATCCAGGCCACGCGCAAACTTTGCGCCCGGCTGGGGCTGTCGCCATCCGATTTCGATGTGATTGAACTTAACGAGGCCTTCGCCAGCCAGGGGATCGCCGTCCTCCGCGATCTGGGCATTCCCGAGGACGCCGCGCACGTCAATCCCAATGGTGGGGCCATTGCGCTGGGCCATCCGCTCGGCATGTCCGGAGCGCGCATCGCGGGCACGGCTGCGCTCGAACTGGCGCTGACCGGCAAGCGCCGTGCACTCGCCACCATGTGCATCGGCGTGGGGCAGGGCATCGCGATAGCATTGGAGCGGGTTTAGTTTTAGGTTTATTTGATCCAGAAACGGCCAGAAAATCGAATGCTGCGTCCTTCCGCGGAAGTCAGATTTTTACTGATTCTGTACTTGGCTCTCTAAGTCTAATCGAACGATCCTGCATAATGGTGCAGGGTCCGCCCCGGGTCGCCCCAGCCCCATGTCATCTTCCTGTTATGTCTAACTCCTAGACATCCGCCGTCGATGCACAGGTGTGCAACGGGTGGGCAATGACCGAAACAGGCTTCTTAAATTTGGCTGGCATCACTGTCGGCCACGGCACGACACCCGTCTTGAGCGGGATCGATTTGGCTATCGGCAAGGGCGAGTTTGTCGCGCTGCTGGGGGCCTCGGGCTGTGGCAAGACCACGTTGCTGCGCGCTATTGCCGGCTTTGCCGCGCCGAGCAACGGCTCGATCGCCGTGGCTGGCCGCGAGGTCACCCGCCTGCCGCCGGACAAGCGCGGCATGGCGCTTGTTTTCCAGTCCTATGCGCTATGGCCGCATATGAGCGTGGCGCAAACCATCGGCTATGGTCTCAAGCTCAAGCGTCTGCCGAGCGCGGAAATCGCCAGCCGGGTGGCGGCGATGGAAGACCTGCTGGGCCTTACCGGGCTGGGCGAGCGCAAGCCGGCGCAATTGTCGGGCGGCCAGCGGCAGCGCGTGGCTTTGGGGCGGGCGCTGGCGATCGATCCGGAAATCCTGCTGCTCGACGAACCCCTGTCCAATCTGGACGCCCGCATCCGCCTCACGGTACGCCACGAAATCCGCGCGCTGCAGCAGCGCCTCGGCATTACCGCCATCCATGTCACCCATGATCGCGAGGAGGCCATGGTGATGGCCGACCGCATCGTCATCATCGATGCCGGACATATCGCCCAGCAGGGCACGCCCGAGGACGTTTACAACCGTCCCGCCTCCTCGTTCATCGCCGCCTTCATGGGCGCGGAAAACCTGCTGATGCTCGATGGCGCTCCGGCCGGTGATCGCTTCGCCATCGCCGGCGGCCCAGCCAATAGCGCAGCCAGCGTGTCGCTTGATGGACGCTCGCTGGCGACCGGTCCGGTGGAGGCGCGGTTTCGTGCCGAAGCCGCCGAACTGCTCGCCGCAACCGATGCGGGCAAGGCTCCGCCCGATACGCTCGAATTGAGCGGCAGCGTCGGCCAGGTCAGCTATCCCGGTGGGGTGTGGCGCCACGCCATCAGCGTCGGCGCGGCCCAGGTGCTGGTCGATGCGCCCCGCCCCTTCCAGCCCGGCGAAGCGGTCAAGATCCGCATTCCGCCCCAGGCATTGTTTCTCTTCACCCCGTCGCAAGCCATGGCTGTGGCGGGCTCCCGTTCCCGGTCCGGCGGCCCGATCCCCCGCTTCCAGGAAACCTCCCCCGCCTGAACCCCTCCACTGGAGAACACCCAATGAAGACCCTTCTCAAGGCATCGCTGCTTCTCAGCCTCGTGGCCTCCCCGGCCGCTGCTGCCGAACTGACAGTGCTCACCGCCGGCGACCAGAACATGGTCGACTATGTCAACGACTACCTCGGCCCGCTGTTCGAAGAACAGAACCCCGGCAATACCGTGCGCGTCGTCGGCACCGGTCCCGGCGATGCCGGCTCGCAGATGATCGTGGAGCGCTTCGACGCCCAGGCCAAGGCCAATGTCGAAACCTTCGACGCCGACGTGGCCGTCGCCCATGAAAAGTTCATCGCGCCGATGATCAAGGGCGGCTACCTCGAAGCCTACCGCAACGATATCGCCACCGGCAAGCTGGTGACCCGTTCCAATGCCGATATGGCGCTGGGCACCGATGTCAGCGGCTACGTAATGCCGATGTACAACAGCCAGGCCGCGCTGGCCTATAATCCGGCTCTGGTTCCCAACCCGCCCAAGAGCTATGCCGAACTCGTCACCTGGGCAAAGGAGCATCCGGGCCAGTTCGGCTATAACGGCATCAAGGGCGGCGCTTCCGGCGTCAGCTTCGTGATGGGCTGGATCTATGCTTTCGGCCAGGGCGACGCCAACAAGCTGATGAACGGCCCGTTCGAGGAAGCCGAAACCACCAAGTGGGATAGCGCTCTGGCGTCCCTCAAGGACTTCACCAGCACCGCCGTGCTGACCCCCGGCAATGCCGGCACGCTCGACATGCTCAGCCGCGGCGAAATCGCCATGGGCCCGGTATGGGTGGACATGTTCTATTCCTGGCAGGCCAGCGGCCAGCTTCCGCCGGACTTCAAGCTGGTGCTGCCCTCGCCCGGCATGCCTGGCCAGCCCATGCACTACGTGATCCCCGCCAAGAGCCCCAATCTGGCTTTGGCCGAGAAGTTCGTCGAACTGGCGACCAGCCCGGAAGTCCAGGCTAAGGGTATCGTCGAACGCTTCAACTGGTATCCAGGCATCGATGCGGCCAATGTGGAAGCCGAACTCGACCCCGCAGTGTGGGCCAAGCTCTTCACCGACGTGTCGCCGGAAGATCTGAACAATTTCGGCAAGCCGTTCCCGATCGCGCCCTACAATGACGCGATCCTCGAAGCCTATGAGCGTCAGGTCACCAACTAAGCCCGCCTGATACCCAATCACGGACCACGCGGCAGTGCAGCCGCGTGGTCCGGTTTCCCACCCATCCCAGGTCTCCGCCAATGGCCCGCCGTCTTCTCGGTCTGCTGCTCGTCCTGCCCGCGCTCGCCATGATCGTGCTGTTCTTCATCGTGCCGCTGCTGGCCTCGGTGGTCGGCGCGTTCGAGCTGGAGATCGGCTATGGGCTGGACAATTTCACCAAGTCCTTCGAGCTTTATACGCAGGACATGATCTTTTCGGTGGTGATCGTGGCGCTTTCGACCGCCATTATCGGGCTGCTGGCCATCGCCATCGGCGGCTATCTGACGCTGGGCGAAAACCCCCGCGCCGTCACCATTCTGCGCTGGCTCTATCGCTGGCCGATGTTCATTCCCTTCATCGTCGTCGGACAGATTCTGCGCACCTTCCTCGCCAAGAACGGGTTGATGAACGGCACGCTGGTCGCCAGCGGCCTCATCGATCCGCTGCATGCGATGAGCTTCCTGGACTGGCGCGGCATCGTCATCGCCTTCGTCTGGAAACAGACGCCGTTCGTGGCGCTGCTGGTGGCCGGGGCCATGGCCTCGATCGACCCCTCCACCATGGAGGCAGCGCGCAATCTGGGCGCCTCGCGCTTGCGCATCCTCATCGAAATCATCGTGCCGCAGGTGGCGACCACCCTGATGGTGGGGCTGATCCTCTCCTTCGTCACCATGATGTCGGTGCTGTCGGTGCCGCTGATGATCAATGCCCAATCCCCCACCATGCTGACCGCCGATATCGCCTTCCGCATCAATGCCTATGGCGATTACGGCGTCGCCAATGCGCTGGGGCTGGTCTCGCTGGTTATGACCGCGGGCGTTGCCTGGATCTACCTGCGCCAAACTACCCGGGAGCGCGCATGACCGCCGCCATTTCCGCCCGCCATATGCGCCTCGATCTGTGGTGGCTGCCGCGCGCCGCCATTTTCGGGCTTATCGCCTTCTTCATCTTCGGCCCGCTCGCCAACCTCCTGCTATGGACGGTGACCGAGAAGTGGTATTTCCCGCATGCCCTGCCGCTCGAATACGGGTTTTCGGCCTGGCAGCGGGTGTTCTCGCCGCGCGGCAATGCGATGGAATCGCTGGCCAACAGCGTGCTCGTGGCGCTGCTGACGGTGGTTGCCTCGCTGGCCCTGGCAATCCCGGCCGGCTATGCGCTGGCGCGGCTCAAGCTGCCGCTTCGCGGGCTGATCCTGCTGGCTTTCCTCATTCCCCAGGCGTTTCCCAACCTGACCGTCTATGTCAACATCGCCCGCCTGTTCTATGAAATCGGCCTCAATGGCACGGTGCTTGGCGTGGTGATCGTCCATGCCACCCATGGGCTGGTTTATGCGGTGTGGATCGCCACTGCCGCCTTTTCCGCCGTCGACAAGGAGCTGGAACAGGCCGCCCGTTCGGTGGGGGCCTCGGCGGTGCGCGCCTTCCGCGATGTCACCCTGCCATTGGCCATGCCGGGCCTGCTGGCCAGCGCCATCTTCGTGCTGCTGGAATCCCTGGATGAATTCACCGGCAGCTATTTCGTCGGCGCGCCGGACGTCAACATGCTGCCGCTGCTGCTCTATTCGGCGGGTGCCGGCGGCAATTACCAGATCGCCTCGATCACGGCCCTGCTGCTGCTCATTCCCTCCATCGGTTTCATGCTGGTGGTCGAGCGCTTCCTCAAGGCCGATGTGCTGTCGCGCGTCGGGCACTGAACGCGGTCATGGCCAGCCCGCTTCAGAACCACCTGCAATGATTTGTGAATTTCCCGGCGGGCCTGTCATCGCGGCGGTGTCCCGGATATGCAAGCAGTCGCTTGCCGCCAATGGAGCATAGGCTCAATGATAAAGCTCATCCACGTCACCGACCCGCATTTGCCCTTGCCCGGCACGATGTTGTTCGACCTCGATCCTTATGCGCGGCTCGATGCCTGCCTGGCCCATATCAACGCCAACCACGCCGATGCCGATCTCGTCGTCATCTCGGGCGATCTGACCCATGACGCTGATGCCCCCGCCTATGCGGCCCTGGCGGAGCGATTGGCTGGGCTGATCCCGCCTGTGCAACTCATGATCGGCAATCATGACGACCGCGCCGCCTTCTTCGCCGCCTACCCCACCATCGCTCCGGCCGATGGTTTCGTGCAGGGCACGCTCGATACGCAAGAGGGCCGGGTGATCCTGCTCGATACGGTGCGCAGCGGCCATTCCGAGGGGGAGTTGTGCGGCGTGCGGCTTGACTGGCTCGATAGCGCCTTGGCCGGTGCCAATGGCGCGCCGTGCTTCATTTTCATGCACCACCCGCCGTTTGCGGTGCATTTGCCGGCGTTGGATGACATTGGGCTGGCCGGGGCCGATGCGTTCCGGGCTTTGCTGGCGCGTCATGGCAATGTCCGCCATATCTTTGCCGGGCACGTCCATCGCCCCATTTCGGGTAGCTGGCATGGCATTGCGTTCAACACCTTGCCGGGCACCAGCCATCAGGCGGCGGCGATCTTTGAGGAAAAGCGCTTCGCCACCACCCTTGAGCCGCCGGCCTATGGCGTCGTGCTCATCGACGGGGCAGGTGTGGTGGTCCACACGATCAATTTCCTCGAATAGGAAATTCAAACGACTAATCAGATAGTTAGATGATGCGCAACTGCCCGTGAAACCGGATGCCGACGCCATGGACCGGCACGATGGGCGGTTCGAGCCCGGCATCGATCATTTTCTGCCGCAGGCGGCGAATGGCGGCGTCGAGGCCCCGGTTTTCCGCGCTTGGCGCGCCATAGCCCATCAGCTCGGCCAGGGTGAAACGGGAAATTGCCGTGTCTGCGGCATTGGCGAACTGCTCGATCAGCATGGTTTCCCGGCTGCTCAAATCCAATATCCGGCCATCCGGCGCGGTGAGGCGATTGAGGCGGATATCGAGCAACCAAGCCGGCATGCCGGTTTTCTGGCCCTCCTCGGGCCGGGCATGGCGCGTGCGGCGCGCCAGGTTGCGAACGGCCAGCAAGAGTTCCTCTCCCACCACCGGCTTGGTCATGTAGAGATCGGCGCCTTCGGCATATCCCTGGATACGATCCTGCTGGCCGGTCCGCGCCGTCAGCATGATGATGCCGGGGCGGAACGCGTCGCGCGCAATGGCCTTGGCCAGCTCGAACCCATTGGTATCGGGCAGGTTCACGTCGAGAATGGCGACATCGAAGCGCTGTGTCCGCCAGGCGGCGTGAAATGCCATGCCCGAGCCGGCCTCGGTCACCACCATGCCGCTCAGGCGCAGGGTTTCGGCAAGGCCCTCGCGCAGCTCATCGTCATCTTCGACCAGAATGATGCGGGTAACCGGTTGCGGAAGAGCCTGGCCTTGTGAGAAGCCGGAAGGTGACGTCATAAGCAGAATCAATCAAATGCAATATCGGTGCGGTCTCGCAATATCGGTCAGTTTGACCGCCAATGCCGCCCCAGGCAAGCCATAACGGACGGATCCAGGCGATGCTCAAACGTATGGTGGCCGGCAACGGTATCTGGCTTGGCTGCCTCCTGCTGGCCTTGATGGCCCTGTGCGGTTCCGCCCATGCCCAGGACGCGGCAGCCCCGGTTGCGCGGATGGAAATGCTCATCGATCCGTCGGGAGCCCTGTCGCTCGCCGACGTCCTGAGCGAGGCCGACGCCCGTTTCGCGCCGGTGGCCGGCGGTAGCGTTAGCCTCGGCTACACCCATGACGCGGCCTGGCTGCGCCTGAGTATCGACAGCGCGGCGGATCGCGACATGCTGCTGTCCCTGGCGCCCAATTTCGTCGATCTGCTCGATGTCTATGTTGCCCAGCAGCAACCCGGCCTCGGGCCCGATGGTTTCACATACCTGGCAATGGGCGATCAGCGCCCCTTGCCGGTCGATGCCGTATCCGGGCTCGACAATGTGGTGCCGCTCACGCTACGCGCCGGGCAGACGACACTGGTTTATATCCGCATGGCGGCGACCAATTCGGCGCTGACCTTGACCACCGAGTTGTATCCGCCCAGCGCCCATACCTTGCGCATCACCGCGTCCGCGCTGGCCTATGGCGTCTGGTTTGGCGGCATGGCGGTGCTGCTGGTGATCCAGCTGGTGTTCCACCACTTCGACCGCAAGCCCTATTATCTGCTGCTGGCCATCGCCACCCTCGTGGCCATGCTGGTCTATACCGGCACGCTGGGCCTGTCTCGCCTGTTCCTGTTTCCTGCGGGGGGCTCGGGCAATGACATATTCACCGCGGGCATGACCTGGCTCGGGCTCACCGCCAGCACGCTGGCCGGCGCCAGCATTCTGGAATTGCCGCGGCGGGCGCCCTGGTTCAACCGGATTTTTTGGTTCATTGCCGCCATCGGGCTGCTCGGTGTCGTGGCGGCCTTCCTGGGCGCCAATATCGCCTATTCGCCGCTGGGCACCATTGCCAGCGTCGGCGTGGCAACGCTGGGCGCGTTCCAGGGGTTGAGGACCGCCAACCGGGATGGCGCCGGCACGCGCCTGCGGGCGGCGGCCTATTTCATCCTGTGGCTCGGCGTGGTCGCCACCTTCGCCCAGCGCGCCGGCGTCGGCATGTTGCCCAACTGGGTCTCCCATGCCTATGCGGTGAGCTGCGTGGTGCAGACCGTCCTGCTGACCGCGGCGCTCGGCGTGCGCCTGCGCGCCGCCGAAACGCTGAACCGCGTCATGGGCGAGCAAGCGCTGGTTGCCGCCAAAGTGGCCGAACAGCGGGCAAACGATCTGGTGACGGAAAGAACCCGCGAACTGGCGGTTGCCAAGCAGGTCGCCGAGGACGCGCTGCGGGCCGAATTGGCCTTTCAGGAACAGCAGGTGCGGTTCATGGAGGTCATCAGCCACCAATACCGCACCCCACTCGCCGCCGTCCGCTCCCATGTGGACAATATCGGGCTCAGCCTGCCGGAAGGTGACACCGCCAATCGCGGGCGCCTCGATCGGGTGCGGCGCGGCATCGTGCGGCTGGTGGAGGTGCTGGAGGTCAACCTGACGCGCAGCCGCCTGCAGGGCTCCGCGTTCCGGCCGAGCCTCGTGCGTTCGCCGCTGGGGGAAATCGTCGCGGCGGCCGGACGGCGCGGCGCCGATCTGCTGCAGCCCGGCATCGTGACCCAGATCACGCCCGAGGCGGAGGAGGCGCGCATTCTGGCCGATGCCGACATGGTTGGCATTGCCATCATCAACCTGCTGGAAAACGCGGTGAAGTTCTCGACGCAAAAGAGCGAGGATCCCGTTGTCTTGTCCTGCGCGGTGGAGAGCGGCTATGGCGTCATCCGCGTGATCGACAAGGGCATCGGCATCCCGGCGCAGGATATTGCCGGTATTCTGGGCCGTTCCGTGCGCGGCTCCAATACGGGGGGCATCGCAGGCTCGGGCATGGGCCTGTCGCTGGTGGCGCGTATTGCCGCCGCCCATGGCGGACGGGTCGAGATCGACAGCACGGCAGGGCAGGGAACGACGGTGACGATTCTGGTGCCGCTGGCGCCCGCCTGATTCGGGGCTGGAAAGCGGTCATTCCAAGCCCTGGAGTGGCCCTATTCCGCAGGGGCACCGCCCGCGTGCCGGAGCCGGTCCATCAAATTGTAAGTACTGTTGCATAGGGGACACGCGATTTGTTCCCTGGTGTTCCCTCACGTTTCCTGACGTTCCATTTGTCAGTCCTGACAGCACTTTGCGCAGTCCGAAAATGTGTCCAGACTGCGGCGAAATCGAGGGGTTCCTCGACAGCCGGCGCTTATATCGGGCGCGGCGCGATCATGAACAGGCAGGGGAAATCGATGCCGGCAATACAATGGGGTGTGGGAGTGCGTGGTCTTCCTGGAGGTTGGGTGATCCGTTCAGCGCGGCATTTTTTTGTGCTGCTGCTGGCAGTCCTTGCGTTGGGCATGACCTATACCAGCCAGGCTATGGCGGCCCCTGCTGCGGCGATTGATGAGTTTTCGATCACCGATGGCTCGATCACACCCGCATTCGATCCCAATACCACCCTCTATACGCTGACCGTGGACCCCGGGAAGTCCGCGATCAAGCTAGACCTGACGGCCTCAGAAAACCTCGCCACGATTAGCGTCAATGGGCGCACACCAGTGCCGGGGCCGTCCTGGCAGACTGAACTTGTTACAATCACCCCCGGTTTTGTTTCTTTCGATATTCTGGTTGCCTCTGTCGCCAATTCGACCACTAGAACCTATACGTTCCGCCTCGCTGGACCAGCTTCCTCCGCCGAAAACACCGTTTCGAGCGTGGTGAATAGCTTCGTCGATGCCCGCCAGGGGATGCTCGCCGCCAAGGTGGAAGTGCCCGGCCTGTTTGAACGCCGCGGCATGGCGACCGCCTCTGGCCCGGTCACCGCAAGCCTGGCGCCCAATGGCGATACGGCGACGCTCAATTTCGCCACCAGCTTCGTGCAGGTGAATGCGGCGGCGCAGGCGGCGGAAGGCATTATCGATGTCGGCCATCCGACCGATGCGCCGTTCAACGTCTGGCTCAATGGTTCCTATATGGTGCATAACCGTGAGCAGAACGGGGATCGCTGGGGCACCTTCGCCATGCTGTCGCTGGGCGCCGATTACCTGATCAACGACAAGGCGCTGGTCGGTCTCTCCTTCCATCTCGACCAGGTCACCGATCCGATCGACGAGGATGCCGAAATGACCGGCACCGGCTGGCTGGCCGGCCCCTATGGTTCGCTCGAAGTGGGTGAGGGCGTGTTCTTCGACGCCAGCCTGCTCTATGGCGGCTCGGACAACGAGATCGACACGGCCGGCTTCGACAGCAGCTTCGACACCACGCGCTGGATGTTCGACACCGCCATCAGGGGCCAGTGGCAACTCGATGACGTGACGACGCTGACGCCCAAGCTGCGCGCCGTCTATTACACCGAAGAGACTGCTGCTGCCGTCGGTATCGAGGGGAGCAGCATGGAACAGTTCAGGGTCAGTCTGGGGGCCGAAGTCGAGCGCAAATTTGCGCTTGAGAACGGGCTGACCCTGACGCCCAGCGCCGGCGTGACGGCAGGTGTGTCCACCCTGGACGCATCGAACATGTTCGGTTCGCTCACCACTGGCCTTGCCCTTTCTGGGCCCGGCAACTGGTCGCTCGATGGCGATCTGCTATTCAACTTCGATGACGAGGGCGCGCAATCCGCCGGCGCCAGGGCGGGGCTGAACGCCTGGTTCTAATCGGAGAGGGCCGATCGAGGCTCAGTTTGGCAACAGCCAATCGGAGCCTCGATCGGGTTCCCCCCTTGTGGGGGGAGGCTGAAGCGACATTCAATCTTGGACTGCCGATGTGGAGCCCCGATCTCCCTCCCTCCCTCCCCCTTGAGGGGAGGGAGAGCCGATGGGATTGGGGCTGGCCAATGCCCTGTTCTGCTATTCGCGCGCTCAAAACGCTCTGCTGAAGTGGCTTATCCCTTTGGTGGCCACCACCAGCCTCTCGCGGGGAAGCCTGCCGACCACCGCTCTGGTCATTGGAGCGGCCTTGATTGTATTGATATCCGGGCTGGATTGCCGTGGTCGCTAAGCGCGCCGGCACGCAAGCTCATGATCGGTGCTGTCGGGGATCAGAATGTCTTTTGAAAACAGCCTTTCGAAACTGTTCAGCCTCGCGGGGGATGACTACGACGGCGTCGTAGAGGTCCAGGAAAGCTGGGAAGCCATGATCGCGGCCGATCGGGGCGTTCTGACAAAGCTCTACAATGTCTATTTCACTACCCTGCACGGACTGCTCGATGCGCCCGGCGCGGCGAACGGCTTGAGCGATGTCGAGGCATACCGCTTCATTACCGCATTCGCCTCGTCGCGATATCTGGGGCAGGAGCGCAAGGAAGCGCTGCGCTTGTTGCAGGAGCGGCATGGCGAGCATCTGGCCTTGCTGAGCAAAGCGCTGGCGCGGCCTGATGAGCAGATCATGGGCCAGCATCTGCGCACGGATACCGGCAATTGGGGGGACGTCCCCGGCGCGATGCTCGAACTCTATAATTGGCACAAGCCCTATGGCGTCCGTGTCGAGAAATTGCTTGCGGATATAGCGCCCCTCATTCCGCAATTTTACCGCGCCTTTCCGAGCCAGGAAAACATATCGCTGCTGCATACGTTTGAAGCACACCCCGATGCGGTCGCCCAGTTTGCCGGATTGATACGGTTTTACCTGCTCGATCGCGAGAACCCGGAGGAAGGCCCGATGCAAGGTCTTTCCCATGAAATGCTGGGTTTTTTCGCCGACAGGGACCAATTCGCCCATGCCAACAGCGTCAAAATCCTGACGACCGTTCTGGCGGACGCCGGCAAATGGCCGCTCGAACTTGCAAGGAGCTTCATCGACAGCGTCGTGTTGCTCCCGCTGGATGTGCATCCCGTTTCCCAGCAGCAGGCGGCAGCGGAAGTGCGCCAGAATATTGCGGCCCAGCACCGGCTGCTGGCCAAGCCCTACAAGGCCCATCTGGGCATATCCGCCGCCGAGCAAAAGCAATTCGATGAGAAATATCTGGGCGAATACGAAGCCAAGCTGGCGCTTATCGAGGGTGATTTCGACGCCTGGAATGCCCGAAGGCGGCGTAAGGCGGTGCAGCGCATTGCCGTTTCGCGCGGCACCGGCAAGGCTCTCGATCTCGTATTGCGCAAATTGCCCGAGGCAGTGCGGGCGCCGCTGCAAAGCCTGCTCGATGAAGCGGCCATCTATGCCGGCCGGCCCAAGCGGTTCCCCATGCCCAAGGCATCGGATAATCGCTTCAAGGATTTCGGCCTCAAGCTGCTGGTCATCGAGGAATTGATGTATCGTCAGCAGGTGCTGGCGCCCATGTTCAATATCGGCGAATTCGCCGAAGAATATGAAAAGCGCGAGATTTCGGTGGAGGCGGATGGCTATGAAATCATCCCCGAAGTCGCTTTGTATTTCCGCAATCTGCCCATCGCCGATGATCTGCTGGCGCGCGTGGAAACCCTGCACCAATCGAGCGGGCTGGATGGCGGCTCGGCATTCATGAGCCACCTCTATCCGTTCTGGGATCCCGGCGTGGGGGATGAGGCGATCGCGGTGACGAACAAGGCGGCTGTTGATCTTGCTTTGCTGCCGAACCTGCGCCGCATCACCGGGCTGGAAAACAGCAAGCCGAGCCGCACACTGCTCAACGCGCTCAAGGCCCGCGGGGTAGAATTGCTGCGCGAAGAGGGCTGACGCGCTTCCGATCGCGCTGTCGCAATCGCGTCATTGGGATGTCATCCACTGCGCTTAGGTTGCAACTCATCCGAATGAGTTGTGACGGTCTTTATGCGCAGTCAAGGGCAGGCGTGGGAAATCACGCGAGATAAAATCAGCGAGGAAATCGCGGCCGGTCACCTGACTCCCGATTCCCGTTTGCCGGCCGAGCCGGAGCTTTGCCTGCTCTACAATACGCGCCGTCACTCGTTGCGCCGGGCCCTGGCGGCGCTGGTGGCCGAGGGCAAGCTGCGGGTCGAGCATGGACGCGGCACCTTCGTCGAGCGCGCGCCGCTGATCAACTATGTCGTCGGCCAGCGCACCCGTTTCCGCGAGAACCTGATGGCGCAGGGATTGACCGGGTCGGGCCAGGCCATTTCGGAAATGCAGATACCGGCGAGCCCGCGCGTTGCCGCGGCGCTCAAGCTGGCGCCGGGCGCCCTGGTGACGGCACGCTCCTGGCGCGGCTTTGCCAATGACCTGCCGATCAGCCTGGGCTGGACCTATCACGACGTCGCGCGCTTTCCCGATATCTCGGAGCGCCGCAAGACCACGCCGTCCCTCACCGCGATCTACAAGACTTATGGCATTGCCGACTATCAACGGCAAAGCACGACCGTGTTCACGCGCCTCGCCAATGAGCATGAGACCTCGCTGCTGATGATGCGGCCGGGCCAATCGGTACTCATCGTACAAAAGATCGACGTCGATATGGACGGCGCGCCCATCGGGTTTTCCGAAGCCGCCTGGGCCGGCGATCGCGTTCAATTCACCTTTGAGAATGCCCAGATGGGCGAAACGGCCAGCGAAAGGACCGATGATGTTCAATGAAACCAGTGGTGGTGACGCCGCTGATGGGGCGCGCCATGGCGATGTTCTGGGCATTCTGGCGCGCGCCCGGCCCGAGGGGCTGAAGGCGCTGGCCGAAACCCTGCTCGATGGGCTGGGCGATATCGAGGTGATCGTCAACCGCACCGGCCTCGTCATGGTGCCGATGCGCGACACCGTCGAAAATGTCGATTTTCACCTCGGCGAAGTGCTGGTGAGCCAAGCTCACATCGCCGATGCGCAAGGGCGGATCGGCTACGGCATGATCACCGGGCGCGATCTGGAACGCGCCATGGCCATGGCCGTGATCGACCTGTTCCTGGCCGCCGAGCCGAATGCTGGCCCGGTCATGGGCTTCATTGAAACCGAACGGCAGCACCTGGCTGCGCTCGATGAGGCGGTGATGCGCCGCGTCGAGGCCACGCGTGTCGAAATGGAGACGTTCTGATGTTGACCGTCGCTCCCCCCGATGCCGCCGAAGCGCGGTGCAATGCCACGTTCGAGGCGCTGATGTGGTCCATGGCCCGGCCCGGCGAAGTGCGCGAACTGCCCGAAGCGGGCCTCGGCTCCATTATCGAAACGCTGATCGACCGCGAATGCGTCGCCTATACCGATAGCGCCGCTTTGGCCCGCCAGATCGCCGATACCGGCGCGGCCTTGGGTGTGCCAGCTGCGGCGGATCATTTGTTCCTCGACAGCTTTGGCGGCACGCTGAACGAGCTTGCCGAACTGCGCGTCGGTAGCGCGATGTATCCCGATGATGGGGCGACGCTGGTGGCGCAGGTCACGCATGGCACCGGCCAGCGCTTGCGGCTGAGCGGCCCCGGCATCGATGGCGAGCGTGACGTGAGCGTCGCGCTTGCCACCGCAGTTCTGGGAACAGCGGGCGCAATTGTGCGCCTATCCCGAAGGGTTCGACCTGTTGCTCGTCGATGGCCGTTCCGTCCTCGCCATTCCCCGTTCCACCCAGATAGAGGTGCTCTGATGGCCTATGTTGCAACTCGTGGCGGTGAAAAGGCCATCGAGCAGGCAGAGCGCCTGTTCCGGCAGGATCTGGGCACGATCGACGCCGAGCGTATCGAAACCATCCGCAAATCCATGCCCTATCTGGTGGACCGCGTGATGGGCGAAGCCTCGCTGTATAGCGAGGAGCTGGCCGCTTTGGCGCTGGCGCAAACCGGCGGCGAGCTGTCCGAAGCCGTGCTGGTGCTGCGCTCCTGGCGCACCACGCAGCCGCGTATCGCCATTTCGGCGCCGCTGCTGCAGGACGATCTGCTGACGCAGCGCCGTATCTCGGCGGCGTTCAAGGATATTCCCGGCGGCCAGATTCTGGGGCCGACGCTGGACTATTCCCACCGCGTGCTGGCGACCGACGTGCTTGAGGGCAAGCCCTATACCGCACCCGCTGTCGATCCGGCAGCGACCGCTGCGCCTGTCCATCAGCCATCCCTGGCCAATTGGCAGCGCCAGCAGGGGCTGGTCAAACCGAAGAGCGAGCCGACGGTGGCGCCCGACGATATCCCCGACCTGACGCGCGAGCCGCTGCTGTTTCCGGCCTCGCGCGCTCACCGCCTGCAGAGCCTGGCGCGCGCCGAAACCGGCGGCGTTCTGGCTTTGGGTTATTCGGCGATGCGCGGCTATGGCAATGCCCACCCCACCGTCAACGAACTGCGCTTGGCGGAAGCCGAAATCGTCGTCAAGCATCCCTCGGGCACGCCATTCTCGGCTGGCCGGATACGGGTGTGCCAGGCCGAGGTGACGTCCAAGGAAAAGGACGGCTATCTGGAGCTGGGCTTTGCCGCCAGCTTCGGCTGGAACGAGGTCAAGGTGATCGCTGCGGCGACGCTGGACCTCAATTCGGCGGCGGCGCCGGTGGGCTCGCCGGTGCATGAGGAATTTTACCTCTACCACACCGAAAGCGTCGAGGCCTCGGGCTTCTGCATCCATTTCAAGCTGCCCCACTACGTGACTTTCCAATCCACATTGGACGCCATGCGCGACGCCAAGGCCAAGGCAGCCGCGGCGCAGGCAGCGTCCCCCGTTACCACGCGCCAGGAGGAACCTGCGCTATGAGCCTTGCCACACTGACCAAGCCCTGGGCAGCGACCAGCTATGGATTTCTGGATGCCTCGGCCAAGCGCGAGCTGCGCCGCAAGATGCTCAAGGCCATCGCCGTGCCGGGCTGCCAGATGCCCTATGCCAGCCGCGAAGTGCCCATGGCGCGCGGCTGGGGAACGGGCGGCCTGCAGGTCACGCTGACCCTGGTCAATCCCGCCTCCACCATCAAGGTGATCGACCAGGGCGCCGATGACAGCGTCAATGCCGCCTCGATCCGCCGCTTCGTCAGCCGGGTCTCCGGCGCCGCCGAAACCTGGGATACGCTGGCCGCCTCCATCGTGCAGTCGCGCCACCGCGTGCCCGAGGAAACGCTGCGGAGCCGACCAGATCCTCGTGCTGCAGGTGCCCAATCCCGAGCCGCTGCGCGGGGTCGAACCGAACATGTCGATTGCCCGGCAGATGCACGCCGATGCCGATTATGGCCGGCTGTGGCTGACGCTTTATGAGCAGATCGTGCGCAAGGGACGCATCATGCAGGGTGCGGCCTATCCGAGCCTGGTCAATGGCCGCCACGTCATGACGCCATCGCCCATCCCGCGCTGGGATGTGCCCAAGCTGCACATGGCCAAGCACCTGACATTCCTGTCGGCCGGGCGCGAAAAGCGCCTGTTCGCCGTGCCGCCCCATACCCGCGTCGAGCCCTTGGTATTCTCGGACCGGCCCTATCGCGTCGAGGATCACGGCCATCTGGTGTGCCGCCGCTCGGGCGTCTCGGGCTATTTCATGAACGAGATTCCCGTCGATGGCGGCGCGTCGGCGTTCGAGGTGTCCGACAGCAATCTGGGCATCAAGGCGATCCGCCGCGCCGAAGGCGAGCCGGTCGAAATCGGCGCGACATGGTATCAGGACGGGGAGTTTTCGGCATGAGCATCGATATGACCATGGCGCCGGCCCCCCTGCTGCCGCCCCAACTGATGCAGACCCCCGCTTTGCTGACCCTGCGCGGCCTGTCGCGCAGCTATGGCGACGTGCACGCGCTGCGCAATGTCGATGTCACCGTCTATCCCGGCGAAGTGCTGGGTGTCGTGGGGGAAAGCGGTTCGGGCAAGTCCACGCTCCTGCGCATGATGAACCTCGAAGACACTCCCGATAGCGGCGATTACCGCCTGCGCCTGCCCAATCGCGACGATACCAATCTGTTCGAACTCGCGCGCTTCGAGCGGCGCATGCTGTGCGCGCACCACATCGGCATCGTCTATCAGAACCCCCATCTGGGCCTGCTGATGCGTCACAGCTCCAGCGGCAATGTCGCCGAGCGGCTGCTGATCGCCGGCGAGCGCAGCTTCGACGTGCTGCGCAGCAAGGCGCGGGATGCGCTTGACGCCTCGGAATTTCCGCTGTCGCGCATGGATGCGCGGCCCGCCGAACTCTCGGGCGGCATGCAGCAGCGCGTGCAACTGGCCAAGGCCATCGCGCTCGAACCGGCTCTGCTGCTGCTGGACGAGCCGACGACCGGGCTCGATGTCAGCGTGCAGGCTTTGGTGCTCGATACGCTCAAGCGCCTGCAGCGAGACCGCCAGATCACAATGGTCCTAGTCAGCCACGATCTCGGCGTCATCCGCACCATGGCCGACCGTGTCCTCGTGATGCGTCACGGCGAAGTGGTGGAGCAGGGGCTGGCCGATCAGGTGTTCCAGGATCCCCAGCACCCCTATACCCAGCAACTCGTCCACGCCAAACTTTGAGGGCCGCCATGAACTCGCACCAACACCAGCCTTTGCTGCGCGTGGAAGGTCTGGGCAAGACCTTCCGCATGTATCATCTCGATAGCATGCTGCACGCCTTTGAAGGCATCAGCTTCGATCTGCATGAAGGCGAATTCCTGCTGCTGCGCGGCCGCAATGGCGCCGGCAAATCCACTCTGCTGCGCACGCTGTGGCGCAGCTACCTGCCGGTGGCGGGCCATGTCTGGTATCGCTCCAGGCTGGGCGATATCGATCTGGCGCGTGCCGCCGACGTGGATATCGCTTTGCTGCGCCGCCAGGAAATCGGCTTCGTCACCCAATTCCTCAACGCGCGGCCCCGTGTCGCGGCGCAGGATATCGTGGCCGAACCGCTGCGCCAGGCCGGCTATGCGCCCGCCGAAGCGCTCGGTCAGGCGCGCCATTGGCTGGGTGAATTCGGCGTCCGCGAGGAATTATGGCGGGCCTATCCCAGCACGTTTTCGGGCGGCGAACAGCAAAAGGTCAATCTGGCCCGCGCCCTGATCCTGCCGCAGCGCCTGCTATTGCTCGACGAGCCGACCGCTTCCCTCGATGTCGGCGCGCGCCAGGCTTTGGTGCGCCGCCTTGCCGATCTCAAGGCCGGCGGTGTTGCCATTATCGGCGTGTTTCATCATCCTGGCGATGTGACCGATCTCATCGACCGCGAAATCGATCTCGCTACCCATCCCGTTTCCGCAGAGAGTGAGCTGACCCATGTGGCTGTCTGATTTCCGCCTGGTCCTTGCCGACCGCCTGATCCCGCATGGCGCGCTGCGCATCGAGGATGGACTGATCGCCGAGATCAGCGAAACCCCAGTGGCCGATGCCGCCATCAACGGCAATGGCCTAATCCTGATGCCCGGCATGATCGACATGCATGGCGATATGATCGAGCGCGAAATCGAGCCCCGGCCCGGCGTGCGCATGCCCATGGAAATGGGCCTGCGCGATCTGGATCGCAAATTGGCCAATTGCGGCATCACCACCGCCTATGCTGCGGTCTCGTTCAGCCCCGGCTCCACCTATGGGCATATGCGCTCCTACGATTTCACCAGCGCCATGATCCGCGCCATTCGCGCGCACAAGGCCGATTTGCTGATCGATCACCGCGTCCATGCCCGTTTCGAGGTGACCTTTCCTGCGGCCCTGTCGGTGGTCAAGGAACTGATCGCCGAAGGCTCGGTCGATCTGATTTCGCTCTGCGATCACACGCCGGGGCAGGGCCAGTACCGCGATCTGCCCTTGCAGGCCGCCAACCTTGCCAAATCCAAGGGGATTACGCTGGAACAGGCGATGGCCAATCTAGAGCAACGCATTCGTGATCGCACCGAATCCGCCGGTGACCTGTCCGCCACGCTGCGCGCCATCGCACAATATTGCGCGCTGCACGGCGTCCCGCTGGCCAGCCACGACGACGATACGGTCGAAAAAGTCACGCTGATGCAGGATCTCGGCGCCAATATCAGCGAATTCCCGGTGACCCTGGACGCCGCTCGTGAAGCCAAGGCACGCGGCATGATGACGGCCATGGGCGCCCCCAATGCCCTGCGCGGCACCTCCTATTCGGGCAACCTGTCGGCGCGCGACGCCCATGCCGCCGGCCTGCTCGATCTGTTGGCGGCTGACTATCACCCTTCGGCCATGCTGCCGGCCGTGCTGGTTCTGGCCCAGACCGATCCCGATGGCCTGCCGGGCGCGGCCCGTCTTGCCACCAGCAATCCGGCGCGCTCGCTCGGGCTGGAAGATCGCGGTCAAATCGCCGTCGGCCTGCGCGCCGATCTGCTGGTGGCCGACGATGCCGGCGTTGGCCATGTCCGCACCACCTTCTCCAATGGCAGCCTGATCTATTCCGACGGCAGCCTGATTTTGAATAATCCGGTCCGTCACCGTGATGTCATTCGAATGAGTTAACCGTGTCATCCAAGCCGGTTACGGTTTGTCTCAAGCCTGAAGAACCGATGTCTTGCGAAAGGTCGCGACATGCTTGAACTACGCAAAGTCACCAAAACATTCGGCCAGACCATCGCGGTCAACAATGTCTCGCTGAGCTTCCGGCCCGGCGAGATGGTCGGCATCATCGGGCGCTCGGGCGCCGGTAAGTCGACCTTGCTGCGCCTGATCAACCGCCTCGCCTCCACCGGGCAGGGCGATATCGTGTTCGAAGGCAGCAATATCGGCGTGCTGACCGGCAGCGAGCTGCGGGCCTGGCGGGCCCGCTGCGCCATGATTTTCCAGCAATTCAACCTGGTCAACCGGCTCGACGTGCTGACCAATGTGCTGATCGGCCGGATTGGGGCTGTCGGTACGCTGCCGGTGATGTTCAAGCATTTTTCAGCGCAGGATCGCGCCGCCGCCGCCATGGCGCTGGACCGGCTCGACCTGCTGCCGCAGGCGCTGCAGCGTGCCGATACCCTTTCGGGCGGCCAACAGCAACGTGTCGCCATCGCCCGCGCACTGATCCAGAACCCCAAGCTGATCCTGGCCGATGAGCCCATCGCCTCGCTCGATCCGCGCAGTGCGCGTTTCGTGATGGAGGCGCTGCGCAAGATCAACCAGGAGGACCGCATAACGGTCATCTGCAACCTGCATACGCTTGACGCGGCTCGCGCCTATTGCGACCGCATCGTGGGCATGGCGCAGGGCCGCATCGTCTTCGACGGGCCGCCCGATCTGCTGACGCGGCAAGCTGTCCAGAGCATCTACGGCGATGCCGGCGATGAAGACGTGGAAGAAAACCTGACTTCGACCTTGGCCGCATTCACGCCAATCCCGGCGGTGGCCAAGCAGCCAGAACTGGCCGGCGCGTCCCACTAGGGCCGCCGCCCACCCGACAAACCCAACCCGGAGCCTACCAACATGAACATGTTCATGCGCCGCACCCTTGCGGCCGCAGCAATGCTTGCTGCCATCGTGACGCCAGCCCTTGCCCAGGAGTGGAAGCAGCAGTTTCCCGAGATCAATATCGGTATCGCCTCGGGCGAGAACGAAACCGACTCCATCGCCCGCAACCAGGGCTATGCGGCTTACCTGTCAAAGAAGCTGGGCGTGCCGGTCAATGTCGTGCGCGGGACCGACTATGCGGCCGTGATCGAAGCCATGCGGGCCGGCCAGGTGCAGTTCGCATCCATCGGCCCGGCAAATTACGCCCTGGCCCACAAGGTCATGGGTGACCTCGTGGCTCCGATTGCCGTGTCGCGCGACAAGGAAGGCGCCAAGGGCTATTATTCCGTGATCGCCGTGCGTGCCGACAGCCCCTACCAGTCGCTCGAAGACATCAAGGGCAAGTCCTTCGCCTTTGCCGATCCCAATTCGACTTCGGGCTATGCCGTGCCGTCCTACTTTCTCTCGACGGTTCTGGGCACCACCGCTGACGAGTATTTCAGCGATGTGGCGTTCTCGGGCGGCCATGAGCAGAGCGTGATCGCGCTCGTCAACGGCACCTTCGAAGCCGTCGCCACCCACCAGACCAACGACCATAGCGGCAACATTCCGCGCATGGTGGAAAAGGGCATGATCCCGGCCGGCTCGACCCGCATCATCTGGACCTCGCCGCTGATCCCGAACTCGCCGGTGGTGATGCGCACCGACCTGCCCGAAGAGCTGAAGAAGGCCTTTGCCGACGCGCTCTTCGCCTTCCCCACCGAAGATCCCAAGGCTTTCGAGGAACTGACCTCGGGCAATTCCAAGGGCTATGAGCCGGCCACTCACGAAGACTATCTCGATGTGATCGCCATCACCGAATACAATGCCGAGCAGCGCAAGGCCAACGGCAACTAATCATCCGATCCACGGGACGGGATGCTTTACGGCGTTCCGTCCCGGTCTTTTACGACAGGACGAGTTATGACAATTCCGGCCCCGGCATCCGCTGCGCGTCTGTCCAGCTTCGAAACCAATTATCAAAAGGTCCAGCGCACCAAGCTGGCATGGACAGCGCTGTTCGCCCTGGTGTTCCTGGCGGCGCTGGCAGGGTCCGTGTCGGTCAGCGATTTCAATTTCGGCAAGCTGGTCAAGGGCCTGCCGCAAGCCTGGAATTATATCCACGGCACCTTTCCCACGCTGCATGCCGATACGCTCGGCAGCGATATCGCCTCCTGGTATTGGGGCATCAAATATTGGCTGCGCCTGATGGTCGAGACCATCCTGATGGGTTTCGTCGGCACCGCGCTGGGTGGCATCGTCGCCCTGCTGCTGTGCTTTTACGGCTCGCGGAACCTGGCGCCCAACAAGTGGTCCTATTTCATCGCGCGGCGCCTGTTCGAATTTTTCCGCACCGTGCCCGAATTGGTTTTCGCGCTGATCTTCGTCTATGCCTTCGGGCTTGGGCCATTTGCGGGTGTGCTGGCCATTGCCGTCCACACCATCGGCTCGCTCGGCAAGCTGTTCGCCGAGGTCAATGAGAACGTCGATGAGCGCCCCATCGATGGCGTGCGCGCTGCCGGCGGCACCTGGGCGATGATCATGCGCCTGGCAGTCGTGCCGCAGACGCTGCCCAATTATGCCAGCTACCTGCTGATGCGCTTCGAGATCAATGTGCGCGGCGCCGCTGTGCTCGGCGTGGTCGGCGCGGGCGGTATCGGCGAGGACCTTTACGTCGCCATCCGGCAATTTGAATACACCGATATCAGCGCCATCATGCTGCTGCTGATCGCCACCGTCTCGATCATTGATATCAGCTGCGAGGCCATCCGCCACCGCCTGATCGGGCAGGATATGGGCAAGGGAAATCTATCATGAATACCAGTGTTTCAGCGGCCCAGCTCGCCCAGCTTCGCCAGGATCATCCCGAGCTTTTTACTCGCCCGCTGTTCGATCGGTTGCGTGAACGCGGGCTGTGGCTGGCTTTCTTCGCGGTCCTGCTCTTTGGGCTGTGGTGGATCGATGCGTCCCCGGTCCGGATCTGGAATGGCCTGAGCAAGCTCGGCTTCCTGATCAAATTCATGTGGCCGCCCAGCGATGGCGGGGCGTTCTGGGAGCATGTCTATGCCATGGTGGAGACGCTGGGCATGGCCTTTCTCGGCACCCTGATCGCCGCCGTCCTGGCGCTGCCGCTGGGTTTTCTCGGCGCCAAGAATATCGTGCCCAACTGGCTGTTCCATTTCACCCTGCGTCGCAGCTTCGATACCTTGCGCGGCATCGATAGCCTGGTCTGGGCGCTGATCTTCGTCAGTGCGGTGGGGCTGGGCCCGTTCGCAGGCGTACTCGCTATCGCCGTCTCGGATGTCATGGTGTTTTCAAAACTGTTCGCCGAAGCCATCGAGAATGTCGACCGCAAGCCCATCGATGGCGTGCGCGCGGCTGGCGGCAGCAGCGTTCAGACGCTGAGGCTCGGGGTGTTCCCCCAGGTTTTCCCGGTCATGCTGAGCCATCTGCTGTATTTCTTCGAAGGCAATGTGCGCTCGGCCACCATTCTGGGCATTGTTGGGGCCGGCGGCATCGGCTTACAGCTCTCCGACCGCATCCGCATCAACAACTGGGACGAGGCCGCCTTCATCATCCTGATGATCCTGGCGACCGTCGCCCTCATCGACAATCTCTCCCGCCGCATCCGCACCAAGCTCATCGACGCCGGCGCGAAGGCTTAGGTTGAATCAAGATTCAGGCTTGCTGTGGTTTTTGCGAGCCCCGATCTGCTCCCTCCCCCTTGAGGGGAGGGATGGGGTGGGGGTTCCGAACTCTCAACTCTGCTTCATCTCGCAATGAAGCGCGCTGACTATGTAGAACCCCCACCCTAACCCTCCCCTCAAGGGGGAGGGGATTAGATCGGGGCTCTCGATCCGCAGTGCCAAGTTAAATGCTATTCCCTATGGGTCAGCGCGGCCACACCGTGGCCTCGTCAAGCCGGCCGGCGGCCCATGCGGCGATCAGGGCACCGGCTATCGCGCCGGGGCGCGGCGCGGCGATACCAGGGTGAAGCCCCTGCAGGATGGTTTGTACCTCATCTCGGCCAAGCCAGCGTGCATCGGCAAGCTCGGCGCGATCGATGACGATGTTTTCGTTCACAGCTTCGCCCGAACAGCCGAACATCAATGACATGGGAAACGGCCAGGGCTGGCTGGTAACATAGTTGACCGAGCCGACCCTAATGCCTGCCTCCTCGAACGTCTCGCGGCGGACGGCGGCCTCAATCGTCTCGCCCGGCTCGACAAACCCCGCCAGCAGCGAATACATCCGCTCCGGCCAGGCCGCCCCGCGACCCAGCAACAGCTTGTCGCCCCGGGTAATCGCCATGATCACCACCGGATCTGTACGGGGGAAATGATGGGTCCCACAAGCGGGGCAGGTGCGTTCCCAGCCCGAAAATTCCATCTGGCTGGCGGCGCCGCAATTGGCGCAGAAACGGTGGGAGGTGTGCCAGCCATGGAGCGCGCGGCCCACGGCGACACATTCGCCATCGAGCAGGGACAGCCCGGCCATCAGGCCACGGATTTCAACGAGAGTGGCATCGTCAAACGCGGGATGCCGCTGCTGGCTGGCATCGGTGAACTGACCGATCGTCTCGGCATCCTCATGGGGCTGCCAAAGCGCCAGGTCGGCGGCAAAGCGCGGACCGTCCGGGACGAGGCCCAGAAAGACCGGGCTCTCGCGGCAATCCTTCAGCGCCGGGTGATCGAGCGGCACCAGGGCCGGGCTATTGTCCGCCCCAACCAGCAACTTGCCGTGCCAGAACACATAGCTTCTCGCCCGTGGGTCCTGGCGCGCCGTATCCGTTGTCCGCAGCTGCGCCGCCCGATCCAGCTGTCCGGGCTGAAATGAATAGTTATAGTCCAACTCAACACCTGTCTGTCGCGTGCTTGCCCTAGTGCTACCCTCCGGCTTTGGGGAAGTCGAGGAACAGCTCGGCGATGATCCAAACATTGCGGGTTGAGCTGGCATCGGGCAATGGGTATCTGGTGTTCACCCAAGCGGATCCCTCCGCGAACAAAAGGCGCATCCGGCATGGTCCCAGCTTTCCTCGTCACCCATTCGGGTGGCTTTCATGCCGATGAACTGCTGTCCAGCGTCATCCTGACCCGGCTCTTCCCGCAGGCCCGCCTGGTCCGCAGCCGGGCGCCCGAATGGATCACTCCCGGCACGGACCGCATCATCTACGATGTCGGCGGCCTCTATGATGGTGCGGCGCAGATATTCGATCATCACCAGCGCGGCGCGCCGCTGCGCGAGGACGGGCAGCCCTATAGCTCGTTCGGACTGGTCTGGAAGCATTTCGGCCACGCCTATCTGACCACTGCGGGTGTTCCCGAAGCCGATATCGAGACGATCCATGCCTCGTTCGATGCCAGCTTCGTGCTGCCGGTCGATCTGACGGATAATGGCGCGCTCAGCCCCACCGGGCCACTGGCAGGGCTCACGCTGCCGGCCCTACTGGAAACCCTGAAGCCGGTTTTCGACGACACTGATCCAGAGGCCGAAGACCGCGGTTTCCACGTTGCGTTGGGCATTGCCCGCAGCTTCGTCGAGGCCCGAATTGCCCGCAGCGCCGCAAAATTGCGGGCTGAGGCACTGGTGCAGCGCGCCATCGAGACTGCCGGGCAGGGACGCATTCTGGAACTGCCGATGGGCATGCCGTTCCGCCCCGCCATCATCAAGGCAGGCGCCGATCAGCTGCTGTTCGTGGTTCACCCGCGCGACAAGGATTGGTGCCTGACCACGATCCGCCGTGCCGATGAAGGGTTCGAGGTGCGCGCGGACCTGCCTGCCGCCTGGGCCGGCCTGACCAATGGCGATCTGGAAGCGGCCTGCGACGTTATTGGCGCGAGCTTTTGCCATAATGGCCGCTTCATCGCCGCCGCCAAGACCCGCGAGGCCGCTCTCGCCATGGCGGAACTGGCGGTCAGCGAAGCTATCGCCGTTCACCAGCCGTAATCGAGCACCGTCAGGGTCCGTAACCGCCCGCCACCGAGCCACTCGATGGATTTATTGCGGTGCATGCCGATCAAGGCGGCGCCGAGCGCGCTTAGAATAGCGATATCGCCTTTTTCCGGCGCAAGGCGGCCCGGATAAACCAATCGGCCCAGCCGCTGGGTATATTCGTCTTCGATGCGAAACAGCACCCGGCTGCCCATGGCGACCCCCGCGGGATCCCATGGATGGCAGAGCTCGGCACGATTGAGTTCGCGTTCCAGATAGGCCGACACATAGGGATCCTGCGCACTGAAGCGCTCGGCCAGCAGCAGCAGGCGATTGTAGTCGTCACTGTTGACGGCAAGATCGGGAAGCGGGCCGGAAGGCAGCATGATTGGTCAATACGCGGTTGGAACTGAAAATTGGGCTCGTATCAATCTGTTTGCCCGCTCATTCTAGCCCCAGGCATCGCATCGTCAATGAGCAGCGTGCACATATCCTGAGCATATTTGGTCAAGCTCATTGACCCACTTCGAGTGACGTGAAAAATATGTGGTCATCTAATAGACTCAATGCTTAAAAAATAGACTAAAAGGTTCCTCCCATGTCCGATGACAATCTCCTGGATCGCGCCCTCATTCGTCTCGATGAGGCTGCCAGCCATCTCTCCATCGATCCCGATGTCATTGAGAAACTGAAATACCCCCGCGAGACGACCAAGGTTCGCCTGATGATCCGCATGGATGACGGCTCGCGCAAGTCGTTCCAGGCCTGGCGCTGCCGCTATGACGATACGCGCGGCCCCACCAAGGGCGGCATCCGCTTCCATCCCGATTCGACCGTGGAAGAAGTCGAAACGCTGGCCTTCTGGATGACCTTCAAATGCGCGGTGATGAACCTGCCCTATGGCGGCGGCAAAGGCGCGGTACGTGTCGATCCGCGCACGCTGTCGAAATCCGAGCTTGAGCGGCTGTCGCGCGCCTATATGCAGGCCTTCGCGCGCATTGTCGGTCCCGATCGGGATATCCCGGCCCCCGACGTCTATACCAATGCCATGATCATGGGCTGGATGGCCGACGAATATAGCCAGATCGTCGGGCAGGTCAGCCCTGCTGTCATTACCGGCAAGCCCATCGCCCTGGGCGGCTCGCTCGGCCGCAATGATGCGACGGCCCGGGGCGGCTATTTCCTGGTGCGCCATCTGGCGGGCGAGCTCGGGCTGGGCGCGGGCATGTCCGTTGCCATCCAGGGCTTCGGCAATGCCGGCCAATACATCGCCCAGCTCATGGCCGATGACGGCCACAAAATCGTGGCGGTATCGGACTCCTCGGGGGCGATTCATGCCGAAAACGGGCTGGACGTCGCAGCCCTGATCGCCGGCAAGAATACCGGGCAATCCGTGGGCGCCTTGGCCCAGTCCCTGGGCGCGAAGATGATCCCTGCCGAAGAGCTGATCGCGGTGGATTGCGACCTGCTGGTGCCCGCTGCGCTGGAAGACATGATCACGGTCGATAATGCCGGATCGGTCAAGGCCAAGGTGCTGCTCGAACTCGCCAATGGTCCCGTGACCCCCGATGCGGACAAGATCCTGCAGCAGAAGGGCATCGTCGTCCTGCCCGATATCCTGGCCAATGCCGGGGGCGTCACCGTCTCCTATTTCGAATGGGTCCAGAACCGCCAGGGTTACTATTGGGATCTCGAAGAGATCCATTCGCGCCTGCTCAAGATCATAGAGCGGGAAGGCCGCGCCATCTGGGATATCGCCCAGGATCGGGGCGTCAGCATGAGAACTGCTGCCTATATCCACGCTCTGGCGCGCCTCGCCACCGCCATCGAAGCGCATGGAACGCAGCCGTTCTTCACGGCTTAGGTCTTGTCATACGGTTGAGTGCAGCGGAGGCTTCGGTCTCCGTCGCAGGCTGGGCTGAATGCCCGTCTTCGGCAGATACCGCATTCAATTTTGCACAGCCGATCGAGAGCCCCCGATCTGCTCCCCACTGTTTAGATTGAACGCGTGGCTTACCCCCACCCTTGATCCCCTGCCATTCGAGCATGGCTCTCATGGCCTTCTTCGCTCAAATCGCTCCACCGGAGCGATTTGGCCCTGCGGGCCGCTCAGCAACCCCACAAGGGGGAGGGAGACGATGGAACTGGGAGGGCTGTGCTGGCGCCTCCCTCCCCTTGATGGGGAGGGATTGAGGGTGGGGTGACCGCCGCAAACCCGAAGTCCAAAGTGAACACTCCCCCTCAAGGGGGGGGCGGATCCGGGCTCTCGATCCATAATGCCACGCAGCATCGATTACTTCGAGTGCTCGCCGCCTTGCCCCAAGCGCCACGCTTTAATGAAGGCCCTTGCGCGTGCGCCCGCCTCTTCGGCGCTGCGCCCAGGTGCATAAAGCTGGCCACCGATACCAAAGCCGCTGGCTCCGGCATCCAGATAGGGCTTCATCGTCTCGGGGCGAATGCCGCCCGTTGGCAGCAGCGGGATCGTGGTGGCGAACACGGCCCGCCACGCCTTGACAATATCGGGCCCGATGGCCTCGGCGGGGAACATTTTCAACGCGTCCGCACCGGCATCGAGGGCGGCGAACCCTTCGGTGGGCGTCGCCACTCCCGGAATGCTGGTGAGCCCGCGCTCATGGGCTGCGCGGATCACTCGCACATCGGCATGCGGCATGACGATCATGCGCCCGCCCGCCGCGATAACACGATCCACCTGGTCGGGCGTCATCACCGTGCCCGCGCCGATCATGGCCCGGTCGCCGAACCGCCGCACCAGCCTTTCGATGCTGTCATAGGGCTGGGGCGAGTTCAGCGGCACTTCCAGCAGCCGGAAGCCGGCCTCGATAACCGCCGCTGCGACCGCTTCGGTCTCATCGGGCGTAATCCAGCGCAAAATGGCGACCAGCGGCATCTCGGCAAGATATCTGCCGAGCACGGCCGGGGCGGTTTCGAGCGTTCGCCTGGCGAAATCATCATAGCGGCCTTCCTTCGTGTGCATTGTGACGGGGCGTCACGGATTGGGCTCGGCCATGGGCGCTACTACTCGGGCTTGTCGAGGTCGCGCGTCTGCCATTGCCCCCAGGCGATGCCGGCGCTCAGGGCGACGAACATCAGGACGATCAGAATGAGGACCGGGCTGTGAGCGATGATTGTGATGAGTTCCATAATGCGTGTCTCCATGAACGGCAGGGGATGATCTGACAGACTCTGAACCCGCCAGGCGTGCCGCGAGCCCGGCCATCCGCATTCCCCCGTTGCCGGAATTGCACGCATGAAATACATACGATATCCATATAAATAGATGAAATGATTGGATGTGCAATGGTGGAAATGGGCCTGTGGCATTTCGCCAGCCATAAGGCGGATTTCAGCCCGGCAGCATGATTATAGGGCCGGAATGCCTGCATACCCGGGGGTAAGCGGGATGCCGTAGCCATTGGGCCTGCATTCCCTGGGGGGCATGGAGCGGCGGTTTGACAGTCCGGCGCTTGGGTCGCATAGATAAACATACAATTGTGAGTGGAAGAGCGTGATGAGGCAGTCAGAATCCGGTCAAATCTGGGTGCCGTCCGTCAGCAAAGCGGATGGTCCGGTCTATTTGGCGATTGCCGGAGCGATTGCCGCCGATATTGCCTCGGGCCGGCTGCGTACCGGCGCGCGCCTGCCGCCGCAACGCGCCCTTGCCGAGCAGATGGGGATCGATTTCACCACTATCAGCCGTGCCTACAATGAGGCGCGCCGCCGGGGGCTTATCGAGGGACGAGTCGGGCAGGGCACTTATGTGCGGGCACGCGCGCCGGGGCAATTGCAGCCAACCGCCGGCATTGTCGACATGAGCATGAACCTGCCGCCGCGCTTCGCCGATGAGGATCTGGTTCAGCGCATGTGGCGTGACATCGCATCGGTGCAGAACGATGATGGCCTGGACCTGCTGCTGCGCTATCAGGAAGCCGGCGGCAGCGCGGCGGACCGGATGGCGGGCGCCCAGTGGCTGGCCCCTGTCCTTGCCGATATCGCGCCCGAGCACGTGCTGGTTACCCCCGGGGCACAAGGGGCGCTGCTGGCGGTCATCGGCCACCTGGCCAAGCCCGGCGAGGTGATTTGCGCCGAAGCGCTGACCTATCCCGGTTTCAAGGCCCTTGCCGCCTATCTCGGGCTGCGCATCGCGGCTTTGGCCATGGATGGCGAAGGGATTTTGCCGGAGGCGTTTGAAGCGGCCTGCCGCACCGACAAGCCCAAGGCGCTCTATTGCACGCCCACCCTGCATAACCCGACCACGGCGACGATGAGCCTGGACCGGCGCCGGGCAATCGCGGAAATCGCCATTCGCCACGGCATTCCCATCGTCGAGGACGATGCCTATGCCATGCTGCCGCGCACAGCGCTCGCCCCGCTTGCCAGCTTTGCTCCCCAGCAAACCTATTACATCGCCAGCCTCAGCAAATGCCTGTCGCCGGCCTTGCGCATTGGCTATCTGGTGGCGCCCGATATGCGCAGTGTCGGCCGGCTGGCCGGCAATATAAGGGCCTCGACCTCCATCGCGTCACCCCTGACTGCGGCGATCGCCACCCGCTGGATCGAAACCGGGGTGGCCGCCAGCATCCTCAAGGCGACACGACAGGAATCGATGGAACGCCAGCGTATGCTGGCGCGCCTCCTGCCCGATGCGATCGCCCATCCCGACGCCTTTCACGCCTGGCTGCCCCTTGGCGGCGCCTGGGATCGCAATGGCTTTGCCGCCAAGCTGAGAAGCGTCGGCATCGGCGTGGTTCCCAGCGACGCATTTGCCACGGCGGACGCACCCGAGGCCGTCCGCCTGGGGCTGGGCAGCGTGGTATCGCGCGCCGATCTGGAAACCAGCCTCAATATGATCGCCGACATTCTCGGCCAAACGCCCGCCTTGAGCAGCATGGTCGTTTAGCGTGGGCGCGCGAATTTGTCGCGCAGGGACGGTCTTGGGGAATTGTATGGCCTATATACATACATATTCATAAAGCGTATGTATTGCAGTGAAAGCAATCGGGCCGCGGCGATGGATCGACCCATCCTTGCCGCCGCGATTGAGGCCGGGAGTGATGGATATGATTGACAGCAAACCTGCCGAACTCGACCCGCGCCCCCTGGGGCCGGCGGCGCTTAAGGCCATGCGGTGCCGCTGCCCGCGTTGCGGCAAGGGCAAGCTCTATTCCAGCTATCTCAAGATCGTCGACACCTGTTCGGTCTGTGGGGAAGACCTGTCCCACCATCGCGCCGACGACTTTCCGCCCTATCTGTCGATCATGATTGTCGGCCATATCCTGGTCTTTCTCATGCTGGACATGGAAATCCGCGGTTACGCCAATCCGATGGTCTATCTCGCGGTCTTCGTGCCCCTGGCCATCATCTTGCCGCTGGCCATCCTGCCCTCGGTCAAGGGGTTCGTGGTCGCCTTGCAATGGTCGAGCCGCATGCACGGATTTGCGGCGGGGAGCCGCCCCATCGATTGAGGCGGCTCGCATTTCCGTGTCAGGCGGCGTCGGTCAGGCTGGCCATATCGATGACGAAGCGATAGCGCACATCGCCGCGCTCCATGCGCTCAAAAGCTGCGTTGATGTCCTGAATGGCGATGATTTCGCATTCGGGCAGGATATTCTTCTCGGCGCAGAAATTCAGCAATTCCTGCGTGGCGGCCAATCCGCCAGTGCCCGAGCCTTCGATGCGGCGGCGGCCGCTCAGCAGCGGGAAGCTGTTGAAGCCTTCCATCATGCCAAGCTGGCCGACGATCACCAGCGTGCCGCGCACCTTGAGTAGATTCAAGTAAGGAGTGACATCGTGGCTGGCTGGGATGGTGTCGATGATCAGGTCGAGCTTGCCTGCGTCCTGGGCCATCGATTCTGGCGAGGACGACAGCACCACATTTTGCGCGCCCAGCGCTCTCGCTTCATCGGCCTTGCCCTGCGAGCGGGTGATGACCGTAACCTCGGCGCCCATCGCCACCGCCAGCTTGACGGCCAGATGTCCCAGCCCCCCAATGCCGATCACGCCAACGCGGCTGCCGGGGCCGACATTGTGGTTCTTGAGGGGCGTATAGGTGGTGATGCCAGCGCACAGCAGCGGGCCGGCGCGAGAAGGATCGAGACCGGCCGGCATTTTGAGGGCAAATTCATCGCGCACGACGAACTGCTTGGAATAGCCGCCCTGGGTCGGCTCGCCGGTGTGCAGGTCCTTGCTGGCATAGGTATAGGCCGCGCCATTGCGGCAGGACTGTTCTTCGTGCTCGTGGCACATGTCGCAATGGCTGCAGCTATCGACGGTGGTGCCGACCGCGACCAGATCGCCAACCTTGTGAGTGGTCACGCCGCTGCCGAGCGCGGTGACGCGACCGACCAGCTCGTGGCCGGGCACCATGGGATAGGTGGAAATGCCCCAATCATTGCGCGCGAAGTGCAGGTCGCTGTGGCAGACGCCGCAATAGAGGATTTCAAACGCGACGTCATTGGAGCGCAACGCGCGGCGCTCGAAGGCAAAGGGCACCAGGGGCTGGTTGGTGGCGAGGGCGGCGTAACCATGGGTTTTCATCGCAGGTCTCCGAAAGGATGGGTTCGGAGGCCAATTTAAGGGGCGGCGGCATATCGCTGTAGCTCGATCCTGCCTATTTCTTGCCCAATCATCTCTCTTGCATGTGGTCCGCATCTGTTGATTGCCCATGGTTGTTCTGGACAACAGGCGCGCCGGCAAATTATCTATAAAACATGACGAACAAAGACGACACCATCGCGGTTCGCATCAGCAAGGCGCTGGCCGAGCGCATTATCGCCGGCGAAATCGAGCCCGGCACCCGGCTGCGGCAGGATCATATTGCCGAAGAGTTCGGGGCAAGCCATGTGCCGGTGCGCGAAGCCTTCCGGCGGCTTGAGGCGCAGGGGCTGGCGATCAGCGAGCCGCGCCGGGGCGTTCGTGTGGCGGCTTTCGATCTGTCCGAGGTCAAGGAGGTCGCCGAAATGCGGGCGGCGCTCGAAGGGCTGGCCCTGCGCCATGCCGCGCCCCACCTGACCGCCGCCGTTCTCGACCAGGCCGAGGAAGCCACCAAGGCCGGCGATAAATCCCGCGACGTGCGCTCCTGGGAAGATGCCAACCGCACGTTTCACCGGCTGATCCTGACGCCCTGCGGCATGCCGCGGTTGCTCACTACCATCGATGACCTGCACGCGGCCAGCGCGCGCTTCCTGTTCGCCGCCTGGCGCTCGGATTGGGAAGTGCGCACCGACCACGATCACCGCGCCATCCTGGCCGCCCTGCGCAAAGGGCAAACCGATATCGCCGTCAGCACGCTGGCCCGGCATGTGCAGTGGATCGGCCAGAAGCCGGTCAAGACCGCCTCGGGGAAAACGCGGGACGCTTTTGCGATTGTAGGCTAGCGCCCGGGTATTCAGGTATTGGCCGGTCGCCCTCCTTCTCCCTCCCCCTTGTGGGGAGGGCCGGGGTGGGGGTTCTGGAGGGTATCAGCTTATAGCCCCCAGACACCGAAGGCCCACAGCCAGAATTTGCCTCTTTCCAGCCCCGAGGCGGCCTTCACATGCCATTTGCGAAGTGGGTTGCCTTTTTAATCTCTCTTGTGGACTATGTTGTAGATAGATTCGATAAATTATCTATAATTTGGAGTACCTATGAATATCCTGACGACACGGTCGGCCGAACGCTGGTTTTCGCCCTCTCATCCGCACGATCCTCACCGTCATCGCCGGTGCGGCGCTGATGACCGTCAGTGCCAAGGTGCAAATTCCGTTCTGGCCGGTGCCGATGACGCTGCACACGCTGGCGGTTATGGCCGCCGCCGTCGCCTTCGGGCCGCGTCTCGCCGTCTCGATTTTCCTGACCTACCTCGCGGCCGGTGCTGTGGGCTTGCCGGTATTCTCGGGCTCGCCCGAGCGTGGCATCGGCCTGGCCTATATGGCTGGCCCCACGGGCGGATATTTGCTGGGTTATCTGATCGCCTCCTGGCTGGTCGGTACGCTGGCACAGGGCCGCAATACCGTGGGCCACATTGGCGCGATGCTGGTCGGGCTGCTGCCGATCTACGCGGCGGGGCTGGCATGGCTGGCAGTCTATATTCCAGCAGATCAGCTCCTCGCCGTCGGCGTGGCGCCGTTCCTCGTGGGCGATCTCGTCAAGATCGGCATCGTCGCCGCTGCGGGGCTGGCGCTGCCGTCCCTGCTGGCGCGCCTGAAATGACGGTCACCGATGGCGCCATCCGCCACGATTGGACGGTGGAGGAAATCGCGGCCCTGCACGAGCTGCCGCTGCTCGAACTGGTTGGACGGGCCAATGCGGTGCATCGCCGCTATCACGATCCCAATAAGGTGCAGAAGGCCAGCCTGCTCTCGATCAAGACCGGCGGCTGCCCCGAAAACTGCGCCTATTGCCCACAATCGGCCCATCATCGCGAAGTCGATCTGACCCGCGACAAGTTGATGGCCCCCGATAGCGTGCTGGCCCTGGCCGCAACCGCCAAGGCGGCGGGGGCGGAACGGTTCTGCATGGGCGCAGCCTGGCGGCAGGTCCGCGATGGCAACGAATTCGATGCCGTCCTCGAAATGGTGCAAGGCGTGCGCGCCCTGGGCATGGAGGCCTGCGTCACGCTGGGCATGCTGCAGCCGCATCAGGCCGAGCGGCTAGCCGCGGCGGGGCTGACCGCCTATAACCACAACCTCGATACCAGCCCCGAATATTACGACCAGATCATCACCACCCGCACCTATGAGGATCGGCTGAAGACGCTGGCAGCGGTGCGGGCGGCGGGTATCGATCTGTGCTGCGGCGGCATTATCGGCATGGGCGAAACCGTGCGCGACCGCGCCTCGATGCTGCACATCCTGTCGGGGTTCACACCGCATCCCGAAAGTGTGCCGATCAACGCCCTGGTGCCGGTCGAGGGAACGCCGCTGGCGGATCGGGCGCGCATCGATCCGCTCGAACTGGTGCGCATGGTGGCCACCGCGCGTCTGGTCATGCCCGCTTCGGTGGTGCGCCTTTCGGCCGGGCGCTCCAATCTCAACCGCGAAGCGCAGATCCTCTGCATGGTGGCGGGCGCCAATTCGATCTTTTATGGCGATACGCTTTTGACCACGCCCAATGCCGATATCGGCGAGGATGCCGAACTGTTCCGGGTGCTCGGCGAGCCGGAACGGGCCTGACATCCTCGGGCGGTTCGATTTGAGGTCATTCCCGCTGGAGCGGGAATGACCTGTGCTGGATGCACGATCGGCTGGCCTTAAAGGCCGTTGGATACGCGCATGTTATAGTCGTCGATGAGGCTGTTATAGTCGTCGAATGCGCCGTCGAGGTCATTGCCGATCGCGTCGGACTTGCCATCGGCGAGGTCGCGGCGCAGCGTCTTGATGGCGGTGAGGAAGGTATTGCCGTAGCTCACGATGCTGAACCATTTTGGCGGGTTGCCCAATTCGGTCTTGGCATTGGGATTGGCGGCGGCATAGGTTTCGCCGGCCTCGATTGCGGCGGCATAGTCCTGCTCGATAGCCTCGATGGCGCTGACTTCGAGTGTATCGCCATTGGCCGCCGCTTCGATGGCATCGATGGCGATGCGTGCCTGCAGCATCAGGTTGAGTTCGTGCCAGGTAAAGGTCTTGCCGCCTTCCGCTTCGATAGCGGCCAGCTGGTTCTTGGTAAGCTGCAAATCGTGCGCGGCGACGCTGGTGCGGAACTTGTCCGACGCGGCGAACAGGGTGGCGAAAAGCGGGCGGATCTGCGCGTCGAGTTCGCGGCCTTTGGCCATGTCGTCGTCGCGATAATCCTCCTGGTCGTAATAGGCATCGACGGCGTTCATCAGCGGGATCAGTTCGCGCAGCGTCGTCACATAGGTCTTGCCGGCGGCGTCAAGGGTGGGATCGGCCGGCGATTGCGCCACGGCCTTTTCCAGATTGTCCGCGCATTCCTTGCTCATCGAATTGTTGGTTTCATAGACCTCGATCTTGAAGCCGAAGATCAGGCCGGTGCTTTCCATCTTCTGCCGAGCGGGCCAGGCGCCCTCGTATTCCCCAAAATGCTCGCGCAGCTTGGTATCGACATCGTTGATGCAGCCGATGAAGGGCTGGAGCTTGTCGGTCATGGCGTCGTCCGCGCTCGACACCGCCGGAGGCGCCCCCATTGCGGCCGACGCGACGCTGGCCTTGCCGGTCAACTGATCGATGAGGCCCGGCACTCGGCCGTCCTTGATCACAAACACCACGCCCAAAAGTACGACAGCAAGCGCGATGCGCCCCAGCACATTCATCTTATGACCTCTTCATCATTTACCATTTGGCCCTCCCTTATAGGGGAGCAGCAATTGGGGCAATAAGCTGCCCAATCAACTCGCCGCCTCAAGGCGAAGCGCCTTGACGTCGCGTTTGGGCGGCTCGCCGAACAGGCGCCGGTATTCCCGGCTGAACTGCGTCACGCTTTCATAGCCGACGCGGATCGCCGCGCTGCCGGCATCCGCCCGCTCCGTGAGCATCAGCCGCCGGGCCTCGTGCAGCCGCAGCTGCTTTTGATATTGCAGCGGGCTCATTGTGGTCAGCTCCTGGAAATGGCGGTGCAGCGTCGAAACGCCCATGCCGGCAAAATCGGCGAGCTTTTCGATCGTCAACGGCTCGACATAGTGTTCGCGCAGCCAGCCGATCGCCTTGGCAATGCGATGGCTGGGAGAGCCGAGCCGCACGATCTGGCGCAGCCTGTCGCCATTGGGGCCGGCGGCCAGGCGATAGAGGATTTCGCGATGAATGAGATCGCCCAGAACCGGGATATCCTGTGGCCGCTCCGTCAGCTTCACCAGCCGCACGACCGCATCGAGCAAATCCTCGCTCATTGCCCCCAGCGACATGCAGGCTCCGGCATGCTGCGTCTTGATGCCATTGATCTCGATTTCGGCGATGACCTGGCGCGCCTTTTCCAGATCCAGATTGATCTGCAATCCCAGATAAGGCCGCTCCGGCGTCGCCTTGTCGATCGATACGATGGTGGGCAGTTCCACGGCCGTCAGAAGGAAACTGCTCGCATCATGGACAAGGCTGGTATCGCCCAGAACGATCGTCTTGGCGCCGCTGGCACACACGCAAAGGCTGGGTCCGTAGAAGTAACTCGATGGCGCCATGGGACTATCGACGCGCGTCAGCGTCAAGCCCGGCACGGCGGTCGGCAATATCCTGGCGCCGGCCGTGGCGCGCACGATCAGGCCTTCCAGCATCGATCCGGTCGTCTGCAGGTTCTCCACCATGAAATCCTCCTCACTCGTCGTCACATATAAGACGATCAGGCAATTTCGGAAGAGGCAGCCTTCACAGAGTTATGCCGCCATCGACGATGACATCGGTGCCGGTGGTATAGGTGGATTCATCGCTGGCGAGCAGCACGGCTATCGCCGCGATTTCCTCCGGGCGGCCGACGCGGCCGATCGGCTGGCGGGCGATAAAGGCCTGGAAGGCCGTTGCCGCATCGCCCGTGCTGGCGGCGCGGTCATGCAAAGATGGCGAGTCCACCGTGCCGGGGCAGATGGTATTGACGCGAATGCCGTCCTTGATGAAGTCCATGGCGATGGATTTGGACAGCCCAATCACTGCGGCCTTCGAAGCGGAATAGGCAACCCGGTTGACCACGCCCTTCAGGTTGGAGGCGACCGAGGCCACATTGATGATGCTGGCCCCGCCATTGGCGATGAGATGGGGCATGAAGGCCTGCGTCAGCACGAACATGGCGGTGACATTGATATCGAAGGAGCGCTGCCAGTCGGCAATGGCCGTATTGGTCAAGGTGCCCTGATGCACCCAACCGGCGCAGTTGAACAGCACATTGACCCCGGTATGGGCATTGGCCGCGGCGACCAGCGCCGCATGATCGGTCACGTCGAGGGTGAAGGTCTTATGGGCGCCAAATGCCGCAAGCTCTTCGCCTAGCGTGCGAATGGCGGTTTCGTCGCGATCGGTGGCGATGACGCGGGCGCCTTCCCGCGCGAATGCCAGCGCCGTGGCGCGGCCAATGCCAGCCCCCGCAGCCGTCAGAAACGCAGTCTTGCCTTCTAGCCGTGCCATGTCGTCACCCTTCGATCTCTCTATGGACAACGTTATCCATCGCCGTGTAGAGGTCAAGCTAAACCGCAGGGAGTTGGGCATGTCCGAACAGGTTTGGCGCACGCTATTGGTGCCGTTGCTGGCCCAGGCCGGCATTGGCGCCGCGATCCGCTCGATCCGGCCGCTGACGGGTGGTGTGTCCTCCGATATCGTCGAGGTCGTGCTCGATGATGGGAGCAGTCTTTGTGCCAAGCGGGCGCTGCCGACGCTCAAGGTGGCCAGCGTTTGGGAAGCCCCGGTCGAGCGCAATCACTTCGAGGTCGCATGGCTGCGCCTGGCCGGGCAGATCGTACCCGGCGCCGCGCCAAAGGTGCTGGGCGAAGACCAGGTCAATGGCGTGGCGCTGCTGGAATTCCTGCCCGCCGAACGCTTCCTGCTGTGGAAGGCCGAATTGCTCAATGGCGCGTTCGATGCGTCGATTGCGCCGGCAGTGGCCGATGCGCTGGGACGCATTCATGCCGCGACCTGGCGCGACGAGGCGGTAGCCGCGGCATTTGCGACCGATGCGATGTTCGACGCGCTGCGGCTCGATCCCTATCTGCGCACCCTGGCGCAGCGGACGCCTGATCTGGCGGAGCCCATTCTCGCCGTGCTGGAGCGGACGGCGACGACGCGGCTGGCGCTGGTGCATGGCGATGTCAGCCCCAAGAATATCCTGGTGTCGCGCGATGACGGGCATCCGGTACTGCTCGATGCGGAATGCGCCTGGTATGGCGATCCCGCCTTCGATGCCGCGTTCTGCCTCAATCACCTGCTGCTGAAAGCCGTTCACGTCCCAACGCTGAAGGATGATCTGTTGGCGGCGGCTGGGATTTTTTACGACGCCTGGATGGCGCGCTTGCCGGACGAGGGGCGCGCTGCGGGCGAACGGGTCGCGGCGCTGCTGCCCTGCCTGATGCTGGCGCGGATCGATGGCAAGTCGCCAGTGGAATATCTCGATGAGACGAAACGGGCGCTGGTGCGCACCATTGCAAGGCCGCTGATCGCGAAGCCCCCCGCAACGGTTGCGGCAGTGATCGAAGCAGTGAGGACAGCACGATGAGCAGCGAAATAACCAAGGTGAATGCCCGCCAGGTGTGGGATTCGCGCGGGCGGCCCACCATCGAGGTCGAGATTGCCCTGGCGTCAGGCGCGACTGGCCGGGCCATCGCGCCCTCGGGCGCCTCCACCGGCCGTCGCGAGGCGCTGGACCGGCGCGACGGCGGCACGCGGCTGGGCGGCCACGGCGTCAATGGCGCCATCGCCGATCTCAAGGCTCTGGTGGCGCCGGCCTTGATCGGACGCGACGCGGCAGACCAGGCCGGGATCGACGCGATCCTCTTGGCACTCGACGGCACGCCGCAGAAAACCCGGCTCGGCGGCAATGCGACCGTGGCGGCCTCCTCGGCAGTGGCCTGGGCCGCAGCGGCGGATAAGCGGGTACCGCTCTGGGCGCATCTGCGGGAACTGGCCGGCCTGCTTGCCGAGCTGACCAGCATTCCCTCCCCGATGATCCAGATTTTCGGCGGCGGGCGCCATGCGGGCGGGCGGATCGACGTGCAGGATTACCTGGTGATCTGCCGCACTGCCAAGAGCTTCGTCGAGGCGTGCGAATGGACCGCCGAAATCTACATCGCCGCAGCCAAGGCCATGGCGCAAAAGGGCAAGCTGCATGGCGTTGCCGACGAAGGCGGTGTGTGGCCCGATTTCGCACGCAACGAGGAGGGGCTGGAGTTGCTGACCGAGGCGATCCGGCAGGCCGGATTCACCCCGGGCAAGGAAGTCGGCATCGCCCTCGATATCGCCGCCAGCTCCTTCGGCGATGCCAATGGCTACCGGCTGGCCCTGGAAGGGCGCACCCTGTCGAGCGCGGAGCTGGTCGAGATGCTGGTGGGCTGGTGCAACAATCACCCCATCGTCTCGCTGGAAGACCCGGTGGGCGAGGATGACGACGAGGGTTTCGTCGCGATCATGAGCCAGCTCGGTGATCGCATCCAGATCGTGGGCGACGACTATCTGACCACCAATGCGGCCTCGATCCGCCAGGCGGGTGAGGTGGGCGCCTGCAATGCGGCGCTGCTCAAATCCAACCAATGCGGCACCATTACCGAGCTGATCGCGGCCTCGGCTGCGGCGCGAGAGTTCGGCTGGAACACCATCCAGTCGGGCCGTTCGGGCGAAAGCGAAGACGTCACGCTGAGCCATCTGGCGGTTGGGCTGGTCTCGGACCAGATCAAGGTCGGCTCCATCACCCGCTCGGAGCGGACGGCGAAGTGGAACGAGGTGATCCGCATCGAAGAGAGCGTCGGCGCTGGCCATCTCTGGCAGTTCGCTGCGCCCACGATGACGGCATAACCAAATGCCCGGACGCAAGGCGGTTGGAGCGCGGATCGAGGACGTGGCGCGTGCCGCGGGCGTCTCCCCGATCAGTGCCTCGCGCGCCTTGGGCAATCCGGGGCGGGTGAGCGAGGGGACGCGGCTCAAGGTGGAGGCGGCGGCCGCCCAGCTCGGCTATGTGGTCAACAATTTCGCCTCGGCACTGCGCTCAGGGCGCTCGCCGATCATTCCAGTGTTTGTGTCGAGCCTGCAGAACCCCCATTTCGCCAATGCCATGCAGGGCACGCAGAACGCTCTGGAAGGCAGCCGCTTTCACCTGCTGATGGCCCAGACCAGCTATTCCGACCAGTTGGAAACCGAAATGGTCGCCTCCATGCTGCCGTTCAAACCGGCCGCGCTGATGTTTACCGGCATGGTGCATTCGGAGGCGACGCGGACCCGGTTGCGCTCGCTTGGCGTGCCGGTGATGGAAATGTGGGACTATTCCCCCGATCCCATCGACATGCTGGTCGGCTTCTCCAATACCGATGGCGGCGTTCTGATGGGCGAGCATTTCGGCCGCCAGGGCTTTTCCCGCATCGCCTATGTCGGCCGCACCATGGACCGGGGCGCCCAGCGGCTGGCCGGATTTCGCGCGGGGTTGGGGCGGGAGCCGGCTTTGGTGCTGCCGATGGAGGGCGCGCGCTCCTATGCCGATGGCGAGCGGGCATTGGACACGGTGAGGGACATGCTGCCCGATTGCGACGCGATATTCTTCGCGACCGATGTGCTGGCCGTGGGCGCCTCGTTCCGGGCGCGGCAATTGGGGATTTCGATCCCCGGCGAGATCGCGCTGGCCGGTTTTGGCGATCTCGAAGTGTCGCGGCACCTGCCGTCACCGCTGACGACGATCACGGTATCGGGTTATGACATGGGAATTGCGGCAGGACGCATGGTCGCCAGCCGCCTTGAGGGCAAAACGGTGGAGCCGGCGGTGGTACAGTTTCCGGTGACATTGCAGGTTCGTGCCAGCACGGGCGGATAGGGGGCGGGAATGAGCGAGAACAAGCGGGCGCTGGCCTGGGATCATGGCGTCACGAGCGTGGAAAGCCTTGGTGGCATGCTGGGGGCGACTTCGTTCGTGCTGCCCGATGGGCGGCAGATCGCGCCCTTCCAGATCGCGCCCTGGGCCAGCGAGCCGGGTGGCGAGGCCCTGCCGGCAATTTTGCGGCGCTTGCGCGGCGAATGGCCCTGCGTGCCGTTCGGTTCGGACGATGACCGCGCGCCGAGGGGCAATTGGCCGGGCTCGCATAGCGCCGATACGCTCGACAGCTTTCCCCATGGCTTCGGCTCCAACAATGACTGGATTTTTGTCGAAGGCGGGCCGGGGATCGCCCTGTCCATCACTTACCCCGACAGCCACCCCGTCGCCTCGCTCGAACGCCGCGTCACGCCCGATGCCAATAGCGCCGCGCTCGATTTCGAGCTGGTCATCAATGTCCGGCAGGATTGTGAACTGCCGCTGGGATTGCATCCCTGTTTCCGCCTGCCCACCAAGCCCGGCGCCATGCGCATCGAGGTCGGCGCCGAGGTGAGTGGCGCGACCTTTCCAACTGCCACCGATGCGTCATCGATCTTTGTTCAGGATCAGTTCCTGCCGCACTGGAACGATGTGCCGCTGCTCGATGGATCGCGCCTCGATATCAGTCGCGCCCCGCTGCCCTATAATACCGAGGAGCTGGTGCAGCTTATCGACATGCCGGGCCACGCCGCGCTGTGGAACACGGCCGAAGGCTATCGGGTGAAGCTGAAATGGAACCGCGAGCATTACCCCAGTGCGCTGCTGTGGTTCACCAATCGGGGCCGCACATTCGCGCCCTGGAACGGACGGCATCTGGCGCTGGGGCTGGAGCCGATCTGCTCGGCCTTTGATCTCGGCCAGCAGATTTCGGCCGCCGACAATCCAATCTCGCGGCGCGGCGTCGCGACGGTGCGGAAATTCACGGCCGGCGAACGGTTCGTTACCCGCTATCGTGTTGAAGTCGAGCCCGCCGAAATCCTCTGATGCCGGCGGGCGAGTGATCAGAGCGTGAAGCGCACCAGCACGGTGCGGATTTCTCTGGGCTTGAGATCGACGCTCAGCGCCTTGCCATTGAGCGGCAGAGCCATGCCCGGATGCTCGATGGGATCGGCAGCGCGGGCGGCGGCGGGCGAGCCGGTAAAGGTCACGGTCTGCGTGGCCGGCTGGCTCGACAGATTTTGCAGGCGCAGCGCCACCCAGCCCTCGTCTTCGCCCGGCTTGGTGGTGACCAGCACGGGCGAATTGGGATCGGCGGCAAAGAAGCTGTCCGAACGCTTACCGGTCGGGGCGATGTCGCGCATGGCGACAGGCGGGATGGCCACTTCGGCGGCAAAGCGCGTGGCGGCAGCCGGATCGACCGGGCCATCATGGGTCACCAGCCGATAGCGCAGCGGAATGCGGCCGGACTGGCTGGCGGCGAAGTTGACCAGCCAGTGGTTGTTGAGTGCCCAGCTCATGATCGTCGGGCCTTCGGGATGCAGCGTACGATCCCATTTGCCGGTGGTAATGCCCCCCAAATGCGCCAAAGGCGCATCGAGCGGCACCACGGTAACGCCGCGCTGGCCATCGCTGACATCGACCCAGCGGCCCACCGGATACCAGTCCTTGGCGGCCCCATCGAGCTGGTCGTCATTGGGCACGGCGGGAATGCCGTTGAGGTCGAGCGTGAAATTGGCGGCGTCGAGCTTGAACGGGAAGGCCACGAACACCGCCTCGGCCTCGGCATGTTCCAGCTTGTCGATGCTCCAGTCGACCACGACGCATTTGGTCGCTGCATCCAGCGCATAGACGACGCTGGCAGCCGAAACGCCCGGCGCCTTGATATGCACTGTTATCGAAGCGCGGCCCTCGAAGATTTTCGCTTCGTCGAGCACTACCTTCGATGCGGTCTCCCGCTTCCACGGCGTATCCTTGTGGCCGGTGAAGAATTCGGGCTTGTCGAAGCTGATATCGGCGATGGCGAGACGATCATCGGGTGAATCCACGGTTTCGTAGATATATTCGCCCGGCCCCCAGTCCTGATATTCCCCTGCGAAATCGTGGCCCTGGGCCTTGTCAAAAAACTCAGCAATGGCGCCGCTATTGCGATCGATCCTGAGACGGTAATGGGCGTTCTCGATGGTGTCGCCTTGCGCCTTGAGATCGTCCGATGGCACGCCGTGCTTGAGATCGAGGAAGGCATAACCCATCGGCGGCACGGTACCGGCCACGCGGCGGATTTCGGGCAGCGGGCGCGGCCCGCCCCAGGTGCTGCGACGATTAAAGAAGGTATCGAGCATGCCCACGGGCGCTGCGCCACCACGCGGCTCGGGTTCCTCGACAATCACCTGTCGCTCCCAGGGCAGGGTGTTGAACACCAGCACCTCATCGATCCCCGAGGGTTTGAAGGCTTCGGCGGGATCGAGATTACCGAGGTTGAAAATGCCCTCCGGCCCCTTGGTGCCGAGCGGCGCGGCCAGGGCATTGGCCGCCTTGGCGACCGAGCCGTGCCCTTCCATTGCCGCCGTATAGGCGTAGCCGGCCTTGCGGTTCCATTGGGCGCGGCTGAACAGCGAGTGCGGCGCTTCGACCGAGGAATAGGCGCCCCAGGTGTGTTCATCGAACAGCGTCATCGACTCGTAGATCTTGGCCGCATGATCGGCGTTCCAGGCACTCTGGCCCTTGGAGCGGCGCCAGGCCTCCAGGCTCTCCCCGATGCCGACGATGTCGTGGGCGGCGCGATTGACGCCAACCTCGAAGGCCGACGAGCCGACGCCATCGGCCCAGTGATCGGTCCAGTCGCCGCGCTGCGTGCCAATGACCTTGGCGTACTTATCTTCCAGCAAGCGGCCGAAGTCGGTGACGGTGATGAATTCCATGCGATAGGGCCGCCCCTCGGCGTTCCAGCGCTTGACGAAGTCGGGCATGCGCGCATCCGGCGGGCCGTTATCGACGCGCACCGGATGGGTGGATTCGCAATAGAGGAAGTCGAACGGATAGCTGTCGTCGGTCTCCAGCTCATCGATCCAGCGTGGCAATAGGCGGTCGACCAGATCCCAATTGCCCAGGCCCGCCTGGCTACGGCCGAACAGATAGTGATAGCCGTTCCAGGCCAGCACCTGCTTGCCGCTCGGACCTTCCCAGCGGAAGGCACCGGGGAACGGCTTTGGCCGCGCGCCGCGAATGGGATTGATCGCGGCGGTATAGAATTTGATGCCTAGATCGGCCAGCAGGTCGGCATAGAGCCAGGAAACGCCATTGACGTCGTCCTGCATCGCCGCTTCGACATGGAAGCCGAATTCGTCGCGCAGCGCGCGCAGCGGATAGAGGCTGCGATGCATCTGCTCGACATTGAGCAGCGGCGTCATGTTGTATTGCATGGCGGCGATATCGATCCGCCCCTGCTCGTGCCAGTGGCGGAAGCGGGCGATCTCGGCCTTGCTGGCCTGTCGCAGATATTTGAGGAACGGCCCGGTGGTTTCGATGGTCCAGCGATATTGCGCCTCCGCGGGATAGGCATCGGTGGCCTCGATCAGATCGAGCGCGTGGCCGACGAACTCACCATGCTGGCGCAGCGCCAGCTCCTGATAATCGGTGAAGCCGATATCGGTATGGGCATGGTTGCAGATGTAAATCGTCTTGATCTTGCTCATCGGGCGGATCCTTTGGGCTGACTAATGAGGGCGTGGTGTGATCTGCGGGGCGTTGTCTGTCCTCGATCTGGCTCCCTCCCCCTTGTGGGGAGGGCCGGGGTGGGGGTGGCTGCGCGTTCGATGGGTATGGGTCTGCTGAACGTTCAGCCCCCCTCCCTCCCCACAAGGGGGAGGGAGGCAGTTCGGCGTCGGCTAAGCCTTCAGTGCCACACGGGTCCAGGCGCGAGGTGCCACAGTGATGCGCACCGTGCCGCTGTCGCAAGGGAGGGATTCCAGTGGCTCGCCGCTGAGCGAGGTCCGCCGGGCACTGGTCGGGCTGAACGTGCCAGCCCCGATCCGCGCTTCCACGGCCATCTCACTCGGATTGAGCAGCGTCAGCGCCAGATCATCCCCTTCGGTTTCGATCCGCGTCAGTAACAAGCCGCCCAGCTCGGTTGTGAGCAAGGACCCGCCGCTGGATTTGACCGGGCCGCGTTCGGCATAGACATGCCCGGCCAGGGGATGCACATGCGCCAAAGCGCCCTGGATCGACTGACCGAGGTCCTGCTTGGCCCCGGGCAGGATGGTGAAGCGGAAGCGGATTTCCCCGCCCTGGTCGGCCTGGAAATTGGTGCTCCAATAATTGTTGGTCAGCCAGGCGATCAGGGTCGGATTATCGCGCGCCACGCGGCCGTCTGGATCGCCGAAGCGGCCATAGTTGAGCCCGCCGACCAGCCAGAGCGGAGCATCGGGACAGGCGACGGTCAGCTCGCGCTGGTCGTCGGAAATCCGCATGAAGCGCTGCGTGGTGATGTAGTGGCGGCTGGCATAGGGCAGTTGCTCGTCATCGAGCCGCACGGTCGCGCCGCCGGTTTCGTAATCGACACCCCAGGCGTCGGCGAGCTTGGCCGGCAGCGGCAGATACAGCGATTGCGGATCGCCCTGCGGCAGCTTGGTGACCACGGCCTCCATCTGCAGGTTCGGATCATCGGGCAGCACGCGATAGGTGATCTCGATGCGATCGCCATTGGCCATGAGGAAGCGCTGGCCCAGTTCGGCACTGCCGCGCTGCACCGTGGCGCGGGTGTTCTCGACGGTGGCAGGCACGTCACGCTGCGCCTTCCAGTCGGTGCGCCAGGCCCTGTGCCAATCGGGGGATTCCAACTCGACGGCGGCGAACATATCGGTGCGGATACCGCTGGCGATGCGTTCGAGAACCGGGACGCCAAATTTCAGGTTTTCGGTGGCAGAACCGGCATATTCCACGCCATCCAGTTTCAGCGACGTAACGCCACCTGAGGTCTGATCGAGCTGCAGGGTGATCCGTCCATTGCTGAGCGTGCCGTTGGCTGCCGAGAGCCCATCAATGGCGGCGGGAAGAACTTCGGCCGCCGGCATGGTGACATAGGACAGCGCGGGCACGGCGATCTTCTGGGTCCAATAGGCCCGCTCGTCTGACAGGTCGGAGAAGATCACGTCCTGGCGCTGGATGCGGTGCGAAGACGGGCCAGTGGGCACGATGTCCTCAAGCCCAAATCCGATCTTGGGATCGGGCGCGCCCGCCAGCGGCGGCACATAGGGCAGCCGGATCGACTGCTCGACCGCGAACGGGTGCGGATTGAAGACTAGGAGGCGCCGCTCCTCCCCACCGGCATCGATAGCGAGGCGTTCCAGCCCATCGCGGCGCAGCATGCGGGCGACGCTGGCACCATCTGCCGCAGTCGCCAGCTTGAGCAATTGCTGGGTGCGCGTTTCAGGCGAATAGGGATGGCTGATCGAGCGGTCGGCGCCCCAGGTATGCTCGGCGTAAAGCGCCAATCCGGCGCGGGCGGTATCGTGCAGCATGGCGCGGCGGCGCGGCGTCTCGCCGGGATGCCAGGCTTCGAGCGCCAGGGCTTCATCGAGATCGCGCTGGCCGCGCAGGGCCTGGGCGGTTTCGTGCGCGGTGCTGCCGGCGCCGAAATTCCACCAGTCAGTCCAGTCGCCGCGCAGCGTCGGCAGTGTTTCGGCCGGTTCGGCGCGCAGGCGATCGAAGAATTCCGAGAGGGTTCCGAAACGCAGCTTGACCCCGCCATGTTCGGCATTGCCCTCGTTGAAGCGGCGGATGAAATCGGGCAGCGCGGCCTGTGGCGAACCATTGTCGTGATAGCGGATATTGGTGATCTGCTGCATCAGGAAGGGATGGGGATAGCCCTCGCTCTCCCAGCGCTTGGTCCAGGCCGGCACGCGCTGGCGGGCCTCCTCCATGTCAGTGGGAATGCGCAGGCTCTTGTCGCTGGTGACGCCATAGATGAAGCCGTTATAGGCGATGATGGTGCGCCCGCCGGGCGCCTCCCAGTTGAAGGCGCGCGGCCAGGGTTTGAGCGCATGGCCATAGTGCTCGTTGATCGCCATGCTGATGCCGGTAATCCCGTGATCGAGCAGCGCATCGACCACGCCCCAGGGCAGGCCGTTGACGTCGGTATTCATCGCCGAGCGGACGGGAATGCCCAGGTCGCGGAAAAACTGCACCGCCTTGAGCACGTCCACCACCATGCCGTGGTCCATCAGCGGGGTCATGTGCCAGCCCATGCCTGCCACCTCGAACTGGCCGCGCTTGACGGCCGCCAGAAACCGGTCGTGATCGCTGGTCGAGGCGTGCTTCCACCAATCCATGGTGATGCCGGTGACTTCGCAGGTCCAGCGGAAGCGGCTGTCGTCGGGATAGTCCTGGGTGCGCTCGGCGATATCGAGCGCTTCGTCGATGAAACGGCGATGCAATTCCATCACCACCGGTTGCGGATGGGTGTAGCCGATATCGGTATGGCTATGATGGACGAAGAGGATTTCGTTGATCATGACAATGCTCGGGTTGAGAACGCAGGGGCTGATCAGCCGGCGGCAAAGGCGATGGACATGGGCGTGCCCGCGCGCTGCTGGTGCACGATGTCACCCAAAAGGCCACGCTCGGCGTCGAAGGCGAAAACTGTGATTGTGTCGGCATCCTGGTTGGCGACGAGGACATGGCGGCCCGAGGGGGCGAAATCGAGCGCTCGCGGGGTCGCGCCGCCGCAGGGCCAGCGGCCGGTCTGGCGCAGCGCCCCCGTCGCCGGATCGACGGCAAAGCCGGCAATTTCATCGCAGGCGCGCAGCGAAACCAGCAGATGCCGCCCATCGGGCGAGAGCACGATGCCGGCCGGCTGCACTATGCTATCGCCCGATGGCGGGATCGGCACCGACGATACGGTGGTCAAGGCCCCATCCACTGCGGCCGGGGAAAAGCTCATCACGGTCGGGGTCAATTCGCTGACCATGAACAGATGTGCCCCGTCCCGCGAAAAGACGATATGGCGAGGGCCTAGCCCCGGCGGTAGCGCGTAATCGCGGGCGGGGGTGGCGGTGAGGCTGCCGTCAGCACCGAGCCGGTAGGCCACCAGCCGGTCGATGCCCAGATCGGCGACATAGAGGAATTCGCTATCGGGCGTGGGGATGATGCAATGGGCGTGGGCGGTGGTCTGCCGGTCGTCATTGGGGCCATGCCCGGTATGGCGGACATGAGAGACCGCCGGCAGCAGCGCGCCATCGGGGGCGAGCGGGAAGATGGTGATGGATTGTTCGGGCCAATCGGCCGGGGTCGCGCCGTTATAATTGGCGACGGCGAGAAAGCGCCCGTCCGGCGTGATGCTGGCATGGCAGGCTTCGTTGCCGCCGGTAGGGAACCGGTTGATCACCGTGAGATCGCCACTCGTGGCATCCACGCGATAGGCGGTGACGGCGCTCTCCTTAGTGCCGGTGACTTCGCAGGTCGCGTAGAGCCGGTCGCCGGCTCGGTTGGTCACTAGCCAGGTGGTGTCGTCAATGCCGCCGGTGACGCCGAGGCGGACCAGTTCACCGCTTGCCTCGTCAAAGCTGAGCCGGCTGATCCCCTCGCCATTGGCGGCGCCGTATTGCGGCATGGGTCGGGTCAGGCTGCCGGCAAAGGCGTGAATGGGCATTGCACTCTCCTCTTCAGGCTTCACGCGGCTTAAGCCGTCGTTGGGGCGCTCGTTACCGAGGTCGGAAGCCGATTGACACGACTAGTATGGTAGCTCTACATTTATTTGGCAAGAGCCAGGAGGACGTCGGTGAACGACGCAAGAAACACAATTTTGATTACCGGTGCCGCCATGGGCATCGGCCGGGCCGTGGCGGAAGCGCTGGTGGCGGAGGGAAAAAACCTCGTGCTGCTGGATCGCGATGCAGCAGCGCTGGAAAAGGCCGCCCGCGAAATCGGCGGTTCGGTCGCGACCCAGGTCGGCTCGGTCAGCGTATTGGCCGATTGCGAAGCCGCGGTGCGGCTGGCGGTGGAGAAGTTCGGCGGCTTGGGCGGCGTGTCCCATAATGCCGGCATCCAACGCTATGGCGACGTCGTCACCACCAGCGAGGAACTGTGGGCCGAAGTGCTCGCGGTCAATCTGACCGGCGGTTTCCTCGTCGCCAAGGCGGCTATGCCGGAGCTACGCCGCAACAAGGGCGTCATCGTGATCACCGCATCCGTTCAGGGCATGGCCGCGCAAAAGGGTGCGCTGGCCTATGTCGTGGCCAAGCACGGACTAATCGGGCTGGTCACCGGCATGGCCATGGACGAAGCGGCCAATGGCGTGCGCGTACTCGGCGTGGCGCCGGGATCGGTGGATACGCCGATGCTGCGCGATGCCATTAATCTGGATCCTGATCCGGCCAGCCTCAATGTCGAAGTCGATACCATGCACCCGCTGGGCCGGCGCGCCCGGCCTGATGAAATCGCCGCCGTGATCGCCTTTCTGCTGTCGGAAAAAGCCTCCTTCATGACCGGTGAAACGGTGCGTGTCGATGGCGGCCTGCTCGCCCGCATTCCGGGCGCTCCAACGAAATCCGGGAAATAGCTGACTATGAGAATTGTCGATATCAAGGCCACCACGATCGCGCTGCCGCTGGAGGCGCCGTTGCGCCATGCCTCGGGGGCGCATTGGGGCCGCTTCATCCGCACCATGGTCGAAGTGGTGACCGATGAAGGCCTGTCCGGCTGGGGCGAGCTGGGCGGCGGTGGCGAGAGTGCCGAAAATTCGGTCAAGAGTCTGCTGCCTTATCTCAAGGGCCACGATCCCCTGCAGCTCGAACAGCTGCGCTGGAAGATCATGAACCCGGTCGCCAGCCTCTACAATTCACGCATGCAGGTTCATGCGGCCATCGAAATGGCGTGCATGGATGTCGCCGGCAAGGCGCTGGGCATTCGCGCCTGCGACCTGATCGGCGGCGCTTTGCGCGAGTCGATCCCCTTCGCGAGCTACCTGTTCTACCGCTACGGCAATGCCGAAAATGGCTTCGACAACGAGTTCTCAGCCGACGAAATCGTCAAGGAGGCCAAGCGGCAGAAGGCGCTCAATGGCTTCAAGACCCACAAGCTCAAGGGCGGCGTGTTCAAGCCGGACCATGATGTGGAAGTGTTCTCGGCGCTGGCCGATGCCTTTCCCGGCGACAGCTTCCGGCTCGATCCCAACAGCGTCTGGTCGGTGGAGGATTCGATCCGCGTGGCCGGGCAGATCGCCCATATCCGCAATGACTATTTCGAGGACCCATGCTTTGGCCTCGAAGGCATGCGGCGCCTGCGCGACCGTATTTCCATCCCCACCGCGACCAATACCGTGGTGGTCAATTTCGAACAGCTGGCCAGCTGCATCCGCAATGAAGCGGTCGACGTGATCCTCCTGGACACCACCTTCTGGGGCGGATTGCGCCAGGCCTATCGCGCCGGCCAGATTCTGGAAGCCTTCCAGTTCGGCACCAGCGTGCATTCGTCGGGTGAGGCCGGCGTGCAGCTGGCCTCAATGCTGCATCTGGGTGCCGCCTTGCCCAATATGAGCTTTGCGGCCGACGCGCATTATCATCACCTGCTGGACGACGTCATCGTCGGTGGCAAGATGAAATATGTGAACGGCGAAATCGCGCTGCCCAAGGGACCGGGGCTCGGCGTGGAGGTCGATCGCGACAAGCTCGCCCATTATGCCGGCCATTATCGCGATGTGGGCGGCTACACCTATGATCGCGATCCGCAGCGGCCCGGCTGGTACTCGGTTCAGCCCGAGAGCCGTTATGCCGATCCGGCGCGGCGCTAGGAGGGCGGATTTGGCAACAGTTACGCTGCGCAACATCATCAAGATCTATGGCGAATACGTCGCGATCAAGGGTGTCGATATCGATATCGAGGACGGCACCTTCGTGGTGCTGGTGGGGCCCTCCGGCTGCGGCAAGTCGACCTTGCTGCGCATGATCGCGGGGCTGGAAACCATCTCGCATGGCGAACTGACGATCGGCGGCAAGCTGGTCAATGACCTGCCTTCGCGCGATCGCGGCATTGCCATGGTGTTCCAGTCCTACGCGCTCTATCCTCATATGAGCGTCGCCGATAATCTCGGTTTTGGCCTCAAGATTTCCGGCGTCAGCAAGCCCGAAATCGACCGCCGCCGCGGCGAGGCGGCCACCATGCTGGGGCTCGATCCCTACTTGGATCGCAGGCCGTCCCAGCTTTCGGGCGGGCAGCGCCAGCTCGGCGCCACGGTGATCTTCGTCACCCATGACCAGGTCGAGGCGATGACGCTCGCCGACAAGATCGTGGTGCTGCAGGATGGGCGCGTGGCCCAGGTCGGCACGCCGCTGGAAGTGTTCGAGCGGCCGAAAAACCAGTTCGTTGCCGGCTTCATGGGCGCCCCGTCGATGAATTTCATCGATGGCGTCGTCGGTGATGGCAATATCATCAAGGCCGGCGGCATCGACCTGCCGGTATCGCCCGAGCGGTTCGACCTGCCGGCGCCTAGCACTCCGGTCATCCTGGGCATTCGCCCCGAGGATATCGTCCCCGAAGGCCACGGCACCCGCCCCCAACAGGGCGCCGATTTTACCGCATCGGTCAATTTCGCCGAAATGCTCGGCAATGAAAGCCTGCTGTTTGCCGACCTGGGAGGCACTGAAGTGGTGGCCCGCATGCAGCATCCTAGACCCATCGAACCCGACCAGCCCATCCGGTTCAGGGTCGATGGCACGCGAGTTCATCTTTTCGACAAGAACAGCCAGATGTCGCTGCTCAGGTGATGTTTGGTCGCCGGATCACGGCACAAACGGGAGAGAGAAGCATGTCGTTACGCAAGATTATCGCCGCACTGGCTATAGTGACTACGGTTCCGGTAGCCGGCGCCTTAGCGCAGGACCTCAGCATCTATTCGGACAAGACGCCCTGGAATGCCGGCATGGCCGGCGTCGCCGAAGCCGCAAGCACCGCCTCCGGGCTATCGGTAAAGCTGCAGGAAATCACCCCGACCGACAAATACCAGGCCTTCATGCAGACCTCGATCGCCAGCAACAACGCGCCGGCCTTCTTTACCTGGTGGAATGGCCAGCAGCTCAATGACGTGGTCGCCACCGGCATTGCCGCCGACCTGACCCCCTATTGGGACCAGGCCATTGCCAATGGCAATTTCTCGGCCGCGCAGCGCGACCTGGTCAGCGTCGATGGCAAGCCCTATGGCATTCTGCTGAACGTGGCCAACTGGGTGGTGTTCTACAATACTGCCGCCTTCGAGAAGGCCGGTATCGCCGCCCCGCCCACGACTTGGGAAGAGCTGATGGCCGATGCCGAAAAGCTCAAGGCGGCCGGCTATGTCCCCTTCAATGCGCCCACCACGGGCGGCTGGATGCCCTTCATCTGGTTCTCCCAGCTCGTGCTCGGCACCAATCCCGATGCCTTTGTCGGCCTGACCGATGGCAGCACGCCCTATGATGGCCCCGAAGTGCAGAAGGCTTTCGAAATCTGGGGCGACATGTACGCCAAGGGCTATTTCACCGATCCGCGCGAGCAGGACGAAGCCAAGTTCTTCGCCGATGGCACCGCGGCCATGTATCTGATCGGGGACTGGAACTCCGGGCAATTCGCCGCCAAGGGCATGGAGCCGGGCGTCGATTTCAAGACCTTCCTGATGCCCTCGGTCGACCCCGCAGTGCAGCAATCGGTGATCGTGGAAGCCTCCCCCATCGTCGTCTCCAAGGCCGCGCTCGATGCCAATCCCGATCTCGGCAAGGCAATCCAGGCCATGATGAGCCCCGAAGTCTCCAATATCCTCGGCTCCAAGTCGCAGGTCTATAACGGCAACCTCAAGGGCACGCCGCCCAACGATATCATCAAGGCCGACAACGATCTGGTCGCCGAAGCCAATCCGCGTGCCCTGGTGCGCTGGTGGGAAGCGGTGCCCTCGCAAATCCAGGGGGACCTGGTGGCAGCCATGGGCTCATTCATGCTCGATCCGACGCCCGACACGGCCGCCAAATCGATGAGCACCATGCAGGCAATCAACGCCGACTACTGGGCCAACCAGTAGGTTTTGCTCTGGCCGGCCGCGCCTTGGGTGCGGTCGGCTTTCACCGCAGGGAACTCCGCCATGATCACGACGGCCTCGGCATCGCTCAGCCCCGATATCCTGAAGGACGCTCGCCGCCGCGAACGGCGCGTGGCCTGGCGACAAACCCGTATCGCCTGGCTGTTCATCGCCCCGGCCGTCTTCATGGTCTGCGCGTTCCTGCTGGCGCCGGTGGTGTTCAACGTCATCCTCAGCTTCACCAAATGGCAGAAGTTCACCGGGCTGGACAAGTTCGCCGGCTTCGCCAATTACCAGCGCCTGTTCGCAGTCCCCTATTTTTCCGAAGCGCTCGCCAATACCGCCTTCTGGGTGGTTGGCGCCATGGTGCTGCCGCTGGTGTTCGGCCTGGGCCTGGCCTTGCTGCTGCGCAATATTCCGCTACAGGAGACCTTCAAGAGCCTGTTCTTCATGCCAAAAGTGCTGGCGCCGACGGCGGTGGGCGCGATCTGGTATTACGTCTATGCGCCCCATGGCGTGCTCAATTCCGCCGTCGCCGGCATCACCGGCCAACCGTTCGACGTGGGTTGGCTCTATTCAGCCCAGACGGTCACGCCCTCGGTAATTTTCACCTTCGTGTGGCAGACCGTGGGGATCACTATGGTGCTGCTGCTGCTGGGTCTCGCCGCAATCCCACGCGATCCGATCGAAGCGGCGCGGGTCGATGGCGCCTCGCCGGGCCAGATTTTCCGCCACATCATCTGGCCGCTGCTGCTGCCCACGGTGCTGGTGGTGACTATCCTCAATGTCGCGGCCGGCTTCACCACGTTCGATCTGCTGTGGGTGATGGCGAGCGATTTCCCCGGCAAGCGCACGCTCTCGCTGGCGGTCTATATGTATTACGAGAGCTTCTCCAACGGCGCCTGGGCCTATGGCTCGGCGGTCGCGGTGGTTCTGGGCGCCATGGTGATCGCGGTGACGGCCGCGCTGGCCGTGCTGCAGGCCCGCGTCGAAAAGAGCATCAGGTAAGGAGCCGCCATGGCAGTCGATATCACCGACCAGCGCTTCATTGATGGCTTGATCGAAAAGGAACACCGCGCGCAACGCAGCGGTGCGCGCTGGCTGGTGGTGCCGATCGTGGTGCTGGCGCTCGCCTATCTGACGCCGTTCTATTACCTGTTCGTGACCATCTTCAAAACCTCCCAGGAATACGCCCAAAAAGGCGTGCTTGAACTGCCCGCTTCGCTGGCGCCCTTTGTCGACAATGTGGTGCAGGCCTGGACCCTGGCCAATCTGGGCCAGGCGGCGCTGAATTCCTTCAGCTATGCGGCCCTGGGCGGAGCGCTGGCCGTCGCCTTCGCGGCAGCGGCGGCCTATGGCATGACGCGCCTCAACCTGATCGGCGCCAACGGCTGGTTCATGCTGATCTTCACCGGCACGCTGTTTCCCTTCCAGATGTATCTGGTGCCCCTTCTGTTCGGCTATCAACGGCTCGGCCTGATCAATAGCTGGCTGGGCATGCTGCTGGTCTATGTGGCGATCTGCATTCCGTTTCCGCTATTGGTGCTGCGCAATTCGTTTTCTGGCATTACCCGCGAAGTCGATGAGGCGGCCCGCATCGAAGGAGCCAGCGAGTGGCGGGTGTTCATCTCGATGATCGTGCCCAATGCGACCGGCCCGCTGATCGCGCTGTTCTTGTTGCAATTCACCTTCATCTGGAACGACCTGCTGTTCTCCTCGATCCTGGCCAATGGCATCGAGGTGCGCTCGGTGATGGTGGCGCTGCAATCGCTGCAGGGAACCTATTCGACTATCGGGCCTAACGTGGTAATCACCGCCACGCTTATATCGAGCATCCCAACTGTCCTGCTGTTTGTCGTGCTGAGAAAGTACTTCATGGCCGGTTTGCAACTTGGCAGCAAATGACCAAATCCACGCCCGGCGGCGTTCCCGATCATGCCCCAGACTCCCAGGCCGAAGCCGAGACCTACGCCTTCCGGCAAAAGAACGGATCGATTGCCTCCCAGGTCTATGAGCACCTCATGCGGCGCATCCTCGATATGGAGCTTGAGCCGTTCCGCGAACTGTCGGAGGCCAAGCTCGCCGCCGAATTCGGCATCAGCCGCACCCCCGTGCGCGAAGCGCTGGCGCGGCTGGCCCGGCGGGGTCTCGTGGATATCCTGCCCCAGCGCGGCACGCGGGTTTCCCCGCTCAGCGTCGCGCTGATCGCCAAATCGCGCTTCATCCGCGAGGCACTGGAGCGCCCGCTGGCCCGCATGGCCGCCGAAAAACTAACCCCGGACATTGCCGCCCTGATGATGCGCGAGATCGCGCTGCAGCAGACCTTTGCCGGTCTCAGCGACGACCAGGCATTCCTTGAATCGGATGATCGGTTCCATGCCCTGATCGCGCGTGCGGCCGGATTCGAATCGATCTGGGATGATGTGCGCGAAGCCAAGTTCCATATGGATCGGGTGCGCTGGCTATCCCTGCTGAGCCAGCAGCACATGTATTTCATCATTGGCGAACATCAGGATATCCTCGAACGGCTCAAGGCGCACGACGTAGAGGGTGCCGATGCCAGCATGGCCGTGCATCTGGTATCGGTGATGCGCGAACTCGACCTGATCCGCGAGCGCCACCCCGAATATTTCGCCCGCGAAGGCAGGACGCGCTCTAGCTAAGATAGAGTATTCAAGTCGGCACTGTTCATGCGGAGCCCCGATCTGGTCCCCTCTCCTCAAGGGGGGAGTGTTCACTTTGAGCTGGTGTTTGCGGGGTTCACCCCACCCTCAATCCCTCCCCATCAAAGGGAGGGAGGCCGCAGCGCAGTGCTTTCGGTTCCATCGTCTCCCTCCCCCTTGTGGGGAGGGGACAGGGGTGGGGGTTCTTAAAGCGTCCAAAGTGAACAGTCCCCCTCAAGGGGGAGAGAGCCGATCCGGGTTCGCGAAAATCCCGTCAAGCAAACCCAACTTGATCTAAAGATCGCGCAGCAACCGTGCTGGCCGCGCCGACGCGGCACGCAGGATCGTCATCGAACCCAGCAGCGCCGTGATGATCGCCGCCACCGCGAGGACGGCGAAGAGGGCATCGCCATCGAGCACGAAATCGACATCCAGCATCACGAGGCCCACCAGCCACGCGAGGCCCACGCCCAGGATAGCGGCGGGGATGGCAGCGAGGATCGCCAGGATGAAATACTGCACGAAGGCCGTGGCCAGCAGTTCGAACCGTGTCGTGCCCAGCACCTTGCCGATCACCGTATCGGCCTCCCGCTGACGCCGCCCGGTCGCGAGGCTCCCGATCAGCACCAACAGGCCATTGCCCACGGCGAGCCCGCCGACCAGAGAGGCAGCAAACGACAGCTGGCCCAGCGCATTGGTGATCTGCTCCAGCGTATCGCCGATGGCGACGAAGCGGATATCGGGCAATGCCGCTGCCAGCGCACGCTCCACCGCTTCCTCGCGGCCGGGTTCCGCCGTGACCGCGGCAAACAGCGTGGTGGGGAATTGATCGAGTACGCCCGGCGAGAAGGTGGCGAGGAAATCGATGCCCCCTTGCCAGGAATAATCGCGGAAGCTGGCGATTTCTACCGTGACGGTCTCGCCGAAAATGGCGAAGGTCAGGCTGTCGCCCAGGTTGACCCCGAGCCCTGAGCGCAGGCTCTGATGCAGCGATACCAGCCCGGGGCCGGCATAATCGGCAGGCCACCACTGGCCGTCGACGAGTTTGGACGAGGCCGGCATCTCCTGCCGGAACGTCAGCGGCACCTCGCCCGAGAGCAGGAAGGTGGCTTCCGGGCCATCCGTGCGCACGCTATCGACCGCCACGCCATTGATCTGCGTCAGCGCGCCGCGCAGCATCGGGGTGGCCACGAACCGGGTGATATCGGTGCCCGGACCCGCCATGGCGGTCAGCGTATCGACTTCATCGGGGAACAGGTCGGAGGCGACGAAAGTGGGCACGTCGAACGAGGAGGCGCCCAGGAATTCCTGGCGCAGATTGCCCTGCAGCACCAGCACGACGATCAGCATGGTCAGCGCCATGCCGGCAGCGATCACCACCGATGCGGTATTGGAGCCGGCGCTGGCAATGGTGCGCAGCGCGTGGCGCAGGATGCGGTTTGGCGGAGCCGGCACGCGGCGCAGTGCCCATTGGGCGAGGCCGACAAACACCTGGAACACCAGCACGGCAAGCGCGCTGGCAGCGGCGAAGGCACCAACCAGCGCGATATCACCGGTCATGGCCAGCGCCAGCAGCAGGAAGGCCACCAGGGCGGCCAGCAAAGGCAATACCTGCCAGGAGGCGAGCAGGCTTTTCCAGTCCATCGGCGGGGCCGACAGGCCCTTGGAGCGGAACAAATGCACCGGCCTGATGGCCTGGGCCTGTTGCAGCGGCAGATAGGCGAAGCCGAATGCCGTGGCGAAGCCTGCGCCGGCGGCAACCAGCAGGGGCTGCAGGTGAACCGCGGGCTGCAGGGCAATGCCCACAGCCTGCCCCACCAGCGGCAGAATGCCATAGGCCACCCCGCCGCCGATCAGCAGGCCAATGCCCACGCCGATCGCGGCCAGCGTCGTCACCTGGGCGAAGAAGTGCAGGAACACCCGCCAGCGCTCGGCGCCCATGCTGCGCAGGATGGCGATCACATTGGCGCGTTCGGCGATATAGGCCTGCATGCCGGCCCACACGCTGACGCCCCCGATCAACAGCGAGCCCAGGCCCACGATGACGAGGAACCGCATGAACAGATCGTAATAGCGCACCATCGGCCCCAGGGCTTCCCGCGCCGAGCGCACCGTCCAGCCGTCGTCGGCGAAGGCCGCTTCCAATGCGGCCTTGGCCTCATCGGCATCGCGCCCGTCCAGCAATATCTTGTAGCGGAACCAGCTGCCCAGTCCCGGCAGCGGCGAGGTGCGGTCCGATACCGCGGCAAAACCCTCGGCGGTGATCAGCGTGGTCAGGCCGAGCCGGAAGCCGCGCACTGGCGCATCGGGCAATTTGGCCAGGGTGCCGCGCGCCTGGAATGTCGTGCCGCCCAATTGGAACGTGTCGCCGATGGCGATCCCCAACTGATCGAGCATCAATGGGGCAACCAGCGCCCCCGGAACATCGTCGCGCACGGCCAGGAATTGGGCGATGGATTGGCCCGCCGGCAGTTCCGCGCTCTGCACATGGCCGACCAGCGGATAGCTGTCGCCGGCCGCCGCCAGATCGAGGAAGGCATCGCCGGTGTTCGATTGCGCGCGAACATTGGTATCGACCACCGAGGCGACGGCGCCATAGGTGGCCATTGCCTGCAATTCATCGCCAGTGGCGGGCCGGTCCGCCCGCGACAGTTCCAGATCGCCGCCCATGATTTCAGCCGCGCTGGCATCGACCGCCTGGGCAATGCTGGTGCCCACCGAGTTGACGCCTGCGATCAGCGCCGTGCCGACCGCCAGGCAAACCACCAGCAGCACGAAACGCCGAACATCGCCGCGCAGGTCCAGCAGGCCAATGCGGATGGCAGCCCATACGGACCGCATCAATGGGCCGCCGTGGTTTCGGTCAATTCGCCCCCGGTCATGGTGAAGACCCGGTCGGCGCGCGCCGCCAGCCCCGGATCATGGGTAATCAGCACCACCGCGGTTTTTTGCCGCCGCGCCAGCTCGAACATCAAATCCACCACCACGGCGCCGGTCTGCTGGTCCAGGTTGCCGGTCGGCTCGTCGGCCAGCAACAGGGGCGGATTGGTGACCATGGCGCGGGCCAGCCCCACGCGCTGCTGCTCGCCGCCCGACAGGGCGGTCGGGCGATGATCGAGACGCTCCCCCAATCCCACCGCGCGCAGTGCCTCGGCGGCCGCGGCATGGGTCTGGCTCAAGCTCAGTTCGGGAGACGCGATCTCCAGCGCCAGCGCGACATTGTCGAGCGCCGTCAGCGAGGGGATCAGGTGGAAACTTTGAAACACGATGCCCAACGACTTGCGGCGGAACCGGGCCAGGTCGTCCTCGCCGAGCTGCGACAGGTTGTGGTCCCGCACCATGACACTGCCGGTCGAAGCGCGTTCCAGCCCTGCCAGCAGCATCAAAAGCGAGGTCTTGCCGCTGCCCGATGGGCCGACGATGGCCACCACTTCGGCCGGCGCCACGCGCAGCGATACGCCCTTGAGAATGTGCAGGGGCCGCCCCCCGACCTCCAGGCTATAGGTTACGTCCACTGCCGCGATGATCGGGGCGTCGTTCTCGTTCACGGCCAGCAAATCCATATCGCCTCAATACCATCGCGCATCCGGCGGCGACGCCATCGCGTTCGGGCCAGAGCAATACCGCCGTGACCTGCATTCGCACAATATGGTGGCTTAATGGGCAAAAGGAACAGAGGCGCGCAGGACATCCCCCGAATTGTTGAATTCGACTTCGAAATTCACCGTAATCACGCCATCGACGAGCATGATCTGCGAGCCGATCCGCACATCGCTGCCGCTGCTGTCCTTTTGCTGCTCGCGCAGATCGAAGGTGATCGTTTCGCCCGCAAGTTTGCCGATCGCCAGGCCCGTGAAGCCGGCATTGGAGCTCATCGCCGCTTCGTATTGCTGCTGGGCATCGTTATAGGCGATGGTGCCGCTGATCGACAGATTGGCGCTGACCAGGCTGCAGCGTCCCGTATAGGTCACCTTCTGCTGGTTGCCCTTGGCGATGGCCATGCGGCACCGGAACGGTTCGGGTTTGTCCCCGCCCACCAGGGCGCCCTCGCCCTGCCAATTGCCGATATAGGATGTCAATACCGCCAGTTCCGCCTCGCCGGCCAATGTCGGCGATGATGCCCCAAAAGCGGCCAATTGAACTAACAAGCCGACGCCGAGCACTTTAAGAAAAGCCTTCACATTATCCGCCTTGTCTATTCGATAAATCCCGACCAAGCCTAGCGCGAGACGGTGGCTGTCTGAAACCGCCCGCCCCAAGTCTTACAGTTTAGCGGGCCGTTTTTTCCACCGCGAACTTGCCCGAGTCACTTCACATCTTCACATAGGCAGATCATAGCCTTCGACGCCAGCATCTCGCGGTATCCACCCGGTTTATCGCGTAGTTTTGTCACGCCGAGTGGCACATTTCCTATGAAATCACCTGTCCCGTGGCGCAAGCCGGGCTCATGAAAAGGCGAACATCAGCGCCAGGCGCGCATCCAGCGCCTTGTTGATATGCTCGCGGGCGGCGGCCTCGGCAGCATCGGGATCCCTGGCGATGATGGCATCCAGGATGCGCGCATGTTCCAGTATGGCCAGCGGCACCCGTCCGGTAACGGCGAAGGTCGTACTCGGCAGCAGCGACAGGTAATCGTTGAGCTCGCCCAGCATGCGCACCTGATAGCGATTATGCGCCGCCTCACACATGGCGTCGTGGAAGGCGGTGTTGACCCTGGCAAAGCCGTCCGGGTCGCCCTCGAAGCGCTCGAACAGGCCCGCCACATGGCGCAGCGTGGCCAGGTCCGAAGCCGAGGCGTTCTCCGCCGCGAAACGCGCCGCCGAGCCTTCGAGCACCGCCCGCATGGCATAAAGTTCGTTGATCTGGGGCCGGCTGAGTTCCACCACGGCCAGGCCGCCATGCATTGTGGTCAGCAGGCCGCGCGCCTGCAAGCGCGACAGCGCCTCGCGCACCGGCGTGCGGCTGACCCCCATGGTGCGGGCGATGTCTTCCTCAAGTACCCGCGTGCCCGGCGCGATCCGCCGGCTGTGGATCATCTCGCGCAACTGGTCATAGACATGGACTGCCCGCGAGCGGCCGGCGCGTGCGGAAGGCAAATCGGCCCCGGAGGCGGTGGGTTCTGCCATTATCGGACATGCTGCCTGTTCAAATCATGCCATGCCCCTAGCTATAGTCGAGCCGGCGCCGGGCGCACAGGCGCAATTGAACGCGCCTATGGTCTTTGCCGCCGCCATTTGCGCCAACCAACGCAGATCAGGTGCCGGATCGCTCCAATGCAATCTCGAAGCGGGCCGCAGTCTTGGCAGTGATCTCGTCGAGCCCCACACCATCGGCCAGCTCGATCAGCACCATGGCCGGCTCGCCGCGGCGCGCGATGGTGAACACGCCCAGGTCGGTAATCACAAGATCGGCGACGCGCTGGCCGGTTAGCGGCAACTCGCACTGTTCCAGCAGCTTGGGCTGGCCCCGCGCCTCATGTTCCATCACCACGACGACGCGACGTACCCCGGCCACCAGATCCATGGCGCCGCCCATGCCCTTGACCATCTTGCCGGGGATCATCCAGTTGGCCAGGTCGCCATTGCGCGCCACCTGCATCGCTCCCAGGATGGACAGGTCGATATGGCCGCCCCGGATCATGCCGAAGCTGTCGGCGCTGGAGAAAAAGCTGGTGGTCGGCAGCGCCGTCACCGTCTGCTTGCCGGCATTGATCAGGTCGGCGTCTTCCTCGCCCGCGAACGGGAAGGGCCCCATGCCGAGCATGCCGTTCTCGCTTTGCAGGCTGACGCTGATCCCCTGGGGAATGTAGTTGGCCACCAGCGTAGGAATGCCGATGCCCAGATTGACGTAATAGCCGTCGCACAACTCCTGCGCCGCCCGGGCCGCCATCTGCTCGCGCGTCCAGGCCATCTCAAACGCCTCCGGCCGGCACGGCATCGCGCTGGCGCACCGTGCGCCGCTCGATATGCTTGGCCGGATCGGGCACATGCACGATGCGGCGGACGAAAATACCCGGCGTATGGATCTGGTCGGGATCGATGGCGCTGGGCTCCACCAGATGCTCCACTTCGGCCACGGTGACCGCTCCGGCCGTCGCCATCATCGGATTGAAATTGCGTGCTGTCTTTCGATAGACCAGATTGCCCTCGCTATCGCCCTTCCAAGCATGAACCAGCGCCAGGTCGGCCACAAGGCCCCGCTCCATCACATAGAGATCGCCGTCGAATTCGTGCACTTCCTTGCCCTCGGCAATGATGGTGCCAACTCCGGTCCGGGTGAAAAATGCCGCAATGCCGGCGCCGCCAGCCCGGATGCGTTCCGCCAGCGTGCCCTGGGGCGTGAATTCGATCTCCAGCCTGCCCGACAGGTACTGCTCGGCGAACAGCTTGTTCTCGCCCACATAGGAGGAGATCATTTTGCGCACCTGCCCGGTTTCCAGCAGAACGCCGAGGCCCACGCCATCAATGCCGGCATTGTTGGAAATCAGCGTCAACCCCTTGACGCCGGAGGCCTGGATCGCGCCGATCAGCGCTTCGGGAATGCCGCAAAGCCCGAAGCCGCCCGACATCACCACCATGTCGTCGCGCAGCAATCCGGCCAGCGCCTCCACTGCGCCCGCAAACACTTTCCGCATGGCCGGCCTCCCGATCCTCCGGCGCTTGCACGCGCCGGTTGCAGAAAGGCTAGGCCTTGAAGGGCGCGTCCGGTTAGGCGTATTTATACTGTATGACCGCACCCGGAATTGTTCCGCCGGCGCCAGAGCGCCGCACCCAGTTCACCCTCGCCCAGATGCCGGTGCCGATGGTGCATGCCACCCACCGCATCATCCGCGACTGCAATGGCGAATTCGCAGCGCTGTTCGGCTTTGAGCGGGCCGAACTGATCGACCAGAGCTTTTCCCACCTCTATCCGCGCCTCGACGATTTCGTGCGCACCGGGGACATGTGGCGCAGCAATTTCGCCGGTGGCCGCGTCTATTATGACGAGCGCATCATGATCGGCGCCGCCGGCAGCCGCTTCTGGTGCCGGGTCAATGGGCGCTCGCTTGCCGATGGCGATCCGTTTGCCGAAGCCCTCTATTGCTTCGAGCCGATGAGCCGCCCCCTCGAAAATTCGGCCTCGGCCCTGACTGGCCGACAGCGTCAGGTGCTGACTTTGATCGCCCAAGGCAAGACCAATGTGCGTATTGCCGAGGAACTGGGCGTTTCCAAGCGCACCGTGGAAGGCCATCGCGCCCGGCTGATGCGCACCGTGGGCGTGCACAACAGCGCCGAACTGGTCGCCTGGTTCACCGCCGCGCAGTAGCGGGCTGGCCTGTCCGTGACCGCTTTTGCGAGCAGCCTTTACTTCTGTGCAAAAAGCGCAGATAAGGATCGTTACGTTTTCAGCCATTGTCGGCTGCCTGATTGCCGGTTCGCCGGCCCCCTGGCTCCCTTCTTTACTTTGCGAACGTTTAGACCCCTTTGGCATGTTGCCACTGGGCATTCGCTCGTTCGCTTCTGCTTCGGGCTATCAGGATTAAAATCATGGCCACCATCAACGGTACCGTCAAGTTCTTCAACACCACCAAGGGCTTCGGCTTCATTTCGCCTGAAGGCGGCGACAAGGACGCATTCGTCCACATCTCCGCCGTCGAGCGTTCGGGCCTGCAGGGCCTGTATGAAGGCGACAAGGTCACCTACGAACTCGAGACCGGCCGCGACGGCAAGATCTCGGCAACCAACCTGACCCTCGTTCAGTAAATACGAGACGCCGGGCTTTCAGCCCTGGCAGTAAGAGTTAAAAACGGCGCCTTCGGGCGCCGTTTGCATTTGTGGAACGAACTGGCCTTCCCCGGTGTTGCTCCCGCGATAAAGCGGAGCTCGCCGTGACGGATCTCAACCCCATTCCCGATCTCGACGAAGACCTGATCAACGGCCTCGACTGCTTTATCGCCGGCCGCGCCGCCGATGGGGCAGGGCACTTGAGCCGCAATGACGCGACCAATGCCATCCTGCGCGAATGGCTAACGGCGCAAGGCTATATCGAACGCCAGGCCGACGATCCCGAAGACCTGGAAGACCCCAGCTAGGCCGAACTGCCATCGAGGTTGACGTTGCCGATGTGGAGCCCGATCTGCTCCCCTCACCTTCGAGGCTCCCCCACTATCTCCTCGGACTTTTGACCATGTGCATACGCTTCGGCTTTGAGGAAGTTCCAACATTTGTTGGGGCTGAAGAGGTCGCCGATGGTTTTCCAGAGGGTGTTGCAGGTTCTGGCGCCTCTTTTCGCCGATGAGCCTTGAGCGATGAAGGTTTGGGTACCCCAGTGGCCAAGGGAGCCTTGCGAGCCTCCTGATGGACTACCTTGATCACAAAGCTCTCGCTCACGCCAAACGCCGCGCTGCAGCACGGTATGAAACCCCTGACAACACGAACCGAATTACGCGCTCGCGCAAATCCAACGAATATCAGCGTCCTATGAGGCATCTCCATAGCCAATGATTCATCATCCACACAGCAATGAAAATGCCATCAGGTTTGCTGTCCGGCGCTCCGGTGTGAACTGCTAACGCCTCCACGCCACACCTCGATGCCGGTACCACATCGGGTTCCAAGAAAGTCTCGAACGCCTCAGTAGATCGCGGCTCGGTCGCTCTTAATCTTAGCCTCTCCAGAGATGATCAAATCTCCCACATAGCCCGGCACAATGAGAATTCAGACTGAAATCATCGAAGTTGATACTATTCGCTGCATCATTTTGCCGATGTAGGCCGCCTTGTCTTCCTCCTGAAATAAAATGTTTCGGGCCTCCATGTCCGGTTTGTCGGTCGCCCAAAGCTGTCGCATTACATGCGATGGCGTGTTTGAAACAATGAAGCTGCTCAACGTCACCGATGGATTACCGAGCCGTCGCTCGATATCCTTGATCGTTTGGTAGAACTGAATCTTGGGGTCGTTGAAGCCGATGTTCCGAATGCCCTTCGGATCAACAAAGGTAATGAACTGTCTTTCACCGGCTATCAGCCAAAGGATGAAGTCGGGATGAAAATTGCCGGCCTCGAAGAACCCAACTCCGCGCCCCTTGCTCAAATTGCGCAGGAGATAGAGCTCCTTGCCGGCGAAAAACGCTGGTGTATCTTCATAGAATGACTTCACGTCCTCGACCAGGTTTCGCTCGCCTTTGTTGAGCGGAACCGGACTGGTCTCGACAATGTTCTGATCGGAATACAGAAGCGGCTCATAAGATGCTGCCCAAACCAAATCGCCTTCATGCCGCTGAACTCCCACGGCTTCAGATCATCTTTCTCGATCAGGCCTTTCAATTCCGTGAGCTTGGTAGCGATCTCTTCCTGCGACGGATCGAGGAGGATACGGTAATATCCTCCTTCTTCGTCACGACCTTTGGGGAAGTTCGGATCGTTTTCCGTCAATTCCCGATATTCGAGGTGCGGAAGTTCCCATTCACGCTTGCGGAACGTGTAGTAGCGTTCGGTGAATTTCTTCAGCAGGGACAGTGCAATTTCTTCCCAAAGTCGGACCTTCTCGAAAGAGTCATACGCCAGCTCTTCGGGCGGAATGAGGAGCTGATACCAGCTCTGGTCGGCAAGCAGGTTGGCAATCCCATCAACAGATAGGTTGAGATTGTACCAGCCGCGCTCCGCCTTGAAACGCCCCAACTCGAAATAGAGCCGATCAAGATCGAGGAAAGCAATATGCCTTGGGTTTAAATGGGATTGGTTCGGAGCGGCTTCGACATCGCCACCTGTGACCCCGCTTGATTTCATAGCCTGGATTTTTGGATACCAGTTGAGAACAACCTGGTTCTTCTGAAGGTATGCCGTCGCCTCTTCCTTAGCCGGATCTGGCCTCGACAGGGTGGAAATCGGGCCTAATCGTCGGAACGCATCGCCAAACTCGGTATTGACACCGTTGATCGTGTTCTTGAGGCGGATTATTTTGAGCTTCTGGGTACCCAGGTTCTTGATGATCGGCAGCATGAACTCGATGCGGTCATCGTTGACTTGCAGCCCTTCCTCTTCCAGGAAATCGTGAAACTGGGCCATGTAGTCCGCCCGAATCCCGAAGACCGAAAGTGTTTCCAGCACGCCGATGTGCTTTGGACGCTCTACCTCATCTGGCAACTGCGCCTTGCCGCTGCGCTTCAGGCTCGAACCATAGCCCTTGAGACGAACACCGCGGCCGAAGAGCTGAATGATCTGCGAGCCCTCCGTCTGGCCGACATTCATCAGGCCCATGGTGCTCACGCGCCAGCTATTCCAGCCCTCGGTGAACTTCTTTGATCCGATCAGCAAGTTGACGGTCGATTGCGGCGTGTTGATCGCATTGAAGAGCGAGCCAGCGAACTGGCTGTCTTGGGTGGTAATCCCGTTGTCTTCACACAGTTTGAGCAGCTTGGCGTCGTCGCCCACGTTGATCACGCCGAAGGGTTCGTTGTCGCCAACGCGCAACGCGATCTCGCCGGTTGCGCCCTTCAGGTTCTCGACGTGGAGTGCGCCTCCACCTACGGCGTTGAACAGGATCGCGAGCGTTTCGTCGAACACTTGTACTGCTGAAAAACCGAGCGTGTTCAGATAGGTGAAGCGGCCCGCGAAAAGGTTCTTCCCGCCAGCGGTGACAAGGCCCTGATTAAGGACACGCTCGATGCGTTCAATGCTCGCCGAGCGATTGGACACGTAGCGCGATAGAAACTTCAGGATCTCGATGATGTCGGATGCATCGCGCGAAGCGAGCGTCTTGGTCACGCTGCCGCCAACAAAAATCCAGAGTGGCTTGTCGATGTTGAACGGGCGGAACGCGAAGCCCTGCTCCTTGAAGAGCCGCTGCTGTTGAAAGAACGCCAGAAGGCAGGCCACCAGATAGGCGTCGAGATGGTTTGCCTGGGTTCCTTCGTCGAGATTGAGAATCTGGTAATCTTTCCCGAATCCATCCCCGTGAAAGTAGCGGTAGGAATAATCGAACAGGATGCTTTTGGCGTAGGTGTCGGTGAGCGCCCGGCTCCCCTTCACCGCCTGCCCGAAGGTCGCGGAATATTCGAACGAAAATCCTTTCTCGCAGAGCGCGTTGCGAAAGCGCATCCAGGCGCCTTCCTCACCGCCCGAAGCGCCGCGATGGCCTTCGTCAACAAGGACGAGGTTGTTGCCCTCGAAGGCATCGATGGCGATGGTCTTATCGCCCATCTCGTCCTTGAGCTTGTGGATGTCGAGGATCTCGATCCGCTGCCCGGTGAAAAGCCCGGTTCCGTCCTTCTGGAACAGCTCGGCTGCCAGGCCCGCCGCTTCGAATTCCCGCAAGTGCTGCTGGCTGAGGCCTTCGTTCGGCGTTAGCAGGATGATCCGGTTCAGTTCGCGGCGCCGGCCGTGTTTGTCGAGATAGAACTGATACTGCAGGATGTTGGTATGCATCAGCAGCGTCTTGCCGCTGCCGGTCGCGCTCCAGTAGGCGATCTTGTTGATCTGTGACCACGCCTCTCCGTCTTCCTTGAAGGGCAAAATATGGTCCGCCTCCGGCTTGTCGGCATTGCAGGCGGCGACCTGCTCGTTGATCGCCTTCATAAGTGCGGCTGGATCACTAAAATAGCGATCGAGATAGATCTCGGTGAAGAGCAGTGTCAGGTACTGGAAATACTTCCAGGTGATCGGCGTTTCGCCACGGGTGATGCGGCGCTCGTTCAGGCGTTGGGTGTGCTTGACGATGTTCTGGTCGTATTCGAGCAGCAGCTCGGTCGGCAGCTTGGTCAGGTTTAAAAACTGCCCCGTCAGCGCATGATGGAAGTGATGGACGTTATTCTCGTCCATGCCTTCCAGCTTCTCGTTACGCAGATGTTTAGCCAGTTGCTCGAACCGCTTTACGTCGAACAGCGAGAGTAGCCACTGGTTCAGAGTCAGTTTGTGAACGAAAGGAGCTTGGGGTCTTCCGTTCGTGCGTCGGCGCGTGGTCGTTGTCGCGGCGTGGGCCATCACAGGCCCTCCGTATCGAACATCAGACGGTGGAAGTCCTCTTCGATCAGGCGGACTTTCCACGTGTCATCAGCGGCCTTCAAGTTTTCCAGATTGTTGTCGCCGTTGACGTAAATCAGATCGAACTTGCGGTCCCTGGCGGAATAACCGGCGCGCGTGAACCATGTGGCGAGTACGAGATTGTCCTGCTCCGGCTCGCCGGTGAGCTTGCGCCAGATGATCAGCGCGCGCCGCCCATCCGTGGTGGTGCCGGTCACCGTGCGGAACCACCACGGGCCACCCGCATCCTGGCGTAGGCGCCCCTTGAGGTCGAGCCGTCCCTCTGTGTCGCGCTCGAATTCGGCAGCGAAGGTCTGCGGCGCGCCGATGCGTTGCACGGTGAGGCCAATCAGCCAATTGAAGGTTTCCAGAAGATCGACATTCACCTCCCGGTTTTCATCCGATCCCGGGCGCTTGACCTTCAGTTTGTAAGCGGTCGGGTCGGCAAAGGCCTTGACGTTCAGCAGCGATTGGCTGCCGCGCGTTTCTACGTCGAGCATGTAGCGGAGCATGTAGTGCTCCTTCATGCGATCGGTGCCCTGTGCTTCGGCGGATGCCAAAAGATCGTCTTGCTGTGCCGAGCGACGTGGGACCAGATTGTTGAGGGCATCTTCGTAGGACTCAAGCCGCACAACCTTGACAACGGCGCTCGTTCCGTCATTTGAGCGCGGTGCGCCGCCTTTCCAATCACCGGCGTAAATTGCTTTGAGAATGCGCGGCTTGGTCAGCGTGTCAAAATGATGGCCCATTTCAACTGTCAGAAATTTCCGCTGTCCACCATCTTCCCGGTTGGCCTGAATGACTGCGTGCGCAGAACTGCCGCTTCCACCAAAGAAGTCGGAGAACCAGCTATCAGCCTTGGTTGATTGGAGTACGAATTTCTTAACGAACTTCGAACTCTTTGGAGACAGGAAGAGTCCAGACTCGGCAAACATACTGGCCAGTTCGGCCTCGCCGTCGTTGTACTCGTAGAATACGCTTGTGCCGATGTTAGTCTCGACTTCGTGGAGGAAGCCTTTTGTCCTCGGCACTTTGTTTTCGTCGTCTCCCCACGCCATCCGTTTATCGGCTTCCAGCGATTCAAATGACCGGCGATCGCCATTGTTTTTGTCCGGCTTTGCCGGGAACTTCCATCCACTTTGCGGATGCGGACAAGACTTTCCCGTCACAGGATGAATGGGTTTGTAGTATCGATAGTTAGGATGGTTGGGGTCCTTAGTAGTTGGCGACTGTTTAGAAGCGGGCGCACCAGTAGGAATCTCACTCCATACCCATAGCTTCGCCTTGCGCTGCCTAGCCTCTTCTTCGGGAACATACGTCCCTTGTGCATCGCGATACTCCGCACGGTTGTAGGGGTACAGCCCGCGCCATGGGTCCTGCCGTTTCGCGTCCTCCCACTCTTGTCCGTTCGCCTCAACCTCGGCTCGATATTCCTGCTTATGCATCTCGAAGAGTGCCTGCAGAGCTTTCGACACGTCGCTGAGCGTTGGAAAGTCAGCGTCCAATGCCGCGAGAAGCTCCATGACCTCAGAGAAGCCGGGTTTCGGCTCACGGAACATAGCCTTGTCAGCTTCCACGGCAGCGCGATTGCTCGCGTAGACCTCCACGTACTCATGGTTAGTCGAATAGTTCGGTAACTGACTGTTTGCAGTCGCCTGCATCCAAATCAGCTCCTCTATATGGTTCTCTGCTCCAAACACTTCATCGAGAGCGTGCTCCAGAATAGTTCTCTCCGTCTTGTCGATGCTAACGAAGATCGCGCCATCCTGCCTCAAGAGCGGATAGCAGGCGGCGATTCGATCTCGCATCAATGTCGCAAATGAGGAATGCTTATAATTGTTTTTATAAGGAATCGAACTGCTGGCTGTGTTGTAGGGTGGGTCGATGTAGATCGATTTGATAATATCGCTAAAACGCCGGCGAGCGAGCGTCAGTGCGTGGAAGTTATCCGAGTGAACCATGATGCCACTCAGCGTCTCGTCTAGTTGATCTTGCGCAGAAAGGAGGCGCTCCAGGAATTTCGTATCGAATAGAGCGGTGTCCAGAACGAGAGATTGGTTGGCATTGAGAAAATTAACGGATAGTGGTTCGGAGTATTCATCTTTCTCTGTGAGTGAAAAGAGCTTCACCCACTCCTCACGCTGCGCGTCGTTAGCGGCGATCTCCGGATAAAATTCTGCTGGAATCCGGTCTAGAGTGATGCAATATTGCGTGTCGATCACGAATTTCTTCTTGAGCCAAAGCTTTTTCTGGAAGTCCTCAAGTTGAGCGAGAAAGCTGATGATCTTGCCAGCGATCCGGCGGATCACCTTGATCTTCGACAGATACTGCTCGACGCGCGATACGGTGTCGCTCTCGATATCATCGAGATGCATCATCTCATTCTTGACATAGAAATCCAGCTCCCGACGCAAGAATTCGCCAAGATCCTTGTGGATGAAATAGTCGAAGGTGTTGCGGGCGGTGTAACGCTTCAAATGTCCTTCGAGACGGGAATAGCCCGGCTTTTCGCCGTTCAGGTTCACATGCGGCTTGGCGAGTTCGGCAATCCACGACGTGAAGGCGGTATCCGTTATCGCCAGAACGCTGCGCACCGCTGACGCCGTGAGGTCCTTCTGCGCTGGCGGCTTCTTCTTCCCATCGCGCTCGCTCTCCGGCCAGTCGGCCAAGGTCGCTGGGCGATAGGCAAAGCGCAGAACCAGATCGCCTTCCTCCTCGACGATAAAATCCTCGCCGGCCAAGATGAAGACGCGGTCCTTGCCTTCGGCCGCCTTGATGTTGCCGTGCTCGCCCTCCGCAGCATCCACCAACCGGAAGTGCACACGCATGGGTTTGGCGACATCATCCGGCTTCAGGCGGAAGGCATAGTCGCGCAGATATTCACTGGTCTTGATGTAATACTGGTCCCGATTAGCCCAGTGGAGTTTGACCTCCTCGCCTTCGTAGGGGATCGCGTAGACACCAGGCCGATAGACACGCTTTGCCAGGAAGTCGCCTTCAGAATAGTAGCGGCGGAAGAAGCTGAACAGATGGTTGTAGACCTCATTCTCCAGACCGCCGATATCGACCGCGTCGTTAACAAGCTTTGCCCGCAGTTCCTTTACTTTCGGCAGCGTCTCGGGATCTGCGCCTAGATTTTGTGCCTGTTCGATCGCCTTGGCGAGCTCCTTCTCCAGCTCCGACTTGTCTGCCATCTTGTAGAGGCCAAATGCCTCCTGCACCTGGGGGAGTAAATCCTTGTCGAGGAATTGTGTAACCTCAGCACTCTTGGCATGCATGATCCGATAGAGGCCGAAATCGAGATCGGGCTGATCGAGCTGGAACAGCTCTTTCAGCAGAGTTCTCAGCTTCTCAAATTTCTGGCTCATACACGTCTCATTTCTCGTTCATGTTGCAAGGCTGGCGGATCAAACGACCCGCCAACGGATGGTGAATAGGGTTTCGGTCTCGATCCGCTGCGCGAGCCGGTGCTCCAACTGGTCGATGAGCGTATCCCGCTTCTCCATGATCTTGTCTTCCACCGTGAAAATCTCCTGCCGCTGACGGCGCTTCTGGCGCTCCAGATTCTGGATTTTCTCCTGGATCGAGTGGCTGTTCCTCAAGCGTCATGGCCTGGCGCGCCCGGCGGCGCAACACCTTGGACTCGATCTGCAACCGCGTCAGAACGAGGTGCCCGACCCGGTCGCGAAGAGCCTCTAGCGCGAACATTGCCGCTTCGATCTGGTGGGGGTTCAGATCAACGGCGGCGTCGAAGAGAGACATCGAAAGCCGATCCAAGCCGGTTGAGGCTTGGCGAGTCAGGTCGTAGGCAAAATATTTGGCCTGGTAGGCGGGCAACGTCATTGCTTACCCTTCGGTGGGCGGCTTTCGCCTTTCATGGGCTCATTTCCCGTGCCTTCAATACCAGCCAAGCGCTCATATTCCTCAAACGCGATCACAACCACGACCGCCCTGCTTCTCGACTGCTACGGGTTCCGCACGCGCTATATCGATCAAGCGATCAAAGCCATTCTTCGCGTCACGTGCAGACATGCGTTGCATTGCCGATCTCCAGCTTTCGGAGCCATTATGGCCATTATGACCACAGTGGAGAACTTCAAATGTTCCGTTCTTCCGACCTTCGTATCGATGACCTGACTCAGCGGAGAGTGGGCATGGAGAATAATCAATTAGACGCATTGCTCCGTCTCTTCGTTCTCAGCCCACCGGACGAAATTCCACCCCCACAGAGCGCGAACTGGCCATCAGGCGGACCATGCTCTGCGTAGCGTCTGGCATGCGCGCCATCAAACCGCAAACAATTCGAGCTTTCTATCCGCCGATTGCCGCCGTTTCTACGCTACTTTGGCGCAGGCTACTTTTCGGGCGCTTTTTGTGCGGGGACCGGCGGTGTTTGGCGTTCTTAAATAGGGCAGGTTTAGGAGTATTTGGCGTGCCATTTCAGAAAAGAGAAAACCGCAAGTGAACTGCCCTGTGGCTTTTGTGAAGCCGCATTGGTGGGAACGGTTTTGGAGCCACTAATGCATTTGGTCGTCTGTAACTGACACCTCACGCATGACTAGTTGCGCGCACTTGTAGCGCCCCAAGGCGAGCCGCTCTGCTGCGGCCTTGGCGCGAGGATGGATGAGTTCCTTCTTCGCCTTCAGGAGGTCCTGTCGGGTGGTCAGTCAATCATCGCGTGAAACGACGGCGTGCTGCATTGTCAGTCTCCTTCGATTTGGATGACGGGAATGGTGCGGTGCCGCGAGCGGACGGAAAACAGCTTCAGCCGCGGCGATAGGTGAAAGAGGCGCATCGCGGGTACATCACTGCCATGTCGTTGATCGGCGCCAAGGCAAGGCGCCTGGATGCTTTTGTCAGGTGGGCGCCTGCTGGAACAATTACCTCCGCCAAGACGTTCTCGAACGGTCAGATAATCGCGCAATGGAGTTCGAAGGTGCCTACCCCGTCCCGGCAGCGGCTCGGCCTACCAGGCGGCTGTGAACTGTCTTTTATTACGGCAGGTGAGGCGTCCAAGCCCGCTGTGCTGCTGCTACATGGATTTCCGAACGCCGCGCGAATGTTCGTAGAGGTCATGGAGCAACTGTCAGAGACTGCCTATCTGATCGCGCCAGACCTGCCTGGTTTTGGCGAATCCGAGGCCTTACCATCAGCCTCGTTTTCCGCCTTCGCTCAGCTCATCTCAGAGCTGCTGGACCGGCTCGCGATTGGACCGCGCTATATCTACCTTCATGATTGGGGGGCGCCGGTGGGCTTCCACATCGCCATGCAGGCGCCGGAGCAGGTCTTGGGATTAATCATCCAGAACGCTAACGCGCATCGAACCGGGTTCAGCCCGCTATGGAGCCCCTCAGAGGCCTTCTGGGCGAATCCGTGCCCAGAAAACGAAGCCATGGTAACCGCGGTTCTCACCTTCGAGGGTATCCGCGACCAGTATGTCTTGGGCGTTCCACCAGAGGTCGCCGCGCGAATTCCGGCCGAAAGATGGGACGAAGACTGGCGAGTGATGAACCAGCCGGGCCGGATGGACACTCAGCGAGCGCTCCTTCTGAATTACGGGCGCTACGTTGCCCAGTTCGATGCTATCGCTCAATATCTGGAAGGCCGGCAACCGCCATCCTTGATGCTATGGGGGCGGCACGACGCTTTCTTCGATATCGCCGAGACGCTGTCCTGGATGCAGGCCTAGCCCAGAATGGAAGCCCACATCTTCGATGCCGGCCACCTGCTGCTCGAGACGCACTCGGCCGCGACCGCGCCGCTGATGCTCGACTTCATCGAGCGTACCCAACGAGAAATCTTGCCGAAATCGAGTCTGCAGCGATCACGATCGAGGGCGAACGCTATCCCGAATACCTGGTGAAGCGTTCTGGCCTTGACTGGCATTATGCCTGCAGCGGGGGCCATGCCTCTGCTTCAATGGGAATCTCCGGAGCCCACACCAACTAGGCTGGATCAATATCCAGCCTAGCTTTTTTCATAAAATTATCGAATTTCTTGAGAGTTCTAGTCGATCTTGGGGATTCCTGCGCTCTCGGCCAGATTTTTCCAGGTCTCGGTCTCTTCCATTACAATCTTTCCATACGCCACCCCGTCAATGTAATTGGGATCGACGCCGATGCTCCGGAACCGCTCGATCAGCTCAGGTTGTGCAACCATGTCCTTTATGACGGCCCGCAGCTTCTGCAATATCGGCTCGGGAACGCCACGCGGAGCCAATACGCAGAGCCGGATAATCGCTGTCGCACCGGGCAACCCGATTTCCTTCATCGTAGGCATGTCGGGATAGAGCCAGTGCCGATCCTCGTCGAACGTCGCGAGTGGCCGCAGATCACCCGATTGTACAAATCCCTCAATGGAGGGAGGGCCCGCTACGATCAAGTCGACGAAACCGCCCACAGCCGCCGTGACTTGCGGCGACGCACCCTGGAAAGGAACGTGGGTCATCTTGATTCCAGCGGCCTGCATAAACAGCTCGGCCGCAAGGTGGCTGGTGCTGCCAATGCCCTGGGACCCATATTTCAGCTTGCCCGGATTGTCCTTGGCATAGGCGATCAGCTCCTGAATCGTCTTGAACGGACTTTTCGCCGGCACACTGATGACGTGGGCAGTGGTCACCACTTGGCCGATGAAGTCGAAGTCATCCGGCACGACATAGGGCATCGTGTTCTTGATGGCCTGCATCACGGACAAACCATCGGACCCCGCATAACCGAGCATGTAGCCGTCCGGCGGGGATTTCGCGAGATAGTCGACACCGATCTGCGACGCCGCCCCCGGCTTGTTCTCCACAATGACATTGGCGCCCAAATGCTCGGTGAGATATTCGGCGATAATGCGGCCGCCGACGTCGCTGCCACCACCAGCCGGAAAAGGTACGACCAAAGTAATCGGCTTAGTTGGATAGTCCTGCGCAGCCACTTGGCCGCCCATGAAAGCAAGCGAAGCCATAACTGCGAGTGCAATGCCTCTCATTTTTTTCACTCCTCTTATTTATTTTTCGGGAAGACATCTGCTGCATGGACGTACTCGTCGCCGCTCCATCGGACGCCCCATCCCTCAACGAAGATCAATTTTCGTTTCTTGGTGACACTGGTGAACGCAATCGGCCCTCAGCCGGTCTGCGTTACACCGTTATTGCGAGTACCGGAAAACTTTAGTCGACCTTGGGGATTCCAGCGCTCTCGACCAGCTTTTCCCAAGCGGTCGTCTCGTCCGCCATAATCTTTCCAAACGCCACGCCGTCGACATATTTGGGGTCGACGCCGATGGCCCGGAACCGCTCGATCATTTCAGGCTGCGCAACCATGTCCATCATGGCGGCCCGCAGCTTCTGCAATATCGGCTCGGGAACGCCGCGCGGAGCCAGCAGGGCCAGCGATAGAATGGATGTAGCGTCGGGTAACCCGATATCCGTCATCGTGGGCATGTCGGGATAGAGCCAATGCCGGTCTTTATCGAACGTGACGAGCGGGCGCAGGTCCCCCGATTGGACAAATCCCTCGATGGATGGCGGACCGGCCACCACGAAGTCGACGAAGCCGCCCACCGCCGCCGTCACCGCAGGCGCGGAGCCCTGGAAAGGAACGTGTGTCATTTTGATTCCGGCGGACTGCATGAACAACTCGGCCGCAAGGTGGCCGGCGCTGCCGATGCCCTGGGTTCCATATTTCAGCTTGCCCGGATTATCCTTGGCATAGGCGATCAGCTCCTGAATTGTCTTGAACGGACTTTTCGCTGATACGCTGATGACGTGGGCAGTGCTCACCACCTGGCCGATGAAGTCAAAATCGTCCGGCACGGCATAGGGCATCGTATTCTTGACGGCCTGCATCACGGATAAGCCATCGGAATTGGCGTAGCCGAGCATGTAACCATCGGGTGGGGATTTCGCGACGTAGTCGATACCGATCTGGGAAGCTGCCCCCGGCTTGTTCTCCACAATCACGTTAACGCCTAAATGCTCGGTGAGATATTCCGCGATAACGCGGCCACCGACGTCTTGGCCACCACCCGCAGGGTAGGGCACGACCAAAGTGATCGGCTTAGTTGGATAGTCCTGCGCAGCCACTTGGCCGCCCATGAAAGCAAGCGCAGCTATAGCTGCGAGTGCAATACCTCTCATTTTCCTCACTCCTCTTATTTATTTTTCAGGGAAGACGCCTGGCTCATGGACAGGCTTGTCGCCGCTCTATCGGGCGCCTTATTCCTCAACGAAGACCGCTTCACGTTTCTTGGCGATGCTGGGGATGCAGATAAGCAAAAGCACAATGGCGGCCACTGCCAGTAGCAGCGCGCTGACCGGACGCGTTAAGAAGATGGATGGATCGCCATCCGAGATGATCATGGCTCGCCGCAAATGCTCTTCGATCATCGGACCGAGAATGAACCCGAGAACGAAGGGGGCCAGTTCGCATTCCAGCTTGACGAGAATGTAGCCGACGATGCCGAACACAGCCAGAATCCAGATGTTGAATGGGCCATTGTCCAGCGAATAGACGCCGATGCAGGCAAATGCGATGACTGCTGGAAACAACACCTTGTAAGGGATGCTGAGCAGCTTTACCCAGATTCCGATCAGCGGCAGGTTGAGAACCACCAGCATCAGGTTTCCGATCCACATGGAGACGATGACGCCCCAAAACAGAGCCGGATGGGTTGCGGCGACATTGGGCCCCGGCGTGATGCCGTGAATGGTGAGGGCTCCAAGCATTATAGCCATCGTCGCGGTTGACGGGATGCCGAGCGACAGCAGGGGAATAAATGCAGTCTGTGCGCCGGCATTGTTGGCGGCCTCAGGCGCTGCCACGGCTTCGATTGCTCCCTTGCCGAATTCCGCCCCGTTCTTCGAGACCTTCTTTTCGACATGATACGCAATGAAAGAGGCAAGCAATGCCCCAGCGCCGGGCAGAATGCCCAGAATCGAACCGATGGCCGTGCCGCGCACCGAAGGGCCGATGATACGGCGCAAGTCTTCGCGCGACGGCCAGATGCGCGTAACCTTGGCGACTACACCCTGGACCGAATTTCCCGATTCGAGGTTGCGGATGATTTCGCTGATCCCGAATACACCCACCGCGATCGCGCCGAAATTCAAACCATCCAGCAGGTTCGGCAGATTGTAGGTGAACCTTGATTGACCGGTATAGATGTCAGTACCCGTCAGCCCCAGCAACAGACCCAAACAGACCATCGCCAAGGCGTTGAGGACAGAGCCGGAAGCCAGCGCTATCGAGGACATCAGCCCCAGGACCATCAGCGAGAAATATTCTGCCGGCCCGAAGTTCAAAGCCACCACCGTCAAGGGTTTGGCCACCAGCAGGATAACGATCGTTGCAACCGTGCCGGCGAAAAAGGAACTCAGCGCCGCCGCTGCGAGCGCCGGTCCCGCGCGGCCTTTCCTGGCCATCTGGTATCCGTCGATCGTGGTGATCGCGGAGGACGCCTCACCGGGAAGATTAAGGAGGATCGCGGTCGTGGAGCTGCCATACTGGGAGCCGTAATAGATGCCGGCCAGCATGATCAGGGACGTTGTCGGATCAAGGGTAAAGGTGAGGGGCAGCAGCATCGCGATCGTTGCGATCGGGCCTATCCCCGGCAACACACCGACGACGGTGCCTGCCAGCACTCCAAAAAAGCAAAACAGGATGTTGATGGGGTGCAACGCCGCGGAGAACCCCAGGCTGAGATTGGCAAAGAAGTCCATTTGTGTCTCCTAGCGTCCGAACCAGCTGCCTAGGACGCCTACGGGCATGGTCAAGGCGAACCCGAAAATGGCCGCGCACAAGAGGGCGACCCCGCCCGATACGAGCAGGCTTGTTCGAAGGCTGAACCGGCGGCCGGCCAAAGTGGCGATGAAGGTGGAAACGAACACGCTCGGCAGGATGCCAAGCTGACTGAACGACAATCCGAAGGTGACGACCGAGAGCGTCAACATGGCGATGACGCGCCAGGGAATGTCACCCAGTTCGACTTGAACGCCGGAAAATACTGCACGCGCGACCAGCATTGCGCCGAACACGGCCAGCAAACTGCAGAGCACAATCGGAAAGAAACCGGGCCCCATATTAAAGATCTGGCCTATCGGCAATTTGGTCAGGGACATGGTCCCATACAGCGTCGCTACAAAAATAAAAAATAGTCCGCTGCCGAGATTCTTTTTATTGATCGACAATGCGCCCTCCCCGATACTGACACTCATCTCCATATTTCAAGAATTCATCCAGTATTTAAAGAAATCCACTCACCCCACCCTTGGCTCAGCCGGCAATTAAGACCCTGTTAGCTAATCGGTATCCATCATTGCGGTCTAATACCGATTCCTACCCATCTCGATAGCTTTTCGCTCTCGATTGGCGCCCTCGATGTCATTCCAAAATGGAAGCTGAATTCAGTGGGCTGCTATGCTGGGCCAGCCTTATCTTTGACCGCGATGATGTAGAACCAGCAGCTTTCAGTGCCTTGATCAGCCGCCGGGAGCGGCGTGCGTCAGCGCTTCGAACCAGGAATGCCAAGGGCAGGTTCGGCCCTTCTATTTCACATTCAGCTCCATTGGGCTGTCCTGCGCGACAAGACGGCTTTTGAGCAGCCATTCGCCACCGGTCTTCACCAAATGGCATGTGTAGTGTCCCGGCCGCAGCCGTTCGTGCTTGCCGTTCTGCGTCCAGCCGGTCAGCAAATAGGCAGTGACCTTGGCACCGCCCTCTTCGGGCGCAGCGATAATATTGGTAATGAAATGGCGTAATTGGGCGCCGCTTGCATGAAAATTGGCATAGCGGGTTGCGAAGATACGGATCGCTTCGTGGCCGCGGTGTTCCCCGGTCGACGATCCGAGCAGCACCGCGTCCTCGGTGTAACAGCTCACCACGCCCTCGACATCGCCATTGTCCATCGATGTGGCATAGCGGATGAGAAGATCATTGATCGCCAGGCGATCTTCAACAGACAGAGCCTGCACGCCCATAGTAGTCCTCGTTTATCTCGCTCCAACCGAATTGCGGATGAGATCGATTAAACTCGATAGCGTCCAATACCGATTTTGATTGCAATCAATAGCTTTTGAAAATGGTCAAAGCCGGCGCAGCGATATCGTAAAGCTATCGAGGCTGCGTGAAATCGATATTAGATCGCTCCCCGGATTTCCGTATGCTCGTCAGGCGAGTGCCCTCATCAAGAAATTACAAATTTGAAGGCGCAAGGGGCGATTTGAGCAGGCAGATCGCTGACCACAGAATATCCACCCCAGATGAGGTCCGCTTTCCCATGACAATCGAAACGGAACTGCGCGAGGCCGAACGCGCGCTCTATGATGCCATGGTCCGCAAGGATACCGCGGCGCTCGGCGCAATGCTCCATGCGGACCTCGTCTTTGTGCATTCATCAGGACTGGTGGAGGATCGCCCGGCCTATCTCGGCAGCGTCGAGGCCAATCGCTATCGTTATGAAAGTCTGGTACCCCGCCCCGGTGGCAGCATCCGGGTCTTCGGCGATTTTGTCCTGATGAGCGGCGAGGTCGACATGAATACGACATTACATGTGCAAGCCATGCTTGGTTGGGTGCGCAAGGACGGCCGGTGGCAGTTGGTGGTCAGGCATGCGGTTCGCATCCCCGAAGTTTGAAAGGCGGCAGGCCTCCCCTTCGGCGATGTCGAGAAAGGCGAACTGGCACAAATCCGCCAGTTCCCGCATTGGCTTGGGCTCACCAGCCCGGTGCCATCCCATCAATGGAGAACTCCAGAACGTCTATGGCGTGGTCAATCTCTATATTGAACGCGTAATCCGTGTCTTTGACGGCATGGAAGCATCTCAAGCTACATCGCGCCAGGTGTCCTCACTGCTGGCGCGCTAGTCGCCGATGGGCTGCATTGGCTCGCCGGCTTCAAGCGTGGTGAGGCTTTGGCGGACACGGCGGAGGAGTTCAAGCACGCTGGGGCCAATGGCCTCGGCAGCGGCCATGGCCAGGATATCCACCACGGCCAGCATGGCGTAACGCGATGCCGATGGCTTGTAGAGCAAGGTCTGATCCTCCTCGAACACAAAGGGCACCAGGTGTTGCACCGAATTGGCGAGCGGGGTGCCGGGCTTGGTGATGGCGATGCAGGTGGCGCCATATTGCCTTGCGACGGCTACGGCGTCGAGAATGGAACGGGCCCGGCCTGACGTTGAAAACGCGACCACGACCGTTTGCTTGTCGGACACCGATGCGCTCATCGATTGCAATTGGGGGTCCGCATAGGCGGTGCCATTGAGCCCGAGCCGGAACAGGCGGTTCTGCAACTCGACTGCCGCCATCGAGGAATTGCCGCCCGTGCCATAAATGATGATGCGGCGGGCGCCCGAGACGATCTCGCCAAGTGCGGTGAAATCGGTGGTGGACAGGGCGACGCTGATGAGATCGAGCGCCGCGTGGGCATGGCTGCAGATGGTGGAAACCACCTGGTTGGATGTATGGTTTCCGTCTCCGCTATCGACCGCACGCAGATAGGCGCCGCCAAGCGCCAGCGCCTGCGCCATGTGCACTTTCATCTCCCGCGTCGACAAAAAACCCAGCGAGCGGGCCAGCCGCGTCACGGTAGGCTGGCTTACGCCGGCCCGCGCTGCGATATCGGCGATCGGAGCGGTGATGGCAAAATGCAGGTCGCCCAGAATGACCTCGATGACGCGAACCTCGGCGCGGTGCCCCACCACCAGGCGCGTCTTGAGCCGCGCGATTATATCGATGCGCGGCATGGCGCCAGCAGCATCATCCGGCGGCCTGCTCGCCATCACACTGCTTCAGCGACCGGTGGCAGGCGCCTGCCATTGGCGACATCGAAGATATGGATATGCTGCGGCTCGGCGCTCACGCTCAGTTTTGTGCCCGGCGCCGGATCGAGGCGCGTCCGGAAGACACAGCGGATTTCTTCGCCCGCAATCGTGCCGATGACATGGGTTTCAGGACCGGTCGGCTCCACTACCTCGACCGCCAGAGTGAGCGGACCATTTTCGGCGAGCAGGTAATTCTCCGGCCGGATACCCACTTCGACCTTGACGCCATCGGCCACGTCGATGGCGTTGACGGGCAAGCGGGAGCCATCGTTGAGCACGACAGCTGACTGGCCCCCGTCCTGGCGGCTATAGGTGCCGGACAAAAAGCTCATGGCCGGCGAGCCGATGAAGCTGGCGACAAAGCGATTGGCTGGCCGGTCATACAGTTCGAGCGGCGCGCCGATCTGCTCGATATGGCCGCCATTCATCACCACGATGCGGTCCGCCATGGTCATCGCTTCGATCTGATCGTGCGTGACATAGACGATCGTGGTGCCGAGCTTCTGGTGCAGCGACTTGATTTCCGTGCGCATCTGCACGCGCAGCTTGGCATCGAGATTCGAGAGTGGCTCGTCGAACAGAAACACCTTCGGGTCACGCACGATGGAGCGGCCCATGGCGACACGCTGACGCTGTCCGCCGGAGAGCTGGCCCGGTGTCCTGTCGAGATAGTCTTTCAGGTTGAGGATGGATGCGGCGCGATCCAGTGACTTGTCCCGCGCCTCCACAGCCTCCCGGCGCATGCGCGGCCCGAACGTAATATTGTCACGCACATTCATATGCGGGAACAGCGCATATGATTGGAAAACCATTGAAATGTCGCGCTTTTGCGGCGGCACGTCGTTGGTGCGCACACCACCGATATCGAGTTCGCCAGCGCTGATTTCCTCAAGGCCGGCAATCATGCGCAACAGGGTGGATTTGCCACAGCCCGATGGCCCGACCAGGACGATGAACTCACCATCCGACACGTCCAGCGAGACGCCGTGAAGCACCTTGGTTGGACCGTAGCGCTTTTCGATATTGCGCAAACTTAGCTCGGCCATGAGCCTTCTCCATCACACGATTGGCTGCCTAGCAAGCTATTCGTTGTGTGTAATAAAGCAACATGAATGTCACATTTCGCTTGATAATTTCCCCAATATGAAAAAATCTATCTTCAGGCTGGGGAGGCTGAATAGGCCGGACCCCTCGAATGCCTGCAAGTAGGGAAGGGAAGATCATGTCATTGCATTGGTTGAAAGTCGCCGCCGCCAGTAGTGTCGCCGCCATTGCGCTCGCGAGCGCCGCATATGCCCAGACGGTTCGGGTCACCGTTGCCGAATACAGCTCCAAGACCGGTGCCTACTTCGAAAGCGCAGCGAGCGAATTCGAAGCGGCAAATCCGGGAACGGACATTCAGATCGAAGTGGTGCCGTGGGATGTTCTGCAGCAGAAGCTGACCACCGATATCTCCGGTGGTGCCAATGCCGATCTTGCCATCATCGGCACGCGCTGGCTGATCGACTATGTCAGCCAGGGGATCGCCGCTCCGCTCGACAGCTACATCACCGACGAGGTCAAGGGCCGCTTCATCGACACCTTCCTCAGCCCGTCGGTGATGGATGGCAAGACCTATGGCCTGCCGATCGCAGCCTCGGGACGCGCGCTTTACTACAACAAGGACCTGTTTGCCAAAGCCGGCATCGACGCGCCGCCGGCAACCTGGGACGAACTCAAGGCTGACGCCGAAAAGATCAAGGCGCTGGGCGGCGACGTCTATGGCTACGGTCTGCAAGGCAAGGAAATCGAGACCGACGTCTATTGGTATTATGCTCTCTGGTCGCAGGGTGGCAACATTCTGGACGCCGATGGCAATTCCGGTCTCGACACCGATGCAGCCTACAAGGCGGCGGAGATCTATAAGGGCCTGATCGACGAAGGCCTGACCGAGCCGGGCGTCACCTCGCTCAACCGCGAAGACGTGCAGAACCTGTTCAAGCAGGGCCGGGTCGGCATGATGATCACCGCGCCGTTCCTGTCCAACCAGATCAAGGAAGAAGCCCCGGACCTCAAATACGGCGTCGCCGCCATTCCGTCCGGCCCGACCGGCGATCGCGGAACTTATGGCGTGACCAACTCGATCATCATGTTCGAGAACAGCCAGAACAAGGATGCCGCCTGGAAGTTCCTCGACTTCATCTTCACCACCGACAAGCGCGCCGAATTCGACGCCAATGAAGGTTTCCTGCCGGTGAATGCCGAAGAGTCCAAGCTGCCCCAGTTCGCCGACAACGAGGATCTCAAGGCATTTACCGCATTGCTGCCCGATGCTCGCTTCGCTCCGGTCATCCCCGGCTGGGAAGAGATCGCGGCCGTGACCTCCAATGCGCTGCAGAAGATCTATCTCGGCGAAGGCGAAATCAAGCCGACGCTCGACGCCGCTGCGGCTGAGATCGACGGCATCATCGCCGCCAGCAAGTAAGCGTACGACTTTGGCGGCCAGGGTATCCTGGCCGCCTCACCCCTGCTGAAACAGGAAGGCGCATCCAGGCACATGAACCGGTCGATTTTCACCAATCCTTACGTGCTGACCGCTCCCGCGTTCCTGCTGGCAGCGTTCATCATTCTGTGGCCGCTATTCCAGATCGGTGAGATTTCGCTCAGCGATGTGAACCGCTTCGGTCAGCTGCGCGGCTTTGCCGGCCCCGATAACTTCCTGGCCGTGCTGCAGGATCCGCAATTTCTTGCCTCACTCTGGCGCACGGTCATCTGGACTGTGGGCATCGTCGCCGGCACCATCGTGATTTCGATCCCCGTGGCATTGATACTGAACCAGGATTTTTACGGGCGAGGCATTGCCCGCGTCATCATCATGCTGCCCTGGGCGGTGTCGCTAACGATGACCGCAATCGTCTGGCGCTGGGCCTTGAGCGGGGAGAGCGGCATGCTCAACTCGGCGCTTACGGGGCTGGGGCTGATCGACGACAATATCCAATGGCTGGCGCAGGCGGGCACGGCCTTCCCGGTGCAGATCGCCATCGGCATCCTCGTCTCGATCCCGTTTACGACGACGATCTTTTTGGGCGGCCTGTCCTCCATTCCCGACGATCTCTACGAGGCCTCCCAGCTTGAAGGCGCCAATGGGCTGCAGATCTTCATGGCGATCACGCTGCCGCTGCTGCGTCCGTTCGTCAATATCGCGGTAGTGATGAACACCATCAGCGTCTTCAATTCCTTCCCCATCATCTGGGCAACCACGCAGGGAGGCCCTGCCAATTCGACCGATATCCTGGTTACTTACCTCTACAAACTGGGTTTCAATTTCGGCAAGCTGGGCGAGGCCTCGGCGCTGTCGCTGATGATGTTTGCCCTGCTGCTGTTCTTTACGGTCATCTATGTGCGGCTGGCCATGCGGGGAGATCGCTCATGAGAATATCCCCCAAGCTGAGGCGGACCGTGGTCTCGTGGCTGATATTGTCGCCGCTCATGATCGCAGTGCTGTTCCCCTTTGCGGTCATGCTCATTACCGCGCTCAAGCCCGCGACCGAAGTGCTGCGCCCCACTTGGTGGCCCAGCACGCTGCAGTGGCAGAACTTCATCACCATGTGGAGCGCCACCAATTTCGGCCGTGCCTTGTGGAACTCGGTCTATATCGCTGTCCTCTCGACGGTCCTGTCGATCGCCGTGTCCATTCCGGCAGCCTATGCCCTGAGCCGCTTCCGTTTTGTTGGGAAGGGGTTCGTGCAGCAATTCCTGCTCGTTAGCCAGATGCTGTCGCCCATCGTCCTGGTGATCGGGCTGTTCCGCTTGCTGGTTGCGCTGAAGCTGCTCGACAATCTCAACGCAGTCGTCTTCGTCTATGCCACCTTCAACATCGCCTTCTCGGTCTGGATGTTGCAGAGCTATTTCGCCACCATTCCAAAGGATCTAGAAGAGGCGGCCTGGATGGAGGGCGCGACGCCTTGGCAGGCGCTGCGCAGGGTCTTCCTGCCTCTGGCGCTTCCCGCCGTTACGGTGACTGCGATCTTCTCGTTCATCAATGCCTGGAATGAGTTCGTCATCGGGCTGACCATGCTGCGCAACCAGGATAGTTACACGCTTCCCATCCAGGTGTTCTCGCTGGTCGCAGGGCGCTACACGGTCGAATGGCATCACGTCATGGCTGCGGCCTTCACCGCGACCATCCCCATCGCGATCGTTTTTGCTTGGCTGCAACGCTATCTCGTGCGTGGCCTGGCGCTCGGAGCGGTGAAGTAAACCGCCCACGCTTCACATTGAAACTGCCAGTCGTCCCATCGGCGTCAGACAGAAACTGCAACGAGGAGATTTCCGATGGCCTCGGCCGGAACTAACTACGACCTGGTGCTCAAGGGCGGCCGCGTCATCGATGAGCGCAACAGCCTTGATGGCACCTTCGATGTGGCGATCAAAGGCGGCAAGATCGCCGCAATTGCACCCTCCATCGATGTGCGGCAGGGCAAGGTGCGCGACGTCACCGGCTGCATCATTGCGCCGGGCCTGATCGATATCCACACCCATGTCTATCATAAAGCGACCTCGCTGAGCGTCGATCCGGGCTTCATCGCCCGCCGGTCGGCATGCACCACGCTCGTGGATGCGGGCAGCGCCGGCGCCGGCAATTACGATGGCTTCCGCGACTATGTGATGATCCAGTCGCCTTACCGGATATTCGCCTTCCTCAATATTTCTTTTCCCGGCATCTTCGGCTTCGACAAGGACGTCTCCATCGGGGAGGCGACAACTCGGGCGATGTTGCCGGTGCACCGCTGCGTCGAGAAGATCGAGGCCAATCGTGATCGCATTATCGGAGTGAAGGTGCGCATCGGCGGCATCGTCACCGGCGACCTGGGATTGGGCGCTCTCGAACTGGCGCTTGAAGCTGCCAATGCGGTCGATCTGCCTCTGATGACCCATATCGGGCACCCGCCACCGAGTTACGCCGACGTCGTCGATATGCTGCGCCCTGGTGATATTCTCACCCATTGCTACCGTCCCGAGCCGAACTCGGCCATTGGCCCCAATGGCAAGGTTATCGATGCCGTCTGGAAAGCCCGGGAACGCGGCGTGCTGTTCGATATTGCCCACGGCATGGGCGCGTTCGGCTACGAAACGGCGGAAGCCGCGCTTCAAGACGGCTTCAAGCCGGACCTCATCTCTTCGGATGTGCACGTCATCGCGGTCGAGGGGCCGGGCTATGACATGCTGCATACTATGAGCAAACTGCTCAATTGCGGGCTGACGCTGCCCGAGGTCATCGCCATGTCGACCAGCCGGCCCGCCCTGGCCATTCGGCGTCCCGAGCTTGGACATCTGGGCACCGGCGCGCCCGCCGACATCACCGTGCTGCGCCAGTATGACAGTGACTACGTCTTCGAGGATGTCGTGGGGACACGCCGCAAGGGCTCGACCCTGCTGCAGCCTGAGGCGGTCTATCTCGACGGAAAAGAAATGGAAGTCAGCCGCCGGCCGTTCGAGGAGTCATTCCTCATCGGCCATCATCACCAGCATTGAGGCCAGGATAAGCATCTATGCCTGTGCGCACGATAGGCCGAAGCGGGCGCTGGTGCGGCAACGATGAGTTCCGGTGCCTCAGGCGGCCAACGATAGTCGAGAACCAGTTGGCGGGGTAGGACCGGAGTCCGCGGCGCCTTTGGTCACCGCGCGGGATGAATACGCGCCAAATCCCCGGCGGGTGCCCTATTCGCCGGTTTGGGGAAAGCCCACTTGCCTCAGCAGATCGCCCGCCAGCCGCAGTCCGGCTCCGGTGTTGATCAGCATTGTCGGCACAGTAAGCCATTCCAGCGTCCAGGCGCCGCCGGAGCGTTCGTTTTCATGGACCAGGGCTTGATGCAGCGTACCCAGGAGGCCCGCATTGGAGCGGGCGAGGCTGACCAGAACCTCGGCATTTACCGGATTGGATTTATGGGCCATGGCGGAGGAGCTGCCGCCGCCGGCGAGCTTGATTTCGCCGACTTCGTTTTGCGACATCAGGCCGATATCGATGCCGACCTTGCCCAAGGTGCCGGTGATGAGGGAGAGGAGCGAGGCGAAGGCGGCGATGGGAGTGCGGTCGGAATGCCAGGGCTCGGCCAGGCCAAGATCGAGGGCCTGGGCGAGATAGCGGGCAACGTCCTCGCCTTTGCCGGAAAAGCTGGAGCGATCGCCGGTAGGGCCGCCGAGCTGGATGACCAGGAGGTCGCGGCGGATGGCGGCGAGGGATTTCCGGTGGCGCGCCAGAGGCTCGGACCAGGTGCGCAGCTTGTCGGCGACGGTGAAAGGCAAGGCCTGCTGCATGCGGGTGTGGGCCATCAGCGGCTTGGTGCCGTTTTGGGTGGAGAGCGCGGTGATGATGTCGAGGAGGCTGGTGAGACGCGCTTCGTAGATCGGGATGATCTTGGCCAATTGCAGGATCAGGGCCGTGTCGATGACGTCCTGGCTGGTGGCGCCGAGATGTACTGAAGCGTCGTGCGGGGTGCCGACGGCGGTGCGCAATTGCTTGACCAGGGCCGGGATGACGACGCCGTCCCTGGCGATGCCGGTTGAGAGGGCGGGCCAGTCGAGGTTGAAACTCCTGGTGGCGGCGGCGATGGCGATGGCGGCGGGCTCGGAGATGAGGCCGGCGCGCGCTTCGGCTTCGGCCAAGGCCCGCTCGAAGGCCAGCATGGCATCGAGCTGGGCGGGGTCGGAGAGGAGAGCCGCAATTTCGGCGTCGCCGGTGAGGGCGGAAAGGAGGGTGGTGGTTTGCACGATGAAGTCCTTTCAGACGCGCGACCCAATAGTCCTCATGGTGAGATGGGAGGCCGACCCATGAGGGCCACTTTGCGAGCTATTTTACCCATTGCTTCCTAAATGTCGAAAAACACCGTTTCCTTGTCGCCCTGCAAATGGATGTCTAGCGTGTATGTGGGCGTGCCGTTGGTGTCGGAGCGCTTGGCGATGAGAGTTTGGCGGCGACGGGGGTCCATGACGCGGTTGAGGACGAAATCGCCGGTATTGGCTTCAGACTCGTCCTCGAAATAGAGGCGCGTATGCAGGCCGATATTGACGCCGCGGGCGACGATCCAGAGCGTGACATGGGGTGCCATTAGCTTGCCATCGGGCGCCGGAATGCGGCCGGGCTTGATGGTTTCGAAACGGAAGGCGCCATCGGGATTGGTGGGAGTGCGGCCCCAGCCGGTGAAGCTGGGGGCGGCATTGGAGCTGGGGCCGTGGGGCGCGGCGAAGGCGCCCTCAGCATCGGCCTGCCAGACTTCGACCACAGCATCGCCGCAGGGCGAACCGGCGCCATCGATGATGCGGCCGGCGACGATGATGCGCTCGCCCTTGGTGTCGGGCGTGAGCATTTCGCTGCCCAGGTCCTTGTCGAAGACCCCGGTGATTTCAGCGAAATTGGGGGTCAGGCCGATATGGACATAGGGGCCGGCGGTCTGGGACGGGCTTTCCTTGAGGGTGACCAGCTTATTGAGCATCAATTGCCCTCCAGACGGTTTTCGAACAGGGTCGAGCGGCGGCCGCGCAGGACGATATCGAAGCGATAGGCCAGGGCATCCATGGGTGTTGTGTTGTGCCGGTCCAGCTTGGCGGTCAACTGGTCGATCGCTGCCTTGTCATTGATACCGAGGACGATCGGGCACTGCCAGATCATGGGGTCGCCCTCGAAATACATCTGGGTGATGAGACGCTGGGCGAAGGAATAGCCGAACACCGAGAAATGGATATGGGCGGGGCGCCAGTCATTGGCGCCATTGGGCCAGGGATAGGCGCCGGGCTTGACCGTGCGGAAGCAATAATAGCCATCGGCATCGGTCAGCGCGCGGCCATTGCCACCGAAATTGGGATCGAGCGCGGCGAGATACCCTTCCTTGCGGTGGCGATAACGGCCGCCGGCATTGGCCTGCCAGAATTCGACCAGCGTATTGGGGACCGGGCGGGCGTTTTCGTCCAGCACCTGGCCATAGACGATGAGGCGCTGGCCGATGGCTTCGACGCCATCCTGGCTGTAATTGCGGATCAGGTCGTTATCGAGTGCGCCGATCATGGAGTGGCCGAAGCGCGGGCCGGACAATTCGGACGCGGTGCCGTCGAGCGAGAGCAGCGCATGGCGCGGGGCGCGCAGCAGCGAGCTTTTATAACCAGGCGTCAGCGCCGGTGGATGCCAGGAACGATCGCGGGGATAAAGGCCCCCGGCCTGATTGAGGACAGTCGTGTCGGCCATGGTCAGCGCCCCTCCGTTTGGTCAGGCTTATCGCGTTTTGCCAATTCCTGCTTGGCGATCTTGAAGGCACGATTGGCCGCCGGTACGCCAGCATAAACGGCCACATGCAGCAGCGCTTCCTTGATATCATCGGGGGAAGCGCCGGTATTGGCGGTGGCGCGCACATGCATGGCCACTTCCTCGTCATGACCAAGGGCGGCGAGTAGCGCCAGGGTGATCATCGAGCGTTCGCGCTTGGTCAGGCCCGGACGCGACCAGACGCTGCCCCAGGCGCCTTCGGTGATGAAGGCCTGGAAATCGGCATCGAACGGGGTCTGGGCGGCGGTAGCGCGATCGACATGGACATTGCCGAGGACGGACCGGCGCGTGGCCATGCCTTGGTCGAAGCGCGTGGGTTCAGACATAGCCGATCTCCTTGAAATAGCTTTGCATCAGCGCCAGCAGGCGCTCGGGAGCTTCGATGGAGGGGATGTGTCCTGCCCCCGGGATGATTTCGAAGCGTGCATTGGGAATGCGGTCGGCCGTGGCGCGGACGAGGTCTGGGGGAGTGGAGCGATCCTCCTCGCCAGCGACGACCAGGGTCGGCAGCGCGATAGAGCTGAGCTGATCGGTCAGATCGGCATCGCGCAGGCTGATGCAGGTGGCGGCATAGCCTTCGGCGGGGGTGCGTTCGAGCAGGTTGCGCCAGCCGGCATAGCCGGCCGGGTTATCGGTTTTGAAGCTGGGGGAGAACCAGCGATCCAGCACCATTTCGCTGATTGAGGCGATGCCGGACTTGCGGACGGCGGCGATGCGGTCGTTCCACATCCGGTCGGAGCCGATCTTGGCGGCGGTGTCGCAGAGGACCAAGGCGGCGATCCGGTTAGGTTTGCGGATAGCGGTGCGCTGGGCGATGAGCCCGCCGATCGAGACGCCGGCCAGGCCGAAGCGGGTAAAACCGGCAAGGTCGGCCAGGCCCAGCAGGTCATCGACGTGCTCGTCGAGGCTATAGGGCCCCGGGGGGGCATCGGAGAGGCCGTGGCCCCGCTTGTCATAGGAGAGGATGCGGTAGGTTGTCGACAGGGGGGCGATGACATCGTCCCAGATGCGGGCATCGGTGCCCAGGGAATTGGCGAAGACCAGCGGCAGGCCATTGACGGGGCCAGTCAGCCGGTAATGCAGCGTGACGCCATTCAGCGGTCCGAAGCTCATGCCGTTCTCCGCAGTTTCCAGGCTGTTTAAGAGCCATGCGCGACGGTTGTAAAATGATAACTTGGGCTCGATAGATAACCTGGCATATATGTATCGGCACCAGTCCGACTATCATTGGATGCCAGAAAGTGTCGCAACCCTTGCTCGACCCACGCATTAAATTGCGCCATATCGCCTGCTTCCTCGAGGTTGCTCGGCTGAAGAGCGTGATAAGGGCCGCGGAGGCACTCAACATCAGCCAGCCGGCTGCATCCAAGACGGTGCACGAGTTGGAGGATATCCTGCGGGTGCAATTGTTCGACCGCAGCCGGCGAAGCCTGTTCCTGACGCCAATGGGCGAGATGTTCCAGCGTTATGCAGAAGCCGGGGTCACGACGGTGAGGCAGGGGATCGACTTGATCAGCGAGAGCCAGAGCCAGAAGACGATCCGAATAGGGGCGCTGCCAACAGTTTCGGCGCGCGTGCTGCCACGGGCGATGGTGCTGTTCACAGCGGGCGGACTGAAGGCGCGGACGCAAATCGTAACTGGGCCGAACGCTTATCTTTTGTCGCTGCTGCGGGTGGGGGATGTCGATCTGGTGATCGGCCGGATGGCGGAGCCGGAGGCGATCAGCGGCCTTTCATTCGAGCATTTCTATTCGGAAACGGTAGTGTTCGCAGTACGGCCCGATCACCCCTTGTTGAGTGCCGAGCCATTCAGGCTGGCGATGATCGAGCCCTATCAGACATTGATGCCGCCATCCGATGCGGTTATCCGTCCGACGGTGGAACGGCTGTTGACCGCCCATGGGATACGGGCGTTGCCCGCGGAAATCGAGACGGTTTCGGACGCGTTTGGCCGCAGTTTCGTGCGGCAGTCGGATGCAGTCTGGATCATTTCCCAGGGCGTTGTGGCCGAAGATGTGGCCAATGGCCTGCTGACGCTTTTGCCAGTGGACACAGCTGAAACGCTCGGTCCGGTGGGCCTGACGACACGCACTGACATGATGCCTTCGGCTGCGGCGCAGTTGCTGATGCAGACGATCCGCGAGGTAGCCACGGGTCGCGTCTATTAGCGGCGGAAAATTGCTGCGCGCCAGTAAGCCTGCAGCGCTGGTTCCGCCGAGTTCGTGCCGTGAGCGCGGCTTGCCTGGCTCATCGTTCCCCAATTGGCGCAGGGAACAGCTTTTCTTTTTGACCCTGTGGGTACTCAGATCATTCTGAGGGGCATAGTTTTTTCTTATGCCCGCAAAATATTATGTATTAGCCGAGAATGATTGCGCTGCCTAAGCTCCACTCAACCGCCGAAAACAAGGCGTCGCTAGAGGAGCTTCCTGGAGGAGTAACGGGCCATAAGGTGCCCGCCGTCCCCCAGGCTTCATGAAATATCGCAGGGTTCACGGTCGCCGCACATTGGACGGCGCCGGCGGAGTTTTGCGCTCGGACAAGATTATTCGGATCGGCTTCGGGCTGGTGCGAAGCGCAATAGCATCGGAGATTGATATGGAAGTGACGATTGTTGGCGGGGGAATCGGGGGCCTCACCTTGGCCCTGATGCTGCACGAAAAAGGCATTGCCTCGCAGGTCTATGAGTCCGCCCCCGAAATCAAGGCGCTGGGCGTCGGCATCAACGTGCTGCCACATGCAGCGCGTGAGTTGTGTGGGCTGGGATTGGAGGAGGCGCTGGCAGCCGTCGCTATCACCACCAAAGAATCCGGCTTCTACAACCGCCACGGCCAGCATATCTTCACCGAGCCGACCGGCCGTTTTGCCGGCTACGATTTCCCCCAGTTCTCCATTCATCGCGGTGATCTGCATATGGTGCTGCTCAAGGCGGCCATCGAGCGGCTGGGCGCCGACCGGATCCATACGGGGTATCAGTGCACCGGCTTCGATCAGGACGACAGTGGCGTCAACCTGCACTTTCTCGATCCGCGCGACGGCTCGGCCCGCCCGCCGGTCAAGGCGGAAATGGTGGTCAGCTGCGAGGGTATCCACTCGCGCATTCGCAAGCAGCTATTCCCCGATGAAGGCCCGCCGATCTATTCGGGTATCAACATGTGGCGCGGCACCACGGTGTGGAAGCCGTTCTTGACCGGCGCCAGCATGGTGCGTGTCGGCTGGCTCAACACCGCCAAGGTTCTGATCTATCCCATTCGTGACAATGTCGACGGCCAGGGCAGCCAGCTGATCAACTGGGTCGTGGATATCCACACCGACAAGTATAAGGCTCAGCGCGACTGGAACAAACCCGGGCGCCTTGAGGATTTCATGGACGTGGTCAAGGACTGGAAGTTCGATTGGCTGGATTGCCCCGCCATGTTCCAAGCGGCCGAAGCGGTGCTGGAATATCCGATGGTCGATCAAGATCCGCTGCCGCAATGGACGTTCGGTCGGGTGACGCTGCTCGGGGACGCGGCTCACCCGATGTATCCGCGCGGTGCCAATGGCTCGGCGCAGGCGATCCTGGATTGCCGGGCACTGACCGACGCGCTGGTCAAGGAAGGTGAGCCGATCGCAGCCATGCACGCCTATGAGGCGGTGCGGCGTCCGGCCACGGCCAATGTGGTTTTGACCAACCGCAAGAACCCGCCCGATGCCATCCTGCGTGAAGTGTTCGAACGTACCGGCGATGAGCCGTTCAACAATATCGATGATGTCATCAGCCATGAAGAGCTGGAGAAACTCTCCACCAGCTATCAAAAGGTGGCCGGATATCACAAGGAAACCATGGCGACCCAAGCCCGATAAAATCCGGGCAGACGGCTGGCATGCACGAGGGGGAAGCTGACATGGCGCTACAGGGCAGGATCGACACGGTGGAAACGTCCGATAGGGGGGTTCTCGCGCGGTTCGATTTCAAATGGGTCGTCATCGGCGTCGTCATCTTCATTGTCGCCTGGCTGGCGCTGATGCCGCTCGGCTTTCTCGTGTGGCAGAGCTTTGCAACCCCGGCCACGGTGGCGAACCCCGCCGTGGCCACGCTCAACAACTATATCGATGCCTATACGGCCAGCGATATCGGCACGCTGTTCTGGAATTCGATGGTCTTCGCCACCGGCACGTCATGCCTGGCACTGACCATCGGCACGCTGTTCGCCTGGCTCAACGAGCGCACCAATACTCCGTTCAAGATGTTGTTCTATGCGGCCTCCATCGTGCCGCTGGTGATCCCGTCGATCCTGTTCACCGTCTCCTGGATCATGCTGGCGAGTCCCCAGATCGGCATCTTCAACCTGGTGCTCAAGAACCTGTTCGGGCTAAGCGGGCCGGTGTTCGACATCTATTCGATGGGCGGCATGATCTGGGTCGAGGGGCTGCATTATTCGCCCATCGCGTTCCTGCTGATGTCGGCTGCCTTTCGCTCGATGGATCCGTCGCTGGAGGAATCGGCGATGATGAGCGGCGCCTCGGTGCCCCAGATCGTCTTCCGCATCACGCTGCGGCTGGCCTGGCCAGCGGTGGTGGCCTCGTTTCTGATCCTCTTCATCCGCTCGATCGAATCCTTCGAGGTCCCCGCGCTGCTGGGCATGCCGGTGGGGATCCAGGTGTTCACTTCCTCGATCTACGAGGCGATCCGCGAATATCCGAGCAATGTGGGGCTGGCTTCGGCCTATGCCATCACGCTGTTGGCGATAGCCTCGCTGGGCATCTATTTCCAGTCGCGGCTGTCGAGCCAGGGCAGCAAGTTCTCCACCGTTACCGGCAAGGGCTTCCGGCCGCGCGCCATGGACCTGGGCAAGTGGCGCATTCCGGCGGCGCTGGTCATCGGGCTCTATATGGTGCTGGTCATCGTGCTGCCGTTCCTGGTGTTGCTGTGGTCCTCACTCAATAAATATTACAGCGTGCCCTCGCTGGAGGCGCTGAGCCGGCTGTCGTTCGACGCCTATGAGACAGTGATCAACTACCCCACCGTTGGCCGGGCGGTTTGGAACAGCGCGCTGCTTTCGGTAGGGGCCGCCACCACGATCATGCTGCTGACTGCGGTGATTTGCTGGATCGTCATCCGCACCAAGCTGCCGGGGCGCTGGCTGCTGGACAATCTGGCGTCGTTGCCGATGGTGTTCCCGGGCCTGGTGCTCGGCCTGTCGGTGATGATCTGCTATCTCTATTTCGACATCGGCATCTACGGAACGACCTGGATCATCTTCGTGGCCTATGTCACGCGCTTCCTGCCCTATGGGATGCGCTACAACACCACCTCGATGCTGCAGATCCATAAGGATCTGGAAGAGTCGGCGGCCATGAGCGGGGCATCCTGGTTCCAGACCTTTCGGCGCATCATCCTGCCGCTGCTCAAGCCGGGCCTGGTTGCGGGCTGGATCTATATCGTCGTCGTCTCGATACGCGAGCTTTCAAGTTCGGTGCTCCTGTACAGTCCCGGCTCGGAAGTAGTTTCAGTGGTAATCTGGGAGCTTTGGCAGAACGGACAATATGTCGAACTGTCGGCGTTCGGGGTGATGATGATCCTGGTGCTGTTTACCGTGGTCATGGGGGCTCAGTTTCTCGGCCGCCGCTTCGGTGTCAAGGAGGCTTGAGCACAGGCCAGACCGGCCGGGATGGGGAGGAGCCGCATATTGCGTCCCATTCCAAAATTTTCAGATCAAACATTCACAGGAGGAGTACGATGTTTATGCCTATTCAACTCAATCAGGGTCTTTTGCGCCGGGCACTGTTGCTCGGCACCGTCGGCGCTTTGCTCGTGGGGCCGGCACTGGCCCAGTCCACGCTGGTCGATATTGCCCAGTATCAGGGCGAGGACCGCATGGAACGCCTCATCGAGGCGGCCAAGGCAGAGGGCACGCTGATGCTCTATACGGCGACCCCGGTCGAGGACGTCACGGTCATCACCGAGGCTTTCACTGCCAAATACGGCATTCCGGTCACTGTCTGGCGCGGTAGCTCGGAGGACGTGCTGCGCCGTGCGGTGGCCGAAACCCAGGCCGGCCGCTACGATGCCGACGTGATCGAGACCAACGGTCCCGAACTCGAAGCGCTGCATCGCGAAAATATCCTGCAGGCGATCACGTCGCCTGTGACGGCCGATATTTTCCCCGGCGCCGTGCCCGAACACCACGAATGGGTGGGCAGCCGGCTCAATATCATTACGGCCGCCTACAACACCAATCTGGTCGATGCGGCCGATGTTCCCACCACCTGGCAGGATCTGCTCAAGCCCGTGTGGAAAGACAGGCTCGCCGTTGAAGCCGAGGCTTTCGACTGGCTGGCAACTGTGGTGGATAGCTTCCCGTCCGAGAAAGAGGGCATCGCCTTCTTCAGCGAACTGGCCAAGACCAATGGCCTGTCCCTGCGCAAGGGTCACACGCTTTTGACCAATCTGACGGTTTCGGGCGAAGTGCCGCTGGCACTCACCACCTATCAGTACAAGTCCGAGCAGTTGAAGGCCGATGGCGCACCAATCAACTGGTTCGCGCTCGAACCCTCGGTCGCACGCATCAATGGCCTTGGGGTTTCGCGCACGGCCACTCACCCCAACGCGGCTGTGCTGTTCTATGAGTTCACGCTCAACGATGCCCAGCAGATCCTGGTGGATCGTGGCTTCACCCCGACCAATACCGCTATCGCTCCCCTGCCGGAAGGCTTCGACATCAAGGTTGTCGACCCCGCGGCGATGCTGGACGAACTGCCGCAATGGCGCGAGACGTTCGAGAGCGTCGTCAGCGGTCGCTGAGGCGAGCGCGATTAGAGCAAGCAGCGAAAAGGTGGACACCGGCTTTTCGCGAAAAAGCTTGTGATGACAAGAAACTAGAGCCGGCGATTTGGGTCCGCCAAATTGCCTAAGGCTCTAGGGATTTCCGGGGAGGGGACCCCCGGAAATCCCGCTTCAAGATGAACTGAACACAGATCTATCGCGGTCCTGCCGGCCGCCCCATTCGAGGAGGGTTCCAGATGCTATCTGTCAACGCGCTAAGCACCGAATACGCCGATGGCAAGAAGGTCGTCCGAGCCGCCCGCGACATCTCGTTCACCGTGCCCGAGGGCAAGCTGTTCACACTGCTCGGACCCAGCGGCTGCGGCAAGACCACGACACTGCGCTCCATTGCCGGGCTCGAACGTCCGGTGGGTGGGAGTATCGAGGTTGCCAATACATCCGTCTTTTCCGCCGGCAAGGGCATTTTCATCGCCCCCAACCGGCGCAATTTCGGCATGGTGTTCCAGTCCTACGCCATCTGGCCACATATGAACGTCTTCGAAAACGTCGCCTTTCCGCTGCGTGTCGGCAAGATTCGCTATAGCCGGGCACAGATGGAAGAAAAGGTCGGCCGCGTGCTCAAGGCCGTGGCACTGGAAGACTATGCCGGGCGCGAGGCGACACGCCTTTCGGGTGGCCAGCAGCAGCGGCTCGCATTGGCGCGGGCGCTGGTGATGGAGCCGCGCCTGCTGCTCCTTGATGAGCCCCTGTCCAATCTCGATGCCAAGCTGCGCGAATTAATGCGTTTCGAACTCAAGCGCCTGCAGCGCGAATTGAATCTCACCACCATCTACGTCACCCACGACCAGCAGGAAGCGCTGGCGCTTTCCCATCAGATCGCGGTGATGAAGGACGGGCAGATCATCCAACTCGGTACGCCGCGCGAAATCTACGAGAATCCCAATTCACGGTTCGTGGCCGATTTCATCGGTGCCGCCAATTTCATCGATTGCACGGTGCTGGGCCGAGGCGGAGCGGGCAACAGCATTGCGCTCGACAGCTCGGCCGGCCAGATCGATGTCGCCGGCACCGAGGCTATGACGGCAGGCGACAAGCTGACGATCTCGGTGCGCCCGGAAAACGTGCACCTGGTCGAGCCCGACAAGGCTGAAGGACTGACCGGCAATTGCCTCGAAGGGATTGTCGACAGCAAGGTGTTCTTGGGCGAGTTCGTCGATTTCATCGTCAAGGTTGGGGAGGCCAAGCTGCTCGCACGCGTGCATCCCAGCTTGCGCACGCCGATAGGCGGACGCATCATCGTCAACATCCCGATCGATAAGGCGACGCTTATCCGGCAATGACGCCGCCGTTTTCGCATTCGGCCGACCCAGGACATCATCCATGACCCGCCTTCCGCTTTCGATAGCCACCAACGACTACGATCATTTCCGCGACTTCCGCACCGGCGCCGTCATTGCCGAAGGTATCGAGCCAATCTGGTCGACGCTCAGCCACCACGAAATTTTCGCCCGTTTCACCTTCAATCGCGAGTGGGACGTGGCCGAACTCTCCTTCGCCAAATTCATGGCTCAGGTCAGCCGGCCCGATGCCGATATCGTCGGCCTGCCTGTGGTCTGCTCACGCCTGTTCCGATTCAGTTCCTTCTACGTCAACAAAGCCAGTGGCATCAAAACCGCGGCCGACCTCAAGGGTAAGCGCATTGGCACCCCCGAATGGGCCCATTCGGCCGCCGTCTATATGCGAGGCTGGCTGCACAATGAGGGCGGGGTCAAGATGCAGGATGTGCACTGGTATCAGGCCGGCGCCAATGCACCGGGCCGGATCGAGAAGGTCGAACTGGATCTGCCCCAGGGCGTAAAGCTCACGCGCGTCGCCGATAAGTCGCTGTCCCAGATGCTGGCCGATGGGGAGATCGATTGCGCCATCATCGCTCGCCCGCCCACCTGCTTCCTTGAGGAAGATCCGCGCATCGAGCGCCTCTTCCCCAACTATCTGGAGCTTGAAGAGGAATATTTTGGACGCACCGGCGTCTGGCCGATCATGCATATGCTGGCAATGAAGAAATCGGTGCTGAAGGATAATCCTTGGGTGGCCCGCAATCTCTACAACGCTTTCGAGGATTCAAAGAACCGCAGCCTGGCGCGTCTTTTCGATCCCGCGATCTCACGCTATCCGCTGCCATTCCTGGCCACTTATGCGCGGCGCATGCGCGACATGGTCGGCAAGGACGTGTTCCCGTTCGGGATCGAAGCCAACCGGCCGACGCTCGAATTGATGCTGCTTTACACCCATCAGCAGGGCATCGCCCAAAGACAGATGACACCCGAGGAAATCTTTCCCGCCGGGATCATGACTCAAGTCATCATCTAGCTTCAGCGTCAGGAGAAAAGCATGAGCGAACAGGACGCTCGATTGGCCGAGTTGGTCGATGCCAATCATATTTTGGCAAACGAAGGCGTGCTCGATGCCTTCGGTCACGTCAGCGTTCGCATCGGCGACCACCAGAACCGCTATGGAATCTCACGCTCGATCAGCCCCGAGCTGGTAACGTTGGCCGATCTCCAGCACTACAGCCTCGACTCCGTCATTGTCGGCCCGGACCAGCGCAAAGGCTATTCCGAGCGTGTTATTCATGGCGAGGTCTACAAAGCTCGCCCTGATATTGGTGCTGTGTGCCATCTGCATGCGCCGGCGCTCCTTCCCTTCTGCATCAGTGGCGTGCCATTGGTGCCAGTGACCCATCTGGGGGCAACTATCGGTGCTTCGGTGCCGATGTGGAATGCCCAGGACGAGTTTGGCGACACCGATATGCTGGTCTCGACACCCGACCAAGGCGCGTCCCTGGCACGGGCGCTTGGCCAGAACGCAGCCGTGCTCCTCAAGGGTCACGGTGCGGTTGTGGTGGGAGCCGACCTCCGCGCATTGGTGATGCGCACGATTCAGCTCGCCCGCAACGCCGATGCTTTGTTCAAGGCACTACAGCTGGGCTCTGCGCAACCGTTGACGGCAGGCGAAATCGCCATGAGCGGCGCCAAAAATCTTGAGCCCCCAATCGTCGCACGTGCCTGGGACTATTGGGCACGCCGCGCCGGCTGTGCCGCATAAGGCGTCGATTGATGGCCAGCGGCCACAGCGACCCGCACCGACATGGAATGCAGATCGAGGAGGATTGGCTGCCGTTTAGCTGCACTGGCTTCGATTGGGATATTCATTCCCAAATGAAGATTATCTCCGCTGCCGTCACGATCTGAAGTACTACATCGTACTTGCGATAATGCCGAATGCAGAGGAAATAGTCCCATGCGGACACGCCAACTGGAGACCTTCGTCTGTATTTGCGAAGTTGGCAGCATCACCAAAGCCGCAGCGGTGCTCAACATTGCCCAGCCTGCTCTAAGCGCTCAGATCACCGCACTGGAAAACGAACTTGGGGTCAGGCTTCTCATTCGTAGTCCGCAGGGCGTTAGCACCACGCCCGCCGGATCTTTTTTCCTCAACGAAGTGCGCGAAATCATGCAGCGGCTGGTGCACGTCCGCAAAACGGTGAAGACCTTCGCTGATATCCAGGAAACGCGTTTGGTCATCGGGTTGCCTCCCAGCCTCTCAACCCATTTGACGCTGCGGCTGGCCCAGGAGCTGACCCAGGCCAACAAGCACGTCGAGCTGAGCTTCGTTGAGCAAAGGAGCGAAGACCTCGCTGTATTGGTGACCAGAGGGGACGTCGATATCGCCCTCGCTTTTAATATCGTGGAGCATGAGGGGCTCGTTCGCCAGCCAGTTATCACCGAGAGGTTGTTCTTCGTTGCCGGCGCCGGATCAGAGTTTGCGCGCCCGGGGCCGATCGACATGAATGAACTCGCGCAAGCCAGTTTCGTCATGCCCATAGAAGGTAGCCAGATCATGAACTTGCTCAAGGGCGCACTGGCGCAGCACGGCTTACCCCTCAATGTGGCCTTTCGCATCGAGTCCATGCAAGCCATCAAGGATACCGTGGCGCTCAATGCCGCGGCCGCCGTGTTGCCCCTTGTCGCGGTAACGCGTGATGTAGAAGCAGGGACCGTGATCGCGCGTCCTATCGTCAATCCGCCCTTGGTGAGAACCCTCTACATCCTCCAGCCAACTGGTCGTCACCCGTCCGCGTCGGAACGGACTGCACTCAAAATTGTCGAGAGTTGCGTGGTCCAACTTGCCGGCACATATAGCTTCGAGAGGGTAGAGGCAGATCGCCAGGATTGAGCATCCGGCCTTGCCGTCCGAGATGCTGTAGCCGAGACGCTTCAGGATCGTCCATTTCGACAACGTCCCGGAGTGCCCATGCGGCGTTTCATCGATGCCATTGCCCACAAGGCGCAAGGGCGGTCAGTCCACCCACAGTTTGACCGAACAGTTCACTCAAGCACTCCGCCATCCATTACGTTTAAAGCAAACGATGGCCTGTCATTGGCAACATCCCAAAACGTCTTGTCCATCGCTCCGGTCTGGCTGGGGTACCATGGGAAATGGCCGTAAAGGAGGGAGAGCTGTGCTGCGGCCTCTTCGGCTGACCGGCCGGCGACAAGGTACTCAAAGAGCGCGGCGGCCAGGCCCGTGCGGTCGGCCCCTGCTTTGCAGTGAATAAGAATGGGCCGAGGGGCGCCTTCAAGAGCGTCAACCAAAGTCTTCAGGGTCGCCGTTTCGGGCACTCTGGAATCAGACATCGGTATGTCGATCATCGTGACGCCCATGGCATCGGACACGAGTGCTTCGTCGCGGTACCATTGTTCCGCTGTCGAGCCGCCACGCAGGTTGATAATGGTTTTTATCTGATTGGCGGAGATGACATCCTTGAGCTGTGCGGTGCCAAGCGTGTTGGATCGATAGGCCAGACCAGGCTCAACGACGTGGAAATTGCCCGACGACTGGAGGTATCCCGCCCAAGCGCCGGCAGACCCCGCCAACACAACCAACACAGCCACAATAGCGATGATGCTTCTGATAAAGTGATGCCGGCTTAGATAGAGGAATTGACTACGACGCATGTGGAGGCGGTGCCGAGGCGGTGACGGCGAGCATGACAAAGACGTCAGCCCTGGCAGCCTTGTTTATGCCGGCCATCGTGCCGCTCCCGATTGCGGCGGATATCCGCCAAATCGGGAGCTTGGACGGGCAACTTTACGGCGACCTGTCTTGAGCTTTACAAATTTGTAAAGTGACTGGGTGTGGTCCCGGCTGAGGCTATCGCCGCGCCGCCCGCATGACGCTGGTGGTCAGGATGGCGACGCAGCCGACAACTAGCAATACGCCGCCCCAGAGCGCCGGGAAGCCGAGCCAGAGCACGGCGACGGAGACGATGGCGATCAGCACGACCGACCACAAAGCCAGGCTGCCGTCGTCGATGAACATGCCGATGAGTTCGTCGGCGGCGATGCGCAGGAAGTTCATTGGGCGGCTTTCTTGGCAATAGTCTGACGAGCGGTTTGCAGGATGGCCCAGGAGGCGATGGCGAAGACGGCGAAGATGGCGAGCAGGGCCAGGTCGGCGCCCGGCCACTCGGCGCCAAGCCCTTCGCCGGTCCAGAACACACCGAAACTGGTCAGCATCAGGCCGACGACAAATTTGAGAGTGTTTTCAGGCACATTGGAAAGTGGCTTGTGCAGAGCGAGGCCAATGGCCATGACGACGACCACGGCGGCGAGGGCGCCGAGGCCGGCATAGAGGGTCAGGCCGCGCGTCGTGCCGACGGCGATGACGATGAAGATCACCTCGATGCCTTCGAGCAGCACGGCCTTGAAGGCGGCAAGGCCGGCCAGGTAGTCGGCGCGGCGATCATTGGCTTGTTGCGCCAGGGAAGCGGTTTCGGCGGCGAAGGCTTTTTCCTCGTCATGCAGGGCGATGACACCAGTGGAGCGCAGGATGGCCTTCCGAAGCCAGCGCATGCCGAACAGGATCAGCAGCACGCCGACGACGAACTGCACATAGGCGATGGGGATCAGCGCCAGCAGCGGGCCGAAGACCAGCACCAGCGCGATCAGCACCAGCAGGGCTAGGCCGGTGCCGATGAAGGCGGGGCGCCAGCCCCGCGTAAGGCCTACGGCTAGGACGATGGTGAACGCCTCCACCACTTCCACGAAGGAAGCGAGGAAAGCGGCGGTCACCGTGGAGAAGACGGTAGCAGTCATGCGGAGTTCCGATCTAAGCGGCGAGGACGAGGCAACGATTGGGGGGTAGCGAGAAAGCGAAGCTGGAGCCGATCTCGGGCGCCTCCGGCCAGTCCAGGCGGACCTTTGCGGGCCCGAGATCGACCGACAGGCGCCAGCAGCGGCCCTGAAAGGCGCGCGACAGGACCTTGCCTTGAAATTGCGAATTGGGATGATCGTTGGCGGGGCGCGCATCTTCTGGCCGGATAACCAGCATGCCGGCGCCGTCCTTGGCTCCGGGCGTTTGGACGGTCTCGGCACCGGTATCGGCCAACATGAACTGGCCCGCCCGCACCGCGCCACGCACCAAAGAAAAACCGCCGATGAAGCTGGCGACGAAGCTACTGGCGGGTGTCTCGTAAATGGCCTGCGGCGTATCGAGCTGGGCGATGACACCTTCGCGCATCACCGCGATGCGGTCCGATACCGCCATGGCCTCGGCCTGGTCGTGGGTGACATAGAGCACGGTGACGCCCTCGCGGCGCACTAGGTCCATCATTTCGACGCGCATGTCCTCGCGCAGAGCGGCATCCAGATTGCTCAGCGGCTCATCGAACAGCATCAGTCCCGGCCGCGCGGCTAGGCACCGGGCGATGGCAACACGCTGCTGCTGGCCGCCCGAGAGTTCGCTGGGATAGCGGTCGCGAAAGCTGGTTAGCCGCGTCACCTCCAGCGCATGCTCGACCCGCGCTTTGGCTTCGGTGGCGGAGAGACGCAGGGCTTCGAGGCCGAAGCCGAGATTGCCGGCGACGGTCATGTGCGGCCACAGCGCATAATCCTGGAACACCATGCCGATCCGGCGCTTTTCGGGCGGTTCAGCAGTGGTGCGGTCCCATACTGTGCGGCCATCGATGGCAACACGGCCAGCATCGGGGTTGTGCAGGCCGGCGACGATGCGCAGCAGCGTGGTCTTGCCCGAGCCGCTGGCGCCGAGCAGCGAGACGACTTCGCCTGCCTTCACTTCCAGATCGAGATTATGCAGCACGACGCGGCCGCCCAGCGACTTCTGAATACCCGAACAGCTCAGGGATGACGTCATGGCGTGGCCTCCAATGCCAGTTGCAGGCGCGCCGGTTCGGCCTTGGGTGCGGGCGCGACGCGGCGGGCCATCAGGGCCTGGAACACCAGCCAGGCGATTGCAGCGATGCTACTCGCCGCGATCATTGCCACCAGGGCGATCGAGGCGGCCAGACCATCCTTGTCGTGGCTGAACAGCTTGAGGATCACCGTCGGGGCCGGTGGCCCGCTGACCGGGATGAGCATTTGCGAGATCGGCAATTCGAACACGGTGCGAATGAAGGTGAGCACGAAGGCGGTCAGCACGCTCAGCGACACCAGCGGCAGGGTGATGGCGAGCAGTCGCCGCACCGGGCCGATGCCATGCAGGCGCGCCGCATCACCCAGGCTTGGGGTGAGCTGGCCGATTGCGGTCATGATGACGACGAGGCAATAGGGCAGGGCGGCGGCGACATAGCCAGTGATCAGCAGCGAGGCATCGCCGTAATGGGGCAGGGCCCAATCGCGGAAGCCGGGCAGGCGGTTCCAGACCAGGATATAGCCGAAACCGAGCACGATGCCGGGAATGGCGACGGCGCCGAGCGACAGGCCAATGACGGCGGAACGGGCATTGGCGCTGCCGCGGTCGAGCTGGGCGGCCAGCACGAAGCTGACGGCGGCGGCGACCAGCGCGCTTATCGCCGCCCACAGGAGCGAGCGCAGGATGGCGTCGCTGGCATCGGTGCCGAGCGACAGGGCTTGGGCGATATTGGCGAAGGTCAGGTTATCGAATGACAGGCCCCGGCCCAGGGTGCGGCTGACGGCGCGGATGGCGATGGCGGCAAGCGGCAGGATCAGCGCGAGCAATGCGACCAGCAGGGCGCCAATAGTGGCCGGGCAGCGCCAGGCGCCCAGTTCATAGAGTGGGGCGGGCTTGGAGCGGCCGGAAATCAGGCGCGCGGCTGCCCGGCGGCGCAGCAGGCGATCGGCCAGCACCACGAGGAAGACCAGGCCCATCAGCACCAGCGCTTGCGCGCCAGCCATGGGGAAATCGACGGGGTAGTCGCTGGCCGCGACATAGATGCCATAGGTGAGGACGCCGAAGCTGGACAGGCGCGCGATGGTGGATGCGAGGCCGAAATCTGAAAGCACCTCCGCGAAGATCGCCATGGCGCTGAGCGCAATGGCCGGCACCAGCAGCGGGCCATTGACGCGCAGCCAGACCTTGAGCGGGCCGGCGCCGGCCAGCCGTGCCGCATCTTCATATTCGCGGCCAAGCCCCATCAGGGCGGCGCCGATGATGAAGCTGGCGAGGGGGAAGAGGCTGAGAGTATGCACGAACACCAGTCCACCAAGGCCGAAAAAGGCCTGACCCAACGCCGGCGGCAGCAGGCCCACTTGCGCCAGATAGCCGCCCGGCGACATCAGCAGCACCCAGGCCAGGGCCTTGAGATAGGAGGGTGTCAGAAACACCAGCCACGGCACCGCCGCGATCAGTGGGCGCAATGGCAGATTGCAGCGCACGACCAGCACGGCGAAAGCGGCACCGAGCGCCGTTGTCGTAACTGCTACAGTGGCGGCCAGTTCGAGCGAATTGATGATGGATTGCGCGGCGCGCGGCGACGAAAACGTGCGCGCCAGCGGGCCAAGGCTGAAGGCGATGCCGGTGGCATGCGGATCGAACAAAGCCGGCAGGACGGCCTGCAGCAACACGGTTGCCAAAGGCAGGCCGACCAGCAGCGCGAACAGGCCATAAACCAGTAGATTGGACGAGCCGGACACGAAGTCGCGGACCGATGCCGCGACCCCGCTGGTCCTGAGAGTGGGCAGGGTCAGGCTCACGGAACGAAATTGTCCCGATACCACGACTTCCACTCTTCTTCATGGGCAGAGGCTACGGCGTCATCGAGGCGGATGAAGTCGATATCGGTCTTGCGGCCCGGCTTGGCAGTGATGCCATCCACGATCGGGATGAAGAAGAAGTCGGTGTCGTCGCCGTTCTGCATTGCGGCCTGGCCTTCGGGGCTGGTGGCGAATTCGACGAACTTGGTGGCAGCGTCCAGATGCTGGGTCTTGGCGCTAATGCCCAGGCTTTCCGGCAGCGCCACGGCGCCATCGGCGGCGTAAACGGCAATCACCGGCTCGCCGGCGGCGATCTTGGCGAAAATGGCGCTGTCCTGGTTGATGCCGACGCTGGCGTCACCGGTCAGGATAGCCGAATTGACCTTGCCGCCGCTGGACAGGCCCGACAGCGACTTGTTGGTCAGCATGGCGGTCAGCATCGTCTTGCCGGCGTCGACGCCATTGGTCTGGAAGAAGCCGGCGAGCCACTGGTAAGCGGGGCCCGACAGGTTGGGATCCTTGGCGGCGACGGCACCGGCGAAGGTCACGAGATCAGCCCAGCTCTTGGGCGTCTTGTCGGCAGTAACTTTGGTGGTGTTGACTTCAATCGCCGTGGCGCTGGCGCCGGTCGGCAGATAGGCGTGGCTGGCCGGGATCAGCGACTTGCCCAGATCGGTGAACTTGGCATTGTCGAACAAAGCCGCCGGGATCGACTGCAATACGCCATCGGCGGCCATGCGTTCCATCACGGCCGAGCCATCGAGCCAGAGCACGTCGAACTGCGGATTGTCGCCTTCGGCGGCGATCTTGCCCAGCGCTTCGCCGGTGCTGCCGGGTTCGACCACGTCAACAGTCAGGCCGGTCTTGGCCTGGAAGGCTTCAACGACCTTGGATGAGAAATCGAGCGCATCATACAGCACCAGATCGGCGGCCATCGCCGGCATGGCAATAGAAACGACAGACAATGCCGCCATAATGCCAATAGAATTTCTGAATTTCATGATAAATGTCCCTGCGTAACTATTTTTGCGCAGAATTAGCGCCAGTATACCATAGTTACGCAGTTTGAATGTTTTGTGTCAGTCACGATATTTTCTTTCGCGTGCCACGCTTGATCCAGCTCTTGTCGATGGCGCCGCGCAGGGCGCTGAGCCGGTCCAGGCTATTGATGGCGGCTTCGCTGGCGCGGGCGGCGAGGCTGATGATCATCGCGTCGAGCAGCACCATGGTGCCGCCATGCATGGCCAGATGATCGGCCTTGCCGCGCGGTACCGGCAGCACCTCGGCGACGCGGCCACGCACCAAAGGCTCCAGATCGTCACTGATCAGCACTACTGGAATGAATTGGCGCTGGGCTTCATCCAGCGTTACCGCCGCCTCGCGATAGAGCGGGGCATAGGCCAGCATCAGCACCGCATCTCCCGGGCGCAGGTCCAACAAACCATCGGCCAAGGCGATGCCGGAGGAGGAGAGGGCGCTGGTCGGTAGCCCGATGCGGTTGAACTGTAGGGTGGCATAATTGGCCATGGCGCCGGATGGGCCGATGCCGAACACATGGCGGCGGTTGGCCTTGGCCAGAATATCGACCGCACGCGACAGGCTCTGGCCCATTGCTGGGGTCTTGAGCAGGTCGAGCACGTCGTGATGGATACCGATGACATGGTGCAGCGCCGAACCAGCGTCGCCGCCGGCCTCCTCCAGCGTCTGCGCCAGACGGGAACCCGGTGTGGTCCCGGTCAATTCGGTCAGCAGCACTTCGCGCAGTTCCGACAGGCCGCCGAAGCCTAATGAGCGCACCGTCCGAACGACAGTCGCATCGCTTGATCCGGCCATTTCGGCGATCTGCGCGGCAGAGTTGAGCAGCACCGCCTGTTTGCGGTCGACGAAGAACCGTGCCACCTGCCGCTCGGCCGGGGAAAGCCGCTCCATGGCATCGGCCACTTTGGCGTCGAAGTCGGCCGGTACTGGCTGCGCCGCGCTAGGGGGCATTGGACGTGTCTCCTGAAGGATTGTAGTGAACGCTTCAGGTGTCGTCATAGGAAGTGTTTATTACAACAGTATGACAGTGATAGCCAACTGTGGAGGCCGGTCAGTTGCGGTTATGCCGCTCAAGCGGCGGTGCGTTGGGCCGGTGCGAACAGCACTGTGATACGCAGTCCCGGCATGTTGTCGGATATTTCAATCGTCGCGCCATGCAGTTCGGCGATGGCTTTCACCAGGCTCAGGCCCAGCCCATGGCCAGGTGTGCTTCGGCTCTTGTCGAGCCGGTAAAGGCGTTGAAACACCTTTTCGCGCTCGGCGGAGGGAATGCCGGGTCCGTTATCGGAAACATTCACTTCAAAATGGTCTGCCGCACGGCCGGCAGATAGAACCATCGCCGTTCCGGCGGGACAGTGGCGAATGGCATTTTCAATCAGATTGGCAAAGAGCTGGGTCAGCAAATCCTTGTCGCCGATGATGTCCGGCAGTGGCTGCAATTGCAGCGACAGGGTCTGGCCGTTCTCCTCGGCAACATCGGCATAGGCTTCAAATAGGGTTTCCAGAATTGGTGCGATGGCGACGTCTTTGAAACGCGCCCGCCTTGCGCCGGACTCGATTTGGGCGATGCGCAGCAGTGCCTCGAATGTCGTATTGATCTGCTGGGTCTCCTCCTGTGCCTGCTGCAGCAGGACGGCGACGGGTTGTCCTCCCTCCTCGCTGTCGATGGCATTTTGCACGGTGAAGCTCAGGCGATTGAGCGGCGTCTTGAGGTCGTGCGCGATATCGACGCTGACTTGGCGCATGCCCTCCACTAGGCCCGCGAGCCGTTCCAATGCATGATTGATCTGCATGGAAAGATCATCAAGATCATCGCGGTTGCGCTGGACTGGAATGCGAGCCGCAAGTTCGCCCCGGCCGATCATCGCCATCGTATTGGCGATGCGGTCCATCCGCCGCTGGCCGCGGGTCGCGATCAAGACGCCCGCAATGATGACAAGGATGACGAACAGCAAGCCCGCCAGGCCGAGGCTGCTGAGCACGATGTCTCCAATGGCATCGGTTTCGGCGAAGCTGGTGCCCACGACAAGCGTATTGCCGTCAACCAGGCCGGAATACAGGCGATACACCTTTCCGTTGGCAGTCAGGCCCAACTGGTCGGCGCTGGCGAGCGACGAGCCGATTGAAACCGGCGCCGTTGTGATATTGCCAGCCAGCACTTCGCCCGTTGCGCTGCTTAGGAGAAACACCTGCTCCAGCGCCGGATTGGCGGTGGCATTGCTGCGCACCAGATCGGTGAGATCGGTGAGATCGTTCTCGCCATAAGATTGCGCGATGATCGAAAAGCTCTGCTCCAACTGCTGTTGCAGGCGAGCATTGAGTTCCGCCCGGATCAGTCCAAAAGCGATAAATCCGCTCAGGCCCAGGAAGATCAGGAAGGCGATACTCAACAGTGCCATCAGCCGGAATGGCGTGCTGCGATAGAGGGCCTTAAGCATGCAGGCTATAGCCGGTATTGCGGATCGTATGGAGCAGCGGTTTACCGAACGGCTTGTCGATCTTGGCGCGAAGGCGGCTGATGTGAGTTTCCACCACGCTGGTCTGTGGGTCGAATTGAAAGTCCCAGACGCGTTGCAGCAGCATGGTGCGGGTCAGCACGCGGTTTTCGTTCTGCATCAGATAGGTCAGCAGCGCGAATTCGCGCGGCAGCAGGTCGATCATGACTGAACCACGCCGGCAGCTATGGCGCACCAGATCGATTTCGAGGTCACCCACCTGCAGCCTGGTCTTCTCCGTCTGGGCTGGTGGCCGTCGCGCCAGTGCGTTCAGCCGGGCCAGGAGTTCGGAAAAGGCGAATGGCTTAACCAGGTAGTCGTCTCCGCCCGCCTCAAGGCCATCGACGCGATCATCGACGCCGCCAACGGCAGTCAGGAACAAGACGGGGGTGGTATTGCCGGAAGCGCGCAATGCCTTGACCAGCGACAGGCCATCGAGCCCCGGCAGCATGCGATCGATGACCATGACGTCGAAGCGCTCGTTCATCGCCTGCACCAGGCCATCGCGCCCATCGCGGATCACATCGGCAACGTGCCCCGCCTCGGTGAAGCCCCGATTTACATATTCGGCGGTGCGGGCATCGTCTTCGATGAACAGGATACGCATGGGGTAACTCTCGGCCAGGATGGACGCCGCGTCAACGAAAGGGACGGCGACTAATCCCAGCCCCCAAAGCGGAGAGCTTCCATGCAAGCGATGGCTGGAGTGGCAACGCTCCGGCCATCGTCGTTTGTCAGCTTACAGAACGGCTCATTTCATGCGCATACCATTCCCGTCAAACAGATGCACGGCAGCGAGGTCTGGCGAAACCTTGAGCTTGCTGCCCGGCTGGGCATCCAGGCGCTCCCGGAACACAGCGTTGATCGGTTGCTGGCCGAGTTTGCCGATAACCTGGGTTTCCGATCCAGTGGGTTCGAGTACCGCCACTTCGATTTCGAAACCATTGTCGTCGAGGCGAAGATGCTCGGGGCGGATGCCGTATGTAACGGCTTCGCCTCCGGCCTGCGCCACCGGCAACACGATCCCGTCCGGCGTGAGAAAGCCGCCAGTGTTCATCGAGCCTTTGATGAAATTCATCGCCGGTGAGCCGATAAAGCCAGCCACAAACACGTTGGCCGGCCGATCGTAGAGATCGAGGGGGCTGCCCATCTGTTCGATGACACCATCGCGCATCACGACGATCTTGTCGGCCATGGTCATGGCCTCCACCTGGTCATGGGTTACATAGACCGTGGTGGTCTTGAGACGCTGGTGCAGTTCCTTGATTTCCGAGCGCATCTGCACGCGCAGCTTGGCGTCGAGGTTGGATAGGGGCTCATCGAACAGGAACACCTGGGGATCACGCACGATGGCGCGCCCCATGGCAACGCGCTGACGCTGGCCGCCCGACAATTGCTTGGGCTGGCGCTCAAGCAGGGTCTGCAGCCCCAGGATCTCGGCGGCGCGGTCGACCTTGGTCTTGATTTCAGCGCGGGACAGGCCCTTGAGCTTCAACGAGAAGGCCATGTTCTGCGCGACCGTCATATGCGGATAAAGCGCATAGGACTGGAACACCATGGCAATGTCGCGGTCCTTGGGCGGCAGGTCGTTGACCACCCGGTCCCCGATCTCGATCTCCCCCGAGGTGATGTCTTCCAGCCCGGCGATCATGCGCAGAAGCGTGGACTTGCCGCATCCCGATGGACCCACCAGCACCACGAACTCGCCATCCGCGATCTGGGCCGATACGCCCTTGATGACGTTGACATTGCCGTAATTCTTGCCGACCTGATTGATTGAAACGCTTGCCACTATGTCCTCGATTGTTCTGCCCGCACCAGCCACGAGACTGTCAGGGATGAATGCCCATGGCGCCGAGCTTGGCGCGGATGACCTCTGAGATACCGCCTGCCGCATAGACTTCCAGCACGCTGGGCGACAGCCGCGGCAGAGCCAGTTCCTCCCCCGACGACAGGTTGCGGACGATGCCTGCGGGATAGTCGATCGTGATCTTGTCCCCATCGTGCGCCAGTCCAGTAATGCCGGGCACGGCGAAGATCGGGAAGGCGGCCGCGATGGAATTGCGCAGGTGAATGCGCGCCACGGATTCGGCGAGTACGGCCGCTACGCCGCAGATATGCAACACCTCAACGGCGGTCTGCCGGCTCGAGCCGCAGCCGAAATTGGTGCCGGCCACCACGATGTCCCCCGGTTTCACCTGCTCGGTGAAATCGGGCCGCAATCCGCGCAGGCAATTGATCCGCAAGCTATCCTCGCGGTTGGCTCCCACCAGCCCGCCGCCGGCAAGCTGGTTGGTATCGACCGAATTGCCGAACAGCCATGCACGGCCGGTGAAGGCCGTATCCAGATCAGACATCGAGCAACTCCCTGGGATCGACGATTTCCCCGGCGATGGCAGCGGCGGCGACCGTCGCCGGACCCGCCAGGTAAATCTGTGCATTTGCGCTGGTCGAGCCGCCGAAGCGGCCGTGGTAGTTGCGCGTCGTCGCGGTGATGCACACTTCCTCGTTGAGCACGACGCCCGGCGTCTGGCAGATCGAACAGCCCGGCTGCATGAACTGCACGCCCGCCTCCAGCAGAGTGCTCACCAACCCCGCATCCACACATTGCTTGTAAACGCTCATCGAGGCCGGCGAGATATAGAAGCGCACATGGGACGCGACCTTGCGACCGGCCAGCATGCGCGCGGCGATCTCGATATCCTCGAAACGCCCATTGGCGCAGGATCCGATCCGGGCCTGGTCGATCCTGGTGCCGACAACCTCGGAGACGGAGGAAACATTGTCGAAGCGATAGGGCTTGGCGACCTTGAACCCAACATCGCCGAGGTCGACCTCGATGACCTGGCAATAGTGCGCGTCCGCATCCGGTTCGACTGTTGCATAGGGTGCATCGGTGCGGGCTTTGACATAGGCATGGGTCTTGTCGTCAGCCAGGAATACGCCGAACTTGGCCCCGACCTCGACTGCGTGGTCGGCAATGGTAAGACGATCCGAAATCGTCATGTCCGCCGCCAGCGGTCCGTGGAATTCGAGCGCCTTTCCCTGGGCGAAATCATCCCCATAAAGCCCGGCGAGATGCAGGATGACGTCCTTGCCGACAGGGTAATTCCGCGCTGTGCCGTGCAGCACTACCTTGATGGTTTCCGGCACGGTGAAGAACAGCCGTCCGAACGCCCAGACATAGGCTGCCTCGGTGCTGCCGATCCCGGTGGAAACCGCATTGATGCCGCCATACGCCACGGTATGGGAATCATTGCCCACCACCAGCTCGCCCGGCCGTACATGGCCGTAATCCAGCATCATCTGGTGGCAGACGCCCATTTCCGATTCATAGAAATTGCGCAGTGCCAGCCGCGTTGCATCCTGCTTGGAATTGTAATTGTTGCGTGCGCTGTCGTGGTCGGCGGGTGGCTGCACGTGGTCGTTCATTAGGAAGATTTTCGAACGGTCCCAGGCGATCGGGGGGCCGTCCTTGAATCCGAGCCGGTGATAAACGCTCCTGATGCCGCCATAGCCGGTGACCATCAACCCGTCGAGGTCGGCATCGAGCTGGTCGCCCGCCCAGACCGGGCAAGCGTTGGCATTGCTGCGCGACAATACTTTTTCGGCAATCGTTTGGCTGCGCTGCCCGCTCATTCGGCTGGCTGCCCATTGCCGGCGATGGCACCCCGCAATTGCGCGATGGCATTGGCCGCCCCGTTCGCCACCAGGCCCAGATCGCTCTGCGTGGTCATGAACCGCACGCCGCGCCGGATGACCTCGGCCTGGATGTCGAGGCCGCCGACACCGCCGGCACCGACGAACTGGCCATGGCGCTTGGCAGCCGCCAGCACGCGATCGAGTCCGTCCATCACTTCGGGATCGCCAAAGGCGCCGGGCTTGCCCATGCTGACCAGCATGTCGGACATGCCCATATAGAGGCCGTCGACCCCGGGGACAGCGGCGATTTCATCGAGCTTTTCCAGGCCCGCGCGCGATTCGATCATGCAAATCACCATCGTCACCCGGTCGAACAGCTCGACCAGGGGGCCGGCTGCCATCGGCTGGTATTTGGCATGCACCGACCAGCCACCGATCGAGCGCTTGCCGACTGGGGGAAACTTGGCGGCGTTCACCACCCGTTGCGCCTCGGCGGCGGACTCGACGTTTGGCGCGACGATGCCGAGCACGCCGTTATCGAGCATTACCGAGATATTGGGATCATCGACGCTGCGCACCCGCACCATCGGCGCGACGCCATGGGCGATTGCCGTCTGTGAGATATGACCGATCGTTTCCAGCGAGAACAGCGCATGCTGGGCATCGATATAGAGGAAGTCGTGGCCGGTTCCCGCCGCGATGGTAGCGATCTCGCCGGAATGGGAGAGCCGCACATTGATACCAAATGCGACTTCGCCCCGAGCGATCCTGTCGGAAACGGGATTGGTAATTTTTGCCGCCATCGCGGCCTGGTCTGCGCTTGTCATCATAAATCCTGTGTATTCGGGGTATGCGCCCGCGGCGGGTAAGGCCGGTCGCGGGCGCCAGGCTGGTTTCAGGCGCCGAACTGGTAGTTGGTCTGCGCCTTCCAGTCGGGGAACGCATAATCGTCGATCGATACCTTGGCGCCCTCGGCCTGGGCGGCTTGCAGCGAGCGGTCGCGATCGGCCGAGCTTGCGTCGGACAGCGTCTTGAGCGCTCCCTTGATGTCGGTGATATCACCGCTCATCACGCCCTGCAGGATGGTGCCAAGATCGGGACTGATTGGCTGCGCCTTGGCATCCACGACAGAGATATCGGGGTTCCGCACGACCGAGGACGGCGCCAGATAGACCCACTTCTGGTAGTATTCGGTGACGCGCGCATAGGCGGGATGCACATTGGCCTGCTTGATTGCATCGAGCCGGAAGGGGGGCTGGTCCATGGCCTGGGCGAGACCGGCGGCGAAAGCGTCTGTCGTCATTTCACTGAGAATCTGGCTGGTGATCTCGGGATATTTCGAGGTGGCGGCCAGATAGAACGTACCGACGGCCGGTGGCTGATAGATGGTGGGCGCCTTGGCGGCGTCCGGGATCAGGATTTGCCCCACATCCATCTTGTCGGCGAATTCAGACAGGTTGTTGACGATGCCACCGGCACTCCAGCAGCCATCGAAATAATAGCCGAACACCCCTGTTGCCCAGCGGGCCCGGCCTGTCGAGGTCGATAGCGACTGCGCGCCCGGCAGCATCAAGCCATCCTGGTCAAGCGATTTGAAGAATTCGATGGCCTGCACATAGGTATCGTCGTCATAGGCATATTCGCCTGTGAGGAACTTCACCCCATTCATGCCGGGGAAGCCTGCGGCCTGGGCCAGTTCGTTGACCTGTTGGGTCATGCGGGCCGAATTGCTCAGCGCCATCGCCATGCCATAGGTGCCAGGCGTCGCCTGCTGGATCTTGGCGCAGGCGGCGCGGAAGTCGTCATAAGTCACCGGCGGCGTTGCCGGATCCAGGCCCGCCGCGGTGATCAGCGTCTTATTGAAAAAGGGGTTGGTGACATACTGCTTGTAGCTGAACAGGGGCCAGGTATAGGGCTTGCCGCCAAAGGTGTGGATGCCTTCGATCAAGTCGTCCTTGACCCGGTCATAGGCTTCGCTTGAGAACTGGATCGGCTGCATCCAGCCGCTACCGATCATCGCGGGAACCAGTAGGCTCAGGCCCGCCGTCGTGTACATGTCGGGCAACTGGTTGCTCTGCTTGGCCAGTTGCACGGCCTGGGCGTGGGCGGTCTGTTCGTTGCGCGTATGCTCGATGGTGATGCCGTTGCGCGTGGCGAAGTCCGCGGCGAACTGGCTGTAGAATTTTTCCAGCGGGCCGCTATTGTCCCACCAGCGGATGGTCGTATCGCTGGGCGCCTGTGCCCTTGCGCCGCCACCGATGGTCGCGCTGGCCGCCAAAAGAGCCGCGCCGCTTACAAATTGCCTGCGATTCAGAGAAGACATTAGTCAATCCTTTCTGCGGGGTTGTTTAATTCGCATCGCCGGAGTCCACAGTGCTCAGGACGATGCAGAAATCAGGATTTCACGGCGCCGGCGATGCCTTCGACGAAGTATCGCTGAAGTACAATGAACAGTATGACGACGGGGAGGAGGGATATGGTTGCCGCAGCGGCCAGACCCGACCAATCTGTATTGTCTTCGCCCACGAAGGCGCGCATGCCGACACTGAGCGTCCGCAGGTCGGGCCGGCTGAAGGTGAAGACCAAGGGCAGGAAGAAGGCATTCCAGCTAGAGAGAAAGGTCAGCACGGCCACTGTGGCCGAAACCGGCGTCGCCAGCGGCATCATGATCGAAAAGAAGACCCGCCCGAACCCGGCGCCGTCCACGATGGCGGCCTCTTCAAGCTCCTTGGGCAATTGCCGGAAATATCCCGCATAGAGCAGGATGGATGCGACATTGGCGGCGCCGGACAGCGCCACGATCACCCCGGTCAGGGAGTTGAGCAGGCCCAGTTGCATCGAGATGTTGACGACCGGAATGATGGTGTAGCCAGTCGGTACGAACAGCGTGAACACCAGGATGCCGACGATGACCCGCGAGCCACCGAAGCGGTAGCGTCCCAACACATAACCCGCCAAGGCGCAGCGAATGACCACGATCACCACGGTGCTGACCGTGACGATGATCGTGTTGAGCGTATATTGGCCAAAGTGGCCATCGAACCAGGCTCGGCTATAGCTGGAGAAATCGGGCGTGGCCGGGATGAGGTTGAGGCCCGCCGAGAACACTTCCAGCGGTTTCTTGAACGAGGCCGACACCATCCAGATGAACGGATAGACCCAAAGCAATCCGCCGATCAGGAAGAACACGGCGATGCCCCACCACAGCAGCCGGTTGACCATGCCCGCCCGATGCCGGCGCCGGGCGGGCCGGTGTGGAGTGGGAGTTTTGGAAACGATATTGGAGGTCATTTGCCCTCACTTTGTCGCCGCACGGCCGCGAAGCTGGCGAGTTGAAGCAGGCCCAGCCCGAGGACGAACACGCCGAACAGCACGGCTGTGGCCGAGGCGAAGCCCAGTTGTGGGATGGAGGCGAGGAAAGCCCACCGATAGATGTAGATCTCGATGACTTCCGTTGCGAAATAGGGGCCACCCGAAGTCATCGTGTACATGAGGTCGAAGACGTGCAGGCTGCTTTCGATGGTCAGTAGGGTGATGATGACCAGGAACGGCTTGAGCAGCGGCAGGGTGATGTAGCGGAACAATTGATCGGTGCGCGCGCCATCGATCCGGGCTGCTTCATACAGGTCGCGAGGGATAGTCTGCAGCGCCGCCAGCCAATAGATCATGGTGATGCCCAGGCCCTTCCAGATATAGACGCCCGCCGTAGTCCATATTGCCGTCGAGGACTGGCCCAGGAAATTGATGCCCCGGTCGATGATGCCCGCCTGCAGCAATACCAGATTGACCGGGCCACTGACCGGATCGAAGACGAACTGCATCACCACCCCGACGATGGCCGTGGTGGTCACCACCGGCAGGAAGTAGATGGTGCGGAAAAACGCGGTAAACGGCATTTTCGGCGAGTTGAGCGCGCTCGCCAGCGCCAGGGAGGCGAATACCTTGATCGGCACGACGGTCACGATGAACAGCAGCGTGATCCGGAATGAGTTCCAGAATTGCGGATCCGCCAGCACCCGCTGGTAATTCTGGATGCCGACGAAAGTCTGCTCGGCATCGAACCCGTTCCAGTCGACCAGCGAATACCAATAGCTGGCGATGATCGGGTAAAGAGTAAAAAGCCCGTACAGGATGGTGGTGGGGACCAGGAACGCCCAGATCCACAGCGTCCTGCTGGCAGGAGCGAGCGCTTTCTTCGGCAGGCGAATTCGGCCCGCGGGAGATGACATCGTCACAGTCCGCGCCCTTTCGCCCAAAGAAGCGAACTGTTCCGGCCGGCGCGCAGTTGACTGCGCGAGCGCCGCCCTTGGCGATACGATGGTCTCGACATCGAAAATCTGGAGTGCAGGGCTACGTCGGGATGCCAAAAATGGCACCAGAACGCCCCGCAACACGGCACAAAAACGCCATCGACGGCAGAAACCACTGCCATCACGCCTATCTGCATGATTACCCCTCCCTACGGCTCCATCGAACATGCATGCGATGCAACCGTTTACATTTTTGACTTACTCCTGCTGCAGAAGCGAGTCAACTACGGAGCGGGGAGCTAGGGTGTTCATTCCATTGTCTTATGGGAATTGCTCGATATGGTCAGAAATTATGCCAAAAACCTCATATTAATGTCTGTTCAACATTAGGCTTAGTTAGCTTCCCAATCGTGCCTAGCCTGGGTTTTTTGGTAACCGATTACTTTTTAGGCCGATTTCTGCGTCGTGCCAGTGTCAGCCTGCGTCCGCAGGTGGGGGCGCACATGAGGCCCGCACCAGGATTTCAGCGCGACACTCATAGGAGAGGTTCGAATTCTCGCCTTCGAGCAGTTCCAACAAGATGCGGACCGCGTGGCGGCCGACCTCTTCGCTCGATCCGCGTACCGAGGTGATCGGCACCGGAAGCTCGCGGATAATCTCGCTATCGTCGTAGCAGGCAATGGAAATATCGCCCGGCACCGACAGGCCGAGTTCTTGCGCCTCCAGCGTTACGCCCACCGCCAGATGTGGATTTCCGCACACGATGGCCGTCGGCCGCGGATCGGTGGACAGCAGTTGCCGCAGCATCTGCTTGCCTTCCGTAATGTTCCAGTGGCCTTCAAGAAAATGCGCCTTGTTCAGTTGCAATCCGTGCTCAGCCAAAGCCTCGCGCATACCCTGCAATCGGGCCTTGGCTCGATCGTTGTTCCGCATCGATTGGGCGATGAAGGCCACGCGGCGGTGCCCAAGCGCGATGAGATATTTCGTCAGTCGATAGACCGCATCGCGGTTGTCGTGCCCCACCGTGGGCACGCTGCTGTCCCGATCGTAAAGGAATGTCTGGACCACCGGCAGGCCGCGCTGGGCGATGATGCCTGCCAGGTCGCGATGATGGGTGGCGCCAACCAGGATCAGTCCGTCGACGCCGCGCTCGATGAATTTACGAACCTGCCGGAACTCGACCTCGATATCGTACTCGGACAAGGCCAGCAGCAGGATTTGCCCGGTGCGGGCCAGTTCATTCTGCAGGACATGGAACGTCCGGGCGAAATCGCCATGGGTCAACGTAGGGAAGACCGCTCCGATCGTGCCGGTGCGCCGTGTCGAAAGCGCCCGCGCGCTGCCGTCGGGAACCCAGTTGAGATTCTGGATGACCGACAGGACGCGGTCGCGGCGCGAAGGAGAAACCCTTTCGGGGTCGTTCAAGACCCGGGACACCGTTGCCGTCGAAACGCCTGCCGCTTTGGCGACGTCGCGCAACCCGACCTGCTTGGCGCCCGGCTTTTCCTTCCTGACGTCCTCGCCGTGGGTTTCTTCTTCCATCAATCACCTCAGTGGGGCGGCCGCTCATTGCAGATTTGTCACGCGGTTACATTCGCCGTATTTACAGCGTTTGTGAAGTAGCGAGCCATGATTTAGGACTGAGCAACGCCTTCAAAGGCTTGCGGTGGTGACAGGATAGGGAGCAGAGGCAAAGCTCGTTGATCGATAGCAATAAGCTATCGATGGAGCCCGGAATCGGTATTAGACTATCAAATTAATTGCTGTTAGCTCGCTTGCACTGCGATCATCGGACTTGGCGGGGAGGCTGAGGACTGAGAATGGCCGGCACTCAAGCGTCCACAGCTGAATGTCCAAACACGGCCCCTGGTGGACAGTCGTCTGGGAGGATGACTGGATGACGCTCTGGCCCTGTGAGCGATGATTTGGTTCGTTTGGACGACCGATCTCAGTGCGCGAATTTTACACAGCTTGTTTGATGCCGGCGCCACGGCGGTCGTTTCGACATGCCATGGCAAGAAACGCGCTTGCGTGACGCACAGGCCTGTGCCCACGCGCAAGTATCTCAATCTATTGGTCAAACGGAGGATAACCCATGTTTAGAAATACAATGCTCGCGGCTTTATGCGCTGTCGGGATGGCACTCGCCCCCGCAGCCGCGCAGGCGCAAACCGATTGGCCCACTGGAGCGGTGACGCTGGTGGCCCCCTTCGCCGCCGGCGGTTCGACCGATCTTGCGGCGCGGGCGCTCGCCCAGGGCCTGTCCGAGATATGGAAGCAGCCCGTCGTGGTCGAAAACCGGCCGGGCGGCGCAACGCTCATCGGCGTCCAGCACACATTGAGCCAACCTGCCGATGGCAACACGCTTTATGTGTTCCCCACCTCCCATACGATCAGCCCCGGCGTGCGCACATCGCTGCCCTACGATACCTTGAAAGATTTCACCTATGCGGGCATGTTCATGGACGCCCCGATGGCCATCTTCTCCAGCAAGGAATTCCCGGCCAACACGCTGCCCGAACTGATCGAAGAGGCCAAAAAGCATGAGGACGCGCCGCTGCGCTTCGGCTCTCCGGGCATCGCTACCGCAGGTCATATGGGCGGTGCGCTGTTGCAATCGCTGACTGGCATCAAGCTGCAGCATGTGTCCTATACCGGCAGTTCGACCGCCTTGCCCGATCTGTTGTCCAATCGCATCCCGCTCCTCATCGTTCCGCTGACCGGTGTCACGCAGTATGTCGACGATGGCAGCCTCAAACTGATCGCTGTGCTCGGCGCCGATCGCGCCACAGCTTATCCGGATGTGCCAACCGCCTCCGAAACCATTCCCGGCCTGGTCGTGCGAGCCTTCTGTGGCATTGCGTTGCGCGCGGGAACGCCCCAGGAGATCGTCGACAAGATTGCCGCGGACATGCAGACGGTGGTCACCTCGCCAGCCTATATCGAGGCGAGCAAGAACGGTGGCTACATTCCCTGGACCCTGGCGCCAGCCGAGACGACTGAGCTGATACAGTCCGAAATCAGCCAGTGGAAGACCATCGCCGACCAGCAAAACATTCATGTCCAGTGAGGGGACACAGATGACGGTTGAAGCGGAATTACAGGAGGCCCAGCGCGTCCTTTATGATGCGATGATGCGCAAGGACATCGCCGCCCTCAGCACGATGCTGCATCAGGACCTCATATTTGTGCATTCCACGGCAGTCGTGGAGGACCGCGAGACTTATCTCAAGGCCGTGGCTGAGAACCTCTATCAGTATCGCAGCATCATCGCGCAGCCGACCTTGGTGCGGGTTTACGATGGGTTCGCGGTTATGAGCGGAATTGTCGACATGAACACCACGCTCCACCTGCAGGTGACGCTGGTCTGGGTGCGTCAGGACGGCAAATGGGTTCTGCTGCTGCGCAACTCGACACGTTTTCCCTAATCGCCAATCCCACCCTGCTGGATCGACCGCGGCCTCTACGCCGTGGCCGATCCTCCGGCCAATGACAGCCTACCGGTTATCCGAAAGGCCAATGATGGGATCGCTTCCCGGTCGCTAGCGTGAGGTTCGATGCGACTCGCTTGCGGTATTGGATTTCAACGCAGCCAGGTCACCGCCGGCTCTATCTTCTGATGCAAGCAAAAGGACGGGTCATGGCGATTGGATCCAGTACGAATGCGGGAGGCATTCACGATGCAGGTGAATAGGAAAGATCTTGCCTCCGGTGCCTTCTTTACGGGGGTTGGTCTGCTTTATGGGATTACGGCCTTAACATCGCTCCCGTTTGGCAACGCCCTTGATATGGGGCCTGGCTATTTTCCCGCCCTGCTGTCGCTGGTCCTTGTCATTTTCGGGATATTGATTGCGGCGCGAAGTCTTGTCGTGCCGCAGAAGAGCCCGTTTGGCCGGGTTCCCTGGCGTGCCTTGGTGTTGTTGTCGCTTTCGACGATCGTTTTCGCCGCCTTCTTCGATGATCTCGGAATGCTGCCGGGCACGTTCGTGTCCACATTCATCGCGGTCATGGCTGGTCCCAGGATCGGTCTGGTGAAGGCAGCCGCCATCAGCCTGGGAATCGCCATCTGCTGCACGGCGGTATTCGGGCTCGGCATCAAAATTCCCGTTCCGGTCATCGGCCCGGCATTCGGAAGCCTCAGTTTCAGGGCGATATGATGGATATCTTCAGCAATCTCTCGCTTGGCTTCGGCGTCGCTTTCCAGCCGATGAACCTGCTCTATTGTTTCGCCGGCACGCTGCTGGGGACAATTGTGGGGATATTGCCCGGGCTTGGGCCGCTGGCAACCTGCGCCATGCTGCTGCCGCTGACCTATGGCCTGGAGCCGGTTCAGTCGTTGATCATGCTGGCCGGAATTTACTACGGCGCGCAGTATGGCGGCTCTACCACGGCAATTCTGGTCAATTTGCCCGGGGAGTCATCCTCGGCCGTGACCACGATCGATGGCTACCAGATGGCCTTGAAGGGACGCGCCGGGCCGGCACTGGCCGCCGCGGCGATGGGCTCGTTCTTTGGCGGCACGGTAGCGACCATTCTGGTCGCGCTGGTCGCCCGCCCGCTGACCGCCCTGACCATCTCTTTCGGCTCGGCAGAGTATTTTTCCCTGATGGTCGTGGGATTGGTGTCTTCGGTAGCGCTTGCGTCCAATTCCATCCTCAAGGCCATAGCGATGATCTGCCTCGGCCTGTTGCTGGGATTGACCGGCACGGACATTTATACCGGCAGCGCTCGCTTCACCTTCGGCCGTCCCGAACTGCTGGGTGGGCTCGATTTCGTGGCGATCGCCGTGGGCATTTACGGTATCGGGGAAATCCTGCGCAATCTTGAGAGCAGAGAGCACGTCAAAGCTGTCGTCGCCAAGGTCACCAATTTATGGCCGTCCCGCAGTGACCTGAAACGCATGATCGCGCCGGCAATCAGGGGAACGGCGATTGGCTCCCTGCTTGGCGTGCTGCCCGGTGGGGGGGCGCTGCTGTCGTCCTTCGTGGCCTATAATGTCGAGAAGCGCACTTCGCCCAATGCGGCGGAGTTCGGCCACGGCGCCATCGAAGGCGTGACGGCCCCCGAGGCCGCCAATAACGCCGGCGCCCAGGCCTCCTTCATTCCCATGCTGGCGATGGGTATTCCCTCCAACGTGGTAATGGCCTTGATGATCGGTGCCATGATCATGCAGGGGATCGTGCCCGGACCCAATGTGGTGACCAGCAATCCCGATCTGTTCTGGGGGCTGATCGCCTCGATGTGGATCGGCAATGCGATGCTCCTGGTTCTCAATTTCCCGCTCATCGGCCTCTGGGTATCGCTGCTGCGGGTTCCTTATGTCGTCCTGTTTCCAGCCATCATCGCCATATCCAGCATCGGCGTCTATTCGATCGAGAATAGCGCGTTCTCGGTGTACATCGTCACCGTCGCCGGACTGGTGGGGTATTTCCTGGTCAAGCTGGATTGCGAACCGGCGCCGTTCGTCCTTGGCCTGGTTTTGGGTCCGATGCTCGAAGAGCATCTGCGCCGCACGATGATTATTTCGGGCGGCGATCCGTCAGTCTTCGTGACACGGCCGATCAGCGCCGTCCTCCTGGCGATCGCCGTCATCGCGATCATCTTTGTCAGTCTGCCCAATATCGTCAGGCGGCGCGAGGAGGTGTTCATCGACGAAGAAGGGTAGCTGTCCAGGACCGTGCGGCTAGACCTTGCCGTCATAGAGCGTTTGTACGGTTTCCCGAAACTGCCTCCCTGCTGGGGAGTCCCGCTCCTTGCTCCACACCAGGGTCAGCAGCACCGGCGGCATTTCCTCGGCGATGGGGATGATGGCAACGCCATCGGTAACGAAGCGTCGCGCGAATGAGGGCACGATGGATACGCCAAAACCAGAGGCGACGAAGCCGATCTGCGACAGGATCGTGGGTACTTCATATTCAATGCGTGGGTTCAAACCCTGCTTCATGAAGGTCGAGACGATATGGTCGTAGTGATAGGGTGATATCTTGCGCGGGGAGAGGATCAAAGGCTCGCTGGCGAGATCCTTGAGAGAGAGCACCGTGTCCCCCGCGAGGCGATGATTGGCGGGCACCATGGCTGAGAACTTCTCTTGTCGAATTGGCAGGACGCCAAGGGCCGGATGGGTGATATCGCCCCAGACCAGCCCGGTATCGAGACGACCATCGCCAACCTGATCCATGACGTCCATGGTGTGCCCTTCCTTGAGCACCAGGTGCACATTGGGATGAAGGGCTCGGTAGTGGCTCATGATCCTGGGGAGGACGTCGTACATGGCTGAAGGTACGCAACCGACGAAAAGCTCGCCGAACTCTCCCGCGCCGACCCCTTGCATGATGTAATCGACGCGCTGCGCGTGATCCAGCAATTGGGCCGCGTGACGATGCAGGATGTGGCCTGGGCCGGTCAGCAATACCCGGCGATTGACCCGGGTGAACAATTCGGCGCCAATCTGCTGTTCAAGCGCCTTGATATGAAGGCTGAGCGGCGGCTGGGAAATGCCGAGACGACGCGCCGCGCGGCCGAAATGCAGCTCCTCGGCGACGGCTACGAAATAGCGGAGCCGGGTGAGATTGAGCCTGCGGCCGGCGCCACGGTCGCGCTCAGGATCACGCGTCGTTTCCTTTGGCGTCGTCTCGTCTTTTTCAGCCGCCACAAACATGGACCGGGGTGGCGGGTTCCTGCGATCTGCCATGTCTTGACCGTTCTGCATTGGCGCGAAGTCGCGCTGGGGGAATGCTAGCGCATAGGGGCACGCAAAGGGAGAGGGTACGAGCCGGCCGCGGCCTGGCCACTAGGCCAAGCCTGCCGTCTCGCCCGGTGTCGATACCGGGACAGCCGCGGACCCCGAAAATTGATCGGACAGCGGAAAGTGGCAGGCCACCATCCGGTTGTGGCCATGCGGGGTCAGCACGGGCGCCACCTGCTCACAGATATCCTGAGCATAGGCGCAGCGGGTTCTGAACCGGCAGCCCGATGGCGGGGCCGATGGCGATGGCGGTTCGCCCAACAGGCGAATGCGCGGCCGCTCGTCGACCTGGTTGGGGCGTGGCGGAATGGCCGACAGCAGGGCGGCCGTGTAAGGATGCGCTGGCCGCTCGAAAATTTCGGCGGTATCGCCGATTTCGCAGAAGCGGCCGAGATACATGGTCGCCACCCGGTTGGCGAGAACCCGCACGACGGACAGATCGTGCGCGATCAACAGAACCGTCAGTCCCAGGTCGCGCTGCAATTCGAACAGCAGCCGGATGATCTGGGCTTGAACCGACACATCGAGCGCGGTTACGGGCTCATCGCAAATCACCAGATCGGGCGAGGACACCAGCGCCCGGGCGATCGCGATGCGCTGCGCCTGGCCACCCGACACCTCGCGTGGCAGGCGCTGGCCAAATTCGCTGGCAGACAAGCCGACCCGGTTGAGAATTTCGGCCACCCGAAGCCGTTGCTGTGTGGCAGGCAGACGGCTCCTGACCTTGAGGGGCTCGGCTATAAGGCCGGCAATGGTCCATTTGGGATCGAGCGCGCCTAATGGGTCCTGGAATACCATCTGCACCAGTTCGCCGCGTTGCTTGCGTGAAACGGGGCGGGATCCGGTGAGATCCTTGCCGGCGATGCTGATGCGCCCGGACTTGGGACCGGGCACGCCCAAAATGGCGCGGGCCAGCGTGGATTTGCCCGAGCCGGTTTCACCAACGATGGCCAGAGTATCGCCGCGGGCGATTTCGAACGAGACGTGATCGACGGCTGACACCGTGCCATGGCCGAACGCACCGCGGCGAACGCGGAATTCCTGCACGAGATCTTCGCAGACCAGGAGGGACTCTTTTTCGCGGAGCTGGGGAGGGTCAGTCTGCTCGATCGCGTGTGATGGCATTGCCGTCATACCAAGGTCTCCTCGGCTGGAGCCGTCCCAGGCCCTGGGAAAAAGCATCGGGCATCATGATGCTCAGCTATTTTTGTCAGCGGTGGTGTCTGCTGACGGCAGATGTCCTGAACCCGCGGGCAGATCGCGGCATAGGCGCACCCGGCGGTGGCGCGCAGCCGGTAGGGGAGCGTGGGCATCGGTTCGGGAACCGCGCCATCGAAACCGGGAATCGCACGCAACAGGGCTTGCGTGTAGGGCATGGCGGCGTTTTGAAACAGGCCCTTGGAGGGCAAGCGCTCCACCACCCGGCCCTGATACATGACCATCACCGTATCAACCCTGGACGCGGCAAGCGACAAATCGTGAGTGATGAGCACCATGCCGACGTTCAACTGCTCACGCAGGTTCTGCAGCAGATCCATGATCAGCGCCTGCGTCGTCACGTCGAGGCCCGAGGTCGGCTCGTCGCAAAAGATGACCTTGGGAGCGCAGGCAATGGCGATGGCAATGACGATGCGCTGCCGCATGCCGCCCGACAGCTGATGGGGATAAGCGTAAAAGCGCTCCTCTGGGTCGGCAATACCCACCGCGCGGATCAGCTCAAGCGCCCGCGCCTCGGCTTGCTTCCGGGTATATTGAGGCTCGCGGCCCTTGATGCCGTACATTGCCTCGGCGATCTGTGCGCCAACCCGCATGGATGGGTTCAGCGCCCGCGTCGGGTCCTGGAAGACCAGCGACGCGGTGCTGGAAATATAGCGCCGCCTTTGCTTGCGCGGCATTGACAGCAGTTCCTGCCCGCATAGCCGGATCGAGCCTGTCACGCTGAACCGCAAGGGATCGAGAAGATCCAGCGCAGCGCGGGTGCTGACCGATTTGCCGGCGCCGGACTCCCCGACAATGGCCACGGCCTCCCCGGCCCGGATCGAATAGCTGACATCGTCGAGGATGCTGAACGTGCCGGCGCTGCGCTGCAACCGCACATTGAGATGTTCGATTTCGAGGACGGTTTCGCCGGTTATCGTGGCGGTCCGCATTGGAGGTTCAGCAACGATGGTCATGTGTCACCCATGGAGTTCCAGTCATCCGATCCAGGGATATCGTTACCGGTCGAGCGCCAGACGGCGCCGGAAACCGTCCGACAGCAGGGTGACGGCCAGCACCGTCATGAACAGTGCGGTCGTGGGGACGTAGAGCAGCGCCGGGCTGCGCGACACATAGGGCTGGCCATCGGCGATCAGATTGCCCCAGCTGGGATTGGGAATGCGGATGCCAAGACCCAGATAGCTCAGGCCCGCCTCGATGATCATCGCGCTGCCGATGTTGAACACCGCCAGCGACACCAGCGAGGGAAAGATATTGGGGATCACATGGGTGAAGACGATCCTGAGTTCGGAAACGCCGGACGATCGTGCTGCCGCGATATAGTCGAAATTGCGTACGCGCACGGTCTGGGCCGATGCCAGCCGGCCGAAGCCGGACACGGTGAACGAGGCAATGGCCAGCATCGTATTGAACACCGATGGCCCCAGATAGGCTGCGATGGCGAGGGCGATGATCAGTGATGGAAAGGCGTGCAGCGCATCGAAGATGCGCATGATGATGGTTTCGAACAAGCCCCCAACCACGCCCGCGGTCGCGCCGAGGCTCATGCCGACCATGAAGCCCATGCCTGTCGCGACGATGCCGACCAGGATCGAGACCTGCCCGCCATAGAGCAATCGTGACAGGATGTCGTTGCCCAGATTATTGGTGCCGAGCGGGTGCCCGGGCGTGCCCAGCGGCAGCAGCGACTCGCGCAGCTTGCCGATATTGGGATCGGGCAGGCCAAGCAGCGAGGGCCCCAAAAAGCAGGCCACCAGAATGATCAGGAGAAGTGCCGCGGGCGCCGCCACTCCGGGATCGCGCAAGGTGCGAACCGCGCGCAGCAGACCCCTGACCCAGCGGGTCGCCCCACCGGTCGCCACCCATTGGCGGTCGGCTTCGGACAGCGTTGTGTTCGGATGGGGCGGCGTGGTGCTGTCGTTTATGACCGTCACTGGAAATATCCGTATCTGTGTTGGTTGGCCGAGGTCCGGCGCGCCGCAGCGCTATTTGCCCATTGCATCGCGCACCCGGGGGTCCAGCACGGCATACATCAGGTCCGCGCCCAGATTGCAGAGCACGACGACAACCGCGACCACCGTGACGCAGCCCACCACCACCGGCGAGTCATGCAACTGAATGCCCTGGAACAGCAGCGTTCCCATACCCGGAATGGCGAAGATGTTTTCCAGCACCACCGCGCCCGACACCAGCGAGCCGACACTGGCCGCGATCACCGTGACCAGCCCGAAAGCCGAGTTGCGCGCCACATGCCGCCAGATCAGCCGCCAGCCGGAAATGCCCTTCATGCGCGCTAGGGTGACATATTCCTCCGACTCCAACTGCTCATAGAGTTCGGCCCGGAAGATCCGCATCACATCCGGGAAAATGGTGAGGCCCAGGATGATGGAAGGCACGATGATAGCGCCGAGATTGGCGCCCCAGCCCTTGGTGGCGGGATCGGCCCAGCCGATCGTGGGAATGATGCGCAATTGCACGCCAAGGAAGGCGGTGGCTGTCAGCGCGAAGACGAAATTGGGCATTGCCGTACAGAACAGGGCGAGCCCGGTGCCGAGCCGGTCGATCCAGGGGCGGCGGCTGACCACGGAGGCGATGGCGAACAGGGCGCCAAGCAGCATCGCCACGGTGAGCGCACCGATCAGCAGTTCGATGGTGGGCAGCGCATTGCGCAGCATGGATTGGGCGACCGGGACATGCGTTGCCAGCGATGTGCCGAAATCGAGATGGAGTACGCGCCAGAGCCAGATCAGGTAGCGAACGGCGACAGGCTGGTCGAGCGCCAGTTCCTTGGTCACCTGAGCGGCCGCTTCAGGGGTATAGAGATCCCCCAGGATGACGGAAATGACGTCGCCCGGAAGCAGGTTGACCACGACGAATGCAATGATCGTCACGATGAACATGACGGCGATCATTTGCGGAATACGCGTCAGGATCATACGTGTCATGGCGTTACCTCGCAGGCGGGTGCATATCGCGTTATCAGGCGATCGTGCGATGTCCACGGATGGAACCACACACCGATCCGGCCTGGGTGAATGCCCGCATGATCGTGGCCAAGCTGTTGGCACCCTTTGCCCGGCATGCGTTCTCGGCCATTAGGTCTTCCTTGATTGGGGTCATAATGCCTCGGAACAGCGGAAGAAAATCAGCCATCGGCGATAGCGTCCAATACTGAATCGAGTAGGTATCGATAGCTTTTCCAAATCGATTGGCCTTAGACTAAAGGCGGGGTCGACAGGGGGCGCCAGCTTCCAATCTGTATGCTCGGGTGTGTGGCTCGGCGATCCGTTTCCGACCCTCTGGCTGTTTCCAAATCGTCGCGATGGGCAACTCCGCGCCTGTCCTTGCCGCCTCCTGGGCGGTCGAATTGTCACGACGATATGCGGGTGCAAGCCGAGGGCAGGCGTCAGCCGTTGCCGCAGGCCAAGCCCGCCTCATACGAAGGAATTTACAATTGGACGACAGCCACTCCGTCGAGTTCGCAGAGCCTTATCTGCAAATGACCTGTATCGATCCGGCGACCACCGATCCGGTGGTGCTGGCCCAGTTCAGCCAATATTATACCGAGGTGCATACGCCCGACGTCGTGCGCAACAATCCCGGCATAAGACGCGCTTACCGCTACGAACTGGACCGCCCGGATGCGCGTGGCGCCTTCGGGCCGAAATGGCTGTCGATCTACGAATGGGAGAGCCGGCATGGTGCCCAGGTTTTCGTGGTTCGCGGTGAAGCGCCGGCTGGCAGCTGGCGTCCCGATTATCTGCCCGAGCCACCGATCTGGTCGGCCATCGGACGTGGTCCCAATCAATGGGGTCGGCTCATGTGCAACCGGCTGGCCGAGTCCGGCCCGGCCCAGAGCCCTCCGGCGGCAATCCTGATGGAAGCGATCAACCCACCTGCGACTGCGACCGAAGCCGAAAAGCAGGCGTTCCGGGAATTTTTCATCGCCAATCACGGGCTCGCCATCGGCGATGGTGCCGCCTATTCGCGGGTTACCAAATACGAGCTGGAAGAGCTTGGAACTAAGCCCGTACCCGCTGGAAATCGCCCGCTTTATCTCAGCGTCTATGAGGCCGATGCACGCACCGTCGCTGGATTTTCCAGCGCCGTCAGGCCGCCGGTTGCCCCCACTGGCCCCCAAGTCTGGCAGGACCGCGAGATCGCCTGGCAGCACCTCTACCGCCGGCTCAGCGAATGTATCTATCCCGGCGCCCGCTATACCGCCCGGATGCTTTAGCGCCCGCCTGCAGCAAACGAGGAGAACGACATGCAGTATGCCAATCTAGGAAGAACCGGGCTGAAGGTCTCGCGTCTTGTGGTCGGGGGCGCCCATTTCGGGCAGACGCTGACGCAGCAGGAATTGGGCTCCATCGTCCATGCCAGCTGGGACGCCGGCATCACCACGTTTTACACCGGGGACGACTACAATGTCGGCGAAGGCGAGCGGATGCTGGGCGAGGCGCTGAAGGAGCGGCGCGACGATCTGGTGCTGATGGTCAAGGCCGGCTATCGCGTTGGCGCCTATGGCAATTATAGCCGCCAAGGCACGCCCACCGACATCAAGGAGGATTATCTCAGCCAGCGGACCGGCGATCTCGACTATGCCAAGCTGTGGGAAAGGGGAGTGGCGCCGACCTCGCGCGGCCTCAACCGCAAGCACATGATCAAGGCGCTCGACGATAGCCTCAAGCGGCTACAAACCGACTATATCGATGTTTACATGGCCCATTTCTTCGACGAAACGGTACCGCTGGAGGAAACCGTCGATGTGCTCGATGGGTTCGTGCGCTCCGGCAAAGTGCGCTATCTGGGATGCGCACAGTTCAATGCCTGGCAATTCATCCGCGCACTTTGGGCCGCGGACAAGGCCGCCGCCCAGCGCTTCGAGGCGTTGCAGCTCAATTTCAGCATGCTGGATCGAGGAGTGCAAACGGAGGTATTGCCCGCGCTCGATGATGTCGGAGCCAGCCTGTTCGCCGCGATCACCGATGCCGGCGGAATGCTGACCGGCCAATACGACCGCAATAGCGAGCGGCCCGGCGGCGAAGGCGCGCGGCAGCGCTATATCGATCCATTCTGGAACGAGGGCGCTTTCGATGCGATGGACCGGATCAGGGCCTGTGCCCAGCAGCTTGGCCGCACACCGCTGGAGCTGGCCCAAGCCTGGACCCTGGCGCAAAAACGCGTGGCCTCGCTCTGGATCGGCCCGCACGAGCCTGGCGAGATCGCGCCGCAGGCGCGGGTGGCGGACCACCCGCTCAGCGCCGATGAACTGGCGGTGGTGAACGAAATGCTGCGCAGCATTCCGCCCACCCTGCGCTCCAAAGGCTAGTCGTTGAAGGAGGCGCGGCGGACTACCGTCGCGTCCCCGCCTGCCCGAAATCGCCGTTCTCGGTCGGCGGCCAGTTGAGCACGGTGGAAATCGTCCGGCCCATGATCCATTCCTTGTCCTCGTCGGTCAGGAAATCGATGGTGTGGAGCATGTGGTCCACCGCTTCCTGGTAGGTCGAGCGGCGGAATCGGCTGGCATCGGTGCCCCAGGCCAGGCGCTTGGGCCCGAACACGTCATAGGCCTTCCTGATGAAGGGCGTCTGGGAAGGAAATGGATAGGGTTCGAGCGTATTGAGCGGCAGCGCTGACAGCTTGCCATAGACGTTGGGGAACTTGGCCAGTTCCAGCACTTCGTTTTGGTAGGCCCACGGGTCGATGGTGTTGAGATCGCCGATCGTGGTGCCGAAGTGATCCATGATGATCACCAGGTCCGGATGCCGCTCGGCGATGCGCTTCACCAGGCTGATGCGCTTCTCCGCCGCCAGCAGCATGACCGGAATTTGCAGCCGTTCCACCGCCGTCCAGAACCAGCCGAACCGCTCCAGATCGAGCCATTCGCCACGGTCGAGCGCACCGGCAAAGCGGACACCGAGCATATGGGGCTGCTGCATCCAGGTTTCGAGCCGGCCCTGGTCGGGATCGAGCATGTCGAAGCGCCCCATCACGGCGAAGCGGTCTGGATATTGCGCGGCCCAGGCCAGGCACGGCGCGTTGTCATCGCCCGACCAGCTCGGCGGCACCAGCACCGCACGCTGCACCCCGGCGCCATCCATGTGCGGCAGGATATCCTCGGGAAAATGCTGCAGCTGGTCACGGGGCTGGCCACGGAATTGCGGCGGCCATGGATGCTCGTCACTATCGGGCAGGTAAAGGTGGATCTGGCTATCGGTGATGATCACCTGTTGCCTCCTTGCAATGGATGAAAACGCCCCCGCTCAAGGCTGGGACGACTGGCTATGACACGTGATGGTGATCGTCCGGCTGCATTCCCGCGGCACTGGGAAAGCGTGTCGGCAGGACGATTGGCGCCACTAGGCTGGCAAAAGCGCATCGCCTTTTCAAGGGCAATTCTACCGGCTCGCAAGCCGGTTTCGACGCCGTTCTCGCTTGCCCCTAAAGGGGCACCTGTCGCATCCATTCGGCTGGAAAGGCTAAAATCGGTTGTGGAAAGCGCCGGTCGGCACCGCGGAGGCGTCCGACCACCGGCCGCCGCCGGAATCGACCGATTTGGTAAAGCTATCGAGGACTCTCAAACACAGTATTGGACGCTATCGAGGATGTTTGGTCCTGTTTGGCTATCCGGGCACTTTGCGCCTGGCAATCGAAGGAGAATTTCATGGCTGCGAACGGGCGCCACAACGGCAGTGCCGGTTTTCTGTCCGACAAACACATCGGCAATCCCCCCAAGAAGATCGATGCCTCCATCATCGAGAGATTTCGCAAGCTGAACGACCTTACCGGTACAGTTTCAGACTTTCTCGACGTCAAGGGCATCCGCGGGACGATCGGCTCATCGCTGCTCAAGCCCACCATTGGCGATCGCACGATCGTGGGTCGCGCGGTGACGGTGCGCAATACGCCGCACGCCTCGGATCCGCATGTGGCCGTGACCGAGGACGATAACCTGATGAGCGAGGTGGAAGGCATCCACCAGAGCGAGCCGGGCGATGTGCTGGTCATCCAGGGACTGGCCGATATTTCCAACATGGGCGGGGTCATGGCGACCGTCGCCTCGCGCCAGGGCCTGGCGGGCGCTGTCGTCGATGGCGGCGTGCGCGATGTCGGCCATTCGCGCCGGCTGAGCTTTCCGGTCTGGTCCAAGGATGTCACCCCGATTACCGGCAAGTGGCGCGCCGCGACCCAGGAAATCAACGGCATCGTCAACATCATGGGCGTGTCGGTTACGCCGGGTGACCTCGTCATCGCTGACGAGACCGGCGTGTGTTTCGTCCCGCAAGATCTCATTCTCGAAGTGCTCGAACTCTGCGAGGCAGCCGATGCCAAGGAGGCCGCATGGGTCAAGCGCCTCGATGACGGCATGAGCATTCCGGACCTGGTTCAGAAGATTTACAACAACTTTCCGCACCAGAAGGCCTGACCTGCAAGCGACCGCCTTCGGCGCCGATCTGTCGCGCCGGAGGTGGATCCCACGACATCAAAAAGGAGGAACGGGCAATGAAGCCTGGATCCGAGGAGGGGAGCACTATGAACACAAGACTGGGCAAAGGCCGGAGCGCGGTTCGCCGCACCATGGCCGCGATCGGTATGCTGACAATGGTGGCAGGCTGGAGCGGTGTTCTGCCGGCGACGGCGCAGGAGACGCCCAAGATGGGCGGCTCGCTGACCATACCTGGGGTCAATGGCACGCCATGGCCAAACCTGTCCTGGCTGGAGCCTGGCTATCACGTGGGAAACCTGAACATCTCCGTGCTGATCCAGGGCAGCCTGTTCCTGTCGCCCGAGGAGATCGGTGGACCCGTTATCCCGGACCTGGCGACCGGCTACCAATACAACAGCGACAATACGGTCTTGACCATCACGCTGCGCGAAGGCGTCAAGTTCACGGACGGCACTCCGTTGAACGCCGACGCCATCGTCTGGCTGTGGGGTCCAGAATTTGACATGATGCCGTCCTCCAAGGCATCCATTTTTCTGCATGGCGTCAAATCGGTGAAGGCCCTCGACGAGTTGACGGTCGAGGTCACTTTCGAGGGGCCGAACACGACTTTCGTCGCGGCTTTGGCCTCGCAGGCGGTGGGCTTGGTTGCTTCTCCGACCGCGTTCAAGGCGCTGGGACGCGATGCTTTCGATATGTTCCCGGTTGGCGCCGGCGCCTATACCGTCGAAACCCACGTTCCCAACCAGTCCATCGTCCTCAAGAAAAACCCGGACTACTGGGACGCCGAACATGTTTATCTCGATACCATCAGCGAGGTGCTGACCGGCACCGATCCGACCGCCAATTACCAGAACCTGGTGAGCGGCCAGGTCGACCTGCTGCCGGGTGTCGGCGTATTCGCCTATGATCCCGAAATCATCAAGCAGGCCCTGGACAATCCAGACCTGGCTCATACCGAGGGTGTCGGCGCCAGCTTTGCCTTCGTCGATTTCACGCCGACCCCGCCCTTCGATGATATTCGTGCCCGCCAGGCGCTCTACTACTGCACCGACCGGGCGCCGATCGCGGAAAACACGCTGCAGGGCTTTGCCGAGCCGACCTATATCTGGGGCGGTCCGATCGGCGGCATGGACTTCTATCCCAAGGACCCGACGACCGGCGAGCCAAGCATCGCCGCGGGCCAAGCCATGAACCCCTATGGCTACGATCCGGAGAAGGCCAAGGCGCTGGTAGCGGAGCTGGGCGGCCTGAAGTTCACCCTGACCAGCGATATCAGCAAGACCATCACCACTGCGGTGCAGCAGCTGTGGGCTGAATGCGGCATCGAGGCCGAGGTCTATCTGCCGCCGCCGGCACAATATACGGCGATCCTGCAGAACGGCACCTACCAGGCCTATCTGGTCAATACCGGTGGCGTGCCTGATCCGCGGCTCTTTGCCAAATACATCACGCCCCAGCAGCCGCTCGACCAGCATGGACAGGTGGACGATCCCATCGTCACCAATGCCTTCAACGCGTCGCTCGGACACTCCGGCGATGAGCTGCAGGAAGACTGGAACACGATCTTCAAGCAGTTGGCGGCGCAAGCCTTCGTGCTGCCGGTGATCGCGGCTCCCACCTATATCGTCTATAACCCCTGCCTGCACGACATCTCCTATTTCGGCAACACCACGACCTTCCTGCACGCATGGAAGAGTTGCTAGTGAGGTCGGACCTGACTGGTAGGTGACACTTGTGGGCCGGGCGCTCTTCGGGCGCTCGGCCAATTTCGGATATTCATGCTGGCACCAGACCGGCAATGGCAGGGGCGCTTGATGGCAAATCTCTTCTCGGGTGCGACGATGCACTGGATCGGCACCAATTTGCTTGGCGCCACCGATAGCCAGCACGCGGCCTATCGGCATCATCTCGATAGCGCCCAATTGCCCGCACTGACGGCGGCCGGCGGCGCCACTTTCGCGCACCGGCTGGAAAAGCTGGTGCAATCGCCGCGTCGCTCGTTTGGCCCCGATTATTTGTCGATCTGCGAGTTCGATGCGCCGCCCGCGCCCGCCGAACTGCCCCAGGGGGATGCGCTCGAACCATTGGCGGGGGTACATGAGTCGATGTGGAATATGAGCTGGCGCAAGATATCGGATACCGGCGTGCCCAGCGTCCGGCCTGATCGCGCCCGTCTACTTTCGCTCAGCCCGCCCGACGACGCGACCGCCGATGAAATTGCCGATTGGAACCAGTTCTACACCGAGGTTCATGTTCCTGAAGCGATGCAGCGCCGTGGCTGGACCCGCGCGACGCGCTGGACGCTGGAGCATTGCTCGCTGCACCCCAATCCCGGATGCCCGCGCTATTTCGTGCTCTATGAAGGTGTGGGTTTCAAGGATGCTACCGACGAGGAGGTCGCGGCATGGGGGCCGTGGTCGCAGGGGCCCGCCCTGTGGAAGCGGCATGTCGGCGCCTGGACGCTCGACTATCGCATCATTCCGCCGGCGCACTGAACGAGATTGGCGGGAACGCCAGATACAGCACAAGCATGGTCCGGCCGTGATGCCGGCCGAAGGGGAGCAAGACAGATGCCATCAACGCAAGGTCTGATTGGAACCTATCGCCGCCTCTATGAGGACGGCCCCGACGAAACCCACAATGGAGGCCAGTTCTGGTTCCACCGGACCCAGAACATGATCTGCCTCTATATGGCGGGCGCGGCGGGCGCCAAGTTCGTGCGCCAAAGCAATCCGGATGAGTATTTCGTCTGGCCCTTGTTCCATCCGGTGCGCGTAACCGCCGGCGGGCAATCCCGCGATGTGCCTGCCGGATCGGTGGTAATCCTGCCGCCGGGCGACAGCGCCGTTGAATTGCTTGAGGACGGCCATGTCTGGCTCGGATTTACCAGCCTGTCCGGGGATCTGCTGGAGCGCTGCCCCAACAACAGCGAATATGAAACACCTTTGCCGCAGGTCGCGCCGGTGGAACTGTGGCCCGAACCGGTCGGCGGCTATCGCATTTTCGTCTATGACCTGTTCGCCCAACCCGCCGGAACGCCGCAATGCTATGTGCATCGCACGGCGATGACCAATTTTGGCTATGGCTTCCCGGCGGTCTCGCAGGCCAAGCCCGACACCGGGCTGAGCCCGCACAACCATGAGGACTTCGAGCAGGCGTCTCTGGTCCATTCGGGCACCCATGTCTATCATATGCGGCGCGCCTGGGGCCCGGACGGGACGAAATGGCTGCCCGACGAGCATGTTACTATCTCGACGCCCGGCATCGCCGTGGCCAAGCCACCCGATATCCATACCATCCAGCTGGTTTCCAACGGCACGCCGGGCGGCGTGCTGGATTTCTTCTCCCCGGTGCGCTGGGATTATTCGGTCCGCAAGGGCATGGTCACCAACCGTGCCGACTACCCCGTGCCGCCCGAACGCCCCGTTGGGTTTCAAGGTTGATGGCAATGGTCACGTTTCGTCTGCACAATCCCACCGAAATCCTGTTCGGCGAGGGCCAGATCGAGGCCCTTCCAACCCTCATCCCGGCGGGCACGAAGGTACTGCTGCTCTATGGCGGCGGCAGCATCAAGAGGAATGGCGTCTATGACGCAGCCAAGACCGGCCTCGTTGGCCGCGACATAGTCGAATTTGGCGGCGTCGAGGTCAATCCGGTCTATGAAACCCTGCTAAAGGCCCGCCAGATTGCCCGCAATGCGGGCTGTACCTTCGTGCTGGGCGTCGGTGGCGGATCGGTTATCGATGCGGCAAAGTTCCTGGCCGCGATCATCCCCCTGGAGGTCAGTGATCCCTGGGAATACCTGATGGCGGGCAACCAGCCCAAGATGGTCCTGCCGGTGGGTGCTATCGTCACCCTTCCGGCGACGGGGTCCGAGAGCAATCCGGTTTCGGTCATCACCCATGCCGCAAAGCATTTGAAGCTGCCATTCTCCCATGCCGCAGCCCGGCCGCGTTTTGCGATCCTCGATCCATCCACCATGCGCACTCTCAGCCGCCGCCAGCTCGAAAACGGCGCCGTCGATGCGTTCACCCATGTGCTCGAACAATATCTGACGCTGCCGGTGAACACGCCAGTGCAGTTCGGTTTCAGCGAAGCCCTTCTCGATGTGCTGATCGAGTGGGGGCCCAGATTGGTCAGCGAAAATACCGCTGAAGCCCGCGAAAACATAATGTGGGCTGCCAACCAGGCGCTCAATGGCCTGATTGGCTCGGGCGTGCCACAGGATTGGTCGACCCATATGATCGGCCACGCCATTACGGCTCTTTATGACATCGATCACGCCCGCACCCTGTCCATGGTCATGCCGAGCGTGCTGCGCCATCAGATGAAGGCCAAGCTGCCCATGCTGGCGCGCTATGCCCGCCGGATCTGGAAGATCGAGGAGGCCAACGATGTGCTGGCCGCTGAAGCCGGCATCGCCGCGACCGAAACCTGGTTCGCGCGCATGGGTTGCCCAACGCGTATCTCGCAGGCCGAGAATGCTGTTATCGTCGCCGAGGACATCGTGACCCATATCGAGCAGGCAGGCCAGTTTCCATTGGGCGAAACCAGCTCTATCCATGGTGCTGACGTTCGCGCCATTCTCGCTCGTGCCGCTTAGGAATAGACGATGAAAAAGCTGATCAACGCCCCCCGCCTCGTCGTCCGTGAAATGCTGGAGGGGGTAGTCGATCTGTCCTCCGATCTTGCGCTGATGCGCGACGAGAACGTCGTGGTGCGCAGGAACGTGCCCCCTTCGGCCCGGCGCCTCGTTGCCATCATTTCGGGCGGCGGGGCCGGTCATGAACCCGCTCATGCCGGCTATGTGGGGGAGGGGATGTTATCGGCGGCCGTCGTCGGCGACGTCTTCACCTCGCCCAGCACGGATGCTGTCCTGGCCGCCATCCGCGCCGTCGCTGGCCCGGCCGGGGCGCTCCTCGTGGTCAAGAATTATACCGGCGACCGGCTGAATTTCGGCCTCGCCGCCGAACTGGCCCGCCAGGAGGGTATTCCCACCGAGATCGTCGTGGTCGCCGACGACGTTGCGCTGCGCGATATCGTGCCCAAGGCACGCCGCCGCGGTATCGCCGGCACGGTGCTCATCCACAAGCTGGCTGGCGCCGCCGCCTTGCAGGGCAAGCCATTGGCCGAAGTCGTCGACATCGCCCGCCGCGCCACCGCCGATCTTGGCTCTATGGGTGTGGGTCTTGGCTCCTGCACGGTGCCGGCCGCCGGCAAGCCCGGCTTTTCGCTTGGTGATGACGAGATCGAACTCGGCCTGGGTATCCACGGCGAAAAGGGCATCGAGCGCACTGCCATCAAGCCCGCCGACGAGATCGTCGATACGATCCTCGATACAATGCTGGCCGAACTCGATCTCCCCGCTGGCGCCAAGCTCGCCATGCTCGTCAATGGCCTGGGCGCGACCACGCAGATGGAACTGGCCATCGTCACCCGCCATGCCCTCGCCACTCTGCGGGGCAGGGGCTTCGGCGTGATCCGCGCCTGGGCCGGCAATTACATGACCGCGCTGGAAATGCCCGGTTGCTCGATTTCGCTATTGCCGCTCGACGCCGAACGTGAGGCTCTGTTCGCCGCTCCAACCAAGGCCTCAGCCTGGACCATCGATGGTGCCATTCCCGCCCAGCGTGCCCTGGTGGATGGTAATGTCGCCGAACCCGCATTGCCAATCCAGCCAGCGGGTCCGCTTTCCGAGCTGATGCGCACCGCGCTCTATGCAGTCGCAGGCGCGCTGCAGGAGGCCGAAGAGCATTTGACCGATCTCGACAGCAAGGCCGGCGATGGCGATCTCGGCGCCAGCATGGCCCGCGGTGCCGATGCCATCCGCGCTCTGCCGCCGCAAAGTTTTGCCACGCCACAGGTGCTGTTCGTCTCGCTCGGCAACAGCCTGCGCCGCGCTATCGCCGGCAGTTCCGGCCCCTTCTATGCCACCGCCCTGATGCGGGCCGGCGCCGTTCTTAAAGACAATCCAACGCCCGCTGCGGCCGATTGGCTTGCCGCCTTCGAGGCAGCTGTCGCCTCGATCGGCGAACTCGGCGGCGCCAAGCCGGGCGACCGCACCATGCTCGATGCCCTTTACCCAGCGGCCCAGGCCTGGAAAGCTGCCATGGCGGGCGGCGCCAATGGCGCGGCGATGCTCAAGGCCGCGGCCGATGCAGCCGAGAAGCACGCACAGGCAACCGCAGACCTCCTGCCGATGTTGGGCCGCGCCAGCTATCTCGGCAACCGCACGCTCGGCATTCCCGATGGCGGCGCTGTCGCAGTCGCCATCTGGCTCAAGGCGCTGTACCAGGCATTGGAGGCTGAATGGGCGGGAAAAAAGTAAATTTTCGACACATCTACGGCGGCGTTGCAGCGCTTCCGCCGCTGTAGTTTTGCCAGTGCCGTTTACCTGTCGCCCTGCCGGCGGCCGGTGATCATCCATGCGCGCGACTCGAACTGAACCCCGTGTCGGGTCTGATGCGCCTCCAGCATGTCGAACAGCCGAGCCCGTATCCCGGCTGTCGCGGCGGGAGGGTTGAGAGCCTTGGCGACATTTTCAAAGCTAGCAACAGTCGCCAATGCCGTCTCTGGATCCGAGCCGTAGAACACGGGCTCGTTAACTTCACGAAACGCGATGGCCGTGAACCCGGCCGCTTCCAGCAGCCCGGAGGTCACCGAGGGATCACTCAGCGAAAAGGCTTTGCCCGCCGCGACCGGAGCAGTTGAATCGGGGTCAAGCGCCGCCTGTATCGCTGTCGCCCACTCATTGTGGTCCCGGCCCTGCCAGACCATGAAGGCGAAACGCCCACCCGGCCTTACCGCCTTGGCGATATTGGTGAAAGCCGCCGCCGGGTCGGCGAAGAACATGACGCCAAATCGGCTGATGCAAAGGTCGAACCCTGCTTCCGCGAAGCCATGGGTCTGTGCATCCGCCACTTCGAATGTGGCATTGGGCAACCCTTCCTCGGCGCCGCGTCGGCGGGCAATTTCCAGCATGGCGATGGACAGGTCGATGCCGTGCGCCCGTCCCGTTGCAGCGGCGCGGGCGGCGTCGCGTGTGGTTTGCCCGGCGCCGCAACCGATATCGAGCACACGATCAGATCGCCCAACCGCGGCGGCGGCCCGGAAATGCGCGTTGTGCAGAGCAAGCTCGGCATCATAGAAATCTGCGAAATTCAATATTGCCCCCTTCCACCATCGCCGAACTGAACCGCGCCTCGGCCACCCGTCAATCCCTGCCAAAGGTCAGTACCTGACCCTGACCCCCGCGGTGCCCGTGGCGTCATAGCTGCCGCCGAAATGGTCGAGGCAGGTATTGAGCGCGACTTCGCCATGCAGCGTATAGGCTTCGTCCTCCCAGCTATAGCTGCCGCCGGCACCGATCCCGCCCCAGCGCGGATCGGTGTTGCCGGTGAGTATGACGCCGGCCAGGTTGGTCTTCGAACGGCCGGCACCGAAATAGAGGAAACCGGCGAACGGAATAAAACCTGAGCGAGGTTAGCGCCGCTGAAGATATCCCCTTGCTCATTTTTACGCCTTTTACCAACGGCTTTAAGTATTGCTTTCGATCTGTGTTTTTGGGTGGTTCTGCAACGTTTGAATTGGCGACAATTCTTCCCGGCAATACGATGCGAAAGCAGTCCCTGAATGACTGGCCGATACGACCTCTTCAAGTTTGCTTTATTGCGGTTAATAGGGGGCTAATGCCCCAGCGCCTACGCCGGGGCTGAATCGGTGTTGAGATTTGCCGCGAATTGTGGAAGCCCCAATCGGCTCCCCTCCCCCTTGAGGGGAGGGGTTGGGGGCGGAGGTCCATCAATGGGCCACGAACCGACCCCCTCCCTCGGTCCCTCCCCCAAGGGGGAGGGAAGGGCAAGAGCCGATGGATTGGGGCTAAAGCACACCCATCCCGTCATCCGAGCGTAGCTCTCATGGCGTTGCGCGCTAAAATCACCCCGCCGGGACGATTTGCCCCCGCAGCCGCTTACAAACCCCTCAAAACGAAAACCTCGCGCCCGGAGGCGCGAGGACATCTGATCGCGGACGACCCTAGTTTCCCTTGATGATCCGCTTGCGCAGCTGGCCGCCGACATATTCCACCCCTACGACCAATATGAAGATCGACAGGATGATCGTCATGGCCTGGGCATAGTTGAAAAGGCTCAACGCGACCTGCAGCTCCATCCCGATGCCGCCGGCACCGACAATGCCAAGCACTACCGAGGCGCGCGTGGCTTTTTCCAGGTTGAACAGGCTCGTTGCAATGATCGAAGGCATCGCCGCGGGCAGCACTGCCGAGCCGATGATATCCAGGCGCGATGCCCCCAGGGCCCGCAGGGCTTCCTGTGGCCCTTCGTCGGCTTCTTCCATCGCTTCGGCAAAGAAGCGGCTGCAATAGCCCACCGTATCGATGATGAGGGCCAGCGTGCCCGCGAACGGTCCGAGGCCGACGGCGACCACGAAGATCAGGGCCCAGATCAGATCTGGGATGGTGCGGAACAGCGATACGATGGTGCGGGCCAGGAAATAGACGGCCCGGTTGGGCGAATGCGTACGCGTCGCCAATATCGCTACGGGCAGGCTCAGCAGAACACCGACGAAGGTGGCCACGAACGCCATCTCGAATGTCTCGGCAAGCCTGGCCAGGACCGAGGCCAGGTTGCTGATATCGGGCGGGAACATGTCGCTGATCAGCGACCACATATTGGGCATGCCCTCGATCAAACGCGGCACCGAGAACTTGGAATTCTGGAACGAGACCACGAGGACAGCCACGATCACGACCATCGCCAGGAATTGCAGCGTCGTCGGGCGGTTGATGCGGGCCGGAGCCTCGTGGCGCTTGGAGCTGACGTCAGTCATAAAATGTTCTCAGGGTTTCCGCGCTATAGTCCGCGGGCGGGCCATCCATGGTGATCGAGCCGTCCTTCAGGCCGATGATCCGGTCTGAATAGTCGAGTGCGTGCCGGATGCTGTGCGTGGTGAACACCACCGTGACGCCGCGCGTCCGGGCCAGCCGGATCAGCAGGTCCATGACTTCGACCCCGGCGGTGGGATCAAGGCTGGCGACCGGCTCATCGGCAAAGATGATCTTGGGCCGCTGCATCAGGGCACGGGCAATGGCAATCCTCTGGGATTGCCCGCCCGATAGCTGGTCCACGCGGCTGGCCGCGCGATCCGCCAGACCCACCAGCTCCAGCATGTCCATGGCTTCCTCCCGGACGTGGCGGGGGGCGAGAGCCTGGTGCCAGGTGCGCGGACCGCTGGAGCGCGATTGCACGCCATGCACGACATTGCTCAGGGCCGAAAGGCGCCCGGACAGATTGTGCTTCTGGAACACGAAGCCGATCTGGGCACGGATGCCATTAAGGCTGGAGCGTTTCGCGCCGACGAGCTGCGTGCCCAGGATGTTGACCGAGCCGGAATCCGGCTCGGTCAGACGCACGCAACACCGCAGCAAGGTGGACTTGCCGGCTCCGTTGGCGCCGATAAGGGCGACAACGCAGCTTTGGACGACCGAGAAGCTGACGCCATTCAGGATCTGGCGCGAACCGAAAGTCTTGACCAGATCCTTGACGGTCAGGTCGATCGGATCGGTTCTGCGAACCGGTGGCGCAAGCGTCTCGGGCTTATCCAGGAGGATGGTATTCACCGATCATTCCGCCGCCGGCTTGGCGAACTGGGGCTGTCCGATGGCGATGTAGCCCTGGCGCATATAGTCGTATTCGCTGTCCTTCACGTCGGTGATGAAGCTCGACAGGTTGTAGCGGTCATGGCCTTCTTCGGAGAAGGACAGGGCTTCGCGCAGGGCCTTGGCGGTTTCGGGATCGGCAAAGGCGGCACGGAAGCGCTCGACCATTGCGGGGTCAACATGACCGGCAGCGACGATGACGTCATCGGGCAGATCGGGGCCGCGGCCGACGACTTTGAAGTCACCGACCTGAACGTCTTCATCGGCGTCGCGCATGCGCATATAGGAGGTCTGGCTGGTGGCCCAGGCTTCCACATCGCCACGCTTGAGGCCTTCATAGCCAAGGGCGCTGTCCAGGTTGAGGCCCTGGATGTCCTTGACCGGATCGATACCGGCAGCAGCCAGCACCAGGGACGGTCCGATATGGCCGGAGGTGGAGGCGATATCGTTGAAGGCGATGCGCTTGCCCTTCAGGTCGGCCACGGTGTTGATGCCGCTATCGCGGCGCACGACGAGGACTGAGAAATAATCGGGGCGCGACAGCGCAACCACCGGCGTCAGCTTCACGCGGCTCTGATAGACCACATATTCGGACGGCCCGGTCAGCACGAAATCGAGCTGCTTGCCGCGCATCGCCTCGGCTGCAACCGTACGGTTGTTGACGGGGTAGAACTCGATATCGACGCCCATCGCCTTGGACAGGGTGTCGATGAACGGACCATACTGGCGCTGCAGCTCTTCCAGACCATTGATATCGGTGGCGGCGAAGCGGATCGTCTCGGCGCTGGCGACCGTGACGGTGGTGAGCAGCCCGGCCACTATCAGGCTCGTAGCCAATGCAATTTTACGTAGGAACATGGTCAATCACTCTCCTGAAGTCGTAGGACTTGAAGGCTTTGCAGATGGCGGCAACAAACCCCCGCACGGTGACAGCCGCATGTTGGTGTGGTGACGGGCATCTGACAAAATCAGGACAACCGGGCCATTCGTACCCGGTTAGAGTGGCATCGGTTCCTAGAACCGGACGACGAGTTCGACGTGTTGCGGAGACACCCGCGTATAGGAAACCATGATGGGCACGCCCGCCATGTCCACATTGATATTGGTCAGCAGGATCGTGGGGCGGCGCGGCGGTTGGCCCAGGATTTCGGCATCGGCATTCGACAGCGGGATCGCGGTGATGCGCGCTTCATGGCGCCGATAATCGGTGACGCCATATTGAGCCCAGGATGAGGTTATCGAGCCGGTTTGCTGAATGAGCTTCTCGATGCCGATAAACCGAGGCAGAGGAAAATAGCGCGACGACACCGAGACCGCGACCCCATCCACCATCGTCACGGTTTCCACCTTCCGGGCGAACTGGCTTCGCGGCACCTTGAGCGTTTCCGCGATCTGCGCATTCACCCGCACGCGGGCAGTATCGAGAAAACGGCGCTCGCCGACTCTGTCGATATCGCGCAGCGCCGCTGTCATCCGGGTTTTGGGGCCGAGATGGTGATGCACGACCCGCTCCTGCACGAAGCTGCCGCGCCCCTGCTCGATCCGGATCAGGCCGCGCTCGCGCAACACCTTGAGCGCATGGCGTACGGTATTGCGGTGGACCTTGAAGGTTTCAGCCAGTTCCAGCTCGGTGGGCAATTGAGTGCCGAAGCCATAAAGCCCCGAGCTGATGTCCTTGTGCAGGATATCGACGACCTGCTGCCACAGGAACATGGCGCTGCGGCTTTCACCTGCGGGTTCGGGCCGGGAGACATCCGTTTCGCTCATTTTCTCTATCCCACCATTGGCTGAAGGCGCGATTAGCAGCGTGATCAGTCATGTACAAGCGGCACGGCTGATCCCCGTACCAATCGGGTACTGTTACAGATTTCGTGGCGCAATCGTCATCCCAGCGTCGTCCAAACATCACATCGAAGCGCCAAATGTCGCCGCTCTAGCAGACAGGCAGCGAGATCTTGATGACTGACCTCAATGAAATTGTATCCCCCTCACGGCAGGACCAGCAGGCCGATCGGCCCGGCGATCTGATCTTCACCAACGCGGCCATCGTGCTGGAGCATGAGGTCATCAAGGGAACGGTGCGCGTTCTCGATGGCATGATTTCCGATATCGATCCGGGCACTACCGCGCTCGCCTCGGCCATCGATCTGGAAGGCGATTACCTGCTGCCGGGCCTTGTCGACGTCCATACCGATCACCTCGAAAAGCAGTCGATGCCGCGCCCCGGCATGTTCTGGAATTCGGTCAATGCCGCAACCACCCACGACATCATCGTCTGCGCGGGCGGCACGACCACGGTCTTTGACTCCCTGGTCGTCGGGGCAGTGGGCAATCCCCATCGTCGCGCCCTGCTGCCGCTGATGATCGAGGGGCTGCAGCAAGCCCGCCAGCAAGGCCTGCTGCGCGTCGATCATTTCCTGCATCTGCGCTGCGATGCGCGCGAGGAAAAACTGCTCGATCTGCTCGACCCCTATCTCGACGATCCCCTGCTGCGCTTCGTCACCATTATGGACGATAGCCCGAGCCGGGACGTCGACCGCTTCGAACGCGCCTCGCGCCGCAAGAAGATGCCCGAGGAAGCCATCCAGAGCGAAATCGCGCTTGCATCGTCGAGCAAAGCCAGCAACGAGAACAACCGAGCCCGCATCGTGGAACTGTGCCGGGAGCGCGGCCTGCCGCTGGCCAGCCATGACGATACCCGGATCGACCATATCGCCGAGGCCGAGGCTTTCGGCATGACCATTTCCGAATTTCCTATTTCGATGGAAGCGGCGCAGGCCGCGCACGATGCGGGCATGGCCGTCATTGCCGGCGGGCCCAATATCGTGGCTGGCCGCTCCCATATCGACAATGTTTCGGGCAGCGCACTGGCCGCCAAGGGCCTCGTCGATGTCGTCTGCTCCGATTACATTCCCGCCAGCCTTCTGCATGCGCTGTGGGCCTTGACCCGCTCGCCGGCCGGGCTGGATCTGCCGCGGGCGGTCGTCATGGGCACCAAGCGTCCGGCCGAATTGTTCGGGTTCACGGACCGGGGCGAGATCGCCATCGGCCGGCGCGCCGATCTCATCCGCGTGCGTGACCGCGCCGGTGTGCCCGTGGTTGGCGGCACCTGGGTACTTGGCCGGGCGGTTTTGTGAGCGACGGGCAGACACCGGACATGCAAACCGCCTCATATTCGCGCGCGGCATGGATGACCCTGTTGGCCCAATCCTCGGCGACCGAGCTGGGTGAACATTGGGGCGCCATCGCGCAGCCGGAATTCACTTGGATTCGCCGCCCGGAGCATGGCGCCGCCATGGTCCGCGGAAGGGCCAGCGGCACCGGGGCCCTGTTCAATATGGGCGAGGTCACGGTGACGCGCTGCTCGGTGCAACTCGACACCGGGGAAATCGGCGTCAGCTACGTCACCGGACGCGGCAAGCGGCATGCCGCGCTCGCCGCCCTGTTCGATGCGCTCATGCAGCGTGAAATCGCCTCGGAAACCACTGCGATTGCCACCCATATCGATGCGCTGGCCCAGGCCGCCGAAGCCCGAAGGGTGGCGATCATCGCCCAGGCCTATGACAGCAAGGTCGATTTTTTCATGCTGAGCAGCGAGGAGAGTAAGCGATGAATGCCGTTTCGCCTCACTTCGCCGATCCCGTGCATCAAAGCCAAGGCGCTTTCCGGGGCTTGCTGAAAGCTCTGTCGCGCCCCGGCACGCTCCTGCAAATCCCCATGCCGGCGGCGCCACCGCCGCCATTGCAAGGCCCTGCCGACCGCCGCCGTGTTGACGCTTCTCGATGCCTCAAGCCCACTCTGGCTGGATGCGGCTTCCGCCACGCCCGAGGCACTCCGCTATATCCATTATCACACCGGCGCCCCTCTTGCCGGCGAGCCGCCTAAAGGCGGTTTTCGCGCTCATCACCGATGCCGCGCAGATGCCACCGCTGACGGCTTTCGCCGTTGGCGAGGCTGCTTACCCCGATCGTTCCACCACGCTCATCATGCAGATCCCATCATTGATGCAAGGCCCGACGGTTACCCTTGAAGGGCCGGGGATCGAGACCAGCATCTCGGTCGCGCCCGCCGGCCTGCCCGCCTGGTTCTGGCCCACCTGGGCCGCCAATTCCGCCCGTTATCCGCTCGGCATCGATATCTTCATGGCGGACGCCCAGTCCATCATGGGCCTGCCGCGCACCACGAAAGTTCGTCTCTAATGGTCACTGCGATTAAAGGCGGCGAGAAGGCGATCGAAGCATCGCACAGGCTTCTCGCCAAACGCAGGCGAGGGGACCGCTCGGTCGCCAACCTCACCGTGCCCCAAATCCGCGAACAGCTTTCGCTGGCGGTGGACCGCGTCATGAGCGAGGGCGCGCTCTACGACCCAATGCTTGCAGCGCTCGCCATAAAACAGGCCGAGGGCGATCTGATCGAGGCGGTCTTCCTGCTGCGGGCTTTCCGCACCACCTTGCCGCGCTTCGGCTATACCAAGGCCGTCGATACCGCCGCGATGACGGTGCGCCGCCGGATTTCCACCACGCATAAAGACCTGCCGGGCGGCCAGCTTCTTGGCCCCACCTACGATTATACCCATCGCCTGCTCGACTTCAGCCTGCTGGACGAAAACGACGACGAGACCGGCGATTTGCCAGCCAACCCACCAACCGATGAGGTTCTGGTCCAGGCCGCCCGCCTGGGGCGCGATGCCGGCTCACTCGCCCAGACCGATATCATCGAGAACGAGCTTCCCGAGGATGACGCCAAGGTGGCCGATCTGACGCGTGAGCCGTTGTCGTTTCCCGCCGGCCGCGACCAGCGCCTGCAAAACCTGTCGCGCGGCGACGAGGGGTTCCTGATGGGGCTTTGCTATTCCTCTATGCGCGGGCGTGGCGGCAATCACCCCCTGGTGGGTGAAATGCGTCACGGCGATGTGAGCGTGGTGATGGATATCCCCGAAATCGGCATCGCGGTGGGCATGGGAACCCTGCGTGTCACCGAGTGCCGGACCCTTCATCCCGATGCCGGGAGCGCCGAGCGCGTGCCCAGTTACACGCGCGGCTACGGGCTGGTCTTCGGCCATGGCGAGCGCAAGGCGCTGTCGATGGCGGTCGTCGATCGTGCCTTGCGATCGGCTGAGTTTGGCGAGGAAGCCAAGCATCCGGTTCAGGACGAGGAATTCGTTCTCTACCACTCCGACAATGTGGAGGCCTCGGGCATGGTGCAGCATTTGAAGCTGCCGCACTATGTCGATTTCCAGGCCGAAACTCAGCTGCTGGTCCAATTGCGCACGGCCCATGCGGTCAAATACGCAACCGGGCCGGACCACCTCCCACAAACGGGGGAGCCCGCCAATGCTGAGTGATCTGGATCTTGAGGACGACGCCGCCTACAGCTTTGCCTATCTGGACGAGCAGACCAAGCGCATGATCCGCCGGTCGATCCTCAAGGCGGTGGCCATTCCGGGCTATCAGGTTCCGTTCGGCAGCCGCGAAATGCCGCTGCCGCCCGGCTGGGGCACCGGCGGCCTGCAAGTGAGCGCAGCCATTCTTGGCAAGTCCGATGTGATCAAGGTCATCGATCAGGGCGCGGACGACACCACCAACGCCATCTCCATTCGCAGTTTCCTTGCCAAGGTATCCGGCGTGGCGACGACCGAAAAAACCGGCGACGCCACCATCATCCAGACACGCCACCGCATTCCGGAAAAGCGGCTGACCGAGGACCAGATCCTGGTTTTCCAGGTGCCCCAGCCCGAACCGCTGCGCCGCATGGTGCCGCGCGAAACCATGGCGCGCAAAATGCACGCCGCGGCCAATTACGGGCTGATGTATGTCAGCCTCTATGAGGATATCGCCCGCTACGGCCATATCGCGACCGCCCGCAACTATCCCGTGCGGGTCCATGATCGCTATCTGGCGTCGCCCTCCCCAATCCCTAAATTCGACAATCCAAAGCTGGATCGCTCGCCGGCATTGGCCCTGTTCGGGGCCGGTCGCGAACGCCGCATCTACGCCATTCCCCCCTTCACCAGCGTGCGCAGCCTCGATTTCGAGGATCATCCATTCACCGTGCAGCAATGGTCCCATAGCTGTTCGGCGTGTGGCTCAAGCCAGAGCTATCTCGATGAGGTGCTGCTCGATGACCAGGGTGGCCACACCTATATCTGTTCGGACACCGCCTATTGCGCCGAACGCCGTCAAGAAAATCTCACGCCATGACCGCTCAAAGCCCCGTCCTCGATGTCCGCAATCTGAACAAGCGCTTCGGCAAGACGCCGGCCTGCAGCAATATTTCATTCGACCTGCATCGGGGCGAAGTGCTGGGCATTGTGGGGGAAAGCGGATCGGGAAAATCCACCTTGCTTCGGTGTCTTTCCGGGCAGATGGAGGCCGATGCGGGCGAGATCTTCCTCGATATGCCCGGACTGGGGATGACCGACATCCTGGCCATGGAGCCAGCCATTCGTGAGCAGGCTTTGCCGGGGGCGCTCTCGCTGGTGCATCAGAACCCCCGCGATGGGCTGCGCCTGAACATCACCGTGGGGGGCAATATCGCCGAGGCGCTGATGATTGGCGGCGGCCGCCATTACGGCAGCCTCCGATCGGCAGCGGTCCACTGGCTGGAAAAACTGGAGATCGCGCCCGACAGGATCGATGACCTGCCGCGCCGTCTTTCGGGGGGATGCAGAAGCGCGTGCAGATTGCCCGAAGCCTCGTCACCCATCCCGGCCTCATGCTGCTGGATGAGCCCACCGGGGGCCTCGATGTTTCAGTGCAGGCGACGCTGCTGGATCTGCTGCGGGGCCTGGTGCGGGACCTGGGCATCGCAGCCATCGTGGTGACCCACGATCTTGCGGTTGCGAGACTCCTCGCCGACCACCTGATGGTGATGCGCAACGGCGAAGTCATCGAGCGCGGCCTGACCGATCAGGTGCTGGACGATGCCCGCCATCCCTATACCCAGCTGCTGGTTTCCTCGATCTTGTAGGGAACGCCGGCATCAAATTGTCGGCTGGTCTGCCGCTCACCTGGGCCATTTGATCGCCAGCTTGTCGCCCGGCCCATGCGCGGCTGCGAACAACAGACCGGCGAGGAAGCTGAAATGATCGACGAAGAAGCCGAATTCGACCTGGCTGGCGCCCCAGGTGGCCGGCCCGTGAAAGGCAAAAGCCAGGAATATGACGTAAAGCCCCGCCAATAGCGCGGCCTGCGAAAACAGGATGCCGGTAAAGAAGGCTGCTACCAGCGCCAATTCGAAAAAGGCTGCCAGCCAGGCAAATACCAACGGCAGGGGAAAGCCGATCGAGGCGATGTAGCCTGCGGTTGTCTCCATGCCGGTAAATTTGAAGGTCGCGGCCATCAAAAACACGCATCCAAAGATGAGCCGGCCAATAAGAACTGCGCTTGTCCGAGCCATTTTAGTCTCCTCTCGTCGCGTTGCAGCGGCACATTCGCGCCGCCGGAGGCCCCTGGGCTCTCAAAACTATCGACGAGCAGGACAGGACGATTCCGACAACGCCGTATCGAATTGTGGATAGACGATGTCATACCGGGCTGCGGCGAACCGGGAGCCGTGGCCCTCGGCGACCCGACGATTAAGCCATTTTTTAGGCATGCGCTGACCGCATTCCAGTTGCCCGCCGGGCCCGGTTGACCCTGTGGCGGCATCAGTCCCTACTCTGCGCGATGACATATCGAGGTTCCCTGAGGGCAGGGTGCCTCGCTGTTCGCGAGCAATTGCGAGCAACCGCTCCACGCTGCAACAAGCCAGGCCACCGCTTGCGACAGGAGACGCGCCGTTGCTGAAAGTGCTTTATCTCGTCCCCAATCTGGCGGACGCCGCTGTCGCGCGGCGCATCGATATGTTGCGTCTTGGCGGCGCGCAAATCGACGTGGCCGGCTTCCGCCGCGCCGGCACCGAAGTTCCCACCCTCGATGTCGGCGCCTATATCGAACTCGATGAAACCTTCGACGCCCGGTTCGCCCAGCGACTCTGGGCAACGGTGAGGGCTCGGGCCTCGATTTCGCGCTGGGCGGCGCGGCTGACGCGGCCTGACGTGATCATCGCGCGGAACCTTGAAATGCTGGCTCTGGCCAGCCGGTTGCGCAGCTTCTGGCCGAACCCGCCGCCCATTGTCTATGAGTGCCTGGACATCCACCGCCTGATGCTGCGCGACGATACGGTCGGCCGCGCCATGCGGGGCGCCGAGCAGCACTGGAGCCGGCAGGCCGCGCTGCTGCTCACCAGCTCACCGGCCTTCCTGCGTAATTATTTCGATATCCATGGCGGCCCCACGGCCGAAATCGTGGAAAATAAGGTGATCTGGGACGGCGGCGAGCGTGGCCGCAATCCGGCGCTTTCAACGCCGGCAACCGGTCCCTTGCGTATCGGCTGGTATGGCGCACTGCGCTGCGCGCGCTCCTTACAGGCCCTTGGCGGCCTAGCCGATGCCATGGCCGGGGACGTCGAGGTGGTGCTGCGCGGGCGCCCAGCGCTGACTGAGTTCGATGATTTTCACGCGTCTGTGGCGGGCCAATCGCATTTGCGCTTTGCTGGCCCCTATCGCAATCCCGGCGATCTGGCGGCCATCTATTCGGACGTACACCTGGCATGGGCCATCGATTTTTTCGAAGCCGGCCAGAACTCGCAATGGCTGCTGCCCAACCGCATTTATGAGGGGTGCCTGCACGGCGCGATCCCGGTGGCGCTGGCAGGCACCGAGACGGCCGCCTTCATCGAGCGGCACGGGATCGGCATCGTGCTGCCGGACATCGAGCCGCAAACCTTGCTCATCATGCTCGGCGGCCTCACACCGGAGCGGCTGGCGGAACTCGCCGCCGCCGTCGCCACTCGCGACCCCAACCACTTCGCGGTCAACGCCAGTGATTGCCGCGCGCTGGTCGGTAAACTTGCCGGTCTGACCCAGGCCAATGCAGTGCTGACGGAGGCCGCATGAGCAAGAGCTGCCTCATCGTCGTTCCCACCCTCAATGAAGCTAGCCATATCGGCTCGCTGCTGCAAAATCTTTTGCTCGAAGCCGAGGTGATGGACGCGCAGATCGTGGTCGCCGATGGCGGCAGCACAGACGGGACGCAGGCTATTGCCGGCAAGATCGCCGCAGCCAATCCGCGGGTGACGCTGGTCCACAATCCCAAGCGCATCCAGAGTGCGGCCATGAACCTGGCCGTGGCCCAGTATGGCGACGACCTCGACTACGTCATCCGCATCGATGCACACGGCAAATATCCGGCCGACTATTGCCGCGTGCTGGTGGCCGAGGCCGAGCGGCTGGGCGTCGATAGCATCGTGGTGCCCATGACCACGGTGGGCCAGAATACCTTCCAGCGTGCCGTGGCCACGGCACAAAATTCCCTCGTCGGCACCGGCGGCTCGGCCCATCGCACCGGCAAATCGGCCCAGCAGGTCGATCACGGCCATCACGCCCTCATGCGGATTGCCGCCTATCGCGCCGTCGGCGGCTACGACGAGAGCTTCCGCTTCAACGAAGACGCCGAGCTGGACCATCGGCTGGGTCAGGCCGGCTATCGCATCTGGCTGACCGATGCCACCGCCATGACCTATTTCCCCCGCGCCACCGCCTCTGGATTGTTCAAGCAGTACTTCGGCTATGGTGGCGGGCGCGCTCGCAATATCCTCAAACATCGCATGCGCCCACGCCTGCGCCAGATGCTGCCGCTGGTGATCCTGCCGACGGTATTGCTGGCCCTGCTGTCAATCATACATTGGGTTTTCCTCATCCCGCTGCTGGCCTGGGTTCTGGCCTGCCTGGTCCTCGGCGCCGTCGCGGCGCGGCAGCACTTTGCCGAGTATGGCCTGCCGATCGCCCAGGCGCCGCTGGTGGGCGTCGCCGCCATGATCATGCACTTGGCCTGGTCGTCGGGCTTCTGGTTGCATCTGGCACGCCGGGCGACCTTCCGCCCCGTCACGGCCTAGGAGGCACCCATGGTGAGTGTCGATATCTGCATCTGCACCTTCCGCCGGCCTTTCCTGGCGCAAACGCTGCGCTCGGTGGCGGCTTTGGTGATCGAGGATGTCACCCTTCGCATCATCATCGCCGACAACGATACCACCGCTTCGGCCCGTGATCTGGTCGATACAGCGCGGCAAGGATTTCCCTGGCCTATCACCTACCTTCACGCCCCCGCCGCCAATATCTGCATTGCCCGCAATGCCTGCCTCGACGCCGCGAGCGCCGATTACATTGCCTTCATCGATGACGACGAAACCGTCTCCCCGCAATGGCTGAGCGAGCTACTCACGAAGGCCCAAACCACCGACGCCGATGCCGTTCTCGGGCCGGTCCGCGCCGTCTATGATCCGGCGACGCCGGACTGGATGGTGCGCGGCGATTTCCACTCCACCCTGCCGGTGGTAAGCAATGGCGCGATCCGCACCGGCTATACCTGTAACGTGTTGATCCGGCGCGCCGAACCCTTTGCCGGCCTGCGCTTCGATCTGGCTTTGGGCCAGTCCGGTGGCGAAGATACCGATTATTTCCACCGCCTGACCGCGCTGGGCGGCACCATCGCGCAAGCGCCCGAGGCGCTGGTCTATGAGCCAGTGCCTGCCAGTCGCGCGGCGATGGGCTGGCTGATCCGGCGGCGCCTGCGCATGGGCCAGACCCATGGCATGCTGCTCGATGGCGCACGTTCAAAAGCGGTCGCAATCGCCGCCGCCAAGGCCGCCTATTGCATGGCCATGACCGGCATGACCGCATTTTCGCCCATTAACCGGCGCAAGAACCTGTTGCGCGCCGTGCTCCACTTGGGAGTGGTTGGCGGCATCATGGGTGTCCGGCAGGCCGCCCACTATGGCGAAAGCCAGTTGCGCTGAGCGCCCCAATCCCACCCGCTAGACCTGATGCCGGGAGGCAAACCATGCTTGAACGAGGCCACTACCCTGAATCGATGGCGCCGCAACCGTCGGACATCAAGTTCATCGACCTCGACCGCATCTTCTCGCTGCTGCGGCGGCAGGCATGGGTCATCGGTCTTTGCGTCGCCATCGCTCTGGCGCTGGCCATATTCTACCTCGCTTTGGCGCCCCGCAGCTATGTCTCTGCCGGCCAGATCCTCATCGACAAGAATCTTGAGCAGGTCGTCGACGGCAATGCGGCGCCCGTGAGCGCAGTCGATCTGGAGTCGCAGGTGCTCAATCAGATCGAGGTGCTGCGCTCCAGCCGGATCGCCATGGCCGTCGCCGAGGCTGAACATCTCACCACCGATGCCGAATTCCTCAATCCGCCACCATCCTTCACCGGGCGGGTGCGCGCCATGTTCCGGGGGCTTCTCTCGCCCTTCATCGGTCCCGATGCCGTGGCCGAGGCAGCTCCTCCCCAGGCCAGCCTCGATGAGGTCGCCGGCATGCTGCGCGCCAATATCCAGGTCGATCGGATGAGCCGCAGTTCGATCATCCGCATCAGCTATGAAGCCTCTTCCCCCGAACTGGCGCAACGCATCGCGCGCGCCTATGCCAATGCGGTGGTGCAGGACCAGCTCAATGCCGATCTGGACGCCACCAAGGCCGCCGCCGATTGGCTGCAGCAGCGCCTGACCGAGATCGGCGCCAGCCAGCGTGAGGCCAATCTGGCGATCCAGCAGTTCCGCCAGGAAACCGGGCTCTCGGTCGATCAGGACCGCACGCTCAGCAATAAGCGCATCGAGGCCTTGTCGGACCAGCTTGCCGAAGCGCAGGCGACCACGGCGCACATTCGCGCCCAGTCCAACCAGCTGCAGGCGGTAATCGCCGCTGGACCCGATGCAGCCGCCAACAATGTCGCGCTGCTGGTGCAGCCGGAAACGGCTAGTACCGAAATCACCACGGTGCAGAATCAATACGCCAACCTGGTCAGCCGCATCGCCCAGGTCACCGCCAGCTTTGGCGCCGATCACCCGCAACTGGCCGCGCTCAATGCCGAAAAATCGGCTCTGAACGCCCAGATTTTCGCGCAATTGCAGGGCCTGAACGAACAGTACCTGACCCAGCTCCAGGTTGCCGAGCAGCAGGAAGTTGGGCTGCGCCGCGATATCGATACCGAGGGGCAGGCGGTCGGCGATGACCAGGCGCAGGTCAAGCTCAACGAGTTGCAGCAGCGCTCGACGGCGCTCGGCCTGCTCTATAACTCGTTTCTCGGCCGCTATGAGGAATCCATCCAGCAGCAATCCTTCCCCATCCCGGCTGTCCGCGTGATCACCGAGGCACTGCTGCCCGAGGAGCCGGCGAGCCCGCGCACGCTGATCGCCCTGGCCGCCGCCCTGCTTGCGGGCCTGTTCATGGGGCTGGGCTTCGGCACCATCAATGAGATGCGCGAGCGCGCGTTCCGCACCGGCGCCCAGGTCAGCCAGGTACTGGGCCTCCGCTTCCTGGGCTATTTGCCCCAGCTTCAACTGGGCCGGGGCACGCGCGACGACAAACAGCGCTCCAGCCGCATTCACCGCTTCCTGCGCAACCAAGTCACCGGGCGCGGCGCCAATGCCCCCAGCACGCCGTTCCTCGAAACGCTGAAATCCACCAGGCTCGCCTTGCGCAAGGCCCGCAAGGATGGCGGCACGGTGGTCGGCGTGGTTTCGGTGCTGCCCGGCGAAGGCAAGACCACGTTTGCCGTCTCCTTTGCCGAAATGCTGGCGGGCAGCGGAGCCAAGGTGCTGCTGGTCGATGCCGACCTGCGCCAGCCCGGCGCCAGCCGCTTGATCGGCAGCGAGACCGAGCTTGGCCTCATGCACATCGCTCAGGGTAAAAGCTGGCGGGAAGTCGCCGAGACCGACGAGGAGACCGGCCTCGTGACCGTTCCGGCCAATGCCTCGGGCGCCGCCGGCAGCACCAGCGATTTCCTGTCCTCCCCGGCGATGCAGGCATTTCTCGCCGAGAGCCGCCACGAATTCGATTACGTCGTGGTTGATCTGCCACCACTGGGCCCGGTGATCGATGCCATGTCGGTGCTGCCCTGGACCGATGGTTTCGTGCTGGTCGCCGAATGGGGCAAGACCCCGCGGCGTCTGGTCCGCTCGCTGCTTGAGCGGGAGCCGGAGCTTCCCGGCGAGGTGCTGGGCGTGGTACTCAACAAGGTCGATTTCAAGAAATTGCCCCACTACAGCGAGGCGGGCGGGGTCGAGCGCTTCGTCGGTGTCTATCAACGCTATTATCAGGTCGAGAACACAATCGAGCCGGCGCAGCGATAACGCGCGATCAACGCACAAGCGAACGGCGCGCCCCAATCATGGGGCGCGCCGTTCGCTTTGAGGCTCAGGGATTATTCGGCGGCGTTGCGAAAGCCTTCCGATAGCGCCGTGTCCAGTTGCAGCTTGCTCAGCGCAAGGAAGAAGTCCTCGGCGATATCGTCGCGATCGAGTGCATAGGCCACATTGGCGGTGAGAAAGCCGATCTTGGAGCCGCAGTCGAACGATTGGCCCTCATACTGCACCCCCACGAAGGGCTGTTGCGTCATCAACGTCTGCATGGCGTCGGTGAGCTGGATTTCCCCACCGGCGCCCTTGGGCTGATCGGCCAGCAGCGTGAAGATTTCCGGCTGCAGGATATAGCGGCCCGAAATGATCAGATTGGATGGCGCATCCTCCCGCCTGGGCTTTTCCACCATGCCGGTCACCTGAAACCCTGAATCGGGACCTTCGCCTCGTGCCACCACACCATAGGACGAAACCTCGGCCGGGGGCACTTCCTCGACGGCGATGACATTGCCGCCGGTTTCCTCATAGGTTTCCATCATCTGCTTCAGCACGCCATGCTTGGCCTGAAACAGCATGTCGGGCAGCAGCAGGGCGAAGGGCTCGCGCCCCACGATCTCGCGGGCACACCACACGGCATGGCCCAGGCCCAGCGGCTCCTGTTGCCGGGTGAAGCTGGTGCGGCCTGCTGATGGGAGGTCCTTGCGCAGCTCGCTCAAGGCTTTGGTTTTGCCGCGAGCCTCCAGGGTCTTTTCCAGTTCGAACTGGCGATCGAAATGATCCTCGATGACCCCTTTGTTGCGGCCGGTGATGAAGACGAAGTGATCGATCCCGGCCTCCCGGGCTTCGTCCACGGCATATTGAATGAGCGGACGGTCGACGACCGTCAGCATCTCCTTGGGCATCGCTTTGGTCGCCGGCAAGAACCGGGTTCCGAGCCCGGCGACCGGAAAGACTGCTGTTCTGACGCGCTTAACCACGGCAAACTCCTGATTGAGCATAAGAAACATCAAAAGGGCATCACGGGAAGGTGTTCAAGTCCATCTAAAATACCCATTTGAAATGCATAGCTATGATGCGTCTGAGGCAGAGTTGATGTGCAGCAAAGTGCCTAAAAATTGGACACATGCATGCCCCATTTTGGCCCGTTCTCTGTCTTGTATGGGAGTTGTATCTTCCGGATTTATACTTTAGTTCCGCAGCGGCATTGGAAAATGCAAAAACATCATTTGATAATTCCTGCCTATTCTGTCCCGGCTCTACATCAGACTTAAAAAATGTGATCACTCGTGCATTGTGCCCACCTTGCCAACACTGTATTGACGCTCGAATTGGCAGGCCTCGCGTGTTTTCGACACTTGTCGGCGTGCTGGAATTTCGGTTGTCAAAGTTTCGTGACCGTTTTCCCGTTCGCGCGTGTTCGGCTCCAGGCGAAGTCTGAAATGTCGGGCCGGGCATGGCCGTGTATTAAGATTTTCGCGCGATAATATGAGCACGGTCCGCAACAGGACCGACGCCTCCGGGGAGGGCAAACATGCGCAAGGACGGGCCAGACGAGCCGGTCGTCGACAAGACGAGCCCACCGCTGCCCGTGGAGCGCGCAACCTTCAAATGGCCCTGGGGCGTTGTCGCCATCCTGGTGCTAGCGCTCGCTTGGGTAGGTATCTACCTGCTGTGGAACGGCGCCGTGTTCCTGTTCCAGCTATAGTTCGTTCTTCATAAGAAGAACCACAGTCTTGGTGATTGGACTGTAGAATTCGCATCTGCGGCCCTGTCGAGGTCCTATCTACTGGAAAACGACTGTTTTCGTCCGGTGGTATCATTACCGCGACGCGCCGTGCTTCTGCGGTTTAATCAAAAATCGGCCGATTTTGCGGCAATCCCAGCGCATTGCAGCTATGCAGCGTGAGGGTTGCCACCTTCCGGCAATCATGGTCCCCTTCACGCGACAGCAACCGGATACTGTGTTGCGCCTTGCGTTGCGGATTTGCTCGGCGTGTTTTTTCCGGTCGTTGCATGTGACGTATTTATGAAATTACGCCACATATATTAAATTTGGCAACGGCTGTGCACGCGAATTCTTCGAATTCGCGAAGGTGTACGCGTGTTCCAACAAACGATGGTTCGAAAGGCGAAGTCCAAGGCCACTTATCACCTCTATTCAGTGAGATAGCGACATGTCGATCGTAAATGCCGAACTTGATCTATCGAGCCAGTCATCCAAGACGAAAGTGCCGAAAGGAGGGGTGTCCAAACGGGCCTTCGATGTGGTTGCCGCGTCGGCCATGCTCTTCTTTGCCTTGCCGGCCATCTTCTTCATCGCCGTCATCATGTTTTCCACCGACCGCGGGCCCATCCTGTTTTCCCATGAGCGGATCGGCCACAACGGCAAGCGGTTCCGCTGCCTCAAGTTCCGTTCCATGGTGACAGATTCCCAGCAGGCGCTTGCCCGGCACCTCGAAATGTTCCCCCACGCGCGCGCTGAGTGGGAAGCCACCCAGAAGTTGCGCGACGACCCTCGCATCACCCCGCTGGGCCGTTTCCTGCGCATCACCAGCCTCGATGAGTTGCCGCAATTGATCAATGTCATTCGCGGCGACATGAGCCTTGTCGGCCCCCGGCCGATCGTGCAGGACGAAGTGGTGCGCTACGCCGCCGAGATTGCTGATTACGCCGCGACCCGGCCCGGCATCACCGGCCTCTGGCAGGTCAGCGGCCGCAGCGATGTCGATTATGACCAGCGCGTCCGGCTCGACAGCAAATATGTGCGCGAATGGACCTTCGCCGGCGATTTGATCATTCTGGTCAAGACCGTCAGAGTGGTCGTGGCCCGCACCGGCAGCCGCTGAGGATCGATCATGGCATCCATACTCTCCCTTCGCCCCAAACTGTTTCGCACCCGCAATCCCGCCCGCGACGCCAATACCGATATGGAGCGCTTGATGACAGTCCGTCGCGCCATTGCCGATGCCATTGCCAGTGCCAACACCGAAAAGCAGGGCCTGCAGCGGCGCGTCGACATGCACTACGCCCTGGCCACCAACCTGCTCGACAATTCGGGCGCCTATGGCGAGCGCAGCGATGCGGACGAGAAATCCATCAGCGAGGCGGAAGCCAATGCGGCCCGGGCGACAGCCCGGATCGGGCAGATCGATATCCAGATCGCCAAGCTGAACGACATGCTCCTTGAGCTCGACCGGCTCGGCAACGCCGCCTAGCGGCGTCTGCCTCGGCAAAACCAGTGGTGACATCATGGCGTCGATAGACCCTGAAACGGCAGCGACTGCCGCGCCACTGATTTCGGTGGTGATGGCCAATTACCAGGCGGGCGACAAACTCATTCCCGCCATCCAATCCGTGCTGCGCCAGAGCCTCGGCGATCTCGAACTGATCGTCTGCGACGATGCTTCGGGCGATCACAGCGTGGACCTGATCGAGCGCTTCACCCGCTCCGATCCGCGTGTCCGCCTGATCCGCTCGGAGGCCAATGGCGGACCCGCCCGCTGCCGCAATCGCGGCCTCGATGCTGCACGGGGACAGTGGATCGCCGTGGTCGATGCCGACGACATAATTCACCCCGAGCGCTTCGAGCGCCTGTTGGCCGCCGCGCATTATTTCGATGCCGATATCGTGGCGGATGACCTGCTGCATTTCTACGAAGACGGTTCGCCCCCCACGCTGCTGTTTGCACCAGGCCAGGACACGCCACTCGCCATCACGCCCGAGCAATGGATCGGCGACGGCGTCGATGGTTCCCCCCCGCTCGGCTACCTCAAGCCCCTTATCCGCGCCGAGGTGCTGGGGGCGCTGCGCTACGACGAAAGCCTGCGCATCGGCGAGGATTATGACCTGATGCTGCGCCTGCTGCTGGCCGGCGCCGCGATGGTCCTGGTCCCCGAGCCCTATTATCTCTATCGCCGCCACAGCGGCTCCATCTCCCATCGCCTCGCTACTGCCGATCTGGCTGCGATGATCGATAGCCAGGACGCCATGATCAGCCGGTCGGGCCCCTTCCCGCCACCGGTTGCCGCGGCGTTTGCCGCCCGGCGCGCGCAATTGCACCATGGCTTGGAGTTCGCGCGCCTGGTCGAGGCCATCAAGGCCCGCCATATCGCCCGCACATTGTCCCTGTTGGCTCGCAACCCACGACTGGCGCCGCGCCTGTGGCAATCCTTCGCCGAAGGCCGCAGCCGCAAGGCCGCGCCACCATCCAACAGCCGGCCCATGGCGGCCACGCTGACGCTCGGGCAGCCCGGCCAGCCAATCCCGGATTACGTCCCCGCCGCATCGGTCGATTGGTCCGTGCCCCGCCCACGCCAGGCCTGGCTCGATCTGGCCGATCTCGCGCGTGGCCACCCCATTGATGTCGTCTGCATCGGTGCCGCCGCCCGCTATGCCGCCGGCTTCATCCCGCTGGCGCGCGTTCGCCAGTCCGTGGCCAAGGCCGAGCTGGCCGAATTGGTGCCATGATCATGCGCGCCCCAGGCCATCCCCTCAGCATCAATATCGCCGCCGTGCTCACCTTCGCGGCGCTCGCCGCACTGGTGCTCAATACCATGTTCGGTTCGCTCGCCGCGCTGGTGTTCATCGCTTGCAGCGGCCTCCTGATGCTCACCAACATCCCCCAGAGCCTCGACAGCGTCATGCGCTGGTGGGTGGTGCTACTGCTACCCGCCTATTGCCTGCTGACCGCGCTCTGGTCGCAATACCCCGAAAATACGCTGCGCTATGGCCTGCAACTGACCTTCACCCTGCTCGTCGGCGTGGTCATCACCGGCCGCATGTCGACAACGACGCTGATGCGCGGCCTGTTCGTGGTCTATGCTATCGGCGTGGTGGCCAGCGTTGTCATCGGTCACAATGGCGGCGCGGCATGGCTGGGCATTTTCGGCAGCAAGAACGCCTTTGCCGCCCACATCGCTGTCTTCGCCCTGATTTCGGTCGCCATGGTTGCCGATCGCGGCGCCCACCCCCTGATGCGTATGGCGGCGCTGGGCGGCGCCCTCATTTCCGGCCCGCTGCTGGTGCTGGCGCAATCGGCCGGCGCCACAATGATGGTCGTGCCCTGCACCGCCATCATCGTGCTGGTCCTGCTGGCCGGGCGTCTCAGCCCCCACCAGAAACTGTTTCTCGCCGCCTTCATTGCCCTGGCTTTGGCCGCGCTTGCGCTGCTGCTGGTCACGCTGGGCGATACCTTGCTGGCCGATGTGCTGGAAGGCTCGGGCAAGGACCCCACGCTCACCGGCCGCACCGACCTGTGGGCAACCGGCTTGAGCTTCATCGCCGAACGCCCCCTGCAGGGCCTGGGCTATCGCGCCTTCTGGGTCAGCGGCTTCGCCCCCGCTGAAGAACTCTGGGCCATGTTCCTCGTCCCCTCGGGCGCGGGGTTCAATTTCCACAACACCTACATTTCCAACGCCGTGGAAATCGGTCTGATCGGCCTCTTGCTGCAAATCCTGATCATCTATGGCGGCGCGGTCATGATCGCCGCTTACGCGATGATGCGGCCCAGCGCCTCCGCCGCCATGCTGCTAGGCCTGCAGGTCTTGATGATCCTGCGCAGCTTCATCGAGGTCGAGGTGTTCTTCGAGTTTTCCATCCGCTCCATTCTGGCCGTCTGCACCTTCATCTACGCCGCTCAGGGGCTGCTGACGCTCCGAGCGCAGGCCCAGACGCGACCCGCTTCTCTCGTTCCCTACCAACACAAAGGACTGATCGATGCGTGAAACCACCGGCCTGGTCCATATCCGCACCCCCACCTACAAGCGCCCCGCCGCCCTCAAGCGGGCACTGCAATCCATGCAGGCCCAGACCTGGGAAAACTGGGTCTGCGATGTCTATGACGACGATCCCGCCACGTCCGGGCGCGCCGTTTGCGAGGCGCTGGGAGACCCGCGCATCCACTACACACACAACGATCCGCAGCGTTTCGCCTCGCGCAATATCGATGGGTGCTTCACCGCCGATAATCCGCACCAAGCCGACTATTTCTGCGTGGTGGAAGACGACAATTCTATCCTGCCCACCTTCTGCGCCGACAATATCGCACTCACCCGTGAGCATGGCGTAGAGATCGTGCTGCGCAACCAATTGTTCGAATATGCCAGCGGCACCGACCAGGCGCGGCTCAGCGAGCGCGGCGTGCTGGATGACCTGTTCCGCGAAGGTCTCTACGAGGCGCCCCAGTTCCGGCTGTCCCTGTTGATGGGGATTGGCGTCTCCAATGGCGGCCTGTTCTGGTCGCGCCACGCATCGAGCCCGTTGGAAATCCAATATCCCTGCACCGCGACCCTGCAGGAATATCTGCGCACCTTCTCGATAGCCGAGCCGGTTTACGTGGCAATGAAACCCCTGGCCGTCTGGGCCGAAAATGCCGAGCAGACCACGCGCAATGCCGAACTCAAGGCATCCTATCTGCGCCGCGAGCTCGATCTCAAGCGCTCGATCCAGGCCCTGCAGCGGCAGGTGTGGCACCAGACCACGCCGGCGCAGCGCGCCCAGTTCATGACCAATCCCCTGTTTGCCGCCCCAGCCGAGATACGCGCTTACGGCGTGGCCAAGGCGCTGCTCGCCCATCGCATCGCAGGGCATCTGCCGTCGCGCGAGGCCTGGCGCCTGCGTGGGCGCGGCCTGGCCATTCGCTTGCTGGGGCGCGTCACGCCCGAGTTCAACAGCTTCGTGCGGGCCCGCGGCGCGGCCAGCCTGTGACGGATATGACGGCGACCGCCAATACCGGCCCGGAACTGGCGCATGTCAAAACCGGCCGCGCTCTCGCCGCCGTGCGCGGCGCGATGTGGTCCATGCTGTCGAGCTTTGCGCCCGCGGCCTTCGGCATCGTCGTCTTCATGGCCACCTCGCGTGTACTCAGCCCGGCCGAGTTCGGCATCGTGGCTTTTGCCGCCAGCATCGCCACCGTCGGCATGGCAGTCGCTCCAATGGGTTTTCGTGATGCGCTGATCCAGCGCGACACCATCACCGCGCACCATCTCGATGCAGTCTTCTGGCTCTGCATAGGCGCAGCCGCGCTGATCTACGCCATCATCGTCGCCTCAGCCGTGCCCATCGCCACCCGGTTCGGTGAGCCGGAACTGGCTTGGCTCATTCCGTTCATTGGCCTGCGTGTCGTGTTCGACATGGCCGCCGCCGTGCCCAATGGCCTTCTGGTGCGCGCCATGTCGTTCAAGAAGATCGCCATGCGCACCACCATGGCCTCGCTGGTCGCGGCCGTGGGTTGCCTTGCTTTGCTGTGGCTCGGCTTCGGCCTCTGGGCGCTGGCCTTTTCCCAACTGGCGACCTCGATCGTCGCTTGCGCCGGCGCCCTGATCGCCGCGCGCTGGCGGCCGGGATTCAGCTTCGACCTCAAGGCGCTCAAGGAACTGCGCGCCTATGGCCTGTTCGCCACCGGCAATACCTTCATCACCACGCTCAGTATCGATCAATTGCTGATCGGCGCGCTGCTGGGGCCGGCGGGCCTGGGCATTTACGGCTTCGCCCGGCGCATTTTCCAGATCCTGACCGATCTCATCACCGGCGCGCTGAACCTGGTCTCCTATTCCCTGCTGTCCTCGATGCAGCAGGAGCAGGATAAGCTGCGCGAAGCCTACCTGTTCGGCACCTTCGCCTCCTCGATCATCGCCTTTCCCGTCTTTGCCGGGCTGGCGCTGATCGCCGCCGACTTCATCCCCTTCGCCTTCGGTCCGCAATGGATCGATGCCATCCCGGTGGTGCAGGCATTCTGCGCGCTGGGCCTGCTGACGGCAGTCGGCGTGCTGCAAGCCTCGCTGGTCAAGAGCCAGGGCCAGGCCGATCTCTGGTTCTACTACATGGTCGCCAAGCAGCTTATCACCGTGCTCTACGTGTTCCTCTTCAGCGGCTGGGGCGTGAGTGCGCTGACCAACGCTCTGGTGGTGCAGAACTTCGTCATGTGGATGCCCACGGTCTATATGGTGGTCCGCCTGCTGCGCATTTCGCCCTGGACCTATCTCGCCAGCTTCGCCCTGCCGGTCTTCGCCACTCTGATCATGGTAGCGGTGGGCATACTAGTGCAGCATGAACTGCCCACCGCCAGCCCGCTGCTCCGGCTGGGCGCGACCATTGGCAGCTGCGGCCTGGTCTATGCTGCCGTTGTGCTACTCTTGGGCCGCCACAAAATCCTGGCAATCATGACGACCCTTCGCCGCCGCTAAAGGTCTGGGTACCCCAGTGGCCGAAGGGAGCCTTGCGCCACAGCCACCGAGCTTGTGACACCCCCACGCTTCCCCTCAAGGGGGCGGGGAGCCGATCCGGACTCGCGAAACCACGGCAAACCTGAATACCTCCTAGCCCGCGTCTTTGCCCTCTTCATCCCGTCCCGCGGCCGTCTTGATGGCGGCGAACACCTTGAGCGCTGCCTCGATTTCGGCCGGGCTGAGCCCTTCGAAGGTCTGCAGGCGGAATGCGGCGAGTTCCGCCTCGATTTCCCTGAGCTTGACCTCTCCCGCCGCCGTCAGGTCCAGCAGGTTGGCCCGCCGGTCCGAGGCATCGGGTACCCGCACCACGAGCCCCGCAGCTTGCAAATCATCCAGGATGCGCACCAGCGAAGCGCCTTCCATGCCGCAATATTCCGCCAATACATTCTGGCGCACCTTGCCGCCCAGCCTGCCGATCCACAATAGCGGCGCCGCGCCAGCCTCGGCCACGCCATAGCGGGCCACCTGCTCGCGGGCCAGTTTGCGCCACAGCCGGCCGGCAACGACCATGTCGGCGGTAAAAACGCGCAGCAGCTCTGCAAAATCGCTCATGTTAATTAGTTAGCATCCTATCTATATACGGTGACACACTATATGACCCAAATCGACGTCCGCAGCCACCATCACGATGATCGATCGGCCCGACCGGACGCGACCATCCATCCATGTTGAAATCATGTCGAACCCACAAACAAGTCTCGCCCATGGCGATCGCCACAAATGGATCGTGCTGAGCAATACCACGCTTGGCGTGTTTGCCGCCTCGGTCACCGGATCGATCATCCTCATCAGCCTGCCCGCGATCTTCCGCGGCATCGGCCTGCAGCCGCTCGATCCGGGCAATACCAATACCCTGCTCTGGACCATCATGGGCTATATGGTGGCCACCGCCGTGCTGGTCGTCACCTTCGGGCGCCTTGGCGATATCTTCGGCCGCGCCAAGATCTATAATCTCGGTTTCCTCATTTTCACCCTCGCTTCGGTGGCGCTCAGCTTCATGCCAACCGGCGATTTCGCCGCCTCCTACTTGGTGTGGATGCGCATTATCCAGGGCGTCGGCGGCGCCATGCTGACCGCCACCTCGACCGCCATTCTGGTCGATGCTTTCCCGCCGCATCAGCGGGGCCTGGCGCTCGGCATCAACACCATGGCCATCATCGGCGGCCAGTTCATCGGCCTGATCGCCGGCGGCTTGCTCGCCGATATCAACTGGCGGCTGATCTTCTGGGTCAATGTTCCGATCGGCATCATCGGCACGGTCTGGGCCTTCTTCAGCCTGCGCGACAAGGCCGCACCGCAAAAGAAGGGCGGGCTCGACTGGTGGGGCAATATCACCTTCGCCATCGGCCTCGTGCTGGTGCTGGTCGGCGTCAATGACGGCATCCAGCCCCATGGCAGCGACCTGATGGCCTGGACCAGCCCCAAGGTCCTTACCGAACTGATCGTGGGTGTCGCTTTCCTCATCGGCTTCTACATCATCGAGCGTCGCGTCAAACTGCCGATGTTCGATCTGAACCTGCTGCGCATCCGCCCCTTCGCCGCCGGCATTTCGGCCAGTCTGCTCACCTCCATCGCCCGTGGGGGCCTGCAGTTCATGCTGATCATCTGGCTGCAGGGCATCTGGCTGCCGCTGCATGGCTATACCTTTGAATCGACCCCCCTCTGGGCCGGCATTTTCATGCTGCCGCTGACCCTGGGCGTGCTGCTCTCTGGTCCCGCCGCCGGCATCCTGTCGGACCGCTATGGCTCGCACCGCTTCGCCGCCGGCGGCATGGTGCTGGGCGCCGCCACCTTCCTCGGGCTGATGCTGCTGGGCGCCGATTTCCCCTATCCGGTCTTCGCCGTGCTGCTCTTCGTCAACGGCGTCGCCTCGGGCCTGTTCAGTGCGCCCAATGGCACCCAGATCATGAATGCGGTCCCCGCTTCCGAGCGTGGTCAGGCTTCGGGCGTGCGCGCCACCACCATGAATGCCGGCCAGGTGCTGTCCATCGGCGTGTTCTTCACGCTGATGATCATCGGCCTCGCCTGGAGCCTGCCCGGTGTCATGGAAACCCGCCTGATCGCCCAGGGCCTGCCGGCCGATATCGCCGCGCAAGTCGCCTCGGCCCCGCCGGTCGCCAGCCTCTTCGCCGCCTTCCTCGGCTACAATCCAATGGGTGAATTGATCCCCGCCGCCGCACTTCATGCGCTGTCGGCCGATCAGGTCGCCGTCATCACCGGCCAGCATTTCTTCCCCGAATTGCTGTCGGGTCCGTTCATGGTCGGCATCAAGATCGCCTTCTCGATTTCGCTAGTGCTCTATCTCGGCGCGGCCTGGGCCTCCTGGTGGGGCGGTTCCACCCGCAAGCAGGAAGCCGCCGAAGAACGCCGCATGGAAGTGGCTGAGCAGGCCGCGTGATTGCCGGTGATATTGAACTGAATCTCCCAGTCGTCACCCTCCCCCTTGCGGGGAGGGATCGAGGGTGGGGGGATGTTTAGCCCCGATCCCATTATCGTGGCTCCGCACACCCCCTCCCGCCCTCCCCCATCAAGGGGGAGGTGTCTGCCGGTGGGGTGGGGCACGATCCAGTTCAACGAGTGGAGAGAAACCTCCCCCTTGATGGGGGAGGTAGGAGGGGGTGAATGGGGAGCCCCCGACCAATGGTCGGTCGCCACTCCATGGGTTTGGGCCAATATCCAAACACCCCTTCAGCCTCGAACTCCCCCCCAATCCCCACCAATTCGCTCTACTGTCACATAAATCAGCTAGCGCCTGCAGGGATCGACTCGATGGAATCCCCATGCGCTGCGCCATCTGCTTCACCCCGCCGGCCGACGATGCCCTGACGATCGCCGCCGCGCGGTGGTTGCGGCGCGATCCCTATTCGGGTGCGCGCATCGCCTGGCCGGTCGAGGGCCTGGTGGAAAAGGATCACGCTTTCCTCACCGCCGCCCCGCGCCGCGTCGGTTTTCACGGCTCGCTCAAGGCACCGTTCCGCCTCGCCAGCGATCAGGGGCTGGGTGAGGTTCAGGTTGCATTGTCAAAATTCTGCCGCCGCGTGCCGCCGCTCACCGTGGACACTGTCCGCATTGCCCTGATCGAGAATTTCTTTGCGCTGGTGCCCAGCGAACCCAATCCCGAACTGCATGAATTGGCTGCCGATTTCGTCACCGTGTTCGACCAATATCGCAGCCCTACCTCCGATCTCGATCTGGCACGCGGCGATATCGGCCGCCTCACCGGCCGCCAGTTTTCCAACCTGATGACCTGGGGTCATCCCTATGTCCTCGACCAGTTCCGCTTCCACATGACCCTGACCGGGCCCATCGACGAGCTGGAGCGCGACTATGTCGCCGAAATGCTGCGCCGCCATTTCGGCGAGCTGGCCAATGCGCCGCTGTGCATTTCACAGGTGGCGCTGTTCGTCGAACCGGAGCCTAATGCGCCTTTCCTGATCGATTCCATTCACCGCTTTACCGCCCAACACCAACGCAAGACTGCCTGATCCATGACCCTGACTGCCTCCGAAACCGTCCTCACCAATGCCCGCATCGTCCTGGCTGATGAGGTCATCACCGGCTCCATCGTGATCCGCGATGGCCGGATCGCCGAAATCGGCACGAGTTCCCTGACCGGCGAGGACATGGATGGCGATTACCTCATCCCTGGCCTGGTCGAACTGCACACCGATCATCTGGAAAACCACTATGCCCCGCGCCCCCGTGTGCGCTGGAACCCCATCGCCGCCGTGCAGGCCCATGACGCCCAGGTCGCGGCCTCGGGCATCACGACGGTATTCGATGCGCTGCGCGTCGGCACCGATGAGCAGGCCGATATGGGCAGCAAGGAAATGACCGTACTGGCCGAGGCGATCACCGCCGGCAAGGCGGCCAACCGCCTGCGCGCCGATCATTTCATTCACCTGCGCTGCGAAGTTTCGGCTCCCGATTGCCTGGAAAACTTCACTGCCCTGCAAAACCACCCCCTGGTGCGCCTGGCTTCGCTGATGGACCACGCGCCCAATCAGCGCCAGTTCGCCAGCTTCGATGCCTACAAGACCTATTACCAGGGTAAGCTCAAGATGAGCGACGCCGCCTTGGCCGAATTCTCCGCTCGCCGCACCCATGATTCCGAAACCTATGCCGCCCCGCACCGCACCGCGATCGCCGCCTTCTGCCGCGACCACGCCATCGTGCTGGCCAGCCACGACGATGCCACCGTCGGCCATGTCGATGAAGCCATCGCGCAGGGCATCGACGTCGCCGAATTCCCCACCACCATCGAAGCCGCCCGTGCCTCCCACGATGCCGGCCTCGCCGTGCTGATGGGCGCGCCCAACGTGGTGCGCGGCTCCTCCCATTCCGGCAATGTCTCGGCCCGCACCCTGGCCGAAGCCGGCATTCTCGATATCCTCTCGTCCGACTATATCCCCTTCAGCCTGATCCAGGCTGCCTTCACCCTGGGCGACTCGGTGGAGTCCATCTCGCTGCCCCACGCCGTCCGCCTCGTCACCAAGCATCCCGCCGCTGCCGGTGGCCTCGATGACCGTGGGGAAATCGCCCTGGGCAAGCGCGCCGACCTGGTGCGCGTCCGCCTCGACGAGACCATTCCCATCGTGCGCACCGTCTGGCGCGAAGGGAGCCGCGTCATATGAGTGGGGTATTCGTCGCCATTGTCGGCCCCAGCGGGTCGGGCAAGGACACGCTGATCAATTTCGCCCGCGAACGGCTCGCCGACCGGCCTGAATTCGTCTTCGTGCGCCGCATCGTCACCCGCCCGGCCGATCGCAAGAGCGAAGACCATGACAGCATGAGCGAGGCCGAATTCGACGTGCTGGAAAAGGCCGGCGGCTTTGCCCTGGCCTGGCCCGCGCACGGCCTGCGCTACGGCCTGCCGGCTTCCATCGATACCGATATCGACGCGGGCAGGGTGGTCATCGCCAACACGTCCCGCCAGATCGTCGGCCAGATCGAGCGGCGCTATCCCCGCACCACCGTGGTCGCGCTCTCGGCCACCCCCGAAATCATCGCCCAACGCCTCGCCAATCGCGGCCGCGAAGACGCCGCCGCCATCAGCCAGCGCATCGCTCGCATGGTCGATGCCGATGCGCTCGGCCCGACGACGGTGCGGCTGGATAATTCCGGCCCGCTGGTGATTGCCGGGGAGCGGCTGGTGGATATTCTGCAAGAGGCCGCGCAACGCCAAGTCTGGCCAGCCAGGGCTTAGCCCAATTCCAGCATCGAGCCTGCAGAGCACCCCCTCCTAGCCTCCCCATCAAGGGGGAGGTGCCTCTCCACTCTTTTAGGCTTGATCCCGTTCAACCCACCGGCAGACACCTCCCCCTTGATGGGGGAGGCTGGGAGGGGGTGTCTCCCACGCTCGATCCTCGCCTTGAATCACGCTCCAGACGCCCCCCTAAACCACCAATTCCATCAAATCCGCCGGAAACCGGCTCAGTCCATACAATATCGGCCGCCCCGCCACATCGGCATCCACCCCCTCCGACACCAGCAAAATCGCCCCCGGCGCCAGCTTCAGCAGCGCTGTCTCCTCCGCATCGGCATGCCGCGCTGAAATCCGTGTGCTCGCCCGCACATAATCCACCACCCCCAAAGCCGCGAAGGCCGCGGTGGTCGAGCCGCTCTCGCCCAGCCGCTCGGCGAAATCGGGGAAATCGCGATACCCGATCCAGCTCGTCGCCCGCGATACCGGCCGCCCATCCGCCAGCGCCACCGTATCCAGCCGCGTCACCTTGGCCCCATTGACCAGCCCCAGCGCCGCCGCCACATTGCCGCTCGCATTTTCCAGCTTCACGCCCAGCACCTGCCGGCGCAGTTCGCCTGCCTGTCCCGCCAGCCCCTCGGAAAATCGCGTCCGCTTGCCAATCCGGTAGCTCAGGCGCTTGGCGGAATCCACAAAGCTGCCGCGCCCCTGCTCGGTGCGGATCACTCCCTCCGCCGCCAGCGCCTGCAAGGCCCGCCGCACCGTATGCCGGTTGGCGCCAAACCGCTCCGCCAGCTCCATCTCGCCCGCCAGCTTGTCGCCGCGCGCCAACTTCCCCCCCACGATATCCAGCCTTATCGCATCGGCGATCCGCCGCCAGATCGCGACCCCGCTCAAATGGGAATCTGACGTCACATTGGTTTTTGTCATTGCAAATTCACACGAGAGGCCTAAGACCGAAATCACGATATAAGTTGTCTATTTCATTAGACAAGTTGAGGCAAGTGATGACTGCACAGAACGCAAGCGATACCGACCCCAGGCGCCTGGCTTTGAACGCCCTGGCCGCCGCCGATGCCACCGCATTGGCCGATGCCTGGTCCTCTTGGGCCGATAAACCCGAATTCAAGCCTGTCCGGGGTCCCGAAACCGGCCTTGTCATGGTGCGCGGCAGGGCAGGGGGCGGCGGTGCCCCGTTCAATCTCGGCGAGGCCAGCGTCAGCCGCGCCACCATTCGGCTCGCCACGGGCGAAATCGGCCACGGCTATTGCCTGGGCCGCGATCTCGACAAGGCCCGCCTGATCGCCGTGTTCGATGCCCTGTTCCAGCGCGATCCTGCCACCATCGAGGCCAAAATCCTCACCCCGCTGCGCGCCGCCGGCATCGCCGCCGATACCAAGCGTAAAGCCGAAACCGCGGCCACCAAGGTCAACTTCTTCACCATGGTCCGGGGGGACAATTGATGGACACGAACACGCTCGACGGCGGCTTCGCCGATCCCGTCATGCAGTCCCAGACGGCGTTCCGCGCCGTCATGGATGCTCTCTCCAATCCCGGCACCGTGCAGGAACTGGCCCTCGGCCTCACCCCGCCGTCGCCGCTATCGCCCGAACTCGCCGCCATCGCCCTGACCCTCTGCGATCACGATACGCCGCTCTGGCTCGATAAGGACCTTTCCACCGATGCCGTCCTCGGCTGGCTGCGCTTCCACACCAGCGCCCCCATCACCACCGAGCGCACCGAAGCCAAGTTCGCCTTCAGCCGCGATCCTGCCATCGTGCTGGCCGCCTTCAACCAGGGCACCGATCCCTATCCCGATCGCTCCACCACCATCGTGCTCGCCATCAATGCCGTCTCCGGCGGTCAATCGCTAACCCTCGCCGGCCCCGGCATCGATGGTTCCACCACCATCGTCCCCCAGGGCCTGCCCGCCGATTTCCGCGCCCAATGGGCCGAAAACGGCGAGCAATTCCCGCGCGGCATCGATCTGCTGCTCGTCGCCAATGGCCAGTTGCTCGGCCTGCCCCGCACCACCCGCATCAAGGAGGCATGATCCATGTACGTTGCCGTCAAAGGCGGGGAAGCCGCCATCGCCAATGCCCACGCTCTGCTCGCCGATCGCCGCCGTGGCGACCGCTCGGTACCTGCCCTGCGCACCGAACAGATCATCGAACAGCTCGGCCTCGCCGTCGATCGCTGCATGGCCGAAGGCTCGCTCTATGATCGTGAACTGGCCGCCCTCGCCATTCTGCAATCGCGCGGCGACCTGATCGAGGCCATTTTCCTCGTCCGCGCCTATCGCACCACTTTGCCGCGTTTCGGCTATTCGCGCCCCATCGATACCGCCGATATGCTGATCGAACGCCGCGTCTCCGCTACCTTCAAGGATCTCCCCGGCGGCCAGCTGCTCGGCCCCACCTTCGACTATACCCATCGCCTGCTCGACCCTGCGATTGCCGAGGGCAACGATATCGCCGAGCCCGTCACCGCCGAGGCCGATCCCGCCCGCGCCCCCCGCGTCACCGACATGCTCGGCCACCAGGGCCTGATGGAGCCCGATCTCGGCTTCGATCCCGTCGAGCAGGACGAAGTGGGCGATCTCACCCGCGAGCCCCTGCAATACCCCCTCGACCGCGACCTGCGCCTGCAAGCGCTCGCCCGCGGCGACGAAGGTTTCCTGCTTGCCCTCGGCTATTCCACCCAGCGCGGCTATGCCCGCAACCATCCCTTTGTCGGCGAAATTCGCATCGGCGAAGTCGAGGTCGAACTCGATATTCCCGAACTGGGTTTCCCAGTCAGCCTCGGCCGCGTCCGCGTCACCGAGTGCCAGATGGTCAACCAGTTCAAGGGTTCGGCCAAGGTGCCGCCGCAGTTCACCCGCGGCTATGGCCTGGTCTTCGGCCAATCCGAGCGCAAGGCCATGTCGATGTCACTCTGCGACCGCGCCCTGCGCGCCCGCGAATTCGGCGAGGACATTTCCGCCCCCGCCCAGGACGAGGAATTCGTCATTTCCCACCTCGACAACGTGCAGTCCACCGGCTTCGTCGAGCATCTGAAGCTGCCGCACTACGTCGATTTCCAGGCCGAACTCGACATGATCCGCACCATGCGCGCCAAGTTCGAGGCTGAAACTACCGCCACCCAGGAGGCCGCCGAATGAGCGCCACCCCCAGCTACAACTTCGCCTATCTCGACGAACAGACCAAGCGGATGATCCGCCGCGCCATCCTCAAGGCCATTTCCATCCCCGGCTACCAGGTGCCCTTCGCCAGCCGCGAAATGCCCATGCCCTATGGCTGGGGCACCGGCGGCGTGCAGGTCACCGCCGCCATCGTCGGCCCCAATGACACTCTGAAGGTCATCGACCAGGGCGCAGACGACACCACCAATGCCGTCTCTATCCGCGCCTTCTTCGCCAAGGTCGCCAACGTCAAGACGACGACCCACACCGCCGACGCCACCATCATCCAGACACGCCACCGCATCCCCGAAAAGGCTCTCTCGGCTGGCCAAACCCTGGTTTACCAGGTGCCGATCCCCGAGCCTTTGCGGATGCTGGAGCCGCGTGAAACCGAAACCCGCATCATGCACGCGCTCAAGGAATACGGGCTGATGCACGTCAAGCTTTATGAGGACATCGCCACCCACGGCCGCATCGCCACCACCTATGGCTATCCGGTGATGGTGGAGGACCGCTACGTCATGTCCCCCTCGCCGACGCCGAAGTTCGACAATCCCAAGATGCACATGTCCGCCGCGCTGCAGCTGTTCGGCGCTGGCCGCGAAATGCGCATCTATGCCGTTCCGCCCTTCACCAAGGTCGTCAGCCTCGACTTCGAGGACCATCCCTTCGAGATCCAGCACTTCAGCGAGCCCTGCGCCCTCTGCGCCGCCACCGGCGTCTATCTCGACGAAGTCATCCTCGATGACCACGGTGGGCACATGTTCGTCTGCTCCGATACCGACAATTGCGAAGACCGCCGCGCCCATGGCCACCGTGGTGCCCTGAGCGGCGAAGCCCTGGAGGCCGCAGAATGACGCCGGGACCATGCAGTCGTCCTTCCCTCCCCCTTGAGGGGAGGGATCGAGGGTGGGGGTCGCTTGGCTGTCCACTGATGGACCCCCACCCCCAGCCCCTCCCCTCAAGGGGGAGGGGAGCCGAACATCGAGTGCCGGAGCAATGCCATGACTGATACACCACTCCTCAAGGTCACCAACCTCTCCAAATACTACGGCGCCCGCCTCGGCTGCACCGATGTCAATTTCGAGCTTTACCCCGGCGAAGTGCTCGCCGTGGTGGGCGAGTCGGGTTCCGGCAAAACCACCCTGCTCAATTGCCTCTCGACCAATCTCGCCCCCACCTCGGGCCGCGCCGAATACCGGATGCGCGACGATGTCTGGCGCAATATCTATGATCTCAGCGAAGCCGAGCGCCGCTTCCTGATGCGCACCGATTGGGGTTTCGTGCACCAAAACCCCGCCGATGGCCTGCGTATGCGCGTCTCCGCCGGCGCCAATGTCGGCGAACGCCTGATGGCCATTGGCGACCGCCACTATGGCAATATCCGCTCCACCGCCGTCGATTGGCTCGGCCGCGTCGAAATCAACGAAGACCGCGTCGACGACCAGCCGCGCTCTTTCTCCGGCGGCATGCGCCAGCGCCTGCAGATCGCGCGCAATCTCGTCACCTCCCCGCGCCTCGTCTTCATGGACGAACCCACCGGCGGCCTCGACGTCTCGGTGCAGGCCCGCCTGCTCGATCTGCTGCGCGGCCTCGTCGGCGAACTCGGCCTCGCCGCCGTCATCGTCACCCACGATCTGGCGGTGGCGCGTCTCCTGTCCCACCGCATGATGGTGATGAAAGACGGCCGCGTCATCGAATCCGGTCTTACCGACCGCGTGCTCGACGATCCGCGCGAGCCCTATACCCAATTGCTCGTGTCCTCGATTTTGCAGGTGTGATCTTGACGCCCGCGACAACCACCGGACGGCACCTCCCCCTTGACGGGGGAGGTTGGGAGGGGGTGCGAGAGCCCCGATATCTGGGCCAGTCCACCCCCTCCCTGACCCTCCCCGCAAGGGGGAGGGTGACGACTGAACCTTTGGAGTTCCCATCATGACCCCTCTCCGCGTAACCTCCCTCGCCAAAACCTTCACCATGCACCTGCGCGATGGCGTCGTCCTTCCCGTGGTCGACCATGTCGATTTCGAGGTCAATGCCGGCGAATGCGTCGTGCTCGGCGGCCCCTCCGGCGCCGGCAAAAGCTCCATCCTCAAAATGGTCTACGGCAATTACGGTGTCGACGCCGGCCATATCTGGCTGGCCCATGATGGCGCCGAAATCGACCTCGCCACCGCCGACCCGCGCCTGGTACTCACCCTGCGCCGCGACACCATCGCCTACGTGAGCCAGTTCCTGCGCACGGTCCCCCGCGTTTCCGCGCTCGACGTCGTCGCCGAACCTTTGGTCATCCGCGGTGCCGACAAATCCGAAGCGCAGGATCGCGCCAAAACCCTGCTGGCCCAGCTCAATCTCCCCGAGCGTCTTTGGTCCCTGCCCCCCGCCACCTTCTCCGGCGGCGAACAGCAGCGCGTCAACATCGCCCGTGGCTTCATCACCGATCACAAAGTGTTGCTGCTCGATGAACCCACCGCATCGCTCGACGCCACCAACCGCGCCGTCGTCGTCTCAATGATCGCCGAAAAGAAAGCTGCCGGCACTGCCCTGCTGGGCATTTTCCACGACGAGGAAGTGCGCAGCCAGGTTGCCGATCGCATCGTCGATGTCACCGCTTTTGCCCCCAGGATCGCCGCATGACCAAGCTCTCCGAAACCCCCACCATCCACCCGACGGCGAAGGTCAATAACTCGACCCTGGGCCGCTATACCGAAATCGGCGCCGGCGCCCATGTCGCCCATTCCACCATCGGCGACTATTCCTACGCCGTCAGCCACACCCAGATCGCCTATTCCACCATCGGCAAATTTTCCAATATCGCCAGCCACGTGCGCATCTACGCCTCCATGCACCCCATGGAACGCGCCTCCCTGCATCACTTCACCTATCGCTCCGCCTCCTATTTCGAGGAAGAGGAAGATGATCCGTCCTTCTTCGAGTGGCGCGCATCGACCCCGATCACCATCGGTCACGATACCTGGATCGGCCACGGCGCGGTGATCATGCCTGGCATCACCATCGGCAACGGCGCCATCATCGGCTCCAACGCCGTCGTCACCAAGGACGTCGCCGCCTTCGCCATCGCCGTCGGCGTTCCCGCCCGGACGATCAAGCAGCGCTTCACCGACTCCATCGCCAGCCGCCTCGATGCGCTCGCCTGGTGGGACTGGGATCACGAACGTTTGCGCTTGGGCCTGAAGGATTTCCGGTCGCTGTCGACGGAAGCGTTTTTGGATAAGTACGAGGGCTAATGCCACGCCCACCAGCCGTCGGCTCCCCTCCCCCTTGAGGGGAGGGGAGGTCAAGAGCCGGTAGATTGAGGCTAACCTACACCCCCTCCCATCCTCCCCCATCAAGGGGGAGGTGCCGTTCTGTGGTTGTGCTTCGATCCAGTCCTAAGAGTGGAGAGAAACCTCCCCCTTGATGGGGGAGGTAGGAGGGGGTGACCCACCGGCCCCTCAATCCCGCCCCCGTCCCCCTCCGCATCGTCATCGTTCCGTCATCTAACCGACACGTCAGGTTTATCTGCACCCCCTAGTCATCCCCCCGGTTCAACGCCGGAGGGCAAGTATGCTCAAGATTTCCAAGGTCACGCGACGGTTCGGCAATAAGACTGCCGTGGATAATGTCGATCTGGAAATCCCCAATGGGCAAATGGTCGGCATTATCGGCCGTTCCGGCGCCGGCAAGTCCACCCTGCTGCGCATGATCAACCGTCTGGCCGATGTTTCCGATGGTCACATCGAATTCGATGGCGCCAAGGTCTCTGCCCACAAGGGCCAGGCCCTGCGCGATTGGCAGCGCGATTGCGCCATGATCTTCCAGCAGTTCAACCTGGTCCCGCGCCTCGATGTTCTGACCAATGTGCTGCTCGGCCGTCTCAACGGCCGCTCCACCATCACTTCGCTCCTCAATATCTTCACCCATGCCGAGCGCTTCGATGCGTTGCAGGCGCTCGACCGGCTCGATATCGCCCAGACCGCCTTGCAGCGCGCCGGCACCCTGTCGGGCGGCCAGCAGCAGCGCGTCGCCATCGCCCGGGCGCTGATGCAGAGCCCCAAGATGATCCTGGCCGATGAGCCGATCGCCTCGCTCGATCCGCGCAATGCCCAGATCGTCATGGATAGCCTGCGCGACATCAACCGCGACCACGGCATCACCGTCATCACCAATCTGCACACTCTCGATACCGCCCGCGTCTATTGCCAGCGCATCATCGGCATGGCCGCCGGCCGTGTCGTCTTCGATGGCTCGCCCGAGCAGCTGACCGAGAATGCCGCGCGCGAAATCTACGGCGCCGACGGCCTGAAGGAAGCGTTCTCGGAGGCCATTACCTCCACATCCATTGCCAGCAAAAGTGCCCGCATCGAAGCCCTCGATGCCAGGGCCGAGGCCTTCGCCAACTGACGCTGCGCACACCCCATCCAACCCCGCGGCAAAAGCGGGGCGGATCTAAGACCCAGGAGAAAACCATGTTGAAGTCTATGCTTATGGGCGCCGTTGCGCTCGTCGCTCTCGGTGCCGGCGCGACCGCCACCTTCGCCCAGGACGTCAAGGAGCTGCGTATCGGCATCCTCGGCGGCGAAAACGAAGCCGACCGCCTGCGCAATTATGCGTGCCTGGCCGATCACCTCAAGGCTGATCTCGGCTTCGAGAAGGTCTCGCTGTTCCCCGCCGCCGATTATGATGGCGTGATCCAGGGCCTGCTCGGCGGCACTCTCGATATCGCCGAACTCGGCGCTTCGGGCTATGCAGCCGTTTACCTGCAGGACCCCACCGCCGTCACCCCCGTGCTGACCACCCAGCAGGCCGATGGCTCGACCGGTTACTACTCGATCGGCCTGGCTCTGAAGTCCTCGGGCATCACCGATATCATGTCCGCCAAGGGCAAGCGTCTGGGCTATGCCGATCCCGACTCGACCTCGGGTTACCTGGTTCCGCTGACCCAGATCCCGGTCACCACCGGCGTTCCGAACGATGAGTTCTTCGCTTCTGCCGATTTCAACGGCGGCCACGAAAACAACCTGCTGGCCCTGCTCGACGACAAGTCGGACGTTTCGGTCGATGACAGCTCGGGCATCGGCGAATTCATGGACGGCTACACCTCCGGCACCTTCCGCAAGCTCGTCGACAAGGGCGCCGTCGATCCCGCAGATTTCGTCGAAGTCTGGCGCTCGCCGCTGATCCCGAACGGCCCGCTGGTTGTTCGCACTGCCCTGGGTGAAGAATTCACCAAGAAGATCACCGATTTCTACATGGCCCTCCCCAAGAACGACGCTGCTTGCTTCGCAGCTGTCGAAGGCGGCGATTTCGAAGGCTTCGCTCCGGTGAAGGCTGAGTTCTACCAGCCGATCATCGACATCCGCAAAGCCACCATCGGCGGCTAATCCACGCCTTAGAAGGGCACAGGCCAATCGGTCTGTGCCCTTCGTCCATCGGGACATTGCTTCATGACCACACTTGCGCCCTCCGCTGCCTCGGAAACCGTTCGCACCGTCGATCTTGCCTGGCGCCATCTCGCGCGGCAGCGGCGGCTCTATTCCCTGCTCGGTTTCGGCGGCCTGGCGCTTGCGCTGGTCTGGTCCCTCATTTTCGCCGACGAGAGCAATGCCGGCCATTTTGCCGAGCGGCTGCCCCACCTGTTCGATTTCCTGTCCTGGCTGATCCCGCACGATTGGAACGATGTTCCCCGCGCGCTGTTCGATCTGCCCACCCCCGCCGATAACGGCACCCAGGAATTCAATTTCCCCGAGGGCAAGGTCGAACTCGGCGCCGGTTTCTACCTGCCCGAATATTTCTACCTGATGCTGATCACCATCAATGTCGCCATGGTCTCCACCATTGTCGGCTTCAGCGGCGGCATGCTGCTGTGCTTCCTCGCCGCCCGCAACATGATGCCGTCCTTCTTCGTGCGCTCCATCGTGCGCCGCGTCATGGAAGTGCTGCGCGCCTTCCCCGAAATCGTCATTGCCGGGCTTTTTGCTGCCGTGCTGTCGATTGGCCCGGTCGCCGCCATCATCGCGGTGGGCCTGCACACCATCGGCGCTTTGGGAAAACTCTATTTCGAGGTCATCGAAAACATCGACATGAAGCCCGATGAGGGATTGAAGGCAGTGGGTGCAAATTGGATCGAGCGCGTCCGCTTCGGCGCGCTGCCCCAGGTCATGCCCAATTTCGTCTCCTATGCCATGCTGCGGCTGGAGATCAACGTGCGCGCCTCCACGATCATTGGCGCCGTCGGCGGCGGCGGTATCGGCGAGGAGCTGAAGCTCTCCATCTCGCGCGGCTTCGGCGCCAAGACCATCGCGCTGATCGCCCTGTTGCTGACGACCATCATCATCGTCGACCAGATTTCCGCCTATGTCCGCCGCAAGCTGGTGGGCGATGCCGCCTTCCTGATCCACGGCTGAGGGGACCACCCATGAGCGATATGACCCTCACTCTCGAACAGCGCTATCCCGCCGTTTTCAAGCAATCCGTGCTCAAGCGCTTCGCCCCGCTGATCGCGCTGGTCGCCGTCATACTCTATCTGCTCTACGCCATCTGGTTCTTCGCCCTGCCCACCGTTATTGCCCAAGGCAAGTGGGATCGCCTCGGCGATTACATGCAGCAGTGGATCGCCTATGACGTCAGCGCCGATTTCCGCCTCAAGGAGCCGGTGATCGCCGGCAAGTGGCCGCGCTTTTCCGTCCTCGGCGCCGATCCGCATCCCGATTGGATGATCCCCCACGATGGCGGCTATACCATCGAGCTGGGCGGCCCCGGCCAGTCCGTGACCTTCACCAAATCAGCCGCCACCATCACCAATGCCGGCCAAAGCGTCGATATCGACCTCACCGGCACCGAGGTGCGCATCCTCACTCCTGAACTGCCGTCCTGGCTGGTGATCAAGAGCGGCGAGGCCATCGCCGATATGGGTTTTGTCGGCGATGTCCGCGTCGGTGTCGAGCGCGTCAAATTCCGCAAGCGCACCATCGGCTGGCCCAATTTCCTGTTCGATATCAACTCGCCTTTCTTCGGCAAATCGCCCGGCGAAGTGACTTCCCTGCTCGTCTCCGGCCCCGATCTGGTCGAGGGCACCTCCAATGTGGCCCTGGCCTGGGACAATATCTGGTTCAACGCCCAGTGGCAGCATGGCGACGTCTGGACCAAGCTGCTGCAGACCATCGTCATGGCTTTCGCCGGCACCTTGATCGGCGCCATGGTCTCCTTCCCTCTGGCTTTCTTCGCCGCCCGCAACATCACGCCCAATAAGCCCGTCAATCAGGTCATCAAGCGTCTGTTCGACTTCTTCCGCTCGGTGGATATGCTGATCTGGGCGCTGTTCTTCACCCGCGCCTTCGGCCCCGGCCCGCTCGCCGGCATCGGCGCCATCGCGCTCACCGAAACCGGCACCCTGGGCAAGCTCTATGCCGAGGGCCTGGAAAACATCGACGACAAGCAGCGCGAGGGCATCGCCTCGACCGGCGCCGGCGTCATCACCACCCAGCGCTATGGCGTGCTGCCCCAGGTGCTGCCGGTGATGGTTTCCCAAACCCTCTACCAGTGGGAATCCAACACCCGCTCCGCCAGCATCATCGGCGCGGTCGGCGCCGGCGGCATCGGCCTCAAGCTGTGGGAATCCATGCGCACCAATTCCAATTGGTCCAACGTGTTCTACATGGTCCTGTTGATCCTGGCCGTCGTCTTCATCTTCGACAACATCTCCAACGCCCTGCGCACCCGCCTCATCGGCAAGCAGCAGCACTGAGGTTTTCGGTCGACGTTCAGCGTTTGCGGCTCCCCTCACCCTGACCATTCTGCTGAACGCAGAATGGTCTGTCCCTCTCCCACAAGGGGCGAGGGTTGGCTCCCAGTTCAAACAACCACTGAGCCCCCTTCTCCCCTCGTGGGAGAAGGTGCCCGAAGGGCGGATGAGGGGGCCTAGGGCCTCCCACACCCAGCGCATCCCAGCAATGCACCGGCCCCAAAACCGCCGTTTCGCCTGGTTTGTGACACTCCCCTGTGCCTTTTGTGTCGAAACGCATGGAGACGATCATGTCCGATACCCAAAAATCCGACACTCTCGAAACCACTTTGCTCAAGCTGGCCTCCCCCGGCATTTCGCCTAAGGAAATGCTGCGCCAGGCCAAGAAACTGCACCCCAAGGCGAGCAAGAAGGAAATCATCCGCGCGGCGTTTTCATCCCTGATCCTGACTGCCGACAAGGACATCGAAAAGAGCGTCGCCCTGCACAATTTCGCCATCACCGAACGCGGCAACGTGACCGACGTCGAGCGGTAAAGCCTACCGCGCAAACGCCTCAAACGGATTATCCACCGTCAGCCCGGTAATCACCGCCTCGCTGACGCCCGCGTCCCGCAGCATCGGCAGCATCACCGCGACCAGATGCGTATATGGCCGCGGCGTTCCCCCGCCCGGTAAAGCGGGATCGTACCAGCCCAGGTCGTGGCTCAGCAGCAATTGCTTGCCCAGTCCCGCCCCCAGCGCCTGCATAATCAGCGCACAAACCGCATCGTCCGGTTCGCGCCCGATATGGTCGTATTCGATCCAGGCCCCGCGCGCCGCCACCGCCTGGTGCAGCGCGAAATCCGGCTCCGCCTGGGTGTGGATCGAAATGAACCGCTCCGCCCGATATCCCTCATCCTCGATGATATCGAGCTGGTCCATCACCACGCGGCCGGCAATGGTGTGCGAGCCGATCACCGCGTCCGTTTGCATCCCCGCCCGCGCCGCCGCCCGCAAAATCCGCTCCTCTAGTGGCGTGATGCCATCGTCCCCGGCGCTGAGCTTGATCCAGCCCGCCATCACGCCGCTGTCCTCGATCTGCCCGGTGAGTTCCCCCACCATCCAGTCTTCCAGCTGCGCCTGGCTGGCGTCGCGCACCCATTCGGGAATCCACGGCTCGCGATAATTGCCAGTCGGCACCACGATCGGCAGTCCCGTCGCCACCGAGACTGCCTTGTCCAGATCGGCGCGCCGCCCGACGCCGCCGGTGGTGCATTCCACTAGCGCGGTAATACCCTGCCGCTGGATCGCCGCGATCTGCGGCGCCATCAGCGCCACCACATCGGCGGCATTGCCCTCCGCGTAGCCCGGCTGGTCCGGTGTGCGTAAATCCACGAACACATGCTCATGCGGCAGGATCATCCCCAGCTGATCCTTGCGGTAGGCTCCCAAAGTGGTGATCAAATGCTTCATCGCGGCTCCTCCAAGCATTGCGCAAGCTCGCCCGGCAGCATCGGCTTGGCAAGAGGTTCGGGCTCAGGGCCTTGCCGCCGGGCCGGAAAATGCATGGGCGTCGCGCCGCCGCCCCGGGTAATTTTCCCGTTCCGCCGCGCCGATTGCCTCCCGCGCGGTAAAACCAATCCTTGCATACACCAGAATTTCCCTTCCAGCCTATGGTTGGGGTCAAGATCAATATTGCCCGGAACCGGCCAAGCCAAAATGTACAAATTGTACATTTCATTTTGGCGACGCTCCTCCAATGTACATAATTTACTGTCTATTGAGCCGGATGGCGCGTACCCTTAACCCATTACGTGTACGTCTTTAGAGCGCGGACGGCTGGGGGATCAATGCTCTTGCCCAAGGGAGAGCTGTGTCCCAACCATTTGCCGGCCAAACGCGGAATTTGCTATTGCGGGGCATGGACCCGGCCGATTTTACCCTGATCAAGGATGGGCTGGAATCGATTCAGCTTGGGTTACGCGTGGTGCTGGAGCATCCCGGCGAACCCATCGACTTCATTTATTTCCCCGAAGAAGGCCTGCTCTCGGTCGTTTCGCGCTTCGAAAGTAGCCGCGATGTCGAGGTGGGCGTGGTCGGCCGTGAAGGCATGTCGGCCATTCCCCTGCTGTTGAACGATCAGCATGCCACCTACGCCACCAATGTGCAGATCGCCGGCCATGCTCAGCGCCTGCCCGCCGAAATCCTGCAACGTGCCCTGGCGTCCAGCCGCAGCCTGCACAATTATCTGCTGCGCTTCGTGCGCGCCGCCGAAATCCAGACCGCCTCCACCGCCTCGGCCAATGGCCGCGCCAAGCTGGAGGAGCGGCTGGCGCGCTGGCTGCTGATGACCCATGACCGTATCAGCAGCGACCGGCTCGACGTGACCCATGAATTGCTGGCCACCATGCTGGCCTGCCGCCGCCCCGGCGTCACTGTCACCCTGCATTTGCTGGAGGGCAAGGGGCTGATCCGCTCCAATCGTGGCCATGTCATTATCCTTGACCGCGATGGTCTGGAACAGGCCGCCAATGGCTCCTATGGTCTGGCCGAAAGCGAATATGTCCGCCTGCTCGGCCAGGATTTCCGCCTCCGCAGCGCCCGCCGCGCCGCGCCGCCTCCCCCTGCCGCCGACACCTCCGAGCCGGGCCAGGGTTAACCGGTATTCAGGGTTTCTGTGATTTTTGGGAGCCCTTTCTTCCCCCTCCCCTCAAGGGGGAGGGGACCAAATCCGGGCTCCACATCGGCTGTTCAAAGCTGAATGTCGATCAGTCCTGGGGTTAACCAGCCCATCTTCCCTCCACTTCTACTCCACCGCCGCCTTGCGCGCTGCATGCTCCCGATACAGCTCGCGCAATTGGTGCAGCTCTTTTTCGGTCAGTTGCTCGGCGCCGATGAATTCGTCGCCCGCCTGGCTCGATCGGATCAACTCATCCAGCTTTGCCTGGATCGCCTCGCCATCGCGGTTCTGGGTATTTTGCAGCACAAACACCATCAGGAAGGTGATGATCGTCGTCGCCGTATTGACCACCAATTGCCAGGTCTCGGAAAATCCGAACAGCGGCCCCGACACTCCCCAGATCACGATCCCGGTACAGGCCAGCGCGAATGTCTGCGGCCTCCCGGCGGCATGGGCCACATGATGGGAAAATTTGGTGAACAGGCTCGTATCGGTCATGTCGCGCACTCCAAGCCCAAGGGACGAAAAAGCCCTGACCCTCGTGAGAGGACCAGGGCAGCTACAGCTTTTAGCGTCAAAAAACTGCAGCCCCAGCACAACGGCTGAAGCGGCGTTCGGTTCCTTGTTGGGTGCCCAGAAACCACCGGCTAGCAATCACACAAACCAGCCTTCATCTCGGCACTGCCGATGTGGAGCCCCTATCTGATCCCCTCCCCCTTGAGGGGAGGGTTAGGGTGGGGGGAACTCTCCACAAGGATGGGCTAACTGGGCCAAGCTCCATTGGAGGGTGTTAGGAACTTCGGAACGAAGGTCGACCATCGATTAGTGGCCGCCTGTCACCCCCTCCCAGCCTCCCCCATCAAGGGGGAGGTGCCGCTCCACTCTTGGAACTCGATCCAGTTCAACCCACCGGCAGACACCTCCCCCTTGATGGGGGAGGCTGGGAGGGGGTGTCTCCAGCGCTCGATTCTGGCCTTGAATCACGATCCCTAACATCCTCTAGTATGGATGCTTCCCCCCACCCCGGCCCTCCCCTCAAGGGGGGAGTGTTCATTTTGGGCTGGTGTTGGCGGCAGTCACCCCACCCTCAATCCCTCCCCATCAAGGGGAGGAGGCGCCAGCACAGCCCTCTCGGCTCCATCGTCTCCCTCCCCCTTGTGGGGAGGGGACAGGGGTGGGGGTCTTAAAGCGTCCAGAGTGAACAGTCCCCCTCAAGGGGGGAGGGGGCAGAAAGGGCTCCACGTCAGCAGTGCCAAGTCGAACGCCATTCGCCTTAATAATCGAACTGCTTGGCCAGCGTCACCTTGAAGGTCCGCCCGCTCGAACGGTCCCCCGACAGGTTTTCGCGATAGTCGGCATCGAACAGGTTGTCGATGCCCCCAGTCAGCTCCAGCCCGTCAAACTGCCCATGCGTCGGCTTCCAGCTGGCGAACAAGTCGACCGTGGCAAAGGCTTCCGCCTCGCCGTCGGCGAAAGCCTGGCCCTGGACAATGGTCGGGGCGACATAGCGGCCAACCTGCGCCAGCGTCACGCGGGCACCATAGCTAAGTTCCAATTCGCTGTTCTTGCCCCCCACCGTCGCCACCAGCCGGCTCTGCGGCACGGTCGTCAGCGGCGTATCGTCGATAAGGTTATCCCCCACCGTCACCGAATAGGCCAGGTTCGCAAAGAACCAGTCGCTGTCATAGGCGCCTTCGATCTCGATGCCATAGATCCGCGCCTTGCCGATATTGCCATAATAGGGCGCTGGCGCAGCCGGCAGCCGCGGCGTGGCGTTGGAGGCGATCAAATCGGTCAGGTCGCTGTAAAACGCCGTGGTCTTGACGCTTGCGCTGTCGCCCGGCTGGAACAGGTCATAGTCCGATAGGGTGAACCCGCCTTCGATCGTATTTGCCTGCTCCTTGCTCAGGTCCAGGCTGGCGGCCTTGCCCGCGCTCGTTCCAGTTCCGGCCGCAACCGCATAATGCTCATCGATCGTGGGCAGCCGTTCGGTATGGGCGAGCGAGGCGAACACGCCGATATTCTCGTTGAAGTCGTAGAGCGCCGCCACCTTGGGCGAGAATGCCGAGCCGTCGATATCCGCAGCGCCGGTTGCCGCATCGATCCAGTGGAAATCGCCGCGTGCGCCCGCGATCACTGTCAGCTTTTCGTCCCAGACATATTCATTCTGGGCAAAGATGCCGAGCTTGTCCTCGGTTCCTTCCGCATGGGCGGGCAATACGCCGCCACCGCCTGGCCGCTCCGCTGTGCGCTCCATCGTGCTGGCCTGCGCGCCGAAGGTGAAATAGTTCTCGAAATCGTCGCCGATCCACTCCACCGTGTTGTCGGCCTTGAGCTGCCAGGTCTTGTAGCCATAGGTGGTGTCGAGAAAAATGCTGTCAGCCAGAACCGGCCGGTCCAGCACGATGGCGCCGATTTCGGTACGCGGACCGCCCAGCCTCTCGCGATGGTTCGTCTGTTCGTTGGTGGTGTCCGAAAAGCTCAGATTGACCTTTAGATCGACCCAGGGATTGTCGGTGGCAGGGTTTTCCCAAACCAGGGTGGCCGTCTGGTCGATCACGGTGCGGTCGATAAAGCCGAACTCCGCCGTGCTGGTCTGCGCATAAGGCTGGTCCGTGGCGTCGCTATACCAGCGCTGATAGGAGGCGCGCAGCGTCTGCTCGTTATTGTCGCCGAAATGGTAGGTGCCCTTGACCAGGCCCGACAGTGTGTCGAAGCCGGACCCGGGCAGCTCGGCGCCCTTGGCCAGGTCCAGGTCTTCGCCCCGCCGCCAGTTGGCCGTCGCCAGCACGTCGAAACTGTCGGTCACCTGCTGCGCCACCAGCGCCGAGGTCAGCGTCTGCAGCCCATTGCTGGAGAAGCTGGTCTTGAGCCGCGCCGCGCCGCTATAGCCGTCCTTGATGAAATCGGCGGCGTCCTTGGTGGTGAAGTTGATCACCCCGCCCAGGGCGCCCGCGCCATAAAGCGTCGACGAGGCCGGCCCGCGCAGCACTTCCACCTGCTTATACAGCTCGGGATCGGAGAAGAACGAGCCCATGCGGTACTGCTCGTTGAACTTGGGCGTGCCATCGATATTGACGATGACGCGCGAGCCGTCCGACGAATTTTCCGTCGTGCCGATGCCGCGGATATTGAACGCCTCGCCGAACTGGCGCTCGCTGCCCACCATGGTCACGCCCGGCACGCTGTCGAACAATTCGCCCGTGGTGCTGGCCTGCGCCTGGTCGATATCGGCCTGGTTGATCACCGTCACCGCCTGCGGCGTATCGATCGCCACCTTGGGCGCACCGGCCCCGATCACCAGCCGCTCCAGCAGCGTAATGTTGGTTGCATTCACATTTGTCGATTGCGCTGCAGCCCCCTGCAATCCAATCGCGCTCAACGCCACGCCGCACATCAGCGCGGCCGCGCTCGACTTCACCAGCCCCATTCAAAACTCCTGATTGTTTTTGGAACGCGCTGGCTGGCGGGAGGCTGGCTGGCTGTGATGGGTATAATATGACCCAGAAAATCACCTATTGCGCTTGGTAGATAAGCTGATTAATAGAGTCAACTAATAACGACACGACCCGCCAGCCATCCGCCACGCGGTAACGTCCTGATAAGACGAGACACTTGCCTATGTGGATGGAAGAAACGCGAATGGCCGATAGCGACAAGACCGCGCCGAGCGCCCAGATTCCCCCCCGTTCGATCGATTCCGCCGTCCTGTTCGCAGGCAGCAATGAATTGGTGATCATCCACAATGGCAGCCCCTACCGCCTGCGCATCACGCGCCAGGACAAACTCATTCTGACCAAATAGGGCCGCACCTGTGAGCAATTCCACCACCAAGACGCCAGCCGAAATCCGCGACCTGCGCGCGGCTCATCCCGAAATGCGCGAGCGCGATTTCGCCCGCATCCATGCCATTTCCGAGGCCGAGCTGGTTGCCGCCTATCTCGGGCTGAGCGTCACCCGCATCGAGCCCAATCTTGATCTGCTGCTCAATGGCCTGTCCGCCTGCGGCGAGATCATGGCCCTGACCCGCAACGAAAGCGCCGTGCATGAAAAGATCGGCCCGGTGGAAAAGGTCGTCATCGGCCCCCATGCCTCCATGGTCCTGGGCGAGCAGATCGACCTGCGCATTTTCCCATCCAAATGGGTCTTCGGCTTCGCTGTGGAAAAGCCCAATGACGATGGCACCATCCGCCATTCGCTGCAGTTCTTCGATGCAGAGGGCACGGCCGTCTTCAAGGTCCATGCCCGCCCCGCCACCAATCTCGAAGCCTGGGCGATTCTCGTCGCCAACCTGCGCTCGCCCGAACAGGCCCCCATCGTCACCCAGCCCAAGCCGGCTCCCGTCGCGCTCGGCACCCCGGCCGGTGTCGATGCCCTGCGCGCCCGCTGGGCCGCGATGACCGATACGCACCAGTTCTTCGGCCTGCTCAAGGCCCTGAACTATCCGCGCCTCACCGCTCTCGAAGAGGTTGGCGAGGATTACGCCTGGAAGCTCGACCACTCGGCGGTCGCTGGCCTGTTCAACGCCGCCGCCGGCACCGACCTGCCGGTGATGGCCTTTGTCGGCAATCACGGCTGCATCCAGATCCATTCCGGCCCGATCACCAATATCAAGACCATGGGCCCCTGGCTCAACGTCCTCGATGACACCTTCCACCTGCACCTGCGGCTCGACCAGATCGCTGCCGTCTGGGGCGTGCGCAAGCCAACCTCGGATGGTCACGTCACCTCTGTCGAGGTCTATGACGAAAACCGCGAACTGATCATCCAGTTCTTCGGCAAGCGCATCGAGGGCAGCGACGAGCGCGTCCAGTGGCGCGATCTGGTGCAAAATCTGCCCCTGTTTTCCCAGACCAACGCCGCCTGAGGACACTGTGATGCGTTTCAGCCCCAAAGCGGTTCTCACCGTTAGCGTGATGCTAACGTTATCGAGCTTTGCAGCTCCCTTTGCACAAGAGCTAAAGCCCTTCGCCGATACCTCGCGCCTGGTCTCCATCGGCGGCTCGCTGACCGAGATCATCTATGCCCTCGGCGAAGAAAATCGCCTCGTCGCCCGAGACCAGACCGCCACTTTCCCCCAGGCCGCATTGGCGCTTCCCGATGTCGGCTACATGCGCGCCCTGGCCCCCGAAGGCGTCCTCTCGGTCACCCCAACGGCCCTTCTGGTCATCGACGGCAGCGGCCCGCCCGAAGCCCTCGATGTCCTCTCCCATGCCGGCGTCGACTACCAAACCGTCCCCGAAGATTTCTCCCATCAAGGCATTCTCACCAAGGTCCGCGCCGTCGGCCAAGCCCTTGGCGTGCCTGAGAAATCCGAAGCGCTGATCGCCGAATTGGACGCCTCACTGAAGTCCGTCGAAGCCCGCACAGCGGCCATCACCGAGCGCAAGAAGGTCCTCTTCATCCTCTCCACCCAGGGCGGCAAAATCCAGGCCTCCGGCACCGATACCGCCGCCAACGGCATCATCGAACTGGCCGGCGCCATCAACGCCGTCCCCGATTATTCCGGCTATAAAGCACTCACCGAAGAAGCCATCATCGCCGCCAATCCCGACATCATCCTGATGATGGACCGCGGCGGCGACCATGGCGGCACCGATGCCGAATTGCTCGCCCACCCCGCCATCGCCCTCACCACTGCCGGCAAAAACGACGCCATCATCCGCCTCGACGGCGCCTACCTCCTCGGCTTCGGCCCCCGCACCGCCAGCGCCGTCGGCGAATTGGTCGATGCCCTCTATGGTAAGGCCTTATGACTGCTACGCTTTCCATGTCCGGCGGCCTCATCCGCGCCGAGCGCCTGGCCGGTGACCGCTCCTCGCTCGGCCGCCTCTCGGTCGTCGTGCTGGCAGTCCTGCTGGCAGTCACCATGGCCGTCTCGATGACCACCGGCGCCTCCGGCGCCTCGGCGCTGAACCTGATCGGTTCCTGGTTCGGCGGCACCGTCGCCGATCCCGCCGCCCTGCTGCGCGACCAGACCGTCATCTACAATATCCGCCTGCCACGCATGATTCTCGGCGTCCTCGTCGGCGCCGCGCTCGCCACCTCGGGCCTGCTCATGCAGGGCCTGTTCCGCAATCCACTGGCCGATCCGGGCCTGGTCGGCGTCTCGGCCGGCGCTGGCCTCGGCGCCGTCGGCATCATCGTCCTCGGCACCACCATGCTGGCGCCGCTGACCGCCTTGCTCGGCATCTATTCCCTCCAGATCGCCTCCTTCATCGGCGGCCTGATCACCACCTTCATCCTCTACCGTGTCGCCACCAAGGCCGGGCAAACCGCGGTTCCCACCATGCTGCTCGCCGGCATCGCCATCGGGGCGCTCGCAGGCGCCATCACCGGCGTTCTGGTCTATGTCGCCACCGATAACCAATTGCGCGACCTCACCTTTTGGGGCCTCGGCTCGCTCTCGGGCGCCAATTGGACCAAGATCATGGCCTCCGGCCCGATCATCCTCGCCGCCCTGATCGCTTCCAGCTTCCTCGCCAAGGGCCTCAATGCCCTGACCCTGGGCGAGGCCACTGCCGGCCATCTCGGCTTGCCGGTGCAGCGCTTCAAGCTCGCCGCCATCGTCGCCGTCGCCGCCGCCACCGGCGCTTCGGTCGCCGTTTCAGGCGGCATCGGCTTCGTCGGCATCGTCGTGCCCCATCTGCTGCGCCTCGTCATCGGCCCCGATCATCGCTACCTGCTGCCGGCCTCCGCCCTGCTCGGCGCCGCCTTCCTGCTGATGGCCGATGCCGTCAGCCGCCTCGTCGTCGCCCCCGCCGAATTGCCCATCGGCATCGTCACGGCGGCCGTCGGCGGTCCCTTCTTCCTCTGGATATTGCTGCGCCGCCGCAATGCGATTGCCTGGTGAGCCCATGATCGAAGCCTTTGATGTCAGCGTCGAAATCTCCGGCCGCCATATCCTGCAAGGCGTCAGCCTCACCGCCAAACCCGGCCAGTTGACCGCCGTTATCGGCCCCAACGGCTCCGGCAAGACCACGCTAATGAAGGCCCTCTGCCGCGACTACGCCTATGACGGCCTGATCTCGATCAATGGCCGTGACCTGCAATTGCTGCGCCCCATCGACGCCGCCACCTTGCGCGCCGTGCTGCCGCAACAGAGCGCTCTGCCGTTCCCCTTCACCGTGCGCGAAGTCGTCGCTCTCGGCCTCACCGCCGGCCTCTCCGGCGTTCCCCTCTCCGCCCGCAAGCGCCTGCCCGAAGAAGCGCTGGCCCGCGTCGATCTCGATGGTTTCGCCGGGCGCTTCTATGGCGAACTCTCCGGCGGCGAACAGCAACGCGTCCAACTCGCCCGCGTCCTCTGCCAGGTCTGGGTGCCCGTACTCGATGGCGTGCCGCGCTACCTGTTCCTCGACGAGCCGGTCTCCAGCCTCGATATCAAGCACCAGTTGATGATCATGGATGTCGCCCGCGCCTTTGCCAATGCCGGCGGCGGCGTCATCGCCATCCTGCATGATCTGAACCTGGCCGCCATGTATGCCGACGCGATCCTGGCTTTGCGCAATGGCCGCGTCGCCGGCTTCGGCACACCCGTCCGAAGTGCTGACCGATGCCCTGCTGGCCGAGGTCTTCGACTGCTCCATGCAGGTCAACCACACCCCGGCGCCGGGCATGCCCTTCGTCCTCCCCCAATCCGCCGTCCGCCGCGACGGAATTCAATCCAAGGTCGCCTGATGTCCCCATTGCTTAAAGCCATCGCGCTGGTCCTCGTCTTCTCTGCGCCTGCCTTCGCGCAGGAAGCCGCGCCCCTGTCGCTGGATCTCGAACTCAACGCACTCCAGCCCACCGAGAACGGGTGCAAGGTCACTTTCCTCGCCACCAATAAGCTGGGCGCTCCGCTCGATCGCGCCGCCATCGAAACCGCCCTGTTCGATGCCGATGGCGCCATCGACCGCATCGTCACTCTCGATTTCAAGGGCCTGACCGAGGGCAAGACCAAGGTGCTGCAGTTCGAACTGGCCGACCTGCCATGCGACGGCATTGGCCGCGTGCTGATCAACGATATCTCGGCCTGCGCTGGCACCGGCCTCGCGCCCACCGCCTGCCTCGACAATCTCAAGACCACGACACGGCCAAGCATCACCTTCGGCCTCTAAGGATATCTTCGATGGAAACCGCCGCACCAGCCCACGATTTCTCCATGATCGCCCTGTTTCTGCAGGCCGATTGGGTGGTCAAGGGCGTCATGATCGGCCTGCTGGTCGCCTCGATCTGGTGCTGGGCTATCATCGCCAATCGCATCGCCGCCTATGCCAAGGCGCGCCGCGACATGGCCGCCTTCGACAAAGCCTTCGCCGCCGGCAAGCCACTGGCCGAACTGCGCCAGGATTATGCCGGGAAAGCCCCATCGGGCCTTTCGGCCGTATTCATCGCCGCCATGGACGAATGGGACAAAAGCCACGCCGCCCAGGCTGCTGCCGGTGGCCTGCAAAGCCGGCTCGAAATCGCGCTCGACCTGGCCGTCACCGAACAAAGCGCCAAGCTGGAGCAGCGCCTTGGCTTTCTCGCCACCATCGGTAGCGCCGGTCCGTTCGTGGGCCTGTTCGGTACCGTCTGGGGCATCATGAATGCCTTCACCGCTATCGCTTCGGCCGAAAACACCAGCCTCGCCGTGGTCGCGCCCGGCATTGCAGAAGCCCTGCTGGCTACAGCTCTCGGCCTGCTTGCGGCCATCCCGGCCGTCATCGCCTATAACAAGCTCAGCGCCGATGCCGGCAAGCTGATCGCGCGGCTGGAAGGCTTCGCCGATCGTCTTGTCGCGTTGCTGTCGCGCCAGATCGATGCGGGCAGGGCGCTCTGATGGGCATGTCGGCAGGCGGTGCCAAATCCGGCGGCCGGCGCGGTCGCCGTGGCGGCAATGGCCCGATCAGCGAGATCAACGTCACCCCACTGGTCGATGTCATGCTGGTGCTGCTGATCGTCTTCATGGTCGCGGCCCCCCTGATGACCATGGGCGTCCCCATCGACCTGCCGCAGACCCGCGCCCGGGCCATGCCGGTCAATGCCAAGCCGATCACCGTGACGGTGACCCCCGATGGCGCCATCTCCATCGACAATGAACCCGTCACGCTCGACGCCCTTGTCTCCACGGTGCAGTCGCTGGCGACGGCAGGCACTGACGAACGGCTTTATGTGCGCGGCGATTCGACCGCGCAATACGGCATGATCATGGCTGTGATGGGCGCGCTGTCCGGCGCCGGCTTCGACAAGATCGGCCTCATCACCGAACAGCTGCAGGCGCCCTGAAATGCACTTTGCCCTGCCCGGATCAGCGCTGGTGCACGTCGCCGTGCTTGGCGCGGGCCTGCTGATGTTCGCCTGGCCCGAGCCCGACGATGCGCCTGCCGCGCAGTCGGTCTCCGTCGAGGTCATCTCCATCGCCTCGGTCTCGGCCAACCAGGCCAGCACCATCCAAAGCGACGCCACCGAAACGCTGGTCTCTGCCGGTGCCGAAGCCCTGCCGCCGACGGTGCCCGAAACTATCCAGGCGTTGCCGCCCGAACCACTGCAACACCCCGCCGAGCTGGAGCCATTGCCGCCCGAACTGGATCGAACCCGAACGCATGGACATGGCCGTGCTGAGCGCGATCTCTCCCGAGCCGCTGCCGGTCGAAGCGGTGACTTCGGTGGTGCAGCCCAGCCAGGTCACCGACCTCAAAGTCGCCCCCGTGCCCCATATTCTCACCCGCCCGCGCCCATCCGAACCGACGCAGCGGCCCCACCAGCAGCAGGCCGCGCAGCCGCGTCCCGCCGCGCCCGCCGGCAATGGCGGTCAGAACCAGGCTGACGCCATCGCCGCCAAACCCTCTGCCGGCCAGCAGGGCAATTCCGGCTCGGGCGGCGATGCTGAAGTCGCCCGCTATCCCCGCCAGGTCGTCGCCAAGCTGCGCCGCGCCCTGCGCTATCCCGGCGCTCTCGGGCGAAGTCCAGGTGCAATTCACCGTCTCGTCCGGCGGCCAGCCATCGGGCGTGCGCGTGGTCCAGTCCTCCGGCAATGCCGCCATCGACCAGGCAGGCGTCGATACGGTGATGCGCGCCGCCCCATTCCCGCCGATCCCCGCTGGCGCCAATCGCAACAGCTGGGGCTTCACGGTGCCTTTGGCCTTCGTGCGCGGCTGATCCGGCACGGACATGCTGCCGCTCCCGCCTGGGGCGAAAAGCATTTCCGTCAGTCCAATTGCGTGCTTGCACCCGCTGAAACCCGGATGGTAAGGCCCAATCGCGTTCCCAGCGAGACAGATCATGACCGAGCCGCGTGAAGAGATGGAATTCGACGTCGTCATCGTCGGCGCCGGCCCGGCTGGCCTGTCGGCGGCGATCCGCCTTAAGCAGATTTCACCCGATCTTTCAGTCGTGCTCGTCGAAAAGGGTGCCGAAGTCGGCTCCCATATCATTTCGGGCGCGGTCATCGATCCCAAGGGCCTCGATACCCTCATCCCCGATTGGCGTCAGCGCGAGACGCCGATCAAGACCGCCGTTACCGAAGACCGCTTCGTCTGGCTGACCGAAAAATCGGCCCTCCCGCTCCCCGGCATCATCATGCCGCCGCTGATGTCCAATCACGGCAATTACATCGTCTCGCTCGGCAATGTCTGCAAATGGCTGGCCAGCGAAGCCGAGGCGCTGGGCGTCGATATCTATCCCGGTTTTGCCGGCGCCGAACTCTTGATCGAAGACGGCAAGGTCGTTGGTATTGCCACCGGCGATATGGGGATCGAAAAATCCGGCACCCCCGGCCCCAATTTCGCCCGTGGCATGGCGCTCAAGGGCAAATATGTGCTGCTGGCCGAAGGCGTTCGTGGCTCGCTCACCAAGCGCGCCATCGCCCGGTTCGGCCTCGCCAAAGACGCCGACGTGCAGAAATACGGCATCGGCTTCAAGGAAATCTGGCAGGTCACCGATGCCAACCACAAGCTGGGCCTCGTCCAGCACACGCTCGGCTGGCCGCTCAAGGATTCCGTCGGCGGCGGCTCTTACATCTACCACCTCGAAGACAATCAGGTCGCTATCGGCTTCGTCGTCCACCTCAACTATAAAAATCCCTATCTGTCGCCGTTCGACGAGTTCCAGCGCCTCAAAACCCATCCTGCAATCAAGGGCACTTTTGAAGGCGCCAAGCGCCTGTCTTATGGCGCCCGCGCCATTTCCGAGGGCGGCTACCAGTCCATTCCCAAGCTGGCTTTCCCTGGTGGCGCGCTGATTGGCGACGCCGCCGGCTTTGTCAATCTGCCGCGTATCAAGGGCAGCCATAACGCCGTGCTTTCGGGCATCGTCACCGCCGAACACGTCGCCGCCGCCCTCGCCGGCGGCCGCTCCGGCGATATGCTGGCCGATCTCGATGCCGCCTTGCGCGCCGGCCCCATCGGCCAGGACCTGCACAAGGTTCGCAACGTCAAGCCGCTGCTGTCGCGCTTCGGCACCCTGTTCGGCATGGGCCTGGCCGGCTTCGACATGTGGTGCAATACCCTGTTCGGCTTCTCGCTCTTCGGCACGCTGCACCACGGCAAGGCCGATCATGCCGCGCTTGAGCCGGCTGCCCTGCACCAGCCCATCGATTACCCCAAACGCGATGGCGTCCTCACCTTCGACCGGCTCTCCTCGGTGTTCATCTCGGGCACCAATCATGAGGAAAACCAGCCGCCCCATCTGCATGTCGCCGATCTGGCCCTGCAGAAATCCAGCGAGCTGGACGTTTTCGCCGGCCCTTCCACCCGCTATTGCCCGGCGGGGGTCTATGAATGGGTGGACGATACATTCGTCATCAATGCGCAAAATTGCGTCCACTGCAAAACCTGCGACATCAAGGACCCCAACCAGAATATCGACTGGGTTCCTCCCGAGGGCGGCGGGGGGCCGAACTACGTCAATATGTAGAGCGCAGGCGGCGCTAAAACTTGCGCCGTCTGCCTCGCCCTGCTTTAAGCGCAGCAACGCTTTTTGAGGACTTTTCGACATGAAGATTCTCGTGCCCGTCAAACGGGTGGTGGACCCCAACGTCAAGATCCGCGTCAATGCCGATGGCTCCGGCGTCGATACCGCCAATGTCAAAATGTCGATGAACCCGTTCGATGAAAATGCGCTCGAAGAGGCGCTTCGCCTCAAGGAAGCCGGCACGGCGACCGAAGTGGTCGTCGTCACTATCGGTCCCGATAAATCAGCCGAAACCCTGCGCGCTGGCCTCGCCATGGGTGCCGACCGCGCCATTCATGTCAAAATCGATGCCGCCCGCATCGAACCCCTGGCTGTCGCCAAGCTGCTGAAAGCCGTTATCGCCACCGAGGCGCCGGACCTCGTGATCCTGGGCAAACAGGCCATCGACGATGACAGCAACCAGACCGGCCAGATGCTGTCGGCGCTGCTCGGCTGGCCCCAGGCGACCTTCGCCTCCAAGGTTGTCGTCGGCACCGGCAGCGTGGACGTGACCCGCGAAATCGATGGTGGCCTCGAAACCCTCCGCTTGACGCTGCCGGCCGTGGTCACCGCCGATCTGCGCCTTAATGAGCCGCGCTATGCCTCCCTGCCCAATATCATGAAGGCCAAGAAGAAGCCGCTCGATGAAACCAGCGCCGAAGTCCTGGGCGTCGATATCGCGCCGCGCCTGAAAGTGCTCAAGACCACCGAGCCGGCCAGCCGCGCCGTGGGCGTCATGGTCGCCTCCGCCGAGGAACTGGCGGCCAAGCTCAAGCAGGCGGGAGTACTCTGATATGACGACGCTGATTTTGGCTGAGCATGACGGCAAGACCCTCAACCCCGCCACCGCCAAGGCCTTGACCGCCGCCAAGGCGCTCGGCGCGCCGGTGCATATCCTCGTCGCCGGCCATGATATCGGCGCCGTGGCCAACGCCGCCGCCAAGCTGGATGGCGTCGCCAAGGTGCTGCGCGCCGATGCGCAAAGCCTGGCCCATCAATTGGCCGAACCGCTCTCGGCCCTGCTGGTTTCGCTGGCCGGCTCTTACGAGGCCATCGTCGCCCCCGCCACCTCGACCGGCAAGAGCACGCTGCCCCGCGTTGCCGCCCTGCTCGACGTGATGCAAGTCTCCGAAGTCAGCAAGATCATCGCGCCTGACACCTTCGAGCGCCCGATCTATGCCGGCAACGCCATCGAAACCGTCCAGCTTTCCGGCAAGCTGGTGCTGACCATCCGCATTTCGGCCTTCAGCGCCACCGGTGAAGGCGGCAACGCCCCGGTGGAAACCGTCGCTGTACCCGCCGATACCGGCAAGTCGCAATGGCTCGGCGCCGAGCTTTCGGCCTCGGTTCGCCCAGAACTCACCGCTGCCCGCATCGTCGTTTCCGGCGGCCGCGCCCTCGGCTCCGCCGAAAAATTCGAGGAATTGCTGGCCCCGCTGGCCGATAAGCTCAATGCCGCCATCGGCGCCTCGCGCGCCGCGGTCGATGCCGGCTATGCCGCGAATGACCTACAGGTGGGCCAGACCGGCAAGGTGGTCGCACCCGAGCTTTACATCGCCATCGGCATTTCCGGCGCCATCCAGCACCTGGCCGGCATGAAAGATTCCCGGATCGTCGTCGCCATCAATAAGGATGCCGACGCGCCGATCTTCCAGGTCGCCGATTTCGGCCTGGTCGACGATCTGTTCACCGCCATTCCGGCTTTGGTCAAAGCCCTGGACTGACCTCCAGCACGATCTTGCCGATGTGGTCCCCGGCGTCGATGGCATGATGCGCTTCGGCGGCCTGCTCCAGCGGGAATATCTGGTGCAAAAGCGGCAGACAGCGCCCCGCTGACAATGCCGGCCAGACATTCTGCAATAGAAGGTCGGCGATCTCGGCCTTTTCGGCAGCGCTGCGTGGCCGCATCAGCGAGCCGGTAACGCTGATCCGCTTGGCCATCAAGGCCGAGAGGTTGAGCTTGTCGACCACCGAGCCGCTCATCATCCCGACCAGCACCAGCTTTCCGTCCATACCCAGCGCATTGATGTTCTGCTCGTAATATTTGGCCCCCACGATATCGAGTACGATATCGACCCCGCACCCGCCGGTCTGCGCCAGCACCACATCGTCGAATTTGGCGCTGTGATAATTGATTGCGATCCCGTCCAGGTCACGGATCGCCGCGCATTTGTCCTCGCTACCGGCGGTGGCGAAGGCGGTGATGCCGAATTCCCTGCACAGCATCAGTGCCGTCGTGCCGATGCCGCTCGTGCCGCCATGGATCAGGGCGGTCATGCCGCGCCGTGCGCCACCAATCGCGAACAGATTGGCCCAGACGGTAAAGAACGTCTCGGGGATCGCCGCCGCATGCAGCATGTCCACGCCATCGGGCACCGGCAATGCCTGGCCCGCCGGCACCACGCAATACTCCGCGTAGCCGCCGCCATTGGTCAGCGCACACACCCTGTCGCCCACCTGGAACGCCGTCACGTCTTCGCCCAGCGCCACCACCTCGCCGGCGATCTCCAGGCCCGGAATGGGCGAGGCGCCGGGCGGCATTTTATAGTGTCCCATGCGCTGCAGCACGTCCGGCCGGTTCACCCCCGCCGCCGCAACCCGAACCAGGATTTCGCCCGGCTTCGGCTGCGGCACCACCACCATGCGGGGCTGCAACACTTCGGGCCCGCCAGGGCTGGTGATTTCGATCTGCGTCATCTGATGGGGGAGTGGCATGGTCTTCCTTGGGATCGCGTCAGTTGAACAAGTCTGGCTTCAGATGCAGCACGGCGGAGGATCCAAAGATCGCATCCCGTCGTGCCAGGGCTTCAGGAAAAATCTGGCTGGAATAGAATGTCGCCATTACCGCTTTGGCCGGATCGGATGACCGAGCCGCCGCCATGCCTGCCTGCCACGCACCGATTGCAATGCCGAACAGGTAGAGCGCGTTGACAGCCGCCGCGCCGGGCAGGGCGGTATCGGCAGCCCCTTCGTTCAGCAGCCACTGCACAACCAGCTCCAGCAAATCCGCCGCTTCACGGACCATCGCGGCACCCGCACCGTCGAGTGCGTCGGCACTGCCCCGCATATCGGCGATCAGCTCGGTCGCCGCCTGGCCCTTGTCACGGGCAATCTTGCGGCCCACCAGATCCAGCGCCTGAATGCCCGTCGTGCCCTCATAGATCGTGGTAATCCGCGCATCGCGGAGGTGCTGGGCCGCGCCGGTCTCTTCGATAAAGCCCATGCCGCCATGCACCTGAATGCCCAGCGACGCCACCTCGACCGCGATTTCCGTCGACCAGCCCTTGGCGATCGGGATCAGCAGATCCACCCGCCGTTGCCAGCGCGCGCGGTCCTCGGCACTCTCCGAGCGCACCGCGAAATCCAGCGCGGCGGCCGCTTGATAGCAGATCGCTCGTGCCGCCTCGATCTTGCCGCGCATCAGCCCCAGCATGCGGCGGATATCGGCATGCTCGATGATCGCCGATGACCAGCTGACGCCCGGCGCGCGGCCCTGCTTGCGCTCACGCGCAAAGGCCAAGGCCTGCTGATAGGCCCGCTCGGCAATCCCCACGCCCTGCAGGCCGACGCTCAGCCGGGCCGCGTTCATCATGGCGAACATATATTCGAGCCCGCGATTGGCCTCGCCGATCAGAAATCCCAGCGCCCCTGGGCCGTCGCCGTAGACCATGGTGCAGGTGGGGCTGCCATGAATGCCCAGCTTGTGCTCGATCGATACGCAGGTGACATCGTTGCGTGCGCCAATGCCGCCACCGGCATCGACCAGGAATTTGGGCACGAGGAACAGCGAAATCCCCTTCACCCCGGCCGGTGCATCGGCCAGCCGCGCCAGCACCAGGTGGACGATATTGTCCGCCATGTCGTGCTCGCCATAGGTGATGAAGATTTTCTGGCCCTTGAGCCGATAGGCCTCGCCATCGGGCAGGGCGCTGGTACGCACCGCTGCCAGGTCCGAACCGGCCTGCGGCTCGGTGAGGTCCATCGCGCCGGTCCATTCGCCGCTGACCAGCTTGTCCAGATAGATCGCGCGCAATGCCGGCGACGCGTATTTCTCGATCGCTTCGATCGCCCCTTGCGTCAGCATCGGACACAGCGCGAAGGCCATATTGGCACTCTGGAAAATCTCCTGGATCGCCGCATTGACCACATAGGGCAGGCCCATGCCGCCATGCTCGGCGCTCGCCGCGGGGCTGTTCCAGCCGGCCTGGATGAACGCCTTATAAGCCGCGATCCAGCCCGGCGGCGTGATAACGCCCGTAACAGCCCAAGTCGCGCCCTGCTTGTCGCCGACCCGGTTGAGCGGAGCCAGCACGGAACTGGCAAATTTGCCGGCCTCTTCCAACACCGAGCCGACAAGGTCCCGGTCGGCATCCTCCAGCCCCGGCAGTGCGGCGATCCGCTCGTAGTCGCACAACTGGTCCAGAACGAAGCCGATTTCGGCAAGCGGCGCGGCATAGCTCATGGCAATCCCCTGACTTCGGTGCGGACGCTACCGGACACCGGGGAGACCTGTCTATGCCGCTCGCCCCTCAGCCTCGCGTCGCAAGGAAATGGTCGATCCCGGCCTGCGCCACGTCCTGGTCCTGCGCCGGGGTGCCCGAACTGACACCGATACCGCCGACCACGGCACCATCGACACTCACCGGCAAGCCGCCGCCCACCACCATCAGGCGGCCGCCAATGGCGCTGTTGATGCCATAGGCCGGTGCGCCCGGCTGGCTGACATTGCCATATTCATGGGTGGCCCGCTTGGCGGCGGAGGCGGTGTAGGATTTGTCGATGGCGATGGTCGTACTCGTCACCTTGCCACCATCCATGCGCTCGAAGGCGACGAGATTGCCGCTTTCGTCGGTGATGGCGATGCACATCGGCACGCCGATGGCTTCGGACTTGGCGCGCGCGCCGGCGATCAGAATACGGGCGTCGGCGATATCGAGGCGGGTTATGGTCAGCATATTTCCAGCTCCTTGAAAAATTACGCGGTGGCCTTGGCCTGCCGGCGGCGGCGGTGCAGCACCGGCTCGGTATAGCCATTGGGCTGCTTGGCGCCCTCGATCACCAGTTCCAGCGCCGCCTGGAAGGCGATGCTGTCGGCATAGTTCGGCGCCATTGGGCGATAGAGGGGATCACCCTTGTTCTGGCCATCCACCACGATCGCCATGCGTTCCAGCGACTTGGTCACCTGAGCCACGTCGATCAGGCCGTGCTTGAGCCAGTTGGCGATATGCTGGGAGGAAATGCGCAGCGTCGCGCGGTCTTCCATCAGCGCCACGTCATTGATGTCGAGCACCTTGGAGCAGCCGATGCCCTGGTCGATCCAGCGCACCACATAGCCCAGAATGCTCTGCGCGTTGTTGTCCAGCTCGCGCTGCACGCCATCCGCCGACAGGTTGCGCCCATCCAGCAATGGCGGCGTCAGGATCGTGTCCAGCGACGCCGTCGCCCGCGTCTTCAGCGTGTTCTGCACCTGGGTCACGTCGACCAGATGATAGTGGATCGCATGCAGCACGGCGGCGGTCGGCGAGGGCACCCAGGCGGTGTTTGCGCCGGCCTGGGGATGGCCCAGCTTGGCTGCCAGCATTTCGGCCATGTTGTCGGGCTTGGCCCACATGCCCTTGCCGATCTGCGCCCGGCCTTGCAGCCCTGCTTTCAGTCCCTGGTCGACATTGTTGTTCTCATAGGCGCCCAGCCAGACCGCGTCCTTGATCTCGCCCTTGGGCAGCATCGGGCCGGCCAGCATCGAGGTGTGGATTTCGTCCCCGGTGCGGTCGAGGAAGCCGGTATTGATGAACACCAGCCGGTGCCGCACGGCACGGATACATTCGCGCAGGTTGACCGAGGTGCGCCGCTCCTCGTCCATCACGCCCACCTTGAGCGTGTTGCGGGCCAGCCCCAACGCATCCTCGACCCGGTCGAACAGCGTATTGGTCAGCGCCACTTCCTTGGGGCCGTGCATCTTGGGCTTGACGATGTAGACGCTGCCGGTGCGGCTGTTGCGCAGGCCTGCGGTTTTGCGCAGGTCGTGGATGGCGCAGAGCGAGGTCACCATGGCGTCGAGGAAGCCTTCCGGCGTCTCGTTGCCCAAGGCGTCCAGCACGGCGTCGGTGGTCATCAGGTGCCCGACATTGCGCACCAGCAATACGCTGCGGCCGGGCAGGGTGATGGTCTTGCCATCGAGCCCGGTATAGGTGCGATCCGCCGCCAGCGTCCGGGTTAAGCTCTTGCCGTTCTTGATGAAATTCTCGCTGAGGTCGCCCTTCATCAGGCCCAGCCAGTTGCGATAGACGGCAACTTTGTCCTCGGCATCGACGGCGGCGACCGAGTCTTCGCAATCCTGGATCGTCGTCAATGCGGCTTCCAGCACCACATCCTTGAGGCCCGAGGCGCTCTCGGCGCCGATCGGATTGCTGCGGTCGATCTGGATTTCCACGTGCAACCCGTTCTGCACGAACAGCAAATTGCGCTTGTCCCCGTCGCCCGCAAAGCCGACGAACTGGGTCGGATCCGCTAGCATCGCGTTACCATCGAGCGTCGCAATTTCCAGTTTTCCGGCATTCACGTTGTAACCCACCACGTCGGCGTGCTTTTTGCCGTTCGCCAGGGGGAGGGCGCTGTCGAGAAACGCCGCCGCCTGACCGACCACCAGCGCGCCGCGCTTGGCGTTATAGCCCTTGCCCGGCGCCAGTTCGCCCGCCTGGTCGACCGCATCGGTGCCATAGAGCGCGTCGTAGAGACTGCCCCAGCGCGCATTGGCGGCATTGAGGGCAAAGCGCGCATTGCTCACCGGCACCACCAGCTGCGGGCCGGCCATGGTGGCGATTTCGGGATCGACATTGGTCGTGTCGATTTCGAAATCGGGGCCTTCCGGCACGATGTAGCCGATCTGTTCGAGGAATGCCCGATACTCGGCCCCGTCGATAGGCCGCCCGCGCCGTTCGGTGTGCCAGGCATCGATCCGCTCCTGGAACGCATCGCGTTCGGCCAGAAGTGCTTTGTTGACCGGACCCAGTTCCGCCAAAAGCGTGGCATAGCCGTTCCAGAACCCGTCCGCATCGACACCGGTGCCGGGGACGATGGCGTTCTCGACGAGGTCGGCCAGTTCCGCCGCGACCTTCATTCCGTGCCGCTGAACATATTGGGTCATCTGTCGCTCCGTATTTGTCTGCCCTTCTGGCTAGTGTGTCGCGGGCCCAAGGTCGACCGTCGCAAAAAACTATTCCACGATGTGAAAATTGGCCGCCGATTTTCACATCGTGGGAAACTGGTACGCGGTGCTTGCGAGCCTGCCGCGACAGGCAGATGGTCCGCGCCACAGCCCAGAGGACCCCGTCGTGACGCAGATCGCCTTTCCCACGCCCGATCCGGCTATCCTGGCGCGCCGCGATGCCATCATCGCCGGCCTTGCCAAGCTGGTCGATGCGAACTGCCTCGTCACCGCCGAGGATGAGCGCCGCGCCTTCGAGACCGATGCGCTCACCTCCTATCGCCGCCTGCCCCTGGCCGTGGTGCTGCCGCGCACGACCGAGGAAGTCAGCGCCGTGCTCAAATTCTGCAACGAGCAGGGCGTCTATGTCGTCGCGCGCGGTGCCGGCACCTCGCTCGCCGGGGGCGCCATTCCGCAGGAGGATGCGGTGGTCGTGGGCATTTCCAAGATGAACCGCGTGCTCGATGTCGATTATGCCAGCCGCTCCATGCGCGTGCAGGCCGGCATCACCAATCTGGCGGTGACCGGCAAGGTTTCCGCCGACGCGTTCTTCTATGCGCCCGATCCGTCATCGCAGCTCGCCTGCACCATTGCCGGCAATATCGCCATGAATTCGGGCGGCGCCCACTGCCTCAAATACGGCGTTACCACCAACAATATCCTGGGCGCCCGCATGGTGCTGATCGATGGCACCGATGGTCGATATCGGCAGCGACGCGCTCGATAGCCCGGGGCTCGACCTGCTCGGGCTGATCATCGGTTCGGAGGGCCAGCTCGGCATGGTCACCGAGGCGACGCTGCGTATCCTGCCCATGCCCGAAGGCGCTCGCCCGGTGCTGTTCGGCTTTCCTACCAGCGAGGAAGCCGGTGCCGCAGTCGCCGCCATCATCGGCGCCGGGATCATCCCCGTGGCGATGGAGTTCATGGACAAGCAGGCCATCGAGATTTGCGAGGCCTATGCCCATGCGGGCTATCCGCTCGATGTGGAGGCCATGCTGATCATCGAGGTCGAAGGTTCTGAAACCGAGATGGAGGAGACGCTGGCCAAGATCGTCGCCATCGCCCGCCAGCACGGCGTCAAGACGGTCAAGGAATCCCAGTCGGCCATGGAAGCGGCGCTGATCTGGAAGGGCCGCAAATCCGCCTTCGGTGCCACCGGCCGCATTGCCGATTATGTCTGCATGGACGGCACTATTCCCACCGGGCAGCTGCCCTTCGTGCTCAAGCGCATGGACGAAATCATCAAGGGTTACGGCCTGCGCGTCGCCAATGTGTTCCACGCCGGCGACGGCAACCTGCATCCGCTGATCCTGTTCAACATCAACGACCCAATCGAGCAGCAGAAGGCCGAGGACGCTGGCAACGACATCCTCAAGCTCTGCGTCGATGTCGGCGGGTGCCTGACCGGCGAGCATGGCGTCGGCATCGAAAAGCGCGATCTGATGACCCATCAATTCAATGCCGAAGACCTCGAACAGCAGATGCGCGTCCGCGCCGTGTTCGATCCGACTTGGCGGCTCAATCCGGCCAAGGTGTTTCCGCTCGAAGGGCGGTGGCAGCCATGAGCGCCGCCATGCCGCCCACCCGTCCGGTGCTTCGCCCAACCACTGATCTTGAAGCCGTCGCCATGGTCGCCGATGCCGTTGCGCGTCAGACCAGCCTCGATATCACCGGCGGCGGCACCCGCTCCGGCCTCGGCCGGCCACTGTCCGCCGACCACACCATGAGTCTGGATGCCCTGACCGGCATTACGCTGTACGAGCCCGCCGAGCTGGTCATGGGCGCCCGCGCCGGCACGCCGCTGGCCGAGATCGAGCATACACTCGCCGAACGCGGCCAGATGCTGCCCTTCGAGCCGATGGATCATCGCGCGCTCTATGGCACGACGGGCGAGCCGACTATCGGCGGCGTCTTTGCCGCCAATATTTCCGGCCCGCGCCGCCTGTCGGCTGGGGCCGCCCGCGATCACCTGCTGGGCGTGACCTTCGTCAATGGCCGCGCCCAAGTGATCAAAAATGGCGGGCGGGTGATGAAGAACGTCACCGGTCTCGATCTGGTCAAGCTCAGCGGTGGCGCCATGGGCACGCTTGGGGTGCTGACCGAAGTCATCTTCAAGGTTCTGCCCGCGCCGCAATTCATCGCCACCCTGGCCTTCGAGGGTCTCGATATTGCCCGCGCCTCGGCGCTGATGAGCCGCGCCATGGGCTCGCCCTTCGATGTGGCCGCCGCCGCCCATGTTCCGGGCACGCCTCATCGCACGCTGCTGCGCGTCGAGGGCTTTGAAACCTCCGTCCGCTACCGCCTCGATGCCCTGCGCGGCCTGCTCGCCGAATTTGGCACCGCCGCGACGATCGAGCCGCAGGAAACCGCTACCCTCTGGCGGTCCATTCGCGACGTGCAAATCCTCGACGCTCCCGCTGACGCCGAAATCTGGCGTGTCGGCGTTGCGCCGAGCAAGGCGCCAGACGCCATCGCCGCGCTCGCGGGCATTGCCGGCGTCAGCTATCTCCTCGACTGGGCCGGCGGCCTGATCTGGATTGCGGCTCCTGCCGGTCTCGAACGCGATTTCCGCCCGGTGATCAACCAGCTTGGCGGCCACGCTACCCTCGTTCGTGCCAGTGCCGAGCGCCGTCGCACTGTTCCCGTCTATCAGCCGCTGGCCGATCCGCTGATGACGCTGACGCGCGGGCTCAAGCACAGCATGGACCCCGACGCCATTTTCAATCCCGGCCGCATGTACGAGGGCATCTGATGCAAACCAATTTCGCCCCCGCTCTTCTGGCCGATCCGGCGATGGCGTCGTCGGAAAAGATCGTGCGCACCTGCGTGCATTGCGGCTTCTGCACCGCCACCTGCCCCACCTATGTGCTGGGTGGCGACGAACTCGATAGCCCGCGCGGCCGCATCTATCTGATCAAGGACATGCTCGAAGGCGGCAAGCCGGCGACCGAACAGGTGGTGACCCATGTCGACCGCTGCCTGTCGTGCCTGTCCTGCATGACCACTTGCCCCTCGGGGGTCAATTACATGCACCTGGTCGATCACGCCCGCGCCTATATCGAGCAAACCTATAAGCGTCCGTTGCTCGACCGCATGGTGCGCAATGTGCTGGCGCTGGTGCTGCCCTATCCAAAAGTGTTCCGCGCCGCCATGCTGGCGGGGCAGGTGGCCAAGCCGTTTCGCGGCCTGTTCGCCAAGCTCCCGGCGGGCGACAAGATCAAGGCCATGCTCGATCTCGTGCCGGCCCATCTTCCATCGCCGTCGTCGCTCACCCGCCCGCAAACCGTGCGCGCCACCGCGCCGCGCCAGGGCCGCATCGCCATTCTCTCCGGCTGCGCCCAGCCGGTGCTAAAACCCTCGATCAGCGAAGCCACCGCGCGGCTGCTGGCACGCCACGGCGTCGACGTCGTCGTGCCCAAGGGCGAGGGGTGCTGCGGTGCGCTGGTGCATCATATGGGCCGCAGCGAGGCCAGCCACGATTTCGCCAGGCGCAATATCGATGCCTGGACCGCCGAGATCGAGGGCGAGGGGCTCGACGCCATCATCATCACCACTTCGGGCTGCGGCACCACGGTCAAGGATTACGGCTTCATGTTCCGCGATGATCCGGCCTATGCCGAAAAGGCCGCCCGCGTCTCGGCGCTGGCCAAGGACATTACCGAATATCTGTCCACCATCACCCTGGCCGCTCCCACCATTCCGACCGGGCAGGTGGTGGCCTATCACTCCGCCTGTTCCATGCAGCATGGCCAGCAGATCAAGGACCAGCCGAAAAACCTGCTCCGCGCCGCCGGCTTCAAGGTCAAGGATGTGCCCGAAGGCCATATCTGCTGCGGCTCGGCCGGAACCTACAACATCATGCAGCCCGAGATTGCCGGCCAGTTGCGGGCCCGCAAGATCGCCAATATCGAGCGCATCAAGCCCGATATCATCGCCACCGGCAATATCGGCTGCATGACGCAGATTTCCCAGGGCACCGGCATTCCCCTGGTCCACACGATCGAACTGCTCGATTGGGCCACCGGTGGGCCCCGGCCCGAGGGGCTGGACGCTATCGCCGCGCCAGTCGCAATTCCGGCGTGATCGCCGGGGGCTAACAGACATCTAATTTTGCACTGCTGGTGTGGAGCCCCAATCTGGTCCCCTCCCCCTTGAGGGGAGGGTTAGGGTGGGGGTTCTGCACTCGCAACGCTCTCACCCAGCGGTATAGCCTATTTGAAAGCCCAGAACCCCCACCCCATCCCTCCCCTCAAGGGGGAGGGGGCAGATCCGGGCTCGCAGGCATCGCAGCAAACCCGAGCCTCGGTTCACCCTAGCCGGATGGCTGATTGCGCGGCTTGCCGCCCGCGCGTTACTGCAACAGCCATGACCTCTCCCGATCTTCACTACCCCTTTCCTGAAGCCCCCCAACCCGGCACGGCGATCGAGATCGCGCCCGGCCTGCTTTGGGCGCGGCTGGCGCTGCCGTTTCGGCTCGATCACGTCAATGTCTATCTGGTGCGCGATGGGGAAGGCTGGGCCATCGTCGATACCGGCGTCGATAACGAGACGACGCGGGAACAGTGGCGGGCCATCCTGCGCGATAGCCTGGGCGGTGCGCCGATCACCCGCATCATCGTCACCCACTACCATGTCGATCATGTCGGGGCCGCCGCCTTCCTGTGCGAGCTGACCGGGGCACCCCTCGTCATGGGCGAAATCGAATATCTCACCGCCCGCGCCTATCTGGCGCCGCCCCCGGCGCTGAATATTGCGTTTTATCGCCGCCAGGGCCTGGCCGATGCCCAGATCGCCCCGCTTGAGGGCAAATGGGCGCGCTTCGGCAAATCGGTGCCGGCCCTGCCGGCCAGCTATGCGCCGCTGCGCGAGGGCGACACGCTGCAATTGGGCGAGCGTCAGTTCCGCGTCTTCATGTTTGCCGGCCATTCTCCGGCCCAGGTGATGCTGTTCTGCGCCCAGGACAAGCTCCTGCTGGCCGCCGACCACGTCATCGCGCGGATTTCGCCCAATATCGGCGTCAATGAAACCAAGCCGCATGATGATCCGCTGGGGCTGTATCTACGGTCCTTCGATGTCATCACGGACGCCGTGCCCGCCGATACGCTGGTGCTGTCCGGCCATCGCCTGCCGTTCCATGGTCTGCATATCCGCCTCGCCGATCTGGCGGCCCATCATGAGGAGCGGTGTGCGTTGATCGTGGCGACCTGCCGGCAGACGCCCGGCCTCAGCGCCGCGATGATCATGCCCAAGCTGTTCCCGCGCGAAATGGATGCCCAGCAATCCTGGTCGGCATTCAGCGAAACCCTGGCCCATATCAATTACCTGGCGGCCAACCGGCGGATTTATTCGCAGGAGGATGCGGGGATCACCGGCTGGTTCGCGCCCTGAGGCCAGCCAGTATTCAATTTAGCACTGCAGGTTAGGAGCCTCGATCTGCCTCCCTCCCCCTTGTGGGGAGGGATTGAGGGTGGGGGTGCTGAGCCGACAGCGAGGCTCAATAGATAATTGTTAGTCCCAGACCCCCACCCCGACCCTCCCCACAAGGGGGAGGGAGAAGAAGAGTTCAGGCTAGGCCACAATCAGCCCCCGCGCCGCCACGATCGACAGTGCCGCATGAGCGGCCTCTTTGCCCTTGATGGTAAAATGCTCGAAGAAAAACTTGTGGTGCTCCTCGCCATGGAAATGGTGCGGCGTCAGCACCACCGACAGTACCGGCACGCCGCTGTCCAGCCCCACCCGCATCAACCCGTCCAGCACGGCGCTGGCGACGAACTCATGGCGGTAAATCCCGCCATCCAGCACCAGCGCGCAGCCGATCACCGCGGCATAGCGGCCGGTCTGGGCCAGGGTCTGGGCATGCAGCGGAATTTCCAGCGCTCCGGGAACATCGAACGTATCGACTGTCCATGCCGGGTTCTGCGCCGCGATTTCAGCGACAAAGGCCGCATGGGCTTGATCCACGATATCGGCGTGCCAGCGGGCACGGATAAAGGCAAATCGCGTGGGGGTATTCATCTGATTCATGGCGGGCTCCCTTCGAGCGTTGCGACCAGAATCAGGGCTTGACGCAAAAGCGCACGGCGGCCTGGGCCGCCCCGTCCTTCCTGTCTCTTCCATCCGGACTCTAACCGTCGGCTCCGGCATCGCACCGGATCTGCTGACCCCGGCCAAACGACCGGGCGCTCGCGGGCTCGAAGCATGGCTCCATACCGCCGGTGGGGAATTTCACCCCGCCCTGAGAGGGCTCGACCTAACGCCGCCAACCCGCCCGAGTCAATCGGGCTGGGTTGCATCTGGTGACCGGCGATGTCCCATTGGGCGCCGCACCGTCATCGGCATGTCATTTCCGATGACTAGCCTATGGGTACCGAGACTAGTCTGCCGGCGTTTTCAGGGCCTTGCTTTCCGCCAGCTCGGCCAGCGCTTCGCGCAATTGTCCGCTGGGGATGAAGGTCACCGTGTGCCGCGGCGCGATCCGGTGCTGTTCACCGGTGCGCGGGTTGCGGCCCACCCGTTCCGCGCGCGGCCGCACCGCCAGGGTGCCGAAAGCGCTGAGTTTGACATAATCGCCAGCCGCCAGAGCCGCGCTCATCGACGCGAACATCGCATCGCTGATTGCCGCCACATCGGCCTTGACTAGTCCCGTTCGCCGCGCGACTGCGGCACATAACATTGCCTTGGTGATCGTTTCCGTCACGACCTCGTCTCCTCGTTGCATTTAAATTCATACGAGGAATTTAAAATTGTGTCTATTAGGGGGCGATCACATCTGGAAACATGATTGATGTGTTCAAGTTAAGTTGACATATTTTAGAATGGTTATAAGCTGGGAGGCGTTCTATAAGCGGCTCCAGCGGATAAAACCCATGGAACTGCTGGGGCTTCGACGCCTAACTCAAATATGCGAATCGGCGGGCTATGCCCGGGAAAAGGTCCTCAGTGAGACTCACGCGCCAGTCCAATTATGCGATCCGGGCCCTGGTTTATTGCGCGGTCAATCAGCCGGGCCTCAGCCGGGTGGCCGATATCGCCAAGGCCTATGCTATTTCCGAGCTGTTCCTGTTCAAGCTGATCAAGCCGCTCGTCGAGAATGGCCTCTTGGAAACCGTGCGCGGCCGTCACGGCGGCGTGCGTCTCGGCAAGCCGGCCAATGAGATCACCCTGCTCGAAACCATCATGCTGACCGAAGAAAACTTCGCTCTGGCCGAATGCTTCGAGGATGGCGGGGCCGATTGCCCGCTGATCGGCGAATGCGATCTCAATAGCGCCCTGCGCGAAGCCCTGGGCGCGTTCTTTTCGGTGCTGGAGGGCTATACCATCGCCGATCTCGCCCAAAAGAAGCGCTCCCTGCGCGAACGTCTCGGCCTGCTGCTGCCCGAGCCGGAACTCGCCACCGCCCACTGATTGCTGCCGTCGATCATTCAGTCGCAAATATGAGTTTGACACTCATATTAAATCATGATTATTTCGCTCCACAAATCGCGTGGGTCTGGCCACCGCCAGACGCGATTGTGGAATGACGGGGCTTGCTGCTGCCGTCTCCCCGGGCTGGTCAAGGTCCTCAACACCTTGACCAGCCTTTCTCCCTCCGGGCAGGGGCCTTGCCTTGTGCATGGCCGAGCGTCTCCACAGCGCATTGATATCATCATCCCACTATGCTCTATCCCGGCCAAACCACCGGAAACCTTATGGCCGCTGCACCCCTTCTCTCGCTCCAGAATATTTCGCTGACCTTTGGCGGCACCCGCCTGCTCGAAAGCGCCGAACTGATCGTCTCGCCCGGACAGCGCATCGCGCTGGTCGGCCGCAATGGTTCGGGCAAGTCGACGCTGCTCAAGATCGCCTCGGGCGAAGTGGGCCATGATGGCGGCCTGCGGTTCCTCGAACCCAGCGCCACTGTGCGCTATCTGCCCCAGGAGCCGGACCTGTCCGCCTTCAAGAGCACGCTCGAATATGTCGAAGGCGGCCTTGGGCCGGGCGACGACATCTACCGTGCGCAATACCTGCTCAACTCGCTGGGCCTGACCGGCGAGGAAAATCCCAAGAGCCTGTCGGGTGGTGAAAACCGCCGCGCTGCCTTGGCCCGCGTGCTGGCGCCCAAGCCCGATATCCTGCTGCTCGACGAGCCCACCAACCATCTCGATCTGCCCGCCATCGAATGGCTGCAGTCCGAACTGGCCTCGATGCGTTCGGCCATGGTGCTGATCAGCCATGATCGGCGCTTCCTCTCCGATCTGACGCGCGCCACTGTCTGGCTCGATCGCGGCCTGACCCGCCGGCTCGACAAGGGCTTTTCCGCCTTCGAGGCCTGGCGCGATACGGTGCTGGAAGAAGAAGAGCGCGACCGCCACAAGCTCGACCGCCAGATCGTGCGCGAGGAGCATTGGCTGCGCTATGGCGTCACCGCACGCCGCAAGCGCAATGTCGGCCGCCTGGAACGCCTGGGTGACCTGCGCCAGGACCGCCGCGAACAGCGCCGCGTCACTGGCTCGGTCAATATGCAGGTTTCCGAGGGCCGCACCTCCGGCGCCCTGGTGGTGGAAGCCGAGAACATCCACAAATCCTACGGCAATCGCGTCATCGTCGGCGATTTCTCTACCCGCGTGCTGCGCGGGGACCGGATCGGCATTGTCGGCCCCAATGGCGCCGGCAAGACCACGCTGATCAAGATGCTGACCGGCCTGCTGGCGCCCGATAGCGGCAAGATCAAGCTGGGCTCGGCGCTGGAACTGGCCATGCTCGACCAGGGCCGCGCCAAATTGCTGCCCGAAACCCGCCTCAAGGACGCCCTGACCGGCGGCGGCAGCGACACCATCCATATCAATGGCGAGCCGCGCCATGTGGTGGGGTACATGAAGGATTTCCTGTTCACCCCCGAACAGGCCAATACCCCGATCGGCAAGCTGTCGGGGGGCGAACGCGCCCGTGTCGCTTTGGCGCGCGCACTGTCGCTGCCCTCCAACTTCCTGGTGCTGGACGAACCCACCAACGATCTGGATCTGGAAACGCTCGACCTGCTCGAAGAGATGGTGTCGGACTATACCGGCACCGCCATCATCGTCAGCCATGACCGCGACTTCCTCGACCGCGTTGCGACGTCCATCATCATCGCCGAAGGCGAGGGCGTGTGGACCGAATATGCCGGCGGCTATTCCGACATGGTGGTGCAGCGCGGCGAAGGCGTGAATGCCCGCGCTGCCATCACCAAGGCCCACCGCGCCGGCAAGACCGCTCTGCCCCAGACCACCACGGCCACCGCCAAGCGCAAGATGAGTTTTAAGGAAAAGCACGCGCTGGAGACTTTGCCCAAGCAGATCGAGAAATTCGAGGGCGAGATCAAGGCTTTGAATGCGGCTTTGGCTGATCCGAAGCTCTACACCAAGAACCCCGACGCCTTCGCCGAGAAGTCCAAGCTCCTGGCGACGACTGAGGCTAAGCGGGCCAAGGCGGAAGAAGAGTGGCTACAGTTGGAATTGCTCAGGGAAGAACTGGAGGGGTAATGCCTCCTTATTCCTCTCCCCATCGGGGAGAGGGTGGATCGGCGCAGCCGAGACGGGTGAGGGGGAGCGTCGGGCGAACCTCGCGGCCTGGGCGAGCGGATAGCACCCCCTCATCCGGCCCTGCGGGCCACCTTCTCCCCGACGGGGAGAAGAATAAGAGGCATCGTGCCCGCAAGATTCCTCTCCCCGTCGGGGAGAGGGTGGCCGAGCGTAGCGGAGGCCGGGTGAGGGTGTTTGCCCTCAGTCCTTCCACTCGAACCGCGGCTCATCCAGATAAGTCAGCCCTTCCGGCCCCTCGCCATTGATCTGGCGCAGCAATAGTGCGCCCAGGTGCAATCCCGCCTTGACGAAGTCCTCGGGAACCGTATCGGCGCCGGGCTGGAACTGGTCGAACAGTGGTGAGGCTTGCTTGGCCACGACGAACGCGGTCTTGCCAACCACTTTGCCGCTGTCGGTCAGCCCGCCGATCACTGCCAGCGCTGAAATCTCCGAGGCGCAGATATAGCCGTCCGGCGGCTCCGGCCGGTTGGCGCGCTTGATCACATAGTTGCGGATCGCGTCGGTGGGGCTGCTGATATTGACGTCGGCGGCAAACTCATAGGCAATGCCCATTTCCGCCGCGCCGCGCTGGATGCCACTCTTCAAATGCTCGGTATAGCTCAGCGCGCTTTCCGGCAGCACGATCGAGACCTTCTTGCAGCCCTTCTGCGCCAGCCGCTTCACCGCGCCATAGGCATAGGCCTCATTGTCGAAATCCACCCAGGGCTGCGGCTCGGGCCAGCTGGCGCGGCCATGGCTGACAAAGGGAAAATCATTGTCGAGCAGGAAGCGGATGCGCTCGTCGAACGGCTCGACCTTGGAAAACACCACGCCATCGGCCATGCGGTTGCGCACGATGTGGCGGATCGGCTCGATCGCCTCCACATTGCGGAATTGCGGCATGATCACCAGGTGATAAGCGGTGTTGCGCATCGCCTCGGTCAAGCCGCTGACCAGGGACGAGCCGAAGCCGTAAATCTGCTCGTCCGGCTCCAGCACCAGCGAGATCACATTGGTGCGGCCCGTTTTCAGACGCAGCGCCGCGCGATCCGGCAGGTAGCCGATTTCGGCCGCGATCTTCTGCACCCGGTCGCGGGTGTCCTGCGCCAGCTCGGGCGCATTGTTGAGCGCGCGCGAGATGGTGGTAACCGCCAATCCCGTCATCTGCGCGATGGTCTTGAGCGTTGGCTTGCCGGACGGCTTGACGCCGCGTTTGCGCGCAACCGGTGTGACGTCGTCTTCGGACACTTGTACTTCCCCATGCGCCGGCTGAATGGCCGGCGAACTCTTGGCAAGCCGACATCATCAGATTGTCATAGACGCGACAAGCAAGACATAGGGCGCATGCGATTGTATCGATACCTCTTGCTTCGAGAGGCCGGATGCGATGTTTCTAATCCACGACGAAAGTCGAGCAGGCTTTTCCTGATTTAGGGCAAGCGCCATGCGTTCGGAGGCTGGAAATTCGAGCCGGCATCCACTATGTTGGCTTTGCGCCGGGCCAATGTTCGGCGTGCGTGTTCAACACCCAGGAGAGGAAGCAAGATGACCCCATCGACGACCTTCACCATCCACCTCGGGTGCCTGAACGTACGCCATACCGACCTGCAAGGCCTCAAACGCTGGCAAGGGATTTGTCGCTCCAAACGAATGTGATTTCGGTCACAAGTTTGTCTCAGAGAATCGATAAGACCCCGACGTCGCCGTCAGAACTGCGCACCCACTTCCGATTCAGCGCCAGTTCTGCCCCGACGCGCAAGTGGAGCATCCACAAATGCAGGAATCCAGTCTCGATCGGGCTTCGGCCCTTCGGCCCATAGTCATCGAAGTCGCGGGCGAGCCGCAGGGCATCGTCGTGCCGCACGAAGGCGGCTACCGTTTTGTGGCAGTGCGCCTGCCCGCTTTTGCCATCGACGGGCATCAGTTCGAAACCGTCGAGAAGGCGCATTTTGCCGTCAAGGCAGCGGTGAGTAAGAGCAGCGACGCGGCTTAGGCGCGGTCTGCTCATTTGAGGATCGTGCCATGCCCTCGTGGTTCGAGGGTCGGCGGCGCCTCCCGCCTCACCATGAGGGCTACTTCTATATCGGCTCTCGGTAGCCCTTATGGTGAGGTGCGAGTTCTTCACGACCGTCGAACCACGAGGGCGTGGCACCCTGCCGGCTCCATCAATGCGCTGACCGATATTGGCTGATGAATAAATCCTAGGACCAATCGACATTCAAGCTTGCCGTGATTTCTGGGAGCCCGGATCGGCTCCCTCCCCCTTGAGGGGAGGGATGGGGTGGGGGTTCTGGGCTTTCAAATAGGCTATACCGCTGGATGAGAGCGTTGCGAGTGCAGAACCCCCCCTCAATCCCTCCCCTCAAGGGGGAGGGAGGCAGATCGCGGCTCTCAATGCCCAGTGGTAAATTGAATGGCGATTGGTCCTAGGCCTCAGTCGTCGTTGGTCGCGTTCAACTCATCAGGATGCCGGCCTTCGCTGATATCGCCATGGCCATCAACGGCCTCCGCAACCGCCGTCACCAGTGCGTCGATATCGACATTGCCCACGCCCTGGCGCTGCAATTCCGCAGCGATCGCGGTGGCGATGGTATCTCGCCGGTTCGCTGCGCTTTCGTTAGCCATTGCCATCGATCGAAATTCCATCGTTATCCACCCGCACCTCGATACCGGGCCGGTTTTGCTGTTGGTAGATATAGATGCCAAAGCCGACCACGGCGATGAGCAGTACCGCGATCACAAGATAAAGTCCGTTCCGGTTCATGAGGTCTCCCGACGCTGCTGGATATGATCCAACGCGCCAGCGCCCAAGCGGTTCATTCCCCTGCGTCGGCGCCCCAAATGGCCTTGCCAGGGGTTAACTGACCCTTTTGCCCTGCCGCCACACGCCGCGTACGACGGGGGTGCCACGAATCACCTGCACCCGCACCAGATCGGCGCGCTTGCCCAACGCAATCTCGCCGCGATCATCAAGGCCCGCCGCCCGCGCCGGATTGCCCGTCACCATGGCCAGCGCCTTGGGCAGGCCAAAGCCCTCGACCCGTTCGGGCAGCAGGAACGCCGCCTGTAGCAGCGCGAACGGCACATAGTCCGAGCTCAGCACGTCCATCATGCCCGCCCGCACCAGGTCGGTTGCGGAAATATTGCCCGAATGCGATTTGCCGCGCACCACGTTGGGCGCGCCCATCAGAATGGCCAGCCCCGCGTCGTGAGCGGCAGCGGCCGCTTCCAGCGTGGTGGGAAATTCGGCGATGGCGACGCCATCGGTGACGGCTTCCTCGACATGGGCCAGCGTCGCGTCGTCATGGCTGGCCAATGCCAGTCCCAACTCCCTGGCGCGCCGCGCGATCGCCTTGCGGTGCGGCGCCGAATAGCGGGCTTGTTCGGCCAGCCGGTCGGCAATGGCTTTTTCCGCATCGGCCTCGGAGTTGCCCATCTGCTTTTTGTAGAACAGCTTATAGGTTTCCATCGATTGGAACTGCCGCTGGCCGGGCGTGTGATCCATCACCGAGGCGAGCCTGACGACGTCCAACTCGGCAAAGGCCTCGAAATGGTCGAGCACATCGTGGCTGGGCAATTCGCAGCGCAAATGGATCAGATGCTCGATGCGCAGCCGGTCGTCCGCGCGGGCGGTGCGGATCGCCTGCACCAGCTTTTCGGCATGCGGCTTCATGTCGGGCACGTCGATATCCGAGCCGATACGAACCGCGTCGAACACCGTGGTGATGCCCGAGCCGGCTATCTGCACGTCATGGGCATGCAGCGCCGCCATCGGATCCCAGAACACGCCCGGCCGTGGCCGATAGTGATTCTCCAGATGGTCGGTGTGCAGCTCCACGAGGCCGGGGATCAGATAATCCCCCTCGAAATCCTCGCCCGTCGTTGTCGCGCCCTCGTCGATCGCGGCGATCAGCCCGTCTTCGACGTTGAGCGATCCCTGGATAACCCGGTCGGCCAAAACGATCCGTGCATTGCCAAAGCTGGTCATCAGCGCACCGGACCCAAGGGAAATTCGGCGATGCGGATAAATGGGCGTCCACGTTCGCGCTCCTCGAACAGCACGAGCCGGTCGAGCAGCATGGGCTGGTCCAGGAGCGGTCCGAACCAGGTCGTCGCCGCTGCGAACAGTTCGTCACGATCACCCGCGCCCAGCCGGTCGGTCAGCGTCATGTGCAACTGGAATTCCTCAAATACATAGGGATAGCCATAGCCATCCAGCAATTCCACCTGTCGCGGCGATAGCCCCTTGGCCACGCGTGCCGCCCGGTCCTTGATGCTCATAGGGGCGCGGAATGGGTCGAACGCCTCCACCACATGGGCGGCGAAATCCTGCAGCGCCTCGTTCTGCTGCGCCGGAATCAGCGCGATGAACCCGTCGATCAGCGCCAGGGTCATCTGCCCCATCTCGACCGGCCCATGCTGGGTGACAAAATTGCGCAGCGCCGCCTGCAGGTCTTCCGGCGAGGCGCCGTCCATCAGCGCCATCGGCGCCTTGATGGTGGCGTGAAAGCCGTAACGGTTGGCCGATTGCGTCAGGTTCAACAGCCGGTCGCGGTCGATTCCCGCCACTGGCCCGTCGATCAGATCGCCCGTCGCCGCATCGCGGCCCAGCCAGGTCGAGGCCCGCTCCCACAGGGGTCCAGTGATCCCCGGGGCATAATAAATCGCATAACGTTCGGTCATTGCTACTCCAGGTGGGCTCGATTACCCGGCAATCATGTCGGTCACATGTCAGTTCATGCAGGCTTGGCTGGACAGGGGCGCGGCCTGCCCACTATCGTCTGGCTACCCTTGCCCCACTCGAATCGCAAGCCGGAGACCGCATGGATCGTTCCCTGCTCGACGCATTGTTCACCCATGCCGTGGCCAAAGCCCAGCCCGCTTTGGCGGTCCGCCTCAACCTGCCGCCCAAGCCGCGGGGCCGCACCATCGTCGTCGGCGCCGGCAAGGCATCGGCCCAGATGGCCCGCGCGTTCGAGCAAGCCTGGGACGGCCCGCTCTCCGGCCTCGTCGTCACCCGTTATGGCTATGCCGTGCCCTGCGAGCGCATCGAGGTCGTCGAGGCCTCCCACCCGGTGCCCGACGAAGCTGGTTATCTCGCGGCGCGCCGCATCATGGAAACCGTCTCCGGCCTCAGTGCTGACGATCTCGTCGTCGCGCTGATTTCGGGGGGCGGCTCCGCGCTGCTGCCCGCCCCGGCGCTGGGACTGACCCTGGAGGACGAACAGGCCATCAACCGGCAATTGCTGGCCTCGGGCGCGCCCATCGGGGTGATGAACCTCATCCGCAACCAGTTCTCCACTATCAAGGGGGGGCGCCTGGCCGCTCACGCCAGCCCCGCCCGCGTTGCGACCCTCGTGGTCTCGGATGTCCCCGGTGACGATCCCGCCATCGTCGCCTCCGGCCCCACCATCGCGCTGGGCGGCACGCGCGAACTCGCCCGCAAATATGCCACGCTCTACCGCCTGACCCTGCCGCACGCCGCCGCCGCTTTGCTCGAAGGCGACGACAATCCGGCGCCGCTGACCAATGCTCCCGCCAATACTGTGCGCACCATCGCGTCGGCGGCCCTGTCGCTGGAATCGGCGGCCGATCTGGCGCGCAGCCAGGGCATCGAAGCGGCCATCCTGTCGGATTCCATCGAGGGCGAATCGCGCGATGTGGCCCAGGTCCATGCCGCCATCGCCCGCGAAATCGCGGCCCGCAATCGTCCGTTCAAAAAGCCTGTCGTGTTGCTCTCGGGCGGGGAAACCACAGTGACATTGCGCGGCAAGGGCAGGGGCGGCCGCAATGCCGAATTCCTGTTGGCCTTCGCCATCGCCATCGACGGCACCGAGGGCATTACCGCCCTGGCCGCCGATACCGACGGCATCGATGGTTCCGAGGACAATGCGGGCGCCTATGCCGATGGCACCACCGCCACCCGCCTGCGCAAAGCCGGCATCGACCCCCTGGTGGCGCTTGCCAACAATGACGCCTATTCCGCTTTCGCCACCATCGGCGACCTGCTGGTCACCGGCCCGACGGGGACCAATGTGAATGACTTCCGCGCGATTTTGATCCGCTAGGACAATCCGCCGCCGATCGATTGGAAACGATGCAAGCCCGCTTCCAATCGAGCCCCCGATCTGCTCTATCCTGCGCCAAACCGAAGGAGCCACCTTATGGCCAAACGTAAAATCGCCGTCATCGGCGTCGGCAAGATCGCGCAGGACCAGCATCTGCCAGTGATCGACAAATCCGAGGATTTCGAGCTGGCCGCCACCGTCTCGACGCGCGGCCTGGGTCATAATGGCAAGCCGGTGTTCAAGACCCCGGCCGAGCTTTATGCCGCCATGCCCGAGATCGATCTGGTCGCCATCTGCACGCCGCCCGGCATCCGTCACCAATATGTCCGCGAGGCGCTCGACGCCGGCAAGGACGTGATGATGGAAAAGCCGCCCACCACCACCATTTCCGAACTCGACGACCTCGTCGCCTATGCCAAGAGTCTCGATCGCGTGCTGTTCCAGACCTGGCACAGCCAGTATAATCTGGCGGTCGATCGTACCCGCGATATCCTTGCTGCCGACGGCGTCAAATCCGTACGCATCGATTGGCGCGAAAGCGTGCGCAAATGGCATCCCGGCCAGGATTGGGTGTGGGAGCCCGGCGGGTTCGGCGTCTGCGATCCGGGCATCAATGCGCTGTCGATCTTCACCAAGGTCATGCCGTTCCCGGTCTTCGTGCAAAGCTCCAAGCTGACCTTCCCGGCCAACAAGCAGACGCCCGTCGATGTCGAGATCGTCTTCAAGTCCGGCCAAATTCACCAGCCCACGATGAGCGCCGGCTTCAACTGGCTCGAAGAGAGCGGCGAGATCTGGACCATCGCTTTCGAGACCGTCGCCGGCGACAGCCTCAAGCTGGAAAAGGGCGGCACCGTGCTGCGTGTCAACGGCGAGATCATCGTACAAGCGCCGTCCGAAGAATATGAGCGCATCTACGAGCGCTTCGCGGTGCTGCTGGACAAGCATGAGAGCGACGTCCATTCGGCGCCGCTGCGGTTGGTCGCGGATGTGTTCCTGTTGGGTGCCCGGGTGAATACTGAAGCGTTTGAGTGGTAGGCTGAGCGGCGCGCCAACTCTTCACATCTCCTCTCTTCGCGGCTGCTGAGCGGCCCGAAGGGACATATCGCTTGAGTGGAGCGATTTGAGTCATGAAGGCCATGAGAGCTATGATCGAATGGCAATGGATCAAGGGTGGGGGGCCGAACTATGAGCGCTCGGCCACACCCCCTCCTACCTCCCCCATCAAGGGGGAGGTTTCTCTCCACTCTTAAAGCTCAATAGAAGTCCCATACACCGGCAGACACCTCCCCCTTGATGGGGGGGAGGTTGGGAGGGGGTGTTCGGAGCCACGGTATAGGGCTACCCGCCCTGGATCCCTCCCCACAAGGGAGGGTGACGACTGAGAATCCGGCGGCTTTACTTCCCCGCCGCCGTCAACTCCGCCAAATCCCCTTCGCTCAGCGCCAACCTGACGCCTTTGGCCAGGCTCTTGACCTGTTCCACCGAGGTCGCCGAGGCGATCGGTGCGCTGACGCCGGGCTGTGCCACCAGCCAGGCCAGCGCAACTTCCGCCGGGGTGGCGTCATTGGCTTTGCCGACCTTGTCCAGCGCGTCCAAAATCCTGAACCCCTTGGGATTGAGATATTTCTCCATCCGGGCGCCGCGTGGGCTCTTGTCGAAATCCTTGGCCGAACGGTATTTGCCGGTCAGGAACCCAGCCGCCAGGCTGAAGAACGGCAGGATGCCGATTTGCTCCTTGATCGCCAGATCCTGCAATTCGCCCTCGAACACCTCGCGGTCATAAAGATTGTAGAGCGGTTGCTCGGTCTCGTAGCGCGGCAGCGATTTGATCACCGCCGTTTCGTGCGCGTCACGGATCTGCTTGGGCGAGTAGTTGGACGAGCCGATCACCCGCACTTTGCCGGAGCGGATCAATATATCATAGGCCTCCAGCGTCTCCTCATGGGGGGTGCTGTCGTCCGGCTTGTGGCTCTGGTAGAGGTCCACATAATCGGTCTGCAGGCGCTTCAGCAAATCCTCGATCGAGGTCTTGATATAGTCCGCCTTGAGCCCCTTTTCGGTGTCGCTCATATCCGCGCCGACCTTGGTGAAGATCAGGAGGCTCTCGCGATTGCCGCGTTCCTTCATCCACTGTCCGATCATGGTTTCGGACTTGCCCTTGCCATAGACATTGGCGGTGTCGATGGCGTTGAAGCCCTCATCGACGAAAGCGTCGAGCACCTTGAATCCGGCATTCTGGTCCACCGTCCAGCCGAAGATATTGCCCCCAAAAACCCAGGGTTCGATGACGAGTTCGCTGCGTCCCAGCGGGCGACGGTCCATATTCATTCTCCTTGGAAGTGTGACGCTTGTTGGTTGGGAAACGTGCGCGCTAGCGCTTGGGTTCAATCAGGTCCCATTTGTTTCCGTAGAGGTCCGCGAACACCACGACCCTGCCATAGGATTCGTGCCGCGGTTGTTCGAGAAATTTGACGCCGTTAGCAGTCATGGCTGCGAAGTCGGCGGAAAAATCGCTGCTTTCGATAAAACCCATCACGCGCCCGCCGGTCTGGTTGCCAATGGCCGCGCGTTGCAATGGCCCATCCGCGCGCGCCAGCAGCAGCCGCGCGCCAGCTCCCGCGGGTCCGACCACCACCCAGCGCTTGGCGCCCAGATCGGTATCCTCGATCAGCACGAAGCCGAGTTTGTCGCGATAAAAGGCGATAGCCTCATCATATTCGGCGACGACGAGCGTCATGGTCGCGATGGTCTGGGTCATGCCCGATTTGGCCATTGCCGCGCCCCGGCCGTCAAGCGGTGAACGCCGATTGGATAAGATCTTTCGCCATGCAATCGTTTCATATAAATGCCCTGCCGGTGTCATCGAATTGACCAAATGGTCAAACTGCCCCATTGCGCCGGGGCAAATTCTACGCTTTGTTGGCCGCCAAGCCTCGGATGGCAAACCGGGTGCGCAAAAAACTTATCGGGAGACAACACTCATGAAAAAATTGATGCAGGGCATGCTGCTCGCCGTCGCGACGCTCGCCGTCTGCGCCGACGCCGCGCAGGCCAAACAATTGGTATTCTGCTCGGAAGCCTCGCCCGCCCATTTCGATCCAGGCCCGACCACCGGCGGCAACGATTTCGACGCTTCCGGCCGCACCATCTATAACCGCCTCGTCGAGTTCACGCATGGCGGCACCGATGTCGAGCCGGGCCTCGCCGAGAGCTGGGACATTTCGGCCGATGGCCTGGAATATACCTTCCACCTGCGCCCCGGCGTCAAGTTTCACACCACTGCCTATTTCACGCCGACGCGCGATTTCAACGCCGATGACGTGATCTTCTCGTTCGAGCGCCAGTGGAAGGCCGACAACGCCTACAACACCTATCTCGAAGGCATTTCCTGGGACTATTTCCAGGGCATGGATATGCCCAAGTTCCTCAAGAGCATCGAGAAGGTCGATGACCTGACGGTCAAGATCACCCTGACCGAGCCCAATGCGCCAATGCTGGCCAACCTGGGCATGGATTTCGCCTCCATCATGTCCAAGGAATATGCCGACCAGCTCGAAGCTGCCGGCACCAAGGAATTGCTGGCCTCCCAGCCGATCGGCACCGGTCCGTTCCAGTTCGTCGATTACCAGACCGATGCGGTCATCCGCTATTCGGCCTTCCCCGATTACTGGAAGGGCAAGGTTGCCATCGACGATCTGATCTTCGCCATCACCACCGATCCCGCCGTGCGTGTGCAGAAGCTCAAGGCCGGCGAATGCGACATCATGGATTACCCGAATCCCGCCGATATCGCCGACCTGCAGGCTGACACCAACCTGACGGTCGCCGAACAGGAAGGCCTGAACATCGGCTATATGAGCTACAACACCACCATCGCGCCGATGGACAATGTCGAGGTCCGTCGTGCCCTCAACATGGCCATCAACAAGCAGGCGATCATCGATGCGGTGTTCCAGGGCGCTGGCCAGGCTGCCACCAACCTGATCCCGCCCACCATGTGGTCCTATAACAAGGACGTGGTGGATGACGCTTACGATCCCACCGCCGCCAAGGCCGCCCTCGACGCCGCCGGCGTCAAGGACTTGACCATCGACCTGTGGGCCATGCCCGTCAGCCGTCCCTACAATCCCAACGCCCAGCGCGTTGCCGAACTGATCCAGGCCGACTGGGCCGCTGTTGGCGTCACCGCCAATATCGTCACCTACGAGTGGACTGAATATCGCGAACTCGGCAAGGCCAAGGATCGCTCGGGTGCCTTCCAGATCGGCTGGACCGGCGACAATGGCGATCCGGATAACTTCTTTGCCACCCTGTTCTCCTGCGCAGCAATCGGGGTCTCCAACTATTCCAGCTGGTGCGACCCCGAATTCGAAAAGCTGATCCAGGACGCCAAGAAGGTTTCTGATCCCGCTGAACGCACCAAGCTCTATGAGCAGGCCCAGGTTCGCTACCACGATCAGGCTCCGGCCCTGAACCTGGCGCATTCCAAGGTCTTCATGCCGATGAACAAGCGCGTTACCGGCTTCACCATGGACCCGCTGGGCATTCACCGCTTCGACAATGTCGATGTGACCGAGTAAGCTAAGCGACACCTTCAGGCAGGGCGGCGCCGTTATGGCGCCGCCCTCATTTCATGGCAGGCCCATGCTTCGATACATTCTTCAAAAACTGGCACTGATCATACCGACGGTGATCGGCATCACCATTGCGGCTTTCGCGTTCATCCGGCTGCTGCCGGGCGATCCGATCCTGGCCATGGCCGGCCAGCACGGCATCACTCCCGAGCGCTATGAAATCCTCAAGGAACAGTTCGGCTTCAACCTGCCGATCTGGCAGCAGTATTTCAATTATGTCGGCGGCGTACTGCATGGCGATTTCGGCATTTCCGTCGCCACCAAGCGCCCCGTGCTCACCGAATTTTTGACCCTGTTCCCCGCCACGGTCGAACTGGCGCTGGTCGCCATGATCATCGCCATTGCGCTGGGCATTCCCGCCGGCATCTTTGCCGCCGTCAAGCGCGGCTCCTGGTTCGATCAGATCACCATGGGCGTGGCGCTCACCGGCTATTCCATGCCCATCTTCTGGTGGGGCCTGCTGCTGATCATCTTCTTTTCCGGCTATCTCGGCTGGACGCCCGTGAGCGGCCGCATCGCGCTCAATTTCTTCTTCAAGCCGATTACCGGCTTCATGACCATCGATAGCCTGCTGCACGGCAATTGGCCGGCTTTCGTTTCGGCGCTGCGCTATTTGATCCTGCCCTCGATCGCCCTGGCCACCATTCCGCTCGCGGTCATTGCGCGGCAAACGCGCTCGGCCATGCTCGAAGTGCTGGGCGAGGAATATGTGCGCACTGCGCGGGCCAAGGGCCTGTCGCCGCGCCGCGTCGTCGGCCTGCACGCCTTCCGCAATGCCTTGATCCCGGTGGTCACCACGATCGGCCTGCAGGTCGGCACCTTGATGGCCGGCGCCATCCTGACCGAGACGATTTTCTCCTGGCCGGGCATCGGCAAATGGATGATCGATTCCATTTCCAAGCGCGACTATGTGGTGGTCCAGTCCGGCCTGCTGCTGATCGCGCTCATCGTCATGGCGGTCAACCTGATCGTCGACGTGCTCTATGCGGTGATCAATCCGCGCATTCGTGTGCAGTGAGGCCATCATGACCGATACCCGCATCACCGTCACCCGCCGCCAGCCCAGCGCCCTGGGCGAATTCTGGCATTACTTCGCCATGAACAAAGGCGCCGTCGTCGGCCTCGTGGTCTTCGCGCTGCTGGTCCTCGTGGCGCTGTTCGCCCCCTGGATCGCGCCTTATACGCCCGACCAGCAATTCCGCGACCACCTGCTGACGCCTCCCGTTTGGGAGGCCGGCGGCAATTCCATGTTCCTGCTCGGCACTGATCCGGTGGGTCGCGATATGCTGTCGCGCCTGATCCACGGCTCGCGCTATTCGCTGTTCATCGGCCTTGTGGTCGTGGTGCTGTCGCTGTTTTCCGGCATTATTCTCGGCGCCCTCGCCGGCTATTTTGGCGGCTGGGTCGATGCGCTGATCATGCGTGTCATGGACATCATCCTGGCCTTCCCCTCGCTCTTGCTGGCGCTGGTGCTGGTCTCCATCCTGGGACCTGGCCTGTTCAATGCCATGCTGGCCATCGCCGTGGTGCTGCAGCCGCATTTTGCCCGGCTGACCCGCGCCGCCGTCATGGCCGAGAAGAACCGCGAATATGTCACCTCCGCCAAGATGGCCGGGGCTGGGCATATCCGCCTGATGCTGGTCACCATCCTGCCCAATTGCGTCGGCCCGCTGATCGTGCAGGCGACCCTGTCGTTCTCCAATGCCATTCTGGAGGCCGCCGCGCTCGGCTTCCTCGGCCTTGGCGCCCAGCCGCCGACGCCCGAATGGGGCACCATGCTGGCCACCGCCCGCGAGTTCATCCTGCGCGCACCCTGGGTCGTGACCTTTCCGGGCCTCGCCATCCTCATCACCGTGCTTGCCATCAATCTCGTTGGCGATGGTCTTCGCGATGCGCTCGATCCCAAGCTCAAGCGGAGCTGAGGCCATGGAGGTCTGGATCGGGCCTGCTATCGTCGCGGCGCTGGTTTCGGCCACCGTCAGCGCGATCGGCTGGCTCGTGACCTTCCGCGCTACATTGCGGCTGGAGCAGTTGCGGCGGGACGAGAAGGTGCATGATTTTCAGGTGGCGTTGCGGGCGGAGATCAGCAGCGATCTGTTGAACATGGTGGTCTTCGACCGGGCGGAATTGCTGCGCGAAATCGCCAAGAGCTACAGTGAGGACGACAATTATTCGGTGGTCGTGCCGCACATGGCTGACAATGTGATCTTCGATGCCATTGTCAGCCAGATTCACGTTCTGCCCGGCAATGTCATTGCCCCGGTCGTGCACTATGCCCGGCTGCGCCAGACGCTGGAGCGTTTCGTGCTGGATATGCGTGCCGAGAGCTTCGCCGATTTGGCGGCAGACCGCCAATTGGCGATGTATTCGGACTATCTGGATTCGTTGGATCGTTTGGAAGCGCTGGCTCAGGCGGCCTTTGTCGCCCTGAGCAGTTCGCTGGGGCTTAGTAGCCTGGTCGAGGACCCGTCGAGCCAGGGCGGGGCGCCGGGATCGGACGCGGCGCTTGCTGAAGGATCGGTTTCGCCATGATCCAGTCTCCTATTCAAAATGGTCTCGGAATCAATAGCTCGGGCGCGGCCCTACCGAACCCAAAGTCGGCTTCGGGAGCGGACGGGGCTTCGGCTGAACGGTCTGCTTCGCCATGATCCTATCTCCTGTTCGACACGCAATATATAGCGCAACCAGCGCTCGTTTACAACAAATCGGAGGGAGCCTCTCTCATGCCCCTGCTTGAAATCAAGAACCTGACCGTCGCTTTCGATACCTCCATCGGCCTGTTCAAGGCGGTGGACGGCATCGATGTGTCCGTCGATGCGCGCGAGGTTCTCGCTATCGTGGGCGAGAGCGGTTCGGGCAAGTCGGTCGCCATGCTGGCGGTGATGGGGCTGCTGCCCTCCAGCGCCACCGTGACAGCCGACAAGATGCTGTTCGAGGGCCGCGACATGCTGGCGATGAGCCCTCATGAGCGCCGCCAGATCATCGGCAGGGATATCGCCATGATCTTCCAGGAACCGGTGGCGAGCCTCAATCCCGTGCTTCACGGTGGGGTTCCAGCTCGAAGAAGTGCTTAGCCGCCATATGGGGCTCAGGGGGACTGCCGCCCGCCGGCGGGCTATCGAGTTGTTGGGCCTGGTTGGGCTCACCGATGGCGCCCAGCGCCTCGGATCGTTCCCCCATCAGATGAGCGGTGGCCAGTGCCAGCGCGTCATGATCGCCATGGCCATCGCCTGCAATCCCAAGCTGCTGATCGCCGACGAGCCGACAACGGCGCTGGACGTGACTGTCCAGAAGCAGATTTTGGATTTGCTGGTGAGCTTGCAGGCGCAATATGGCATGGCCCTGATCATGATCACTCACGATATGGGCGTGGTCGCCGAGACGGCGGACCGGGTGATCGTGCAATATAAGGGCCACAAGATGGAAGAGGCCGACGTGCTGACCCTGTTCGAGAATCCGGCTTCCAGCTATACGCGGGCCTTGCTGTCCGCTTTGCCCGAGAATGCGGTGGGCGACCGGCTGCCCACTGTTGGCGATTTCGATTTCTCAGCTGCGGGGGCAGTGCGATGACCACCCCGGTTCTGCAGGTCAAAGACCTCAAGCGCGATTATCACACCGGCGGCAGCATGTTCCGGCCGGCCAAGGTGGTGCACGCCGTCAAGGACGTCAATTTCACGCTGGAGAAGGGACGCACGCTGGCCGTGGTCGGCGAAAGCGGCTCGGGCAAGTCCACGCTGGCGCGCATGATCACACTGATCGACCAGCCGACCTCGGGCGAAATCCTGATCGATGGCAAGAGCGTCGATGCCACTCATGGCGTTACCCGCGAGATGCGCCAGAAGGTGCAGATCGTGTTCCAGAACCCCTATGGCTCGCTCAATCCGCGCCAGAAGATCGGCGACGTGCTGGCCGAGCCGCTGCTGCTTAATACCGATATGCCCAAATCCGAACGGCAGGACCGCGCCCGGGCCATGCTGGCCAAGGTCGGCCTGCAGCCCGAGCACTTCAATCGCTACCCGCACATGTTCTCGGGCGGCCAGCGCCAGCGCATCGCCATCGCCCGGGCGCTGATGCTCAATCCCAGCTTCCTCGTGCTGGACGAGCCGGTGTCGGCGCTCGACCTCAGCGTGCAGGCGCAGATTCTCAACCTGCTCAAGGATCTGCAGGACGAGTTCGGGCTGACCTATGTGTTCATCAGCCACGATCTGTCGGTGGTGCGTTACATCGCCGATGAAGTCATGGTGATGTATTACGGCGACGTGGTCGAGCATGGCAGCCGCGACGCGGTGTTCGGCGATCCGCAGCACACCTATACGCGCTCGCTGTTCGCCGCGACCCCCAAATCCGACGTCGAGAGCATCAAGGCGCGGTTGGCGAAGAAGGCCGCTTTAGCCGTCTAAGACGCCAGATGAACTCGCGTCCCTTGCCGGGCCGAGGTCATCAGCGCATCGATTAGCCGGTGCACCCGCAAGGCGCTCACGCCGGTCGAAACCGGCTGTCGCCCGGTCCGGATCGCATCGGCGAAATCGGCGATCTGCGCCTTGTGCCAGGCGAATGGAAACGCCATGGGATCGGCCCCGCCGCCGCCCTCGCTGGGCTCGCCAATCTCATCGATGCGCCCATCCAGCCAGCGCACGGTTAGCGTTCCCGCCGCCAGCGTCGCGCTGGCTCGGTCGAAATTCAGCGTCAGCACCTCGGGCCCGCCGGGATAATTGGCCGTCGTCGCCATCAGCGCGCCGACAGCGCCATTGGCGAACAAGAGCCCGCCCGAAACGAAGTCCTCGGTCTCCATTCTGTGCAGCCCGGTGGTCGCTGCCATCGCGGTCACCTCACTGACCGGACCACACAGGCTCAGCATCAGATCGAGCGAATGGATCGCCTGGGTGATCAGCACTCCGCCGCCATCCTGGGCCAGCGTGCCACGCCCCTTCTGGTCGTAATAGCCAATCTGCGGCCGCCACCACGGCACTACCAGGTGCACCGCCCGCAGCGCGCCGAATTCCTCTGCCGCGATTTTCGCCGCCAGCGCCTTGGAGGCCGCGCGGAACCGGTGCTGGAAGATAATGCCCAGCGTCACGCCCGCATCCTGGCAGGTCGCCACGATTCGCTCCGCTGCCGCGATGGTCCGCTCCACCGGCTTTTCCATCAGCACGTGCTTGCCGGCCTTGGCCGCCGCCGCGACGATCTCCTCGCGCGCATTGGGTGGCGTCAGCACGAGGATGGCCTCGATCTCGGGGTCGGCCAGCAGCGCTTCATAGCTCGGGGCCATGGGAAATCCATAGGCCTGGCAGAACGTTGCCAGTTCGGCCGCATCGCGCCGATAGACGCCGCGCACCGCGACCGTATCCGCCAGTGCCTGCAGCGCCAGCGCATGCGGCTTGGCCCCCATTCCGGCGCCGACAATGCCGAGGCCGAAGCGTTTTTGTTCGCTCATCAGTTCATCCCTACGATACGTGGCGCCATCGCTGCTCGGCAAGGAACCCGGTGAGATCCGCTGCACTCATCGGCTTGGCAAAGGCATAGCCCTGCAGGATGTCGCAGCCAAGGTCCCGCAGCAGTCTTGCATGTTCCATGGTTTCGACGCCCTCGGCCACCACCTCGATGCCCATCGACTTGCCGATATCCACGATCGAGGCCAGCAATTGGCGTTGCCCGGCCTCTTCGACGATGGGATCGACCAATTGCTTGTCGATCTTGAGGCGCTTGGGCCGCAGTTTCTGCAGCGAGACGATGGAGGCATAGCCGGTGCCGAAATCGTCGATCTCGATATCGATGCCCAGATCCTTGATCTGATCGATATTCCAGCCGACGATGGCATCGTTTTCGTCGAGATAAATGGATTCCACCAGCTCGAACGAAATCCGCCCCGGCTCGATATCGAGCTGCCGCAGTCCCTGGATCAGGTCCTCATCATGCAGCCGCCGCAGCGACACGTTGACCGAAGCGCGCGGCATGTGCAGCCCCGCCGCCGCCCAGCGGTCGAGATCGGCCAGTGATTGCTCCAGGATCAGCCGGTCGATGCTCGCCACCACGTTGAGTTCCTCGGCTATGGCGAGGAAGGCGTCGGGTGACTTGAGACCGAGCACCGGATGCTGCCAGCGCGCCAGGGCTTCGACCCCCACCACGTCATGGGTATGGGCATCGAACTGGGGCTGGTAGAAGGCCACGAATTCATTGCGCTCCAACCCGCTCAGGATTTCGTCGGCCACCCGCTTGGTGTTGACCACTTCGGCCTGCAGCGCCTCGCTGAAGAATTCGAAGCGGTTGCGGCCGCGTCCCTTAGCGCGATAGAGCGCGATATCGGCATTGATCAGCAGGCGCTTGACGTCGAGTTCGGCGCCGCGCTCGACGGCAATGCCGATGCTGACGCCGAAGCGGCATTCATGGCCCTCATAGGTCGCCGGCTGGCGCATTTGCTGCACGATCTCGTCGGCCAAAAGGCCCAATTCGCCATCGCCTTGGGCCGCAGAGGAGACGACGACGAATTCATCGCCGCCGATGCGCGCCACGAAGTCCCCCGGCTCGCAATTGCGCTGCAGGATTTGGGCGGCATGGATCAGCATGGCGTCGCCGGCGGCGTGACCCAGCGTATCGTTGATCTGCTTGAAGCGGTCCAGATCGATATGCAGCAAGGCAATGCTGCCGCTGTCGCGATAGCCGGTCGCTGCGTGGCGCTTCAGCACCTCATCGAGATAGCGCCGGTTGGGCAATTCGGTCAGGCTGTCATGCAAGGCATTATGCTCGATGCGGACGCGCGCCAGTTCCAGCTCATGATTGCGCGCTTCGGTGAGTTCCTTGGCGCGCTTCAAATCGGCGTTGAGCGCCACGTCCGCCGTCACGTCCCAGTTGACGCCCAGGATTTTGGGGGCGCCGTCAATGCCGACATAGACCGCTCCGATGGCGCGGATATTGCGGCTTGAGCCATCGGGATGCACCACGCGAAATTCCGAGCGGTAGTTGCCGGTCCGCAGCGCCAGCGCAAAGTCGCTTTCGGCCTCGGCCAGATCGTCTGGGTGCAAGGTGCTGCGCCAATGCATGTAGTCACGCAACCCGCCATCGGCAGGCAGGCCGTAAAGCTCGTTCATCCGCCTGTCCCAAACCAGCGTGCCGGCCGCGATATCGGTTTCCCAAATACCCACCTTGGAGCTGTCGAGCGCCAGACCCAGCCGCCATGACAGCCGCTCAAGTTCGGCCTCGCGCTCCTTGAGTTCACGGAAATGCTGCTGCCGCTCGCCGATCATCCGGCTGGTCACCACGATTGGCCACAGGATCAACAGGCCCGCCAGCACCATGCCGCCCCGCAGCATCCAGGCATTGGGCGTATCGCCCCAGCCCCCCTTGGGGACCGCCGCGATCTGCCAGCTGCCCGAGGGCACTTGCACCGTGGCGCTCACCGGATCCTTACGGGTGAGGTTGGGGCCGAAGAAGCGGATATCGTCGTGGCTGAGTGGATCCCTGACGGTGAGGCTGACATCGATGGGCAAATCGCTGTCGAACAGTCCGCTATCGGCATAGAGCCTGCCGATATCGACGACCGCCGAGACCACGCCCCAGAATTGCCTGCCATTGTCGCCATCGAAATAGACCGGGAAGCGCCCCACGAAACCGCTGCCGCCCTGCGCCAACTCGATCGGGCCCGCCAGCACCAGGCGGCCGGTATTGCGCGCCCGCAGGACGGAGTCCCGTTGCGCTGCATCACTCAACCGGTAGTCGTGCCCGATCATGGCGGTGGCGTTTTCGGGCGGATAGATCAGCTTGACCACCAGGTCCGGTGCGGCCACGAGGCTGCGTAACTGGCTGTGTTCCTCGAACAGGTTGCGGGCCAGCGCGGTAAAGCGCGCCTGGGTCATGCTCGGTTCGGTCGAAAGGGTCGATACCAGGCCGCGAACCAGCAGGATATTGCCGTTGATATTGCCTTCCAGCTTGGCCCGGATCAGCGCGACGCGATCCAGCACCAGGCTGCGTGTGCGCTCTTCGGTCAGGATGGAGTTCTGCCTGTCGGCAAACAGGCCTGCAGCCACGATCACCACCAGGGCGATAAAGGCTGGAATCAAGGTTGGGCGCAGCCAGCTGCGTCGGCTGTCCTTTGAAGCTGGAATACTGAAAGCCACCTGCCGACCCATCCAAGGGCCTGGGCCCGATTGCCGCCAAGCTAGCGGAATGACGGTTACTATTTGGCTTATCGGGCGATTGATTCGCGCTCGTGGTAAACGGGTTGCAAAGAGCTCACGGGGTTGAAATTTCTTCTCCGGTCTCCACCAGCATCACGCCGGCGGCGCGGCACAGCGCGGCGAACGCCGCCGATGGGCAATGGTCGGTCACGAAGGTGCCGATCTGGTCGATACGGGCGATCCGGACCGGGGCCGAGCGGTCGAATTTACTGGCATCGGCGACCAGGATCACATGGCGCGCATTGGCGATGATGGCCTGGGCCACCTTGACCTCGCGATAATCATAATCGAGCAGCGCCCCGTCCTCATCCAGCGCCGAGGCGCCGATCACCGCATAATCCACCTTGAACTGCGAGAAGAAGGCCGCCGCCGCTTCCCCCACAATGCCGCCATCGGAGCCGCGCACGATCCCGCCGGCGATCACTACCTCGAACTGCGGGTAAATCCGCATCCGGTTGGCGACATTGATATTGTTGGTCACCACCAACAGGCCCGAATGGTTGAGCAGCGCCTGGCTGACCGCCTCGGTGGTGGTGCCGATATTGATGAACACCGACGCATCATTGGGGATCAGCGCTGCTGCCGCTCGCCCGATGGCGTCTTTTTCCGCCGCAGCGATCAGCCGGCGCGCTTCGTATTGCAGGTTCTCGATGCCCGAAGGGAGTTCGGCCCCGCCATGCACCCTGGTGAGCAATTGGCGCTCGCACAGCACATTGAGGTCCTTGCGGATGGTCTGCACCGAGACGCCGAAATCGGCCGCCAGATCGTCCACCGTCACCCGGTCGCGCAGGCGTGCCAGTTCCAGAATGCGCCGGTGCCGCTCGCTCAATCCTGCCAATAGGCCACCCCTTTCGTTTGCCCGTAAATTAAGGCAAAGCGAAACCTGATGGAAGGCTTGGTTGGGCTAGATCGCAATGCCATAGGCCTCGCGCATCTGCGCAATCTCGGCCAGCGTGGCGTGGAACAGGCCCCAGTCGTCGCGCTCTGCGATCGGCGCCCAGATCGCCTCGACCTCCTCGATCAGCATGGTGCGCGGTTCGCTGCGCGCGAAATAGGCATGGTCCAGATTGACGTCGGCGGCGGCTTCATATCGCTCCAGTGCATCGGCGATCGGCACGAACGCTTCGGTGGCGTAAAACCCCGCAGCCGGACTTTTCGCCGCCCGCGCCACGCTCAGCGCGCCGCCGCGCCAATCGAAAAAGAACTGTTCATAAGGCGCTTGCGACGCTGCGAGGAAGCCGAACAGGGTGGTGATGAAAGCACTGTCGGCCTCCTCACCGCGGGGCTTGAGTCCGAGCCGCTTCAGCATGGCCTTGGGCAGTTCGGCGCGAAAGATCGGCCAGATCGTGTTCAGCGCCGGCTCCAATGCCTCGATGCTCGAAACCGGCAGCAGGCATTCCGCCAGCCGTGTCAGGTTCCAGGCCAGCGTATCGGGCTGGCGGCCAAAGCTGTAGAGCCCCGTTTCGTCGAAATAGGCGGCGACGAAATTGGGATCATAGGCCGGCAAAAACCGCCACGGACCGTAATCGAAGCTCTCGCCGGTAATGTTGATATTGTCGGTGTTGAGCACCCCATGCACGAACCCCGCCGCAATCCATTGCGCCCCCAGTTTCGCCACCGCCTCGACCACCGCCCCCAGAAACACTGAGGCAGTATCGCCCGAGCCGGCGAGGTGGGGATAATATTGGGCAATGGCGTAGTCGAGCAGTTGGCTGATACCGGCATTGTCCTCCAGATAGGCAAGGCGCTGGAACGTGCCGATGCGGATGTGGGAATGGCTGAGCCGCACCAGAACCGACGAGCGGGTTGGCGATGGCTCATCACCGCGCTGTAATTCTTCCCCGGTCTCGACCAGTGAAAAGCTCTTGGAGGTGTTGACGCCCAAGGCTTCCAGCATTTCGGTGGCCAGCACCTCGCGCATCCCGCCCTTCAGCGTCAGCCGCCCGTCGCCGCCCCGCGACCAGGGGGTGCGGCCAGTGCCCTTGGTGCCGAAATCCAGTAGCCGTCCGTCCTTGAGGTCGTAACCTTGGGCGAACAGGAACCCGCGCCCATCGCCCAGGTCTGGATTATAGGTGCGGAACTGGTGGCCGTGATAGCGCAGCGCCAGCGGGGTTTCCAATGAGCCGGGCAGGGGGGCGAAGCGGCCGAAATGAGCCAGCCATTGCTCATCGCTCAACCCGTCGAGGCCTACGCGGGCGGCCCAGCGCTGGTCGCGATGGCGCAGCATGGTCTGGGGAAAATCGGCGGGCGCGACGCGGTCGTAGAACGCATCGCCCAAGGTCTCGTGCGCTCTGGCGGGTTTGAAAGTGCTCATGGCTGCAACGCTAGACATCCCGGCACTGCGCTGCAACCCAGCCTTTCGCTGGCCCGGCTAGCGAAACCCTGCAATCCGCCCTATATCGGGACAAATGAAAACCGAACTCGATTCCTTGCGCCTGCGCCCCTTCGAGGCTGTCATCTTCGATATGGATGGCACCGTCCTCGATACCGAAAGCGTCTTCAAAACCATCGTCTTCGAGGTCTGCACCGATCTCGGCTTCGAAATGACCGACGCGGTTCATACCGCCATGGTCGGCTCCAGCCACGAGACGACCAATCGCCTGCTGGTGGAAGCCTATGGCGTGGCCTTTCCCTATACCCAGTTCGACGAGCGCTGCCGCATTACCATGCGCGAACGCAGCCATGCCGGCGTGCCAGTCAAGATCGGTGCGCGTGAACTGCTGCTGGAACTGCGCGAGCGCGGTATTCCCACCGCCATCGCCACCTCCTCGCGCTCGCCCCATGCGCAGGAGCAATTGAGCGCGGTCGGGCTGATCGACATGTTCGCGACCATCGTTACCCGCAACGACGTGATCAATCCCAAGCCGCATCCCGAGCCCTATCTGCTGGCGGCTGAACGGCTCGGCGTCGATCCCCTGCTGTGCCTGGCGCTGGAAGACAGCCCCGCCGGCGTGCGGGCGGCCCATGCGGCGGGCATGCAGACCATTATGGTGCCCGACCTGGTGCATCCCAGCGCCGAGATTCGCGCGCTGGATATCGCCATCATGGACAGCCTCGATCACGTTCGGCAGGCGGCTTTCCCAATCCGCTAGATCAATCGTCATACTGCGTTCTCCGATCCGCCCGGCCCTCGTGCCGGGCGTTTGCGTTTCCGGGCTGCAACAGGCGGTGGATAAAGCGCCGGCAGTCACCTCCACTTGCATAAACCTTTATCCATCCCCTTAAGAGAGCGTTCTCCACACACCAAGCCATTGCCCATAAAGGGTTTTCAGGCGCCATCATCTCGGTTAACCCTAACTTAAGAGACTAACCGGTATGGTTAATTACCGGTAAATTCTGGGTTCCCTCCGGGCGAAGTCTTGGATAGGGTGCGGCCGGGAAATGACTTGGGTCTCCAGCATGGGACCCGCCAAGAAGGCTCGCCGGATACGACCGGTCGCGGCTCAGGGGCAAGGACGGGGCATTGACGCATTCCGGGCTGACCATCGCATTGCGTGCCGCTTCGCGCGCGCTTGCCGTCTGTGCCGCTCTGCTCGTGCTCGCTGTCACTTTTGGTATCGCCCATGCCGAAACCATCCGCACGGCCTCTATCCTGCCCGCTCAATTGCCCGCCGATCTGGTGGAAGTGCGCGCCCAGCCCGCCATGGTGCCGCCGGCGCCGGGTGAACAGACGCTGACCCCCGCGCTGCTGGCCAATTATGTCGCCCGCCAGAAGGCGCTGCACGATTTCGACGTCGAGGCTGCCGAACCGCAGGGCGAACTGACCGAGGACGTGCTGCTCGGCTATATCGCCCGCGGCTCGTTCGGGGGCGATAATGGCGCGCTGTCGGCCATCGCCAGCTTCACCGCGCCGGCCAAGGCCGACGATGCGGCGCTCAACCCCACTTTGCTGGCCCGCTATATCGACCAGGGCTTCGAGCCCACGGCCGAGCGCGTCAAGAAGCGCAACCTGGCGCTGGCCTCGACTGGCGCCGGCCAGTCCGAAAGCGATTGCCTGGCCCAGGCGATCTATCATGAAGCGCGCGGCGAAAGCGAAGCCGGCCAGTTTGCGGTGGCCAATGTCATCGTCAATCGTGCGCGCTCGGGCAAGTTCCCGCCCACCCTGTGCGGCGTGATCTACCAGAACGCCAACAAGGGCCGCTACCAGTGCCAGTTCACCTTCGCCTGCGACGGCAAGGATGATACCCCGGGCGAACGCGCCGCCTGGAACCGCTCGCAATCCATCGCCCGCACCGTCTATGCCGAATTCGTCAACGGCCAGCAGATGGATGCCCTGCCGGGCTCGGCACTCTACTATCACACCCGCTCGTCCAATCCGTCCTGGTCCAATACCTATACCCAGGTCGCTCAGATCGGCTCGCACCTGTTCTACGCACCGAACTAGGTTCGACGGGGCGGTTGCCCGGTTTCGCTATTTCACCTGAAGATGAACATGGGTAAGCGCCGCACGGTCTGGTGACCTGCGGGTGATGGTTCGGTGCAGGCTGCGACATGGGGCGAAGTTTGCCTCGTATGCCGGTAGACGGCGAAATGAAGAAGCTCACTTCGCCCCATGTGACCGGAGGCTCGCTGGATACGGTGAACTGGCGGATTTACGTCTTTACTCCGCAAGAGCGGCCCGCGGCGTCCACGCCCTGTTGGCGTCGTCGCGGGTTGGAGAACGGGTGCAGCCCGTTCGCCTCCGACCTTCGGCCCGGAGAGCTGGCCGGACCCAATCCATTCGTACCAGCGGAAGGCAAGCGACCCTGCCTTCATCCGGTATCCCCCCGCCGACCGTTCGTCGCGACCGCGCAGTGATGCGGGGGAATGGGACGGAGGATAGCTGAGGTTTTTGGGGGTGGGGATTAATTGGATAGATCGCTGAGTGCTGGCTCCCCTCCCCCTTGAGGGGGGGGGGTGGGGGTGGGGGTGGTTCAGTGGATCACACATCGACCCCCTCCCTCGGTCCCCTGCCATTCGAGCATAGCTCTCATGGCCTTGCTCGCTCAAATCGCTCCACAGGAGCGATTTGTCCCTGCGGGCCGCTCACAAGCCCCTCAAGGGGGAGGGAAGGGCAAGTGGAGAGATCGGGGCACGCCCTCGTGGTTCGAGGCTCGCGAAGGGCTCGCACCTCACCATGAGGGCTACTTTGGGATTGGCATTCTGGGCCTGATTGTCAGTGGCACATTCCCAGTAGTCCTCATGGTGAGGCGGGAGGCGCAGCCGACCCTCGAACCACGAGGGCGTGGCAGGGTCGCTGCTTAACCACCTTGCGGCTGGGGTGGTATCTCAGGATGGATACCGGCATGCGCCGGTATGACACCGAGTGGGTGGGAATGTCGGGGATGGAAGGGCCAGGTAGGCTGATGGAGAGATCGGGGCACGCCCTCGTGGTTCGAGGCTCGCGAAGGGCTCGCACCTCACCATGAGGGCTACTGGGGGAAGGGCAGTTGGGGGAGGCTGCTCTGGGCGGGGCTACTTATAGATCGAACTCCCGACCGCATTCCCAGTAGTCCTCATGGTGAGGTGGGAGGCGCAGCCGACCCTCGAACCACGAGGGCGTGGCTGGATCGTGCCCAACCACCGTGTCACCCGGCGCAGGCCGGGGCCAGCTTGAGATGATGCAGCACGCAGCCAGATCGTGGCGTCACCACCACCTTGCGCGGCGGCGATATCTCGGGATGGATACCGGCCTGCGCCGGCATGGCACCGAGTAGGTTGCAATATCGAGGTTAGAAGCGGAGCCGTGATGTTGATCGGGGCGGAGGGCCCCGCGGATCAAGTCCGCGGGCAGGGTGCGAAATCCTACTCTGCCGCTTGCGCCAGCCTCGGGCCGGCAGACGCGTCGGCTTCCACGCCGAATTTCTCGAAGTTCTTCCGGAACAGCCCAGCGAGGTGGACAGCGCGCGCATCATACGCCGCGCCATCCGCCCAGGTGGCGCGGGGGGTCAGCAGCTTGGGTTCGACCCCATCGACAGCCAGCGGCACTTCGAAGCCGAAGAGTTCGTCGATCCGCATCGCGGCGCTCTCCAGCGTGCCGCCGATGGCGCCGTTGAGCAGACGGCGGGTGGAGGCGATGTCGATGCGCTTGCCCACGCCATAGCCGCCACCGGTCCAGCCGGTATTGATCAGCCAGGCGGTGGCGCCGCTGGCACGCAGCTTTTCGGCCAGCATTTCCCCATAGACGCTTGGGTGCAGCGGCATGAAGGGGGCGCCGAAGCAGGCCGAGAAGGTGGCCTGCGGCTCGATGATGCCGCGCTCGGTGCCGGCGACCTTGGCGGTGTAGCCGGAGAGGAAATGATAGACCGCCTGTTCGGGGGTCAGCCGGGCAATGGGCGGCAATACGCCGAAGGCGTCGGCGGTGAGGAACACCACATTGCGCGGCACCCCGCCGACACTGCCCTTGGCGATCGAGGGCAGGACGCTCAGCGGATAGGCGGCACGGGTATTTTCGGTCAGCGAGATATCGTCGAACAGGGGCTGTTGCGCGTCATCGAGCACCACGTTTTCCAGCACGGTGCCGAAACGCTTGGTCGCCGCATAGATTTCCGGCTCCGCCTCGGCGCTGAGCTTGACCGTCTTGGCGTAGCAGCCGCCTTCGAGGTTGAACACGCCATCCTGGCTCCAGCCGTGTTCGTCGTCGCCGATCAGCGGGCGCGTGGGATCATTGGAAAGCGTGGTCTTGCCGGTGCCCGACAGGCCGAAGAACAGCGCAGTTTCGCCATTGGCGCTCAGATTGGCCGAGCAGTGCATCGGCAACACGCCCTGGCGCGGGGCGTGGAAGTTGAACAGGCTGAACACCGATTTCTTGATTTCCCCGGCATAGAGCGTGCCGGCGACGATGACGATATTGCGGCTCATATCGAGCGCGATCACCGTATCGGTGCGGCTGCCATGGCGGGCCGGATCGGCCTTGAAATGGGGCACATGCACGATGGTGACCTGGGTGGCGGCCGAGCCGGTCTCGACCTCGCCGGGGCGGATCAAGAGGTTCCGGATGAACAGCGCATGCCAGGCGCTCGGCGTCAGCACCGTCACGCCATATTGGTGGCGCGGCATCGGCGCCGGCCAGCAGGTCCTGGCGCAGCAGGTCCTGGCCGGTCAGCGAAGCGATGGCATCGGCCAGCAGCACGTCGAAATGACGCGGGCTCATGGCGCCGGTATTGTCCCACCACACGCTGTTCTCGGTCAGAGCGTCGCGGACGATGAACTTGTCCTTGGGCGAGCGGCCGGTAAAGGCGCCGGTGCGCACCGAAACCGCGCCGTCCGCCGTCAGCTGGGCCTCGCGGCGCTCCAGCGCCAGCGCCACCAATTGGGGGGCAATGGCGTTGACCGACAGCACGCTCGCGCCCTCGGCAATAGTCTGGCGCAAGGCCTGATGATCGAACACACTCATGTCGCACTCCTGAACGAGCATCGCAAAAAGACTTTCAGCGATGGGAAACAGGGTGCAAAATAAGGGGCAGTAACGGGCGGCAGCCATCCCCAAATCTGTCGTAAGACTCAAGTTGCATCGCCCTTTGTCGGCCTTGCCAATGAGCAAAACCCTTGGCCGCGCCATATTTAACGCGTATTTGTCGCCTGCAACGACGCAGCCTATAAGCGTGCTGGCCGTTAAGCCTGCACCGAACCCACAGAAAGGCCGCCTCATGCCAAAGATCGCCCTGGTAGATGACGACCGCAATATCCTGACCTCCGTGTCGCTGACGCTGGAAGCGGAGGGCTATCAGGTTGCCACCTATACCGATGGCGCCTCTGGCCTCGAAGGCCTGACCACCGACAAGCCGGACCTGGCCATTCTCGATATCAAGATGCCGCGCATGGACGGCATGGAACTGCTGCGCCGCCTGCGCCAGAAATCCGATGTGCCGGTGATCTTCCTCACCAGCAAGGACGAGGAAATCGACGAGCTGTTCGGCCTCAAGATGGGCGCCGACGATTTCATCACCAAGCCGTTCTCCCAGCGCCTGCTGGTCGAGCGCGTCAAGGCGATCCTGCGCCGCGCCGCGCCGCGCGATCCCTCCGCTCCCGCAGGGGTTCCGGGCGAACCCGGTTCGGGCAAGGCGCTGATCGAGCGCGGCTCGCTGGTGATGGATGAGGAGCGCCACACCTGCACCTGGAAGGGCCAGCGCGTCACGCTGACCGTGACCGAATTCCTGATCCTGCAGGCGCTCGCCCTTCGCCCCGGTGTGGTCAAATCGCGCAATGCCCTGATGGACGCGGCCTATGACGACCAAGTCTATGTCGACGATCGCACTATCGACAGCCACATCAAGCGGCTGCGCAAGAAGTTCAAGGCCACCGACGACGATTTCGAAATGATCGAAACGCTCTATGGCGTCGGCTACCGCTTCAAGGAGCAATAAGAAGCCTTTGGCTATTCTGGACTCCGATCGTGAACAGGACAGCGACGCTACGGCGCCGCATGAGCCATCTGCTGCCCCGCCCCCGGTTGAGCGCAAGCCAAAGCGCAACCTGCGGCGCCTGTTGCTGACCCCGATCTATAAGCTTGCCTCCGGCATTGCCCGGTTCCTCAACTTCACCATTTTCTCCAGCCTGACCCGGCGCATCATCGTGCTCAACCTGGCGGGGCTCCTGGTGCTGGTGGTGGGGATTTTGTATCTCAACCAGTGGCGCGCCGGGCTGATCGATGCCCGCGTGCAGTCGCTGCGGGTGCAGGGTGAAATCATCGCCGCCGCCATCGCCGCCTCGGCGACGGTCGATAGCGACGTGATCTCGGTCAATCCAGATCGCCTGCTCGAACTGCAAAGCGGCTCGTCGCTGTCGCCGCTGAGCTATTTCGATCCCTCGCTGGAATTCCCCATCAATCCCGAACGGGTGGCGCCGCTGCTGCGCAACCTGATCACCCCAACGCGCACCCGCGCCCGCATCTATGACCAGGGCGGGCTGATGATTCTGGACAGCGACAATATCTATGCCCGTGGCGAGGTGATCCGGCAGGTGATCGCCACCGAGCCGCCCTTCTTCCTGTGGGATTGGTGGAACAGCATCCTGGCCTGGGTGCCGGGTGATAATTATCCGAAATACCAGGAATATGACATCGACGAAGGCCGCCGTTATCCCGAAGTGGATTCGGCGCTGTCGGGCGCCCCGGCCGATTTCGTGCGTGTCGATGCGCATAATCAATTGGTGGTCTCGGTCGCCGTGCCGGTGCAGCGGGTGCGCGCCGTGGTCGGCGTTATCCTCTTGTCGACGGCGCCGGGCGATATCGACCAGATCGTGGCGCAGGAGCGCTGGGGCATCCTGCGCATCGCGCTGATTGCGGCGGCGGTGCAGATCGCGCTGTCGCTGCTGCTGGCAGGCACCATTGCCGGGCCGATGCGGCGCCTGTCGGAAGCCGCCGAACGGGTGCAGACCGCCGGCAATGCCCGCGCCGAAATTCCCGATTTCACCGACCGCACCGACGAAATCGGCCACCTGTCGGGCGCTTTGCGCTCGATGACCGACGCGCTCTATAACCGCATCGAGGCCATCGAGCGCTTTGCCGCCGACGTGGCGCACGAGTTGAAAAACCCGCTGACCTCGCTGCGCAGCGCTGTGGAAACCCTGCCGCGCGCTAAGCGGCCCGAGGATCTGGAACGGCTCAATGCCATCATCCAGCACGATGTGCGCCGGCTCGACCGGCTGATTTCCGATATTTCCAATGCCAGCCGGCTCGATGCCGAACTGGCCCGCGAAGGCGCCGAGCGCGTCGATATCGAAAAACTGGCCGAAGCCATGGTTTCGATGCACAACGACATGGCCTCGACCCGCAATGTCAAAGTGGAGATGGCCAAGCGCGTCGGGCGGGGAGCGGCCATCGTCAATGGTCATGAAAGCCGGCTGGCACAGGTGTTTTCCAACCTCATCGACAATGCCGTGTCGTTCTCGCCCGATGGCGGTACGGTGCGCGTGGCGCTGGCGACCGATGCCGACGATATCAGCGTGACCATCAGCGACGAGGGGCGTGGCATTACCGGCGATACCAGCCGCATTTTCCAGCGCTTTTATACCGACCGTCCCGATACCGAGAGCTTTGGCGACCATTCGGGGCTGGGCCTGTCGATCTCCAAGCAGATCGTGGAAGCCCACAAGGGAAGCATCAAGGCGCATAATCGCAGCGATCGCTCGGGAGCGGTGTTCTCGGTTGTATTGCCCAAGGCGCGCAAATAGATTGCCCCCATGAGCAAACCAAGCAATGTGCATGGCACCGGACTGGTGCTGGGCGAAACCGGCGTTTTATTGTGCGGCCCATCGGGGGCCGGCAAATCGGTTCTGGCGCTGAGCCTGCTGGACCGCTGGTCCGATCGGGGCAAGCCGGCCTTTCTCGTCTCCGACGATCGCGTCGACCTGAGCGCCAGTGGTACTATCCTGACCATGCAGGCGCCGCCTTCCTTGGGCGGGCTGATCGAGCTGCGGGGCCGCGGCATTGTCAGCCGTCCCCATCAAGCCATGAGCCGCCTGCATCTGGTCGTCGATCTGGTTGATGATTTCGTGCGCATGCAGGAGGAGGAGGCCTTCACCACCGACCTGCTCGGCGTCGCCGTGGCGCGGGCGCCGGTGCCCAAGGCGGGCGTCATCGGGCTGGGCCACCAGATGCTGCTGGTGATGGAAGCCATCGCGGCATTGTCGCCCCGCACAGTGGCCCCGTGACAAAATTGCACTTGAATCCGGCCCATACCGGGGCAAAACTGGTGCCGAATGGCGCTTTAGGCTGGGACAATGCCCCTGCGATGGTAGCGCGGCGCGCAGGGCGGGATATACTGCCAGCTCGTCAATGTCGTATGCTGGGCGTTCCGGGGCAGTCTGGGGAAATTGCATGATCGGTATGGTTCTGGTGACGCATGGCGCGCTTGCCCATGAATTCAAGTCGGCGCTTGAGCATGTCGTCGGGCCGCAGGAGCACTGCGAGACCATCGCCATTGGTCCCGACGACAATATGGAAAACCGCCGCAACGACATCCTGAAAGCCATCGACGATGCCGATGATGGCGATGGCGTCATCATCCTCACCGACATGTTTGGCGGCACGCCCTCCAATCTCGCTATTTCGGTGATGCAGAACCGCCAGGTCGAGGTGATCGCGGGCGTCAACCTGCCCATGCTGGTCAAGCTGGCGCGCATCCGCGCCGACATGCCCATCAAGGATGCCGTCAACATGGCGCAGGAGGCCGGGCGCAAGTATATCAACGTCGCCAATTCGATTTTAGGCAATAGCTAATGGACGCGGCGGCGAATACCGGCCGGGCGGTTGCGCAGCAATTGACCATCGTCAACCGCAAGGGCTTGCATGCCCGCGCCTCGGCGCGCTTCGTGCGCACCGCCGAATGCTTCGATGCCACCATCAACGTCATCAAGGACGGCGCTTCGGTCAACGGCAATTCCATCATGGGACTGATGATGCTCGGTGCCGGGCCCGGCTCGACCATATTGGTGCAGGCCAGCGGCAAGCAGGCGCGCGAGGCGCTGGAAGCCATTGTGGAACTGGTCAATAACGGTTTCGACGAGGATAGCGACGGGGCGGCGGGGTGAGGGCTTCGTCTCGAACGGCCCGAGGTTAGGCTCCCGTTAAGATGACCTTCAGGTTCTCCGGCCAATAGCGGAACTGCTCGGCGACACTCACATTGACTGCCGTAGATGGAGAAGCTCTCTATGCGTCGAGTGATAGCCGGTATCGGTGGCCTGGGCCTGGCGGTCGCGCTCAGCCAGTTTCCTGAATATGCCCAGCAATATACCCAGCGCCTGGGTGGCGCCGTCGATGAATTGCGGATCGTGACCGAGAAGTTCGATCGCGACGCACGACAGGCCGGGCTGGACCGGCAGCAGGCGCTGACCCGGTTCGAGGCCTCGACGGATGAGTTCCTCGCGGGACGGGGCACCAGCGAAGCGGCCAATTTCACGCGCTACGAGCAGTTGAGCACGACGCTCGCCCATATCCAGAATGCCAATGCCGTCCAGCGCTTCCAGATGCTGCCGGCCTATTTCGATACCGATATCGGCGCTAGGACGCTGGAGAATTACCAGCCTGCCATGCCGGTGACCGTGGAGGGTGTACTCTATGCCGGGGGTGGGTTCCTGGTGGGCTATCTGGTGTTGTCCGGGCTGTGGCGGTTTTTGAGCCTGCCGTTTCGGCGGCGGTATCCGGCGTATCGGTGAGGCAGGGCAGCATCGTGGCTAAACAATCACCCCCTCCTGCCTCCCCCATCAAGGCGGAGGTTTCTCTCCACTCTTGAGGCTCGATACAGTTCAACCCACAAGGCGACACCTCCCCCTTGATGGGGAGGCTGGGAGGGGGTGCTCTGTGCTATCCGCACGCTTCGTTACCGGGATATAAACTTATCTTTATATCCTCGGTTGATCCGTAACCGCCCTCCGCGTATAAGCCCCCCAATCGTCCCCTGATCATGCCCGGAGCATCCTCATGAGCCTCAAGCCGACCGACTATGCGGTTAAAGACATCGCCCTTGCCGATTTCGGCCGCAAGGAAATCACCATCGCCGAGATCGAAATGCCCGGCCTGATGTCGATCCGCGAGGAATATGCTGCTGCCCAGCCCCTGAAGGGTGCGCGCATTGCCGGCTCGCTGCACATGACCATCCAGACCGCCGTGCTGATCGAGACGCTGGTTGCGCTGGGCGCCGACGTGCGCTGGGTGTCGTGCAATATCTTCTCGACCCAGGACCATGCTGCCGCCGCGATCGCCGCGGCCGGCGTCCCGGTGTTTGCCCATAAGGGAGAGAGCCTCGAAGAATACTGGCAGTTCACCGATCGCATGATGGACTGGGGCAATGGCCTCACCCCCAACATGATCCTCGACGATGGCGGCGACGCCACCATGTATATCCTGAACGGCGCCAAGGCCGAAAAGGACATCTCCATCCTCGACAAGCCGGGCAATGAGGAAGAAGAAATCTTCTTCGCCACCATCCGCCGCCGCCTGGCGTCCAGCCCCGGCTTCTTCACCAAGATCCGCGATGCGATCCGCGGCGTGTCGGAAGAAACCACCACGGGCGTGATGCGCCTCTATCAGCTGCACGCCAAGGGCGAGCTGCCGTTCCCGGCCATCAACGTCAATGACTCGGTGACCAAGTCCAAGTTCGACAACAAGTACGGCACTCGCGAATCGCTGGTCGATGCGATCCGCCGCGGCACCGACGTGATGCTCGCCGGCAAGGTCGCCATCGTCTGCGGCTTCGGCGATGTGGGCAAAGGCTCGGCTGAATCGCTGCGTGGCGCCGGCGCCCGCGTTCTGGTCACCGAAGTCGATCCGATCTGCGCCCTGCAGGCCGCTATGGAAGGCTTCGAGGTCGTAACCCTGGAAGATGCCGCCCATCGCGCCGATATCGTCGTCACCGCCACCGGCAACCGCGACGTGCTGATGGTCGACGACATGCGCAATCTCAAGGACATGGCCATCGTCTGCAATATCGGCCATTTCGATAACGAGATCGACGTACTCGGCCTGCGCAACTTCAAGTGGACCAATATCAAGCCGCAGGTCGACGTGGTCGAGCAGCCCAATGGCAAGCGCCTGATCCTGCTGTCCGAAGGGCGCCTGGTGAACCTGGGCAATGCCACCGGTCACCCCAGCTTCGTGATGAGCGCTTCGTTCGCCAACCAGACCCTGGCGCAGATCGAACTATGGACCAATGGCAAGAACCTGGAGAAGAAAGTCCACGTCCTGCCCAAGCATCTCGATGAGAAAGTGGCCGAGCTGCACTTGGCAAAACTGGGCGCCAAGCTGACCAAGCTCAGCAAGACGCAGGCCGACTATATTGGTGTCTCGCAGAACGGACCGTTCAAGTCCGGCGAATACAGGTACTGATTTATACCTATTGCTGTTATTGTGAAGGTCAGCCGGTTTTGCCGGCTGGCCTTTTTGTTTGCCAATGTTTGTTTCTGCTTCGTTCCCCGTCAAGGGGGCATATCAGCGATTTGCCTGCTCTGCACGGCCATTAAGACTCTTTTAGCCGATTCACCCGACCGGTATGGTGAGGTGATTCGGCGGTCAGTGATGTAGGACCGGCGAATGGGGCGGCAAGGATCGATCAGATCCGGCGTGCGTCGTCCCGCTTGAGTGCATGCGTTCCGGCCCGGCAAACGGGCCGGCCTGGCATCGACAACAGACACAAGAGGCAGCGCATGGCGCCGGGTCGTTTCCGGAGACATTGGGGATTCGCGGCACTGGCTGCTGCACCCCTGACCCTGATTTCGGCGGTGCCAGCCCTTGCACAGTCCGCATCCAGCAATACCATTGCCGGTGCGGCGCCGCTGGCCATCGCCGTCGGCGCGGGAGGCTTCGCGCTGGTGGCCATGGCCATCGTGCGCAATATGCTGGTTGACGGCAAGGCTGCAAGGCAACGCGCCGGCGAACAGATCGCGGGCCTGCGCGCCCTGGTCGACGAATATGAGGTGCTGCTGTCGGGCACCCGCGAAGTTACCGTGTTCTGGAGCGACAATAATGGCGGCGCCGTCAAGTTCCTCGGCCAGGTGGCCTCGGTCCTGCCGCCCGGACGCCAGCCCGAAAGCGTGCTGAATTTCTCCAGCTGGCTGGTGGGCGACGATGCCGACCGCCTGGCGCGCCTGCTCGAAGCCCTGCGCGTCGATGGCCATGCCTTTGCCGCCAGCCTCAAGGCGCTCGACGGGCGCCTGGTACGCGCCAATGGCTGGGTGCTGGGGGGCGGCGCGGCCCTGCGCCTGCGCCCGGCCTTTCTGCAACCGGAAACCACTGTTATCGACCTGACTGCCCAGCCTGCCGGCGACCTGGCCAGCATGCGCTCGATCCTGGCGATGATGGACGAGCCAGCCTTTGCCCGCGACGCCGCCGGAAAGCTGGTCTTCGCCAATGCCGCCTATCTCAAGCTGGCCAAGGAACTGGGCAAGGGCGGCAGCGAAACCGCGCCGGCCGAACTGCTCGATGCTCCCGCCCTCAAAAAACACCTGGCCGCCTGCGCCCATGGCGAAAAAGCCACGCTTTCGCTCGCCTGGCCCGATCAGGGCGCGTTCGAACTGGTGGAATTTGCCGTCGAAAACGGCCGCGCCGGCTATTTCCGCCCGGCTGAGGCCGCCGCCAAGCCGGTCGATACCAGCCTTGCCCATATCACCGGCATCATCGGCGCTTTGACCACCCCGATCGCCATTTTCAATGCCAATCGCGAACTGGTGCAGTTCAACCAGGCCTATGCCAATCTGTGGGGCCTCGATCCAAAATTCCTGGCGCTTGGCCTTGATGAGCGCGCCATTCTCGACAAGCTGCGCACCGAAGGCATGCTGCCCGCCGAAGTCGATTACCAGACCTGGCGGGCGCAACACCTGACCTCCTATGCCCTCAAGGCACCGCGCGAGAACGAGCCCTGGCACCTGCCGGACGGGCGCACCATCAAGGTGATTGCGGCCCCGGCTGGCGCCAGGGGCGGCGTCATCTATGTGTTCGAGGACATTACCGAGCGCCTGAAGCTGGAAAGCACCAACAAGGCCTTCACCAATGTGCAGCGCGAGACCATCAACGCGCTCTCCGAGGCCGTGGCGGTGTTCGGCACCAATGGCCGCCTGACCATTTCCAATCCGCGCCTGTCCGGGCTGTGGAAGCTGCCGATGAACGAATTGGGGCAAAGCCCCCATATCGACCAGATCGCCGAAGCATCCGGACGCGCCATGCCCGAAGACGGCGCCAGCATCTGGCGCGATCTCAAGCGTGGCATCATCGATCTCAACCCGACCCGCTCGGACACCACCGGTCGCATCAACCGCGCCGATGGGCGGCTGCTGGATTATGCCATCACCCGCCTGCCCGATGGGCAGACCATGATGACCTTCCTCGATGTCACCGAAAGCGCCAGCTATTCCAAGGTGCTCAAGGAGCGCAACGACGCGCTGGTGGCCGCCGACCTGCTCAAGGACGCCTTCGTCGAGAACGTTTCCTACGAATTGCGCTCGCCGCTGACCAATATTATCGGCTTCGCCGATCTGCTTGCCAGTAGCGAAGGCGGCACGCTCAACGAGCGCCAGCGCGCCTATACCGATTATATCCGCGCCTCGTCGGTGACCCTGGGCGTGCTGATCGACAATATCCTCGACCTGGCTTCTGTCGATGCCGGTATTGCCGAACTGCGCCCCGAACTGCAGGACGTGACCAGCCTCGTCGATAAGGCCCGTGCGGGCCTGTCGGCCACGTTCCCCGAAATCTCGGGCGAAAAACCGATCAACCTGGCGGTCGAAATCGACGACTACCTGCCGCCCTTCATCGCCGATGGCACCCGCATCGTGCAGGTGCTGTACAACCTGCTCTCCAATGCCGCCCGCTTTTCCCCGCCCGGCGGCGAGATCAAGCTGAGCGTCAGCGCCCGCAGCGAGCGTATGCTGTTCGTCATCGAGGATGAGGGCCCGGGCCTGACCGACGAGATGAAGAACGCCATTCTGACCCGCATCGACGCGCCGGCCGGCCGCCAGCGTGGTGCGGGCCTGGGCCTCGCCATCGTCAAGACCTTCGTCAACCTGCATGGCGGCACCATCACCGCCGAGCGCCGCGAACCGCGCGGCAGCCGCATCATCGTCAACCTGCCGCGCGATAGCGCCATGGCCGGCGTCGCCGAATAGCCTGCTGAGGCAGCGATCTTTCGCTCCCTCCCCCTTGAGGGGAGGGCCGGGGAGGGGGTAGTTCTGTGGTCCCTGATGGACCCCCTCCCTCGATCCCTCCCCTCAAGGGGGAGGGAAGCGCAGAAATCGACATTCCGTGATGATTCCAACCGAAGCCTTCCTCCGCGACGATGTCGCGACCCATGCGCTAGGCGCCGAACTCGCGGCCAGCCTCAAACCCGGCGATCTCGTGCTGCTGCTGGGCGATCTGGGCGCCGGCAAGACGGCTCTGGCCCGCGCCATCATCCGCACTCTGGCGGGTGATGCCGAAATGGACGTTCCCTCACCCACCTTCGCGCTGGTCCAGCCCTATGACACGCCCGCGGGCACTGTGCTGCATGCCGATCTATACCGCTTGGGCGATCCGCGCGAAATTGACGAGCTTGGCCTGCTCGATAACCCCGCCGCCATCGTGCTGGTGGAATGGCCCGAACGGGCGCCCGAACTGTTCGGTGCGGCGACGCTGTTGATCAGCCTCGCCATTCCGCCGGGAGGCGAGGGGCGGACCGTGGCGCTTGAGCGCCGCTAAGCCCGCCCCCTTACCCGTCCCAGCCGGGAGGTGCTGGAGGGAATAGGGCCATAATGGCTTAGCGCCGGCAGGCGGGGATAAGTTTGCGCGGAACCGGGACGGATGTCGGCAGTTGGTCTGAAAAGCCCAAGGAGGCCGCCATGCAAATCCCGCCCGCCGAACCCAATGTGCCCAGTCCCGGCCCTGTGCCGCCGCCGAGCCCGGAGCCCCAGGTGCCCGACCCCGATCCGCACCCGCCTGCCGATCCAGTGGAGCCTGGCGAGCCGCCATATGTTCCGCCAAGCCGCGACCCGTTCCCCGATCCGGGGGAAACGCCCGATCCCAGCCCGCTCAGATCCGCTTGATGGTTTCGATATCCTCGACACCGCCGAAGAACACCACCAGCGCCCGGCGGAACAGCGGCTCATGGGGCGCGGCGCGCGAAAACAGCGTCATCGAGGAATGAAACTTGAGATCGTCGGGCGTGCCAAACATTTGCAAAATGCTCGGCCCCGGCTCGCTGGGCACGCCCGCTCTGTGCAGCACCACGCGAGTGCATTGGCGCAGGCGTTCCCCCAGGATGGGATGATCGAAATAGTCGCGTGCTTCGGAGAGGCTGTGCAGGGCAAAACGCCGGGCCGTGGCGCTGTGGCCAAGCCCGGCGATCTGCGGAAAGATGAACCACATCCAGTGGCTGCGCTTTTCCCCGGCGCGCAATTCGGCGAGCGCCTGGGGATAAACGCCTTCCTGGGCGATGAGGAACTGGTCGAACATCGCCCGCAATAAGGCGATCAGGCCTGACCGCCATCCTCTTCTTCTTCGTGCAGCACCGCATTGGCGCCGGTGGCCGACAGGCGAACTTTGTTGCCCTCGATCTCGGCGACATACATGCCCTCGATAAAGTGGTGGTGGCCCTCATGGCTGCCTTCGCCGCTATCGGCCTTGGTCAGCTTGATGCGGCCGTTCTCGACCTTGTCCACCGTGCCGACATGCACGCCATCGGCGCCGATGACTTCCATATGTTCCTTGATGCCGTCGAGATTGCTCATGCTTACGCTCCTGGCTGTTTGGATAGGGAAACGTCGCCGGCGGCGGATGGATGCATCGGCTTGCGGCGAGGTCGTACTATCTTTTGACGCTGCCGGATCGACCCGGCGCCAAGGTGTGGGCCTTTGCTGTGTCGGAGGCAAGACGGACTGTCGTGAGGGGACGGATCGCCCATGCCGAAACGCCGCGCGGGTGGCCGGGCGGTTGGAAAAGACTGCGGCATGCGGCGAGACGTGCCTCATGGTTTGTATAAGTAGCGAGACAGCGCCTCGCCGCATGCGATGGGTTTTCTGGCCGCAGGATGGTGCCTTCCCGTCACGTGGAGGATGGCTCCGTCTCGCTGGCCCAGGGACCGCGCGACCGCATCCCCGCCCACCTGCTCCCCACGGCCCGTTCGTCGCGTTCCCGCAGCTAACGTGGAGATGTGGGAGCGATTATGCGGGAAGTTTTGGTTGTGGGGAGAAGATGGATAGATCGGGGCACGCCCTCGTGGTTCGAGGCTCGCGAAGGGCTCGCACCTCACCATGAGGGCTACTGGGGAAATCACAGGTCCATGAGGACGTGGCCGGATCACGCCCAACCACCGTGGGCCAGCTTGGGTCGAGCCGTGTAATACAAACAAAAGATCTCAATCAATTCGTTTACACTCAATTAATTAGAGCATAGGCTTCCCGCATTGCTGGGGGCAAAATGTCATTCAAGGAAGATGTCGCCGATTTGGCGAAGCGGGCTATTAGCGCGCAAGCAGTCGCTCAAACTGAGGAAGCGACTAAAAACGCCATCGTCATGCCGTTTCTACGCGTTTTGGGTTTCGATGTTTTCGATCCGACGCAGATTATTCCGGAATACGTCGCGGACGTCGGTCTCAAGAAGGGCGAGAAGATCGATTACGCCGTCAAGATCGGCAATCGCATCGAATATCTGGTGGAGGCTAAGTCGGTCTCAACGAACCTGCGCGATGCGCAGTACAGCCAACTGTTCCGCTATTTCCATACCTGCGATGCGAACATTGGCATTCTGACGAATGGGTTGCACATCTGGTTCTTCACTGACCTCGATGCACCCAACAAGATGGACGCGGCGCCATTCTTCAAATTCGACCTGCTGTCCTATGATGACAACGATCTGCGCGAACTGGAGAAGTTCCACAAAGCCAATTTCAGCATCGAGAACATCCAGGCTGCCGCTTCGTCTCTAAAATACCTGCGTGGCGCGATGGCTTTCATCGAAGGGCAATGGGCAAACCCGGACGAGGATTTTGTTCGTATGGTGGCGCGTGGATTCTACGAGGGAAAGCTCACGAGTGCCGTTGTGGAAGGCTTCAAGCCGATTGTCAGACGGGCGTTCGATGATCTTTTCCGCCAGCGCGCTCGGCAGAAAATCGATGTGGCGTTTGATGGTGGTTCTGAGGATTCAATCCCGTCCATTGATGACAATAAGGTCGACACAACGCCGGACGAACTACAGGGTTTCATGATTGTCCGTGCCATTGCTGCAGAGGTTTCTCCTGTATCGCGCATCATCATGCGAGATGCACAGTCCTATTGTGCGGTTCTGTTCGATGACAACAACCGCAAGCCTATTGTCCGAATGCACTTCAACGGAAAACAGAAATTTGTGACGGTGTTCGGCGCAGACAAGAGTGAAAAACGCCACGATATCGCGCAGATAGAGGACTTGTTTCAACTCAGGGAGCCCATCAAGGCGGTTGTGCAGGGCTATGCCATTTGAGGGCGCCGAGTTTGAGCGTGACGGGATCAGCTAAAGCCGAAAAAATCTAAGCAGTCTGGCCTTGGGACCGCTTCTTTCCTCGGGAAGGCTCGGGAATGCCCGCTGTTTGGATAGCGAGAGAAGCCCTGCGAGTTGGTACCCGGACCCTCCTTCCATATTATAACGATCTGCCGTACGCTTTCTTCCGACCTCTCTTTGGAGAAGGGATACAAACCTAGTCTGAGATTTGACTGCTACTTCAATTGCGGCTTGGCGGTCGACATCAGGTAGCTCCGTCCATGCCTGAGCGACAAAATAAGCGAACACCAGTTGGTCTAGGATAGCTGGCCGCAAGCCCTGGTAAGCCTCTTCCTTCTCTTTTCCAAAATTACCTGCGGGAACATTCCTGAAGAACATGCGACCTTGTTCAACGAGAACGGACAATTCTCTAGAGAGATCCGAGCTTATATCGTTGTCTGCACTACACGGTTTGGCTTCAACGAAGAGTCTGAGGGTCTGCAATCTGTCGATCGCCCGCATCCCCCATTCTAACACTTCTTCCCGTCGAAGCTGGGCGGCTCGCCAAGCGAAATAGGCGCTTATAAGCCCGACCCCCGCAATAAAATTGGCCAAGACGTCCCACATCAATGCGCCTCATCCCAATTATGCGCCGCATGGGCATCGACCTTAATCGGCACTGATAGCCGCACAGCCGGTTCCGCTGCCCCCTCCATCACCGTCCTGATCGCCGGGATGGCCGTGTCCTCGCTCCCCAATGGCACTTCGAAGATCAGCTCGTCATGCACTTGCAGCAGCATGTCGGCCTCGATCCCTGCCTTATTCAAAGCTGGCTCCATGCGGATCATGGCGCGGCGGATGATGTCGGCGGCAGCTGCCCTGGATGGGGGCGTTGATGGAGGCGCGTTCGACGAAGCTGCGTTCGGCGGGGTTGCTGGAATTGGCGTTGGGGAACTGGATCTTGCGGCCGAACAGGGTGGTGACGTGGCCCTCGATCTTCACGCGGCGGCGCTGTTCGTCCATGTAGTCCTTGATGCCGGGGAAGCGCTCGAAATAGGTCTTGATGTAGTCGCCCGCCTCGGTGCGGCCGATGCCGAGCTGGTTGGCGAGGCCGAAGGCGGAAATGCCGTAGATGATGCCGAAATTGATCGCCTTGGCGCGGCGGCGCACGTCTGAGGGCATGCCCTCGACCGGGACGCCGAACATTTCGGACGCGGTCATGGCGTGAATGTCGAGGCCCTCCTCGAAGGCGTCCTTGAGCGCCTGGATATCGGCGATATGGGCCAGCACGCGCAGCTCGATCTGGGAATAATCGGCGCTGATCAAAATCTTGCCGGGAGCGGCGACGAAGGCGCTGCGGATCTTGCGGCCATCCTCGGTGCGGACGGGGATGTTCTGCAGGTTGGGCTCGTTGGAGGAAATGCGCCCAGTCAGCACGGCGGCTTGCGAGTATGAGGTGTGCACGCGGCCCGGTGCGCGCATTGATATGGGCGGGCAGGGCATCGGTATAGGTGCCTTTGAGCTTGGTGAGCTGGCGCCAATCGACAATGGTGCGGGCCAGCGGAATGCCCTTGAGCGCGAGGTCTTCCAGCACATCGGCGCCGGTGGCCCAGGCGCCGGTCTTGGTCTTGGTGCCGCCGGGCAGCTGCATCTTGTCGAAGAGGATTTCGCCCAGCTGCTTGGGCGAGCCCAGGTTGAAGGTGGCCCCGGCCAGCTCATGCGCTTCGGCTTCAAGCGCGGCGGCGCGCTGGGAGAAATCGCCCGACAGGCGCGACAGGATGGCGCGATCGACGGAAATGCCGCGCGATTCCATGCGGGAAAGCACGGGCGCCAAAGGCCGTTCGAGGGTTTCGTAGAGCGTGGTGGCGTTTTCGGCGACGAGGCGCGGTTTGAGCACATGCCAGAGGCGCAGGGTGATATCGGCGTCCTCGGCGGCATAGCGGGCGGCGGGGGCGATTTCGAGCTGGTCGAAGGTTTTCTGCGCCTTGCCGGTGCCGGCCAGCTCGGAAAACGAGATGCATTTATGGCCCAGCCACGCATCGGCGAGCACGTCCATGCCATTGTAGCGCGCGCCATCCAGCGCATAGGAAATCAGCATCGTGTCGTCGATCGGCGCCATGGTGATGCCATAGCGGGCCAGGATCGAGATATCGTATTTGGTGTTCTGCCCGATCTTGAGGATCGAGGGGTGTTCGAGCAGGGGCTTGAGAATATCCAGCACCTGGCGGATCGGCAGCTGGCCTTCGACGAGGCCGCCGGCATCCAAAAGGCTCGCGGCGCCCAGCGAATGGCCGACCGGAATATAGCAGCCATTGCCCGGCTCGGTGGAGAGGCACACGCCCACCAGGTCCGCCGATTGAGGATCGAGCCCAGTGGTCTCGGTATCGACGGAAACCAGGCCCTTGTCGACGATGCGGGCGATCCAGGTGGTGAGCTGATCCACGGTCGTGACGATCTCGTAGTCGTCGTAATTGACCGGGATCGCCTTGATCTTTTCGTGCATTTCCTGGGCATGCAGGGTCGGCCCGGTGCCGGGAACCTGCGGCGCGCTGAGCTTGGCCTTGGCGACGGAGAGACTAGTGGTCTTCTTTTCCTCGGCAGCGGCAGGGCCACCCGAGCGCAGCTCGGGATCGGCCTCATAGGCATCGGGATCGAAGTTTTCGAGGCCCGAAATGCGCTTGAGGATGGTGGTAAATTCCATCGCCTTGAGGAAGGGGATCAGCTTGGCGCCGCTTATGGGCTCGCGCGCCAAAGCATCGAGCGGCAGCTCCACCGGCACGGCCTGTTCCAGCGTCACCAGGCGCTTGGAGATGCGGGCGCTTTCGGCATGCTCGATCAGGCTTTCGCGGCGCTTGTTCTGCTTGATCTCGCCGGCACGTTCCAACAGGGTTTCGAGATTGCCATAGGTGTTGATCAGCTCGGCCGCGGTCTTGTAGCCGATGCCGGGCACGCCCGGGACATTGTCGACGCTGTCGCCGGCCAGGGACTGCACTTCGATGACCTTGTCGGGGGTGACGCCGAATTTCTCGAACACCTCCTCGACGCCGATCCACTTGTTTTTCAGTGTATCCAGCATGCGGATCGAGCCGTCGGCCTCCACCAGCTGCATCAGGTCCTTGTCGGTGGACACGATGGTCACCTTGCCGCCGGCGGTCTTGGCCTGGCAGGCATAGGTGGCGATGATGTCATCGGCCTCCCAGCCCTCCATCTCGATGCAGGAAATGCCAAAGGCCCTGGTGGCGGCGCGCGTCAGGGGGAATTGCGGCACCAGGTCTTCGGGGGCAGGGGGGCGCTGGGCCTTGTAGGCGGGATAAAAATCATCGCGGAACGTCTTGCCCTTATGGTCGAAGATGACGGCCATATGGGTGGGCGCGTCGTCGCCCTTCATGTCCTCGGTCAGCTTGAACAGCATGTTGCAAAAGCCCGAGACACAGCCGACCGGCAGCCCGTCCGACTTGCGCGTGAGGGGCGGCAGCGCGTGATAAGCGCGGAAAATATAGGTCGAGCCGTCGACGAGCAGCAGATGCATGGATACCGATTCCTGATAACGGACGCGAGCCGACTTTACGGGAAGCGGGCGCGGCTTCAAAGGGCAGTGAATTTTTTCGCCTTTTGTTCCCAGCGTACGGGAACCGTTTGAAGCCATTGCCCGTTTGGAAAAATTGAGGGCAAAGAGCGGCCCGCCGCCGCCAAGTTATGCAGTTGGTTTTAGCGTCATGTCGAACATTTCTCACAATCCCAAGGCCAGGCTCGGAGTTTCGGGCCTCGATAATATCCTGGTGGGCGGATTGGCACGGGGTCATCTCTATCTGCTGGAGGGCAGCCCGGGCACGGGCAAGACCACCATCGCGCTGCAATTCCTGCTCGAAGGGGCGGCGCAGGGCGAGCGCGGGCTCTATGTGACGCTCTCGGAAACCGAGGACGAATTGCGCATGACGGCGGCCTCGCATGGCTGGGCCATCGACGACAAATTCGGCGTGTTCGAATTGACGCCGCCCGAAAGCCTGCTCGACAGCCAGCAGCAGCAGTCGCTGCTCTATTCGTCGGACCTGGAACTGGGCGAAACCACCAAGGCGATGTTCGAGGCGGTCGAGGCCATCAAGCCCAGCCGCATCGTGCTCGATAGCCTGTCGGAAATCCGGCTTTTGGCGCAGAGTTCCCTGCGATACCGGCGGCAAATCCTGCTGCTCAAGCATTACTTCGCCCGCAATGGCGCCACGGTGCTGATGCTGGATGACCTGACCACCGAGATCAATGACAAGACCGTCCATTCGGTCGCCCATGGCGTGGTGCGGCTGGAGGAACTGGCGCCCGATTATGGCGCCGAGCGGCGGCGGCTGCGGGTGATCAAATATCGCGGCCAGTCCTATCGGGGCGGCTACCACGATTTCACCATCCAGCGCGGCGGCGTCAATGTGTTTCCGCGGCTGGTCGCGGGCGAGCACAAGACAGACTTTGAGCGCACCGCCCTGACCAGCCGGATTCCCGAACTCGATGCGCTGCTCGGCGGTGGGCTGGAGCGCGGCTCAAGCGCCTTGGTGCTGGGGCCGGCGGGCTCGGGCAAGTCGCTGCTGACCATGCACTTCGCCAAGGCGGCGGTGGAGCGCGGGGAGAGGGTGGCGCTGTTCATTTTCGATGAGGAACTGGGCCTGCTGTTCGCCCGCGCCAAGGCGATGGGGATCGATCTGGCGGCGATGCAGGCGACGGGCAATCTGTTCATCGAACAGGTCGATGCGGCCGAATTGTCGCCGGGCGAATTTGCCCATCGGGTGCGGGCGCGGGTCGACGCCTCCCAGGTCAAGACCGTGGTGATCGACAGCCTCAACGGCTACCACGCGGCGATGCCGGCCGAGCAGGCGCTGCTGCTGCACATGCATGAGCTGCTGCAATATCTGAACCGGCAGGGCGCGACCACCTTCGTCACCGTGGCGCAGCACGGGCTGGTCGGCGATATGAAATCGCCGGTCGATATCACCTATCTGGCCGATAGCGTGATTCTGCTGCGCTATTTCGAGGCGCTGGGGCGGGTGCGGCGCGCTATCTCGATCATCAAGAAGCGCAGCGGCAATCACGAGGATACCATCCGCGAATACCGCATCGGGCGCACCGGCATTTCCATCGGCGAGCCACTGGAGGATTTCCAGGGCGTGTTGCGCGGCGTGCCCACCTATACCGGCGCCGGCAAGCCGCTGCTCAGCCGCGAGCCGGAAGCCGGCGATGGCGCCGATGCCCTGGCGGCGGGAGACGAACGGGTGTGATCAACGCGGACCGCGCATTGGTGTTTGCTCCGGCCGGGCGCGATGGTCCGCTGGCTGTGTCGCTGCTGGAGGGCACCGGCAAGGCGGCGCAGGCTTGCACCGGCCTTGCCGAACTGATGGCGGGCCTTGAGGAAGGGGCGGCGCTGGCGGTGATCACCGACGAGGCGCTGCAATATGCCGATCTGGGAGCGCTGATGCGCTGGCTTGAGGAGCAGGCGCCGTGGTCCGATTTTCCCTTCATCATCCTGACCCAGCGTATCGGCGGGCCCGAACAGAACCCGCTGCTGGCCCGGCTGCAGGCCAGCCTGGGCAATGTGATCTTTCTCGAACGCCCGTTCCATCCCACCGCCCTGATCAATGTGGTCGATAACGCCCTGCGCGGCCGCCGCCGGCAGTATCAGGCGCGGCGCTATCTCGAAGAGCTGCGCGAGGGCGAGCAGACACTGTCCACCGCGATGCGGGCCGGGCGCATGGGCAGCTGGGAATATCATTTCGAAACCGGGGCGCTCGATGCCTCCGATCATTGCAAGATGAATTACGGCCGGTTGCCGGATCAGCCGTTCAGCTATGCCGATCTCAACGCCAGCATCATCCCCGATGACCAGGCGCGCGTACAGCGGGCGATGGACGACAGCCTGCGCACCGGCTCGGACTTCGTCATCGAATACCGCGTGCATTGGCCCGACGGCTCCGAGCACTGGATCGACGCACGGGCGCGCGTGCTCACCGACCGGCTGGCCCAGCCGGCCAGCCTGATCGGCGTCACCTCCAACATCACCGAGCGCAAGACCGCCGAGGTCGAGCGCGAGGCGCTGCTGCAGGAACTTGCCGCCGAACGCGAACGCACGCAGGAGGCCCTGCGCGGCGAACGCGCGCTGTCGGGCCTGTTGATGACCAGCGTGCCGGCCGGGATCGTCGCCTATGATACCGATCTGAACGTGACCATCTGGAACCCGGTGATGGAGCGCCTGTTCGGCGTGACGGCCGCCAAGGCCAAGGGCCGCCCGCTGGCCGAGCTGATCGGGGCCGGGCAGAGCGAAGCGCTTACGCCGCGCCTGCACGATGCGCTCGCGGGGGTCTCCGGCCCGATCGAAGAGATCGAGCTGACCACCGAGGCCGCCGGCCAGATCGCGCTGGAAAGCCAGCATGCGCCCCTGCGCGGCGGCGATGGGCAGATCGTGGGTGGGGCGGCATTCTTCCGCGAAATGACCGACCGGCGCCGCGCCGAGGAACAATTACGCCAGGCCCAGAAGATGGAAACCATCGGCCAGCTCACCGGCGGGGTGGCGCACGATTTCAACAATCTGCTGGCCGCGGTGCAGGGCAATCTCGAACTGCTGCGCAAGCGCGTGCCCGATGATCCGCAACTGCATCGCTACATCGATGGTGCCCTGCAGGGCACCCAGCGCGGCGCCTCGCTGACGTCCCGACTATTGGCTTTCGCGCGGCGGCAGAATCTAAAACCCCTGCCGACCGATCTGGCGCAATTGCTCGAAGGCATGCGCGCATTGATGGAGCGCTCGATCGGCCCGTTGATCGCCGTGGAATTCGATCTGGCGCCGGACCTGCCCCCTGCCAAGGTCGATCCCAACCAGCTCGAACTGGCGATCCTGAACCTGGCCGTCAATGCGCGCGATGCCATGCCCGATGGCGGCAGCCTGCGCATTTCCCTGGCCCAGCGCGAGGGCGCCTGGCAGGGGCTGGGGCTGGATGGCAGCTTTCTGCGGCTGAGCGTGACCGATACCGGCTTCGGCATGGATGCGGCGACGCTCAAGAGCGCAATCGAGCCATTTTTCTCCACTAAGGAATTGGGCAAGGGCACCGGCTTGGGCCTGTCCATGGTACATGGCCTGGCCGTGCAGCTGGGCGGTGCGCTCAATCTCACCAGCCAGCCGGGCAAGGGCACGACCGCAGAATTGTGGCTGCCGATATCGAACGCACCCATCGAGGAGGTCTTGGAAATGGTCCCTGTCAGCACTGAAGCGCCGGCCTCGGTTATCCTGGTGGTGGATGACGATGCACTGATCAACATGAACACCGTCGATATGGTCGAGGATCTGGGCCATACCGTGATCGAAGCCTATTCGGGCAAGCAGGCGCTGGAAATCCTGGGGAGCGGCCTGCGCATCGATGCGCTGATCACCGATTATGCCATGCCCGGCATGACCGGGGTGGAGCTGGCTGCCAGGGCGCGCGATCTGCTGCCGCACCTGCCCATCCTGCTGGCCACCGGCTATGCCGACCTGCCCAGCGGCACCACGACCGATCTGCCGCGCCTGTCCAAGCCCTATCGGCAGGCCGAACTGGCCGCCCATCTATCGCGCCTGCTGGCCGCACGCCCGCTTGAAACTTCCGGCGGCAACGCTCAATAATGTGCGCTGTGGCTGGTTGTTAGGGAGGCGCCGCTGTTCCGATCTTCGCCTTTGGCCGGTATCGATCTGGCGGCTTTGTTCAACGCCGCGCCCAACCCCTATGTCGTGCTGGACCTGAACCTGATCATCTTCGGTGCCAACGAGGCCTACCTCAAGGTGGTGGGCCGCGAGCGTGACGAGATCACAGGCCGCTATGTGTTCGATGCCTTTCCCAGCGATCCGCAATCGCAGGCCGGCCAATTGCTGCGCAATTCGCTCGCCAAGGTGATCGCCGAGCAGCGAGAAGACCACATCGCGCTGATCCCCTACGATACCTCGCGCGCCGGCGAAGCGCCCGCCATGCGCTATTGGAGCGCCACCCACACGCCGATCTTCGATGCAGCCGGGACGATGAAATTCGTACTGCAGCACACCACCGATATCACCGAGCTGGAAACGCTGCGCCATGGCGGCAGTGTCTCAGCGCAGGACCAATCGGGCCTGTTGGGGCGCGTCGCGGCGGTGCAGGCGGAGAATGCGGCCCTCTCGGGCCAGGCGGCACGGTTGCGCGCCCTGTTCGAGCAGGCGCCCAGCTTCATGGCGTTGCTGGGTGGCCCCGATCACGTGTTCGAGCTGGTCAACGCGGCCTATGGCAAGCTGATCGGGCACCGAAACGACGTGATCGGCCAATCGGTGGCGCACGTCCTGCCCGAAGTGGTGGAGCAGGGCTTTATCGAGCTGCTCGACAGCGTCTATCGCAGCGGCGAGCCCTATATCGGGCGCGGCGTGCCGATCCTGTTGCAGCAGGCGCCCGACGCGCCGCCCGAACAGGCCTATCTCGATTTCATCTATCAGCCGCTGCGCGACGCCGACGGCACGGTGGTGGGCATTTTCGTGCAGGGGCACGATATCACCGAGCAAAAGGAGGCCGAGGCGCAGATGGCCATGCTGGCCCAGGAATCGGCGCATCGGATCAAGAACATGCTGGCTATGGTCCATGCCATCGCCACCCAGACCATGCGCAATTCCACCACGCTCATCGAGGCCCGCGACGCCATCGGCGCGCGGCTATCGGCGCTGGGGCAGGCCCAGGACCTGCTCACCCGGGGCAGCGGCACTGCCGCCGGCGTGCGTGACGTGGTGATCGCCGCCGTCCGCCTGCACAGCGAAACCGCCGGGCGCTTCCACGTCGAGGGCCCCAATGTGATGCTGCAGCCCAAGGCCGTCCTCGGGCTTGGGCTGATGCTGCACGAGCTGGGCACCAATGCGCTGAAATATGGCGCCTTGAGCGTACCCGGCGGGCGGGTTGAAGTGAGCTGGACCGTCACCGGGCAAATCATCGACTGGAACTGGCGCGAAATCGCCGGCCCACCAGTCGTCGCGCCGGAGGGCAAAGGCTTCGGCTCGCGGCTGATCGAACGCGGCCTGACCAGCAATCTGGGTGGCGACACCGAACTGATCTACGCCCCCGATGGCCTGATCTGCCGCGCCAGGATCGCCATCGCCGGAGTGTAGCGGGGGCGATGTTAGGCTTGGCCGGGCCATTGAGAGCCCCGATCTAAGGTGCCAAGCTGAATGTCGGGTTGCTCTAGGGGCGCGCTATTAGCGCAGCCCGACTTCCTCAAGCAGGCCCGCGCGCTTGGCATCGTAATAATAGCCGCTGGCATAAAACCGCATCGCCTGGTCTTCATTGCCGCGGGCGGTGATATAGGCGCCTGCCAGATATTTGGCAGCATAGCGCAGATTGGTATCGGCATCGAGCAGGCCACCGGCGCTGCCACTATAGCCCATGCCGCGCGCGGTGGCGTGGCTGATCTGCATCAGCCCGAAATAGGGTCCGTTGCGGGCACCCGGATTATAGCCGCTTTCGCGCACGATGACGCGGCGGATCAGCCGCTCGGGCACTTTGTATTCGCCGGCATATTTGGCAATCAGCGGATCGAGTGCCGGCCGGCTCGGGCCTGCCGGGACAAAGGCTGCAGACTGCGCCGGCACCGGCTGCTGGGGCGAGGCGAAGGCCAGAAGCCCGGCCAACGGATTGCTGTCGGCTTCCGTCGATTCGGCTTCGGTGGCTGCAACTTCCGTCACTGCGACTTCCGTGGTGGTCATGGCAGCTTGCCCGAGCGTCGCTGGCTTGGCCATTGGCGTGGGCGCGGCCAAGGTCACCGGGCCGGGAGCCGGGCTGAACGAGCCCGTCGAGCAGCCTGAGACTGCCAGAACCAGCAGAGCGACGCCCGCCATCATGATTGCTGTTTGTCGCATGGAGTGTTCCGTAATCTGCCGCGCCACTCTAACCGATATGTGCTGTTTGGGCGATAGGGGCCAATCACGGCCACTTCATGGCAGAAATCAGCCGTATAACTCGTTCAGCGCCCGCAGTCGCCGCAATTGTCAATTGCCTTCACTCCTCCGATGCCTATGAGTAAAAGTTGAAGGACTGCGGATCAGGCCTGTCTAATCTGGGTAGGGCATCGATGAGCAAGGCCAATTCCTTGGGCGCCCGGCTGCGCTACGAGTTCGACAAGTCGATGTCGGCCGGCCCGATCGCGCTGATCGGCTGGCTGGCCATCCTGTCCCTGCTGGTCATCCTTTTGGCAGGCGCCATCATCACCCTGCTGCGCATCGCCCCCGAAGGCGGCGAAGTGCCCGGCTTCATCGAGGCCTCCTGGGAAGCCCTGATGCGCACGCTCGATAGCGGCACCATGGGCGGCGACGCCGGCTGGGGCTTCCGCATCGTCATGCTCGCCGTCACCATCGGCGGCATCTTCATCGTTTCCACCCTGATCGGCGTGCTCTCCAGCGGCATCGAGTCCAAGCTCGACCAATTGCGCAAGGGCCGCAGCCTGGTGCTGGAAAGCGACCACACCATCATCCTCAACTGGAGCCCGTCGATCTTCGACATCATCGGCGAACTGGTGGTGGCCAATAAAAGCCGCAGGAAGCCGCGCATCGTCGTCATGTCCACCCGCGACAAAGTGGAGATGGAAGACGAGATTGCCGCCAAGGTGCCCAACCTGGGCAATACCCGCATCATCTGCCGCCACGGCGACCCCACCGACCTGTACGATCTGGCGCTGACCTCGCCGCAGACCGCCCGCTCCATCATCGTGCTCTCGCCCGAACAGGGCGACGACGAAACCGACGATGTCGACACCCGGGTGATCAAAACCATCCTGGCATTGATCCACGATCCGCGCCGCCGCGCCGAGCCCTATCGCATCGCTGCGGAAATCCGGCATGCTGGCAACGCCGACATCGCCCGCGTCGTCGGCGGCAAGGAAGTCCAGCTGGTGCTGGCCGATGATCTGATCGCCCGCATCGTGGTGCATTCCTCCCGCCAGACGGGCCTTTCCGCCGTTTATTCCGAGCTGCTGGATTTCGACGGCTGCGAAATCTACACAATCGAACAGCCCGACCTGGTCGGCAATGTCTTCGGCGACAGCCTGATGGCCTACGAAAACTCCATCCTGATCGGCCTCTGCACACCCGATGGTGCCGTGACCCTCAATCCGCCGATGGATACCGTGATCCTGCCCGGCACCAAGGCCATCATCATCGCCGAGGACGACGCGTCGGTGGCCATTTCGACCGCCAATATCAGTGTCGATATCGCCGCCATCCGCCTCGCCGCCCACCGCCCGGCTTTGCCCGAGCGCACCCTGATCCTGGGCTGGAACCGCCGCGCCAAGGTCATCGCCTATGAGCTGTCGCGCTATGTGGCGCCCGGCTCGGTGCTCGACCATCGCCGCCGATACCCCCGAACTGGACGATGAGGTCGCCGCGCTCCACATCGCCAGCGACAACCTGTCGGTGGCCTATGGGCGGGTCGACACCACCAGCCGCACGGCGCTGGAAGGGCTCGATATCCCCAGCTACGACCATGTGCTGGTGCTGGGCTATTCCGACCTGATGGCAGCCCAGCCTACCGACACGCGCACGCTGGTGACGCTGCTGCACCTGCGCAAGATCGCCGATGCCGCCGGCATCCACATCAATGTCGTCTCCGAGATGATCGACGTGCGCAATCGCGAACTGGCCGAAGTCACCCGGGCCGACGATTTCGTAGTGTCCAACAAGCTGGTCAGCCTGATGCTGGCCCAGGCCTCGGAAAACGATTCCCTGGCCGCCATCTTCGACGAACTGCTCGACGAGGAAGGCTCGGAAATCTACCTGCGTCCCGCCGAGGACTATATCGCCCTGGGCGCCCCCACCAATTTCTACACCATCACCCAGGCCGCCCGCACCCGCGGCGAAGTCGCCCTCGGCTATCACCGCCCCCGCCCCGGCGCCATCGCAGGAGGCATCCTCGTCAACCCGCTCAAGTCCAAGGCCCTGGACTATGCCGAGGGCGACCGGCTGATCGTGCTGGCAAGGGACTAAGCCAGCGAGCGATCCTAACGCCGCCACAGGACGACCAACGCATTGATCGGCATCACCGCGTCGTCTGTTCCAACCGCGACCAACGCTGGTGCAGGTCTTTAGTACAACGATAGATGGGGAGGATCTCCTCTCGCTTGCGAGAGGGGGGCAGGGCAGGGGTACTCGCAACCTCGCACGAGGCGATTTAGCTCTTCATCCCCAGTTGCACACAAGCCCGGCTTTGGTTAGGTTGCGCCCATTCAGCCGGAGCTCGCTCCGCGCACGGATGCACCCGTAGCTCAGCTGGATAGAGCGCTGCCCTCCGAAGGCAGAGGTCACAGATTCGAATTCTGTCGGGTGCACCAATTCCTCAATGGTTTGATGCCGCTTGGCTGGGAAGTTCGGCAAAGTGTCGCCACCTATTGGGCACCGGCTTCTGGACGTAGGTTGGATATGACCGATGTTCAAATCCTTGAGTTGGGCTTGGCAAACCGTCGCTGCAATAGTGTTTGGTAGGCCGAATGGGGTTAGTACGTTCTCTCGTTTCGAGAGCCCGCGCCTGCCCAAATGACTAGTCCCGCAATTGGCATATAGGTGACAAGGACTAACCACCATGCAATAGCTGGATTTATACTGGCGTATATCGCCAGCGGTGCTGCCCACAATGCTGTGACTGCGCCGTAAATCAGCGTTACCTTTAAATGCCCGACGCGTCGTGCCAGACGTTGATAGGTGTGACGATTGTGGGCCCTCCAGGGTTTCTCTCCGTTTATTGTGCGCACGATGAGCGTGATTGTGGCGTCGGCTACAAAGGGTGAGGTCAGGATCAGCCACATTGGGTAATTGATGTCGCGATTTCCGCGATCCAATAACGCGACTGCCAAAATCGCGAATGCCAGGAAATTTGATCCCACATCGCCCATAAAAATTCGCGCGGGCGGCCAGTTCCTGACTAGGAAGCCGCTTGTCGCCGCGACCAGGATCACCACCGCCAAAAGGGGCGGATGGCCGCTCAGTACAGCGATCAAGGTACTGCTGAGCAGGACGAGAAGTGCTTGGGACGCGGCGATGCCGTCAATTCCGTCCATGAAATTGAACAAGTTGATCCACCACAGCCCCGCCAATGCCAGGCCCGCGGCGAGAGGCCATCCTGTCAATTCCAGCGGGCCAATGACCAAGGGTTGAAATGGACCCGCGAGCGCCACCATGGTGCCCACCAGCAATATCTGGATAGGGAAACGTATCCCAGGCGAGAGGTCAGACCGATCATCCATAAAACCCAGCATTGCAAACGCGGCGGCAAGTGCGGCGGCAAAAGCAAACCTGGGGCCACTTTCAACTGCTGTTAAAAGCAGCCCGAAAGTGCCCACCGCAGCTATAGCTACTCCGCCACCTGTTGGTGTGGGCCTTGTGTGTGCGGAACGGGCATTTGGAGCCTGGACCAAGCCAATCTGCGCAGAGCGACGCTCAAGTGCGATGGTAATAGCAAGGGCCGCGACAAAAGCGAGGCACCATATGATCACGGTTGGTGGCAGTTTTCTCACCCCAAATATTGGTTTGCCCTACCTAGCGAAACCCGGTTGTGCGGTAAACCAGCAAGCGAATCCGCAATGGCTTGATACCATTCGGGCGCTCCCCTATAGAGGTCGCACTTCGATGCGCCATGCCGAGGGAACCATCATGCTGAGCGATAGTACCATATTGATTACCGGGGGCACGGGCTCTTTCGGCAAGAAGTTCGTGCCGATGACCTTGGAGCGGTACAATCCCAAACGTATCATAATCTACTCGCGTGATGAGATGAAGCAGTGGGAGATGGCCCAGGGCTTCGGCGACGACAAGCGCGTGACCTTCATGATCGGTGATGTTCGCGACAAGGAAAGGCTGTCGCGCGCGCTGGATGGCGTGGACTATGTCGTGCACGCGGCAGCGACCAAAATCGTGCCGACGGCAGAATACAACCCCATGGAATGCATCAAAACCAATATCGTTGGTGCGATGAATCTGGTGGATACCTGTATTGATAGTGGTGTGAAGGGCGTCGTAGCTTTGTCCACTGACAAGGCAAGCAATCCGATCAACCTTTATGGTGCGACCAAACTCGCCTCCGACAAGTTATTCATTGCCGCGAACTCCTATGCCGGTGAACATGCCACGGTATTTTCTGTTGTCCGCTATGGTAATGTGATGGGGTCACGTGGCTCCGTCATCCCATTCTTCCAGACCTTGGCTGCCAAAGGCGAATTGCCGATCACCGATGAGCGCATGACGCGGTTCATGATCACGCTGGAACAGGGCGTCGAACTGGTTTGGCACGCCTTCGAGGACATGAAGGGCGGCGAAATTTATGTAAAAAAAATCCCGTCCATCGGCATTCTGGACATTGCGCGGGCGGTGGCACCCGAGGCCAGTCATAGGATCGTCGGTATCCGGCCGGGTGAAAAGATTCACGAGCAGATGATTGGTATCGAAGATGCTCCCCATACTTATGAGTACGAAGAGCACTTCAAGATTCTTCCCGCCATCCACAACTGGTCGACCGTGGAAAGCCGCATCGGTACGGGCTGCCGGGTGGCGAGCGATTTCGTCTATTCTTCAGAAAGCAACGCCCACTGGATGACCGTCGAGCATTTGCGGCAGTGGATAGAAGCCAATGCTTCGGCAATTGGCCGGATTTAGCCGGACATGGCCAACCTCCTCCTAACGGGCGGAAGCGGCCTTCTGGCATTGAACTGGACCCGCGTGATGTCGGGCTCCTGGGTGGTACACAGGCTTGAGCATCGACGTCGTCTCCGGGTTTCCTCGTCACACCCTCATGTTGGAGATTTGGAATCCGCAGATGGCATTTCCTCATTGCTTGATCTGGTGCAGCCCGATCTGGTGGTTAATTGTGCAGGCATGACCAATGTCGAGGAATGCCAAGCCAGCCCAGAAGCGGCGTATCGGGCAAATGTCGTCATACCGGGTCTGCTGGCAACGGCGTGTCGCCGGCAGAGCGTTGCCTATGTTCACATCTCGACCGACCATTTGTTCGACGACCGTCGCACCCTGTTCAGCGAAACCGACATTCCGGCACCCCTCAATGTTTATGGGCGAACCAAGGCTGTCGGTGAGCAGGCTGTCCTCGAGGCTGCACCCGAGGCGCTAGTCATTCGGACCAATTTTTTCGGGTGGGGTACCAGCTATCGCCGTTCATTCACCGACTCGATTCTGAGCGCATTGCGTTCCGGGGAGCGGCCGCTATTGTTCGATGATGTCTATTTCACGCCCATCCTGATGGACAGGCTGGTGACACTTGTACACCAGCTCGCCGATATGCGAGCCAGCGGACTCTACCATATTGTCGGCGATGAACGCCTGACCAAATACGCCTTTGGCAGGCAGGTCGCGCGCACGTTTGGGCTGGATGAGGCGTTGATAACGCGTGGCCGGTTTCTGGACAGGCCGGAACTGGTGTCGCGTCCGCGCGAGATGGGCTTGAGCAACGCCAAGCTGCGCAGTGCGATGGGCAGCGCGATAGGCGACGCGTCAACACAATTAAAACACCTTGCGGCGCTTGAAGACGCCGCCAGTGTCAAGGAAATCCAGCAATTATGATCCCTTATGGCCGCCACCATATTGACGAGAGCGACATAGCCGCGGTCAGTGATCTATTGCGTGGGGGTATGCTGACGCAGGGGCCTATGGTTGAGGCCTTTGAACGGGCGATCTGCGACTATACCGGCGCGCAATTTGCGGTTGCGGTTTCCAGCGCGACGGCTGGTTTGCATCTGGCCGCGATTGCGGCCGGGGTCGGGCCGGGCTCTTCGCTCGTTACGTCGCCAATTACCTTCGTGGCCAGCGCGAACGCTGCTCTCTATGCAGGGGGGCGGCCGCTGTTCGCCGATATCGATCCTATAACGATCAACCTTTCGCCGCATCGGCTGGAGGAGACATTAGCCGCTCATCCGGAGGCGCGGGCGGTGGTGCCCGTGCATTTCGGTGGTCTGCCCTGCGACATGCCTGCGATAAAGGCCATAGCAGACGCGGCCGGCATCCGGGTTATTGAAGATGCCGCTCACGCGCTTGGTGGCCGTTACGCGGATGGCAGCCGTATTGGCAGCAATGTCAATGCCGACATGACGGTCTTCTCGTTCCATCCCGTCAAGGCTATAGCCGCCGGTGAAGGTGGTATCGTGACCACCAATGACGAAGCGCTTTATCGAAGGCTTGTGCGCCTACGTAGCCATGGCATAAACAAGCTGGACGATCCGTTCGAACTGCCGGACCAAGCCTTTACCAATGGTGCGACAAACCCTTGGTATCACGAGATGCAGGAACTCGGTTACCATTACCGGATCACCGATATCCAATGTGCGTTGGCCCTATCGCAGCTCAAGAAGCTGGATATGTTCATCGCAAGGCGGCAAAAACTTGCCATTGAATACGACAATGATTTCGCCGATTTTGCCAATCTGCGTCCGGCGCAACCGCCCGAAGGCCGCGAGCTTAGCGGCCACCACCTCTATGTCGTGCGCATCGATTTCGACAAGATCGGCCGGACGCGCGGCGAGTTGATGTTGGCACTGCGCGAGCGCGGTGTGGGCTCGCAGGTTCATTATATTCCAGTGCCCGCGCAGCCGGTATATCGACGCTTGCAGCATCGGCCTGAAGATTACCCCAATGCCCTGGCATACTACCAACAGGCTTTGACCATCCCGCTGTTTTACGATCTCAGCGATGAACAGCGTCAACTCGTCGTGGCGACATTGCGGGAGCTGGTGGGATGAGGCTGGCGCTCGGTACCGTGCAGTTCGGATTGCGCTACGGTATCGCCAACACTGCAGGACAGGTACCACCGCAAGAGATTGCGCTCATCCTCGAAACCGCGCGGACCAGCGGCATCAATACACTCGATACTGCCATCGCCTATGGCGATAGCGAGAGCCGGCTTGGCGGCGCCGGCGTTACCGATTTCCGCATTGTCTCCAAGCTGCCCGGTTTAGACGGCCGCCTGGACACGATCGGCACGATGGTGCAGGGCGCGCTCGATCGGCTTGGTGTAAGCACTTTGCACGGTTTGCTGCTGCATCGGTCGGAAGACCTTTGCGGGAGCATGGGGGACGATGTGTATGCGGCCTTGCTCGATCTCAAGCAGCGGGGGCTGGTGCGAAAGATCGGCGTTTCCATATACGATCCTGCCGAACTCGACGCCATCGTTCCGCGCTTCGACATCGATTTGGTTCAAGCCCCGTTCAATGTCCTCGACCGACGGCTGGCCACCAGCGGTTGGCTTGAGCGGCTCAAACAGGCCGAGGTCGAAGTTCATACCCGATCCGCCCTGTTGCAGGGGCTTCTGGTAATGACGCCCGAGCAGCGTCCAGCCTATTTCCAGCGCTGGGCGGAACTATGGGCCATCTGGGACGCCTGGCTCGCCGAAACTGGCACGACGCCGCTGGCCGCCGCTCTGGCCTTCGTGCTGGCCGAGGCCGGAATCGACCGGGTTCTGGTGGGTGTGGACACCGACCTGCAACTGCGTGACATTCTGCGCGTCGCCAATGACCCGGGGGCACCGATTCCTTCGGCTACATTGGCCACTTACGACACAGACCTTATCAACCCCGCACGCTGGAACTCCAAGTGACCCCGACTGCATCAAAAATTGAAATCGTCGCCGAACTCGCGCAAGGGTTCGAAGGCAATCCGGGGTTGGCGCGCCTGCTGGTGAAAGCGGCTGCGTCGGGGGGGGCCGATGCCGCAAAGTTTCAGCTTGTATACGCCGATGAGCTCGCGACGCCGGACTACAAGTATTACGATCTGTTCAAGACATTGGAGATGGACGACGCCGTTTGGGCAGGTCTTGCCGCAGAGGCGGAAAAGGCCGGGATCAAGCTCTATCTTGACGTGTTCGGCCGCCGTAGCCTCGATCTGGCAGCGCAGCTCGGCGTCACGACGGTCAAGCTGCACGGTACCGACATCGCCAATGCCGGTTTTCTGGCGCAGGTGGCGGCTAGCTCCGTGCCTCGGGTCATGCTGGGGGCCGGCGGTGCGCATCTTGGCGAAATCGAGAGCGCTCTCGACCTGTTGAAAGACAAGCAGGTCGTGGTTCTGCTGGGGTTTCAGAGCTACCCGACGGCGCACGAGGACAACCAGATTTCGCGCGTACGTGCCTTGGCAGAACGTTGGAAGATCGGCCGTGGGTCGGTGACGTTGGGCTTCGCCGATCATGCTCCGCCCGAGGATGGAACCCGCTTCGCTTTGGCAGGGACCGCAGTCGGCGCCGGCGCCACCTTGATCGAGAAGCATCTGACGCTCGGCCGGAACATGAAACTCGAGGATCATGAGTCGGCGCTCAATCCTGATGAATTCGGGGAATTTAGCCAGATCGTGCGCAACTGCATGGCAGCCCTTGGTGCGACAGGCACGACAGAGGATTTCGGCATGTCGGAGTCCGAGAAGGGCTACCGCGCTATGATCCGCCGCCACGTGGTAGCGGTTAGAGACCTGCCCGCCGGCACGATTCTGCAGCCGGAGCACCTGATGCTGAAACGGGCAGGGGCATCCGATGTCATTACCGATCTGGATCTCGCCTATGGCAGGCGCCTGGTGCGCGCCGTTGCAGAAAATGCCCCGGTGCTGTCCGCAGATCTCGGAGGCGTTTAATGAACCGCCGGCTCGTCGCGGCCTTGGCCTGCCGCAATCAAGGGTCGCGCCTCTATGGCAAGCCTGTCCAGAATCTCGACGTGGAGAGCGGTACGCGCATTATCGACAACATCATAGCCAACCTGCGGGCCACGGCCTGCATTGATGAGGTTGTCCTCGGTATTTCAGAAGGCGTGGAGAACGAAGTGTTCCACAGCATCGCCGAGCAAAAAGGCCTGCGCTACGTTGTCGGCGACGAGACCGATGTGCTGGGGCGACTGGTGGCCTGCGGACGGTTGGCGGAAGCAACCGACATTTTTCGTGTCACTAGCGAGTCGCCTTTTCTCTATTTCGAACCAGTGGAGACGGCCTGGCAGCGCTATCAGGACGAAAATGCCGATGCGCTGTTCCTTGACGACGTAATCGATGGGTGCGGTTTCGAGATCATCTCGCAGGCTGCGCTGGAGGCATCGCACAGCAAGGGTGAGCGCAAGCACCGTTCCGAGCTCTGCACCCTCTATCTGCGTGAGCATAACAGCGAATTTAATATCATCCGCCTGCAGGCTCCGCCGGAGCTGACCCGTCGCGACCTGCGGCTGACAGTGGACAATCCCGAAGACCTGGCGCTATGCCGCACGGTCTATTCGACCTTCAAGCATCAGGCGCCACGCATTCGCGTGCATGACATCGTGGCCTTCCTCGATGCCAATCCGGGCCTGATTGCACTGACGGCGCCTTTTGCCGAGCAAGGCTACAAGACGATGTATGTATGGGGCGAACAATGAGTGATAGTGGCCAGAAGCTATGGGAACGTGCAAAGCGTGTCATCCCAGGCGGCAATATGCTGCTCTCGAAGCGCGCTGAGATGTTCCTGCCGGACCAGTGGCCGGCCTATTATTCCAAAGCCAAGGGCGCTACGATCTGGGACCTCGACGGTAATCCTTATATCGACATGTCGCTGTTTGGAGTCGGCACCAATACGCTCGGCTATGGCGATCCAGAGGTCGACGCAGCGGTTCTCGATGTAGTGGCCAGTGGCAATATGTCGACGCTCAACGCCCCCGAAGAGGTATATCTCGCCGAGCGTCTGGTGGAGATACATCCCTGGGCGGATATGGCGCGGTTCTGTCGTTCGGGTGGTGAGGCCAATGCCGTTGCGATCCGCATTGCTCGTGCCGCGAGCGGACGCGACAAGGTTGCGTTCTGCGGCTATCACGGCTGGCACGACTGGTACCTTGCGGCGAATCTGGGAGACGGCACGACCCTTGCGGGTCATCTGCTGCCGGGGCTTGAGCCCAAGGGCGTGCCTCAAGATCTCCAGGGATCGATCCTGCCGTTCTCGTATAACAACCTGGCCGAGTTCGAAGCGGCGACCAGCGACCCCGAGGTCGGCGTTATTTTCATGGAAGTCTCACGCAATTCCGGGCCGGATGCGGGTTTTCTCGAGGCGGTGCGCGAAACCGCTACCCGTCGTGGCATCGTACTGATCTTTGACGAATGCACGTCTGGCTTCCGCCAGACCTTTGGCGGACTGCATAAGCTCTACGGGGTCGAGCCGGACATGGCGACGTTCGGTAAGACGCTGGGCAATGGCTATGCCGTCACTGCTGTAATAGGGCGTCGCGCCATCATGGAGGCGGCGCAGACAACATTCATCTCGTCCTCGTTCTGGACAGAGCGCATTGGGTCAGTCGCTGCTCTAAAGACGCTTGAGGTAATGGAGGCCAAGCGGTCGTGGGAAGTCATCACCAGCATTGGTGAGTCCATTCGCAAGGGCTGGCAGTCGCTGGCCGACGACGCGGGGCTGAGCATTGACCATTGGGGGCTTCCGGCGTTGTGCGGCTTTACCGTCAGGAGCGAGAACGCCTTGGCCTACAAGACGCTGATAACTCAGGAGATGCTCAAGAAGGGGTATCTGGCCGGCAACAGCGTCTATGCTGCAACTGTGCATACACCAGAGCTGGTCCAGACGTTCTTCGAGGCGCTGGCTCCGGTCTTCGACCTTATTCGGCAATGCGAAGACGGGCGCCCGGTGGTTGACTTGCTCGACGGCCCTGTCGCCCATGCCGGGTTCAAACGGCTCAACTGAATGAGGATCGTTTTCCGCACCGATGCGTCGACCTCCATCGGCTCAGGGCATGTGGTGCGTTGTGCCACGTTGGCTCACGCGTTGCAGGCGCACGGTGCAGAACTCTTGTTCGTGTGCCGGCAAGCCGATGGCGACATGATAACGTGGCTTGAAGAGCAGGGGCTGAGGGTGGCCCGTCTCGTTGGCGATGCTGAGGATGACGCTGAGGAAACGCTAGCAGCGCTTGATGCGCAGGGTTTTGGCGCTGTGGACTGCGTCGTAGTAGATCATTATGCGCTCGATAGCCAGTGGGAACAGGCAGTGCGCCGGCCTGGGCTCCGCATCTTCGCCATTGACGACTTGGCAGACCGCCCGCACGACTGCGACCTGTTGCTCGACCAAAATCTGGTTGCCGAGCACGATATCCGCTATGTGGAACTGTTGCCCGGAACCGCGGTGCCGCTGCTCGGGCCGCGTTACGCGATGCTGCAGCCACGCTATCGGCAAATGCACACCAAGGTGCCGATGCGGCGCGGACGGCCACAACGAATTCTGGTTTATTTCGGCGCAGCGGACCTGCCCGGCCTAACCGGTAGGGTTGTCGAAGCGCTGGTGCGACGGAATAAGGGTATCGCCGTCGACATGGTCATCGGAGCCGTTAACCCGCATCGGGAACGGCTGCTGTCGCTTGCCGGAGCGTACCCGCAGCTGACAGCACACCTGCAGATGCAGTCCTTAGTGGAACTGATGGTTCGGGCTGACTTGGCGATAGGGGCAGGGGGCGCAACCAGCCTGGAGCGGCTTTGCCTGGCGCTCCCCGCGCTGATTGTGACCCTTGCGCAAAATCAACGGCCGATTGCAGCTGAGTTGCATCGCCGCAGGCTTGCGGTTTGGCTTGGCGATTCTGAAGCCTTGGACGATGGCGCGCTGGATCAAGCGATCGGGCACGCGCTTGAACAGGGTGTTGAGACTTGGTTCGACGGTGCGCAAGCCAGTGTCGTTGATGGGCGCGGGGTGGATCGGGTGGTGGCGGCAATTCTGGGCGAGCGTCCGGAACTGCTGGTTAGTCGACCGGTGAGCGAGGCAGACGAGTGGTTGCTCCTCGACTGGGCCAATGATCCGACTACGCGTGCGACGGCCTTTCAACCGCAGCGAATTACTTCTCACGGGCATCATGATTGGTTGCGGCGGCGCCTAGCCGACCAGGAGAATTTTCGTTTGTTCGTGACAGAAACGCAGGCTGGCGTCGAGGTTGGTCAAGTCCGCTTTGAGCGTGAGGACCAGCGTTGGGTGATCAGCTATTCGTTGGGGCGGGAGTTCCGCGGCTACGGACTTGCCGCCCCGATGCTGAAGTCGGCATTAGCAGCACTGAAGTGTAGTGTGGGTTCGGCAATGGTTGCTGGACGGGTTCGTTCAGAAAACATAGCATCGTGTCGCGTATTTGACCGCCTGCAGTTTGTGGCGGCTGAGGCGGACGCTAAGGTAATCGAGTTTTGCCGCCAGCTCTAGGCGGCCCGCAGAAGTGGCAAACATGAAAATTTTGGATTTTTCCATTGGCCTTGAGGCCCGGCCCTTCATCATCGCCGAGATGTCGGGCAATCACAACCAGTCGCTCGAGCGGGCGCTGGCTATCGTGGATGCTGCCGCGAAGACGGGTGTTCAAGCACTGAAGCTGCAGACATACACCGCCGATACGATCACGCTGGATGTCCGGGGTGGGGACTTTGAGATCAAGGACAAAAACAGCCTATGGGCTGGCAAAAACCTGCATGACCTCTACAAGCAAGCCTATACGCCCTGGGAGTGGCACAAGCCGATCATGGAGCGTGCCAATGCCCTAGGCATGGCGTGTTTTTCGTCTCCCTTCGACGAGACGGCGGTGGACTTTCTCGAAGAGCTGAATGTCCCAGCCTATAAGATCGCTTCATTTGAGAACAACCATTTGCCACTCATCCGCAAGGTCGCCTCGACCGGCAAGCCGATAATAATTTCCACCGGCATGGCAAGTCTGGCTGAATTGGACGAAGCAGTCACGGCAGCACGTGAGGCGGGGTGTCGGGATCTGGTTCTGCTCAAATGCACGAGCACCTATCCGGCAACGCCCGCCAACACGAATGTATTGACCATTCCTCATATGCGCAGCCTGTTTGGCTGCGAAATCGGCCTCTCGGATCACACTATGGGCGTGGGCGTATCGGTTGCGGCAGTGGCTCATGGGGCGACCGTGATCGAAAAACACTTCACTCTTTCGCGCGCCGATGGTGGGGTCGACAGCGCGTTTTCGCTGGAGCCGGACGAACTTGAGTCACTGGTGATTGAAACCGAGCGGGCGCGGGAAGGGCTGGGCACAGTCCTGTACGGTCCGACTGAGGCGGAACGGAAATCGCTAATTTTCCGGCGCTCAATCTACGTCGCCGAGGATGTCCGGTCCGGCGAGGTCTTCGACAGTACCAATCTGCGCATCGTGCGCCCAGGCGCAGGGCTGGCGCCACGGTTCTTCGATCTCGTCATCGGCAAGACAGCCAAGCGTGATCTACCGAAGGGGACGCCGCTCGATTGGGACTGCTTAGGGTGATGAATGGTCCGGTGCTCGATACCGCCCGCTTTGTCCTCCGGCCTCTGATGCTCGATGACGCCAATGCGCGCTATCTCTCCTGGTTCGGAGACGCGGGAGCTGTTCATATCGAAGCGCAGAAGACGACCCGGTCGCTCGATGATTTGAGAGCCTATGTCGCCGACAAAATCGGCCGGCCGGACGTGGTCTTCCTTGCCATAATCGATCGCGCAACGCGCCAGCATGTCGGCAATATCAAATTCGAACCTGTTGATCGCGAGCAGGGCTATACCGTATTCGGCATATTGATTGGCGAACCCGCTTTCCGTGGAAAGGGCCTTGCCGCCGAAGTCATCGCCGCGAGCGGCGCTTGGTTGAAGGAACAGGGCGTAAGTGAGATACTTCTCGGCGTGGCTGTGACCAATAATGCAGCTATCCGCGCGTACGAGAAAGCAGGGTTTCGAATCGGCACGACGCCGCATCTGCCAGAATTAGATGGAGTGCACCGGATGATCCTCACGCTCTAAGGCGCAGCGCTGACTGACTTGTCACTCATAGCAATTTGTGCAAATTGGTCGCCATTGTTAGCCTGTCCCTGAGGCAGTGAACCAGACAAGTCTTCCGACGGCAATGCATCGAAGACATCGGGGCGAATCGCCCGATTTTTGCAATTGTGCCTACACCGTCAGTCGGCCTGTAGCGGTGCCGGCAGGTACCCTCCTGAAAGGTTGGGCCGCGAGGCCGAAAGTTGAGAATGACCAAGCATCGATCGATCGAAGTCGGCTATGGGGACGTCAAGCGCGTTCAGATAGGCCATGGGCTGCCACTGGCATTTCTGGGCGGGCCCTGCGCCATCGAGAGTCGCGACCACGCTTTCAAGATGGCCGAGGCCATTGGCGAGATCTGCCAGCGGCTCGATATCCCCTGGATCTACAAGTCCTGCTACGACAAGGATTGCCGTTCCTCGCCGGACAGCTTTCACGGCCTGGGCATGGAGGAGGGGCTGCAGATCCTCTCCGATGTCCGGCGCGAGTTCGGCGTGCCTGTGGTGTCGGATTTCTCTGACCCGGCCTGGGCTCCAGCGACGGGCGAAGTTTGCGACATGGTGCAGATCCCCGCCTATCTCTGCCGTCAGACCTCGATCCTGCGTGCGGCCGCGCTGACCGGTCGCCCGGTGCATGTCAAGAAGGGGCAATTCATGAGCCCCTGGAACATGAAGAATTCAGTTCGTAAGCTCGAATCTCATGGTTGCACGCAGGTCATGCTCGCCGATCGTGGCACCTTCCTGGGCTACAACATGCTGGTCAACGACATGACCAGCTTCCCGATCATGGCGCAAAACGGCTATCCGGTTTGCTTTGATGCTACCCACTCGATCCAGATGCCGACCTCGATGGGCAATGTGTCGGGCGGCCAGCGCGAATATATCCCTTATCTGGTCCGCGCTGCCGTGGCGTGTGGTATTGATGCGCTGTTCATGGAAACCCATGACGATCCCGACAATGCCCTGTCGGACGCCAATACCGTTCTGGATATAAAGTATCTGGAAAATGTGCTGACGCAGGCCAAGATGATGCACGAAATGCGCCTGGAAATTCTGGAAAAATTTGGAGAAGATAATGTCCACCCTCCAAAATAAGGATCTGCGCGTTGCCGATGTGATGCTTGGTCTGGGCAAGTTCCCCGTGGTCGCGCCCAGCACATTTCTCAAGCAGGCGCTGGAGGAGATGGGCAAGACCCGTCTCGGCATAATCTGTATCAGCGGGCCGGACGGCAAGCTCGACGGCATCCTGACCGACGGCGATATCAGGCGACAATTGCTGCGCATCCAGAAGCCGTTCTCGGCCTTCTTCGCCGACGATGTGATCGACCATGCGGTGGTGTCACCCACCACCGTTATGGACACGGCCAGCTTGCGTAGCGCCTTGGACGTCATGGAGAGCAAACAGATATGGGATCTGCCCGTCCTGGACGCATCGGCTCGTCTGGTCGGGCTGCTTCACCTGCATCCTGTGGTGCAGAAGCTGCTCGGCCCGAATGTCTAGTCGCATTGCCTATGTCGTGCCGACCAAAGATCGCCGAGCCGACATGCACAAGCTGTTGGCGAGCCTGACGGCGCAGACTGTGCAGCCGGCGCAGATCGTAGTGGTGGACGGCAGCGATACGCCGATCAAGGATCTGATCGACGGGTATCCGGGCCTGCCGCTGACCTATGTGCGGGAATACCCTCCGTCATTGGCCCGGCAGCGCAATGCCGGCATGGCAGCGTTGCAGGCCGACATCACGGTGGCAGGTTATCTCGACGATGACCTCGAACTGGAGCCAGACGCCACCGAGCGAATGACTGTCTTCTGGGACAATGCCGACGATGTGGTGGGAGGCGCAGCCTTCACGATCACCAACCAGCCCCTGCGGCACGGGTTGTTCGGCAAGGTGGCGGATTTCTTCCTTATCAACGGCACCTCGCAGGGGCGCGTGCTCGAATCCGGTTTTGCGACGTCCATCACGCCGCAAGCCCAAGACATGCGTACGGACTGGCTCTATGGCGGTGCCACGATGTGGCGGCGCAGCGTGATCCAGTCTTACCAGTACGACGAATGGTATATTGGTCACGGTTTTCTTGAAGACTTGGACTTTAGCTACCGGGTTTCACGGTCCCACCAGCTTTGGGTGGTGGCCGACGCCAAGGTCTGGCACTGGCCGCATCCTATCCGCGTCGAGCGAAATGTGAGCCTGGGTCGCCAGCAGGTCGTCAATCGCATCTATTTTGTGCGCAAGCTGGGCAATTTCAGGCCTCTGCCAGTCATATGGGGGCTGTTCGGTCAATGCGTCCGCAATGGTCTTGAATCGTTCAAGGAGCGTAACAGGGCCGGCCTGCTACGGTTGTGGGGCAATCTTCTTGGGCTGCGCGACCTGCTGGTTCACGGCACCCGTTCGGTGGACGGAATTTGGAAATGAGCGAGCATGCCGGCTCGGAGCACGGCTTGAGAATCGCCGTGGTGACGCAGCATTTCTGGCCGGAAGGCTTTCAGATCAATCATCTGGTGCGCGCCTTGACGGAGCGGGGCCATGAGGTGACGGTGCTGACCGGAAAGCCTAACTACCCGGCGGGCAATTTCTTCGAGGGCTATAGCTATCTCGGCCACAACAAGGACAGGTACGAGAATGCAGAGGTCTTGCGCGTTCCGGTCATTCCGCGCGGCAAGGGCGGCGGCCTGCGCTTGGCGCTGAACTATCTCTCGTTCCTGGTCAATGCCCGCCTGTTTGGGGTCGGGCGGTTGAAGGGTCGGTTCGACGCGATCTTTTGCTATGCGCCGTCGCCTTTCACAGTGGGGCTGGTCGCGTTGTCCGCCAAGCACCGAACTGGGGCGCCCATGTTGATATGGGTGCAGGATCTGTGGCCGGAAAGCGTTGCGGCTGTCGGCGGAGTCAAAGTCGGCTGGGTTTTGCGGTTGATCGATGGGATGGTGTTGCGCATCTATCGCGGGGCCGATCGCGCTTTGATCCAGTCTCCGGCCTTTCGCTCGCACGTGGAGCGTTCGGGCATAGAGGCGGAGCGGATTGTCTATTTCCCGCAGAGCGTGGATCCGCTGTTCCAGCCTTTGCCGCCTGAGCAAAGCCCCGAGCAGGGCGGTCTGATGCCTCAGGGTTTCCGTGTGATGTTTGCGGGCAATGTGGGCCAGGCTCAGGATTTCGAAACCGTCCTGGCGGCGGCAGAGCGCCTTCGAGCCTACCCCGATATCAGGTGGATCATCATCGGCTACGGCCGCCGTCACGCCTTTTTGGCAGAGCAGATCGAGAAGCTGGGCCTTGCAGATCGGTTTGTTCTGCTTGGGCAGCACCCGGAAGCCAGCATGCCTCTGTTCTTTGCGCACGCCGACGCCTTGCTGGTCACGTTGCGAAAGAACCCCATTTTTGCCAAGACCATCCCTACCAAGATCCAGTCCTACTTGGCTTGCGGCAAGCCGATCGTGGCTGGCATGGACGGGGAGGGCGCGCGTATTGTCGTTGAATCCGGTGCCGGCTTCGCCGCACCAGCCAGTGATCCCGAGAAATTGGCTGATGCGGTTCTGAGGTTGTACCAACTCTCGGAAGCGGAGCGACTGGAGATGGGCCGGAGAGCCAAGGCCTATTCGATTGTCCATTTTGACCGCGACAGACTGGTCGACCAACTGGTGGCGGAGATGCGCACGTTAGTCGCGGTCGGATAGGCTTATTGGCGGTCAAATAGCGACAGGTTGCTTTCCAGGAGTGCGACGTCATCAGTTAGCTGCTGGGCATGGGTTCGAGCCTGGTGGCGGTATAATGCATGTTCATTGTCGCCCATGTCGACAATCTGTTGGATGGCAGCCGTAAAGCCAGAGATCTGATCTAGCGGCAGGTCCCAGCCGACACCCAGGTCCTGCAGGGTGCGCCAGGGCGTGCGGTCGCTCAGGATGACCGGACAGCCGGCGCCAAGCGCCTCAGCCACGACGTGCCCGAAATTCTCGCCGCGCGACGGCATGAGCAGGACATCCGCCGCAGCCAGGACCGCGTGCACGGCCTCTGGTGGCACTTGGCCCTCATAGTGGAAGCGAACGGACGGCGGCAAACCCTCTGCCAATTTCAGGCAGCGTTGCCAATAGGTCTTGTCCTCGATCGGTCCATAGATCCGGAAATCGATCTCGCCGGATACTCCTTGCAGCATGCCAATAGCGCCATCAAGGTTCTTCATCGGCGAAATTCTGCCAAGGAAAACGATCTCCGCACGACCGCGCAGCTTGGTCGAGCGGAGTGGCAGTGTAGGCAGTGCACCGGGGAGGTCCGGGGCGATGGTTACTCTGGCACCCGCTCCGGCAACCGCACGGATATCTGTGGCCTCGAAGACGCTCGACGCCTGCCACTCCACGTCGTTCCACAGGCCGACGGTTCGCAATGCAGTCAGATAGACTTTTTTCTGCAATGGCTTCAGCGCCAAGGCTCCGGCGGAGAATTCCCCACGAGGCGCGATGAGCAAATGCGGGCGGGGTCTGACAGCGCGGGCGGCAAGCAGCGGGAACAACGAGAAGCGTCGCGACAGGGTACTGTTAAGGTACACGGTGTGCGGCGCTATTTTGGTAATCAGCCCCATGAAGGTGCCAATCGTGGCGCTGCTTTCCTCTAGGTAGAGTGTCTCGCCGCCGGACACCGGCACCCATGTATTGGTTTTTATATCCGCATAAGGCTGTCCATCGCCGAGATCACGGTCGCGCGTTACAACATGGAAATCGATACGATCTCCAAGGCGCGTCAGCATATTACGCAGCGTCGTGACTGGTCCACCGCCCTTGAATCCGGGGATGAAGTAGTCGCAAAATATCAGAACCCTTGGACGTATTGGCAGGCTCACGCCGGATCCGAGCCAGTGCCGGCGCTGAGCTGTACCATCCGCGCAAAGTTGGCGCTGGTAGCAAGCAAGGCCTTGAACGAACCTGATTCAACGATTGTGCCCACCTCCAGCATGACCAGGAGGTCACAACGCCGCACCGTGCTTAGACGATGCGCGACCACGATCACGGTCTTGTCGGTGCGAAGCGCGTCTATCGCTTCCACAATAGTGTTCTCGGTTTCGCTGTCGAGCGCGGAAGTCGCCTCGTCCATCAGCAGAACCGAAGGATTGTGGTAAAGCGCCCGGGCGATACCGATACGCTGGCGCTGTCCACCGGACAGTGACGCGCCCTGTTCGCCTATGACAGTGTTGATGCCTTGAGGCAAAGTGGCCACAAAAGCCTCCAGTTCGGCCAGTTTTAGGGCCTGCTTCACCGCGGCATCGTCGATGTCTGCTTCGGCTAGCCCGAAAGCAACGTTGCGACGCAAGGTGTCGTCGGTCAGATAGATACTCTGAGGAACGTAACCGATGGAGGCTTGCCAGGCGCGTAGGTCGGCATGGATATTACTGCCGTTCACCATGACGGAGCCTGCATCAGGCCTCAATAACCCTAGGATGATGTCGATGAGCGTACTTTTGCCGCTTCCTGATGGGCCAACGATCCCGACACTGGAGCCTGGGGGGATGATTAGGCTTATGCCGTTCAGGGCGGGGCGGTCATCACGGTAAGCGAACTGCACATCGTCAAGGCACAGGCCTCGCTCTACGTGTCCAGTCGGGCGCGGGATGACAGGAGGTTCGTCCGGTGCCGTGGGCCCGAACAGATCAGCATGCACCACCCCTAACGGCTCGATACCAATGCGAACCTGCTGTATCGAAGCCAGAATGCGACTGGCAGAGGTCATCAGGCGTAGAGCAGCCACGCCCAGAAGAGCCATCAATGGCACGATATCCCCGATGGCTTTCGTTGTCATTGCTAGTCCGACAGCTGCGATGATGACGATCACAAGCACGGATTCGAGATAGTAGCGTGGCAATTGGGTCAGGAAATTGCGCCTGGCTTGGGCCTTGGCATACAGAACGCGAGCGTCGCGCATCTGCCTCACAAAGTCGTCGGTTCGCCCCAGGACGCGCAATTCCCGGCCCGCGCCTATGCCTTGTTTGAGTTGGTTGAGCAAATTGTAAGAGGCGCGTTGAAAGTCACTGCCCACCTGCGCAAGACCACGTCTTACAAGAAGATAATAGACGGCGCCTGCCAAGCCCACCAGCGCGAAGGAAGTGAGTGCAACCAGCGGATCCACCGCCAAAAGCATGATCAACACCGCGACGGTCAGGCCACCTTCGACCAGGATGGTCAGGCCTGGGATCATGAAAGACAGGAAGGCACTGCTGGCTGACGTGGAGGCATTGCGTATCAATTCGGAAGAGTTGCGACCCGCCAGCTGCCGCCAGGGCATGGTAAGATAGCGTAAGTAGAGGCGAATGCCTACTTCTGCCTCGGCATCGAACAGTATTCGATATTGCCAACTGACCAGCGCGGCTGACGCGACATTTTTAATTACGAACAGCAGACCGATAGCAATTGCGAGCGCCATAACAACAGTGCCGTGGTCGGTTGTTCCCATGGCGGAGGCGATCCAAGCCAGCCAGGTTACGCGCTCCAGGGAATCGCCATCCACAAGGGCGACGACCAATGGAAACACTAGGCCAATGCCCAAGACGTCAAAAACTGCAACCAAGGCGAAGCTGCCGATGAGCAGCGGCATGGAACGTCTTGTCTTGGCATCGAGCAAATCGATAGCTTGGCGAAGTGGAGACGTCATTTTTAGGGACACAATCTGATCGGCCTGGGGAGGTGAGATGAGGCGGACCTTAGTCAATGTGGGCATGGGGAACAACGCCGATATCGCGCAAAAATGACATGGGATTGTCGTCAAACCAGAACGCATGATTGCTGGCCCTGCCGACCTCACGTATATGTCGATGGGCCAAACGGTGGCATTGAATATAAGGAATGCGAAGATTTTTTCTCCCACTCCGAAGAAATTCTTGCTCTCGAGTATAACAGGAACAATAATTCTTATCCACGTGGCTATTATGGCGCTGGGCGTTGTATTGTTGGGGCCATCTGATTTGATGTCATTTTGGAGCGTTGCACTCGTTATTGGCCTTGATTTTGTGCTCGTTTTTGCCCTGAGCCGCGCTGAAGACAAGGTCATGACCCATGTCCTGGTACTGGCATGGTTCATTATCTTGTTCTTCCTGCCTCGGCTCTCTACCTTTTTGTTGTTTCCAGCCCAGACAGTAACCTTCGTGGGTGTGGAGCCCTTTAGCAGCCAGGAAATTACCATTGGGCTGTCGTTTATCCTGGCCGGGACTGTGGCCTTGCTACTCGGCTTCACCATCGGTGGCTTGTTGCAGGTCCTAAATCTGTTGCAACGCAGCGCAGTTTCGCTCTGAGCGGCATATTCTTGTACTGGATGCCCTGCGTCGCCGCTGCCTATGTCGTCTATTTCGTCCTGCAGATATCCATATTTGGTGAGCCTTCCTCCTGGGGCAGCCCAATGGGTTGGCTTGTGCGCGTCTTTGATACTGATGCCGCCCTGCTGATGGTCATTTGCTGGGCTGTGGTTCATCGTTCTCTAACGCCGCGACAGGCGCTGACCGTCGGTGTGGGTGTATTTCTCTGGCTGATATTGTCGATCCTGATTGGATCGCGCGGCGGCGGTCTGCGTATATTTCTAGTCTATGGGATGGCCGCGATCGCAGTCTATGGCAACCTCTCGCTGACAATACGTCGGTTTGCCGGCATACTCTTGGCCGCTGTGGCGGTAAGTGCGCTGATTTATCCATTGGGTACGGTGTGCGCATCGCACAGGGCAAGTCCGAGGACGCCGTGGCTCAAGTTGCGGCGGATTGGTTTCGTATCCGTACCGTTGAAGTCGACATGGAAGCCATGTGGCCACTCCGGCGGCTAATGGTCACCTCGACGGTCGTAGAGAACGTTGCGCTCGTCGTGTCACCGGTCATTACCCGACTGGGTTTGATCGATTATCCATTGCAGATCATCACCCGGCCGGCCAATCCAGACGTGATCAGCAAATATATGACGCCGCTCTACTCGCTCAAGAATTTTCTTAACAACATGGTGCCGGGGGAGTTATTTCCCGGTTACGATATCATGACATCCCGCGTTTTTACGATGGCCTATCGCGGTTATGATGAAAATCATGTGCGGACGGCCTTCCTCAGCGAGCCGTGGACGGCTTGGGGATATGCCTGGCTGCAGGGCGGCGTTCTTGGTGGTCTGGTCTTAATGACGGTTATGGCTGCCATTGTGCAGGCCGGGTATTTGACAGTGCAGAGGCTCGTTGGGCCGATGTTCGCGCCCTATGCTGCGACGTCCTGGCTCTTTCTCGTAACGACTAGCGGGTTGCTGCAGCTCTTCGGCCTCGACCATTGGCTGACAATATGCGCTCACTTCTCCATCGCGATGGGCATCGGTTGGGGTTGCATGTTGTTCGCGGATGCTTTTTGGGCGCGAGTGGGGCGCCGCCGATCAGTCAGCAATTGAGGTTGCTGGCCGCGACCAGACGGTACGGTTGACGTATTGGGTGTAACTCAGGATCAATCGGACGACCTTGCTGGAGACATTGGCCACATCGTAATCGGCCACGATGGCAGGTTCCCGCTGGCCAGTCGCGACCGCTTCGGCGGCTTGCTCGGTGATGACGCGAACGCTGTCCAAGACACGGTCCGGCTGTAGGCCACTCATGATCAGCGTTGAAACGTCCATCCCCTCCGGTCGCTCGTGGGATTCCCGGATCATCACTGCTGGGAAACCAAGTAGCGAGCTTTCCTCGGTTAGCGTTCCGCTATCGGAAACGACACAGAAGGCGTGGCGCTGCAGGTGTATATAGTCCAAAAAGCCCAAGGGCTTTAGGAAGCGCACGCCGGGGAATGCGGAAAGGTCGAAGTTCTCGAGCTGTTTGCGCGTACGGGGGTGCGTGGACACGATGACTTGTTTACCATAGGTGTCATGCAGGGCCTGTATTGAGGACAACATGGACTTGAGATTTGCCGGAACGTCGACATTCTCCTCGCGATGTGCCGAAACTACGAAATAATCCTGAGGTTTGAGATCAAGATCGGCCAGGATGGATGATGCATCAATACCGGGAGCGTAGTATGAAAGCACCTCACGCATGGACGAGCCGGTCTTGATAATGGTCTCCGGCCGCAGGCCTTCGGCGATGAGATAGCGCCGGGCGTGCTCGGTCAGCGTCATGTTGATATCGCTGAGATGATCGACAATCCGGCGGTTGATCTCTTCGGGCACGCGCTGGTCGAAACACCGATTGCCGGCCTCCATGTGGAATACCGGAATCTTAAGACGCTTGGCCGAGATGACCGCGAGGCAAGTGTTGGTATCGCCGTAAAACAGGACGGCATCGGGCTTGAGTTCGCGCAGCAGCTTGTCGCTTTTGGCAATCACAGCTCCGATAGTTTCGGCCGGTGTCTCGCCGACAGCCTCCAGAAAATGGTCGGGGCGCCGAATTTCGAGCTGCTCGAAGAATATTCCGTTGAGTTCATAGTCGTAGTTCTGGCCGGAGTGAACCAATACATGCTCGGTATGCCGGTCGAGCGCGGCAATCACACGGCTCAGCTTAATGATCTCGGGCCGGGTGCCAACAATGGTAACAACCTTGAGGCGGCTGGTATGAGGCTGCTGCGAGTTGATAGGTGACACGTCGGGCTCCTTCAAACATGGCTCGGCGCCATGTCTGGCTGGCCATATCAGACCCGCGCGAGAAGGTGAACAGGCCAGTGGTCACCGCTGGCGGATTGCATCCGCCAGTTCGGCCAGCATGGCGTGCCAGGTCGGCGCCTGATAACCCGTCGCCGCTTTGAACAAGTCACCCCTCATGCTGCGGTCGCAGAAGAACTCTTCATCACGCGTGATGACAAGATCCTGCCTGGCGAGCATGGTGTTGAGATTTGACAAAAGATCGAATTTTGAAATGGGGTCGGAGACAACCTGATAGACACCGGAGAGTTCAGGAAACCGGGTAATCAGCATGTCGATGACCCGGCTCAACTCAGGCGTTGTCAGGCCTGAATATATGGCGCGGGCGAAGCCGTGAATGGTACCCGATTGGGCAAGATACCATTCGATCAGACTGCGTTTGCGATGCAGTTCCAGGCCGATCATGGAGGTGCGAAGTGTGATGCAGTTGTCCCCGCTGACCTCGCCCAGATGTTTCGTGCGGCCGTAGGTGTCGACGGCATCGGCGATGTCGGTCTCATCGTAATCGCCGCGGTCGCCTGCGAACACGCAATCGGTGCTGATGTGGATGAGCCGGATACCGGCCTGCTGGCAGGCAGCCGCCAGACGGTGAGGTAGTACGGCGTTTATTTCAAGGCTCTGCAAAACATCCGATGATGTCGGCTGTTGCTTGACGATGCCGATGGCGTTGACCACGACATCTGGCTGCACGGTCCTGATCGCATCGAGCAGGCGCTCGGTGTCGCGGGCATCGATGCCGGTCAGGCTGTTCTGTTCGGTAAAAATCTCGAACTGCCGATAGTCGACCAGATCGCGCCGTAAAGTGCAGACAACGTCGTGTTTGCGCGACAGTTCAAGCATGAGGCGGTGGCCCAACATGCCATCACCACCCAATATTAGAACTCGCATCGACGACCTCGACCTTACGACTTGCCAGTCCAATCCGCCAAGCATTGATCGCCGACTAGGTCGCATATAGACCCGCAATGCGCAACCGGCTTCTGAGGGCCTGTACGGGGCCTGGCAAATGCTTTATCTGCATCTGCGTGACGTCGAAGCCGTGCAATCGCCACTCGTTATCCCGCCCTTTATTACTGCGGTCGAGATCTTCCAATTGGACCCGGACCAATGCCGTTGCGAAAGCGCCAAACTATTGTGGAGCGCTCCTTTTGGTAGTAATTGCCCGTTCAGGTCTTGTCAGCCGGATCAAGTCCGAGATCCGGCGCCGGCAAATTTCCCGGGCATGGCCCCGCTTGCTTGCGTTGCGCCGATCCTGGCAGGAAGTCATGGACGGGCCTGATCCCGATCAGGTAACCCGGCTGTGTGAAGTGGTTAGCCATGTCGGTCTTCCAACGTCATCCTGGCTGACGCGCCTCGCTGGCGTTCCCATGGAGATCGAGGACCAGATAGATATCTGTGTCCGACAATACCTGCTGGCCTCCACTCTTTACACCGATTTGCAGCCTAGTGTGTTGCTGGCTGTACGGGCGCGCTCGACCGGCGTTGCTGCGCCGCTGCAATGGCGTCGCCACCTCGAAGCGCAGGGGCTGCATTTCAAGGCGACCGCGTCCGCCCTTCTCTATGGCCGGATCGTGTTACTGCATGGTTTACGGGGTATCACTACGGCGGGCCGCATCCTTGCCGCTTCGCTGCAGGGCAAACTCCGCGAAGCACCGCAGCACCCCTATGATGTGTTGATGACGCTTCCCCCCTCACTGCTCTCTCGTGGCGGCAACGGCCCCCGAGACTCGCTGGTGGGTTGGTTTGCCGATCGTGCCGCAGGTGCTTCTGTGTGGGTCGAGACTGCTGCCGACGCCTCGCGGCTCCCCGCCAATTGCAGCGCGATTCCCAGCGCTTTGCCGCGCCTTTCCGGCGTCGGTTATCTTCACTTCATTCTCGGCTCGGCACGCGCCTTTGGCGCTGGCATTATGGGCGTGCTCGTCGGTCAGCCCCATCTTATGTTGTTGATGCGAGACATGGTGCAACTGGCTCATGCCCGCGCGGTCGGCGCATCGGGCATGGCGAGAAGCTACACGGCGGAAAACTCGCAGTGGATCCACAGGCCCCTCTATACGGTGTGGGCGGAGCGAATGGCTGGCAGCAGGGCGCAGCTATTATTTTATGCGACAAATATGGATGAGATGATTCAGCTTGGCTTGCGGCATGGAGCGCCCACGTTTCTGCCGGGTTACCGCATCATGAGCTGGTCAGACTATCTGGTGTGGGATCGCCATCACGCCGACCTGGTAGCTGCCTGGGGGCATGACAAGAGCCACATCAAGGTGGTCGGCACGGTACCGCTCACCGATTCGGGATCCCTCATCCCTCCCCTGCCTGCAAGATCGATCGCCATATTTGACGTAACGCCGCTGAAGCCTATCCGTCTGGCCAAAATCGGCTTGGTGCCGACTTACTACAGCGCAACCGTCGCGGTCGATTTTCTGCGCCAGTGCCAACAGGCAGTGACGGCCTTGCAGGGTACGCTGATCTTGAAGCAGAAGCGCGATACCGGCAATCATGCCCATTCCGCCTATAGGCAGGAAACGGAGCGGTTGAAAGCGAGCCCGGACGTCGTCATCCTGGATCCGGGGATCTCGGCAGGACGGCTGGTTGAAATGTGCGATGCGGTAGTTTCGATGCCATTTTCCAGCCCCAGCCTGTTTGGGCAGGGGGCCGGCGTCCCCGCGGCGCTGTTCGACCCTACGGGGATGATCGTCGCGTCCGAACGGCAGCGGCATGGCTTGCCACTCTTGCGGGGTGAGCCAGCCTTGCAGGAGTGGCTCGCCGAAGTTCTTGCAGCAGACCGCCCGGTGGAATCGACCGGCTCAATATCCGAGTAGTGCCCATGGCGATGCCCAAATATCTCGATCCTGCGCGCTACGCTGCTTTCGTCCGGCGGCGGGCGGCCCTTGCTAAATATGACCTTGCGGCTGTGCAGGCCCAGGAAAGTAAGAAATTCACGGCGGCAGGTCTCGACCCAATTGCAGGACGGGAGCGCCTCGACGATGTGCTGTTTTCTCTGTCCGGTCAGCGTTTCGACCATGTCAGTGGCACCGACTCCGTGCATTGGCTGCTCTTTGCCTGCCTCAGTCTCACCGACTGGGGCAAAGGCGTACGCGACATTCTTGAGATCGGCACGTTTCGCGGCAAGACAACGGTGATCCTGAAGGCGTTGTTTCCCCAGGCGCAGGTCGTTACCTGCGACCTGCCGGACGATGACCCAATCCTGGCATCGTCTTATCGGCGGAGCGATCCTGCTGCTCTTGCGGAATACAAGCAGATGCGTGATAGCCGGGTGAGCCAGGACGGCATCCGGTTTGTGCAGGCCAATTCATTCTTCCTTCCCGTGGCGGCGCCTGGTCCCTACGATCTTATCTGGATGGACGGCGGACACCTCTATCCTGAGGTCGCCTGGGACATGTGCAACGCGTGGCACATGTGCCGCCCGGGCGGCATGGTACTTTGCGATGATGTCTATACGCATCCTAAGGGCGGCGATGGGTTGTACGGATCAAAAGATAGCTTTGACGTATTGAAGTATGTCAGCAAGCGTACTGGTGCAGGCCTGTCGCATTTCTTGAAGCGCGAGAACCCTCAGTGGTCAGCCGTGCCCAAGGAACGCAAATTTGTCTCAATGATACGGAAGTCTGCAATAGTACCATGAGTGGCCACACTAAAGGACTGTTCCGAGATGAGGCCGCGATCGCCGAGCTGGCGAGCAAATTGAATCATACCGATGTTGGCAGTTCATCTCATTGGCGGGAAATGCACCGATCCTTGCGGTTCGAGGATGGCAAGATCGCAGCGGCAGTTGGGTTTGGCGGGTTTAGACGGCGACCGACCCTATTCCGGGGAGGCTTGGAGCGGCTGCTCCAGCAACCCTACCGCAGCATGGCGAGAGGATTTCCGGCTTTTCCCGCTATTGACGATCTGGCGAACAGAATTACGCATCGCCAAGGCCGTGCTTACGACCTGGATGTCTTGCGTCAGGCGATCACATTGGCGATGTTGATGAAAGAAGTGCCCGAAGCCTTTTCGACCCAGCGGCCGATACTAGTGATCGGTGACGGTTTTGGTTCGTTGGCCAGCTTGATTGCCGCCGCGCAGCCAGGCGCACGCGTCCTCTTGATTAATCTTACGCAGACATTGCTGGCTGATCTGATATCCATCAAAAACGGTCTTCCCGGCACCGCGCTGGCTCTTGCCGAGGATGCTGAAAGCCTACGAACTGCGCTCGACGATGATATTCGGATCATAGCGCTCAGAGCGGACAATTGGGAGCTTATCGCTCAGGTTCAACTTGCTGCGGCTATAAACATTGCATCGATGCAGGAGATGCGCCCCGATACAGTGGCAGCCTATTTCGAGGTCATGCGAAGAAGTTCGCCCGAGGGAGTGATATTTTATACTTGTAACCGTGCAGAAAAAACTCTTCCAGGCGGGGAAGTCAGCCGATTTATGGACTATCCGTGGTCGGAGAGGGACAGAATTTATTTTCACGGTTTTTGCCCGTGGCATGAGAAGTACTACGCTAGCCGCCCGCCGTTCTATCGAAGCTATGATGGTGCCCACTACCAGCGCCTTGCGCTCCTGAGCCCAATTGGAGGGGGAGAGTGATGCCGCTGCCAGCGATCTTAAGACCTTCCGCTTATTTCGATAAGATGATGGTACTGCTCGCGCGCAAGATGCGTAAATACTTGGCGACCACCCCAATGATTTGGGGCAATGAAGCTAATGTCCAGATTGGAAAAAACGTCCATCTCGTCGACGTGACAATAAACTGTCGATCGGGCCGGGTGGTAATTGGCGATGATGCTTTTTTCGGTCATGGTGTCATGTTGCTGACGGGGATACATCAGCTTAACAAACGCGGGCAGGGACGGCATGCTGCGGTGCCAAGTGATGGACGGGACATTACTATCGGCAAGGGGGCCTGGATCGCCAGCGGCGCGATCGTCATCGGCCGTTGTGACATAGGGGACAACGCAGTCGTGGGAGCGGGCAGCGTTGTTACAGGCAGAATTGAGGCCGGTACCCTTTACGCCGGCAATCCGGCGAGGCTGATCCGTTACATCGATTTCGAGGATGCAAGTCCGTCTGTGGGCAGTCCCTAAGCAACCCGTTCGACCCAGAATGACGTAAGCCGGTGCTCAGCCGTCAGATAAGGAAAGCGCTTCTGTAGTTTGTCGGGGTAAAGGCGCTGCATGTAACGCGCCGCCCAGCGCACAGAGAATGCATTATTGTAGAGCAGGAACGCGTGTAGCATATAGCTCTCGTTCCAGAACTGGCCGGAGAGTTCGGTCCAGTCCTTCCAGTAATTGGTGGGCAGAACGATGTCATGCCAATGGATCAGGCATCCCACCTGGGTATGTGGCACGATCTCCAGAAATTCGTAGTTTACATCGCTGCCGATCTTGCTGACGTGGCTGGAGTTGATGAAGACGAAGTCGGCATCGGCGAACATGGCGACCGGAACGTTCTGTACGAGTTCGGTCACCAGTTCGTAATCCGGCCAATGAGCCTCGCGCAGGAACTGGCGCGGATAGGGCTCGATGCAGATAAAGTGGCAGGGGAAGCCCTCCGCCCGGTTTCTTTCCACCGCCTGCATGGCGATCAGCGTGCTGTCACCGCCACCTATCTCGACCATCTTCCGGGGTTTGCGATCACGGATCAGGGCATAAAGCGCAAAAGCATCTGCAAGCGACAAGCCACCATTAGGCTGGGGTACATATTCGTCGGCATACCTGCTGAACGTCGTGTCCAGCAGGTCCATTTGCCCGGCCTCATTCATTTCCACGCCCATCATGGAAAATGGGCGCTCATACACTTCGGGCGTCAAGTCCTTCACGGAAGGGATGGGCGAGTAATATTCGTTGGCGGTGACGTGCAGATCAAGGTGTCGTTCAAGGAAATGGAACGACCGGCGCGCCAGTTTACGAATCGCTCGCGCTTTAAAAGTGTGAAACCGGTCAACTATCGCCATAGACGAACCCTCGCAAGCATTGACCGGTTTCGCCCAGCTCTATTGGATGATATTGGCTGGTGGAACGTATCGCTGCTGAGTGGGCGTGAGTTGATCGAACGTCTTCCGGCTCACTTTGTAGAGCGAACCGCGATTTAGTAGGGCGATGGGTGGAACGAAAGTGGAATAGCCCAGGTCACGGTGGCCCTCATCGGGCATGCCCGCCTTGTGGAGGCCGCGCGTATCCTCAAGAATGATCGTCCCGGCGGGAACCACGCTGATGATCTCACGTCCGCTCGACTCCGGATAGACCGCACGAACTTCGTCATCGGAATAGTAGATCTTTCCATCGATGCGGCGATCATTCACCGAGCCGGCAATGTAGTGATGCGGGCCGGTCTTGAGGGTGCAATCGGACAGGAAAACGAAGGCCTTAAGCAGATGCGTCTCATGGTTCCGATCACGATGCCAGGCATGGTTCATCACCACGAACCGGGCCGGGAAGTTGCGGCGAATATAGGCTTCGACCATCTGGGGAACAAAGCCGAAATAGGCTTCGGCAATCGACAGGACGCTTGGGTCGAGCCACAGATCGAACCAGTCGCGCGTGTCCGGCAGTTCCGTCGTCAGCGTCGAGGGTTCATATTCGCTGACCGCCTGGCCATAGGATTTAACGTCTGTGCGCTCGAAGGTCAGGCCGCGCTGCGCCAAGGCTTGCGGCGTAGCCAGGAAATTGCTCTTGATTAGGTCTGCGTCCCGTGCGGGATCGATGCGCGACTGCGCCAGCGTGGGGAATTCGAAATTGAGGTCGTCCTCGATGCGCTTGCGGTATTGTTCCTGCAGTTGCTTCAGCCGCTCAGTGCCGACCAGGTGATCGAACATGACATAGCCGTGTTCCCGCAGATGGGCGAGTTGCGCTGATTGCTCCGTGGTCAGGTTGCTGACATTGGCCCGGCGTCCGACACGTGCTAACTTTTCAAGAGCAGTTCTAACAAACGTCATGCGCTCGCTCATCAACGATCTCCTTGGTCGTTCGACTGGCAAAAACCAGACTAATTCTTGAACTTGATGCTTAGCATTTCCAGTCTGACCGATGCCAGCTAGAATCTTGTCCTGCCGTTGGGCTAGTCACAGTTTTATTCCCAGTTAGCGCTGCGCCGCTCGTGGTGCGGCAGCTTGTCTTGAGCCTGCCATCTTGCTAGGGACAGGCGTCCTCAATCAATTGGTCACGGGCTCCCATGTCATATGAAGCTGCGCTCCAACGGCGTCAGGCGCTGAAACGGAAATTGCGCAATCGCGAACGTGTATTCGGTGGTTGGGTGTCTTACCCCGATCCGGCGATTACCGAGACATTCGCCCGCGCCGGGTTCGATTTCATCGCCATCGACATGGAACACACCACCATTTCGCTGAGCGAGGCCAAGCGGATCATCACCTCCTGCCATTCGGAGGGCGTTACCTGCCTGCCGCGCCCCGTTTCGCACAACAATGACATCGTCAAGCCACTGCTCGAAGCGGGCGCCGATGGCATGATCATCCAGATGGTCGAGACGGCCGAGGAAGTGCGCCGCCTGATCGACATCACCAAATTTCCGCCTGTCGGGCGCCGCAGCTATGGGGTCAATCGGGCCCATGGCTATGGCTTCGATTTCGATGCCTACATCACCGATTGGAATGACAGCTCGACGCTGATCCTGCAGATCGAATCGATCAAGGCCGTCGAAAATATCGATGCCCTGCTGGCCTTCGATGAAGTCGATGGCGTCATGGTGGGCCCCTACGATATTTCCGGCTCCCTCGGCGTGCCCGGCCAGATCAATCATCCCCTGGTGCGCGAGGCCGCGCGCAAGGTCGTGGAGGCCTGCGCCCGCCACGGCAAAAGCTGCTGTACCCAGGTTGCCCATGTTACGCCCGAAGCGGTGGATGACGTGTTTGCCCAAGGCTACACCTATGTCATCCTGGGGTCGGACCTGTTCGTTTTGTGGAAATGGGCGGACCAGACGCGCGGCATCATCAATCAATTCAGGAGCGAAAGCTGATGAACGCCTTCGTCGCCGATCTGTTCAGTGTCACCGGTAAAGTTGCGGCCATTACGGGCGCTGGCGGCCATCTTTGCGGCGAAATGGCGCGGGGCCTGGCCAAGGCCGGAGCGCGGGTCGCCGTGCTCGATCTGCGGCTGGAAAAGGCCGAAGCCGTGGTGGCGCAGATCGTTGAAAATGGCGGGGAAGCCATCGCCGTTCAGCTGGATGCGACCAAGAAGGACAGCTTCCAGGCGGCGCTCGGCGTGATCGTTGCAGCTTTCGGCCCGGTTGATATCCTGATCAATGGCGCCGGCACCAATAGCTCCACGCCCTTCTTCGAGATGGGCCTGGACGAGTGGCATTCCGTCATGGACTCCCAGATCACCAGCACCTTTCTGGGCTGCCAGGTGTTCGGGCAACATATGGTGGAGCGCGGCAAGGGCGCGATCATCAATATTTCATCGGCTTCGGCTAGCCCGCCTTTGTCCAAGGCGTTCCCATATTCGGTCGCCAAGGCGGGCATCAAGAATCTGACGCAGAATCTGGGCCGCGAATGGGCGACCAAGGGCGTCCGCGTCAACGCCATTCGCCCAGGCTTTTTCCCCACCGAGTGGAACCGCAAGAATTTCATCACCGCGGAACGCGAAGCGGCAATTCTCGGGCACACCCCCATGGGCCGCTATGGTGAAGTGGCCGAGTTGACCGGCGCATTGATCTGGCTGGCGTCGGACGCTGCGGGTTTCGTTACAGGCGCGGAAATCGCCGTGGATGGCGGTTTTTCCGCCATGACGATCTAGGGGATTGCCCATGCCGACCGTGATCATCACCGGTGGTACCAAAGGTATCGGCCGCGACCTGACCGCCGGCTTCGTGGCCGCTGGATATTCGGTGATCGCGGCGGCGCGCGAGCCTTCGGGGATCGAAGAGATCGATCCCGCAAAGGTGCGTTTCGTGGCCGCCGACGTCCGCAATCTCAAGGACCACGAGCGCCTGGTTGCGGTCGCCCGGGAGTGGACGGGGCAGGTGGACTGCTACGTCAACAATGCAGGCTTTTCCGCATGGCGTCCGATCGCCGAGATTGACGAAGCCTTCTTCAACGAGATGATGGACGTCAATCTCAAGGGCGCGTTCTGGGGCTGCAGGGTCGCAGCAGACGCGCTGCAGTCCGGCGGCACGATCCTCAACATATCCAGCTTGGCGGGCAAGCGCGGCACGTCCAACAATGCTATGTATGTCGCGACCAAGTTCGGCATGAACGGGCTGACCCAGTCCCTGGCCAAGGAGCTTGGGCCGCGCGGCATTCGCGTCAACGCCCTATGCCCGGTACTGATCCGCACTCCCGGCCTGATGGAAGCGTTGACGACGGCCAATTCGCCCGCCAAGGGCGATCCCGAGAGCTTCCTTGAAGGTTTCCGCACCCGCGAGTCGCCCCTGGCGCGCCTGCCGACCGGCCAGGAGGTTGCGGCCATGGCGGTGTTCCTGGCCTCCGACGCAGCGAGCGCGATGAGCGGCCAGTGCATAAACGTCGATTGCGGCGTCCTCCCCCAGTAAACCGGTTTTACCATGACCCGCATCGTCGCCATCATCCCCTCCCATCTCGCCTCCACCCGATTTCCGCGCAAGATTCTCTACCCCTTCCACGGACTGGCGATGATCGAGCATGTCCGGCGCCGGGCGCTGCTGGCCGCCGGCTTGGCTGAGGTCATCGTTGCGACCTGTGATGAGGAAATCGCCGAAGTGGTGCGGGGCGGTGGCGGCAAGGTCGTCATGACCGCAGACACCCACCGCAACGGCACCAGCCGCGTGGCCGAAGCCATCGCCGGGCTGGATTGCACGCATGTGATCCTGCTGCAAGGCGATGAACCCTTGCTGTTGCCGCGTCATGTCGAGGCCATGGTGGCCGCCATAACCGCGAACCCCGATGGCGACGCCTGGAATGCGACCGCTCCCATCGCAACGCCCGAGGAACTTGACCGCCACTCCTTCGTGAAGTGCTCCATCGGCCCCGAAGGGCGCATCCTCTACGGCTTCCGCCGCTCGCCGTCCGCCGCGCCGTTCGACGACCAGATCGCCTATATCCGCAAGGTGCTGGGCATTATCGCCTTCCGGCGCGAGACCTTGCTCGCGGTCGCATCGGCCCCTGTCTCGGTCGTCGAGCGTTACGAGTCGATCGAGCAGATGCGTATTCTCGAAGCGGGGCACCGGCTCTATTCGGTTCCCGTCGCTGAGAGCCTGCCCTCGGTGAACGAGCCGCAAGAGGCCGATATCGTGCTCGAATATATCCGCTCGACTCCTGAACAGAAGCAGTTGCTTGAGCGCATTCTCTGATGGCCGATGCCACGGTCCTCGGGGCCGACCTGCAATTGACTGAACGCTTCGCTCATCTGGCCGAGATATCCGGTGAATTGCTGCGAGATTGTCAGGATGCGGCGCTCATTGCTAATCCTTACCTGCATCCGCGCAACATCCATCCTGCAAGCCTTGTGCTATACGGTCCACTGATCGGACGGCACAAGGAGCCCAGTAGTGCAGGCTGGAAACCCGCGATAGCGGGTCTGCGGGACTTGAAAACTGCCGTGTTTAACAACGCTCCAGGCTGGCATGGCGATGGCATCGGTGAGCCCATCGATATTCTCTTTGTTTCTCATCTGCTCCGGCTTGAGCAGGCTGAAACCGGACAAGATCTGTACTATGGCAAATTGCCCGCAGAACTGGAGCGGCAGGGCCTGCGGTGTGCGATAGCGCTGATCAATCATACAGGGTTGCCGTGGTCGGCCATAACTCCACGTTGGAAGCCGCAGGCCACATTAAGAGTATTACTCGCCCAAACTCTCTCGCCAGTGGAAGAACTGAGAAACGGTTTTGCACTGGCAGCCGCCGGGCGGTCGCTGCGACAGAGCGCAGCCCGAGATCCAAGGCTGGCAGAGATTGCCGGTCGTGCTGCCAATCACGCGAGATCGGGAATGGCGCGCGCAGCGTTGCGCATCGGGATGCAGCTTGGGCTCTTGGCACAGCGCCTTCGTCCGCGAGTGCTCGTGACTACCTATGAAGGACATGCCTGGGAGCGTCTGGCGATGATGTCGGTGCGTCACGCCGTGCCCGATGTCCAATGTGTTGGCTATAGTCACGCCGTGTTGTTTCCCGAGCCGAGGGCGATGACGGCATCGCTTGGGCCCGCACTCGATCCCGATCATGTCCTTACTGCTGGTCTGGTGGCACGCGATAAACTAACCGGGCTGATGCATGTACCTCATCTTCGGATCGGCGTTCTCGGCAGTGTAAGGCGCGGAACTGCGGCCTTGTCGGCGGAGCGTCCAGCGCGATGCCTCATCCTGCCGGAGGGGCTGGTCTCGGAAAGCGTGCCGTTGATATCTGCTGCAGCGGAGGCCGCTCGCCTTATCCCTGAGGTCAGGTTCAGAATCCGGCTCCATCCGGTCCTGCAACGCGAACAGCTTTTGACGGAGGTCGCCTTCCTGCGGGATCTGCCTGCCAATGTGGAATGGTCGGAGCAGGGAGCGCTTGAAACCGATTTCCTAGCCTCACGTTGGCTGCTTTATCGTGGTACGAGTGCTGTATTTCAAGGTGTTGAAGCTGGATTGAAGCCTTTCTACCTGCTCCAGCCCGGGGAGGTATCTTCTATCGATCCGCTTGTTGACCTCGATGTTTGGAGGGTCTGCGTTGGTTCGGGCGCGGAGCTTGCCACAGCTTTTTCCCTATCCAGTGATGAGGCGATCGAGAGTGAGCACCTGGCCACTGCGAGAGCTTACTGCGCTGCCTACTTCGCACCGATCAATCCGGATGTGCTAGTTGATATCGCCAATGAGCAGATGAAGGCGCGCGAGATGGCAGGAAAATTTCCGGATGTCTGAAATATTACGATCGGACCGAGCGTTCGCCGATATTGCCCTGTTGACCTGTGACGTCGATGGCGTGTTGACCGATGGCGGCCTGTATTTCGACGGCTCCGGACTGGCCATGGTGCGGTTCAATGTCCTGGATGGTCTTGGGCTGAAGATGCTTCGACAGGCCGGTATTCTCACCGCTTTTATTACGCAGAGCCACAATGGTGCCATAGCGGCACGGGCCAAAGCCTTGGGAATTGATTACTGCTTGATGGGCGTCGAAGACAAGTTGAACCCGGTGATCGAGCTAACGCGCAAGCACGGAATATCATTGGCACAGGTTTGTCACATTGCCGATGACATCAATGATCTGACCTTGCTTGAGGCTGTCGGAGTCGCGGTCACGGTGCCAAGTGGAGTTCCACGCGTTCGGGATGTTTCGCACTTCATAACGAAGGCACAAGGTGGATATGGTGCGGTCAGAGAACTGTGCGACACGATACTCGCGTCACGCGAGGTCTTTCCAGGACTGAGTACGTAGATAGTGAGCCTTAATCAAAATAATCGTCGCTCGATTGGGAAATATATTGAGCCCATTCAAAATACGATCGGTGTACTGCCTCGTTTTTGGAAGCGGGTTCTGCTGATTACCTATGATCTATGTGCCCTGGCCGCAGCGTTGTGGGCAGCCTACGCCTTGCGCTACGGTACTTGGTTGCCACCGACGCGCTACGATCAGTTTCTGCTGATCGCAAGCGCTCCCGTAATCGCGATTCCTATTTTCATCCGAGCCGGCCTCTATCGCGCGATTATCCGCTTTTTACCTGTCCAGGCGCTCTGGACGATCCTGCAGGCCATGTCGATCGCAGCTGTCTGTTGGGTCGTGACCGTCTTCTTGTCCGAAATGGCCGGTAGTGGCGCAGTACCACGTTCGGTGCCGTTCCTTTATTGGGCATTCGGCATCGTCTTTGTTGCCGGCAGCCGTTTTTTGGCCAAGGCTCTTCTGTGGCCAAGTGGGGAAGATAGACGCGGAAGCCGACCGGTCGCTATTTATGGCGCGGGGGATGCCGGAGTGCAGTTGGCCAACACCCTGCGTCGACAAGGACAGCGCATGGTTGTTGGCTTTCTCGATGACAACCCCCAATTGCATGGTCGTGATGTAACAGGCGTGCGTGTATTCAGTCCTGCACACCTCTCAACGCTCGTTGAACGCTATGGGGTTACGGAGGTGATCCTTTCCATCCCTTCGCTCACGGCCCATCGCCGGCAGGAGATTTTCGCGGCCGTGGGAGGGTACGGCATCAAGGTACGCACAGTGCCTCACCTGTTTGATATCGCCAGTGGGAAATACTCGATCAGCGAGGTGCGGGAGATCGACATCGATGAACTTTTAGGAAGGTCATCAATACCGTCAGATCCCAGTTTGCTACGCCAGATGATCGCCGGCCGCAGCATAATGGTCACCGGTGCCGGTGGCTCTATTGGTTCGGAACTGTGCCGGCTATTGACGAAATGGGAACCGCAACGCCTGGTTCTGTTTGAAAGCAATGAATTTGCGCTGTATCAGATAGAACGCGAACTCAGGCCATTTAAAGATTTCTCCATCGTGCCAGTGCTCGGCTCTGTCATCGATCAGAAGAGAGTTTTGGCCGCGATGCAGGAGCACGGGGTCGAAGTGGTTTTCCATGCTGCGGCGTACAAGCATGTTCCCTTGGTTGAAGCCAATCCGCTGGAGGGCATAAAAAACAACGTCTTCGGCACACGGTCGGTCGCCCAAGCGGCGCGAGATGCTGGTGTGAGCCATTTTGTGCTCATTTCAACGGACAAGGCCGTGCGCCCGACCAATGTGATGGGAGCCACCAAACGGTGGGCGGAATTGATCGTCAATGCCTTCGCCAACGAGGCTAAGGTGAATGGCAGCAGTCAAAAATTCTGTGCGGTTCGCTTCGGAAACGTTTTGGGATCCAATGGCTCAGTTGTCCCGCTGTTCAAGGAACAGATTGAATCAGGAGGGCCTCTGACGCTGACTGATCCCGGGATGACACGCTACTTCATGTCGATACACGAGGCCGCGGAGTTGATAGCCCAGGCAGGAGCTTTGTCTGAGGGCGGGGATTTGTTTGTTCTGGATATGGGAGAGCCGGTCCTTATCCGCACGCTGGCCGAGAATATGGTGCGTCTTGCGGGCTTGACGGTGCGCAGTCCCGGCAATCCGCTTGGGGATATTGAGCTGGCTGTTATAGGAAAGCGGCCAGGAGAAAAAATGTATGAGGAATTGTTCTACGATGAATCGAGTACCGTAACGACGGTGCATCGAAAAATCCGGCGCGCGCCCCGTGCAGACGCGAGCGGAGCAAATGTTGTCGCAATGCTGGACGAACTCGCTGAGGCGCTCGACACCCACGACGAGCCGCGAGCGCGCAAAATACTCTTCAAAGTGACCGACTGAACAGGCCAGGGCAAACCCTCCGCAGACTATGAAGGAGGCCTGTGGGAAATGTTTGAAAGCCGTCCGGTATGCGCTTCTCATGGCCGCCGCCGCAGATAGACAGCCAGGGCGACGGCATTATTGTGGGCCTCGTCGTGGGCGCCGAATAGCAGCGTGACCTTGCCCTCGCCAATTCGTCCACCAGTCGTTCGACAGCCGCGGTGTTCGCATCCAGCTCCATAGCGAGCCTGGAACTGCTGCCAGCGGGGCCGGGTCGTGGCCGAACCATTGCGCAATTCGGCGCTGGGCGCCACATCCTTGCCAGAGGTCGATCGCGGCCTGTGCCTTGGTCAGGCCGCGCGGCCATAGGCGGTCCACCAGTATCCTGGTGCCGTCGGATGGTCCCGCCGCTGCATAGACACGCTTGATGTTCACTGCGTTCATCGTTGAGCTCCATGTGGCCCCCTCGGCACACAATCATATTACCACTGTAATCTTGGTAACGCTTAAGTCGGACAGGCTGCGCTAAGCTGCCTTCGCCAACGAATTGAAGTTCCAAGCCAATGGTTGATACAAGCGCCCCCTCGGACCTGCCCGATACCGGAACCGCCGGCAATCGCCGTCTGTTCGGCCGCCTGCGCGATCGTATCGCTGCCTCCGATCCGGCCTTTTCGCGGCTGCGGCTGGCGTCGCGGGCCATGCTGTCGCTGCTGCTGAGTCTGGCGCTGCTGGGTGGGATGACGCTGATCCTGCCGCTGCCGATTGCCGCCTATGGCATGGCGGTGCTGATTTCGTTCCTCGGCTCCATGGCCATTACCGACAAGACCGCCAGGGGCCAGATCGTCAGCCGTGCCATTGGCTGCGTGGTCGCAACTCTGGCAGCACTCGCCGCCGCGATCCTGGCGCCGATGCCCGTCGTGGCCGATATCGTCTTCCTCGCGGTGATCTTCGGCGCCGTCTATGTCCGCAAGTTCGGCCAGCGCTGGTTCGCCTTGGGCATGATCGCCTTTATGGCCTATTTCATGGGTGATTATCTGCGCCCGCAGCCCGCCGATATCGGCTGGATCGCCTTTGCCATTGTGCTGTCGTTCGTGGTCACCCACGTGGTCAACAATGTCATCCTGCGCGACGATCCTGAGCAGGATTTCCGCCGCGCCATGATCACCATCGACCGGCGCATCAACCTCATCCTGCGCGACATCATCGCCGCCGCAAGCACCGCCGCTGCCCCCGGCGCCGACCGGCGGAGCCTGCAGGCGCAACTGTCCCAATTGCGCGATATCGTGCTGATGGCCGAAGGCTTCATTCCGCAGGGCGAGGAAGGCTCGCTGGCCGCCAGCGGCGCTGCCTCCGATCTGGCCGTGGGCCTGTTCGAACTGCAACTCGCGGTCGAGCGCATGGTGCGGGCAAGCTATCTGGCCCGCCCATCGGCTGATTTGCTGACCGCAGTGCTTTATCGCGATGGTGCCGCCATGCGCAAACAGGTCGCAGCTTTGCCCGAAGCCTCGGGCGAGGAAGTCGCCTCACGCCTGCTGGTGCGCGTCCACCGCGCCCGCGAACGGCTCGATGCGCTGCTCAAGGCCAAACCTTCGCCGGCCTTTGCACCGGTGATCGGCGATGCCAAGGCAGTCCCAGCGCCCGCCCCGGCGGCGGCTAGCAGCGGCTTCATCCCGCTCAGCCTGCAGCGCCCCATCCAGATTACCCTGGCCTGCGCCATCGCCATGGGCGTCGGCCTGATGCTGTCGCCCAACCGGTGGTATTGGGCGGTGATCACCGCCTTCATCCTGTTCAACAATACCAAATCGCGCGCCGATACCGCCTTCCGCGCGGTGCAGCGCTCGGGTGGCACCTTTGCTGGCTTCATCGTCGGCACCATTATCGCCACGCTCCTGCATGAGCCAGATGATCGTCTCGGCCATTGCCGTGCCCGTGCTGTTCTTCTTCGCCTTCTATGTGCTGCAGCGCTCCTATTCGCTGATGATTTTCTTCATCACCATCGCGCTGGCGCTGCTCTATGGCGTCATGGGCATGTTCACGCCGGACCTGTTATTGCTCCGGCTTGAGGAGACTCTCGTGGGAGCTGTGGCAGGCGTTGGCGTCGCCTTCTTCGTGTTCCCCACGCGCGCCTCGACCGGGGTTGCCGAAGCGCTCGGCAAATATCTGACGGCGCTGGACGCGCTGGTCGCCGCCGCACGCAATAATGCCCATGGGCAAGCCGCCGCCGCGACCCTGCTGCCGCTGTCGCGCGCACTCGACCGGGCCTATACCGAGCTGGCCAATACGGTGCGCCCGCTTGGCGGCCCCTGGAATGCGGTGACCCATTTCGGCCAGATCCGTGAAAAGCTGCTGCTGCTCACCGGGGCCGCCCATTGGGGCCGCTCGCTGGCGCGCAGCCTGCAATCGGGCCGGGCGCTCGACGCGGCGACGCTGGAGCGCATCGATGTCCTCGCCGCCGAAATCACTACCCGCATCGAGCGCGCTAACGCCGTCAAAACCGCCTTCTTCGACCGCCCCCATCCCGGCGACGGCGTGATCGACCCCGCCCGCCCGCCGCTGCCAATCACCGAGGAGGAAGACCCCGCCTTTTCGCTCGAAGTCATTTCGGCACTGCTGGGGCAGGCGACGCCGGATGCACCGGCGCCAGCGGGGGCTTAGGGCTTCGATTGCGAACTCTCAGTCGTCTCCCTCCCCCTTCGCGGGGAGGGATCCAGGGTGGGGATGTTTAGCCCCGATCCCACATCGTGGCTCCGCACACCCCCTTCCTCCCCCGTCAAGGGGAGGTGCCGCATTGGGGATGCGGAACTGCCGCGATTCTAAACGGCAATCCTATCGCCTCATCACCGGTGAATAGCCGCAGCCACCGCCTGCACCAGATCGACAAACAGCTTTTGGCGCTCCGGTTGTGGTGCGTGCGAGGCAGCCAGGAACGCCGAGATGATGACGGTGTGTCCGTCCGGCCAGGTTAGGATGCCGATATCGTTGAAAGCGGCGGTGACACCGCGCAGCGAAAGCGATGTTCCGCACTTGTCGGCAAGGCGCACGCCTTCTGGAAGCCCGGCTCGCAACCGCGCCGGCATTGTCTGGGCATACATCAGGTCCAGCAATTGCGTCGTCGAGGCTGGCGAGAGCAGGTCGCCATTCCATAGCTTGCGCAGGAAATCGGCGGCGGCCATGGGCGTGCTGCGGTTTCGGGGATCATCGAGGAACCCCTGATAGCCAAGCCACAGGCGCTCGTCTTTTTCCGCTGCCGTTTCGTTGGAAGGCGGCTGGCTGGCGGAGCCCAGGCCAGAAAACAAATGCTCGACGCCGCCTTCATCCAGGTCCACGCGCATGTCTTGGATGCCATGGGCACGCAGATAATCCGTTATGGCCTGCGGCCCGCCAATCAGTTTCACCAGGGCGTCGGCTGCCGTATTATCGCTGCGGCTGACCGTCGCCTCCAGCAACTGCTTCGTGGTGAAGGCCATGCCATCACCCTCGAAATCCTCGGCGATCTTGCTGGCGCCAAGGCGAAGCTCGGCCCGTGTGATGGTGATGGTCTGCTGCAGCGATATCTCGCCGGCATCGATCTTGGCGAGAACCGCCGCACCCAGCGGCGCCTTGAAGACACTCATCATTGGCAAGGCGCGGTCAGCGTTCACGCCCCAGTTTTGTCCCGTCCTGAGATCGAGTACGACAGCGCCAAAGATGCCGGGCTGTGCCTGTTTTGCCAGTGCGTCGAGGCTGGATTGAAGGTCGGGAGTGGACCCGGAGATATCGGAACTGGCATAAGCATCAGTCCTGATCGGAGATTGCGGAACCGGCCGTACCGAGCAGCAGGATTGCCCCGCCAAGCATGGCTCTTCGCGTCAACAATGGCTTGGTCATGGCGCAATCTCCGGTGGTCATCAGGCTATGTCCGGCGAATAGCATCCGGCTCTTGCGCCGGTCCAAGTCTTTGTTTGACTGGGATCAGTTCATTGACGACTGGAAGGGAGCTGCAGTTGCGCGGCGGCCAGGGTCCAGATTTTGCGCGCTTGCGAACTTGCCTGCGGCGCGCAGTAGAGCTGGAAATCATAGTCGAAATTGCCGGCACAGCTGTAATCGAACAGCCGTCCCAAGGCGAGGTCGCCTTCCACCATGGAATGGGGGAGCACGCCGCGCCCGGATCCCGCCAGGCAATGCGCGCGAATGTCTGCCGCCATGCCCATTTCGATTTCGGTCCCCGGAACGCTGTCGGGTTTGCAGCTTTGCCAGACCTGCCCAAGATATGTTCCCCGATGCGAGACATAGAGCGGCAGATCGGCGCCCGGCTCGGGGCTTGGCGAAACCAGGACCAGCCTGTCCCTTGCGATCGTGACCGACCGGAAAACGGCAAACTCCTCCGCCTGGGGAACATCGGGATGCCGGTTCACCAGCGCCAGATCGCATTCCGAGCGATGCAGCATCGTTGCAACCATGTCGTGATTGGCAATGCGGGGCGCGAAATAGGCCTCGGGCATCAACTTCAGCAGCTTCATCTTGAACTGTGGAAAGACCTGGACGGTTCCGCTATGCGGCATGGCGATGCGAACCGCGCCGCCGGTGACGCTCCAGGGGGTCTCGTTGCGCCGGAAAGCCTCCAGTTCAGCCAGGATATCCCTTGCCTTGGCGACGAGATTTTCGCCATCGGCAGTCAGGGTCAGTGGCCGGTTGCTCCGGTCGATCAGCTCGCGCCCCAGCCACGTCTCAAGGCTGCGGATACGCTTGCTGAGATTGGATTGGCTCGTGTGCCGCAGTTCGGCTGCCGTGGTCAGGTTGGCCGTTTCGGCAATGCAGAGAAAATCGCGTAGATACTCGATGTTCATGGATCAACTTTGTCGATACGGCGTGCCGGCACGGATTGGTGCCAACCGTTTTACGAGGGGATACTCGCCCCTATCCCGGCAATTGGCCGCCAATTGGGCGCGATGTCGGCAGTCTCACCGCCCCGGCGGCGGAATCGTCCCCACCAGCAGTTTCTCGCGCATCATTTCGGGGGGCAGGGGGCGGCTGAACAGGAAACCCTGCAGCGCGTCGCAGCCATAGGCCTGCAGATACGTGAGCTGCTCGGGCCGCTCGACGCCTTCGGCAATGGCCGTCATGCCCATCGAATGGGTCATCGAGATGATGGCCTGCACCAGCCCGGCCTGCGCCCGCTCCTCGGTCATCTTGGAGATGAAGGCATAGTCGATCTTGAGAATTTCGATGGGCAGGCGCGACAACAGGCTGAGCGAGGAATGCTCCATGCCGAAATCGTCGAGCGCGAAGCGCACGCCGCGATCGGCCAGGCTCTGCATGGTGCGGGTGGCGGCGGCGGTGTCGCTGAGAATGGCGCTTTCGGTCAGCTCCAGCTTGAGCATTTCCGGGGCCAGCCCGGTGCGCGCCAGGATGGATGACACCACGTCCTCCAGATCGGGCTCGGCCAGCTGCACTGCCGACAGGTTAACCGCGACCGGAATGCCCATGCCGCGATCGTTGCGCCAAGTCTGCGCTTCGGCGCAGGCCAGGGCCAGCGCATATTCGCCCAGGGGTACGATCAGCCCGGTTTCCTCGGCAACCGGTATGAACTGGCCGGGCGGTATCAGCCCGCGTTCGGGATGGTTCCAGCGGATCAGCGCCTCGGCGCCCACGATGCGATACGTGCGCACGTCCAGTTGCGGCTGGTAATGCAGCAAAAATTCCTTGCGTTCGATGGCGCGCCGCAGATCGCCCTCGATGGTCCAGCGCTGGATTGCCGCCTTGGTCATTTCGGCGCGGTAGAATTGCGAGCGCTGCAGCGGATTGGCCTTGAGCGCACGCAGGGCCGTGCTGGCATTGCGGATCAGCGTCTCGCTCTGCTCGCCATCGGCCGGCGCCGTGCTGCCGCCCACCACGATGCGCAGCGGCACGTCGGCGCCCTCAAAGGCGAAAGGGGCTTCACACACTTCGATCAGCCGCGCCACCGTCGCCAGCACGTGCTTCTCGCCATCGGGCTCACGCGCAAAGGCCAGATAGCGCCCATTGCCGGCATGGGCGACCGAACCGCCGGGCAGCGCGTTCTGCAGCCGCGCTCCGGTTTCCCGCAGTGCCGCGTCGCCGGCGTTCAGCCCCTGGCTGGCGCGGATATCGGTCAGCGAGGTGAGTTCCACCCCCAGCACCGCGATCACGTCGGCAGGGCCGAGCGTGTCCAGCGCCTCTTCGAGCCGGTCGGAAAACCGCGTCTGGTTGGGCAGGCCGGTGACGGGATCGTGGAACGCCAGGTAGTCGCGTTCCGCCTCGACCGCCTTGAGCGCGGTGATGTCCATGCGCAGGCCCGCTGAGCCGCCATTGCGCATGCGCCGTTCGGTGATCAGCAGGGAGCGGCCATCCTTGAGGCGGTGAATGCTGTTGCCGCTCAGCCGCTTATGCTCGGCCAGCCGATCGGCCAGCCATGCGTCCTCGCATCCCGCTGCCTCGGGATAGGTGCCATTGGCCAGCGTCGCGCTCATCAGCTCCTCAAAGCTGGTTCCCGGCTTGATCAAATGCGGCGATATCCGGATACAGCGCCCGATAGGCCTCGTTGACCAAAACGATGCGGTCATCGGCGTCGAGCACCACGAACCCTTCCGAAATGCTGTCGACGGCATCGCGCAGCATGGCTTCGGCCTCCTCGGCGCGCCGATAGGCTTCCAGAATCGCCGTCTCGTCGCGCGCCATGCCGCGATAGCCGCGCCAGGTGCCGTCCGCATCGAAGAACGGCACGCCGCTGGTGGCCAGGTAATGGCGGCGCTCGCCGCGTTCGAAGCGGATCCGGTAATTGTGGAACGGCCGCCTGGCATCGAGGTCGATACGGTGCTGCCGCCAGCTCCGGTCGCCCTCGGGCTCGCCCCCAGGCAGGTCCCAGCGCGTCTTGCCCAGGCTAGCGGACGGGCTGAACCAGTCGGCATTGCCCACCGTATCGGAAAAATAGGTGAAGCGGTGCTGCTCGTCGGTCTCCCAGATCCATTCGCCGGTGACTTCCACGATATTGCGGAAGCGCTCGTCGGCCGCATGCCGCGCCTTCTGCTGGCGGGCCGCCGCCACCTCGCGCACGATGGCCGGGGCCAGCCGCGCCAGATTGCCCTTGAGGATGAGGTCGGCCACCCCGTTGCGCATCAGCTCGACCGCGGTTTCCTCCCCGATCGAGCCGGACACCACGATGACCGGCCGGCACGGATCGTCGGCCTTGCTGGTGCTCAGGATGGTGGCGAAATCGGTGCCCGGAACATTGAAATCGGCCAGCACGATATCCCAGTGCTGCTTTTCGAGTTCGGCATGCATCGCCGCAATGGTATCGACGGCGCTGTGCGTCAGCTCCAGCCCGGCCCGCCGCAGCGTATAGAGCAGCAGCGCCACGTCGTCGGCCACATCCTCCACGATGAGGATATTGAGGGCGCGGCTGGGCAGGCCATCATAGTCGGCCCGCGCGCTCAACGGGGGGCAGGCTCGTTCAGCAGCAGCCAATACATGCCCAACTGGCGTGCCGCTTCCATGAATTCATCGAAATTGACCGGCTTGCGCACATAGCTGTTGCAGCCGATGCGGTAGCTTTCCACCAGGTCCTGCTCCTCCTTGGAGGAGGTGAGCACCACCACGGGCAAAAGCCTGGTGCGCTCGTCGGCGCGGATGCGCCGCAGCACTTCCAGCCCATCCATGCGCGGCAGCTTGAGATCGAGCAGCACCACCTGGGGCATGCGGTCTTCGGCCAGGCCTTCATGGATGCCGGTGGCGAACAGATAGTCGATGGCCTCGACCCCGTCGCGCGCCACCACGATCTCGTTGGTGATATTGTTCTTGCGGAACGCGCGCAGCGTCAGCGCCTCGTCGTCCGGATTATCCTCGACCAGCAGAATTGGTTTCATTTTCGCGCGCCCCCGCTCGCAACGTGAAGGAGAAGGTGGCGCCGCGGTTCAATTCCGCTTCAGCCCACACCCGTCCGCCATGTTTGTAGACGATGCGTTGCACTGTCGCTAGTCCGATACCGGTGCCTTCGAACTCCGTAAGTGCGTGCAGGCGCTGAAATACACCGAATAATTTGCCGGCATGGGCCATGTCGAACCCCGCCCCGTTGTCGCGCACGAAATAGACCGTTTCGCCGTCCTGCGCGGTCCACCCGAATTCGATCACCGCCGTTGGTTTTTTGGAGGTGAATTTCCAGGCATTGCCTAGAAGATTCTCCAGCATGATCTGCAACAGGCGCGGATCGCCCTCCACCATCAGGTCCGGCGCGATGATGAATTCCACGCTGCGCGGAGCCCCCTGCGGCCGCAGGTCGGCGGCGGCGCGCCGTGCCAACAGGCTCAGGTCCACCTTGTCATGGCTCAGCTCGGTGCGGGTGACGCGCGCCAGCTTGATCAGGTCGTCGATCAAATCGCCCATGCGCTGCGCGGCATTGCGCACGCGTTTGAGATAATCCTGCGCGGTATCGTCCAGCGTGTCGCCATAATCCTCCAGCAGCGCCTTGCTGAACCCGTCGATCGAGCGCAGCGGCGCCCGCAGATCGTGCGATACCGAATAGCTGAAACTTTCCAGCTCCCGATTGGCGCTTTCGAGCGCCACATTGTCGCGCGCCAGCCGCTGGTTGAGGTCGAACACCTGCTGCTCCGCCTGGCGGCGGCGCACCCCATAAAGCGCGATGATCCAGGAGACTGCCGCTAGCCCGAGCAACACCGCCGCCAGCGCCCAGAAATAGCTTTGCGCCAGCCGCAGGCTGGTCTGCGAATAGGTGGCGGCAGGGGTGCGCGTCACGAGGAACCAGCTCGGCGCCAATGCGGCGCCGACCAGCGTTTCTCCGCCGGTCATCGCCCCTTCGGGCAAATAGACCGGCGCATAGGTGAACAGGTCCCCATTGGCGGAAAACTGGCCGTTCCTGTTGGACAGGGCGATCTGTTTCCAGGCATCGGGATAGACGCCGGCAAAGCTGGGGGCCGTCCCCTGCGGATACATGAAACCCCATTCGTCCGCGGCGGTGGGGCCGAGCAGCCAATAGCCGGCGGCATCCACCAGCCAGGCCTGGCCAAGCCCCTGTGTCGAAAGCCGCCGCACGCGATCGAGCGCGCGTTCGCCCAGATAATTGAGCACTATGATCCCACGCTTGGCGCCGGCGGCGTCGAACACCGGCGTGCCGATGCGCAGGGTCGGCTTGATCGGCTGTTCGATGACGCCGCCCTCGACATTGAGATCGAAGGCCGAAAAATAGCTGCGGCTGTCCCACAGCTCCAGCATGCGCTGCACAAAGGGGCGGTCTGCCGTGGCCTGCAGTTCGGCCTCGGGGACAACGGTTGGCGCCCCATCGTTGAAATTGATCCGCACCTGCTCGTGCCCGTCCAGCCCGATGAAGCTCAGCTGGTCGTACAGCCCCCTATGCTCGACGAAGGAGCGGAACTGGGCGAGCAGGATTTCCTTGGTCGTGGCATTGCCGGAGGTGAGCCAGCGCTGCAGGATCGGCTCGTTGGAGATGAATTGGGCATCGTTGTCGATGCTTGCCAGGGTCGTCGATAGCGTGGTGAAGCCCACCTCGGCCAATTGGCTCTGGCCCGAGGCGATCACCCGCTGCGTCGCCGACAGCTGGGTGGCATAGAGCAGGTAGAATACCAGCACCGTCGCCAGCGCCAGCGGCAGGAAGATCAGGGCGGTGCGGCCAAGTACGGAATTGGGGATGAATTTCTGGAACGCGGTTTCCGGCATCGGTGTCGCCGTCCGCGATCTGGCCGCGGAGCCTTCTGCTATGTCCGATACGGGTAAATTCACAACAGCCCCATGCCTTAAGAGCGCCGATCCTAGGCTCCCGGCTCTAAAGAAACGCTGAAGTATTTTAGCCAAACCCGGCGTCACGCTGCCGTAATGCGGCCATGGTCTCAATGGCTCATGCACCGTCGCATCTTTACCCCAGGCCGCCGCCGCCATAGGATGGCTGCCAGCCGGGGGGCTTTGCAGGGGTTAGATATGCAGCGTCTGTTCGCGTCCGCCATTTTGCTGTGTGCGGCCCTTTTTTTCGCCCTCGCTTCCCCCGCTTCAGCCCAAAAAATAACCCTGCTGCCGGGCACCGATCTGCCGGGGTTCGATTATTCGATCCTCAAGGATGTCGATGCCGATACCTGCCAGAAGGCCTGTGCGGATGACAATATCTGCCGCGCCTTCACCTTCAACCAACAGTCCAAATGGTGCTTCCTCAAGGGTGATATCGGTCCCGAAACGGTATTTGCCGGCGCCACCTCGGGCCGCGTCGCCCGTGCGCCATCGCCGGCCGTCACCGCCGCCGCGCGCCAGTCCGAATTGCCGTTCCCGGCCCAGGATGTGATCGACAGCGCGCGCAGCTTTGCTTCTGGCCTGCCGCAGTCCGATCCGGCGCCGCCCAAGACCACCTATGTCGATCTGCTGGCTGCCGGCGACGAGGCCGCCGCCCAGTCCAATCCCGCCGCTGCCATGCTGTCTTATCGTCAGGCGCTCGGCATCAACGGCAATGATTCTGCCGTCTGGATGCAGCTGGCCATGATCGCGCTGAACCAGGCCGATGCCGTCGCCGGCAAGCCAGAAGGTGACAATAGCTACGATCTTGGCCAGGTCGGCCTGTCCGCCGCGCTCAATGGCTTCCTGCAGTCCCAGACCGCCGAAGAACGCGCGCCGGCCATGGCCGCCATTGCCCATGGCCTGGAATATCGCGAGATGTGGCGCGAATCTATCGCCACCTATCGCGCCGCCCTGGCGCTGGCGCCCGATGCCGCCCTCGCGGCCCATCTCGATAAGGTCGTGGCCGAACATGGCTTCCGCGTCACCTCCAACGAGGTTGATGCCGAAGCCACCACGCCGCGCGTCTGCGTGGTGTTCTCCGACCCGCTGCCCTCGGGCAATACTGATCTCTCCAGCTATATCACCGTCGAAGGCGCCCCCCAGATCGCGGTGGAAACCGAAGAAAGCCAGATCTGTATCCAGGGACTGGAGCATGGCGGCCGCTACAATATCAAGCTGCGTGCCGGCCTGCCCTCCGCCGATAATGAGAGCCTGCGCAAGGACGTGGTGCTCAATGTCTATATCCCCGACCGCTCGCCCTTCGTCGCCTTCGCCAACAATGCCTATGTGATGCCTGCCGGGCTCGGCGGCGGCCTGCCGATCACCTCGGTCAATGCCGAGCGTGCCGATATCAATATCTATCGCATCGGCGACCGCTCCATCGCCACCGCGGTGCGCAATGGCGTCTTCGCCGGCTCGCTCAGCGGCTATTCGGCCAGCGACGTCGCCAATCAATATGGCGAACAAATCTGGCAGGGTCAGGTCGACCTCGCCCAGGGCAAGCCCAATGAATTGACCACAACGGCCATTCCCGTGGCCGATGTGCTGACCGATATCGCCCCCGGCGCCTATGTGGTGACCGGCAAGGTGACCTCCACCAAGCCCAATGACGACGACTATAGTGAGCTGGCCACCCAGTGGTTCATCGTCACCGATCTGGGCCTGACCACCATTTCGGGCGAAGATGGCGTCCACGCCTTCGTGCGCTCGCTCAGCACGGCCCAGCCCATTACCGGCTCCAAGGTGCGCCTCGTGGCGGTCAATAACGAAATCCTGGGCGAAACCACCACCGATGCCGATGGCCAGGCCGTGTTCGCGCCCGGCCTTGCCCGTGGCACCGGCGGCCGCGCGCCACAGCTATTGGTCGCCGAGACCGATGACGGCGATTACGCCTTCCTCGACATGTCCAAAACCGCGTTCGACCTGACCGATCGCGGCGTCGAGGGCCGCCCCTCGCCAGGCCCGCTCGATGCTTTCGCCACCACCGAGCGCGGCGTCTATCGCCCCGGCGAAACCGTATTCCTCACAGCGCTGCTGCGCGATGTCCACGCCAAGGCGGTGCTCGATCTGCCGCTGACCCTGCAAGTCGAGCGTCCTGACGGCGTCGTCGCGTCCACCGAACTGCTCAAGGATGGCGGCGCCGGCGGCTATTTCGCCGCTCTGCCCATGGTTGCCGATGCCATGCGCGGCGCCTGGACGCTGCGCCTCTACGCCGATCCCAAGGCCGACGCGCTGACCAGCACCACGTTCCTCGTTGAAGACTTCGAGCCTGAACGCCTGGCCTTCGAGATCACCGCGACCGACGCTCCGATGCAGATCGGGCAGGCCAATCCGGTCGATGTCGCCGCCAAATACCTCTATGGCGCCACCGCGCCGAACCTGTCGGTCGAAGCCGATGCCGTGCTGCGTCCGGTGACGAGCCTCAAGGATTATCCCGGCTACACCTTCGGGCGGCTCGACGACACCATCGAAACCAGCCGCGACCCGCTGGGGCAGGTGGGTGTCACCGATGAAAGCGGCAATGTCACCGCTGATGTGACCTTGCCCGATCCCGGCGTCACTACCCGTCCGCTGGAAGCCCAGGTCATCATGCGCCTGGTCGATACCAATGGCCGCACGGTCGAGCGCTCGCTGTCCCGTCCAGTCCTCGCTACTGTCGACCGCATTGGCGTCAAACCGCAGTTCTCTGACGGCAATGGCATTGCCGATGGCAGCCAGGCGGGCTTCGACGTCATCACCGTCGCCCCGACCGGAGAAACTGTCGCCAAGACCGGCCTGAACTGGACGCTGTCGCGCGTCGACAGCAATTATCAATGGTACCGCGACGGCAGCACCTGGAAGTGGGAATCCATCACCACGACCCGCGAAGTCGCCAATGGCTCGGTGGATACCTCGGCCACCGGCCCCGTCACCGTCGGCGCCGCCGTCAATTACGGCCTCTATCGCCTCGAAATCGAAAGCACGGGCGAAGACGCCACCTCGACCAGCTATGAATTTTATGCCGGCTACTACTATCCCGAAGCCGGTTCTGACACGCCCGATACCCTGCAGGTCGCGCTCGACAAAACCAGCTACAAGTCCGGCGATACCGCCGTACTGCGGCTCGATCCGCAATTTGCCGGCACTGCTCTGGTCATGGTGATGGATGATCGCATCATCGACATGAAAGCCGTCGAAGTGCCCGCCGATGGCGCTTCGATCGACCTGCCCGTCACCGCCGATTGGGGGCCGGGCGCTTACGTGACCGCCATTCTCTACCGCCCCGCCAGCACCGCCGAAAAGCGCATGCCGGCCCGCGCGCTGGGCCTCGCCTTCGCCGATGTCGATCCCGGCGATAGCCAGCTCAAGGTGAATCTCGACGTGCCGGCCGTGTCGCTGCCGCGCCAGCCCTTCACCGTCAAGGTTGCCGTGCCCAATATCGCTGCCGGCCAGCAGGCCTATGTGGCCGTGGCCGCCGTCGATCTGGGCATTCTCAACCTCACCAACTTCCAGACGCCCGATCCCGATGGCTGGTATTTCGGCCAGCGGCAGCTCGGCATGGATGTTCGCGATCTCTATGGCTCGCTGATCGATCCGACCCAGGGCCTGCCGGGCGCATTGCGCTCCGGTGGTGACGGCGCCGCCGCACGTCTCGGCACCCCGCCGCCCACTTCGGTGCTGGTGGCGCTGCATTCAGGCATCGTCGAAGTCGGCGCCGATGGCACCGCGACCGTGACCTTCGATATGCCCGACTTCTCCGGCACCGTGCGCGTCATGGCCATGGCCTGGTCCGCCGATGCGGTGGGCCACAGCTCTGCCGATGTCATCGTCCGCGATCCGGTAGTGATCAACATGAGCCCGCCGCGCTTCCTGCGGCTGGACGACACTTCGCGCCTGCTGGTCGAGATCAACAATATCTCGGGCCCCGCCGGCGCCTATAAGGTCGCCCTGACGACTGGCGAAGGCCTCTCCACCGACGCCGCGCTGACCAGTGTCGATCTCGCCGCCGGCGCCCGCACGTCCCTCAATCTGGGGCTGACCGGCACCGCCATCGGCGACCAGAAGCTGACGCTGACCGTCACCGATCCCGAGGGCAAGACCACGGTCAAGGACCTGACCCTGGGCGTGCGCGCCGCCAGCGGCCCGCAGACCACCAGCAAGCTCATCACTATCGAACCCGGCGCAACCGCTACGCTCGACAGCACCTATTTCGCTGGCCTCGTGGCCCATTCCGCTTCGATGACCCTCGGGATTGGCCCCGTGGCCCGCCTCGATATTCCCGAACTGCTGCTGGCGCTCGACCGCTACCCCTATGGGTGCGCCGAGCAGGTCACCAGCCGCGCCATGCCGCTGCTCTACCTCAACGAGGTCGCGCAGATGCTGCAGATGGGCACCGACGCCGAACTCGACCAGCGCATCAAGGATGCCATCACCAACCTTTTGTCCAAGCAGACCTCCACCGGCGGCTTCGGCCTCTGGGATGCGCTGAGTTCGTCCGATCTGTGGCTCGACTCCTACGTCACCGACTTCCTGCTGCGCGCCCGCGCCGCCGGTTACGAGGTGCCCGAACAGGCCATGAGCATGGCGCTGGATAATCTGGGCAACCAGGTTTCCTACGCCGCCGATTTCGATAATGGCGGCCAGGATATTGCCTATGCGCTCTACGATATGGCCCGCGCCGGCCGTGCTGCCATCGGCGATTTGCGCTACTATCTCGAAGCCCGCCTCGATGCCTTTGGCTCGCCTTTGGCCAAGGCCCAGCTCGGCGCCGCCCTCGCGCTCTATGGCGATGGCACCCGCGCGGCGACCGCCTTCCAGGCCGCCGTCGAAGCCCTCAAGGAGCCCGAAACCCGCAATGGCTACCGCACCGATTACGGCAGCCGGATGCGCGATCTGGCGGCAATCCTGGCTTTGGCCTCCGAGTTCAAGCCAGCCGGCGTCGATATCGCCGCCATGACGGTGGACCTCGCCAAGCTGCGCGACCGCGCCCGCTATACCTCGACCCAGGAAGATGCCTGGACCCTGGTCGCCGCTGCCGCCATCGCCAACAATACCGCTGACGGCTCCGTCACCGTCGATGGTCAGGCCCTGACCGGCGCAGTCTATCAGCGCTTCGATCAGGAGCATTTCGACAGCGCCGAGCGTGACCGTGGTCAACAACGGCACCGAGGCCACGCAGGCCAAGGTCTCCGTCACCGGCATCCCCGCGACCCCGCCATCCGCGAGCAGCGAAGGCTTCACCATCACAAGGGAATTCTTCCAGCCCGATGGCACCGCCTTCGACATGGGTCTGAGCCAGGTCAGCCAGAACGACCGCTTCGTCGTGCTGCTGACGGTGAAGGCCTCCACCACCGGCTCGGGCCAATACATGCTGGCCGATCCGCTGCCCGCCGGCTTCGAAATCGAAAATCCCGACCTGTCCGCCGCCGGGGTTGCCGATCTCTCCTGGCTGCCGGCGCTCGACCAGCCCAGCCATGTGGAATCGCGGACCGACCAGTTCGTCGCCGCCTTCCAGTATGGCTCCGACCAGGCGCCCCTCAAGGTCGCCTATATGGTCCGCGCCACATCGCCGGGCACCTTCGTGCTCCCCGGCGCCACCGTCGAGGACATGTACCGTCCCGAACTGCGCGCCAATACGGCGGCGGGCAGCATCGAGATCACCGCGACCGGCCCATGACCGCCGCTCCGCTCGAACTGCGCCGGAGCCCGAGCCCCGGCGTAAACTCCCAGTCTGGCGGCTGCTTGCCGCCGGGCTGATCGTGCTGCTAGGGCCTCGGCGCCGGCGGCGCCTGGTACGGCTATGGCGTCATCCGCGACCTCCGCGCCACCCTCCCTGCAACCCCCGATATCGCCACGCTCCCCGTCTCCACCGCCGTGGTGGATCGCAATGGCGAACTGCTGCGCCCCTTCACCACCGATGGCGGCCGCTGGCGCCTGCCGGTAACGGTGGGCCAGGTCGACCGGCATTTCATCGATATGCTGATCGCCTATGAGGACCAGCGATTTCGCCACCCATGGCGGCATCGAATGGTCCGCCATGCTGCGCGCCGCCGGGCAGTTCCTTGGCGCCGGGCGGTCATGTCGTCTCCGGCGGCTCCACCCTCACCATGCAGGTCGCCCGCCTGATCGAGGGCGAGCCGACGCGCAATCTCTGGGGCAAGATCCGCCAGATGGTCCATGCCGACACCCTCGAACACAGCCTGACCAAGGAGCAGATCCTCACCCTCTACCTGACGCTCGCCCCCTATGGCGGCAATATCGAGGGCATCCGCGCCGCCAGCCTCGCCTATTTCGGCAAGGAGCCGGCCCGCCTGACCACAGCCGAATCCGCCCTTCTGGTGGCCCTGCCGCAATCCCCCGAAGCCCGTCGCCCCGACCGCGACCCCAAGGCCGCCGAGGCCGGGCGTAACCGCGTCCTCGATCGCCTGGTCAGCCAAGGCGCCATCGCCCAGGAGGAAGCCGACGCCGCCAAGCGCGAGCCGATCCCCACCGCGCGCAAGCAATTCCCCATGCTCGCCGCCCATCTGGCGCAGGAGGCGGTGACCGCCCAACCCGCCGCGCGCCAGATCGACCTCACCGTCGACCGCCGCCTGCAATCCGCGCTGGAACGGCTGGGCACCGCCCGCGCCACCCAGCTTGGCCCCAAGGCGTCGATCGCCATCGTCGTCGCCGATCAGGCGAGCGGCGATATTCTCGCCTCGGTCGGCTCCGCCGGCATTTTCGCCGAGCAGAGCGATGGCTATGTCGATATGACCGCCGCCGTGCGCTCTCCCGGCTCCACCCTCAAGCCGCTGATCTATGGCCTGGCGTTCGAGCTGGGCCTCGCCCATCCCGAAAGCCTGATCGAGGATCGCCCCACCGCGTTCGGCGGCTATGTCCCGGTCAATTTCGATGGCTTCAGCCGCGGCACGGTGTCCATCCGCCAGGCCCTCAGCGAGTCGCTGAATATCCCCGCCATCGTCGTACTCGATGCCGTTGGCACCGCGCGGCTGGTGTCGCGCATCAAGCGCGCCAATGCCAATCCGCTGCTGCCCGACAATACCGCCCCCGGCCTCGCCATCGGCCTTGGCGGCGTCGGCATTACCCTGCGCGATCTGGTCTCCATCTATGCCGCCATCGGCCGCGGCGGCTCTCCGGTCATGCTCAATGATGGCGTCAAGCCGCGCGTCACCGAGCCCGCCAACGCTGCGCAAGTGCTCGATCCGGCCGCCGCCTGGTATGTCTCCGATATCCTGGCCGATGTGCCGCCGCCGCTCAACGGCTCTCCCGGCCGCATCGCCTACAAGACCGGCACCTCCTATGGCTATCGCGACGCCTGGGCCATTGGCTATGACGGCAAGACCGTCATCGGCGTCTGGGTCGGCCGCCCCGATGGCGAGCCGGTGCCCGGCATTTCCGGCATTACCGGCGCGGCTCCCGTATTGTTCGAAGCCTTCGACCGCCTCGGTACCCCCGCCGTGCCGCTGCGCGCCGCCCCGCCCGGCGTGCTCATCGCCTCCAATACGCAATTGCCCACCCCGCTCCGGCGCTTCCGCCACCCCGATGACAATATGGTCAATCGCGACGCCGCCCCTGAAATCGCCTTTCCCACCAATGGCGTCGATGTCGATCTGGGCCTGGCCTCCGGCGCCGAAATCCCGCTGGTGGTCAAGGTTCGCAACGGCGTGCCGCCCTTCACCTTCTTCGCCAATGGCGCCCCGTTCGGCCGCTCCGCCTTCGCCCGCCAGAATGCCTGGAACCCCGACGGGCCCGGCTACGTGACGCTCTCGGTGGTCGATGCCAAGGGCCGCTCCGACGACGTCACCGTGTTCCTCGACTGATCTCGAACCCGGCCTCACCGTTTCGGCATTGTCATCTGTTTGTCATCTGGCCGTCATCGTCAGGTTTTCTTGGCTCCGTATGTGGGCCCGGTTAATATCGACCCTTGGGGCCTTATCATGCACGTTAGAAGTCTCTCCGCCGTACTGACCGCCGCATTGCTGACCTCGACTGCCGTCCCGGCTTTTGCCGCACCGGTGTTCAATCGTATTGCCAGCTTCCCCGTCGAGCTGAACGCGCCCGACGCCGAGGCCACCTCGTCCGAAATCATCACCGCCACCGATGACGGCATGATGCTGATCTATTCCGATAGCCCCAATGGCGGCATCGGCTTCGTCGATGTGAGCGATGCCAAGGCGCCCAAGCCGGCCGGTTACATGGATATGGGCGGCGAGCCCACTTCGGTCACCGTGATCGGCGCCAAGGCTTACGTGGCCGTCAATACCCGCAAGGATTTCGTCGATCAGTCCGGCAAGCTCGTCGTGGTCGATATCGCCACCAAGACCGTCGATGGCGAATTCCAGCTCGGCGGCCAGCCCGATTCGATCGCCCATAACAAGGACAACACCATCCTTGCCATCGCAATCGAAAACGAGCGCGATGAAGAGGTCAATGACGGCGCCATTCCGCAGATGCCGTCGGGCTATCTGGTGCTGGTGACGCTGGTTGACGGCAAGGTTACGCAAGAAGACATCAAGCGCGTCGAGCTGACCGGCCTGTCCGATATCGCTCCCGAAGATGCCGAAGTCGAATTCGTCGCCTTCAACGACAATGACGAAGTCGCCGTCACGCTGCAGGAAAACAACTGGATTGCCATCGTCGATGCCAAGACCGGCACCGTCACTGGCGGCTTCACCGCCGGCTCGACCTCGGTCGACGGTATCGACACCAAGAATGACGGCCGCATCGACTTCACCGGCTCCAAGTCCGATCTGCTGCGCGAACCCGACGCGGTCAAGTGGCTCGATGCCGATCGTCTCGTCGTCGCCAATGAAGGCGATTGGAACGGCGGCTCGCGCGGTTTCACCATCTTCAATCGCGATGGTTCGGTGAATTGGGATTCGGGCAATGCGCTCGACGTCATGGCCGCCCAGATGGGCCACTATCCCGATGACCGCAACAAGAAGGGCATCGAGCCCGAAGGCCTGGAAGTCGCCAAGATCGGCGATACCCAGTATATCTTCGTCGCCGAGGAACGCTCTTCCCTGATCGCCATCTTCAAGGATACCGGCGCTGCCCCGGAATATCTGCAGTCCGTCGCTTCGGGCATTGGTCCTGAAGGCCTGATCGCCATCCCGTCGCGTAACCTGCTGGTCACCGCCAACGAGAACGACTTCCGCGAAGATGGCCTCGCCGGCTCGCACGTCATGCTCTATGAGCTGGCCGAAGGCACTCCCACCTATCCCCAGATCGTCTCCGATCTCGATGCCGATGGTCACCCGATCGGCTGGACCGGCCTGTCCGGCGCCGTTGCTGACGCTGAAAAGCCCGGCACGCTCTATGTCGTCTCCGACAACGTGCTGTTCTCCGCCCCCTCGATCTATACCGTCGATGCGAGCCAGACCCCGGCTCATATCACCAGCAAGATCATCGTCACCCGCAATGGCGACGCTGCCCAGAAGCTCGATCTGGAAGGCATTACCCTCGATGGCGAAGGCGGCTACTGGCTAGCGTCCGAAGGCGACACCGCGGCCCTGACCCCGCACGCCCTCTACCATGTCGATGCCGAAGGCGAGATCCTCGAAGAAGTCGCTTACCCGGCTGAGCTGCTGGCCGGTGAAATCCGCTCCGGCTCCGAAGGCATTGCTGCCATCGGGGAAGGCGACGACATGATCCTGTGGATCCCGATCCAGCGCGAATGGAAGGACGATCCCAAGGGCATGACCAAGCTGGTCTCCTACAAGCCCTCGACCGGCGAATGGGGTGCGGTGCACTATCCGCTCGACGCTGCGGCCGAAGGCGCCAGCAATGGCCTGTCCGAACTCACCCTGCACGGTGACTATGTCTATGTCATCGAGCGCGACAACCAGCTCGCTTTCAATGCCAAGCTCAAGAAGCTGTTCCGCGTCCCCGTCAGCCAGCTCGTTTCGGCTCCGCTCGGCGGCGAACTGCCTGTGGTCACCAAGGAAGAGGTCCGTGACCTCATCCCCGACCTGGCCGCCAACAATGGCTACATCGTCGACAAGATCGAGAGCTTCGCTGTCGATGCTGCCGGCAAGGGCTTCGTCATCTCCGACAATGACGGCGTGCTCAATTCCTCGGGCGAAACCTTCTTCTGGTCGGTTGGCGACGTGAAGTAAGCTGGTTTTACCGCTGAAATAACGATCGGCCGGGCGCAAGCCCGGCCGATTTTGTTTGCGCGGCTCATGTCATCAAACCGCAACAAAACCGTCACCCAAGCGACGTTCGCTATTGCTAGCACCGCGTGTCCGCAGCTCAGACGGATCGGCGGGGGTGCTCTTCGCCGTGCAATCAGCAGGAGAGACCAGTGTTCAAAACCACTCTTACCGCGGGGCTCATCGCCCTTTCGACCGCGCTCATGTCCAGCGCCGCAATGGCCGCGACCGAGATCACCTGGTGGCACGCCATGGGTGGCGAACTCGGCACCAAGCTCGAAGAAATCGCCAAGGGCTTTAACGACAGCCAGACCGAATACCACGTCACGCCCGTGTTCAAGGGCACCTATCCCGAGACGCTGACCGCCGCTATCGCCGCTTTCCGCGCCGGCGAGCAGCCTGCCATCGTGCAGGTCTTCGAAGTGGGCACCGGCACCATGATGGCCGCCAAGGGCGCCGTCTATCCGGTCTACCAGCTGATGGCGGACAATAACGAACCCTTCGATCCGTCCTCGTTCCTGGCCCCGGTCGTTGGCTACTATTCGGACGCTGAAGGCAACATCCTGTCGATGCCGTTCAATTCGTCGACCCCGATCATGTACTACAACAAGGACGTCTTCGCCAAAGCCGGCCTCGACCCCGAAGTTGCGCCCAAGACCTGGGCCGAACTGGCCGAAATGGGCAAGAAGATCGTCGATTCCGGCGCTGCCACCTGCGGCTTCACCCTGTCCTATGCCGCCACCTGGGTTGGCCTGGAAAACTACTCGGCCATTCAGGATCTGCCCTTCGGCACAATGCAGAACGGCTTTGGCGGTCTGGGTACCGAATTCACCTTCAACGGCCCGGCACAGGCCAAGTTCTGGGATAGCCTCAAGGCCCAGCAGGACGAAGGCGTGTTCAAGTATGGCGGCCCTGGCGGCGGTGCCGATACGGCCCCCATGTTCTACTCGCAGGAATGCGCCGTCTATATGGGTTCTTCGGCCAGCCGCGCCGGCGTCATCGGCAATGCCAAGGACTTCAAGGTCGGCTTTGCCCCCATGCCTTACGACGACAGCGTGACCAAGGAGCCCAAGAACTCGATCATCGGTGGCGCGACCCTCTGGGCCCTGCAGGGCCAGAAGCCGGAAGTCTATCCCGGCGTCGCCAAGTTCTTCACCTACCTCTCCCAGCCTGAAGTGCAGGCCGATTGGCATCAGTTCACCGGCTACCTGCCGATCACCAATGCCGCTTACGAGCTGGGCCAGACCCAGGGCTACTATGCAGCCAATCCCGGCTCCGATATCGCCATCCAGCAGATCACCCGCGGCACCCCGGACGACAATTCCAAGGGCGTCCGTTTCGGTAACCTGACCCAGATCCGCGATCTGATCGACCAGCAGTTCGAAGCCGTGCTGTCGGGCGAAAAGACCGGCCAGGAAGCGCTCGACGAAGCCAAGAAGGAAGGCGACGCCATCCTCCGCGAATTCGAAGCCGCCAACCAGTAAGCCGCAATGACGGGCCGGGCACCAGCCTCGGCCTGTCCAGCCCCATCCCAATCTCCCCCGGGGAGGTGCCGCTCGGTGCTTGGCTGGATATAGAGCCTCGCACCGGCTTCACCCTCCCCCTTGCGGGGAGGGCCAGGGAGGGGGTCTCTTTGAGAGAGCCTGATGCAAACCAAGCGCACCATATTCCCCAACCGCGGGCTGCCCTATCTGCTGCTCGGGCCGCAATTGCTGATCACGGCCGTCTTCTTCCTGTGGCCGGCGGGCCAGGCCGTCTGGCAGTCGTTCCTGCGCCAGGACCCGTTCGGCTTCAAAACCAGCTTCATCTGGTTCGACAATTACACCAAGCTGTTCGCCAGCGCGCCTTACCTGCAGTCGCTGGGCACCACCTTCGTGTTCTCGGTCAGCGTCACCGTGCTGTCGATGGGCCTGTCGCTGCTGTTCGCCGTGGCCGTCAGCCGCGTGCTGCGCTCTGCCCGCTTCTACACCACGCTGCTGGTCTGGCCCTATGCCGTGGCGCCCGCCGCCGCCGGCCTGCTCTGGTGGTTCATGTTCAATCCCAGCGTCGGCATCCTGCCCTATGTGCTTGAGGTCGTGTTCGGCTATGACTGGAACCACCGCCTGCATAGCGGCGACGCCATGGTGCTGATCGTCATCGCCGCGGCCTGGAAGCAGATTTCCTACAATTTCCTGTTCTTCGTCGCCGGCATCAATTCCGTGCCGCACTCGCTGACCGAGGCTGCCGCCATCGATGGCGCCGGGCCGGTCAAGCGCTTCTGGACCATCATCTTCCCGCTGCTGTCGCCGACGACGTTCTTCCTCATGGTGATCAACGTCACCTATGCCATGTTCGATACCTTCGGCATCGTCGACGCCACCACCTCGGGCGGTCCGTCCCAGTCGACCAATACCCTGGTCTACAAGGTCTATGCCGATGGTTTCGTCGGCCTCAACCTCGGCTCGTCGGCCGCCCAATCGGTCGTGCTCATGTTCATCGTCATCGCCTTGACCGTCGTCCAGTTCCGCTGGATCGAACGCAACGTGCAATATTAAGGGGCGCTGCCATGGTCGAAAATCGCCCTTTCCTGAACTTCCTCACCCATCTGGTGCTGATCGTCGGCGTCGTGGTCGTGGTGTTCCCGGTCTATCTGGCCTTCATCGCCTCCACCCGCGCCGAAAGCGATTTCGTCACCGGCGTGGTGCCGATGCTGCCGGGCAATTTCATGTTCGACAATTACGGTGCGCTGCTCGGGGCCGGCGCCTCCAATGCCGGTGCGCCGCCGTTCCTGATGATGCTGGCCAATAGCCTGATCATGGCGCTGATCATCGCCGTCGGTAAGATCGCCATTTCGATCACCTCGGCCTATGCCATCGTCTACTTCAAGTTCCCGTTCCGAATGCTGGCCTTCTGGGCGATCTTCGTCACGCTGATGCTGCCGGTCGAAGTGCGCATCCTGCCCACCTTCAAGGTGGTGGCGGATCTGGGCATGCTCAATTCCTATGCCGGCCTGACCATTCCGCTGATCGCCTCGGCGACCGCGACCTTCCTGTTCCGCCAGTTCTTCCTGACCATTCCCGATGAATTGATGGAAGCCGCCCGCGTCGATGGCGCCGGGCCGATGAAGTTCTTCCGCGATATCCTGCTGCCGCTGAGCCGCACCAATATCGCGGCGCTGTTCATCATCCTCTTCGTCTATGGCTGGAACCAGTATCTCTGGCCGCTGCTGATCACCACCGATCCGCAATATTACACCGTCGTCATGGGCATCAAGCGCCTGGCCTCGGTGCTCGACGGCAATACCCAGTGGAACCTGGTGATGACCGGCACCATCCTTGCCGGCCTGCCGCCTGTCCTCGTCATCATCTTCATGCAGCGCCTGTTCGTCAAAGGCCTCGTGGAAACGGAGAAATAACCATGGCCGCCATCGAGCTTGTCGATATCCGCAAGACCTATCCCGGCGGCGCCCAGGTGGTGCACGGCATCAACCTGTCCATCGCCGATGGCGAACTGGTGGTGCTGGTCGGCCCCTCCGGCTGCGGCAAGTCCACGCTGCTGCGCATGGTCGCGGGGCTCGAAACCGTCACCGAAGGCACCATCTCCATCGGCGGCAACAATGTGAACGCTGTCGAGCCGGCCGAGCGCGACATCGCCATGGTGTTCCAGAACTACGCGCTCTATCCACATATGAGCGTGCGCGGGAACCTCGAATACGGCCTCAAGAACCGCAACACGCCGCGCGAACTGATCGACCAGCGCGTCACCGAAGCGGCCCGCATGCTGGAGATCACCCCGTTCCTCGACCGCAAGCCGCGGCAGCTTGTCGGGCGGCCAGCGCCAGCGCGTCGCCATGGGCCGCGCCCTGGTGCGCCAGCCCAAGGCCTTCCTGTTCGACGAGCCTTTGTGCAATCTCGATGCCAAGCTGCGCGGACAGATGCGCATTGAAATCAAGCGCCTGCAGCGTACGCTGCGCACCACCAGCGTCTACGTGACCCATGACCAGCTCGAAGCCATGACCCTGGCCGATCGCCTCGTGGTGATGAATGCCGGCCGCATCGAGCAGGTCGGCACGCCGATCGAGCTTTACGAAAAGCCCGCCACCGTCTTCGTCGCCGGCTTCATCGGCTCCCCGCCGATGAATTTCATCGACATGGCCGCGTTTGATGAAGCCACGCGGACCCAATTGGCCGATAGCGCCAAGGGCGCCGATTTGCTCGGCATCCGCCCCGACGCGCTTAGCTTCACCGCGCCCACTATCCCCTCGGTCACCCTGACCGGCACGGTCGAACTGATCGAGCCGATTGGCGCCGAATGCCACATCCACCTGCGCTGGGGCAATCAATTGCTGGTCGCCGAATATCGCGGTCATCCTCCGTTTGCCGAGGGCATCACACAGCCCTTCTTCCTCGATATGGCGGCAATGCACTTCTTCGATAAGGCCAGCGGCACCCGTCGTTAGCGGTAGCCGGCGGCTTGCAGTTCGAACAGTTCGGCGTAGCGGCCGCGCAGGGCCAGCAGGTCCTCGTGGCTGCCGGATTCGAGAATCTTGCCGTCTTCCAGCACCAAGTATACGGTCGGCCATGCGGACCGTGGAAAAGCGGTGCGAGATGATGACGGCGGTTTTGCCCTTGGCCAGCGATTTGAAGCGGGCGAACACTTCGGCTTCCGATTTGGCGTCGAGCGCGGCGGTGGGTTCGTCCAGGATGATCAGGTCGGCGTCGCGCATATAGGCGCGGCCAATGGCGATTTTCTGCCACTCGCCACCCGATAAGTCCCTGCCTTTGTTGAACAATCTGCCGAGCGGCTGCTCGTAGCCCAGCGGCAGTTTGGCGACGACCGCATCGGCAAGGCTGCGCTCGGCGGCGTCCTCGATGCGCGGCATATCGGTGCTGTCCTCGATGCGGCCGACGCCGATATTCTCCGAGGCGGTCAGGCTGTAGCGGATGAAATCCTGGAAAATCACGCCGATATGGGCGTGGATATCCTCGATTGCCATGTCGCGCAGATCGATGCCATCCACGGTGATGCGGCCCTCATCGGGATCGTAGAGGCGCGTTAGCAGCTTGACGATGGTGGTCTTTCCGGCTCCGTTTTCACCCACTAATGCTAGCGTCTCGTTAGCGTTGAGCGTGAAACTGAGGCCACGAATGGCCCAGGTGTCAGTTTCGGGATAGCGGAAGCCGACATTGTCGAAAACGATGCCCTGCGCGATCGGCTGCGGGAACGGTTTTGGATGTTCCGGCGGCAATATCGTCGGCTGGATTTCGAAGAACGAGAACAGGTCATCCAGATACAGCGACTGCCCGGCAAGCTGGGTGAAGCCGAGCAGGATCTTCTGGAACAGGCCATTCAGCCGCAGGAACGAGCCGGAGAGGAACGCCAGGTCGCCGATGGTGAACTCGCCGGCAATGGTGCGCCAGACGATGAAGCCATAGGCGCCATAATAGGTCAGCGTCGAGATCGACGAGAACAGCGCGCCCCAGACCGAGCGATCCACGGCCAGCTTGCGGTTTTCCAGAAATATCGTCTGCGCCAGCACGCGAAACCGCGCGACCAGGAATTCGCCCAGCCCGAACAGCTTGATCTCCTTGGCGGTCTCGGCGCTGGCCCCGATCTGGCGGATATATTCCAGCTGCCGCCGCTCCGGTGTGCGCCCGCGCGAGAGGTAATAGGAGAGCGTATTGAACCGCGTCTCGCCCCAGATCGCCGGCACGAACGACAGCGGCAGCAGCAGGATCAGCCACGGCGCGTAATAGAACAGCCCCGCCGCCAGCGTCACCACGGTGATCATGTCCTGCGCCTGGCCGAGCAATTGCGCCAGCAGGCCACTGCGGCCCGCCGCCTGGCGGCGCGCGCGCTCCAGCCGGTCCTGGTATTCGGCGGATTCGAAATGGCGCAGGTCGAGCCGGGCGGCGTGCTGCATCAGCTCGATACTGACGGTGTTGGAATGAAGTTCCCCCAGGATCGAATCCACCAGCGAGGTGACGCGGTTGAGCAGGTCGGTGACGATCACCAGCGCGAATTCGATCGCCAGCAATTCGGCGATGCGGGTCAATTCGCCGCTGGCCCACCATTGCGCAAAATCGCTGCCCGCCGCCGGATGCCCGGTCAGCCGCACCACTTCATCGATGATCAGCTTGCCCACATAGAGCATCACCACCGGCTGCAGCGCCCGGATCAGGCGCAGGCCGATGCTGAGGCCGGTCAGCCAGCGGCTGGTCCGCCAGATCTGCGCGACGAGCCGGCCGAGATGGCGGAGGTTATCTAGCTGCTCGCGAAAGCTGCCGGTGGGTTCGGGCGGCGGCGGGCCGCGGCGGGGAGGGGAGTCGGTCATTGGAGGGAATATAGGGGCGGTGGGTGGTTGCCGCTAGCCAGGAGCGTGATCACCAGCGTTGCCGCAAACTGAATGCGGCACCTCCCCCTTGACGGGGAGGATGGGAGGGGTGTTGGGAGCCACGATATTGGGATCGGGGCTAAACATCCCCCCACCCAGAGCCCTTCGCGCGTAGCGCTACGGGCGTTCTTCGCCGCAAAGGTCCACAGGACCTTTCCAAGAGGCTCATCACTCCCTCCCCGCGAAGGGGGGAGGGTGACGACTGCGAGATTTGTGAGCAATCGCCCAAAAGCCGCCATGGCCACCTTGCGGCCGTGGCGATATCTCAGGCTGGATTCCGGCCTGCGCCGGAATGACATCGGGGGTGGTGTTGGTTCTCGATATTGTCCCGAACCACCAGCAGACACCTCCCCCTTGACGGGGGAGGCTGGGAGGGGGTGAGGGAGCCACGATGGTGGGATCGGGACTTAAACTTCCCCCACCCTGATCCCTCCCCGCAAGGGGGAGGGTGACGACTGTGAGGTTCGTGGGTCCTAGAACGGGCTCAGCGCCTCAATACCGCTGCGGAGCGGCCGGCTTGTTCTCGACGATCTTCTCGATCGCTTCGATCACGTCCGCCGTCAGCTTGTCCTTGGACTTGAGCGCGGCCAGGTTGTCCTCAAGCTGGCTCTTCTTGGACGCGCCCAGGATCACCGTCGAGACATGCGGATTGTTCAGGCACCACAGCAGCGCCAGGTGGTGGATCGGCAGGCCGACATCCTTGGCGAGCTTGGCCAGCGCCTTGACCTTTTCCAGCTTCGCCTTGCCGGCATCGCTTTCCCATTCGGCCTTGAGCCATTCATAGCCGGGCAGGTTCATGCGGCTGTCTTCGGGAATGCCGTCATTGTACTTGCCGGTCAGAACGCCCGAGGCGAGCGGCGACCAGATCGTGGTGCCCAGGCCCAATTCGTAGAGCGGCAGGTAGTCGGCTTCGACCTTTTCGCGCACGAACAGGTTGTATTGCGGCTGCTCCATGGTCGGCGGGGTCAGGTGCTCGCGGCGGGCAACGGCCCAGGCCTCGGTCAACTGCTGGGCGGTCCATTCGGAGGTGCCCCAATACAAAACCTTGCCCTGGGTGATCAGGTTGTGCATCGCCCAGACGGTTTCTTCGATCGGGGTATCGATATCGGGGCGGTGGCAGAAATAGAGATCGAGATAATCGACGCGCAGGCGCTTGAGAGCGGCATGCGCGGCTTCGGTCACGTGCTTGCGGCTGAGGCCCTTCTGCGTCGGCTTGTGCCGCCCCAGAATACCTTGGAGGAGACGGCATAGCTGTCACGCGAAAAGCCGAGCTTTTCCAGCGCCGCGCCCATCAGCGCTTCGGAAGCGCCCGCTTCATAGCCTTCGGCATTGTCGAAGAAGTTGACGCCCGCATCATAAGCGGTGGTCATCAGCTTGAGCGCCTTGCTCTCATCGACCTGCTTGCTGAAGGTGACCCACCATCCGAGCGAGAGTTCGCTGACCTTGAGGCCCGATTTGCCCAAACGGCGATATTCCATGATTGCTCATCCTTAGAAATGGCGGCAAAGCCGCGGTTGAAACTGTTGAACTAGGCGGAAGGAGCATTCAGACATTGGCCTGTTCCCGAACTCCCCCTTCTTCTCCCTCCCCCTTGTGGGGAGGGCCGGGGTGGGGGTTCTGGAACTATCAGGTCATGCCATGCTGATTATTGAGTTCCGCTGTTGGCTCGGACCCCCACCCTAACCCTCCCCACAAGGGGGAGGGAACCAGATTGGGGCTCCCGATCTGCTGTGCAAAGTTGGCTGTCGATTGCTCCTAAGCCGACAGGCGAGTGCTGTCGCGAATGATGATGTCGGGATCGATCATGCTCACCCGGGGTGGCGGCAAGATGTCCTTGGCGGCGATCAGCTCCATCAGGCGCTCCACCGCCATTTCGGTGACTTCGCGCGTCGCATAGCGCACGCTGGACAGCGGCACGCCGGCGAACGCGGCATATTCGATATCGTCATAGCCCATGATCGCCATGTCCCGCGGCACCGCCACATCATGCCGGCGGCACCAGTGCAGTGCGCCGATCGCCAGCGAGTCATTGCCGCAGAACACCGCGGTGGCGCCGGTCTTGCGGCTCATCAATTCATCCATCGCCGTGGCGCCATGGACGGAAGCGTGCCCGGTGAGATCGACAGCCAAACTTGTGTCATAGTCAAGCCCGGCCTCGGTCAGCGCCTTGATATAGCCCTCGCGCTTTTCGCCATTGCCATGCCGGTTGGCGCTGTCGAGCATGCCGATGCGCTGGTGGCCCATATCGATCAGGTGGCGCACCGCCTTCCAGGCGCCGCGCCGCTCGTCGACGCAGACCGCGTCGATCCCCGCATCGGGATCGGCCACCAGCAGCACCACCGGATAATTGGCGCGGCGCAGCGGCCGTATATGGTCGAGCTGCCGATGGCTGGTGGGATAGATCAGCATGCCATCGACCTGGCGCGAGCGGAACATCTCGACGGTGCGCATTTCATCGTCCAGCGTATTATTGGAGGTGGCGAACAGCGTGCCATAGCCGCGCGCCGCCAGCGCCAGCTCGATCGATTGGGCGGCATGGGTCAGGGTGGGATTGGTGATATCGGTCAGCACCAGCCCAATGGTCATGGTCTGCCGGCTGACCAGCGACTTGGCGATCTGGTTGGGCAAATAATGCAACTCGGCCGCCGCCTGCCGGATCAGCGCCCGGGTCGGCTCGGGAATGCGCGGGCTTTCGCGCAGCGCCAGCGATACCGTGTTGGTGGAAAACCCGGTTTTGCCGGCAATGTCCTTGAGCCGTACGATCGCCTTGCCCATGCTGCTCCCGGCCGCTTATTCCGTAAAGCGAGTTTAGCGCTAATACTGCCTGGCTCAAAGCCTGTAAAGCGGCGCGAATGAACCTTGGGCGCCGTGCGGCGTTGAATGTCGGCCATCAATGTAAAGGAGTGACCATGCTCAAGGACAAGGATTCCTCGGCGATCGTGGCGGTAGCCGACATTGCCCGCGCCCGCCATTTCTATGAAAGCATTCTGGGATTGCCGCTGCTCAAGGGCGATGACGACATGTTGGCCTTCAAGACCGGGGCCACCCAACTGGTCGTCTATAAATCCGATTTCGCCGGCACCAACCAAGCCAATGCCGTGGCCTGGGCCGTGGGCGAGGAAGTCGATGCGATCACCGCCGATCTCAAGGCCAAGGGCGTGCAGTTCGAGCACTATCCCTTCATGGAACTGAAGGGCGATATCCATGTGGCCGGGGGCTTCAAGGCGGTGTGGCTGAAGGATCCGGACGGGAATATTTTGCATTATAATAATATGTAGGGGTGTTCTCCTCCCTCTCCCTTGGAGGAGAGGGATCCTATGTGGATTGTGGCACCATCCTTCCGCAACCACCGCGCGGCACCTCCCCCTTGACGGGGGAGGTTGGGAGGGGGTGTTCGGAGCCCCGATATTTGGGCCAAACATCCCCCACCCATAGCCCTTCGCGCGTAGCGCTACGGGCGTTCTTCGCCGCAAAGGTCCACCGGACCTTTGCAAGACGGCTCATCACTCCCTCCCCGCAAGGGGGAGGGTGACGACTGAAGCGTCCCGAAAACGAAAAAGGCCGACCTCTCGTGAGAGAGATCGGCGTGATTGTTTTCCTGGGAAAGACCTTCAGCCTACCCTAAACCTCGATCAGCACCGGCTCGGCCGCGGCGCCTTTGCCCTGTTCGTGATGAGTGCTGCGCTTGAACAGCGGCACCAGCAGCAGCACGAGGCCAAACGAGCAGATGACATACCACAGCGCCATGCTGGAGGCCCCGGCAAAGGCCGCGTGCTGGCTGGCGCTATTGGTAAACCCGTTGCCCAGATTGGAGAAGAAGATTTCCCCGATCAGCGCCACGCCCAGCGCGCCACCCACCTGCTGGAACGCCTGCAGCGAGCCCGAGCCGGCGCCGGCATCGCGCGGCGGCACATTGGCCAGTACCAGCTGGAACAGCGCCGAAAAGCCCAGGCCCAGCCCGACGCCGGCGATCAGCAGCGGCGCCAGCATGGCCCAGTGGTCGATGCTGTCGGTGACGCTGGCGATATAGAAGTGCAGCCAGCCGATGCCGATGACGAGCAGGCCGGCGGAGGTCGCCAGGCGCGAGCGCAGATAGTTCGATTTGAACCGGGCGGCGATGAACGAGGCGCCCAGCACGCCCACCGAGAACGGCGTATTGGTCAGCCCCGATTCCAGCGGGCTGAAATCGAAGCCACCCTGCAGCAGCAGCGAAATCACCATGAACATGCCCGGAATGCCCGAGGCAAACACGGTCATTACGAAGGCGCCGAACATGAACTGCCTGTTGGTGATCAAATCGAAATTGAGCAATTGCGACATGCCGCGCGCGGCCCGGGCCCGGGTCCACAGCACGAACAAGACCAGCAGTACCAGCCCCCCAACCATCATGGCGAACGCCCAGAGCGGCCAGCCATAGGTACGGCCTTCCACGATTGGGAATACCACCGAGACGATGCCGAGGCCGAACAGAGCAATGCCCACATAATCGTTCTTGAGCGCGGCATGGCCAGGCAGGCGCGGGATCAGGAACAGGCCGGCCACCACGGCGGCAATGCCGATGGGCACGTTGACGAGGAAAATCGGCTGCCAGTCGAGCCCGAACAGATGGCCCGAAATCAGCATGCCGCCGATGATGGGGCCGCACACCGAGGCCAGCCCCGCCGACAGGCCGAACAGCGAGAATGCCTGCCCGCGCTCTTCGGGCGGGAAGGTGACGGTGGCGATGGCCAGCACCTGTGGCGTCATCATGGCGGCGCCCAGGCCCTGGATGACGCGGGCGGTGATCAGGAACTCGATATTGGGCGACATGCCGCACAGCGCCGAAGCCAGTCGTGAACGCGCCCACGCCCCACAGGAAGAGCCTGGTGCGCCCCAAAATATCGCCGAGACGGCCGAACGGCAGCAGGCCCAGGGCGAAGGCCATGATATAGGCGGCGACCACCCATTCGATCTGGCTATCGGTGGCACCCAGGCCCTCGCGCATGCTGGGCAGGGCGACATTGACGATGGTCACGTCGATCAGGTTCATGAAGTTGGCGATCAACAGCACGGCCAGCGCGACCCAGCGGCGTGGATCGGCATCGGCCTTGGATGTTGGCATATGGAAGCTATTGGTCATGGACTGAATTCCTGCAGGCAAACGGTTAGGAGGCGCGGCGCAATTCGGCATAGAGCCGGTCGAAATTTTCGGGGGTGGCATCGGGACCGCGGCAAAAGCTGATCATGGTGCCGATCAGCATTTGGCGGCGGGGGCGGATCGAGATCACGCGGAAGCTGCCATCGGCACGCCGAGGGCAAAAATATGGCGACGATGCGGCGCCACTTGAGATCACGGGCACGATGGCGGCGCGGATGATATCGTCGCGGCGGGCGCGTTCCATCAGTTCGGACATCACCGCCAGCACATCGGCTTTTCGGTGTACATCTCTGGAAGTCCTGGAACTCGTGCTCACTGCTCGGCCGGCGACAGATGCGCGCGCGGCCGGCTGATCGATTGGGCGCGGAACTCGGCACCATGGTGGCGGTGACCAGCTCGATCAGCGCTTCCTTGGAGGGCACGTGATAGTGCAGGGTGGCGATATTGATGCCGACGCGGTCGGCGATGTCGCGGGTGCGCAGACCCTCGAGCCCCTTCTCGACGATCAGCGCCCGCGCCGCGAGCGCGATGGCGACCTTGCGGTCATCTCCGCTTTCACGTTTGACAGGGGCGATCGGCAGGGTCATCGGAACAGGTCTCTTCAAGTTTAATGGGCTGTCGGCGCGGCCGGCCGGCATATCTCCAGCTGCGCTGGTCAAATCCTGTCAGCAGCAATCAGCCCATGGCATCACGGCGCTGCAATAAAGCTTGATAGCGCAGCTTCCCTTCCAATCAAATCATTGATTGAGAGCGGACGGCAGCTATGCGCCGCTGGAATGATGGTTGACAGAGCCCCCCGGTTTTCCCAGTGCTGTGCGGCGCCGCCCGGCGCCAATCGAGACCGCATCCATGCAAGACTATGTCCGCCGTATCCTCACCTCATCGGTCTATGACGTCGCCGAGGAGACGCCACTGGAGCCGATGGCGCTGCTCTCGGCCCGGCTCGGCATTCCGGTGCTGCTCAAGCGCGAAGACCTGCAGCCGGTGTTCTCGTTCAAGATCCGCGGCGCCCATAACAAGATCGCCACGCTCAACGCCGAGGAGCGCGCCCGCGGCGTGATTTGCGCTTCGGCGGGCAATCACGCGCAGGGGGTTGCCCTGTCGGCGGCGCGGCTGGGCATTCGCGCGGTGATCGTCATGCCGACGACGACGCCCTCGATCAAGGTCAACTCCGTCCGCCGCATGGGGGGCGAGGTGGTCCTGTTCGGCGATGCGTTCGATGCGGCGCGCGATCACGCCAATGAACTGGCGGCCCAGCAGGGGCTGGTCTTCGTGCATCCGTTCGACGATCCGGCGGTGATTGCCGGACAGGGCACCATCGGCATGGAATTGCTGCAGCAGCATCCCGGCCCGCTCGGCGCCATCTATGTGCCCATCGGCGGCGGCGGCCTCGCGGCGGGCATTGCCGCCATCGTCAAGTTTCTGCGTCCCGAAGTCAAGATCATCGGCGTCGAGCCCGAGGAAGCCGCCAGCATGCAGGCGGCGATCGCCGCCGGTCATCCGGTCAATCTCGACCAGGTGGGTCTCTTCGCCGATGGCGTCGCCGTGCGCCAGGTCGGGACCGAAACCTTCCGCATCTGCAATGAACTGCTCGACGGCATCGTCACCGTCACCACCGACGAAATCTGCGCCGCCATCAAGGACGTGTTCGACGATACCCGCGCCATCGCCGAGCCCGCTGGTGCGCTGGCGCTCGCCGGCCTGCGCAAGCATGTCGAGCAGGGCGCGGCACCAGCCGGCCCACTGATCGCCATCAATTCGGGCGCCAATATCAATTTCGACCGCCTGCGCCATGTCGCCGAGCGCGCCGAAATCGGCGAACGCGGCGAGGCGCTGCTGGCCGTCACCATCCCCGAAGCGCCGGGCAGTTACCGCGCCTTCATCCGCCTGCTGGGCGACCGGGCGATCACCGAGTTCAACTATCGCTATGCCCATGGCGCGGCGGCGCAGATCTTCGTCGGCGTCAAGCTGCGCCAGGGCGACGCCGAGAAGCAGGCTATCATCGCGCTGCTGGCCGAACATGGCCATGCCGTGCTCGATATGAGCGATAACGAGCTGGCCAAGCTGCATGTGCGCTACATGGTGGGCGGCCGCGCCAGCCATCTGGGGGACGAATTGGTCTATCGCTTCCAGTTCCCCGAGCGCCCCGGCGCACTGCTGAAATTTCTCGAAGGGCTGCGCAACGACTGGAACATTTCGTTGTTCCACTATCGCAATCACGGCGCCGATTACGGTCGCGTGCTGGCCGGCATCCAGGTGCCGCAGGCCAATCGCGCCCAATTCCACGCCTTCCTCGATGCGCTCGGCTACCCCTATTGGGACGAAACGGGCAACCCGGCCTACCGATTATTCCTCGATAGCGAAGACCGCTAAATTTGCGGATGCTTCCGACATAATGTTGAAATATCGGCAATTCATGTTCCGCCCAGCACGCCCGCGCCAGGGCGGCACCATCTCATTGCAACGGCGTGGCGGGCTGCCATCAGTTTGCCGCAACGCTGCCATTATTACCGTTTGCCTGCCCCCGACGACAACAATCACAACAATGCCGGAGACGACGATGAAGTCCTTCAAGATTACCCGCCTTGCCCTGCTTGCCAGTGTCGCAAGCGCGGCCCTGCTGCAGCCCGCCTTCGCGCTCGACGCGCAGGCCTTTGTCGATCGTATCCAGGCCGTGTGGGGCCCGCTCGGCTATGAATTCACCTTTGGCGAGCCCGTGCTCGATGGCGATACCATCACCGTGGACAACGTGACGATCAGCATCAAGGGCATGGCTGAGACTGAGAGCTTCAATACCTCGCTGACCTTCAACGGCGTCAAGGAAACCGGCGATGGCGGCTATACCGCCGATAGCGTCGTGCTGCCGGACGTGGAGGCCGACCTGACCGAGGACGGCGTTCCTGGCAATATCTCGCTGAGCGATATCGAGCTGAGCAATTTCTACCTGCCGGGCGACGATACCATCACCCCGCTGCAGAGCCTGCAGCTCGTCGGCGCGATCAGCACCGGGCCGCTTTCGGTTACCCGCAATGGCGCCGAGGTCACCTCCATCGAGTCGATGGAATCGGTCAGCACCTTCACGCCGGCCCAGGGCAGCGCCGATCTGACCGACCTCAGCTCGACCGTGTCGATCAACGGCATCGCGGTTGACCTGTCCACGGTCAAGGACGAAGACGCCCAGGCAGGCGCCGCCATCGAAGCGCTCGGCCTGACCAATATTGCCGGCGATATCACCGGCTCGCTCGATTGGTCGATGGCCGATGGCCACATGACGATCAACCAGTTCCTGTTCGACTTCGCCGATGTCGGCGCTCTCGACCTGACATTCGATTTGACCGGCCTGACCCCCGCTGTGCTGGGCAAAATCCAGGAAGCCAGCGCCACGGCTGCCGCCGCCGGCGATTCGGCCAGTGACGAGGCCCAGGCGGCCCAGGCCATGATGGGCATGGAACTGCTGCAGGCCGTGTCGATCGGCGGCGCCACCGTGCGCTACGACGATGCCTCACTCGCCGGCAAGGTGCTGGACTTCTTCGCCAAGGCGCAGGGCATCGACAGGGCCCAGCTCGTCGAAGGCCTCAAGGCCATGGTGCCGCAGATGATCGCCGGTATCGGCATTCCCGAACTGGTCGATCTGCTCTCTCCCCCGGTCTCGACCTTCCTCGACGATCCCCAGAGCCTGGAAGTCGATGTCGCTCCGGCCTCCCCGACCAACCTGCTGGTCCTGATGGGCGCCGCCGCCAACCCCGGCAGCCTGATCACCATGCTCGGCGTTACCGTCACCGCCAACGAAGCGGCTGAATAATCTGCCAGCGGTTGAACCGACATTCGGCGCAGCCGATGTGGAGCCCCGATCTGCCTCCCTCCCCCTTGTGGGGAGGGATTGAGGGTGGGGGTTCTGCGCCAACAGTTGGGCTCAATAATTCAGTATCGCATGAGTTGATGGCCCCAGAACCCCACCCCGGCCCTCCCCACAAGGGGGAGGGAGAAGAAGGGTTCTCGATTTGCCCCCCAATACATGCCAGATGAACCGTCACAGTCTTTCTGCTAAAGTGACACGATGAATGACCTTACGCCGCCGCTTCCCCGCAGCCTCAGCCATGTGATCGATTGGGTGTTCGATCTCGACAACACCCTTTATCCGCGCAGCTGCAACCTGTTCGCCCAGATCGATATTCGCATCACCAATTACGTGATGGATCTGACCCAGCTGGACTTCGCCGAAGCCCGGGCCTTGCAGAAGATCTATTATCGCGATTTCGGCACCACGCTGAACGGGCTGATGAGCAATCACAAGGTCGATCCCGACCATTTCCTCAACACCGTCCACGCCATCGATTATACCCCCGTCGATGCGCATCCTGATCTGGTCGAGGCTATCCGCGCCTTGCCGGGCCGCAAGTTCGTCCTGACCAATGGCGATGTCGGCCATGCCCGTGCCGTGCTCAAGCGGCTGGGTGGCAACGAGCTGTTCGAGCATGTCTACGATATCCGCGCCATGACCTATGTGCCCAAGCCGCATCGAGAGGCTTATGACGGGTTTTTCAAGGCGCACGATATCGATCCCAACCGGGCGGTGATGTTCGACGACCTGGAAAAGAACCTGCTGGTGCCCCACGAAGTGGGCATGTCCACGGTGCAGGTCGTGGCCGGCGAAGATTTTGCCCACGAACAGGTCGACGCCTGGGAACTGGGGCGTAGCACTGGGCCGCATGTGCATCATATTACTGAGGATCTGGCGCAGTTTTTGCGGGCGCTGCCTTAGGGTCAATCGACATTCAGGTCTGCGCAGCCGATCGAGAGCCCCGATCTGATCCCCTCCCCCTTGAGGGGAGGGTTAGGGTGGGGGTTCTGTACGCGCAATATGCTCGTCCAGAGGTATAGGCCCCATTGAAAGCCCAGAACCCCCACCCCATCCCTCCCCTCAAGGGGGAGGGGGTCAGATCGGGGCTCTCAAGCAGGAGTGCCAAATTGAATGTTAATTGGTCCTCCCCTTCTCCCCTTGCGGGACTTCGAAGTGACGGCGTAGCCGGCAATTCGCTCCAGTGAAGCGAATTGAACTGAGAAGGTGCCCGAAGGGCGGATGAGGGGTATGGACTGGGCAAAAACAAAAGGCCGCCCACCGGGCGGCCCTCTAACTTCACAACGCGAAACCTACCGCACGATCAGCGTGCCGGCACCATATTCCGTGAACAATTCCACCAGCACCACATGCGGCGTCTTGCCGTTGAGGATAACCACGCCCTCGACGCCATTTTCGAGCGCTTCCAGGCATGTTTCCACCTTGGGGATCATGCCGCCCGAAATGGTGCCGTCGGCCATCAGCGCCTTGGCTTCGCTCACCGAAAGTTCAGTGATCAGCTTGCCGTCCTTGTCGAGTACGCCGGGCACGTCGGTCAGGAACAGCAGGCGCTTGGCGCCCAGTGAGCCGGCGATGGCGCCGGCAAAGGTGTCGGCATTGATATTGTAGGTCGCGCCATCACGGCCCGGCGCCACGGGGGCAATCACCGGGATCATTTCCGAGCGGGCCAGCAGGTCGAGCAGGGTGCGGTCGACTTCGACCGGCTCACCCACGAAACCCAGATCGAGCACGCGCTCGATATTGGAGCCGGGGTCCTTGACGGTCTTGATCGCCTTTTTGGCGAAGACCATGTTGCCGTCCTTGCCGCACAGGCCAATGGCCCATTCGCCTTCGGCATTGATCAGCGCCACGATTTCCTTGTTGATCGAACCCGCGAGCACCATCTCGACGATTTCCATCGTGCGAGCGTCGGTGACGCGCAGGCCACCCTCGAATTTTGATTCGATCCCCAGGCTCTTGAGCATGGAGGCGATCTGCGGGCCGCCGCCATGCACCACGATCGGATTGACCTTGGATTGTTTCAGCAGGGCGATATCGCGGGCAAAAGCGGCGCCCAGCTTGGCATCGCCCATGGCATGGCCGCCGTATTTGACGACGACCGTCTTACCCTCATAGCGCTGCATATAGGGCAGCGCTTGCGCCAGAATGCCGGCATCGTGCGAAAACCGGTCGGGGGAGTTGTCTTGCTCAGTCATGGGCGAACCCAATCTCCTTCGAAAGCGGCGCAAAAAAGTCCGTAATGGCTCTAGTCGATTTTCGTGCCCAGTGAAATCGGCTTGTCGGATAAAATGATGACGGTTGATCTATTTGCCCTGCCCAATGGTGACCAATCTCGTTCAATTCCATCGCGATGAGATGACGATGGGGTATTCAGCCCCCCATCGGCACGTTAGAACCATGACCATGCAGTCGCCAAGCCAGGATATTGCCGACCTGATCGCCCGCTGTGCCCTGCGTGATCGCGCCGCCTTCCGCACCCTTTACGAGCGGACCAGCGCGAAACTATTCGGCGTGGTGCTGCGTATCTTGAAAGACCGCTCGGAGGCCGAAGAGGCGATCCAGGAAATCTACGTCAAGGTGTGGCAGCGCGCCGATCGTTACGTCGCCAATGGCTATAGCCCCATTTCCTGGCTCGTGGCGGTGGCGCGCAATCATGCGCTCGATATCTTGCGGGCGCGCCGGCCGGTTTTGGCCGATATCGACGCCGCCCTTGAAGTGCCTGATTCTGGCCCCTCGCCGGAGCGGGCCGCCGAGGACAGCGACGAGCGCAGCCGGATCGATCATTGCCTGGGCACGCTCGATCCCGAACGCGCCGATGCGGTGCGCGGCGCCTATCTCGATGGCTATAGCTATGACGAGCTTGCCGCCAGATATGACGTGCCGCTGAATACGATGCGAACCTGGCTGCGCCGCAGCCTGCTCAAACTGAGAGAGTGCCTGACCCAATGAGCCCGAGCGAGCAGACCGGCGGTAATGAAGGCGGGCGCAATGCGCTCGTCGCCGAGTATGTGCTTGGCCTGCTGGACAGCGCTGAACATGAGCGCGTCGGGCGTCTGATCGAGGATGATCCGGCGCTGCAACGGGAGCGTGATTTCTGGATTGCGCGCTTGGGGGCGCTCAATGCCGATTTTGAAGAGATTTCGGCGCCTGGCTATCTGCTCGGCGCCATCGAGGCGCGGGCCTTTGGCGACGCAGCGCGCAAGGCCAGCTTCTGGGATAACCTGCTGGTGTGGCGTGGCATCGCCGCCGCGGCGCTGGCGGTCGCGATCATTGCCGTCGGCTTCAACGTGCTGCAGCCCGCGCCCGACGCAACGACGCTGACAACGCAATTGGTCGCAGCGCTTGAGGAAGACGGCAGCAATGTCAAATTCGTCGCCTTCTATGACAGCGCCACCGGCATGGTGCGGCTGACCGCCTTGTCGGGCGATGCCGTGGCCGATAAGGATTTCGAACTCTGGGCCATCCAGGGCGGCAAGCCGATGTCGATGGGCGTCATTCCGGCCGATACGCGCAGCGAAGTGGGCATGTCCCCCGAAATCGCTGCCGGCTGGGGCGAAGGCTCGGTGCTGGCCATCACGCTCGAACCCAAGGGCGGCTCCCCCAGCGGCGCCCCGACCGGCCCCATCGTCGCTAAGGGCGCGGTGACGCGGATTTAGGTGGGATCGCGTATGCGGAGGCATACCCCCACCCTGCTCGATATACGGACTTAGCGAAGGGCTAAGTCCTATCTCGCTTTCCCTCCCCACAAGGGGGAGGGAGAAGAAAGACTTCGTAATAGAAAACCGAACCTTCAGTCGACACCCTCCCCCTTGTGGGGAGGGATCAAGGGTGGGGGTTCTTTGGCATCAGATTGATTTCAGTCTCTCCTGAAACTAATCTTTGTGCGCCCCCGTACCTTCCCATGTCCCCGCCGACCAAGGGGAAACAAACACAGGAAGGAACGTCTCAAATGAATATCTCGCTCCGCGCTTTCGCCGTCGCTGCCATGCTCACTGCCGGCTCGCTCTCGGGCGCTGCCGTTTATGCCCAGGAAAACCCGATGGTGGGTGGCGCTGCCATGATGGCCGACAAGAACATCATCGAGAACGCCGTCAATTCCGCCGACCACACCACGCTCGTCGCCGCCGTCAAGGCAGCGGGCCTCGTCGAAACCCTGTCCGGCCCTGGCCCGTTCACCGTGCTGGCTCCGACCAACGAGGCCTTCGCGGCCCTTCCGGCCGGCACCGTCGACACGCTGCTCAAGCCTGAGAACAAGGACATGCTCTCGACCATCCTGGCCTGCCACGTCATCCCGGCCAAGGCGCTGTCGACCGATATCGTCTCGATGGTTGAAGCCGATGGCGGCAAGCATGTCGTCGATACGGTCGGCGGCTGCAAGCTGACGCTGGAGGCCAAGGACGGCAAGGTCACCGTGACCGACGAGAATGGCACCGTGGCCAATGTGACCATCGCCGACGTGCTGCAGTCCAATGGCGTGATCCATGTCATCGACGCCGTGCTAACGCCTAAGTCGGCCATGTAATCGGCCACAGTGGTCGAGAGTTCGCGCGCTACGAACTCTCACCAAAACTTGACGTGCCAATGCTGGCACCAAGGCTCTACAATAGATTTCAACAGCCCCGCGATTGGCCCGTCCCCTCCGGCAGCCAGCGCGGGGTATCTTCGATCAGGAGATTTTCCATGAACGCCAATCGTCGCACCTTCCTTCTTGGCGGCGCCGCCATCGCCGCACTCGGTGCCTATACTGTGTTCCGCCCGATGGGCGTGACGCCCGCCACCGCTGCCGAAGGCGATTTCCCCTTCAAGCTGACCGATGCCGAATGGAAGGCCAAGCTCTCGCCCGAGGCCTATGACGTGCTGCGCAATGAGGGCACCGAATATCCCGGCACCTCGCCGCTGCTCGAAGAGCACCGCACCGGCACCTTCGCCTGCGCCGGCTGCGATCAGGTGCTGTTCGACAGCAAGACCAAGTTCGAAAGCGGCACCGGCTGGCCCAGCTTCTACGACCACCTCCCCGGCGGCATCGCCACCACCACCGATAGCACGCTGGGCATGACGCGTACCGAAGTGCACTGCTCCAATTGCGGCGGCCATCTCGGCCACGTCTTCGACGACGGCCCGCAGCCCACCGGCCTGCGCTACTGCATGGACGGCGTGGCGCTGAAGTTCATCCCGGCCTGAAGCCACCCCAAACACGACGCCATTCCCGCCTTCGCGGGGATGGCGTCGTGGACTATATCTGGGTCAGCAGTTGGACCTTCGATTCTCATGAAACTGACCATTATCCAAACTGGCGGCATACCCACCCCGCTTGCCGATCGTTTTGCGCCCTATCCGCGCATGTTCGAAACCATGTTCGACGCGACCGGGCAGGGCTTCACCTACGAGACTGTTCCGCTCTTCGAGGGCGCGCCCCTGCCCGATCCGGCGGGGCTCGAAGCCATCGTCATCACCGGCTCGGCGGCGGGGGTCTATGAGGATCATTTCTGGCTCGATCCGCTGCGCGCTTTCATCCGCGATGCCTACAGCCAAGAAAACCGGCATGCTGGGCATTTGCTTCGGTCATCAGATCATGGCCGATGCCCTGGGCGGGGATGTGCGCAAGTCCGAAAAGGGCTGGGGCCTGGGGCGTCATACCTACACCGTCCAGCAGCGCCCGCTCTTCATGGACAGCGCTCCGCCGAGCCTTGCGGTAGCCTGCTCGCACCAGGATCAAGTGATCACCGCCCCCAGCGAAGCCGAGGTGATTCTCGCCTCCGATTTCACGCCAAATGCCGGCCTGGCCTACAAAAACGGCGCTGCGCTGAGCTTTCAGCCCCATCCCGAATTCACCGACGACTACGCCCTGGCCCTCGTAGAGCTGCGGCGCGGCAATGCCCCCGACGAAGTGGTGGAAACGGCGCTGAAGTCGGTTGCAAAGCCGTCAAATAGTGCGGAGGTTGCTGCCTATCTGGGCCAGTTCTTCAAGGGACGCTAAAATGGCTGTCGCCGAAATGCTGTCTTTGATCGATAGCTATCTCGATACGCTGCACCATAGCCGCAAGGCGGAAATCGAAACGCTGCGGCGATTGATCCTCGATTCCGTGCCGGGCCTCGTCGAGCGCATCAAATGGAATGCGCCCAGTTTCGGGCTGGATGACGACCGCATCACCATGCGGCTGCACCCCGGCGATCGGGTGCAACTGATCCTGCATCGCGGCGCCAAGGCCGGTGCGGACGACCTGTTCCGCTTCGAAGACCCCGACAAGCTAATCTCCTGGGCTGCGCCGGACCGTGGGGTGATCACCTTCGCCGATGCCGACGACATGGCGCAGAAGTCGGATTCTGTGGGCGCGGTGCTGCGGCGCTGGGTGGCAATGACCACGCGCTAGGCGATCTCCTGACAGTTTTTGTCACGGCCGGTTCGTAGTATCCTCGCACCAACCAGCGAGGGCGCGATGAGCAGCAGAGGCACTGGCCTATCCACCGATTTCGATTTTCTGCTCGGCAATTGGACCGTGCAGAACCGCCGGCTCAAGCAGCGCCATGTTGGCAGCGATGATTGGGACGTGTTTCCGGCCACTCAGCAATTCTGGAAAATGCTGGGCGGGGTGATGAATGTCGATGAGTTCATCTGCCCGGCCCGCGGCTTTTCCGGCGCCAGCATTCGCACGCTCGATCAAGAAACCAAGCGCTGGTCGATCTACTGGGTCAACAGCGCCCGCGGCGTTGTCTTCCCGCCGGTGCATGGCGAATTCAGCGGCGGGCAGGGGGTGTTCTACGGCACCGACGAGGACGACGGCGTCCATGTCGACGTGCGGTTCACCTGGAGCTTCCAGCCCGATGGGCGGCCGCTGTGGAGCCAGGCGTTCTCCACCGATGTTGGGGCGAATTGGGAGACGAATTGGACGATGGATTTTACGCGGGTGGGGTAGAATCATGGATTGTTGAGCGAGGGGCTCCCCTCCCCCTTGAGGGGAGGGGTTGGGGGAGGGGGTCCATCAGTGGAGCACCAATGACCCCCACCCTCGGTCCCTCCCCTCAAGGGGGAGGGAAGCGATGGAGTCGAGCGCCCTGTAGTCGGACGAAATTCGCTTTGCCTCAGCTCGCCATCAGCTGCGCGATCTCGGCGCGGAGGTCGCGCAGGCCCTCGCCCTTGACGCTCGACGTCAGGATCACATGCGGATGGGCCGCGGGGCGCTTGGCGATCGCCGCCTTGGTCATGGCGATGACGGCTTCGAGCTCCTCTTTGGGCGGCTTGTCGGACTTGGTCAGGACCACCTGATAGCTGACGGCAGATTTATCCAGCTCGTTCATGACGGTCAGGTCATTGTCCTTGGGGCCATGGCGGCCATCGACCAGCACATAGACCCGGCGCAGCGTCTGGCGGCCGGTGAGGTATTGGTGGATCAGCTTGGTCCAGGCGCGGACCTTGGGCTCGGGTGCCTTGGCGAAGCCATAGCCGGGCATGTCGACGATACGTAATTCAGCGCTGGTACTCTCGAAGATATTGAGTTCCTGCGTACGGCCCGGCGTATTGGACGTGCGAGCCAGCCCGGAAACGCCGCAAAGCGCGTTGATCAGGCTGGACTTGCCGACATTGGAGCGGCCGGCAAAGGCGATCTCGACCTTGTCCATCGGCGGCAGGTCGGCGAGTTTCACGCAGCCTTTGACGAACACGAACGGGCGCGCGAACAGCAGGCGGCCGGTTTCGACGATGTCGGGCGGATAGTCGACTGCATCAGGCTGCATCGGCGGGACGTTCCAGGTTTTGTGGGCGTTAGCGGCGGGGTCGGACAAGCATCCGCGATCCGCCGGAAATTATTCAGGCTTAGTGTGGCTTTCGCATACACCACTCACCACACAAGTCCACCGCTTTCGAGCTTTGGGAGGGTGGGAGTGGAAGCGAGGCAAACAAAAAGGGCGCCCCGTGGGACGCCCTTTGTATTCTTAAGCCTTGGGCGTTTCCGCCGGCTTCGGCTTTCGCTTGAAGGTATCAAGGATATTGCCGAGCAGGTTCACCTCGGCGCCGTGGCGCTTCATGATGAACCACTGCTGGGTAACCGACAGCGTGTTGTTCCAGGCCCAGTAGATCACCAAACCAGCGGGGAAAGTGCCCAGCATGAAGGTGAAGATCACCGGCATGAACGAGAAGATCATCGCCTGGGTCGGATCCGGTGGCGGCGGATTGAGCTTCATCTGGACCCACATGGTGATGCCCATGATGACGGGCCAGACGCCCAGGTGCAGATAGCCGCCGATGATCGGCAGGACGGTTGGGTCCCAGGCCACGAGGCCGAACAGGGTGAAAATATTGGTCGGATCGGGCGCGGCCAGATCCTGGATCCAGCCAAAGAACGGCGCGTGGCGCATTTCGAGGCTGATGAAGATGACGGTGTAGAGCGAATAGAACACCGGGATCTGGATCAGCATCGGCCAGCAACCGCTGAGCGGGTTGATCTTTTCGCGCTTGTACAGCTCCATCATCGCCTGCTGCTGGGCGGGACGATCGTCCTTGAAACGCTCCTGCATCGCCTTCATTTCAGGCTGCACGCGGCGCATCGCGGCCATCGACTTGTAGGAGCGGTTGGCCAGCGGGAAGAAGATCGCCTTGACGATAACCGTCACGCAGAGCACGGCAACGCCGAAATTGCCGATGATCGAATAAAGGAAGGTCAGCAGCTTGAACATCGGATAGGTCAGGAAGTGCAGCCAGCCCCAATCGATCATCAGATCGAGCCGGTCAAAGCCGTAGGCTTCCTTGTAGCCATCGATGACGGCCACTTCCTTGGCGCCGGCGAAGATATAGCTCTCATTGCTGCCGGTGGCGCCGGGCGCCACGGTGACCGGGGTCGTTTCCACATAGCTGGACTGGTAGATGTCCATGGCGCCGGTGGGATTGGACCAGGAGAAGCGCGCATTGAGCGGCACGCCCGGCTTGGCCAGCACGGCGGTGGCCCAGTATTTATCGGTGAAGCCCAGCCAGCCCGACGTGTTGGGCAGATCGATCATCTGATCTTTCTGCATGTCGGTATATTTCTTGGCGACCAGATTGTTGGACGCCAGCACGCCGGTGGGGCCTTCATGCTGGATGAAGAAATTCTGCACCTTGGGCGTGTCGTGGCGGGCCACCCGCGCATAGGGGAACAGCGATACGGGGGCAGCGCCCTGGTTCTCGACGCTCTGGGTCACGGTGAACAGATAATGTTCATCGACCGCAAAGGTGCGGCGGAAGATCAGGCCGGCGCCATTGTCGAACTTGAGGGTAACGGGGGTCGCCAGGGTCAGCGTGGTATTGGCGCCGTCCACGGTCCAGGCCGTGGCATTGTCCGGCACGGTGATGGCTGCGCCATTGGCGGGCGCCCAGCCCTGCTCGATATAATAGGCATTGTGGACGCCCGACGGCGTCAGCAGCGTGATGATCGGCGACGTCGGATCGACGGTCTCGGTATATTTGCGCAGTTCCAGGTCATCGAGGCGCGCGCCGGTCAGGTTGATCGAACCGGCGAGATCCTCGGTGTCGATCTTGACGCGCTGCGTCGCGGCAATGGCGGCGGCACGATCGGGATAGACGGTATTGCTGGTGGCGGCCTCGGCCGGGCCCGGTGTGGCCGCGACAGTGGTCGCCGGCGTAGCCAGGGTGGCTGCAGCGGCGGCCTGCTGGGCAGCAGCGATTTCCTGCTGCTGCTGGGCGCGCTGCAATTGCGGCCCCGCAACGAAGAACTGCCAGCCGAACAGCACGAGCATGCTGAGCACGATGGCGATGATCACATTGCGATTATCTGTCATGGTCGAGTGTTCCGATGGCCGGCACGGCCGGAAGAATGGGGCTTGTCGGCGGATTTGGGGCCATGCACTTTGCCGATGCAAAAGGCCAAATCCGCGACCAGCCGGTCAAAGGGTTGGCTCAACGCTTCGCGCCTGCCTACCAGCACATAGTCATGTGAAGCGACAAAGTCATCGGCACATGCTGTCACAGCCGCGCGAAGGCGCCGCTTGATGCGATTGCGCTCGGGCGAATTGCCCGACTTCTTGGTCACTGTAAAACCGATGCCGGGTGCCTCTTCGCGCACGGCAATCGCCTGCAGCCCAAACGCAGAACGCCCGGCGCGATTGCCCCGGGCTGCCCTTACGAATTGGGAGCGTTTCTTCAAGCGGCGCAGAGCGCTTGTCGCTTGATCCATGGCCGTCATCCGGCCAGGCGACCTTAGGCCGAGAGCTTCTTGCGGCCGTCGCGACGGCGCTTGTTCAGGATGGCACGACCGTCCTTGGTGGCCATGCGGGCACGGAAACCGTGACGGCGGGCACGCACGAGCTGGCTGGGCTGGTATGTACGTTTCATGACATCAGACCGCGCTTGCGCCCGGTTCCTCTTATTAGCTCTGCTTGCGCAAGACTGTGTGGCATCCGTCGAGCAGGCTCGGACGGTGCGGGTTGCGCGGTCTATAGGGAAAAGGTCGCCTCAAGTCAACGCATCCCAAGCCAAAACACTGTCCCGCAAATGCTCTACCGGCTTCTTTTGCACAAAGCGTCTGGCCCGATTGTCATTATTGCCGTCTTTGCCCATAAGTGCGCTGTCGCTCCTCTTTCCAGCCTTGGCGGACATGGCGGATATCCTCAAGCCCGATCTGTGCATTCTCGGCGCCGGTGCCCCCGGCATCGCCCTGGCCACGGCCGCACGCGCCTATGGCGCCTCGGTGGTGCTGATCGACCTCGGCACCGAAGGCGATAGCCTGAGGACCGGCCCGGTGCCGGCCGCCGCCCTGGCCGCCGCTGCCGCCCATGCCCATGGCGTGCGCAATGCCAGCGCCTTCGGCATGGCCAATGGCGATCCCAAGGTCAATTTCCGCGGCGTGCATGACCATATCCAGTCGGCGATCGCCGCCATCGCACCGCGCGATTCTGCCGAACGGCTCAAGGCGCTCGGCGTGGATGTGATCGTCTCGCCTGCCGCTTTCACCGATAAACGCACGCTCAAGGCCGGCGATACGCTGATCCGCGCCCGTCGCTTCGTCATCGCCAGCGGCTCCAGCCCCGTGGTGCCGCCGATCAAAAATCTGGCGGAAGTGCCGTTTTTCACCACCGACACCATTTTCGCCAACACCTACAAACTGTCGCACCTGGTGATTCTGGGTGGCGGGGCAGTGGGACTGGAATTCGCCCAGGCCTATCGGCGGCTCGGCTGCGAGGTGACGGTGATCGATGCCGGCGCGCCGCTGGCCGAGGCCGATCCTGAGCTGGCCGAAATCACCCTGCGCCGCTTGCGCGAGGAGGGCGTGACCATCCATGCGCGCACGCAGGTGACCGAAATGGTGCCGCGCGGCCAGGGCACCGGCGTGATGATCCGCCACGAGGATGGCAGCGAGACGACGCTCGACGTCTCCCACATCCTGCTGGCGCTGGGCCGCACGCCCAATTTTGGCGGGCTGGCGCTCGACAAGGCCGGCGTTCGTTTCAACAAAAAGCAGGCCGACCGCCTGTTGCTGCGGCCCCGGCTGCTGACATCCAATAGCCGCGTCCATGTCATTGGCGAAGCCGCCGGCTCACCCGCTTCGCTGCCGGCTGCCCGGCACGACGCGCGCATCGTGCTGGAAAGCGCCCTGTTCAACCGCACCATCAGGCGGGCGGCCAGCGATATTCCCACGATAATATCCACCGATCCGCAGCTTGCCCAGATCGGTCTGACCGAGCCGGAGGCACGCCTGCGCTTCAAGACCGGCTATAAGGTGATCCGCACCAGCTTCACCGAAAATGACCGGGCCGTCGCCACGCGCCGCAGTGCCGGCGCGGCCAAGCTCATCACCGATCGGCATGGCATCATCCTGGGCGCTGCCATCGCCGGCCCGGAAGCGAGCGAGCTGATAGCCATTTTCGGGCTGGCCATGGCCAAGGCCATCAAGCTGCCCGATCTTGCCGACCTGATCGTGCCCTATCCCAGCTTTGCCGGAATCGTGGCCCAATTGGTCGAGGCGTGGCAGCAGCAGGTGGGTGCCGAACCCTGGCGGCAACGCCGGCTGGCGCTGGTGCGGAAGCTCCCCTGATCATGGCGCAGGGGGCTTACGCAAAATTGCGCTTGCCCTATAATGGCTTGAAATGACAGCCGAACGCAGCGTCTTGCCCGGCCGGTTCTCCGGCCTATCGATCAAGCTGATCGCCACCATTATCATGGTGATCTTTGCGGTCGAAATCGTCGTTTACCTGCCTTCCGTCGCCAATTACCGCGCCAGCTGGCTCGACGACCGCCTGCGCGTCGGCGTGGTGGCAGCCCGAGTGCTCGATGCGGTCCCCGATGTGATGGCCTTGCCGCGCGCCCTGACCGACCGCCTGCTCAATTCAGCCGGCGCCGACGCCATCGTCTATCGGCGTGAAGGCCAGAGCCAGTTGATCGAGCTGGCCAATGCGGTGACGCCGACCGCGGCGGTGACTGCCGACATGCGCCTGCGCGATCCGATGACGCTGATCATGGGCGCCGTCGATACCCTGGTGGGCGGCGGCGGGCGCACCCTGCGCATCGTGGGGGAGGGCGACCGTGACGAAAGCCTGGTCGAACTGTTGATGCCCGAGCGGCCGCTGCGCTACGACCTGCTCACCTATTCGCGGGACTTCTTCCTGATCTCGCTGATCATCGCCTTCATCACTGCGGCGGTCCTCTATCTGCTGGTGCGCTGGGTCTTCATCCTGCCCGTGCGGCGTCTGACCGAAAACATGCTCGCCTATCGCCAGGCCCCTGAAAATGCCAGCCTGATCATCACGCCCTCGCAGCGCCGCGACGAGATCGGCATTGTCGAGCGCGAACTTGCAGCGATGGAGCAGGACCTGTTCTCGATGCTGCGCCAGCGCCGGCACCTGGCCGATCTGGGCTTGGCCGTCGCCAAGATCAACCACGACCTGCGCAATACCCTGACCTCGGCGCAATTGCTGTCCGACCAGGTGGCGACGCTCAACGACCCCGAAGTGCAGCGGCTGGCGCCGCGCCTCGTCACCACGCTGGACAAGGCCATCGGCTTTGCCCAATCGGTGCTCGATTATGGCCGCGAAAGCGCCGCCCCGCCGGTGCCCGGAAGGGTCGACCTGCGCGGGCTGATCGAGGACGCGGCGTTCGATGCGCGTCTCGTGGGCCATCCCGGCATCGCCTTCGTCAACGGCGCGCCCGAGGGGCTGGCCATCAATGTCGATGCCGGTCAGTTGGCCCGCGTCTTCGTTAACCTACTCAAGAATGCCCGCGAGGCGCTAGAATCGGTCACGACCCCTTTGGCCCCGCCCGAAGTGCGCGTCGAAGTCACCCAGAGCGAAGACGGCCTCCTCATCGCGGTGACCGATAACGGGCCCGGCCTCCTGCCGCGCGCCCGCGCCAACCTGTTCGTGGCCTTTGAAGGCTCGGCCCGCGCCGGCGGCACGGGCCTCGGCCTCGCCATCGCCCGCGAACTGGTGGAAGCCCATGGCGGGCATCTGCAATTGGTCGAACAAGCCCAGGGCACGCGGTTCGAAGTGGCCCTGCCAGCCAGCACTATCCTGCGCTGAACGCATTGACTGTCGCATAACCGACATTTCTGCCCAACCCACGCTTGCAAACGCCATAAGGCCGCTGTATGGGTTGCCCCGCTTCACGAGGGAGCTGGCGCAAGCCGCTCCCGCACCGTGTTGCTTTCCGGGCTTCGGCCCGGACGTGCGCGCCCTTAGCTCAGCTGGATAGAGCACCAGACTACGAATCTGGGGGTCAGGAGTTCGAATCTCTTAGGGCGCGCCACTACTTAGCTCCATCGGGAGCATACCCTTTTGCAAGCCGTTTTGCATCTTCTATTGCCAGAACGTTCTCGAATTTCGCTATGGCGTTCGCCGCCATGGTGCTGGTCCGAGCCAGATACTTGTCCAATATCTCCTGTGCCCGAGCCAATGTGTGGCCGGTAATCGACGCGGCCTCTGCCACCGTGCATCCCGCCTCGAACAGCATGGTAACCGTCGTGCCGCGCAGATCGTGGAAATGCAGATCCACGACCCCCGCAGCCTTCGCCGTCTCCTCCCACTTCTCAGCAAGATAGCGCTTTTGGAACGCCCTGCCGGTCTTGGTGGTCATAATAAGCGCGCCGCGCCGCTGCATGCCGTCCAGCGTTGCCTTGAGCGCCTTGGTGCAGGGTATTGTCACGATCCGGGCAGGCTTGCCGTTCCGGGCTGATTTCCCCTGCCGGCTGACGATCCTGACGCCATCGTAGTTCGTCCAAGCCATGCGGCGAATATCCGCTTGGCGCTGGCCGGTGTGAAGCGCGAGCGCCAAAGCCAGTTGCATCTCTGGCCCGGCAACAGCCATGAAGGCGTCCACATGTTCGGTCAGCCAAATCTTGTCCGCCCGATCGCTCGAATAGGCTCGCTCGAACCCGTCCAGCACATTGATCTTGAGCGGGCCGTCCTTAGCGCCCCACGACAGAACGCGGGCCAGGATCGTTACCCGGTTGTCAGCCTCACGAGGCTTCGTTTTGGAAAAATCCGCATGCCAAGCCAAGACGCGCTGACGGAAGGTTTTCGCCTCCAGCCCAGCCAATGGCACGGTCCCATATTTCCCATCCCAGAACTTGAAGATGCGCCGGTATTCGGTCTTGGTGCTTTCCGCCAGCTTCGACCAGCGGACGGTTCCCTCGAACAGCCGGATTAGGCCGCTCAGTGTGCCGGCATCGCGCGACGGCGCTTTCGCCGCTGCTTCGGCAATGCTGGCGATAAACTCCGGCGATCCGGGCTCGCCTTCCAGCCGCGTCCCGGTTGCCCTGTGATAATAATAGGTCGCGATCTTGCCGCCGGCCAGCTTGGCCGTTACGGTGTTGATGCCTTTCAGATTAGCCCGCATGGCTCTTTTCCCACCGTTCGAAAACGGATTCTGGATCGCCCGCTGCGGCGGCCCCGCCCGTCAAGGCGCGCTCGATAGCTGCCCTGCTCCAGCGGCGCGTTCCCGGCACCGGGCCCGGAACGATACCGCGGCGAACCCAGGAGTCAAAGCCCGTCACCGACAAGCTGCAGAGTGCGGCCGCCTCGCGACGTGTGATCGTGAGAGCTACCATCCCCAATGCTCCCAAGCCCAATAGATAGGACGGTGAACAACAGCTAGAATAAGGGCTAGAGCTATAGCTGCTGCAATGGTTTTGTGGCGGGGGCGGGAATAGGTCATGGCAGCGTGTCCTCAAGGGACTGGTGTTGCTCGCCATCGAGCTTGACCAAGCCGATATTCTCGCACCGCATCATTTGAATGCGCAGCGCGATATTGTTGCCAGGCCCGAGTTGATGCATGAGCCAGCCGACGCAATGAGCCTCGTCGGTCGGCGGGTGTTCGTGGCAGGACATGGCGCGGCCGGTGGATGCCAGGGAGCCTGGCTCCGCGATAGTGCAGGCTAACCCTCGGTGCAGTTCTTCGCTGTAGCCGTGTGGGATATCGTGCGGGTCGGTGCTGACCTTCCAGGGGCATTTGGCACATTGGTTGAGGCGCTTGAGTCTCATACCCCACCCCCTCCGGTATCAATGGATTGAAGCCGGGCGATGCCGAGAGGGGTGAGCCATCGCCGGGATGTCCCTCCTCGGTCCTCTGCGAGCCCCATGGCGTTCAACTCGTCCGCCGCTCGGATCAGCTCTGAGTATGGCATGATGGCGCCCAAGTTCTCGCGATTAAGTCGGCCTATGAATTGCAGAGCCTTCAACTGCCATTCACTCAGCGCCGGGGCATTGGCCTGCGCCTTCGTCAGCTTCTTCGCCTTCTCAAGCCCATTGGTCATGGCTCGGCCATCTCCTTGTCCATGGCTTTGATAATCTGCGCAGCCACCTTGCCGATCTGGGCGTCATCGTACCGCCAGCCTAATTGCATGAGCCGAGCATATGCAATGCGGAGCGCTTCGGCTTGTGCGCGGTCCCGGTCGCTCATGGCGTGTCACCGAGAGCGGCGCGGGCGGCACAAAGGGTGCTGTAATCCAAGTATTGGCCCATGGGGCCGTCATGGCCGACCACCCTCTCTGCGTCGTCAGCCGCGTGCGCAAACGGCTTCAACGCCGCTTCCAACTTTGCAATGCGAGTCTTGTCTCGCACGATGGCGTCGTGCATTTCGGCCGGCGTAAGGCCATCGAACCAAGCCAAAAGATGGTCGCGCTCGAAGGTTAGTCGCTCGATCTCCTGCTCCTGCTCCTGCACTGGTAGGGCGGGGGAGGCGGCAGGTTCTAAACCAAGAATGTCATCTAGAGCGCGAATGGCGTCATTTGCCCTTATACCAAGCTGGTCGAATTTGTGATTGTTAAGAGGTGTACCTGGGGCTTCGCGACGGAGGGTTGCCAAAAGTTCCCGGGAAACCTCTGCCGCAGTTGCCGCCTTAGCCTGTAGTGGCAGCAAGCGCCTAGAAAGGCGGATTGAGACATCGGCTCGCTCCCGCACAGCGTGCTTTAGCTTGGAAACTTCGGTATTTAGTCGAGGAATTTCCTCCGTCTCCACCCCTCTGCTGGCGGGGATAGATGCGGCGGCGGTGCGAATGAATTCTGCACCTCGATATTGAGGTGTGTGCTTAAAAGCGTCGGGGCCGAACTGATCCGCGATATTGTGCGCGGACTGGAGCAGTTCGGCTATGAGCGCCTCTACCTGTTCGGCACTGATCGGTGGGGTCTGGGTCATTACCTCGATAGAGGCACGCCCGCGAGCAAAGCACTGCATGGCCAGCACCTGCATGTTGGTAGGCAGTTCATGGAAGAACTTATCTCCCGGAATGCGCACGTTGTCCCATGCGGCTGCGCACTCGGCGGATGTCGCTTCAAAATCCTCGCGGCTCATGGCTGAACCTCCGGCGCGTCCAGATCGAAGTCATTGAACTCGGGCTTCTGCCCTCCGTTCAACAGCCATTCCCATTCGGCTACTTCGTATTCGGCGCGGCCTCGGATTCGGTGCATATGCGGGGTCAGAGTGCGGTCGCCAACACTGACGGCTACGAAATAATCCTTGGTGCCGTCGCTCTTGCTGTATTCTTGGACGTGGCACTTCGGCCCTGCCTCCACCCCTATAGATGTGAGACAGGATTTAACGGAGGGGATCGGCATCCAGTGAGTGGCAGGCCAGTAATGGTCATTGAACCGGCCCCACCCCTCAAAGTCGTGCTTAGGGCGGGAGTGCCAGTAATCGACGGAAACCTGGCCGTTGTGTTCGTCCGCTGCTATACCCTTCGTGAACCGACCGACGAGAATCTTTGTCCCGTCCTTCGGAGCGCCATCGATCGTCTTCCAACCATCGGCTGGCTTGGAGGCGCGGACATCGAGCAGCTCGGAGATGATGGAGCGTACAGTATCGGGGTCGAGGCGGGCCAGGTGCTTCGCATCCAGCGCCACGTGATCCGACTTCCAAAGCTGGGCAAACCCCCTGTCGTCGGGGATAGACCGAAGGCCGGCGCCCATGTTCTCGTAGATCGAGCCTTCGTACTTCCAAGGCCCCGGCGTCACGCCTTCCAGCCCGTCCAGGATCGCGCGCAGTTCATTCTCTCCAATTGTCGGAGTCATGGGGCTTGGACTTTCTGCCGTTGGGCGATCTTCCGCGAGCCTTTCGGCCCCCAGGCGTTCGCGCGCTGTGGAATGACGGGGTTGGAGACGATGGTCTTGCGATCGGCCGGCGGCTTGCGCGGCGGCACGGGGCGTTCGCTGGACAGGCGTTCCGGGTCGAGCGGCACGATGATCACGCCAGACACTATGCGGCGCACGTAGCTCTCGCACACGGCCTGCAACACGCATTCGAGCAGGGTATCGGTGCTGATCAGCGGGCGCGTGCCGTGGCCAACGTCGTAATAGGCGTGACACGAGCTGCAGCCATCGAAGCCCAGCACGTCATGAGCCTTGACGCCCGCGCCCTTGCCGAACGCTGCGCCGTTGAGGTGGCACCATACGGTGGTTTCAGGGTCGCCGTTGCAGATGCCAGGGAACCGGGCAGAGCAGGGTGCACCGCGCGAGGCGTTGATGATTTTCTGAGAGCGGATCATGCTGCCCTCGGCAAATAGGCGATAGGATCGAAGCCCAGTGCATCCGCCAGCCGTTCCATGGCTGCATCGAAATAGACCCGGAACTCGTCGGCGCTCATGGCCTCGAAAGCTGTGCTGTCCGTTGTAATGAACTCGTTCCCAGCCATGTCGTGATTGATTGTCACGAAACCAGCGGCCCGTTTAAGCGCGTCGTGCAGCTTTTCCGCCGTCGCCCACTTGCCGGTGGCTGAAACCACATGGCCCAGGATTGACCAGTACAGCGAGTTTTGAGGGTTGCTGCGCTTGGAGCGCTTCACCAGATCGTATTCCGTGCCTACGGGGTCATCCATCACCATTTCGGCAAAGAACGCAGAGACAGGCGATAGGCCGCGCGCTTCCTTGCGAACGATCGGAGCCGGGCATTTGTCACGCTTTGCCATCATTGAGCCTTTCTCCGGCACCCCTGGAGTTGGGGGAACAGGGGTGCCGGGGTTGAAACTGGTTAGCCTCGGAGGTTGCGAACGGCTTCTGCGGTCTCGGGCGGAAGATTGTCCGGGAATGGTATGGTCAGGTGGTCAATGCGCGCCTTGCGCATGTCGAACGCCTTCTGCAGACCGGCGTCGTCGCCGGTCAGCGTCGATTCCACGTCGAACTGGTCCCAGATTTCCATCACGACTTCTTCGCTGTTGCCGGTCGCCAAATTGGCTTCCAGCTCAGTCAAGAATTCTTCGGTGGTCTGGTTTTCGCCGGTCACGGCCTCTGGCTGCTCGTCAATGATCGGTGCGTCCGGCTCGATCATCTTCGGAGTGGATGGAGGCGCGGGCGGCGACGGCGGCACCAACCGAGCCTGCTCGGTGAATTGGCCGACCTCCGCGACTTTAACGCCTTCGTCCTCGTCATAAATTCCAGAGAACCCGAAGGCATATCGAGCCGCCTGGATCAGGGATTTGTGCCGGATCATCCGGTGACGCATCTTCCACGGCTCGGTATCGCGGATGCATTCAGACAAATACTCGGTCACAACAACCGGTCGGGACCGGTCCTTGCGGTACATGCGGCAGGTGCACGAGACCAGTTTGCCTTGCTCATCGTGCTCCATGTCGAAGTCAAAGCCGTCGCAAGCGCCGTGCGAGTTGACCAGATTGACCCAACCGTCGATGGAAACGATGGGCACGATGCCGCCACCCTTGGCGGGGAACGCGTAAATTTCCTTGGTCAGAGGATTGAGGTTGTATTCCTTGGCCACCAGCAGAAACGCCGCGAACTCTTCACGCGTCGGTATCTTTCCCTGCTTGTCGGGCTTCATGCAGGTAGCGCGGACCGTCGCCTCAAAGGCGGCCGGTTCCATGTTGTAGCGGGTGGCCATGTCCACCAGCACGGATCGGGTGGGGCGGTCTATGACTGCAATGTTCGACATTATGCCACCTTTGCCTGTTCTTCGACGGAAACGCCGGGGACCGTATGCCCCTTGGCGACTGCGCGTTTGGCGAGGTCAAACATGCAGTTCTTGAGGTCGGGATGATCTTTCAGGAATTCGTAGAGCGCGGCTTGGTCGGTGATCGCCGTCACGACATTGACGACGCCTACGCTGGCCGCGCGGCCATAGCTGCCCTTTATCGGCGCGGGCATCGTGGCAACAGGTTCGGGCGCGGGCGGCACAAAGACTGGCTTGGCGGGTTTCCCGGCCTCAGTGGCTTTGCGCGCCTCTTCCTCGGCGGCGAGGCGGGCGGCTTCCTGCTTGCGCTCTTCCTCTCGTCGGACGCGCATTTTCTCGGTTTCATAAGCCTCCATCGACTTACGGATACCGTTCGCCGCTGCCTCGGCTTCTTTCGCAGTCGGAAGCCATTTGGCATCAACTTCGCGGCCGGCCTTGAGGTGAGGTTCCTTCTCGGCCTTGTGTTTTTTCTCGGCTTCGCTCTTTAATTCGAGCAGCCGAGAGCGCAGCGATTGCGCTTTGGGCAATTCTTCGTCGCTGGTGATCTTGGCGTATGCGTCGGCCCCGGCCTTAGCCGAAGCCACCTGATCCTTTACGATCTGACTTTCGTCGGTAGGATCACTGTTGCGCCGGTCATCGCCAACCTGGGTCTCGACGGTCGCGTCAACATCGCCCCAGCCTTCGCCTGCCATGACGGCAACATAGCGATCGTGGGTGATGGGCTTGTCGCAAACCCAACTCCAGACCTCGGCAGCGTCTGCCATGTCGTTGCCGACCTTCGCCAGCATCTTCCCATCATCGCCTAGCCAGATGGCGACCGGAACGAATGGGCCATTCTTAAACTGGCGGCGGCGGTAGAACCCAGCCTGGGCATCGCCGTCATGAACGGGGCCAAACTTGCCGGCCAAGGCGTTGGTCCAATATGAATAGTCGGCGCTCATGGCTTCTTTGCCTCCTTATTTGAACGGGCAGATACCTCGGCTATGCGGAGGGGAGATTTAGTGATCTGGTCGAAACGGTTGTTGGGGAGCGCGAATAGGGCGCGGCCGGAGCCGATCTGGACGGTGAAGGTCATGCCGGCAACTCCAGCTTGATCGCCTTCGCAAAGCGCCGGTCCATCTTCACGAACCACGCCCGCAACGCATCGCCTTCAAGCTCCCAGCCGGAATGGACATGAGCGTGCTTCCCGCCAGACAGCGGAGGGGCAAAGGTGCTGATGCGATAGTCGGCGCAAAGGGTATCGATGCTGCCGGGAGGCGAGCCAACGAGGCGGCCAATCTCGCGGCGTCCTTTGCCTTCGGCGGCGAGGTTGCGGACGATGGCGGCGCGTTCATCGCGTGGGAGTGCGGAGAAGTTCATGGCTTCACCACCGAAACTTCTGAGGCGTAGATATCTTCGACGCCTTTATGCACATCGGCGTCCCAGTCGCTGGAGCTAAGACGTGTGGCGAGCGCGAATTTGCGGGCGGTTGCCTCATCCGGCGCCTCAACCTCGACAATGGCGTATGCGACCACTGTTCCGGTAAGAGTGACGCTCCATTTCAAGATGGGATTTTCTGGCGTTGCCAATCCCCAAGCCGGATCGTGCTTGCGCAGCACTTCGGCGGCTTTGCCAAACGGGGCGTCAGCCAGCGCGCGCATTTGCTCGGGCGATATCGGTCCTGTTGCTGGATGACCCATCACCAGCCTCCCGCCGCCATCGGCCCCATATCCCCAGTCAGCCAACAAACAGCGACCGTAGAAACAAAGGCGTACAGCCATAGTGTTGTGGGGAGAGTCATGGAGTACCGTCCTGCGCAGCAATGGCGCGGTCGAAAAGAGCCATGACGTCGGCGTGGGTGGTGCCGGGCGCGTCGTTAAAATGTATAGGTCCGGGCCATGGACTCAGCCCATCGTTTAGCTCATCCAGAGCATAACAAAGGGCATCCCATTCAGGCCCAACCTCGGCCGTACGCGGCTCAGGCTCTAGGCTTTTGACCTTCGCAATAGCCCCCGCTAGACAGAAGCAGCCCGGTCGCGGTTCATAATCCTCTTGGCCCCACTTCTCCGGCGTATCGATCAGCGCCTTGGCTGCGATCAGGTTGTCCTTTACTGTCCCGCCCATTATACCGCTCCCTCAGTGATGGGTTGGGAGGCGGTGGCCAGACGTTTCATGTCCTCAAGGGCGGCGGCGTTGTTCACATAGAACTGGCCCGGATTGATCTTGTAGCCGCTCTCCCGATAGATCAGCTGCGCAGCCAAGGCGGTATTGTGGAACCGCTCCAGTGCATAGCCAGCCTCACCCGCTAAATGCACGACCCAGCCGGCGCGGCAGTGAGTGGTGTTGCAGGTATGCCAGGAACCCATATCGAGCGCCTTGGGCTGGCTAACAGCCTCGAAAATGCGGGCGTGGATATCCTCGATAACCGGGATCGTCGGCTGACCAAGGGCGCCCAGCGGTGCGGCGGGATCGCCGCGAAGGTTTTTCTTGTCGTAGAGGAAAGCGACATTGGAGCAGCGCGAGCAGCCCGAGCAGTCCGAGCAGCGCGAGCAGCCCGAGCAGTCCGAGCAGCGCGAGCAGCCCGAGCAGCCCGAGCAGCCCGAGCAGCGCGAGCAGCCCGAGCAGTCCGAGCAGTCCGAGCAGCGCGAGCAGTCCGAGCAGCGCGAGCAGCCCGAGCAGTCCGAGCAGCGCGAGCAGCGCGAGCAGTCCGAGCAGCGCGAGCAGCCCGAGCAGCCCGAGCAGCGCGAGCAGCCCGAGCAGCCCGAGCAGCGCGAGCAGCCCGAGCAGCGCGAGCAGCCCGAGCAGCCCGAGCAGCGCGAGCAGTCCGAGCAGCGCGAGCAGCCCGAGCAGTCCGAGCAGCGCGAGCAGCGCGAGCAGTCCGAGCAGCGCGAGCAGCCCGAGCAGCCCGAGCAGCGCGAGCAGCCCGAGCAGCCCGAGCAGCGCGAGCAGCCCGAGCAGCGCGAGCAGCGCGAGCAGTCCGAGCAGCGCGAGCAGTTGATACAATTCCTGCAGTTCTTGAGGGAGGTCAGCGCCGTGCGGGCGGCTTCTTCGGTGCCCCAATATGCGATGCTGTTCTTGTTGCCGTTAACGTCGATCAGCCAACCGTCAACGAGGGTGATTTCAGAGGTATCGGTCATCATGCAGTCCTGTGTTGAATGGGTTGGGAGCTATTCAGCGGCGATCATTTCGGGGTGGAGCGCGGCGTTTCGCCTGTCGTTGAGCCGCTGGCGAGCTTCGGCCACCAGAGCTGAATACCGCTCCGCAACGGCCTCGCTATCGTCGTTCGGAAAGGCCGGGGACCATGGGTTCAGGATGGCGCTCGTCTCGCGGCCCAGCAGGCTTTCACGAGCCCGGAACGTGGACTGATGCCGATAGCAAAGGTCCAGTTCCTCAACCGCGTCGATATTGAGTGGGATGAGCTTGTCCAGAATATCGCGGGCAATGTTGATGCCGCGAGCCGCGAAGCCTTCTGACTTTTCATCCAGAGCCCGGATCAGCGAGCCCTGGAAATTGGCGGTTGCCGCGACCTGCGCCGAAAGCCCAAGGGCAGAGCCCCCGGCCATCGACCAATAGGCCGGCTTGTCGTCCATGAGATTGCGCGCTGCGTCGTCGCGGCTCATGCTGTCGAGGTTGCGACGGCAGGCGGCGATATCTTCAATGCGCTGGGCTTCGTTGGTCATCGTCTCAACTCGCTGGTGCGGTTCGTTGAGGATAACTATGCGATAATCGCACAGAACAAGTCAAGCGCGAATTGTGCGAAAAATGCACAACGCTAAAATCTTAACGACCCGTTGATTCTTCTCAACTCTTTGGCCGGGCTGAGTCTCTATAGGGCGACGATTAGAACAAAAAGAGAACAACGATGTTTGAAGGAACCGCAGGCCAAAGGACGTTCGTGCTGCATTGCCATTGCGCGAATTGCCAGCAGCCCAGCACCAAACGCGTTCAAGTGCCCATTGCTGAGGGAGCCCCCAGCAATGTGGACGAGTTCGTGGAGATGCTGGAATACCAACCCGTGCCTTTCCTATGCCGCCACTGCGAAAGCCTCATCGGCGAGCTGGTGGGCGTGACGATGGAACAGCCGAAAGAACTGGAAGAGGAATTTTAGGATGCGCGCGGAAAAGCTAGTTGAGGCTGGTCAGATTACCCATTTCGTCGTGCAGGCCTTTCGCAAGGGCAAGCGCGGCAAGATCGAGGCCGAGGAACCGAAGATCGCCAGGGATGAGCAGAATTGCAAGGTCATGGCCGAGCGGCTGTCGTATAGCCGGCACTCGGTAATCGCATTCTCGCGCACCGGCGATCCCGATACTGGGGATTTTGACGAGCCTGTTATCCTGGCGAAATTCGGGGACGTGCCGGAGCTGGGGTAAGAGGATGAACGAAAGGCAACATCAGGCGTTAGGCTAGACTTTATCGTCCCTTGACTGTATGGGCGCGCAGAATCAAGGTAGGGTGCTTTGGGGCAGGGAGCGAGAGGGCGGAAATGCTACATTATCCAGCCATTAGCGATGGCTCCATCGATGACAAAAAAGCATCGCGAGTCAAGTACATAGCTCCGTCTGATCATGCCGCAATTGGGCTCAGCGCTCTTCTGGAATTTTGTGCGCGTCCCATCAGTGATAGCCAGAATGACTTATTTCGGAAAGTCGGCGAAGCGGAGCCTTTGGTTTATTGGGCCGGAGACATCGACATCCTCAAGGCGCCGTGCGTGTCGGTAATTGGCGCTCGCGAAGTCTCCGCAGAGGGCAAGGCTCGCGCGACTCGCATCGCTCGCGAACTGGCAAAAGCAGGCATAGTGGTCACCAGCGGGCTAGCTAAGGGGGTCGATACCGCCTCGCATACGGGCGCATTAGGGGCTGGCGGGAGTACTGTGGCTGTCATTGGGACGCCGCTAGACAAGGCCTACCCGAACGAGAATTCTGAGTTACAGCAAGAGATTTGGAGGAGACACCTCCTGGTCTCTCAATTCAAACCAGGTCAGCGTACTTTCCCGTCCGACTTCCCGAAGCGCAACCGGTTAATGGCAGCTTTGTCAGACGCCAGCGTTATTGTGGAGGCGTCAGACACGTCCGGCACACTTCATCAAGCGGTTGAATGCGTTAGGCTGAATAGATGGCTTTTCATCATGAAGTCGGTCGTTGACGACCCGCGGTTGACTTGGCCGGCAAAGTTTCTCAAAGAGCCGCGAGTTGTAGTTCTCACTTCACCGGACGACGTGATTTCGCGCGTCAGTAGGTAGTTTGCGATAGCGCGATACAGGTAACGTCGCCGGCTCCGGCTTCAAGTAGTACTTTTCTGCCGGCGACCATCGAATTTCCCGAAGTCAGGACATCATCAAGTAGCATGATGCGCCTATTTTTAAAGCGAGCTGCGTTATTCGCGGCCATGCTGTCGAGGTGAATCGATAGCGCCCGGTTACCACCAGTGGCAAGTTTTTCGATTTTTTTGGTGCGAATGAGATAGTCCCCTCCGTCCACAGCGCCGATGTTCTTGTTAATTCTAGAGACGAGAATGTGAAGCCCGGACCGGACGGATGCAGGATCATGAGAGGGCACTACGGCGATCGCGAAGTACGGCTTCTTGATAATTTCGGCGAATATCTTTTCAAAATAGCGAAGTCCGGCCTCTCTGGATTTTTTTATATCCATGATCCTAGAGCTGTGCTCCGGCCAATTGCTCCCGTCCCCGCCCATATTTTTATGGTGCCCCCATGGATGGTACTCACCAAAGACATGAATAACCTGCGGGGCGATTTCCTCGTGCAGAAAAGTCGAGTGTTTATACACTTCGTTGTCACCAATTCGGGAATCAGCTCGTGCGCTTGAGCCTAGCTATATGGCATCGGCCCAGCTGGAGTTTGGTCGGCTTCATGGTTCGCCGCGCTAAACATCGACGCTCGGCAAGCCGGGCAGGGGTCATAGCGCCAGATCGTTCTTGATAGACCGCACCAAGGCGATGATCTCAACCACCACACCGTCGTCAGCCTTCGCGTCTCGCTTGATGACGATTGGCTTATGGGTGGGATTGGTCGATCTCGGGCAGAACTCCGTCCGGTCATCGTAAAGCTCGATCTGTTTCACTGACCACTCGCGGGTATGACCACCCTCGCGGGTGCGCTCAACCACCACCACCAGCCCGTCGCGGACGCGAACCTGATGTGCCACGTCCTCGAACGCCACGCAGATCAGTCGGTCACCCTCCATGATCGGGCGCGGTTTCAAGTTGTTCATGCTGTCACCTTCAACGTCGAAGGCCATGCGCCGGGCGTGGGGAAATTGCGGATCTACCGCTTCCCAAATCTTCTCAGGCGCCGATTGATCGAAGTCATCCACCACACGGAACACGCCGGCGGCCGTCTTGCCGTTGACTATGACCGGCCCAACGCGTTCGTCGATCATTCGCAGCTCTGTCTCTGGCGGTGCTTCGCCAAAATACTCAGCGGCTATTGGCACCTCATGAGTCTTGAGTCCGCGCTTGCCGTTGACCAACTTGTTGATTGCTGACGGGTGGACGCCAAGACGCCTTGCCAGCTCGCTTTGCGAGCGGCCCGGCTTCTTCATGTTCTCAATGGCCCACGCCAGTATCGGATCTTCAAGCATATGGATTTTTCGCACAGGTGGGCGTTTTGCGTCCTGTGCGATTGTCGCTTAGAAATTGCTTGACTGGCTGTGCGAAAACCGCATAGTTGGCGGCATGCACTGTGAACCAGCCAACTCCCTGATCATGAAATTTGGCGGACCCGAAGCGGTCGCGGCCATCGTTGACACCACTCCCGGACAAGTCCGCCGGTGGCGCCGCACGAAAGAGAAGGGGGGCACCGGTGGCGCCGTCCCTCACTGGCATATCGAAAAGCTGACTACGGCTGCTCAAGAGCGGCGCATCAAGGTCAGGGCAGAGGACTTCATGCCTTCCCCCAATCCCTCCAAGGATAGGGAGCAAGCATGAGCAAGCTCAGCTTTTATCTCCGCGGCATTTGTCTTTGGCTTTCGGTGATCGGTTCGCAGACCTTTTACAGCGCGGTCGTTCGGGAGGGGGCTGATTGGCTCTGGCTGGCGCCATCGCTCGGCCTGTCCATCGCGTTTTGGGCTTTGCTCGAAAACACCGCCGGCAAGCGTGGGGAGGCATAGATGGCCGACATGTCGGATGCCGACTTCGCCAGCTACGTTGACCGGATCATGGCTTGCCGTGATGCCGAGGACGCGGCTAAGGCCGATACCAAGCTCGTCTATGCCGCTGCTGCCGACGCGGGTATCGACAAGACCGCTCTTGGCCTGTTCGTTCGCATCGAGCGCATGGACCAAACGCAGGTCATCAAAGCAAACCGCAAGGATGAATTGACCGAAGAATATCGGGCGCGATATCGGCGCGGGAAAGCCTCGCACGTACGTGTACGCGAGGCGGCTGCTGACAGCACCACCCCAAACACCAGTGTTCCTGCCGGTTTCGATCCCGAAACAGGCGAGGAAGTCACCACCCACCAAAGCGATATCGGCCAGCCGATATCGGACGAACCGCGCGATCCTGCCCCCCAGGAAAGCGCGCAGATGCCAAGCGACCATGCCGTACTTTCGGTTTCTCCGGCTGAAGTCGCCGTCCAACCCTCTCCTGCCGGTGCTGAGGGCATCGTAGACCGGCAACCCATCCAGCCGGACCATGTTCCTGATACCGGGAAAATGGTCGAGGCGAACGAGAAGCCAGAAGCCTCCGGAATGACAACGCCCGATCCGCTGTGGTCGGACGCGGCTACCCGGAAGGATGCCGATGCGGAGGCTTCTGGCCCCCCTCTTTACGCCGAACCCGGCATTGTCGTCATGGAACACACCGGCCCAGAACCATACGCTCAGCATCCCTATGCCGAGTGCTGGCCGATCTACCCCATTGATGTGACCGGCGGCGTTCGGGAGCCCATCGTCAAGATCGGCACACTGATCCTCGACGGGCGCGGGCGGTTCCTCGCGGCTCGCTCGGTGCGTATCGCTGACAAATTGACCATGGAATATCCGACCGTCCAATACGACGGGGCCGATCCGCTGCTTGATAGCATCCGCTGGAACCTCGCCAGCCGAACGATGAGCCCACAAGCGCGCGCCATCGTCATGGGCAAGCTGCAGAAGCTGGCACCAGAGCGCGAAGGCGAGATTGAAGACCTGTTCCTGGCAATGGCCATGGAAGATCGGCAGGCCGCTGAATGAGAAACGCTCGTCTCTCCCCAGCCCGTACCTCTCGCACCCTGACAGTATTAGCCCTGGCATGTGCATCGTGGGCGGTTGTCCTTGGTGTTGGTCGGTTTGGCTTTGAGCTGGTGAAGCTGATCGGCGGTGCGCTGTGAGCGATTGGCTGGTTGCCTGCGAATGCTCGGGAGCCATTCGGTCGCGTCTGCGCGCCGTTGGTATCAACGCATGGTCGAACGACATGAAGCCGGCCGAGGATGGATCGCCATTCCATATCCAGGCTGATGTGCGAACGATCCTGACGAAGGGCTGGGCCGGGATGATCGCGCACCCGGAATGCCGGTTTCTTTGCGGCTCCGGGCTGCACTGGAACGCACGCGGAAAGGTAGTTGATGGGCGTCCGCGCGCAGAACTGACCGCCGAAGCGTTGGACTTTGCGCTGATGCTCTGGAACGCCGACATCGGAATGGTCGCGCTGGAGAACTCGGTCGGCATTCTGTCGCGCCCTGAAAACCTCGGCAAGGCCACCCAGATTGTGCAGCCGTACCAGTTCGGCCACGACGCCAGCAAGGCAACCTGCTGGTGGTTGAGGGGCATCGAAAAGCTCACCATCGATCCTGCCCTCTACGTTCCGCCTACGCCGCGCGCCAACGGCAAAGCCTATTGGGCCAATCAAACCGACACTGGTCAGAACCGGCTAGGGCCTTCTGCCACCCGGAGCGCCGATCGGGCGCGAACCTACCCCGGCATCGCTGATGGGCTTGTTGACGCTGTTGTCCGCACCATCGGCGCCGCCGCCCTGCGGAGCGCTGCGTGATGGCCGCCAATCCACTCTCCGCGGCAATGCTCGATCCCATGGAAGCCTTGGCCCCATCAGCTCAGTCAATTTCCGACTATCTCCAAGACGACGCGGCTCGTGTTGCGTCCCGTCGCCTTGGGCATATTCGGGTTGTTCCATACACATTTCAGACCCTGGCGCTGACCTCCCTGGTCGCCAGCAACCTCGCCGGTGCGCGCTTCGATAGCCGCGCCCGGTTTTTCATTCGTCAGTTTCCCGGTTGCAACCGGCCGTTTGATATCCCCGCGCGTGACAAGAAATCCTTCCAAGACCTTTGTCACATCGCCATTCCACATTTCGAAACCCTTTCGTCCGTCTGCCTCGCTGGTTTCAAAACTAGCGAGGCATCGAATGGACGTGTCCCCAAATTCTCAAGACCATTCCACAAAAACGCGGGAGAACTCCCCAATGTCGGCGGCTGACGACGTAGTCGAAATGCAGAGCTTGGTTGGCTTCATCGCTGACAAGCTGACGGCATCCAACAAAGACAAAGACCGGACCAAGGCGATTTACGCCGCGCTGAACCCAGATGCTCACCGCGACGAATTGATCACTTGGAACCGGTGCTACGAATTCCTCAAGGGCAAGGCGCGACTTGTCCAATCATGGGAGAAAGACCTTGCCAGAATTAAACGGGAAGCCATCGAGGACGCCGAACGCCAGCGCAGGGCCACAGAACACGTCGCCTGGCTGCGAGGCGTCCACCAAAGCGCAACAGCATCCGGTGCGGACATGGACCGGGCGGACCTTGCTGCTCTTGAGCGTGTCCTCGCTCGGGTTAGCGCATCGGGTGGCGCCTTGGGAAATTCCGAGCAGCCCCGCCGCCGCGCCACCGACTGACAATCCACCAACCTCAATAGAAGGGTAGAGCAATGGCCGAAAAGCTCCAGGTTCTTGTGATCAAGGAAAGCTTCGCCGCTTCGGCTGGCAAAGACCTCGTTTCTGCGCTCACGATGTTGAGTTGCATCGGGATCGGCGTCTGGGTCGGCAGCGCCGCACTGCAATGGACTGGCGGGATAATCTGGCTGGTTTGGTGCGCGGGCAAAATGGTCGGAACGTCGCGACGCAATACCTTCACCATCGCCGGTGCCCGCAAGCGGCTCGATGAGATCGAGGCCGGCAGCCAAGACGTTCTCTGAACCCCATTCCAGAAGGATAAACACCATGACTCCGGAACGTGTTCACCTGAAAGAGCGCAAAGGGCCTGTGACCGACCTTCGCCGCAAGAAGGCGCTCGCGCTCCATGCCAACCTGATAGCCTCCGTTCGTTCCCCCGCCCCCGTGAAGAAGGAGGGGTAGGGGATGGCAACCTGCAATGAGAACGGCGTCTATCAGGCTGACGAAACCCTTGAATTGCCGCGCGCGGTAAAAGGCTGGCGCGGCGGGCCCATCGCTGAGATCGATCTTGCCGACATGGGCACGCACTGGATTTGGTCGACCGGCTTCCAGATGTGGGGCGGCGATATGTGGGGCAGTTCGTCTCCACTGATGGACCTTGAACCGACGCCGTTCTCCACCTGCCGGGCGCCGACGCGCGAAGCCGCTATTGAACTCGCCAGTGCCCAGTTGCGCAAGAATCTCGCCAAGCGCGCCGAAGAAGGCGACCGGGATGCTCGCGCCGTCATAGCATGGCTCGATACCCTCATCCCCGATCAGCTCGACTTGTTCGGTGCAGCAGCATGACAGCGCAACAATGGGCATTTGCCGAGCTTGATATTCGCCGCGCAGAGAACGCCCGCTTCCCGGTGCAGCCCTGTCCCGGCAGCGCCGCCATGCACATCGCTCGCAAGCGTCGGCGGCAGGCCCGCGGCTACAGCAAGATGACCGCTGATGGCCTTGTCTCGTGGGCAGAACAACAAGATCGGCTCGCAGCATGACTCTCCCCACACCCTCAGAGAGAGGGACGGCGATAAAGACCAATGGATGGGCGTCGTTCGACCATCTGGGCGCCCCTCTCAACATGCTGGCGCCACCATCGTGGAAATTCTTGGTATCGGTCACCGCTGCCCACACTGGCGTTAGTCCGCGGGATATTCTCGGGCGCTGCCGTGTTCCGCACATCGTAAGCGCCCGGCACGATGCTGTTGCGATGGTCTATTCGCACGGGAACCGCACCTTCCATCAGATGGCGCGGCTGTTCGGCCTCGACCACTCGACAATCATCTATATCGTCAAGAAGCGTGGCGCAGCCAGGTTGATCCCACACAAGCCCGTTTCCCCGCGCCGGGTTCGCCTGATGAAGGGGCCGGCAACGCCGCTCAATCACGCCGTGGTGGCCGGGTACATGGCCGGCACGCCAGTGAAGATCATTGCCGCGCAGACGGGCTCCCCGCCGGGTTCTATTCGCGCCATGGCCAGCCTTATGGGCGTTCGTCACCCCAATGCGCGCCGACCGCAGTTGCCACGCAAATCAGATGACGCCGATCTAGCTGCATTGGCGGCAAGCAACACAAATCGGGAACATTCCCCGTTGTCCACACTGTTCACAGGTTCAGTCTCGCCTCAGTAATCAGATGGGAGATGCGCCGAGACTCTAGTGTTTCGACGCAGTTATTAACAAATCACCTTCAAAAAGTGAGAAATCCGATGGCCTCAAAAGTTCAGGACGACACGACCACTTTTAAGCCCATTGGGCCCATCGCCAAGAACATCGTGCGCCGGCTGCAATCGAAGCGCAGCGCCGCCGAGAAAGAGGCCGCACGTGGATAATCCCGCCTCCAAAATTACGCTGTCGGAAGTCGATGCAGAACTGACCCTGATCGGTTCGGTGCTGCTGTCGCCCGAGAGCTTTGAGAGCATTGTATCGCGGGTAAAGGCCGAATGGTTCAGTGATCCTTACGCGCGCTATCTGTTCGAGGCGGCGCAGAAGGTGCATGACGCCGGCAACCGGCTATCGACGGCGGCAATGATGGCGGCGCTGCCAGAGGACTGCGGCGGGATCACCCGCGGCCAACTCTATGCCAATGCCTGCAGCCATGGCGTGCCGGTCAACATGCTTGGCGGCGTCATTGCCGCGCTCAAAGACCGCTGGGCCCGCCGCACGCTCATTGGCATTTCCAAATCCATTACCGAAAATGTCGAGTTCTTCGACGCCGACCCATACGACATCGCCGGCCAGACCATCATGGAACTGGACAGCATCAGCGCCGTACGCGCCGAGCGGGCTGGCGGCAGTATCCGCCAAGCGACCGATGCGCTGTTCGAGAATATCCGGCTCGGGACCGGCATGCGCGGCGACACCACCGGCCTGCGCGTGCTGGATAACAAGCTCAACGGGTACAAGGCCGGGCAACTCTACGTCATCGCCGGGCGCCCCGGCATGGGGAAGTCCGCGTTCATGTGTTCGTCGCTGCGCTGCACGGCCGCCAGCGGGGTAGGGGTGGCAATCTATTCCCTGGAAATGACCAAGGAAGAAATCAGCGCCCGCATGATTGCCGACGCCTGCAACACGACCAAGGCCCCGCACTTCGGCGCAATCCTCAAAGGCCAGTATCGCGACGATCAGCAAGACATGTTGGCCGAGGCCAAGACCGTAGTTGATCAAGGCAATATGCACATTGACGACAGTTCCAGCCTGACCTTTGCCGAGATAGTCGGCCGGGCTCGGAAGCTCAAAGCCGAAATGGCGGCCGGCGGCGTGCGTCTTGGCGTGATCTGCATCGACCATATGGGGCTGGTGAAGCCGTCCGATCGGTACAAGGGCAACAAGGTGGCGGAGGCCGGCGAAGTATCTGGCCGGGCCCGCGAGCTGGCCAAGGATCTGGGTTGCTGTGTGATCTTGCTGTGCCAGCTCTCTCGCGAGGTTGAGAAGCGCGACGATAAGCGCCCGGTCATGTCGGACCTGCGCTGGTCTGGTGAAATCGAGCAAGACGCCCATGTGATCGGGTTTCTCTATCGGGATGAGTATTACCTCGCCCAAGAGGCAAACCCCGACCCTGGCAAGATGCTGGCCGCTCGGTGGTCGATGGATTTCCTCATCCGCAAGAACCGGAACGGCGAAACCAGCGATGTGCGCCTGTGGTGTTCGATCGCCCACTCATCAATCCGGGATATGCCATGAGTTCCAGCAATTATCTGCGCAAGGCCGAGGCATTGTCCATGCCGTCTCCAGTCAATATGCGGGACGGCTTTCGCCAAGCTGTGTGGAACAAGACAGGCGGAAAATGCAGCTATTGCGGCTGCGAGTTGGCCGACGACCGCGTCTTAGTCTCCAAGGTGCCGACGATGACGATTGATCATGTTGAGCCCAGGAGCAAGGGCGGCCGACACACCCTGAGCAACTGCGTGCCAGCCTGTATCTCCTGCAATGCCAAGAAGGGGGCTAGAATTGAGTGAAGTGCGCGCCCTCATCGAGCAGCTTGTGGCCGGTGGCATCGATCCGATCGACGCTGCAGAGATCATCACGCGCGCCGCGATCGTCGGGGCTCAGGCTGCTGGCGACAAGAAGTCGGCCGGCGCTCTTCGGCAGGAGCGTTACCGCCGTAACAAAACGTCACAAACCGTCACTGTGACGGACAATGACGCCGTTTCCCCCATCCCTGATAAAGAAGCCTTTCCCCAGACCCCTATCCAAGAAATTAACCCTAAGAGCCCCCCCTATAGCCCCCCCAGCGGCAGGCAGCGGTTCGCTGATCCTGCTATCGTCCTCCAAAGCGTTCTGGACCCGATGACGGCCAAGCGCTGGGTGGATCATCTCGCCCAAAAGCGCCGGCCACTGACGGCGCCGTCAGCCGAGGAACTGGTGGTTGAGCTGCAGGCCGTTCGGTCTCAGGGCGGCAACCCCGTTGAGGCCGTGACGCTGGCGATTTCCAGAAACTGGAACAACATCACCGTCGATTACTGCCGCAACGGGGGGATGAAGTTCAGCCAGGCAGCGCCAGACAGCGCCGTAGATTGGCGGACCTGGTGCGAGGCGTTCTTTGGCGGCGCCTCTTGGCCCCACGGCCTTGGTCCTAAGCCCGACGAACCCGGATGCAGGGCGCCGGCCGATGTGGTCGAGCAAGCCAGAAAGGCCGCCGCATGATGCCCAGCGTTCTCCGCGTCTCAGGCCGAGATATCGAGCGTAACGGCGTCATGACCACGCCACGGGCCTTGGTCAGCACCTGCGAAGTCCAGCCCTGCGCTCTGCCGGCGGTATTCGGCGAGAGGACCAAGGATGGGTTCAAAACCTGGTGCCGCGCGCATTTGCCGAAGGACTGGCTGACCCCCTCCAACCCCTACATGGGAGAATGAAAATGCCAGAACGTGAAGAAGGCGTGACCGAATTGCTTAAGCCGTATCTCCTGTTCATCAGCTCGCGGCCGGGCCTGCTGTCCCTGCTCTACGACGTGGACATGTTGCCGGAGCAGACTGTGACCTATGCCGGTGCCATGCGGCTGGCGGCACTGTGTTCGGTTTGGAAGGCGGGCGAGGACGGGACGCTGCCGAACGTTGTGGCGCTCCATGCTCTCCCCACCCCTCCCCAGGATAGGGAGGAGACGAAGCCATGAACCTGTATCTCGACTGTGAATTTAACGGCTTCGGCGGCGACCTGATTTCGATGGCGCTTGTGGCAGAAGATGGCCGGGAATGGTATGCTGTTCTACCCGAGCCCCGCGTTTGGGACGAATGGGTTCTGGACAATGTCCGCCCCATCATCAGCGCCGCTAAGCCAACGATCTATGCCAACTCGCGGGCGGAGTTCCGTGTCTCCCTCGCCAACTTCCTTGGTCAGTTCGAGCGGCCAAATATCGTGGCCGATTGGTACACTGACCTCGTCCATTTCTATAGCAGCTTTGGCGGGAAAGATCACTCGGAAAGCCTGAGTTTCCCATGCACTTCCGAGCTTGCGTCGGACATGGACGACTACGTTTCCGATGTCCCGCACAATGCGCTTTTCGACGCCCGCGCTATCCGAAAGGCCCACGCTTTCGCGGCAGCCTGAGAATCCCCCTCCCTCCCACAAGAGACAATACACCATGGCCTGGTACGCGGTACGCTGCAACATCAAGTGCGAACACAAGGCGGAGCGGGAAATCCGTCACGCAGGCTTTGAGGTCTATCTGCCGGAGTACAAGGTGGAGAGCTTCAACCGCCGCAAGCGCAAGGTGATCGTGAACACCCTTTGCCTGTTCAGTCGCTACCTTTTCGTGCGCGTCGACTACGAAGGCCAGCTTGGGATAGTGCGCGGCTGCAATGGCGTCGAGGATATCCTTCCGGGCCGTCCTCGCCAAGCAGAGCCCGTACGCGCCAGTGACGTTCTGAGCCTGCGCCAAGCACAGGTCGAGATGCGCCTTGATGATACCACGGCGGCCCGCCGGTCGCGAGGGGAAACGACCCGCAATACGCTTGCCGCGCTGCGCCGCCGGCTGAAAAACCAGAGGGTGCGGATCACCGATGGCCCATTCGCCAGCTTCCCCGGAACCGTAGATGAAATCCAGTCGCTCGACCGGCTGCGCGTGCTGATCCAAATCTTCGGACGCGATACGCCTGTGGATTTGGAGATGGGCCAGTTCGAAGAGCTTGCAGGCGCGGCTTAAATAGCATAAAAATACCCGCAAGTGATTTGGGCTGTCTGCAAGGGGGTGCCTCCGGGTACGCTGCCTTCGGGCCTATGCGGATGGAGTTCACGCTTCCGCGCCCAAAGTCTTTTGCGCACAGAATTACCCATTGCGGCCTCGTCAGGGACGAGTAGAGCCTTCCAAGCTCTTGAGGTGAGTTCAAGTCTCACAGGCCGCTCCAGTTTGAGGTGTGTGGAAGCCGTAGTGTCCAAGAGGCAAAGCGGCAGGACCGGCCTCAATCCTGCCCGCCCCTCATGGGCATAAGAGATCGAAGCGGCGGCGCTGATGGAAGCGCAGGATAACAGTACAGGGCGCGTGACCGGAAACTGCGTCCCGACCTAGCGGCCACGACAACGCCGCCAGCCGGCCACAGCCCGGCCCGCTTCGATACCCACCATATTCCCGACCTCAGCAAAATGGTCGGTCCCCATCGAGCGCGGCACACCAACCCCAGGCCTTACACCTCAGTCGCCCGCTCGATCACATCAGCCCTGCTCAATCGAGTGGGGCTTTTTCATCTGGAGAATCCTATGACCACCACCGTTGTCGTGAAAGCCAACCACGGCTGGCCCGTCCGCGTGACGCCGATCAATCCGAAGACCGGCGAGGCCGACCATCAGGGCAGTGTCGAGATCGTCGAGAAGGACACCGAACGCACCTTCCACGTCCACAGCACCCGCGATCTGCTGATCCACGAAGTCCAGCCCGACGAGATCGATCCCGCACCCGCAGCGGCATAACAGCTAGCGAACCGCCTCGGCGGAAGAACCAGAAGACCCCGGACCGGCCATAGTCCGGGGTCTGCATATTCTGAACGGCTACTACTTCGAGCGCGATGCTGCGACTATTTCGGATAGTACGGCGATGGTCTGTAGGTCCCGCTCGATCGCCTCTGCGGTGATATCCCGTTGTGGAGAGCCAATTTCAGATCGCCACAAGCGGAACTTCCCGGCCTTCATCTGATCAATGCCGTCTTGCAGATCGACGATCGTCTGCTCGTATCGCCCGATCAACTCTTCATAGATTGTCGCCATGCCCATCCTCCCAAACCAGCGTCATGAAGCCTTCGCCCAGGCGCTGGCAAAGGGCAATAGCGCGTCCGAAGCCTATATAGCTGCGGGGTACAAGGACAGCCGGTCGGCCGCATCGCGCCTGTCAACAAATGTGAACATCGCAGCTCGGGTTGTTGAGCTTCAGGGCAAGGCTGCTGAGAAGGCGGAATGGACCGCTGCGGACAGGTTGATTTCTCTCAAGACGATCCATGACGCCCAGGCCAATTCCGACCCGCGCGTTGCCATCGCTGCCATTGCTGAGGCGAACAAGATGCAAGGTAGCCACGCTCCCGCCAAGACAGAGGTTAGTGAGCCAGGTGGCTGGGAGCAGGCGGAAGACAGGACATGGCGTCAACGGCTTCGCGGCGAAAAGAGCTAGAGGAAAGCACCTACCTCACAAATCCGGCGCTGTTCGACTTCTGGGAACAAGTCTTCATTGGAGAGGCGGACATTGCCGTCCTTCATGGAGGGCGGTCCAGCTCCAAGACCAGAGATACGGCCTGCCAGCTTGTGCGGCTGGTCGATCATGTCGGCGTCAGGATGCGCGTCTTGTGCACCCGGCGCTTTCAAAACCGCATTCAAGACTCGGTCTATACCGAACTGAAATGGGCGATCAACCACCTGGGGCTCGCTGCCGAATACGAGATCCAGAAGACCACGATCATTCACCGGGCGACCGGTTCGGAGTTTATCTTTTACGGCATCGAGCGAAACCTTGAAGACATCAAAGGCACGTCCGATGTGGACATTCTCTGGGTCGAAGAGGCCGAAAAGCTCACCGAGGACCAGTGGATTGTCATTGGCCCCACTATCCGCAAAGAAGACAGCCTGGCGATCCTGTTATTCAACCCGAAGTTCGTCACCGACTATGTGTGGAAGAATTTCGTGGTCAACACGCCACCCCATACGGTGGTGCATCAGATCAACTACACGCAAAACCCGTTCCTCTCGCAGAAGGCGCTGCGCGACATTGCCGCGATGCGGGAGCGCGACCCGGAGACATTCGAGCACGTCTATGGTGGTGTGCCCCTTGGGGATAGCGAGCTTTCGATTTTCAAGCGCCGCTGGCTCGATGCCTGTGTCGATGCCCAAAAGGTACTGGGGCTGACTCTCACGGGCAGGAACGTCATTGGCTTCGACCCTGCCGATGATGGCGAGGATAAGTGCGCCACGGCTGACAAGATCGATGGCGTTTTCGCCGATGCCGAGGATTGGGCCTCGGGCAAGGATGAACTGGTCCAGAACGCCAAGCGGGTATGGGCCAGAGCGAAGAATGCCGGGGCCTGTGTGTCATATGACACCATTGGCGTCGGTGCTTTCGTTGGCGGCTACATCGATGAGCAAAACGAAACAGCAGGCGCCAAGGTCGAGCATTACGCATTCCACGCCGGCGGCGCGGTCATGGACGCAGACGCGCCGAGCGACCCGCTGAATGGCAATAGCCCGCTCAACCGGGCGGAATATCTCAATCTTAAGGCTCAGGCCTGGGCCAATACGGCCCGCAGGGCAATGCTGACGTTCAACGCGGTGACGCGGGGGCAGTCGATCAAGCCAGAGGACGTGCTGTCGTTCTCCGGCACCATGGGCAAGGAAAAGCTCGATGCACTGTTCACCGAGCTTTGCGTCCCATGGTGGGTCGAGAGTGAGGGCAAGAAGCGCGTGGTGCCGAAGCTCAAGCTCAAGAAGGACTTGGGCGTGAAGTCGCACAACCTGGCTGACGCGGTGATCGCGGCGGACAACATCAAAATGCCGATTGGTTTCACCTACGGAATGCTGGGGGTCGCATAGTGCTATTTCTCGATCGCCTCGCGAACCTCGTTACCGGCCTCGGCGGCAACTCCGATAAGAAGGTCGGCAATACCTACATGCTGAGCCTGGTGCAGCCCCAGGAGCTGCATGCCATGTACCGGGAGGACTGGCTGGCCTCCAAGATCGTTGACATCATCCCCAACGATATGACCCGTGAGGGTCGCGAGTGGCAGGCTGAAGGCGACCAGATCGAAGCCATTGAGGCGCTTGAAAAGGCGCCTCGCATTAATTTGCTGATCAAGATCAACAAGGCGCTGAAGCTCGCTCGGCTCGAAGGTGGGGCCGGCATATTCATCGGGATTAAGGGTCAAAATCCCGCCGATGAACTCGACCTAGACCGTGTGGGCAAGGACAGCCTGGAATACCTGCACGTGCTGTCCCAAGGTGAAGTGACCGCCGGCCAGCGCATCCGCGATGTGATCAGTCCATACTATGATGAGCCTGAATACTATGAGCTACAGGGCCAGAACGGCGCTGCCCAGGTGCGCGTGCATCCTTCGCGGATTGTTCGGTTCATCGGTGCCGAAATCCTCGACAGGAACGCCCGTGACGCCTCGCAATGGGGCGACAGCATCCTGCAGAAAGTCTATTCGGCCATCCAAAATGCGACCAGCACGCAAGAGCATATCGCCTCGCTGATCCCTGAACTGAAGCTCGACATCATCTATATGCCGGGGCTGTCCAAGGCACTTTCCACCGAGGCCGGCACCAAGAGCGTCACCGATCGCTTCGCCTATGCCAACACGATCAAGTCGATGTTCCGGCTGGTGCTGCTCGAAGGCAATGGGGCAAATGGAGATACCGCACTGGGCGAGAAGTGGGAGCAAAAGCAAATCAGCTTCGCCCAGCTCCCCGAGTTGATGCAGCAGTATCTCAAGATCGCGGCCGGCGCGTCCGACATTACGCTGATGAGGCTGCTGCAGGACGCGCCTAGCGGCTTGGGCAGCAATGGCGAGAGCGCCCTGCATGGCTACTACGACAACGTGTCAGCGCGCCAGAGAACAGAACTGCAGCCCCAATTGCACCGCTTGGACGAGGTGATCATCCGATCTGCATTGGGCTCGCGTGACCCGAGCATCTATTACTCGTGGCGCCCGCTCTACTCGATGTCCGAAAAAGAGCGCGCCGAGATATTCAAGATGAAGGCGGACGCCGCCCGCGCTATCGCCGGTACGGGCACCAGCCCGCCGCTGATGCCGATCGATGCGCTGTCCGACGCCCTGGTCAATGAACTGGTCGAGGATGGCTCGCTGAGTGGGCTGGAGGCGGCAATCGAGAAGTACGGAGCCTTAAGCGAACAAGAGGAAGACCCCGCAGATGTAGAGGCCGCAATGGCCCCGCCAGCGACGGAAAAGGTTGATCCAACTGAGGAATAGGGTAGAATCAAAACGGCCCCAAACGATGCTTCAACATCGAAAGGGGCCTGACCACACCGATCATGGAAGGATCGAAGATGGATACCCTACCCAATACAGCCGAGATGCGAATCTGTGAAGACTGCGGAGCACCGTTTTATCGTGCGCACCGCGAGAGCAATGTTCGCTGGGCCAAGCGCCAATTCTGCACCGTGGCATGCGCCACAAGGGCGCATAAACGTCAGCCAGTAGATGTTCGATTCAGCAAGCGCTTCACGGTCGCAGAGAATGGCTGCCACTTGTGGACAGGTCATAAGCACAAGCAAGGCTATGGGCTGATCAGTGTTGAGGGTCGGCTGGCTCTAGCCCATCGGGTTGCATACGTGCTCGCCAACGGCCCCATAGACGACGATCGCCAAGTCCTTCACCGTTGCGACACACCGCAATGCGTGAACCACGAGCATCTGTTCCTTGGTGACCACGATGCCAACATGTCCGACATGGCCACGAAGGGCAGGGGCAGAACGCGCGACGGTGTAGATCATCACTTCGCCAAGCTCGACCCGGACAGGGTGCGGGCAATCCGCGCTGATGGACGGCAGCACCGAGTGATCGGTAAAGATTATGGCGTCTCCGGCTATACGGTCGGGGCGATAAAGCGCCGAAAGATATGGAAGCACGTCGCCTAGACCGAGCGTCAGTAGCGAATTCATCAGGCCACCTTCGGGTGGCCTTTTCCATGGAGACACGGAATGAAGAAAGCGATCCTCGCCCTCGCGGCAGGAGCGGCGATGTTGACCGGCTCCGCCGTTATGAACGGCCCGACAGGCACGGCCCAAAGTTCTGATGTGGTTGTGCGCAGTGCACCAGCCAGCCAAACACCTCAGCAGGCCCCTGCGCCCGTTGAGAACAAGGCAATCCGCGAAACCCGTGCCGATGGTCGTGTCCGCTATTGGCGCGGCGTGCCTGCAGCCATCAAGAACCGTGCCGGTGGCGAGCGTGCCCATCGTCGCTGGCGCAAGACCAAAGCCGCCGGGCGAATGGCAGCCTAGCCGGGAGGCACATTATGCAATTCACCGACGCTGTAACCGTCGCGGGTAAGCCGCGTCGGACCGCTGACGGCTATCTGGTCGCGGAGGCCAAGTGCGTGCGCACGGGCATCCAGATCTACACCGGGGATGAGGTCGGCAAGCCTGAGATGGCGCAGGTCCGCGTCTACCGCGCCGCCGATCAGGTCTTCGCGCAGGACAGCCTGCAGTCGTTCAGCCATGCGCCCATCACTGTCAACCACCCCACAGTCGCCGTCACGGCAGACAATTGGAAGGAATTGGCCGTTGGCGAGGTCAGCACCGCCGCCAAGCAGGATGGCGTGTGGGTCAGCCTGCCGCTGATCTTCAAGGACGCCAGCGCCATTGCCTCGCTCGAATCCGGCAAGCGCGAACTATCCGCTGGCTATGTCTGCGAATTAGACTTCACGCCCGGCATTACAGCCGACGGTCAGCCCTACGACGCGCAGCAGCGCTCCATAAAAATCAACCACCTGGCGCTCGTAGACCGAGCCCGGGCCGGTTCAGAAGCTCGCATCGGTGACGGTGTGCAGTGGGGCATTGCCCCAATCGAAGACGCAACCCCTGAAAAGGAAACTCAAATGACCATGAAGACGGTAACCGTCGATGGCATCCCGATCGAAGTGACCGATCAGGGCGCCACCGTCATCGCCACGCTGCAGCAGCGCATTGCTGATGCGGCAACAAAGGCCGCGCAGACCGCGACGGCGCACTCTACCCTGATCGAAGCCAAGGACACTGAGATCGGCGGCCTGAAGGCCGATCTCAAGAAGGCCCAGGACGCGGCGATCAAGCCAGCCGATCTCGACAAGATGGTCGCCGACCGCGCGACCCTCGTATCGGTGGTCAAGACCATCGACGCCAAGATCGTGGTTGATGGCAAGTCCGATGCCGATCTGCGCAAGGCAGCCGTCACGGCCAAGCTCGGCGACGAGCTGGTCAAGGACGCCTCTGACGCGGAAATCGCAGGCATGTTCAAGGCCATCGCCAAGGACGTGAAGGCAGCCGATCCGTTCCGCGATGTGCTGAAGGACGGCCTCAAGCCGCTCGGCGACGCTCCCACCCAGGCCAACGACGCCTGGGCCAAGGGCATCGATGACCTCAACGCCTGGCGCAAGGAGGCTTAAGCCATGCCCATGACCTTTTCGCAGACCATTGCCGCCTATGCAGTTGGCCGCCGCGCCAACATGGAGGAATGGAACACCATCACTCGCACCAATTCGGGCGCCACGGCGATCCCGTTCGGTGTGCCGGCGGTTCCGGGTGCCTCTGGCCATACCTGCGTCATTCTGACGGCCACGGCGCAGAATATCCTCGGCATCACCGAAGCCAGCGTCACCCAGCCACATGTCGGCGATAACCACGCGCAGTACGAGAACGTCCCGATCTGCGACATGGGCGTTATCGGTGTGCTGCTCGGCGCTGATGTGGTGGAGGGCGCCCAGGCGCGCTTCAATCTCGCCAACAGCACTTGGACCGGTGCGGCTCAGTCCGCGACGGTTGCCACCATTCCCGGTGCACAGTTCGCCGAAGCAGGCACCAGCGGTTCGGTGGGCGTCGTCCGCTATCGCCGTCCGGTGCCGTCGCTGTCGGTCGCGTCGTAAGGAGCGCGCAGCATGAACACCATCATCAACGACGCGCAGGCCCTCGCCTTCATCCAGGCGCAGGCCTTCAAGGTCAACCAGCAGGTTTACGAGGCCCGGTTTCCCGACTGGGACTTTGGCCGGCTGGTCTTTGTCGATACCACCGGCCCCGCCTGGTCGCCCGGCGTTCTGACCTATACCTCCGACCTCACCGGCGCTGCCAAGTGGCAGTCCGGCTATGCCAAGGACATTCCCCTGGCTGACGTCGGGCAGGCCATGCAGCAGAGCGCCTTCCACCTGGCCGCCATCGGCTACCAGTACAACATCGAGGAAGTGAATACCGCCATCCAGATCGGTGCCGGGCTTCCTGCCCGCCGCGCTCGCGCTGCCAAGCTCGCCTACACCAAGTTCATGTGGGACCTGACCATTACGGGCTCCACCGAGAAGGGTAAGGCGGGCCTCGTCAACAACGCTCTGGTGACGCCTGTTGCGGCAACCAATGACGGCACCGGTTCGGCGCGTCACTGGATCGCCAACGACGGCACTGTCACCAAAGCCGCCACTCAGATCCTGCGCGATGTGAACCAGGCCCTGACCGGCACCAATATCGCAACGAACACGCTGGAATATGCGGATACGCTGCTGATGCCGGTCGAGGCTTATAACCTCATCGCCTCGACGCCGTTCAATGCCCTGGGCAACGACACGATCCTGTCGTGGCTGCTCAAGACCAACGTCTACACGCTGACCACGGGCCGCCCGCTGACTATCCGCGGCGTCCCGTTCCTGCGTACTGCTTCGACACAGACTGTCACTGGCGGCGGCCGCTTGGTCGCCTACAAGAACGACGAGAACTACGTGAAGCTCAATCTGCCGATGCCTCACCAGTTCTTGCCGGTCTATCAGGACGGCCCGCTTAACTGGCAGGTTCCCGGCATCTTCCGCACAGGCGGCATCGACCTGCAGACGACGGCAACGTTCTATTATCTCGATGGCATTTTGCCCGCTCCGTAAGCGGCAAAGCGACTACGGCCCGCCCGGCACTTCTGGACGGGCCTCTCTCCATTTCCGAGGTATCTCATGGCGCACACGATCAAGAACCTTTCCGGCATTCCGCTGGACGTGGCCACTCTTAACGGCCCGGCGATCCTCCCCGCCTATGGCGAGATCACCGCGGAACTCGGCGCGTATGATGCAGATGCCTTACGCGCATCGCCCTACATTGAAATTTCCGAGGTCGATCCGCCCGACCATGACCGTGATGGTAAGAAGGGCGGCGCTCACAAGGCTTCCCCTAAGACACACAAGGTCTGATCGTGGATGCCCCCACGAAGGTCCGCACGGTCGCGACGGTCACCGCCACCTATGGTGGCCGGCTTGTCGATGCGCTGCCGGTGATCGAATCCACTGGGCCCCGTATGATGCCGGGCGGCTACCTGTCGGACCCGATGATCGTCGAGGAATCAGCCGACGGCATCCCGATTCGTATCGTGACTGATGCCGTGGTGCTCAACTCGGTTGGGCGGCCTGAGGCGGCATTGCCGTTTATGCAGGGTGGGGGAGGTGGGGTGTCCACCCCATCGTTCATTACCTCTGGCCAGTCGAATGGGGTCCGTCTCTACCAGTACGCGCGGCCCGAATTCGAAGGGGCGCTCAACGCCTTGATCTACGGCAACGCGACGATGGCCCAAGGCGCGACAGACGGCAGCGCGCTCCTGCGATCGAACGTTACCGACGCCGAAACCGATCCATACTGGCTCGACGACAGCGACCCCGACAATATCTTGGCCGGTCCCAGCATGGATAGCTGGGTGGCCTCTGCTGCTGCAGTGGTCGCCGGTGGACGTAGCATTGTCGCGGCGATTCATGATCAGGGTGAAGGGGATGCTGGCAAGCTCAACGACCCCGCCAAACAGGTCAAGTGGAAGGACGGCCACCTAGTGCTGTTCGGCATGATGCGGGCGATTTATCCAGAGATGAAAGTAGTCATCAATCCGATCGGGCCTCGCTCTGATGGGGCCGGCTCGCAAACCGGCTATAATCAGGTTCGCCGCATCCAGCAGGAGCTGGCCGAGGAGATCGACTACATCTCCATCGCCCCGGAGAAATATGATCAGGAAGGTGATGGCGGGCCGCATTTGCTACCACAAGGCTATGTGAACTATGCGCCACGCTCGGCCCGCGCCGCCGCAGCAGCGGTCGGGGCTACGGTATCCGGAGGTCTACTCGGGCCGAGGCTGGTCTCGGCCACCATCACCGGCACCACCGTTGTGGCTGAAATTGCGCACGATGGCGGGACCGACTTCACTCCGACAACCGGCATTCTGGGATTCGTGATGACCGACGCCGGAACGCCCGTCACCATGTCCGCGGGCGCCAGGGTGGATGCCACCCACATCAGCTTCACGCTAGATGCGGAAGTCGCTGGTTCGCCGCTGCTCTATTACGGCTATGGCACCATGGATATCGACTATACCAAGGTGCTGGTCGACAACGATACTGTGTCCCTGCCGCTGCGCTATGGCGTCGTGGTTCCCACCATCGTTCAGAACTACGGTCCAGACCTTTTCCCCGACCATGCCTGCGATATTCCGGCGCAATGGCCCGGTTCCAGCGCCGCCTATGTGCAGGTGACGGGCGGCGTCATCCATATGTCGCGGAACACGAATTTCTTTGCTGCGGGCGCGGCCATCCCGTTCCCCGTATCTGGCGATTATCGCCTACGCTTCACGGTGAAGAACTACCTTGGCGGTCAGTTCCAGCTCAAGGAAGCAGCCTCGACCGCGAGTGGTGATCTGACCAGTTCAGCGACGCTCACTGTCGGCGGCGTCAGCGGCCCGCTGTTCAACGCCAACGGCACCTATGACGTGATCCTCAACGGCGTCACGGCAGGCAAGTTTCTCACTTTCAAGCCCGGTGGGTCCGCCGCGCTGTGGGAATGGGACTTGGACGATATCCAGTCGAACAGGGTTCTCTAACCCCCACTATAGGAGGCCTTATGGCCGGATACGGTGACGACTTATCCGTCCGTTCTGGTCTCGCCTCGAATGATGCGGCTAACGTGGCTCTGACTGGTGCCAAATAGTTCGGCGATGTCGGCCTGCTTCATGCTGTAGCCGATAGCCCTGATCTGTTCGATCTCAACGGTCGTGAACTTGGCGCTGTACCACTTCTCGCCGACTGGAAATGTGCCGTGCTCTACCCGATCAGCCGTATTCTCTTGTCGGGTTGCCCATCGCAAGTGATGGGGGTTAACGCAAGCGTCCGGGCCGTGTCCGCATGAGTGGGCGGACTCGTGCAGGGGTGAAGGGCGGGGGCCGTGTGCCATCTCGCACATGGCTTGGTAGGCGCCGTTGTTACCAAACTTGGCGTAGCCCTTGTCGGTCCGAGCAAAAGGCCATGTGAGGCATTCGTGAATGTCTGCATGGGCCACATGTGCTTCGAGCCACGCTTTCGGCTCGCCGTTTGCAGCCCTGCCGGCCAGAGGGTCGCCGTGGTCTAGCCATCGGCGACTGTGCTGCCTGCAATATCCGTTGCTGTGGTGACGCTTGCCGCAGTCCGCGACTGAACATATACGGGAATTAGCCATCTCGACCTCTCCAAAGGTTGGGCTTGGTTAGAACCCGCTTTGAGCACTCCAATGCTCGGCGGGTTCGTCTTTTGTACCATACATAATAGGGGCGTCAAATGGCTGGTTACGGTGACGACGTCGCCTTTGATATCTGGCTGACGGATAATGGCTATGTGCTGCCTGCCGAAGCCCCGTCGGCCGCAGTGCTGCGCAATCGTGGCGCGGCCTATATCGACGGCGTCTATGGCGCTCGGTTCAGCGGCATTCCAACCGGCGGGTTCGAGCAGGAACGCTCATGGCCCCGCACTGGAGCCTACGCCTACAACCAGCCCATTGGCGACAGCATCATCCCCGATGCGGTGATCAAGGCGTCATATGAGGCCGCGTACCAAGAAGCGGTCGATCCAGGCAGCCTATCTGCCATCGGGTCGAGCATCGACGTGGTGAAGCGCGAAAAGGTCGGTAAGATCGAGGTCGAGTATCAGGCATCGTCCGACACCAGCGGCATCGGAGGGATGATCCCCATCATATCCGACATTGAAGGCCTCTTGGCGCCGTTCCTGAGCCCCGTAGGCGGGTTTCCTGCCATCCTCGTAGTCTGACCAGCCGGAGGCCTCAATGGCTCGTAGATTTGACTATACCAGAATGCAGGGCAGGGCCGGCGCTCTGATGGCAAAGTTCGCCCAAGGCGAAGTGCTACTGGTCCGCTCGGAGAATGTCCCCGCCGATCCGGCCACGCCATGGATTCCCGGTTCAACCGTGACCACCACCTACCGCCTCGATGCGACTGTGGAGCGGGTGGACGAAAAGCACCTCGCCAACACGCTCATCCGCTCGACCGACGACGAAGTGACCTTCGGTGTCATTGCGCAGCGCACCCACATCAATGGCGTCTCGGTCCCGGCCACGGCGATAGAAATCACGCCAGCCATGACGGATACCATCGTCATCGACAGCCGGGCCGCAACCATCATCGCCACCGATCCGACGCCAGGCGCTGGCGTGAAAGTTGTTCATACTGCCATCGTGCGAGGCTGATCCATGCTGAAGCGCCTCACCCCTCGCGAGCAGATCATCAACCTGACCGCAGAGTGGGAGCCGCAGATTCGCGCGCAGTTTCTTGCCGCCGTCAGGGACGTGCTGAGTAAGATCGTGCTGCAAGTCATCATCGTGCGGCTGGAGAAGAATGACATTCAGGGCGCCATTGATGCGCTTGGCATTGAGCGAGCGGCCTTTGGCGGGCTGGCCTCATCTATCGTCCAGGCGTTCAATGCCGGTGGTGTCGCAATCGTCGGGAATATGCCGGCTTTGAGAGACCCGGAAGGCAACCGCGCTATCTTGCGTTTCGATGTTCGTGATCCTGTCGCAGAAGAATGGGCGCGCGAACACAGCTCGACGCTGATCCAGGGCATCACCGACGACGCCCGCGAGGCTGCCCGCTTGGCTATTGAGGGTGGGTTGGGCCAAGGCAAGGGGCCGCAAGCTATTGCCGTTGATCTGGCGGGCCGCAAGAACCGCGTAACCGGTGCGCGTGAGGGCGGGGCGATCGGTTTGACTTCTCCCCAGGCAGATCAGCGCGCCGAGCTGCGCCGCATCTTGGCCGATCCAGACCGCATCAGCGAATATTTCGTCAAGGACAGGGAAACAGGCGAACTTAAGCCGCGCTATGGCTCGACGCCGCGCCGGTTTGATCGCCAGGTTGCCAAGGCTATCAGCGCAGGAAAAGCACTGGACGCGGACAGCATCGACAAGATTTCTACGCTCCACACCAACAAGCTGCTGGAAACCCGCGCCAAGGTCATCGCCCGCACAGAGACCATGGAAGCCATGGAAACGGCGCACCATGAGGGGTTTCGCCAGACGATAGAACGACTGGGGCTGAACCCGGTAACCGACCTAGAGAAGGAATGGCGCGCGACCTCGGGTGACCGCACGCGCGACACGCATATGGCGCTTCATGGAAAGATCGTGACCGGTCTCGACACTCCGTTCATGTCGTTCTCCGGCGCGCAGCTGCGCTATCCCGGCGACCGATCGCTCGGGGCGCCGGCCTCCGAACTGATTAATTGCCGCTGCCATCCGAATTACCGGCTGCGGTTTGAGCGGGCGCTGCGATGAGCAACTTCGCCGCTGAGGTTCGCGCCGGCGCGGATGGCCTGATGGCTGATGCCTTGTCGATCTTCCGCTATTCAGTTCAAGACTTAGTGGAGGAAGTGCTGCTTGAGGGGCCATCCAAAGGGCCTCCGCCGGAGGCGGGTGTGGGCGGATGGATGCCGGTTCAACTCGGCAACCTTCGCCGCTCGCTACGGGCCAGCACCTCCCAGATGCCGATGATCAACCCAGTGTTGCATAAAGACATCCCGGACGAAAAGGCCGCAATCATCTTATCGATCACCGGCGCTGAACTGGGCGAAACGCTATATCTAGGCTTCACCGCAGCCTATGCCGCCGCGGTGAACTATGGCCATGGCAATTTCAGCGGCTATTTGTTTGTCGAGAAAGCCGCCGCCCACTGGCAAGAAATCGTCACGCGCAATGAGGCCAAGGTGGCCGGAATGCGGGGAAGCTGATGGCGCTCAATACCATTGAGGCAAAGCTGGAAAGCGCCCTGTTCTCCCATATCCAAGCCATGACGCTACCGGCGCAGTTGCCCATCGTCTGGCCTGGGCTGGTCTATCCGATTGGGAGCGCATCGAAGGCACCCAGCTATATTCGCGTCCAGCACAGCCCGAATGATCCGCAGCGAGTTTTCATCGGGTCTACCGATCCCCATCGGTTCAGCGGGTTCTTCGTGATCTCGCTCTGCACGCCGCTCAATCAGGGCTCGGTCGGCTCGCGCGATACGGCCGGCCTGATCGCCGCCCACTTCGAAACGGACACCGAGATCGCCTACGAAGGCGCAACCCTCCGCGTCACCAAACATCCGAACGTAGCCGAGGGCTATCCCGACGCAGAGGAAGTCCGCTGGCGCACCCCGATCATCGTAGATTTCGAGGCTTGGGCCTAGCCCGTCCTCTGGCCTTCACCGCCCCTTCGGCAAGGGCATTTCACCACAGGAGGCCAGTATGGCCCTTTACACGCTGGCTGGAACGGTTGTGTCCCTCGGCACCTCTGCGGCTATCGACTTCGCCGGGGACAATGAGGACATCATCGCGGGCTTCGCGGCCGATACCTATCTGCCGATCGCGGAGACCGAAACCATTTCGGATTTTGGCGACACCGCGACGGACGTCCCATTCACCGGTCTTGGTGATGCGCGTACTCGCCACCTCAAGGGCTCGACCGACGGCGGCATGGCGCAGATCACCTGCGCTGATCAGCCGAGCGATCCCGGCCAGGCCGCGGTGCGAGTGGCATGCGTGCCTACCAATCAAGCGGAATACAATGTCCGCTTCCAGTGGAGGAACGGCGACGTGTCCTATATCCGCGGCCCGCTGATGGGTTTCGGCCGTGTCAACGGAACGGGGCCAAACAACGTCGCCAAGCGCCAGTTCAGCGTCGGCAACAGCTTTGGCGAGTTCATCAATACCGCCGCTGGCGCTGGTGCCGTGCCGAATAACACGGTTCTGCCGACGATCACCGGCACGGCGCAGGAAGGCGAAACCCTCAACGCTTCGACTGGCACTTGGACGGGTGTCCCAACGCCATCCTACGCCTATCAGTGGATTGCGGCTGGTGAGAGCCTGCCCGGCGAAACCGCTTCGACGCTGGACCTCACAGACGAGCATATCGGCAAGGCCATCAGCGTCATTGTCACGGCTACGAATACAGCCGGCACCGGCGTGGCGGTCAGCACCGCCACCTCCGCCGTCATCGCCGAGTAAGGAAACAACATGACAAAAGCAAAACTCGGCGCCGGAAATGTGGAAATCGCCATTGGCGGCAACACGTTTGTCCTCAAGCCCAATCTGAAGGCTGCGCAGACCATCTCCCGGCAGTCGGGCGGCATCCGCGCCGCCATCCAGTCCGTGTCCAACTTCGATATCGACGTCATCACTTCGGTGGTGGGTCTTGGGCTGGGGTGGGATGCGAAGGCTCAGACCGCGCTGCCTGATATGGTCTATGAGACGGGCGTCGGCAGCCTCGTTGTTCCAGTGACGAGGTATCTCGTCATCCTCGCCAATGGTGGCCGCCCCGCGGGTGAAGACGAAGGGGGGGAGGGAGACGAAAACCCTCCGAAGTAATCGCCATCGACGCTTTCTACGACCGACTGGCCGAGATCGCCCTTGGCTGGCTGGGGTGGAGCGAGGAACAGGCGCTTGCGGCTGACGTGAACGCCATCCTTGTGGGCTTCGCTGGAAAGCAGGATATGTGGCAATCGGTGTTCGGTAAGAGCGAAGGTTCGCCCGACCCCGGCGGTCTTTCGGAGTTTGGGCCAGGCATGATGGGCCGGTAGGCAAAGAAAAACCCCGACCTTGGCCGGGGTTAGATGCGCGGGATATGTTCAGTCGCGATGGTTCAACACGAAGCCGAGCCCGACTACCAACAGGAGCAAGACCGGGCCCCACAGCCAAAAAACAGCGTCAGTCATCTAGCTTCTCCAACTTAGCCAGGCCGCGCCTGGCCTCCAAATGTAGCACAATCCCGATAACGAATCCAAACCCCGACAGGCCAAGAAGGTTCAGAAGATCCGATTTGGCGGAAAGGGTGCCCATTCCCATCCCAATATATGGGGCCACGATAGCGGCAAGAATAGTCCCCGAAGACAGGGAATTGAGCAGGGCAGCAGTGAGCTTGATTTGCTCGATCTTAGCGGCGGTCATTTCGGGAAGGTCTCATCGTCTTCGGGCTTTAGGTAGCCGTTCCCAATGAGCCAGTCTGCAATAATGACTCGCAGCAGTTCAGACCGGGACTTAGCGTAGGCAGCCTCCGGGTTGTTATCTCGAAAGGCATCCAGCGCCGCAATAGTCGCGGGCGCCAAGCGCAAGCTGACGTGCGGTTGCTTCCCTGTAGCAGGGCGCCCGCGCTTTTTAGGTGTTACATTTATTGTTGACGACATAATTTAGGTGTGCCATAAAAGTCGGGCCGAAGCAAGAGTTCGTACCTCTTCTCCGGCCCTAACCGAAACCGAACGTTTGAGGTTCGATCATGGCTACTCGCATTATACCGCATCAATCCAAATTGCATGAACAGGAAATCCATTCCGTATTGATTTCAGACCTGTTCAGCGATCCCGATCTTCGCCGCTTTTTCCGCGATGGCGAAAGGGATCGTGGCTTCCCACTTTGCATCCCGGACCCCGATAGCCCGGTATTCGACGGCGGCGCCGAAGCTGAACTGGACGAAGTGGCATGACCAACGTTACCCGCCGCCTTCTCATCAAGGCATTCCCGTTTATTGGACTCGTCGTCGCCACGCCAGTTCTGGCCATCGAACCGCAACCGGAAGTCGAATTCGATCTGCAAAACTGGCTTGATACCGCTCCCTCAAGGGCGGTCGCCGAATATCATCTGTCCGAACTCACCAAGTCCATGCGGAAGCTGCGGCCGGGCTCTTGGACTGGGAAATTCACCACGCACGAGGACGGCGAGTTGGCCGAAGCGCTGGTCTTACGCGATCCCAACAGCAGCGAAGATGAGTCCTGGGTTTCTTGGGACATCCCGCTATCTCACTAAAAATCACCATTTTCCCCATAATTCACAGTGTTAACAGCGGCAATTCGCACAAGGTTAACGGGGATTAACCAATCGGTATTTACGTGGGGATAGAAGGAGTTCACAAGCGACGTTGCTACTTCGTTCTGAACTAAGTTGCTAAAGTAGCGGCAGTTTGTAATGGAATTGGGCGGTGCAAGCCGTTCAGTCTGGCGGCGGGGCAAAATCTCTTGGCCGAGAGCCCCGCCAGCCAGTGTCCTACCCCGCGCATCAAACGCGGGTTCGTTTCAACCCAGGCTTAGAAGGAGCCCGACTTGACAGAACACTCAAACACCATTTCCGCCCCCGTTGTCCACATCGCTGACACTGACATCCAGCAGATCACCTACAAAGGTGACGCGGTTGTCACGTTCGCGATGGTAGATACCGTCCACCAGCGACCCAAAGACACGGCCAAGCGAAACTTCACCGAGAACCGCTCTCGCTTCGTTGAAGGTGAGGATTTCTTCCTGATCCCCGCAATCCAAAAGGACGCATTCCGTACTTTTGGCATTGATGTTCCCAATCGTGGGCTCACGGTCCTCACCCGGCGCGGCTATCTCAAGCTGGTTAAGCCGATGACCGATGACCGCGCTTGGGAAGTGCAGGGGGAAATGATCGAGCGCTATTTCGCCGTAGAAAAGCTGGTGGAAACCGTAACGAAGCTGTCACCGCTCAATTCGGGAATGCTCCGCGAAACCCGGCTTCAGCACAAGATGTTCATGGGCATCCTTCGCGACTGCGGCGTCAAGGGCAACCAGGCGGCCATCTCGGCCAATCAGGCCACCAAGCGTATGACCGGCGTCGATCTTATGGGCGTGCTTGGCATCACTCATATCGATGCAGCAGCCAATGAGCCTGATCTGACGCCCACCAGCATCGGCGTCCGCCTCGGGATGTCCGGCCAAAAGGTCAACCAGTTGCTCTGTGTCCACGGCTATCAGGTTCCGGGGCGCGACGGCAAAGGCCATATCTACTACGAATTGACCGACAAGGGCCAAAATGCGGGCGGGGTGTTCAAGGACACGGGCAAGCATCATGGGACCGGCGTGCCGATCAAACAGCTCATGTGGGGCGCGGGCGTTATCGATCGCCTCAAGGCCGATATTGGGGTTGCGGCGTAATGTCCGAGATCGTTTCCATTCAAGTGCGTCGTGCTGATGCGGAAATGACGCGCTTATTCAGCACCATGGAGGACGGGGGTGTTTACGTGTACCTGCACGTTCCTGGCACTGAACTACTCCCGACCGCCTTGGCATTCGAATTTCATAAGGGCAGTCCGACGCCAGAAGCCATCGAAGCGGCGTGCCAGACGGTCGAGAAATTCGGATCTGGTGACATTGCTTTCAAAGAGGCCGTTTCAGACTACCTCTTCAATGTCGGCGCAATCTACAAACCCGCGACTTAAGGCAAGCAATCAGGGCCGCTCATGAGAGCGGCCCTTTTTTATGGAGATGGCTATGGAAAGTATGAAGGCTGAATTTGTGCAGCCGATTGATATTTGGCTGCGGGACTTAGACACCAGTCCCAGTTGGCGGCGTCTACAGGCTTGCCAGGATCACTTTGCTGCGCTCGCGAACGATCCCGGCGAGGAGTACTGCGTTCGGATCTTCGGAATTAAGTTCTCCGTTCGCAAGTCTCTCAAGCGCATCCTTCCCCATCCCTGAACTTTTCAGGATCAACTGAAAAGCGAGATTGACGAATATCTTTTCGGACGCAAGTTCAAGCGTGAGACTATGCGCTTGTTGAAGTGCGAGTTTCAGAGCTTCGCGGTCTTCCATTTCATTCCCCCAAGTTTTGACCCGGAGAAAAGATCAGAGCGGAGGGAGAGAGTCGAGTCGGTGTTGCCTCAATCGAGGCCGAACTCTGTGATGTGTTTTTCGACTTGATCCGCAATAGGAGCCATGCCGCTACTTCTTAGGTCAGCAACCGAAAAATACTTGCCTTTTATGCACACCAAGATGTGCCCAAGGGTCAGGTCCCGATCCTGTCCGCCGACCAGGTCTGCAAGCATTTGCCTACATTCAGACGTTAGCGCTGCATCGCGCAGATCGGCTTGGTGTGCCGCTGCCAAAGAACGGTCCTGAGTATCGCGCCAAAAGTAAAATCCTATGGCCGCCAATACGGCTACGCACGTAGCCGCAACCAACCCCCTAAACCACATGCTTTTAGCCCCTCCAGTGAGGCGCGCAGGCTATCCGACGCATATTCAGGGAGCAACCCATGGCTCAACTCGGCTTTTCGATCGACAGCAGCCAAGCCACCAAGGCGTCAAACGACCTCGACAAGCTGGTCGCGACGTCGGGCAAGGCCGAGAAAGGCGCTGATGGCGTCAGTAAGGCCTATCGGGACATGCAGGCGTCCCTGTCGGGCATCACGGCCATTCTTCAGTCTATCGATCGCAACACCGCTGCTCTGGCGGCCAGCGCCAATAAAGCTGCCCCGGCGATTGCACAGATGGACGCGGCCGTCGGCAAGGCTCGCGCTGACTTCGTTGCCTTCGATAAAGTTGCGGCTGCGGTAACGATGGAAATGCGCGGCATGGAAGCGGTGACGCCCATGGTCACGCAGGAATTTGGGCGTATCGCGCCGGCGGTGAACGGTGCAACGGACGCGCTGCGCCGCAATACCCAAGCTGCAAACGAGAACAAGGACGCCAATGCCGCAGCGGCTAATGCAGCGCGGTCTCGCCCCTCTAACGGCGGGCAGGCCAATGCCCTGAATCTCGGCTTCCAGGCCCAGGACATTGCGATGATGACCTTGATGGGCCAGTCCCCTGGCATGTTAGCGCTCCAGCAAGGTATGCAGGTCGGAGGCATTTTCTCCCAGATGGGCAGTGCCAAGAACATCGTGTCGGGCCTTGGCGGCGCAATAGCCATGCTCCTGAACCCGTTGAACCTCGCCACGATCGCGGCAATTGGCCTCGGTGCCGCCGGCGTGCAGGCCTTCATGGGGATGATGGGCGGCGCGGATGATGCCTCAACAGCCCTGGAAAAGCACAACGACTTTCTCGACAAGACGCTCGCCGGGTACAAGGATGTGCGGGACGCGGCTGATAGTGCGCTAGAGGCTGCACTGAAGATGCCTCAGGCATCCGTAGAATCCAATCTTGGCGCCGAGCAAGAAGAAGCTGCAAAGCGCACTGCTGCCGCTCTGGAAAAGGTCATCTCTCTTCAGAAAGACTTTGCCGGCTACGCCGACTATGCCGAAGCCTTCAACGTGCCAGACGATATCGCTATCAAGTTGCAGGCCGTGAGCACTGCGATCAGCGCAGTAACTGCGGACTCGGAGCTTAGTCGCCCGGAACTTGACCAGTTGCACACCGTGTTCACTGATCTGGCGAACTCGACGGCTGACCAAAATATCAAGGACATTGCTCACGAAGCGTTGGCCCTGGTGGACACCGCGCGACAGGGCAGCGCTGAGGTGGACAGCCTGACCGCATCCCTCAATGCAATCCCCCGCGATGTGCAAATCCGCATCAGCATGAACCAGTCCTTCGGCAATGCCATGGACGATCTGAACTCGCTCTATCAAGACCCTCGCAGCAAATATGATCAGGATCGGGCCCAGGCCAGGGCCAACGCGGAATGGGCTACCAACACGGCCACTAGTTACGGCCAAGCTGTGGCTGCGGCGGAGAACTATGAGCGCGTGCTGGGCAGTATTGACGACGCCGAGGCCCAGGCCAACGAAAAGTCCAATGCTCGCGCCGCCAAGGCCGCCGATAAGCCGTTCGACAAGTGGCAGACGGCCAATGACAATTTTCAGCGCGGCATCGAACAGCAGCAGCTCGAAATCTCGCTCTACGGCAAGTCCGCGCTGGAAATCGCGCGGTCGCGGGCTGAGTTCGATCTTTTGACGTCAGCCAAGCAGTCCGGCATCGACATCAATGCCCAACTCGCCAACAGCGACATGACCGTTGCTGAGAGCATTGCCCAGATGGCGCAACAGAGCGCCGAGGCTGCGGTAGAAATGGAGCGTCTGGGCGATATCTACAATACTGGCAAAGGAGTGTTCTCCGGCTTCTTCGGTGATCTAAAATCCGGCATTGAGGACGGCAAGGGCCTTTGGCAATCGCTTGGAGATGCCGCTGCAAATGCGCTCGATACAATCGCCAACAAGGCGTTGGAGATGGCTGCTTCCGGCATCTGGGATATGCTGTTCAACGCTGGTATGAGCGCGTTTGGCGGTGGCGGGATGATGGGCGGCGGTTCTTGGAACATCCCATCGGGCTTCCAGGCCGGCGGTTTCTTCCCCGGCTTCGCCTCCGGCACAAACTCCGCGCCAGGCGGTCTGTCCTGGGTTGGCGAGCAGGGGCCAGAACTGATGAACGTCCCTCGCGGCGCTCAGATATTCAATCATCAGCAATCGAAAAGCATGGTGGCCAACCAGAACCAGTCCAACGATAACCGCGAGGTGACGGTGCGCCTACTCATGCCAGAGGGTTGGCAGGCTGAAGTTCTGGATCAAGCTGGGCAGAATGCGGTCAAGATCGTCCAGCAAAACGAGAAGGGCCGTGGCAATTACTGGCAGGGCGGCGGGGATTTAACGCAATACCGCTGAGACCCTGCGGCTATAGAAACGGAGGGACGAGGAATTCAGTCGCCATGGCGGAATCAATTCCGTCTCTGTTTTCTGCTCCTAGCGAGAGAAGCGTGGCGTGCAGCTTGTCCAGCGCGGCACGTCGAAGGTCTGAGTATTCCGCGCCTTCTAGCAACGGGACGGCGACGGAAATCTGCATCCCATAGGGCACGCGTTCGTCACCGTCGCGTAGCTGAAAATCGAAGCGGAAAATCATCCGCTCTTTTTGATCGTTGGGGATCATCTTTTCAATCTTAATGGCATGCAGTTTCATAGCCGGTCCTTCTGTAATTGGGAGGACGGTAGTTGAGGCGGCGTGCGTGAGCAACTCCAGTGAGTGACCATGCCAACCGTTATTTCAATGCCCGATATCGTCGGCTGGACCAGCGTCAACTTCGATCCTGTTGTCCCCCGCGATACCGACCGCATGGAGGGCCGCAGGACCGAGGCCCAGAGGTTCGGAACACCATGGTGGAAGGCCGATTGGAGCGCTCCCTGGCTGCCCGAACTCGACATGGGCAGGATGGACGCCTTCATGATGCTGGCAGGCGACAGCGGCGAAGTGTTCCGCGCCTATGATGCCTTCCGGCCCCGGCCGATCGCATGGTCCGAGGCGAACGGCAATCGTCCGCTTTCCGGCATGCGTGCCGGGGGCGGGGCCTTTGACGGCACGGCCACGCTGGACACCATCACCAACACGCGCCAAGTCGCCATCAGCGGGCTGCCGGCGAATTTCCAGCTGCGGGCTGGCGACTATGTCGAGTTCTCAATGTCGGCCAGCCTCATCTCCCTCCATCGCCTTGTCGAGGACGCGCTTGGCGGGTCAGGCGGCACGGCGACACTGAAGTTTCGGTACGGGCTCGACACCGAGCATTTCACCGATGCGGCGACCGTCAATTTCGAAAAGCCCTCCTGCCTGATGCAGATCGACCCCGGCAGCTATCGGGGCCCAAAGGCATGGAGCGCGCGTAATCCGAGCTTTTCAGCCCAAGAGGTGTTTTTCTCATGAGCCTTGATCCTGCTGTCGAGGATCTTCTCGACGAAGGCCAGATGGTCCGGCTCGACCTGATCCGGTTCGATCTGCCGGGCAAGACGGTCGGGTATCACCGTGGGGGCCGTCCCTATACCTATAACGGGCTGGTCTACCTGCCGAACCGCTTCCTCGATATGGGCGAGATGAACCAGGCGCTCGGGGTGGCGATCACCACGCGCACCATCCGGTTCTCCAATATCCCGACCAGCAATCCAGATGACGCCGTCGCGAGCATCGAGGCCTTCCAGTACACGAACGCCCCGGTAATCATCTCGCACCTGGCCGGCGACCCCAAGACCGATGAGGTTGTCGGCATCCTTGCGTCATCGATCTATGAGATCGACCAGGTGCGTTATGTCAAAGGCGCCATGGATGCCAATGGCGAGCGTTCGTTGACGCTGGAGATTGACCTGCAGCCGCCTGGTCGATCTGCGCGTGGGGCGACGAAGGTCAAGCGGGCCCAAGCAGAACAACAGTTCGACAATCTGGCGACCGATACCTGCCTGGAATATGCATCCACGACGGCGACTGTTCCCGAAGAGTGGGGGCAGCGTGGTGGCTAAGACACGGTTTGAAATCGTCAGCGCTGTCATCGCCGATGAGATGGCCAAGCCCTACGCCCACTGGCCGCATGCTGACTGCTTCTTCTTCGGCTGCCGCAATGCCGATGCCCTCGATCCGTTTCTTGGATTGGAGGCGGCCTATACCGGCTCCTACAAGACGCTGGCGGGGGCGCAGCGGGCGTTGCGGAGGCGTGGGCATAAGTCCCTGTCCGACTTGTTCGCGGCGCACCTGACGCCCTGCGCGCCGGCCCAAGCCCGTGTCGGCGATATCGTCGTGCTGCAATTGGCAAATGCCGAGCATGTCGGTGTTTGTGTAGGGACGAAGTTCATTACCAAGACATCGCGCGGCCAGTCGTTTCACGACGTGGCAGATTGCAAAGCCGCGTTCCGCGTCGGCTAACCTCCGGGATCATTCATGCCCATCTTTACCGCTATCGGCACAGCCGTTGCCGGCGTGCTTTTTGCTGGCTCGACGCTGGCCGCGTCGGTCATTGCCGGTGGCCTGGCCTACGGCGCGTCGCTGCTAGCGCAGACGCTCAATCGCCCCAAGGCATCGCGCGCCAGCACCGGGCAGCCGTACTCGGCCGTTCAAGGCCAAGTCCAGTATGGCGCCAATGTGCCGGTTGGGGCGATGTTTGGTATCGGCAAGGTGACGGGACATCGGCTGTTCTATGCCAAATATGGCTCGGGCAATAAGTTCAATGCCGAGGTTTTTGTGCTGTCGAACGGATGGTGCGACGGGCTGGAGCCGACCATCTATTTCTACGGTCAGAAATATGCGCTCACCACTCGCGCCATCATCGGCAATGAGGTGGCGCACTATGGCGTCTCCGGCTTCGGAAACCTGATCTCGATCCGCTTCTATGATGGTCGGCCGGGGCAGGGCGTCGATACCAAGCTGGTGAGCGATACTGCGGCGCTGGGCAACAAGTGGAAGGCAACATCGGTCGGCGCCGGTCTGACCTATGTCGTGGTTGAACGCGAGTATGATGCCGCTCTGTTCGAAAAGGGGCGCCCACAATTCGAGTTCATACTGCGCGGGCTGCGCGAATACGATCCGCGCAAGGACGATACCATTGCCGGCGGCAGTGGGGATCATCGGCTTGATGACCCGGCCACCTGGGAGTTCTCCACCAATCCGCCGCTGCACCGCCTCAACTACCAGATCGGCCTGCGCGGGCTGATCTCGGGCCGCACCCTGATCGGCGAAGGCAAGTCGCTGGGCCAACTCGATCTGGACTCATACTTCGCGGCCATGAACGTCTGCGACACGCTGCGCAATGGCAAGCCGACCTATGCCTGTTCGCTCTATGTCACCGGCGACGATGACCATACCGAGGTGCTGAAGGAATTCGACGACGCCATGGCCGGCTATGCGCTCAACCGGCGCGGCCTGTCGGGCGTCATCCCCGGCGCGCCCCAGATCCCGGTGCTGGAAATCACTGCCGACGATATCCCGGTGGGCCGGGCGCAGGAGATGCAACGGCGCAAGTCGGCGTTCGATCTCTACAACTACCTTTCCGGCCAGTTCACTTCGCCGGACAGCCTGTGGAACCCGGAAAGCCTGACGCCGGTCACGGTCAATCTCGATGTGGCGGCCGATGGCCGGCCACGGCAGACCTCGAACGACTTCCTGCAGGTCACAGACGCCGACACTGCGCAGTATCTGCTCAACATCCGGTATCGGCAAAACCGCAAGGGCGGCTCCGTCACCCTGCCGGTGTCGCGCCGCGTCGGGTTCCGGGTGCAGGAGGGCGAATGGGTTCTGTTCGATGGCACTGAATGGCTGGTGAGCGGCTGGCGCTGCGACGGGCAGTTCCGCTGCACCCTGCAGTTGTCCGAGACCGGCGCCGACGTCTATTCGGATGAGGGTATTGACCCTGGCCCAATCGTTGTGCCCTCGACGCCGCCGGTAAACCCGTCGCTGCTGTCGACGGTGCAGGACTTCAATATCGAAGTCGGTTTGATCGTGGCCGCTGATGACGGAGAAGTGCCGGCGCTGCGGTTCACATGGACGCCGCCCGAGGATCCCTCGATCACGGCGGTGCGGTTCTTCTATTTCGTCGGCGACGATCCGACCGGCCAAACGATCTATCAGGACCGCAGCGACGACCCCGAGACGGGCGAGTACGTCACCAGCAAGAACGTGGTGCCTGGGGTGTTCTATACCGGGCGGGCGACCATCACGACGGTGCCGGACCGGTTCAAGACCTATACGCCCTATGTGACCACGGAGGTCATTACTGGACCGTTCGACGTGTTCAGCGGCGTTGTTGGCTTTCCTCAACTCGGCGATGATCTTGCCGCATTCCTCGCCCGCATGGGTGTCAACATGCGGGACTTCTACGAGCAGATGCAGGCCCAGGCTGTGCTGGCCGGTGACCAGGACCTCGCCAATGCCGCGACATTCAATGAGGTGCGGCGCGAGGTTTCGACGGCCCTGGGCAATCAGGCGGCGACATTCTCCGAAGTCATCTCCACTCAGATCGTACCGATCAATGGGCGGATGACGGCTATTGCCGATGTGGTGACCGAACTGGGCGCCGGCGAAGGCGGAGACATCAACACCGTCCGCTCGCGCATGACGGCACAGGATGGGCCGGATGGGTATAGTGCGATCGCCTGGGAGGCTCGGGCGCCCACTGATGACGGCTATAGAACGGTTGGGCTAGGCGTCGACGTTCCTAACGATCCCGCTCTGCCGGCCAGGGTGTGGGCAGACGCCGATCAGTTCGTTGTGCGCGTGGGTGCCGACAGGCAGGCGTTCTTCATCGTCGACGGCGATGGTCTGCACGTCGTCAATGCCTTCATCAAGAGCCTGACCGCTGCCAACATCGATGTCGACGCGCTGACAGCCACGTCCGGCTTTTTCGATAACTTCGAGGCAGACTGGGCGCAGATCGAAGATGCGGTGGTCAATAACTTCGTTGCTACGACCGCAAATATCGACGCTCTGGCGGTCGGCACCCTTCAGGTGCAGCAGGGCGCTATCGCAGAAGTTTATAGCGTCGTCACGACCTCCGCGACACCAAACAACAGCGGGCAGGTTGTTGCGAGCTTGAGTGTCCCAGTATCGTTCGGGCAGGTTCTGCTACAGGCAACGCTTGCCCTAACACTCACCGGCTCCACCAGTGGATTAGCTTGGTTTAGGAAGAACGGCGCTCTGGTTGCCACTTTTCCAGTTCTGGCGGGGACAAATTGCGTGTCCATATTCTGGAACGATCCATCCCCCGGCGCTTCCAATACTTATGATGTCGGTTTCGGCATTATCGGAACGGGTAGCGCTGCGGCTGGCTCAGCCTTGATCGCCACCAACAATAAGAGGTCGTGATGGATTACTCCGTCTATGACGTCGAAACCGGCATCGTGGTCGCCCACTACAATTACCCCGAAGACAAGAGCGAACACGTCCCTCGGAAGAGGGGGCAGGCGATGTTCAGGGGTAAAATCCCAGCGGATAAATACCTGATCCTGGGCGGGAAGGTTGTGCCGCGCCCGCCCCAGCCGCCGGCACCAGTCGAGCCTCATCAAGTCAAGGCGGAGGCTGAACGGCGCATCATGGCCGACTTCCCGCTCTGGCGGCAGATGAACATGATCCGGGCCGGCGAGGACCTGTCCGCGATCGATGCCATCCGAGAGGCCTCCAACCTCATCGAGGCGATGGAGCCCATCCCACTGGATTTCAAAGACGATAGGTACTGGCTGCCACCCGGCGGCTAATAGTCCTCCCCGATCGACCAAACCCGGCCCGCTTCATGCGGGCTTTTTCATGCCTGAAGGAACGCCATGTCAGCCCTTTCCGACTACGTGACCGGCCAAATCAATCTGACCAATGGCTCCGCTGCCTTCACGGGCACCGGCACGGCCTGGCTAACGGCGGGGTTCCGCGAGGGCGACGAGATCAAGCAGGTTGAGGGCCAGACCCAGTGGGAGGCGATGATTGCCACCATCATCGACAACACGCACGGCACGCTGGTGCGCCCGTGGGGCGGCGCGACGGGCACCTATGACTATCGCCTGCGCTACATGGCTGATGGGGCACGTATGGGCGCGCAGGCCCGCAATCTGATCGAGCTGATCGGTGATGGTACGCTGCTGTCACTGGCCGGATTGGCCGGTCCAGGCGTCATCGAGCTTCTTCCCGGCGGCGGCGCCCAGGTGGTGCCCAAGGCCGATCTCATAAATGGCGTAGCGGTCGACAAGCGCCTCAACACCATGGACGATCGCGATGCCTATGATTCACAGGCCGACCAGTTCTCGGTTTACATCGCCGATGTTGGCGATGCCTTCGGGCCGGAAAATGCGGGCCGGGCGGCGACGTTCTTCCGGGAGGGCGCCACGCCGGGCGTCTGGAGCGATCCGGCCTATGTGACCGGGCCGGTTGGCCCGCCGCCAAATATCGAGATTGGTGACACCGACACGCTACCGCCTGGCTCCGCTGCTACGGTGACGCCCACGCCGATCTCCGGCGGCGTGTCGCTGGCATTCGGTATCCCGGCTGGCCGTGGACCAGTTCCAAAAGGCACCTACAACCCAGTGACTGCCTATTTGCTGGACGATGCGGTTCTCGATAACGGCTCGACGTGGACGGCGCTCCAGGCCACCACAGGCCATGCGCCGCCGACGCTCCCGACCACCAGCAATGCCTATTGGCAGTTGCTGGCGCGCAAGGGCACCGATGGCACCGGCACTGGCGATGTGGTTGGTCCCGCCGGCGCGACCGACGGCCGGCTGGCTCTGTTCGACGGCACTACTGGAAAACTACTCAAGGCAGGCGGGCCTCCCGTCACCACAGGCAAAGCGATCGCCATGGCAATCGTGTTCGGAGGCTAAGAAATGGCTGCACCCAATATCGTCAACGTTGCCACCATCACCGGCAAGACCATCGGCAAAGCGATCACGACTGGCGGGGTGGATATCCTCGAAAACCCCGCCGCCAGCGGCAAGGTGTTTAAGGTGAATGCGCTCTACATCGCCAACGTGGATGGCGTTTCAGCAGCAGAAATTTCGGTCAGCTTTGTCGATGCGTCTCCGGCGCTCACAACCAAGCTCGCGAACACGGTGGCCGTTCCCGCCGATGCGTCGATCATTATCATCGAAAAGGGATCGGGTATCTACCTCGAAGAGGGCGACAAGATCACCGGACTGGCCTCGGCGAATGGCGATCTTGAGGCCACGATTTCCTACGAGGAACTGAGCTAATGCGCGGCAATGGTGGCGTCATCGGCAAGCTCAACCTGCCGACTGCTTCGGTGGCGTCTGGTATTTGGACGCTGTCGGAAGCCGAACGCTCCAGGCTCGCTGGCACCTGGCCCATCCCCCAGTATGAAGCCGACATTCTGCGCGTCGCAGGCGGTGGCGGTGGTGGCAAGACTGCTGGTGGCGGTGGTGGTAGTGGCGGCGTTCTGCGCTCCAACGCTCAGGTTCTGATCCCCGGATCGGCACTGATCATCGTCATTGGTGCTGGTGGCGCAGCTTCAACCTCGGCGGCCCTTCAAGGCAGTGACGGCAGCGCCACGACCATCACCGGGCTCGCCGCAACTGTGGGTGGCGGCGGCGGCGCCTCGAATACCTCTGGTGTCGGTCGCAATGGTGGTAGTGGCGGCGGTTCGAGAAATGCCTCCAATGCGGTCGGGACGGGCACGGTAGGCCAGGGGGGAAACGGCGGGCAGGGTACTGATTCAGGGGGTGACGCAGGTGGTGGTGGTGGTGGTGCGAACGGTGTCGGTGGCAATGCCAACGGCTCCACGGGCGCGCTAGGCGGCATCGGCATTCAACATGCCGATATGGCGCCTGCCGGTGGTGATCCGAGCGCGCCGGGCTGGTTCGCCAGCGGCGGCGCAACCTGTGGCAACGCGTCCGGGCAAAACGCTTCCAGTGGCGGCGGCGGTGACGGTGGAACAGCTGCCGGTAATGCCACAAGTGGCGATGCCAATACGGGCGGCGGCGGCGGTGGTTCACGTACCGGTGTTTCCGGCAACGGCGGCTCCGGTGTCCTCATCATCAAATATGCCGGCACCCAGCGCGGAACCGGCGGAACCGTCGTTTCATTGGGCGGATTTACCTATCATACTTTTACGGCGTCAGGGACGTTCACGGCATGAGCCATTTTGCCCAACTCGATCAGACTCTCACCGTCGTTAACGTGATCGTCGCCGACCAGGCGTTCATCGACAGCGGCCTGGTTGGTGACGCCGCCTCATGGGTTCAGACCAGCTATACCGGCAGCATTCGCAAGCGTTTCGCCGGGGTCGGGTTCAGATACGACCCCGAACGCGATGCGTTCATAGCGCCTCAACCCTATGCCAGCTGGATTCTCGATGACGAGGCGCTGGACTGGGTGTCGCCGGTGCCGATGCCTGAAGACGGCAATCACTACCTTTGGAGCGAAGATGCAGGCGAGTGGATCGCTGAGCAACCATCGGCTGAATAGCTGCACCCGACGACTGACGAACCCCAAGGCCTCGCTCACGCGGGGCCTTTTGCTTTCCCAACACCCATGAGGTCACTATGAAGCTCACAGCTTCGGTGCTTGCCACGATCGCTGGTAAGCCCGTCAACGCGAACATGCGTTCCATCATCGCCGGGCTTGATGCCTATGGCGTATCGGCGGGGCTCGATAAGCCTCACCGATTGGCGCACTACATTGCCCAGCTCGGCCACGAAAGCGGCGGCTTCCGCTATGATCGCGAAGTGTGGGGCCCGAACCCAGCCCAGGCCCGCTATGACACTCGCACCGACCTGGGCAATACGGCTGCGCTCGACGGGGACGGCAAGAAGTATGCCGGCCACACGCCGATGCAGATCACCGGCTTGGCCAACACGCGGGCGTTCCGCGACTGGTGCGTGGCGCAAGGGCTGAACCCGCCCGACTTCGTCGCCAACCCAGAGCTGATGAATACCGATCCATGGGAGGGCCTAGGCCCAATCTGGTACTGGCAAACCCGCAACCTGAACAAATATGCCGACGCGAACGATCTGGAAATGATCAGCCGCAAGATTAATGGCGGCACCAACGGCCTTCCCGATCGTATCGACTGGTACACGCGGACCGCCCTCGTGCTGGCTGGGTTTGCACCTGACGATGTGAAGGGCGCACAGCGCGCAGCACAGGCATTGCGGTTGCTGCCGACAGGGGAAGACCAGATCGACGGTGTGGCTGGGCCCAAGACCCGCGCCGCGCTCCACCAGATGCTGGCAGCCGAAGCGCCGGCAACGGCCACCCAGGCCGCTCCGGTGGTCCAGGAGACGGTGGTTACGCCCAAGGGCTCCGATCGTACCCTGATGACCCGCATCGCCACCGGCGCCGGCATCGTCGCGCCGGCCGCCGGGTATTTCGTCGACTTTGACCAGACCGGCAAACTGCTGATGCTCGGCATCGGCATCGCAGCGGTGGTTGTGCTGTTCTGGAAGGGAGAACTGATCGCGGCTCGCGTTCGTAAGGTCATCGCCGCCTTTGATGGGGAGCCAGCCAAATGATCTGGGATGTCATCAAAGGCAAAATCCAGCTCTGGCTGGCCATCGCCGCGCCCATCGTCTTGGCCATCGCCGTGGGCATGATCCGCAAGAGCGGCGGGGATGCGGAACGCGCCAAGCAGGCGCAGGCAGATCTCAAAGCGGCGAACACCATTGCCGTCAAGAGGACGGAGGCCAAAGGCCTATCCGAAGATGCACTCAGCAAGGAGGTTGATCGATGGACCCGAAAGTAATCGCCGTCGCACTTTTGATCTGTCTGGCCCTTGGTGGCTGCACCACGACCGGCTCCCTCTGTTCGGCGGGGCCGTTCATCGCTGACCAGGGCGTCAATGAGCGATGGACGCGGGGCGAGCGCGAGCAGCTGGCGACGCTAAACACCAGCGGCGAGACGATCTGCGGATGGAGGGCGCCCTGATGCTGTACCACCCGATTGAACACGCCGGCCCTGGCCTATGGATCAGGATCACCCATCGCTTCGGCCCCCGGATGACCGAATGGATGCTGGCCGTGGTGACTGCACTTTGGGGGGCGGTGCTGGTGATGAACCCACATACCTTCGACCAGCCGGCATGGGCAGGGTTCCGCGCCATCTTCCGCGATGAGGCTTTTGTCGGCTGGTTGATGGTCGGGTTGGGCTTCCTGCGGATCGGCGGGCTGATCGTGAACGGCGCCCGCAAGACCGTGACGCCTTGGATACGCTCGGTCTCGGCAAGTCTTGGGTGCTGCCTGTTCGTGGGGATCACCTATTGCTACGGCCAGTCCGGTGTCGTCTCGACCTGGCTGGCCATTTATCCGGTCTTCGCTGCGGTGGAGCTGCTGAATGTCTATCGCGCTGCCCACGACGCCGGAGAAAGCCATGCTGCCCACTGACTTGCCGCCCCTGGCGCTGATCGCCCTTGGTGTCACCCTGGCCCTGATCTTTGCAATCAACCGCTTCGGTTTCCTGCAGGGCAGGACCGCCACCCCGGCCGCCAGCGCAGGCGCAGCGCAGGTTGCGGCTGTCATCGTCGATCCGTCTGCCCTCAACCGGGCTTCGTCCGCTCTTGAGGCGGCCAATGTCATAGCCATTGAGGCCAATGGCATCGCGCGCCAGCACACATTGGCGACCGATCGCCTTGCGGAACAGGTCGAGAATCTGGGGGAGGGCGTCGATCGTCTGCGGGATGAAGTGATCCGATCGGCAGCGAAGCTGAAGTGATTATTCCGTGTCCCGACTGTGGCCGCCCTATGGACTGGCAGCTATCCCGCGTCGGGGATCAGCCTATGCTGGCGGTGAAATGTTTTCCATGCACCGGCCCCGGCCCATGGGGTTCTGAACCGGTGGAAATCCTGCGTAAGCCAAAGGGCGGGGTGCCCGCCGATCTGCCGCCGATTTCCCCCGATTGACTTGTTCCCATTTTGTTCGCAAAATCCTCCGATCGGGGAGACGCGAATGAACTGGGCACACAATCATCAGAAGCCGATCACGGTAGAGGAATCGGTGATCATCTCAAGGCTGGAGCGGCTGGGGATAAAGCAGCCGCCCTATCTCAGCCGAGACGGGTTGCAGGCGTGGATCGATGCGAACCGGCATTTGGTTGAGGACAAGAAACCCGATGATCCGGCTATAGGGGTTTGAGGGAGCAGGCCGACCGATAAACAGCAGGTGGTGCAGGTGCAGCGAAAAACTGCAGGCCATGCAGGTCTACCATTCCATCCTCCTGTTATTCGGATAGGGCTGCGTCGATCATCGAATCCCAAGCCGCGATAGGCGGCGACACTTGCCCTGGACGCATGATCGCAGATGCGCTTGCGTCCTCGCCGACCGCCTTCATCGCCTCGGTCGGCTCACGCATTGCCTCGATCGCCGCGCGGGCCATCGTCTCCTCTTTCGACAGCGGGCTTTTTGGCGTCCACTCCATCTCCGCCAGCAGGATCGCGCCGCCAACTCGTTTCGTCATCTCGGTTGCCATCGTTTATTCCTTCCCTTGTGGGGGTGGTTAGAGGTAGACGCATTCATCCAGTTGGCGAAGCGATTGGAGTATTTCGTCGGCGCGGCCATCGTCCACCATTTGCGCAGGAGTGATGCCCTCGAAGCGCGGCTGAGGCGATGACCACCAGCATTGTTCTTCCTCGGGGGTGTAGAACACCGCCAACAGACGTTCAATTTCCATGAGTGTTTCCATAGGACCCATCATTTCTCACCTCCCTCGGGGATAGGCTGGGCCGCGTGGATCACGAGCGGCGCTCCGAGGTAGACTGGCGGCAACGCCATATCGGGGAACAGCGCGTTGAATTGGTCGGCGGTGGGATCGAGCGCCCGTCCGTCGGCAAGCTGCAGCCAGACGTGGTTCATTTCGCCCAAGTCGCTCTCCACGGCTTTGTTCGGAACGCCGCTCATCTCCAAAAGCGTCGAGAGCGGCCAACAAACCATCGCGCACATCCACGCCGACGGTCTCCCATCCAATATCCCCGCGCGAAATTCCGAAGCGAATTCGACAAGCTCAGCGTCCGTCATTTCTCACCTCCCTCGGGGATAGGCTGGGAACGGGGGATATCGCGCAACTCGCGAACAAACCCCTTGTCCACCTGTTCGTCCCAGTAGTCGTCGCTCCTGGCCATCGCGGCGATTGCTTTGAGGCGTCCTGCCAAGAACATCGCGCCCATATAGGATTTTCCCGCCGCCTCGAAGTCCGCCACAGCCGCCAGTACGCGCTCTGACATCCCCTCGCGGCCCAGCTTCACGCCGAAGCCTCGAAGCGTTTTTGCTCGCTCTAAGTTCTGAATCGTCATTTTCCATTCCTATTCAGTGTGAGCTAGTGTCGCGTCTGAAGCATTCCGGTTTCGCGGATGTACTGGCGGCGAAGTTGGTAAAACCGATCAGGGATCATCGCGGCGTCAGAAGCGGCGTTCGCCCAACCCCATCGGTAGGAAGGGCTGCGGTTATCCCCTGGCTCTGGGTCGCCGGCCTGAAACTCGATAAACCCCTCCATGCATTCCGCCAGGTCATAGGCGGCGATATCTTGCCAGCATGTGGGTGGGTAGGTCGCCATTTGCCTTCTCCTGCTGCCTAAAATCGGGTACAAACCTTTTGCAAACCGGCTGTAACCCATTGATTCTGCAATGGTGCGTATTGGAGGCTTTTGCAGGGAAGCGCTGAGATTTCAATGAACCCGACCAGACTACGAATCTGGGGGTCAGGAGTTCGAATCTCTTAGGGCGCGCCATTCTATCTCTTTGATGGAATTCAACTATGTGATTTCATTGGCTATTTCGCTGCCGCTGTTGATACACAGAGGTAGTCCACATGGTCCTTTCAATGCCTTCGCCGTACAAGCATCCTGAAACTGGCGTCTATTGGTATCGCCAGCGCGTACCTGCAAGGCTTGTGACTTCTGCCAAGGGGAAAACGGTCACCGTCACGATTGATGGGCGGCCATCGCGTCCCAAGATTGGCGCGGACATCAAAGTCACGCTCGCCACCAAGATGCCCGCAATCGCCAAACAGCGCGCTCATGAAGCTCAATCCGAATTTGATCGAGTCTGGCTGAGCTTTGAAAGTGGGCCTGTATCGCTTTCCCAGCGGCAGTGCGTGGCTCTATCTGGCCAGATGTACCATGTTATCCGCGAAGTGTTGGAGGACAACCCTGGCACCGCATCCGAGTGGGCCGAACGCCGCCGAGAGCGGGAAGCCCGCGCAGCACTGCCCCCGCCACGCTACCCTGCACTGATGATTCATCCGCCTAAGACCCTGCTTGAGCGCCTGGGGACGTGGGTGGACGGTTCCCTTGCTGAATATCAGCTCACTGTTGATGAGAAGACATATCAACGGCTGCTCATTGAGTTCGACCGGGCAGCGGGTGACATCGCTGAGCTTCTGGAACGCCGGGCCAATGGAGACTACGGCCCAGATGCGATGGGCGCACGGTTCCCTGCCTTCGAACTAGAGCGCGGATTGCCAAGGTTGCCGCAAGCCAGCGGAGTGACATTGACGCAGCTTGTGGACATCTGGGCAGGGCGTCTGGACAAGCCAAAGGCCCAAACCGTTAAAGCGTATCGTAGCATCATCAACAAGTTCATCGTCTTCCTCGGGCATGATGATGCTGGCCAAGTCACGGACATGGACATCCTGCGATGGCACGAGGAACTGGTTCGGCCAGAAACGGTAACACACGACACCTTCATCAAGAGGTATCGCGCCGCCATCAGCACTGTTTATGCGTACAGCATGACGCCCAAGGGGCGCATGGCCGTGGGAGAATTGGGCAACAGTGCGCCAACTTCAAACCCAGCTGCGGGCCTCAAGTTGGAGGGTCAAAGCAAAGTCACGAACCGTCCGCTGTTCTTCACCACGGAGGAAGCCAACAAAATTCTCTGGGCAACGCTTCAAGCCCCCACCGCCATTAACGACTTCTCGGACTACAATCGCAACGCTCAGCGGTGGGTGCCATGGCTATGTGCTTACACCGGGGCGCGGGCTGGTGAACTGTGCCAACTCAGGCGGCGAGATTTTGTCGAGATTGACGGCATTAAGTGTGTCGCGCTGCTACCAGACGCTGGCACCATCAAGACCGGAAAGTTCCGCTATGTTCCGCTTCATCCGACCCTGCTGGACCAAGGTATTTGGGACTTTGTCACGGAAACACAGGGGGAAACCATTTTCTATAGTCCGGGCCTGACCTCTGATCAGCCTTGGGTCCAGACCGTGCAGATGCTCGGGGAGTGGGTACGCACTACGGCGAAAGTTACTGACGCTCGCATTGGTCCGAACCACGCTTGGCGGCATTGGTTCAAAACGAAGGGACGCACCGCGAATATTGCAGATACGTACCTCGACGTGATCTGCGGGCACGCGCCAGCTACACAAGGCGGGAAGTATGGCGAATTCGAGCCTGCGGCGCTCCTGCGCGAACTGCTGAAACTGCCAATAGTCACCCCGACGCCCCCCGACAGCGTCCAGTCCTAGCAGCCCCTTGGTGGGCACACAGGGCGGCTTTGGCGCGGCGGTAGGCTCATCACCCCACGCAGCCTAAACGACTCTGTGTGCCCTCCTGGGGGCTGTTCCCTCATGCCTGTCCAAATCTGGGTGGGCACCACCGCGAACACAACGGGGCAATCCATGCGCGGTATTTTCAATTTCGGTCGGGCCTTTCGCAACGAAGCCAGGGAGTTTGGTGTGGGAGGGGCACTGGCCAATCTCTGGGCAGACGTGCGTCAAACCGTTCATCAGCAGATCGACAAGCACTGGTCCAACGGCCTGGGCGGTTCGATGAGTGGCTTCTACTTGTTGGTCCCCTTCACCCGCCTCAGCATGTGGGTGGAGTGGCGTGATGTCTCGGTAGGCTTTGGCCATGAGCGTGGTCAGGCGCAGTGGGAGTTCTTCGCCGGGCGGCTCCAGGGCGTCTTGTGCATCGAACCCGGAGCGGCACGATGAACGCCATGACTTTTGCTGCAATCGCTGTCGGTGGAGCTGTCTGGCTGGCCTTGTGGGTCGGCATCATGTTCGCACTGGGGTTTGCTGCTGCCTCCAACCAATTCTTTCGGCTGCTGCTTCATGTCCGACCCTACAGCGAAATCACGCCAGTTGTGGTTTTCGCTGCAACGGCATGGGCGGGCATTTCGGTGGGGTGGTGGATGATCGGGTAGGCGGTCCGGGGCCGATTACCCCCACCTAAGAGGCCACACGCCCGAAACCATGACCAACGCAATGACCATTCCTGCCGTCTCTCTCCAGCAGGGGCGGGCCGTGACCAGTAGCCGTGACGTGGCCGACCTCTTTGTGAAGCGTCATGCTGACGTGCTGCGGGCAGTGGACGGACTGGAATGCAGCCCAGAGTTCACACAACGCAATTTTGCGTCATGCGAAATACCCCATCCCACGGTTGCCGGTCGATACGACAGGGCCTTCAACATGACCAAGGATGGCTTCGTATTCCTGGCTATGGGCTTCACAGGGGTGCGCGCGGCCCAGTTCAAGGAAGCCTACATCAACAGGTTCAACGAGCTTGAAGCCAGCCGGGGTGAAGCACACTGGATTGAGGGTCAGCAAGCGTGCGGCGTCGCCCACCTCCCTCATGAGCGAATACCCCTCACCTAAGAGGCCACACCCCGGCGCGGGTCTTTCACATCTGCGCCGGGGCCAGCCCAACTCCCCCAAATACTCAGGAATTGAATATGGCCAATAGTCGTGCCGCCTCCAGCTCCGGCCAGACCCTTCAAGACTTCACGCCCCAAGCCGATGTCGCGTTTCCCGAAGTCGAGCTTACCGACGACATGGAAGCGCCCTTCGCGCTACTGCCACCGCACATACAACAGTTTGTCCAAATGACGATGAACCTAGCCAAATGTTCTCGTGCATTGGCGGTTAGCCACCAGCGGCTTCTTCTGGAGACTGAGGTTATTCGAGCCGACCGCGACAGCTTGGCCGCTCAGTTGCGCGGCGAGGGCATCCCAATCTCCAACTAGCCGAGCCCATCATCAACCCCCATCGCCTGGGATGAGCGTGGCAGTGTCATGACGACGCTGCTCACCGCCCCAGGCATGGCCCTCCTTCCTACACGGACAACACCGCCACGTTGTTCGGGAGGGGATTTGCACACCCATCAACAGGACCATCATGACCAATTCGACCAGCCGCCACCCCGCGAAAGTTATGCCTCCCACGCTTCCACCGGAATTAGTCTTGCCACCTGAACTGAGCGCTGAGGCGCTTAAAGACGTGCATCCGGCAGTGCCCATTCTCCTCGACGCTTTCGTGAAGCTCTCAGCTGTATGGCGCGCGCAGGCTCTGGTGGTCGCCCAGCTCACCGCAGAGCGTTCCCTTCTTCATGACGAAAATAGCGCACTCGTGGCCCAGATAGTCGGCCATAGCGACCAGTCCAAACATTAGCGCCATTGACCGCCGAACGCCGTCAATCCGCTCCCCCAAATTCACAAAGGCACAAAATGTGCGACCCACTTTCTATGATCGGCCTCGCTATCGGCGCTGCTCAAACTGTCACCGGCTACATCGGTGAGAAGCAGCAATACGAGAGCCAGGAAGCATACCGCCTAGAGAATATAAAGCGCGCCAATGCCAGCGCCCTTGAGCAATACAACCAAGCCACCCTTCGGCAGACCCAAGAAGCTGATGCGGCTGGTCTCCAGAAAGAGCAAGTCATCCGTGACGCCCGCGCCGCCCGCGCTACTGCCACCGCTGCGGCTGGCGAAGCTGGCGTTTCCGGCCTGTCCGTGGACGCGCTTCTAGCCGACTTCTACGGCAAAGAGGGCAGCTACAAAGACCAGCTCGACCAGCAGACTGAGTGGACCAACACCCAGTTCCAGTATGAGCAAAAGGGCATCCGCTCCACCGCTGAAGACCGTGCCAATTCCATAGCTCCCGCGACCCCACCCAGCTTCATGAGCGCGGGCCTTCGCATCCTGGGTAGCGGCGTGGACAGCTTCAGCACCTACCGCCGCAACACAACCAAAAAGGGCTAACCAATGGCCGCCAATAAAGTACCTGGGCTTCGGCCCCAAGGTGATCGTCCCTCTATCGGCAGCGCCAACCGTGGGCGTGTAGCAACCCCTACAGCCGCTGGGATACGGATGCCGGGGCTTACCCCCACGGCCCGCCCAGTGGACACCTATGCTCGTCCCCAGGCCCCGCAGCAGGGCAATGCGGCAATGCAGTTTGCCTCTGCCCTGGCGACCATCAACCCAGACTTGCGCCAGCTCATGGATGATGAGAGCGCACGCCAACAGGCCGAGCAGGAGGCCAAGGCCAACCGCATGTTGGGTGGCATGACCCACGATCAAGCCCGCGCCGCCTTGGATGCAGGCATGCCCGAGATGGAGAGCGAGTGGTTCAAGTCTGGCTTCATGAGCCAGTTTGGTGAGCGTCAGGCGCACTTCCGCATCAATGAGCTGACCGAACTTTATGCCACCGATTTCGATGTCGAGAACGGCGACCTCGACGCCCTTATCTCCGGCAAGATGGCCGAGGATTTGGAAAAGTACGGGGACAACAAGTTCTTCGTCTCGACCTATTCGGCCACGATGGACGACTTTCGCCCCAATGCCCAGCAGAAGCACATCGAAAACCGCTCTGCCATCGCCGTGGACAAGGCCAAAGGCGGGGTCTTTGACGTGTTTCTGGGCACCGCGCAGCAGATGCGGGAGGCGGGCAAGACGCCAGCTGAAATCACCGCTGCGCTGTACGGACGGTATCAGGGCAATGCCGACATCCTGAACATCCCCGCCCAGGACCAGGATACCGAGTTGATGCGCGTGGCCGATGTCTTTGCCCAGAAGGGTGACACCGAGATGGTTCAAGCCATGCTCAACGAGGGCCGTAAAGGTGCTGATGGGGCGGCTTTGGGGGCGCTCTCAGGCAACCGGCTATACGCTGCGGACAGTGCCCGACTACAGGTCACAGCCGAGAACAAGCGGAACGAAACCAACCAAGCTGCTGCTTTCGATGCCAACCGGAACTTCGCCGACCAAGCGCTTAAGGGCGTCCTGAACCCGGATGAGCTGGCCACCTATCGCGCCGCCACGCCGGGGGCCATCAGCGATGACCGCGCTCAGTCCCTCATCACGCAGTCTCAGAACGAGCTTGCGCGGTCCCAGGAGCTGGCTGCAACAAATGCGGCGCGGATTGAACGGGAGAACCTTTCTATCCGGGCGCAAGACGAGCTGCGGGCGCAGAACCAGGGGCTGGCGGAAAGTGGGAAGACCCCCTTCCTCAAGCCGGTTCAACTTCCCGACGCCCAGGGAGATATGAAGAGCATCACGGTTGACCAGCAGAACGCATGGCTGGCCGATGACATCGTGACCAGCACTCAGGCAATGGTTACCAGCGGTGATGCCACGCCCGAACAGGCATTTGACATGCAGGTTGAGCGCTTCGCCACAGCTGGCATCGAGAACCCACAGTGGAAGAACGTCCTGTCCGCTGGGGTCTCAGGTGCGAACGCATGGTCCATCTCCGGCAAGGACACCGCTCCTCCGGCACTGGTCGAAGGCGCGAAGCTCTACATGGAAATGTACGCAAAATCGCCCCAGCTCCTGAACCGGCACATTAAAGACCTTGACGTAAGTCGGTTCTACGTAGCGTACCGTGTCGCTGTGCAGCGGGCGGGGATGGAGCCGGATGAGGCTTATTCCCATGCCGTGGCTGTGACCAAGTTGCCACCGATCGACAACCCGATGACGGCTGTTCCCAAGGCGGCGCTGGAAACTGCGCTAAACGCCATCGGTGACGGCTCGGGCAGCTGGTTTGGGGGTGGCGGGACCGCCAACAATTCAGCCGCTGTCGCACAGGAGCTGATGAACATCGCTTCCGACTACACCCTGGGCGGCACGTTGACAGGAACTGCCGCCATGGAGGAAGCGGCAAAGGACTATACCAATACCCACCGCAGCATTAACGGGCAGTGGGTGGATGTGTCTGACGCTCACATTCCGGCCAACTTCGACGCGATGGCCAAGGCTGTGATCGAGGACTATGCCGCAGACTTTGGTGAAAACCCGGCTGAGCTGACCATTCGCCCCTCGACCAACGGGACTGGCGCTTGGGAAATCATCCATACAGGTGATTGGCCCATGCCGGTGGATGACCCTTCGCGCCGCAATGTCACGCTTGAGGACATGAGCATCCGGCTCGATCAGCACTCTGCCGCCGCTGCCGTGCAGGTTGGTGCCGATCAGGCTGCTGCCCAGGGCGTGGCTGAGAAGGCCCGCGTCGAAGACCTCACCGCCCAGATAAATTCCGGTCAAACCTTCCTCGACACCCCAAGCTACCAGCAGACCTTCGCCAACAAGAACGGCGCAGATGGGCTGGAAGCCGAGCTGAAGGCTGTCCGTGAGCGCATCACGGCACAGCAGACCGAGCTGGACGCGCTGAACTACTCAGGCGCGCTCCGAGCAGTGGAAGCCCAGACCCAGCCCCGGTCTCCCAATCCCCTTCTCATGAAGTAGCCACATCGGCTCACCGACACCTGACCTCGCCGCCATGCTGGTGGCGGGGCCGCTTCCGCTCGCCCATTTTCAGGACATCCATGGCCAACCAAAACACCACCACAGCCTACCAATTCTTCCTTGGGCGCGGCTACACACCAGCCCAATCCTCCGGCATCGTCGGCAATCTGCTGGGCGAAAGCGCTCTTGATCCCCGTGCCGTTGGCGACAGCGGGCTTGCCAAGGGCATTGCCCAGCACCACCCCGACCGCTGGGCGTTCCATCTCCAGCGCACTGCCGCCCAAGGCAAAGACCCATACGACCTTCTGGCCCAGCTCGATTTTGTCGATTGGGAGTTGAAGAACAAGGAAACCAAGGCGTATGGGCGGCTTCAGCAGGCCCAGACGGTCGATGAGGCAACCGCCGCCTTCATCGGCTTTGAGCGCCCCTTCGGCTTCTCCTGGGACGCCCCCCGGAATGGCCACAACTACTCCGGTCGCCTCGCCTATGCCGAGCAGACGTTTGCTGGCGGGGGCGGGGTGAACACTCCGGCCATGCCGGTAAGCCTCAATCCCCGTGTTGCACCCGGCACTCCGGTGGAGGACATTGTCCAGACCAACGCCCCCAGCATCTTTGGCACCGACCCCTCAGCCGTCCCGTACCAAGTCGGTGGGCCTGACCAGTCGGTCAATATCTCCAGCATTGCACCTACTCAGCCCCTCACCAATCAGCAGCGAGCTGCCCAGGAAGATGCTGAGCTGGCCAGCCAGAAGGAAAGCACAACCGGCTGGATTGAGGGCATTGGGCTGGCCGTAAGCCAGGAGCAAATGCTGCCTTGGCTGCTGAAGGGCAACTTCAAGGGCTTCATCCCCGAGCCTGATTACCACCTCGACACCAAGGAAGCCTTCAAGGACATCCCTGAGGAATACTGGGACCGCTTTGAAGGCTCCACCTCAACGGCGCAGACGGCGCACATCCGGCAAAACCTGATGGAGACCATGCAGGCTGACAAGAAGCTGGCATCCATGGGGTTGACTGGGGTCGTCCTTCGCGTTGGTGCCGGTATTTTTGATCCAATTGCCTGGGGAGCGGGCGTTGGCATTACTCTAGCCTCTGGCGGCATCGGGGCTCCAGCCGCGCTTGCTGCCCGCTTTGGCCGTGTTGGCATGATCGCGGAACAGGCATTGGTGGGTGGCGTCTCCGCTGCCATTCCAGAGGCGGTCATCGCCGCCAACAAGCCCACCTATCAGGCTTCAGACTTTGCCTTTGGCGTTGGGGCAGGGCTGGTCATGGGCGGTGCCTTTGGCGCGTTCGGGCGAAACCCTGCGCTCGCCAAGGAAGCCCGTGCCACCGAGCAGCTGGGCCGGGACATGATGAGCGGCACCGCGCTGTCCAGCCGCAACACAGATGCTGGCGCAATGGGGCAGGCCGTCCGCAATGACATCCGGGTTGATACGGCCACTATGGTTCGCGATCTGGACGCCAGCGTAGCCCCCAAAGCCTTTGCCAGCGACTGGCGCTACGACCTCTCAGCCCGCCTTAAGGGCAGCGATAACCCGCTCACCCGCGCCTTGGGCAATGTTCTGGTGGAGGATGGTGGCCGCAATGCCAAGGGCCTTACACCCATTGGCGCTTCCGAGGACGCCACCCGCCTGACCCATCTGGCTGAGGCTAAGTGGCGCAAGGCGTTCGACTACAATTTCAAGGCTTATGCCCAACGGCTTGATGAAACCCGGCCAGCGGGCCAGCCCCGGCCCAGCAAGGACCAGCTGCGCACCGATTACAGCAAGCTGGTGACCGCCTCAGTCCGCAACCGCGACCCCATGGCAACCTTTGACCCTGAGGTAGCCGCTGCTGGTGCCGAGTTCCGCACCATGATGAAGCAATGGCGGGCGATGGCGGCTGACCCCGGCTCGCTTGACGGCACCATTCGCAAGGCTGTTCGCGGCTTTGAGAAGACTGCGGATAATGACTTCTATGTGCCTCGCATCTTCGATCTGGGTTCGGTTCAGGACAAGCTGGCCAAGTATGGCCATGAGCCGCTGGCCGACCTGATTGCCAAGGGCATGATGGAGGTCAATTCCGATCTGTCCGAAGAGGTCGCCCAGCGCTTCGGCAAAGGCTACATCGACAAGCTGCACCGGCTGTCCGCAGGCGAGCTTTCAACCAACCAACGCGCGCTTTCGGGCGAGGATATGGAGGAGTTGAAGAAACTGCTTGGGGAGGGCACTGAGCTGTCTGAAGCGGATTTGGATGACATCCTGGGCGGGCTCAAGAAGAAGCCGGGGAAGGGCGCTGTAACCCGCGCCAAGGCCCGCCTGTTCTACGATGAGAGCTTCGGGGGCAAGCTGCGCCGCCTGGACGGTTCGGGTGAGGACAACATCCGCATTTCAGATCTATTTCTGAATGATGCCGATAGCCTCATGGCCTCGTATTCCCGCCAGATGGCCGGTCGGGTGGCGCTGGCTCGCGTCCGCATCAAGAACCCGAAGTGGCAACCGGGTGATGAGGGCAGTGAGTTTCTGGTGGACGGTATCACCAATGACGCCGACTGGGCCAAGCTGCTGGACCAGATGACCTCCGTTGGCGACAGCGTGGGCGCAACCAAAACCAACAAAATCGACCGGGAACGGCTCCAGTTCGCCTACAACAACATCATCGGTCGCCCGACCTTTGATGAGACTGGTGGCTTCGCCCACGGCCTGCGCATGCTGCGGGACTACAACTTCCTCCGGGTCATGGGTCAGGTTGGCTTTGCCCAGGTTTCCGAGTTCGGCAACATCACGTCCCAGGTCGGCTGGAAGGCCACCTTCAGCAACATGCCGGGCCTCAAGGCCATGTGGAGGAATGCCAAGAACGGCACCCTTGACGACACCTTGGCGGCTGAATGGGAGGACATGACCAGCATTGGCGCGGACTGGCTCCGGCATTCGGACCTTCGCCGGGTGGATGACTTCGACAATCCCCTATCGGGCATCAAGGACAACACCGTGCTGGATGGCATTGACCAGCTCCAACAGAAGGGCAAGCGGGCCATGACGGCGCTGTCTGGGATGGCTCCGGTCAACACCATGCTCCAGCGCCTGATGGGCCGGGCGATCTTCAACAAGTTCGCCATCCTCGCCAAGTCCGGTGGGGAGATTGTGGCCGACCGCCGCATGATGGCCCTGAACCTTGATACGGCCATGCTCAAGCGCATCTCCGGCCAGATCAACAAGCACGCCGAGTTCAACGGCAGCAGGCTCAAGGCGATGAACTTCAAGGCTTGGGATGACCAAGGCGGGCTTGCGGCTTTTGAACAAGCCGTGTTCCGGCTGGGCCGCACGGTCATTCAGGAAAACGACATCGGCAACATGGCCATGTGGATGAGCCGCCCAGCTGCCAAGACCCTGTTGCAGTTCCGTTCCTTCATGCTGGCGGGTTGGTCCAAGCAGTTTATCGCGGGCATGAACTTCCGTGACTTCACCACCTTCTCAGCGTTCTCCAGCACCACCTTCCTGGCGGGCACCACCTACATGGTCCGCGAATATCTCAACTCGGTGGGCCGGGCCGACCAGAAGGAGCATTTGGCCGAGCGTTTGAGCCTGCAAAGGATTGCTGCGGCTGGGTTGCAGAACAGCAGCTGGTTCACTCTGCTGGCCCCCGGCATTGATACGGCTTGGGGCTGGGCCTTGGCTCCGGCTATCGAGCGCGCAACGGAACTTGATGTTCCCTCCAGCCTGTTCGATGCCCGTACCACTCAGCAGGCTTCGGATGCGGTTCTCGGCAATCCCACGGTGGGGCTTGTGGACGCCGTTAAGTCGGTGCCTGGAGCCCTCATCAACGCCGCCACTGGCAACTTCACCCAGAGTGATGCCCAGAAGCTCAGGACCATCCTGGCCTTCCAGAACCTGATGGGCATCACCCAGATCAACACCCTGATGGTGCGTGGCCTGCCCGAGTTCCACGCGAACTAAAGCCCAATCAAAACCGACCATTACCCTCGCCGTCAGCACGGTGGCGGGGGTCTTTCGCTGCGCTCAATTCGGAGTTCAGCACTTTCCCAGGAAAACCCATGACACTCACTAATTCCGTCCCGCTCACGCTCGAAACGATCACTCAAGGCCGACACTACCTCCTCGTAGCCGATGGCTCAGGCCCAGGTGGCAATGGCACGGGTACAGGTGGCTGGGCCTGCGTCCTCCAGCTCAAACAGGGTGACCAAGTGCTTCACCAAAAGCCCTTCGCTGGTCGAGTCATAATGACCACCAACAGTCAGATGGAGATGATAGCCCCGCTGGCAGCATTCGCTGCAATGCAAGAGGCTGAAACTCCAGTGCTGGTCCAAAGCGACAGTCAATTTCTCATCAAGGGCATGAATGTTTGGCGGTCAGGCTGGATAGCGAAAGGATGGAGAAAGGGTGACGGAAAGCCGGTGGCCAACCAAGACCTCTGGAAGTTGCTTATTGCCCCCGACCAAAGCCGTCCAGTCATCTGGAACTGGGTCCGTGGTCATAGCGGACACGCGCTGAATGAGCTTGCTGACCAGCTCGCCAGCGATGCAAAGGCGGGCAAGAACGTGGACGAGAATGGGCGGGTGACCAAGTTCAAAAAGGGTCTTTCCTTCTGACCACAGAAAGCCCGGATTTGCAGGGGTTGGTCGATTACCCCCCACCTTAGGAGGAGCCCCTGTTTATTCACCTACTTAAAGATAGATATAACAAGAAAGGTTATAGGTTGTTCTAGGTGTACTTACTCATATTTTAGCTTGTAAGGCGCGACCAATTGGCAAAGGTCGCGGATGGGACACCCCCGACAAGTCGTTAAGCGCTAGCGAAAGCCTCAAACAGCTTCTGGGCGATTTCGACACCAACCAGAACCAGCTTACCAACGGCAACCAAAAGGTTCACGTGGTCGAGGCTACGAACGACTTTAGGTTTATGAGAACTTGAGTGGCTCATTGATCAGCCCTCCATACATTTCCCGGAAGTGGCTTCCGGTTACCCAGTCTGCATTGGGCTGCATGACTGCCACCAAGGTGGATGACATTTGGGTGATGTATCGAGGGTGTCCCGCCGTCCTTTTGTATCAGTCTCTAGCGGCGGTCAATCAGGGGCGCACCCTCAAATTCAATGATACCGACCCGCACTTTCGACTTCTCCGGCCTTGAGCTGCGCGTCCTGATGCACATGGCCGAGCCAAAGTTCTTCCTGGGTGACGTCTGCAAGGGCCTGGGCCTCGCCGCCCACAACGGAAGCTATGCCCATCATGCCGTCCGGCTCGACCCGGATGAAGTTTCCAAGTGTGATCGAACCACACTTGGGATGAGGCCGGGGCGCGTTGCCACTCTGGTTTCCGAAAGTGGCCTCTACAAACTCATCATGCGCTCGGACAAAGCTGAGGCCCACAAGTTTCAGGACTGGGTTACCAAGATCGTTCTTCCTGCCATCCGTAAGGACGGTGGCTATGTGATGGGCGAAGAGAAGGTCGTCACTGGCGAGATGTCCGAAGACGAACTGGTCCTGAAGGCCATGGAGGTCATGCAGACCAAGATTACCCGGCTGCGGGATGAAAACCTGAAGCTCAAGGCCGACAACGAACAGCTCACACCCCTGGCCGCTGTGGGCGCGCGGGCGGTGTCGCATGAACACACCTTAGCGCGCTTCATTCGCACCCTGTCGGGGGTCAACACCACGAAGATCAAGGGTGATCTGAAGGCTCATAACTACCTCTACAAACTTGGCGGCACCTACCGCGTCTATGCCCGCTTCCAGCACCTCTTCATTGAGCGCCTGGATGGCACCTACGGCAACGTGGATATCTTCCCCACCGCTGCCGGTCGCGCCTTGATTATTGAAATGTATGAGGCCGGTCGCCTCACCGGAGGACCGGCTGAGCTTAAGGCTTACGCCGCTGGTCAAGCAGGCACTGAAAAACACAACATGTAGTGGGTCTTCGATTACCCCTCACCTTAGGCCCAAAGCCCGTTTATACAGAGGCACGCTACCCACTACCTGTAGTCCTGCCCCGTGAGGCTGGCTTATGGCCTGCTGCGTGCCTGTTGATGGCGTGCTTCCTCACTGTTGCGAGATTGTTGAAGGCCATGCCGACCTGGGCCATCCCCCAAAGAGACTCCTCATGCCGCAGTTGCTGCTGAAGGTTGCTCTACAGGCAGCACAGGGGTGGGTTTGGGCCGCAAGCTAATGGCAACTGGTACTCTGGAAACGGAACTCACCCATTTCCCCGTATCCTCACATGCCCACTTGATGAGCTTAATCGCGTCCTGATGCTTGCCCGTGGGCTTCTTATCGTAGATGGCCCGATGGTGCGCTATTCGGTTACGCCATCTTCGGGTGCTTTCGATTAGGCCGTGAAGGTCATCAAGGGTCGCTGCTGGTGGCGCAAAGGGGAATTGGCTGGTGATGCCTCCATTCCATAGCATGCGTTCAAAGCGTCTTGTTGTCAGGTGGTCCCAGAAACCATACGTCAATGCGGAGACCACGTGGTTCGAGGTCATGGTGTCGCCATGCTGTTTGCGTTCTTCTCGAATTGCGTTGCTCAACTCATCGCCGAAGCGCTTTTGCAATAGGCCCGTGAAGGTGCCATGCTCATACCACTTATCCCCCAAGCGCCCAATGAGCGCATTGTGAATGGCGTTACGGCAAACTATCTCTGCAAAGTGGAGGCTGGTGTAAAATGACTCGGAGATTGCGCAATTCCAAAGGTACATCTGGAAGGCGCTCTCTGGGGTGCCTGAGGAGGGCGGTAAGTACCGATTTATGCGTTCTTGGTGCACCGCCGCTGCGACCATAGGAAACTTTGCGGAAGCTGGAGCGTTTGATAGTTGCATCTTAACTTTTCAGAAGATAGGTTGCGCTTCATGAGCTGAGGATAGGTTGTGTTCGCACCCCTACCTTGGACAAGATCAGAGGGTGGGTCCTGTAAAAAGGACGCCGCCCTCAATTCTTTTATATGCCAGTATCTTAGACCCACGCTAGTCGAAATGTGGCACGGCAGAAGCAAGGCTTCAAAGAAGCCATAGTGTTCTGGCGCAGGGTACACATTTATGGTTCCGTTCCTTTAGTAACGCCATCCCCATCTCAACCTGCTAGGAGACTCGCCCAGAGCGCTTCTTGCGCCAGGCCACACACCCACCAGGCGACCCCATAACGACTCCCAGCGGGCGCCTGAGGTGGCTACAAGCTGGCTTCGTGCGGGCTTACCAACATAGAGAAGATCATGACACCCGACGAACGCAGGGAATACAATCGGGCGTATCGCTTGGCCAATGTGGCTCGGCTTGCCACGTATCGACCGAAGCAGCTCGCAACCGCCAAAGCTCGCTATCGGCGGGACCGGGGGACGCTCCTTGCCAAGTCCAACGCCTACAACCAAGCGCACCGTGAGGAGATCAAGGCACGCGCCAAGGTTTACAATGCCGCTTCGGGTGCGCTTGCTGCTACGCGAGTGGCCACGATGAAGCGCACCTTTGAACTGCTCCCCGAGAACCAGCGTGAAGAGTACGCCCACTGGCTTCTGCTGCTGGCTGATCTTGACACCACCTATGCCAGCGCCTTGCGCACACCCAGCCTCGACTATGGTTACATCGCTGCATACTCTGGCTATTGATGCGGCTGTTTTTTGCCACGCATTCGAGCCGCTAAGATCGGAAATGGAGCCGCGCATTCCCCCCTCCACCCCCTCGACCAGCCATTGACCCCAGCCTAACCCCTTATATTCTAAGGGAAAGCAAGGCCGGAGGCGTCATTGACTGAGCGTATGCGGGCGGTGATGCGCCGAAGCACTGCTGCTGAACTGTCGGCCATCAAGCGCCTACCAGCCCTGACCAGCCTAATGAGCGTGTTCAAGGCGCTGGCCAGTCTCGACAACGAGATGCAAATCCAGATGGTGGCCATCCTGCTTGTCGTGGCCCAGCGTCCGGGTGTGTACCAGAGCGAGATGGCTGCCCTTGTTGGTGTCAGCCAATCGTCGGTCTCCCGCAATGTCCAGTCGTTGTCCCGATACCGCCGCGATGGCTTGCCGGGCTTTGAGCTTGTGGAGCAGCGGCCCGACATGAGGGATGCCCGCAACATGCGGCTGTTCTTGACGGTGGCTGGCGTGGCCTTCGTCACTCGGCTGCTTGGTCAATCGGCCGCCGTACCGCCCATTAGCCGCCCACCAGCACCGATCAAGGATGCGTTTGCGGAGGTGCATTGGGAGGTTTGGGTGGACTGAAGACGCTGGCTTGCTAATTTGAGCAGTGAAGAAAATCCGCCCGTTATGACGCCTCTTCACCAGCGAGCCCGGCAGCTATTAGCTGGCGCAAGATTTCGTCAAGCAGGGACATAAGCGCAATATTCACTGCCACGCCGATAACCCAGGCGGCAACAAGGGCTCGATGTCGCCAAGGCTCCGATAGCTCAAAACGGTCGAGGGCCAGCAGCAATGCAACGCGGGCATATGTGCTGGTCAAAGTCACCTGCGCCAGAAAGGCTATCCCATAGATAACCCAAACGGCCCAATAGCTGGTTTTCAACACGGCAAACTGTAAAGCGCCTAAGACGATCAGGCTTTCAATATAGCCAAACACTGCGCCGTGGGCTGTTTGAGCCCTAGCGGTCCACTCATGGAAATATGATGCGGGCGCATCGGCCTCTTTAATATGCCTCCAGAACTTGGCCAATCCTATATCGCTCCGAACAATTTATGCCGTTGAGCCTGACACATTGATCAGCATCCGACCATCGCCATTAGGGTGTGCATCTGGCGAACCGGAGTTTTGAGTGGTTCGATAATACCAATTGACAACCCATAGCGAACCGATATTTATGAGACCACCCAAACCGAACCAAGGTCTCATCCATGTTTGTCCGCGCCTACCTCCGAGCCTCCACCAAAGAACAGGATGCCAGCCGCGCCCGTGCGGACCTTGAAGCCTTCGCTGCTGACCGTGGGCTGACCATAGCCGCGACCTACCTTGAGAATGAAAGCGGTGCTTCGCTCCAGCGGCCTGAGCTGTTTCGACTCCTGGCTGATAGCCATCCCGGTGACGTGCTGCTGGTAGAGCAGGTGGACCGCCTCAGCCGCCTCGATGCCGCCGACTGGGAACGCCTTCGGGCTGAGATACGGCAGCGGCGGGTAAAGGTGGTCGCCTTGGACCTCCCGACCTCCTGGCAGCTCGCAGCGACCCACAGCGATGACTTCACCGCTCGCATGGCAGAAGCCATCAACGACATGCTGCTGGACATGCTGGCTGCCATAGCCCGCAAGGACTACGAGGACCGCCGCAGAAGGCAGGCCCAGGGCATTGTCACGGCCAAGGCCAAGGGGGTGTATGCGGGTCGGCCTGAGGACACCAAGCGCAACGCAGCAATAGTCTCCATGCTCAGCTCAGGCCAGAGTTGGAATACCATCATCCAGGCAACTGGTTGCTCACGGTCCACACTGTCCAGGCTGGCCAAGAGGGTGTCATCCGCCAATGCTGAGTAGGGCGAGTGAAAGAAAGCTGTGGACGCCTGAGACGGTTCGCCTTTGTCTTTGTGGTGGTGCGTCTATGCGTTTTCTATACTTAGGCACACGCTTAAGCATCACCACAACCCACCTTCACCCGCTTGAACACAGCCTGCCGCCCGCTCTATGCTGGCCTTATGCCAACACCAACACCGCACATATCTCAGCGCTACGACCTCGCCAAATCAGCCGCGATAGGCTGGTGGACGGTGCTTGACCTGTTCACAGGCCAGCCTGCGGTAGTGGATGGCGTGACGCTAGACCGGCTTGAGATGGGTGAGGCTGATGATCTGGTTGACTTGCTCAACGCCCAAGAGCGCAACCGCGTAGGCCAGCCTGAGCCATGAGGCAACGCCGCCTCAAGCCCGCATAGGGGTCTCTATCCGTTTTCTGTATTCCCCACGGGCGGTTCAAGCCACGCTCCAAGCATCGCTTCAACCCTGGGCTGTACTCGCTTCCGGGCCTCGTTCCTGTGTACGCCCTCTAGTAAAAGCGCATCGTAGTCGGTCATCTTATGTCGCAGGATGCCTTGCATGGTAATGCCAACAGCCCGGCCTAACGAAACGCCTTCCCATGACCTCCCTGAAATTTCTTGGGCCATATAGGTGACAGCAAAATCTGGGCAACCGGGATGCTTCTTGCGGATATGGCGGGCCACCGCGTCAAACATGAATGTGGTCATTTCCGTTCGCCCTTCAGCAATTTGCTTGTGAATGTCACCGGGAAGTTAAATATGCGGCATCTGAACGGCTGAGGGCCAGAGTTGGAATACCACCATCCAGGCAACTGATTGCTCACGGTCCACACTCTCCAGATTAGCCAAGAGGCTGGCAACAGGGGGGCGCTGGTACGGTTTCTGCGACGTAATCTGTGGATAATCTAGCGGCTGCGCACTGTTGTCCGAGCTTCCGTGAAGGTGGGCGTATCTATTGGTTTTCCGCAGTGAAGATAGAGCGCCCATGTCAGACCCAAAACGACACCATTGGTGGCCTCAACTTCAGTCGGGCTACTGGTGCGCCGCCGATGGTTGTATCAATGTAGTTGGAAAGGGTGGCCTGGAGTTCCGCACCCAACCAATCAATGTGGGCCTTGAAAAACACCTCTATAGCCAAATCGGTCCCGATGATCGGCTAGATGCTGAAATTGAGCGCTGGTTAGCAACGGAGGTGGATGGCCCCTTTGATGCGGTCTTTTCAACTATCTTCGACATGGCGAGACTACGGAGCGAACCTCCTAGACGTTACTCCCCGGAGCAAAAGAAAGCTGCCGTTCAATCGGGATTTCGGCTCGACAGTAGGCTTGAGTACCTGCCGCTATCTGGCTCGCACAAACTGACCATAGCGAAGTATGTGGCCGCTCTCGTGGTTCGTAACCCGCAGTACCTAGCAAAGATTTCGGCCTTTCACTCAGCGGAAAACTACGTAATTGATGAACGCGCTCTAAAAAACATTACGCTGCAAAACATGCTGGAGGTTTACAGGCACTATCTAGAGGTCATCAGGACCGCAGAGATGATGCTCATAGTGCGTGACTGCGACAATGAATTTATCTTCTCTGATCATGGAGTGGTTGCTGGGGAGCCGTGGCGAAACAACATTCCATTCGACCTACATGTTCCACTCACGCCGGACATGTCCCTACAGGTGCTGCCCGTTCCAGACCCCGTATTCTCAGATAGGATTTTGGTAGAAAAAGTCTCTAACAAGCTGGTTTCGCGGTATAATAGAATCTCGCTGAGCTACGCCCGCAGATTTGTCTATACTCGATCTGCCCCGCCCGAGGCGTTCATACGTAAGTACTTTTCGAAACCCGCATCCGCGCCCTTTGGTTTCCGCTACGTAGATGGGGAGTTTGAGACTCGTTTTGATCCCAGTCGCGACTACTAAGACTGGGGAGCGAAGTGTTGAGCCGAACAGGGGTGGTGGCGGTTCAATAATTTTGTGCTACGGCTCTACATTTAGACTGGATTTTGCACGGTTAGTATCCGCTAATTCTTGATATTTAGGAGAAAGAAGAATGATCAGAGATGGCTTGTATTCAGCTCAGTTCTCGTCACCACTCGGCAGTGGTTCTGGAGTGGTGGTGGTATCGGGCAACCAGTTTCGCGGTGGTGATGCTGGTATGGCCTATGTCGGAACAGTCTCAGAGCAGGGCGGCAAGCTACTGGCAGGAATGAGAACGTTCCGACACACTCACGTTCCGGGAAGCGGTAGCGTTTTGGGTAACGACGACACTCAAGTCGCTCTGATCGGCCAAGCAGATAACGACAGTCAGTTCACGCTTTCTGCCCCCCAGGCTGGTTTCAAGGCCGTGCTACGCTGGCTTCATGAATAGTATTTTGGTTCGCTACATCGAGACTGCACCCACGGTTGCCGTTGAAGATTGAAGGATGAGGCACACGCAAAGGAGAGCTTCACCGCGCCTCCTATCGCAAGCTATTCTCAATAGGACTGCTTAGTTCCAGCCCGTACACCGATGAGTCACGCCAGTGGAAGCGCGGGAGAAATGGCGAGCCGGAGTAGCGCCGCTACGTCAGCTCATTGGGCGGGCTGGTCTTGTGGTTCGCGTTTCTGGCTTGATTATTGCCGTACTGACTTCCTGATTAACCTGCCCAAAGCAGGCTAAACCGCCCCCTTTAAACAGGTATATCGGGAGCATGATGCGCGCGGTCTTCAATCGCCTCGCCGGTAGCGGATGAGAGATTGGTTGGCCTCCGGCCCGCCGTCGATCATCAGGGTGTTCATTGTCTTTGGATTTATTCGCGGATGTGCGAATTAGAAGACCTCGTTAATACCTCAACCAACCTATCCGGCATCCGAGATAGTATTGTTGAGGCAATCCCTTGTGAGGCCCCTTATGCGCGGGAGGAACTTCGCCGGATGAGCTTTTCTGACCTGCTTGGGGTGTACTTGGGGTGGGTTGATCGTTTCATTGAGCCAAGGAGGCGGGAACCTCGAATTTGGGATGGATTTTGGTCAGAAAGGGCTATACCGCACGCTGACAAAATCGATGAGATAGCCCGATTATCGGCAGCTGGTGGTGACCTCACGTCCTTTCTATCGCCGCGAATTCATTCTTGCGGTTTTGCGCCGAATTCGATCAACCGCCATGGTTTGGTTATCGGGGGGAAAGACCGCGCGCTGAACGGGTACGGAGTACATCACTTGCACTTGGTGCCTGGCAATACGAGGGGGAAGCGCTCAGGTAATAGCGACGAGCTTATATTTGTGAAAGTGACGCGAGAATTCCTACTGTTCGTTATGCTGGGAAATCATAGCAGCATGGAAGACGGTACACTTCGTCAGGCCGTTGCAGATTTTGAGGTCGCGTCTGGAAACTATATTCGGGGGATTGTCGGCGTAACACGTGAAATAACCGCTGCTCAGGGCGAGGACTTGGCACGTAAGGGTATTGGGTCAGTTACCCAGTCCAATGGGCTTTTCGCTATTCCTGGGTGGCTTTCTAGCGCTCTTACGTCGTTAGACCAACAGCGCCATTCGGACCACATGGCCGAAACTATCGAAAAATGGGAGCCGCTTATCCGAACTGAAGCTGGCCGCAAACTAGTATGTAGGGAGTTTGACTTCCCTCACAGGCTAAACGCAACGTTCGGATGGTCCATTAAATATACGAATTTGTACCTCGTGGATGAAGCCTCAGGACGAGCCGTGTTTGTATTGCAATCCTTGCGATAATCTCCATTGGACGATGCGTGCGGGCCATTGACCTTCATACACAGCATTGATACACAACCCCCCAAGCGCAGCCGAAATAGCGTAATGAAATCAGTAAAAACACGCATCCAAGTTAGAGTTCGAATCTCTTAGGGCGCGCCATTCTCGGGCAAAAGTGGGCACCATAGCTCGCGCTGCTTGTTTTCCTTCCGAAACAGCTTTCGAAAGTTGTTCCCTGGGTCCGCAGATATGGATGCGGTTCTTGCCGGTAGTGACCTTGCTGACGAACATATGCAGCCAGGTGCGGCGGAAGGCCGGATCAGCGTCACGAAGCCGGCGCCGAATTCCCGAAGAGAAACGCTGCAGCATGACTGGCGTTACTTCTGTTCGACCCGCACTGCGCTGACGCAGCGAATCGAGCGTTGTGGTGCCCTCCCGTATCTGTAGTTTGGCCAGATCGACGCGTTCCTTGAGCCTGGAGGCTTGTTTCGCCACGGCGAGACAGATGAGCGCCATGTCTGGGCCGGCGGCAACATCGAACTGCCGTGCGTATTGGCCAAAAGGCCAAGGTGATCTGTCATCCCGATGTCAACCGCGATGGCTATCCCCCAGCCATTCATGCACCTCCCCATGCACAGGACATCGATCATGCTCCCATTCTTCGCCCGTTTCGCAGCGGGTGTTTCCCTGCTGCTCGCCGGCACGGCCTTCGCGTCGGCTCAACCCTATGAGGCAAGCCTTAGCTACTGGTCGAGCTACGGCGCCAGCGAGACGCAAGCCGAAGTGCTGCGCGAGGCTGCCGACGCTTTCACCAAAGCCAATCCTGGCGTCACCATCAATTTCACCTTCAACGGTCGTGACAATTACCAGTTGCTGCCGACCGCGATCGAGGCCGGTCGTGACATCCAGATGTTCGATGGCAATTCCCAGCAGATCGTCAGCACGTTCAACAGTTTTGCCGGCAGTGTCGAGCCCTGGATCAATGCGGTCTATCCCTGGACCGATGGCAAGGCCTATGTGGACTACACCATGCCCGCCATGGTTGCCCTGGCGCGCGAAACCGACACGGCCGACACCATCCGCTTTGTGCCGATGAACCCGCAGGCGGTCATGTGGTTCGGCAACAAGACGATATTGGAGAAATCGGGGGTTACCACCCCTCCGGGCACCTGGGCCGAGTTCCTCGATGCCTGCCAGAAGATCAAGACCGCAGGTTACACGCCAATTACCACTGATCCTCCCTACGTTCAGATCATCCTCGGCTACTATCTCTCGCGCCTGAAGGGCGAGCAGTTCGTCAAGGACCTGGTGGCGGGCGAGAACGGCGTGAGTTGGACCGACCCGGCCGTCCTGCAGGCCGCCCAGGCCATCGAGGCGCTTGCCACCAATCAGTGTTTTGCCCAGGGCGTCGATGCCAATGTCTGGCCGGCCGGCCAGCAGGACTTGGTCATCGGGGAAAACATCGCGCTTTACCTCAACGGCACCTGGTTGCCCAATGAAGTGCAGGATTCCACTGCTGAAGGCTTCCAATGGACCGCCTTTGCCTTCCCGTCCGTGGACGGCGGCGTCGATGATGCCACCCATCTGGCCTACGGCTCCTATGGTATCGGCGTGAACGCCACCAATAGCGAGGCGCAGAACGCCGCCGCGGTGGCATTCGCGACCTTCGTCAACACCGAGTTCGACGATGAGATGGCCACCATTGCCAAGGCAATCCCGGTCGGCCCCACTGCCGCCTGGCCGGCCGAACTGGTGGATGCGCGTGCCGTTTTCCTGTCGGCCACCGGCAAATACGCGCCCCAGACCTCCATCTCCGCCAATCGTGACCTGACGCCGGTGTTGCAGACCGCGCTGATGAAGCTGATTGCCGGCCAGAGCACGGCTGCCGATTTCGTCGCCGAAATGGCCCAGTGAACCAACATGCCCCGCCGTATCGAGCGGCGGGGCCAACCTTGGGGGCAGGCCGATGAGACACCGCAAATCCACTGCCTGGCTGTTGATGGCACCGGCCTTGATCGTGGTTGGGCTATTGCTGTTCTATCCAAGCGTCAACACCGTCATGATGAGCTTCTTCCGGGTCCCGCGCCTGACCGCGCCAATCTCGGAATGGCAATTTGCCGGCCTTGGCAATTATGTCGATTTGTTCTCCATACGCCTCTATCGGCAGTCCCTCATCAATATCGCCTTGCTCTGGCTATTGGCGGGCACGCTCACCATTGCCCTTGCCTTGCTGCTCGCCACGGCCCTGACCTCGGGCATCCGGTTTGCCCGCATTTTTACCATCATCATCTACCTGCCGGAGGTGATCTCGGCTTTGGCGCTTGGCTATGTTTGGCTGCTCTTCGTCTACAATCCCAGGTTTGGGCTGTTTCAGTGGGCCGCTAAAACGTTCTTGCTGGATTGGATTGCGGCCATTCGCTGGACCGCTCCCGACACGATCTTTTTTGCGATGATGTTGGCCGGCGTATTCGCGGCCACCGGCTATTTTACCCTCATGTACATTTCGGCGCTCAAGAAGGTGCCCGCTTCCCTGCACGAAGCGGCGCGCATCGAGGGGGCCAATGGCTTGCAGCGCTTCGTGACCATCACCCTGCCGCTGATCAGCAACGAAACCAAGTCGATCATCCTGATCTTCTCGATGGCGACGATCAACTATTTCGCCTTTCCGCTGATCTTCAGTGGCTCGGGCACAATCACGCCCATGCTGTTCACCTACAATGCGATTTTTGGTTCTGAGCTCGACGTGAAGACCAATGTTGGGCTTGGCGCTGCCTCCACCGTTACCCTGCTGCTGGCGGCCGTGGTGATCTTCGTCCTCAATCGACAGGCCATCCGCAATGCCAAGCACTATTTTTAGCCGGGCTCGGCTGGGGCGGGTGCCAGCCTACCTCATTGTCGGCCTTTATGCCCTGTTCGTCCTGAGCCTGGTCGCCTGGGTCCTGCTCGCCTCGCTGTCCACGACACGCAATATCTTCACCGGCAACCTGCTGGCGTTCGATTTGTCCTTCGACAACTTCGCCAAAGTCCTCACGGTCAATGGCGGGCTCGGCAATATCGGCAACACCATTGTTTATGTGGTGCCATCCTGCCTGCTGATCCTGCTCCTCAGCGCGCCCGCCGCCTATGCGATTGCCCGCTTTCCCGGCAACCTCAATGGGCTCATCGAAGGGGCCCTGGTGTTCTGCATGGGTATTCCCTCGATCATCGTGGCGCTTTCGGTGTTCCCCATTGTCAGCCGGCTGGGCTTGGGCGAGTCGCGCCTCGTCCTCATTGCCCTCTATGTGGCGATGCATGTGCCGTTCAACGTCTTCTTCCTCATCAGCTACTTCCGCAACATTCCGCCATCCTACGAGGAGGCGGCCGCAATCGAGGGCGCCGGCCCCTTGCGCACGTTCTGGGATGTGATCCTGCCCTTCGTGCACCCGGCATTGATGGTGCTGACCATCTTCAACTTCATCAGCCTCTGGAACGAGTATTTCCTGGCGCTGATCTTCGCCAATACCAACGAATTGCGGCCGATCAGCCTGTGGCTGCAAACCACCATCAATGCGATGAAGACCACTGGAGATTGGGCCGGCATGTTCGCCGCCGTCACCGTCGCCGCCGCCCCCACCGTTTTCGTTTATGCCGTTCTCGCCAATCGTCTCATCGATGCGCGTGCTTCCGGCGGTCTCAAATAGGAGCGGCCAGAATGCCGAATCTGTCCCTCACGCAAATTTCCAAGCGCTATCGATCCGGCGAAAGGCCTGCCGTGCAGGACTTCAACCTGCTCATTGAAGATGGCGAGTTCATCGTCTTCCTCGGTCCCTCCGGCTGCGGCAAATCCACCTTGTTGCGCATGGTTGCGGGTCTCGAGGAGATTTCGGAAGGCCAGTTGCTGATCGGCGGGGTGCCGATGAACGACACCGATCCTAAGGATCGAAACCTTTCCATGGTGTTTCAGGACTATGCGCTCTTCCCCCATATGAGTGTCGCCCGCAATATCGGCTACGGCCTCAAGGTGCGCGGCGTCGCCCGGGGCGAGATCGAAACCAGGGTCAGGCGTGCCGCCGATCAGGTTAACCTGATCGGTTATATGGATCGAATGCCCGGTGAGCTTTCCGGCGGCCAGCGGCAACGGGTAGCGCTTGCCCGCGCCATCGTTCGTGGCGCCCCCTTGCTGCTGATGGATGAGCCCCTGTCCAATCTCGATGCCAAGATGCGCGTGCAAATCCGCCAGGAAATTACGTCTTTGCATGACCAACTCGGCACCACGACGATTTACGTGACCCACGACCAGATTGAAGCCATGACCATGGCGGATCGGATCGTGATCATGCGCGATGGCACCATTCAGCAGATAGGCACGCCCGAAGATATCTACCGCAACCCCGCCAATAGCTTCGTTGCATCCTTCATCGGCTCGCCGCCGATGAACCTGGTTCCGATGAAGCGCCATATGGCCAAGTCGCTCTCGTCCGCTCAGGCATGGATCGACCGGCTGGCCGACATCGCCGAGGAAGAAATCGCTCTCGGCTTTCGTCCGGAGCACGTACTCAACACCCCCGTTAACGAGCCGGCGATCCGGCTCGACTGTGTCTTCGAGGCCCGGGAGTTTTTGGGCCATGAACGCCTGGTTTCAGCGCGCTCCCATGGCAAGGCGCTGCAGTATCGCGAGGCGCCCAACGCCCCCATTGGCGACACATCCCAGATCTTCGTGCCCTTGAACGACCTGACCCTGTTCCATCCGCTAACCGGAGAAAGGCTCTCGTGATGACCGCTATACTGACGGACGCGCTCGCTGTTCCGCCCCCCGACTTCAAGATCATGACCTTCAACATCCGCAACGAGGGGCAGGACGCCGATCAATATTCGTGGGACTACCGCGGCCCCGACGTCATTGCGCTGATCAACCGCCAGATGCCCGATGTCGTGGGCCTGCAGGAATCGTCCGGCGGCTTCCAGTGCCAAGACCTGGCGGACGGCGTCGAGGGCATGCAGATGCTCGAAATCCCCGGGCATCGGCAGGCGCGCCGCAATTCGGTGCTTTATCGCAGCGCCCGGCTCGCGGTCGCGCAGGCCGGGTCTTTCTGGCTATCGGGCACGCCCGATAGCTTCAGCACGACATGGGGCAATACCTATCCCCGCTCGGTCACCTGGGTGCGTTTCCTGGATCGCAGCACCCAAGGGCATTTTTATCTGTTCAATCTCCATCTGGATCATGAGAGCGCCGATGCCAAAAAACGGGGTGTTCGCCTGCTGCTCGATCGGATTGCCGCGCGCCAGCATCCCGATCCCTTTCTAATCACCGGTGACTTCAACTCCGCCGAAGACAGCGACATTGTGCGCTATCTCACTGGCCAGGCCCCACTTGCAGTCGAGGGAGCGCAACCGCCGGCCATGATCGAGCAGCCTTTGCTGGATACCTACCGCGCCATTCACAAGGATGGGGGTACGGCCGATACCGTAAAGCCCTTTGGGAAACCATTCAGGGGGCAGAAGATCGACTATATCTTCGCCGCGCCGTCGGGTGTGTCGGCCATCGATTCCGCCATAGTTGCCGACAATCGGGAGGGTTATTATCCTTCCGACCATCTGCCGGTCGTCGCGCGAGTACGGCTCAATGATTAGGCTCATCACCGCTTATCGGGCTCACATGCGGCGTGGTGGCCGCTCTGATGCATATGGAGCCTAGTTCGCGTACGGCTCCCATGCCGGCCGTGAGTAGATGTGTGCGGGATGACGTTCTCAGCGCGAAGTGCCCTTGATTCGCATAATACGCGGATATGAAGCGTCCGCTTCGGGTTGGAGGCGGCCAGGGGAATCAAGGTTAGTAGTTGTGGTGCGGCACTAAACCGGTATCGATATCGGACCGCGGGTGGCACTCGCTAATATGGCGTCAGCCACTAGCTGGGCCGCGGCTTCCGCGTGATGGCTCTCTATGCCGGATATGCTCATGCGAATGACGTCGTTGTGGCCAGGGCGGATGTAGAACGGCTCGCCGGAGACCAGCAGCACGCCAACCTGGGCGGCATTGTCGATGACGTCGGTTGCGGCGACGCCGAAGGGTAGGCGGATCCAGATATTGAGACCGTCGGTGCCGCTGAGCCGGGTACCTGTGCCATAGAGCCGCTCGCCCAGCAGTTTGATAATCGTTTCGCGGCGGATCCGGTAGGCCTCGCGCGCGCGGGCCAACCCGGCTTCAAAGTCAGGATCTTGCAGAGTATAGGCCAGGGTGCGCTGCGAAACCAGCGAGGTCCAGCCGTCGAGCAGGCTCTTGGCCTCACCCAGCATATTGGCGAGCCGCGGGCGGGCCAGCGCCACGGCAATGCGCATGTCCGGCGCGATCGACTTGGCAAAGGTGCGGATATAGATGGCCCGGTGCGTGGTCGGACCATCAAGCAGTGAGCCCGGATGATTGAGCGCGAGATCCGCGAACTGATCGTCTTCGATGGAAATGGCGTGCGGATGAGCCTGGAGCACTTCGGCAATCGCCTTGCGTCTCTCCACGGTCCACGACACGCCCTTTGGATTGAGCGCTCGCGGCGTGAACAGGGCAGCAATGGCGCCCCCTGCCAGGGCGGCGTCCAGCGCCTCCGGCAATACGCCCTGGTCGTCGAGGCGCATGCCGATCAGCCGGAAGCCGACATATTCGAAGGCATCGAACACCGTCTGGTAGCCGGGCTCCTCGACCGCCACGATCTTAGGCCGGTCGGGCATTAGCCGCGCCGCGATCGATAGCGACATTACCATCAATTGCTGGGCCGATGTGCCGGCAATCATGTCGACACCGTCCACGGGAACGCCGTCCGCCATCAGGCGCGGCACCAGCAGGTCGCGCAATTGCGGCAGGGCGCTGGGGCCGGCATATTGCAGGTTGTCGGCCAATGTATCTTCTGCTGCGCGGCGCTGTGCGCGCTGCACGATGTCGGTGAGGATCAGCGACGAATCCGGTTTGCCGCGCGTGCAGTCGAGCGCACCAGGGTGCAATGACAGCAGGCGATTGGCCGAGGTGAGCACGGTGCGGCGGCGCCAGGGTGGCCGCGACTGGGTCGATGACGTGGTCCAGGCCGGCAGGTCGGCGCCGTTGTGGTCGGCGACCGGGGCGGTGGCGGGCAGGACATAAGTGCCCCGGCCGACCTCGCCCGCAATGCGGCCGCGGCTGCGCAACAGATTATAGGCCGCAGCGACGGTCGAAGCGCTCACCTCCAGATCGATGGACAGCGCGCGCACCGTGGGCAGGCGCGCTCCGCGCGGGAGCGAGCCCGAGTCGATCGCGGTCTCGATCGCCGCCACGATAGCCTCGTGGCGTGTCATGGACTGGACATTGGCCTGATAGCCGGTGCGAAGGGCCGAAGTGTTCAAACGGGCTCTACTTGTTCATGGTCGTTGCAACCCGGTCCAGGCCAGGTCGCGGCAGCATTACACCAGGATTGCCATTGCGGGTATCCCGGCAAATACCGCTCCGCGGTCTGTCCGCGGAGCGGTTTGATCAGTCGCGCAAGCCCATGATGCCGCCGTCGATATTGAAATCGGCGCCTGTCACATAGGAGGCCTCGTCGCTGGCGAGCCACAAAATGGCATAGGCCTGTTCCACCGGTTCGGCCTGGCGGCCGAGCAGGGTATGCGGCGCGCCCGCGGCCCGCATCTCGGCTTCCACGTCGGCATAGGTTCGGCCGGTGGCCCGGACTTTGTTGTTGATGTGGAAATTTGTCAGCGTGGGGCCGGGCGAAATGGCGTTGACGCGGATATTGTCCTCCGCGTGATCACAGGCCATCGAACGGGTAAGGGCCAGAACACCGGCTTTGGTAGCGTCATAGAGACCCATGCCCTTGCGCCCCACCGTGGCGTTGGCTGACGACACGGTCACGATGCTGCCGCCGCCATTCTTGATCATGGCGGGGATGGCGTATTTACAGCAATGGGCAACGGCCAACAGGTTGGCCCCGAGGATGAAGTCCCAATCCTTCTTGGTCGACTCCGGAATGGTGCCACGAACCCGAACGGCCGCGACATTGGCCAGCACATCGAGTTTGCCGAAGCGCTCGATGGTCTTGTCGACCGCCATCTTGGCGTCTTCGTCCTGATCGAGATGGGCGATGACATAGCTCACCTTCTCCCCACTCGGATCGATCGCCTTGCTGACGCGCTGGCTCGCCTCCTCGTTGAGATCGACGATCATCACTTTGGCGCCCTCGCGCACGAACAGATCGACGGTCGCTTCACCAATTCCCCCGGCGCCGCCTGTTACGATGGCGACCTTTCCCGCCAAACGGTCTCCCATAGTTTCCTCCTCACATATTTTTTGATCAATACAATAACAGTACATTTTGTCCTGCTGACTAAAGCGGTAACATGTCGATTTGTTCACCGTCAACCAATCAATTTGCCGCCTGTCGGCGTGGATTCACTCATTTCGCGACTTCATCACCCCTATTGACATCAGAAATATCGGCGCGTACCGTTCGGATTGTACCTAATGATCATAATTGTGCTGGTACAATAAAGGCTGAAAATAGCGGGAGCCGCCATTAGGCGCGATGTCCCAACAGCCATACGCGCCGGGTCGCTGTGACCGCGGCATTGGGCCGTCTGGGAGGACGGTCAGGAGGAGGGGAGCTATGAACAAGGACGGACAGTCCTCGATACGACGCGCCGGTATGAGCCGCCGCCATTTTTCCATGTTGCTTTCCGGCACAGTGGCCGGGGCCTTCGCCCTGCCGACCTTTGTCAGCCGGGCTTATGCGCAGCCAGCGGCATACAAGGAAGCGCCAATGCTGGCCGAGCGCGTCGCCAAGGGCGAATTGCCTCCAGTCGAAGAGCGCCTGCCCCGAGAACCGCTGGTCGAAAAGCCCACAAACGAAATCGGTGTCTATGGTGGCCGTATGAGCGGCGCCGGCATGGCCCCCGAAACCACCAATGACCTGCAGATCGGCCAGGCAACGGGCCTGTTTCGCTTCTCTAATGATCTCAGGGAAATCTACCCGGAGCTCGCAACCAAATACGAGTTCAACCAAGATTTTACGCAATGCGTGATCACTTTGCGCGAGGGGGTGAAGTGGTCCGATGGCGAGCCCTTTACCGTCGACGACATCATCTTCTTTTTCGAGGATTGGAAGTATAACGCCGATCTTTATCCCGCCACGCAGGCGGTCTGGATGTTGGGTGGCGACCGTTTCGGCATCGACAAGATCGATGATTACACCATCCGGTTCACCTTCGCCGAACCCTACCCGTCATTCAGCGTCATCCACTTCTCCGGCGCGCCGACCGAACCATTCCGTCCCGCCCACTACATGCGCCAGTTCCATCCAACCTATAATTCCAATGTTGCGGCCGAAGCGACGGCTGCCGGCTTCAACTCCTGGCAAGCCTATTTCACGCTTAAGGTGGATGGTGACTCCGACTCCCCCCATTATGGCGTCAGCAATCCGGACATGCCGGTATTGTCGCCATGGATTCCGGTGTCGAGCGACAGCCAGCGCCAGCAATATGAGCGCAATCCCTACTACTTCAAGGTCGATACCGAGGGGAACCAGCTGCCCTATATCGACTATATGACCGTCGAATATACCAGCAATGCCGAGGTCATGAACCTCAAGGCCGTATCGGGTGAGCTGTCCGTGGCCGGCCTCGATATCCAACTGCTCAACTTTCCGATCATCCGGCGCGGCGAGGAGGCCGGCGGTTACACCACCAAGCTCGTCTATAGCGAGCGGGGCGCCGATGTGGCCCTGGCATTCAATCCGCTGCATCCAGATCCGGTGCTGGCCGCTCTCTATTCGGACGTCCGGTTCCGCCAGGCATTGTCGCAGGGCATCAATCGCGGCGAGATCAACGAACTGGTGTTCCTCGGCCAGGGCACGCCCCGTCAGGCCACCGTCAACGAGACCGCGAGTTTCTTCGATCCGGCCTGGGCCAGCCATTATGCCGAGTTCGACGTCGATGCAGCCAATAAAGCGCTCGATGAGCTCGGGCTCGATCAGCGCAACGGCCAGGGTATCCGCCTGCGCTCCGATGGCCAGCCGCTCAGTTTCCAGCTGGAATACCTGCCCCAGGAAGGTCCCAAGAAAGAAGTCTGCGAACTGGTGGTCAAGCACTGGCAGGCATTGGGCCTGCAAGTAGATGCGGCAGCGCGCGAACGCGGTTATCTGCTCCAACGCCTCGACGCTCAGGAGCAGCATGCCACGGCCTGGCACGTCGACCGCGTATTGGAGCGGCCTGCCTATGCCTATTCGCTGGATGGCAAGCTCGGACCGGGCGGCAATTCGATCATCCGCTATGCCCGCGAGTGGCAGAACTGGTTCAACTCCAACGGCCAGCAGGGTGTCGAACCCCCGCAGGACGCCAAGGACCTGCGCGAAGCCTATCTCAAGTGGCAGAAGACGGAGCTTGGTACGCCCGACTACGATGCCGCGGCTAAGGTGGTCTTCAACCTGACGGCCGAAACGCTGTACGTCATCGGCGTTGTCGGGCAGGCCCCCCAGCCCGTCATCGTGCGCAATGACATGGAAAACGTGTTCAAGCGCGATGACGAAACCCGCCTCTGGTGGGGCGCGGCAAACTGGTTCTGGCACACCCTCAAGCCAGAGCAGTGGTTCATCAAGACCTGACGTCTTTCTCCCCGATGCGTATTCGGGCCGCCTCCAGGCGGCCCGGAATCCGGCAACTAGAGGAGCCTTCGCCGTGGGCCGCTATATCATCCAGAGATTGATCCTCGTGATCCCGACTGTGTTCGTGATCTCGATCATCTCGTTCATCATCATCCAGCTCCCGCCGGGCGACTTCCTCTCCTCCTATATCGCGACGCTGGAATCGAGCGGCCAGGTTGTCGATCAGGCCCAGATTGATGCCTTGCGCTCCCAGTACGGCTTGGGCGAGCCCATCTATGTGCAATATTTCAAGTGGATCACCGGCGTTCTCGGGGGCAATTTCGGTCAATCCTTCCAGTGGCAACGCCCGGTGGCCGATCTCATCGGCGAACGCATGATGCTGACTGTCGTGCTGTCCATAACCTCGCTCCTCTTGGTCTGGGCGGTCTCGCTGCCCATCGGGATTTATTCGGCGGTGAAGCAATATTCGCCTGGCGACTATTTCTTCACCTTCATCAGCTTTGTCGGCCTGGGCATTCCCAATTTCCTGCTGGCGCTGGTGCTCATGTGGTGGGCCTATTCCCATCTCGGCATGTCGGTGGGCGGGCTGTTTTCGCCCGAATATGCCGACGTGGCCTGGAGCTGGGGCAAGCTGCTCGATTTTCTGGCCCATCTGTGGATTCCGGCCGTCGTGCTGGCCATCGGTGGCATTGCCGGGCTGATCCGCATCATGCGCGCCAACCTGCTCGACGAATTGCCCAAGCTCTATGTGACGACCGCCCGCGCCAAGGGCATGGGCGAGAACCAACTGGTCCTCAAATACCCGGTTCGCGTGGCGCTCAATCCTTTCGTCAGCACCATCGGCTGGACCCTGCCAGGCCTGGTCTCGGGGTCGATCATCGTCTCGGTGGTGCTCAACCTGCCGACCACCGGCCCCATGCTACTCACGGCCCTGCAGTCCCAGGACATGTATCTGGCCGGCGCCATCCTGCTCCTGCTGAGCATCCTCACCGTTATCGGCACGCTGGTATCGGACATCCTGCTGGCGTGGCTCGATCCGCGCATCCGGTTCAACTAGAGGGTCCGGCCGATGCTCCCGCCACCTGACGCCACCACGACCTCCGCCGTGATCGATGCTCCAGTCGCAGCCGCGCCGGCGCGCGCCAGCGACTATGCCGCTGCTTCCGAATGGAAGCTCATGTGGTACAAGTTCAGCCGCCACCGGCTGGCGCTGATCTGCGGCGTCATCGTGCTGCTGCTCTATGTCGTGGCTGCTTTTGTCGAGTTCATCGCGCCTTATGATCCCGAGGCGCAAAGCGCCGCCAATGCCTATCAGGCGCCGACGACCGTGCATTTCTTCGACGCCGAAGGCCAGTTCCATCTGCAGCCGTTCATCTACGGCACGGCCAGCAAGCGAAACCTGGATACGTTCGAGCTCGAATTCATCGAGGATACCTCGGTCCGGCACCCCATCTCGATGTTTGTGCAGGGCGACAGCTATCGCCTCTGGGGCGTATTTCCCTCTAACCTCCACCTCTTTGGCGTGGCCTCGTCGGAGGCGCCGATGTTCCTGCTTGGCGCCGACCGGCAGGGGCGGGACCTGCTCAGCCGCATCATCTACGGAACGCGCCTGTCCATGTCGATCGGACTGGTCGGAGTCATCCTGAGCTTCTTCATCGGCATCGCTGTCGGCGGCATCTCCGGCTATTTCGGTGGCACGGTCGACATGGTCACCCAGCGCATCATCGAATTCGTGCGGTCCATGCCGACGATCCCCCTATGGCTGGGTCTGGCGGCAGCGCTGCCTTCCAACTGGTCGGTGCTGCAGATCTATTTTGCCATCACCATCATCCTCTCGCTGATCGGCTGGACCGGATTGGCGCAGGTGGTGCGTGGGCGGGCACTGGCGCTGCGCGAAGAAGACTTCATCATGGCGGCCCGCTTGAGCGGAACCAGCCGCACCCGCATCATCTTCCGGCACATGGTGCCATCCTTCATGAGCCACATCATCGCGGCGCTAACCCTGGCCGTGCCCGAGATGATCATTGCCGAAACTGCGCTGAGCTTCCTTGGGCTCGGGCTGCGCTATCCCGCCATCAGTTGGGGCGTCCTGCTACAGGAGGCGCAAAATCTGCGCTCGGTGGCGCTGGCGCCGTGGCTGCTCACCCCCGGCGTGATGGTGGTTCTGGCCGTGCTCGCCCTCAACTTCTTCGGGGACGGACTGCGCGACGCGGCCGATCCGTATAGACGCTAGGACACGCCGATGACCACGATACCCATGACGGCGGACCTGCTGCTCGATGTCCGAAACCTGCAAACCGGCTTTGCCCTACGTGAGGGCTATGTGAAGGCCGTGGATGGCGCCTCGTTCAGCGTCAAGCGCGGCGAGACCATCGGCATTGTCGGCGAAAGCGGCTGCGGCAAGAGCATTACCGCCCGCACCATCCTGCGCATTGCCGGCACGTCCGACAGCGCGCTCGGGGGCGAAATTCTCTATCGCAAGGCGGGCGGCGAGGTGGTCGACCTGCTCAAGCTGCCATATGCCGGAAAAGAAATCCGCAGTATTCGCGGCGCCGAGATCGCCATGATCTTCCAGGAGCCGATGACGGCGTTCAGCCCCGTGCATACCATTGGCAACCAGATCATCGAGGCCATTCGCCTGCACCAGCCATTATCGAAGGACGAGGCCCGGTCCGTCGCCATCGACATGCTGCGGCGCGTCGAGATGTCTAATGCCGAGCATCGCATTGACACCTATCCCCACCAATTGTCCGGCGGCATGCGCCAGCGCGCCATGATTGCCATGGCCCTGGTCTGCCGACCGCAATTGCTGCTTGCTGACGAGCCGACCACGGCGCTCGACGTCACCACCCAAGCCCAGATCCTGGCGCTGATCCGCCAGCTCAAGACCGATCTCGGCATGAGCGTCATGATGATCACCCATGACCTGGGAGTGGTCGCCGAAACAGCCCAGACTGTGGCCGTGATGTATCTCGGCAAGGTCGTGGAGGTCGCCGACGTCAAGGCGCTGTTCCGTGACCCCAAGCATCCCTATACACGCGCCCTTCTCGCGTCAATTCCCAAGCTGGGCCGGCGCGCCGGGGAACGCTTGCATCCGGTCAAGGGCATGGTGCCCAGCCCGTTCAATCGCCCGCACGGTTGCCCGTTTCACACGCGTTGTCCCTCGGTCATGCCGGGTATCTGCGACGCTGCCATGCCTGCACCGACCACGGTCGCGGCCGGTCACACCGTGAGCTGTTTCCTGCACGGCGATGGCGATCCCAAGACAGAGGTAGCGGCATGAGCGCCCCAACGGCTGAAACCATCGCGCCGACGCGCCGGCTGCTCGATGTGCGCGGGCTCAAGAAGCACTTTCCCATTACCCGTGGCCTATTGCGCCGCGAGGTTGGACGAGTGCGCGCGGTCGACGATGTCAGCTTCCATGTCGATCAGGGCGAAACCCTGGGCCTGGTTGGAGAAAGCGGCTGCGGCAAGACCTCGACGGGCCGCTGCCTGCTGCGCGCCATCGATCCGACCGCCGGAGAGATCGTCTTCGATCGCGGCAACGGTCCTGCCATCGACGTCGCCAAGGCCGAGGGCCGTGCGCTCAAGATGCTGCGCAAAGACATGCAGATGATCTTTCAGGACCCGTTCTCCTCGCTCAATCCGCGCTGGACGCTGCTCGATCTGGTGGGGGAGCCACTGGTGGCCTTTGGCGTCAGCAAGGGCAGGGCGCTCGAGGAGCGTGTCGCTTATCTCCTGGAGCGCGTCGGGCTGCGCCCCGAATATATGCGGCGCTATCCCCATGCCTTCAGTGGCGGCGAACGCCAGCGCATCGGTATTGCCCGCGCTTTGGCGCTCAATCCGCAACTTGTTGTGGCCGATGAACCAGTTTCGGCGCTCGACGTGTCGGTTCGTGCCCAGACGCTCAATCTCCTCGAAGATCTCCAGTCCGAACTAGGACTGACCTACATCTTCATCTCTCACGATCTCAGCGTCGTGCAGCATATCTGCGACCGGGTTGTGGTGATGTATGTCGGCAAGGTGGTCGAAGTGGCCAATACCGCCGACCTCTTCTTCACCCCGCGACACCCCTATACCGAGGCACTGCTGTCAGCTGTGCCCAAGCCCGATCCCGAAGCGCTCTCGAGCCGCATCGTGCTGCAGGGCGAAGTCGCCGACCCCAGCAATGTACCGCCCGGCTGTGCCTTTCATCCGCGCTGCCCCTACGCCACCGAGCAGTGCCGCACTGTCGAGCCACAGCTTGAGACGCTGGCGGATGGCCGGCAGGTGCGCTGTCACCGAGTTCACGAACTGACACTACGCGGTGTCGAATGACACCTATCACAAAGCCGATTTATGTGGAGTAAGACCGAATGCGCCGTACCGACATCCTCGCCAAGCTGAGGGCGCAACAGACCGCCGGCCGGCCTATTATTGGCGCCGGCGCCGGCACCGGCCTTTCTGCCAAATGCGTGGAGGCGGGTGGCGCCGATATCATCGTCATCTACAATTCCGGCCGCTTCCGCATGGCTGGCCGGGGCTCCCTCGCGGGCATGATGCCCTATGGCGATGCCAACGCCATCGTCGTGGACATGGCGCGCGAAGTGCTCCCGGTGGTTGAACAGATCCCGGTCATGGCCGGCGTCTGTGGCACCGACCCGTTCCGGCTGATGCCGGTCTTTCTCAGGCAGATCAAGGAGATGGGTTTTTCGGGCGTACAGAATTTCCCCAGTGTCGGGCTGATCGACGGCGTCTTTCGCGCCAATCTCGAGGAAACCGGCATGGGGTACGATAAGGAAGTGGAAATGGTCCGCATCGCGCACGAACTCGATCTCGTCACCACGCCCTATGTGTTCAATCCGGCCGAGGCCGAGGCCATGACACGCGCCGGCGCCGATATTCTGGTGCCCCATGTCGGTCTCACCACCAAGGGCACGATCGGCGCGCATACCGCCATGACCCTCGACGATGCGGTGCGTGCCATCCAGGCCATGCATGACGCTGCCAAGGCCATCAATCCCGATATCATCGTGCTGTGCCACGGCGGGCCGATCGCCGAGCCGCAGGACGCCGCCTATGTGCTCAGCAAGACGCGCGGTATCGACGGCTTCTTCGGTGCCTCCAGCGCTGAGCGGCTGCCCACCGAAATCGCCATCACCGAAAACATGCGCAGGTTCAAAGAGATCACCATGGATCGCGAGCCGGCATAACCGGCAGGTAACGGAGGAGAACAACCATGGCCGCCATCAAGCCGGAAGCATTGCCGACACACACATTCGATTGGGGTCTCATCAAATGGTTCGTGTCGCCATCGATGACACCGGGAGCTGGGCTGACTTTCGGGGAAGTCGTGCTGTTGCCGGGCGAAGGCCATAGCCGCCACAACCACCCCAAGGCCGAAGAAATCCTCTACGTCCTCTCGGGATCGGGACGGCAGATGGTCGGCGATCAGCCCGAATTCGAAATCGGCCCGGGTGAGACCATCTATATTCCCACTGCCATCTATCATTCCACAGTCAACACCGGCTGGGAGCCGCTGCGCCTGCTCGCGCTCTATAATCCTGGCGGCGCAGAGGTCGATCTGACGACGCTCCCTGACTTTGCCGAAGTGAGCGCCGGCAGCCTGCCGCGGCTCAAGCGCGACGGCCGATGACATGGCCAGCATCGTCCTGATCGGTACGCTCGATACCAAGGGCGCCGAATACGGCTTCCTGCGCAAGCAGATCGAGGCGCTTGGCCATGAAGTGATTCTGCTCGACGCGGGAGTGCTGGGCGAACCGGCGGTCGTCCCCGATATTTCCCGGCACGCTGTGGCCGAAGCTGCCGGCACCAGAATCGAGGATCTGGTCGCCGCCGATGATCGCGGCGCTGCCGTGGAGACCCTGGCCGCGGGCGCCCGTAAGCTCCTGCTCTCGCTGCATGCTGATGGCCGCGTCGATGCTGTCGCGGCTCTGGGCGGCTCCGGCGGTAGCTCACTGGCGGCCTATGCCATGCAGGCCTTGCCGGTCGGCGTGCCCAAACTGATCGTCTCCACCGTCGCCTCGGGCGATACGCGCGCCTATGTCGGAGCAACCGATATCACCATGATGCATTCGGTGGTCGATGTTGCAGGGCTCAATCGCATCAGCCGGCGCATCATCGCCAATGCGGCAGGCGCCATCGGCGGCATGGCTGCGGCCTATGCCGAGGCGGCCACCATGGACAGCGATGATCGTCCGCTCATCGCCGCCACCATGTTTGGCGTCACCACGCCCTGCGTGATGACCGCCAAGGCTTGGCTCGAAGCACGCGGCTATGAGGTACTGGTGTTTCATGCCGTCGGCACCGGCGGGCAAGCCATGGAGGCGTTGGTGGCCGGTGGCTTCATCGCCGGCGTGCTCGATGTCACCACCACCGAATTGGCCGATGCCCTGGTCGGCGGCATTTTTCCTGCCGGGACGGATCGCCTGACCGTGGCCGGTCACTACGCAGTGCCGCAGGTCGTCTCGCTGGGCGCGCTCGATATGGTCAATTTCGGCCCGCGCGACACCGTGCCGGACCGCTTCGCCGATCGCCTGTTCTACGAGCACAATGCCAGCATCACCTTGATGCGCACGACACCTGCAGAATGCGCCGCGCTCGGGCGGCAGATCGGCGAACGCCTTTCCGCCGCCCGAGGACCGGCGGCGCTCTTTATTTCACGCCGCGGCATCTCGGCGATCGCCACTGCTGGGGGCGTCTTCGAGGATGCCGAGGCCGACGCAGCCTTGTTCGGCGCGGCCAAGGCCAGCCTTTCGGACCATGTCACTCTGCGGGAGCTGGACATGGACATCAACGATCCGCGCTTCGGCCAGGCCATGGCCGAGGCACTGCTGACAATGATCAATGAGCGCGCCGCTGGCGGGCATGGAGACTCTCGATGACGTATAGAATGCTGCAGATCGGCGTCGGCGGTTATGGCAAGCACTGGCTGGAACAGGCCACGCCTCCAAACGCTGCCGAAGGGCTGGTGCAAGTGGTCGGTATCGCCGATACGAACCTGGAGGCACTTCGGTCCGCCCAGGCTTTTCTCGGCCTGTCTGACGCAGCTTGTTTCACCTCCGCTTCGGCTCTCATCGCCAATGTCGAAGCCGATTTCGTGCTCATCTCGACGCCGGCCTGGCACCACGAGGAGCACATCAACCTGGCTATCGATGCCGGCCTCGACATTCTCTGCGAGAAGCCGGTCGCCGATACCATGGAAGCGACGATCCGTCTGCATGACCGGGTCAGGCGCAGTGGCACCAAGCTGGCCATGACCATGACGCACCGTTTCGACCAGCCTAATACGACCTTCCGCAATGCCCTGCGCTCCGGCATAGATGGGCCGCTCGACTATCTGGTATTCCGCCAGACCGGGGAGTTGCGCAAATATGGTTCATGGGGCGCGTTCCGCCACGAGCTTCCCGATGCCATGCTGGGGGAAGCCGCCATCCATCACTTCGATTTTCTGCGCGATCTGGCGGGAGCCGATTGCGAAACCGTCTTCGCGCGTTCCTGGACGCCACCGTGGGGCGAGTTCAAGGGCGATGCCAATGTAATGGCCATTCTGACTTTCCAGAACGGCATCAGGCTCTCCTATGAAGGTACCAGCTGCAACGCTGTGTCGATCAACGAATATTTCAAGGGCTATATCCGCGCCGATTGCGAAACCGGCGTCTTGATCCTCAGCCACGGCCGGGTCGAACGGCACCGCTATGATCCAACCCGCAAGAGCGGCGTCCGGCATGAGGGGGAGGGGGAAACTATTCCGCCTGCCGATCAGGCCAAGTTTGGCAATGTCTGGTTGCTGGATCGTTTTGTCCGCTGGCTTGATGGCGGCGCGGAAATGGAGACCAGTATCGAAAGCCATCTCAAATCGCAGGCGATGGTTTATGCCGCCATCCGCAGCGTCCATACTGGCCGCGAGATCAACGTTCCGGCATTTCTGCGTGAGCAGAGCGAACTTGTGCTGAGCCCTCAGTCTGCCTGATGCGAAGGAAGGACACCGTATGAAACTTGTCATCGGATCGGACCATGCCGGCTTTGCGCTCAAGGCCCAGCTGGTTGCCCATATCGAAGCTCTCGGCCACAGCGTCGCCGATGTCGGCTCGTTCGACCCCGAACCGGTCGACTTCCCCGATATCGCGGTGCTGCTGACATCGGCGATCACCAGTGGCGCGGCAGAGCGAGGCATCATGGTCTGCGGCACGGGCGTTGGTGCGGCCATCGCCGCCAACAAGATCAGGGGCATCCGCGCCGCCGTCTGCCACGATGTGCATTCAGCGCACCAAGCAGTGGAACACGACGACGTCAACGTCATGTGCCTTGGCGCCCAAATCGTTGGTCCGTGGTTAGCGAAAGACCTGCTCGGCGCCTATCTTTCGGCCAGCTTTTCGACCTCGGAGGAGTTTCGTCGGCGCGTGGAGAAGCTGGGACGCATGGAGGGGTCTTAGGCGAAGACACATTCATCAATGTCTGCTTTTGGCGAAATCGGGCGGACCGCCAGCGACCCTATGGGACGCAAAGCGGCCATCTGGGGATTCGCATAGCTAGCCTCTACGACCGTTGGCATAGTTGTTGTGTCCGTTTTCCATCGAGCCTGGGAAAAATCGGGCGAAAAACGGCACACAAGCAGCTCCAATCGCCCCGCCGTCTGCGCCCAGTTTAGACGCTAACACCGAAGCGACTTTGAGACCACGCGACGGTCCCGGAAGCTCTGGCCACCGTATCCGGTCGGCCAATCTTTGTGTGAGCTGCAACGGAAGCCGGCCGCCAATCACTATGACGCTCGGATCGAAGAAGCCGGTGGCAATGCGGACTGCTTCCTCCAGTTGGCCGGCGGCGCGCTCGACCCATTCGGACACCACGGCTTCGGCGTTTGCCGGAATATTGGCAAGATCGGCGACGTCGTCGAGCGTTATCCCGTGATGGGAAAGCTCGTTGACCAGATCCGTTCCGGTCGGCCGGGGCTTGCCATAGGGGAAAAGGACGCCTGTCACGCAGGAGTTCCCATGGGCTCCCCGGTAAAGACGTCCATTCAGCATCACGCCGCCGTTGAAGCCATGGCCGAGATGGTAGAGGAAGAAAATCTCGTGGTGGTGCCCTTCCGCAAAATAGTACTCGCCGAGTGTGGCGCAGGCGCCGTCGTTTTCGATTGTGATATCGAGCCCCATGATCTCGCCGAATACGGCATCGAGATCGACATTGTCATATTCGGAGAACAGGGCGTTTGGCAGCACGGTGTTGTGCCTGTCCGAAAAGTTGGCCGGCACGGAAATTCCGGCCCCCACGATGTCGTCTTTCAAGATGCCCGCTTCGCCAAGCATCGTTTCGAGGAGCTGATTGGCGCATTCGGCGGCGGCATCCGGCGAGGATCTCTTGAGGCTTTCGCGTTTGACGGACACGACCTTGCCCGACAAATCTATGATGGCGACGTCAATCGTGTTGAGGGCGAAGTTGATCCCGGCGGAAAAAACCTTGCGTGGGGCGATTGTGATTGGCCGCCGGGGCTGACCCATAGCCCCCAATCTTTCCACTTCATCCTCGATCAACCCTATTTCCATAAGGCGTGCGGCGATCCGGCTTGCGCTCGAACCGGTCAGCTCCAGACGCTCGGAAATCTCGCTGCGCGAAATCGATTTCTGACGGAAAATCAATTCGATAAAGCGGCGCTCATTATAGGACAGGCTGACCTTGTTCACATTCTGCACTCCGCGGAGAATCGCGCAAGAGGTAGATGCGCAAAGTAAATTGCTCAATGCAATTAAGTTGTCATAAACCATCTCTATAGCCGCTCCAGGACAAGTTTGGCGGGTCATGGGGAGCCGCGTGAACAGGTCCGACCAAGTTCAAATGTGTTCCCGGATCTCATCCGCAGGAGTTTTCATGACAACCTCGCCCACCTATAGCGGCGCGTTCAACTTCGCCTTCGTGGCCTTCAATCAAGGCCAGATCGACGCCGGCAATATCACCGCCAACCAGGTTGGCGGTTCCAACATGGACAATAACGTCAAGATATCGCTTGAGGGCCACACAGAGTTCTTTGCGCTCGACCACGATCGCATCGACAACTCGAACCGTGGCGACTACCACGTGCGCGCCGGCGGTGCGACGAACGACTTTACCAGAGGTGTGTTCATCGCTTCCGTCGCCCAGAACGGCGTCGACTGGGGTTTTGGCGATGGCACCGAATACGGCTCTGCCACGATCGGCATCCGCGAGGATAACTCGGTTTTCGTTTCCACCAACAGCTCATTGGGCCGCGAATACAACACCGATATCTCGGTCGCCAATTTTGACTTCGAGCGCTACCTGGGCGCTTGGGTCCGCGACAACGGCAACTGGGTGACCACGGGCGGCCAGGGCTCCACGAGGATTCACACGGAGCGGAATGCGGACGCGACCTTCACGGTGCGCATCGACGGCGTCAACAGCCTCGAAGACGGCGTATTGCTCGTCACCGGCGCCGAGAACCGCGCCCAGTTTTCGGGCGCCCGGCCCTGGCCGACGGCAGCGGCTGGGTCATCGACGTTCATGACAATAACGTCGACGGCATGGCCAATACCGGCTACGAATTCGGCTTCACCTACCTGCCGAAGGGCGACGTGAATACGACGTTCGGCCGCGTCCTGAGCGACGGCTCTTCCGATGTGTCCAACGGTGACTATACGATCAACAAGATCGGCGCCGGCCAATATGAACTGTTCATCGAGGGCAAGACACCGGCCGATGGCGCACTGATGCTGAGTGGCGAAGGCCTCGACGGCGCCAATATCGACAACGTCGTTTCCTACCAGCCGATGGAAAACGGCAAAGGCTGGATCATCGAGACCCGCGATTTCCCTAGCACTGCCCTGGAGGATGCCGGCGAACACGTCGTTCCCGACGGTCTCGAACATATGGGCGGCGCGGTCGATCCCGATTTCGTCGGCGCCCCGGTCGAAGCCATCATCAGCTCCTATGAAGACGCCAACGACGGCAATACGCTGCTTGCCGCGCACCGCGCCGGCTACTGGGAAAATGGTGAGCGCATCCTGCCCGAAAATTCGCTCCCTTCGATCGAGCGCGCCATTTCTCTCGGTGCCGATATCGTTGAAATCGATCTGCAGAAGACCAAGGACGGCCACTTCGTCATCATGCATGACGGCAATATCGATCGCACCACGACCGGCCATGGCAATGTGTCAGATCTCACCCTCGAGCAGGTCCGCGCCGAACATCTCGTCATCGAGGGCACGCGCGAGGTGACCGACCAGCTCGTGCCGACGCTCGATGAAATCTTCCAGGCCATCAAGGGCCGCGTGATGGTGAACCTGGACAAGACCCCGGTTTCGCAGTTCGCCGAAGTCTCCGCTCTGGCTGCCAAGGCTGGCGTGGCCGAGCAGTGCATCTTCAAGGCCGCCATCGAGACCGATGCCGATCTCGCCGCCGTCAAGGCCGCCCTGGCTCAGTCCGCTCCTGGCATCCACTTCATGCCGATCATGTATCCCGGCGTTTCGGCCGAATTCGTGGCGAAGGTCTTCGATGAACTGCATCCCGACGCGGTCGAGATCAACGTCAATCCGAATTCCTTCGGTTGGATCGACAATCCCGGCCCGTTCTTCACTCCCGAAATGAGGGCCGTGTTCGACCAGCATGACGTGCGCTACTTCATCAATACGCTGTTTGACGGCGAAGCCAACAATGACGGCTCAATGAGCGGAGGCAGGGGCGATTTCGTGGGGATCGGGCGTCCGGACCTGGTCTACGGCTACTGGGCGGACCAGGGCGTTTCCATCATCCAGACCGACGAGCTGCGCATCGCCGCCAACTACCTTAATACCTATGGCTACCGTCTCCCCCTCGGTATCGATGAGGGCAATCATGACCCTATCCTGGGCACGGACGGCAACGACGTTCTGGCTGGCGGCGCCGCTGACGACGTGGTTCTGGGCGGGCTGGGCGATGACACGATCGACGGCGGCGCAGGCGCCGACACGCTGATCGGCAACGAAGGCAATGATCAGATCAATGGCGGCGATGGTGCCGACCTGATCGACGGCGGCGAGGGTGACGACATCCTGACCGGCGGCGATGGTTCGGATGGCTATATCTACAATGCCGGTTTCGGTTCCGATACGATCGTTGAAGGCGCAGGCCAGGCCGGCGATCAGGATCATCTGTTCCTTGACGATGCCGCGCGTGAAGATGTCGTGTTCCACCGCAATGGCTCGGACATCGAGATCCAGGTCGGCGACCAAACCCTGACGCTGAAGGACCAGCTTTCCGGCGGCGGTGTCGAGGCGATCACGCTGGCTGACGGTACGGTTCTGATCGGCGATCAGATTGCCGATGCCGCGGTCAATGGCGGTCCGGCCGTCACGGCTCCGGTGCTGGCCACAGGGAACGAGGATATCCAGATTCTCGGCCAGGTCGTGGCTTCCGACGCCGATAAGGACCAACTGAGCTATGCCGTCAAAGACGGTTTTGGCCCGGCTCATGGCGCCGTTTCGCTCAATGCAGCAACCGGCCAGTGGAGCTATGATCCGACCGCCGACTACAATGGCGCCGACCACTTCACGGTGATCGTTGCCGACGGCCACGGCGGTCTGGTCGAGCAGGTGATCGATATCGACGTCGCGCCGGTCAATGACGGACCGATTGTCGTCGACGATACCGGCTCGGCATTGGAAAGCGAAACGAAGGTCTTCGATCTCGTCGCCAACGACCAGGACATCGACGGCAATCCGCTGTCGCTTTCCGGCTTCTCGGTCGAAGGGGTGGATGGCATCGAGCTGTCTGCGGACGCGGCCCAGGATGCATTCGCGATCGTCGACGGCAAGCTCACCTTCACGCCGGGCAGCTTGTTCGCTGGCCTGAACGATGGTGAGATGGCCACGGTAACGCTCTCCTATAGCGTCGGCGATGGTGCTGACACCGATACCGGCAGCTTCACGCTCACCGTCAACGGTGAAGGCCAGCCGCAGAACGTAATCATCGGCACCGAAGGCTCCAATATCCTCATGGGTACGGACGGCGACGACGCCATCACGGCCTATGGCGGTGCCGACTATTCCTTCGGCCGCGACGGCGCCGACGTCATCGACGGCGGCGAGGGCAGCGACTACCTGTTCGGTGGCAATGACACCGACGTACTCAACGGCGGCGAGGGCAACGACACGCTGTTCGGCGATGCCGGCGACGATATCCTGATCGGCGACAAGGGCAACGACCGCCTGACCGGCGGGGCCGGTGACGACACGTTCGTCTTCCGCTCCGGTTTCGGTCACGACACGATGCTCGATTTCGGTGCCGGGGACGTGATCGATATCTCGACCACGGACTTTGCCGGCTTCGCCGAGCTTGCCGACCACCTGAGCGACACGGCTCTGGGAACAGTGCTGACGCTGGACGATCACTCGACGCTGACATTCGCCGGTGTCGACAAGGCCAATCTCACCGCCGACCACTTCCAGTTCGTGGCTTAACACGGGTGACACAGTCCCGCGTCAAAAAGCGCGGGACTGTGTCATGCAACCAGGACGATCGCCGGCCTATCCGGCGGTCTCCGCATCTCATGTTTGAGAACAGCCCCAGAACCGTGGTTTAAAGAGTACTGGTTGTAACGATGCGTAAGAACAAATCTGGGTCCGAGATTGCGGCAGCGCTCGGCGCCTTCCGCGGTACATTCATCGGTATCGGGGTATTCAGCGGTTTCATCAATATCCTGGCCCTGTCAGGCTCGCTATTCATGATGGAGGTCTACGACCGGGTTATTCCGAGCGGCAGCCTCCCCACGCTGGCCGGGCTCTTTACGCTCGTCGCGATCCTTTATTTCTTCCAGGGCTCGCTGGAGCTGATGCGAACGAGGCTCCTGAGCCGGATCGGCGCCAGCCTCGACCAATCGCTGGGCTCGCGCGTTTTTGAAGCCGTCATCGGTTTGCAGCTCAAGGCGCCGCGCGCCGGGGAAAGCAACCAGCCGCTGCGCGATCTCGATACCATTCGCGGTTTTCTGTCGAGCTCGGGACCGGGCGCATTCTTCGATCTGCCCTGGCTCCCCTTCTATCTCGGCATCTGCTTCCTGTTCCACCAACTGCTGGGACTGGCCGTGCTTTGCGGCGTGATCTTCCTTATCTTCCTCACGCTTCTGACCGAGATCATGTCCAGGCAGCCGACGCAGGAAACCGCCCGCCACAGCGTTGTGCGCAGCCGGATACTGGAAATGAGCCGCCGCAATGCCGAAGCGCTGGTGGCCATGGGCATGGTCGAACGCGTCCGGCAACGCTGGCAGGATGTCAGCCGCCGCCACATCGAAGCGCAGCAATCCACGAACGATACGTCCGGCGGATTCGGTGGCCTGGGGCGCATATTCCGCATGCTGTTGCAATCGGGCGTTCTCGCCGTTGGCGCCTACCTGGTGATCGGCCAGGAGGCGACATCCGGCGTCATCATCGCCGGCTCAATCCTGTCGGCAAGGGCATTGGCTCCGATAGACCTGGCGATCTCCAACTGGAAGGGCTTTGCCGCTGCCCGGCAAGCCAAGCAGCGGCTAGACAAGTTGCTCGCGCTCCTGCCGGAGCAGGACGAGCCCATGCCGCTTCCCAGGCCGCAATTGGAGGTTGCCGTGCAGAACGTCGCCGCCGCGCCGCCCGAAACACAAAGAATCGTGGTCCAGGACATCAATTTCGCACTCAAGGCCGGCAATGGTTTGGGCATCATCGGGCCAAGCGCATCGGGAAAGTCATCGCTGGCCCGTCTTCTCGTCGGGATCTGGAGTCCCCAGAAGGGGACGATTGCCATCGACGGCGCGCCGCTCAGCCTGTGGTCGGCCGAGACGCTCGGTACCCATATCGGCTACCTGCCCCAGAATGTCGAATTGCTCGAGGGGACGGTTGCGGAAAACATCAGCAGGTTCGATCCGGCTGCGACCCCCGACCAGATCATCGCGGCGGCCAAGGCCGCCTATATCCACGAACTCATACTGGGATTGCCGCAAGGCTACGATACGCCGATCGGCGAGCATGGCGAGAACCTCTCCTCGGGCCAAAGGCAGCGCCTCGCGCTTGCCCGGGCCTTGTTCGGGGACCCATTCCTGGTTGTCCTGGACGAGCCCAATTCCAATCTCGACGGCGAAGGCGAGGAGGCTTTGACGCGCGCGATGCTGGCGGTGCGGCAGCGCCAGGGCATCGTCGTCGTCGTGGCACACCGGCCGAGCGCACTCGGCGCGGTCGATCTCGTTCTGGTCATGGCATCCGGGCGCCAGCAAGCCTTCGGTCCCAAGGAAGAGGTTCTGGCAAGAGTTCTGCAGCCCGTTTCGGGTCTTAAAATCGTTCCCACACCGGCGGTGGCATCATGAAAAATTCAGTCCAGTCCAATTCGGAAGGCCTCGTTCGCGCGATGCGCCGCGACATGATGGTGGGCACCGCGGTGCTGATCCTGATCGAGAGCGGATTGGTTGGCGCCGGGTTGGCGGCGGCGAGCTCCAGCGTCGTGCCCGACCAGCCGCAATTGCTTGACGATGGGGAGCAGTCGACGCGCAAAGCCCGGCCCGTCGCCGGCTCGCAGCCGCTGCCCGATATGCATCTCGATATTGCCGGCGCCCCTGCCCACGCTCCAGCCGAGCCATCGAACGAGGATTATTCGTTTCCCGTCGATTTTGCGCGCATTGGCGCAGGCGGGCCTCAATCGCGTGACATCGGCCGTGCGCCGGTATCCTTCTCCGACATCGGCGATATCGGCCAATCCGGCCATGTGCCCGAGACCGCGACCGGTCGCGGCGCGGTTCAGCCGCTCCCGCACGAGGTCCCGACCATCGCGCCGGATGCGAGCCGCGAAGGGGCGGATGCGTCCGATGCTCCGGCTGTTAACGATGAGCCCCATCTTCCCGTTGCCCGTCAGGATATGGACGTGCTGATCGGCAGCGACAGCGACGACGTCGTGCTGGGCAGTGCCAGCGATGACTATGTGTTCGGCCGCGACGGCGCCGATCAGCTCTTCGGCGGCGGTGGGAACGACCGGTTGTTCGGTGACAAGGGGAACGATGTGCTTGTCGGCGGAGCGGGCAACGACACGCTGGTCGGCGACAAGGGAGACGATACGCTGACCGGCGGGTCGGGCGCCGACACGTTCTTTTTCCGCGCCGGTTTCGGCCATGACACCATCACCGATTTCAAAGCCGGCGGAGGTCTCGACGTCATCGAGATGGCCAAGGCCGAATTCGCCGATTTCGCCGCGCTGGCCGACAATCTGTCGCAGACGGACCTTGGCGTGACGCTGACGCTTCACGACGGCTCGACGCTAACCCTGAGCCACGTCAGCCAGGCAAGCCTGACGACAAACGATTTCCATTTCGTAGCCTAGCCCGGACGCCGGCCCGCTCGGTGGACGCCTTCGGAAATGACCCTCTAGCCCCGGTGAAGCGATATGCAGGATGTAAGCCAAAACAATTCCGGACGGATCGGCAAATCGATCAGACGGCATATCATCGCAGGGGCGGCGATGATCGTGCTGCTCAATTGCGGCGTCGGCGGCTGGGCCGCGGCAACCGACATTGCCGGTGCCCTGATTTCGCCGGGCATGATCGTATCCGCCAGCTACGTGAAAAAGGTGCAGCACCCGACCGGCGGTGTCGTCGATCAGATCCTCGTGGCCAACGACACGCTCGTCAAAACGGGTGACTTGCTAATCAAGCTGGACGACACCGTGATCCGGGCCAACCTTGCGATCGTGACCAAGGGGCTTGATCAGATGCGCGGCCGCAAGGCGCGTCTCGAGGCGGAACGCGATGGCAATACGGGTATCGCGTTTTCTGTCGAGTTGACCCACCGCATGAGCGAAGACGGCGTCAGCCATATCGTGAGCGCCGAAAATCGGCTCTTCGAAATCCGCAGGGCCGCGCGGGATGGACAAAGGCTCCAACTCGAGGAGCGGATCAGCCAGTTGAAGGAGCAAATAAACGGGCTCGTCGCGCAGAGTGACGCCAAGGACGAGGAGAGCGTGCTGATCGACGGGGAAGTGGGGAATGCGCGCCGGCTTTTGGAGCTCAACCTTGTTGAGTTCAGTCGAGTCAATGCGCTGGAACGTGACGTCGTCCGAACGCGGGGGGAGCTGGCGCAACTGTCGGCCTCGATCTCTGCCACACGGGCGCAGATCAGCGAGATCGAGTTGCAGATCATTCAGATCGACCAGGATCTGGCCAGCGAGGTCGCCGGCGAGTTACGCGAAATCGATGGTAAAATCAGCGAGCTCGAGGAACGCCAGATCGCCGAAGACGACCAATTGAAGCGCATCGACATCCGCGCGCCCCAGGATGGATATGTTCACGAATTGGCTGTTCACACGGTCGGGGGCGTGGTGGCGCCGGGTGATGTGCTGATGCAGATCGTGCCCGTCGACGACCTGCTTGCCGTTGAGGCGCGAGTGAGGCCGCAGGACATCGACCAGGTGCATCTGGAGCAGGGCGCCACCTTGCGGTTTTCCGCGTTCAGCCAGCGAACGACGCCGGAAATCAAGGGCGCCGTGGGCAGCATCTCCCCTGATGTGTCGACGGATAGCCGGACAGGCGCGACCTATTACAGCGTGCGCATCTCGATTCCCCGCTCCGAGGTCGCCCGTCTCGGCAATGTTGCGCTCGTGCCCGGCATGCCCGTGGAAGCTTTCATCCAGACCGGCGAGAGAACCGTCGCCTCGTATCTGGTGAAGCCGTTCTACGATCAAATGATGCGAGCATTCCGGGAATCTTGAGGGTGCGCAATGGGCTTGAGTTGGTGGCAGGGGCTAAAACTATCCTCGATAGCGCGCCGAATCCAAAATTGACGCTACCAATTTTGGATGGAAGTAGGCGACAACTGCATCAATGGCGCTGAAGCCGGTGCCACAAGTAGGTTCATCCGCAGCGATTGCGGCGACGCGCATGCCCTCATTGCTGCGAGGCCTTCCTCTCACGAAGCGCGGCAGGAGTTTGAGCAGCAGGGCGGCATTGGCGGGCGCGAGACGCGCCCTTCATCACCATTGTCCGTGTAGGCCACCTTTGATGGGCGCGAGCCCGAACCGCTTGCGTGAATGATGCCCATATCGCTGCATCAGTGGGCTTTATTGATGGGGCCGTCGACCTTATGTTTGCCGCATGAGCACCAAAACAGAGCACAATGATTGTCGCCGGATGGGACACATCCTGGCGCGGGTCGGCGACAAATGGACGATCCTGCTGCTGATGCGGCTCGGTGAACGGCGGATGCGCTTCACCGAACTGCACCGGGCGATCAATGGCATCTCCCAGCGAATGTTGACCGTTACGCTGCGAAGTCTTGAGGACGACGGCATCCTCATCCGCACGGTTTACCCCACGATTCCGCCGCGCGTCGAATACGAGCTCTCCGACCGCGGGCGCTCGCTCAAACTTGCATTGTCCCCGATCAATAAGTGGGTGATCGAAAACCAGACCGACATCGAAGCAACGCGTGAGCGCGTCAGGGTGCAAGACCCTGGTGAAGGCGCTGACGCCTCCGATTGAGGCGGTGACCCACTTACTCATGGGTAAGTCTCTTCTGAAAAAGTGCCGTCTTGCGCCCACCGAAGTTACGCATACAAGGTCACTTACCAAACGTAAGTGACCAGGAAAGACTATGCAAAAGCGGCCAAAAATCGGCATCATCATCAGCACGACGCGTCTCGGGCGGTTCGCCGATGTCCCGACGAACTGGCTGTTCAATATCGCCCAAGCGCGCGACGACGCCGATTACGAGATCGTCGATCTGCGCGATTATCCCATGCCATTCTTCGAGGAGAAGATGTCGCTGGCCCATGCTCCGACACAGAACGAGACGGCTCTGCGCTGGCAGAACAAGATTGCTAGCCTCGACGGCTACGTCTTCGTCACGGCCGAATACAATCACAGCATTACCGGTGTGCTGAAGAACGCTCTCGACTATCTCTACTCCGAGATTCACCGCAAGCCCGCGACCTTTCTGGGCTATGGGGGCACTGGCGCGGCCCGCGCCATCGAGCATTTACGCAATATCCTTGCCGAGCAACGCGTAGCTTCGCTCAAGCAGACTGTTCATATCGGCATGGTCGAAATGGTTGGCATTCTGCGCGAGGGCAAGTCCATGGCCGACTATCCTTACCTCGACGGCTACGCCAACCAGATGCTGGACGAGCTCTTCTGGTGGGCCACCACACTCGGGGCAGGTCGCTTCCGCGACGAGATCGCCGCAGCAGCCTGAGTGCCGGTCCGAGAGGCGAGCCCGGACCGGCTCCGACCCTACCCGTTATCGCTTCGCCGCTATGCCCGCATCGCGGCGTCACGGATTACGCTTTTACCCCGATGGCAGGGGCGGAAGCGATCCCTCCGAATTCATGTTGGTCCACCGGCTAACGGCTTCCCAACGATTGGCCGCCGCAGCCCTTGCGTCGCTGGCCCGACGGGCCATGTCCAGGGCGTCGCCGCCAAGTAGAATGTGCGGCGGTGCGCGAGACGGACGGCACCATGCAGCCGGTCACCGAATACGGCGCCAAGTCGTATTTCAACAAATACGAGCCGGGCATGCCGATCGGCAAGCAGTTGGGCAACACCCAGCAGGGCGACGGCTATGTTAACGCCATCAGCGCCGATGGTATCCAATGCGCGTTGAGCATCGCTTTCCAAATGCTTGTCTGACCCGCGTCACTGACCGCTCCTGGCAGTGATTGTCAATTCTATCTACTTGATAGAACTCAACAATCTGGATTTTCTGGACTTTCGTCTGCGGCTGTTGATGCGCGGAGGTGATCACATGGTCCTGTCAATGCCGTCGCCCTACAAGCATCCCGAAACTGGCCTCTACTGAGATCGTCAGCGCGTACCGTCACGGCTCAACGATATCTATAGCGCTCGATCAAGGTGTCGATCTTCACAGTTTTTGCTGGGTGCTCACGAGCAATCTCCAGCAGATTTTCCAGGATTGCGTCTATTGCCGCCTGTGAGGCTGCGACCTCGGGCGATTGGCGCAGCCGTTTCTGATGAGAGGCCAGGTCGCCGCGAGCCTGGGTGATGAAATAATTGGCTTCTGCAGGGGTCATTTGAGCCGGCCGCGCTGTGGTGTGTCCACCATGATTTCGGGGAACTCGATCACCGCGCCAGCGCTGTTCTGCCATTCAAGTGGCGCCGGTTGGTCTTCATGGGCCTTTGCCAGCGCCGCTATCCACGCTGCGACCGCCTCGGGCATGTCTTCGGTGCCATGATACCAGGCCAGCACGGTGCCGGCATCGCATTGGAGGACATCGGCGAGGGTCGTGGTGGGCCAATGGACGAGTTGCAGGCATTGGCGAAGACGGGCGGGGCGCATAGTCATATCAATGGACAAAACAGTCTCTTGGGAGTTGGGATGTCGATCCGTTGCCTGGTTTGTACGGTCTCCTGAACCGTTCGCAGACACGCCGGGCCATTGTGCAAAGGCTGGCGCAATGCTGCCGGGATTGCTGGATCATGGGATGGATGGGTGTGGTGCTCCCCAGGGCAGGCGATGCCTGGCCTGAGCGGTCAGGCTCGGTGGATGAACAGCGGGAAGGCAGGCCAGGCCGGGTTTTGCAAAGAAATAGCCCTGCATCAGGCCGATGCCCAATTCGGACAGGGTCCTCCATTCGTGCACCGTTTCGACCCCCTCCGCCACGATCCGGGAGCCCAGGGCATCGCAGGCGGCCACCACGCCTTTGACCAAAGCCTGGCGGGAACGATCGATGTCGATATTGCGCACTAGTCCCATGTCGAGTTTGACCATTGCCGGGCATTGCTGGAACAGGCTGTTGATTGTCGAATATCCCGCCCCGAAATCGTCGATAGCCACGGTAATGCCACGCCTGCGGCACGCTGCCGTCCAATGCCGGAATTCGCTCATGTCGGCTATTGGGGCATGCTCGGTGATTTCGAAGATGAGTCTGTTCGCCGGAAAGCCGACACGGCGAGCCACGCGCAGCGTGTCGCGGATGCCAAAGCGGTAGTCGCACATGGCGGCGGTAGAGATGTTGACGCTGAGCTTGCAGGTCAATCCAAAGGCGGCCGCCATTTCGAGTGCCCGGGCGCGGCAAGCGGCGTCGAAAGCCAGGCTATCGCGTTGCGGCACCTGCGCGAAAACAGAGTCCGCGCCCTGCCCATCTGGTCCGCGAACCAGGGCCTCGTAGGCGAAGACATTGCCTTTCACCAGGTCGACGATAGGCTGAAACGCCATGGTAAAGTCGGCGGGCCGCGCCAGCAGGCCAGTGTCGTCCAACATGATGCCGTCTGCTCCCCGTTAGGCCGTGCCTGGGCAGGAGTGGAGGGCGCAAGGCCTCTCCGCCGCCGCCCTTCCCGCATTGACGTCAATTTCCGACTGCTATTTTGATCAGTAAGTTTTGGAAAATAACCGATTTATTTTCGCCGTTTGCAGTGGCGCACGCGATGAATTCCCGAACCTTGATGGAAATTATTGTCGCTTCTGAATGCACGAAAACACGCCGCTTCCTTTTGCGTCTTTTCCAATCCCGATGATTTTTGGACAAAGCCGATCCCCAGCGCGGGGATGCCAGCGAGATATTGCTGATGGCAGGAGCAATTCCGCCTCGATTGCCGCCGCGGGCTGGCCGATTGGACGTGATATCGAACTGACCAGCATGGCCTATCGTCTTGTCGTCGTTGACGATTTGGGGCGACCGAGTCTCAGGAGATGTCAGGCCGGAAGCACAGCGGACGCCGGCGCCTGGCAAATATTCTCGTCATGGATAATCGAATTTTCAGCTCACCCTCAACGCCTGCAGAAGGGAGCAAGGAGCGATTTTCCCCACTTTTATTCCTCTTCTGCCCGCAGCCGGACCGCGCCGGCCATGCTTGTGGACCCAATGCCGGCAGGGAATCCAGATGCCTGAGCCAATGAGATTTGCGTAAATCCGCAACAACTCCAAGGCGTTGTTATTGCAATATTTTTTAGACACACAACCCGCTCTCGTCCTTATGCCCCGGCTCTGTGATTGTCGAGGAAAACAGAGGCAAAAAAATGAGTGATGACAGTCTATTAGTTCAGATTTTCATAGGAAATTAGCCAAGTGCTAACCCTCTTTTTGTCCGAAAACGGACGCGGTTCTCCCAAACCCTTCAATGATGCCGGTTTCAGTCTAAACTGATCGTTAATTGAAAAGACGAGCCGAGTGCTCCTGTGGCCAAAATCCCGGGGCGAGGTTGCCCTCGTAACAGCAATCTCGAGGGGGGTGATTGTTGCGCAAAGCGTTCGAAATTACGAAAGCTGCGTTGCTCGGCAATATTGCTGGCGATCTATCGTTTTCTCCCAGAACCGCTGTCTCGCCTTCCCACGGTCTATCAGTTGGAGCAGGAGATGCTATGCATGGGCTAGAATTCTCTGCGGAAGAGACGCACCGCTTTGGCGACAACAAGGGTACCGTCTTCAGCAAAACCAGCAAGGGGCTGGGCTGGCCGGATGCCTACCTGTCGGTGCAATCGGAGGAGCCCTATGTCAAACGGTTCGAGGCCAAGCCCGATGTCCTCGTCGCGGTCATCGATGTTGGCCCTGTAAGGGCCGATATTGGCATGAGCGATGGCGTTCAGCATTTGCGGGCGCCCTCCCGCAGCGTCTGCATCTTTCCCGACAAAGTGGCATTCGATGCCGACCTGCAAACCAAGATCACCACCACGCATCTGCATTTGCGGCGGAAGGTTCTGGATGAGGTGGCGCAGGGAATGTATCGCGGCGATCCGGCCGATATTTGCGTGATTGCCCGGATGCCCACCTTCGATCCCATGCTCGATCAACTGTGCCAGGCCGTTCGCGAGGCGCTGGACGAAGACGCGGCCACGTCCCGGCTGTTTGTCGAGCATATGACGCGGGCGCTGGCCGCCTATTTGATACGCAAACACTCCAACGCGGCCGGGAGGCCTATGCAAGAACCTTCAAAGGCCGGACTGAGCGACTGGCGGATGAACCGGACGCGCGAAATGATCGAATCCCGGCTTGGCGGGCAGTTGACGCTCGCCGATCTGGCGGCCGATGCGGGCATGGGAGGCGATCATTTCGGGCGCCTGTTCAAGCGGACCGCGGGGATATCGCTGTATCAGTTCGTCATTCGCTGCCGGATTGACCGTGCCCGCCACCTCCTGGCCGAAACAACCATGCCAATTGCCGAAATAGCGCTGGAATGCGGTTTTGCCGACCAGGTTCATCTCACCCGCGCCTTTGGTCGGATCGTGCGAACGACGCCGGCTGCCTTCCGCAAAGAGATGCGAGAGTAAATTATTCTCTTATGAAGCGTCTTATTCAGAATATTTCAGAATATGACGGTTCTATCCAAATCGTATCGGAAACAATCAAGACGCTGCAATGATCGTGATGGTCTAGTTGGCCAGTAGATCGCGTCATATGTAGCCTAATTCTCCATATTTGCAATCCATGTCGGGATTCGTGGGGCAATAGATTTCATGCGTATCTGCGAGTCGCGCTCGACGGGGCGCGAATACACACGTCTGCGTGCCCGGTTTTGCCGGCATCGAGCGCAGCTGCGTTGGCTGGGCCATGCGTCCTCATCGGGACGTTGGGCATGGCCGTGCTTGAGCGCGCCGATGCGGCGCGCAGGGCAACAGCGTCGTTGGGGCGGCGCGGGGATAATTGAAGTCACGAGGGTTTTGCCCGTCAAGGGCACATGGAGGTAGATTATGGCGGTCATCGTTACGAATAAGTCGGATGGTTCATCTCGCTCGGTCCTATCGGGCGATGTGGCGATTCTTGAGCCCAGCGTGGTCCAGATCGCGTTCGGGCCGGGGGAGATCGCCGGATATGCGCGGGATGGAGACGATCTGGTCATACGGCTCCGCTCGGGCGAGACGCTTCGTATTGAAAATTTCTTCGGTGAGTTTGCTGACGGTCAACATAGCGATCTGGTGCTGCAGGACAGCGACGGCACGCTTTGGCTGGGAAGCCACACCGAAGGCCTGACGGACTTCCAATTTGCCGAGATTGGTTCAGTGGACCAGCTCGTGGGCGGCGGGGATAGTGGCTCTGATGGTTTTTATGCAGGGCTGCTGGCCGCAATGGGCGCTGGCGGCGGCCTGGCCGCCGCATTGAGTTCTGGCGACGATAGTGACGCCGATGCGGACGCTGATGCTGATGCTGATGCTGACGCGGATGCCGATGCTGACGCGGATGCTGATGCTGACGCGGATGCTGATGCGGACGCGGATGCTGACGCGGATGCCGACGCAGATGCGGACGCTGACGCGGATGCTGACGCGGATGCTGATGCGGACGCCGATGCTGATGCGGACGCTGATGCTGATGCGGACGCGGATGCTGATGCCGACGCGGATGCTGATGCCGACGCGGATGCTGATGCTGATGCCGACGCGGATGCTGATGCCGATGCGGACGCTGACGCGGATGCTGATGCGGATGCGGATGCGGATGCTGATGCTGATGCTGATGCTGATGCAGATGCCGATGCGGACGCTGATGCCGATGCGGACGCTGACGCGGATGCCGATGCGGACGCTGACGCGGATGCCGATGCGGACGCTGACGCGGATGCTGATGCCGACGCAGATGCGGATGCGGATGCTGATGCCGACGCGGACGCCGATGCCGATGCCGATGCCGATGCCGATGCGGACGCGGACGCTGATGCCGATGCGGACGCTGACGCGGATGCCGATGCGGACGCTGACGCGGATGCCGATGCGGACGCTGACGCTGACGCGGATGCCGATGCGGACGCTGATGCCGACGCGGACGCGGACGCCGATGCTGATGCGGACGCAGATGCCGACGCGGATGCTGATGCCGATGCGGATGCGGACGCTGATGCTGATGCGGATGCTGATGCTGACGCTGACGCAGATGCTGATGCGGACGCAGATGCAGATGCAGATGCTGATGCCGATGCGGACGCAGATATCGAAGCTCCAGACGCGCCGACGGCTGAGTTCAATGCCGATGGCACTGAGGTTTCCGGTCAGGGTGAGGCCGGTGCGGCGGTCCTGATCATGGCGGCCGACGGGGTAACTCAGCTCGGTTCGGGCACGGTCGGTGAAGACGGGAACTATACCGTGGCTCTCGACACGCCCCAGGCCAATGGCGAGGACGTTACGGTCACGCTGGAAGATCTGGCGGGCAATGTGTCGCCGGAAACGGCGGTGACCGCGCCCGATATCACCACCCCGGATGCTCCGGCCAATGTGGAGATCAGCGACGATGGCGCCACGGTAACCGGCGAAGGCGAGCCGGGCGCGACTGTCGAGGTCACCGGGCCCGATGGAGAGACCGTGGTTGGCACGGGCGAAGTCGGCGAGGATGGGACGTTCGAAATCACCCTGGACGATCCGCAGGATGCTGGCGAAGAGTTGAGCGTCACCCAAACCGACCCTGCCGGCAACGAATCCGATCCTGTATCGCTGACGGCTCCCTTCGACATCACGGCATTCGACAATGTCGATACCGCCGAACTGGACGTCGTTCCGGTCACCGAAACAGTCGACAATGGCAATGCCGCCTATCTGGCTTTGCTCTCCTTGGGCGCCATCGGTGATCTACAGGTGCTCGGCGGCGTCCAAAACGTCGCGTTCACCGTGGAGGAGGGCCATACCCAGGATGTGGTGTTCGACTACGCGGCCGTGGCGACGCTAGGCGTAGCATCCGACTATGGTGTGGTCCTGCAGAAGTGGGACGCCGAGAGCGGGCAGTGGGTCGGTATCACCGGCGATACTGATCCGACCCTGCTTGAGCTTGGCTTGCTGGCTGGCGACCGAACCGGCGTCGAGCAAACGCTGGAGCCAGGCGAATACCGGGCCTTCATGACCTTTAACGGTATCGGTGTCGGGCTTCTCGGTAGTCTCGAAGTCAGTGGCACCGACTATGATCATAGCCAGATCGCCGATGTGGTTGCGGGGCCGGCGGATGGCAATGTCATCACCGATGCGGCCAGCGACGGACAAACCGATACGGTCACGCCGACCACTGTCGTCCATAGCGTGACGGTCAATGGCGAAACCACCGAAGTCACCGCCGACAACACCACTGTCCCAGGCGAATACGGCACCCTCGTGATTAATCTCGACGGTAGCTACACCTATACGCCGAACGAAGATGCTGCCGGCATCGGCAAGGTCGATCAATTCGAATACACCTTGCAGGATACAGCCAGCGGAGATCAGACCACGGCTAACCTCTACATCGAGATCGGCAGCCCCGATGTCGAACTGACATGGGGTGAGCCGGGACTGGATGCCCTCACGGGCCTTGCAGCGGTCGCGGACACGGCTGCGGCAGGCGTCGAGGTGGCTCATCCATCCGACTTTGCCGAGCTTCCCGGGGCACTTGACTTCTCCTGGCTGTTGGGTCTCGGCGGTATTGTCCTTGGCGAAACGAGCGGTAACTTCAACTTCTCAGTTGCCGAAAATACGTCAAGTGATCTGACGCTAAACATCGACGTTGGCGCGATCGCGTCTATTGGCGATGGCCTCTATGTGCTCGTGGAGGTCGAAGACGGTGCCGGCGGGTGGACAGAATATACCAGCTACGGTGCGGGTGGCGTGCTGGATTTGTTGGGTCTTGCCGACGAAGGCTTCTCCGTCACCATCCAAGACATGCCGGTTGGCGAATATCGTGTAACCGTCGAAAGCACCTCGACCGTAACGCTCCCCGGGGGGGTCACGGTGGACATGGAATACGTCACCTACGACCTGACGACCGATATCGCCGGGCCGGTAACCAACGCAGAGGGCAATATCCTCGACAATGACACGCCCGGTTCCATCTACACGGATCTGAGCATCGATGATGGCACTGGAACGTTCGTCGAAGTGGGAACGGCCGGAACGGCGATCACGGGCGAGCATGGCATCCTGACCATTTTCGCCAATGGTGACTATTCCTATGCGCCAGACCCCGACCTGGCCAATATCGGTCTCAGCGACACGTTTACCTATCAGCTTGAACACCTGAACGGGGAAACCGTGACGGCGGAACTGGTGGTGACTATCGAGGAAGCTGCCGATGACGGGGTCGAGCCGATGGCCGCGCGGATGTCGGTGGAGGATACCGGCTCCGATCTCGACGATGTGGTTCCCCTCGGCGAGTTCGGTGGTGAGCATGGCGATGGGGCTGCATCCCCAGAGGCCGCGTACACCATGGGCGATGACGGCAACCTGACGCTCACCCTGGACGATCTGGTGAGCGGCGACGACGGGCAGGGCGATATTCCCGGACTGCCCGCCGAGACGGAAGCCGTTCAGGACGTGCCGCAAGACACGCCTGAAACCGTCAGCGATCCGCTCGACTATCTGTCGGTGGACACCACCACCGACGATGACCTCCATCAGACCTCGTTGATCTAGGTCTGCAAACCGGCACGCTCGAAATACCGGGGCCCATTTGGGTCCCGGTGTTCCCGCCTGAAGGCAGATGGCGGGCAAGGTATGATTGGGGGATTTGATGTCTCGGTTTTGCTTGCGGGCTCGCGTGCTGAGGGGCATGGCGCTGGCATTTTTGGCGCAGATCCCCTTGCTCGGCGCCAATAGTTCGATCGCCCTGGCTCAGTCGGGCGCACTGCTTTCCCTGGAAGGGGCCGTTCGCAAAGCGGTTTCCTGGCACCCCGCCATCGATGAGGCCATCGGGCGCTACAAACAACAGGCCGAAGAGATCAATATCGCCCGATCGGGATTTTATCCCAGCATCGGCAGCGGCGTGAATATGGATTATGACAATGCGGGCCGCTGGCAGCCGCAGCTCAGCCTCTCCGCTTCCCAGATGATTTATGACTTCGGCAAGGTCGCCAGCTCGGTCGATGTCGCCACGGCGGGGGCCGAAGTCAGCCATGCCGAGGTTTTGCTCGCCGTCGATCAACTCATCCGCGACACCGCCTATGCGGTGATCGAAACCCAGCGCTATCAGGCTTTGCTCGATGCGGCGCGGGATCAGCTTACCGGTGTGCAGGACATCAGCAATCTGGTGCAGCAGCGCAGTGCGGGCGGCGCCAGCACCCGTTCGGACCAGGTGCAGGCGCAGGTGCGCGTCCAGGCGGCGCAATCGAGCGTTTTGCAGGTCGAAGGCCAGTTGGCGCGCTGGCAGAGCAATCTGGCCGCTCTCACCGGCAGCGCGGGGGTTCCCGGCGTGACCATGGATGTCCCGGCATGGCTGTTCAGGGCCTGCGATATCGGTGAGCCCGATTGGGGGCAAGTGCCCGCGCTGATGCAGGCCCAGGCCCAGCAGGATGAAGCGGCGGCCCAGCTCGGCCAAAGCCGCGTCGCGGGCTTTCCAACCCTGTCGCTGGAGGCAGGGGCGGGGATCGATCCGACGCAGATCACCTCGTTCGACCCCGATTTCAAGGTAGGGCTGACATTTTCGGGCAAGCTCTACGATGGCGGCGCCTCCGGCGCGCGCGCCGAGGCGGCGGGCTATGCCATGAACGCGGCCAATGCGGCGCTCGAAGAAGGCGCGCATCGATGTGAGCCAGACCATCACCGATGCCAGGACGCAAACGGCCAACATGCTGAAAATGCTCGATACCATGATCCTGCGCGATCAACTGGTGCAGGAAACCCGCGATCTTTATCGCCAGCAATATTTCGAGCTGGGCACGCGCACGCTGCTCGACCTGCTCGATGCCGAGCAGGAGCTACATCAGGGGCGCTACGACACGGTCAATACGCGCCAGGATATTCGCCGGCTGCGCCTGGATTGCATGTTCAATTCGGGCAAGGCGCGCGCGTCATTCGCATTGCAGGGGCAGGTTGTGAGCGGGGTTGCATTGTAATCATGAGCCGCGATGATCAGGTAGGAACGCCGCCAGACGAACATGGGGCACCGCCAAATGGTGCGCCCGCTCAGTCCCTGGAAATCGATACCTGGCTGGATGGACTGCGCTATGTGGCCCGGCACTATCGCCTGCCGCTTTCGATGCAGGCGCTGCGGCAGGCCGCCCATTGGAGTACCGAGGAAAATGACCGCGAAAAGCTGCGCCATCTTGCGCGCCTGATCGGGCTGCGCCTCAAATTTTGTCCAGCCGGAGATGTCGCCATCACCGCGTGGCAATTGCCCCTGATGCTGAAATTGCGCGACGGGCAGGTGGGGGTCATGACTGCGCTGAGCGCCACGGGCGAGGCCAGCATGGTCTTCAGCGGCGGCCAGGATCTGCCGACCCCCGTACCGGTTGCCGATATCATGGCCAAGGCCGAAATCGTGGTGATCGCGCGCCCGGCCAGGGCAATCCCCGATGCGCGCGTCGATACCTATATCCGCCCCTATGAGGAACACTGGCTGCGCCGCATTATTTTCAGCGACATGGCGCCCTATGGCCATGTGCTGCTGGCCTCCTTCGTCGCCAATACGCTGGGACTGACCGGCGTGCTGTTCTCGATGCAGGTCTATGACCGCGTCGTGCCGGCGAAATCGTTCCCGACGCTTTATGTGCTGTTCGGCGGCGTGATGCTGGCGATCCTGTTCGATTTTATCCTGCGCCGGCTGCGCATGAGCATTATCGATATCATGGGCAAGCGGGCCGATATCAGCCTGTCCGACCAGGTGTTCGGCCATGCCATCAGGGTGCGCAATCGCGCCCGGCCCGCCTCGACCGGCACCTTCATCGCCCAATTGCGCGATCTGGAACAGGTGCGCGAAATGCTCACCTCCACCACTGTTTCGGCGGTGGCGGACATTCCCTTCTTCCTGCTGTTCCTGGGCGTTTACGCCTATATCGGCGGCGCCCTGGTCCTTGTGCCCATCGGCGCATTGATTCTTCTGGTTGTCCCGGGCCTGTTGGCACAGCGCAAGCTGCGCGCCTATGCCAGCGAATCGATGCGCGAAGCCTCCCTGCGCAATGCCATGTTGGTGGAAGCCGTGCAGGGGCTGGAAGACATCAAATCGCTGCAGGCCGAGGAGCGTTTCCAGCAGCAGTGGAACCATTTCAACACGGTGACCAGCGAGGCCCAGCTCAAGCTGCGCGGGCTGACCAATAGCCTGACCGCCTGGACCCATAACGTGCAAATGGGTGTGTATGCCGTCGTGATCTTCGTGGGCGCGCCAATGGTGATCGCCGGCGATATCACCACCGGCGTATTGGTCGCCGCCTCGATTCTGGGTTCGCGCATGATGGCGCCCGTGGCGCAGGTCACCCAGGTGATGAGCCGCTTCCAGCAGGCCCGCGTCGGCATGAACAGCCTCAACCAGATCATGCAGATGCCCGTCGATCATCCCGAGCAGGAAAGCCGTATTCACTGCCCCCATATCAGGGGAAATTATCAGTTGAAATCGGCGGTCTTCCGCTATGGCGACGATAATTCGGCGCCGGCGCTTGCCGTGCGCGACCTGCGCATCCATAACGGTGAAAAGATCGCCATTCTGGGCAAGAACGGGGCCGGCAAGTCGACGCTGCTGCAAGCCCTGTCCGGCCTGCTCGATCCGTCGTCGGGGGAGGTTCTGCTCGACAATATCGCGCTTGGGCAGATCGATCCGGCCGATTTGCGCCGCGATATGGGGCTGCTGACCCAGAATTCGCGTCTGTTTTACGGCACGATCCGCGACAATGTCATGATGGGAGCCCCCCAGGCGTCGCAGGAGGAAATTCTGGCGGCCCTGTCGATGGTGGGGGCCGACGAATTCATTCGCAAATTGCCCAAGGGGCTTGAACAGGTGGTGCTCGAAGGGGGCAGCGGGCTTTCCGGTGGACAGCGCCAGTCCCTGCTGCTGGCGCGTCTCCTGATCCGCCAGCCCTCCATCGTGCTGCTCGACGAGCCGACCGCTGCCATGGACGAGGCAACCGAGCGGCACTTCATCGACCGGTTCCGTACCTGGTCCCGGGAGCGCACCGTCATCGTGGCCACCCATCGTATGCGGGTACTCGAGCTGGTCGACCGTATCATGGTCATCGAAAACGGCGTCGTGGCGCTCGACGATACCAAGGACAACGGGCTCAAGCAGTTGCGCGGGCTCACCCGGGTTGCGTCGGTGGGGAATACGCGATGAGTACGTTGCGGCTGCAGGCGCAGAAACAGAATTCCTGGGTTTATGGCGAAGCCGATGAAGCCAGGCTGACGCGCTCGGCGCGGGTGGTTGGGGTATTCTTCCTCTTTCTTGCAGCGGCGGTGATCTGGGCCTATTTCGCCCGGCTCGATGAGGTCGCCACGAGCACAGGGCGGGTAGTGCCCACCACCAATGAACAGATCGTGGAATCGCTGGAAGGGGGCATTTTGGCCTCGCTCCATGTGCGGCAGGACGATGTGGTCGAGCCCGGCCAATTGCTGGCCCAGCTCGATCCGACACGCACCGAATCCAATGTGGAGGAAAGCGCGGCACGATATCGCGCGGCGCTGGCCAGTTCCGCCCGCCTGCAGGCGGAGGTAAACCAGACCGATCTGGTGTTTCCCGCCGAGCTGGACGCCTTTCCGCAATTGACCGCTTCCGAGCGCGAACTCTACGAGGCGCGCCGCTATAGCCTGGATCAATCCCAGCACTGGATTGCGGAATCGCTGGATCTGGTCAAGAGCGAACTGTCCATCAATGAACAGCTGACCGCCGTGGGGGCGGCCAGCAATGTTGAGGTCTTGCGCCTCAAGCGGCAGATGGTGGACCTGGAACTCAAGCAGGTCGATGTGCGCTCCCAATATCTGGTGCAGGCGCGCGAGGAGCTGGCCAAGGCCAATGCCGAGGTCGAGGCGCTGTCCTCGGTGATCAAGGGGCGCGCCGATTCGCTGGCGCGGCTGACGCTCACCTCGCCGGTGCGTGGCATCGTCAAGAATATCGAGGTCTCCACCATTGGCGGGGTCATTCCACCCAATGGACGGCTGATGGAGATCGTGCCGCTCGATGACCAATTGCTGGTCGAGGCGCGGGTCTCGCCGCGCGATATCGCCTTCATCCACCCCGGACAGGCGGCCAGCGTCAAGCTCACCGCCTACGACTATTCCATCTATGGGGGGCTCGAAGGGCAGGTGACGACCATCTCCCCCGACACCATCCAGGATGAGACCCAGCCCGAGGTCTATTACTATCGGGTCTATATCCAGACCGACCTCAATGCGCTGGTTAATGACGCGGGGGTAAAGTTTCCCATCGTGCCCGGCATGATCGCCAGCGTGGATATCCATACCGGCAGCAAAACGGTTTTCGACTATCTCATCAAGCCGCTGAACCGGGCCCGCGAAGCGCTACGCGAGCGCTGAAATTCATTTGCGATAATTCATCTGTAATTACCGTGGGTTGCCGCGGGATGGTTCCAGTAGAATCGGGTGCCAATTCTCCATCCCGCGGCAAGCGGGTGGGGGGCCGCGCCTCGATGGGCGCGGCGTCCTGAACTCATGTTTCGATATCTATGCCCGCCTGCATATAGGCGCTGAGTTTGTTGCGCATCGTGCGGATGGAAATGCCCAGAACATTGGCGGCGTGGGTGCGATTGCCCCCGGTTTGACGCAGGGTAGCGAGAATCAAATCGCGTTCTACGTGCGCCATGGGCATCCCGACTAAAGCCAAGGCGGCGGCGGGATCAGGTTGGAATTCGTACATTTCAACTCCTTCCGAGCCCCCAATACAGCCAAGGAAAGATGGGTAAATCCTGCCGTCCAATAGTTAACAAATGGTTAAAAGGGGCGCGGCGAAACCGGTTCTTGCGGCAACAATCGACGATCGTGCCGGTTTTCGGGCGTTTCAAGGGTGTGGATAAACCTAAGCCATGGGCGCGTGCCGGGATGGCACGACATTGCCCGACTGCCGGATGTGCCGGTGCTCCAGTTTCAAGATGGTTTCGATGATCTGGTCGAGGACCGGGCTCAGATTGCGGTCGACCTCGTCGATCTCGTTCAGGCATTCCTGCGCAAGTTCCAGGCGAGCGCGAACGGCGGTATATTTGTCTGCATTAATGTCTCCCGTCCCCGTCGGTCAGCCTGCGGGGCAAGGCTTGGGGCGAGATAAATCCAAGGCTTCCAACTTTATCGACATCTCCCATCTTCGCCCGATGTCCCCAAAAATTCACACCCGAACGGGACATCGGGAATGAACAAGACCGGGTTGAGAAAAGCTCGCTAACTAGCCCCAACGACACCGATTCAGTCGCCCGTTGCCGGGCGTTCCGAACACTCGGAAATAATCGCGTCACCAATCCGCGGCTTGCTCCCTGGCTGCGCGGTCGGTCCCGGCGCAAGCCCGTCTCCATGCGGCGGTCTGCGTTTGGGACCGACGAGATTGCCGCATCTGCCAAGGCAGTGCGGTCGACAGTAAACCGGTCAGCACCGAGCCCCCAAACCTCGCTGGCCGGGGGGAGGACGAGTTGTTCGTCCTCCCTAGCCTTTCTTTTCACGGCGGGCGGGGCACAGCTCGGTTTCAGACCAGGGCAATCGGAAATGGAAAAGACGGAGCCACCCTGCCGGGTCCCAGATCGACGGGCCCGACGAATCCGGAAACATGATCGTGCGCCATTCCGCTCTCCACCGCCTCCTCATGCGGCTGCGTCCCCAAGTGGAGGCGCGGATCACCGAACTCGCCAAGCCCTGGCCGGGTTATGTGCTGTTCTTTTCCATGAGCGACGGGCAGCAGCGCGCACATGTGGTCAGCGCTGCCGGATCGAGCTTCGCCGCCGCCTGGCAGCTTGCGACCGACAAAGCCGAGGATGCCACTGCCGAAGCGGCAGTTCGCTGGTTGCGGGTGGACTGGGTGGATGCCGCCGAGGCGACAAGCTGGTCCCAGTTGGAGAAAAGGCTGGGGGCCTGCAAACGGAACTATTTCCGCCATGGCCTGGCGCTGGACGCGGGTTTTGACCATGCATTCCTCGAAACCGAACTGAACGCCAATGCGATGCTCTATGGCGGTCCCCAGATCGAGCATGCCGTGCTCAACAAGGGGAATTTCCAGCGCTACGCCAACATCCGGCACGGGCTGAAGAGCGTGGGCTTGTCAGGCGATGACGCCGTCTGCCTATTCTCGACAACGGGCGTTTTTGCCAGTGATGACGACGAGGACGTGCATCGCCTCGGATCGGCCGGGCCCAATGCTGGCCGGCGCGTGATCGAACGGCTGACCCCGGCCCATACCGACACGCTCATCGCTGGCGCCAGCCATTATCTTGCGACCCAGGTCGGCCCGGACGGACGCTTCGCCTATGGCTGGCATCCGTGTTTCGACAGACCGATCAACACCTATAACAGCCTGCGCCATGCCAGTTCGCTCTATGCGATGCTGGAAGCCTGGGAGGTCAATCGCGATCCCGGTCTCAAGGCCGCCATCGACCGGGGGATCGATTATCTCTGCAAGACGCTGATCCGGCCGGTCGATCTGGCTTTTGGAGAACCGGCTGCATTTTTGATCGAGGGGAATGGCGAGATCAAGCTCGGCGGTAACGCGGTGTGCTTGCTGGCGCTGGTCAAATATAGCGAACTGACCCAGTCGCAGGATTATCTGCCGCTGCTGGAGCAACTGGCAACCGGCATGCTGCGCATGCAGGACAAGACCACGGGCAAATTTACCCATGTGCTGAATTACCCATCGCTGAGCGTAAAGGACGAATTCCGTGTCATTTATTACGATGGCGAGGCTGCCTTCGGACTGATGCGGCTCTATGGGCTGACACGCGATGCCCGTTGCCTGGTGGCGGTGGAACGAGCATTCGACTATTTTATCGCCGCCCGCCATTTTGAAGCGCACGATCATTGGCTGAGCTATTGCGTCAATGAGTTGACCCGCCATCGGCCCGAAGAGCGCTACTTCCGCTTCGGTATCCTCAATGTCGCCGGCTATCTCGATTTCGTTCTCAACCGCATCACAACCTTTCCCACGCTGCTCGAATTGATGATGGCGGCCGAACAGATGATCGTGCGGCTGCAACAGATGCCCGAGCACAGCCATCTGCTCGATACCCTCGATTTGGACAAGTTCTACCGCGCGCTGCATGCGCGGGCGCACCATTTGTTGAATGGCCATTTCTGGCCGGAACTGGCGATGTATTTTGCCAATCCAGCCAGGATTAGCGGCAGCTTTTTCATCCGCCACCATGCCTTCCGCGTGCGGATCGACGACGTCGAGCATTACCTGTCGGGTTTTGTCGCCTATCGACGCCTTCTGCAGAACCACAGCGAGCCGCAAACCGCGCTGGGAATTGCCCGCACCGATCTGGTCAAGGTCGCATGGGGCGGAGACGTCAATCTTGGACGCAGGCAGCATTACAGGACAGCGCAACTGGGCCCCGCCGCGACGCTGGCTGGCATTACGCCGCTGAAACAGGCCGACCTGACGATCGTGAACCTGGAATGCGCGATTGCGACCAGGGGAGAGCAGGGTGTCGATAAGGGAGAACGGGCGCCATATTACTATCGCGCGCGCCCGGAAATGCTCGCGGTTTTGACCGAAGCCGGCATCGATATCGTCGCTACGGCCAATAATCATAGCGGCGATTATGGGCCTGGCGCCTTGATGGAGCAGGCCGCATTGCTGGATACGGCCGGTATCGGCCATGCCGGATCTGGAGCGACGACACGAGACGCCTTCGCACCGGTCATCCGGCATGCGGCTGGGTTGAATATCGCCGTATTCTCCATCGACGCTACGCAGCCCAGATTTGCCGCGCGCGAGGACACGCCGGGCAATGCTTATCTGCCGCTGTCCGAGCCCGGCAATTGGCTCCGGCGGATGGAGCCGCTGATCGCCGATGCCAGAAGCAAGGCCCATATCGTGCTGATGGCGGTTCACTGGGGCCCCAACGGCGAAGACAATCCCGGAGCCGACGAAGTTGCCACAGGCCATGCCTTGATCGACGCCGGCGCCGATGCCGTGCTGGGGGCCTCGGCCCATAATCTGCAGGGCGTAGAAATCTATCGCGACAGGCCTATTGTTCACGATGCCGGCGATCTGCTGTTCGACGCGATTGGGCGAACCGACAGTGATTCAGGCGTATTCACACTGGAGATGGATACGGATGGGGTCCATCTTGTGGTGTTCCACCCCATCAGGGTCGGTTTCGGGCAGTCGAGGGTGATCGGGGGGAAGGCGGCAGACGCCGCAATCGCGCGTTTCATTGCCCGCAACAAGCCATTCAGGACGCCTTTTGCAGATTACGGGGCGGGCCAAGCCGTGCTCAGGCTTCGGCCGCCGCACCGGCCGATGGCCATATTGGCGCCGGCGAAACGCACGCAATACGATCTGGCGAGCATAGCGCCTGTGGCCCAGCCCGATCCGAAATGGATTGCGCAACAGATTCCCGACGATGCAGTGCTGGTCGAGCCATTGCCCCTTGGTCCGCTGCAGCTACTTGGTATTCGCACCCACGCCAAAACGCTGGAGCAGCGTGAAATTCTCTATGTGGAATCGTTCTGGCGGCTGCTCGAGCCAACGGCGCTGGATTGGCGAATAGATATAGAGGCGGTTCCCGAAGGCGAGCCGCTGGGGAGCTGGGGCAGGTCGCAAGATCATGACCCTTGCGACTGGATGTGGCCGACCAGAAAGTGGAAGGCCGGGACCATCTATCGGGATTATTATGGGCTGCGACCGCCCGCATCACGGCAAATCCAGGATGCCCGCTTGCAGCTTCGGGTGGGGTTGAAGGCGCCGGGCGCTGCGGTGCCGCCCGTGACTTTGCCGCTGTATGTGTCGCTCACCACGGCAAAGAGGACAATCGCCAGGTCCCCGGCGCCGCAATATCGGATCTTTCCCGCCGCCGCTCTTTCGCCGGACATTCCCTTGTGTCCTAATCAGACTTGGAGTGCTGCCCAGCTGGCTCAGGTCACCGGAGGAAAATGGCTGGTGCAGCCGCCCGCAGGCTGGCATGTGCGCTCTATTCCCCATGTCAGGGACGCCCAAAGGCTCGGCTCATACCCGGCCCCCCGGTTTTTCGTTGCGACCGATTTTCTCACGCTGGCCAAACACGAACGGCTCAGCCAGATGACGGAGAAGCATTGGGATACCCATGCGCGTCTGCCCGCCATCCAGCCCGATCTGGTCGGCGCTATTGTCGCGAGGCCCGTCGAGGGGATGAACCCGTGTTTTCCCTTGTTGCAGGTCGATGATCCGCTGCAGGCCTTCATGGAACTGGGGGTAGCCGCACGGCAGCGGCTGCACGGGCATGTCATTGCCATCACCGGAAGCGCCGGAAAGACATCGACGGCCCGAATGCTGGCCGATGCGATGAGGACGGCTCGAAAGGTTGCGACCACGATCGCCAATTATAATTCGCGCTGCGGCATTCTTTATGCCCTGGCAAACACGCCAGCCGCCACCGACCTCGTCGTGCTTGAACTGGCGGTCAGTGCCATCAACGCGCCGGGCTACCAGAACATCAAGCTCGTCCGTCCCACCATCGCGATCATCACCAATATCTGCGCGTCGCACTTGCAGCCGGGCCAAACCGTGTTCGATGTCGCCCGGCGCAAGGCCAATGTTTTCGAGGGTGTGGCGGAAGGCGGCTGGGCCGTGATCAGCGCCGATACCGAATGCTTAGACTATCTCTGCATGCGGGCGCGCGCCAAAAACCTCAACATCCTGACATATGGCGTGTCCGAAGGCGCCGACGTTCATCTGAGCGCCTATGACGGAGCGACCGGACGTTCGACAGTGCGTCTTGCCGGGGGCGGCACCTATGAATACAGAATGCGGGCAAATGGGGTGCATGTGGCGCTCAATAGTCTGGCTTGCATCGCGGTCGGGCAGATCATCGGGCTGGATATAGCATCATTGCTGCCGTCCCTGCAGGGTTTCGTGCCACTGAAGGGGCGCGGGCAGGTTCAGGAGATCCGTTATCGGAACAAGCGGCTTACAATCATCGACGAGACATACAACGCCAATCCGCTATCGATGAAAATGGCGTTGGCGTCGATGGGGAACGCCCGCTCATCAGCGGGCCGCAAGGTTTTGATCCTGGGGGACATGCTCGAACTGGGAGATGAGGAGGTGGCCCATCATCAGGCCCTGCTGCCGCAGATAGAGGCGGTTCAGCCCGATTGCGTTCTGCTGTGCGGCCCGCTCATGATGGCGCTGCCGGCTCTGTTCGCCGCAAAGTCGGCGCCGTTTCAATATCGGTGGTATCCCGATGCAAACGTGCTGGCCGATGAGATCGGCCAGTGGCTGGCAGACGGAGATCGGCTGCTCATCAAGGGCTCCAATTCCATCAATCTGAATCGTGTGGTGGAGAGGTTGCTATCGGATATGCCGGTACAGCAAGCCGGCTAAGCGCCAGATCAGATGGGCGTTGCCATCCACAGATGAAGCGCTCCTGCGCGGGCGTGCATCGCGGCGGGGCAATGCCTGCCGCGCGTGAAATTAACCCCACCACTCAAGTGGTGGGTGGATTCTGTCGCCAGCCCCGCAGCCAAGGGGCAAGGTTTACGCCCTGCTTCCAGTCGCGAATAAAGTCCCGAATTTCCAACGGCTGCAGATGATCCAGCGCGAAGCTCATCGCAAGTTCGGGGTATTTGAGCAGGGCAAGCATTTCGGCGTCGGACATGGAAAGATCGCCAAATGGGGGCAAAGCAGCTGCCTCGCGCAGAGCGTCTTCCATCTCGGGCTCGCTGCGGTCGCGATCCAACCAGCCCTTCAGAGATTCACCATCCAGCCAGTCCCGAAGAAAATCGGCAATCTGCAATGGGTCGATATGGTTCAGGGCGAACTTGATGGCGTCCTTGTCCGTTTGTGGCATCGCCGGCGCATCATTGTTGGTGTGTGTTGCCATATGTTCCATCGGCCAGATCTGTTTTGACGCCCTGCCACGAAGTCGGATAGGCGCGCCCGGATAAACACTACGCTTTCGGCGTTGGATGGTTGCACGGTAAGAATTGTCTTCAGCCCATTTCGGCAGCTCATGAGAGACGTTAAGAGCTTGGTCGCCGAAAATTGTCTTGCGTATCAGCGCCTTCGAAGTGCGTTAGATTGTCAGGTTTATTGTGTTTTGATCCAAGTATTCTTCCAGCCGCCCACTCGATCTCAGGCTTACTCCGTACTTTTATCTACAGTGGCGCTTTTCGTGAAGCAATCTATTAACCATTTTTTTCGTGAGCGCATTCTTATATTTGGTTAATCGCAGGGGGCAGGAGCTGTGTCGTTTTCGGGCAAGGACGAGGTAGACCTCACCGGCCGGCATGCAAGGACCTTTCTAACCACGTCTGCGCCCTGATAGTTTCGAGGGCAAGCCCGGCGACGGCAGGCTCGGCTTCACTACGGATCAAGGTGGCCGAAGCCTGCGTGATCGGCTGGAGCTAGACAGTTCCGGGCCAATATGCCCCCCCGCTGGATATAGACGGGCACGGTTTCCCGGCGCAGGATTTCCGCGCCGACCAGTCGGCAAGGCCCAATCAGGTGGTCCTTGCTGCGCCATATCCTTTCAAAGAGCCAGGCAGCCAGGTTGGCGGCATGCCTGTCTCGCTGCCAGCCAATTTGGAGGAAAAGTGGACAACCCCTTCGTTGCCATTCAGATCAACGCCACCTCGTTTATGGATGAAGGGGTCGATCAAGTCCTCGATATCCTGCAGGAGCGCGGGCGCATCAATGCGCTGCTGCTCTCGACGCCGAGCTGGACGCGCGGCGTCGGTGGCCGCGCAGTCCCCGGCCATCCGATCCCCGACCATGGCGTGCAGGAATATGATTTCGATTGGTGGGGTGGCGACTACGCCCGCACCAATCCCCAGTTCTATGGCAATACCATGCTCGGCCAGCCGCCGCGCGCGCCCGAATATCCCGATTTCGACCTGATCGGTGACCTTGTGCCCAAGGCCAAGGCGCGGGGCATGAAGTCCTTCGCCTGGATCGATGAATCCAGCTATGTGCAGGCGGTCCGCGAGATTCCTAACTTCCCCAAAGTGCTGGAAGTCGACGTCTGGAACCGGCCCTCCACCCGGCCATGCTTCAACAATCCCGATTATCGCAACTGGTGGCTCTCGATCATCGAGGACTACGTCAAGAGCTACGACATCGATGGCGTCGCCTTCTGCTCGGAACGCGCCGGCCCGCTCAATTCGGCCATGCAGGGCTCGGTCTATGCGGAATCGCTGACCTGCTTCTGCGTCCATTGCCGCGAGAAGGCCAAGGATCGCGGCATCAATGTCGAACGCGCCCGCCAGGGCTATCAGGAAATCCTCGACTGGAGCCGCAAGATCGATTCCGGCGCCAAGCACAGCGACGGTGCCTTCATCACCTTCTGGCGTATCCTGCTCAACTACCCCGAAGTCATGGCCTGGCAGAACCTGTGGACCGATAGCCAGCACCAGCTCTATCGCGACATGTACGGCGTCGCCAAGGCCTCCAACCCGCTGATCCAAGTGGGCTGGCATGTCTACCATTCGATCTCGTTCAGCCCGTTCTACCGTGCTGACCAGGACTACGCGAAATACTCGCAGTTCTCCGATTTCCTCAAGATCGTCGCCTATAACAACGCCGCCGGCCCGCGCTTCCATTCCTTCGTGCACGGCATCAACAAGTCCCTGTTCGCCGATTTCACCGCCAAGGAAACCTACGCGCTGCTGTCGAAACTGCTGAACCTTAACGAGGCGGAATTCGACCAGATCCCCCATGTGGGCTTCTCAGCCGGCTATGTGGAAAGCGAAACGGCCCGCGCCGTGCGCTCGGCCGGCTCGACCAAGATCTATACCGGCATCGATATCGACATTCCGGTCGGCGTGCAGCCGCTGGCGGTGGCCGATCGGGCCAAGCGCTTCGAAGGCAATATGGGCGGCAATCGCGACGCCAAGATCTCCGGCTGGGATCGTGACACCACGCCTAATGATAATCTCACCGCCTGCACGCCCGAAAGCTCCAAGGAGGCGGTGCTGGCGGCATTCCGCGGCGGCGCGAGCGGGGTGATCTTGTCGCGCAAATACTCGGAAATGATGCTGGCCAATCTCAGCGGCGCCGGCGACGCCATCCGTGAACTCGGTTTTTGAGGGGAAAACCAATGAAAATCGAATCCATCGAAACCCTGCTCGGCGATCAGATCGCTATCGTCCGCATCACCACCGATGACGGTATCGTCGGCATCGGCCAGACTTCGCCCTTCGCCGCCGAAATCAGCGTGCAGGTACTGCATTCCATGGTCGCGCCGTTTTTCCTGGGGCAGGACCCCTGGGATCTGGAAGCGCTGGTCAACCGCTTCCTGCAGAAGCAGTACAAGTTCCCCAGCACCTTCATGTACCGGGCGCTATGCGGCATCGATACCGCCATCTGGGATATCCTGGGCAAGGCCACCGGCCAGCCGGTCTACAAACTTCTGGGCGGCGCCTATCGCACCTCGGTGCCGATGTACGCCTCCTCGATGAGCCGCAAGATCACTCCCGAGGCCGAAGCCGAGCGCATGATCGAGCTGCGGGAAACCCAGGGTTTCCGCGCCGCCAAGATCCGCATCGGTTTGGACATGGCACGGGACATCGATTCCTGGCCCGGCCGCACCGAGGCGCTGATCCCCCATATGCGCAAGGCCATGGGCGATGATTTCGTCCTCAATGCCGATGCCAATGGCGGCTTCACCGCGCCGCGCGCCATCCTGATGGGACGGATGCTGGAGGACAACGGCTACAACCATTTCGAGGAGCCGTGCCCGTTCGACGACCTGATCCAGACCGGCCGCGTCACCGGCGCACTCGATATGCAGGTGGCCGGCGGCGAACAGGACAACCAACTCTCGACCTTCCGGCGCATGATCGACGAGAACATCGTCGACATCGTCCAACCCGACATCTGCTACATCGGCGGCATGTCGCGTGCCCGCAAAGTGGCGATGATGGCTGAGATCGCCGGCATTCCCTGCACGCCACACTGCTCCAATAGCTCCATGATCCAGGTCTTCAACCTGCATCTGTGCGCCGCCATGCCGGCATGCACCCAGTACCAGGAATGGGGTATCGAGAGCGCCGGCTGGAGCGGAGCGGGCGTCTACGAGCCCATGTTGCGCGTGGTCGGCGGCCAAGTGCCGGTTACCACCGAGCCGGGCTGGGGCATTGATCTGGTGCCCGAGTTCCTCAAGCACGCCCCCAGCCAGGTCTCCCGCGCCAGCGACGGTGCCGTTGCCATAGGCATGCCCCGGTGAGCCTTGCGACCCACCCGACAACTTGGCGACGCGACGCGGCTATCGACCTGGGCTACCGGGTCGATGGGCGTGCCGATGCGCCGCCGGTGTTTCTCGGCCCATCGCTCGGCACCACGTCGTCGCTGTTCGACCGCCAGCTTCCCGTCCTGACCAAGGATTGGCGCGTCGTACGCAGCGACCTGCGCGGCCACGGTACCTCCCCCCTGGCCGCGCAACCCTTTACCCTGGCCGATATGGCCGCCGACATCGTCCGATTGGCCGACCGGCTGGGCATTGAAAAGTTCAGCTATGTCGGCGTCTCGATCTCCGGCGCCATCGGCCAGGCCCTGGCCATCGACTACCCGGATCGCCTCGATCGCCTGGTGATCTGTGCTTCGGCGCCGCGTTGGCCCGATCGTGAGGAATGGGTGGCCCGTTCTGCGCGGGTGCGTGCCGAAGGTCTCGACTTCTTCGTGCCCTCGCGGCCAGGCATCTGGTTTTCTCAGGCCTTTGCGGCGGACTACCCGCAAGAGGCCAAGCGGCTGATGACCGATCTGAGGACCACCGATCGGCAAGGTTACGCCGCCTGCTGCGATGCGATCGGAGATTTCGATGCCCGCCAGCGTCTCGGCCATATCAAGGCGCCGACACTGATCATCGCCGGCGAAAATGATCCCGCGACCCCGGTCGTGCGCGCCGAGGAAATCCACGCCGGCATTCCCGCCTCGCGCCTGGTGGTCGTCCCCGGCGCGCTGCACCTGCTCAATGTCGAACGGTCGGACGTGTTCAACCGGCTGGTCAATCAGTATCTGAGAGGCGAAGTGGCGAGACTGGCCTGAGAGAGTGACTTTCGCTTGATCGGGGGCAGGGGCTCTTCACCTCTCCTCTCCAGGGGAGAGGTGAAGAGCGATTAACCCTTGAGCAACTCGGACAGCGTCGCAAACTGGGCGTCGCGCTGGCTGTCCCACGCAAACGACAGGTTGAGACCAATGAAGTTGCGGAACGAATTGGTCACCGAAAACAGCGGGCCGGGCAGGATGCCGATGCCCTGCCCCAGCGCCAGGTTCGCCACTTCCAGGGAATCGAAATTACCCGGGAAGCGCAGCCAGCACATGAAGCCTCCTGTGGGGCGCGACACCGCGCTCTGGCCCGGAAAATGCTGGGCGATCTGAGTGAGGCCCCGGCGCGTGCGCACTTCCAATTCTTCCCGCATGTGCCGCAGATGGCGGTCATAGGAGCGGCGCAGGATATATTGCGCGACGGCTCTTTGCACCGCTGCATTGCCCGCCTCTGGATCGTTGAAGAACTGGTGCTCCAGCAGCACCTCGCGATACTGCCGGTTGAGAATCCAGCCCAACCCGTAATGCGGGCCTAGCGTCGAAGCAAAACTGCCCACCTGTAGCACGATGTCGTTGGGGTCGAATTTCTTCAGGGTCGAGGTCGGCATTGTTCCATGCGAAAGCTCGCCATAGATGTCGTTCTCGATGATCGGCACTTTCTTGGCCGACGCTTTGGCGATGATCCGGCTTAGCACTTCGTCGGAGTAGCTGACGCCGGTTGGGTAATGGTTGACCGGCATCAGCACGCAGGCGCGCACATTGCTGTTGTCGAGAAGGTAGTCGAACTGATCCGGATCGATGCCGGTCTTGGGGTGAGAATAGATCTCGACCACCTTGAGATGGCGCCGCTGCAAGGCGGAGAACAGCGGAAAATACGACGGGCTTTCGATCAGCACTACATCGCCCGGACTGGTGGTGACATCGAGGCAAAGCTGAAGGGCGTTCTGGCTTGAATTGGTCACCACCACGTCTTCGCTGCGCACCAGCGCACCGCGCAGGGCCGCCCGCTTGGCGATGATCTCCCGCAGGGTCGGATCGCCCGATATCTCGGACGGCGCCAAGGGCTTGTAGCCCTGTTGCCGGAAAGCCTGGCGCATATGGCTATTGATGTCCTCATGCGGCAGCAGATCACTGCTCGGATGGAGCGAGCCGAAGCTCTCGATGCCGCTGCTGCGCCAGGCACTCATCAGCTTGAAGAGTTGCCGGGAGATCGACACCGAGGCGGCATCGTTGCTGGCGAAATCGTGCTGGGCATGCGGAAATTCCGACATGATGCGGGCCGTGTCGGCGACATAAAAGCCCGAACGCGGCCTTGCTTCCACCACGCCCTCGCTCTCCAGCAGTGAATAGGCGTGGTGGATGGTGACGATGCTGTAATTGGTCTGCACGCTCATTTCGCGCACTGAACGCAGACGGTCGCCGGGCTTGAGGATACCGGAATCGATCCAGCCGCGAATGAGCCTCACCACCTCCTGGTAGCGCCAGGTCCCTTGAGTCATGTGCCGCCACAATCTGTTATTATTATTTTCCAGGAATGCTGTCACTTACAGCACAAGAGCGTTTCTGTTCAACTGTTCCTGTCAATGGCGGACCCATTTCGATGCCATAGGCCGACGCCCAGGAGGCCTTGTACAAATTTCAACGCTGGAGGGGCGGGTGCGGCAATATGTGATCGTGGGCAATGGCGTGGCGGGACACCGCGCGGCCGTGGAATTGCGCCGGCTGGACAACGATGCCGCGATCACCCTGATCGGCTCCGACACCGACCTGCCGTATGACCGGCCATCGCTCACAAAGGACTTCTTGCTCGGCCACAAGGACGCAACCCAGATCGTCCTCAAGGACGCCCTGGACTACGCCCAGCACCGCATCGCCTACATGCCTGGTACCATCGTTGATGTGATCGATGCGGGTAACAGGCGGGTAACAATAGCGGGACGCGAACACGGCTATGATGCGCTGCTGCTCGCCACCGGCTCGCGGCCACGGCTTCTGCCGAAAGGGCTCGATGCCGGCAATGGTTTTTATCTCCGCAGCCTCGCCGACGCCCGGCAATTGAGCGAGGCATTGCGGCCTGGACTGCGCGTAGTCGTCATCGGCGGCGGCTTCATCGGGCTCGAAGTGGCGGCTGCTGCGCGCATCAGGGGCTGCGCCGTAACGGTGGCCGAGGCGCGCTCCAGCGTGCTGTCGCGCGGCCTGCCGCCAGTGATCGGGCGTTTCATGGCCGGCCTGCATCAAGACAATGGCATCACGATAATCTGTGATGCGACAGTCACATCGCTCGACTGGACCGGGCCAACGGCCCGCATCACCGTGAATGGCTCGGTCATCGAAGCGGACATCGTGGTCTATGGCCTCGGCGTCGAACCCAATACGGAACTGGCGGAACGCATCGGACTCCGGCTCGACGACGGAATCGTGGTCGATACCGGCTGTCGCACCTCAGATCCGGCGATTTTTGCCGCCGGCGAGGTGACCAGCCATCCGAGCGGACGCTCCGGAGCGCGCCGCCGCATCGAATCCTGGCGCGTCTCCTCGGAACAGCCGCTGGTCGCGGCAGCTAACATGACGGGCGGTGCGTCAACTTATGTTGATGCGGCCTGGCTATGGTCCGATCAGTTCGATGTGAACCTGCAATGCCTCGGCGACGTTTCCGATGGCGCTGCCTATATGCTGCGCGGTGCCGTCGAGGAGCGCAAATGGACATTGATCGCTTTGGATAAAGCGGGGCTGCCGGTCGGCGCGGTTGCCGTCAATAATGGACGGGATATTTCGATGCTGCGGCGCGCCATCAATACCGGTGCACCCCTGCCGACGGCCTTGGCCGCCGATGCCAGTCCTTTCGATGCGGACGAAAATTCGCCAGTATCGTAGGCTATGTCAATAATTTGATGGAATTTCCTTCCCAATTGCCATGCAGTGAGGGTCACGTGGACGCCGCGTATCAAATATTTCCGGCCGGAGAAGATATGAGCCTGAGTGACGACAATTGGGTGCGGCTGCTGGCCTGCGGCAGCCTGCCGGAAGGCGATATGATTGGTCTGGATGTCGGTGAGCTGCGCCTCGTGGTCTATAATGTCGGGGGCAATTTCCATGTCACCGACAATGTCTGCACCCATGCTTTCGCCATCCTATCGGATGGCTGGCTGGAAGGTGTGGTGATCGAATGTCCGCTCCATGGCGGGCGCTTCGACGTCACCACCGGTCAGGTGCTGAGCGAACCCGCCGAGTGCCCGCTCAAGACCTATCCGGTGCGTGTCATCGACGACCATCTCGAGGTGGCGATCGCTGGCTGAGGGCCGGGCGGAGGCGCTTAAAACATGATGACAGATTGAAGCTGTTATTATCGGATTTCGAGGATCCTGCACCTAACAGAACAACAGACGGCATGTTTTAGTGACTGCCGAGGAGAGGAGAAAGACGGATATGGCCGACGCGGCGACCGCTAAGACCAGCTCTGCCGCCGCCTTTGTGGGCGCAATTGATTGCGACGTGCAGATCACTGTGCCCAATGGCGAAGTACTCCTCCCCTATCTCAGCGATTACTGGCGCGACACCATGGTGCAGCGCGGCCTTCCGACCTTTGATAGCTCGGCCTACCCGCGCAAGGCGCCGATCACCGTCCGCGGCGATTGGCGCCCGGCGGCTTCGGCTCCGGTGGCCGAACAGCTCGGCCAGTTGCAACAGCAGTTGTTCGGGCGCCATGGCATCGCCACAGCCATCTGCAATTGCCTTTATGGCGTGCAAATCCTCCATAGCGAGGACATGGCGGTGGCCTTTACCCGCGCGCTCAACGATTGGGTCAAGGCAGAATGGCTAGATCGCGACGCACGCTTGCGTGCCTCTATCATCGTGCCGATGCAGAACCCGCAAATGGCTGTCGAGGAGATCGAGCGCCTTGCCGGCGACCAGCGCTTTGTGCAGGTGCTGATGCTGGTGATGGGCGATATGCCGCTTGGCAAGCGCTTCTACTGGCCGATCTATGAGGCGGCCCAGCGCCATGGCCTGCCCGTCGGCATCCATGCCGGCAGCATGTACCGGCATCCGGTCACCGGCATCGGTTGGCCGACCTATTATGCCCAGGATTATTTCTCGCAAGCTCCCGCTTTCCAAACGCAATTGACAAGCCTCATCGTCGAGGGCGTGTTCAAGACCTATCCAGATCTCAAGGTTGTGCTGGCCGAAGGCGGTTTCTCCTGGCTGCCGCCCTACCTCTGGCGCCTCGATAAATATTGGCACGGCCTGCGCTTTGAAATTCCCTGGGTCGATCGCCTGCCGAGCGAAATCGTCGCCTCCAATGTCCGCTTCACGGTGCAGCCGACCGACGGGCCGGCTTCCGCCGAACAAATGGAAAAGCTGTTCGAACATCTCGGCTCGGACGATTTGCTGCTGTTCTCGACCGATTATCCGCATTGGCAGTTCGACAATGACGAGGTGCTGCCCGCCGGCATTCCCGCAGGGTATCTGGAAAAGATGATGCGCGCTAATCCGCGCGCCACCTACTCCCGTCTCGGGGGAGCAAGCATATGACTCAGATTCAGGAACGCCCGGCGGTCGCCGTTGCCACCCAGCAAGCCATCGCCGATTGCGACACCCATCCGACGCCGAAATCGATGGAAAAGGATGTCTATCCTTACCTAGACAAGCGCATGCGCGACTATCTGGCCGAGTATGGCAGCATCCCGCTGATGGGCTTCACCAACGGCGCGCAATATCCCAAGGGTCAGCCGGGTGCGGTTCGTCGCGACGCCATACCGCCTACCGGCGACCAGGCTGGCAGCGATCTCGATTTCATGCGCCGCCAACACCTTGATCCCAACAACGTCAAGTTCGCGGTGATGATCCCGCTGGGCACCTATCAGTCCTTGCAGAATGTCGATGTGTCGACGGCGCTGTGCTCGGCCATCAATCAGTGGCAGATCGCCGAATGGACCTCCCAGGAAAAGCGCATGCGCGGCACTATCCTGCTGCCGTATCAGGATGCCGCTGCCTCGGTTGCCGAAATCAAGCGCTGGGTCGGCGACAACCGCTTCGTCCAGGTGGGCCTGCTGAGCCGCACGCCAACGCTGCTGGGCAATCGCCAATATTGGCCGATCTATGCGGCGGCCCAGGAGGCCGGCCTACCCGTGGCCGTGCATGCCTTCGGGCACAGTGGCTGGCCGGTGACCGGCGGCGGCTGGCCCTCCTATTATATCGAAGACATGATGGCCCATGCCCAGTCCTGCCAGTCGGTCCTGGCCAGCATGGTGCTGGAAGGCGTGTTCGAGAAATTCCCGCGGCTCAAGCTGGTGCTGGTCGAAGGTGGCGTCGGCTGGCTTCCGGCCTTGACGTGGCGGCTCGACAGCATTTGGGAAAAGTCCCGCCTGGAACTGCCGCATCTGCCGCTTCGTCCCTCCGAATACATTCGCCGCAATGTCTGGCTCACCTCGCAACCGATCGAGGAGCCGGCCAAGCGCGAGCAGATGCTCGATGTGCTAGACTGGATCGGCTGGGACCGCGTGCTTTACGCCTCGGACTATCCGCATTGGGATTTCGACGATCCGGCACAGGTGTTGCCGCTGCGTCTCTCCAAGGAGCAACGCCAGAGCTTCTTCATCGACAATGCCCGTTCCGTCTACGGCATCGCCGATGAATAAATATGTCGTCTCCAGCTTGGACGATTTCCCCACTGAAGGTCGCAAGCTCGTGCACGTCAAGGGACGGCCGATCGCGGTCTTCAAGCTCGGAGACGAATTCTTTGCGCTCTCCAACCGCTGCCCGCACCAGGGCGGAAGCCTTTGCCACGGCCAGCAGATGGGCCTCGTCGATGCGCCACGGCCCGGCGAATACAACTATTCGCGCGCGGGCGAGATCATCCGCTGCCCCTGGCACGGCTGGGAATTCGATATCCGCACGGGCCTTTCCAAGGCGCGTCCACATGACGTTCTGGTTCGGCAGTTCCAGGTCGATGTCGAGGACGGGGAAACTATCGAGGCGATACCCGACATCAAGGGCGTCGAAACTTTCACCATCAAGGTCGACGGGGACTATCTCGTGCTGACCATGTAGCCTGCCCTTTCATTGCCGGTCGATCATCAAAAAAGGAGGAGTTTGAGATGACCAATTCTATGCGTTTATCGAGACGGAATTTTCTGGGTGCGTCGGCCGCCGGCATCGGCAGCATGGCGCTCATGGCCGCAACCCGCGGTGCTTTTGCGCAGGACGCTGGCGCCTTTAGCGTTTCCAATTGGAACGACGCGCCGGCGGTAGCCCAGCTCTATCTCGAAATCATGGACAATTATGAGAAGGCCACCGGCGTCAAGATCACGCGTCAGGCCAATGTCTCGTTCAGCGATTACAACACGCGCTTCCGCGTGCTGCTGTCGGGTGGCAATCCCCCCGATGTCATGCGCCTCAACGACGATTTTCTGCGTGAAATGTCGGATAAGAAGCAGATACTAGACCTCTCCGGCATGATCACGGAGTCGGGCATGGACATGGCCGACTATTTCGAGGACGTGTTCAACTTTACTCAGACCCCCGGCGGCCATACTGGCATGACCATCGGCGTGTCGCCGCGCATCATGTATTACAACAAGACCGCGTTCCAGGAAGCCGGCATTCCGCTCCCACCCAGCACCTGGACCATGGACGGCTGGACCTGGGACACCTTCCTCGATGCTGCCAAGGCGTTGACCAAGGGCACCGAGCGCTATGGCGCCCAAATCTCGTTGGATACCGCACTTGAACAGATGTGGACCGTTAACAATGGCGGTGAAGGCATCTTCTCGGCTGACGGGCGCAGCTTCACGCTCGCCGAAGGCCCAAACGTCGAAGCGATCCAGTGGGTCGCCGACCTGACGCTGGTACACAAGGTGCAGGCGCCCTGGGCCGAAATCCAGGCGACCAATGCCAGCTTCGACCGCTTCACCAACCAGCAGGATATGATCCGCCTGGGCGCGATGAGCGACTTCTCCTATTTCGCCCAGACCATCAAGGACTTTGAATGGGATATTGCCGCGCCTCCGGGCAAGGTCGCCCAGAAGCAGAACGGTGGTAACACCCTCTTCATCATCCCGACCAAGGCCAAGAATCCGGAACCGGCTTTCAAGTTCCTGCAGTATCTGGCGGGCGAAGAGGGCGGCAAGATCTTCGCCGAAAACGCCGCCTTCATCCCGGTCAACCGCAAGGCAGCGGAAAGCGTCGGTGCTGCCGGTGCCAGCGCTACCGGTAATATGAAGCTCTTCGTTGAAGCGGCGGCCAACCAGACCAATACCAATTCGACGACGGCAACGTCGCAGGCCGTGGCCATCTACCGGCCGCAGCTTCAATTGGTCTATGCTGGCCAGGCAACTGCCGTAGATGTGCTGAGGGCCGCCAAGGCTCAGATCGACCCGCTGCTGCAGGCTTGAGGACCACGTGACAACGACACTCGATCAGGTATCGACCAGCAAGGCAGTTCCAGCGGCAATCCGCAGGCCGTCCTGGAAAAAGAAGTGGCGGGAAGCCGTCACCGGCTGGCTGTTCATCGCCCCGGTCATGCTCGGCATCCTGGTGTTCCAGATTGGGCCGATCGTGGTGTCGTTGTGGTCTTCCTTCACGAACTGGGACGGTCTGACCGACGCCCAGTTCGTGGGGTTGGCCAACTATGCGCAGCTGCCGCGTGATCCTATGTTCAACGAGACTCTCAAGAACACGGTCCTGTTCACGCTCGGCGCCATCCCCCTCACTGTGGGGTTGGCACTGGCACTGGCACTGTTGCTGGAAACGCGCGGTCTCAAGGGCCGCGCATTCTTCCGAACCGCCTATTTCACTCCCTATGTTACCAGCGCCGTGGCCATTGGTCTGGTCTGGTTCCAGTTTTATGCGCCAAAAGGCATCTTCAACGAGCTTCTCGGTTGGTTCGGCATAGCCGGACCTGCTTGGCTGACCGATCTCAAATTTGCCCTGCCGGCGGTGATCGTCGTCGCCGTGTGGCAGGGGATCGGTTATCCCATGGTCATCCTGCTCGCAGGCCTGCAGGGTATTCCACGGTCGCTCTACGAGGCCGCCAGCATCGACAAGGCTTCGCCCTGGACGCAGTTCTGGAAGATCACGCTGCCGCTGCTTACGCCGCAGCTGTTCTTCGTGCTGATCATGCAGTTCATTGCCTCGTTCCAAATCTTTGGCATCATCTTCGTGATGACCAAGGGCGGGCCAGGCAACGCCACCAATGTGCTGATCTACTACCTGTACCAGAACGCCTTCACCTTCGGCCGGCTCGGCTATGCCTCTGCCATGGCGTGGGTGCTGTTCATGATCATCGGCGCCATCACCTTGATCCAGTGGCAACTCCAGAAGCGGTGGGTATTCTATGACCAATGATCCCGGCTTCGCCCGCGTTCCAGGCGAGAGGCACACAGTATGACCACAACCACCGTCCCGCGACGCCAGCCTTCGATCTGGGCACAGTATTTTCCCGATTCCGCCAGCCGCTGGATTCTGTTCCTGCTGAGCTGCTCGATCGCCTTCGTGACGCTGTTTCCATTGATCTGGATGGTCATTACCTCGCTCAAGCCCGAGGCGGCGATTTCGGCCGATCCGCTGAACCTCATCCCGCCGAGCCTGGAATGGAGTAACTACGCCCAAGCCTGGAATGCGATCGCGCCGTTCTTCTTCAACAGCGTCATGCTGGGCGTCGTCAATGTGGTGGGCGTGCTGATCGTCTCCTCGATGGCCGGCTACGCCTTCGCGCGGCTGCAATTTCCCGGCAAGGACCTGGCCTTTTCCCTGGTGCTCGCCACCGCCATTGTCCCGGGCATCGTCTACCTGGTGCCGCAATACCAGCTGTTCCAGAACCTGGGTTGGATCGACACCTATTACCCGCTATGGGTGCCTAAGGTGCTGACTCCGGTTTTCGGCACGTTCCTCATGCGGCAGGCCTTCATGATCCTGCCCAAGGAGTTGGAAGACGCGGCGCTCATCGATGGCGCCTGGAAGGTGCAGATTTTTCTCCTGGTCATGCTGCCGCAGACCAAGCCGGCTTTGGCGGCGGTTGGGATTTTCACCTTCATCGAATCCTGGAACGACCTGTTCGGCCCGCTGATTTTCGTCAACTCGGTGCAGTATCAGACGCTCCCATTGGCGTTGGCGCAGTTCCAGGGTCAGTTCTTCACCACCGTCAGTATCCTGATGGCGGCCTCCACCATCACCGTGGTGCCGGTCATCGTGCTGTATCTGTTCGCCCAGAAATACTTCGTGCAGGCGATCACCGCGACGGGCCTCAAGTAACCCGAGCCACCCCACCGGGGCGGTCCCGACAACAACAATAAGGCAGGTAAAAATGGCCAACGTTTCGATCAACAGCGTCGGCAAATATTACGGCATCGTCGAAGTGCTGAAGGGGGTTTCGGTGGACGTCGAGGATGGCGAATTCGTCATCCTGGTCGGCCCGTCCGGCTGCGGCAAATCCACCCTGCTGCGCATGATCGCGGGCCTCGAGGACATCTCGTCGGGCGACATCGAAATCGGCGGGCGTGTGGTCAACGACCTTCCGCCGGCGGAACGCGACATCGCCATGGTGTTCCAGAACTACGCGCTTTATCCGCATATGACAGTGCGGAAGAACATGGCTTTCTCGCTGCAGCTCTCCCATGTCGCCAAGACCGAGGTGGATGCCAAAATTGCCTATGCTGCCGATATCCTTGGCCTCGGACAATTGCTCGAACGCTATCCACGCCAGCTTTCAGGCGGCCAGCGCCAGCGCGTCGCCATGGGGCGCGCCATCGTGCGCGATCCGCATGTGTTCCTGTTCGATGAACCCCTGTCCAATCTCGACGCCAAGCTGCGCGTGCAAATGCGTTCCGAGATCAAGCAATTGCACCAGCGCCTCAAGACCACGACGATCTACGTGACGCACGACCAGGTCGAGGCCATGACCATGGCCGACAGAATCGTGGTTATGCATGACGGCATTATCGAGCAGATCGGCACGCCGCTGGAGCTGTACGACCGGCCGCGCAACCTGTTCGTCGCCGGCTTCATCGGCTCGCCATCGATGAACTTCATCCACGGAACGCTCGGACCCGATGGCTTTCATGCCAATGACGGTTTCGCGCTGCCGGTTCCCGCCGCGGCGCGCAGCGCTACTCCGCAGCAGGCGATCTACGGTATACGGCCCGAGCATTTCCGGCTGAGCCAATCCGGTCTCAAGGCCGAAATCGTGGTCGTCGAACCCACCGGCTCCGAAACCCAAGTCATTGTCCGCATCGGCAATCAGGAAGTCGTCGGCGTTTTCCGCGAGCGCATCCTGGCCAAACCGGGCTCTTTCATCCAGATCGAACCTGATGAGAACTTGCTTCATCTGTTCGATGCGCAGGGCATGCGGATAACCGAGCATGAGGTCGGGGAGCCGGCTGGTGGGACGAATGTGATAATGGGATCGGTGGCGTAAGGGTGGGCTTCGCATCGACATGCACTCCTTGCCGCAGCTCATATCGGTTCGGACGAACTCCAGCGACTGGAGCGGTCAACGGGCACTCAACGAATGATTATTTCTTTTCCAGTCTGTTTGGAGCGCTTGGCTGACTTGCCGCACGCTGCGCGGTCCATCCTGAGATCTGCGCCAAAGAGCGAGGGGTCAAAAGCTGCCAACGGCTGTAAAGAGATATTATGCGGATCTGTGGATATCGTGCGCCAGGCCAAGCCGCCAATAACGGGAAGGGTTCTAAAGTGCCAGGCCTTGAGCTCCTGTAACGGCGGAATGGTCTCGTACATGTGTGTATCCATGCGGTCCAAGATGGTGCCGCAGGTTAGCTTGTGCGGGGCATGGACTTCGATGGCGCGGGTTAAGATCACATCGGCGACCGTATCGAAAATCTCCGGGATCAGGGTTTCATCCAGCACCTGGCAATCATGCATCACGGCAGCGGACGGGGTGGCTGCACTGATACGGCCGAGCTGATAGAGCATGCCCCATTCAGAATCGAAAAAACCGTGTCCTTTGCCGAAGCGGACGCGTTCGTGATTGATTACGCCGGTGCCGGTGACCATGTGTCGTCATTTTGGCGATATCGCTGAGTGTGACGGGCTGGGCCAGCCTGCTCATCTTGGTGGTGGTCCCGTCTCGTCAATGAGCACCAGGCGATGGTTCTGGTGCGCATTGTGGGCTGGCGCCGGTTGATCCAGATTTCACGTTTGCTGGCTATGTCGAGGCGATCTTGCTTGCTGACCAGCAGCGTTTTTTGAAGCTGTAACAGGATGAATCAGCGCGACAGATTGGATGGATCGATCCGAACGTCGGGATGGGCAAGCTCGACCGCCAACTCCGGCGAAATCAGGTCCGTAGCTTGCTCGATCCGCACTGCCGAACTGGGTGCAACCGCGAACTTAGCAGCCGCACTCTGCCCCGAGTGGCTAGCAGCAACGTGGCCAACAAGACGCGCCCGCCAGTCAAGCGACAAAGCCTTCGCCATTCCAAATCACCCCCATGGACAGAAGTGAATCACAACAAACGGGATCAACGATCCTATGAAGTCGCACGATGAAGAGTATCTGGCAGCATTCGATGATGCCGGCTTGGGCAGGGCCAGAGTCGCGCCGAAAGTTCATCGTGCATTCAGATCCGACGGCGCAATGAGCGGCGCCGCTCAGCCAATATCAACGCCGCTCAAGCTGTCCGCAAGGCCTTGGGGATTGGCCGGACCATGTGTTGCACGCTCAATGAACTCGGGGGTCAGCAGGGTCCGGCGGGGTCGCGCATGTACGCTGGCCTGTTCCAGCCGCCAGCGCAGGGTCTGCATCGCTGCCGCGCCAATTTCGTGCATTGGCTGGCGTACGGTTGTCAGCTTCAGCCCGAGTTGGGAGGCGCTATGGGAATCGTTGGAGCCGATGACCGAGATATCCTTGGGAATTTTGAGGCCCAGCTCCATCAGCCCCCAGGCCAATGTCATCGCTACAAAATCGGTCGCGCCGGCAAATGCCGTCGGCATATGCGGCCCGCGCAGCGTTTCAAGCACAATGCTCTTGGCGTCGATGCTGGCATCAAACCGCACGGCGGGCAGGGTGGTGCCACCATACATGCGCATTGCCTCGATAAGGCCAGCCTGGCGCAGGTTGCGGCCCTCATCCTCCGGTGCGTCGGTAAAAAAAGCGATGCAGCGATGCCCAAGCTTCCCCAGCGCGTCGCCCACTGAATATCCGCCGTCGAAATTGGCGGCCTGAACGCTGTCGATTAGCTCCATGGGGCGCGGATGGCCGATCAGCACCTTGGGAATATCCAGCTGCAGGAAGGGCTCGATGACTCCGCGGGAGCGGCGGCCTGCCAGCAGCAAGCCGTGGACGTTGTCCTGCAAGACATCCGTGCCCTTGTTCGAACTCAGCACGTCAATGACAAGCCGGTAGCCCATCATGCGCGCCTCGGCTTCCGCCCCTTCGATGACCTCGATCCAGAAGCTGGAGTTGATGGCATCGGCCTGCGGGATGATCAGGTGGACGATCTTCTCGCTATCCATGGGCTGGGCCACCGCCGTGTGGTTGTAGCCCAGCTCGCGTGCCGTTTGCAGCACCATGCTGCGCGTGTTTTCGCTAACGCCGGGCTTGCCCGATAGCGCGCGCGATACCGAAAATTTTGACAGACCGAGCTGGCGCGATAGGTCGTCGAGCGTGATCTTCTGTGCCATGCAATCTCCTTGGTCAAAGCGCGAGCGCTCTATCAGAGGGTTCTGCATGACGCAACAAAATTGATTTTAGCGCAATAAATTGCGCCAAATAAGCGCAATATATTGCGTTTTTTGATTGCGCTAAATCCTTGCTGCCGTTACCAATGACGCCATAACAGCCGCATATGTGGCAGGCTTGAGGGGGAAGGCGGATGATCCAGTCCGGCAAGAAGCTGCGGATTTTGCTGACGGGGGAAATCGATGACGCACGCTTTGCGGAATTGCAGGCCATTGCCCCCGATACCGAACTGACCTTTTACGAAAAGCAGGCCGACATGGAAGCGGCGGTAGGCGATGCCGATATCGTCGCGGGCCAGCTCTCTCCGGCGGCGCTGCTTCAGGGCAGGGCGCTCAAATGGGTGCATAGCTGGGCCGCCGGTCCCAATACGCAACTCTATCCCGAATTCATCACCAGCCCGGTCGTGCTGACATGCTCCAAGGGCAATGGGGCCATTCCGCTGGCAGAGCACGCCATGATGCTGATGATGATGCTCAACCGCAATGCGATGCGATGGGTTGAGGGGCAGCGCAACCGCAAGTGGGATGCGTTCTTCCACGGTGAACTCAATGGACTGACGGTGGGGATCATCGGCGCTGGCTATTCGGGGGTCGATCTCGCGCTGAAGGCCAAGGCCTTCCATATGCAGGTGCTGGGGCTGCGGCGGAACAACCAGCCGACCCGCAATTTCGACCGTATGTATAGCCGTGACCAGCTGCACGAATTTCTTGGCGCGTGTGACTTTGTTGTGGTGACTGCCCCAAAGACTCCCGAAACCACCGACATGCTCGGGGAGGCGGAATTCAAGGCGATGAAGCCGACAGCATATTATGTCTGCTTCTCGCGGGGTGGGGTTGCCAATGACGATGCCCTCTATAGCGCGATCACCGAGGGGTGGATTGCCGGTGCGGGCTTGGACGCACATGGAGTTGAACCATTGCCGGCCGATAGCCCGTTCTGGAACGCCCCTAATACGATCGTGACGCCGCATAACGGCGCGACGACGCTGGCCACTAAAGCACGTGGCTACCAGATTTTTGCAGACAATCTGAAGCGCTACGTGGCGGGTGAGCCGCTGGTCAATATCGTCAACAAGCAGATGGGGTATTGAGGTGGATCATAATGCCGAGATGGCATGCCAGCGCCTCGTGATTGCTGCCTATAGCCTGATGGATCAGGGTCGTTACGAAGAAACGGCTGCCTTGTTTGCCGATGATGCGGTTTGGGTGCGCGGGGGCAAACCGGTGGCGGGGCGCGAAGCGATCCTGGCGTCACTCCGGCAGCGGCCCGAAAACGATTTGTCGCGGCACCTGATCACCAATGTCTTGGTGGAACTGACATCGGGCAGCGAAGGGACCGCAACTGCCTGTTTCGTGCCGCTGCGGGGAACCAAGCGGGAAGACGGCAGTGTTGCGATGCCGCCCATAACCAATGTGGGGGATCTGGCCTATCGCTTTCGCCGCGAGACGGGGGGGTGGCGCATCGTGCATCTGCAGCCGACGATGATTTTCAAACCTTGAGCCGGATAGAGCGCGCATAGCGTCGGCGGCAGCCAGGGAATTGGCCGAATGGCCCAATCGGAGGGGATTATGGGACTGACAATGGGATTTGGCCGCGCCGGTGTGCTTGGCCTGACGACCAGCTTGTTGCTGCTGAGCAGTGTCTCAGCCTTTGCATTCAACCAGGCACCGGCCTTGCAGGCTCAGGTCGATGCCGGCACGCTGCCCCCAGTGGACGAGCGCCTGCCGGCCGAACCAGTGGTGCTGACGCCGCTCAACGAGGTGGGCCTCTATGGTGGCAATATGCGCACCGATCTGCTCGGCGGCACTGACCGGGGTTACGGCTGGCTCAACCGGATCATCGGCTATGAACCCCTCGTGCGGTTTGCGCCGGAGGGTGGCACGGTCGTGCCCAATATCGCGGCGTCCTGGGATGTCAACGCGGAAAGCACGGAGTTCACCTTCCACCTCCGTCCCGGCCTGAAGTGGAGCGACGGCGCACCGGTGACCGCCGATGATATCGTTTTCTGGTATGAGGACATGGCGCTCAATGAGGAGCTTTACCCTGGCGGTCCGGGCGGCCACATGATGAATGCCGGTCAGCAGGCCACGCTGACCAAGATCGATGATCTGACGTTCAAGTTTGCGTTCGCGGCTCCCTATGGACTGTTTTTGCAACAGCTTGCTTCAGGCAATAACCAGCCGCCGATCGCACCGCGCCATTATGGCGAAACCTTTATGCCCAAGTACAACGAGGCCGGCTTGCCGGACCTCATGAAGGCGGCGGGCGTATCGACCTGGGTGGACCTGTTCAACCAGAAGGTCGGGGGGACGACCGGCAGTGATTTCGCCAAATGGCTGAACCCGGAACTGCCCACGCTCAATGCCTGGACTGTGACCAGCCCCTATGATGGCTCCAGCACACAAGTTGTAGCCGCGCGGAACCCCTACTATTGGAAGGTCGATACAGCTGAAAATCAGCTGCCATATCTCGACGAAGTCATTTTCCCGATCGTCGGCGACCCGGAAGTCCTCAAGCTGATGGTCATGAATGGGCAGGTCGATTTCGTATATCGGCCGCAGAATTTCACCATCACCGACAAGCCCACTTTCTTCGACAATCAGGAGGCGGGTAAATACCACTTCGTTGATCTGAGTGCCGATGTCTCGGCCGCGCATGCCCTCCATCTGAATTTGACGGTCCTGGACGAGGTCAAGCGCAGCCTGTTCACCAACAAGGATTTCCGTATCGCGCTCAGCTACGCCATCAACAGGCCAGAGCTGATCGACATTATCTATGTAGGGCAGGGCGAACCCTATCAGGTCGCGCCGCGTCCGGAGTCCGCCTTCTATGACGAGACATTCGCCCACCAATATACCGAATTCGATCCTGACACCGCCAACCAGATGCTCGATGCATTGGGCCTGACGCAACGGGATGGCAATGGCATCCGCCTGATGAGCAATGGTCTGCCGCTTGCCATTCGGGTTGATGTGCGCACCGATACAACTCAGCAGATCGACAGCCTCGAACTGATCCAGGGATACTGGAAGGATGTCGGCATCGACCTGCAGGTCAACGTGATCGACAGCGCGCTCTACCGTGAGCGGCAGGTCGCCAATCTTTATGAGGCGATCTCCAACGTGGGCGCGGGCGGACTCAATGAGTTGCTTAATCCGCGTCTCTATGTACCGATCAACGACAACGCTCTTTACAGCGTGCCATGGTCCTATTGGTATAATGGCGACGAGCGCGGGATCGAGCCTGATGCTGCGACGCTCGAACAGCTCAAGATCTATGACGAAGCCCTGGCGACCGCCGATGTCGACAAGCAGGCCGCGCTGTTCAAGCAGGTGATTGCCATCGCTCGTGATGAGTTCCGCAGCTTCGGCATCTCGTTGCTGACCGGCACTTATGCAATCGCCACGAACCGGCTGGGCAACGTTCCCGCGCAGATGATCGACTCCGCGATCTATCCCACCCCGGCGCCGCTCAACCTGGCCACCTGGTATATCAAGGCAGAATAAGCCTTTGCGGCTTCGCGGCAGACGCTGCGGGGCCGCAACCACCAAGGAGGCTTTGCCATGCTCACGTTCATGATCCGCCGGCTGGGCTATATGCTGGTCACTCTGGCGATGGTGTCGGTGCTGACCTTCGTCATCATCCAGCTTCCGCCGGGGGACTATCTCAGCTCGATGGTCGCCGGCATGAGTGCCGAAGGCGTGCAGGTGAACCAGGCGTTCGTCGAGGGTATGCGCGAGCGCTACGGCTTAGGCGAGCCGTTCCACATTCAGTACTGGAAGTGGATTTCCAACATCCTGCTCCGGGGTGATTTCGGCCAATCGTTCGAGTGGAACCGTCCCGTATCCACCCTCATCTACGAACGCATGGGCCTGACGCTGGTATTGTCGATTTCGACGCTCCTGTTCATCTGGGCCATCGCTTTTCCCATCGGCATCTATTCGGCCATCCGTCGCAATTCGATCGGCGCGCATCTGGCGACGTTTATCGGCTTCATCGGCCTGGCTATTCCAAATTTCCTGATTGCCCTGGTCTTCATGTATCTGTCGTTCCGCTATTTGGGGCAGTCGGTCGGCGGCCTGTTCTCTCCCCAATATGAGAACCTGCCCTGGAGCCTGGCCAAGGTCGGCGATTTGATCAGCCATCTGTGGATCCCCGTGATCGTCCTGGGCATGGCTGGCACGGCCAGCCTTATTCGCATCATGCGCGCCAACCTGCTGGATGAACTCAACAAGCCCTATGTGGTGACGGCACGGGCAATGGGGCATCCCGAGCATGTCCTGCTGCTGAAATATCCTGTCCGCGTGGCGCTCAATCCTTTCGTTTCGACGGTTGGATGGGTGCTGCCGGGGCTGGTTTCAGGCGCCACGATCACTGCCATCGTGCTCAACCTGCCAACATCGGGACCGATGCTGCTGCGCTCGTTGCTGACGCAGGACATGTATCTGGCCGGCAGTTTCATTCTGTTGCTGTCCACGCTCACCGTGATCGGCACGCTGATTTCCGACATCCTGCTGGCGTGGCTTGATCCGCGCATCCGCTATAGTTGAGGAGAGCGTCATGACCGACCAGAGCATTGCCGGGGTTCCAGCCGCGATCGCTAGGCCGGCAGAGCCGGAATATAAGGAACAGGTTGCCGGACAATGGCAGCTGATCTGGTGGCGCTTCCGGCGTAACAAGGTCGCCCTGTTCAGCGGTGCCGTGGTTCTGGCAATCTACCTGGTGGCGATCTTCGCTGAATTTCTGGCGCCGTTCGCGCCTGAATATTACGAGGGCCGCTATAGTTACGCCCAGCCCCAGCAACTCAACCTGTTTCGCATCGATGAGGCGGGCTGGCATTTCGAACCCTATGTGAACGGTTATTCCAGCTCGGTCGATCCGGTCTCATTCAAGCGCACTTTCGTGCCGGACCCGGACAAGCCCGTGCCCGTCGCCTTTTTCGCCCAGGGACAGCCCTATATGTTGTTCGGGTTCATTCCTGCCACCATCCACCTCATCACACCGGTTAACCCGCGCGATCCGATGTATCTGTTCGGTGCCGACCGGCTGGGGCGTGACGTGTTGAGCCGGACGATCCATGGCACGCGCGTCTCGATGTCGATCGGGCTGATCGGTGTGACGCTGAGCTTGGTGCTGGGCATTATCCTCGGCGGCATTTCCGGCTTCATGGGCGGCACGGTGGACAACCTCATCCAGCGGGCGATCGAGTTCCTGCAATCCATTCCAACCATTCCCCTGTGGATGGGGCTGGCAGCCGCCATTCCGCAAAGCTGGTCCGCGCTACAGGTCTATTTCGCCATTACCATCATCCTGTCGCTGATCGGCTGGACCGGTCTGGCGCGCGAGGTTCGCGGCAAGTTCATGGCGCTCAAGCACGAGGATTTCGTTGTCGCCGCGCGCCTGGATGGGCTGGGCGAAATGGCCATCATCCGCAAGCACCTGGTGCCTTCGTTTCTCAGCCACATCGTAGCGTCGGTGACACTGGCGATCCCGGCGATGATCCTGGCGGAGACGGCACTCAGCTTTATCGGCATCGGGCTCAAGCCGCCGGTGGTGAGCTGGGGCGTGCTGCTGCAGGAGGCGCAGAATATTCGCTCGGTGGCCTCGGCGCCCTGGCTGTTCCTGCCGGGCGCGGCAATCGTGGTTGCCGTGTTGTCGATGAACTTCCTTGGCGATGGCCTAATCGATGCGGCGGACCCCTATGGCCAATAACAACAATACACCTCTGCTCCAGATCAGCGGTCTCAAGACCTATTTCGGTACCGGCAATCCGATCCGCGCCGTCGATGGCGTCGATCTGACCATCAATGATGGCGAAACGGTTTGTGTCGTCGGGGAGTCGGGCTGCGGCAAGTCCATGCTCGCCCGGTCCATCCTGCGCATCGTATCGCGCCCCGGCAATGTCGTTGGCGGTACTATGAATTTCCGCAGATCCGACGGCCGGGTTGTGGACCTTGCGGCTCTCGATCCAACGGGCGAGGACATCCGTGCCGTGCGCGGCAAGGAGATCGCAATGATCTTTCAGGAGCCGATGACCTCGTTGGGGCCGGTGCAGACGATCGGTGCCCAGATCATGGATGCCATCCGGTTGCATTTCAAAGTAGGCAAGCGCGAAGCTCGTGATCGCGCCATCGAAATCCTGCGCCGCGTGGGTATGCCGCGTCCCGAAGAGCGGCTCGATGCCTATCCCTTTCAGCTATCGGGCGGCATGCGTCAGCGGGCAATGATTGCGCTGGCCCTTTCGTGCAGTCCGCGCCTGCTGATTGCCGATGAGCCTACGACCGCGCTGGATGTGACGACGCAGGCGGTGATCCTCGATCTTATCAAGGAATTGCAGGCCGAGTCAGGCATGGCGGTGTTGTTCATCACCCATGATCTTGGAGTAGTGGCTGAAATTGCCGACACTGTCGCGGTGATGTATCTGGGTCGCGTGGTGGAGCGCTCGGGCGTGGATGGTATCTTTCATGATCCCAAACACCCCTATACGCGTGGCCTGCTGCGCTCTATCCCGCGGCTCGGCATTCATGTGGGCGAGGATCTCGATACCATCGAGGGCATGGTGCCTAACCCGCTCAACAGGCCGCCCGGGTGCAGCTTTCACCCGCGATGCCGCGAGGCCGTGGCCGGATTATGCGACCGGATCGATCCAAAGCGCACCGAACTGGCAGACTATTCGGAGGTGCGTTGCTTGTTACATGAGCGCGTCACCCCCGTAACCGGAATGGCCGGAGGTATCCAATGACCGACATGACCCCCATTCGCACTGTGGGCGATGCACCGGTATTGCTCAGGGTTGACGGCCTCAAGGTCCATTTCCCCATAACGCGCGGCTTGCTGCGGCGTACCGTTGGCCAGGTGAAGGCCGTCGATGGGGTGTCGTTCGAAGTTCGGCAGGGCGAGGTATTGGGTCTGGTCGGGGAAAGCGGTTGCGGCAAGACCACGACTGGACGGGCATTGCTCCGCATTGTCGAGCCAACCGCCGGCTCGATCCATTTCCGGCGGCCCAGTGGCGAGGACGTCGATGTTCGCGGAGCCGGCCATGCTGAACTCAAACGCCTGCGCCGCGACATGCGCATGGTGTTCCAGGATCCTAATGCCTCGCTTAATCCGCGTCTGCCGGTTGGCGAGATCATCGGGCAAAGCCTTGCATATAATGGTGTGCCCAAGGATGAGGCCGATGATCGCGTGGCGGTCCTGCTGCGCCGCGTGGGCCTGCGACCAGAATACATCAAGCGCTATCCGCATGCATTTTCCGGCGGCGAGCGGCAGCGCATCGGGATCGCTCGGGCGCTGGCGCTCAATCCGGCCTTTGTCGTCTGCGACGAAGCAGTCTCGGCGCTGGACGTGTCCGTACAGGCGCAGATCCTGCGCTTGCTGCGCGAACTCAAGCGCGAGTTCAACCTGACCTATCTGTTCGTTGGCCACGATCTGGCGGTGATCCAGCACATCTGCGACCGCGTAGCGGTGATGTATGCGGGCAAATTGGTGGAAATCGGCCCGACGCAGACCCTGTTCGATGCACCCAGGCATCCTTACACCGAGGCACTATTGTCGGCCGTGCCACGCCCCGACCCACGTCTGCGGCGCAAGGGCGAGCGCATCCGGCTACCCGGCGAGGTTGCTGACGTCACCAATCTGCCGACCGGCTGCGCCTTCCATCCGCGTTGCCGCTACGCCACCGATCTATGCCGTTCCGAGACGCCAGCGCTCAAGTCCGTCGGCAATGGCCAAACGTCAGCATGTCACTATGCAGACACGCTAACGCTCACCGGCACGCTATCTGAAACTAAATCGAAGGCCAGATAGCCTGCCGGTTCCGACGCTACTCGCGCTTTGCCCGTTCCAGCATCGTCCAGACAGTGCCCAGCCCTGCGATCTCGCCACTGATGCGTGTCGCGCCGCCAACCGGCGCGACAAGGCGTGCGCCGGTGGTCACGATTTGACCGGCCTGCAGCGCCAGTCCGCGCTCGGCGGCGTGGTTGGCCAAGTATGCCAGAGTGCTCAAGATCTGCCCCATCCCAGCCCCGCTGGCTGTCGAGGCCACGACGGTATCATCCAGCAGCAGGCGTAGTTCGGTCGTATCGGCGGCGAATTCCTGCCAATCATTCAGACTATCGCCCACCACCAGGGCAGCGCTGTTCTGCAGATCGCTCAATTGGGTCAACCGGTCCACCTGATCGCGGTCGGTCCAGCTGAAGGTAATGAGTTCGATCAGCGGGTGCAGGCTCGCAATCGCCGCTCCCATCTCGCTCGCTTGATAGGGCGTCCGCGCCCGCAGCGGCAGATCCCGCACCAACCTGACGCCGATCTCCAGTTCGGCGATGACGATGGGCAGCGGTCCAAGAGGGCGAATATACCCCTGGCCATGCACTTCCGATGCGGGAAGCGGCGACAGGAATGGCGCGGGGTCATCGCCCGCGGGTATCTTCCACGCACCCACCGGCCCCAGTTCGGCCAGCATGGCGTCCTGAATCGCGTGGGCCTCGGCCTGGGTCGTGGCGCGCAGTTCTGACGGGAGGTTGTCCAGCGTGTCGCCCGTCCGGCGCGCGCTCACCAGCAATCGGGCAGCGTCCTTGGCTTTGGATACTGACATGGTTGTCTCCAGACGTGCAGTGTCGTGTTTGCCGCGCCTATCGGCGAGAGGATGAAAGTGAGGCTCTGTTGAGGCGTATCAACTGTAGCGAATTCGGGGGTCAAGCCAGGCGAGCAACAGGTCCGATAGTAGCGTGCCGATCACCGTCAGCACGCTGAGCATGAGGATGAAGCTGCCGGCGAGATACATATCCTGGCTGATCAGCGCCTGCAGCAGCAGGGGGCCCGTCATCGGCAGGTTTAGCACCACAGCGGTGATGGTGGCGCCCGATACCAGTGTCGGCAATACCCAGCCGACGGTTGAAATGAACGGATTGAGCGCAATGCGGACGGGATATTTCAACAGCAGTCGGTTTTCCGATAGACCGTAGGCGCGGGCGGTCACCACATAGGGTTTGCTCAATTCGTCGAGCAGGTTTGCCCGCAGGATGCGGATGAGCGACGCCGTGCCGCTGGTGCCCAGAACGATAGTGGGAATGATCATATGGCTGCCCAGATCCATCAGCTTGGCCCAGCTCCAGGCCGCGTTCTCGTATTCGGGGGAGAACAGCCCACCGATGCCCATGTTGAAATAGCTGAACGAGATGTACATCAGCACGAGGGCGAAGAGAAAATTGGGAATGGCGAGGCCCAGAACACCGATGAACGTCGCGATATAGTCGCCAAAGGTGTTTTTGCGAACGGCGGTATAGATACCGATCGGCAGCGAAATCGCCCAGATGAACAGGAGCGTGATGATCGCCAGCAGGAAGGTGAGGCCAAGCCGGTTCCAGAGCAGATCGGCAACCGGGCGGCGCCATTCCAGAGAGTAGCCGAAATCACCCCGGAAGACGATATTGGATATCCATTTCCAGTACTGCAGATAGGCCGGGTCATCGAAGCCGTAGCGGTCGCGCAGTGCGGCCATTTCGGCGGGATCGACAGTGGTGCCCTGCAAATTCAGCTGAGCCACCATGGCCGTTACGTAATCGCCCGGTGGCAGTTGGATGATGATGAAGGTCATCACCGAAATCGCGGCGATGGTCACCAGCATGTAGATGAAGCGGCGGGCGATGAAGGCAGCCATGGACAATGCTCCTGAGGGGAGCCATCCGGCCCTTGGGCCGGACGGCGGTATTCGCGCGTGCTATGGGGTCGTGTAGTAGAACTGCTCAGGATTGGCAGCGCCCGGGTGGGCGTACTCGCTGCTGGCAAGCAGGACGCTGGGGAAGTTGGCCATCAGCTTGTTGACGATGCCGTAGTCCGAGGTCGGCTGCATGACGCCGATCGTGTAGAACTCGTCCTTTGCGATATCGAGCAACTCCTTCATCAAAGCGAGCCGCTTGGACGCATCGATAGTGGCGAAGACTTCCTGGTAGAGTGCCATCTGCCGCTTGGCGGCTGCAGGCGGCTCTTCGGGATTGGTGTCGTTAGTGAACCACTGTCCCCAGGTGGTGGCGTAGAAGGAGGCCCATGACGATGGGAGATAATATTTAGGATCGAACAGGGAGTCGGCGCCGGCCGATGCAGACCAGACGGCGGCGTCGTGATCGTTGGACTCGACACGCTGGTTAAGGGCCGTGGTGTCGGACGTGTTGATCAGCAGATCCACGCCGAGTTGCCGCCAATAGCCCTTGATCAATTCGGCGCTGTCGATCCATGGCTGGCGCAGCACGGAAATGTCGATGGTGAACTGCAGCGGCCGACCGTCCGACAACAGCCGGATGCCGTTCCCGTCCTTTTTGGTGAGGCCGATGCTGTCGAGCATTTCATTGGCTTTGGCGATATCGAAGTGGGTGAACTGCGTCGCCATTTCTTCGTCGAACAGCGGAGATTCCGGCCGTTCCACAGTCTGATAGGGCAGTCCCTGGCCGAGCCAGATCAGCTCTATGACCTCTTCGCGGTTGATGCCGGTGGAAAGCGCCTGACGGAAGGTCTTGTTGGAGAAGAGTTCACGCAGGACAGGGTCTTTATGGGTCATGTTGAGCGAGATGACCATCAGGTTCGATCGGTTAGGCAGAACCTCATAGAATTTGTAGCCGCCGCTCTCCTGGTTGTCGAAGAAGGTGCCGCGGTTTTCCGGCGTTGCGACGAACCCCACATAGGAATCGAGCATGTCAAAGTCGCCGCTGGCCGCCTTGAGCAGGGTGACCTGCGGGTCCGAGATGATGTCGACGGTGACCCGATCCATGTAGGGGAGTTGGTTACCCTCGGTGTCCACCTTGAAATAGTAAGGGTTGCGCTCGGCAATGACCTGCGCCCCGCTGCCTTCGCCAATGCCCTGGGTGATGATCCAGGGATGTAGGCGCGGAAGGTCGGCATTGCGCCACACATCGGCTTTGGCGTGGAAGTTCTGCACCCAATCGGAGCCTGCGGCCGCTTTGTTATATTTGGGGTGGAACTGTTCCAGATAGTGCCGTGGATAGGCAAAGGGCTGGTTTTGCTCTGGATCGTTGGACGGTGTGGCCATGTATTGCAGCAGCAGGCCATTGGGGCCGCCGAAGATGAACTTGACGGTCGTCTCGTCGATCTTTTCGACCACCAGCGGCTTGTCGTTACGCACCGACCAGGTCGGCTTGGCCGGGAACAGTTCGGTGTTGGAGTAAACGTCCTCGTACCAGAACATCACGTCGTCGGCGGTATAGGGTTCGCCGTCGCTCCATTTGTGGCCCTGGCGAAGATGGAAGGTGTACTCGGATCCATCTTCGTTGACGTCGACGCTCTCGGCGACGTTCATGATCACGTCCGGCACGATGTCGGCCTGTTCTATACCAGGCTGCCAGGTCACGGACCGCACGAAATTCTCATAGCCGATGGTGCGGGCGAGGGAGCTGATGTCACTGGGCGAGTTCATCGTGAGCCGCCATGTGCCGCCATATTGGCCCACACTTTCAAAAGGCGTTACCACCATGGGATGGGCGGGCAGGCGCTCGCTGACCGGGGGCAGGGTGCCCGCTGCGACCCGCTCGGCGAGCATGGGAGCTTCCTTGTAGTCTTGGGCGAAGCCGGGGATCGATGACAGCAGCAATGCTGCCATCCCGATCGCCGGCGCGCGCCAGGATGATATCGGTCCAAAATGCATGATAATTTCCTCCGTATTGTAGGTGGGTCGGGGGCGGAGTTAGGCTCCGCACATATTGTTAGGTTGTATTATTGTGCGCTGAATTGGATGGCCTCGAATGCCTCAAGCGGCGGCAAGGAAAACCATTGGTATCCGTCTTTATCCGCGGCTCCCTCAGGGGAGACGGATTTGCCCGATACCAAGGCTGCGCCGTTGCCCGTTACGCCACGCACGCCCAGGCGCAGGCCGTGCACCGTGGGGGCTTCTTCGTATAGATTGTTGCGTTGACCGCCATAGTTGATGACGTGGACGAGAATCTTGCCTGCCTTGGGTTGGGCCTGAATTGTCACTTCCAGCGAACCGCGGCCTTCGATCCTGATCGGAGCGGCGGGGATATTGCGCAGCACCAGATCCGTAAGGAAGGTGCGGGTATGGGGCAGACTATCGCGGTAATAAAGCGCGTCGGCGTGCCAGGGAACATAAATGGCCTTGCCCTTGCCATGGCTGCCGATGATGGCGCCCGGCATCTCGCTTTCGTAATCGGGGAAGCACAGCTCGGGCGGGCCAAAGCGCTGGGGCGGCAGGAGGGTCAGCAACGTCTCCGCACCCTTGACAGCCTCGGCCACATAGTAGGTGTGGTCCATCATCAACAGCTTCACATCGTCGCCAATCGGGAGTTCACCCGGCCGCACGCGGAAATAGGAGCCTTTCATATCCTGGCGCGCCATGGGCCTGTCGGTAATGGGCAGACTCTTGAGGGCAGGTTTTTCGCGGGCGACGCCGTGTTCGTCGTAAAGCCCGGTTTCACCGGTCGCCAACAGGACGCCACCCTCGTTGACCCAGTTGTCGAGGGCCTTGGCTTCGGCATCGGACAGGCAGGTGACATTGGGCATGACGACGGCATCGTACTGGCTCAGGATCTTGGCGCCATCCTTGCCCACGATGATTTCGTTGGCGACCAGATCGAAGGGGAGCCTGGCCTCCACAAGAGCGCGATAGGCACCGCGGAAAGCCGCCTCGGCGAGCTTGCCGCTGGCAGGACGTTTGGAATAAGCGCCGCCGCCATGCCCCGGCACCACTCCATGGGAGTGGTAGAGCGCAATCTTTGCGGCAGACTTGAGACCGGCATAGTTGTGTTCATTGGCCTTGTGCCAGTGGAACAGCTTGGACGTATCGGCAAACGCTGTCTTGTCATCCTGTGCCATGACGCCGAGCAGGTAGAAATCAAGCGTCGCGCCGCTCGCCAATTGCTGGGCGCCACGCACCAATTGGTAGGCGCCGGTTTCCGAGGTGAAGCGCCAAGCGTAATCGATAAAATTTGCCGAGGTCGATGATACTGTCTTGCCTTGGCCATAGGCCTGGCCCCAGCGGGCCTGCTCGCCCGCCTGGTAGGCCCATTCCGGCTGCGGACGATCGACCGCCCGCTGGGTTTCCAGACGGATAAGGTCGCTGTCGCCGCGCTGGCCGGTCATGGCAACCTTGGGCGCAACCTGCTTGATGTGCTTGTACACCTTGGAGCGCAGCGCCAGGGCGGTACGATCCTTGAATTCGAGATAGTCCGCATAGGATGGGTCGGCGAAATCTTCCTTGAGCGGCAAGGGCTTGCCATACATGTCGTGGAAGGTGCGGCGGCAGTTGTCACACACGCAAATCCCGAAATAGTGCCCTGAATAGTTGAAGTTGGTATAGCCGAACATGTTGAAGAACACGCCGTCGACATCGTATTTGCCCAGTGACTCGCTGATGATCTGCAGGGCATAGTCCTGGTACCATCCGCCGTTGACGCAGGCCTGATAGGTGCCGTTGTATTCTAGGCTTTCGCCCTTTGCATTATGGACGAACCAGTCGGGATGGGCCTCATAGGCGATCCGCGTGGCCTTCGACATATCGAAACGGCCGACCAGGGACAGCCCCTCGGAATGGGCTGCCTCGATGGCGTCACCCAACGCATCGCCCTGCATCAGCGGGTTGACGGCGTGGAGCGCCAGCTTGGTGGGATAGAAGGCGTAGATGCCACCGATATTGTAGAGCAGGACGTCGGCGCCGAAATCCTTGATCTCCCTGGCAAGCTTTTTGTGGTCGTAAAGCGCGTCTGGCTGCCGCAGGTTGGTTTGCACCATACGGTAAGGCCGCTGCCACCAGGTCTTGGTGTCCACGCCAGTCGCCGGACTCGGTTCATGTTCATGCAGCATCGACGTTCACTCCTTTAAGCTCTAGGGTTTCGGCAAAATGGCAGGCGACCATGCTGGCGCCGACAGGCCGCAATTGCGGGTCCTCGATGCGGCAGCGATCGGTGGCGAAATGGCAGCGTGAATGGAATGCGCAGCCGCTCGGGCGATTTGCCGGATCGGCGACTTCACCCTTGAGCCGCATTTGTTGACGCGTGCGGGCGCTGCGCGGATCGGGACGCGGCACAGCCGCCAGCAATGCCGCGGTATAGGGATGGCGCGGTTGCAGGAAGAGCGGTTCGGTGTCGCTGAGTTCGACGATGCGCCCGGCATACATTACCGCTACGCGGTCCGAAATGTACTCCACCACGCTCAGGTCATGGCTGATGAAGACATAGGTCAGCGCAAACTCTTCCTGCAGATCCTGCATCAGATTGAGCGTCTGGGCCTGAATCGACACGTCGAGCGCCGAGACGCATTCGTCGGCCACGACGAGACGGGGATGCACGGCCAGGGCGCGTGCGATACCGATGCGTTGCCGCTCACCGCCCGAAAATGCGTAAGGGTAGCGGGCCATGTATTCCGGGCGCAAACCGACCTTGCTGAGCAGCGTCGCGACGCGCGTCTCGACTTCGCGCTCGTCGGTGACACCGAAATTGCGCAGTGACTCCCCGATAATGTCGATCACCCGCCGGCGGGGATTGAGCGAGGCAAAGGGATCCTGGAAGATCATCCGGATGTCGGAGCGGTAGGGCCGCAGCTCGGTCTCGCTCAAATGGGCGATATCGGCAGCCTCCTGGCCGTCACGGGCATATTCGATGCGCCCTTCCGTGGGTTCCAGCACCCGCACCAGCGCCTGGCCCAACGTGGTTTTGCCGCAACCGCTTTCACCCACGACGCTGAGCGTTTCGCCTGCGCGGATATCGAGCGTAATGCCGTCGACGGCGCGGACATGGCCCACGGTGCGTTTGAGCATCCCCCGTTTGATTGGAAAATGTACCTTGAGGTCTTGGATGCGCATCAATGGTTCTGGGGACTGGACGGTCATACCGGCATCTCCTGGTCAGCCTTGGTCATGGCAGGATCGCGCATGTGGCAGGCCACGAAATGGTCCGGCTCCAGTTCCAGCGTTGCCGGTTCGATGACATCGCACAGGCCCGCCCGCGCTTCGGGACAGCGCGTGTTGAAGGGGCACCCGGCCGGGCGGTTGAGCGGGTGGGGCACCATGCCCTCGATGGCGTGCAGCCGCTGTCCCTTGGCGCGGCGGGCACCCAGCTTGGGAATGGAGGACAGCAAAGCCATCGTGTAAGGATGCTGCGCATTGTAGAATATCGCATCGGCATTGCCGCGCTCGACGACACGGCCGAGATACACCACCGCCACTTCGTCGGCGATCTCGGCAACCACGCCCAGGTCATGGGTGATGAAAATCATCCCCATGCCGAATTCCTGCTGCAGCCCAGCCATCAGGTCGAGGATATTGGCCTGGGTGGTGACGTCGAGGGCCGTTGTCGGCTCGTCCGCGATCAGCAGCGCCGGCTGGCAAGCCAGGGCCATGGCGATCATGACGCGTTGGCGCATGCCGCCGCTGAGTTCGAACGGATAGTTGACCAGGCGTTCGCGCGGGTTGGGAATACCAACTTTGTCCAGGGCATCCACTGCGCGCTCGATCGCGGCCTTCTGGCCGATCTTGTGGTGCAGCAGGATTTTTTCGACCAGTTGGTTGCCGACGCTGTGGACCGGCGACAGCGAGTTCATCGGCTCCTGAAAGATCATCGCGATGTCGCGCCCGCGAATGGCGCGGATCGGTTTGCCAGCCGGATCTAGCTTGGCAATATCGACCGGCTCCTGCCCCGGGCGGGTAAAGACGATTTCGCCAGCGGTAACCCGCCCAGGTCGCGATAAAATCTGCAGAATGGAGCGGGCCAGCATCGACTTGCCGGAGCCGCTTTCGCCCACGATGCAAAGGGTCTTGCCGGCATGGGCATCGACGTCAACGCCATCGACGGCGCGAATGAGGCCTTCGCGCACGGCAAATTGTACTTTGAGGCCGCGTATGCTGAGGAGTGGTGTCGTGCTCATAGGTAGGGGTCCGCTGCGTCACGCAAGCCATCGCCAAGGAAATTGAGAGCCAGCACCGTGATGATCACCAATACGCCCGGGGCCAGCAGCCAGGGCGCCTCGGCCAGCGAACGGATGTTCTGGGCTTCCTGAAGCAGCACGCCCCAGCTGACGACCGGCGGCCGCAGCCCTATGCCCAGAAAGGAGAGGGACGTTTCCGCGATGATCATTGCCGGTATGGCCAGGGTCACGGAGGCGATGATGTGCGACATGAAACCGGGCACCAGGTGCCGGCCGATGATCTTCATTTGACTGGTGCCATCAAGCCGCGCGGCCACCACGAATGGCTCGTTGCGCCAGGACATGAAACGGCCGCGTACTTCACGGGCCAGGGATGTCCAGCCGATCAGCGAAATGATCATCGTGATGATCAGGTAGACCAATATGGGAGACCAGGTGACGGGGATCGCCGCCGCCAGGCCCATCCAGAGCGGAATGGTGGGCACCGACATGATGAATTCGATGACGCGCTGGATGATATTGTCGACCGTACCGCCAAAATAGCCCGAGATACCGCCCAGGACGACGCCCAATACCAGGCTGATCGCGACACCGATCAGCCCGATCGAGGTCGAGATGCGGGTGCCATAGGCAACGCGGCTCAGCACGTCGCGGCCCAGCCGGTCCGATCCGAGCAGGTAGAACGGCTGGGTGGGATCGACCGGCCCGATGAGATGGATATCGGATGGGATGAAACCCCACATCTGGTAGGGCTGCCCCTTGACGAACAAGCCGACCGGCACGCGAATGGCTTCATCCAGCGTAAAGACGCGGCGGAAGGTGTTGGGGTCACGCTGGGACGAGAACCCATTGACATGCATGCCAAACTGGGTGTTGCCGCCTTCGTCGGTATAGAAGAATTTGAGCGGCTGCGGCGCCAGCATCGTATAGGCGCTGTCATAGTAATCGGGGGTCCGCGGGGCGACGAACTCGCACAAAGCCCCCACGAGATAGATCAATGCGATGACGAACAGGCTCACCACCGCGAGCTTGTGCTCGGTGAACTTCATCCAGATGAGCTGGCGCTGCGTCGCCATGCCGATGGCCGCTGCATCGCGGGGCCGAATGGGTTGTGCTTCCAATATGGTGGTCATGACTTCAGCCAGGCGATTGCCGGCAAGAAGTTAGGTAAAGCGTTGCGCTCCACTGGACTGGCCTCCCCAACGTTGCAACGTCTTGTTTGGTATGTGTTTTTGCAACAGTTAGCCAAACAATACATCGCTTGGTTGGTCAGTCAAGTCTAAATTTGGTTCCATGATGCGTGGGAGTAGTTCGAATGAAGGCTGGGGAAACGTTATAAATCACTGTTATAAAATGATTTTCCACATAATCGACTTCTTGATGAGTTGTCCAAACAGGACAAACATAATTTTCTGCCGGGTTTCCAGGATTGACAGTTGTTGCGTGGTAACCTAACAAAGAAAAACAAGGTCGAAAAATGGAGATTAGTGCTTCGGCACTGTCATGGCGCGGGTCACTCTTCAAATAATCGCCGATACGCTCGGCATTTCCAAATTCGCCGTGTCGCGCGCTCTTACGGGCAAGGCAGGCGTGAGCGAGGCCACGCGCCAACTTGTCCGCGATACAGCCGCCAGGCTTGGCTATGACCTCCCCAAACGTGCGCCCGTGGCTGGCAAGACCATTGAGGTAATCTTCAAGGACCTGGCGGTGGCCGGCCGTGAGCTTTGGATCGACGTGCAGCGGGGCGTCGATGAGGAGGCCGTTCGCGCTGGTTATTCCATGGCTGTGCGGTGGACCGATGACCACACCATCCTGCAGCGCCTCGGCGACACCGTGGCCGGCGTGATCCTGATCGGGCCGCAAAACCTGTCGATGTTCGATGCAATTAATGACAGTCCCCTGCCATCGGTCGTGGTCAATCATCTGGTGCCACCGCTTCTGGCCATAGACCAGATCAGCGCTACCGATGTGGAAGCGGGGGTTTATGTCGCTCGTTATCTTGCCGATCTGGGACACCGCAAGGTTGTTTATGCCCATGGCCGCCTAGGCTATCCTGGCCGGCAGGCCCGGTTGCAAGGCTTCTCGGAAGCCATTGCCGCCATTGAAGGGATGAGCCTGCGGGAAATCGCCTTTGCCGATGACCAGGCCGCCAAGGACTTGCGCGACGCGCTCCTTGATCTGGTGAACGAAGGCTTCGAGCCCACGGCGTTTTTTTGCGGCAGTGACGGCGTCGCCGTGACCGTAGTTTCCGAACTGATGCGTCTTGGCCTTCGCGTGCCCGAAGACGTATCGGTGGTCGGGCATGCCGACTATGGCATTGCCACCCAGATTTCTCCCCAGCTGACCACCGTCCACATGCCGCACCGCCAGATGGGAATCGCCGCGGTTCGCCTGCTGATTGATCGCGCGACGCATGGTGCCGGTACGGAAAGTTTGCCGCCACAGCGCGTCAGCTTGGTGCCGCACTTGGTAAAACGGCAATCATCTGCTCCAGCCCCTTCGCAGTCGTGGCAGTCTCGCATGCGTGGTTTCACCGGAAAGGCCTCCGACTGACTTGGTCGCTACCCCGCTGGGTGTGTCGGCCATATCCGAATGATCGAGTTTATCGAAACATCCCATCCATCACCGGATGTAAGGAGCAAGGCCCATCTGCAAAAACGAGCCGTCCGACCAATCGACGAACTCTGGAAGGCAATCGGTGATATCTGCAGCATGTTCACCCCACGGGAATGCCCAAACTACTTCAGTGCAGCTGGATACGATTCAACTTAAACGCACGATGCTCTAGCTCACTGACACACGGCTCCGCACGAACCGGTCCACTGCGTCCTGAGCCCGCTCGGTCGCCTCGACGATTTTGCGGTCGGCGCTCAATTGCGGTTCCAGCTTGGCCATCGCCTGCAGGTGACGCGCCGCCGCGTGGGTCAGCATGGTATTGGGAATACCGGCCAGCGCCGATCGGCTGAGCTTGCCCACCTTGCCCTCGCCGCCGCCACGCCCGGTTCGTCCAATATAGTATTCGAGCACGCTGGTGGGTTTGAGCAGGTTCATGCGCAGTTCGATATCGAGCGCGCCGGCCCAGTCGAGCCATTTCATGTGGTGCCCGCCATAGATCGGCTTGGCGCCGATCCATGGCGTGCGCAATGCGTCGGCAACAATGGCGCCATGCATCGCCTCGGTGATCAGCAGCTTGGCGCCGCGCAACTGGCTGAGCACCTTCTCCACCGGCTCGGTGGCATCGATCAGCGTAATCCCCGCCAGCCGGCAGGCCTCCGCCCAATTGCCGCGCTCCAGGCTCTCGTAATGCGGCATGAATGCCACGCCGACATCCTTGGCGGGGGCGGGCAGGTCCATGGCGCGCAGCAGCACGGCGCTGTCGCAAATGGCCAGGTCCGGCGAGATCTTGAGCTTGCTGGCGGTCTGCGGTCCGCGCACGAAGCGGATGTCCCAGGTGCCGTCATGCACATCGGGCAGGCCCATATAGCCGGCATAGCCAGAACCCATGACGAACTTGCGCGCCTTGGGATCCATCTGGGTGCCGATGATCGAGCCGATGCCGACGAACAACTCGCTTTCGTCCTCATCGAGAAACCCCTTGGGCAGCAGAGCCGGCCAGACATGCAGGTTCAACTCGTCGCCGAAATTGGGCACTTTGCCCCGGAAGAACACCAGTTTCATAGCAAGCCCCTGTTCTGTTTCGGATTAGCGGCGACCCATGCCGTCACTGCGCGCACAGCACCGATTCGGGGAAAGCGCAGGTTTCCCCTTGCGCCGTGAACGCCACCCAATCGACCTGCATGGCGATCGGTCCGTCGGGCGGCGCCATCGCGCCCATCCAGTCCTTTAGTGTATCGGTGCCCCAAAGGCTGAAGAACAGGCGCTGCGGATTGGTCGGGATGGTGGCCTTGTCGGTCATGGTGCGGACCAGTTCGCCATTGATGTAATAGCGGATCTCGTCGGGCTCCCAGGTCATCGCATAATCGATGAAGTCGCTGTCGGACGGATGGGGCAGATTGTGCTTCTGCCCGCTGCCCACCTTGCCATCGCCGCTCTTGCCGTTGACGAAGGTGGTCGTTTCCACGATCGAGGTATCCTTGAGCAGGATTTCGAAGTCGATTTCGTCATGCGGCTTTTTCTGCTCCGGCCCGATATAGGTGAAGAACGCCGCATTGAGCCCCGATCCCGCCGGCGTCTTCAGCCGCGCCTCATAGGTGCCATAGCCATAGGCCTGCTTGGTCTGGATTTCACCGCAACTATATTGGCGGTCCTGCTTGGGAATAGGCGCAAAGCCCACCTTGAGTATGCCGTCCGCCGCTGAAATCTGGTCTTTGGACCAGACACAGTTCTGGTGCGCGCCATTGGCCCACCCATCCGAGACATACCAGTGCTGACTATCCAAACTGTCGAAATCGTCGTGAAAACTGCCACTGTCCGCCATCGCGGCTACCGGCGCCAATACTAGCCCCGCCAGTATGGGCGCGACTGCCCGCATTCGCTGCTGCATCGTATTCGTCATGGAAAAACGCCTTTATGCGGGTCAGTTGGAATGGGGCTGTTGCTGCCTCATGGTGACAGGGTCAGGCGGGCGACGACGACATCGCCCGCCTGCACTTGCGTGCTTATTTCCGCGGCGATCTCCTGGCCGTCGCGCATGATTGTGTAGCTGTAGATCGGCTGGGTTCCGCCGGTCGTGATCTCCACGCCGGAATAAACCGCCGCTTCCTGCAACAACGCTTCCTGGTTGGGGATCTTGAGGGCCAGTGCCGCGATCTGGCCATCCACGGTCTGCCGCTCCAGCGACAGGTCTGATATCCGCACATCGCCCAGTTCGGAGCGCTCGCGTTTGGCCGCTCCGATATCCTGGCTGGCCTGCAGGCTGGTCGTATCGATATCGAGCAGGCGGCCCTGCAGGTCGGCGACGCTGGTTTCCAGCGTAGTAACGCGCGACGCCAGAGCCAGCCCGCTATCGGAGAGTTGGGTGATCTTGGTGAGCTGCTCGCGGGCTTGTTCGAGCTGCTGCTCGGTGGCCCCGCGCTTCTGCTCGAACGTATCGAGCTGGCGGGTCAATAGCTGCACTTCCTCGTCGAGCGATGCCGTCTGCGCCGCCATCTGCCGCTGGCGGGCCAGCAGGATTGCCTGCTCGGCAGTCACCAGCGGTTTGGCGGCTTCGACGTCAGCCAGTTCGGGGGGCAGGGTGATGGTCTGGGCCCCGGCCAGTTCGGCATCGAGCCGTGCCCGGCGCACCAAAAGCCGCAAATGCTCGTCCTTAAGCAGATCGAGTGCGCCCGAATTGGTCAGCAGTTCCCGCTCCGGCCGGCCGGAGGCATCGGCCGTCCGGCGTTCACCTCCCGCAAGGCTGAGCGCCTTGATCACCGTCATTCCCGGAGCGAATGGGTATCCGCCCGGCGTGTTCACGTCGCCGCTCACATATACCGGGCCATAGGCGGCGATCTCGATGGTTACGTCCGGCGCGGCTGTCAGCCCGAGGGCCTGCTGCAATTCGCTGCCCAGCGTTGCAGCGAGATCCGTCACGCTCTTGCCGGCGCCTTGGGTCGCGCCGACGAACGGAAACGAGGCCTGGCCGTCCGCGCCGATCGTGTATTCGCCACCCAGTGCCGTCAGTTCCTCGAAGGTAGATTCGCCAGCCTTCCACTCGACGACCTTGACTGTAATTTTGTCTGAAACCGACAACAGGTAGGGCTCGGCCCCCGCGGCTCCGCCAACGAAAAGCAGGCTCAGCGCCAGCCAGCCATAACGGCTGATTGCTCGCCGCGACCGCACGGAATTGTCTCGCATGGGTTGTCCTTGCTGCTTTTCCATCATGGGGATGGTTGACGCAGATGGTGCCCTCAATGGGGCAGGACGCGAACTAAATTCGAGAGAGTGGGAGCCAGGCTATCGCCAAAGCCCCTTGATTTCCGGGTGTTTTCTGACGCGCCAGCCCTGCTACCCGCATGGCTCAAGGCAGGCATGCGTCTGTGGAGTAGCCCGCAGCCATCGCTTCGCTCGGCAGGTTCAGATTGGCTCTGATGCCTTTTCGCGCGTCACCCATTTCTCGTTCAGCCACTCGCGTACGATGATCGATATGCCATTCGGGCCGATTTCGATGATGTTGTAGGCGTTGGCCTCGCCCCGCAGGCGCGTCGAGATCGTCGAGGCCGCCTGCGCGATCAGGATCGGCGCCACCGCCGATTGGCGCAAGCCTGTGGGCGCGCCTTGCTTGGTCGTTCCCTTGGCTTCATGCTTGCGCACATAGGACAGGTGAAAATGGCCCGACAGCACGAGTCGCACACCCAGTCCGGCAAAGGTCTCCAGCGCTTCATCGGCACGCTTGACGAGCCTGGTCTTCTGCACCATCGGCTCGGTTGGAAACAGCAGCGGATGATGCGCCACGATGACCCTGATGGCGTCAGGAGACGCCTGGGCGAACCGTCTCTCCAGGTGTTCGAGCTGGTCACGCGAAATCGTGCCATGCCCCCAGTTCCATTCCAGGCGCGCCCGCCGCGCCGTCCTCATGCCGACAAACACCACCCCATCCATTTCGAGGAACGGCTCCAGGTCCTTGGCGATATAGCGCCGGTAGAGCGCATAGGGAGCCAGGAACCGGCGCAGGATATTGATGGCAGGGACGTCATGATTGCCGGGGACGGCAAACACGGGGGTGTCCAGCGTATCGAGGAAGGCTCGCGCCTGGATGAATTCTTCCTTGCTGCCAACCTGGGTAAAATCGCCGCTGGCAACGACCAGATCTGCGTTTTGCTTGGCGATGTCGATAGCCAGGCCCGCTGCAGCCTTGGGATCGTGATGGCCGAAATGCAGATCCGATATATGCACCAGCTTCATGGGGCGGCTCCGGCAAGGTCCGGTACCACCGGTGTCCCCACCTCTATCGGCGTCAGGACCGACAGGGCCAACGGCCTTATGCGGAAGACTAATGGTGTTCGCATCGTCTCGACCTCGCCATCGAACATGACCTTGAGCAGCGCTTTGTGACTGCGAATGGTTGCCGCGGTGATGCTTTCCACCCGCAGCGCCGCGTCGTCGCGCCAGCGCCCCAGCAACATGCCGCCGGTCAACCGTACAAAATCAGCAAAGGCGAAGTGCTTGAGCACATAGAGCGTCAGGGTGCCACGATCGAGGTTTTCGCGGTGAAAGAATTGCCCAAAGCCTTCATTATAGGCATTGCTGGCTATGGCGACTGCCTGGACCCGTTCGGCCCGGGCATCGTTCGTATCGGTGTCGATCACCACGGCGATACGGCGTGCCCGCGCCAGGCGCCGGAAGAAGTAGCGCAATAGCCCCAGCTTGGCGGCCATGGTCTGATTGCCCCTGATATGTTCGCGGCCGGCGGCTACGCCAGGAATGAAGCCCACAACGACCTTGTGTAGAAATATCCGGCCGTTGACCTCGCCCACATCGATTTTTTGAGGCGTTGCCGTCGCGAGGCTGGCGACGGCCGCAGCCAGATCCAGCGGCACCTTGAGGTCCTTGGCCAGTGCGTTCACGGTGCCCAGCGGCAGGATAGCCAGACTTTTTGCGCTATCGACCAGAGCTGCGGCCAGTGCGGTGATGGTCCCGTCGCCGCCCGCCGCCACGATGGTATCGGCGGGGCTTGCGACAGCGCGGGCAACACGCTCCGCCATGGGCCGGTCGGTATCCGCGTCGATTTCCGCCGGCAACCCGTTCGCCTCGAACATGGCTTGCAGGGCAGATTGCGTGATGCCGATGGCATTGGCTGTGCCGGCATTGGCGTTGAGCACGACATGATACTGACGCTCGTGCATGGACATCCCCAAAACTCTGGTGGGGCATAACGGCCAGAAAGCGGTTTAGTTCAGCGGGCACTGATCATCGCCTGCAAGCGGCCGAGAGGGGCCGCGCCTCGAGGAGAGGCGCGGCGTCCTGAGGTCAGGTTTCGATATCTATGCCCGCCTGTTGATAGGTGCTGAGTTTATTTCGCATCGTGCGGATGGAAATACCCAGAACATGGGCGGCGTGGGTGCGATTACCCCCGGTTTGACGCAGGGTCGCCAGGATCAAGTCACGTTCTACGTCAGCCATAGGCATCCCGACTAAAGCCAAGGTAGCGGCAGGGTCAGGTTCGAACTCGTACATTTCAATTCCTTCCGAGCCCCCAATACAGCGTAGGAAAGATAGGCAAATCTTGCCGTCCAATGGTTAACATATGGCTAACGTCGGCAATGACGAAGTCGCCGATTGGGGACCGCGCCGGTTTCCGGGCGTTTCAGGTGTGGATAAAACCTAAGCCATGGGCGCAGAGCGGAACGGCACCACATTGCCCGGCTTTCGAACGCGCCGGTGTTCCAGTATCAGCACGGTTTCGATAATCTGGTCGAGAACCAGATAGAGGTTGCGATCGGCTTCATCGATCTCGTCAAGGCACTCCTGGGCAAGTTCCAGGCGAGTGCGAACGGCGGTATATTTGTTTTGCATGGATGTCTCCCGCCCCCGTCGATCACCCTGCCGGGCAAGCCTTGGGGCGCGGTAAATCCAACGCTTCCAATTTTATCGGTATCGCCCATCTATGCGCGATGTCCCCAAAATTCACAGCCGGCGGGTATCGGGCGCTCAGACAGCTTGATCGATCGATCCTTATGAAATCTATATGCCAAACCCCAGGATGCGGCATGGAATTCATATCCGCTTCGGCGCTAGCATGATGGCTTACAGTCACCAAACGAAGTTCCGATGCCCAAACTGCACTCGTCCGTCGCCGCTGCCGATATGTCTCGCAAGCGGATAAAGCTCCATCCGCCACGGGCCGGGCTCGAACTGATCGGACTGGGCATTCTGCTTCTGATCGTCATTATCGGGGTCGCGCTCAAGAGCGTGCTGCTGAGCGGGGCGGGAGCATAATCGATGGTCTTTCCGCCCCATTTTGTGCTGCCCTGATGGCAACCGATACACCTGCAAAGCTGGATCCGACATCGCGCCGCACCATCGGGCGGTTCATCCTCAAACTCATAATCTCGCTTCTTATCGCTCAGCTTCTCACCAGCGGGCAAAGCTATCCCGAGGCCGTTTCCGCCTGGCTGGCGTTCTATGCGCTGTTTGCCATGTTCGGCGGCCTGCTGATCAAGGGCGCTATCGTGGCGCGGTCCCTCAACGCCTGGGACGAAGCCTCCTGGCTGCTGCTGATTGCCGGGCTGATGCACCTCATCGGCCGGGCGGTGGGGTAAAGTGCCGGTGCCGAAATCCCAAAACTATCCCAACCTCTCCAGAGGAGAAAATTGATGGAACCCGAGCGACAACGACTGCAGGGCGCGATCACGGCTTTGATCACCCCGTTCAAGCAGGGTGAGATTGACTACCCCGCCTTTTGCGATCTGGTGGAATGGCAGATCGGGCAGGGGATAAATGGCCTCGTGCCGGCCGGCACGACCGGAGAAGTGCCGACCCTGTCCTGGGGTGAACACCTCGGCATCATCCGCCGCTGCATCGAGATTGCCGATGGCCGGGTTCCGGTGATCGCCGGGACCGGCACCAACGATACCCAATCCACCATTGCCTATACCGCCGCCGCCGAAGCGCTTGGCGCCGATGCGACGCTGATCGTGACGCCATATTACAACCGCCCCAGCCAGGAAGGATTGTTCCGGCATTTCGAGGCAGTCGCCCAAAAGACCCGTCTCCCGATCATCATCTACAACGTGCCGGCGCGAACCGGGGTCGATTTGACACTGGAGACGATTGAACGGCTGGCGGCTGTGCCCGGCATTGCCGGCATCAAGGACGCCACCGGCGACATGACAAGGCCACCCAAGCTGCATGCCGCTCTCGGCGAGCGGTTCGTCCAGCTGTCCGGCCACGATGCAACCGCGCTCGATTTCAACATGCTGGGCGGCAGCGGCACGATTTCCGTCGTGTCCAATGTCGAGCCGGCCTTGATGGCCGACATGCATGACGCCCTTCGGTGTGGCAACAACGTCGCTGCCAAGGTCATATCTGTGCGGCTTCGGCAGCTCATCGCGGCGCTGGAGCGCGAATCCAACCCGGTGCCGATCAAGTTCGCATTGCATCTGGCGCGGGGTATTTCCGCCGATGTGCGCATGCCCCTGGTCCCGGTTGCGCCCGAGACGGCCGACGCCGTCCAGGAGGCGCTGCTGACCCTGCATCGCAACGAGACCGCGATCCATTCGCCGCGCATCAAGCGCATGGCCAATGGATAGGTTTTCATTTGAGGGTGTTGGGAAGCGTGGTTCAAGGCGATGATTGAGCGCTTGAGACCCCCCTCCCGGCCTCCCCCATCAAGGGGGAGGTGTCTGCCGGTGGGTGGGACCTCTTGAGTCTCAAGAGTGGAGAGGCACCTCCCCCTTGATGGGGGGGCTGGGAGGGGGTGATGGGAGCCACTGACCAATGTTCGGTATTCGTAGGGCCCGAACACACCCTAGTCGAACGCGCACGAGACCTTGCCGATCGTTTCAAATTCTACCGACAGGGTCTGCCCGGGCAACACCTGCAGGATCGGCGCCCAGGAGCCGGTGGTCACGATCTCACCGGCATTGATCTGCTTGCCCTGGCGGGCCAGCTCGCGCGCCAGCAGGGCAACCGCTTCGAGCGGGTGACCGAGGATGGCGCTGCCCTTGGCCGTCATCACCGTTTCCCCACCAACGCGGGCGGTCATTTCAACCTGGTCCAGGTTGTCCCAGTCGATCCGCACCGCCGGCCCACAAATGGTGGCGACATGCAGGCCAAAATCGGCAATGGCGATGACATCGCTATGGGGCGCGCCAAACGCCCTGCGGCCGAGCAGGCCGATGGTGGGCCGGCAGGCGACGATGGTCTCGGCGACGGAATGGCGATCGATGGTTTCGTCGCGGTCGGGGAAGCTGTTGCCGATGGTGAAGGCCAGCTCGCACTGCGCGCCGATAATGCCCTGGGGCAGGTGGATGCGGCCGCGTTCATTGAAGAAATCGCGCGTGGCGATCGGGCCGAAGATGGGCGCGTGCAAACCCAGCATCCGCTGGCAGGCCTGAGTGGTGCCAGCCAGATCATAGCCTTTGAGATCGCTGTTATACGCGTCCAGCGCAGCCAGCTGGACTTCACTGGCCTCCAGCTTGGACACGATCCCGGCGAATGCCAGTCCCGAAACCGTGCCGGATGCCCGGTTCTTGGCCAAAGCAATGGCCAGGTTGTCGAGTGATGTTGCGTGCATGATGGTGCTCTCCAATCGCGCGGAGACAGCAACCTGCAGGGCATGAAGTCAAATAAAATTATCTTTATGCATGATGTATTCATGCCGGCAGTAAGAATACATATGATTTTCTTATGGGGAGTTGGTGGGGTTCGATCTCCGGATGGGCCGAAGGCGCTGGCAATGGCGCCCGTATTCTTCAGCAGGGGCCGGAAAAAAGTCATACGACATTTTTATTTCTTTGCTGTCGGTGCCCAATCGAAAACATATGCCAACCCTTCTATCTTTCCCTCATGCCTCGGAATTTCCGGCGCATTCGAAGAAAAAGCTCGCCCGATCCAATCGCGAGCAGGCCAACACGCATCCCGCGCCGCGCCCTCGAATAGCGCCCGCCGGCCATGCCAGCCCTCACTCTGGGCTGGGCCGGCGCCCAGGCACTCGTGAAAGGATGATCAGCAATGTATCCCCGTTTTGGCATGGCCTATACCGCGATGTACACCGCCCAGGCGCGCGCGCACGCATCTCTGCTCCAGCAGCAGGAAAATCAGGCGCCGGAAGCCCGCGCCGCAGTCCTCTCTGAAATCCACAATGATGAAGCGGGCGCGCTGTGGCGCATGAGCGCCGTCATTGTCGTGATCATGGCGGTGGCCGGCACCGTCGCCTGGTTTGCCGTCTGAACGTGCCCCAAGATCAACATCCAGGAAGGCATAATCTCATGGGCGAAGCAATTCGTGTCACCTATCCCGCCTCGTGCAGCAGCCGGTTCATGATCGGCAAGGACGCACAGGGACACTGGGTCGTGTGTGACGTGAAAGGGCTGGTTGGAGGCATTTTCTTCGACCGGTCGGCCGCAATCCATTTTGCCTCCGCGGAAAGCGGTTATGAGCCGGGGGCCGTATGCTGCGCCCCCGATGATGCAGTCCTGACCATGGATCCGCTGTTCAATCCGGTTCCAGTCGCGCAATGGCCGCAAGGGGTCCGCACGCTATAGGAGCAATCGGCATTCAAGTTTGCCGTGATTTTTGGGAGCCCGGATCGGCCCCCTCCCCTTTGAGGGGAGGGTTGGGTGGGGGTTCTGGGCTTTCAATAGAGCCTATACCTGTGGACCAGCACGGTGGGAGTGCAGAACCCCCACCCTAGCCCTCCCCTCAAGGGGGAGGGGACCAGATCGGGGCTCTCGGTAATCGTAGAAAACCTGAATGGCCATCTGGTCTGACCTTGTTTTTCCCAGTTTTATCGGTGGCTGCATACATCGATAAATGACCGAAGCCCCAGCTTTCCGCTCAACCCGGCAGGCTGGGGCTTCGTCACTTGGTGGGGTTTGCCCGGACCGGTTCCATATATGAAATTCCTATAAACTAGGGATTGCCCCTCTCTCGAATTCCTATGCGGTTCGGGTCCACTCTTCCCTCGAATTCGAGACGTTGCCCATCGTTGCCCACCGGCAGCGATGGCTGCGTCGCGTTTTGCGATGCATTCGTCTTTTGCGATGCGTCGCCGGAAAAGCAACGAGCAAGGAATCCTGATCATGGACATAGTCGTTCTTGGTATAGCGGCGATCTTTTTTGCGCTGACCTTCGCCTACATCAACATCTGCAGAAAACTATAGAAGGAGCGAGCGGAAATGCTGTTCGATTACATCCTCGGAGGCGGCGTGGCCGTGTTCCTGACGGCCTACCTCACTTACGCCCTCGCTCGCCCGGAACGGTTCTGACCGCTCAGGCACTACGCTCGGAAAGCTATTTCACATGACATTCAACGGATTGATTCAGATCCTGGTCTTTTTCGGGATCGTTATCCTGCTCGTCAAACCGCTTGGCTGGTACCTGACGCGCGTCCTCAATGGGGAGCCCACACCGCTCTCCGTCGTCTTCGGCCCCATCGAACGCGGACTCTACCGCATTTCGGGAACCAGCGAAAAAGAAGAACAACACTGGACCACCTATGCGGCGGCCATGGTGATGTTCAATCTCGCCGGTTTCGTCGTGCTCTACCTGCTGCAGCGCCTGCAGGGCTCACTGCCGTTCAATCCCGCCGGGATGGGCGCTGTCGGCCCCGATAGTTCGTTCAACACCGCCGTCAGCTTCATGACCAATACCAATTGGCAGGGCTATGCGGGCGAAAGCACGATGAGCTATTTCACCCAGATGGCCGGTATCACCGTGCAGAACTTCGTGTCTGCCGCCACCGGCATGGCGGGCGCGATGGCCATCATCCGTGGCTTCTCACGCGCATCGTCGCGCACCGTCGGCAATTTCTGGGCCGATCTGGTGCGCTCCACCTTCTATGTGCTGCTGCCCATCTGCGTGATCGGCACGCTGGTGCTGGTCTGGCAGGGCGTGCCGCAGAACCTGGACGCTTACACGGCCGCCGTGACCCTGGAAGGGGCACAGCAGACCATCGCGCAGGGCCCAGTGGCCAGCCAGATGATCATCAAGCATCTGGGCACCAATGGCGGCGGCTTCTTCAACGTCAACTCGGCCCATCCGTTCGAAAACCCGACGGCGCTGACCAACCTCATCCACATGCTCTCGATCTTCGCGATCGCTGCGGCTTTCACCAATGTGTTCGGTCGCATGGTGGGCAGCCAGAAGCAGGGCTGGGCCCTGTTCGCGGTGTTCGGCGTGCTCGTGATCGCCGGTGTTTCGGTGCTCTATTGGGCTGAAGCCGCCGGCAATCCGCTGATCCACGCCCTCGGCGTCGATGGCGGCAATATGGAGGGCAAGGAAGTCCGCTTCGGCATTGCGCTCTCGGCCCTCTTCGGGGTGGTCACGACCGCCGCATCAACCGGCGCCGTCAACATGATGCACGATAGCCTGATGCCTTTGGGTGGTCTCGTGCCGCTGTTCAACATGCAGATTCCGCCCCTTGGTGGTATCGGTGCAGGCACCTATGGCACGCTGGTCTTCGCGATCCTGGCCGTGTTCATTGCCGGCCTGATGGTTGGCCGCACGCCCGAATATATCGGCAAGAAGATCGAGGCCCGCGAGGTCAAGATGAGCGTCCTGGCGATGCTCGGACCCTCGCTGGCCATTCTGTTGTTCACCGCCATCGCCTCGGTGGTGCCCAATGCCATCGCCTCGATCTGGAACCCGGGACCGCATGGCTTCAGCGAAATGCTCTATGCCTTTACCTCCGGTGCCAACAACAATGGCAGTGCCTTTGCCGGCCTGAGTGCGAACACCCCCTTCTACAACATCACCATCGGTCTCGCGATGCTGATGGGGCGCTTCCTGCTCATCGTACCGGTGCTGGCCATTGCTGGTTCCCTTGCCGAGAAAAAGCTGGTGCCCGCCACTTCCGGAACGCTTCCGACACATGGGCCGCTCTTTGTCGGCCTGGTGATCGGGGTGACCGTGATCGTGGGTGGCCTGACCTTCTTCCCGGCATTGGCGCTGGGACCGATCGTCGAGCACTTCGCCATGCTGGCGGGGCAGACTTTCTGAAGCCATGCGCCCTGGCAAGGCGTTGAGACAACTCCTTAATCCCCGCGCCTTCTATCCGGCGCGGGGACCGAACCAAGCCGTCAGGCCAGCGCAGATCATTGTGCGCCTGACCCTGGTGATGGCGCTGCTTCTGCCTTGCATCCCTTTTGACCCGTTTGTTCGCGGCGATCTGAACGATCCTGCCACCGGACAAGACACCCAAGCTGGAGTCTCTTATGAGCCAGTCTAAATCAACGAGCATTCTGGATGCTCGTATCCTCGTGCCCGCCCTGGGCGGCGCTTTCAGGAAACTGGATCCGCGTACCCTGATCAAAACCCCGGTGATGTTCGTCGTCGCCGTCGTCTCCGCCTTCACCACCGTCCTGTTGCTCAAGGATATCGTGACGGGAGGGGAGAATATCTCCTTCTCGTTCCAGCTCGTCATCTGGCTGTGGTTCACCGTGCTGTTCGCCAATTTCGCCGAAGCGGTCGCCGAAGGCCGGGGCAAGGCGCAAGCCGAATCCCTGCGCCGCACCCGCAGCGAAACCGAGGCCAAGCTGCTCTCGGGCACCGATCGCACCAAGTACAAGCTGGTGCCCGGCGCCACGCTTAAGGTGGGCGATGTCGTGCTGGTGGAAGCCGGCGATATCATTCCCTCCGATGGCGAAGTCATCGAAGGCGTCGCTTCGGTCAATGAATCGGCGATCACCGGTGAATCCGCGCCCGTCATCCGTGAATCGGGCGGCGATCGTTCCGCCGTTACCGGCGGCACCCAGGTGCTGTCGGACTGGATCCGGGTGCGCATCACCGCCGCTGCCGGCTCCACCTTCATCGACCGCATGATCGCACTGGTCGAGGGCGCCGAGCGCCAGAAGACCCCCAACGAGATCGCCCTCAATATCCTCTTGGCCGGTCTCAGCCTGATCTTCGTGCTTGCCGTCGTCACCATCCCGTTCTTTGCCACCTATGCGGGCGGCTCCGTGCCGGTGATCGTGCTGGTCGCCTTGTTCGTCACCCTGATCCCCACCACTATCGGGGCGCTGCTCTCGGCCATCGGCATTGCCGGCATGGATCGCCTGGTGCGCTTCAACGTGTTGGCCATGTCCGGCCGTGCCGTGGAAGCTGCCGGCGACGTCGATACGCTGCTGCTCGACAAGACCGGCACGATCACCCTGGGCAATCGGCAGGCGACCGAGTTCAAGCCGGTCAAGGGCGTCACCGAACAGGAACTGGCCGACGCGGCGCAACTCGCTTCGCTCGCCGACGAGACGCCGGAAGGCCGCTCCATCGTGGTGCTGGCCAAGGAAAAATACGGCATCCGCGAACGCGACATGACCAGCCTGCAGGCAACGTTCGTCCCCTTCACCGCCCAGACGCGCATGAGCGGTGTGGACCTCGACGGCTCCTCCATCCGCAAGGGTGCCGTCGACGCCGTGCTGGCCTATGTGAACCTGTCCACCGTGGCGGCCGGCGTGCCCAAGGCCTCCAGCCAGACCATTGCCGATCTGCAGGCCATTGCCGACCAGATCGCAAAATCCGGCGGCACTCCGCTGGCCGTGGTGCGTGACGGCAGGCTGCTCGGCGTCGTCCATCTCAAGGACATCGTCAAGGGCGGCATCAAGGAACGCTTCGCCGAATTGCGCCGCATGGGCATCCGCACCGTGATGATCACCGGCGATAACCCGATGACCGCAGCGGCAATTGCCGCCGAAGCCGGCGTGGACGATTTCCTCGCCCAGGCGACGCCGGAAAACAAGCTGGCCCTGATCCGCGAGGAACAGGCCAAGGGCAAGCTGGTCGCCATGTGCGGCGACGGCACCAATGACGCTCCCGCTCTGGCCCAGGCCGATGTGGGCGTGGCGATGAATACCGGCACCGTGGCGGCGCGCGAAGCGGGCAACATGGTGGATCTGGACAGCGATCCGACCAAGCTCATCGAAATCGTCGGCATCGGCAAGCAATTGCTGATGACGCGCGGGGCGCTGACCACCTTCTCGATCGCCAATGACATCGCCAAGTATTTCGCCATCATCCCGGCAATGTTCCTGGCCTTCTACCCGCAATTGGGCGTGGTCAACATCATGGGGCTGCACAGCCCGCAAAGCGCGATCCTGTCGGCCATCATCTTCAATGCGCTGATCATCGTGGCGCTGATCCCGCTGTCGCTGCGCGGCGTCAAATACCGCCCCGTCGGCGCCGGAGCCCTCTTGGGCCGCAACCTGCTGGTTTACGGCCTTGGCGGCGTTATCGTGCCCTTCATCGCCATCAAGGCGATCGATCTGATCATCACCACCATCGGTCTCATCTAAGGATGAGGCCGGTGGCCACACCATCGCGCTCCACGCTCGGCTTTACCGCGAGCGGCGGACATTTCGGGACACAAACCCATGCTTAAGCAAATCCGGCCCGCGATTTTCATGATCGTCGCGCTCACCATCATCACCGGCATCATCTATCCCCTGGGCATGACCGGGATCGCGCAAGCGATCTTCCCCTACCAGGCCAAGGGCAGCCTGATCGAAAAGGACGGACAGGTCATCGGTTCCGCTCTGATCGGGCAGGTCTTTACCGAGCCGAAATACTTCCATGGCCGTCCGTCGGCTGCCGGGGACGGCTATAATGCGGCCGCCTCCAGCGGCTCCAATCTGGGCCCGACCAGCGCGGCCCTCATCGAACGCGTCACCGCCGACGTCGCGACCCTCAAGGCCGAAAACCCCGATGCGAGCATCCCGATCGACCTTGTGACCGCCTCCGGCAGCGGGCTCGATCCGCATATCTCGCCCGATGCCGCCTATTTCCAGGTCAAGCGCGTGGCCGAGGCGCGCGGCGTGGATGAGGCCAAGGTCCGCACCCTGGTCGACCAGTATGTCGAAGGCCGCACGCTCGGTTTCATGGGCGAACCCGTGGTCAATGTGCTTGAATTGAACCTGGCTCTCGATAGCGCATCGATCCAGTGACACTATCGGGTCCGGACCCCGCCAGCGGCGGCGCCCGGACCTCTGCTTGAGAAGAGAACAGGCCAATGGCTGACGACAACCGCAATTCCGATGGCCGTCCGTCTCCCGACGCCTTGCTGGAAGATGCCGGACGGGAAGCGCGCGGGCGGTTCAAGATTTTCCTGGGCGCGGCCCCCGGTGTCGGCAAGACCTACGAGATGCTGATATCGGGCAAGGCCAAGCTCGCCGAGGGTGTCGATGTCGTCATCGGTGTGGTGGAAACCCATGGCCGCCAGGAAACCGGGGCGCTGCTCACAGGCTTCGAGATTATCGCCCGCGCCAGCATCGACTATCGCGGCCAGTCGCTTGAAGAGATGGATATCGATGCCATCCTGGAGCGCCGTCCCAGCCTCGTGCTGGTGGATGAATTGGCGCACACCAATGTCTCGGGCAGCCGCCATCCCAAGCGTTATCTCGATGTCGAGGAAATCCTCGCGACCGGGATCGACGTCTATACCACGCTCAATATCCAGCACGTCGAGAGCCTCAACGACGTCGTCGCCCAGATCACCCGCATAAGGGTGCGTGAAACGGTGCCCGATTCCATCATCGACCGCGCCGACGATATCGAGATCATCGACGTCACCCCGCAGGACCTGATCAAGCGGCTGCATGACGGCAAGGTCTATGTGCCCACCACCGCCAAGCGGGCGGTTCAGAACTATTTTTCGCCCGGCAACCTGACGGCCCTGCGCGAACTGGCGCTGCGCCGCACCGCCCAGCGAGTGGACGACCAACTGCTCAACCACATGCAGGCCCATGCCATTTCCGGCCCCTGGGCGGCGGGGGAGCGAGTGCTGGTGTGTATCGACGAGCATCCGGCAAGCGCCTCGCTGGTGCGTTACGCCCGGCGCCAGTCCGAACGGCTGCGGGCGCCGCTGATGGCGCTGCATATCGAAACCACGCGGGCGGCCGGCCTGTCCGAGCCGGACAAGGACAGGGTCGCCGCCAGCCTGCGCCTGGCCGAGCAATTCGGCGGGGAGGCGGTCACGCTGCCCGGCCAGGATGTCGCCGCCGAAATCGTGCGCTATGCCGGGGCCAACAATGTCACCCACATCATCATCGGCAAACGCAGCAAGCCGGTATGGCGCGAAATGCTGCAGGGTTCCGTCACCCATGACCTGATCCGCCAGGCCGGCAATATCAGCGTGCATGTGATTTCTGGGGCCGACCAAGACGAGGCATCCCCCAGGCAGATCAAGCCCGCCGCCCAGCCGCGGCAGTTCAAGATCGTGCCCTATCTGATTAGCACTGCCTATGTGCTGGCGGCCCTAGCCTTCGGCAGCCTGCTGCATCAGGTGCTCGATATTCGCAATATCGCCATCGTCTTCCTCATGGCGGTATTGGCCTCGGCGCTGAACGCGGGGCTGTGGCCGGCGCTCTATGCCTGTGTGGCCAGCGCATTGGTGTTCAACTTCTTCTTTCTGCCGCCGATCTACACGCTCACCATCAGCGATCCCGAAAGCGTCATCGCACTCGGATTTTTCCTCGGCGTGGCGGTGATCGCCAGCAATCTGACGGCCCGCGTGCAGCGCCAGGCGGAAGCCGCAAGGCAACGCGCCCGCACCACCGAAGACCTCTACCTGTTCAGCAAGAAACTGGCCGGAACCGGCACGCTCGACGATATCCTGTGGGCTACGGCCTTCCAGATCGCCTCGATGCTGAAAATGCGCGTCGTGCTGCTGCTGCCCGAAAACGGCACCATCGCCGTGCGCGCCGGCTACCCGCCCGACGATAGCCTGGTGGATGCCGATATCGCGGCCGCCCGCTGGGCCTGGGAAAATAATCGGGCTGCCGGCCGTGGCGCCGATACGCTGCCCGGCGCCAAGCGGCTCTATCTGCCGCTGCGCACGGGCCGCACCGCCGTGGGTGTCGTCGGTCTCGACAGCGACAAGCCGGGGCCGCTGCTGACGCCCACCGAGCAACGCCTGCTCGATGCCCTGATCGACCAGGCGGCGGTCGCCATCGAGCGTATCCAGCTCGTCGCCGAGGCCGACCGGGCCAAACTTGCCGCTGAAGCCGACCGGCTTCGCTCGGCCCTGCTGACCTCGCTGTCGCATGATCTCAAGACCCCGCTTGCGGCGATCATGGGGGCCGCCGGCATGCTCAAGGATTTCGACGCAACGCTGCCGGACGAGCCCAGGGCAGACCTGGTTGGAACGGTGCTCGACGAATCCGAACGCCTCAACCGCTTCATCGCCAACCTGCTGGACATGACAAGGCTGGAATCGGGCGCGATGGAGCCCAATTCAGCGCTGCATTATCTCAGCGACGTCGTCGGCAGCGCTCTGCGCCGGGCCGAAAAGATCATCATCGAGCATCGTGCCGAAGTCGAAATCTCGCAAGACCTGCCGATGCTGCGCTTCGATCCGGTGCTGTTCGAGCAAGTGCTGTTCAACCTGCTCGACAATGCGGCAAAATACGCGCCGCCGGGAACCGCGATCAGGATTCAGGGCTGGGCCGACGATGGTTTCGTGTTTTTGCAGATCATCGATGAGGGGCCGGGCATCCCCGAGGACGATGTCGAACGGGTCTTCGATTCCTTCTACCGCGTGCGCAAGGGCGATCAAGTGCGTGCCGGCACGGGGCTGGGCCTCTCCATCTGCCGCGGCTTCATCGAAGCCATGGGCGGCACCATTGTCGCCTCCAACCGCCCCGATCGGTCGGGCGCCATCTTCACCATAAGAATGCCGGTCCCAACCGGCACCCAAAACCTGAAAGAGCTGTCATGACTGCATCCTCGATTAAAATCCTGGTCGTGGACGATGAGCCGCCGATCCGCAAACTGCTCCGCGTCGGGCTGGGAACCGAAGGCTATACTATCCTCGAAGCCGGCAGCGGGCGCGAAGCCAACGAACTGCTCAAGCAGACGCGGCCGGACCTGATCCTGCTCGATCTCGGCCTGCCCGATATCCAGGGGCATGACCTGCTCGCCAAATGGCGCGATGAGCTGTTCGATCTGCCCATCCTGATCCTGTCCAGCCGCGCCGATGAGGCCGGCATCGTCAAGGCGCTCGAACTGGGGGCCGATGACTATGTCACCAAGCCCTTTGGAACCCGCGAACTGGTGGCGCGCATCCGCGTGGCGCTGCGCCACCGGCTACAGCAGCAAGGCGAGCGGGCAGTGTTCCAGACCGGTGAGCTGTCCGTCGATCTGGTCAAGCGCATCGTCAGGGTGGCCGGCAAGGAGGTCAAGCTGTCGCCCAAGGAATACGATATCCTGCGCATCCTGGTGCAGCATTCGGGCAAGGTGCTGACCCATCAGCACCTGCTCAACCAGGTCTGGAACGGGGCCACCGACGTGCAATATCTGCGCGTCTATGTCCGCCAGCTCCGCCAGAAGATCGAGAAGACTCCCGATCAGCCCCAATATATCATGACCGAAACCGGCGTCGGCTACCGCCTGCGCGAGGGCGAAGAACCATCCTTGCCGCCCGCCACCGGTCAAGACTCGTGAGCCAGGTTCCAGCCATGCAGATTTCCGAATTTCTCCAGCCCGAAAACGTGGTTCTGGATCTTTCCCTTCCTTCCAAGGAGCGGCTGCTGCAGGATTTGGCAGACCGGGCGGCCAAGGCGCTGGGGCTGAGCGATGCCGCTATCTTCACGGCCCTGTCCAGCCGGGAGCAACTGGGTTCGACGGGATTGGGGCGCGGCGTGGCGATTCCGCACGCCACCATAACCGGGATCGAAAAGCCATTCGGCCTGTTGGCACGGCTCAACAGGCCTGTCGATTTCGAGGCCATCGACGAAGCGCCGGTCGATGTCGTCTTCCTGCTGCTCAATCCGGCGGGCAATTCATCGACAGCGCTGAAGGCGCTCTCCTGCATGGCGAGAACGCTGCGCGATAGCGACGTCATGAAATTGGTAAGGTCAGCGCCCGAGGCCAGGACGGTGTATGAGCGAATAGCGTCGGAGTTCGGTAACTGACGGCGTGAGGCAGCTACAAGACGGCCATTCCCAGCCGCCGGCCGATGAGGCTATATCATCGCCCGGGCAGCCGGCCATGGCTGCTCTCGCGATGGAGGTTTTCGTGTCAGCGGCGCCAATGAAATGCGCATTCAGCGCTCGGGCCTGGTCCTGTCGTGAACCCGGCGGGCACGGATCGACGGACCACCATCATGGATAACCACGACGAGGCCGCCATCGCGATCCTTCGTGCCATCGTCGGCAGGATCATCCCACCCGACCAGGATCCAGGGGCGCTGGAACTGGGGACCGACCGTTACGTCATGGCCCAGCTGTCCCGGGATGCAGGGGGTGCGGCAGCCGCCATCTGGCAAGGCCTGGCCCAACTCGACGCCCTGGCCAGGGAGCGTTTTGGCCGGGGTTTCGTGCAACTCGCAACCGATGAACAGGATGGGCTGATCGCGCTCAACCAGCAGACGGATTGGTTCGTGGCTCTCGCCGAACTGACCGCGGAGGGATTTTATGCCGATCCCGCCAATGGCGGCAATCGCGACGCCCTTTCGTGGCGGATGATCGGCTATGAGCACCGCCTGCCCGATGGTCCGAACGGGCCGATGCCCTCGACCAGAACGGAGGCTCGTGATGAGCCCTGATTATGATTGCATCGTCGTTGGAGCCGGTGCGGCCGGCGCCGTCGTCGCTGCCCTCGTTGCCGAAGCGGGCAAGCGCGTCCTGCTGATCGAGCGCGGCCGCGAGATGTCCTATGCTACTGACGGGCACCGCGATCACCTGCGCAATCAGCGCCTCTCCCAGCATGGCCACAACGCTGGCCCCGCCATCGAGGGCAATCCGCGCGTGATCGTCGCCCCGGACGGGGTGGAGCGCGTGGTACGGCCGCACGAGCCGGGATATCACAACAATGCCGCGGCCGTCGGCAGCGGCACCGTCGTCTATGGCGCCCAGGCCTGGCGGTTTTTGCCGGACGATTTCCGCATGGCCAGCCGCTATGGCGTGCCGGCAGGCTCCTCCCTGACGGACTGGCCGATTGACTATGCCGATCTTGCGCCCTTTTACGAGCAGGCCGAACAGCAGGTCGGCGCTGCCGGCGACAGTAAGGGCAATCGCCACCAGGGCCCCCGGGGAGCGGATTACCCCATGCCGCCGGTGCCGCAGCAAAATAGCGCCGCAACGCTGCAACGCGGCGCGGCAGCCCTTGGCATGAGCAGTTTCACGCCGCCGCTCCTCATCAATACCGTGCCCCGCGCCGGCCGCGACGCCTGCATTGGCTGCGGCTCCTGTGTCGGGTTTCCCTGTCCCAGCAACGCCAAGAACGGCACGCAGAACACCATGTTGCCGCGGGCTCTCGCCACCGGCAATTGCGAATTGCGGGCCAATACCATGGTCACCTCGGTCGATACCGACTCCGGAGGCAAGGTTGTGGGCGTGACATATGTCACCGAAGCGGGCGGCGTCCGACAAAGCCGCAGCGTCACGGCGCGCACGGTTGTCGTCAGCGGCGGCGCCATCGAGACCGCCCGCCTGCTCCTGTTGTCCCGCTCGGCGCTGCACGCGAACGGTCTTGGCAATGCCCATGGCCAGGTGGGGCGGCATTTGCAGGGACACTATTATCCCTCCGTCTATGGCTGGTTCGATCATGATGTGCATGACGACCAGGGGCCCGGCGTGACCATCGCCACCACCGATTTCAACCATGGCAATGAGGGCGTCGTCGGTGGCGGCATGCTGGCCGACGATTTCATCATGCTGCCGGCCATCTTCTGGAAAACCGCATTGCCGCCCGATCTGCCGCGCTGGGGCAAGCCGGCCAAGGACTTCATGCGCGATGGCTATCGCCGGGTATTGTCGATCAAGGGGCCTGTGCATGAAATCCCCAGCCCCGACGCGCGGGTGGCGCTCGATAGCCGTGTGACCGACCGGTTCGGCCTGCCGGTGGCGAGGCTGTCGGGCACCACGCATCCCGAAACGGTGCGCACCGCCCGCTTCATGTTCGAGCGGGCGCGTGACTGGATGCAGGCCGCTGGCGCCACCCAGGTTTGGGGCCGTGAGCCTGGACTGCAATTGTCGGGGGGCCAGCACCAGGCCGGAACCTGCCGTATGGGCGATACGCCGAAAAGCTCGGTCACCGATCAATGGGGCCGGGTTTGGGGACACGACAATCTGTTCGTCTGCGACGGCTCGCTGCATCCGACCAATGGCGGCTTCAACCCTGTGCTGACCATCATGGCCATGGCTTTCCGCAATGGCGCCCATATCGCGGCGGACATCTAACGCGCGTTACGCGACCGGGTGCGCTGCCGATGCGAGCAGGCCGGTCAGCACGTCGGGAGCGCCGAATCCGCCGGACTTGACCACGCAACGTAGCGGACGAAAGCCCGGACGATTGACCCAGAACCACGGCAGGCCCGGCGCGGCTTCCCCCTGAGGTTCGACCATGGTGACGCCGAGGGCCTGCAGGACTGCCAGGGCCGTGTCGCCGCCGCCGGTAACCAAGGTTGCCGGCTGTTCGGGTGTGATCAGTGCGGTGATGCCCAAGGCAAACCGTCGGGCGACCTGTTCGGGATTATCGGTCAGTGGCCCTGAACAGCGCAGCACGAAGGGCAGGCTCTGTCGGACGGGCTGAACCGCGCCACCGGGAGCCTCAAGGGCGGCGATGCCGATATGGCGCAGGCGATCGATCTGGCCATCGGTGATCGGATCGCGCGAGCCGAGGGCGAAGAGCGTTTGCGCGTCGGGCACGAAAGCCTCGCCGTTCAGCGCCGGCTTGCCGAGCAGGCGCGCAAAGGCAATGCCGAGGCCGCGAGCCCCCACGGCGACCGCTTTGGACCAGTCCTCCGTAGCGGCCAGGGTGTCGAGATCGCCTTGCTCCTGGGCATCGATCACCGCCATTTCCCGATGCGCATGGGCCAGCAACGGGGCAATGTCGAGCGGGGTTTCGACGCCGCGCCCGGTGACGCGCCCGTTTTGCGTCAGGCGCTGTTGGTCCGGTATGGCGGGGGCGATGACGAGTCGGTCACGGCCGGTGACATCGGCGACGGCATGGCTTTCGGGGCCAGGATTGCCCTTCAGCCGCGAGTCGATTTTCTTGAAGATGATCGACGGTTCGGCAGCATTGAGCGCCCTGGCGGCCTGGGCGGCGCGAGCCATGGCATCGCGTGGCGGCAAGGCGCGGGAGGCCGTGTTGACGGCCACGATATCGGCGCCGGTGGCCAGCGCCGCAGCGATACCGTCGATCGAGATGGCGACGGCAACCCGCAGCCCAGCGGCGACGAAGGGCGTCGCGGTATCGAGCGCGCCCGTCAGGTCATCGGCGATAATGGCGAGCCGCAGCGTCATGCACCCCGCCTTCCGGGCCCGGTGATGTTCTGTATCCTCAGCAACAAACGTGATGCTCCATAGCGCAGCATGGCGGCCTTCCGCGATCAGGGTATCGCTCGGGATGTGATGAATTTGCAGAGCGATATCATCGGTCCGCAATAGCCCTGCCGATGGAGATATCCCACGAGACGGCGTCTTGCCAATCGAGACTCTTGTTCAAGCTGGCGCCGGGCCACTGCGCCGCGTTAAGCCCTTCTTCGCCAAGGCGGTCTATTGTGAGGGCGTTAACGCCAAGCCTGCCGGCTGCGCCCGAATGGGTGCTTTTGGCTTAAGCTGTGGTTGGTCCCAACCCGCGCCAGGTGAACAGTGAGCCATTCCGCTGCCGGCCCAGAACGATCCCTGTCCGCGGGTGCGCGCCGCCAGAATGCCCTGTCGCTGCTGTTCCTGCTGTGCCTGGCTCCGGCGTTCCTGCTGCGGTTTTGCGTGTCGCCGCAGTTGATGGATATGGTCGTCGGCTATTCGACCGATAGCGGCGCGTTTTACGAAAAACTGCATTTCGGCACTTATGCGGTCTTCCTCCTGCTGCCCCTCGTGCTGTTCAGCCGGCCCTTCGTGCTTGCCGGCGATGATGTCGGCAAGTTCAGGGCGCTGGTGCGCTACTCGGCGCTGCTCATGATGCTGGTGCTGTATTTGCTGGTCAGCGGCCACGCCGGCTCGTCCGTTTTCATCATCGACACTTACCTGGTGGCAGGCGCCGCAGGCCTGATCATGCTGGCCCTCAACCCCAGTGTGCGCCGGCTGCTCGGCGACATAACGCTCATCATGCTGATCCTGAGCGCCGTCATCGGCCTGGCTGAAGAAATTACGAAGCATCGCTTCTTGCCGTATCCGCTGGTCGAACTGCAGTTTCGGCCCATCGGGCTTTCCGAACATCCGCTGGCGCTGGGTGCGCTCTGCGCCACTGCCGTCGGCTTCGTGGCACTGGCCAATTGGCGCCTCTGGGTCCGCATCGCCGCAATTTTCGTGCTGCTCATCGGCTGCGCCGCATCGGGAGCCCGCTTCGCCCTTTTGCTTACGGGGGCGGAAATCCTCGTCCTGCTGATATTCGTGCGCTGGCCGCGCCTGTCGCCACGCGCCGAGCGGCAGGCCAAAGTCGTCGTGCTGGTGGCCGCCCTGATCGGGGGCACCTTGCTGGTATCGGCACTCCTGGCGGCGGGCATGCTGGGCCGGTTCAGCAACACCATCTTCGACGAAAACTTCTTTGCCCGCGTGACCATTTATGAGGTGTTCACGCTGGTGGATTGGAAGGACATCGTCTTCGGCATGAAGGCTGCGGACCTGCTTGGCATCGTCCGCGAACAATTGCACCTGCCGGCCATTGAAAGCGCGCCGGTTGTGCTCACCCTGCTCTTGGGACTGCCCATTGCGCTGGCCTTTGTCGTGCTGGTGTTCTGGATGCTGTTCCGCCTGCTGCGGGGAGCGCCGCTGCCGGCCTGGATCGGCACGGCAACGTTCCTGCTGGCCGCATTGTCCAACAATACGCTGTCGGTCAAGACGCCGGTTGTGATGATGATCATGGTGTTGATCCTGGCGTATAATTCCAGGCCCGTCGGCCGTTCCGCCCAAGGCGATGGCAGTGCCTTGACTGCAGGCTGAGCGCTCTCGATCAGGTGCCGCTGTTTACCGTCTGCCGGCTTTTTGCTGGGTTCGGGGCGGCCAAAGGAATAATCGGGGGTAAAGGGGCTCGCCCCATGGCCCAAGGATATGCCCTTGCTGCTGCGTTCCACGCTCATCTATGCCCCGGCGATCCTGCTGACGCGCGTTTCGGCGCTGCTGCTGTTGGTCATTGCCACGCGGCTGATCGATCAGAGCGAATATGGCCTGCTCACACTGGTCGTCACCGTCGGCGAAATGACCGATGTTGCCGTCACCAACTGGTTGCGCATCGCGCTGTTGCGATTGGGCGGCAAAGGCGATGTCAGCCGCGGCAGCCTGTTGCTCGCCGGGCGGGTACTGCTGGCGACAACGGCGCTGGGGGTGCTCATCTCCATTGCCGGCGCCACGCTGATCGCGCCCGAGCGCTGGGTCGAGTTTTCCATCGCCGTGTGCAGCTATCTCATCGCCGGCTCGATCAGCCGTTTCGCGCTGACCGTGCTGCAGATGCAGCAGCGCCATTCGGCCTACTCCTTGCTGGAAGCGTTGCGGGCCGCCTTGCAGATGATCCTGCCGGTAGCGGCGATCTTCATCTTTCACAATTCCTTCCTCATGGTCTCGCTCGGCTCGTCCCTTGGCGTGCTGATCGCCGGGATTGTCGCCAGCGCCATGGCGTTTGGCCGGGTCGCCCCCGGTCCGGCGCGGTTCACCCATCGCGCCTTCTTCGCCTTCGGCGTGCCGCTGATCGTCATGGCGCTGATGGGCTTTGGCCTCAACAGCGCCGAGCGCGTCTTCCTCAAGGTCTATTACGATGCCGGTGCTGTCGCCGTGTTCGCCGCGGCCTATGCGCTGGCGCGCCAACCCATCGATATGGTCGCCAATGCCATCAATATGGGCGCCTTCCCCGAAGTGGTCAGCCGCTTCGATGAGCATGGCCCCTCGGCTGCCGCCGATTTCCTGTCGCATCTGATGGGGCTGATGATCCGGCTCTGCCTGCCGGTCGCGGCGCTGCTGATCGCGCTGGCCGGGGACATCACCAACCTGGCACTGCCGGCGGAATATCACGGCCATGTCGCCCAATTGTTCCCCATCATCGCCTTCAGCGTGCTGTGCGCCAATCTGACCAGCTTCGTTTATGGCGATGTGGTCCATGCCCACAAACGGCCCTGGCTGCTGAGCATTCCGACGGCTTTGGGCTCCGTTGCGACCATTGCGCTATCGCTGCTGCTGGTGCCGCCGCTGGCCGAGCTTGGCGCCGCCTCCGCCCTGGCCGGCGGATCGCTGGTCAGCCTCGTCGCCTGCCTCTTCATCAGCGAACGGCTAACCCCGATCCCGGTGCCGTGGCGGCATATCGGCATCTCGATCGTCCATTTCGGCGGCGACGGGGCTGGCGGCGAGTTTTGGCGCCGCGGCCTTGGGGGAAGTACCCACTATCTTCCGGCTCGCCGCTGGTGGAATGCTGGGAGGAGTGGTTTTTCTGGGTCTCAACGCGCTGTTCGATCCGGTCGCGACCTTGCAACTGACCGGCAAGTTGAAGGCTCGCCTGGGCCTCGCCTGATCGCTGCGTATGTAATTTTACCGATTAATGACGTTGGGATATTGGGCGAGAATTATCCCAGCCAATATGGCATCTTGCGGCCACTCCGGCGGGCCGGCCTTGCGACTTGCCAGCCCCGTCGATCCTCGATCCCAGGGCTGCGTCACCACCGGATCGTCGTCTTGCTTATGTAGGAGCGCACCATGATTTCCGATCTTGCCGGCATCGTCGCCGAAAAGCTGCTGAGCCCGAATGGGCTCGCGGCTGGCCTGTTGTTTCTGACCGCCTTCGTCAGCGCGCTGGTCGCCTATATCAAGATCGAAGAGCATAAATCGGTGCTCGATTTCCTCAGCTTCGCCTTCCCCAAGGAAGTGATCATGCACCCGTCCGCGCAGGCGGACCTGCTGTTCTGGATCACCAGGCGGGCAATCATGCCGTTTTTCCTGATCCCGCTCGGCTTTGGTTTCGTGGCTGTCGTCGCCTATGGCACCAACCAGCTGATCGGCGGGCTGCTGCACCTCGACGGACCGCTGCTTGCCGGCTCGGCAAGCCCCTGGATCATCGTGCTGTTCACGCTGACCATGCTGGTCGCCTACGATATTTCCTATTATCTCTATCATGTGGCCCAGCACAAAATTCCGGTCCTGTGGGAGCTGCACAAAGTGCATCACTCCGCCGAGGTCATGGTCGGCATTACCAAGGATCGCGTGCATCCCCTCGATGAATTGATGAACCGCGCCTGGGACGGGGTCATTCCCGGCATCTGCTTCGGGCTGTGGAGCCTGATCGCGCTCGATCCGGTCGAACTGACCATTTTCGGCATCAACGTCTATGTCATCCGCAATATCCTGATGATGGATTTCGTGCGGCATACCCATTTCAAGATCTCGTTTGGTCCGCTCGACAATGTCGTGCTGTCGCCGCATTGGCACCAGTTGCATCACAGCGCCAATCCCAAGCATTACGACAAGAATTTCGGCCTGCTGTTCTCGTTCTGGGATCGCCTGTTCGGCACCGCCTGCGTCCCCGAGCCCGACGAGGATTTCAAGTTCGGCCTGCTGGACCGCGATCACCGCGATTACCAGTCCCTGTTCGGCCTCTATATCCTGCCGCTCAAGAAGATGGGTGGGCACGTCGCCAAGTGGGTCCGCCGCCGGCCGGCCCCGGCTGCAAACCCGCCCGAAGGCTCCCAGCCATGAATGCTCACGCCGCAATCGGCATTGCGGAAGACGAGCGCCTGGAAATCGTGCAGTCCGGCGACCGGCTGGCCGAAATCGGCTCGGCCTGGACGCAGTTGTGGCAGCGCACCGACGGCCTGATTTTCCAGAGCCATGCCTGGATTTCGGCATGGTGGAATACCGTGCCCGATCGCGACAGCCGCAGCCTGCGCATCGGCCTGGTCTGGAGCGGCGACGCTCTCGTCGCCGTCCTGCCGCTGGCGATCAGCCGGCGCAAGGGCCTGCTGATGCTCGAATGGGCCGCCAACGCCCACAGCGATTACGAGGATGTCCTGCGTGGCGCCCGAATGCTCGCCTGTCGCTCTGCAGCGGCTTGTGGGCGCAGCTCTCAGCTATGGGCGGCTTCGATCTCGTCCTGCTGAACCGCCTGCTTCCGGACGCGGCGACCAACACGCTGACTGGCTCCGCGAACGGCGTGAAACTGCGCGCCAATCATCGTTCGGAAATGAGCTACCGCGTGTCCGGACAATGGCCGGACGGCGCGGCCTGGTTCAACGAACAGCCCAAGAAAACCCGCCAGAACTATCGGCGCGGCCGCAAGGTTCTCGAAGAGACTGGCGACCTGCAATTCCGCCTATTGCCGCCCGATGCACCACTTGGCCCGGTGCTCGACCGGCTTGCGGCCCTCAAGCGCAAATGGCTGTCCGCCCGCGCCATTGAATCCGCAACTGTTCGATGATGGTGCTGTCGCACTTGCGGCGCTGGTCGAGGCGCTGGCACAGGCCGGCATCCTGCATGTCTTCGTGCTGGAGAGCCAGGGCACCGTCATCGCCGTCTCGATCAATTTCGTGCAGCGCGGCACCATGATGGCCTTCGTGACCACCTACGATCCCGATTTCGAGCGGGCCTCGCCGGGCATGGTCCTGATGATGGACTACATCCAGTGGTCGATCGACCACGGCCTGCACACGACCGATTTCCTCTGCGGCGCCGAAGCCTTCAAGCGCCGCTTCGCCACGCAATCGGTGACGCTGACCTCGGTGGCCGGCGCGCGAACCGCGCAGGGCTTGCTGGCAGCCTTCGCGGATCGCACCCGCCACGGTCTTCGGCAATTCCAGGAACGCCGGCAGGCCAAGGCAAGTGCGGACACTGAATCGGCGGCCGACTAACAGCCGCCGAAGCCAGTCTCAGGCAACCAGCCGCGCATCCGACTTGCGGCTCTTCTTCCAGGTCCACAGCCCGCGCGTATCGATCAGCTTCTTGTTGCTCAGCGCTTCGGGATCGATGAAGTTGAAGTGCCGGTGATCGACCAGCAGCACCACGACATCAGCACGATCGATTGCCGTCAGCGCGTCGCGGAATTCGATGCCCAGGCCTTCCAATTGCGGGGGCAGGGCGTCGGTATGGGGTTCGCTGGCAATGATCTTGTCGGCAATGCCGGACTCGTGCAGCAGCCGCACCACCTCGACCGCCGGGCTTTCGCGCAGATCATCGATATTGGGTTTGAAGGCCAAGCCGAGGCAGGCCACGGTCTGCTTCTTCTTGGGGTCGAGCACCGATTTGATCTCGTCCACCACCGCTTGCGGGCGGGCGCTGTTGATCTTGCGCGCACGCGCCATCAACTGGCTCTGCTTGGGCGCCGCGTCGATGATGAAATAGGGATCGACCGCAATGCAGTGGCCGCCGACGCCGGGGCCCGGCTGCAGGATATTGACGCGCGGGTGGCGATTGGCCAGCTCGATCACTTCCCACACATTGATCTTGAGATGGGTACACACCGCCGCCAGCTCGTTGGCAAAGGCGATATTGACGTCGCGAAAGGCGTTTTCGCTGAGCTTGACCAGTTCGGCCGCTTCCGCAGAGGTGAGGAACAATTCACCCGAAAGAAAGCTCGAATAGAGCAGGCCGGTGGCTTCGGCCGAGCGCTTCGACAACCCGCCGACACTGCGATCATTGTTGACCAGCTCGGTCAGAACCTTGCCGGGCAGCACGCGCTCGGGGCTATAGGCCACCAGCACATCGGCGTCTTCGCCGGCGCTGGTCGGGAAGCTCAAATCGGGACGCAGCGTGGCCAGTTCCTTGCACATGGACCGCGTCGTGCCCACGGGCGAGGTGGATTCCAGCACCACCAGATCACCCTTCTTGAGCACCGGCGCGATTGAGCGGGCAGCCGCATAGACATAGCTGGTGTCGGGGCGGTGATCCTCGGTCATCGGCGTCGGCACGGCGATGATGAAGGCATCGGACGGCTCGGGCTTGAGCGCGGCGCGCAGATTGCCGTTGGACACCACCTTCTGGATCAACCCATCGAGATCGGGCTCCACGATATGGACTTCACCGCGATTGACCCGCTCGACCACGCTCTCGTTGACATCGACGCCAAGCACCGAAAGGCCCCGGCTCGCAAGGATGGCGCAGGTGGGCAGGCCGATATAGCCCATGCCGACGACGCAGACGGTTTTGAAATTACGCATGGTGCGCAAGCTCCTCGAGAATTCGCAAACTGGCTTTGCCGTCGCCATAGGGATTGTGGCGCAGGCTCATCTGCCCATAGGCTTTAGCATCGTCGAGCAGGCGAGTGGCCTCACGGACGATACGATTGGTGTCTGTACCCACCAGGATCGCCGTGCCGGCGCGCACCCCTTCGGGGCGCTCGGTATTGTCGCGCAGCACCAGCACCGGCTTGCCCAGGGAAGGGGCCTCCTCCTGCACGCCGCCGGAATCGGTCAGCACCAGATCGGCACGCTTGAGCAGGTAGAGGAACGGCAGATAGTCCTGCGGCTCGATCAGGTTTATGCCCGCGATGTGATCGAGGGCGGCATGCACCGGCTCGCGCACTTTCGGGTTGGGATGCACCGGATAGACGATTTCGACATCGCCGCGCGATGCCAGCGTCTTGAGCGCGGCGCAGATCCGCTCGATACCGGCGTCGAAATTCTCCCGGCGATGGCCGGTGACCAGGATCAGGCGTTTTGAGGGATCGAGGAAATCGAAGCGCTTGGCCATCGGGGCGACCAGGCTCGCATCACTATCGAAGCGCTCGCTGAAATGCAGCAGCGAATCCACCACCGTATTGCCGGACACGAAGATGCGGCTGGCATCCTTGTTCTCGGCCAGAAGGTTATCGCGCGCTTCCTCGGTGGGCACGAAATGCCAGGCGGCGATATCGCCGATGACCTTGCGGTTCAATTCCTCGGGCCAAGGCGAATAAAGATCGTGGCTGCGCAGCCCCGCCTCGATATGAGCCACCGGAATGCGCTTGTAAAAACTGGCGAGCGCCGCCGTCATGGCGGTTGTCGTATCGCCCTGCACCAGCACGATATCGGGACGGGCAGCATCGAGCACCGCTTCCATGCCCTTGAGGATGCGCGCGGTGACATCGAACAGGCTCTGGCCGGGCGACATGATGTCGAGATCGTAATGCACCGGCAGCCCGGTCATGGCGATGATCGCATCGACCATTTCGCGGTGCTGGGCGGTGACGCAAATTTCGGTATGGAAGCGGGGATCGGCTAGGGCGTCGCGGGCCACGGGGAAACATTTTATCGCTTCAGGCCGCGTACCAAACACGATTAGCAGGCGGCGTGGCGGCAGGTTTATGCTGGTCATGCTCGTTCTTTCTGCAGTCCCTGAACCTATCATGCCATGCGTGGGCGAGGCGGATGAGCTTGCAATATGCTTAAGTGGCGGCCGGCTCGGCGATTAACGATGTTCATGTTCAGGACGCACCGAGCCTGGCTCGTCATGCTAAATCAGACATTAACAACACGGGTATGATGATCATGCTGAGCAAAAAAATAGCCCTTCTCGCGGCCAATCCGGCCTTCGGCGCTATCGTTGGCAGCGGCTTGCAAAACGACGCCCGGCTCAAGGTCTATACCTTCCAAACCATCGAAGCGATCACCACCTTCATCCAGATTTCACCGATCGACATGGTCATTCTGGATGCCGACAGCCTGCCATCCGAACTGACGCCGACCGTGGCCGCCTTGCGCGATCATCCCAGCCGCGCCCAGCAGGACTTGGCGATCATGCTGCTCACCCGTGCCGCGCCGGCCTTTCACGAGGCGCTTCTGGCGCAGGGCATCGATATCATCCATGGCAAGCCGGTCGCTCCGGTGCGGCTATTGGAGAGCGTGCGCAGCCAATTGCATATGCGCGTGGCTGGGCCGATCGTCGATGGTGTCTATCGTGGTCCCGAGCGTCGCCATCGCGGCGTCAATCGCGTCGCGCCTGTCGCCGTCCGCCACGATAATGTGATCCAGCTGCTTCGCCTGACCGGTGGTCTCTTAAAGCGTTAGCAGCGCTTCGTAGCGATCCCCGATCCGCTCGATCGAAAAATCTGCGGCGCGCCTCTGCAACTGGTTGGCCGATGTCGGATTGGCGAGTATTTTCGTCATCGCTGCGGCAATGGCCTCGGCATCGCCCACCGGCGTGAGTTCCCCCAGGGCACCATCTTCCAATATTTCGCGCGGTCCATGCGGGCAGTCGGTACTCACCACCGGCACGCCGACGGCCATCGCCTCGACAATGACATTGCCAAAACCCTCGCTGGTCGAAGTCAGCACGAACAGATCCGCCGCGGCGAGGCCATGGCTGACGTCGGCGATAAATCCGGGCAATAGCACGTCGGCGCCAAGGTCATGCTCGGCGATTAGGGCGGCCAGTTCGGCTCGTAGCGGGCCATCGCCAAAAATCGCCAGCTTTGCCGGCATGGTGCGGCGCAACAGGGCGAAGGCCTCGATCAGCGTGCGGTGATCCTTGACCGGCGCCAGGCGTCCAGCCGTGACGATGATGGGAATGCCGGCAGCGCGCGCCGCTGCGAGTTGGCGCGTCCAGTCGGCATCTGCCGCAGGCTTCGTTGTGGGTGGCGGCAGTGGATTGTGAATGACCGCGATCTTGTCGGCGGCAATGGCGCCGCCACGGCTCAGGTCGCCGGCAACACCCTGGGATACGGCAATGACCCTGGTGGCGCGCCGCGCCATGGCGCCGACGAGCCGGCTTGCCAGTTGCGAGCCCGTCCTGTCATCCTTGAGGGACGCGGCGGCATGAAAGCTGGGGAAGAATTTAGCCCCGCTGCCCGCGCACCACAGCGCCAGCGCCGTCATCAGATTGGCGAATTCGGGTGCGCTGAACACGGCATCCGGCCGGTGGCGGCGCAGAAAACCCGCCATGCGCCACAGCCCGCGCAGCGTCGCCGGCTTGCCGAAGCGTTCGCCGGCAAACAGAGGAATGGCAAAATCCACCAGATGCACGTTTGGCGCGACATGAACGGCATTGGGACCGCTCCCATTCCAGACCAATAGCGTCGTGTGATGGCCCCGCCGGGCCATTTCATTGGCAAGCAGTACCCAAACCCGCTCGGCGCCGCCGCCGATCAGGCTGGGGACGTGGAAAACCAGCTTTGCCATGGATGCCTTGGCTCTGGCTTACGCCGCGCGCGGGGTGCGCGGACCGCGCACGTCGCCGGCAATCCCCAGGCCGAGTGCCAGCACGAGGCCAAGCATCAAGCCACCGAAGCCTCCGGCCATGACCATCAGCATGTTCCGCGGTGGCCAGCTGCGGGCGAGCGGCGGCACTGCGGTCGAGATCACCCGCACATTGCTGGTATCCAGGTCGCCGCTTTCGCTGAGCTGCTGCGAGCGGCTCAGGAAGGCTTCATAGACCGCCCCCTTGGACTTGGCATCGCGTTCCAGCTCGCGCAGCGCGATCAGGGCCTGGTTGTCCGCAAATACCGCCGTGCCCTGGCTGTCCGATTTTGCGGTCAGCGCCTGCAATGCAGTGGTCGCTTCATCGAGGCGCGTCTTGGCGGCGGCGACCATGCGGGTAGTCTCGCTGCCGACCTGGGCCTGCAGCGCATCGACCTCGGTCTGCAACTGCAGGATGATCGGGTGGCGGGCGCCATAGACCATCGATTGGCTCTGCAGCTTTTGCTGGGAGGCGGCAAGCTGCGTGCGCAGCGCGTCGAGCGTGGCATTCTGGGCGGCATCGCCGCTGCCGGTACCGCCAGAACGCAGGCCGTCATAGGCAGACTGCGCGGCGATCACCTGACCCTGGGCGGTGACCACCTGGCTGTTGAGCTGGTTGAGCAGGAGCGTGCTGGTCAATTCACCGGCGCTCGATTGCAGGCCATGGGCGCGCTTGTAATCTTCCACCGCGGCATCGGCCTGGTTCACTGCCGTCTTGAGCGCTTCGAGCCGGCTGTCCAGCCCATCGACGATCTGCTTGGAACCGTCGGTCTCGGCGCGTGCCAACTCATCCTGGAAGGCCACGAAAACCGCATTGGAAATCAGGATCGATTTATCGACATCCTCGGTGGTGACCGCCATCGTGGCCACGAAGGACTTCTCGTCCGCTGTGATTTCGATGGCGCTGCGCAAGGTCGCCAATGCGGCCACTTCCGGATCGATCGCGCCCGCCGGATCGGCAAATTCGGGGTCGCTCGACAGACGAAGATCGCTGACCACGCGCGTCAACACATTGCCCGAGGTCATGACGCGCAATTTGCTCGCCGCGGCGAGCAGGGCGGTATCGGGCTGCTGCCCGGCGGTGGCTGAAGCGGCATCGCCGAGAACCTGTAGCCCGGCAGGATCGATCAGAATATCGGAGGTAACGGTATAGCTGGGCTTGCTGAGCATGCCATAAGCGCCACCGGCAACGGCGCCCAGCACGGCCAATGCCGCGATCAACCACCACCACTGGCGCAGCCAGACGGTTATGCGGCGTAAATCCAGCTCAAGAAAATCACCGATTTTTTCCAGGGTGACGGTTTCGGGTTGCTGCTGTTCAAGCTGATGTTGGGGCTCCGGCCGCTGGCGCGGATCGGCCAGCCGCACCATGGGACGCTCGCCAACGGCGCGGGTCCGCGGGCGAACATGAAGACGGGCTGTCTCCTGCTGTGCGGGGGTCATGCTGTCCGAGGCGCTGGACATCGTTGTGAGCTTCCCTTGGCATTATTCGGGCTATGAACCAGCTTTATAAGCCCGGAGCGCGCTTTCCCTTTGCGGGTTCTGGATTCTTGGTAAACCCGCCGACGGACGGCGGCGCCACGATCGGCTCAGCGCGGCTGCCGCACAACCCCGTCGATGACTTCCAGGCGTCCCGCCCGATTGATGGTGTGCTTGTATTGGCAGCGCCAGCCGGGGGTCTGCAGGACGCGTACCGGGCCAAGGCGCACCCGATCCAGGTTGAGTTCCAGCACATCGATGAGCCCGATGCCGCTGCCATAGCCGTGGGTGCCGTCCTGCACGGGCAGGGTGGGAAATTGCCCTCCCGTGATGAAGGCGCCCGCTGGCCGGGCTGAAGCGTGGTCGATCACGATGGGGTTGGCGGCATGGGGCACGAAGGGGCCAAACAGGGTTTCGGCATGGAATACCAGCATGGAATCCGATGAGCTGCCCTGGTCCCCGTCGGCTGCGAACAGCCAGAGCCGGCCATCGTGCTGCAGCAGGGTTGCATCCGAGAGGGGTTTGTTTTCGATCAGGATGCTGTGGCGAACCCAGCGATCGGGGAAGTGCTCGGCCCGGTAGAGATGAAGATCGCGGCCGCCTGCGGTCTCTGGAATCATCCAGAATGAACCGGCATGCCGGAATGCTTGAGGGTAGGACAGATGGAACGGCTCCTCCAGCACGACACGCGGTCGCCCCGAACACGCCATCGGCATCGGCCTCCGTTACGGCGATGACGCCCTTGCCGGTGGCATGGGGAAATTCTTCCACGAACAGGAAATAGCGGCCATCCAGTTCGACCGGGAAGGGATCGGCATAAAAGCGCGATCCGTCCTCGGGCAGTTCCTGCCATGGCGGGGTCGGCGCCGTTGCATTGCCGGTCTCGAAGCCGGGCGCGTCATGAAAGCGATAGCCCACGCGCCAGTGGAACGGCTTGTAGCGCAATTTCAGGTATAATCGGTGCGCCAGCTTGGGGCCGATACCCAGCCAATAGGCGCCGCCCGGTCCGCGCGGCGATGCGGTGGCGACGGGCGGCACGGACACCGCAACATTGCCTGCCGCGATTTCGCCGACGCTGCGCTCCACCAGGTCGATGGTGCGAACGAGAACGTCGTTGAGGGCGCGGGTCAGCCAGATGCGCTCGCCCACCATCGGCCGGGCGCTGCCGATCGGGCGGCCATCGAGCAGCGCCTGAACCATGGGCTGCCCGCCGGTGAGGATGGTGCGCGCCATGGCGTCGAGCCCATGATGGCCGTCGAACCGGATGGTCAGGGTCGGGGGGGCGCCGCCCACCTGGGTCCCGATAAAATCGATGATCAGATCGGGCGGGCCTGGTTCATCTTGATCGGGCATTGCCGCGCCGTGCGAGGCCAGGCCCGGACCAAATCTCAGGGCTTCAAAGCCCAGGATGGCGTCGAGCGTACTCCAGGCACCAGCTCGGCCCGGCTGAGATGTGAACCTTGTGGCCAGCCCGGCGCAGGCGTTCGATCAGCCTCGTCTGCCATTGGCGAGGCTGCGCGGGCAGGGTGGCGGCAATGGCGATAGGCATGCCCTGCTCTCCGCTGTGGCCCCATGGCCAAAACACTGCATTTTAGGAATTAAGGATGCCTTAAGCGAAGGGGCGACACGCGCTCTCAGTCGACGTAATTTCCACCGGCAAACTCCTGCGGCTCGCTGAGTTGGACGATACGGATATGATCGATATCAAAAAGAAGGCACCGGCGACTGGCCGCATCTGGCCGCCCTTTTATGCCTACCGGCCGTACCCGGAAAAGCACGCCCCCACCAGAGAATTGCAGTTCTGGCAGCGCCATCCGCTGATCGCCGAGCATCGCACGACCTTTCTCGATGCGCCGATGCACACATTGACCATGCTCGAAACGCTCGAACTTGCCCGCGAGGCGATGCAGACGCGCCAGCCATTGCATCATACCGTCATCAACGTGGCCAAGCTCGTCACCATGCACTCCGATGAGGAACTGGCGCGCGACGTTTCGGAAGCCGACCTGATCAATATCGATGGCGCCGGCGTGGTCTGGGGCGCGCGCCTGTTCGGCATCACCGTGCCCGAGCGGGTCGCGGGCGTCGAAATCATGGAGCGCCTGTTCAAGCTCTGCTCCGACAAGGGCTTCAGGCCCTATCTGCTGGGGGCCGAAAGAGAAGTGCTCGACGCGGTGCAGGAGCGCCTGAAGCACGATTATCCCATGCTGCAGATTGCCGGTGCCCATGACGGCTACTTCAGCGACGAAGAGGCGGTGGTGCTCGACATCAACGCCTCGGAAGCCGATTGCCTGTTCGTGGCCATGCCGAGCCCGCGCAAGGAGCGGTTCCTCTATAAGTATCGCCTGGTGCTGGCGCCCTATTTCATCATGGGTGTCGGCGGCAGTTTCGATGTCTATGGCGGCAAGGTGCGCCGTGCCCCGATCTGGGTGCAGGAAATCGGCATGGAATGGCTCTACCGCGTATTGCAGGAGCCGCGCCGGCTGTGGCGGCGCTATTGGGACACCAATCGGGAATATGCCAAGCTGCTCTGGTCCAGCTATTGGGCACGCCGCCGCGGCCCCCGCGAGTAGCCCTCAGGCTGATATTTAATTGAAGCGAAAGGCTTCGCCACGATATTGCCTCGGTTGCTCCGGCCGAATTTGTCGCGGCGGCAGAGAGGCTGGCGAATGGTCAAGAGCAGGCATGGAAGTGATGGACGTGCTGGTGGCGACGCCGGGCGGGGGCACCGGCAAGGGCGGCATCGACCGCATGATGGCGGCTTTGCGCACCGAGGCGGAGCGCCAGGATCGCCCCGAGCTTCGCATCGAGTTCGCCGCGACGCGCGGCCTCGGCCATGTCGGCTTTTCGATCTGGCATATGGCGATTTTTATTGTGCGCATGCTGGCCTTGCGCCTGGCAGGCCGGATCGACGTGCTGCATCTCAACCTGGCCATCCAGGGCAGCACCTGGCGCAAGCTCATCCTCGCCTGGATCGCGCACGGCATCGGCATTCCCTATGTGCTGCACCTGCATGGCGCGGAATATCAGGAATTCTGGACCGACGCGCCGAACCGCCGCAACCGCGCCACCAGCTGGCTCTTCGCCCATGCCGCGCGGGTCATCGTGCTGGGCACCGTCTGGGCGCAGTTCGTGCAGTCGCGCATTCCCGAAATCGGCCCGCGCCTGGTCGTCGTGCCCAATGCCGCGCCGCGCCCGGTGCTTGCCCATCGCGGCGGCGGCGCATTGGTGCATATCCTGTTTCTCGGGCGGGTGGGCGATCGTAAGGGCGTGCCGCAGCTCGGCGAGGCCCTGTCGCGGATGAAGGGGGATCCCGGCTGGCGCGCCACCATTGCCGGGGACGGCCATGTCGAGGCAGCCCGAACCGCCGCCCGCGAGGCAGGACTGGCTGGCCGGGTCGATATTCCTGGCTGGGTCGGCCCCGAACAGGTCGCCGAACTGATCGCCGACGCCGATATCATGGTGCTGCCCTCATTCCACGAGAACCTGCCGATCTCGGTCATCGAGGCCATGGCGGCCGGCCTTGCCATCGTCACCACGCCGGTTGGCGCTGTCGAGGATATCATCACCGATGAGGTCAATGGGCTATTGGTGCCGCCCGGCGATGTCGATGCGCTGACGGCGGCGCTTGCCCGCCTGGTCGCGGATCCGGCCCTGCGCGCAAGATTGGGCAAAGCCGCCCTTGAAGTGCACCGGGCCCGGCTCGATATGGAGCCCTATCTCGGCGCCATTGCCGGCGCGTGGCGCGACGCCATGCAGGAAACCTCGCATTAAGATTAACGGACGGTAAAGATTGGGCAGGCCGGCGCGCAGGTCTATTGAAGTGAGATCAGTCGGAACGAAGCGGTAGCGCTATGATTCACGAGACATCGGCCAGACTTACTGCGGGAGCGGTGGCATTCCCGGCTCAGGCACAAACCGGTCATGTGACCGTCACCGAAATTCACGATGCGTCCCGCTGGGATGCGTTGCTGGGCTTGGCGGAACGTCCGCACCTGACGCAGACTTTTGCCTATGGCGCCGCCAAGGCGACGCAGAACTGGACCCTGGTCCGTGTCTGCCTGTCCATCGGGGATGTTCCTATCGCGCTGTGCCAGGTGCTGGAAAAGCGGATATTGGGCATTCGGGTGGTCTCGCGCATCAATCGCGGGCCGGTGATGCTGGAAGCCAATCCGTCCAACGAGCGGGTTCTGGCGGCTTACCGGGCCATTCGCCAGCGCTGGGGGCACTGGTATTCAGGTCCGCTGTCGATCGCGCCGGCTCTGACGCAAAGCGACGAAAACGCCGCGCTGCTGCGCCAGGCCGGGTTCGTGTTTCGTGGCCGCAAGGGCTGGTGGTCGGGCCGGATCGATCTGAGCCGTCCGCTCGATGCCATCAAGGCGGGCTTTGCCTCCACGTTTCGCAACCGCCTGCGCAAGACCCTTGAGAGCGAACTGACGCTGCATGTGGCCAGCGATATCGACACCGTCGACTGGATGATTGCCCGCCATGTGGAGAATATGCGCGAAAAGGGCTTTGCCGCGGTCGATGGCAGTTTCCTGGCCAATCTGCGCGCCACGGCGCCCCAGGATTATATCGTGTTCCAAGCCATGCTCGGCGGCAAGCCGGTTGCCGGCATGTCGGTCGTCCGCTTTGGCGATATCGCCGAATACCATACCGGCTGGTTCGGGCCGGAGGGGCGCGATGCCAATGCCGGCAATTTCCTGATGTGGTCCATCATGGCCGAAATGAAGGCGCGTGGTTGCACCGCTTTCGATATTGGTGGACTGTACGAGGGCCACGGCTATACGCAGTTCAAGCGCGGCATGAAACCACAGGAATATCAACTCGCGGGTGAGTGGGTCGCGTTCTAAAGATATGATGCGGCAACAGGGCGTCGAGCCGGCGATCTGATTTTTATCGCATCGCATGAGGCTCTAAGGGGGGGCAATGTCAAAACTGGACGCGGCGCGGGGCGCATACGTGCGCAGCCCGGCGTTCGTGCGGCGAACGCTGGCGCCGTTCCTGCGACTATTGCCGACCAGTTTTATCTATGGCCGAACCTACCGCCAGTGGCGGGCCACTATTGCCCGTGGCGGCAGTGACGACGATTTCGCCCAGAATTTCCAGCTGACCGCGCTGCGCCAATTGATGGCAAAGGCCTATGCCGGCAGCCCGTTTTATGCCGAACTGTTCGAGCGCACCTTTGGCTCGGGCTTCGATGCGGCAACCATGACTCTCGCCGATTTCCGGCTTTTGCCGGTGCTGGACAAGGACGCGCTGACTTCGGCGGGCGACGCCATGCTGGCCGTGCCCAAGGCCAGCATGGATATTGCCCATACCAGCGGCTCCAATGGCGAGCCGCCGTTCAGCTTCTATCTCGATAAGGACCGCAGCGTCCGCGAGATTGCCTTCGTGCACAATGTGTGGCGCCGCACCGGCTATGAGCCGGACCAGGCCAAGGTGGTGATGCGCGGATTTGCCTCCCAGGAGCCGGGCAGCAAGAACTACGAATGGTCACCGGCCTTGCGCGAACTGCGCCTGTCGGTTTTTCCGATGAGCCGCACCGATGCGGCGCAATATCTCGACCTGATCGACCGGCGTCGGGTCCGCTATCTCTACGGCTATCCCTCGGGGATCGAAACCTTCGCGCGCCATCTCAATCGGCTCGGCCGCCGGCCCAAACTGCCGCTCCTGGGCATCATGCCGATTTCCGAGCCGCTTTATGCCCATCAGCGCCGCCTGTTTCGCGGCATTTTCGGCGATGTACCGATCGCACCATTCTACGGGCTCAGCGAAAAGACCTTGTTTGCCGCCGAACTGGCCGGCCAGCCCGATATCTATGAATTCGATCCCCTCTATGGTGTCGCCGAACTGATTGCCGATGACGGCACCTCCGTCACCAAAATCGGGCAAGAGGGGCGGTTGGTGGGGACCGGCTTCGTATCCACCGGCATGCCGTTCATCCGCTATGACAGCCAGGACCGCGCCAAGCTGGTGCAATTGCCCAGCCTACAAAATGGCGAGAGGCTGCGCGTGACCGGCATCATGCCGCGCCGCAAGCCCGATTTCCTGATCAGCCATGGCGGCGACCGGATCGTCGCCATCGATCTGACGCCCGAAGATCCCGCATTCTTCGAGGATATCGAGGGCTACCAGTTCTACCAGAACACGCCCGGCCTCTGCGTCATCAAGTACGTCGCGACACCCGGCGGCGGCGATGAAAAGGTCGAGCGCATTCGCCGGGAGCTGACGCGGATAGCGGAGGGCCAGCTCGACTTCGTGGTGCAGCGCGTCGATGGCCTGGAGAACCCCGGCAGCGGCAAGCGCGCCTATATCGACCAGCGGCTCAATATCTCCGATTATTGAGCGCGAGGCAGTCCCAGGCTAAATCGACATTCAAGGTGCCGTGATTTTGGGAGCCCCGATGCGGCTCCTCCCCCTTGAGCGGAGGGTTCACTTTAGGCTGGTGTTTGTGGCGGACCCCCACCCCTGTCCCCTCCCCACAAGGGGGAGGGAGACCCTCTCAATCAATCTTAGCAACCGCAACCTTTGAGCAAGCGGTTCCTTCGTCTCCCTCCCCCTTGTGGGGAGGGGACAGGGGTGGGGGTACACCACAAACACCAGCCCAAAGTCAACACTCCTCCGCAAGGGGGAGGGAGACGACTGATAATCCAGTTTTAGTATCCTGGCAGTCCCACTTCAGGCTCTCACCGCCCCGTGTCAACCTGAAGGTCGATTAGTCCCAGCGGCTCGTATAGTGTTTCGTCCGCGACGGCCGCGGGGCCATCTGGCAGGATGAAGGTCATGCCATAGGGATTGGCATATTCCCAGAATGCCCACGCCATGCCGTAGGTTTCGGCAAGGCTGCGCGCGGCGGTGATGTAGCGGTCACGATCTTCCCGCAGCGCGCCTGAATCGCCTTTGGCGGTCATTTCGATAACCCCGAATTCGCCCATGAACAGCCGCTCGGGCGCGATGCCTTGGGTCTTGGCCCACGCGACGGCCTGCGCGAACAGCGCGGCCATCTGCGCCTCGCCATAGCCCGTGGCATAGTAATCGTCGATGTCGCCGGCAAGCTGCAGCCAATTGCCCTGCTGTTCCAGAAAGCCAATGCCCGCAGCGTCCATCCTTGCCGTCAGCGCGGCCTCGGCATCCTTGCGGCTGCGCGCGCTGGCCGGCCAGGGAAGCCCCGATGCCCAACCATTGTCGAGCCGCTGATGGGTGAAGCTATGGGGCTCGTACATGTGAAAACTATAGAGGATATTGGGATCGTCGAATGCGGTGGCGTCGAGATTGATCAGCCCATCGATATCGCCGCCACAGGCTCCGGTGGCGATGATGGTCACCTCCGTGCTGACGGCGCGGATCGCTTGCACCTGCGCGGTTTGGATCGCCTGCCAATCATCGGTGCCGCTCGCATCGCAGGGATAATATTGCGGTTCATTATACGGCTCGATGGCGACGCGGTCGGCGCCGAATGGCACCAGCATTGCCGTCACCTCGGCCACCATCGCGGTATAGCGCGCGATTTCGGGCGAGCCGGATACCTGCTCGATGGTGATGGGCGCATAGGCCTCGACCTGCGTATTGGGATGCAGGTTGAAGACCACGTTGAGCCCGGCATCGGTGATGTGCTGGACGCTGTTTTGCAGCACCTGCAGGGCCGCCTGCCGCTGCGCCTTGTCTTCGACGAGCAAGGGACCCGGATCGACCGAAAGCCGCACGAAATCGAAGCCGAAGCCCTTGATGCGGGTGAATTGATCCTCGGCGGGCCAATCGGCAAGCGGGCGGTAACCGCTCAGCCATTCTTGGGTGGTGTTATAGGGCGGCTGCCGATAATTTCCCGAGGAATCAAGGGGTGCCCAGTTGAGCAGATCGTGTACGCCAATGCCGCGATGCAGCGCCAACGGCGCAGCTTGCGTGGTCCCCACGGCGAGGAGGCTGAACAGGGCGATGCGCAAACTGCGGTTCATCAAGGCCGGGCTCCGTATTCTGGCGGGCGCTCGATTGCCCGCTACCAGGGTTTTTAGCAGCATGACGCGCGCGCGCCGCCCGGTTTCCCATGACATGGTATATGCCGCTGGCGGGTTCCGATGAATCTGGGATGGTATCTGGCGCGGCTGCGCAATATGAGCGCCGGTGAAATCGTGCACCGGCTGGTCGAAACCCGGCACCGTTCGGCCTCGCGGAACCGCCATGAAGGCTGGGATCGCTTTGCCGATGATGGGCAATTGCCGATCGCCTTGCCCGGTTTGCAAGCCGCACTGCTGGCGGCAACGCCGCAACCCGCGATCGCCATGGCAGCAGAGGCCGTATTGGATGGCCGTTTTGCCGCGCTTGGCCTGCAATGGCCGCAACGCGCGTCAACGGACCTGTTTCCACCATCGTTATGGCGGTTGTCGCCCGATACCGCCAAGGCTTGGCCGGGCGCCGATACCTATTGCTTCGACATCGATTACCGCCAGACCACCGGGGTCGGCGATATTAAATATGCCTGGGAAATCAACCGGCTGCAGTTCCTGCAGCCGCTCGCCGCGCAGGTCGCGCTGAGTAGAGGTACAGCGGAACTCGCCGCCATCGAGCAGGCCATCGCAAGCTGGCACACCGCCAATCCGCCGTTTCGCGGCATCGGCTGGGCATCGGGGATCGAAGTGGGCCTGCGGGCGATCAGCCTGTTGATCGTGATATCGTTCTGCGGCGAACGCTTGTCCGCGCCGACGCTGGGCCGGATCGGGGCCATCCTGCGCGCCAGCGCATTCTGGCTGAAGCGCTTTCCATCGCATTTTTCATCGGCCAACAATCACCTGATGGCCGAACTGGCCGGCAGTTACCTGATCGCCGTGGCCTTGGGGGACAAGCCCGGCGCAACCGCCACGCAGGCGGAAATCGAGCTTGAGGTGACCAAGCAGATCCTGCCCGACGGGGTGGGCGCCGAACAGACCCCGACCTACGCTGCGTTCACCGCCGAAATGGCGCTGCTCTGCGCGCTGGTGGCACAGAACGCGGGCACCCCTTTCCGATCTGAGGTCACCGCCCGGTTGGACCAGTTCGCCGATTTCATCTTCTGGCTCGCCGGGCCCGACGGCACGGTGCCTTCCATCGGCGATGACGACGAAGGACGCGCGATCACGCTGTGCCAGCCTGAACGCGATTATCCCGCCTCCGTCGCCGTGGCGATCCGCGGCTTCCTGCAGCAAAGTGCCCCCATTGCGCCTCCCGAAACCCTACGCAACGCACTCTTTGCCGCGCCAGCCATGCTCGACACCATTGCCAGTGGCGCCCGCACATTCCCCGAGGGCGGCTATACCATCTGGCGGCAGCGGCATGCCGGGCACGATATCCATGCGGTATTCGATCACGGTCCGCTCGGCTATCTGTCGATCGCGGCGCACGGACACGCCGATGCACTGTCGCTCTGGCTCGCCCTCGATGGGCAGCCGGTCCTGGTCGATCCCGGCACCTACCGCTATCAGGGGGGCGGCGCGTGGCGGACCTGGTTCCGCTCGACCCAGGCCCACAATACTTTGACACTGGCTGACACCGGCCAAAGCCTCGCCGCCGGTGCATTCAACTGGTCGCACAAAGCCGTGGCGCGACTGGAGACCGCAACCCAGGAGCGGATCATCGGGTCCCACGATGGCTACCAGCGCCGGTTCGGCGTACTCCACCAGCGGGCCATCGGCCTGGTGGAGCAGGGCTTGGCCATTGAGGATCGCCTGCTAGGTGCCAACTCGCCTTTTCCCAGCCAATTGAGCTTCCAGCTTGCCGCCGATTTGCGCGGACAGGTCACTCACAATGTCGTGGCGATCAGCCGTGCGGGACAGCCGGTATGTCGGCTGGTCTTGCCAACCCACGCCATTCGCATCCTGCGTGGCGGTGAGCCCGCCGGGGGCGGTTGGGTTTCGAGCCGCTTCGGCCATAAGGAGCCTGCCGATCGCATCGTGTGGAGCGGTGAGGTGGGTTCCACCGGGGTGACCACCACAGTCTGTTTCGACAAGAGCGAAGCCGAAATAAACGGCATTTTAGCGATTAACCCCACAGCGAGTTAGCCAGTCGCCCCTGCGCCGATTCGATGCTAAATCCACTGTGAAGAGAGCTGCCGTGGACCGCCAAGGCCATGCGGGGACGGTGTGGCTTTCGATATGCGGCAGGCGGATGCAGCAATGACTCAAGATATTTTGCACCATTGGCCTGTGGAGGCCCGGCGTCGGCGTCGCTACCGGATTCCGAGCCGAACCTATTTCGGTTACGCCGTTGGCTTTATCGAAGGCCTGCTTGCGATCGGCCTGGCGCTGCTCGTGCTGCGCACCCATTCCGATCCGGTGCAGGGCGTCTCCCTAGCGGTGATCGTGGGCGCCAGCTACGGCGTCAGCTGTGCCCTGGCCTCCGCACAGTTCCTGCGCTCCCTGGCCACCAGCCGCCCCATGATGCAGCGCTCGATCCTGATCTGGCTGGTGGGCGCCGCAGTACTCCTCTCCGTCCTGGTGTTGTCCGGTTCGCTGGAGCTGGAAGGCGGCTGGGCCCTGCCGCTGGCAGCCGGACTTGGACTGGCTGGAGCGCATCTGGGTTTCCTGTTTTTCAGCGCCTGGCTCATGCGCAGCGGCCGGCTGCAGATCGAACGGGTAGCCCTGATTGGCCGTGCGTCCGATCTGGTGCAATTCCGCCAGGATGTTCAGGTATGGCGCCAAGGCGCCCAGGTCGTGCGGTCGCTGGCCATGGATGACATGAAATCGGTTGGGCTGTCCCAGCCCAGGGTGGCGGCGTTCGCCCGCGACTGCGTCGAGGCCCGCTGCGATACCGTGCTGCTGGTCGGTGCGCCCGACGACCAGGCCGCGCTTGCCCCCCTTGTCGAGCCGTTTCGCTCCTACGCGCTCAATGTCATGCTTGCCCCCGATATCGGCAATGAACGGCAGATGCTGGTCGATCTGCTGCCGCTGGGCGCCACCCAACCCGGTCGCGTCCAGGCCAAGCCCATCGGCGATGCCGGGCGTTTGCTGAAGCGCACTTTCGATATTGCCGGCGCATCGTTCGGTTTGGTGCTGCTATCGCCACTGTTCCTGGTCGTGGCCATACTGATCAAATTGGACAGCCCTGGGCCGGTGCTGTTCATGCAGGAGCGCCGCGGCTTCAATGGCAGGAGCTTCCTGATCTATAAATTCCGCTCGATGAGCGTCATGGAAGACGGTCGTTCGATGCGGCAGGCGCAGGCCGGCGACAAACGCATCACCCCGATTGGCGCCGTTCTGCGCCGTACCAGCATCGATGAATTGCCGCAACTGCTGAACGTCCTTTTTGGCGATATGAGCCTGGTCGGTCCGCGGCCCCACGCCATTTCCCACGATGCCGAACTGGCGCTCCGCTTCGAGCGTTACGCCCAGCGGCAGCGCATCAAGCCCGGCATCAGCGGCTGGGCGCAGGTCAATGGTTTCCGGGGCGATACCACCACGCATGAGCAGATCGAAGGACGCACGCTGCACGATCTCCATTATGTGGAGAACTGGTCGCTGTGGTTCGATATCCGCATCCTGGTGCTGACCTTTTTGTCTTCCAAGGTCAGGGAAAACGCGCTGTAGGGCTGACGCGCCATTCAATTTACCACTGGGCATTGAGAGCCTCGATCTGCCTCCCTCCCCCTTGAGGGGAGGGATTGAGGGTGGGGGTTCTGAACTATCAATGCGCTCATCCAGAGGTATAGGCTAAATTGAAAGCCTGGAACCCCCACCCTAACCCTCCCCTCAAGGGGGAGGGGATCAGATCCGGGCTCACCACCCACAGCGCCAAGTTGAACGTCAATTAGTCCTGCCCAACAATTGAGCGGTGACGAAACCTGCCTATGCCGCCTTGACAAACCTCTTGGCTCCGGCAAAAGTGAAACCGATTTCATAGTGTGAAGGCCTATGCGGATAGACCTCTCGATCCTGGTGCCTCATCTGCCGTTTATGCTGGAAGGCGCGTGGCTCACGGCGCAGGTCTGTGCATTGGCATTGCTCGGCAGCCTGATCCTGGGGGCGCTCATGGCCGTGGCGCGCACTTCGGCCAACGGGCTGCTGCGCCGGGCCGCCGCGATCTACGCCGATCTGTTCCGCAATATCCCGTTCATCGTCCAACTGTTCTTCTTCTATTACGGGCTGCCTGAAATCGGCATCTATATCGACGCCTTCACCACCGGGGTGGTGGCATTGTCGATTGCCGGGGGCGCTTTCACTTCGGACGTGATCCGTTCGGGCATTCTCGCCATCGAGCCGGGCATCATCGAGGCGGCGCAGGTCAGCGGCCTGTCCAAAACCAAAACCTTCACCAAGATCGTGCTGCCCGTGGCCCTGCGCACGTCGGTGCGCCCGATGGGCTCGGTGTTCATCAACCTGATCCTGACCTCGTCGATCCTGTCCACCATCACGCTGAACGAGTTGACCGGCACCGCCAAGATCGTCGCTTCCGATACCTTCAAGCCGTTCGAGGTCTATGTCGTGCTGCTGGTGGCCTATGCGGCACTCACCTACGCCGTCTCATTGCTGATCGCAGCGCTGCATCGCCGGCTCAATCGCGATCTCGGGGAGGCGGTTCGCTGATGCGCTATACCGAGTTCACCCCCTTCGATATCGTCCTGCTGGCACAGGGCCTTGGCGTCTCCGTCGCCCTGTTCCTGGCCACCACCTTGATCGGGCTCGTCGTCGGCTCCGGCTGGGCCGTGATCCGCTTCTATCGCGTGCCGGTGTTGACCCAGGTGATCACCGTCATCGCCGAAATCCTCAAGAACTCGCCGGTGCTGGTGCAACTGTTCCTGGTGTTCTTCGGCTTTCCCGCCTTCTTCCGGATCAATCTGGGGCCGGTCGAGGCCGCCGTCATCACGCTTTCGGGCAATACCGCCGCCTTCGTCTATGTCATCGCCGTCTCGTCCATCGAAAGCATCGGCCGCGACCAGATCGAGGCTGCGCGCGCATTCGGGCTGACCAAATGGCAGGTGCTGCGCCACATCATCGCCCCGCAAGCCATGGCCTTCGCCATCGGCCCGCTGACCGGGCTTTTGGTCAACCAGTTGCAGGTCACCTCGCTGATTTCGGTGATCGGGGTCATGGACCTGACCAAGATCGGCAATATCCTCAACCTGCGCACGCTCAAGCCCTTCATCGTCTGGGCCGTGGTCGGGGTGTTGTATTATCTGACCGCCAAGCTCATCGCCTATGCCGGCGCAACTCTGGAACGGCGCCTGCGGGCCCATACCGCATGGAAAGGTCTCTGATCCATGATCAAGGCACAATCGGTCCACAAGGTTTTCGGCAGCGTCACCGTCCTCGATAGTGTCGATCTAAGCGTGTCGCCGGGTGAAGTGGTGTCGATCCTGGGCTCGTCCGGCTCGGGCAAATCCACCCTGATCCGTTGCATCAATGGGCTGGAACGCCTCGATGGCGGCAGCATCACCGTCGACGATTTCGATGTGTCCAAGCCCAAGGAACTGGCCGAGGCGCGCAAGCGCAGCGGCACCGTGTTCCAGATGTTCAATCTATATCCGCACATGACGGCGCTGCAGAACATCACCCTGGCGCCCATCGAAGTGCTCAAGCGCCCCAAGGCCGAAGCCGAAGCCGAGGGCAGGGCGCTGCTGGCCTCGGTTGGGCTCGGCGATCGCGCCGATGCTTTCCCCAGCCAGCTCTCGGGCGGCCAGCGCCAGCGCGTCGGCATCTGCCGGGCTTTGGCGATGAAGCCGCGCTATTTGCTGCTCGATGAAGTCACCTCCGCGCTCGACCCCGAAATGACCTCCGAAGTGCTCGGCATTCTCGCCAAGCTGGCCAAGGAGGGCACCACCATGGTGTTCGTCACCCACGAAATCGAGTTCGCGCGCACCATTTCCTCGCGCGTGGTCTTCCTCGAAAAAGGCCGGCTGGTGGTCGATTTGCCGACCGATCAATTCTTCGCTGCCGATGGCGGCCTCGCCAATCCGCGCATCGCGCAGTTCCTCTCCAAGATGCGGAAAGACTAGCCTCATGCAATTGCTCGCCAATGTCGAAGCCTATCCGGGCTTTCCGACCACTATCGACATGCTCAAGTCCGGCGCGCCGGGCCTTGAGGCCATGGTCGCGGGCATGGGCTATGTCGAGCGCGATGTTCGCGTCCGCTCGGTCGGCTTTGGCGGCTGGCCCAATATGCTGGGCAAGATGGAATTCGACGCCGGCGTCATGAACGGCACCACCCGCGAAGTGGGCAGCGTCGGCGCCGTCCCCGATACGCTTCCTGTCTCCGCCCTTGCGCTGGAAGTGATGAAACGCCTGCCCCATGTCATGCTGACGGGCGATGGCGCTCGCCGCTTTGCCAGTGAAATCGGTTTCTCCGTGGACGAAACCCTCTACGAAGACAGCAAGCGCGTCTGGTGGGAACGGCTGGAAAAGGAACTGACGCCGGAGGAGCTGGCCGCATTTCCCAATATTGCGCTGGCGCCCCTCAGCCGCACCATCACCGATCCCGAGCGCGTGCGCGACACCACGGTGTTCCTCTCGCAGGACCTGACCGATACCATTTCGGTGGCCACCTCCACCTCCGGCTGGGCCTGGAAATATCCGGGTCGTCTCGGCGACTCGCCAATTCCCGGGGCCGGTTTTTACGCCGATAGCCGCTATGGCGCCGCCGCGTGCACCCATACCGGCGAAATGACCATGCGCTGCGCCACCTCGCGCACCATCGTGCTGGCCATGAAGCTGGGATATTCTCTCGACGATGCCATCAAGCTGGCGGTCGAGGAGCTTGCCGAATTGACCACCGGGTTTCTGGCAGGGGTCGTCATCCATGCGATCGACGCTGCTGGTAACCACAGGGTCGTGAGCTTCAGATGCCCGGACGATATCTTTTATTGGTACTGGGATCCGAAAATGGCCGCGCCGGAACGCCGGACGGCGGACAAATCATCTATCTAAAAGGGAGAACTGCAATGAAGCGTATTCTGACTACCCTGGCCGCGCTGGCGCTGGTCGCCAGCACAGTCGTTCCGGCCACCGCCGGCATGATCGACGATATCCGCTCGCGCGGCACCGTGCGCATCGGCGTGTCGCTCGGCGGCGAGCCGATCGGCTTCCGCGATGCCCAGAACAATCCCGTCGGCTATGACGTCGACGTTGCCACCATGATCGCTGAAAAGCTGGGCGTGCCAGTGGAATTCACCGACGTGTCGGGCGATGCCCGCGTTTCCATGCTGGTCGCCGGCCAGCTCGATATCGTCGTTGCTAATACTTCGGCGACGCTCGAACGCGCCAAGTCCGTCAACTTCTCCATCCCCTACAACCGGGCTGGCCTGCGCATCATCGTGCAGAAGGATGCCGGCATCACCTCGCTTGAAGGCCTGGCTGGCAAGAAGGTCGTTGTCGGCCGCGGCACCACCGGCGAAGCCTTCCTGAAGAAGGCCGCTCCCGAGGCCGAGCTGGTCTATACCGACAATTTCTCCCCCGATGGCGTGCTGCTGCTGCAGCAGAAGCGTGCCGACGCGGCTATCGAGGACTCGTCGCTGCTCGATTACCTCGCCACCACCAACGAAAACCTGGTGACCCTGCCGGGCCTTTATTCCAACGACCCGATCGGCATCGCCGTCGCCAAGGGCGATCCGGAATTCGTGCGTTGGCTTGATATGTTCGTTTCCGAATACATCCAGTCGGGCGCCTACGAAGCCAATTACAAGAAGTGGTGGGGCGAAAGCGCCAACCCGCCGGCTCTGACGCCGCTTTGGTAAGCTGAAGACGCGTCACACGCACGATCTGCCTCCCTCCCCCTTGAGGGGAGGGATTGAGGGTGGGGGTTCTGAACTATCAAGGGGCTCATCCAGAGGTATAGGCTAAATTGAAAGCCCAGAACCCCCACCCCTAACCCCTCCCCTCAAGGGGGAGGGGAACCCGCTCAGCGAACGCTCAAGCCGTCGCCCGCGGCACGAATGTCGTCGGCACCAGCACCGGCTTATCCCCAGGCTGGAACCGCTGCGGATCGATCAGGAACCGCACCACCTGCTCCACATAGACCGCCTTGTCATAGCCAATCGAGGCGATGGGATAGGCGGCGAAATCGGTCAGCGACAGATTGTCGAACCCATAGAGCCGGAACCGCTGCGGGCGGTTCTGCGGAAAATCCTCCCGACGGGCATCCAGCACGCCCATCGCCATGGCATCGGACGAGCAGAACACGGCATCGGGCATCGCGCTGCCGGCCATTGCTGCTGCAGCAGCCAGCCCGCTTTCATAGGAGTAATCACCCTGTATCTCGCGGACCAGTTCGATCCCGCTTTGCGCCAGGGCGGTTTTATAAGCCTGCGTCCGCGCCAGTTCCACCAGCGACGAATTGCGCCCGGTGACCAGCGCCGCAGTGCGCACGCCCTTGCCTGCCGCATCCGCAACCGCCTGCCCAATGCCGCTGGCATGGTCGGCGATCACCGCCGGCGACAGCGCATCGTGGCGTCCATTGAGCATCACCACATGGTCGGAGCGGAACATGCGGCGTACCGTCGGTGCATCGGCGAAATCGGAAAACACCAGCGCCGCATCGACATGATAGGCGACGCCATTGCGCAAAAATTCCTCGACGCGCCCCACCGAGCCGACGCGGATCAGGATCACCTGCTTGCCGATCGACTGGATCGCATCGAGCAGCAGGTCGAACAGGTCGAGATCGGACAGGTCATGGATATGGTTGACCACTACGGCGACCAGATTGACGGTTTTCTTGGTCAGGCTCTGGGCCAACAGGTTGGGCTTATAGCCCAACTCCGCCGCCGCCTTGATTACGCGCTCGCGCTTATCGGCCGAAACCGGGCGCTTCTCGCTCGACAGCGCGCGGGAAGCGACGGCGCGCGATACGCCGGCCAGCTGGGCCACGTCGGTAATCGTTGGGGCGGCCGGGCGTCCACTCTCTTGCGCCATTGGCGTTGCGTCCCCGTGTTCCTGTTGCGCCGGGCGGTATCGGAACAGGATTTCCTCAATCACCGGCGACGATCCTTCAACTATCATGTCTGCTCGAATCGGCAATCGGCTACGGCTCTGTTTCGCCAGCGTTATCCTGAGAAATTATAGGTCACCATGATCATCTGCATCGATATTGGCGGCTCGGCCATCAAGGGCGCCATCGCCACCAGCCCGGACGCCATCACGCTGCTTGAGCGTATCCCCACCCCGCTTGATGATCGTGCCGCGTTCGACGCGGCCATCGCCGCCGTGGTTGCCCACGCGCCCGACGCCAAGGCGGTGTCGATCTCGATTACCGGCGTGGTCGATCCACGCGACGGGCGCATCAAGGTCGCCAACATCCCCTGCATCGATGGCCGCACCCTGGCCGCCGATCTCTCCGCCCAATTGGGCAAGCCCGTCCTCGTCGCCAACGACGCCGATTGCTTTGCTCTTGCCGAAGCTGGCGCTGGGGCAGGGCGCGGCCATGCCGTGGTCTTCGGCGTCATCCTGGGCACCGGCGTTGGCGGGGGCCTCGTGGTCGATGGCCGCATCGTCAACGGTGCCGGTGGCTTTGCCGGCGAATGGGGCCATGGCCCAGCCACCGCGACCAGCGCCGGCACCCCGCCCATCGCCATTCCCCGCTTCCCCTGCGGCTGCGGCCAGGTTGGCTGCGTCGATACCATTGGCGCCGCCCGCGGCATCGAGCGGCTGCACCAGCACATCCACGGCATCACCGCCACCAGTACCGAAATCATCGCGGCGTGGCAGCAAGGGGACGCATCCGTGACACGAACTGTTAACGTTTGGGCCGATTTGGTAGCGTCCCCACTGGCATTGGTCATCAACGTCGTCGGCGCTTCCATCGTCCCCGTCGGCGGTGGCCTCGCCAATGTCCCGGCCCTGATCGACCTGCTGGATCGTACCGTGCGCACCCGCATCCTGCGCCGCACCGACGAACCCCTGGTAGTGCCCGGCCAATGCCGAGTCGAACCGGGCCTGATCGGCGCCGCCATCCTCGGCCTGGAGTCCGTAAATGTCTGATATTCTTCTAGAAGTATGCGTCGACAATGCCGATGGCTTCGCTGCCGCCATCGCCGGCGGCGCCGACCGGATCGAGCTCTGTTCAGCCCTCGAACTGGGCGGCCTGACCCCATCCCCAGGCCTGATCCGCCACGCCGCACTCGCCCCGATCCCCGTCTATGCCATGATCCGCCCGCGCCCCGGCGATTTCATCTTCGGCGCTGCCGATCTCGATGTCATGCGCGCCGAAATCGATGCCATCCGTGAGGCAGGGCTGGCCGGCGTGGTGCTGGGCGCAAGCCGTGCCGGTGGCGCGCTCGATGAGGACATGCTGGCCAAGCTCATGGCTCATGCCCAGGGCCTCGGCACCACCTTGCACCGCGCTGTGGATCTGGTGCCCGATTTCGACGCTGCGGTGGACGTGGCCGCGTCCCTCGGCTTCGAGCGTATCCTGACCTCGGGCGGCGCACTCCAGGCCGCGGAGGGCATCGATACGATTGCCAGGATGATCGAGCGCGCCGCCGGCCGCCTCGTCATCATGGCCGGCTCAGGCGTGCGCCCAGCCAATATCGGCACGCTGCTGGATCGCCTCCCGCTGACCCAGGTCCATGCCTCCTGTTCCGCCCCTGCCAGTTCCGCCGACAGCGCCGCCGCCAGGCTGGGTTTTGCCAATCCGGCGGGCAAGCAAACCAGCGCGGAGATCGTGGCGGAATTGAAACAGGCATTGCGGCGCTGACCTTGGCCCTACAGCATCGGCCCGCGGCGCATGGCGGCGAGGACGCCCAGCGGGATCAATGTCGTCAGGATGATCGCCAGCAGCGCCATGGCCATCCCGAGGCCAACCGAGCCCTGCTCGAACTGGCGCCAGATGAAGGTCGATACCGTCATCATGCCGACCGGGGCCACCAGCAGCGACGCGACCAGTTCGCGCGAGGCGACGGCGAAGACCAGCAGCATCGAAGCGATCAGGCTGGGCGCGATCAGCGGCAGCAGGATACGCCGGAACGCCACGAGGCTGGACGCGCCGCTGACCCGCGCCGCCGCTTCCAGATTGCCGCCGATCTGCAGGAACGCCGCCGCCGTATAGCGCACCGGCTGCGGCAGCAGGATGCAGCAATAGGCCAGCAGCAGGATCAGCGGCGTATTGTAGGGCGTGATCGGCAGGATGGGCTGGTTCCACGACAGGATCAGCCCCACGGCAACGACGACGCCGGGCAGCGCATTGGGCAGGATGGTCAGGATATCCAGCACCATGCGGCCCCGTGCCTGGGTCTTGGTCACCACATAGGCGGCAATGGCGCCGAGCAGGCCCGTCACCAGCGCCGTGGCGATGCCCAGCGCGAGCGAATTGCCCAAGCGCGAGCAGCGCGCCGGCGCCGTTCTGGAAAATCTGCGATGAAATTCTGCAAGCCCATATTGCTGAAGGCCAGCCCGCCCGACAGCGTGCGCGATAGGCCGGTGAGCAGGATGGCAGCAAGCGGCACGCCGGTTGCCAGCAGCGCCACGAGCGTAAAGCCCGGCAGCACCGGCAGCGTCAGCCGCCCGAGCGGGCGCTTGACGATGGCTTGCGGCTTGCCGGTGGTGGTTTCGTAGGAGCGGCGCAGCACCACCCAGCGCTGCACGAGGAAGGCGACCAGCGACAGCGCGACCAGCGTCAGCGCCATGATCGAAGCGCCCGGCAAATCCACCGGCCAGTCGGATACGCGCTGGTCGATGCCGGTCACCAGCACCTCGAAACCGGCCTGCCGCCCCAGCTTGGCGGGCGTGCCATATTCCTCGATGGCCATGGCGAACACCAGCAACAGGCTGGCGGCAAGGCCGGGCGTGGAAAGCGGCAGGGTGATGCGCCAGAAGGCGCGGGAGGGCGAAGCGCCGAACACCTGCGCCACATCGGCATAACGGGCGCCAACGCTTTCCAGCGTCCGCGAAACGGCGAAATAGACGACCGGAAAGCAGGCTCAGCGCCATGACGAAGGTACATGCCCGGCAGCGAGAACAGGAAGCCTCCGAGATTGAAGCCGATCAACTGCTGCAGATAGCCGCGCGGCTGCAGGCTCATGATCCAGCCCAGCGTGGCGATATAGGGCGGGATCATGAAGGGGACCAGCATCAGCGCGTCCCAGATCGGCGCGCCCGGCACCTTGAACAGCGCCCGGCAGACGGCCAGCGGCACCGCGATCAGCGCCGACAGCACTGCCACGGCGATGCCCAGGCCAATGGTGTTGACAGCTCATGCGGATCAGCCTGGGATCGCCCAGCGTGTCGGCGATCTGGCTGAAGGGGGCATCGAGCGAGGCCGCTGCCCAGATTGGGAAAGATGGCCTGCAGAATGATGAAGACGAATGGAACCGCGACGATCAGGACCAGGCCGATACCGGCAATCCAGAGGGCCGCCGATGCGCCGCCAATTCCATTCGCCTTCATCTATCGTGTCTTACTTTGCGTAGATATCGGCGAACTGGGCCAGCGTTTCGTCGCGCTTGGCATAGACCGCATCGGTATCGATGGTCAGGATCTTGAGGTCGGCGATCAGCGGACGGTCGGCCGGAATGTCGGAACGGGCCGGCATCAGATCGGCACCGGCGACGGTGGCCTGGCCTTCATCGGACAGCACGTAATCGACGAACTTCTTGGCGTCGTCCTGCTGCTTGGACCAGTTCAGGATCATCATCGGGCGCGGCGCGATCACGGTGCCCGAAGCCGGGAAGATCACTTCGATCGATTCGCCCTTCTTCTTGGCCGAGATGACGTTGTAGTCCACGGCGCCGAACACGGCGGCCTTGGCGCCCTGCAGCACGGGGTTCAGCGCTTCGGCATTGGCGCCGGCAACCATGGCGCCATTGGCGTCGAGGTCTTCGAACAGCTTCCAGCCATCGGCAGCCTGCAGCGCGGCGGTCAGCTCGAACGAGGAGCCGGACAGAGCGGGATCAGGAATGTTGACCAGGTCCTTGTATTCCGGCTTGGTCAGGTCGGCTCCATTCGGCCGGCTTCGGGGTGCCGCTGGCCGGGTTCCAGGCAATGGCGAGAGCCGAAACGCCCTGGGCGACGGCGGTATCGTTCTTGAGGAAATCAGGAACGGTCGCTGCATTCGGGCTGGTATAGGGAACGAGCCAGCCGCGGCTGGCGAAATCGGTCGCGGTATCCCACGAAGCCGAGATCAGCACGTCGACGACGGGATTGGCGGCTTCGGCTTCGATACGCGCCATGACCTGGCCGGTGGTGGCCTGGAACACGTTGACCTTGACGCCGCTTTCGGCGGTGAAGCCGGCAGCGAGCTTTTCGATCAGCGGGGCCGGGCCGGCGGTGTAAACGGTGATATCGGCATAGGCTGCCTGGCTGGCGAGCAGGGCGACGCCTGCCACGGAGGCGAACAGAACGGATTTCAGCATGAAGTTTTCCTTTGCTTGACGCTACATCGCCGGGAACCAGCGAAGACCTTGGGGATCGATGGCGATCCCGATATTTTCCCCGGCCGCGCAACGCGCCTCGCTGGTGGCCTGCACCAGAACCGGGTGGTTCGGATCGCCGAGCGCGACCGTGAGATTGTAGATATCGCCGCGAAATTGCGCCTGCGATGACACGGCCCTGGATGGTCGCTTCGGACGCCGGAGCCAGCCGCAGCGCCTTGCGCGCCAGCAGCACGCGGGCGGCAGGTGCGCCGAACGCATCGCTGTCGGCGAGGCGGATATCGGTATTGCGCAGATACCAGCCATCGGCACGCGATATCGGCGGGCAACACGCTGCCCAGCTTGAGGAATTCGGCGACCACGGCGCTGTTGGGCGCATCGACCAGCATTTGCGGGGTATCGAGCTGCACGATTTCGCCGCCATGCATCACCGCGACTTTATCGGCAATGGTGAAGGCTTCGCCCTGGTCATGGGTGACATAAACCGCGGTCAGCGACAGGCTGGTGACCAGTTGCGCCAGTTCCACCGCCAATTGCTCGCGCAGTTCGCGGTCGAGATTGGACAGCGGCTCATCGAACAGCACCAGGCGCGGCTCGCCGACAATGGCGCGGGCAATGGCCACGCGCTGCTGCTGGCCGCCGGACAGATCGCCCGGGCTGCGCTGGGCATAACCGCCCAGCCCGACACGCTCCAAAGCCGCATCGACCCGCCGGGTGATTTCGCCGCGGCTGACGCCCGCCATTTCCAGCGGAAACGCCACATTGCGCGCCACGCTCATATGCGGCCACAGCGCATAATCCTGAAACACCATGCCCAGGCCGCGTTTTTCCGGCGGCACGAAGCGCCCGCTTTCGGCATCGGCCATCACCTGGCCGCCAATGGACACCGAGCCGCGCGTCGGCGTCAGCAGGCCCGCCAGCAGGCGCAGCAATGTGGTCTTGCCGCAGCCGGACGGCCCCAGCAGCGCCAGCGTGCTGCCCTTGGTCAGAGCCAGGTCAACGCCGCGCAATACCGGCGTATCGCCATAGTTCAGCGCGAGCCCGTGTGTCGGACACGGCCAAGCCAGCGTGCGTTTGTGGAAATGAAATTCATGCAATGGGAGCCCTGAAACGGCGCATCCCTATGCCCGTCACATGACAGTTTTGTGAACGTGCCGGGCCGACTTTAGGCGGTGACGGCAGCTCGGGGAAATCGGGCCCATATCGGGAACTCCCTTCTTCTCCCTCCCCCTTGATGGGGAGTGTTTACTTTGAGCGTTTTGGGGATTCTAGTGTGGTTTGAGAATGGGTGATTTGCCGGGAGAGGAATGATGGATTGTCCGCGCTGCCAGGGTGGCAACCTGATCAAGACTGGCCCCAAGGATGGCCATCAACGCTATAGGTGCCGCGATTGCGGCCGTTACTGCACCGACAAGCCGCCCCGCTTCAGCGCGCAGACCAAAGCCCTGGCGCTGAAGATGTATGTGAACAGCGTGGGCATCCGCAAGATCGCCAAGTTTGTCGGTGCCTCACCGGCCGGCGTGCTTAAATGGATCCGCAAGGAACACGCTGCGGTGCAGGCCCGCCTGGCCGAGCAGGTGGCCCCAGCTGTGTGCGCACAGGCTCAGGGCGATGTGATCGAGATGGACGAAATCTATACGATCATTCAAAAAAAACGCAGCGGGCCGTCGTCTGGACCGTCTATAGCCGACGCCTGAAACGGGTCGTGGCCTATCATATCGGCGACAAGGGCGTCGACAGCGCCACCGCCATCTACCGACTAGAGCGTTTCACGCTTTTACTGACTCCTGGGATTCCGTTTTGGTTTGAGTTGTGATTTAAGATGCTGGCTGGGTGAGGAGGCCAGCATCTCATGGCAAGCCCTCTTTCGATTGATCTTCGTGAGCGTGTGGTTGCGGCTGTCCTATCAGGGGCAAGCTGTGCGTCGGCGGCATTGCGGTTCGGGGTTTCGGAATCCTCGGCGATCAAGTGGAGCCGGCGCTATCGGCAGACCGGCTCGGTGGCCCCTGACAAGATGGGTGGGCGCCGCCGGCCGATCCTGGATGCGCATCGAGCGTTCATCCTGGAGCGGATCGCCCAGGCTCCGCATCTGACGCTGCATGGATTGAAGGATGAACTGGCGGCGCGCGGGGTGACGGTGTCGCACAATGGCGTGTGGCTGTTTTTGAAGCGTGAGGGACTGAGCTTTAAAAAAAGTCCTGTTCGCGCTTGAGCAGGGCCAGGCCGCCATCGCCCGGCGGCGGCAACGCTGGAAGAGCATCCAGCCCTATCTCGATCCCAGCCGGCTGGTGTTCATCGATGAGACCTGGATCAAGACCAACATGGCCCCGATCCGGGGATGGGGGATCCGGGGGCAGCGCGTGCGCGGGCTGGCGCCTCATGGCCATTGGCGCACCATGACCTTCGTGGCAGCCCTGCGCTGCGACCGCATCGTGGCGCCTTGCGTCTTCGATGGTCCCATTAACGGCCAGAGCTTCCGTGCCTGGATCGATCAGCAATTGCTCGACACCCTGGTTCCAGGCGACATCGTCGTCATGGACAATCTGGGCAGCCACAAATCCATCGAGATCGGACGCGCCATTCGGGCCAGAGGCGCCAGGCTCTGGTATCTGCCGCCTTATTCGCCCGACCTCAATCCCATCGAGCAGACCTTCTCAAAGATCAAGCACTGGATGCGTATGGCCCAGCGCCGGACCATCGAAGACACATGGCGCCATCTCGGACACCTCGTCCACACTATCGCCCCAACCGAATGCGCAAACTACATCGCTAACGCAGGATATCGACCGTCTACCTAAACGTGAAACGGTCTAGCCGTCCAGGCACTGGGCAGGATCGACACGATCTTTTCGGATGCCAATTCCTGCTACCACATCGCCTTCGACAGGCTCGGGGTAGACACGCCCCATATCCAGACCAAGGCCCAGACCCATCTGATTGAGTCTTCCAATGCCGCGATCCGAGACAATCTCGCCCGCTTCATGCGCAAGTCCAAGCGCTTCTCCAAGACCGCACAGATGCTCGACATCACACTCGCACTCTTCTTCAACAGGCACCTCATCGCGAGTCCACGGTAAACACTCCCCCTCAAGGGGGAGGGGCGGGGTGGGGGTTCTGGGATTATCAGATTGTACCTTTGGTATTGAGCCTGCTGTTAGTTCAGCACCCCCACCCTCAATCCCTTCCCACAAGGGGGAGGGAGGCAGATCGAGGCTCTCAAAAACCAAAGCAAACCGGAATGTCGGTTGGCTCTATCTCTTACTTCAATGACCCAGCATCAGCTTGATCACGAGGCCCACCAGGCTCACCGCCGCGACGCCGCCGAGCCATAGGCCGACGAACCACAGCAGCCGCGGCCCCAGCTTACGCACCGCGATCAATGGTAGCCCTCCTGCGGGTCGATTTTCCCGCGGAACACCCAATAGCTGTAGCCGGTATAGATCAGGATGATCGGCACCAGTATCGCCGCGCCCACCAAAAGGAAGATCAGCGAACTCTCGGGCGCCGCCGCGTCCTCGAAGGTCAGCGCACCCGGAATGATATAGGGATAAAAGCTGATGCCGATGCCGGCAAAGCTCAAAACGAACAGGCCGAGCGCCGCCAGGAACGGCTGCAGATGCTTGTCATGGGTCAAGCCATGCCACAGCCCCACGCCGCACACCGCGAGCAGCAACGGCACGATCGAGGAGAAGAACGCCGTCGGAAAGCCGAACCAGCGCTGGAAATAGACCGGGTTGAGCGTCGAGGTCCAGATGCTGACCACCCCGATCAGCACGAAGGTGATGGCGCCCGTGAACAGGGCAATCCGCCTTGCGCGCGCCTGCAAAGCGTCGCTGGTTTTGAGATTGAGCCAGGTGGCGCCCAGCAGGGCATAGCCGATGACCACTGCAATGCCGGTCAGGATGCTGAACGGGGTCAGCCAGTCCCACCAGCCGCCGCCATAGGCGCGGCCTTCCATTTTGATGCCCTGCACCAACGCGCCCAGCGCGATGCCCTGGGTAAACCCCGCCACCACCGAGCCGATGGCAAAGCCCCAGTCCCACAGCCAGACCCAGGTGCCGCTGCGCCAGCGAAATTCAAACGCCACGCCGCGGAATACCAGGCCGAGCAGCATCACCATGATCGGCATGTAGAGCGCCGGAAAGATGACGGCATAGGCCAGCGGAAACACCGCCAGCATGCCCCCGCCGCCCAGCACCAGCCAGGTCTCGTTGCCGTCCCAGACCGGGGCGACCGAATTGGTCATGATGTCGCGATCGGCCCGGTCGGGAAACAGCGGGAACAGGATGCCGACGCCAAGATCGAAGCCATCGAGCACCACATAGGTCAGCACCACGAAGGCGAGCAGCGCCGCCCAGATGAAGGGAAGGTCAATGGCCATGTTCGGCTCCCATCGGAGTATCCTGATGCGGGCCGGGATTGATGCCGGCGGCCCTGACCGGCCCTTTGTCCAGTTCGTGATCCCCGGCCTGCAGCGGCCGGCGCATCAATTGCAGCAGGTAGAGAATGCCGGCGCCGAAGACGACGAAATAGACCACGATGAAGGCAATCAGCATGGTGCCGACCGCAGGCGCCGAAACCGGCGACAGGCTTTCGGAGGTGCGCATCAGGCCATAGACGGTATAGGGCTGCCGGCCCACCTCGGTGGTGTACCAGCCTGCCAGCACCGCCACGAACCCGGATGGGCCCATGACCCACGCCGCCCGATGCAGCCATTTCCACTCGTATAGCTTGCCCCGAAGGCGCGCCAGGATCGACCAGGCCCCCACCAGCAGCATCAGCACGCCCAGCCCCACCATGATGCGGAAGGTGAAGAACGGGATCAGCGCCTTGGGCCGGTCTTCCGGCGCCCAGGCCTTGAGCCCTTTCAATTCCCCATTCAGATCGTGAGTCAGCAGCAGCGAGCCCAGCTTGGGGATTTCGATGGCGAAATGGGTGTCCTCCGCCTTGTCGTCGGGAATGCCGAACAGGATCAGCGGCGCGCCCCGCTGGGTTTCGTAATGGCCTTCCATGGCCGCGATCTTGGCCGGCTGATGCTCCAGCGTATTGAGCCCGTGCTGGTCGCCCACGAAAATCTGGATCGGGGTGACCAGTGCCGCCATCCACATCGCCATCGAAAAGATGATCCGCGCCGGATGGTTGGTTTTGTTCTTGAGCAGATGCCAGGCGCCTACCGCGCCGACCGCGAAGGCCGTGGTCAGGAACGAGGCCAGTACCGTATGCACCAGGCGGTAGGGGAAGGACGGGTTGAAGATGATCGCCCACCAGTCCAGCGGGACGAACTGGCCGGCCGCGTTGAAGCCATGGCCCTGCGGCGTCTGCATCCAGCTATTGACCGAGATGATCCAGGTGGCCGAGATCAGCGTGCCGATCGCCACCATGCAGGTGGCAAAGAAATGCAGGCCCACGCCGACGCGTTTGCGGCCGAACAGCATGATGCCGAGGAACCCGGCTTCGAGGAAAAACGCCGTCAGCACCTCATAGCCCATCAGCGGGCCGACAACCGGCCCCGCCTTGTCCGAAAACACCGCCCAGTTGGTGCCGAACTGGTAGCTCATGACGATGCCGGTCACTACGCCCATGCCGAAAACGATGGCGAAGATGGTCTTGAAATAATCGAACAGGCGCAGATATGCGTCGTCCTTTTTGATCAGCCACAGCGCTTCCAGCGTGGCAAGAAAGCTGGCCAGCCCGATGGTGAACGAGGGGAAGATGAAGTGAAAGCTCATGGTGAAGGCGAACTGGAATCGCGCCAGCGTTTCAGCATCAAACCCCAAAAACATGGTGTCCCTCCGGTTGCAGCCCAATCAAGATCGGCAGCGGAAAGTTAAACCAGTGCGCCGCACAACACCATTGGCAAGGTGACGCGGGGCACGATGTCGCGCGACAAAGTTGGCATGGGTGTCTGTATCGACGAATACTGCGCCCATATTTGTTTCCGATCAGTCGTTCATCGATAGCGGCCCGGCCCCAGGTCGCTGATATCGATATCCGGCTTGGTGCCCGAGATCATGGCCGTGATGACCTTTGCCGAGCCGCAGGCCATGGTCCAGCCCAGCGTGCCGTGGCCGCTATTGATGAACAGGTTAGCCAATTTGCTCGCCCCGATGATCGGGGTGCTGTCCGGCGTCATCGGCCGCATTCCGGTCCAGAAACTCGCCTTGGCGGTATCGCCCGCGCCGGGGAAGAGTTGGTTGACGCAAAAGGCCAGGGTTTCCCTGCGACGCGGCGACAACTCGGAATTATAGCCCGACAGTTCCGCCATACCGCCCACCCTTATGCGGTCACCCAATCGGGTAACGGCGATCTTGTAGCTCTCGTCCAGCACCGTCGAAACTGGTGCGGTGGCTTCGTCCACGATGGGCGCGGTGATCGAATAACCCTTCACCGGATAGATCGGCAGGTCGATGCCGATCGTGCGTCCCAGCAGGGGCGAAAAGCTGCCCATGGCCATGACATAAGCATCGCCGGCTATGACCCCCGCGCTGGTCTGCGCACCCGTAACCTTCCCGCCCTCGACCTGTAATCCATTGATGGTTACGCCATGGCGGAATTGCACGCCCAATTCGGCGGCCATCGCGGCGAGCTTGATGGTGAAGATATGGCAATCGCCGGTTTCGTCTCCCGGCAGCCGGAGGCCCCCGGCAATCGGCGCCTCGGAAGCGGTCAGCCCCGGCTCGGCGGCGATGCAGCCGGCGCGGTCGAGCATCTCATAGGCCACGCCATACTGGGCTAGCACCCCGATGTCCTTATGTGCATCGTCCACCTGATGCTGGGTGCGGAACAGCTGCAGCGTGCCCTGCATGCGCTCGTCATAGGTGATGCCGGTCTCGGCGCGCAGCGCCTTGAGCACATCGCGCGAATATTCGGCCACCCGCACCATGCGCGCCTTATTGGTGGCGTAGCGCCCCGCCGTGCAATTGGTCAGCACCTGGACCATCCAACGCACCATATATGGGTCCGCCACCGCTTTGACGATCAAAGGCGGATGCTTCATCAAAAGCCACTTGATCGCCTTGCGCGGAATGCCCGGCGCGGCCCACGGCGAGGCATAGCCCGGCGAAACTTCCCCGGCATTGGCGAAGCTGGTCTCCAGCGCCACGCCCGGCTGGCGCTCGATCACCTGGACCTCGTGGCCCGCCTTGGCCAGATAATAGGCCGAACTCACCCCGATCACGCCGCCGCCAAGGACTATGACTTTCATGACGGCTCGCTCTCCGGGTGCCTGGTTGCAGCGATAGTGGCCTTCGCGCGGGCGCCGCGCAATTGGTGAAATGCGGGCAACCTAACCGCCTGCAGGCCGTTGCCAGACCAACCCAGTCTCGAAAGCCACCCTCGATGACCACCCCAGCTGCCGTTCCGCGCGCCACCTACCGGCTGCAGTTGAATAAGGATTTCGGGTTCGCCCATGCACTGGCGCTGGTTCCCTATCTTTCCCGCCTCGGCATCAGCCACCTCTACCTGTCGCCGATCCTGCGGGCGCGTGCCGGCAGCACGCATGGCTATGACACGGTCGAGCATCGCCAGATCAATCCCGAACTTGGCACGCTCGACGATTTCCGTCGTCTCGCGACCGCCGCCCGCCAGCGCGACATGGGCATTATCCTGGATTTCGTGCCCAACCATATGGGCATCGGCGGCACCGAAAATGCCTATTGGCTCGATGTGCTCAAGCTCGGCAAGGCCAGCCGCTATGCCCATTGGTTCGATATCGACTGGACGCCGGTCGATACCAGCCTGACCGGCAAAATCCTGGTGCCGGTCCTGGGCTGTTCTTACGGCGAAGCTCTGGCGCAAGGTCGTCTCGTGCTGAAATGGGAAGCCGACAGCTTCGCCATCTGGGTCGATGGCGCCAGCCTGCTGCCGCTCGATCCCGCGACCTATCCCGCGCCTGGGGATGTCGCCGCGATCAACGCGGATCACCAGCGGCTCGATGGCCTGGTCAAGCAGCAGCACTGGCGCGTCGCCCGCTATTCGGTGGCGGCCGACGACATCAACTATCGCCGCTTCTTCATCGTCAACGACCTGGCGGGCATCTGTATCGAAGACCCCGAAGTGTTCGACCACGCCCATGGGTTGATTTTCCAATTGATCGAAGAGGGCCTGGTCGATGGCCTGCGCATCGATCATATCGACGGCCTCCGCGATCCCAAGGCTTATGCCCTCAAACTGCGCGAAAAATCGCCGCGCCCAATCTATCTGCTCGTCGAGAAAATCCTCGCGCCGCACGAACAATTGCGCGCCGATTGGGCGGTGGATGGCACTACGGGCTATGAATTTTCGGCCCATCTCACGGCGCTGGGCGCGGATCTCGGTGGGGAGGCAAGACTGACCCGGGCCTATGAGGATTTCACCGGCGAGCGGCGCATTTTTACCGCGATCGAGCGCGAGGCCAAGCTCACCATCATCGATACCGAAATGGGTGCTGAACTCGACCGGCTGGCGACGTTGGCGCGCAATATTGCTGTGCGCAGCAACGCCACCAGTGATCTGACCCGAAACGGTCTGCGCAATGCGATCAGGGCATTGGTGGCCAATATGGCGGTCTATCGCACTTATATCGACGGCGATGGCAGCAATGAACTGGATCGGCGCAATGCCGGGGTGGCCTTGGGGGAAGCGCGCAGGGCGGTTCCCTCGCTCGATCCGGCGCTATTCGATTTCCTGGCAGATTTGCTCGCCGAGCCGGCCAACGAGGCTAGCTTGGAATTCGTTCACCGGCTGCAGCAATATAGCGGGCCGGTGATGGCCAAGGGGCTGGAGGACACCGCGCTCTATCGGCATAACCGCTTGATTGCCCTCAACGATGTCGGCGAGCGCCCGGATCGCTTCTGCATCGGCGTCGACGCCTTCCACGATTTCAACGCTGCGCGACTGGCGACATTTCCCAACGCCATGCTGACCACCTCCAGCCACGACACCAAGCGCGGCGAGGACACCCGCGCGCATATTTTGACACTGTCCGGCCACGCAGATGAGTGGGAAAAAGTGATCGATGAATGGACCGTTCTGCTCGGTTCGGTCGCCAGCGGCATCACGCGCAATGACCTCTGGTATTTCTATCAGATGCTGGTTGGCGCCTGGCCCGCGGAATTTCCCGAAACGTGTCCGCTTCCCACCGCCGCGCTTGGCCAGTTCCGGCAGCGGCTGCAGGCAGCAATGCTCAAATCGGTGCGTGAGGCGCGCCTCAATTCCTCATGGACCGTGCCGAACCAAAGTTATGAGACCGCGCTCGGCGCGCTGATCGATACGGCCCTGGCCGATCGGCAGGACAATCGCTTCCTCGCGGCATTCCGCGCCTTCGCCGCAATTATCGGCGAGCAGGGTGCGCGTATTGGGCTGGCCCAGACGGTGCTCAAGCTCACAGTGCCCGGCGTGCCCGATATCTATCAGGGGGCGGAACTGTGGGACCAAAGCATGGTCGATCCCGACAATCGCCGCCCGGTCGATTTCATCGCGCGCTGGCAATTTCTCGATCTGGTTGAAGCGGCACCGCTCGACATGGCCGACTGGCGCGATGGCTCGCTCAAGCTGCAGGTGATCGAGCGGTTATTACAGTTGCGTGCCGAGGAGCCGGAACTGTTTGCCCAGGGCACATACGAACCCGTTCCGGCCGGCGACCACATCGTCGCCTTCCTGCGCCGGCACGAAGGCAAGTCGATCCTTGTCGCTGTGGCATTGCATCCTTGGCGGCCGGTGACGGACGCCTTCGAGCTGCCCGAGGACGTCACATCCATGCAATGGCAGGAAGTATTGACCGGAGCCGCCAGCGTGCCCGACAGCGCCGCCCTGGCCTCGCTGTCGGTCGCCGTCTGGCGCGCCGTTTAGGGTCAATCGCCATTCAACTTTGCACAAGCGATTGAGAGCCCCGATCTGCCTCCCTCCCCCTTGAGGGGAGGGATTGAGGGTGGCGGTTCTGCACCCACCGCGGGGCTTATAGGCAGTATGGCGCTCGTTGATAGTTCCAGAACCCCACCCCGGCCCTCCCCACAAGGGGGAGGGAGAAGAAGAGGCTTCCCGGACCGGCCAAACTTGAACCTCGATTCAGTCTAGTCCTTCAGGTTATCCTCGACCACCGCCTCCGGCCGGTCTTCGCCATTGGCAACTTCCTGGTGCCAGACGCCGTCGCGCGTTTCGTATTCGATGCCGGCTGAAACGCCCGAAACCTGCTGGCGCTGGGCGGCCTGCGCCGCGGCCTCGTGCGCTGCCTTGTGGGTGGCGAAGGTTTCGGAGAAGACGTCGCCCACCTTGTAAGCGAAGCCGCCATCATGCTCGACGATGTCGTAGGTAATCCTGGTCATTGCAGTCTCCTTGGAGCGGGCACAACGCGCCAGCGGCTCCGGGGTTCAGTGGCTTGACGGTTAGCATTTCGCTGCGCAAAAGCACAGCATGTCCGACCAAATCATCCCCCTCGACCGATCCTTTTTCGACCGCTCCATGCTGGAGGTGGCGCGCGAGCTGATCGGCACCACGCTTCTGGTCGATGGCGTCGGCGGCATAATCGTGGAAACCGAAGCCTACGATACCTCCGATCCCGCCTCGCACAGTTTTAACGGCCCCACCCCGCGCACCGCGCCGATGTTCGGCCCCTACGGCCATGCCTATGTCTATAAAATCTACGGCATTCACTGGTGCCTCAACTTCGTCTGCCAGCCGGGCAGCGCCGTGCTGATCCGGGCGCTGCAGCCGACCCATGGGCTCGACGCCATGGCCGAACGGCGCGGGGGCCTAGCCGCGCGCCAGCTCTGCTCGGGGCCCGGCAAGCTGTGCCAGGCGCTGGGAATAACCATCGCCCAGAACGCACTGGCATTGGACGAGCCGCCCTTCACCATCCTGCCCGCTACCGCCGCGGCCGATATTGCCACCGGCACAAGGATCGGGCTGACCAAAGGCGTCGAGACGCAATGGCGCTTCGTGCTGCGGGGATCGCCCTTTCTCAGCAAGCCCATTCCCGCCTGAACGTTCGGTGTGCCAACGCACCATTGGGAACAATTTTCGGCGTCGGCGGTTGTCTTGCCGAGGCGTGGACGCGCGTCAACCGGACATGGCGGCATAGGGAACAGGACGGTTTTTCCGGTTTCCCATCCTGGCCAACGAAATGGCAGCCGAGCCTTTATCCCGCCCGCGTCGCGCCTCGCCAATGCTCAGGAGGACATCATGCCCAGAGGGGATAAATCCGCTTATACCGACAAGCAGGAGCGCAAGGCCGTCCACATTGCCGAAGGCTATGAGGATCGCGGCGTTTCCGAAAAGGAAGCCGAGCGCCGCGCCTGGGCCACCGTCAACAAGGACGATGGCGGCGGCAAGAAATCCGGCTCCGGCCGCGGCAAGGACACTGGCCATCCAGCAGCCCACAAGGGTGGCGAAAAGGGTGGCAAGGCCGCCGCGAGCCGCTCCGCCGCCGAGCGTTCGGCCTCGGCCAAGAAGGGCGCCGCCACCCGCAAGCGCAACGCCGAACACCACGCCCATCACTAGGAGATCAGCCATGGCCAGCACTGCCAAACAGGTCAATCCGCCCCAGACCCAGGACCATCAGCCGGGCCGCGAGACGGAAATGCACCCCAAGCCGCAATACCAGCCCAAGTTCAAGGGCAATGGCAGGCTGGCCGGCAAGGTGGCGATCATCACCGGCGGTGACAGCGGGATCGGGCGTGCCTGCGCCGTGCTGTTCGCCCGCGAAGGCGCCGAGGTGGCGCTGGTCTATCTGGAGGAAACCGAGGACGCCAAGATCACCGCCGAGGCGGTCAAGGCCGAAGGGCGCGAAGCGCTGTTGCTGCGCGGCGATATCGGTGAAAAGGCATTCTGCGAAAATGTCGTCGGCAAGACCATCGAACAGTTCGGCCAGCTCGACGTGCTGGTCAACAATGCTGCCGAGCAGCATCCGCAGGACGAGCTGACCGATATCACCGAGGATCAGCTCGAAAAGACCTTCCGCACCAATCTCTATGGCTACATCTTCATGACCCAGGCGGCTCTGCCCAACCTCAAGGCAGGCGCCTCGATCGTCAACACCACCTCGGTTACCGCCTATCGCGGCTCGCCCACGCTGCTGGATTATTCCTCGACCAAGGGCGCTATCGTCGCCTTTACCCGAGCGCTATCGGGAAATTTGGCGGACAAGGGCATTCGCGTGAACGCGGTGGCGCCCGGCCCGATCTGGACGCCGCTGATCCCCTCGACCTTTCCGGCCGACAAGGTTGCCGAATTTGGGGCGAGCCAGCCGATGAAGCGGCCCGGGCAGCCCAACGAGGTGGCGACGTGTCACCTGTTCCTGGCGTGTGACGAAAGCTCGTACCTGTCGGGGCAGGTGCTGCATCCCAATGGCGGGGAGATTGTGGGGGGATAAGGCAGCCGGTTTGTGGCTAACGACCCCCACCCTCATTCCCTCCTCACAAGGGGGAGGGAATGAGGGTGGGGGTTCTTTGCCTGTTGCCGGCTCAATTATCCACCACCGACGCCGTGATCGCCTTGCGGCGCACCCTGCCTCTATGATCCAAGGGCGTGGTGAGCGCGCTGGATTCGACATACGACATGTTCGGCACGGGCAACGTGGGCAGGCCCCGCGACCCGCTGGCTGTGCTGCGCGATATCTTCGGCCATCAGAGCTTTCGCGGCCAGCAGGAAAAAGTGGTTCGCCACGTCACCGATGGCGGTGATGCCGTGGTGCTGTTTCCAACCGGCGCCGGAAAATCGGCCTGTTTTCAAATTCCCGCCATCTGCCGTCCCGGGGTCGGCATCGTCATCTCGCCGCTGATCGCGTTGATGCGTGATCAGGTCGAGGCGCTACGCCAGGCCGGCGTGCCGGCGGCGGCGCTCAATTCGTCGCTGAGCCCCGAAGAATCTGCCGAAGTGCGCCGCCAGTTGCGCAATGGCGAACTCGACCTGCTCTATGTGGCCCCTGAACGGGTGGCAACGCCGGGCTTTGCGGGCATGCTGTCGGGCATCGATATCGCACTGTTCGCCATCGATGAAGCCCATTGCGTGAGCCAGTGGGGCCACGATTTCCGGCCCGAATACCGCGAGCTGAGCAAACTCACCGAACTGTTTCCCGGCGTTCCCCGTATCGCCCTGACAGCGACGGCCGATCCAACGACGCGCGAAGACATTATCGAGCGGCTGGGGCTGGAAACCGCGACCGTCTTCACCACCAGTTTCGATCGTCCCAATATTGCCTATTCCATCGTCGAACGCGACAAGGCGCGTGAGCAGCTGCTGAGCTTCCTCGCCGCGCACAAGGGCAGCTCGGGCATTGTCTATTGCCTGTCGCGCGCCAAGGTCGAAGACACCGCCGAGTGGCTGTCGAGCAAGGGCATTCCGGCTTTGCCCTATCACGCGGGGCTGAGCGCCGACCGCCGCAATGCCAATCAGGACGCATTCCTGCGCGAAGATAATATCTGCATGGTGGCCACGGTGGCCTTCGGCATGGGCATCGACAAGCCCGACGTGCGCTATGTCGCCCATATGGACCTGCCGGCCTCGATCGAGGCCTATTACCAGGAGACCGGCCGCGCCGGGCGCGATGGCGCTCCAGCCGATGCCTGGATGAGCTATGGCATGGCCGACGTGGTGCAGCGCCGCCGCATGATCGACGAGGGCAACGCGCCCGATGAGGTCAAGCGCGTCGAGCACACCAAGCTCAATGCGCTGCTCGGTGTTTGTGAAACCGCCGATTGCCGCCGCAAGGCCATCCTGGCGCATTTCGGCGAACACTACGAAGCGCCCTGCAACAATTGCGACACGTGTCGATCTCCCGTGGAATCATGGGACGGCACCGAGGCAGCGATCAAGGCGCTGGCTGCGATCTATCGCACTGGCCAGCGCTTTGGCGCGGCCCATGTCATCGATGTGCTGGTGGGCAAGTCCACAGAGAAGGTCGAGCGCTTCGGTCACCAGAACCAGGCCGTGTTCGGCGCTGGCAAGGACATCGACGCCAAGACCTGGCAATCGGTGCTGCGCCAGCTGACGGCCAATAGCCTGGTCGTCGTCGATCACGCGGCGCATGGCGCACTGACTTTGGGCGAAGGCGCCCGCGCGGTGTTCAAGCATGAGCGCAAGGTGACGCTGCGCAAGGACCAGCCGAAAAAGGCCGCCGATGTGCGCCGGCAACTGGCTGGGGCCGTGCAATTGGCCGAGCCGGCGATGACCATATTCAACGCGCTGCGCGCCGAGCGCCTGCGCATCGCCAAGGAACAGGGCGTGCCGCCCTATGTGGTGTTCCAGGATGCCACTTTGCGCGCCATGGCGCTGGCCCGGCCGCGCCAATTGCACGCCCTGCTGGAACTGCCCGGCGTGGGCCAGGCCAAGCTCGAACGCTACGGCGATGCGTTCCTGGCGATATTGGACCAGCATACGTAATTACCTGTAAGTATTCAGTTATGTAATTCTGCGTTCAATTCGCCTGGATTAACGTAAAGACTGCGTTTCATTGTCTAATGATCAATTCGCCTGCTAGAAAAATTGCAGCGGTAACAATCCGTTAAGCATAATCTAGTGGCGGTGGTCATGGCGAAAACTCTGCGTTCGGGATCTTCTGGCGAAACGCTTGTTCGGGCGTTTCGCACCATGGCTGCCACCGTTCCGCTGGCCGCGCCACAAGCGGCGAACCGCTCCATGTTTGCCAGCGACACGGCGCCGGGTTTTTCCACCATTGCGGCCACCCCCCTGAACCTGGGTGATTTCGGCGCGGGGCTGTGGCGCGCCAGGGGCTGCTCGTTAGCGACGGCTTTGGTCTTTGGCGCGCTGGCGGTGGGGTTTTGCCAGCTGGTGCCACCCAATTATCGCGCCAGCGCGCAGATTTTTATCGATCCGCAAAACCTGCAATTGCTGGAGCGCGACCTGTCGCCCAACGCCGCCGGCGGCGATGCCGGAGTGGTGCTGATCGAAAGCCAGGCGCGGGTGATGGCGTCGGACTCGGTGCTGCGCGCCGTCGCCATCCAGCTCGATCTCGATGCCGATCCCGAATTCGTGGGACAGGGCTCCCCGCTCAAGGCGTGGCTCGATCGGCTGCTCAATGGGCCGCCCGGTGCCGATATCGATGATCTGCAGCGCGCGGTGACGGCGCTGGGCAAGGCTGTCTATGTGGTGCGGCTGGACCGGACCTATGTGGTGGATGTCCACGCCGAATCCGAAAGCGCCACCCGCGCCGCCGAGATCGCCAATGCGGTGGTGCAGCAATATCTCAACCTGCGCGAAAGCCAGCGCGCCGGCCAGGCCGGTCGCGCCTCGGGCGAGTTCGAGGGCCGGCTGGCGCAATTGCTCAAGGAGCTGGAAGCCGCTGAAAACGCGGTCGAGAGCTTCAAGAGCGCCAACAATATCGTTGAAACCGGCGGGCAATCGCTGCTCGAAGGCGAGGTCAAAGAGGCCAATCAGGGCCTGCTGTCGGCCAATACGGCGGTAGCGTCGGCGCAGATCCAGCTTGATCAGCTGTTGGCGCTGGCCGGTTACCCCGACCGCATCATGGCGCTGCCCGAAGCGCAGGCTTCGCCCGATATGGTGCGGCTGCGCGATCAATTGCAAACCGCCAGTAGCGAGGCCGCCGTGCTGGCCGCGACGCTGGGGGCTCAGCATCCGCGCCTGTTGGCGGCAGCGGAGCGCGTGAGCGGCGCCCGGTTGGCGCTCGATGCTGAGATCGCCCGCATGCTCGCTGGCGCCGAACTCAACCTTGATCGTGCCAGGGACAATGCAGCTTCGCTCGATAACCGCGTCGCGGGCCTCACCGGCGATTTGCAGACCACGGACAGCAAGCGCGTCCGCCTGCGCCAACTTGAGCGCGAAGCCGAGGCCAGCCGCGCCGTCTATGAGGATGCCCTGCTGCGCTCGCGCGAAACCGCCGAGCAGGCGCAGATCGATACGCTCAACGCCCAGGTGGTGTCGCCGGCCGCCCCGCCGGTCAGCCGCAGTTTTCCGCCCAAGCTGAGCCTGCTGTTGCCATTGGCCTTGATATTCGGCCTGATGGCGGGGGCCGGGATCGGATTGGGGCTGCAGGCAATGCGGCGCCGGGAGGGCCAGGAGGATGCCTGAACTGTCCCGCCGCACAGTCCTTGCCGGGTTCCTGGTGGCTGGTGTCTCCTCCGTTCATACCCAGCCGGTGACGCGCGTGGAAATCGCCGGCAATCGCCTCACCTGGAACGGCGAAAGCTTGCGGCTGCGCGGTGTCGCCATGGGCGATCCGGTCTATATCCGCGCTGGGCGCTCGCTCGGCGACTATGCCGATGTGGCGAACCACTGGTCCGCCAATTGCGTGCGCATCAGCGTGCATCCCGGCCATTGGCGCTATGACCGCAGCCAGATGGCAGCGCTGCTCGATGTCGATGTGCAGGCGGCGCGGGGCCAGGGCCTGTTCGTCATCATTGATTGGCACGCCATTGGTTTCCCGGGTCTGTATCAGCCGGTGCCGCCGCCCGAATGGGGGCTGGCGGCTGATGCCTATCTCTCCACCATCGCCGATGCCGCTGATTTCTGGCGTGCCATGGCGCAAGCCTATGGCAATGATCCGGCCATCCTGTTCGAGCTGTGGAACGAGCCGGTGGCCGATGAGCGCCATTGGCTATCCGATGGGACCGACTGGCCGCAGTTCCGCTCCGCCTGGATCGAACTGACGGCCGCTATCCGCGCCATCAGCGACACCATCATCCTCTGCTCGGGTGGCCGCTGGGCGCATGACCTGACCGGCGCCGCCGCAATGCCGATGGACGATGCCCGCACCGCCTATGCCTGGCACGTCTATCCCAATGAGGACCGCGCCGAGCCCGATCGCTGGTTCAGGAGCCTGGCGGGGCTCGCCGCGCAAAAACCGATCATCGTCACCGAATGGGGCTTCCTGCCCGATGGTTCGGGCGATCTGGCCGGCGGGCTCGACGATTTCGCCAGGCCCTTCGTGGCCGATATTCTCGATGGGCTGGGGCTGGGCCACACCGCCTGGTGCTACAGCCCCGGCGCGATGCCGGCGCTGCTGGCTGCCGATGGGATTTCGCCCTCCACCTATGGCCATTTCGTTCAGAACCAGTTGCGGGCCTCGGCCACTGCCGAGCCGCTGATTTTCGCGCCGGGAGAACAGTCATGAGACGCCGCGTGTCCCCAACCCCGCCGCGCTCCAAGCCCATGGCGTCCCGTGCCTATCCCCGGTTCGAGACGGTCGAATTCGCCGGCCTTCCCGTTGCCCGGCTCGACCGGCTGGGCACCACGCAATTGCTGATCGACCTGGCGGTCAAGTTCCGCCGCGGCGACCGGCCCTGGATCGCCAGCAGCGTTAATGCGCAGGTGCTATCCAACGCCGCCCGCGACGCCGATCTGCGCGAAGCCATGTTGTTCGCCGATGTGATCAGCGCCGATGGCCAGCCCATGGTGCTGGCCAGCCGGCAAGTCACCGGCTTCGCCTTGCCCGAGCGGGTGGCCACCACCGATCTGTTCCACGATATCGCCCGGGCTGCCAAAAGCCGGCCGCTGACCATGTACTTTCTCGGATCCAGCGAGGCGGAAAACGCGCGTGCTGTGGCCAATATGCGCGCCATCTATCCGCATTTGCGCATTGTGGGGCGTATGCACGGCTATCACAGCCATGCCGAATGGATCCGGCGCGTCGCCGAGATCAACGCCATCGGACCAGACCTGCTCTGGGTGGCATTGGGCGTGCCGCGCGAGCAGCAGTTCTATATGCGCTTCGCCCATGCCATGCCCAATGTAGGGCTGATCAAGACCAGCGGCGGGCTGTTCAATTTCCTGTCGACCTCTGCCCGCCGCGCGCCGCAATGGCTGCAGGATAGTGGCCTCGAATGGGCCTATCGCCTGCGGCAGGAGCCGCGCCGCCTGCTGCTGCGCTATCTCACCACCAGCCCGCACGCGGCCATGCTGATGATGACCCAGCGCAAGCCGGGCCGGCGGATCATCCATCTGGGGCATGACCGCAATGAGCGCTGACAGCCAGCCGCTGGGCGCCGCCATCGGCAGTCTCGACGCCGGGCGGTTGCTGGTCGCCGCCTTCACCGTATTCGCCGTGCTGGTGCTGTGGACGCAGGCGCAGCCCTTCGCCAGCCTGCAGAACTATGGCGTGCTCGACGATCCCACCCAATCCAATGCGCTGCGCCGCAACCTGACGCTGGCGATTGTCGCCCTGGCGCTGGGGCTGGTCGCCCGCAACGCACAGATGCGGCAACTCTGGCACGCCATGAGCCCCGGCCTCGTCGCCGTCTTCGTTTGGTTCGCGCTGACCTCGATCGTTTCGCCCAGTCCCGGCCTGGCGCTCAATCGGCTGGTGCTGGCCGGGGTGGTCATCGTCATCGCCTTCTGCTTGCCGCTGCTGTTCGCCCGCTTGTCCGATTTCGTCACCAGCTATGGCGTGGCGGTCAGCATCGCGGTGGCGCTCTGTTTTCTTGGCGTCATCTTCGTCCCCGATCTGGCCATTCATTCGGCCCGCGACAATGTCGAGCAGGGCCTGGCCGGCGACTGGCGCGGCATGTTCCGCCACAAGAACGACCTGGCGCCCATGGCCATCCATTTCCTGTTCGCGGGTCTGCTGGTCTGGCGTGTCGCCAATCGGGGCTGGGGCGGCCTCATCATTGTTGGGTCCATGGTGCTGTTGGTCATGTCCGGCGGTAAATCCGCCGCCCTGCTGGTGCTGCCGACACTGGTTGCCGCCGGCCTGATCGTGCGGCTGCGCCGCCCGTTTGCCGCGACCTTGGTTGGCTTCGCCGCCGTGGCCGGGCTGGCGCTGCTAACCTTGGGCTCGGTGGCATTTCCGGCAATCGGCGCGCTGGTTGCCCACTTGCCCGATCCCACCTTTACCGGCCGAGCCGATATCTGGACGCTTGGCCTGGAGGCCGCCGGTGCGCGGCCATTGACCGGCTTCGGCTACAATATTTTCTGGGATACCGGAGCCGCCTATGGCCTTGCCAGCTCCGGCGATACGGCGGCCCAGGTATCCCACGCCCATAACGGCTTTCTCGATGTCGCCATCTCGGCCGGATTGCCGGGCCTGATGCTGGTCTTGGTCTGGGCCGGTTATGCCCCGTTGCGGCACATTGCGGCCATTCGTCGAGGTGCGCTCGATGCCGCCGAAGCGGCTTTTCTCGAATTTCTCGTGCAGGGCTGGCTGTTCACGCTGATGATTTCAAGCCTCGAAGCCGTGCTGTTCAACCGGGGCGATTCCATCTGGTTCACCGGCTTGCTGTCGATGGTTTGCCTGCGGCTTTGGGCGCAGGGGAGACGCTCCCGATGATGCGCGTGCTGCAATTGGTCACCCACGACACGCCCGGCGGCGTGCAGGTGCTGACGCGCATCATCGAAGCCGGATTGCAGGACCGGGGCGTGGAGGTGACGACGCTGGCGCTCGATAGCGGCGGCAGTCTGCGGACGCGCTTGGGCCATGGCTTGGGCGTTCTGCGCGCGCTGCTCTTGGGCCGCTATGACGCGGTGCTGTCCTATCAAGCGGCGGCGGGCATCGTCGCGGCTGGGCTGGGCTGGGTGGGACGCATTCCAATCCGCGCCGTGCATCAAACGGCCATGCCACATGCCGTGCGCCCCCATTGGCGCTTGCTTGACCTTTGCTGCGGCGCGCTGGGATTGCATACCGCGATCATCGCCAATTCCCGGGCTACCGAGCGGGCCTTCGCACAGTATCCGGGTGCCTATCGCGCCCGCCTGCGCACCATATTGCATGGCGTGCCGCCCTTACCGCTGCCAAAATTTGCGTTCAACTGGCGCGCCGCCCTGTCCATCCCGCCATTGGTGCCGCTGCTGGTGAGCACGGGAAGGCTGACGCCGCAGAAGAACCATTGCACCGCCATCGCGGCACTGGCCGAATTGAGCGATGCCCATCTGATCATTGCCGGCGAGGGCAGCGAGCGGGCCGCGTTGGTGATGCAGGCCACGGCGCTTGGCGTCGCCGGGCGGCTGCATTTGATCGGCGATCGTCCGCGCGAGACGGTGGCGAGCCTGCTGACGGCCGCCGATATTTACCTCTTCCCCTCGGTGTGGGAAACGTTTGGGCTGGCCGTGGTCGAAGCCGGCATGGCCGGCCTGCCCATCATCGCCGCCGACCTGCCGGTGCTGCGCGAAGTGCTGCAGCCAGCCTGCGGATATGGCACGGTCAGGTTCCATGCCCCCACCGATGCGCAAGCCCTGGCGTCCGCTATTCGCGCCGTGCTGGCGGCTTACCCGGATGCGGCTATCCGTGCCGCCTCGGCGGGGGGCATGGCCGGCCGGCACGGTATCGCGCCGATGCTCGACGCCTATGAGCGGTTGTTGGCGGGCGCGAAGCGGGCCAGCAGATAGAAGGCGATCCGCCCCAGATCGAACAGGTTCCACGCCACCGCCAGGCCCAGCCCGCCCAGCAGCGTGATCGCCAAGCCGCTGAACCAGCCGATGGCGCCGCCGAGCGCCGTCATTGCCAGAGCGGCCAGCAATGCGGTGACGATCGCTATGGCTGCCGCCATGCCGCCATGGCTCCAGTCGATCGGCATGAGCATGGTTTTGCGGTCGGCGATGAGGAAATAGGTCAGGCCCGCCGCCTGAGTGAGCGTAAACGCCGCCGCCGCGCCGATGAGCCCGAAGGGCGGGATCAGCAGGGCGCAGCCGGCCAGTGCCGCCGCAAGCATCAGCACCGACGCCAGCACCTCGCGCCGGACCGAGCCGGTGAAGTAGATGACCTGCCCGAAATAATAGGCGCGCAGCACGAGGCACGCCGTGCCCACCACCAGCACTGGCATCGCCGCCAATGCGGTATCGCGGTAATCGGGCGCCAGCACCACACCGATGACACCGGCACCGAACAGCAGGAAGCCGGCAACGCCGAATGCCACGATTACCCAGAGCGTGACAAAGGCGCGCCGCAGGATGGTGCGGGCCGGCTCCCGATTGCCGGCTTGCGCCTTGGCTTGCGACACATAGGCCGCCGCGATGGCTTCGCCGAGCACGACGAAACTTTGCCGGATGATATCGGCCACCGCGCCATAGGGCCCCACCGCGCCGGCGCCGGCCCACCAGCCCAGGGCGATGCGGTCGAGATTGATCGACAATGCGCCCGCCATCAGCGCCAGGATCAGCGGCCAGCCATAGGCGAGCAGGGCCGCTATGTCGTCCCGGCTCGGCCATATGAAGCCGGTTTTCCAGATGGTGCGGCGCAATGCGGTCAATACGGGCAGCGCCGCCAGGATATGGGCCAGCCCGATTGCCGCCAGCAGCACCGTCGCGTCCTTGACCAGCAGCAGCGCGGCGCAGCCGAGGATTAGCATCAGTACGCCGCGCAACATGCTGGCCGCGGTAACCTGGCCGACGAGCAGGTGCGCCCGGCCGATTTCGACCGCCGCGATATGCACCACCAGCCCCAGCACCAGGGCGGCGATGCCCAGGCCTTGTGAGGGGTCGGCAAGGTCGCAGGCTATAGCGGTTGCTAAAATGATCAATGTTGCCAAAGCGATAGCGCTGAGCAGTACGATCAGCGCCCCTGCTAGTTTTGCGGCGCGGAGGGGGGCGTAGACGCCGAAATGGGCGTGGAGCAGCCATTGGAATGCCGTGCCGAACACGATAAAGCCGGTGGCGAAGCCGACGAGGTATTGCCCGAATATATCGGGCGGCGCCAGCCGGGTGAACAGCGCTACCGAGACCAGGTTGAGCGCTGCGGCAGCGACGCGCGACACCAGATAGAGGCTGGCATGGCGGTCGCTCACGGGATAAGTCGAATAATATAAGTATTCATTGATACGCAATTTTCCGTAGAATTAACTGAAGAAACAACTGCCTTTACATCGGCGATTACAATTACCAAGGAATGTGTAAAACAATTGCGTATTGAAATCGCGTTGTTGAGACATGCTTGATATTGATCCAAATTCATCTGGCCCTATCGTCATGCTGGTGCGCGCCATGTCTGGTGGCGGCGCCCAGCGCGATGCCGTGGAACTGGCCAATGGACTGCATCGCGCGGGCTGGCCGGTCATCGTGGCAACGCTGGATGCGGCGGGACCATTGCGGGTGCAGCTCGCTCCGGAACTGCAACTGATCGACCTGGGGCAGGGGCGCAAGCTGCGCATGGCCTTTGCGGTGCCGGCGCTGCGGCGCATGATTCTGAGACTGGAACCGGCGGTCGTTATCGCCTCCGAAGCAGCCGCAAATGGGGTGCTAGTGTTAGCATCGCGTTACCTTCCACGGCATATTCGGCCTCGCATCGTGCTGCGCGAGGTGGCGAGCCCCGTGCAGGCACGTCGCGCCGATCCCTATCTGCAAAATCGGATCGCTTATCGGCTGGCGCCATGGCTTTATCCGCGCGCCGATCGCGTGCTGAGTTTCACCGAAGGGGCCCGGCGGGATCTCATTGCCCATTTCGGGGTGCGGCCGGAGCGGGCGGTCAATCTGGGTACCAATGCGGTGCTGACGGAGGAGCGGCTCAAGGCGCTGTCCCATCCCGCATCGCGGCATGGCGGGTTGATCATCGCCATCGGGCGGCTGTCGCCGGAAAAGGATTTCGCCACCCTGATCGCTGCCTTTGCGGCGCTGCGCGAGGAGCGCGACGTGCGGCTGCAGATATTGGGGGAGGGGAGCGAGCGCCCGGCGCTGGAGCGCCGCATCGCTGCGCTGGGGGTGGCCGATGTGGTCGACCTGCCCGGCTTCGTCGCCGATCCGATCCAGTATCTGCGCCATGCCTCGCTGTTCGTCAGCACCTCGCGGCATGAGGGGTTCGGCAATGCCATCGTGGAGGCGCTGGCTTGCGGCGTGCCGATCGTGGCGACCGATGCGCCGCATGGTCCGCGCGATATCCTGCGCGACGGCAAGCTGGGAACCCTGGTGCCGCCCGATGATCTGTGCGGGCTGGTCGATGCAATGGCTGCGGCGCTCGATGAGCCCGCCGATCCCGGGCCGCTGCAGGCGCGTGCCGCCGATTTCACCACCGAGCGCGCCGTCGCTCGTTTTGCCGAAGTGCTGATCGGGCTCGGCGTGGCGCCGCCACTGCCGGCCTCGGAGGCGATATCGTGATGACTCCGGCAAATGCGCTGCGCGGCGTGTCGCGGCGGCTCGCCCGCACGGTTCCGCACAAGCCGTTTCGGCTGCTTCTGGATCACCCGGTCGTCGGCTTCACTTTCGATGATTTTCCGCTGTCGGCGGCTGAACACGCGGCGCCGCTGCTGGAGGCCGCTGGCGCCCGAGGCACCTTCTATTTCGCCGATGGCCTGGCCGATGGGTCTGAAAACGGACAGTTGATTGCCAGCCGTGCGGTGGTGTCGGACCTTGCCAGGAGGGGCCACGAAATTGGCGGGCACACCCATGGGCACATCAACGTGCAACGGACCAGTTCCGACGACCTCATTGCCGATGTGACTGCCAACACATCGGCGATCGCGACGCTGACCGGGAAAGCGCCCACCTCCTTCGCCTACCCGTTCGGCGTCGTGTCAATTCAGTCACGGCGCATTTTGGCTTCCCGCTATGCCGGCCTGCGGGGCATCATGGGCGGCATCAATCGCGGCTGGATCGATCTGGCCCATCTGCGGGCACAGGAGCTTTACGACGCCAGCTCCAGCCTCGACACCATGGATGACCTGCTCGACGATTTGCAGGCCAAGGGCGGCTGGCTGATTTTCTACACCCACGACGTGCGCGACAATCCCTCCGATATCGGCTGTTCGCCGGGCTATTTCGGCGCCGTGCTGGATTTGGTGCAGAGCCGGGGCATCGCCATCGAAACCGTGGCGCAAACCTTGTCTCGTCTGGGAGTGTCGGCGTGATGGACACCATGAGCAAGCCGCGCGCCGTCACCCCAATGCGCCAGGCCGATATTGCCGAAGTCGCTTCCGTCTTCTATCGCGCCTTCCGCCGGCCCGGGCGCTATCCCACAGATGAGTTCCGTGCCTATTTCGAGCAGAGCTTTTTCGGCAGTCCATCCTATGATCCGGGATTGGCCGGCATGGTGCATCGCAATGGCGAAGGGCAGATCGACAGCGCTTTGATGGTCATTCCCATGCAGGTGCGCGTCAATGGCCGCATCATCAGCGGGCGGTTGATGAGCAATTACATGACCGATCCGCAAAAGCGCACGCGCGGCGGCGCCGATATGGTGCTGACCCTGCGGGCCCGCAACCAGGAATTCTGTTTTTCCGACAGCGCCAACGCCGTGAGCGCCGATCACTGGAAAGCCGTCGGTGGCAAAGTCCTGCCGATCCATAGCCTGGATTGGCGCATGGTGTTCCGCCCCGCCGGCTGGTTCGCCTGGCGCGCTCGTAAACGCCTGCCCTTCGGCCTGCATCGGCTCGCGGCCGGTCTGGCCCGGCCCGCGGATGCTGTCCTGCGTCGGCTGCTACCCAGGATTGGCTCCGCTCCGGTGGTTCATGTCGCGCCGATGACCCGCGCCGCCTTTATCGCCGCCGCGCCGCAATTCGTCGCACGTTTCGCCGTCCACCCGGTATGGGCGCCGGCCGAGCTTGGCTGGCTGCTCGACATGGCCGCCCGCAATAGCGTCGACGGTCCGCTGCGCCTGCTGGAAGTGCGCGATGATAGTGGCGTTCTGTGCGGTTGCTGCGCCGTCTATGCCCAGCCCGGCGGCACCGCCAAGGTGCTCAATATCCTGGCCGCGCCGCGCTGCGAACCGGCGGTCACCGGCCATCTGCTGGCCTATCTCGATGCGCTGGGCTGTGTCGCGGCGCAGGGCATGGCGCAACCGTTTTTGATGGAGGCGTTCGGGCGCCACAAGGGCGTGGTCTTCGTGCCGCGCGGTGCCTATTGCATCAGCACGCGGCATGAGGAGATCGCCGAAGCGGCGCTGCGGGGCGATTGCTATCTCGGCGGCTTGATGGGCGAGGACTGGAACCGCCTGGTGACCGACTTTCACGATTGATCGGCAGGGCGGCGCGCGTCATGGTGCCGGCGAGTCGATATGCCGGAAGGTTACCCACCCATGACTGAGCTTTCCGTGCCCCGCCCGCGTTTCGCCGTGCTCGATATTGCGCGCGGCGTCGCCATCATCGCCATGGCGATCTATCATTTCTGCTGGGACCTGGCCTATTTCCGCTTCACCACCGCTGATGTCGGCTTTGGCTTGGGCTGGGTGATTTTCGGGCGGCTGGTGTTGACGGCCTTCCTGCTGCTGGTCGGCATCGGCCTGGTCCTGGCGCATGGACAGGGCATTCGCTGGCGCTCGTTCTGGCGGCGCGAGGCCATGGTGGCCGGCGCCGCGATCATCATCACCGTGGCCACCTATATCGCCTTTCCCGAAAATTTCGTCTATTTCGGCGTGCTGCACGCCATCGCGCTGACCAGCCTGCTGGCGCTGCCCTTCCTGCGCGCGCCGCTGGCTTTGGTGGTGGCGGTCGCCGCCATCGTCATCCTGCTGCCCGCGCTCTATGCCGATCCGTTCTTCGATCTGCCGCAGACCTCCTGGATCGGCTTCTGGATCAAGGCGCCGCCAACCAACGATCTGGTCTCGGTGTTTCCCTGGTTCGGCATCGTGCTGCTCGGGGTCATCGGCGCGCGGCTGGTGCTTGGCTCGGGCGCGGCCGCCTGGCTTGCCGCGATCGCGCCCGATAACCGGCTCACGCGCATCCTGTCGAAAATGGGCCGCTGGAGCCTCATCATCTATCTGGTGCACCAGCCGATCCTGCTCGGCATCCTGTTCCCGCTGGCAAGCGTCTTGCACCCCGAAGTGGCGGTGCGCGAAAGCCAGTTTCTCGCCTCCTGCCATTCCACCTGCGAGGAAGGCGGCACCTCGCCCCAGCTTTGCGTCACTTATTGCCAATGCGGCCTTCAGGGCGTCATCGACAACGACCTGTGGAATGCCGTCTATAGCGGCATGGTCACCGCCGGCGAGCAATCCAAGCTCGATGAAACCACCCGCCAGTGTTCGGCACTAATCTATCCTGTTGCACCATCGGCACAGTAACTTGCTCTGTCACAAAATATCGATAATCCCACGCCGTTAGCCGCAATTATGTCTTGAAACGCCCAATAAATGGGCATTGAATACGCAAACACACGATTTGCCCGAACCGGGGCCGGATTCTCCCGTCTCCCCCCGCCAGGGCGCCCAAATTATTGAAGTCTGGATTTCCCGTGACCACCGAAAAGGTTGGCCGTGCCTGGCAGCGCGGCGACGCTCGAGCCCATGTTTCTGCAGCCCATGTCGGCAAGGGCCAAAAGCCGCTCACCCGGATTACCATCTATTCGCTGCGCCACCCCTGGCAGGCCGCTGCCGCGATCGGCGCGACGGTCGTTGCCTCGGTGCTGCAATTGATGATCCCGCGGCTATTGGGGCACGCGGTCGATCAGGCGCAGGACATCCTGAGCGTCGGCGCCGATGGAGCGCAGCAGGCGCTGTTCTGGAGCGCCATGACCCTGCTGGTCGTATCGGTGGCGCGCGGGTTTTTCACCCTGACGCAGAACTATTATTCCGAAGCGGTCGGCCATCAGGTCGGCTACGAATTGCGCCTGGCTTTCTATGAAAAAGTGCAGCGTCTGTCCTATTCATATCACGACAAGGTCCATACCGGCGATCTGATCACCGTGGGCCTGCTCGATCTGGACGGCGTGCGCATGTTCTTTTCCACGGGCCTGGTGCGCGTGGTGCTGCTCTCGGTGCTGATCGGGGTCGGCGCCTTCATGCTGCTGACCACCGATCTGGTGCTTGGCCTTTTGGCCCTGAGCTTCGTGCCCTTCGTCGCCTGGCGCTCGTCGGTGGCGCAGCTGACGCTGCGCGCCACCTGGATCATCCTGCAGGACAAGCTCTCGGCCATGACCCGCGTCATGGAAGAAAACCTGGGCGGCATCCGCGTGGTGCGCGCGTTCTCGGCGCAGAATTTCGAACTCGACAAATTCGACCGCTCCTCCAAGGCGGCGCTGGAACTGGCGCATGACCGCGTCAACATTCGCGTGCGCAATACCTCGGCCATGACCTTCTCGTTCTTCGCGGCCATGGGGCTGGTGCTGTGGGTCGGCGGCAACAAGGTGATCGCCGGCGAGATGAGCGTGGGAACGCTCGCCTCGTTCCTGACCTTCATGACCATATTGCAGATGCCGGTGCGCCAGCTCGGCCTGATGGTCAATTCCTTCGCCCGCGCCTCCATCTGCGGCGACCGCCTGTTTGCCTTTCTCGATGAGCCGCTGGCCATCGACGATGCGCCCGGCGTAGCCGATCTCAAGGTCACCCAAGGCACGCTCCGGTTCGAGGACGTGCACTTCACCTATCCCGGCGCCAATCATCCCACGCTCGACGGCGTCAGCTTCGAGGCCAAAGCCGGAGAGACGATCGGCATCGTCGGCGCGCCGGGCAGCGGCAAGTCCACGCTCGCCCATCTGATTCCGCGCTTCTACGATGTCAGCGGCGGCAAGATCACCATCGATGGCCAGGATGTCAGCAAGGTATCGCTGCAATCGCTGCGCCGCTCGGTGGCCGTGGTGCAGCAGGACTCGTTCCTGTTCACCACCACCATCGAGAACAACATCGCCTATGGCGATCCCTGGTCCAAGGAAACCAAGATCGAAAAGGCCGCCGAAAGCGCGCAGCTGCACAATTACATCATGGGCCTGCCGGCGGACTATGACACCGTGGTTGGCGAGCGCGGCGTCTCGCTCTCGGGCGGGCAGCGCCAGCGCCTGTCGATCGCACGGTCCCTGGTGCTCAAGCCGGCAATCATGGTGTTCGACGACTCGACCGCCGCCATTGACGCGGGCACTGAGCACCGCATCCGCAGCGCCATGCGCCGCTATGCCAGCAACCGGGTGACGCTGGTCATTTCCCATCGCCTCAGCTCCTTGATGCATGCCGATACCATCCTGTTCCTGGAGAATGGCAAAATCGTCGAGCAAGGCACTCATGAGGAATTGCTGGCCAAGGGTGGGCGTTATCGCGCGCTCTATGATTTGCAGACAAGGCCCACCGAAGACCTCGAAATCGGGAGTGCGGCACAATGAGTGTCATCGAAGAAGACGATCACGAGGTTGCCAGCTTTCCCGGCCAGCGCCCGCCGCGCGCCAGCGTTGGTTCGCACACCATCGAAGAGGAAGTCTTCGGCAAGGTCTATGACCCCAAGACGGTGCGCCGCATCTGGGCCTTCGTGCGCCCATACCAGAGCAAGATCTATCTGTCGGTGGCCGCCGTGCTGGTGTTCACCATCACCCAGCTGGCCATTCCGCTGATCATCGGGCGCGCCATCGATAGCGGCATGACGCTGGGTGGCAGCTCGACCAACCTGCTCTGGGCGGTCGGCGCCTTTGCCGTGGCGGTCATTTTCAACTTCGGCGCCTCCTACGTGCAGGAGACCCAGGTTGGCGCGGTGGCCGAGAACGTGCTGTTCGACATGCGCCGGGCCATGTTCGCGCAACTGCAGCGCGTTTCGCTCAGCTTCATGGACAAGACCGAAGTCGGCCGCCTAATGAGCCGGTTGCAGGGCGACGTCAATTCCATGCAGGAGTTTCTCGAAACCTCGGTGATCTCGGTGGGCGATATCGTGCTGCTGGGTGGCATCGTCGTAGTGCTGCTGTCGCTGGATTTCCGGCTTGGGCTTTTGACGCTCTCGACCATGCCGATCCTGTTCATCGTGCGCATCTTCTGGCTGCCGCCGGCCAAGCGCGCCTTCTGGGCAGCGCATGAAACCAATTCGATCACCAATGGCGCCATGGCCGAAGGCATCAACGGCGTGCGCACGGTGCAGAATCTCGATCGCCAGAAGGTCAATTTCGACCTCTATGACGATAAGGCCTATACCAACCTGCTGACCCAATTGACCGGCTCGCGCTATGCCCAGGTGATGGTGCCGATCGTGGACAGCCTCACCGGCATCGCCATGGCCATCGTCGTGGTGGTGGGTGGTTCGCTGGTGCTCAATGGGGGGCTGGAGATCGGCGTCATCGTGACGTTCCTGTTCTATATCCAGCGCTTCTTCGATCCTATTCGTTCCCTTACGATGCAATATTCGATCATGCAGCGCGCCATGACCTCGGGCCGCCGCATCACCGAAGTGCTCGATATTCCCGCTTCGATCAACGACAAGCCCGATGCCATCGTTTTGACGCGCGACATGGATGGTTCGGTCGAGTTCAAGGACGTGGTATTCGGCTATGCGGCCGATCGCCCGGTCCTCAAGCATGTCAGCTTCAAGGTCAAGCCGGGTGAAACCGTCGCTTTGGTCGGCCCGACCGGGTCGGGTAAGACCTCGGCGATGTCGCTGGTGCATCGTTTCTACGAAGTGCAGTCCGGCGCCGTGCTGGTCGGCGGGCACGACGTGCGCGACATCACCCAGGAATCTTTGGGCGAACAGGTGGCGATGGTGCTGCAGGAGCCATTCCTGTTCACCGGCAGCGTGTTCGACAATATCCGCTACAACAAGGCTTCGGCCACCATGGACGACGTGGTTTCCGCCGCCAAGGCAGTGGGAGCCCACGAGTTCATCTCGCGCCTGCCCGGTGGTTATGACAGCCTGCTGGAACAGCGTGGCTCAAACCTGTCGCTGGGGCAGCGGCAATTGCTGAGCTTTGCCCGCGCGCTGGTGGCGGACGCCAAGATCCTGGTGCTGGATGAGGCGACGGCCAATATCGATAGCTATACCGAACGCCAGATCCAGAAGGCGCTGCTGATCCTGCTCGAAGGGCGCACCGGCATGGTCATCGCCCACCGGCTGGCCACCATTCGCGGGGCAGACCGCATCATCGTGCTGCAAAATGGCGAGCTGATCGAAACCGGCAATCACGACGAGCTGATGGCCATGAACGGGCTCTATTCCAAGCTCTACAATATGAACTATTCCTCCTTCGACGATATTCCCGACGAGCTGATTGCCGGGAGTGGACCCAAGGCGGCATCGACTTAGCCGTTTGGCGTCAAGGGCGCAGCGTGCCCAACCTGGCGCTGCCGATATAAGGCCCCGATCTGCCTCCCTCCCCCTTGTGGGGAGGGATTGAGGGTGGGGTTCTCAGGGTGCCGCGCGCTCACTAACCAGCATGCTTGCTGATAGTCCGAGACCCCCCACCCCGGCCTTCCCCACCAGGGGAGGGAGAAGAAGGGCTTCCTGGTTTCCGCGACCCCGCGGATCTAGTGCAACGGAACCCATCCCCTTCGCTCGGGATGAGACGGCTTCCGATCCGGCATGGCCTCATGCCGGATGGCCACTGGCGCCGCTGGCATCGGGGGTTCACAAGCCCCTGGGAACTGGCGGGGGAATCATGAGTATCTGGATCGGCTTGGCCATGCTGGGGGCGGTGTTCACCACCTCGGCCATCTCGGGCGTTTTCGGCATGGCGGGCGGCCTGATCCTGCTGGCGCTGCTCCTGCTCATGCTGCCGGTCGGCACCGCTATCGCCGTGCAGGGCGTCATCCAGATCGTCGCCAATGGCTCGCGCGCGATTCTATCTCGGGCCTTTATCGACTGGCGCATTCTGGGCGTCATGATGCTGGGCCTGGCGACGGCCGGGGTGATCCTGTGGATCGCCCGCTACACCCCCGCTCTGGCTACGGTCTATATCGCGGTCGGCCTGATGCCGATCCTGGTATGGCTTCCCGCATCCTGGCTGCAGCTCGATGCTGCCAAGCCCCTGCATGCCTTTGCCTGCGGCTTCCTCGGCGGCGGGCTTAATCTCACCGTCGGCGTTTCCGGTCCCTCGATCGATATCTTCTTCATTCGCACTACGCTGGATCGCCGGACCATCGTCGCCACCAAGGCGGCGATGCAGGTGCTGTCGCACATTTCCAAGGTCGTGTTCTATTGGCAGGCGACCCTGGTGCTCACTCCCTCCGAATGGGGCGCAGTGGCGCTGGCCGCGCCCTTCGCCATCGCCGGCACCAGCGCCGGCTATTGGGTGCTGCAGCGCATGAGCGACGTCAATTTCCGCCTCTGGATGCGCTGGATCGTCACGGCGATTGGGATTTATTATCTGGTCCAGGGCATTTTGCTGCTGGTGTAGGACCGATCGCGATTTTCGCGCCGCCATAGGCGGAATGTCGGTTGGTCCCCGGGGCGGCTTGTCGTTATGGTGCGCCATCAGGGGAGATGGCATGCATAGTTTCGACAGCGTCACCGCGCGCCTGATTTTGCTATTGGCCGAGACCGGCTCGATCGGCCGTGTCGCCGAGCGCGAGGGCATAGCATCCTCCGCCGTCAGCCGGCGTGTATCGGATCTGGAAGCCCGGCTCGGCGTGGTGCTGTTCGATCGGTCCGCCCAGGGCGTGCGGCTGACCAGCGCGGGGCTGGCCTATGCCGAAGCCTGCCGCGGCGTGCTGCGCGCCATTGCCGATCTGGATGCGGTCATGGTCGATTTCGGCACCGGCAAGCGCGGCAGCCTGCGCCTGGCCTGCACCAGTTCGGCCCTCACCGGCCGCTTGCCCGAATTGTTGGCGCGCTTTGCCGGCAAGCACAAGGCCATTACCCTCGATATCCAGGAGATGAGCGCGGCCAAGGCATTGCTGGCGCTCGATGAGGGACGCGCCGATATCGCCATCGTCTCGGACAATTACGATTTCTCCCGCTTCGAGATCAAACCCTTCGAGGATGATCGCGTCTGGGTGGTGGCCCCGCCCGATCATCCGCTGGCCGGGGTCATCGAGCCACGCAAGGATATCGCCTTCGACGCGGTCATCGCGCACGACATTGTCGGCATTCACCAGGCCGGCTCGCTCGACCGGCTGCTGATCGAAGCGGCGAACAAGGCCGGCAAGCCATTGGGCGAAACCGTGCGCGTCGAGAGCTTTCCGGCGCTGGTGCGCATGGTGGAAGCCGGCTTCGGCATCGGCTTCCTGCGCAGCACCAGCCTGCATCTGCTGGCCGGCACCGACCTGGTCTGCGCGCCGCTGGCCGAACCCTGGGCCCTGCGCCAATTGCTGGTGGCGCGGCGCAAATCCAGCCCGCTCTCGGCCGCGATGAAGCGCTTCCTCACGCTCTGCGCCGATACCTATACGCCCGCGGTGTGAGTAATTTACGGGAATGCTTTGTGGCACGCCCTCGTGGTTCGAGGCTCGTGAAGAACTCGCACCTCACCATGAGGGCTACTTTGGGATTGGCATTCTGGGCCTGATTGTCAGTAGTGCATTCGCAGTAGTCCTCATGGTGAGGTGGGAGGCACTGCCGACCCTCGAACCACGAGGGCGTGGCACTATGTAGTACTGCCTTGCGACAATAAGGAGCTTGAGCCGATCCCGCTTCCGCCGTAGAGCGGGGCAGGGGAGCCCCGCATGTCACCAGCGCGCAGCATCATCAAGGAGATCGGTACGGCCTTTGCCGTGCTGGCGCTCTATCTGCTGACGATCCTGACGCCGCTGCACCAGGCCCGCGCCACCCAGATCGATTTTGCCGCGCTGGGCTATCAAACCATCCAAACCGGCTGGGTGTTGTGCTCGGCCGAAACCGATCGCAGTGAGGGCAAGAGCCTCGTCACCAAATGTCCCGCCGCCGGCATCGCCAAGCAGGACCTGCTCACGCCAACCCTGGCGGTGATCGCGCTCGGCGCGACGACGCCGGTGCTGCCCATTGCCTATGCCGCGCTATCCCACGACCTCATTGCGCCGCGCCTCAATCCCTCGGCGCCACCACGGGCTCCTCCAGCAATCGGCTGACCGCCTCGGCCAAATGGCCGGATCAGACCATTGTTCTTCTGGAGATTTTCCAATGCTTCGCGCCTTTTTCCGCGCCGCTTTCGCGGCCATCGTCCTGTCGTCATCCGCCGTCGCCTTTGCCCATGAGGGTCACAACCTTGGCCCCACCACCGCCATCGGCACGCTCGAACTGCGCGGCGGTTTCGCCCGCGCCACCCTGCCCAATGCCCCCGTGGGCGGGGCTTTCCTGACCATTACCAATAACGGGGCGACGCCGGACCGCTTGGTCTCGGTCAGCTCGCCGGCCGCCGATGTGGGCCAAATGCACGAAATGTCGATGCAGGGTGACGTCATGAAAATGCGTGAACTGGCCGACGGCATCGTCATCCCGCCGGGCGAAACCGTCACTTTAGCGCCCGCTGGTCTGCACATCATGTTCATGGGGCTGAAGCAGCCTTTCGTCGAAGGCCAGACCATCAAGCTCACCCTGACTTTCGAGGAGGCCGGTAGCGTGGATCTCGAAGTGCCGGTGCTCGGCGCCGCTGCCGATGGGGCCATGCACATGGACCATATGGATGAGTAAGGCTGGCTCCATGATCAAATCGGTTCGCCTCTGGCTCTGGGTCGCGGTCGTCGCCCTGGCACTGACTGCCGGCGTCTCTGCCTTGCTGCTGCGCCAACCCGCGGAGGCGGCCCGTAGCTTCGGCGGCGGCACCTATTCGCTGGTCGACCAGAACGGCAAGGCTGTGGACCAGACCATGTTCCAGGGCCACCCCTCGGTGCTGTTCTTCGGCTATACTCATTGCCCCGATGTCTGCCCCACCACCATGGCCGAAATGGCCGCGTGGTTCCAGGCGCTGGGCGATGAGGGCAAGGACCTGCGGGCCTATTTCGTCACCGTCGATCCCGAACGCGATACGCCGGCAGTCCTGGGCGACTATGTCAGCTGGGTCTCCGATCGCATCACCGCCGTGACCGGCGAGCCGGCGGAAATCGCCAAGATCGTCAAGGCCTGGGGCATTTTCGCCGAAAAGGTGCCGCTGGGTGGCGACGACTATTCGATGGACCACACCGCCTCGGTCTTCCTGCTCAATGCCCAGGGGGAATTCGAGGGCACCATCGCCTATGGCGAGGCCAATGACACGGCTTTGGGCAAGCTGCGTAACCTGCTGGCCAAGTCCTGAGCTTTCGGGGCGGGTGTAAATCCGCCCCGCCTTCGCTAAGGTGGCTGCGAACAGCAGAACGGAAGACGACGCCATGCAGCCACGGATCAACATCATCACCATCGGCGTCGACGATCTCGAACGCGCCTTCTCGTTTTATCGGGCACTGTTCGACCTGCCCGACGAGAGCATCGGCGCCGGGGAGGACCATGTCGCCTTCTTCATGAGCGATGATTTTTCCTTCGTGCTGTTCCCGCGCGAACAGATCGCTCAGACCGCCGGCAAGGAGGTCGCCATCACCGGCACTGCCCAGTTCGTGCTCAGCCATTCCGCGCAAAGCGCCGAAGAGGTGGATACGATCCTCGACCAGGTGCTGGTCGCCGGCGGGGCGATCATTACGCCCGGCACGCAATCGGAATGGGGGTATTCGGCGTACTTTGAGGATAGCGAAGGCAATGTGTGGGAATTGATGGCGGCGGCGAAGGTGAATTGATTGCTGGGCTCCGCGTGCGGGGCTTGGGCCAGGCTGAATCGACATTCAAGTTTGCCGGGATTTTTGGGAGCCCCGATTTGATCCCCTCCCCCTTGAGGGGAGGGAGGCAGATCGAGGCTCTCAATGCCCAGTGGCAAACTGAATGTCGAATAGTTCTAGTCGATGTTGAGCGGTGAGGGGCCAGCGATATGCTCAACGTTGGTATAGTTCAATTCTCATTCCTCTCCCCAAACGCCGCTCTCGCCGCTTCGATCTCCGCGTGGTGCGTTTCCGCCCAGACCCACACGCCGCAAAATGCGCCGCCCAGGCTGCGGCCGAGCTCGGTGAGGCTGTAATCGACATGGGGCGGGATGACCGGATGGATCGTGCGCCGCACCAGCCCGTCATATTCCATCTGTCGCAGGGTCTTGGTCAGCATCTTCTGGCTGATATCGCCGACCAGGCGGCCGACCTGGGTGAAACGAAGCGTGCCGTGCTGTTCCAGCACCTCCAGGATCAGCATGGTCCATTTGTCGGCCACCTTGCCGATAATGCCGCGCACCAGCGCTTCGAGTACCGGATCCACCGGCTGCGCCGCCGAGCGATCGGCCCAGCTATAGATTTTAGGGGCGGCAGACTGGCTGTTCACCGACACTCTCCTTTGGGTATGTATCGAACTTAGAAGCGCCTACTTCCATCGGGAGAGTGTGAGGCATATTTGTTGTTCACGCAACCATCAACGAGGACATCATCATGCAGACCACGGGCAATACCATTCTCATCACTGGCGGCGGCACCGGCATCGGCCGGGGCCTGGCCGAAGCGTTTCACCAGCGCGGCAATCAGGTGATCATTTCCGGACGCCGCCAATCGGCGCTGGACGAGGTCATCGCTGCCAATCCCGGCATGGCCGGTTATACCGTCGACATGGCCGACAAGGCTGACGTCGCCGCCTTCGCCAGCCGCGTGATCGCCGCCCATCCGGGCCTCAATGCCGTGCTCAACAATGCGGGCATCATGGTGGACGAGGATGTGGTCGGCTCCGACTACCTTGAGACCGCCGAGGCGACCGATCGCCACCAACCTGTTGGGACCGATCCGGCTGACCGCGGCGCTGCTGCCGCATCTGCAGCGTCAGGCCAAGGCGGCGGTGCTGACCGTGTCGTCGGGCCTGGCCTTCATGCCCAAGGCCTCGACACCCACCTACAGCGCCACCAAGGCGGCGATCCATTCCTATTCGTTGTCGCTGCGCTATCAGTTGCGCAACACGTCCGTGGAAGTCATCGAACTGGTCCCGCCCTATGTGCAGACTTTCCTGCAGGGCGCCCATCAGGCCAGCGATCCCAATGCTATGCCGCTCGACGCCTATCTCTCCGAAACCATGGAATTGCTGGCCAGCGCGCCCGAGAATGGCGAAATCCTGGTCGAACGCGTCAAGCGCCAGCGCTTCGCCGTCGAGACGGGGAATGCCCAGACGGTGTTCGATTTCATCAATCCGCGGTGAAGCGAACGAGGCCCCCGCCCTTCGGGCACCTTCGACCCTAAAATCGATCCATCGGATCGATTTCCCGGCTAAAGCCGTCGGGACGAAGTCCCGCAAGGGGAGAAGGGGACGGGGCCGAGAGTTCCCAGTCGTCACCCCTCTCCCCTTGCGGGAGAGGGACAGATTATTCTGCGTCCAGCAGAATAATCAGGGTGAGGGGGCTGTCGGCCTAAACACTGGCAATCAGAACCCGCCGCCGGTCTTGAAGCCCGTCGGGCTCTTACGCGAACCTTGCGAGCCGGTGCGGGGGCGGGAAAAGCCGCCGCCGCCTGAACTCGATCCGCCCGATGGCCGGGCCCAGCCGCCGCCGAAACCGCCGCCACCGCCGCTCTTGGTTTTGCCGCCACTGCCGCCGCCGATGCTGGAATCGGGCCAGGTGAAGCCGCCACCATTGCCGGACCACGGGCCGGAATTGGTCCGCCCATTATTGGGCAGGCCGATGCCGCCGCCCCAATCACTGGTGCCGGCGCTCCAGTTCTGGCTTTTCTGCCACTGGCTCCAATAGCTCGCCGCGGTGATGCCGCCGCGCAGGAAGTCGTTGAGCAGGTCGCCCACCAGCTTGTCCTCGCGGAAGGTGGAGCGGGGATCATCGAACCGCTGCTTCTTGAATTCCCACTGGATATCTTCCAGCTCGCGCCGCCGCGCCGCCAGGGTCTTGAGGCGGTCCTTCTGCTCCTGGGTCTCGGAATCCTCGTCCTTGATGCGGGCGCGGGCATCGTCGATCTGGGCGACGATGGTGTCGTCCTGCCCGGTGCGGGTCAGCCGGGCCTCGGCCAGCAGCGTCTGGATATCCTCGCGGCCCAGCCCGGCGGCGAGCGCTGCCAGTGCATCGGCGAAAGCGGGGTCATTGCCCTCCGACAGGCCGGCAAGTGCCTTGGCGGTATCGTCGCGCTTGTCTTCGGCAGCGACGATTTCGGCGTCGATCGCCTCGATCCGGGTCTGGATGGCTTGCAGCGCATCGCGGACTGGCTTGCCGCCGGCAGCGTCGATGGCCTGGGTCTCCAGCGCATCCACCTCGGCTTCGGCCTGCTGGGCATTGGCGATCTGCCGCTCGGCATGTTCGCGCAGGCGCAGCGGGATTTCGTTGAGCATGGCGAAATTGGGCCGTGCCTTGTCGAACTTCACCAGCCCCGCCACGAGGCTGTCGAGATAGCGGATCAGGTTGTTGGCGCGATAGCCGCTGGTGCCGTAACCGCGCTCCCACAGATACATGAACAGCCCATCGTCACGATAGGGCCTGCCCTTCTGCTCGCGGTCGGCCTCGGCCTGCTCAGTCTTGCGCATCGACTGTGCAGCGATATCGGCCAGCTCGGTCGCTTCCTTGCGCTTGGCGGCGAAGCTGGGGTCCTTGGCGATGCCAGCGCCGATTTTTGTGGCAATTGTCTTCAGTTCGGCTTGCCTCGTATCGAGTTCCTTGAGCGCGGCCGCGCGGTCCTCGGTCGCTTTGGCAAGGCCGGCATCGATCGCTGCCAAATCCTTTTCGGCCTGGCTCAAATCCCTGGCATGCGCCTTCATCATGTCGCGGGCCTTGATTTCGGCCTGCGAAATGCGTCCGTCCAGTTCCGCCTGGATCGCCGGGTCGAGCCGCAATTGCGCCAATTGGCGAAACAGCTCGGCTTCGGTCTCGCCAATCTTGGAGATGCGCTCGGCCGAGCGGGCCAGGCGCTTGGAGATTTCATCCTCTTCGCGACGGATGTCGCGCATCGCTTCATCGAGCGAGGCCAGGGCTTCGGGTCCGCGAATACTCATTGCTCTACCACTGCGTTATCGCGCCGCCCAAAGTGGGCATGAGATATTCGACATCCAGGAACCCGTCCGACTTGCGGCCGACCTCGTTGGCCTGGATGATGCCATCGTCCCGCTTGTCGTTGGCGACGGCATTGTAGATCAATTCCGGCACCCGGACCGCCCACACATTGACGGTCTCGCTCTTGCCGGTTTCCTCGTTGAGAATGGGCAGCGACAGCGTCTGCCCATCGGCATCCATCGCCTCGACGACGACATAGTAATTGGTCGCTGCGGTGTTGACCTCGGGAATGGTCCACACCACCGACATGACATCGGGGCGATTGACCACGCGCAGCGTATATTCCTGCCGCAGCTGGTCGCGCAGCGCCGTCAGATGCGCCAGTGCCGCCTGGGCCTGCTCGCGATTGCCCTCTGCGGCGAAGGCCTTGCCGCGGGTGCGCAGATCCTCGGCCTCGACCACGGCCTGCTGCACCTTGGTTTCCTCGAAAATGGTCTGGTAGATCGCGTCCATCTGCGCGGGCAGGCCCTCGACCAGCTCGATCCGCGCCTGTTCGGCAATGCCGGCCTGATAGGGCCGATAGACCAGGAAATAGCCGCCCAGAACCACTGCCAGCGCCACCACGATAGCGGCCGCAGGCCGGCCCCACTTGCCGCGGCTGGTGTAAAGGCGGGCAATACTGGTGCCGAAGCTGGGCTTGGGCGGATCATAGACAAAGCGGCTTTCCGCCAGCGCCGAGACGCCTTCCTTGAGGATGTCGTCGGTAACCTCGATGCCCTGCTGGTGGTAAATCTCGCGCAGTTTGTCGATCAATTGCTGCTCGCGAGTCACCCCGTCGAGTTCGCGCGTGGCGAGATCCTGCCGGTGACGGAGCGTGTCGACCACGTCCATCGCCAGCATGATCTCATCCAGCGGCGCCGCCGGTTTGGCCGTCACGTCACTCATGGTTGCAGGTCACCGTGTCGGGCCGTTGCTTCAGGACTTGGTTTCGAGCAACAGCGCGTTGCCATCGGCGGCCAGCGCCGCCAGACGCCTTTTGCCATCCTCGACCGCATCGCGGATTTCCGCCGAGTTCTTGGTGGAGGCCACGCGCATCTCGTTGATGATGGTGCGGCTTTTTTCCTGGAAGTTGACCACGCTATCGAGCAGCTTCTTGACCGCATCGGCGCGGATGGTGGGGCCATAGCCGGCCTTGACCGCCTCTTCCTGCACCTTGTCGCCGATTTCGGACAGGGTTTCGAGGCTCTTGCTCATCCCTTCCTTCATGGCATTGAGGGTTTCGGTGGATTCATGCAGCCCGAACATGCCGGTGAACGAGGCCGAAAGCGCCGTCAGCACCGTCTCATTGGTCGAGAAGAAGCTGATCGACTGCTGATAGACGCGTTCCTTGGCATTGGTGGTCTGCATCAGCCGGGCCATCACCACTTCGGTGGTGCTGTAGGAGATGGTCAGGTTGTCCGAAAGATCCTTGGTGATCTGGTAGCGGCTTTCCTCGTTCTGCATATCGCGCAGCTTCTCGTCGCGATCCATTTCCAGCCGCGCGCGGTCGGCCGGCACCGTGCCGGTATAGCTCGCGACAGCAGTGGACGCGGTCTCCAGAATGGCTTTCTTTTCGCCCAGCCGCTTTTCGGCGGTTTGCAGCACTTCCAGCGCCATCACTTCGGCCTGCTTGAGCGCGCCGCGGAAATCGCGATAGGCTTCGAGAATGGTATGCTCGCGGTCGATCTGGTCCTTGGTGTCGGCGGTGACCGACAGGTAGGTGTCGCGGATCTTGTTGAAGCGCTGGGCGATATCGCCGCGGCTGACCTTCATCCACACATTGGAGGCACGTTCCAGCATGTCGAGCTTGTTGTCGGAAAGCTGGTCGACCATGCCCTTGGCATCGTCGCGAATCGAATCGAAGCCCTTGGTGATCTCCTCGTAGCGCTCGCCGATCTTCATGGCGGCGATCTGCACGCGCACCACTTCGTTGAAGGCGCTGGCCTGGCTCAGCGTGCGCCCGATCAGCACGACGCGAGTCTCGTCCAGTTCGGTAATTTGCGACAACAGGCCCGTGATCGGCTGCTCGCCCTGCTGCTCGGGCCAGATGCCCAGGTCGCGGATCGCGGTGACGGCTTTATCGAGGTACTGCAAGGGCTTTTCGGTGACGGCGGCAACTGCCGGCGTTGGTGCTGCGGTGGTGACGTCGTCAGTCATGATCGCTCCCCGTATAAGACGCCGGACTGGCGTGATGCGCTTGGCGCGCTATAGATTGCTGCTCGCTGGCGGGCTGACAATTGAAACTGCTTCTTCCGCCAACTATTTAGCGCATATTGGTGCGAAAAAGCCGCACGTTTAAAGAGCGGGACGGCACCACATGGCAGCCAAATATAGAACCGGGCTTTCAGGCCACAATGGGGCGCCCCCACCAATGCCGCAAAACCACGTCGCCGGGAGCACACACTAATGGAGTTTGGGGGTCGCTATCGCGTTGCCGCGCCGCGCGCGCGGGTTTGGGCCGCGCTCAACGATACAGAAGTGCTCAAGGCGGCGATTCCGGGCTGCCACCGCATCGACTGGGCTGGGGAAACCGCGCTCGATCTTGAGATCAAGGTCAATCTCGGCGTCGTCCATCCGGTGTTCAAGGGCGGGCTGACGCTGTCCGCTATCGTGCCGGCAGAGCGCTATACCCTGACCGGCAAGGGCAAGGGTGGGCTGCTGGGGCTTGCCGAAGGCTCGGCCGATATCGTGCTGAGCGATGTTGGGACGGAAACCGAGCTGGTCTTCACCGCCACCGGCGGCGCATCGGGACAGATCATGCGGCTGGGCAAGGCCATCATCGGCAATTCGGCGCAAAAGGTCATCGACGGGTTTTTCGAGCGCTTCGGCGAGGCTATGGGGGCTGAAGTGACGCCGTTAACGGGGGCTTAACCACGCCTTTATCTGCCCCAAAACCATCATGATTGCTCCCGCTTTGTTGGGTTAGGAAAAGCCTAACGCCATTCCTGCAATGTGAGCTGTTTCCCCATGAGCGACCGCACCCAAGACACCATCGCCCTGCTCTTTCTTGGTCTGGCCGCCATGCTTGCGGTGTTTTCGGCGGATGGCAATCTGGGGGATTTGTTTGGGTATGTGCTGGCGCGGTTTTAGGGGCAATCGACGCTCAATTTGCCGCTGCTAATTGAGAGCCCCGATCTGCCTCCCTCCCCCTTGTGGGGAGGGATTGAGGGTGGGGGTTCTATATCGCCAACGCCCTCGATTGAGGGATACAAGTCGGATTGATAGTCTCAGGACCCCCACCCCGGCCCTCCCCACAAGGGGGAGGGAGAAGAAAGGGGCCTTCGTATTGGGGGCAGCGTCCCGCGGCCTCCAAATCTCGCGTCCGCACCATTCCGCCCAAATTTTGACCAGCTGGGCAAAATTGCTGTTTTCCACTTGCAGGACGACCGTTTGCACGATTGTATCGCCGACAATGCACGGGGATTGTCCGTTGGAGCCAGACGCCAGCGCTCACGTGCGAACAGGGAGACTTTCCAATGACACTTTCTCGCTTGACCAAGGCCATTGTCGGCGGCGTCGCGCTTGGCGCCATCGCAGCCGGCACCGCCTTTGCCGATCCGGCCGTGATCTATGATGGCGGCGGCAAATTCGACAAATCCTTCAACGAAGCCGCCTACAATGGCGCCGAGATGTACAAGAAGGAAACCGGCGGCACTTACGGCGAATTCGAAATCACCAACGATGCCCAGCGCGAGCAGGCCCTGCGCCAGTTCGCCAGCCGCGGCTACTCGCCCATCGTCACTCCCGGCTACAATTTCGTGACCGCGCTGCAGGCCGTGGCGCCCGAATTCCCCGATCTGCACTTCGTCATCCTCGACGCTGTCGTCGACCTGCCGAACGTGCGCTCGGTGCTGTTCAAGGAACAGGAAGGCTCCTATCTCGTCGGCATGCTGGCGGCGCTGAAGTCCGAGTCGGGCACGATCGGCGTGATCCCTGCCTTCAACCTCGACCTGCTCGATGCTTTCGCCTGCGGCTACAAGCAGGGCGCCGTCGCGGCAAAGCCGGACATCAAGGTGCTCCAGACCTATATCGGCGCGGGCTTTGACGCCTTCAACGATCCGGCAAAGGCCGCTGAAGTGGCCAAGAGCCAGCTCGATCAGGGCGCGGACGTGCTGTATCAGGTCGCCGGTGGCGCCGGTGCGGGCGTACTGCAGGCTGCAGCCGACGCCGGCAAGTTCGGCATCGGTGTCGACAGCAACCAGAACTACCTGCATCCCGGCAATGTGCTGACCTCCATGGTCAAGCGCGTCGACGTCGCCACCTATCAGGCGTTCATGGATGAAAAGAACGGCGCCTTCACCGGTGGCGTGCAGAATCTGGGCCTGGCCGAAAATGGCGTCGACGCCGCTTTCGACGATGACAATGCCTCCCTGATCACCCCGGAGATGAAGGCCGCCGTCGATGACGCCCGCGCCAAGATCATCGCCGGCGACCTCACCGTGCACGATTTCCGTTCCGACAAGGCTTGCCCGGTCTGATGGCGGCACGGGTTTAGTCGCCTTATGGCAACCAATCAAACATCGGAGCAGCGGCTGGAAACAGCCGCTGCCTCGGCGCCCGCAATCGAACTGCGCGGCATCAACAAGCATTTCGGCCCGGTCCACGCCAATCGCGATATCGACCTGATCGTGCGGCGCGGCACGGTCCACGGCATCGTGGGCGAAAACGGCGCCGGCAAATCGACGCTGATGTCGATCCTCTACGGGTTTTACACTGCCGATAGCGGCACTATCCTCGTCAACGGCAAGCCGCAGACCATCACCGACAGCCGCCACGCCTTGGCGCTCGGTATCGGCATGGTGCATCAGCATTTCATGCTGGTCGAAAATTTCTCCGTGCTGGAAAACGTCGTGCTCGGCGCTGAAGACAGCGCATTGCTGGGCCCCACGCTGGCCAAGGCGCGCGCCCAGCTCAAGCGGCTCGCCACCGATTACGGCCTGGAAGTTGACCCCGATGCGATCATCGAGGACCTTTCGGTGGGCCAGCAGCAGCGTGTCGAAATCCTCAAGGCGCTGTATCGCGGCGCCGAAATCCTCATTCTGGACGAGCCCACCGGCGTGCTGACGCCAGCCGAGGCCGATCACCTGTTCCGCGTTTTGCGCACCCTGCGCGACGAGGGCAAGACCGTCATCCTGATCACCCACAAGCTGCGCGAAATCATGGCTATTACCGACGAAGTCTCGGTGATGCGCCAGGGCGCCATGGTCAAGACGCTGGAGACCAGCCAGACCTCGCCGGGCGAATTGGCCGAAGCCATGGTTGGCCGCCGCGTGCTGCTACGAGTGGAAAAAGGCCCCGCCGCGCCGGGCAAGGTGATGCTGGAGGTCAAGAACCTCGTCGTCACCGACGATTTCGGCATTCCGCGCATCAAGGATGTCAGCTTCTCCGTGCGCGCCGGCGAGATCGTCGGCATTGCCGGCGTTTCGGGGAACGGGCAATCCGAATTGCTGGAGGCCATTTCCGGCATGCGCGACCAATTGCTGGGCAATGTGGTCCTCAACGGCGAGCCGCTCTCGCTGAAGGGCGATGACGGCGCCGCGCGAGCCCGTGCGGCGGGCCTTGCCCATGTGCCCGAGGATCGGCAGCGCATGGGGCTGGTCACGGTGTTCAAGGAATGGGAAAATTCCATTCTGGGTTATGAGCACGAATATGGCGGCGGCCCCGGCCTCGATATTGCCAAGGCCAAGGCCGAGGCCAAGGCGCGCATCGCCAAGTTCGATATCCGTCCGGCCAATGCCGAACTCAAGACCGCCAATTTCTCCGGCGGCAACCAGCAGAAGATCGTTTTGGCGCGCGAGATGGAGCGCAATCCCGATGTGCTGATCGTCGGCCAGCCGACGCGCGGCGTCGATATCGGCGCCATCGAATTCATCCACAACCAGATCATCAAGATGCGCGACGCCGGCAAGGCGATCCTGCTCGTTTCGGTGGAACTGGACGAAATCCGCTCGCTTTCCGACCGTATCCTGGTGTTGTTCGACGGCCATATCGTTGGCGAAGCCGATCCGGCGACCGCCGATGAGGGCGAACTGGGGCTGCTGATGGCGGGCGTCACCAAGGACGCCGCTACGAGCAAGGCAGGGCCCGGCACCGTGCCCGCCCACGAAACCCTGATCGAGAAGAACCTCACGCAAATGAGTCCCCAGGACAACAAGGACCCCACGCCATGAGCGCGGTAGGTCGCACTGTCCGGCTTTTTCTGGTTGACGGAAATGCTCAGTCGGGCCTGATTACTGCAGAAATAATCAATTGGACTGGCAGAGTTCTTGTTGCCCCGCGGACTAAGATTGCTCATGTCCTACGTCGTTCGGAAGCTGAAAAGACTGGAATCTATATACTGTTCGGCGACAGCGTAGAGCCAGGTGTCCGCCGGACAGTTTATATAGGTGAAAGTGATATCGTTGGTCGACGGGTGTTGCAGCATTCAAAAGACGAGCAGAAGGATTTTTTTGAAAAATTCTGTATCATAACTAGCTCAGATCAGAATTTAACTAAGACGCATGTCCGTTACCTGGAAAGCCGCGTAACGGCGATGGCCAAAGAATCTGGGCGAGCAAATGTTCTGAACTCTAATGAGCCACCCACTGGCGTTTTGCCAGAGTCCGACATTGCAGATATGGAGTTCTTTCTAGAGCAATTGCGCATAGTGCTGCCAGTTCTTGGTTTTGATATTTTACGAGAACCGGCAACGATCCGCGCTGTGACTGCAGTCGGTCCTGTAGTTGAATTGGATAGGCCCGAAAGCCCAATTGAGTTGATTTTGCAGAAAAGCCGCGAGGGGCTGGAAGGAACTGCCATTCAATTGGCCGATGAGATTATTGTACAGAAAGGGACGCTTGCACGCAAAGATCCCGATTATGCAATGAATCAGTACTCATCGCTAAGAGATCAGCTCATTGTCGATGGTGCTTTGGGGCCAAGTGAATTTGGGAACACATTAGTTTTCTCTCGGGACGTTCCTTTCAGCAGCCCTAGCGCGGCTGCGGCTGTAATTTACGGTCGTAACGCGAATGGGAGAACTGCTTGGCGTATTAGGTCCACGGGACAAACCTTGAAGGATTATCAAAATCAAATTGCCGATGCCGCAAGCGTCGATTTGGAGTTAGGCGAATGAGCGCGCGTGTGCCCCTGCCGCGCTGGGTCGATGTGGCCCTGCTGCCGGTGCTCAATGTCGTGCTGGCCTTCCTGATCGGCGGGCTGATCGTCATGTCGGTGGGGCAGAACCCGCTCGAAGCGGTCGGCTACATGCTCTATGGCGCCTTCGGCTATGGCAGCGGTTTTGGCTATACCCTCTACTACACCACCGATTTCGTCTTTGCCGGGCTGGCCGTGTCGCTGGCCTATCATGCAGGCATGTTCAATATCGGGCCGGAGGGGCAGGCCTATGTGGCGGGGCTGGGCGTCATCCTCGTTGCGCTGGCACTCAATGGGCTGCACTGGGCGCTGATGTTCCCGCTGATGATCATTGCCGGTGGCCTGTTCGGCGCATTTTGGGCCTTCATTCCGGGCTATCTGCAGGCCAAGCGCGGCAGCCATGTGGTCATCACCACCATCCTGTTCAACTTCATCGCCATCTCGCTGATGGGCTATGTGATCACCAAGATCCTCAAGCCCGCCGGGGTGGACTCCGACGAAAGCGCCCCGATCGAGGCGATTTCGCGCGTGCCGCAATTGCGCGAGTTCATCGGCCTGTTCAAGAATTCGCCGGTCAATATCAGCTTCTTCCTCGCCATCGCCGCGCTGGTCTTCGTCTATTGGCTGGTGTGGCATACCAAATTTGGCTATTCCATGCGCGCCCTGGGCCATAACCCGACCGCCGCGCGTTATGCCGGCATTTCCAGCGCCCGCATGATCATGATCACCATGGCCCTGTCCGGCGCGCTGGCGGGCATGGTCGCGGTCAACAATGTCGGCGGCGTGCAAGGCCGGCTGATCCTCAATTTCGTCGCCGGGGCCGGCTTCGTCGGCGTCGCGGTGGCCTTCATGGGCAAGGCCCATCCGGTGGGCGTGGCTCTTGCCTCGCTGCTGTTCGGCGCGCTCTACCAGGGCGGGCAGGAACTGGCCTTCTCGATGCCCGGCATTACCCGCGAAATGATCGTCACCATCCAGGCTTTGGTGATCCTGTTCACCGGCGCCATGGGCGATATGCTGCGGCTGCCGCTGGAAAAACTTTTTGCGCGATGGCAACGCACGGCCGGAGGCGGATGATGGACTATTTCAACGATCTCGTCCTGGTGCTGGATTCCACGGTTCGCCTGGCGGTGCCGCTGATCCTGGCGTGTCTCGCCGGGCTGTATTCCGAGCGCGCCGGCATTGTCGATATCGGGCTTGAGGGCAAGCTGCTGGGTGCTGCCTTTGCCGCCGCCGCCATGGCCGCGGTCAGCGGGTCGCCCTGGCTCGGTCTGCTGGCAGGTATCGGCGTGGCGCTGTGCATGTCGGCTATTCACGGCATCGCCTCGATCAACCTCAAGGGCGACCAGACCATTTCCGGCGTGGCGCTGAATTTCCTTGCCGCGGGCCTCACCACGTTCCTGGGCCAAAGCTGGTTCCATCGCGGCGGCTTCACGCCCCAGCTTGGCGCCGATCAGCGCTTCAATCCGATCACGCTGCCCTTCGCCGATCAGGTCAAGGATGTGCCGATCCTGGGCTCGCTCTATTCCGAGCTGATTTCAGGCCATAATATCCTGACCTATATCGCCTTCATCGCCGTGCCGGTGACCGCCTTCGTGCTGTTCCAGACCCGGTTCGGCCTGCGCTTGCGCGCCGTGGGCGAAAACCCAAAGGCGCTCGATACCGCCGGCATGTCGGTGAGCTGGCTGCGCTATCAGGCGCTGATCATCACCGCCGTTCTGGTGGGCATTGGCGGCACCTATCTGTCGATCGCCCAATCGGCGGGGTTCAACAACAATATGTCGGCCGGGCGCGGCTATATCGCGCTGGCGGCGCTGATTTTCGCCAAGTGGAAGCCCTGGCCGGCTTTGCTGGTGTGCCTGCTGTTCGGCTTCCTCGATGCGATGCAGTTCCGTCTGCAGGGCATCAAGTTCCCGGTGATCGGCGAGGTGCCGGTGCAGGCCATCCAGGCTTTGCCCTATATCTTGACCATCATCCTGCTTGCCGGGTTCATCGGCCGCGCCGTGGCGCCCAAGGCTTCGGGCATTCCTTATACCAAAGAGCGCTGAACGCCTTCGGGCGAAGGACGAAACGATGCCAACGACACCAACCGACCAGGCCTTGTTCAAGGCCGCCGAAGCCGTTCGCGCCAAGGCCCATGTGCCCTATTCCCATTTTGCCGTCGGCGCCGCGATCCTGGCCGATGACGGCAAGATCTATGCTGGCTGCAACATCGAAAACGCCGCCTATCCGATCGGCAATTGCGCCGAGGCCTCGGCGATTTCGGCCATGATCGCGGGTGGGGCACGGCGGATTATCCGCATTTATGTGACCGGGCCGGGTGCGATGCCGGTTACGCCGTGTGGCGGTTGCCGCCAACGCATCCGCGAATTCGCCGATCTCGATGTGACGGTAATTTCCCATGGCGTCGGGGGCGAGCCGCTGTTCTCGACGCTGGAACAATTGCTGCCGCACTCGTTCGGGCCGGAGTTTTTGGGGAAGTGATGACGTTGGCTCCGTGGCTCTCCATACCCCCACCCCTGTCCCCTCCCCACAAGGGGGAGGGAGACGCTGGAGCCGCTTGCCCTGATTTTGTGGCTATGAAGATAGATTGGGAGGGTCTCCTCCCCCCTTGTGGGGGAGGGACAGGGTGGGGGGATGCTGCACAAGGAACTGCCCACCCATGACCAAAGCCCTCAAAACCATCCGCAAGATCGCCGGCACCGAGCCCATCGAGGCGGCGATCGTGCTGGGTTCGGGCCTGTCCGCGCTGGGCGATGAGCTGGCCGACAAGCTGACCATTCCGTTTTCCAGCCTGAAGGACTTTCCGGTCGGCGAGGTCTCCGGGCATGGCCGCGACCTGCTGATCGGCACCATGGGCGGCAAGCGCGTCGCCATCCTGACCGGGCGCGAGCACTATTACGAAAAGGGCAATGCCGCCGCCATGCTGCCGGCGCTACAGACCATGGCCGATCTCGGCGCCAAAACCCTGCTGCTGACCAATTCGGCCGGCTCGGTGGATGAACGATTCCGTCCGGGCGAGCTGATGCTGATCTGCGACCACATCAACTACGCCGGCATGAACCCGCTGATCGGCGAGCCGACCGATCGCCGCTTCGTCAACATGGTCGATTGCTACGCGCCCGACCTGCGCGCCAAGGCCAAGGGCCTTGCCGAGAAGCTGGACATTCGCCTCAATGAGGGCATTTATCTTTGGTATTCCGGCCCCAGCTTCGAGACGGTCGCCGAAATTGCGATGGCGATCCGGCTCGGCGCTAATGCCGTTGGCATGTCGACGGCGCCCGAAGTCATTCTGGCGCGTTTTCTGGGTTTGAAAGTGTGGGCCTGCTCGTCCATCACCAATATGGGCGCCGGGCTGTCGAACGAGAACATCAGCCATGAGCATACCAAGACCATGGCGGTGCAAGGCGCGGATAAATTGAGGAAACTCATCCCCGCGCTGGTGGAGGAGCTATGAGCCTGAAAGTCGTCGACAACACCCAGCATGAGACTGGCCACAAGCGCAATCCGGGCTTTCCGCTCGATCTCGATTGGGTCGGCCGTATCCGCATGAACCGCTCGGCGCTGGAACGCCGCGCCGCGACTATCGGCGCGCGGCGGACGGTCAAGAAGGATTATCAGCTGGCCTGGCTGCTCAAGGCCATCACGCTGATGGACCTGACGACGCTCAATTCCGACGATACCGATGGGCGGGTGGAACGGCTCTGCGCCAAGGCTCGCAATCCGCTGCGCCGCGATATCATCGAAGGCCTGGGCATCGGCAATCTGCGGATTTTGCCCGGCGCGGTGTGTGTCTATCATCCGTTCGTGGCGACTTCGGTGGCGGCCTTGGCCGGCACCGGCATTCCGGTTGCGGCGGTATCGACGGCGTTCCCGCATGGGCTGGCGCCGGTCGAAACCAAGCTGCGCGAGATCGAACTTTCGGTCGCCGATGGGGCCAGGGAAATCGACATCGTCATCGAGCGCGGCATGGTACTGCGCGGTGACTGGCAGGCGCTTTACGATCAGGTTCGTGCCTTCCGCAAGGCCTGCGGCGACGCGCATATCAAGACCATTCTGGGCACGGGCGAGCTGGCGACGCAGACCAATATCGCCAAGGCGTCCCTCGTTTGCATGCTGGCTGGCGCCGATTTCATCAAGACCTCGACCGGCAAGGAAAAGGTCAATGCAAACCTCGTCACATCGCTGACCATGATTCGCATGATCCGCTGGTTCGCCGAGGAAACCGGCATCGAAATCGGCTACAAGCCCGCCGGCGGGATTTCCTCGACCAAGGATGCGCTGAATTATATGGCGCTGATGAAGGAAGAGCTTGGAGTGCATTGGCTGCAGCCGCATCTGTTCCGGTTTGGCGCGAGTTCATTGCTCACCGACATCGAGCGGCAGTTGGAGCATGGCCTGACCGGGCATTATGCGGCGGATTACCGGCAGCCGCTGGTTTGACGACGTTCTGAACCCCCACCCTCGATCCCTCCCCTCAGGGGGGAGGGAGGCGATGGAGCCGCGAGCGCGATGCAGGTGGGGAAAAAGATTGACCGGGAGGGTCCCCTCCCCCTTGAGGGGAGGGACAGGGTGGGGGTTCCGGCCCCACAGCTAAATTCGGCACTCTGAAGGAGGCCATCCATGAACAAGATCGCGCAAATTTTCCAGTCCCTCGATTACGGCCCGGCTCCCGAAGGCCCCGAACAGGCCAATGCCTGGCTGGACAGCCATGGCCGTGCCTTCGGCCATTTCATCGATGGCAAATGGACCAAGCCAGGCAAGACCTTCTCGTCGGATAATCCGGCGACCGGAAGATCGCTGGCGCAGATAGCCGATGGCACGGCGGAAGATGTGGACGCAGCGGTCAAGGCCGCCCGTGCGGCGTTCCCCGCATGGGCGGCCCTGTCGGGCTACGAGCGCGGCAAATATCTTTACGCCATCGCCCGCGCCATCCAGAAGCATAGCCGCCTGTTTGCCGTCCTCGAAACCATGGACAACGGCAAGCCGATCCGCGAGAGCCGCGATATCGATATCCCGCTCGTCGCCCGCCATTTCTATCATCATGCCGGCTGGGCCCAGCATCTCGCCCGCGAATTCCCCGAACACGTGCCCTATGGCGTGTGCGGCCAGATCATCCCGTGGAATTTTCCGCTGCTGATGCTAGCCTGGAAGATTGCTCCGGCGCTGGCCGCCGGCAACACAGTGATCCTCAAGCCGGCCGAGTTCACCTCGCTGACCGCGCTGCTGTTCGCTGAAATCTGCGAGCGCGCCGGGCTGCCCAAAGGCGTGGTCAATATCGTCACCGGCGAAGGTGGCACCGGAGCCGCCATCACCGCCCATCCCGGCATCGACAAGATCGCCTTCACCGGCTCGACCGAAGTGGGCAAGGCCATCCGCGCGGTGACCGCCGGCACCGGCAAGGGGCTGTCGCTCGAACTGGGGGGTAAGAGCCCTTACATCGTCTTCGAGGATGCCGATATCGACAGCGCCATCGAGGGGCTGGTCGATGCGATCTGGTTCAACCAGGGGCAGGTGTGCTGCGCCGGCTCGCGCCTGTTGGTGCAGGAGAGCATCGAGGAGCGCTTCATCACCAAGCTCAAGCTGCGGATGAGCACCTTGCGCGTCGGCGATCCGCTGGACAAGTCGGTGGATATCGGCGCGCTGGTGGCCCCGGTGCAGGTCGAACGCATCCGCGACCTGATGGTGCGTGGCGCGGCCGAAGGCGCGGTGATCTATGAGCCCGATGGGATGACGCTGCCCGGCGTGGGCTGCTTCCTCAAGCCGGCTCTGGTGACCAATGTTTCGCCCGCCAATACCCTCGTAGCCGAGGAAATCTTCGGGCCGGTGCTGGTGGCGATGAGCTTCCGCACCCCCGAAGAGGCCGTGCAACTGGCCAACAATACCAAATATGGCCTGGCCGCGACGATCTGGAGCGAGAACATCAACCTCGCCCTCGATATCGCCCCCAAGATCAAGGCGGGCGTGGTGTGGATCAACGGCACCAACAATTTCGACGCGGCTGTCGGCTTCGGTGGCTACAAGGAAAGCGGCTTCGGCCGTGAGGGCGGCCGCGAAGGCATGAGCGCCTATCTCAAGCCGAAATGGGAAAAGGCACTGAAGCCTGCCGCCGTGCCCAAGGCCGTGTCGGCCAAAACCGCCAATCCGCTGGATGCGGGCCATCTCGACCAGACCGCCAAGATGTATATCGGCGGCAAGCAGGCGCGGCCGGATTCCGGCTACAACCGTGCGGTGCATGGCCCGGCCGGCAACCCGATCGGCGAGGTCGGCGACGGTAACCGCAAGGATATCCGCAACGCTGTCGAGGCGGCGCGTGGCGCGCTCGGCTGGGCGACGACTGCGGCTCACGCGCGCGCGCAAATCCTCTACTTCCTCGCCGAAAATCTCGATTATCGCCGCACCGAGTTCGCGGCGCGGATTAAGGCGCAGACCGGCAGAGACGGGGCCGCGGAAGTCGCCGCGTCGGTCGAACGGCTGTTCGCCTTTGCCGGCTGGGCCGATAAATATGACGGGGCGGTGCATAATCCGCCATCGCGTACCGTGGCCGTCGCCATGGTGGAGCCCATCGGCGTGCTTGGCGTCGTCGCCGGCAATGAACTGCCACTGCTCGGCTCCATCGCGCTGATCGCACCGGCATTGGCCATGGGCAATCCCGTGGTGCTGGTGCCCTCGGCCAACGCGCCGCTGAGCGTGACCGATCTCTACCAGGTCATCGAGACCTCGGACGTGCCCAATGGCGTGATCAACATCGTCACCGGCGATAGTGTCGGTCTCGCCAAGACCCTGGCCGAGCATGATGGCGTCGATGCGCTGTGGTTCATGGGCGCGGCAGATGCGTCCAGCATGGTGGAAAAAGCCTCGATCACCAATCTCAAGCAGACCTGGACCAGCCGGGGGCTGGACTTCGATCTGACGGATCGGGCCAGGTTCGAGGGCGATTATTTCCTTGGCAAGGCGACGCAGGTCAAGAACGTGTGGATTCCGTACGGGGCTTGAGTGCCCGCCCTCGTGGTTCGAGGCTCGCGAAGGGCTCGCACCTCACCATGAGGGCTTCCAGAATCCGCGCTCTCAGTAGCCCTCATGGTGAGGCGGGAGCGCAGCGACCCTCGAACCACGAGGGCGTGCCATTAAAGCAAGGCATTCAATGGTCTTCCTCCCTCAAGAAGTCATCGCTAGGAAACGTGACGGCCAGGTGCTTAGCGGCGACGAAATCTCCGGCTTCATCGCCGGCTTCGGTTCCGGCACCGTCTCCCATGCGCAGGCTGCCGCCTTTGCCATGGCGGTGTATTTTCGCGACATGACCATGCCTGAGCGGGTGGCGCTGACGCTGGCGATGCGGGATTCGGGGACCGTGCTGGATTGGTCCGACCTCGATGGGCCGGTGGCGGATAAACATTCTACTGGCGGGGTGGGCGACAATGTCAGCCTGATGCTGGCGCCGATCCTTGCCGCCATCGGCATTTACGTGCCGATGATTTCGGGGCGGGGGTTGGGCCATACCGGAGGCACTCTCGACAAGTTCGATGCCATTCCCGGCTATGCCACCAGCCCGGATAATGCCTTGTTCCGCAAGGTGGTCAAAGCGGCCGGGTGCGCCATTATCGGGCAGACGGCCGATCTGGCGCCGGCCGACAAGACGCTCTATGCCATCCGCGACGTCACCGGCACGGTGGAATCCATTTCGTTGATTACCGCGTCCATTCTGTCCAAGAAGCTGGCGGCGGGACTAGGGGCGTTGATCCTCGACGTCAAGACTGGCTCGGGCGCGTTCATGCCGACACTGGCAAAGTCGCGTGATCTCGCCACCAGCTTGGTTGGGGTCGCCAACGGCGCGGGGCTCAAGACCGGAGCGTTGATCACCGATATGAACGAGCCGCTGGCCAGCGCCGCAGGCAATGGGCTGGAAGTGCGCAATGCGGTGGATTTTCTCACCGGCAAGCATCAGGATATGCGCCTCAGGCAAGTGACACTGGCGCTATGCGCCGAGGTGGCGGAAATGACGGGGATTGCGGCCGGCCCGGATGCTGCGCGCAAGCTGGTGGAGGGCGCGCTGGAGAGCGGTGCCGCTGCCGAGCGGTTTGGCCTTATGGTAGCGGGGCTGGGTGGCCCGGCTGATTTCGTCGAGGGTATGGATACCTATCTGGCGCCTGCGCCGATCGTGCGCGACGTATTTGCGGCGGGGCAGGGGACGGTTGGCGAGATCGATACGCGCGGGGTCGGCATGGCGGTGGTGGCGCTGGGCGGCGGGCGGGCGACGCCGACCGATAGCATCGATCACGCTGTAGGGTTCGACCGGCTGGCCGGCCTTGGTGCGCGCGTGGATGTTCGGTCCCCTATCGCTCGCATTCATGCGCGCGATGAAGCCTCCGCAGCCGATGCGGAACGCCGCCTCAAATCCGCCTATCGGCTGGGGGACACCGCGCCGGCTTTTCCGCTGATTGCCGACCGCATCGCGCCCACGAGCTGAGGACACCAATATGCCACGCGCCATCCTGTGCATTCTCGATAGCGTCGGCATTGGCGGCGCGCCCGATGCCGATAAATATGGCGATGTGGGCGCCAATACCGTCGGCCACATCGCCGAATTTGCCGCCGCCGGCAAAGCCGACCGGGCCGGACTACGCACGGGGCCGCTGCATGTGCCTAATATGGATGCCATGGGGCTGGGCGCGGCGGTTCAACTCTCGACGGGAATCTTGCCGCCAAATCTTTCCGCCACGCCCAAGGGTGGCCGGTTCGGTGTTGGCCGCGAGGTTTCACGCGGCAAGGATACGCCATCTGGGCATTGGGAAATGGCCGGGGTGCCGGTGCCGTTCGATTGGGGCTATTTCCCGCAAACGGAGCCGACATTTCCGCCCGAGCTGATTGCGCAATTTATCAGCCGCGCAAAGCTGCCCGGCATTTTGGGCGACAAGCACGCTTCAGGCACCGATATCATCGCCGAGCTGGGGGAGGAGAGCATCCGCACCGGCAAGCCGATCGTCTATACTTCGATCGATAGCGTGTTCCAGATCGCCGCGCATGAGAGCCATTTCGGGCTGGAGCGGCTCTACGAGATTTGCCAGGTCGCGTTCGAGCTGACCAAGCCGCTGATGATCGGCCGGGTCATCGCGCGACCGTTTGTCGGGGAGGACGCGGCAAGTTTTAAGCGCACCGGCAATCGCCGCGATTTCGCGATTGCGCCGCCGGAGCCGACTTTGCTCGATCGCAACAAGGCGGCAGGCCGGCAGGTGTTCGCCATCGGCAAGATTTCCGATATTTATGCCGGCCATGGCGTGACCCACAAGCTCAAGGGTACCGGCATTCCGCAATTGTTCGACCGTACGCTGGAGGCGCTGGAAATGGCGGCGGATGGCGCTTTCATCATGACCAATTTCGTCGATTTCGATAGCGAATATGGCCATCGCCGCGACGTGCCCGGCTATGCGGCGGCGCTTGAACTGTTCGATGCGCGGCTGCCTGAGCTGATCGCCAAGCTCAACCACGACGATCTGTTGATCCTGAGCGCCGACCATGGCAACGATCCGACCTGGCCCGGCACCGATCATACCCGCGAACACATCCCGATCCTGGTGTTTTCCCCAGCCCTTGCGCCAGGCGAGATTGGCATTCGCCCCACCTTCGCCGATATTGGCGAAAGCATTGCGCACTGGCTCGGCCTGCCGCCCGGCCCCCATGGACGCAGCTTTCTTTAACCCTTGATTGGATGATCCGATGAATGATGTCAGCCGCCGTAACGTGACCGTCGTCGATCACCCGCTGATCCAGCACAAGCTGACCATCATGCGCGACAAGGACACCTCGATCGCCGGGTTCCGGCGGCTGCTGCGCGAGATCGCCCACCTGCTGTGCTACGAGGTGACGCGCGATCTCGAACTGGAGATGATCCCGATCGAAACGCCGATGTCGGAGATGATGGCACCGGCGATCAAGGGCAAGAAGCTGGTGTTTGCCTCCATCCTGCGCGCCGGCAATGGTCTGCTCGATGGCATGCTCGACCTGGTGCCGGCGGCGCGCGTCGCCCATATCGGCATCTACCGCGATCACGAAACGCTGCAGCCGGTGGAGTATTACTTCAAGGCACCGTCCAATCTTGAGGACCGGCTGATCATCGTGGTCGATCCGATGCTGGCGACGGCCAATTCGGCGACGGCGGCGATCGACAAGCTCAAGGAGCGCGGCGCCAACAATATTCGGTTTTTGTGCCTGCTGGCGGCGCCCGAAGGCGTGGAGCGGTTTACCACCGCGCACCCGGACGTGCCGATTTTTACGGCGTCCATCGATAGCCATCTCAATGAGAAGGGATACATCATCCCCGGACTCGGGGATGCCGGGGACCGGATGTACGGGACGAAGTGAGCCTTATTCCTCTCCCCATCGGGGAGAGGGTGGATCGCGCGTAGCGCGAGACGGGTGAGGGGGAACAGCGCTTCAGCCCCCAGCCTTCGGGTAAGCCACAGCACCCCCTCATCCGGGCTTTGCGCCACCTTCTCCCCGATGGGGAGAAGAAAAGATGTTACTTCGCCTTGAGCGGCAGGCCGAGTGCGATCAGTTCCTTGCGCAGGCTCTTGGCGTCGGTGAAGTGGATGCCCTTCATGCCGAATTTGCGGGCGGAGATGATATTGGGCTCGCTATCGTCGATGAAGACGCAGCTTTCCGGCGACATGCCGTAGCGCTCGCAGAACACGCGGTAAAGGCGCGGATCGGGCTTTACCAGGCCTTCGAGGCCGGACACGATGACGCCATCGAATTTTTCGAGGAACGGCCATTCGGGCAGGCAGCTGACCCATTTCTCCCAGGAGAAATTGGTGATGGCGAAGGTGGGGATTTCGTGGCTGATCAACTCGTCATGAATATCGATCGTGCCCTGGATGAACTCGCCCAGCGTTTCCTTCCAGCGCAGGTCGAACGCCTGGATTTCGCGCCAGTATTTGGGAAAGCGGGTAATCAGCTTGGCGACGCCCTCGGCATAGATTTCGCCGGCGTCGAATTCCAGATTCCAGTCCAGCGTGCAGATATTGTCCTTGAACCACTGCGCGTCCTCTTCGGTTTCGAAGAGCTTGCGGAACAGGTACATCGGGTTCCAGTCGACGAACACGCCGCCCAGATCGAACACGGGAATAAGCGTATCGTCCATTTTTTGACCATCACGACAGGGGAGAACTACCGGCTTGTGGCATGGGCCATGCAGGCGTGCAAGCGGCAGTCTTGGGGCCTAGCAGGGGGCCGTGCTGGTGCGGTCGATATCGACATTGCCGCCGAAGCGGGGCAGGTAGAAATTCTCGCGGTACAACTGGATCTGCTTATCGTAGATGAAGCCGGTGATCGGGGTATAGGCGTAGGTTGCCTCGGCGACGATCACATAGGCATTCTTGGAGATATCGGTCATCGCCTTGGGCAGATCATAGGGCTTGCCTAGGGGATGCGCCGTGGCACCGCCGGCGGTTTCCGACCATTTTACGTCGGTATTGCCGTCCTTGTCGACGAAGACCGAGGTCACGATCTGCTGCAGCTTCTCGGTGGAATAGGGCGCCATGATACCGGACGACGCCTGGAAATAATCCTTGAGGTCGCAGGCCGCGAGCTTGAGGTTGGAGCGCGAAACCAGATCGCCCATGGTGCCTGCGACGGTCTGCACCCGCCGGTCCATGGAAATCAGCGAACTGGCTTCCACGCTGCCGATATAGAGCAGCAGCATGACCGGCACCACCAGGGCGAATTCCACCGCCGCGACGCCTTTGGCATCATCGCGGAACTGCCCGATGATCCTGCCAAGCCTGTTCAGCGCATCCAGCATCAGAACGGCTCGTTGCGGAATACCCGTACCGCACCCAGCAGGCGCGTGCCGTCCGGCTGGTCGTTGGGGGCGAACGAGGCCATGGGCATCATGAGCGGCCATTTGTAATAGACCTGCACGATCATCGTACTCGCCCCATCTCCAGAGATAAACGCCTCGGGCTGCTGCCAGTCGCAGCTATCGACGCAATTACTGGACAGCGGCGGCGGGATTGTCGCCGTGGTGAAATTATTCACCGTGGATACCTGCACATGCAGGTCGTGACAATCCTTGAACATCCCATAAAGCCGGCTGCAGACGAGGTCTTCGAACTGCGTCAGGGTATAGCCGGCGCTTTTGAGCTGGCCGGTGCGGATCATCCGGCTCGCATCCTGCACCGCGCTATCCAGCACCGCACCGGCCAGCAGCACCACCGAGGTTTCCAGAATGGCGCCGAGGATGGCGAAGAAGGGGATCGCCAGCATGCCGAACTCGACCGCGGTAACGCCGCCTTCGTCGCGCCAGAAGCGGACCAATGGCGCCACGAGCGAACGGCCGATCAGCGATGAAAGCGATTGGGTCATGGGAGGCGCCGGTTCTCTAACGGATGAACGCTAGGGCGCTATGACTAATCGGTGGTTAGGAACCGCCGCTGCGGTCACCGAAAATCGATGATCCGGTTAATGGCAGGTTAAGGCGAACTACGCAGATGCCGCTTGCTGGGATGAAGCGGCATTCGGGTTTGCTCTGCAGATCGAGAGTTCCGATCTGCCTCCCTCCCCCTTGAGGGGAGGGATTGAGGGTGGGGGTTCTGAACTATCAAGGGGCTCATCCAGAGGTATGGGCTTCATTGAAAGCCTGGAACCCCCACCCCATCCCTCCCCTCAAGGGGGAGGGGCCGATCCGGGCTCCCAAAAATCACGGCGAATTTGTATGTCGATTAGCCCTATTGCCCAGCGGTGCTCTTGATCATGTTGGCGGAATCCACCTGGGTGCTGGTGAAGCCGGTTTCGTCGCCCAGCATGATGGTGGGCTGGCACACCGGCGCGCAGGCGAGGCTCGTACGCGCGGTGCCCTGATAGACCGTCATGGTGCCGGCCTGCAGTTGCACCACGTCGATCAGCGTGTCGGCCACCGGATTGCCGGTGCCGTCGAGCACGATCAGGTTGGTCTGCCCAAAGCTCTTGCCGGTCAGCACCAGGGTCTGCGGGTCCTGGATGGTCACGTCGGCAATGCCGGGATTGCCCACGATCACGGTTGCCGCCGGGGCATCGATCCGCAGCACCCGCGCCATGTTCACATTGACGGTGATGGGCGCTTCATCCGCCGCCGATGCGGGGCCGATCGCCAATGCCAGTGGAAGCAGCAGCGCGGCGGCGGCGATGAACTTGGACATGAAACTGTTCCGGGTACTGATACGCTTTGACTCTCATTTTCGCGGGGAATGGTGAATAATTGGCAAACGCAGTATTACAGTCGTCGTTTCCAGGCATATTTACCAATGCTTTAGGATGTGCCGCGATGGCGAAAAACTACACCGGTTTTCTGATATTTCCTCAGTATTGCTTTGCATATCAGTACTATAGCTGATGCTGGCTCTGTCTCTGTAAAATGCAAGCGTTTCCGTTAAGTCTTTGAAAAGCATAAGAAATTGAAATTTTGATGAGTGCGGGGCAGGCCGCGATTAACGTAATTTCAAGACCTGAGGACTAATGTTTGCTCAAGTTCGATGTGTGACGTGTCGAACCATGGCGTCACTGGATGACGTGAGCAAGGAGCCACTATGAAGAATATTTTTGCACGTTTCGTAAACGACGAGTCCGGTGCGACCGCAATTGAATACGGCCTGATCGCCGCCCTGATCTCTGTCATGCTGATTGCCGGCGCGACCATGGTTGGTGGCCAGCTCGATACCATTTTCAGGGCGATCAATACCTCGCTGGGCAATGGTCTGGCGGCTTCTCAGGCAAATACGCCTGACGCACCCTAAAGCAAGCTAGGCTGCCGGCGACGGCGCCGACTAAGCATCTTCGCCGATCTGCCTCGCGCAATCGGCATCAGAACCTGGGGGAGCAATGCTCCCCCAGGTTTTTTGTAACGTCGGACTTTGCGCTTCCTTAACCCAGCCGCGCCAGAATAAACGCCGGACCTCACAGGACGTGCAACCATGTCGACCATAACAATGCTGTTCTTCATTTTTGGAATGGCGCTGGCTGCCTCGTCCGACCTGCTGACCATGCGGATTTCCAATAAGCTGGTGCTGCTGCTGATCGCCGGTTTTTTCGTGGTTGCCATCGCCATCGGCATGCCATTGCCCCAGGTGGGGCTGCACGTGGCCTGTGCCGTGTCGGTGCTGGTGGTGGGCTTCGTGTTTTTCGCCCTGCGCTGGATCGGCGGCGGCGACGCCAAGCTGGCGGCGGCCACCACGCTGTGGCTCGGCTTCGGGCTGACGCCGATGTTCGTGGTTTATGCGGGCCTGCTGGGCGGCGCGCTGACGCTGGGCGTCCTGATGCTGCGCCGGCTGCCGCTGACCCCGTTCCTGGCGCGTTATGTCTGGCTCGAACGCCTGCACAATCCAAAGTCGGGCGTCCCCTATGGCATCGCCATGGCAGTTGCCGGCATGCTGGTTTATCCATATTCACAGATTTTCCAGCAATTGACCGCCTGAACATTGGTCTTTAGCTGACGTTTGATTGTGCCCGATGCCGCTGCAGGCGACGCTGGCTTATGCGTTATTGTGTCTATCGTTTTTGCAAAACGCAAATATTTACAGATCGGTAACCGAAACTGCAAAGCTCCGATTAACCAAACTTTGACCCTTTAAGTAGAGAGTTCCCCCGGTGGGTTGGGCGCGGTGCGCCAGAGAACCGGAGTGAGTTATGAAACCGGCGCGTATTATTCTGTTGCTCGTGGCGCTGGTCGCTGGGGGCTTGGCTGCATTCCTGGTGACCCGTGGCGGCTCTGCGCCCACCACCCAGTTTGTGACCAACGAAGTCGTACGCGAGGAAGCCAAGACCCAGATCCTGGTCGCCAAGGGCCCGATCGGCATGGGCGAGCGGCTCAGCGTCGACACCGTCGAATGGCAGGATTGGCCCGAAACCGCTGTCCGCCCCGAATATGTGACCGTTTCGGCCATGCCCGACGCGCCTACGCAGTTGACCGGCTCGGTGGCGCGTTTTGAATTCTTTCCCGGCGAGCCGATCCGCCAGCAGAAGCTGGTGACCACCGAGCAGGGCTATCTCTCGGCCGTGCTGAGCCAGGGCATGCGCGGCGTTTCCGTTCCGGTCGATGCCGCCGCCAGCGCCGGCGGCTATATCGTGCCCAACGATCATGTCGATGTCGTGCTGTCGCGCTCGACCGAGCAGGGGCAGGTGTCCGAACTCGTGCTGTCCAATGTGCGCGTGCTGGCCATCGGCAACCGCCTGGGCGAAGTGGGCAAATCGGGCGGTGCCGAGGATGCCGATGCCGACGCCAATCCCCAGGCGCAGATTTTCGCCGACAGCTCGATCGCCACGCTCGAACTCACCCCCGGCCAGGCGGAAACCCTGATCAATGCGGCAACGCAGGGCAGCCTGTCGCTGGCGCTGCGCTCCATCACCGATTTCAAGGACACCGCCGCGTCCAACGACGCTACCCCCACCTCGGTTCGCCTCATCCGCTTCGGCCAGGAACAAAGCGTCATGTCGGGCGCCATCAGCCAGCCGGCATCGCCACCGGAGGGCGTCGAGCCGGCCGCCTATGTTCCACCCGCCACGACCGGGGCTGCATCGTCCCCGGCCGAGCTGAAAGTCGTGGCCCAGTAGGGGCGAGGAGATCATCATGTTTGCCCTTTCAATCCATCCTCGCTCCAGTTTCCTGCGCCATGCCGGCCTGACCGCCGTGTTGCTGGGCACCATGCTCGCCGGCTCGGCCCTTTCCGTGTCGGGCGCCTATGCCCAGCAGCAGGCGCAAATGACCATTTCGGACTATGGCCGCACGCGCAGCATCGCCCTTGAGACCAACAAGTCGATGATCCTGGATCTGCCCGCCGATGTCGCCGAAGTGGTGGTGTCCCAGCCCAGCGTGGCCGGCGCCATCATGCGCACGACGCGGCGCGCCATCATCCAGGGCATCCTGGGTGGCAATACCAATATCCTGTTCCTCGACGCCAATGGCCAGGCCATTGCCGTGCTCGACCTGCGCGTCGCCAAGGAGCCGTCCCAGGTTGGCGAGGCGCTGGAATCCGCGCTTGCCCGTATCCTGCCCGGCTCGCGCATCCAGGTGGATTCGGTCACCCTGGGCGACAGCACCAACCGCGTCGTGCTGTCCGGGACTGTCGCGTCGAGCGAGGATTCCATGCGTGCCGTCTCCATCGCCACCCAATTCGCCGGCGATGAGAAGAACGTCGCCAGCGTCATCGACGTGGCCGGTGGTCAGCAGGTCATGCTGCAGGTCACGGTTTCCGAGATCAACCGCAACATTGCCAAGCAGCTGGGCATCAACCTGTCCGGCACCGCAACGCTCGGCGCGGTCAATGTGGGTCTGAACAGCACGCCGGCGGGCGCGGCATTCCCCAACAATGGCATCAACGGCACATTCCCGATCGGCAACGTGAATATCACCGCCGATATCAAGGCTCTGGAGGGCCGGGGCGCACTGCGCATCCTCGCCCAGCCGACCCTGACGGCGCTGTCCGGCCAATCCGCCACTTTCCTGGCGGGCGGCGAATTGCGCTATATCAGCGGGCTGGACGACGCGACGCGGCAGCCGATCTACAGCTACAAGGATTATGGCGTTTCGCTGGACTTTACTCCGACAGTCAAGAGCAGCGGGATTATCGGCCTGACCGTCAAGACCGGTGTTTCCGAGCCCCAGGCTGACTCCAGCCTGACCAAGCGCGAAACCTCCACCTCGGTAGAATTGCCATCGGGCGCGACGCTGGCCATCGGCGGGCTGCTCGACGAACGCGTGCGCCAGCAGATCAACCAGATGCCCGGCCTGGGCAACCTGCCGATCCTGGGCGCCCTGTTCCGGTCGCGTGATTTTACCACCGAGCAGACTGAACTGGTGATCCTGGTGACCCCCTATCTGGTCAGCCCGACCTATACCAAGCCCGACGTGCCCACGGACCAAGACGCCCCTGCATCCGACGCGGAGGGCATTTTCCTGGGCAAGATGGAAACCCAATACGGCGTTGGCGGCCAGCCCGGCATGCGCGGCAGCTTCAACGGTTCGGTCGGCTTCGTGCTCGACTGATGCCGGCAATGGATGAGATGGGCCGGGCGACCGGCTTGAAGGAGAATAGGTTGTCATGAGTTTTCTCAACCCCGAACCCAAGACGCTCGAAGAGCCGGCGGCGGAAATCGCCGGCGGTGCGCGCCTCATTCCGCGCATCACCATCCAGGCCTTTTGCGAGCATTCCCAGACTGCCCAGCTGGTGGAAAGCGCGATCCACGACCGCCGCATGTCCAAGGTCGCCCTGACCACCCATAATGGTGGCCTAGATGGCGCCATCGAGACCTACAAGTCCAATCCCACGCCCAATCTCATCATGGTGGAAACCACCCTGCCGCCCGGCGAGATCCCGGCGGCCTTGGCCCGGCTGGCCGAGGTGTGCGATGCCTCGACGCGCCTGATCCTGCTCGGCCATGTCAATGACGTGCTGCTGTATCGCGAACTGATCCGTGGCGGCGTTTCCGAATATATCGTGCTGCCCACTTCGGCGCAGTCGATCGTCACCGCCATCACCGATCTGTTCGCCGCCGAAGGCGCGGCGCCCATCGGGCGCACCGTCGGCTTCGTTTCCGCCAAGGGTGGCGCTGGTGCGTCCACCGTCGCGCACAATGTGGCCTGGGCGATTTCCCAGACGCTGCGCCAGGATGCCTTGATCCTCGACATGGACCTGGCCTTCGGCACCGCCGGGCTCAATTTCAACCAGGATCCGCCGCACGGCCTGGCCGATGCGCTGAACGTCAACCAGAAGATCGACCAGACCATGCTCGATCGGCTGATGAGCAAGGCGGCCAACCACATCAACCTGCTGACCGCCCCGGTCACGCTCGACCGCACCTATGATTTCGAGGAGCGCGAGTTCGAGCAGGTCATCGAGCTGAGCCAGAACACCATCCCCGTCGTGGTGCTCGACATTCCCCATGCCTGGAATGCCTGGATCCGCCATACCCTGGCCACCATCGATGAAGTGGTGATCGTGGCCGAGCCGGACCTGGCCAATTTGCGCAATGCCAAGAACCTGGCCGATACCATCAAGGCGCTGCGCCCGGCCGAAGCCGGACCGAACCTGATCATCAACAAGCTCGGGCTGCCGCGGCGTCCCGAAATCAATGCCAATGAATTCGCCTCCTCGATCGAGTGCAAGCTGCTGGGCAGCATTCCGTTCGATGCGGCCCTGTTCGGCACCGCCGCCAATAACGGCCAGATGATCGCCGAGGTCTCGGCCAACAACAAGATCAACGACATCTACCGCGCGGTCGGCCTGCATGTGACGGGCCGCCAGGCGGTGCAATCGGCCGGCAGGGGATCGGCCCTCAAAATGCCCGCCTTCCTCAAGAAACGCGCCTGAACGCACGTTCTGATCCCGGCACGGTGAAACGGTAGTACTCATGTTTGGCAAGCGCACATCATTTGGCGGCAATACCCCCGGCGTCGGGGAAGTCGCGCGTCCGATCGCCAGCTCGGCGCCGCGCCAGGAAAAGCCCGAGCCGCCGCGCAGCACCAGCGACAGCGCCGCCGCACGCCTGCGCGGCAATGACGAAGTGGTCGATGTGCGCTCCCCCGTCGATGCGCAGCGCGACAAGGACTATTTCCAGACCAAGTCGGCGATCTTCAACGCGCTGATCGATTCCATCGATCTGAGCCAGCTCGCCACCATGGACCAGGATGCGGCGCGCGAGGAAATCCGCGATATCGTCGCCGAAATCATCGCGCTCAAATCCATCATCATGTCGATCTCCGAGCAGGAAGACCTGCTTGAGGACATCTGCAACGACGTGCTCGGCTATGGCCCGCTGGAGCCGCTGCTGGCGCGCGACGACATCTCCGACATCATGGTGAATGGCAGCCAGAAGTGCTATATCGAAGTCGCCGGCCGCGTGAAGCTGACCAATGTGCGCTTCCGCGACGATGCCCACCTGATGAACGTGTGCCAGCGCATCGTGTCCCAGGTCGGCCGCCGCGTCGATGAAAGCTCCCCCATCTGCGACGCCCGCCTGCCGGACGGTTCGCGCGTCAACGTCATTGCCCCGCCTTTGGCCATCGATGGCGCCGCGCTCACCATCCGTAAGTTCAAGAAGGACAAGCTGACCCTGCAGCAGCTCGTTAAATACGGCTCGATCTCGCCTGAAGGCGCCGAAGTGCTGCGCATCCTGGGCCGCGTCCGCGCCAATGTGCTGATCTCGGGCGGTACCGGTTCCGGCAAGACCACGCTGCTCAACTGCATGACCGCCTTCATCGAAAAAGACGAGCGCGTCATCACCTGCGAAGACTCCGCCGAATTGCAATTGCAGCAGCCCCACGTGGTGCGCCTCGAAACCCGCCCGCCCAATCTTGAGGGGGAAGGGGAAATCACCATGCGCGACCTGATCAAGAACTGCCTGCGTATGCGCCCCGAACGCATCATCGTGGGCGAAGTGCGCGGACCCGAAAGCTTCGATCTGCTGCAGGCGATGAATACCGGCCATGACGGCTCGATGGGCACGCTGCACGCCAACTCGCCGCGCGAGGCGCTGTCGCGTCTTGAATCCATGATCACCATGGGCGGCTATGCGCTGCCCAGCCGCACCATCCGCGAAATGATCTGCTCGTCCATCGACGTCGTGGTCCAGGCCGCGCGCCTGCGCGATGGCTCGCGCCGCATCACCCACATCACCGAAGTGCTGGGCATGGAAGGCGACGTGATCGTGACCCAGGACGTGTTCCTGTACGATATCATGGGCGAAGACAGCAACGGCATGCTGATGGGCAAGCATCGCTCCACCGGCATCACCAAGCCGCAATTCACCGAGCGCGCCAAATATTTCAACGAAGAAGCCAATCTGGTCGAGGCGCTGGAAAAATCCAACACCGAGCACCGCCAATTGTTGGATTCATGAGACCATGACCGTTCTTCTTTTTGCTTTTCTGGCAATGGTGACGGTGGGGGCCGCCGGCTTCGCGCTGGTGCCCTCGCTGCTGGGCAATAGCCAGGCCGACAAGCGCCGCAAGGCATTCCAGGGCGATATAAGGGTCAACCGGCGCGAGCTGGATGCCGTCAAGACCCGCGACAACCGCCGCAAGAGCGTGCAGCAGGCGCTGAAATCGCAAACCGATGCGCTCAACGCCAAAAAGCGCGTGCCGCTGCCCGCTTTGTTGTTCCAGGCCGGCATGACCATGAAGCCGGCGACCTTCATCCGCAACAGCATCATCTTCGGCGTGCTGCTGTTCGTGGTCCTGTTCATCGTGCAGGTGCCGTTCTATTTCGCGGCCATTTTCGCGGTTGCCGGCGGCTATCTGCTGCCGCGCATGTGGGTCAACCGCAAGCGCAAGAAATACCAGAGCCTGTTTCTCGACGAATTGCCCAATGCCGTCGAAGCCATCGTGCGCGGCGTCAAGACCGGCCTGCCGCTCAACGACTCCATCCGCGTCGTCGCCAAGGATGCCAAGGAGCCGGTGCGGTCCGAATTCGCCCGCATCCTCGACCAGCAGGCCTTCGGCATGTCGATGACCGAGGCGGTCGGCGTGCTGCTCGATCGCGTGCCGCTGCCCGAGGTCAATTTCTTCGTCGTCGTCATCACCGTGCAGCAGCAGGCCGGCGGTAATCTCAGCGAAGCCCTGGGGAACCTGGCCCGCGTGCTGCGCGACCGCAAGAAGATGAAGATGAAGATCAAGGCGATGTCCTCGGAAGCCAAGGCTTCGGCAGGCATTATCGGCTCGCTGCCCTTCGTCGTGGGGGGCCTGGTGTCGGCGACTTCGCCGCTTTACCTGCAGCCGTTCTGGACCACCCAGATCGGCATGATCTGGGCCGGCGTGGGTGCCTTCATGCTGTGCCTGGGCATTTTCGTGATGAAGAAAATGGTTCAATTCGAGTTTTAGCCGGCAGCAACGCGAGTCCGTCATGAATTACATCGATCTGCTGACCTCGCGGGATTTCCTCATCTCGGTGCTGGCCGCCATTTCGGCGGCTGCCGTGGTGTTCACCTTCGGCACGTCGTTCCTCACCAAGACCGAGATGAAGACCCGCATCAAGCGCGTCGCCCTGGAACGCGACAAGCTGCGCGCCGAGGAAATGGCCCGCCTGCGCGGCGCCGGTGCTGCCGATCCACGCGGCTCGATGCGCCGCTCGGCCGAAACCAAGACCTATATGAAGAATGTCGTCGAACGCTTCGATCTCAAGAAGGCGTTCCAGGACGATGCCACCGTCGACAAGCTGGCCATGGCCGGCTATCGCGGGCAGGGGCATCTGACGACGTTCCTGTTCCTGCGCTTTGTCACTCCGCTCATCATCTTCGTGCTGGTGACCGCCTATCTGTTCATCGCCCCGGGCGTCCGCCCCGCCTATCTCAATGTCGTCTATGGCATCGGCGCCGGCCTGATAGGTTCCTACCTGCCCGTCATCCTGCTCAAGAATTCCACCGTCAAGCGGCAGAAATCGATCAAGCGGGCCTGGCCCGATTGCCTCGATCTGATGCTGCTCTGCGTGGAAGCGGGCATGTCGGTGGAACACGCCATCAAGCGCGTCGCCAAGGAAATCGGCAACCAGAGCGCCGAACTGGCCGAGGAAATGACGCTGACCAATGCCGAATTGTCCTTCCTCGAAGAGCGCGGACGCGCCTATGAGAACCTCGCCCGCCGCACCGGCCTCGACAATGTGCGCTCGGTGACCACCGCGCTCATCCAGGCTGACCGCTACGGCACCTCCGTGGGCCAGGCCCTGCGCGTCATGGCTGAAGAAGGCCGCGAAACCCGCATGATGGAGGCCGAAAAGAAAGCCGCCTCGCTGCCGCCTAAAATGACCGTGCCGCTGATCCTGTTCTTCCTGCCGGTGCTGTTCATCGTCATCATCGCCCCGGCCATGATCAAGGTGTTCGCGGTCCAGGGCAATCCGATGGGGGGGTAAGCTCAATCCAAGCGTAGCGACAGCAACCGTTCGGGCGACCGCCGTCTCGGTTGGCTGCCTATGCGAAATTGGATGCGATCTTTGCCAGATAATCTTCGATCGGCACGCTGTTGCGCAGCGCCATCAAATCCTTGCCCGCCTGGCCGACCAGGGTTCTGAACTTCTGGTTTTCGCCGGTCGCCAGCGCGTGGATTTCATCCACGATGTCCTGCGGATCATCGAGAGCGGCGTCTTTGGCGGAGGCGAACATCGCGTTCACCTTGCCGAGCATGGCGTCATAGTCGGTGATGTCGGGATGCGTGTTGAATACCACGCTATCGAGGAAATTATTGTTCCTGGAGCCGCCCTGCTCGATCAGGCGCAGCTCGATATTGAGGGGCTTCAGTTCGTAGTAAAGGCCCTCGGTCAGCCCTTCGAGGGCGAATTTCGACATGTTGTAGAGCGACCCCGTCGGCACTGCCGTGGTGACGCCCATGAACGAGCTGATATTGATGAACATGCCGCCCTTGTTGGCGCGGAAATGCGGCAGGAAGCTGCGAATGACATTGATCGGGCCCCGCACATTGAGAGCGAACTGCCAGTCGATGGTCTCTTCTTTGGCGAATTCCAGCGGACCATAGGAGCCGGCGCCGGCATTGTTGACGACGACGTCGATCTTGCCGAAGGCAGCGATAGCCGCCTCAGTGGCGGCCTGCACCTGGGCCGCGTCGGTAACGTCGAGCTTGAACAGCTTGATATTGTCATAGGCCGTCAGCTCGGTTTCATTTTCCGGCGTCCGCATGCTGGCCGCGACATTCCAGCCCGCTTTGGCAAAATACATCGCTGTCAATTTGCCCAGGCCACTGCTGGTGCCGGTGATGAAGATGGTCTTGGTCATCGTCTGTTCTCTTGGTTGGAATGGAAATTTTGGACTATTCAGTCTATAATTGGCCGCGCAAACGGCCGTGACGGTACTTTGAAGCTCTAGGTCAAACTCCTCAACGCCATCTGCACGATGTCTCGGAGGGGTTCCAAAGACGCGCCGCCGCGGGCCGCGACCTTGATTCCGGAGAGGGTGGCCAAAAGGAAATGGGCCGCCGCCGTTTCATTGACGCTGCCATCGATCTCGCCAGTCGTCTTTCCTTGCGATATCCGCCGCTCGAGCGCGGCGTGCAGGGCCCTGGCTGCGGTATCGTTCAGCATCGACACTTCGGGGTCCGAGCGGCCGAACTCGCAGACGGCGCTGACGCCCAGGCAGCTTTTGGACGGCCTGATGATAAAGGCGTTCAGCATCGCCTCGATGCCCTTGAGCGGGGAGCCGCCATTGAGCGAGCGCATCTGCTCGGCCATACTCTCGGTCGCATAGGTCTGCAACGCTTCCAGATAAAGCTGCCGCTTGTCGCCAAAGGTATTGTAGAGGCTCTGGCGGCTGATGTTCATGGCTTCGAGGAGCTGGTCGGTTGAGGTGCCCTCATAGCCATGCTCGGCGAACGCAGAAATGGCGTTCCCCAGTGCTGCTTCGCGATCAAACTCTCTCGGCCTAGCCATGGCAGCGAGATAGTCATTCTAGATTAATCTGTCAAGAATTCAGACTGTCTAGCGTTTCGGTTTGGCTTCACCCCTTGGCGACCGCGTCCCAGCGGTTCTGCTGGGTCAGCATCGAGCGCACATAGGCCATGTTGGCCTCGACCTGGTCGGGCGGCAGTTCGGCGGCATAAATCGCCTTGCTCTCGTCGAACCGCCCCTGCAGGCCCAGCACCAGCGCCAGGTTCTGCCGGATCTGGCTGGTCGCGCCGGGCATGCTCACGGCCCGGCGCAAATGTTGCTCGGCCGAAGTCAAATCATTGGTCATGGCGAAGCTGAGGCCGAAATTGGCCTCAATCGACGCCTCGCCCGGCGCGATGCTCAGCGCCTGCCGGTAGAGCTGGCGGGCTTCCTCATTGCGCCCCATCTGGTCCAGAATGGCGCCTTTGACCGAAAGTGCGTTCCAGTCCGGCGCGTCGGGGCGGATCGAGTTGTCGATCACCGTCAGGGCCTGGTCGAACCGCCCTTCGGCGGTCAGCGCCTTGGCATAGGCGGTGCTGACTTGGACATCATTGGGATAGCGCGACATGCTCGTTTCCAGCACGGCGACCGCCTGGCTGCTCTGGCCCTGGCCGCGCAATGCCGCGGCAAAATTGATGGCGATGTTTTTGTCGCCCGGATTGGATTTGTAGCGGGTGCTCAACTCGGCCAGGCTTTGCGGCTGGCCGGAATAATCGGGCTGGATAGTACTGTTCATCGCGCAACCCGAGATCGCCACCGCTGCGACGCCGGCAAGCAGCATGATGCGCAAGGATCTGGCAAAACCGGGGGCAGGCGACACTGGAACAACTCCATCCGGCACGATGGCACCGACCGCCCAGCAATAAAACATTAACCCTAACGCGCCGTTAAAACCCCCATTGCGCCGTTGCTGGCTGCCCGTGGCAGGGCTACACAAAGACGTCAAATCCTGCGGAGACTCCCCCATGAGCAAGGCCACAACGCTGCCGGTGATCTTCATCGAAGATGCCGGGCTGGATAAAGCGGGGCTCGCTCCTCTGCACGCCGCCTGGGGCGCAGCCAATGGCTTTTCCGGCCAGCGTGGCCGCTTGCTTGCGGTGCCGGACGGGCAGGGCGCCGTCGCCGCCTATCTGTTTGGCACCGGCAGCGACGCCGCCCGTCCCGCGCTGGTATCGGGCCTTGCCGGCGCGCAATTGGGCGAGGGCAATTACCGCCTCGAAGGCGCCGTGGGCGATCCGACGCTGGCCGCGCTCGGCTTCAACCTGGGCGCCTACCGGTTCGACAGATACCGCAAGGCCAAGGCCAAGGCCAGTCCTGTCCTGGCCGATCTTGGCGCTGCCGACGCAGCCGAAGTCGCGCGGCTGACCAAGGCGGCCTACCTGACGCGCGATCTCATCAATACCGCGCCCAACGATCTGGGGCCCGACGCCTTCGAGCGCGAAATCCGCGCCTTCGCCACCGCTCGCAACATGACGGTCAAGGCGATTGTTGGCGACGACCTGCTGGTGGCCAATTTCCCCATGATCCATGCTGTGGGCCGCGCCAGCACCGAGGCGCCGCGCCTGCTTGATCTCAGCTGGGGCCGCCCCGGCGATCCAAAGGTGACGCTGGTGGGCAAGGGCGTCACCTTCGACACCGGCGGGCTCGATATCAAATCGGCCTCCGGCATGCTGCTGATGAAGAAGGATATGGGCGGAGCCGCCAATGTGCTGGGCTTGGCCAGCGCCATCGTCGATGCCGGACTTGGCGTGCGCCTGCGCGTGCTGATCCCGGTGGTGGAAAATTCCATTGCCGGTGCCGCCTTCCGCCCCGGCGACGTGCTGACGTCGCGCAAGGGCCTGACCGTCGAAATCGGCAATACCGATGCCGAAGGCCGGCTGATCCTGGCCGATGCTTTGGCAATTGCCGATGAGGAAAGCCCCGAAATCCTGCTCGATATGGCGACGCTGACCGGCGCCGCCCGCGTGGCGCTCGGCCCCGACCTGCCCCCGCTCTATTCGAGCGATGACGCCCTGGCCCGCGAATTGATGACCGCCGGTCTCGCCGCCGATGACCCGCTCTGGCAATTGCCGCTCTGGTCGCCCTATGACGCGATGATGGCGTCCAAAATCGCCGACGTGAACAATGCCGGCGCCGGCGGCTTTGCCGGCTCCATCACGGCGGCGCTGTTCCTGCGCCGCTTCGTGAGCAACGCCAAAGCCTGGGTTCACCTCGATATCTTCGGCTGGGCCCCGGAAGCCCGCCCCGGTCGCCCGTTCGGCGGCACTGATCAGGGCATTCGCGCGGTTTATGGAGTGCTCAAGCAGCGTTATCCGGCTTAGGGGGCTGGGACTTAGTTTGTACTCAGTGAGCCTCGCTGTTGGCTCTGGTACACCCCCTCCCATCCTCCCCCTTGATGGGGGAGGTAGGAGGGGGTGTCGGGTTAGCCACGATGGCGGGCCGGGCTGAAAATTCAGCCCTGGAGCCGTCCCACGCCGCAACTTCCCCCCTAATACCCCCGACCGCGATCCACTACGTTAATCAGCGGCGTGCCCGCCTCATGCGCCTTGATGATCGCTGAATAATACTTCACCCCGGCCTCCTCGTTGGAGATCGCCGCAATATGGGGTGTGATGTAGCAGTTCGGGATCGCCCAGAGCGGGCTATCGGCTGGCAATGGCTCCACTTCGAACACGTCGAGACTCGCCGCGCCCAGCGTACCGTCGCCCAGCGCCTGCACGATATCGGCCTCGCGCTGATGGCCGCCCCGCGCCGCATTGACGATGACCGGCCCGCCATCCAGCCCGCCGCGCCGCAGCTTGCTGAAGGTGTCGGCGTTCAGGATGCCCGCCGTTTCCGGCGTCAGCGGCAGCAGGTTGACCAGGATATCGGTGCCGCCGAGAAAGGCATCGAAGCTCTCGGTCCCGGTAAAGGCTTCCACACCCGCCATCGCCTTGGGTGTCCGGCTCCAGCTGCGCAGCGTAAAGCCCAGCGGCAGCAGCCGCTTGGCCGCGTCCTGCCCCAGAACGCCCATGCCCATGATGCCGACCACGGTCTGCGACGCTGCCGGCGGATAGAGCTGGCTCCAGCGCCGCGCCGCCTGGTCGGCCTGGAAGCGGGTGTAAAGCCGGTGATGCATGGTCACATGCGCCACCACATAATCGCTCATGCGCTGGCTCAGATCGTCATCGACAAACCGCACGATCGGCGCATCGGGCAAATGCGGGTGCTTCAGTAGCGCATCGACACCGGCGCCGAGCGACAGGATGGCCTTGAGGTTGTCCAGCCCGTCAAAAGCATCGGCCTTGGGCTTCCACACGAAGATATAGCGGATATCCTTGGGATCGTAGCCCTCGCCGCGCCGCACCACGGGGTAGGGCGCCAGCGCCGCCTGCAGTTTTGCGGCCCAACTCGCCTCGTCGACATCGCTCAAATGCAGCAGCAGCATTCTATTCTCCCCAGCTTAAACGAATCGAGCCGCACCCAGGGGCGCGGCTCGTAAAAATCATGCCATCTCGGCCGGAGCTTACGGCGCGGCGGGCGCTGGCGTTGCGGCCGGAGCCTCGGTAGCGGCGGGCGCAGCAGCCGGTGCTTCGGTGGTCGCCGGAGCTGCAGGAGCCGCATCGGTGCCGCTGGTTGTGGGAGTGCCCTCAACCGGCGTTTCGCTCTGCGTAGCGGTGGGCGTCGCAGTCGCATCGGCCGGCGTTGCCGGAGCCGCTGCGTCGGCGGGGGCAGTCGCATCGGCAGGTGCCGCAGCATCGGCGGGAGCGGCCGCAGCGTCAGCCGGCGCGGCTTCAGCGACCGGGAACGGCACCGGTTCGTGCGACAGCGTCTGCAGATAGGCCAGGATATCGGCGCGTTCCGTCGGCGACTTGACGCCGCTGAAGCTCATCTTGGTGCCGGGCACATAGGCTTTGGGCGCGGTGATGAAGGTGTTGATATTCTCGTAGGTCCACACATCGCCTTCGGCGTTATGGGCCTTCATGCCATCGGAATAGGCGAAATCGGCAATGCTGCCTTCGGGGCGTCCGACGACGCCAAACAGGTGCGGGCCCTGCTTGCTGGGCTCGCCTTCGCCGAAATTGTGGCACGACTGGCACTTGCGCACCGCGGCCTGGCCGCGCGTGGCGTCGGCGCTGGCCAGCAGCACCGCCAGCGGCACTTCGGCTACAGCCGGCGCACCGGCATCAGCTGCCGCCACGGGTTCCGGCTCGGGCAGGGCATAGCCCGGTCCGACATCTTCGCGCGGCGCATAAATGGCTTCGGCTACGAAGCCGGCGCCCATCACGAACAACAGGGTGCCGAGGACGGCGCCGATGATCTTGTTAAATTCGAACGAATCCATTTGGTCTCTCTGCCAGTCCATCCCCTGCGGACGATGCGCCAATCCGGTTAAACTTTCGATTCCGCAAGCGAAATCGCCTCAACAGCCGGCTGGGCGCGCGCGGAAGATAGTATCAAGGCTGGCCCCGCGCAACAGCCCTTTCCGCCCTGCGACAATTCCCCACCGGCGTTTGCGCGTCCCCTGGCGGCCCAGTTCAATTGACTCGTCATTCCGCCGGGTTCAAAAGCCTGCCTATCAGATCAGGATGCGTGCGAATGACCTACAAAATTGCCTTCCAGGGCGAACCCGGCGCCTTCAGCCATGCGGCCACCAACAATGTGTTCCCTGGCCAGGAAGCGGTCGGCTGCGTCACCTTCGAGGAAACCATCGCCGCCGTGCAGACCGGCAAGGTCGATTTTGCGGTCGTCCCGGTGGAAAATTCGCTCTATGGCCGCATCACCGATATCCACCACCTGCTGCCCAATAGCGGTCTCTATATCGTCGGCGAAACCTATCTGCGCGTCGAAATGACCCTGCTCGGTCTGCCCGGCGCCACGCTGGACGATATCAAGGCCGTGCAGTCGCTGTCGGTCGCTTTGGGCCAATGCCGCAAGTTCATTGCCGAGCATGGCTTTCGCACCATCAATGCGGTCGATACCGCCGGCTCCGCCCGCGAAGTCTCGCAGATTGGCGATAAATCCGTCGCCGCCATCGCCTCGCGTTTCGCGGGCGAGCTCTATGGCCTCAACGTGCTGGCCGAAAACATCGAGGACGCCGCGCACAACACCACGCGCTTCCTGGTCCTCTCGCGCGAGAAGACCGAGGCCGCCCCGGCCCCCGGCGTCAAGACCACCTTCGTGTTCCGCGTCCGCAACGTCCCCGCCGCGCTCTATAAAGCCATGGGCGGTTTCGCCACCAATGGGGTCAACATGACCAAGCTGGAAAGCTACATGGTCGGCGGCGCCTTCACCGCCACCCAGTTTTATGCCGATATCGAAGGCCACCCCAGCGACATCAGCGTCCAGCACGCCTTCGAGGAACTGGGGTTCTTCACCGACCAGTTCCACATTCTCGGCGTCTATCCGGCGGCGGAGACAAAGTCGGTTACGACATTGTTGTAACGAGATTGGCGGGATGTTATGGTGAAGCGATAGGAGGCTCGCCATGCAAAGCGCCGTGAAAAAGTTCGGAAACTCCGCCGGGGTCATCATTCCCAAGCCATTCCTTGCCGAGTTGGGCGCGGAAGCGGGCGATAGCGTTGAGATGCGGATCGAGGGTGGCAAGCTCATTATCGAAAGGGCCAAACCCCATCCACGCGCGGGGTGGGCCGAGGATGCTGCTGCTATAGCTGAGGCAGGCGACGATGAATTCGTCTGGGAAGGCTATGTCGCTGCCGAAGGCGAAGACGATGAGTGGACCTGGTGAAACGCGGCGAAGTATGGCTGGTCTCGCTTGATCCCACGATTGGCAGCGAAATCCGCAAAACCCGCCCAGCATTGATCATATCGCCAGACGACATGAACCATCGTTTGCGCACCGTGATAGTCGCGCCGCTAACATCACAGGGTCATCCCGCACGATTTCGCACTGCGGTCCAATTTGATGGAAAGCCAGGGCTGATCCTGCTGGACCAAATTCGCACTGTCGCCAAGGAGCGTTTACGCCGCCATATGGGGCAGGTCGAGGACGAGGTGCTGGCGAACACTTTGATCACAATGGTCGAGGTGTTCAAACCCTAAGCCTCTTGCCAATGCCATAATCCTTGGCCATATAGCCTTTGGGAGGTTGGCGCGGACGTGTTCCTCGCCAACCGGGTCAGGTCCGGAAGGAAGCAGCCCCAACGAGACCTTCACGGGTCGATGCCAGCCTCCTACTATGCTCTCATGATGGTGAGCAGATTCTCCCCCACAGTGGTCGCGAAAGGGCAAAATGGCTTCGCCTGATACGCCATCGTCGCCCTATCTGGTCCTGGCGCGGAAATACCGCCCGGTCAGCTTTTCCACGCTGATCGGCCAGGACGCCATGGTCCAGACCCTGGGCAATGCGTTTAAGCAGAACCGCATCCACCACGCCTTCATCATGACCGGCGTGCGCGGCGTGGGGAAAACCACGACGGCGCGCATCCTGGCGCGTGCGTTCAACTATGAGGACGCCTCGGGCGCTCACCCCACGCTCGACCTTGATGTCGAAGGCATTCACTGCCGCGCCATCATCGAAGGCCGCCATGTCGACGTCATCGAAATGGACGCCGCCTCCAATACCGGCATTGGCGATATCCGCGAGATCATCGACTCGGTCAAATATGCGCCGGCCTCGGCCCCCTATAAAGTCTATATCATCGACGAAGTTCACATGCTCTCCACAGCCGCCTTCAACGGGCTGCTGAAGACGCTGGAAGAGCCGCCGCCCTATGTGAAGTTCATTTTCGCCACTACCGAAATCCGCAAGGTGCCGGTCACCATCCTCAGCCGCTGCCAGCGCTTCGACCTGCGCCGCGTCACGCCCGATGTGATGACCCATCATTTGCAGGACCTGCTGGCCAAGGAAGGCATTCCCTCCGAGCCCGAGGCTTTGGCGATGATCGTGCGCGCCGGCGAAGGCTCGGTGCGCGATAACCAATCCCTGCTCGACCAGGCCATCGCCCATGGCGACGGCGCCGTCACCGCCACCACCGTCAAGGCCATGCTCGGCCTCGTCGATCGCGCCCGCATCATCGATCTGTTCGAGGACCTGCTGGGCGGCCGGATCGGCGAAGCGCTCGATACCTTGCGCGCTCTCTATGATGCCGGCGCCGATCCGCAGACGCTGGTCGCCGATCTTGCCGATTTCACCCATCTGGTAACCCGCATCAAGGTGGTCCCCGCCGCGGCCGATGATGTGTCGCTCACCCCCGACGAGCGCACTCGCGGCGCCGACATGGCGGGCAAGCTGCCGATGCGCGCGCTCACCCGCGCCTGGCAAATCCTGTTCAAGGGCTATGATGAGGTCGCCCGCGCCGGCAATGCCATCCAGGCCGCCGAAATGGTGCTGATCCGCCTGGCCTATGCCGCCGATCTGCCCAGCCCCGACGATGTGATCGCCAAGCTATCCAACCAGCCGGCGCCGGCTTTGCCCCAGATGGCGCCATTGCCGCCGCGCGGTCCTTCGGGCGGCTCGTCGGCCATGCGTCTGGAAGCGCCACAAATCCAGCAGGCACCGGCCATTTCGGCGCCGCAGCCGCAACCGGCGGCGCCTTCTGCACTGGCCCGCATCGAATCCTATGCCGAACTGATCGCCCTGGCCGGTGCCAAGCGCGATATCGTGCTCAAGATCGCGCTGGAATCCACCATGCGGCCGGTCTCGTTCAGCCAGGGTAGCATCGAAGTCGCGCTGACCGATGGCACCGATCCCGGCATCATCGCCACGCTCTCGGCCCGCCTGCAGGCCTGGACCGGCGAGCGCTGGTTGGTCAACGTCTCCAACAAGGCCCCCGAGGGCAAGACCGTGCGCGAGGAGCGCGTGGCGCGCGAACAGGCCGCTCGCGATGAGGCCCACGAAGACCCACTGGTCAAAGCCATTCTGGAAACATTTCCAGGGGCCAAGGTTGTCAACGTGACAGTGCGCGATGATGCGGCCGCCGCCGCACCCGAAACCATCGCGCCGCCAGAACCTGAAGAGGACGACGAATGAAAGATCTCATGGGCATGATGAAGGCCGCCGGCGAGATGAAGGCCAAGATGGAAACCATGCAGGCCGAACTGGCCGACATGGTCATCGAAGGCCGCTCGGGTGGCGGGCTGGTCACCGTATCGCTGTCCGGCAAGGGCGACATGAAGGGCCTCAAGATCGATCCGTCGCTGTTCAAGGAAGACGATGTCGGCGTGCTGGAGGACTTGATCCTGGCCGCGCACAACGATGCCAAGGCTAAGGTCGAAAGCGAAACCCAGTCGCGCATGGCCGAAGTGACCGCTGGTCTCCCCATTCCCCCGGGCATGAAGCTGCCGTTCTAGTCATGGCCTCCGGCGGACCCGAAATCGAACAACTGATCCAGCTCCTGTCCCGCCTGCCGGGGCTGGGGCCGCGTTCGGCTCGCCGCGCGGTGCTGCATCTGATCAAGAAGAAGGATCAGTTGATGATCCCGCTTTCGGCTGCGCTCGACCGCGCCGTGATCGCCGTGCGCGCCTGCGAAGTCTGCGGCAATGTCGATACGCAAAGCCCCTGCGCCATCTGCGCCGATCCGCGCCGCGCCGAAAGCGGCATGCTGATCGTGGTTGAGGACGTTGCCGACCTGTGGGCGCTCGAACGCGCCGGCGTCGGCGCCGTGCGCTATCACGTGCTGGGCGGCGTGCTGTCGCCGCTCGATGGCGTTGGGCCTGAAGACCTGTCCATCGATCAATTGCTGGCCCGCGCGCCCGACTATCACGAGATCGTCTTGGCGGTGAATGCCACGGTCGAGGGGCAAACCACCGCTCACTACATCACCGACCGGCTCGGTCCCGACGGGCCAAAGATCACCCGCCTCGCCCACGGCGTCCCCGTCGGCGGCGAACTGGATTATCTCGATGAGGGCACGCTGAGCCAGGCCCTCAAGGCGCGCACGCAGATTTAGGCCAATCGACCATAATGATCGAGCGCCACCGGTCTGTTCCCTCCCCCTTGAGGGGAGGGTTAGGGTGGGGGTGTCGGACTATCCCAGCGCGCGATTTCCAATATCGAACCTTTGACGACCTCGACACCCCCACCCTCGATCCCTCCCCTCAAGGGGGAGGGAGGCGATCGCCGATGGATTCCCGCTAGCTCTAAGCCAGTGTCTCCTTGAACAACCCAATCGTCCTTGACCACGCCAGGTCCGCCGCCGCCTTGTCGTACCGCGCCGCGCTGGTGTCGTTGTTGAAGGCATGGTTGACGCCCTCATAGACGAACAGCTGATAGTCCGTTCCCGCCGTTTTCAGCGCTTCCTCAAACGCCGGAATGCCGGCATTGATCCGCTCGTCCAGCCCGCCATAATGCAGCAGCAGCCTGGCTTTGATATTGGGCACTTCAGCCGCATTGGGCTGCGCGCCGTAATAGGCGACGGCCGCCAACAGGTCAGGCGCCGCCACGGCAAGCTGGTTGACCGTCCCTCCGCCCCAGCAGAAGCCCATCGCGCCGACCTTGCCGTTCACGTCGTCCCGCGTCTTGAGATAGGCCATGCTGGCAATGCCGTCGGCGGTCACTCCCGCCGGTTGCAGATTGCCGAACAAGGCCCGCGCGTCGTCCTCATTGGCCGGCGTGCCGCCCTGGGCGGAAAGATAGTCCGGCGCCAGCGCCACGAAGCCTTCCAGCGCCACCCGCCGCGCCACGTCCTTGATATGGCCATTTAGCCCGCGGTTCTCGTGCACCACGATCACCGCGCCAAACGGACCACCACTCTTGGGCTTGACCAGATAGCCGCTCATCTCGCCCGTCCCGCTGGGATAGGTCACGGTTTCGATGCTTAGCCGCTCGTCGGTTTCACTCACCAGGCCCTGGGCCTGGGCATTGGAGGCCATCAGCCCTGCCAGGGTCACCGCCGCGCTCATCGAGCCGGCGAGCTTGGCCAGATTGTCCATGAACCTGCGCCGGTCCAGCGACAGATGGGTATAATCGTCGAAAAGAGAGATCATGTCCTGCGTAACGGCAGGCTTGTCAGTCGAGTCTTGCTCGCTCATGGCGTGTCTCCGTTTCAGTCAACGCACAAACGATAGAGCGCGCCAGAGGGCGCGCCCATGCCGATAACCAAATTGTGAGGCTGGGTTTCAATGCGTGCCGCGTTCGGGCTTGAACTCGTCGCCTTCTTCCCACTCGCTCTCGTCGAGGATGCCCAGCTCCTCGTCCTCGTCATCGAGGTAAACCTCCTCGTCCGGGCCCTCGATGGCCTCGCGCGCCTCGACATCGTCGGGCGACAGGCTCTCGATATCGGCCTCCGGCTCCAGCGGCGCCGACAGGTTGGCGTAATCGTCGGTTTCGTCGGCATTGGTTTCGTCGGCGTTCAGCGTATCGATCGCCCGGTCGATTTCCGCCAGCAGCGCTGCTGGGTCTTCATCGCCCCAGTCGCCGCTTTCGCGCGCTGCCATTTCACTGCGGATTTCGTGCAGGCGCTCCAGCCGCTCCGTGACCGGCCGGTCGTCGCCGAATAGCAGTTCCTCGATTTCGGCCTGGCTGAACGGCTGGGCAATGCCCGGCTGGTCGGCATTATCGAAATTGGTTTCCTGCGGCATCATGGTGCCGTGATTGTGCGTTTGGCTCATGCTGGTGTCCCATCGCTTTTGAGCAATCGAACAGACACAACGCCCCAGACCGGCGGGAGTTCGGAAAATACTTGGCAAGGAACCAAGCGGGCATCCCGCCCATTGCTGCTGCATCAAGGGGAGGCACGTCGATGGCTAATCTGCGCAAGGGGTCAAAAGTCAGCTGGAACTGGGGTGAACAACAGGGGCAGGGCAAGATTTTGGATCGTTTTACTGCCCGCGTGACACGAACCCTGCAAGGCACCAAAATCGTCCGCGAAGCCAGCAAGGAAGAGCCCGCCTACCTGATCCAGCAGGACGATGGCGACAAGGTCATCCGAAACGCCAGCGAACTCAGCGCCCGCTAGGGATCATATAGGTTTGCACTGCTAATCGAGAGCCCGGATCTGCCTCCCTCCCCACAAGGCGGAGGGGGAAGGGCTTCCGGGAACCGGCCAATATCTGAACATTGGTTCAACTTGAGTGCCGCCGCTGTATCCAATGACACTGCATCTTGAGACATATGCTGCGCGGGCCGAAGGCAGCCTTACGAAAGATCGCCCGGGTCTTCATTGACCAGCCGCAGCATCGGGACATCCTCGGCGCCGCTCTCCCAGCCCACGGGAAGTTGCTTGCTCGATTTGGCGCCCAGTTCGCGCAGCATTTCCACTTGCCGGACCACATTGCCCTTGCCGGTCACCAACTGATTGCGCGCATCCGCATAGCTCTGCTGCGCCTTGTCGAGACTGCTCCCCACCTTGTCCATGGTCGCCAGAAACCCGCTCACCTTGTCGTAGAGCGCGCCCGCCCGGTCGGCGATTTCCTCGGCGTTCTGGTGCCGTTTTTCGATGTCCCAGACATTACGCACCGTGCGCAGCACGGTCATCAGCGTCGTCGGCGTGGTCAGCATAACGCCCTTGCCCATGGCAAATTCCACCAGACCGGCATCCGCCTGTATGGCTGTCGCCAGCGCTGACTCGATCGGCACGAACATCATGACATAGTCGAATTTGCTGCCCGAATGGCGCTGGTAGCTCTTTTCGCCCAATGTCCGAATATGGCCGCGCACGGACGTGATATGCGCCGCCAGATGCACGGCGCGGCTGTCATCTTCGCACGATGTATAGGCCTCGAAGGCGGTCAGCGAGACCTTGGAATCGATCACCAGCCGGTCGTCATTGGGCATCAGCACTTCGACATCGGTGCGCACCCGGGCGCCGTCTTCGCTGGTATGGCTCTTCTGGGTGATGAACTGTTCGCCCTCGCGCAGCCCGGACCGTTCCAGAATGGTCGACAGGATCATCTCGCCCCAGGCGCCCTGCGTCTGGGCATTGCCCTTGAGCGCCCGGGTCAGGTTATTGGCTTCCGTGGTGATCTGCAGATTGCTTTCCACCAGCGCCCGGATCTGCTCGTTCATCGTCGCCCGGTCCCGCACCAGCCCGGTATGGAACTCGCCGATCTTTTCCTGCAATGGCTTGAGCAGCACATCGACCTGCTCGCGGTTCTGCTTGGAAAACGTCTCGCCATGCGATTTGAGCACGTCACCCGCAATGGCCTTGAACTCGTCGGTCATCTGCTGGCGCGCGTCGAGAAACCGCGCCAGGTTGGCTTCCGATTGCCGCGCCTGCTCGGCCAGCCGCGCCCGCAGGCCCGACACTTCCGCCAGCAGTTCGGATCCCTTGTCGCGTTCGATCTGCAGCAGGTCGCCGCCGCGCTCGCGCTCCTGATACACTTGGCGGTCAAGTTGATCGATCCGGCTGTCGCGTTCGGCGATCTGCGTCATGAAGCTCGCGCGCAGCTGGTCGGCGGCCGCTTTGGCCATCTCATCCGCCCGGATCGCGCCAGCGCGCATCGTCGCAATCAGCACGATCACCAGCAGCAGCCCGATCAGGCCAACGCCCGCCGCAATGGCATATCCCAGTGTGAGCGGGTAATCCCCGAGCGTGAACAGCACAGTTTCCATCCGCCCATCCTAGAGCGATTCGCGCGTTCGCGAAATGTTCTAGTCGGTTGGGTCTTCCTGGAACTGCCCGGCGCCACTGACGGGTTGCAGCCAGGGCTCGCGCCGCTTGATCCAGCCTTCACGGGTCGGCGTGAATCCGGCCGGGACATCATCGAGCGCGCCCAGAACGATCTCGGCGCCGCCATCGCCCAGGTGAAACACTGGCACTCCGCATTGCGGGCAAAAGCTGCGACCGTCATAGGTGGCATAGGTCCCCGTGCTGGAAAAGCGCCCCTCTGGCCAATCGGCATAATAGAGGAAGGTGCTGCCGGTCTCTCGGCGGCAGTCGGTGCAATGGCAGAGCCCCACCTTCAGCGGCTCGCCGCGCACCTCGAACCGGATTGCCCCGCAGCGGCAGCCACCGCGATAGATCGTCTCCATATCGGCCTCCTTTTGCTGCATTGCCAACGGGCGGCATCCGGCCCGGTTCCGCAGCAGCAGTTGACCGCACGGCGAAAAATACCATATCGAGGGGCAACACCCCAATTGGACGTTCTTGCCATGGCTATCCGCCCTATTCTCGTTCTGCCTGATGCGCGCTTGCGCGCCGTCGCCGATCCCATCGACGCGGTCGACGACGATATCAAGGCCCTCGCCAAGGACATGCTCGATACCATGTACGATGCCCCCGGCATCGGCCTCGCTGCGCCCCAGATCGGCGTGATGAAGCGCATCGTCGTCATGGATCTGGCCAAGGAAGACGAAAAGCCCGAGCCGCTGGTGCTGATCAATCCCGAAATCACCAAATTCTCCGACGTGGTGCAAACCACCGAAGAGGGCTGCCTGTCGATTCCCGAGCTGTATTATGATGTGGAGCGGCCTGACGCCGTCACCGTCAAATATACCGATCTGGACGGCAACGAAGTGATCAAGGATGCCGAAGGCAAGCTCGCCGTCTGTATCCAGCACGAACTCGATCACCTCGATGGCGTGCTCTATATCGATTACCTGTCGCGCCTGAAGCGCGACCGCGTCATCAAGAAATTCGACAAGGCCGCCAAGCGCGCCGCGGGTTAGGTTAGCCCTTTGTATCCGCACGAAAGCTATTCCTCTCCCCATCGGGGAGAGGTCGCCCGAAGGGCGGGTGAGGGGGATCGTGCCGCCGACCCAGGCTTCTGAACAGTCTGCCGACTCCCCGTCATCCGGCGCTGCGCGCCACCTTCTCCCCGATGGGGAGAAGAATAGGAGCAATATCCGAGCCATGCGCATCGTCTTCATGGGTACGCCCGATTTCTCCGTCCCCACTTTGCTCGAAATCATCGGCTCAGGCCACGAGGTGGTGGCCGTCTATACCCGCGCGCCAAAGCCGGCCGGGCGCGGCCAGGCCGAGCGCAAATCGCCGGTGCATGAGGCCGCCGAAGCCGCCGGCATTCCGGTATTCACCCCCCGCTCGCTCAAGGGGAGCGACGAGCAGGCCGCGTTCGCGCTGCACGATGCCGATCTGGGCGTGGTCGTCGCCTATGGCCTGCTGCTGCCAAAACCCATCCTCGATGCGCCGCGCTTCGGCTGCCTCAACCTGCACGGCTCCTTGCTGCCGCGCTGGCGCGGGGCGGCACCCATCCAGCGTGCGGTGATGGCAGGCGATACCCAGACCGGCGTCATGGTGATGCAAATGGACGAGGGGCTCGATACCGGCCCGGTGGCGCTCGGCGAAGTCATCCCCATCGCCCCCGATATGACCGCGGGCGAATTGCACGACGCCATGATGCGCATCGGTGCCGACCTGATGGGCCGCGCTCTGGCGGCGCTGGATCGCGGCAGCCTCGATTTCAAGCCGCAGTCCGAAGCGGGCGCGCTCTATGCCAAAAAGATCGAGAAGGCCGAGGCCCGCATCGACTGGAGCCAGTCCGCCGAGGCGGTCCACAACCACATCCGCGGCCTGTCGCCATTCCCCGGCGCCTGGTTTGAGCTGGAACTGGCCGGCAAGCCGGTGCGGGTGAAAGTATTGCGCTCTACCCTCGCCGCCGGACCGGCGCGCCCGGCACGCTGTTGGGCAATCTGACCGTGGCCTGCGCCACCGGTGCCGTCCGGCTGGTGCAGGTCCAGCGCGAGGGCAAGACCCCGATGGACGCCGCGACGTTCCTGCGCGGGGCAGGGGCCTTGCCCGCTAACGCTACTTAATAGGGAAGGTCTTTCGAAGGATTGCGACTAGTGCTTCAGCACCCTCTCGATCTAGTTGGATGGATTGAGAGACCTTTCCAGGAACCTCACGCCCAGGTCGTCCATAAGTGTTGATCTGTACAAATCCGCGCCCATCTCGCTCGAAGGCAGAATATCGAGCTTCCACTTCCTCATGAAGTGAGGTTCGTTCACTGTCCAATTTGTCAAAGCGTCTCACTAGCCCCATTCAAGGTCTCTCCCATTTCGATGTTCAGATATAAGCTCACCATCGAATATGACGGAATCCCCTTTAACGGCTGGCAGCGGCAGACCGATCGGCCATCCGTGCAGGCGGCGCTGGAAGCGGCCATCCTCGGTTTTTCTGGCGAAACCGTCACCACCCAGGCGGCCGGCCGCACCGATACCGGCGTGCATGCGCTCGGCCAGGTCGCCCATTTCGACCTGTCGCGGGAGTGGGACCCATTCCGCATCCGCGAGGCGCTGAATTTTCACCTGCGGCCCAATCCAGTGGCGATCATCGAGGCCGAAGCTGTCCCCGACACGTTCGAGGCGCGCTTTTCCGCCAAGGCGCGGCACTACGAATACCGCATTCTCAATCGCCGCGCCCCGGCGGTGATCGAGGCCAACCATGTCTGGCACCTGCCGATGCCGCTCGATGCCGAGCCCATGCACGCAGCGGCCCAGCTGATCCTGGGCACCCACGATTTCACCACGTTCCGCGCCGCCGAGTGCCAGGCCAAGTCGCCGATCAAGACCCTCGATCGCTTCGATGTCCGGCGCGAACTCGACCATATCGTCATCACCGCCAGTGCCCGCAGCTTCCTGCACCATCAGGTGCGCTCCCTGGTCGGCTCGCTCAAAATGGTGGGCGAAGGCAAATGGCGCCCCGCCGATTTCCGCGCTGCACTCGATGCCAAGGATCGCCAGCGTTGCGGGGCTTTGGCCCCGCCGTCCGGTCTCTATCTGATGAAGGTCGACTATTAGACCGGCGGCATCGCCACCATGCCGCCCAGCAGCAACAGCCCGACGCTGGATGCGACCAGTTGGGCGATGATGAACAGCGCGATCTGCAGCGGCGCCAGCGTGACGATCAGCCGGGCGATGTTGATCTCGACGATGATCACCACGATGCCGATGGCGATGATGATAACCTCGGCCGGGCCGCCGAACAGCAGCAGCACCAGCGACAGGATCGAGGTGAAGAACGTCGCCCAGTTATCGGCCACGAGGAACGGCACGAACCCGTCTAGCCGGCCCATCTGGCGCAGCACCAGATAGGAGACCGCCAGCTGGATCAGAAACAGGATGCCGCCCAGCAGCATGGCCTGCGTCGCCGCGCCCGGCGGGCTCTGGATGCCGAACAGCTGCGAGCCGAATGCCCCCAGGGCGCTGGCGATGACGAAGGCGATGAACGAGCCGGCGAGCCCGCGATGGCTGAAATCGAAATGCGTCGCCGCCTGCCGGTTGCCGGTCAGCAGTGCAAAACAGCCGCGTGCCGCATTCACCAGTTCGTCGAGAAAGGTCGAGGACTTCTGAGACAAACTACAACTCGATCAGCTGGGGGACGCGGCGGGATTGGTCAGCATGTAGAGCGTCAGGGGCATGCCGACAAGCAGCACGACGGTTAAAACCGCAAATGCCAGCGCCACGCCGATCGACCAAGCCCCGGCGGCGCGGCCCAGGCTGTAGAGCAGAAAGACCAGCCCCAGCAGGACGATCGCCAGCGTCTCGATGCTGATCGCCGCCAGGATCGATCCCGCCACCAGGTAGAATACCAACCCGTAAACCCCCGGCACCAGCAGTTCCATGAGTGGTGCATCGGATTTGACTGCGAGCTTGGTCACCACGATCCCGATCAGCAACGCCACTAGCCCCAGCGCCTGCACCAAAAGGTTGGCGACGAGCCCCGGCAGCGATGGCATGCCGCCCTGTGTCGAGCCGATGGCTATGGCCAGGAACGCGAACAGGAAAAAGATCACCAGCGCCTTGGCCAATGCACCCAGCGAGAAGCCGAACCGCGCCTGCCAGCCCTCCCGCCCCCGCACGATGTCGATCCAGCCCAGGCCCGCGTCGCGCAGTGCCGCCCACAGTTTCATGACGCGTCCCCGAAGAACCGCGTCATGAACGCCGCATAAATCGCCGTCAGCCCCCTGACATCGGCGATCGCCACATGCTCATCCGCCTTGTGCATCGAGGTGCCGACCAGCCCGCATTCCACCACCGGGCCATATTGCGCGACGAACCGCGCATCCGAGGTGCCGCCGCCGGTCGATAGAGCCGGCTGGTGCCCGGTCATCTCGAAAATCACCTCGCGCAGCGTGTCCACCGCCTCGCCCAGCGGCGACAGGAACGACAGCGATGGTTCTCCCGCAATGGCGAACGTTACCTTGGTCCCTGCGGCATCCACCGTGGCGATCCGCTCATGCACCCATTCGCTCAAGGTCTGCGGTGTCCACAAATCGTTATAGCGGGTGTTGAACTTGATGGTCCCCTTGGCCGGAATGACATTGCCGGTCGGGTTGCCGACATCGATCGAGGTCACTTCCAGATTGCTGGCCGGAAAATGCGCCGTGCCATCATCGATGCTGGCTTGGCTCAACGCCGTCACGATCGCCGCCAGCACCGGCAGCGGATTATTGGCCTTTTCGGGATAGGCCACATGCCCCTGCACCCCCTCCACCGTCACCGTCCCGCTCAGCGAGCCGCGCCGGCCGATCTTGATGCTGTCGCCCAATTCCACAGCCGAGCTGGGCTCGCCCACAATGGCGAAATCGAAATTATGGCCCTGCTCTTTGGCCCATGCCATCAGCTTGGCGGTGCCGTTGACGCCGTCGGCTTCCTCGTCATTGGTGATGGCAACCATGATGGTGCCGGCCTGCGTGGGGATACGCGCCGCGGCGGCCACGAATGCCGCCACGCCGCTCTTCATGTCGGCGGCGCCACGCCCATAAATCTCGCCGTCCGCCTCGCGCGGCACGAAGGGATCGCTGGTCCAATTGGCCAGATCGCCCGGCGGCACCACGTCGGTATGCCCGGCGAACAATAGCCGCCTTCCGCCCCCATGGCGCACCGCAAACAGGTTATCGACCGGATAGGAGCCGTCACCTTCGAAGCGCAGCCGCGTCACGGTAAACCCGAGGCTTGCCAGCGCAGTTTCCAGAACCGTCAGCACCCCGGCATCCTCCGGCGTCACCGAAGGGCAGGCCATCAAGGCCTTGAGCAATGGGACGGGATCGCCTGCGGAAATATCAGTCACCGGTCAATCCCGTCCTGTGTTGTCTCAAAGGCTTTTTAAGCTGCCGGGGCCCAGCTGCCACCAGCCGGATCGGCGCCATAGCTATTGTTGCCCACGGTGCCGCGGAGGAACCCCAGCACCACCAGCAGGTAAATGCCGGCAAGGCCGAGCACCGCATAAAGTGCGGTCATCCAGCCTGCGGGCATTGCCACCATCACGCCGCCGCCGAGATCGGTCGGCGTCATGCCCACGCCAAAGGCCTGCAGCAGCGTCAATACCGCCGAGAGGCCCATGATGATTTTGAGGTCCAGACCGTTATTGTCCTTATCCTGGCGGCGCTTCAGCGACAGGCAATAGTAGGGATAGATCAGCAGGATAAAGACGATCACCTGCGCCCACCCGCTTGAGCCGGTGGTTGGTGACGGGCCAAGGCCCACCAGCATCAGGATCCAGGTCAGCACGATGCTGACCACGAGCAGGCCAACCACGCCGATCCACCAGCTCTTGCGGGCGATCCGCCCATCGGTGGTGGTATAGAGCGAGAGAATTGAATTCATTGGTTCATCTCCAGGACTCATGGTGCCGGATTCGGCCCTTCGACAATAAGCCAGTTCATCCAGCCTCGCCAGCGGGGGTGGGGGAGCAATGCCCGCTTCTGAATCGTTGGGAATGGGTGTGCCGAGGTGGTAGCGGAGCGGAATGCGCCGAGGGCCCATCGCCTGCCATGATGGAAATTGAGAACGCCCGCTCCCCGATATTGCGGGAGAGCGGGCAGCCAAAAGCTGAACCTAGCGGCGAAGCACAACGCGGCTGGGCGCAGGGGTGCCGGAAAGATGCGCAGCCAAACGGCTATTATAATCCTGAATCATACCCGGAATTAGGAATGCATCGACCAGCACCCAGATGCCAACGACAATAAATCCGAGCGCGCCAATGGCAACGACCAGCAGCAGGATAGACACGATGGTGATGATCAACTGCGCAATCGCCGGTCCCGTCGATCCAAGGTAGAAACGATGCGCCCCAAATCCACCAAGGAAAAACCAAAGAAGATAAGCAACGACACCACTTTTCTTGTTGGCGTCGTATTGCATGCTGACTTGGGCATCGCGGCTAACGCCCGCGGTACCGTATTGATTAGACTCTGTCATGATTTGTCCCCGAAACAGACAAAGGCTAGCCTACAATTATCGCCTGGGCAATGTTAGTTCAGTCGCGCAACAACTCATTGATCCCGGTCTTGCTGCGCGTCTGCGCATCCACGGTCTTGACGATCACCGCGCAATACAGCGACGGCCCCGGCTGCCCGTTGGGCAATGCCTTCCCCGGCAAATTGCCAGACACCACCACCGAATAGGGCGGCACCTTGCCGATATGGATTTCTCCGGTGGCGCGATCCACGATCTTGGTCGAAGCGCCGATGAACACGCCCATCGAAATCACCGAGCCTTCGCCCACCACAACGCCCTCGACCACTTCCGAGCGCGCGCCGATAAAGCAATTGTCCTCGATGATCACCGGGCCGGCCTGCAGCGGCTCCAGCACGCCGCCAATGCCGACGCCGCCCGAGATGTGCACGTTCTTGCCGATCTGCGCGCAGCTTCCGACGGTGACCCAGGTATCCACCATGGTGTTTTCATCGACATAGGCGCCCAGGTTGACGAAGCTGGGCATCAGGATCACGCCCTTGGCGATATGGGCCGAGCGGCGCACCACGGCGCCCGGCACGGCGCGGAAGCCGGCATCGCGGAACGTATTCTCGCTCCAGCCTTCGAACTTGGTGGGCACCTTGTCCCAATAGGACGAGCCGCCCGGGCCGCCGGGGATCATCACATTATCATTGAGGCGGAAGCTCAGCAGCACCGCCTTCTTGAGCCATTGATTGACCTGCCAGGCGCCATCGATCTTTTCGGCCACCCGGGCCTTGCCGCTGTCGAGCAGCGCCAGCGCCTCCTCGACTGCCTCGCGCACAGCGCCCTTGGTGCTCGCATTGATCTCGGCGCGGGCCTCGAAAGCGTCGTTGATAGTCTGGGCGAGATCGGTATGGGACATGGATTATTCCTTGCGGGCAGGGCAGGGCGGAAACAACTGGCCCGGACCATAGCCGGGCCCCGGCATGTGTCAATCGGCTGACAAAACCAATCGTGATCCGATGCCGCTTTACCGCGCTGCCATTGATCCTTAACCCGACTCTGCCAGCATGGCTTGCAACACTCGGAGAGCCGGAATGGCCAAAGCCCCACCAACACCCCTTCGCACCGCCGGCCAGGATGTCGCCGCCGCAAAACGCGCTCCCCAGACCCCCCAGACCGAATCGGCGGCGTTCCGCCTGGCCTATGCCGATGACGATTTCCTCACCGCCGAGGAAACCCGCGGCATCCGCTTCCAGCTCGAATATGTGAAGACCGAAACGCGCTTGCGCGAACAGGCCATCAATTCGACTGTCGTGCTGTTCGGCGGCGCCCGCATTCCCGAGCCCGGCAAGCCCGCCTGGGCCGCCAAGAACGATGTGCAAAAGGCCAATCTCGAAAAAGCCTCGCGCTATTACGATGAAGCGCGCCGCTTCGCCCAATTGGCCGCGCTGACCTCCAAGTCGCTCGATTTCAAGGACTATGTCGTGGTCACCGGCGGCGGCCCCGGCGTCATGGAGGCGGGCAATCGCGGCGCGGCCGATATCGGCGCGCCCTCGATCGGGCTCAATATCGTGCTGCCGCACGAGCAGGCGCCCAACCACTTCGTCACCCCGGCGCTCAGCTTCAACTTCCACTATTTCGCCACCCGCAAAATCCACTTCCTGCTGCGCGCCCGCGCCGTGGCGGTGTTCCCCGGCGGTTTCGGCACGCTCGACGAGTTCTTTGAAACCCTCACCCTGATTCAGACCGGCCGCATGGAGCGCATTCCGCTGCTGCTGTTCGGCGCCGAATTCTGGGGCAAAGTCATCAATTTCGAGGCCCTGGCCGAAGCCGGCACCATCGCCCCCACCGATCCGGGCCTCTTCAATATCGTCGATAGCGCCGAAGAAGGCTGGGACGTAATCCGCCAGTTTTACAATTTGCCCGACGTCGGGGCGGCGCCGGGATGGTAGGATTAGCAACCGGCCTGGCAGTCGTCGTCCCCTCCCCCTTGAGGGGAGGGCTAGGGTGGGGGTCGTTGCGGCTCCAGCACCAGACTAACCGACCCCTCCCCTCAAGGGGGAGGGAGGCGAAAGAGCCGCCGAGCCGGTAGCATCCCAGCCCCGCCTGCAACGCCAATGTCACACTTGCTCTATAACGCCTGTCCTGGCGTGATTTGGGGATAGTCTTGGAAACTTACGATCTCATCGTCATCGGCAGCGGCCCCGCTGGCCGGCGCGCCGCCATCCAGGCGGCCAAGCTGGGCAAATCCGTGCTGGTGGTGGAAAACCGTCTCCGCCTCGGCGGCGTCTCGGTCCATACCGGCACCATCCCCAGTAAGACCCTGCGCGAGACCGTGCTCAACCTGTCCGGCTGGCGCGAACGCGGCTTTTACGGCTTGGCCTACCGCGTCAAGAAAGACATCGAGGGCAAGGATCTCGGCGCGCGCCTCCGCATGACGCTGGATTACGAAATCGAGGTGCTCGAACACCAGTTCGCCCGCAATGGCGTGCGCACCTTCGCCGGCATGGCCCGCTTCCTCGATACCAACCGCATCGCGGTGGTGACCGCCGAGGGTGATGAGACCATTTTCGGCTTCGAATTTGCCATGATCGCCGTCGGCACCTCGCCCTATCGGCCCGCCAATATTCCGTTCAACAATACCTCCATCCTCGACAGCGATAGCCTCGTGGCCGAGCCGCGGGTGCCGCGCAGCCTCACCGTGGTCGGCGCCGGCGTCATCGGCATCGAATATGCCACCATCTTCTCCGCGCTCGACGTTCCCGTCACCCTGATCGAGCCGCGCGAAACCTTCCTCGATTTCATCGACCGCGAGATCATCGACGAATTCGTGCATGACCTACGCAAGCGCGGCATGACCATCCGCCTCGGCGCCAAGGTCGATCATGTCGAACTGGACGAGCAGGGCTGGGCCGTTTCCATCCTCACCGATGGCCGCCGCATCCGCACCGATATGCTGCTCTATGCCGCCGGCCGTGTCGGCGCGACGGCCAATCTGGGGCTGGAAACCTGCGGCATCGTCACTGAGGAGCGCGGCCGCCTCAAAGTCGATCCGATCACCTTCCAGACCACCGCGCGCAATATCTATGCTGCTGGCGACGTCATCGGCTTCCCCTCGCTGGCCTCCACCTCGATGGAGCAGGGCCGTATCGCGGCGCTGCACGCCTTCGGTGCCTCCATGCCACCGGCCCCGCAGTTTTTTCCCTATGGCATTTATGCCGTGCCGGAAATCTCCACTATCGGCATGACCGAACAGCAGGTCCGCGCCCAGGGCACGCCCTATGAATGCGGCGTCGCCCGCTTCCGCGAAACCTCGCGCGGCCATATCATGGGCCTGCAGTCCGGCATGATGAAGATGATCTTCGCGCTCGATACCCGCAAATTGCTGGGTGTCCACATCGTGGGGGAGGGGGCGACCGAATTGATCCATATCGGCCAGGCCGTGCTCAATCTCGGCGGCACGCTGGATTATTTCGTGGAGAATACCTTCAATTATCCCACGCTCGCCGAGGCCTACAAAATCGCCGCGCTCGACGCCTGGAACCGGATGCCCAGGGAAATCCAACTGGCCCCGCTGGCGGAGTAAGGCCCCCTCATCCGGCGCTGCGCGCCACCTTCTCCCCTCGTGGGAGAAGGTGCCCGAAGGGCGGATGAGGGGGCTACTGCCTCGCATTCACCCACCCCTAGCGCAAACCCCAATCCCCCCATAATCTCCCCCTAACCCCCGGGGCATCTCCATGAGCGAAACCTTCGACGCCATCATCATCGGTGCCGGCCAGTCCGGCCCCTTCCTCGCGGCGCGCCTCGCCTCTGCGGGCTGGAAAACCGCTTTGATCGAGCGCACCCATCTCGGCGGCACCTGCGTCAACGATGGCTGCACCCCCACCAAGACCCTGGTCGCCAGCGCCCGCGCCGCCTGGTCGGCCCGCCACGCCGCCGATTGGGGCGTCACCATTCCCGGCCGCATCAGCGTCGATATGAAGGCGGTCAAGGCGCGCAAGGACAAAGTGGTCAACGCCTCCGTCCAAAGCCTCACCACCTGGCTCGGCGGCCTCGAACATCTCGAAGTCATCCGCGGCTCAGGCAGCTTCATTTCCCCCACCGAAATAACGGTGAACGGGCGCACCCTGACCGCGCCGAAAATCTTCATCAATACCGGCGCCACCGCCAGCCTGCCCGATTGGCCCGGCCTGTCCTCGGTGCCCTATCTCACCAATACCACGATGATGGATCTCGACACCTTGCCCGATCACCTGGTGATCGCCGGCGCCAGCTATATCGGGCTGGAATTTGCCCAGATGTATGCCCGCTTCGGCTCCAAGGTCACCGTCATCGAACGCGGCCCCCGCCCCGCCTCCCGCGAGGACGAGGATATCTCCGCCTCCATCCGCCAGATTCTGGAAGCCGACGGCGTCTCGTTCCTGTTCGATACGACCGTGGATTCCGTGGTCAAGGCCGGCTCGGGCGCGCTGCTCTCGCTCAATACCGCCGGCCGCATGGCCTCGATCGAAGCCAGCCACCTGCTGATCGCGCTGGGCCGCACCCCCAACAGCGCCGATCTCAATCTGGCCGTCGCCGGCCTCACCACCGACAAGCGCGGCTTCATCCCGGTCGACGACAACCTGCGCACCAGCCAGTCCGGCATCTGGGCCATGGGCGACGTTAACGGTCGCGGCGCCTTCACCCACACGTCCTACAATGATTTCGAGATCGTCGCCGATAACGTGCTGGATAATGGTAATCGCTCCATCGCCCACCGCATTCCAGTCTATGGCCTGTTCATCGATCCGCCTTTGGGCCGCATCGGCATGTCCGAACACGAGGTTCGCGCTTCGGGCAAAAAGGCTTTGATGGGCATCATGCCGATGTCAAAAATCAGCCGCGCCAAGGAAAAGGGCGAAACCCAGGGCCTGATGAAAGTGCTGGTCGATGCCGACACCAACAAGGTCCTCGGCGCCGCCATCCTCGGCCTCGGCGGCGACGAGATCGTCCATTCGCTGCTGCAATTGATGGCCGGGGACCTACCTTACACGGTGATGCAGCACACCGTGCACATCCACCCCACCGTCAGCGAATTGATTCCGACACTGCTGGCGGATTTGAAGCCTTTGGAATAAGCGCCCTTCACCTCGCACAATTCTTTGAAGCGTAAGGGGTTCTTTTACGGGAACTACCTAAAATCAATTAGCGGTGGAACGCTATCATCCAAACCAAACATCCATGGGCCCGGGCGGCACCACTTCCAGTTGGTCCAAACTGATCTCCACTCCAGTTTTCTCGCCAAGCCTAACGCACGCTGCTTTATTGCCAGATATTGACATAACTATATACTGCGGATGCCTTTTTCCCTTCACACATACCGTGCAGCCGACTCTTATCATTTGCATTCATTTCATCTCCGCTGGTTGCCACCATTTACGATAAGCAAGTTCTATGAGGAATACAGATCATGAGTAAGAGTATTTTTGGGTTAGGAACGGCGTTTTACGTCGGTCTGGTCATAGCGCTGCTCTGCACTCCTGCGTATGCACAGGGAAGCGAAAGTACGCCGGAGAAAATTAGCATCGAATTCCTCGGTCGAGTTGTTGTGGCCTCCAGAAATTGCGGCGAAGACACCACTTTCAGCCCCCAAGTTACCAGCGTTTACATACAAAAATACGCCCAACAGGAAGCGATCAGCTTCGAAAAGGCAAAGTACATGGCCATTTCGGAGGGCGATAAGACTCTCTTTGATCTAATTTCCTCCGGTAAAAAGGATGAATTCTGCCTAAAGGTCATCAGGTAAATCAGGCTCTGTACAGCCAACTAGACCGAACCATAGTTGGCGATCATGTCGTTTCATCCTCCTCCTCATGAACCGAAACGTCAGGGTCTGAATACCTGGACTTGGCAATTTCGGCCTTGAGCCAATGTATATCCCTCAGTCTAGGATCGGACGAAAGGGCTTCTTCTGCTGCGGCCTCCACGTCAGCGTTCCACGCTTTTAGAATCGGTAGTTTCTCGTTTCGTCCATCGTAGAAATCATAGTGATTTAAGGTGACATCATTGCTTGCGAAACCTTCAATATGATCCAAGTCCCCCGAAGGGAGAGGTGAAGGGTCCTAACCCAGCACTTCCAAAATGAACTCACGCTCCATCTCGATCCCTGCCCATTCGTCGGGCGCATCGGCATCGAACACCAGCGTATAGGGCCCCTTGTAGCCCGCCTCTTCGGCCGCCTGCACGCATTGCCCGTAATCGGCCTCATCCAGCTTGCCATCGGCGAAGCTGCCCTTGGCGTGGCAGGTTTCGGCGCGGCCGAAAATGGCGCGCAGGTCGTCATACTTCGTTGCGCCGCCCCAATTGCCGAAATCGCCGTTGAGCCCGATGCGGCCACCCAGCTTATCGAGCAGGTAATGCACCTGCGCCGGCTCCGCCAGCAGGTCGAACCAGTTCTCGGTCGTCAGCCGCACCTTCGAGCCGGCATTGCGCTCCGCCAGCGTCGTCAGCGCCTTGACCGACAGGTCGAGTGCATCGCGCGTCGGCTTCTGCTTGCCGGCGATGACGCGGGCGCGTTCGGCGCCCAAGCTGTTGGCAATCTCGATCCAGCTCCAGATCCACTCGGTATCGCGCGCATGGGTTTTGGGATCGCTGATATCACCGGCATCGATCAGCAGCGTCTGCAGCGTCACCTCGGCGGTGCTGAGCGCACTGCGCAATTCGCCCAGGTAGATCGGGTCCTTGCTCGGCAGGTGAAACGACACCAGTTCGAGCCGGTTGATGCCGTGATTGGCGATGGCCGAGGGAATGTCGAGCAGCGACTCGTCGACCTCGCCATAGGTCTCCTGCACCGGCCCGATTTCCAGACTATCCAGATTATGCGGATAGGTTGTTCCCAGCATCCGGTGCAGCGACCAGGTGGAGACAGCGATGCGCTCGGCAGAGTTGAAAGCCATGGGGTTAGGTCCTCATTCGTGTTGAGGCGACACTGCCCCGGCGTGGTGGCCGGTTCAAGGCACTAAACTGAGATTATGCGCCGCTGCGCCAGATAGATATGGTCACACGCCAGCACCGTCTCACCGCGCTGGTTGATCACCCGCACCGCCTCGGTGATGCGGCCATGGTCGGCCCGCTTGGGATCATCCTCCAGAGCGGTAATGGTCAGCGTGGTGTGGATGGTGTCGCCAATAAACACCGGCTTGGGAAAGCGCAGCCGCTCATAGCCATAGGAGAAGGCCAGCGGATTGATCTCGCTGGCGGTCATGCCGATGCCGATGGCAAAGGTCATGGTGCCATGGGCGATGCGCTGGCCCCAGGGCGAGTTCTTCATCGCCTCGGCGTCCATATGGTGGGGAAAGAAATCCCCGGTATGGCCGGCATGAACGACGAAATCGGTCTCGGTGATGGTGCGGCCATAGGTCTTGCGCGCTTCGCCCAGCACATAGTCCTCGAAATGGCGTGGCCGCTCCATCAAAAGCTCTCCCGATAGAGGCGCATTGAGATCGGCGACGATCAGGGCAGGGGCCTCCTTGCCCAGCAGGCCGGCATTGAGCCGTTTGCTCCCTGCGTCCTGAAACGCCATATAGCCGTTGTGGCGTGGCCGCACCCAGGATGCTTCCAGCGTCTTGCGCGTGTCGCGATAAAATCCGTCGACCGCCGCATTGACCGCCTCATCCTCCCAGGCGAGGCCATGCCCCGGCTGGCCGCCCGACTCGGCATAGATCGTGCTCTGAATGCCGCCACTGGCGACCCAATAGGCATAATCGATTGCCGCATCGCGATGCTGCGAAAATGCCGAAACCGCAATGCCGGTCCCACCCAGCGCCGAGCCCACCGGGCCAAGCCCGCCGGCATCGGGAATATCGGCAAATTTCAGCCGTCCCGGCCGGAACCCCTTGAGCGCATAGCTGAGATAGCCATAGCCATAGGGCATGACGCTCACGACCGGGTTTTCCCGCGCCATCGCCTCGGACGCCGCGATGGGGTCCATGGCAAAATTGGAGGGCTCGATCAGCGCCACCAGCTCGCGCAGATGCTCGATGACATCGGTGCCTGCGGCAGTGCCGATCAACTCGCCCTTGCCGGTATTGCAGGCATGTCCCAAATTGCCGGCCAGTGTGTAGAACGTCATCAGGCTGTGCGGCGGCAGCATCGGCAGCACCACCTGTCCGGCTTTCGCCAGCCCGATCACATCGGCCCAGCTGGTCGCCGGCCCTTCCACGATATCGGCCCGATAGGCCTGCACCTGCGTCGCCGCATCGATGGGAAACGCCCATTGGTGGCCCTGCCAGGTATAGCTCGGATAGGACTGCCCGACGCTGTGCCGCACCAACTCGTCCCGCTCGGCTTCGCGTCCCGCGACATCGAGCGGCGCCAGACACGCTTCCTCGGTGATCTGCCCCACATGGGGGTGGTCGATGACGATCAGGTCATAGGCCCGCGCCAACTCCTCCACCGGAAAGGTCTCGAAATCCTGCAAGCTGCGCTGGTCCCAGACGATTTCGACGCCGGTTTTGTCGCGCCACAGCTTGGACGTCGCCACCATCGGATCATAGCCGCGCGGGTGCTTCCAGGTCATGCCTTTGAGGGTAATGCTCACAGCCCGAACTCCGCTCTGATCTTGGCGCTCTGCTCGCCGATCAGCGGCGCGGCGCGGCTGGTCTGCGCCCGCTTGCCATTGATGCGCAGCGGCGAGCGGGTGGTGGTGATCGACACATTGTCCTCGCGCGTCACGGTCTGCAGCATGTCGAGCGCCTTGAAGCCCTCGCTGGCCATCAGCTCGGGCCAATCCAGCACCTTGGCGCACCAGATATCGGCCGGCTCCAGAACGGAAAGCCAATGGGCGGTGGTTTGAGTCGCCAGCCGCTCGGCGATCAATTGCTTGATGGTGTCGCGCGCGGTGAACCAGCTCTTGGGATCGGCATAGGCACTCAGCGCCTCGATTTCCAGCAGGCCTTGCAGCTTGCCCAGCGGCGTCATCGCAATCGCGAGATACCCATCCGCCGTCGGATAAACGCCATAGGGCGCCGACAGGTAAGCATGAGCCGAGCGGAATTCGCTGCGCTTGGGAGGCCGCTTTCCGTCATTGAGGTGGGTGGTCAAAACCTCGAACTGGAAATCCACCAGCACTTCCAAGAGGCTGGTCTCGATATGCGCGCCCTGGCCCGAAATGCCCCGCCGCACCAGCGCCGCCAGAATGCCCTGCGCCACCGCGGCGCCGGCCAGCATATCGGCAATCGCCAGCCCGAACGGCACCGGCCCCTGGTCGTGGTCGCCATTGAGCCACATCACGCCGGATCGGGCCTGCGCCAGCAAATCCTGCCCCGGCCGGTCCACCCACGGGCCTTGCCCGCCATAGCCGGTGATCGAGGCATAGACGATGCCCGGATTGATGGCCTTGACCGCCTCATAATCCAGCCCCAGCCGCTCGATCACGCCAGGGCGGAAGTTCTGCAACACCACATCGGCCTTGAGCAGCAATTTGCGCAGCGATGCCAGGTCGGCTTCGTTCTTGAGATCGAGCGCCAGGCTCTCCTTGCTGCGATTGATGGCGTGGAAGATCGTCGAATCCCCGCCGATCTCGGTATCGCTCAGGTAGAGCCGCCGGCTCAGATCGCCCCCATCGGGCCGCTCGATCTTGATCACCCGCGCGCCAAGATCCTGCAGGCGCAGGCTGGCATAGGGGCCGCTGAGGAACTGGCACATATCGACCACGACAAGGCCGTTGAGCAGGGAAGTATCGGTCATTTTGGGCATCTCGCGGTGGGTGCTCCCCTCCCCCTTGAGGGGAGGGGTTGGGGGAGGGGTCGAGTGGACAAACCGGCGACCCCCTCACCCTGGCCCTCCCCTCAAGGGGGAGGGCGATAGACTGGCTCTCGATCACGGCTCTTGCCTCACCATGGTTGCCGGTGCCGCTGCCGAGGCAAACGCCGCCTCGGCCAGCGCCATGGTGTGCCACGCGTCCTCGACCGAGCTGACGAGGCTGATCGTCCTCGCCCGCCGCGAAGCGCTGCAAATTGCTCATCGTGCCGATGAAGGCATGGGGGAACCAGCCGCCGGAGAGCGGCACCTGCTGCCAGTCCTCGCCCTTGCGGGTGATCCAGAGTTCGTCGGGTTCGCCTTCGGGATAGTTCAGCAGCAGGCCCAGCTTGACCATGGCCGCGCCCTCATCACCCTCGAAGCGGAAGCTGGCATCCTGGAATTTGCGCCCGAAATCGTGGTTGTGGTTGATGCTCATCGTGGTGCGAACACCGTCCGCGAAATCGATCAGCGCCGAGGTCCGCGTCTGCGCCAGCGCGGTCGATGGGTGGCCCATCGTGCGCGCATGTACGCCCACGGGATTGCCCAGCAGCGCGCGGATCAGGTCGAGGTAATGGATTGAATGCACTGCGATTTCGACCCGCGGCGCGCCCTTGAGGAAGGGGAACAATTCCCATGGCGTCACGAGGTTCAGATGCACTTCGGTATCGATCAGCTTGCCCAGCCAGCCGCGCTCCAGCGCATCGGCCACCGCCAGCATCATCGGGGAAAACCGCAATTGGAAATTGACCGCCGCGACCAGCTTCTTGGCGCGGCACAGCTTGAGGATGGCGCTGGCTTCGTCCAGATCCCGGCCCATCGGCTTTTGCAGCAGCACCGCCGCGCCATCGGGCAGCTTGGGCAATACGTCCAGATGCGCGGCCGGGGGCAGGGCCAGGTCATAGACCGCATTGGGGGTGGCGATGGCTTCTTCCAGCGTCGCGAAGGCTACGATATCCCACTTGGCGGCCAGCGCCTGGGCCTTGTCGCGGTCGATATCGAATACGCCGGCGACCGGCAGGTTCGCCAGCCGATAGGCCGGCAGGTGGGCATCGTTGACGATGCCGCCGGCCCCGATGATCACGATCGGGCGCGGCGCGCTGGGGCGCGGCCAGCTCTGGCGCAATGCCGAATAATCCGTGGGCACTGGCCCCTCCCTGCACGGCCACCGCCGTCATTCTTATGTGAATAATCTTTTCACATGCGAGTTAGAGAGGCAAGGGGGCGGGCGACTTATCCCGCTTGTCCTTGAACTGCCATTTGCCCTCCGGCCGAGCGGCAATGCAGCGAATGAGAAGTATGGCGCGGGCTTCAATCCAGGTGGAAAACTTCTTCGGTGCTGGCCCACCATTCGCCCTCGGCGCGGGTTGCCAGCGGGGCCTGCATCGGCATGCACACGGCCCACCATTCCTGCGTCCGCGGATCGGCTGCCATTGCCGCCATGTCGGCGTCGTGGTCCGCTCCATCATATTCGTAATAGGCGAACAGCAGGTTTTCCGGCTCCCGCAGGAAAATCGAATAATTCGAAATCCCGCTTGCCTTGATCTGCTTGAGCACATCGGGCCACACTGCCGCGTGAACGCGCTTGTATTCCGCGATTTGCTCGGGTTTCAGGCCGATGATGGCGCCGTATCGTTTCATGATTCGGTCCTCCGTGCACACTCGTGGATCAGGGTCGCTGCGCTCCCGCCTCGACGGGGAGGGCTAGGGTGGGGGCTCGATCTGCCCACCAAGTAGCCCTCATGGTGAGCTGCGACGCCCTCATCGCGAGCCTCCGCCAACGCGAGGAGCGTGCTCTCCTAAACCCCGTAAATCCGCTCCGCATTGCGGTGGAACAGCTTGGCCTGTTCGTCCTCGCTTGCGCCCTTGACGATCTCGCGCGTCGCCTCGACCCAGCGGGTCAAGCTGCCGGCCAGCGTCACCACTGGATGGTCCGAGCCCCACACCACGCGGTCCCAGCCAAAGCTGTCGATGATATGCTCGACGAAGGGCCGCAGGTCGGCGACCGTCCAATCAGGCCCCGCATAGGCGGCAATACCCGAAACCTTGGCCGCCACATTGGGGAGCTTGGCCATTTCGGTGATATGGGCGCGCCACGGATCAAGTTCCTTGTCGGCGACCTTGGGCACGCCGCAATGGTCGAGAATGAACTGCACGTCGGGCGCCTTCTGGGCCAAAGCCGTGCCGATCGGCAGCTGGTCCGCCCGCACGCAGAGGTCGAAACTCAGGTCATAATCGGGCAGGTGGCGCAGGTTCTCCACGAACAGATCGCTCTGGCTCAATTCGTCCGGCGACTGGTGCAAAATCCGCCGCACGCCTTTGACGTGGGCATGCTCGCTCAACTGCTCGATTTGGTCGACAAAGCCCATGCCCTCCGGCCGGCAGGCCGCGATCGCGCCGACAATGCCGGGCAAAGTCAGCACGAACTCAGTCTCGGCCACGATGTCCTTGTCGGCGACATCGACCTCCATATGCAGCGCCCCGGTAATGCCCAGCCCGCGCGCCTCGGAGAAATAGGTTTCCACCGGCCAGGGCTTGTTGATCGCCGGTGCGCCTTCAAGCCACGGATAGGAGAATCGCTCGGGATAAACGAGGTGCAGATGGGTATCGAGAATGCGCATTGATTTCCTCCAATTGTGGCACGCCTTCGTGGTTCGAGGCTCGTAAGAACTCGCACCTCACCACTAGGGCGTAGCATTATCCCCCGCGTTGGAACGCTTGGAGAGTTCCTCGCCGGCTTCGAGCAGCAGCTTTATGGCCTGCTGCGTATTGGGTGCGTCGAGCTTGTCGAGACGTTGCGTATAGGGACAGGTAAGCACCGCGATAACGCTGCCTAGCGGCCCGAAAATGGGCACAGAAAGGTTGGAAACCCCCGAAACCTGGGCGCTCGGCATGTTTTCGTAGCCCTGTTCGCGCACGCCATCAAGCCGTCCGGCGAGCCCCTTGGGCATCTGCTCGGGCGAGCCTATGTCCTGCTCTGCCAGCATCAGGGCGCGCTCCTCGGGGCTCGAAAATGCCAGGAACACATGGCCCGAGCCGGTATTGACGAGGCTAATGCGCGAGCCGATGCGGATCGAAACGTTCCAATATCCCGGCCCGTCCACCTGTGCCACGACCACGAGGATATTGCGGTCCTGCACCACCAGGTGCACCGCCTGTTCGGCCCTCAGCGCAAAGCTGCGCAGCACCGGCATGGCCTGGCTCACCAGCCGCTGCAGCGGCGGCTTGGCATGGCCCAACTGGAACAGCTTGAGCGTGACCGCATAACGGTCCTCCGGCGTGCGCCGCACATAATCGCGCCGCACCAGCCGGTCGAGCATGCGATAGATTTCATTGGGCGAACGGTCGAGCGCCTTGGCGATTTCGGCCTGGCTCAGCCCGTCATCGGTGCCGGCCAGCAGTTCGAGAATATCCAGCCCCTTGTCCAGCGCCGGCGCGCGATAGCGGTCCGCATCATCCGCAACATTCACTTGCCTGAACTCCCTCCACTCGCGCTAACGATGCTAGCCATTCACCTGCAAATTGCTAGCAGCCAGTTAGCATCCACCACCGCATTCCAGTCGCCGCAGCCGTTGACGCGGCGGCAAGAATTATGCTTACCTACGAATAGACTTTTCAAATATGGATGATCATGCCTCAAGCGAGGCGTATCGGGAAGTCCCCTGTGGAGGAGAAATCAATGGCAACCAAATTCCTGGCCAAAGCCCTGCTGGCTTCGGTCGCATTGGCGACGCTGTCCGGCGCCGCAATGGCGCAAGACTTCGATTATGGCTCGTTCCCCGGCTACACCCTCAAGGTGAAGCTCATTGGCGGCACGCAGTATGAAAAGCTCTATACCCGTATTCCCGAATGGGAAGCGCTGACCGGCGCCAAGGTCGAGATCGTTTCGTCCAAGAACCATTTCGACCTCGACCGCGAAATCAAGCAGGATATCGCTTCGGGCCAGATCGCCTGGTGCGTCGGCTCCAACCACACCAGCTTCGCGCCCCAGTATGGCGATCTCTATGTCGACCTGAGCACCATGGTTCCGGCGGAAGAGCTGGCCAAGTACGTGCCGGGCACGCTGGAAGCCTCCAAGGTCGATGGCCGCCTGGTGCAACTGCCGCGCGTCACCGACGTGTCCAACCTCTATTACCGCAAGGATCTGTATGAAGATCCTGAGAAGATGGCAGCCTACAAGGCCGAATACGGCACCGATCTGGCGCCCCCGGTTACCTTCGAGGACTTCAAGCAGCAGATCCTGTTCTTCGCCGATGCCCCCAACCTCTACGGCACCGCTTTTGCCGGTAAGGACGAAGGCTTCTCCGGCCGCTTCATGGAAATCCTGCGCGCCAATGGCGGCGATCTGTTCGATGAGAACTGGAAGCCGATCTTCAACTCGCCCGAAGGCGTGGCGGCCCTGCAGTGGTTCGTCGATATCTACAAGGCTGGCGCCGTGCCCGCCGGTAGCGTCAACTACACCTGGGACGAAATCGGCCAGGCCTTTGCCGCCGGCCAGCTCGCGCTCGATCTGGATTGGCCGGGCTTTGCCGGTTTCTACAGCGACCCAACCGCCTCCAAGGTTGCCGACAATCTCGGCTTCGCCGTTGCCCCGGTTGGCACGTCCGGCAAGCGCGGCGCCTGGTCCGGCTCGCACTCCTTCTCGGTGACCGAAGCCTGCGACAACAAGCCCGCCGCCGTTTCCCTGGCCGTGTTCCTGACCAATGACGACAGCGAACTGATGGAAGCCCAGGCCGGCAACCTGCCGACCCGCACCGCCACGTTCGACCAGGCGGTGAAGTATTTCAACGAGAACGGCAAGACCGCCTTGGCTGAAATGTTCCCGATCTTCCAGGCCTCGCTCGCCGAAGCCCGCACCCCGCCATTGATCCCCCAGTGGATCGAAGTCTCCAACGTGCTGTGGCCGCAGCTTCAGGCTGCCATGGTCGGCGAAAAGACTGCCCAGGAAGCGCTCGACCAGGCCGCGGCTGACGCCACGACCATCATGGAAGATGCCGGTATCCTGGTGCAGTAAAGCCAAACTGGCCGTCCGGTTCGCCGGGCGGCTTACCCCACGATCTATGGGTGTGGCACCAACCCCCACCCCGGCCCTCCCCACAAGGGGGAGGGAGCGCTAGAACCGATAGCTCGTGTCTTAAGCCACAATAATTTCAGTCGTCTCCCTCCCCCTTGTGGGGAGGGATCAAGGGTGGGGGTCGCTTTCTTTTGACCACAGACGTTCAATCACTGCCGCGAACCAAGGACCGCGTTTCGTTCTTCGCGTCGCCCCGCACAATTCCTTATCTGCTGCTGCTGCCCGCTATCGTGGTCATCCTGTCGGTGGTGCTGGTGCCCTTGCTGGTCTCGTTCTGGACCAGCTTCACCGCCTATAACCTCACCAAGCCCGCGACGCTGTTCCAGTTCGTCGGGCTGCGCAATTATCAGCGCCTGCTGAGCAATGCCGATTTCTGGTGGGCGTTCGGGCGCACCTTCCTGTTCGTCACCATCGCGCTGAACCTGGAAATGGTGCTGGGCCTGGGCCTGGCGCTGCTGGTCAACAAGATCACCTGGGGCCAGCGCGGCCTGCGCACCATCATGATGTTCCCCATGATGTTCTCGCCCATTCTCGTCGGCTTCCAGTTCAAATACCTGTTCAACGACACCATCGGGCTGATCAACAACGCCCTGTTCGAGCTGCACATCATCAGCCAGCCCATTCCCTGGCTGGTCGATGGCACGCTGGCCAATTTCTCCATCATCTTCGCCGAAATCTGGATGAGTACCTCGGTGTTCGCCATCCTGCTGCTCGCAGGCCTGATGGCGCTGCCCAAGGAGCCGATCGAGGCGGCCAAGGTGGATGGCTGCAACCCGGTCCAGGTGTTCCGGCACATCACGCTGCCCTTCCTGATGCCGTTCATCTATATCGCCATGACCATTCGTTCGCTCGACGTGGCGCGCGCCTATGACATGGTCCACATCATGACCAATGGCGGCCCCGCCGGCCGCACCGAACTGTTGTGGACGCTGATGACCCGCGTTGGCTACCAGAACAGCCAGATGGGCCAAGCCAATGCCATGGGCTATGTCTCGATCCTGCTGTCGATCGTCTTCACTTTCTATTTTTACCGCAAGCTGGTCGCCGCGCGCACCTTCATGGGAGGCGCACAATGAGCCGCAAGCCTGCCTCAACAAGAATGACAATCGAAAAGCCCTGGCAGCGCTGGCTGATCCGCTTCGGCGTCTTCGTCGCCATGGCGATCCTGACCATTCCGGGTCTCTGGGTCGTGCTCACCGCGTTCCGGCCCAATATCGAAGTGCTGGCCCGCCCCGCCGTGTGGATTCCGCAGAATCCAACGTTGGATAACTTTGCCCGCCTGTTCGGCCTGTCCTCGGCCCAGCAGGGCCTGCCGGTGGCGCAGTATTTCATCAATTCGCTGGTGATCTCGATCACCTCGACCCTTGTCGCCGTGGTTATCGGCATGGCCGGCGGCTATTCGTTCGCCCGCTTCAGCTTCAAGGGCAAGGCAACGCTGTTCCTGGCCTTCATGCTGAGCCGCACCGTCCCCGGCGTGGCGCTCAGCCTGCCGCTGTTCATCGTCTGGGCGCGGATCGGGCTGATCGATACCAGCTTCGGCATGATCATCGTCTATATGGCGATCAACATTCCCTTCACCATCTGGCTGACCGATGGCTTCTTCCGCCAGATCCCGGTCGATCTCAGCGAGGCCGCCCAGATCGATGGCTGCACCCGCTGGCAGGCGTTCTGGAAGGTGGAATTTCCGCTGGCCCGTTCGGGCCTCGCGTCAGCCGCGATCTTCGCGTTCCTCACCTCATGGAACGAATATGCGCTGGCCAGCCAGCTCACCCGCACCACCGCAAGCAAGACCATGCCGGTCGGGCTGATGGATTTCACTGCCCAATTCACCGTCGACTGGACCGGTATGAGCGCCATGGCCGTGCTCATCATCATCCCGGCCCTGGTCCTCACCTTCGTTGTACAGAAACACCTGATCGCCGGCCTGACCTTCGGCGGCGTCAAGTAAGGATATCCCATGGCCCCCGTTCGCCTGGAAAAAGTCGTCAAGACCTATGGCAAGATCGAAACGGTGCATGGCATCGATCTCGATATCGCCCACAATGAATTCGTCGTGCTGGTGGGCCCCTCGGGCTGCGGCAAGTCGACCACGCTGCGCATGATCGCGGGGCTGGAGGAAATCACCGGCGGCACGATTTCGATCGGTGACCGCGTGGTCAACGACCTGCCGCCGCGCGCTCGCAACATCTCCATGGTGTTCCAGTCCTATGCGCTTTATCCGCATATGAGCGTGCGCGACAATCTCGGTTTTGGTCTCAAGATCGCCAACATGGCTGAAGCCGAAATCGTCACACGCGTGAACGAGGCTGCCGAAATTCTCGGCCTCGGGCCTTATATGGATCGCCTGCCGGCGAACCTCAGCGGTGGTCAGCGCCAGCGCGTCGCCATGGGCCGCGCCATCGTGCGCAATCCCGATGTGTTCCTGTTTGATGAGCCATTGAGCAATCTCGATGCCAAGCTGCGCGGCCAGATGCGCGTCGAAATCAAGAAGCTGCATCAGCGCGTCAAGACCACGGTGATCTACGTCACCCACGACCAGGTCGAGGCCATGACCCTGGCCGACCGCATCGTCATCATGCGCGATGGGAATATCGAGCAGATCGGCACGCCCTCGGACGTGTTCGAGCACCCGGTCAACACCTTCGTCGCCGGCTTCATCGGCTCCCCGCCGATGAACCAGCTCGACGCGGTGGTCAAGGGCGGCAAGGCCGTCCTGTCCGATGGCGTGGAAGTGCCATTGCCACCCGAGGTGAAAGTCAGCGAAGGCCAGTCCATCATTCTGGGTTTCCGCCCCGAGAGCTTCGCCCCGGCCGGTCACTCGCTGCATGGCGCCGAAAACGCCCTGCCGGTCACCCGCACCATCGCCATCGCCGAGCCGCTGGGCACCGAAACTATCCTGTTCACCGAACTGGGCGGCAAGGAAATCCAGGGCAAGATGCTCAATCCCCGCGTGGTCAAGCCGGGCGAGAGCTTGGATTTCACGCTGGATTTGAGCCGGTTGCATGTGTTCGACAAGACGAGTGGAAAGTCGGTCCGCACATGACCAATCGCACCCTCGAACACCCCCTCCCTTCCCTCCCCGCAAGGGGGAGGGTGAACCTGGTGGGTGGGCACGATTCTGCCGAACACTCGATGTCACCCTCCCCCTTGCGGGGAGGGCTAGGGAGGGGGTCTCTCGCCACGAACGAAAATAGGTGGGTATTCTAATGACCAAGATCGTCCGCATCGACCTGTTGATGGTTGACCTCAAGCCCAAGGTCAAACGCGTCGACGCCATCCAGTCCTTCGTGAGCCAGGAAACCCCCATCGTCCGCATCACCGATGCGGATGGCATGGTCGGCACCGGCTATAGCTATACCATCGGCACCGGCGGCCATTCCGTCATGGAATTGCTCAACCGTACGCTCTGCCCGGCCATTATCGGCCGCGATGCCTATGACATCGAGTCCATCTGGCGCGACTTGCTGTTCCTCACCCACGCCACCACCATCGGCGCCATCACCGCCATCGCCATGGCTGCGATCGACACCGCTTTGTGGGACCTCAAATGCCGCAAGCTCGGCCTGCCGCTGCATAAGCTGGCCGGCGGTGCGCAGTCCGAAATCCCGCTCTACACCACCGAAGGCGGCTGGCTGCATCTGGAACAATCCGCGCTGGTCGACGACGCGCTGCGCGCCAAGGCCGAGGGTTTTGGCGGCTGCAAGCTCAAGGTCGGCCGCCCCATTCATGAGGACGTCGCCCGCATCACCGCCGTGCGCGAAGCCGTCGGCCCCGGCTTTGAAATCTTCACCGATGCCAACCAGGCCTTCGCGGTCGATGAAGCCATCCGCCGCGCCCGCGCTTATGAACCGCTCGATATCGGCTGGCTGGAAGAGCCGCTGCCCGCCGACGATATCTCCGGTCACGTCCGCCTCTCCGAACACACCAGCCTGCCCATCGCCGTCGGCGAGAGCATGTATTCCATCAGCCATTTCCGCGAATATCTGCAGCGCCACGCGGCGTCCGTGATTCAGGTCGATGTTGGCCGCATCGGCGGCATCACGCCCTGGCTCAAGGTTGCGCACATGGCCGAGTGCTTCAATATCGTCGTCAGCCCGCATTTCCTGATGGAACTGCATGTCTCGCTCTGCGCCGCCGTGCCCAATGCGCGCTGGGTCGAATACATTCCGCAACTGGATGACTTGACCACGCAGCGCATGACGATCCAGAACGGTAAGGCCAAGCCATCCGACGCCCCCGGCCTCGGCATCGCCTGGGACTTCGCCGCCATCGACCGGCAAGCGGTTGAAGGCAGCCGTTCCACCATTCAATAGGGTCCAAACATGTCCGATATTTCCGGCAAAATCGTCCTCATCACCGCCGCCGCCCAAGGCATCGGCCGCGCCTCGGTCGAGGCTTTCCTCAAGGCCGGCTGCACCGTAATCGCCACCGATATCAATGCCGAAAAGCTCAAGGAGCTGGATGGCACGCCGGGCGTCACCACGCGCATTCTCAACGTGCTTTCGACCGACGATATCGAAAAAGCCGTCGCCGACATCGGCCGCATCGATATCCTGTTCAACTGTGCCGGCGTCGTCCACAACGGCACCGTGCTGGAAATGAGCGACAAGGACCTCGATTTCGCCTGGGATCTCAACGTCAAGGCGCAGATTCGCACCATCAAGGCCGTGCTGCCGCAGATGCTGGAGCGCAAGGACGGCGCCATCGTCAACATGGCCACCGTCGCCTCCTCGGTGAAGGGCGTTCCCAACCGCGCCGCCTATTCCATCAGTAAGGCCGCCGTCATCGGCCTGACCAAGTCGATGGCCTCGGACTACACCACCCAGGGCATCCGCGTGAACGCCATCTGCCCCGGCACGGTGGATTCGCCAAGCCTGCACGAACGTTGGCACGCCACCGGCGATTTCGAGGGCGCCAAGAAAGCCTTCATCGCCCGCCAGCCGATCGGCCGGATTGCCCGGCCGGATGAAGTGGCGGACCTGGCGGTTTATCTGGCTGGCGCGACCTATACGACTGGGCAGATCCATATCATCGACGGTGGCTGGACGGCGTAGCCCCCTCATCCGGCCCTTCGGGCCACCTTCTCCCACGAGGGGAGAAGGGGAACTCCGAGACTGAACAACCACGATGCCCCCCTCTCCCCTCGTGGGAGAGGGTGCCCGAAGGGCGGGTGAGGGGGCCTTTCCGGGAAACAATCCATGACCAAGATCACCGCCCTGCGCACCCACGATCTCCGCTTCCCCACTTCGGATGCCCTCGATGGTTCCGATGCGATGAACCCGGATCCCGATTATTCTGCTGCCTATGTCATCCTTGAGACTGATGGCGCGCATGAAGGCCATGGCCTGACCTTCACCATCGGGCGGGGCAATGAGGTGGTGGTCGCCGCCATCAAGGCGCTGACCTCGCGCGTCGTCGGCCTCGACCTCGCCTGGATCGCCGAAAACCCCGGCCGCTTCTGGCGCCATGTCACCGGCGACAGCCAGCTCCGTTGGATTGGCCCCGACAAGGGCGCCATGCACCTGGCGACCGGCGCCGTGGTCAACGCCGTCTGGGACTTGCTCGCCAAGGACGCCGGCAAGCCGGTCTGGCAGTTCGTCGCCGATATGACGCCCGAGCAACTGGTCTCGATCATCGACTTCCGCTACCTCACCGACGCCATCACGCCCGATGAAGCCCTGGCGATTTTCCGCAAGGCCGAAGCCGGCAAGGCCGAGCGCGTCGCCACGCTCAAGGCCGAGGGCTACCAGTGCTACACCACCTCGGCAGGCTGGCTCGGCTATTCCAACGAGAAGCTCACCCGCCTCGCCACCGAGGCAGTGGCCGAAGGCTTCAACCACATCAAGATGAAAGTCGGCCGCGATCTCGACGACGATATCCGCCGGCTGGAAATCGTCCGCTCCATCATGGGGCCAGACCGCTTCCTGATGATCGACGCCAACCAGGTCTGGGAAGTCGGCCAGGCCATCGATTGGGTCAAGCAGCTCTCCCGCTTCAATCCCTATTTCATCGAGGAGCCGACCAGCCCCGACGACGTCTCCGGCCACCGCGCCATCCGCCAGGCGATCGCCCCGGTGAAAGTTGCGACCGGCGAAATGTGCCAGAACCGCATCCTGTTCAAGCAGTTCATCAAGGACGGCGCCATCGACATCGTCCAGATCGACGCGTGCCGGATTGGCGGGCTGAACGAAGTGCTGTCGGTGCTGCTGATGGCGGCGAAGTTTGGGCTACCGGTGTGGCCGCATGCCGGCGGCGTGGGGCTGTGCGAATATGTCCAGCATCTGTCGATGATCGATTATCTCGTCGTGTCGGGCACGAAAGAGGGGCGCGTGATCGAATATGTCGATCACCTGCACGAGCATTTCATCGACCCCTGCGTGATCGAGAATGCAGCCTATATGCCGCCGACCAAGGCCGGTTTCTCGATCCAGATGAAGCCGGAGTCGATTCAGAAGTATGAGTTTGTGGGGTAGCCAAATACCCCCACCCCTGTCCCCTCCCCAAGGGGGAGGGAGACCCTCCCAATCCGCTTGCGTCACATGCGCTCAAAGCCCTCGGCTCTATCGTCTCCCTCCCCCTTGTGGGGAGGGGACAGGGGTGGGGGATGTTTAGCCCCGATCCAACATTGTGGCTTCGAACACCCCCCATCCTCCCCGTCAAGGGGGAGAGTTCGGGAGCCAGATCGGGGCACGCCCTCGTGGTTCGAGGCTCGTGAAGAACTCGCACCTCACCATGAGGACTACTGGATGATCTGGGTCTAAGAGTAGCCCTCATGGTGAGGCGGGAGCGAAACGACCCTCGAACCACGAGGACGTGGCAGGCTCTCTACATCCCCGTCACCAAATACTGCCCCATGAACCACACCTCCCGGGCCAAAAACGGCAAGGTCGTCTGCCAGCTTTGATACCGGCTGGTCGGCGTCGGCGAGGGGGCCGCCTTGATCCCAACGCGCCCCGCGATCATCAGCGCTCGCCGCATATGCAACGGATCGCTCACCACCAGCACGGTTCCCAGCCCGTTCGCTTCCAGCACCGGCTTGGCAAAGGCCAGGTTTTGCATCGTGGTGCGCGATTTATCTTCCAGCAGCACATCACCCGCCGGCACGCCTGCTGCCACCAGCCAGTTCTTGCTCGCTTGCGCCTCGGTCAAATCGTCCTCGGGGCTCAACCCGCCGGTGACGACGATCCTTTTCACCTGTCCGCTCTCGAACAGGTCCGCCGCATGGCGCAGTCTTTCCACCAGCACCGGCGTCGGCTTGCGGCCGATCACCGCCGCGCCCAGCACCAAGGCCGCGTCCGCCTTGCCCGGCGCGCTCTCCCCGGCAAACCGCCAGATATCCACGGCCATGCCGCCCCCGACCAGCAAGACGAGGACGACAAGCGCGGTGATGAGTTTATAGACGCGGCGGGCTAGGCCCATTCGCCCTTGCGCATCACCGGCTCGCTCGTGCCATCGGCATGGACGCCGTCGATATCGACCTTGTCCGAGCCGATCATCCAATCGATATGGATCAGGCTCTTATTGCCGCCTTGGGCGAAAATCTGCTCCGGCGTCAGCGTCTTGCCGTCGATGAAGCAATCGGCATAGCACTGGCCCTGCGCGATATGGCAGGAGGCGTTTTCGTCATAGAGCGTGTTGAAGAACAAAATCCCCGAAGCCGAAATTGGCGACGAATGCGGCACCAGCGCCACTTCGCCGAGCCGGCGCGCGCCCTCGTCGGTGTCCAAAACCTTGTTGAACACGTCCTGGCCCTTGGCCGCCTTGAGTTCCACCAGGCGCCCGTTTTCGAACCGGCCCTGCATTTCCTCGATCAGCGAACCATTGTGGCTCAGCGGCTTGGTCGCCGCCACATAGCCGTCGACACGCTCGCGATGCGGGGTGGTGAACACTTCCTCGGTGGGAATATTCGGATTGCAGGTCACGCCGTTCTTGGCTTCGGACGCACCGCCCTTCCAGCGGTGGCCATCGGCCAGGCCCACGGTCAGGTCGGTGCCCGGCCCGGTATAATGCAGGGAGGCGAACTGCTTCTCGTTGAGCCAGGTCCAGCGCTTCTTGAGATTGGCATTGTGCTCCTTCCAGGCCGCGATCGGATCGGCCTGATCCACGCGACTGGCGGCAAAGATCGCATCGGCCAGCTTGCCCACCGCCACATCATCGCTGTCATTCGGGAACACCAGCTTGGCCCAGGCCAGCGTCGGATAGCTGACGATGTTCCAGTTGATATCGAAGCCGGTGATGAGTTCGAGGGCAGGGCGGTAAGCCGCCGAATTGGCGCGGTTGGCGCGCGACACTTTGGCCGGATCCTGCCCCGCCAGCATCATCGGGTTATCGCCCGAAATCGCCAGACGCGCGGTGTTGTTCTTGAAGGCTTCGGCCATGCCCGAATAGAGCCAGCCCGCCGCCTTGTCGAAGCTGGCCTCGTTGCCATGCTTGTAGCGCATCAGCGTCGCCTGCTCGTCCGAATAGATCGTGGTGACGAGACCGGCGCCGGCCTTATAGGCATGCTCGGTGATCCGCCGCACCAGCGGCGCCGCGGTCATCGGCGCGGTGATCAGCAGATCCTGCCCCTCGGCCAATTGCAGCCCCACCTTGATGGCGACTTCGCCGAGCTTGTCGAGCTTTACCGGGTCGATGGGGTCTTTGGTGGTCATGGCAGGGTCCGAAGCAGTGTGTAAGGAGCGCCCACCCTAACCAGCCACCGCGGCAAGGCAAGGGTAAGAATGGGTGGGTCGCTGCGAGCGCGGCGGATCACCCCCTCCTACCTCCCCCATCAAAGGGGGAGGTAGGAGGGGGTGATCGCCGCAAACACAGAGTGTTGAAATATCGTAGCCCCTCATCCGCCCTTCGGGCACCTTCTCCCGCAAGGGGAGAAGGGTGGGTGGGGTTATTGCATCCCTGCAACACTCATCACCCACTCGTGATTTTCCCGGTTGGCAAAGCCGAACTGTTTGGCTACAAATCGTCCACCGCCAATTCAAACAAGGGAGGCGCTACATGAAGTATATGTTCACCGGCTTCCCAATGGGCCGACTCCTACCTCGCCGAGGTTAGGTCCCCATCCGCGGCCCGCCCTGGTGCCGCCTGCGGTTTCTTCATCACAACCCCTCTGATCTGCCGGGATCAATTCTTCTCCCGTCACGGTTGTGCCTTTCATGTCTATCCTTGAGGGCCGGCGCGCCAAAATCGTGGCCGGGTCACCATTATGTCGTCCAAGAAATCCGGTTTTCGTGCCGACGCCTTCCGCAATGTCCTCGGCTTCACCTTTGGCTATTGGCGCCAGCAGCCGCTGCGCGCCGCGCTGATCGCCACGCTCGTGCTGCTGGCCACCCTGGCCGAAGCCCTGAGCCCGCTATTTGCCGGCCACATGGTCGATGCGGTGGCGGGCGGCAATGGCCAGGATGCCCAGTTCTGGGGCGCTGCAGTCGCGGCGTTCCTCACCATGTCGGGGCTTTACCTGGCCTCGGTGGTGCTGCGCCAGTTCGTGTTTTTCAACATCATCGTCTTCACGCTGCGCATCATGAGCGACGTGACCACGAACGCGTTTCATCGCGTCCAGCGCTTCTCGACCGATTGGCATGCCAATAGCTTCGCCGGCTCCACCGTGCGCAAGATCACGCGTGGCATGGGCGCCATCGACCTACTCAATGACGTGTTGCTGACTGCCCTGTTGCCGTCGCTGACCATGCTGGTTGGCGCGACGATCATCCTCGGTCTCGCCTGGCCGATCATGGGCCTCGTCGTCGGTGGCGGCTCGCTGATCTATGTCTTCGTCACGGTCTGGCTGTCGGTGAACTTCGTTGCGCCGGCGGCGACGCTGGCCAATGCGTGGGATACCCGCATGGGCGGGGCGCTGGCTGATGCTGTCAGTTGCAATCCGGTGGTCAAGGCCTTCGGCGCCGAAACGCGCGAGGAAAGCCGGCTGACCCATGTGGTGGGCAAATGGCGCAAGCGCACCCGCCGCACCTGGCAGCGTGGCACGCTCAATGGTGGCGCGCAGGGCCTGATGATGGCGATCATGCAGACCGCCATCCTGGGCACCGGCCTGTTGCTGTGGCAGCAGGGCGCCGCCACGCCGGGCGACATCACTTTCGTGCTCACCATGTTCTTCGTGCTGGCGGGCCATTTGCGCGATGTCGGTCAGCATGTGCGCAACCTGCAGCGTTCGGTCAACGATATGGAAGAGCTGGTGGCCCTGCACAGCCAGCCGCTCGGCATCGACGACCGGCCCGGGGGCCACCCCGATTGCCATCGGCGAGGGTGCTATCGCCTTCGAAAACGTGACGTTTCAATATGGTTCGCCCGCCACCGCGCTTTACCGCGATTTCTCGGTGCGTATCGCTCCGGGCGAACGCGTCGGGCTGGTGGGGCATTCAGGCTCCGGCAAGACCACCTTCGTCAAGCTGATCCAGCGGCTTTACGACGTCAATGCCGGCCGGATCATGATCGACGGGCAGAACATCGCCGACGTGAAGCAGGCGTCCCTGCGCCAGCAGATCGCCATCGTGCAGCAGGAGCCGGTGTTGTTTCACCGGTCTCTCGCCGAGAACATCGCCTATGCCCGCCCCGGCGCCAGTCGCGCCGAAGTCGAGCTGGCGGCGAAACAGGCGAGCGCGCACGATTTCATCATGTCGCTGCCCAAAGGCTACGAGACCATGGTGGGCGAACGCGGGGTGAAGCTATCGGGTGGGGAGCGTCAGCGTGTCGCCATCGCCCGGGCCTTCCTTGCCGATGCGCCGATCCTGATTCTGGATGAAGCGACATCGAGTCTCGACAGCGAAAGCGAAGTGCTGATCCAGAACGCGATGGAACGCCTGATGGTCGGCCGCACTACGCTGGTGATCGCCCACCGGCTATCGACGGTGCGGGCGCTCGATCGGCTGCTGGTGTTCGACAAGGGCCGGATCGTCGAGGAAGGCACCCACGAGCATCTGGTGCGCCAGCCCGCAGGCATCTACCGTCGCCTGTTCGAGCGCCAGGCGCTGGAACTGACCAAGGGCCTGGCCATCGCCGGAGAATAAAAAACGCCGGGGAGCAATCCCCGGCGTTTCCAATTCAGTGGCGTGGCTCAGACCACGTCGAGCGAAACGTTGAAGCCGTTGCGGCTGACTTCGCTATAGGGGCAAATGATGTGGGCGCGGCGCACCACGTCCTCGGCGGTCTCCTTGTCGAGGCCGGGCAGGTGCACCTTCAGCGCCGCCTGGATCCAGAAGCCTTCGCCATCGTCGCGATCGCGGAAGCTGACTTCGGCGGTGACGGTGGAATCCTCGGCGATCTTGGTGCCGGTCTTGCGCGCCGCGCCCTTGATCGCGCCCAGGAAGCACGCCGAATAGCCCACCGCGAACAGCTGTTCGGGATTGGTGCCGCGCGCGCCATCGCCACCCATTTCCTTGGGCGTGGTCAGCGTCACGTCGAGCACGCCGTCATCGGTCGCGCCATGGCCCGAGCGGCCGCCGGTCGAAGTCGCCCTGGCCGTGTACATGATCTTCGTCATCGCAATCTCCAAATCTGGTTTCGTCCCGTGGGGCAAATTGCCGAAGGCAATTCATCACGAAAGCGCGGGGCGGGGAAGGGCGTTTGCCCCCACATTGACGAACAATGCCTTCGTCTTGACGCTCATGGTCGCCACGGCGCCAAGGGCCTATATCAGCGGCAGATCAATTCCCCGGGAGGCCATCATGATCGATGCCAGCATCCAGACCGACGTCCGCTCCGCCCCCGTCCTGCCGCTGAGCACGCGGCTCGGCCCGGTCCATATCGCCGTCACCGACAAGGAGCGCGCGCTCTCCATCTGGCGCGATGTCGTCGGCCTGGACCTATTGTCCGAAGAGGGCAATCTGCTCACTCTTGGGGCAGGCGGCACGCCGCTGATCGTGCTGGAAACCGGCGCGACCGGCCCTTCCGTGCCCCGCACTATCGGCCTCTATCACGTCGCCATCCACGTCCCCACCCGGCCCGATCTGGCGCAGATGGCCGTTCGCGCATTGCAGCGCCGCGTGCAGATTTCGCCCACCGACCATTTGGTGTCCGAAGCCATTTATCTGTGGGATCTGGATGGCAACGGCATCGAAATCACCTTCGAAACCCCCTGGCGCGGCACCCTGGCCGATCCGGCGCTCGGCCATTACGCCATCACCACCGAGGGCAAGCCGCATTCGGGCCGCGAGGCGATCGACCTCAATAGCCTGCTCGGCGAGCTTGGCGACACGCCAGTGCTGGTCCGCCACCATGCCCGCCGGCACCCGCATCGGCCACGTCCATGTCCATGTCAACGACCTGCAGCGGGCGATGGATTTCTACCGCGATGTGATCGGCTTTGCCGGGTTCCTGCTGATCACCTCGTTCGGCATGGGCGATGTCGGGCTCGATTACGCCCCCCACACCATCGCCTTCAATATCTGGTCCGGCCCCAATGCCACGCTGCCGCCCGCCGGGGCTGCGGGCCTGCGCTGGTTCACCATCGTCCTGCCCGATGCCGCCACGCTCGATGGCGTCCGCGCCCGCCTCTCAACCGCCACGGCCCCGATACTCGATATCCCCGGCGGTATCGAAACCCGGGACCCGTTCGGCAATCGCATCCAGCTGCTGCTGGCATAGACCGGCCGCAACTAACATGTTAGTCCTTCCTCACATTGAGGGAGGACTTTCATGCGTGCCATTTCCTGTGCGGCTCCGGGCGAGCTGGCGCTGATCGATATCCCTGCGCCGTCGCTGCAGCCCGGCTGGGTCCGCGTCGCCATCCGCCATATCGGCATTTGCGGCACCGATTATCATATCTTCGAGGGCAAGCACCCCTTCCTCGAATATCCCCGCATCATGGGCCACGAACTCTCCGGCGTGGTCGCCGATGCCAATGGCGCGACGGGCCTGGCCGATGGCGATCCGGTAGTCATCAATCCCTATCTGCCCTGCTACCATTGCCCCGCCTGCCTTGAGGGCAAGACCAATTGCTGCGAGACCCTCAAGGTCATCGGCGTGCATTCCGATGGCGGCATGGCGGATGAAATCACCATCCCGGCCGCCAATCTCTACAAGGCCGAAGGCCTGTCGCTGCGTGACGCGGCCATGGTCGAATTTCTCGCCATCGGCGCCCATGCCGTGCGCCGTACTGGAACTCAAGTCCGGCGCCCGCGTCCTCGTCGTCGGCGGCGGTCCGATCGGGCTCGGCGCCGCCTTCTTCGCCCGCATTGCCGGCGCCGATGTGACCATTCTCGATGCCGCGCAAGACAAGCTCGACGCCGCAGCCGGCATGGGCTTTGCTACCGCATCCATCGCCAGCCGCGATGACGACGCGTTCAAATCCCGCATGGGCACGGGCTTCGATGCGGTGTTCGATGCTACCGGCTCGATCGCCGCCATGAGCGCAGCGATCAACTATTGCCGCAATGGCGGGGCGCTGACCCTGGTCGGTGTGGTCAAGGGCGATATCGTCTGGGCCGATCCCGAAATCCACCGCCGCGAACTCACCATCCGCTCGTCGCGCAATGCCACGCGCGAGGATTTCGACCACGTCATGGCCTCGATCCGCAACGGCGCGGTGCCCACCGACAGGCTTGCCACCCATACGACAACTCTGGACAATGTCCCGCGCGACCTGCCCATCTGGGCCCATGAGCGCAACGGACTGATCAAGGCGATTATTTCAGTGTAGGAGGCGAAATGCGGACTGCCCAGGACGTGCTGGAATTCTGGTTCATCGAACATGGCGAACCCGACTGGTTTGGCGGCAAGCCGGAATTCGACGCGGCTTTGGCGGATCGGTTTGCAGAGACCCATGCCCACGTCGCCAAGGGCGAGGCCTGGCGCTGGCGAGCCAGCGGCGCCGGCCGCCTCGCCGAAATCATCGTGCTCGACCAGTTTTCCCGCCAATTGTTCCGCAACCGGCCCGAGGCCTTCGCCCAGGACAAGATGGCCCTGGTGCTGGCTCAGGAAGCGGTCGCACGCGGCCTCGACCAGCAGATCGACCCCGCCCGGCGCGCATTTTTCTACCTGCCGTTCATGCACGCGGAATCGCTGGTTATTCAGGACGAGGGCCTCAAGCTCTACCGGGCCCTGGGCGATGCCAACCAGCTCGACTACATGCATAAGCACCACGACGTGATCGCGCGGTTTGGGCGGTTCCCGGTGCGCAATGCGGCACTGGGACGGGAGAATACGCCGGACGAGGTGGCGTATCTCGCCGAGATCGGTGATCGGGGGTTTTAGGCGAATAATCCTGCGCCTAACGGCCCCCCACCCCTGACCCCTCCCCACGAGGGGGAGGGAGAGGCAGGAACCGCTTGCTCAGAGAGTACGGATACGAAGATAGATTGGGAGGGTCTCCCTCCCCCTTGTGGGGAGGGGACAGGGGTGGGGGGAAGTTCCAGGCTCGATCTTTCGATCCGCCCCCTACCTCACCAATCCCGGCTCAACCAGCGCCCCGCGCTGCCCGATCACAATCCCCGCCACCCGATGCGCCGCCTCCGCCGCCTCGCGCAGTGACTTCCCCGCCAGCCGCGCGCTCAAATACGCCCCGTTGAACGAATCCCCCGCACCCGTCGCGTCCACCACCGTGGCCCCCGGCTTCGGCGCCACCGTCACCCGCTCACCCGCCGTCGCGATCAGCGCCGGATTAGCCCCGTCCTTGACCACGACCTCTTCAACCCCAAGCTCCAGATACCGCTCCGCCGTCTCTTCCACGCTTTTGTCGCCAAAAACCGGCGCTTCATCGGAATGGGTCGGCAGCACGATATCGCAAACGCTGGCTGCCGCCGTCAGCATCGAGCCCATCACGCGCGGGCTGCTCCACAGCGCCGGCCGCACATTGGGGTCGAACGCGATCTTGGCCCCCGCATCGCGCGCCCGCACGATGGCGCCGAGCAACCGCCCGCGCGCCCGCGGATGCAAAATCGCCATTGTGATGCCGGAGAAATACACCATGCTGGCCCCATCCAGGGCCACGTTGAGCGCGTCCTTGTCCTCGGCCATCAGCTTGGCCGCCGAATGGTCGCGCCAATAGGTGAAATGGCGGTCGCCATGCTCCTGGTGGATCATGTAAAGCCCCGGCCGCCGCCCCTTCACCGTGCCGATGAACTGCGTACCGATGCCGTTGCTATCGAGGAAATTGCGGATATCGCCCGAATAGCGATCCTCGCCGAGTGCGGTGAAATAATCCACGTCCCAGTCGGGCCCGAGCAGCGCCCGCATATACCAGGCGGTGTTGAGCGTATCGCCGGCATAGCCCAGCCGATATTGCCGGTCCTCGCCCCCCGCCATTTCGATCATGCACTCGCCAATGCTCACGAACCGCTGTGCCAAGGCCAAATCTCCATTGCGTCTGCAAGGGTTATGCCGTCAAACCCACCTGCGCCGCAAGATTGCGAACCATACCTTCGTTGTCTTCCATACAAGATTGGAAGGCTTTATGCTGCGTTCATTGTTTGGAGATTCTGCCGCCATGACCCGCCTGAGCGCCAAAACCCTTGCCGGATCGTCCTCGGCCTTTGCCGTCCCCGCCTATGATCGCTCGACGGTCACGCCCGGCATCGTCCATCTCGGCATTGGCGCCTTCCATCGCGCCCATATGGCCGCCTATGTCGATGACCTGCTCACAGGCAATCCGAGCTGGGGCATTGTTGGCGCCAGCCTGCGCCGTCCCGATACCAAGGAGGCGCTGGAGCCGCAGGACGGGCTTTATACCCTCGCCATCCGCGATGCTTCGGGCACCAAGGCAAGGGTTATTGGCTCCATCCTCAAGGTGCTCGACGCCAATACGCAGCGCAGCGAGTTGCTCGACCTGATGGCCTCCCCGGCGATCCGCATCGTTTCGCTGACCGTCACCGAAAAGGGCTATTGCTACGCCCCCTCTACCGGCGAACTCGATCCCAATCACCCCGATATCGTCCATGACCTGGCCAATCCCGATGCACCGCGCAGCGCTCCCGGCATGATCGTGGCGGCTTTAGCCCGGCGCAAGGCCGCCGGCATCGCCCCCTTCACGGTGATGAGCTGCGACAATCTCCCCTCCAACGGGCCGACCACGCGCCGCATCGTCACCCGCTTCGCCACCTTGCGCGATGCAGCCCTGGGTGCCTGGGTTGCCGAACACGTCGCCTTTCCCGGGACCATGATCGACCGCATCGTGCCCGCCACCACCGACGCCGACCGCGCCATGATCTCATCTCTGACCGGGCTGGAAGACGCCTGGCCAATCATGACCGAGCCTTTCACCCAATGGGTGATCGAAGACCATTTTCCCCTCGGCCGCCCGCCCTTTGAAACCGTTGGCGCCCAGGTGGTGAAAGACGTCGAGCCCTTCGAGCGCATGAAGCTGCGCATGCTCAATGGCTCGCACTCCACCCTGTCCTATCTTGGCTATCTCGCCGGCCACCAATATGTGTCCGACGCCATGGGCGATCCCGCTTTCGTCAAGCTGATCCACAACCTGATGACCGAGGAAGCCATCCCGACCCTCGATATGCCCGGCGTCGATCTGGCGGGTTATCGCGATCAGCTGCTTGAGCGGTTCCGCAATCCGGCCCTGCAGCACCGCACCTGGCAGATCGCCATGGACGGAACCCAAAAACTGCCCCAGCGCCTCCTCGGCACCATCCGCGACCGGCTGCAAGCCGACCAACCCATCACCTATCTCGCCTTGGGCGTCGCCGCCTGGATGCGCTACGTCATGGGCATCGACGAAAACGGCGACACCATCGACGTGAAGGACCCGCTCTCCATGCGCATGCTGGCGATTGCCGCCGGGGCAGGGGATGACCCCGAGGCGCTGTTCGATGGATTGGCGGCGCTGACAGAAGTGTTCGGGAACGATCTGCCGGAGAACGAGGTGTTCCGGGGGACTGTGGTGGAACATCTGGAGAGTTTGTTCGAGCTCGGCGCGGCTGAGACAGTCGCCGAACTGGTGGACTGAGATTTTCCAGTCGACACCCTCCCCCTTCGCGGGGAGGGATCAAGGGTGGGGGGATGTTTGGCCCCAACCCCACCATCGTGGCTCCGAACACCCCCACCCATCCTCCCCCTGATAAGGGGAGGAGCTCGTCCAGTGGGTGGGCTAGCCTTCTATTCCTCTCCCCGTCGGGGAGAGGGTGGATCGGCGAAGCCGAGACGGGTGAGGGTGCCGCTTTGTGAGGGCAGACACCCTCATCCGGCGCTACGCGCCACCTTCTCCCCGATGGGGAGAAGAAAAGACCACTAAACCCAGCCGTTCAGCGCCCGATCAAAAATCTCCAGCGCCCGCGCCTTGGTCAGCTCGATCGGATTACCCCCTGCCGTCGGATCGACAATCGCCATCTCCCCGATCAAGTCCCGCTTGCTCTCATCCACGCCAAACTCCCGCAGCGTATTGGGCACATCCAGCCGGCTGCCGCAGCGCCAGCACGGCGTGCTGGAACGCCTCAAAGCTCGGCGGCAATCCCAGATACGCCGCCAGCCGCGCAATGCGCTGCTCGATGGCCGAGCGGTTGACCGCCAGCACATAGGGCATGAACACCGCATTGGTCATGCCGTGATGGGTATCGTAAAGCGCCCCCACCGGATGGCTCAGCGCATGGATGGCGCCCAGCCCCTTCTGGAACGCCGTCGCCCCCATCGCCGCCGCGCTCATCAGATGCCCGCGTGCTTCGATATCATTGGGATTGAGATAGACCTTGGGCAGGTTCTCGAACACCAGCCGAATGCCCTCGACCGCGATGCCATCGGCCAGCGGGTGATAGCCCGGCGCGCAATAGGCTTCCAGGCAATGCGCCAGCGCATCCATGCCCGTGCCCACCGTGATGAATTTTGGCATGCCCACCGTCAGTTCCGGATCGGCGATGACCACCTTGGGCATCATCAGCGGATGGAAAATCACCTTCTTGGTGTGTGTCGTCTCGTCGGTAATCACCCCGGCCCGACCCACTTCCGAGCCGGTCCCCGCCGTGGTCGGCACCGCGACGATCGGGAAAATCCCCTTGGGATCGGCGCGCGTCCACCAATCGCCCACGTCCTCGAAGTCCCACATCGGCCGTGTCTGCCCAGCCATGAAGGCGATGACCTTGCCCGTGTCCAGCCCCGAGCCACCGCCAAAGGCGATCACCCCGTCATAGCCGCCCGCGCGCAACGCCTTGATGCCCGCTTCGACATTGGCCGAAATCGGGTTCGGCTTCACATCGGCGAACACGCCCACCTCGATGCCGGCAGCCTTCAGCAGCGCCAGCGTATTCTGCGTCACTGGCAAATTGACCAGCCCCGCATCGGTCACCAGCAGCGGCCGGCTGATCCCGGCGGTTTTCAGCGCCTCCGGCAGTTCGGCGATGCGGCCGGGGCCAAACTTGATGGCGGTGGGATAGTTCCAGTTGGCTTTGGTCATTGGGACCTCCAGTGGCACGCCCTCGTGGTTCGAGGCTCGTGAAGAACTCGCACCTCACCATGAGGGCTACTCTGAAATCCAGCTCCCAGTAGTCCTCATGGTGAGGCGGGAGCGCAGCGACCCTCGAACCACCCTCATCCTGAGCTTGTCGAAGGAGGGCGTGGCACTAGCCATGCTTAAAATGATAACTCTTCGGTTGCGTCAAATTCGCATAGCCGATCTCGCTCAGCGCCCCGCCCTTGCCGGTATCCTTGACGCCGGTCCACACCAGCCCTGGATCGAGATAATCGCACCTATTGGCAAAGACTGTCCCGGTTTCCACCCGCGCGCCGATCTTGCCGGCAGCATCCAGGTCCTGGGTCCAGATCGACGCCGTCAGCCCATAGGGACTGTCGTTCATCAGCGTGATCGCTTCCTCGTCGTCCGCCACCTTCATGATGCCGACGACCGGCCCAAAACTCTCCTCGCGCATCACGCTCATCTGGTGATTGACATTGGTCAACACCTCCGGCGCCAGATAAGGCGAGCCATCCTTGTCCAGCCCATGCCTGGAATTGAGATGCCGCGTTGCCCCGCCGCGCACGGCTTCGGCAGTTTGCCCTCGGACATGATCGGCAAAACTTCCCCGCGCCATCGGGCCGACGACGGTATCGGCCTCCAGCGGATTGCCCAGCGTCCAGCCCTTGGCATTCTGCACGAACCGCTCGACGAACCCGTCATAGACCGAAGCCTCGACATAAATCCGCTCCACCCCGCAGCAGCTCTGCCCCGAATTGAAGAACGAGCCATCCACGAGGTTCTCGACCGCATTGTCCAGGTTGGCGTCAGCCCGCACATAGGCCGGGTCCTTGCCGCCAAGCTCTAGTCCGAGCGTGGCGAATGTTCCCGCGGCGGCTTTCTCGATCCGGCGACCGCCCTCGACCGAGCCGGTGAAATTGATGTGGTCGATTGCGCCCGAGGCGATCAGTTTTTCCGTATCCGCGTGCCCCAGCACCAGGTTCTGGAAAATCCCTTCAGGAAGTCCTGCATGCTTGCTCGCTTGCGCAAATCTTTCGCCCGCCAGCAGCGTCTGGCTGGCATGCTTGAGGATCACCGCATTGCCCGCCATCAGCCCCGGCACGATGGAATTGACCGCGGTCAAAAACGGGTAATTCCACGGCGCGATCACCATCACCGTACCCAGCGCCTCGCGCGTGATATACCGCGTAAACCCCGGCTTATCGGTCTTTTCCGCAGGCGCCAAGCTCGCTTCGGCAATGGCAATCATATGCCGCGCCCGCTCCTCCACCCCGCGCTTCTCACCCCCAAACCGCACCGGCCGACCCATTTGCCAGGCCAGTTCCAGCACGATCTCGTCATTCATCTCCAGCAGCGCATCGACGAAATGGCCCACCATCTTGGCCCGTTCCGCCACAGTAATCTCACCCCACCCCCGCCGCGCCGCCTTGGCCCGGGCGACGGCAGCGTTGATATCGGCACCGCTCGCCAAGGGGCGTTCCGCATAAACGCTGCCATCGATCGGCGAGATGATTTTGACCGTGTCGGCCATGGGAAAATCCTTTGTTCAGCAGGCAATGGCGCGAACATAGCCCCGCCGCGCATAGTCCAGGATCGCTCGGTCTCGGGTCAAGATCGTTCGATCCATCGTCCGGGCAGTCGCGATTATAATGCAGTCGGCGGGATCGCGATGATCCAGCTTGGGCAAAAAAGAAGAGTCGATCAGTATGTCCGCAGTAAGCGGTTCTACGATAACGGTCTCAGCATGGGCTATCTCCTGGAAAAGCGCGATGGGAGACTTTACCGCCGTCATCCTGCCTTTTGCGAACAACAGTCCCAATTCCCATGCCGATATCGGCGAAACCGCGACTTTCTCGCCTGCATCTGCCGCAGCGCGCAAGGCCGCAAGTGCGGCTGGGGCAATTTCGCCCCCAGTCGCCAGCCAGATCAGCGCGCAGGTATCGAGCAACAGCCGCTCAACTGCCACTGTCGTTCGACTCCCCGAAAATGGGTTTGGCATAGTCGTAGCCGGGCTGCAGCGTCACTTTTCCCCGCCACACCCCAAACAGGGGATGCGGCTTCGTGTCCTCGGGGCGTCCACCGTTCAGTATTTCCTTGCCATAGTCGGACTGTCGCTCCTCGCTAAAGCCGCGCCCCGGCATGCTCACTTTCCGGTAGCCGCTCGGCCAGCCTTCCAACTGAAACTCGACCGTCTCTCCGGCTAGGTCGGCCTTGGCAATGTAGCCGGCCCTCAGCCAAGCCCTGGCCTGGCTATGCCCATTCGGATTGTTGCTCCACCATGCGGGTCGCGAACGTGCCGATGGCGGCAGGGATGCGCCAAGCTCGCGTTCGATATCGGCAAAGCGCAGCACAACCTTGCCTTGCCCGGAATAGAGCAGGCGCTCGAACAGCGGATGATATTTTGCCTCGGTATCCATCAGCACAGGATATCCAATATCCGGCGAAAGTAAAATACCTTAGTAAATTCCTAACTCCGCTCAAACCCCCGCTTTAGCTCCCAATCGGTCACCCTCCGATCATATTCGCCCTGCTCCCATTCGGCGGTGTGGACGTAATGCCCGACCACGTCTTCGCCGAACACTTCGCGCAGCAGCACCGAATGGCGCAGGGTTTCGGTGGCTTCGCGCAGGGTTTTGGGGATTTCGCGCAGCTTGTCGGTGACATAGGCGTCGCCGACGAAAGCCGGCTCCAATGGCATCTTGTCCTCGATGCCCTTGATGCCGGCGGCAATCAGTGCGGCCATGGCGAGATAGGGGTTCAAATCCGCGCCGCCGATCCGGCACTCGACGCGGACGGATTTGCTGTTCTCTCCACACAGCCGGAAGCCCGCCGTACGGTTATCCGAACTCCAGATCGCCTTGGTCGGCGCGAAGGTGCCGGCCTGGAAACGCTTGTAGGAATTGATATAGGGCGCGAGGAAATAGGTGATTTCGCGCGCATGGGCGATCTGCCCGGCCATGAAATGGGCCATGGTCAGGCTCATGCCACGCGCGGCATCGGGATCGGCGAAGACGGGTTTGCCCGACGTATCGGCCAGCGACATGTGAATATGGCTGGATGAGCCGGCCAGCGCATAGTCCCACTTGGCCATGAAGGTCACGGCCTTGCCTTGGGCATAGGCGATTTCCTTGGTGGCGTTCTTGAGCACCACATGCCGGTCGGCCATGGTCAGGGCGTCGGCATATTTGACGTTGATTTCTTCCTGCCCCGGGCCCCATTCGCCCTTGGAGCTTTCCACCGGAATGCCCGAGGCCTGCAGATGCTTGCGCAGGGCCCGCATCACCCCTTCCTCCTTGGTGGTCTGGAAGATGTGGTAGTCCTCGATGTAATAGCCCGAGGTCGTCAGGTTGCGGTGGCCCTTGTCGTGCACGGTGCGGAAACTGTCGTCGAACAGGTAGAATTCCAGTTCCGTCGCCGCATTGCAGGTGTACCCCATAGCCGCCAGCCGCTCGATCTGGCGCTTCAGGATAGCGCGCGGGCTATGCGGCAAGGGCTCGTGGTGGTGGTGATCGAGCACATCGCACAGCACCAGCGCGGTGCCTTCGAGCCAGCTCGCTTTCATCAGCGTCGTCAGGTCGGGCTTCAGCACGAAATCGCCATAACCCTTGGTCCAGCTGGCGGCCTCGTAGCCGGGCACCGGCTCCATATCGATATCGTCGGCCAGCAGATAGTCGCAGCCATGGGTCTCGTCATGGGCGGTTTCGAGGAAAAATTCGGCCTGCAGCCGCTTGCCCATCAACCGCCCCTGCATATCGGGAAAGGCGACTAGCACGGTATCCACGGTCCCGGCGGCGATATCGGCCTTGAGCGCATCGAGCGAATAGGCGGCCATGCGAGAACTCCCAGAGTGTTGATTGGGCCGCGGCGAACCGCGGCCCGACTGGCCTTACGGAGCCTTATGTTCCAGCGCGAATTCCTCTTCCGGCGACAGGATCAGCTTGTGCCGGCCGATTGCCGCGAAGTAGGCGATGCCCACCGCGCACCACAATACCACCCAGATCACGCCCTTGAAAAAGTTCGGGTCCTGCATCTGATAGCCAAGCGTCACCGCCGCAATGATGATGGTCACGATCGCCCCGCCTATGCCGAGCGGGCTCTTGAATGGCCGCTCGATATTGGGCTGATTGCGGCGCAGCAGGATGAAGCTGAGCGCCTGCATGATGTAGCTCAGCATCGCGCCGAACACCGCCATGTTGAGGAGCACGGTGCCGATGATGTCGTCGCCGAACTGGGTTTCCCCCGAGCCGCCGCCGCCATTGGCAAACCAGATGATCAGCATGACCGCCAGGCCCACCAAGGCCCCGGTGACCATGGCCACATGCGGGGTCTTGTACTTGGGATGCGTCACCGACAGGGCCGATGGGAAGTATCCGGCCCGGCTGAGCGAGAAAATCTGCCGGCCCTGTGCGTAGAGGATGGTGTGGAACGAGGCGATCAGGCCGGTCAGCGCGACGATACCGAGGATGACGGCGCCGCTATCGCCGTAGATCGCTCGGAAGCCATCGAGCAGGGGTTCCAGCGATGTTCCCAGCGCAAAGGCGCCGATGCCCGTCACCGATGGATTGAGCAGCACGATCATGAAGGCCGAGATCAGCAGCGTGCAGAACCCAAGGAGAATGCCGCGTGGCATGTCGCGCTTGGGATCGACCGATTCTTCGGCGGCCAGCGGCAATTGCTCGATGGCGAGGAACAGCCAGACCGCGAAGGGCAGGGTGGCGAGGACCCCCGAGAACCCGAACGGGAACCAGGAGCCATTGCCCTCCGGCAGTTCCACCGGCTTGCCATCAGGTCCCGCGCCGATATTGAGCGCCCAGCGGCCAAAATCCATATGCGTGAGGGCGCTGATCCAGAATACCACCAGCACGGCCAGCGAGATCAGCGTGACGACCAGCGTCACCTTGAACGACAGCGCCACGCCGTAAATGTTGAGCGCCAGGAATATGGCGTAGAACACGATCCACAGGATTGGATAGAGCGCCGGATCGATGCCGGTAATCGAGCCAAAATAGCCCGAGATGAAGGTGACGATCACCGCCGGCGTCAGCACATATTCGACATTCTCGAACAGGCCGGTGATGAAGCCGCCCCAGGGCCCCATCGAGGTGCGGGCGAACGAATAGGCCGCCCCGGTATGGGGCAGAGCCGGGCTCATTTCGGCGATCGAGAACACCAGGCCCAGATACATGACGCCGATGATGGCGGCTGCGACCAGCATGCCGCCCCAGCCGCCGGTCATGAAGCCGAAATTCCATCCCGAGAAGTGCCCCGAGATCACCGCGCCGACGCCCAGCGCCCACAATTGCCAGATGCCGGCATAGCGCGTCAGTCCGCGCTTGGCAAAATAGTCCGTGTCGCGCGTCGCATAAGCGACACTGCCCACCTTCTTGGTCTCAGCCATTCAAGTCCCCCTGGTTTATTGCCCTGTACACTTGGTCTAGCGAGCCGCCGTCCTGCCGCGCGCGTCATGCGCCCGGGTCAGACTGCGGGCCAGCCGGGCCGCCCAGAAGGCGACGCCGGCAGGTTCGAGAATTTCATTGTTGCGGATTTCGATCATCGTAGCGTCCAGCCCGCGTCCGTCGCCATGCTTTTCCAGCGTCAGCGTCACTCCGTTGAGCGCGGCATAAGGCTGGTTCCAGCCGACATCGAGCGTCGGGTCCTCCGCCTTGAGCGCATCGAACAGGCCCTGCGTATAGGCGGTATCGCGGCCATGGATCAACCCGATCGGCCAAGGCCGCGGCACCCCCAGATAGACCGGGGTGAACGAGTGCATGCACACCAGAACACTGGGCTGGACACGCGCGGCCCGCCGCTCCAGCACCCGCTCGATGGCGAGGTGAAACGGCGCGTGATAATCGCTGATCCGCCGCGCCCGCTCATCCGCGCTGACCGCGATATTGGCGCCGATCACCGTGTCCTCGGATAGGGTGCGGATCAATTCGGGCGAGTCGGTATCGCGATTACAGTCGATGATCAGCCGCGACACCGTGGAATGCACCAGCGGCGCATCGAGCAGGTCGACCAGCGCCTGGCAGACCGATAGCGCGCCCGGATCCCAGGCGATATGCTCCAGCCGCTGCGCCAGCGTCAGGCCCAGATCGCCATAGCGTTCGGGAATGCGGTTGGAAGCATGGTCGCACACCAGCACGAAGGGCGAGCGCCCCTCGGCATTGATGGTGATTGCCGGCGGCAGGCGGCTCGCCTCCCGGCGAACATCTGCGCGATCGTCAAACATCGTGCGCCCCAGCCGGATCGCCGATCCGGACTTCCATCTTCATGCGCCGGCCCTCACCAGCGTTCATGAAAGATTAATGACAGATGAAAGCGTTTTGCCTCCCCTGTCAAAGGGAACGCGCCAGCGCCTGTGGATAATTTGACCAGAAGGTCAAATCGCATTCGGCCTGCTCTCGGCGTTTCACCCATAGACTTGATGCGGTTCCATCGCTCCCTCCCCCTCAAGGGGGAGGGAGGCATATTTGGGCTCTCAATGCCCAGTGGCTAACTGAATGTCGATTAGTCCTAGCCTTTTCGGCTCAGCCTGATCCGAATGGTTCTACGCCGCGTCCACCCCGTTCATGGCGAGGAATTCCTCGGCGCTCATGGTGATTTTCGGATCGATCTTGCCGATTGCCGACTGGTCCTTGCCGGAAAAATTGAGCCGGTCGAGCACGCTGCGAATGACGTTGAGCCTTCCGCGCCGCTTGTCATTGGCCCGAATGATGGTCCAGCGCGCATGCGGCTTGTCGGTGCGTTTGAGCATTTCATCGCGCGCCTTGGAATAGGGATCCCATTTGCCCAGCGCCTCCAGATCGACCGGCGACAGCTTCCACACTTTCAGCGGATCATGCCGCCGGTCATGGAACCGCTTGAGCTGCATTTCGCGCCCGATCGACAGCCAGAACTTGAACAGGTGGATGCCGTCATTGGTGATGCGTTTCTCGAATTCCGGCGCTTCCTCAAGGAAATGTTCGGTCTGCTCGGGCGTGCAGAACCCCATCACCGGCTCGACACCGGCGCGGTTATACCAGGAGCGGTCGAACAGCACGGTTTCCCCGGCGGCGGGCAGCCAATCGACATAGCGCTGGAAATACCATTGCGTGCTTTCGCGGTCGTTCGGCTTGGGCAGCGCGGCAATCAGGTTGTAGCGCGGGTTGAGATTTTCCAGATAGGTCTTGATCGTGCCGCCCTTGCCGGCAGCGTCGCGGCCTTCGAATACCAGCATCACCCGCTCGCCCGTCTTGGCGAGGTGGGCCTGCAGCAGCACCAACTGCTTTTGCAGGTCCAGCATTTCCTCTTCATAGACATCCCAGTCCAGCTTGTCCGCATAGGGATAAAAGCCCGAACTCATGGCGTGCTTCTTGATCGCCTTTCGGCAGTTTGGGATTTTCGATATCGAAGTCGTCGAATGGATCGCTCACCTGTCTCTCCCTTGTCGCATTGAACGTGCTATGAAGATCGCTTGTGTGCAAGTGGCCCTGGCCGCTTTGGTTTATGGTGCCGATGGTCGACCGCAGTCTTTCTCCCCCCCGAAGCCTTGTCGCAACGCTGCTGTCGCGCCTGTTCAGCCGCGCCACTCTCTTGGTGGTACTGGCCGGCGTGCTGCTGGCGTTGACGCTGTCCGGCTCGCTGGGCCTGCTCAATGCGCTGCTGGCTTTCGTCATCATGGCCGTGGTCGCAATGCTGCTGCCCGCGGCCGAAATCCATGTCGAAACCGTCGTGCCCGGCACCAGCGAGGTCGCCGACGATGACCAATGGATCGCCGCCTTTGCCGATGCCCTGACCGATCCCTGCCTGCTGCTGGATCGCCGCGCCATCGTCACCCATGCCAATGGCGCGGCGGCGCGGAAATTTCCCAATCTCATTTCCGGCAACCCCATCACCTTCTATCTGCGCAACCCCGATCTGGTGCAGGCCATCGACGGCGCCGGCCGCAGCGGCGCGACGCGGACCTTCGAGCTGCACGAAACCCTGCCCTCCGAGACCTGGGACAAGGTCGTGGTCACCCCGCTGCGCCGCCCCGATACCGAATGGTTCGAGGACGAGGGGCGGCTGTTGATCGTGACGTTCCAGAGCCTGACCGAGCTGAAGCGCGTCGATGCGATGCGTTCCGATTTCATCGCCAATGCCAGCCACGAGCTGCGCACGCCGCTCGCATCCTTGCTGGGGTTCATCGATACCTTGCTGGGTCCGGCCGCCAAGGATACGGCGGCGCGGGAGAAGTTCTTGGTCATCATGCGCGGCCAGGCCGAGCGGATGAGCAAGCTGATCGACGATCTGCTCAGCCTGTCGCGCATCGAAATGCACCAGCATGTGCGCCCCACCGGCAGCATCGATCTGGCAGCGCTATTGCGCGAAGTGCGCGATGGCTTGCAGACCCAGGCCCGGGCGGCCAATGTCGAAATCGTCATGACCCTGCCCGAAGGGCAGGCGACGACCACCGGCGATCGCAGCCAGCTCTATGAAGTGTTTGAAAACCTCATCGATAATGCGGTGAAATATGGCTCCAACGGCAAGACGGTGGAGGTCCATCTCGGCACAGCGGGCCGCGTCGGCTTCCAGCATCAGGTCAGCGTCACCGATCACGGGCCGGGGGTGGAGCCCGAACATGTGCCGCGGCTGACCGAGCGGTTCTATCGCATCGATGCCGATACCAGCCGCAAGAAAAAGGGCACGGGCCTGGGCCTCGCCATCGTCAAGCATATCGTGCACCGCCACCGCGGCTTGCTGACCATCAAGAGCAAGCCGGGCGAGGGCATGCGGGTCGACGTGCTGCTGCCGTGAAAACGTTCTGAACGGTTGACGTCCGCGACGGGCTGGCCTTTGCTACCAGCAAAGGAGGCAAGCCCATGTCCCAGACATTCACCCCATTCCTGACCTTTCAGGGCGGCACCGCCGAAGCGGCGATGAATTTCTACTGCTCGATCTTTCCCGATAGCCGCATCACCAAAATCACCCGTTACACCGCCGGCATGCCGGGGCCGGAAGGCACGGTGATGATGGCCGAGTTCGCCCTTGGCGGTCGCCCGTTCCTGGCGTCGGATAGCCCGATCAACCATGCATGGGGCTTTACGCCCGCCATTTCCATCTTCATCGCCTGCCAGTCGGCCGAGGAACTGGACGCCAGCTTCAACGCCCTGGCCGAAGGCGGCCAAGTCTATATGGAGATCGACAATTACGGCTTCTCGCGCCGTTTCGGCTGGGTCGGCGACCGCTTCGGCGTCACCTGGCAGCTCAATCTGGAATGAGCCTCAAGCGGTCCGCAGCGCCCTGCCATCGGCATCGAACAGATGCACCACGGCAGGGTCCAGCCCGACATGCACCTCGGCGTGCAATTCCAGGTCCGGCGCGCCATCGAGCTTGACCGTCAGGTGATTGCCATCGGCGAGCAGGACGTGGATCAGCGCATATTCGCCGAACTGCTCGATGACCTCGATCGTGCCGGTGAACTGCGCATTGGCCGCGTCGGTCAGGCCCAGATGTTCCGGGCGCACGCCGAGGCTCGCGGCCTTGGCGGCCTGCGGATTGCCGGTGGAAATGGTCTTGCCGCCGGGCAAGGTCAGGACTGAGCCGTTCGGCGTCACATTGACGAAGTTCATCGTGTGGTTGGCGATGAAGCCGGCCACGAACGTATTGACCGGGTGCCGGTAAAGCTCCAGCGGCGTGCCGACCTGCTCGATCCGCCCGGCATTGAGCACCACGATGCGGTCGGCCAGCGTCATCGCCTCGACCTGGTCGTGGGTGACATAGATCATCGTCGCGTCGAGCGTATCGTGCAGCTTGGCGATCTCCACCCGGGTCTGCCCACGCAGCGCGGCATCGAGATTGGATAGCGGTTCGTCGAAGAGAAAAACCTTCGGTTGGCGCACGATGGCCCTGCCGATGGCGACGCGCTGGCGCTGGCCACCAGAAAGCGCCTTGGGCATGCGGTCGAGATAAGGCTCGATCTGCAAAATCCGCGCCGCCTCGCGCACGCGTTGGTCCACTTCCGCCTTGGGCGTCTTGGCTAGTTTCAGCCCGAACGCCATATTGTCGTAAACGCTCATATGCGGATAAAGCGCATAGCTCTGGAACACCATGGCGATGCCGCGCTGCGGCGAGGGCACGTCATTGACCACCTTGCCGCCGATCTTCACTTCGCCGCCGGTGATATGTTCGAGCCCCGCGATCATCCGCAGCAGCGTGGACTTGCCACACCCTGATGGGCCGACAAAGACCACGAACTCGCCCGACTTGATGGTCAGGTCGACGCCATGCAGCACCGGCACCGTGCCATAGGACTTGTGCACACCCGTCAGTTCAACATCGCTCATCGTGGTCTCCTTATTCAGTCTATGCGAAGGGATACCTCACCGGCTGGTCGCCATCACCCTCCCCCTCAAGGGGAGGGGGGAGACGCGGTCGTTCAGTGGACCACAAATCCACGAGCCTCCCTTCCCTCCCCTCAAGGGGGAGGGAGGCGAAGCGCCGATAGATCGAGGCGCCCCTAAGCCGTCTCGACCATCAACGTGGCGATCTGGAACGGCCGCAGTTCCAGCACGACGGTGTTATCCACCACCGTCACCGAGCCCTCGTCGCCCTCTTCCATCAGGTTGACCAGCTTGGCCGATTTCACCTTCAGCCCGAACTTGATGCTCGCCGTCGCCCGCGAATTGGCGGTTTCGAAAATCCGCAGCACCAGCGCGTCGGATTTTTCCGCCTTCTTGACAGTCTCGATGGTGACGTTCTGCGCATCGCAGGTGGCGAAGGCGAAGCTCTCGCCGGCCTCGCCACCAGCGGCCTTCGGCTTGACCGAGCCAACCACCGAGATCGGGTTGTTGAACCGCTCCGCCGCGCGATGCACCTGCGCTAGGTCCTGCACGCCATCATGCACGAACAGGCCATAGCGAATACGATGCTCGCCCAGGTCGGCATCGGGGCTGGGGAAGACCGAGCCGCGCAGCAGCGTCAGCCGCACGGTCTGCTCCAGCGCGTCATAGCCATACTTGCTGTCATTGATCAGGGCGGCACCGAAATCGGTCTCGCTCATATCCACCCAGCGATGCATCGAGGCTTCGAAGCGCGCCTTGTCCCAGCTCGTATTGCGATGGGTTGCCCGCTTGACGTGGCCGAACTGGATCTCCGAGCGGATTTCCGAGACGTTGAGGTCGAACGGGAAACCCACCTTGAGCACGGTGCGGCGCTCCTGCCAGTCGATCCAGGTATCGAACTCAAGCTGGCGCGCGCCGGCTTCAAGCGAAATGACCTGCACCACCTTGGACAGATTATAGCTCCGCTCCACCCGGATCGCCGCGCGGTGCGGGCCCGGTTTCGACGACAGTAATCGTCGCCTTGCTATCGCTGAGCGGCCAGGACTGCTCCTCGAAATAGCGATCGATATCCCAGGCATCCCATTCCATCGGCTTGTCTTCGTAAGCGACCAGCCGATTGCCCTTCTGCCCCTTGGCAATGACTTCGCGGCCTCGGGTCTTGTCGAAGATCGAGGTGATCTCGCCCGCCTTGTCGAACGTCACCTTAATCAGTGCGTTTTCGAGCTTGCTGGCGGTAGCCGACAGGCTCGACTTGCCGGCGGCAACGCCGGAGACAACCTGCACCCCGGTCCAGCCGAGCGGCGCGAGAGCGCTGACTGGTGCGGCGTAGCTAGTTTCGCCACCAGCGCCAACCAGCTTCTGCAAGGGCTGCGTTACCCCGCCCTGAGCAAGCCCAGCACCATCAAGTGCCTTGTCATCCCCCAGGCTGACCAGCGCATTGCTGCGGCTCTGGCTGGTGAAGTTGAACAGCCGCGTGCCATTCTTGGCCCCCGGCAGTGCCAACGCCGCCGAGTGCCACGGCCCGTTGGCCGAAGCCAGGGTCGAGAACAGCTCGCCATATTCATTGTCCGAGTCGACATAGACTTCCGGGATCGAGGTGCCCGGCAGGATGTCGTGGAACTGGTTGATCAGGATGGTCTCCCAGAACGCATTGATCTGCGCACTGGGATAACTGGCCCCGCTCTGCGCATGTGCCAGGGCGCTGAGCAGTTCAAGCTCCTTCATCACCCGCTCGCTCCTGCGGTTATTGGCCTTGTTCTTGGCCACCGAAGTCAGCGTGCCGCGATGGTATTGCAGGTAAAGCTCGCCGTTCCACTCCGGGAAGCGGGCAGGGTCGGCATCCATCGCCGTGCCGAGGCGGTTGAGGAACGGCGCGATGCCTTCGAGCTTGAGCTTGGGCGCGCCGGGAATGCCGCGCTCCATCCGGGTGCCGCGCTCGATCATCGCCCGGGTCGGGCCGCCGCCGCCATCGCCATAGCCGTAGCACAGCAGCACTTCGTTATAGGCCGCCTTCGGCTCATACCGTTTCCACGCGCCCATCACTTCGGTGACCGATAGGTCCGAATTGTAGGTGGTGTAGATCGCCTCGCTCTCGAACTTCTGTGCCGTGATCAACTGCGCCTTGGTCTTGGTGCCGTCGATGCCGCGCCAGAAGAAGGTGTCGTAGGGATGCCGGTCGGTGTCGTTCCAGCTCAGCTTGCTGGTGACGAAATATTCCAGCCCCGAACGCGCCATCACCTGGGGCAGGTTGGCCGAATAGCCGAAGGTGTCGGGCAGCCAGACGGTCTTGGGAGTGACGCCGAATTCCTCGATGTGGAAGCGGCGGCCGCGCATGATCTGGCGCACCAGGCTCTCGCCCGAGACGATGTTGACATCCGGCTCGACCCACATCGCGCCTTCGATCTCGAACTGGCCGGATTTGACCTTTTCCTTCAGCCGCGCCCAGGTTTCCGGGTAGTCGGTCTTGAGGAAATTGAACAGCACCGACTGGTTGTACATGAAGACGAACTGCGGATATTCCAGCATCAGCTCGATCACCGTGGCGAAGCTGCGCCCGGTCTTGTCGCGCGTATGCATGACGCGCCAGAGCCAGCCGACATCGAGATGGGTATGGCCCACCGCCGAAATAGTCGGCTGCACTTCGGTGTCCTTGAGCTGATAGATCTTGGCGGCGATCTTCTCGCCGTCGCGCAATGAGGCTTCGAACGCATCGGTATGCGCGCCGCGCCGGTCCAGCGCCCGCAAGCTATCATTGACCAGCCGCAGGATAGCGTGGCGGCGCGGATCGGACTGGTGCAGGCGGATCGCCACTTCCAGCGGCGTCTGCAGGTCGTAATAGAGCTTCTCCGCCCGCTCGTTGCGGATGAAGAATTCCACCGTGAACCCGACCAGCAGCCGTGGGAAAAATGTGAAGGCGTTGACATGGACGACGCGCTTGGTGCCGGCCTTGGCATTGCGCATCACCACCAGTTCATTGTGGTTGCCGTCGATCGCCTGCGCCGTCGAGCCGTCGATATAGGCCAGGCACTGCGGGTCGGTGCCGCCGGGCCGGTCGCTCCACTGCGAGGTGATGCGCATGATGAAGGTCTTGCCGGCCGCCTCCTTGGGCACGGTCACCTCGGCGGCGAACCAGGTATTGTCCTGGCTGCGCGCCCACACGGTGCGTTCGTCGAACGCCTTCCAGGCCCGCCAGTCGGTCTTGAGCGCCGTCTCGGCGGGAAGGTTCTCTTCGATATAGCGCCACTGGAATGGCGTTTCGACCGGCGTCAAAATCTTGCTGCGCAGATCGGCGCACAGCCGCAGCAGCTTCCCCTCCATTTTCAGATCGTCGTCCATCAGCCCAAGCTTGCTGGACAGGGGATTGGTATAGGTCATCCTTTAACTCCGACACCGGCGAAACCTGTGTTCATGTTGCGCCGTAACAAGAAATAGACGCCGACCGCCGGCGCTGCGTAGATAATCGAATAGGCAGCGAGGAACCCGTACTGGATCGCCCCGTTCTGCCCGAATGCCGCGTAAAGCCCCACCGACATGGGAAAACCCTGTTCGGTGCGCGAGAAGATCAACGGCAACAGGAACTCGTTCCAGGCGCCGGTAAAAGTGAAGAACCACACCACCGCGATGCCAGCGCGTGATAGCGGCAGAACGATGCGGGTGACGATGTGCCAGAGGCTGGCGCCCTCGACATAGGCGGCTTCTTCCAATTCGACCGGAACCGTATCGAAGAAGTTTTTCAGCAGCAGCAGGGTGAAGGGCAGGTTGAGAATGGTCAGCGCCAGCACCACGCCGTAATTGTTCAACAGCCCCATGGATTGCGAAACGAAATACATCGGCACCAGCACGCCGATCGAGGGCAGCATGCGCATCACCACCAGCGCCCAGAGAAACGCATCGCGCCCCGGGATCTTCAGCCGCGATAGCGGATAGGCGGCAGCGATCCCCACGATCACCGTCAACGTCGCGGTGCCAGCCGCGATATAGACCGAATTGAGGAATTGCCGTCCGGCATTACCGCTCATCGCCTGGACGAAATTGCCCAGGGTGACGCCCTGCGGCACGGCCAGGCGGCCGGTCGCGGCGGGGTCGAAGGCATTGAGGATGAGCCAGGCAAATGGGCTGATCCAGATTAGCGCCATGAACGATAGCGCCAGCGCCATGGCGCGGGAATGGGGTTGGCCTTCCATTATTTCGGCTCCCGCAACAGGCGCAGATAGATCAGCGACAAGGCCCCCACGATCAGCAGCATGGCCACCGAAATGGCGCTGCCATAGCCCAGCTTGCCGGTGCCGAAGCTCTGCTTGTACATGAAGATGGCCAGCGTCTCGCTCTGCCGCCCCGGCCCGCCGCCGGTCAGCGCATAGATCAGCGGGAAATAGGTGAAGGTCCAGATGGTGATGAACAGCATGTTGGTGGCGATGTGCGGGCGAATGATCGGCAGGATGACCAGCCAGATTCGCTGCAATGGCGTTGCCCCATCGACCTTGGCCGCCTCGACGACTTCGCGCGACACCGAATCCAGCGCCGCCGAGAACAGCAGGTAGCTCCAGGCCGTGCCCTTCCAGATATTGGCGATGGTCACCACCGGCAGCGCGTATTCGCTGATGAAATTGACCGGCTCGAAGCCCAGGGGCGTGATGATCAGGTTGTTGATCAGCCCGGTCTGCGAGGTGGTCGCCGACCACAGGAATGCCGCCACGATATCGGGCAGCAGCCAGCCCAGCATGATGGCGACTTCGATGAAACTACGCAGGTTGGATTTTGTGGTGCGCAAAGTCGCCGCCAGCAGGAAGCCCAGCACGCTCTGGCCGACAATGGCAGAGAAGAAGGTGAAGATCACCGTGGTCCACAGCGCTTCCATAAAGCCCTTGCGGGTCCACAGGCGCACATAATTCTCGAAGCCGACCCAGCTCCAGTCGATCGACTTGCGGCCCACCAGTTCCAGATCGGTGAAGGAAAAACTGAACGCCCAGGCGGTAAAATAGATCAGCGCCGCCAGCAGCAAAAAGGCCGGCAGCATGGCGATGACCAGCAGCCAGACATTGGAGGCCAGCCAGGGATTGATCTGGTTTTTCATCGCCATTCGGCTGGATTTCCCAATTGACCGCGAAAGTTTCGCGTCCTCGATCTGATCCCCTCCCCCTTGAGGGGAGGGCTAGGGTGGGGGTGTCGCATTTTCCGCAAGCCCGATACCGAGGAGACCTCGACACCCCCACCCCAACCCCTCCCCTCAAGGGGGAGGGGAGCCGCCGCTCCATGCTCAAACTCCCGTACCGGCGGCGCCGGGAGAACGCGGCGCCGCCGTGCCGGGAGGGCCTCTTGTTACTCGTAGGTCATGACCGCCTCTTCGCCGAACTCGTCGACCAGCGCATCATGATATTCGGTGACCACGTCCTCCACGCTGGCGCCGTCGAGAATGTCGGCGGTTGCCTGCTGCACCAGTGCCGAAACGGTCTGGTAGCCGGGGAAGGTGTCGCGTCCCGTCGTGGTGGCGGCCAGTGCCGTCGCCTTGGCCAGATAGGTGTCCTGCGTATATTCCGGGGATTCCGAAATATCGGTGCGCACGCCCATGCGATGGTTGGCGATGGTCCAGGTCTGGAAATTGTCCTTGTCGAAGATGGCGGTCACCAGCTTGAAGGCCATGTCCTTGTCGGCGGCCTTTTCGTTGATACCGACGGCCCAGCCACCCGAGATATTGGTGGTGGCATTGGTGCCCGGATCGCCCGAGCCCGGCCATGGGGTCCAGCCGACCAGCGCATCGCGCTCCTCGCGGCTGGGCACATTGGCACCCGTGCAATCCCACAGGCACGCATCTTCCCACGAGCCGGAGGCGAGAATGCCCAAGGTATTGTTGGCCATGGCCTCACGCACGGAAGCCGCGATATCGGTGGCATAGTTGAGGTCGGGAGCGGTCAGCTCCTTTTCCACATAGACGTCGTGATAGAGCTGCAAGGTCTTGCGGATGGCCGGGCTGTCGCCGATCCACTGGCCGGTCTCGCGATTGCGCAAGCGGTTGCGGTCGCCCTCGGGCACGTCGGCGCCGAGCAGCGCCATATAGAAGCCTTGCATGGTGGCAGCTTCAGCCTGCTTGGTGCCGGCCGGAAGCAGGAACGCATATTCGACGCCAACGTCCTTGAGCTTCTGGGCGGCGTCGAGCACGTCGGCCCAGCTCTTGGGCTCCCACGGCATGGCGATGCCGGCCTTTTCGAAATTGGCCTTGTTGTACCACAGCATGCGCACATCGGTGTCGGTGGGCAGGGAATAGACCTTGCCGTCATAGGAGCCCACTTCGATCAGGCCCTTGAGGTAATACTGATACTGGTCCCAGCCGGCGACGAGTTCGTCCAGCGGATGCAGATAGCCGGCCGAAGCCAACTCGGAGACCATGAAGCTGTCCATCAGCACCACATCGGCGGCGGTGCCGGCCGACAGGTCCAGCGCGATGCGCTGGTCATAGCCCTGGTCGGGCAGTTTGATGGCGTTGACGGTCTCGCCGGTCTCTTTCTCGAAATTGGCGACGCCGGGCTCCACCAGCCCAGACAGCCAGGTGGCATACATGAACGTGATTTCGGCGTGCGCCGGGATCGCCGATGCCGCGGCCATGGCCACAGCGGCGACCGTCGCCATTAGATTCCGTTTGAGCATGAACTCCTCCTCAGGTGCTCGCACCGCGACATTGCGCGGCCTTTGCGCCGAACCCTCCTCCGGCACGGGGCAAAGGTAATCATGTTAATTGCAACGTTGCAACGGTTTGATGGAATCGGCTGAAATCCTTCAGGATCGAAAGATTTATATCGATATGTATCAATATGTTGATGCCGATTTGCTCTGTGAACATCGTCGGTTGGCGAGTGTGCGTGACGATATATCGTTGCAAATCTTGGGTGTTTTGAATCATCGGCACAGGGTGTAGAAGAACGCGGAAGACAATCGGGCAGACGATGGCAGGCGGCAAAGACAAAGGCAGCGAGAACGGTACTGGGGCGATGGGGCCGCGCGCCACGCTGCGCACGATTTCCGAATTGACGGGGCTGAGCCAGTCGACAGTGTCGCTATCGCTGCGCGGCGGCACCGCGCTCAAGGAGGAAACCCGCCGTAAGGTGGCCGAGGCCGCCAAGGCCGTGGGCTACGTGCCGGACCGGGCAGGGGTGCGCCTGCGCACCGGCAAGACCAATGTCATTGCATTAGTGCTTGATGGCGGCGATGATTCCATCGATTTCGCCCGCCAGATGATCCAGGGCATCGGCCAGGCCATCAAGGGCTCGCGCTACCACTTGACGGTGATCCCCGAATTCGTGCGCACCCAATCGGTCGATACCGTGCGCTACATTCTGGACAATCGCACCGCCGATGGCGTCATCATCACCCACACCGCGCCGCGCGACCGGCGCGTGCAGCTGCTGATGGATGCGGGCTTCCCCTTCGTCAGCCATGGCCGCACCGAGTTTTTTACCCAACACGCCTATCACGATTTCCATTCCGAGGCCTTTGCCACCATGGCCGCCGACCGGCTAGCCGCCAAGGGCTGCAAGCATCTGCTGCTGCTGGTGGGCGATGACAGCACCACCAATCACCATAATATCGTCACCGCCTTCCAGCATGCCATGGCCCGCCTGGGCATTATCGGCACCGTGCTCGACAGCGCCACGGCCCGCGGCCGCCCCGACGAAATCCGCCAGCTTGGCCAGGACATCGCCCACCAGACCGACCGCCCCGACGGTATTATCTGCGACAGCGAAATGCGCGCCATCGCACTGATCGGCGGGCTGCAGGATGGTGGGCTGGTGCTGGGCCGCGATATCGAGATGATCTTCAAGCAGACCTCCGACATCCTGCCGACCCTGTTCCCCACCCTCGACAGTATCGTCGAGGACGTCTTCACCGCCGGCGAGGAACTGACGCGCCTGCTGCTGCGGCGGATTGAAGGGGAAGCGGCAGAGACGCTGCAGACCCTGTTCGAGCCAGCGCCGCGGTGGCGGAGCTAGGCCCTCACCCCTCCCGCTTCATCCGTTCCTGCCGCGCGGCTTCGGCTGCATTGGGTGGCGGCGTCTCGAAGCTGCCGAGCTTGATCGCGCCGGAAGGGTGATAGACGCCCATGACGACGCCGGTGGTCGAGATCGCCGTCCGGGTCAGTTTCAACCCGCCGGGCTTGGCTCCTTCGCCGAAAAAGCGCTTTCCGGCACCAAGTAGCACGGGATAGGTCAGCAGGCGGAACTCGTCGATCAAATCCTGCGCCAGCAAGGTTTGCAGCAATACGCTGCTGCCCTGGGTCAGCAGATTTGGCCCATCTCCCTGCTTCAGCTTGGCAATTTCTCCCGGAACATCGCCGGTGATGCGAACCGAATTGGCCCAGCTCAACGGCTGCGACGCAGATGCGGTGGCGACATACTTGGTTGCCGCGTTGAAGCTGACGGCGATGGGATGCTCGCCCATATAAGGCCAGTGCGCCGCAAAAATCTCATAGGTCTTGCGGCCGAGCAGCAAGTCGAACGGTTCAGCGAATTCGTCACTCATGAATTGGTTTATGGCATCGTCCGAATAGTCGACGGTCCAGCCGCCTTGAGTGAAGCCCTTGGTCGGGTCTTCGCGGGGGGCGCCCGGTGCCTGCATCACACCATCCAGGCTGACAAAAGCGGCAGCGATAAGTTTTCTCATCGTGTATCTCCGAAGGTATCGTCTGCAACCAGGACGATCGAGGCTGCACCGGTTCGACATGGCAAGGCGCTATTCCGCCGCCTTTTTACGCGCGGCTGCCTGGGGCTGTTCCTCCGTCTCGGCCACCCGTTCCTTGCGCGCCCGATGCTCGGTTTTTGCCCAGTAGAACGGTTTGTCGATCAATTCATGCAGGGCCCGCAGCGTCGCGATCGCCATCAGCAGCCAATAGAGCGGCAGCGCGAGCTGGATCAGGAACAGCCCATAGCGGCCTTGCCGGTGCAGGCCGGTAAGCGTCAGCGCCAGCGTCGTGCTGTAGCCGGCCAGCAGCACCCCCATATGCAGTCCGGTCCAGCTCAGTTCGAGCGCGGAAAATAGCGGCATGCCCAGCATCGCCTGGATCAGGATGACCAGGATGAGCGCCGAATGCAGCAGCGGCGAGCAGATCATGCTCAAAACCGTCATTTCGAACACCAGGGCCGGCAGCCATCCCATCTGTCGCACCAGCTCGGCCGGGTCGCGATTGTGCACGATGAAGGTCTGCATCCAGCCCTTCATCCAGCGGGTGCGCTGGCCCAGCCAGGTGTGCAACGAGACGGGCGCCTCCTCCAGCGTGCGGCAGGCCAGCATGTCGGTGCGATAGCGCAGGCGGGCCAGCCTTATGCCCAGGTCGGCATCCTCGGTGACGTTGAAGGCGTCCCATCCCCCAAGATGACGCAATGCCTTGATGCGGAAATGATTGGACGTGCCGCCCAGCGGCAGTGGCAGCCGCCAGGCGGAGAAGGCCGGCAGCAATATGCCGAACAGGCCCGCATATTCGCTGGCGAACAGGCCGGCCAGCCAGCTTTCGTGACTGTTGTCGATGAACAGCTCAGCCTGCAGGCATTGCACCTCGGGCGCCTCGCGAAAGGCCAGAGCGGCCATCCAGAGTTGGGCAGGATCGGGCGTGTCCTCGGCGTCGAACACCACGATATAGTCGCCCCGGCACAGCGGCAGCGCGAAATCGAGTGCCTTCGGCTTGGTGCGCGGCGCGGCGTCGGGAACGGCCACCACCGAAAAGCGCGGATCGTCGGGCCACTGGCCGGCTGCGTCCAGCGTGGCTTGCGAACGATCCTCGACCACGAACTTGATATCGAGTTTTTCGGCCGGGTAATCGAGCGCGCACATCGCCCGATAGAGCTGGGGCACCATGTGAGCTTCGTCCCGCAGCGGGATCAGAACCGAATAAACCGGCAATTCGGCATCGTCGGGACGCTCGGGCGGCGACGGGGGCAGGGGCCGCGTCAGGCCGCGCACCGTCACCGCCAGGCGCAGTGCGGCCGGCCCCACCAGCACGAATAGGGTCAGCGGCAGCAGCCAATATTGTCCGGCAAACGGCACCAGCAGCACCAGCACCAACAGCAGTACCACCCCGACCACGAAGCCAGTGCGGGCCAGCCGCGTCAGTTCCAGCTGGGCCGTGGCAAACGGCCAGCGCCGGGCCAGGGCCTGGCGCGCACTATCAATCAACTCCACCGAACTTGCCCGCGCCAGATAGTCATGCAGGCCATTTTCGGGAACGAAACACACCCGGTCACGCAGTTGCGGGCGCTGCTGCAGCCGCACCTTGAGGGCGAGAACTTCAAAGAAGGTCGGTGCGGAAAAATACACGTCCCGATCGATCAGCCGCATGCAAACCACGCGCGCATTGGCCAGCTCTTCCAGCCGCACCGCCTCGGCATGACCCGACAGGCCGCGCGGAATGCGATCGTAAAAGGCGAAGCCGGCCCAGGCGGCAGCCCGCTCCATCACCACCGCCTGCCCGAGATGCAGCGACGCCGCACAATAGCTGAGGGGATCAACCTCGCGCTCCAGCGCCAGGTCCAGGATTCTGCCGGCATCCAGGTATTCCGCGCTAGTCTCGCCAATAACGGCATCGATGAGGTCAAGCGCGTCGGACACGGGTTAACTGACCCGGCTGGCGGTCATCTGAGCGCGGGCAATGGCCCAGCACTCATCGGCCATGCGCGTTGTCCGCGCACGATGCGACGTCATGAAGTTCAATTGGCGCTGCCCCCGCCTATTCTACTTTAGTGGCAGTGTGCCAGATCAGTAAAATTGCGCAAGTGTCTGTGAGCAAACAAAATGATGAAATAAAACCGCCGCCTGTACGGGGCGGCGGTTTCCACTATTTTGGTTATATAAAGATCAGTGCTTGGTATCGAACTGATGCGGATTGAAATGATAGGCGGTCGAGCAGAATTCGCACACCACTTCGATCTGCCCATCAACCGCCATTTCCTCGCGGTCCTCGGGGGTGAAGCTGGTGGCCAGCATGTCCTCGATCCGGTCGGCCGAGCAGGTGCAGCGCTCCACCAGCGTGGTGGGCGTAAACACCCGCACGCCGGTCTCGTGATACAGCCGGAACAGCATCCGTTCGGGTGACAGGTCGGGATCGGCCAGCTCGATATCTTCCAGCGTGGCCAACAGCGTCTTGGCTTCGTTCCACACATCGGGCTCGACGAAATCAGGGTCCGAGGTCTGCGGATTGTCGAAATCGCCATCGCCCGGCAGATCGGCCATCATCGATTGCCCATGCTCGGGCAGGTGCTGGATCAACACGCCGCCGGCACGCCAGTGCGCGCGGTGGTCGCCCTTCTGCATGAACTCGGCAACCGTCAGCCGCACCATGGTGGGGATCTGCTCGGACTGCATGAAATAGGTGTGCGCCACCTCTTCCAGCGATTCCCCCTCCAGCGCCACGATGCCCTGATAGCGCTCCATATCGGCGCCCTGGTCGATGGTCATGGCGAGATGGCCATGGCCCAGCAGCTCGCCCGGCTTGGTCTTACCCTCTTCGGAGGCCTTGAGCAGCGCGTCATGATCGTAGCGCGCATAGCCGCGAATCCCGTCCGGCGCATCGAAATCGACCACGATCAGGTTCACCGGCCCATCGGTATGGGTCTGCATGATAAAGCGGCCATCGAACTTCAGCGACGAGCCGATTAGGGATGCCAGCACCACCGCTTCGCCGAGCAGCCGCGCCACCGGGGCAGGGTAGTTGTGGCGGCTCAGAATGGTATCGAGCGCCTCGCCCAGCCGCACCGAGCGGCCTCTTGTGTCGAGCTTGTCGAGCGTGAACGGCACCACAGCATCGTCGCCGGTCTCCGGGCGATCGAGGCCAAGGGAACTCATCAATGTATCAGGCATGGCGGTCGCGTCCGTCGTCATGAGTCAAATTACTTCCGGGTAGGCTGGTCCACTAATGCAATGTTGGCATGAAACACCGGAACTGCGATGAGCTTCTGGTTGGGGCGAGTCGAAAATGGGGAGTTTCGAGAACCGGAGCGCAGCGTACTAAAGTACGTGAGCACCGGAAGCGCAGAAATTCCCCATTTGCAGGCCGCTCCAGCCAGAAGATCGAAGCAGTTTAGTTTGTTTCGACACCGAAGGCCCAGCACAGGATGGCTTTTTGTGCATGGAGGCGGTTTTCAGCCTCGTCCCACACAACTGACTGAGGACCGTCGATCACCTCGTCGGTCACCTCGTCGCCGCGATGAGCGGGCAGGTCGTGCATGAAAAGGGCGTTCTTATCCGCCAGCGCCATCAAATTGGTGTTGACCTGGTAGGGTTTCAAGACCCGGCGGCGCTCGGCGATATCCACGTCGCCCATCGACACCCACGTATCGGTGATGACGAGATCGGCGCCTTCGACCGCTTCGCGCGGATCCTCGATGAGCTTCACATAGTCACCAGCGCGACGGATGTCCTGCATCAGGTCTTTTTCCGGGCTGTATTCGTCCGGTACGGCAATGGTGAGGTGGCACTCGAAGAGCTCCGCCGCATTGACCCAGGAATGCAGCACATTGTTGCTGTCGCCAACCCAGGCGACCTTGGCGCCCTTGATATTGCCCCGATGCTCTTCAAAGGTCATGAGGTCAGCCATGATCTGGCAGGGATGGGCGCGGCGCGTCAGGCCGTTGATCACCGGCACGGTCGCTGCCTCGGCCAGATCGAGCAGGTCGGCATGGCTCAGGATGCGAATCATGATCGCATCGACATAGCGGCTGAGAACCTTGGCGGTATCGCTCAGGGTTTCCTCACGGCTGAGCTGCATTTCCTGGCCGGAAAGCATGATGGTCTCGCCACCCAGTTGGCGCATGCCCACATCGAAGCTGACGCGGGTGCGGGTGGACTGGCGCTCGAAAATCATGGCCAGGACCTTGTCCTGCAATAGCTTGGGCCGGTCGCCGTCCTTGAGGCGGGCCTTGAGCGCGCCTGCGGCGGTGAGCATGCCGCGCAGTTCGGAATAGTCGAAATCGTCGATCGAGAGAAAATGCCTTGGTGTGCCGGTCGATGTCATGGGCCGGGTTCCTTTATAACGCATAGAATGACGGCGGCGCCCAACGGGCACCGCAATGGGTACAGCCTCCCCCTCAGGGTGGAGGAAACAGACCGCGTCGTCGCCGGCCGAAATATTCGGCTCTGCTCTGCATCAATCGACCGCCGGCACGGATGCCGCTTCCGCCTCGATGGCCGTGAAGGCCGCGGCGATCTTGCCTACGGCCTCTTCGATTTCCGCCTCGGTCACGATCAGCGGCGGCAGCAGGCGCAGCACATTGTCGCCCGCGCCAATGACCAGCAATTGATGGTCGTCGCGCAGCCGGGCGACGAAATCGCGCACCGGCGGCGTAATCTTGATACCCGCAAGCAAGCCCTTGCCGCGTTGCTCGATGACGAAGTCGGGGAAGCGCTGCGCCAATTGCTGCAGGTGCCAGGCCAGTTTCTGGCCCATCTGGTTGACATGGTCGATGAAACCGGGTGCTAAAATCCGGTCGAGCACGGCATTGCCGACAGCGGTCGCCAGCGGATTGCCGCCATAGGTCGAGCCATGCGTGCCGGGCACCATGGAGGAAGCGACATCGCCACGCGCCAGGCACGCGCCGAGCGGGAAGCCGCCGCCGATGGCCTTGGCCACCGCCACGATATCGGGCGTGATGCCGCTCCATTCGAAGGCGAAGAAGCGCCCGGTCCGGCCATAGCCGCACTGCACTTCGTCCAGCACCAGCAGCATGCCATGCTTGTCGCACAGCGCCCGCAGGCCCTGCATGAATTCAGGGGTCATGGCGGTGACGCCGCCTTCGCCCTGCACGGTTTCGATCAGGATGGCGCAGGTCTGCGGCGTGATCAGCGCTTCCACTGCCGCAAGATCCCCGGGCGCTGCATGCTTGAAGCCCGGCATGGCCGGCCCGAAGCCTTCCAGATAGCTCGGATTGCCGCCCGCCGCGATCGTGCCCATGGTGCGGCCGTGGAAGCTGCCGGTAAAGGCGATGATTTCGTAGCGCTCGGTCTCACCCTTGGCCCAGAAATAGTGCCGTGCCGTCTTGATGGCGCATTCCAGCGCCTCGGCGCCCGAATTGGTGAAGAACACCGCATCGGCAAAAGTGGCATCGACCAGCCGCTGGCCCAGCCGTTCCTGCTCGGGAATCGTGAACACGTTGGAGGTGTGCCAGACCTTCTCGGCCGCCCCCTTCAGCGCCGCCACGAGATGCGGATCGGCATGGCCGAGCGCATTGACGGCAATGCCGGAATGGAAATCCAGATAGGACACGCCATGCTGGTCAAAAAGGCGCATGCCTTCGCCGCGCTCAAACGAGAGTTCGGAGCGAGCATAGGTGCCAAAAAGCGCAGACATGGACATTGACCTTCGTTTGGTGTGACACACAAGGCACAGGGCGATGACGGAATTATCAGGGGCCCTGAAAAAACCAAAAACGCGCTCCTTTTTGCAGCGCGTTCGGGCCCTGACATAGAGCATTTTTGCTTTGAAAGTCAATGTTTGCGCGCCAAGTGACTGAATTGACTCAGCCTTTCTTTACCCGATGTTAACCAATCGTTTTTCCGGGGAAAGTGGGCAACGACTCTTGATCCCGATTCCCCCGTTGGCGTACTATAGAAAGCGTTGGGGACACGATATCTCGTGTGGCGGACCCGCCTAACATACGACGTATAGCGATATTTGGCGACCAGGCCGTTCTGGGAGCACAATGAAGGATTCTGCTTTGACGATGGTTTCAGGAGCGCAATCGATGGGCTGGACCGACGAGCGCGTCGAACTTCTCAAGAAGCTCTGGATGGAGGGCCTCAGCGCCAGCCAGATCGCGGGCGAACTCGGCGAAGGGGTGACCCGCAACGCCGTCATCGGCAAGGTGCACAGGCTGAAGTTATCAGCCCGCGCCAAGCCCACAAATTCGACCCCGCGTGCCCGTCCGGCAGCGCGTCCCGCGCCGCGCCGGGTGGCCGCACCCGCCTCCACCATTGGCAGCGCCATGGCCGGCATGAACAAGGCCCGCGCCAGCATGAACAGCCGGCCGCAGACCATGGGCGCCACCGCCCTGGCCGCGAGCCCCGAAATCGAGGCGCAGCTCTACGTCGCTCCGGCCAGCCAGGAAATCTTCATCCCCGAAGACAAGCGCCTGAGCCTGCTGCAGCTGACCGAGCAGACCTGCAAATGGCCGATCGGCGATCCGCTGTCCAAGGACTTCTATTTCTGCGGCGGCCACTCGCAGGACACCAGCCCCTACTGCGAATTCCACGCCCGCAAGGCCTATCATCAGGTCGACCGCAAACGGCGGTAAACAGTCTCCCCTCCCGACGACTAGGGCGCCTCTGGCGCCCTTTTTCTTTGTCGAACACGACTTGAGGACGCCATGAGAGCATCGCTAAGACATAAGGCCATCGCGGTGTGCAATGCCAAGATCGCCCAGAAAGGCGAGGGCGTTGGGCTGTCGTTCTATGCCTTCTTCGCCAATAAAAATGATGATCCTGAGCTTTTGATGGAAGCCGCAACCTGGTGGATTCAAACTCATCGCCTCGACCATTTCGAGAAGGCCACCAAGATCAGAGCCATGATCCAAGATCACGCCTGAGAACCTGATCTGGCCGCATGTAGCCATGGCCGCTCGGTACTCTGATTCTTGAGAGCTGATATTTGTTGGGCGATACTGCGCTCATTCAACCTCGCCGGCCCCGGGGAATGTCTCAGATGGCATCCGAGGGAAAATTGGCCGCCAGAAAATCGATCAACGCCCTGACCGCCGGTGGCAGACCACGTTTCGTGGTGAAAACCAGATGCACAATGCCTTGCTGGCCCCGCCAGTCCGGCAAAACATGCACGAGTTGACCGCTTTTGAGGGCATCTCGACAAGCGTGGTCCGGCAAAAGCGCTATCCCCAGGCCGTTGATCGCGGCCTCCCGCACCGCCGAGAACTCGCCACAGCTCACCCTGGGCTGATGCCGCAACAGCTGCCTGCGTCCGTCTGACGTCTCCAACTGCCATTCCACCTCGCCTGCCTCGTCAGTGGTACTCAGGGTCGGAAATTCGCCGAGCGTCCCAACGTCGTCGCCCATGCGATCAGCCAGTTGGGGGCTGGCGACAAGGACGCGCGCCGAGCGGCCCAGCGATCGCATGGTCAATGCTGCGTCGCTGGTCAGAACAGTCCTCACCCGCAGAGCCAGGTCGATGCGCTCCTCGATGAGGTCGGCCGAACGGTTGGTGGCGATGAGCTGTAGCTTTACCCTGGGAAACCGCATCAGGAATGCCGGCAGGATCTTGGCGACCACTTCCACCATGCCTGTCGGACAACTGAACCGGATCTGCCCATGCGGCTCGGCCTGGGCTTCGGCGACCACCGCCTCGGCTCTTTCGGCTTCCAGCAGCATGGCGCGGCAGCGCTCGTAAAAAGACTGACCCACCTCCGTCACCCGGAAGCGCCGGCTCGATCGTTCGATCAGCCGCGCACCCAACCGCGCTTCGAGACTGGCCACACGCCGGCTGAGCTTGGATTTCGGCTGCTTGAGCGCCCGCCCGGCAGCCGCGAAGCCGCCATGCACCACCACCTCGGTAAAATAGAAATAGTCGTTCAGGTCGATGGTCATCGTTCCTCCTATGGAACGCATAGTGCCACAAATGCCCACTGCTCGCATCAGCGTTCCACCGCCATATCCGGCACTCAATGTTGAACAGGAGAAAATTATGACGAACAGGTTTGCCAATAAGGTCGTCGTGGTCACTGGCGGAAACAGTGGTATCGGGCTGGCGACCGCCAAGGCATTTGCGGAGGAAGGCGCCTCGGTGTTTATCACTGGCCGTCGTCAGGACGCGCTGGACGCGGCCGTCCAGCAGATCGGTGGGCAGGTCACCGCGGTCCGGGCCGATATGAGCAACCTGCTGGATATCGATCGCCTTTACGACGCGGTCCAGCAAAAGCACAGCCACATCGACGTGGTCTTCGCCAATGCCGGCGGCGGTGAGTTTGCCGCCTTGGGCACCATCACCGAGGAGCATTTCGACAGCACCTTCGCCACCAATGTGAAGGGCACGCTGTTCACCGTGCAGAAGGCCCTGCCACTGATGCGCGATGGCGGCTCGGTCGTGCTGACCTCCTCCACCACCAGCATCTCGGGCACCCCGGCATTCAGCGTCTATTCGGCGACCAAAGCGGCCGTGCGCAATTTTGCCCGCAACTGGATGCTGGATTTGAAAGATCGGCACATCCGCGTCAACGCCATCAGCCCCGGCGTGACCGATACCGCTGGCGTCGATGCGCTGTTTGGCGGCGCCGAACAGGCGCAAGGCGTCAAGTCGTACCTCGCTGGCATCATTCCCTCGGGGCGCATTGGCCAGCCCTCGGAGATCGCCAAGGCGGTCCTGTTCCTCGCCTCCGACGAAGCCAGCTTCATCAATGGCGTTGAGCTGTTCGTGGATGGCGGCCAGGCCCAGATCTGACGCTATGGGCGGGACGGCATGCCGTCCGGTCCATTCCTGCTCAAGAAGATGCCAGCCGGGTTCCGACCATGAACCCGGCTGTGCCACCAGTGCCGGTAAAGCGCCCCCTAGAGCATCGGTCCGAAAAGTGGTTCCCGGTTTTCGGAAACACCGATGCTGTAGCGCCCCCTGATCACATAAATTGCCGGCCGGCCACCCAGATACCCATGATCACTGGCAGGCCATCCACAATCCGTACCCGCAGCAGGTCGGCACGCAATCCGGCTTCCACGCGGCCGCGATCGGCAAAGCCCAGCACTGTTGCGGGGCGGGCGCTGACCATCGCCACCGCGTCATGCAGTGCCATTCCGCGATCAGCCAAAATGAAGGCGGCATGCAGCATGCTCGCCGGCACATAGTCCGAAGTCAGGATATCCAGCAGCCCCTCGTCCGCCAGCGCCCCCGCGCTGACATTGCCCGAATGGGAACCGCCCAGCACGATATTGGGCGCCCCCATGACATTCTGCATGCCCAATTCACGCGCCCGCCGCGCCGCGTCCATCGTGGTGGGAAATTCGCTGATGGCAATGCCGCCGGCATGAGCCAGTTCCACGTCCGCTACCGAGGAATCGTCATGGCTGGCCATTGGAATGCCGCGCGTTTGGGCGGCCTCGGCGATCCAGGCGCGCGATGGCGGCACATGCAGCGCTTGCGACGCCAGCCGCCCGGCAATGTATTCGCCCCATTCAGCCTCGCTCCAAACCTGGCCGGTTTTCTTGCGCCGGAACGCCCGATAGATATCCAGGTCGCGCCACTGCCCCTGGCCGGGCGTGTGGTCCATCAAGCTGATCAGTCGCAGTTGGGGATTGTCCATATGCCGCCCAGCCAGATCGAGCAGCCCTGCATCGGACAATTCGCAGCGGAAGTGGAAATAGTGATCGCTCTTGAGCAGGCCTGCGGCCTTAGCCTCCGTCACCGCGCCAATCGCCGCCTCCAGCATGGCGGTGCGCTGCCCCTTGCTGTCGTAATCGCCGATCGACAGGGAATCGAGCACCGTGGTGATGCCCGCGCCAAGCACCTGCCAGTCATGCGCCAAAACGGCCGCAATCGCGGAAGGCCAGCGCACGGCGGGCCGCGGCGACATATGATGCTCGATATTGTCGGTATGCAGGTCGATGATCCCCGGCAACAGGAAATCGCCCTCGAAATCCACCACGTCGCCACCAGTTTCAATCTCACCCACCGCCGCGATGGTCGCGCCATCCAGCACCACCGAGCCGCTGATCGTCCGGTCAGCCAGCACGATCCTGGCATTGCTGAAGGTCTGTCGCATGGGTGTGAATCGGTCCTGCTGGCGGGAACTGCGCCATTAGGTGCCAATGATGACGGAGCGATGACGGGTTCAGCGGCCAATCACATCCTGGCGCATCTCGCTCGGCGTAATCCCATAGGCATTGCGGAAATGCTCGTAGAACTGCGTCAGCGAGCTGAACCCGGATTGAAACGCGATGTTGGAGATCGACAGGTTGCCCTCGAACAGCAGCGAGCGCGCCCGGATCAGGCGCATCCGCACCACGAATTTATGCACCGAAATGTGCATCACCTTGACGAACAGGTTGGTGGCGTAATTGGGATGCAGCCCCACCACGTCGGCGATGGATTGGGCGGTCAGCGGATCGGTCAGGTTCTCCACGATATGGCGCACCATGCGCACCACATAGCGCACCGGCGAGCCGGTACGGGTGCGAGCACTGGAATTTTCCACCCATGGAGGCAGCAGCAGGTCCCAGCCGGTCAGAGCGGCGCGGCGGAACATGGCGCCGATTTCGATCCTGATGATATCGGTTCGTAACCCGTTGCCGCTGCGATAGTCCCCATGCCAGCGATCGAGCGTATCGATGCCGATCGTATCGGGGCTCAGTTGCACCACGCCGCCCCCCATCAGCGTTTCGGTGAGCAGGCCGAGCTGGGGCATGTGCAGGAACGCATCGACCGGCAGGTAGATATTGACCTGCCGGCCCTGGCCGGTCTCGGGGCTCAGCCCCACGGTCTGGTGCGGAATGCCGGCCCAGAACGCCACCAGCCGGCCCGCGCCTATGCTCAGCGGACGGCCATCGACCAGATAGTCCATGGTGCCGGCGGTGAGCCAGTTGAATTCGATATGGCCATGGCTGTGCGGCGCCGCCATCAGCTGGGGCGGAAACGAGCGCACCCCGAAGCGGCCGAAGGCGCGGCCCGAGGCGTAGAATTTGCGATCGGGACGCGGCGTGGGGCGAGGGGCCTTGCCGCGCCCGACGCGGACGAGATCGCCGGCAGCGTTCAATTCATCCATGTGGAATGTCCAAATCTTAGAAACCCGGAACAAGTCTCTAGCAAACCGGATTGCAACCCTGCTGGCAAGGCGTACCATTTTGGCCTGAGCACGGGCGTAAGGCCGACGAAATTTCGGTCGGTGCGGCGATCAACGCCGTTCCGTTGCTATGGGAGGAATGATGAGAAAACATGCGATTGCCCTTGGCGGGGCAGGCCTGTTGCTGGGCGTTTCCCTGATCGCCACGCAGGCCCAGACAGCCACCACAGCCGAGCTGCCCGATCCCCCCGAATTCGCCGCCCAGAGCGAGCCGATCTTCGTGGGCGTCTCCGACATCCAGGAATTCAAGGCGCTGCCCGAATACCACCAGCCCGAATGGATGGACAAATTCGTCGCCAACGGCACCATTCCCCCGGTCGCCGAGCGGCTGCCCAAGGAGCCGATGGTCTATAAAACCGCCAATATGCCCGATGGCATCGGCGTTTACGGCGATGTGATGCGCCACGTCATCGGCGGGCGTCCCGAAGGCTGGAACTATGGCGGCGGCCAGTCGCAAGGCTTCGGTGGCATCGATATCGGACTGAGCGAATGCCTGACCCGCACCGGCCCGCTATTCGAGGTCAAGGCCGATGAGCTTGAGCCGCTGCCCAACCTGGCCAAAAGCTGGGAATGGTCGGAGGATGGCCACGAGCTGACCATGCACCTGATCGAAGGCGCCAAATGGTCCGACGGCGACCCCTTCGACGCCGAGGACGTGATGTTCTTCTGGGAAGACAACGTCGTCGATACCAACGTCTATCCGCTGAACGGCGCTGAGCCCGAAACCTTCGGTGTCGGCACCACGCTGGAACAGATCGATGCCTACACCGTCAAATGGACCTTCAAGGAAGTCCGGCCCACGCAATATCTCTATGCCATGGCCTATGGCACGTTCTGCCCCGGCCCCAGCCATTTGCTGAAGCCGCAGCATCCCAAATACAATGCCGACAATACCTACGAAGAATACAAGAACGCCTTCCCGCCCGAATATATGAACATGCCGGTGATGGGCGCCTGGGTGCCGGTCGAATACCGCGCCGATGACGTCGTCTCCATGCGCCGCAATCCCTATTACTGGAAGGTCGACGAGAACGGCAACCAGTTGCCCTATCTCGACGAGCTGGATTATCGCCTCAGCACCTGGGCCGATCGTGACGTGCAGACCGTCGCCGGTTCCGCCGATTTCTCCAATCTCGAACAGGCCGAAAGCTATGTCGAGGCGCTCAAGCGCTCGGCTGAACCGACCGCTCCCGCCCGCCTGCAATTCGGCGCCCGCACCATCGGCTATGCGCTGCGCATGAACATGTCGGCCAATGGCTGGGGCGATCCGGATGCCCGTGCCCAGGCCGTGCGCGAACTCAGCCGCCAGCTCGATTTCCGCAAGGCGGTCACCATGGCCATCGATCGGCAGCGGCTTGGCGATAGCCTGGTGCGCGGTCCGTTCACCGCCATCTATCCCGGCGGCCTTTATGCGGGCACCAGCTTTTACGACAAGGCTTCCACCGTCTATTATCCCTATGACATGGCGGCAGCCGGCGCGCTGCTCGATGGCCTGGGGCTGAAGGACACCGACGGCAACGGCATCCGCAATTTCCCCGCGGGAACTGCCGGCGGCGCCGATCTGGAAATCACCGTATTGGCGAATACCGATTACGGCACCGATACCAACCTGGCCGAAGGCGTGATCGCCATGATGGAGCCGCTCGGCATCCGCGTGATCGCCAATTTCCAGGCGGGTACGGCCCGTGACGACGTGGCCCAGGCCGGCAAGTTCGACTGGTCCGTCGAACGCCAGACCGCCGAAATGGTCGCGGTGGTGCAGAGCACATCGGCCCTCGCGCCGGTTGGCCCACGCACCCATCCGTTCCACCGCGCCGGCACTGACGGCACGCTGGACCTGCTGCCTTTCGAGCAAGAACTGGTCGATACCGTCAACGCCTTCATCGCCACCTCTGACCCTGCCGAACGCACCGAACTGATGAAGCAGTACCAGCACACCTTCACCGAGAACGTGTACTCGGTCGGACTAACCCAGTATCCGGGCGCGCTGATCGTCAACAAGCGCTTCGCCAATATCCCGGCCGGCACGCCCATCTTCATGTTCAACTGGGCCGAAGACAGTGTTATCCGCGAACGCCTCTATGTGCCCAAGGACAAGCAGGCCAATTTCGAGCTGCATCCGCAAACCCTGCCGGGCGCCCCCGGCTCGGCTGGCCCGATCAGCGAGTAAGCTGACCAATGCGGGCAGGGGATGTTCTCCTGCCCGCCAAGAAATTTCCTCACCCAGGGACCAGTCGACATTCAGGTTTTTGGGAGCCCCGATCGGCTCCCTCCCCCTTGAGGGGAGGGCTGGGGTGGGGGTTCTGGACTTTCAACGAGTCCGGCACCCCTCAATTGAGTGCGTTGCGAGCGCAGAATCCCCACCCTAACCCTCCCCTCAAGGGGGAGGGGATCAGATCGGGGCTCTTGATCACAGCGCCAGGCTGAATGTCGATTGGCTCTTGCTCTCTTCTCGGAGGGCCGGATGAGGGGGTCTGCCGCAAACGGCAGTTCCAGTTAAAGGTTTAGGCGCTGATGATCCGATTTCTGACCATGCGTATTCTGGGCGCCATCCCGATCCTGCTGGTGCTGAGCGTCGTCACCTTCGCCATCATCCAGGCGCCTCCGGGCGATTATGGCGATTACATCCGTTCCATGGCCATCAACCAGGGCGGGGCCACGTTCGAGGCCGCGCAGGCCCAGGCCGAGGCCTATCGCGAGGCCAACGGGCTCAATGACCCCATGGTCATGCAGTATTTCAACTGGATGGGGGGCATCCTCACCCGCTTCGATTTCGGCCATTCGCTCTATTACAACAAGCCGGTCGGCAATGTCGTCGCCGACCGCCTGCCTGCCACCATCGCGCTGGCGCTGGTGTGCCATATCCTGGCCTCGGTGCTGGGCATCGGGCTCGGCATTCTCGCCGCCACCAAGCAATATAGCTGGGTCGATACCACGCTGGGCGTGATCTCCTTCCTCGGCATGACCATTCCGCGCTTCCTGCTCGCCATCGTCATTTTGTACGTGCTGGTGTTCCGCCTCAATGTGCAGGAAGTGGGCATGTTCTTCTCCGCCCGCTATGGTGGCGCGCCCTGGAGCTGGGACAAGTTCGTCAACCTGCTCTACCATATCTGGCCGGTGATCTTCATCGCCACCTTTGGCGGCCTTGCCTACAATATGCGCGTCATGCGGGCCAATCTGCTCGATGTGCTCAATGCCCAATATGTCGAGACGGCGCGGGCCAAGGGCCTGCCTGAAGCCGCCGTGATCATGAAGCATGCCGTGCCCAATGCGCTGCATCCGCTGGTGGCCTATCAGGGCGTCGTGCTGCCCTATATGCTGACCGGCGAAATCGAAGTGGCCATCGTCTTCGGTCTGGCGACCGTCGGCCCGGCCATTGTCGGCTCGATGGGGGTGGGCGACGTGTTCGTCACCGCCACCTTCATGCTGGTGCTGGCGGTAACGCTGATCATCGGCAACATCATCGCCGATCTGCTGCTGGTGGCGCTCGATCCGCGCATCCGGCTGGGTGGAGGAGACGCGTAATGACCGACGAAACCCATACCCGTTCGTCCATTCCCTTGCCCACCGATGCGGGCGTCGCCATGCCGACGCCCGCCGAAGAGGCAACCGATCCGGTACAGGCCCGCTTTTCTACCGGCAATGAAGGCTATGCCACGCTCGTCTGGCGCCGCTTCCGCCGCTCGCCCATGGGCATGATCGGGCTGGTGCTGGTCGGCCTGCTGGTCGTGGTGTCGATCTTCGCCGATTTCTTCGCGCCAATGGATCCCAAGCGCCCCGAACTGCCCTTCGCGCCGCCCGATGTCATCGCCTTTGAAGACCCGGCGGGCAATTTCAGCCTGATCCCCTATGTCTATCCCATCGGCGATACCGGCGAGTTCGATCCCATCACCTTCCAGCCGCTCAACGGGCTGATCAAGGATAACCCGACCCCGACCGGCTTCTTCGTCACCGGCCACGACTATTATCTGCTGTGGTTCATCCCGGCCAATATCCACTTCTTCGGTTCGACCGATGGGCGCCCGATCCAACTGCTCGGCACCGATAAATTCGGCCGCGATATCCTGTCGCGCGGCATTGTCGGCTCGCGCATCTCGCTGATGATCGCGCTGGCCGTGGTGGCGCTGACCACCATTGTCGGCACGCTGGTGGGCATTACCTCGGGCTATCTCGGGGGCAGGGTCGATGCCTGGGTGCAGCGCTTTGTCGAGTTCGTGCTGGCCTTCCCGCAATTGCCGCTCTACCTGGCGCTGACCTCGCTCATTCCCGTGACGGCGCCCTCCAATGTGTTCCTCACCTTCGTGATCGGGGTCATGGCGATACTGGGCTGGGCGCAATTGAGCCGCGAAGTGCGCTCCAAAACCCTGTCGCTGGCCCGCATCGAATATGTCCGCGCGGCCATCGCCGTGGGGTCGAGCGACAGCCGCATCATCACCCGCCACATCCTGCCCAACGTGCTCAGCCACGTCATCGTCGCGGTGACATTGGCCGTGCCCTCGGTGGTGCTGCTGGAAAGTTTCCTCGGCTTCCTGGGCTTTGCGGTAAAGCCGCCGCTGATTTCCTGGGGCCTGATGCTGCAGGATACCGGCACGTTCTCCGTGATCGGCTCCTATCCGTGGATTCTGTCGCCGGTGGTGTTCGTGCTGATCACCGTCTTCGCCTTCAACGCGCTGGGTGACGGCCTGCGCGACGCCGTCGATCCGTATTGAGTGGGGCGCAGAACATGACCAATATCCCCATCTCCACTGACCGCCACGACCTTGGCACCCATGGCCGCGAACTGATCCTGGATGCCCGCAATATCGGGGTGGATTTCAAGGTCGAAGGCGGCACCGTCCATGCCGTGCGCGATGTCTCATTCCAGCTGCACAAGGGCGAAACCATTGCCCTGGTCGGCGAAAGCGGCTCGGGCAAATCGGTGACCGCCCGTACGCTGATGAAGCTGCTGACCAAGCGCGCCACCATCAGCCCGCAGACCCAGATCACGCTGGCCGGCCAGAACGTCGTCACCATGAGCGACCGCGATATGCGCAAGCTGCGCGGCAACGATATCGCCATGATCTTCCAGGAGCCGATGAGTTCGCTGAACCCGGTCTATACCATCGGCCAGCAGATCTGCGAGGTGCTGCATCTGCACAACCGCATGAGCCGCAAGGCGGCCATGGAAAAGGCCCGCGACCTGCTCGAAGAGGTGCAGATCCCCGAGCCCGGCGCGCGGCTGATGCAATATCCGCATCAGCTTTCCGGCGGTCAGCGCCAGCGCGTCATGATCGCCATGGCGCTTGCCAACCGCCCCGACGTACTCATCGCCGACGAGCCCACCACGGCCCTCGACGTCACCGTACAGGCGCAGATCCTCAACCTCATCAAGGATCTCAAGGACAAGTACGGCATGGCCGTGATCCTGATCACCCACGACCTGACCGTGGTCCGCCAGTTTTCCGAATACGTCTATGTCATGCAGAACGGCCGGGTGCAGGAGCACAATTCCACCGAGGCATTATTCGCCAATCCCACCCACGCCTATACCAAGCACCTGCTGGCCTCCGAGCCCAAGGGCGTGGCCAATCCGCTGGGCGACATGAGCCAGACCATGCTGGAGGGCAGGCAGGTCAAGGTCGCTTTCACCCTCAAGCGCGGCGGCTTCTTCAAGCCCGATTTCTTCGAGCTGCGCGCCGTCGACAGCCTCGATATCAAGCTGCAACGCCACGAAACGCTCGGCATTGTCGGCGAAAGCGGCTCAGGCAAGACCACGTTCGGGCAGGCTTTGATCCGCCTGATCAACAATCAGGGCGGGCAGATTTTCTTCGACGGCGAGCCGATCCACGACAAGGACCGCCAGGCCATGCGCCCCTTGCGCAGCCGCATGCAGATCGTGTTCCAGGATCCCTTCGCCTCGCTCAACCCGCGCATGTCGATCCGCCAGATCATCGAGGAAGGGCTGATCGTCAACAATATCGGCGCCAATAGCCGCGAGCGTGTCGACCGCGTCCGGCAAGCCCTGCGCGATGCCGGCATGCCCGACAGCATCCTGCAGCGCTTCCCGCATGAATTTTCTGGCGGCCAGCGCCAGCGCATCGCCATCGCCCGGGCCATTGCGCTGGAGCCCGAATTTATCCTGCTCGACGAGCCCACATCGGCGCTCGACCTGTCTGTGCAGGCCCAGATCATCGACCTGCTGCGCAAGCTGCAGGACGAAAAAGGCCTCAGCTATCTGTTCATCAGCCACGACCTCAAAGTCGTGCGCGCCCTCTGTCACCGCGTCATGGTCATGCAGCACGGCAAGATTGTCGAGCAGGGCCCGGTCGCCGACGTTCTCACCAACCCGCAAACCGAATACACGAAGCGCCTTGTGCGCGCCGCGTTCGAAATAGCCGCCTAGGAGCACCTCATGGCAAATCCAAAAATCACTTTCATCGGCGCCGGTTCGGCCGTGTTCATGAAGAACATCGTCGGCGATATCCTGCAGCGTCCGGCTTTGGCCGGCGCCACCATCCGCCTGATGGACATCAACCCCACAAGGCTGGAAGAAAGCGAGATCATCGCCAAGAAGCTGATCACTACGCTGGGCGTTTCAGCGCAGGTTGAAACCTATTCCAACCAGCGCCAGGCGCTCGACGGCACCAATTTCGTCGTCGTCTGCTTCCAGATCGGCGGCTACGAGCCCTCCACCGTCATCGATTTCGACGTGCCGAAAAAGTACAACCTGCGCCAGACCATCGCCGATACCCTGGGCGTTGGCGGTATCATGCGCGGCCTGCGCACCGTGCCCCATCTATGGAGCATCTGCGAGGACATGCTGCAGGTCGCCCCCGAGGCGGTCATGCTGCAATACGTCAACCCCATGGCCATCAACACCTGGGCCATTGCCGAAAAATACCCCACCATCAAGCAGGTTGGCCTCTGCCATTCGGTGCAGGGAACGGCCATGGAATTGGCCAACGACCTGGACATTCCCTATAGCGAAATCCGCTACCGCTCGGCCGGCATCAACCACATGGCCTTCTACCTCAAGTTCGAACATCGCCAGCCCGATGGCTCCTACCGCGATCTCTATCCCGACCTGGTCCGCGCCTATCGCGAAGGCCGCGCCCCCAAGCCGACCTGGAATCCGCGCTGCCCCAACAAGGTCCGCTACGAAATGCTCACCCGCCTGGGCTATTTCGTCACCGAAAGCTCCGAGCACTTCGCCGAATACACCCCCTATTTCATCAAGGAAGGCCGCGAGGACCTCATCGAGAAGTTCGGCATCCCGCTCGATGAATATCCCAAGCGCTGCATCGAGCAGATCGCCAAGTGGAACAAGACCTCCCAGGATTACCGCAACGCCGACCGCATCGAGGTGGCGCAGTCCAAGGAATACGCCTCCTCCATCGTCAATTCGGTGTGGACCGGCGAGCCCTCGGTGATCTACGGCAACGTCCGCAATAATGGCGTCATCACCTCGCTGCCGGACAAGGCCGCGGTGGAAGTGCCCTGCCTCGTCGATGCCTCGGGCATCCAGCCCACCTTCATCGGCGACCTGCCGCCGCAGCTGACCGCGCTGATGCGCACCAATATCAACGTACAGGAACTCACCGTCGCGGCGCTGATGACGCAAAATCGCGAGCACATCTATCACGCCGCCATGCTGGACCCCCACACCGCCGCCGAACTCGATCTCGAACAGATATGGAACCTCGTCGACGACCTCACCGAAGCCCACGGCACCTGGCTCCCCGAATGGGCCCGCGGCTCTCGCAAGCAGAAAGTAGCGTAAGCGATCCCGGATTAGTCCTCCCTGCCTGCACCAGCGGCCCCGATGCACAAGCATCGGGGCCGATCGATCTCAGTATCCGGCTTCTTTTTGGTGGCGGATGGCTGCTACGATGACCTCGTTGTCTGCCGGACGATATTCGTACAGCGCTACATAGCCTGCATCCCCGAACGGAATGATCAATTCGCGCAGTGCCGTCTCTGGGACTGGCCTGCCAATTTCAGGTGCCGATGCGAGAAGGCCGATCTGATCCAAGATGGACTTGCTCGCGCGATCCGCCGCTCGTGGATTTTTGCTCACTAGAAATTGCGCGCACCTACGAAGGTCGGCAATGGCATCGAGCGTAAGATTTATATGTGGCACTCAGGGGGATCCTGCTCGTCATCTGTTCCCCACGTCGCCATCCATCGGCTGACTTCTTCATAGGTCACGTGCAGCCCGGTTTCATTATAGTGCCGCATGGATGCTTCCGCATCCGCGATAAAACTCCGCCGCGCCTCTTCCCGGCCTACATATTCCTTGATCGCCTCGCGCATGATCCAATGCGCCGATCGCTGCTTGCTCTCGGCGAGCGATTGGATCCGATCCCTCAGATCGTCATCGAGCTTGACAGAAGTGGCCATCGAGAACGTCCGTATCGAAAGGTACTACCTTTTGATACCATAAGCCCTCGATGGCCATTTGTCTATCAGCGGTGCCCGCCCACCAGTTCACGCAGCTCTTCCACAGAGCGCACGCGCCTGCGGGCCGCGCCCTCCCAGTCCTTGGTCACGACGGTGCCCTTGGCCAGCCGCTCCTTCGCCGCCGGCACCGCGTCGGCATATTGCGGCAGCCATTTGGCCTGGGTCACCACCAGCTCGTCCACCATCTGCCACACTTCGTCCGGCGTGCAGATCGCGCCCACCAGCGGATCGTGCAAAACCGCCAGCTTGAGCAGGTCGATATCCCCGCTCATCGCCGCTTCCACGCTCATGCGCTGCACCGAGATCGAGGCCGAACACGTTGCCGCGCAACCCAGCGGCAGGGTGATGCCCTCCACCATGTTGAGCCCGAACCGGTCGACATAGCCGGGGCTTTCGATGATGGCGTCATCGGGCAGGTTGGTGATGATGCCATTGTTGCGCACGTTGAAATGCCCGCGATAGACGCGCCCGGTTTCCATCGCCTCGATGATGTAGGAGGCGTGTTCTGCCGTGCGCTTGTGCTGGTCCAGCGGCTTGGCGGCCTGTTCCAGGAACATCGGAAAATCGGTTTCGAACCAGTTGCGGCGCTCGGTCGAATAGCGCAGGTACCCGCCGGTCTCACCGTGGATCCAGTCGCTCATGTCGATCCATTTTTCGATCTCGTCCGGCCGCTTGCGATACCAGGGCAGATACTCCGACAAGTGGCCATTCAACTCTGTGGAATAGACCCCGAAGCGCTTAAGCACGTCGATGCGCACCTTTTCCTGCTTGGAATAAACCGGATGCGCCTCGAAGGCGGCAAGCAGCTCGTCCTTCTCGATTTTGCGCCCCTTGGCGCGAATGTCGATGTACCAGGTCTGGTGATTGATGCCCGAGCAGATGTAATCTAGTTCGCTATCGGCCACGCCGAGCACCTGGGCAATCTGGTGCGCTCCATGCTGCACGCCATGGCAGAGACCAATGGTCTGCACCCCGCCATAGGCATTGGCGGCCCAGGTGTTCATCGCCATCGGATTGGCATAGTTGAGGAACACCGCGCCCGGCTCGGCCACTTCGCGAATGTCCTTGCAGAACTCCAGGATCACCGGAATGTTGCGCTGGCCATAAAGAATGCCCCCGGCACACAGCGTATCGCCCACGCATTGGTCCACCCCATATTTCAGCGGCACCGAAATATCCGACGAGAAGGCTTCCAGCCCCCCGACACGCACGCAGCTCATGATGTAGCGCGCACCGGTAATGGCGGCGCGGCGGTCGGTGGTCGCCGTCACCGTGGCGGGCAGGTTGTTGATCGCAACGATCTTGGCGATGATCTGATGCACCATGTCCAGATTGTGCTGGTTCATGTCGGTCAGCGCGAATTCGCAATCGACGAACTCTGGCACTTTCAGCAGGTCCGAGATCAGGGTTTTGGTGAACCCCACCGAGCCGGCGCCGATGATGGTAACTTTGAAGGCCATCAGAATCTCCCATAGCCGCTTCAGCGGCGTTCTCTCGCCAAGTGCCGCCTTTGCGGCTTGCTTTGCCTGCATCATGTCTATCGGGGGGCGGGTAATCCGTGTAGAGAAAACTTATGCGCAGGCGGGTGATTTTGTGCTCGATGATCTGATTGCCTACGGCCACAAGCTGCATGTTCTAACGCTGCCCAAAAGCGCGGTGCCGCTGCACGCCATGGCGATCAGCGCCGGCTATGAGCAGCGCGTCAACGAGGTCTATTCCTGGGACGGGCTGCAGCGCGGCACCGCGCCATTCCTCGTGTTGCAGCATACCATCGCCGGGCAGGGCAGGCTGGATTATGCCGGCACCCAGCACAGGTTGACCCCCGGCCAAACCATGGTGCTCAGCCTGCCCCATGCCCATCGTTACTGGCTCGAACGCGGCCAGAGCTGGGAGTATTTCTGGATCGTGCTCAATGGCCGCGAGGCGCTGCGCATCGCCCGCGAGGTGATCGATGCCGCCGGTCCCGTGCTGACACTGCCCCAGCCGGTGATCGATCGCATCGCCGATGCCTGCCTCGCCTTGATCGACCGGCCTTCCATTCTCCCCGGCGAGGCCTCCAGCGCCGCCTATGCCGCCATCGTGGCGCTGCACGATGGTGTGTTCAGCACCAATGCCGAACCGCGCCCCGCGCTGCCGCCAGCCATCGCGCGCGTCACCGCCTATGTCGATGCCAACCTGGCAAGCGCCATCAATGTCGAGCGGCTCGCTGCGGTGGCGCAGATGAGCCGCGCCCATTTCGTGCGCCAGTTTTCCGCCGCCACCGGCTCACCGCCTTCCACCTTCGTGCTGTCCCAACGGCTCGAACGGGTCGAGCGGCTGCTGCTCGCCACCGATATGAGCATCATCGCCATCGCCGCCGCCAGCGGCTTCGCCAATGCCAATTATCTCGCCAAAGCCTTCCGCCGTCGCCACGCTCTGGCGCCCTTGGACTATCGCGTCGCCATGCGCTCGGCGGTGGGGGCTTAGGGCCAATCGACATTGAGGTTTGCCGTGATTTTTGGGAGCCCGGATCGGCCCCCTCCCCCTTGAGGGGAGGGATGGGGTGGGGGTTCTAGGCTTTCAATTTAGCCTATACCTCTGGATAAACCCTGCTGAGGGTTCAGAACCCCCACCCTCAATCCCTCCCCTCAAGGGGGAGGGAGGCATATCCGGGCTCTTGATCTGCAGAGCAAACCTGAATGTGGATTCAGAACTCTCAGTCGTCCCCCCTCTCCCCTTGCGGGACTTGGAGGCGGTGGCGAAGCCACAAGGCGCTCCAGTGGAGCGGCTTGAGCCGAACAAGGACAGTTGCGACGCGTTCAGCGGAGCAGCAGGGTGAGGGGTTCTTGCCGCAAACGCCGAACGGCGACAGGGCTTGCCCCACACCCCCCTCCGGGTGCACTATTGACCTGCGCACCTCACCAAGCGCCCCGCCCATCAAAAAGCCGCCACATCGTCAATAATTCCATCCAGTCCCTGGATGCAGCGACACGGCAATCGGGCGGCGAAGACCATCCGAACATCCCCAAAGGGAGCGACCACAAATGGAATACCGCAAACTCGGCCCATCGGGCACGATCGTGACCAATTATGCGCTGGGCACCATGACCTTCGGCGCCGAATCCGATGAGGCCATGTCTGGCCAGTTGATGGACGATTATATCGCCGCCGGCGGCAATTTCTTCGATACCGCCGACGTCTACAGCGCCGGCGTGTCCGAGGAAATCGTCGGTCGTTGGCTCAAGTCGCATAAAACCGAAGCTCAGCAGGTCGTCGTCGCCACCAAAGGCCGCTTCCCCATGGGCAAGGGGCCCAACGATATCGGCCTGTCGCGCCGCCATCTCGGCCGCGCCCTCGACGATAGTCTGCGCCGCCTGCAGGTCGATCAGATCGACCTTTACCAGATGCACGCCTGGGACGCGCTGACCCCGCTGGAGGAAACGCTCCGCTTCCTTGATGACAGCGTGCGCAATGGCAAGATCGCCTATTACGGCTTCTCCAATTTCCTCGGTTGGCAGCTGACCAAGGCCGTCTGGATGGCCAAGGCCAATGGCTATACCGCCCCGGTCACCCTGCAGCCGCAATACAACCTGCTGGTACGCGACATCGAGCACGAAGTGATCCCCGCCGCTCAGGACGCCGGCATCGGCCTTTTGCCCTGGTCGCCCCTTGGCGGCGGCTGGCTGAGCGGCAAATACAAGCGCGACGAGCAGCCGACCGGCGCCACCCGCCTGGGTGAAAACCCCAATCGCGGCTCGGAATCTTATGGAGCCCGCAATGCCCAGGAACGCACCTGGCAGGTGATCGAGGCGGTCGCCGAGATCGCCAAGGCCCGCGGCGTCAGCTCCGCCCAGGTCTCGCTGGCCTGGCTCGCCGCCCAGCCGGCGGTGACCGCGGTCATCCTCGGTGCCCGCAAGCGCGATCAGCTCGCCGATAACCTGGCCGCCGCCAAGCTGGTGCTGACCGCTGAGGAAATCGCCAAGCTCAGCACCGTCAGCAAGCCCCAGGTCGCCGACTATCCCTACGGCACCGGCGGCACCAACCAACGCCACCGCAAGATCGAAGGCGGGCGGTAGGCGTAGGCGCAAGCCCTACCGCAGACTCGATCTGATCCCCTCCCCCTTGAGGGGAGGGCTAGGACCAATCGACATTCAGCTTGTCACAGGTCTTTCGGCATGCACGGAGCCGCTCCCTCCCCCTTGAGGGGAGGGCTGGGGTGGGGGTGTCGTACCATCAGCGAACCCAGTGCCTGTTGGCCCCCGACACCCCCAGTCCCAACTCCTCCCCTCAAGGGGGAGGGGAGCCAGCGCTCAGCGCCTGGAATAACTACCCGGCCCGACCCGCAACAATCGCCTTCACTTCATTCTCGACACTATCGAGGATGGCATTGATCGCCGCCACCGCGCCCCCGACATCCTCCGCCACGATCGCATCCGCGAGCGTCCGGTGGATCGGAAACGACTCCAACCCGAACGCATCGGCCCCAAACGGGGTATTCCCACCCCGTTCCAGGGCATGGTCCAGATTGGCCAAAATCTGCCCATACATCGGATTGCCCGACGCATCATAGATTGCGCCGTGGAACGCATGGTCGGCCTTGCGCCACGGCCGTCCGGCATCAACCTCGATCAAAAGCAGCGTACACAGCCGCCCGATTTCCGTCCGCTGCGCCGCGTTAGCTGCAATCGCCGCCTTGCGCACCACGTCGTTTTCCAGCGTGCGGCGCACTTCCATCAGTCGTAACAGCGCTTCCCCTTCGAGCCGCACCATGGTTGGCACCAGTCCGCGCGAGGTTTGCACCCGCGCCGTCAGGTAAGTCCCGTCGCCCTGCCGGCGCTTGATGATGCCCAGGCCTTCCCAGCGATTGAGCGCTTCGCGCATGGTCGAGCGGCCAACCCCCAGCGTCGCTGCCAGCGAGACTTCGGGCGGCAAGCGGTCGCCGATGGTCAGGCCCGCGCTTTCGATCATCGCCGCCAGCGCATCCAGCACCGCGACGCCGCGCGTGCGGGTTTCCAGCGGCACGAGATAGCTGAGCGCTCCACCCTGGTTCACCGGCTCGAATCTCCTTTGCAGCGGCCTTTGCCGATGGCGGCACATTCACCACAGTTTCGGCAGCCTGTCAGCCGGGCACGAGCGCGCACCCTAAGCCTAATCGACATTCAATTTACCACTGGGCATTGAGAGCCACGATCTGCCTCCCTCCCCCTTGAGGGGAGGGATTGAGGGTGGGGGTTCTGAACTATCAAGGGGCTCATCCAGAGGTATGAGCTTAATTGACAGCCTGGAACCCCCACCCTAACCCTCCCCTCAAGGGGGTGGGGATCAGATTGGGGCTCCCAAAAATCACGGCAGACTTGAATGTCGATTCAGCCTAAGCCGAGCGGGCCGCGCCCTTGTTCAGCCCCAGCAGCTCACTCAGCGCCTCGATCAGCAGGTCCATCTGCCCCTTGGAATTGTAGCCCTGCACCGACACGCGGGCGATGCAGCGGTCCTGCCATTTGAACACCGGGATTTCGATCTTGTACTGCTCCAGCAAGGCGATCTTGAGCCAGTCGGTATCGCAATTGGGGATCGGCATGGCCACCATTTGCGGGGCTGAAAATTCCGGGCTGCTCAGCGCCGGCAGGCCGGTGATCGCGGCCAGCCGCCGCGCCGTATCCTGCGCCAGCGCCTGGCAATGCTCGGCCACTGCCCACCAGTCATTCTCATCCCGATAATCCAGCGCCGCGCTCACCGCCAGCCAGGCGGAGGGATCGCGCGTGCCCTGCACTTCGATTTCGTCGATAAACGGCGAATTGCCGAACGCCCCGTTGGCGCCAGGCTCCTTGGATTCCTTGGTCCAGCCATGCGAGATCACCAGCGGATTGAGCAGCCCCTGCATTTCGGGCCGCGCATAAAGGAACGCCGACCCCTTGGGCGCCATCATCCATTTGTGGCAATTGCCGGCATAGAAATCCGCCCCGATTGCCTCCAGATCCAGCTTGATATGCCCGGGCGTATGCGCTCCGTCTATAACACTCCAGATGCCCCGGCGTCGTGCTTCGGCAATCGCGGGCTCGATCGGAAACAGCAGTGCCGTTGGCGAGGTAATATGGCTGAGGAACAACACCTTGGTCCGTTCTGTCATGCCCGCAATGATTGTGTCGGTGAACTGTTCTGCGGAGGTCAACGGTAACGGAATGCTAACGATAACGACCTCTGCGCCCGTCTTGCGACACACATAGGCCCAGGTCTTTTCCAGCGCCGAATATTCGTGGTCGGTGGTCAGGATTTGGTCGCCGGGTTTCAGGTCCAGCGATTGGGCAACGATGTTCAGCCCCAGCGTCGCATTGGTCAGCCCGACCACGTTGTCCGGGCTGGTGCCCAGCTCCGCCGCCAGCTTCATCCGCGGCCCGCGCATATTCTCGGTCAGGTTTCGTCCAAGAAATTCAACGGGTTGGCGTTCCAGCTCCAGCTGCCAGTTCTGATAGGCGGCAAACACCGGACGCGGACACGCCCCGAACGAGCCATGATTGAGAAAGACGACATCCTCGCGGATGAGGAATTGCCGGGCAAGGTTTTCGGACACGTCAACGCCCTTTCAGGGTGGGATCGAGGGCATCGCGCAAGCCATCGCCGAACAGCGTGGTCGCGAGCACGGTGATGGCCAATGCAGCGGTCGGAAAAACCGCCATGTGCCAGTAAAAGAACATGAAATTGAGCCCGATGCTGATCATCTGCCCCCAGCTCGGCGTCGGCGGCGGCACCCCGATCCCGAGGAAGCTCAAGCTGGCCTCCAGCATCATGGCGAGGGGTATCGCCAGCACGAAGCCGATGATGATCGGGGAGATCGAATTGGGGATCAAATGGCGCCTTATGATGTACCAGGGCGAGGCTCCAAGCGCCTGTGCCGCACGCACAAATTCCTTTTCCCGGAACGACTTAACCTGCGCCCGCACCAGCAGGCACACATTGACCCAGCCGAACAGAGCCGCGATCAGAACGATGGTGAAAAAACCGCCCTTGGTCAGCGTCGCCAGCAGCATCGCGGCCAGCAGCGGCGGCACCACCGAGAACAACTCGATGATCCGCATGACGAACCAATCGACCTTGCCACCATAATATCCCGCCAACGCCCCCAGCGGGATGCCGATGATCACGCTGAACGCCGCAGCCGAAAACCCGATGGTCAGCGACACCCGCGCGCCATAGACGATGCGCGTATAAAAATCGCGCCCCAGATCATCGACGCCGAACCAGTGTTCGCCCGAGGGAAAGGCCAGCGCCTGGGTCAAAAAGGCCTGCGCTTCCGGGCTAACCGGCGTGATCAGCGGCGCAAAGATCGCCATCAGGATCAACAGCAACAGGATGCCCCCCGCCGTCAGTGCCGCCTTGTTGCCGGCAAAGCGCCGCCACGCGAAATACAGCGGACTGCGTTGCCGATACTTCGGCGCAACCGCTGCGGGGATCAGGGTTTCCGCGCTCATGGCTTGCCTCCGGCACGAATGCGCGGATTGAGCAGCGCGTAGACCACGTCGGAGAACAGATAGGCCAGGCAATACATCATGGTGATCATCAGCATCAGCGCCATTTCCAGCGGATAATCGCGCTTTTCGATGCTGGAAACGAAGTAGGAGCCCAGCCCCGGCACGCGGAACATCGCCTCGACGAAAATCGAGCCGGTGGCGGTGCCGATGAACATCGGCAGGAACACGGTGACCAGCGGGATGGCCGAATTGCGCAGCACATGCTGGAAGATAATGCGCCGCTCGCTCAGCCCCTTGGCCCGCAATACCGTGACGAAGGGCCGGTTGAGCGTATCGAGCATGGCCGAACGGGTATAGCGCGCATAGGTCGCCAGCGGGATGGCGGCATAGGCCGCAATGGGTAAAATCCAGCGCTCCGGCTTGCCCCAGCCGCTCGCCGGCAGCCATTGCAGCCACACCGCAAAGATCAGGATCAGCATCAGCGAAATCACGAAGACGGGGATGGTCAGCCCCAGCGTAGCGAACGTGGAGGCGAGGTAATCGATCCAGGTGTTCCGGTTCAGCGCCGCCGCCATGCCGAGCAAAACCCCCAGCGGCGCCCCGATCAGCACACCGGCGCCGCCCAATACCAGGCTCGGAATCCAGGCCCGCGATAACAGGCCGACAATAGTGTCGCCGGGGCTTTGATAGGGCACGCCGAAATCGAAATGCAGCACGCCCCACATATAGTTGAGGTATTGCACATGCAGCGGCTGATCCAGCCCCAGCCGGGCCATCAGCTTGGCGCGCACGGCGTCCGATAGCGGCATGTCGTTGCCATCGAACGGCCCGCCGGGAATGGCGTGCATCATCAAAAAGATGATCATCGAAACCACGATGAAGGTGACGGCAATCGATACCAGCCGGCGCAGCACGAACATGATCATGTGGTCACCAGCGCTTCGACGAGATGATTGGGGGCGATGCTCACCAATTGCGGGGTGGCGTTAGGGGCCATGCCCGTCTGGATCACCGTGTAGCGCGGCGTTGCCGCCTCGATATCCGCCGCCGATAGGAACGTCCGCTGCCGCTTGTCGCGCGGATTGCTCGCCGGGATCGCATCGAGCAGCGCCCGCGTATAGGGATGCTGCGGGTTCTCGAAAATCTGTGCCGTCGGCGCCTGTTCCACCACGCGCCCGCGATACATCACCACCACCGTATCGGTCAGCGTGCGCACCGTGCCCAGGTCATGGCTGATGAACAGCATGGACAGCCCCATCTCCCGCTGCAATTGCTTGAGCAGCCCGATGATCTGCGCCTTGACGGTCACATCCAGCGCCGAAGTCGGCTCGTCGGCGACCAGCACGGATGGCCCCAGGATCAACGCCCGCGCAATCGCCACACGCTGGCGCTGCCCGCCCGAAAGTTCATGCGGATAACGCTGCCCGAAATTGCGGTCCAGTCCCACCTTTTCCAGCCAGTCCAGCGCCGTCTCGGTCTGCTGCCGTCCCGGGGTAATGCCATGGATATGCAGCGGCTCGGCCACGATCTGCGCCAGCGTCATCATCGGGTCGAGCGCCGAATAGCTGTCCTGGAACACCACCTGCATACGGCGACGAAAACTCTTGAGCGTCGCCGGATCGAGGCCCGAAATATCGCTGCCCTCGACCAAAATCTGCCCGCCGCTCGGCTCGGTCAGCCGCATCGCCATCATGCCGGTCGTGGTCTTGCCGGAACCCGACTCCCCGACCAGCCCAACGATTTTATTGACGCGGCAGCACCAGATCGACGGTACGCACGGCGCGGAAATCGGAATATTTGCGCGAGAAACCTTGCCCCTGATGCACGCGATAGGTCTTGGACAGCCCGCGCAGTTCCAGCGCCGGCGTCTCGGTGCTTTCCGCCTCGGCGACGGTGTCCCGCTTGGTGGCCCCCGCCTTGAGACTCGCCAATAGGGTCTTGGTATAGGCGTGCTGGGGCGCATCGAAAATGTCCTGCACCAGCCCTTCTTCCATCACCTCGCCGCCATACATCACCAGCACGCGATCCACCGTCTCGGCGATGACGCCCAGATCGTGCGTGATCATGATCAGTGCCATGCCGAACTCGGCCTGCACGGCCTTGATCAGCTGCAAAATCTGCGCCTGGATGGTCACGTCCAGCGCCGTGGTCGGCTCGTCGGCGATCAGCACTTTGGGCCGGCACGATAGCGCCATGGCGATCATCGCGCGCTGCAACATGCCGCCGGAAAGCTGGTGCGGATAATAGTTCAGCACGTCCTTGGCGTTCTTGATTTCGACGCGTGCCAGCAATTGCTCGGCCTCGGCCCGGGCGGCGCGCTTGGATGTCTTGCGGTGGGCGCGGATGGTCTCGACGATCTGGTGGCCGATGCTGAACACCGGGTCGAACGCCGTCATCGGGTCCTGGAAAATCATCGCTGCCGAACGGCCGCGCAATTGCGCTAGCCCCTCGGCATCGGCGTCGAGCACGTTGACGCCATCCAGCATCATGCTGTCGGCGCCGATCTTGGCATTGGCGCCCAGCAGGCGCAGCAGCGCCATGCAGGTCACCGATTTGCCGGAACCCGATTCCCCAACGATACCAAGGCTTTCGCCTTCATTGACATGGAAGCTGACGCCACGGACCGCTGCGACATCGCCGCCATATTGGCTGAAGCTGACCGTCAATCCGTTGATTTCGACAAGCGCCATAGTGGGTTCCGAAACTAAGATCAGTCGATAGTGTGGCCTTCACAGCACTTGGAGAGCCACCGGATTGTTCCCTCCCCCTTGAGGGGAGGGTTGGGTCTGGGAGCCGACCGGGGCTCTCAGTCACCAGAGCACGCGCGCTCCCCGGGGAGGATCCGGCGAGCGCTTGGTTGGGTCTACTGCTTCGTCAGGTGGGTGAAGAAGTAGTGGGCCAGTCGGTCGAGCGGGGTGAAGCCCAGCTTGTTGGGCTGCGAGGCCTCGCCACCCAATTGGTCGCCCAGCACCGCAATGGTGATCGGATGCACCAGCGGCACGATCGAGGCATTGTCGATCAGCACCTGTTCGGCCTGGGCATAGAGCTTGAGGCGCTCTTCCCATACCGGGTTGCTGTCGGCTGCGGCGACCAGCTTGTCATAGGCTTCCACATGGTGGTCGTGCCGGCCGCCATTGTAAAAGATGCCGAAGAAGTTGGACGGATCGAGATAGTCGTACTCATAGGGCGCGATGAAGATATTGTTCTTCTTGTTCAGCAGACCATCCATCCAGTCCTGCGTCGGCAGCACCTTGATGTTCATGGTAACGCCCAGGATGTCCTTGAACTGAGCCTGCAGATATTGCGCCATCGGCGGTACGATGGCGCTGTTATAGCCGCCTTCGTCACGATACCAGATTTCGATTTCCGGGAAGCCTTCGCCATTCGGGAAGCCGGCATCGGCCATGAACTGCTTGGCTTTTTCGGGGTCGAACACGGCTTCGGCGGCAATCTCGGCATTATAGCCGGGATAGCCGGGCGCCAGGATCGAGCCGGCCGGAATGGCGATATCCTTGAGCACGGTCGAGGTCAGCTCATCGCGGTTGATGGCGTAATAGAACGCCTTGCGCACATTGACGTCGTTGAACGGCGCCGCATTCAGGTCGAACGAGATATAGGAGACCGCGAACACCGCATTCTTGCGGATGCCGTCGGGATAGCGCTGGCTGGCGACCGGTACCTGGCCGGTATTGAGGAACGAATAATCCGCGTCCCCGGCGAGGAAGGCCGGCAGGCCAACTTCGGGCGCGCCCAGCGTCGGATCGATTTCGATGCGGTCGATCTGCGATTGCCACGGCCCGGTATAGGTCGGGTTCTTGAGCAGGACGACCGAATTGTTCGACTTCTCCCAGCTGTCCAGAAGGAACGGGCCCGACGAGATCACGGTGTCGATATTGGTCGCCCAATCGTCGCCAAACTTGTCGTATTGGTGCTTGGGCACCGGATACCACAGGCTGGTCACGCTCGGCAGATACGGCTTGGGTGCAATAGTGGTGACTTCGATGGTCAGGTCGTCGACCGCCTTGAGGCCAAGGGTGGAAACGTCGGCCTTGCCTTCGGTGACTTCCTTCCAGTTCTTGATGCCGGCGGCAAAATCCCAATACCAGTTGAAATCATAGCCATCGGTGGCGGCGCGTTGCAGCGCGAAGACATAGTCCTCGGCGGTCAGTGGCTCGCCATCGCTCCAGACGAGGCCCGGGCGCAGCTTGAATGTCCAGGTCAGCCCATCTTCGGATTGGCTCCAGCTTTCGGCGCCCAGCGCGGTCAGCGTGAAATCCTTGTCGAAGCTGGCCAGCGGCACCTGCAGCACTTCGGCATAGGTGGCGCGGGCATAGACCGTCTTCATATAGTCCATATAGGTGCCGGACGTGTTCTGGCCCGGCGCGACAAGCGTCGTCTGGGCCAGCGCCGGCATGGCCAATCCGGCCGCCAGCGCCAGCGCGCCCGCTATTTTGAGCAGTGCGTTCATTCAGCTCCCTCCTTGTTGCAGAGCCAATTCATGTGCGTCCCCTCGCAACATTGGCGGCGATAGCCTGCCGCCTCGCTGCGTTCCCCCAACGATCACCGAAGTGTGTCAGATGACATATGTCTGACAAATAAGGGCAGGCTTAGCAAGCGCCTGTGGGCGATCTCTGCACATCCAATATGCCGGATGCGCAAACCGCTTGCGGGCCTTGCCGCAGTGATGCAGCTTGCCAATGGTTATATTGCCTGGCGCGACGCCTCCAAGCGTTAGCCGATGCACTGAGGAGACCCTGCATGTACCAGAATATGGCCGGTTCGGCCCATCCCTTGGCGCCCAAGGAAATCGCCGTGCCGGCCATGCCCGAGGACGAACGCGTCTGGGTGCCGCAGGCCGAGAACGTGTGGTTTCGCCCGCTGATGCTCAATACGCTGGCCGGGCAATGGTGCAATCTGCTGCGCGTGCGCCGCTCCGGCGTGCTGTCGCGCCACCTGCATCCCAATCCGGTGCATGGCTATGTCATCAAGGGGCGCTGGTTCTACAAGGAACATGATTGGGTCGCCGAAACCGGCTCCTATGTGTTCGAGCCGCCCGGCGAGGTGCATACGCTGATGGTGCCCGAGGATTGCCCGGAAATGATCACCTTTTTCAACATTACCGGCTCGATGGTCTATCTCGATGAGAACAACAAGCATGTCGGCTATGAGGACGTGTTCACCAAGATCGACATGTGCCGCGCCCATTATGAAAAAGTTGGGCTGGGCGGCGGTTACGTCGACCAGTTCATCCGCTGACCATGGCCGATAATCTCCACTATCAATGGGCCGCCGGCTGGTATGGCGGCAAGAATGTGCTGGTGACCGGCGGAACCTCGGGCATCGGCGCCGCCGTATCGCGCGCCTTCCTGCGGGCAGGGGCCGCGGTCACGGCGGCTGGCGTGGCGCAGAGCGAGGCCGACGCGCTGGCCGGCGATGCCGATTTCGCCAAGGCCAGCCTCAAGCTGCTCGACGTGCGCGACACCGAGGCGGTCAATGGCTTGGTCGCCAGCCTGCCGGCGCTCGATATCCTGGTCAACTGTGCTGGCATCATCCGGCGCGGCGACGAGCTGGACCCAGCTGTGTTCGAGCAGGTCGTCGATATCAACCTCAACGGCACCATGCGCTGCTGCGCTGCGGCCCGGCCGCTACTGGCCCAGTCCGGCACTGGCGCCATCGTTAACCTGGCCTCGATGCTGTCGATCTTCGGTGGCGGCCTGGTTCCCGGCTACGCCGCCAGCAAGGGCGGCATCTCCCAGCTCACCAAGTCGCTGGCCATCGCTTATGCGCCCGATTCCATCCGCGTCAACGCGGTGGCCCCAGGCTGGATCGCCACGCCGCTGACCCAGGCCCTGCGCGACGATCCCGCCCGCTCCGACCCCATCCTGGCCCGCACCCCGCTCAAGCGCTGGGGCAGCCCCGAGGATGTTGCGGGCGCGGTGCTCTATCTCTGCTCCCCCGTCGCCGCCTTCGTCACCGGCACGACTTTGGTCGTCGATGGGGGCTATTCGATCAGCTGACGCGTCGGCTCAACCGCGGCGCGCCAGCACGATCGCCTGTTCCAGCGCCGCCAACATGCTGCGTTCGTCGGCCTTGCCGGTGCCGGCGATATCGAATGCCGTGCCGTGGTCGACCGAGGTGCGGATCACCGGCAGCCCCACCGTCACATTGACGCCGTCCTCGATGCCCAGCACCTTGACCGGCCCATGCCCCTGGTCGTGATACATGGCCACCACCAGGTCGAAATCGCCGCGCTGGGCCCGGAAAAACAGCGTATCGGCGGGCAGGGGGCCTTCCACGTCCAGCCCCTGCGCCCGCAGCGCCTCGACCGCCGGGATGATCTTTTGCTCTTCTTCGCCATGCCCGAACAGTCCATGCTCGCCGGCATGCGGATTGATGCCGCAAACGCCGATCCGCGGCTTGGCTATGCCCGCCCGTACCAGCGCCGCATGGCCGCGCAAGATCGTCCGCTCCACCAGGCCCGGCTCGATCCTGGCAATGGCGTCGATCAGCCCGATATGGGTGGTGACATGGATGACGCGCAGCTTGGGCGTCATCAGCATCATCGACACTTCTTCGGTGCCGGTGAGCGAGGCCAGCATTTCGGTATGACCGGGATAGGGGTGCCCGCCGGCCCGCAACGCTTCCTTGTTCAGCGGCGCGGTGCAGATGGCATCGACCTGCTTGGCGCTCATCAGCTCGACCGCCTTGCGCACGAACTGGAACGCCGCATCGCCGGCTACGCCCGAAAGCACGCCCCAGGGCAGATCATCGGGGATCAGCGCCATGTCGAGGCAGGCGACGGCTGCCATGGCGGAAATCCGCCTCGGCAATCTCGGTGATCGCCTGCACCTCAAGCGAGGTGCCCACCACGGCCCCCGCCTTCCGCAACCGCCCGGCATCGCCGATGACCACCGGCCGGCATTGCTCGAACAGTTCCCGATGCGCCAGGCTTTTCATGATAATTTCGGGGCCGACGCCGGTGGCGTCGCCCATGGTGATGGCAATAATCGGCAGGGTCATTGAGATATCCGGTGTGCAGTGGTCACTTCGGCCAACAATTGCCGGCGCAAACGATTCGGCCAGTTCGATCACGGGTTCATCATTGTCGATATCGGCAAACAACGCACCAAAATCCTGCAGCCAATGCTGCCCGGATCAACCCGGCCATTTCCGGCTTGACTCCACCGGCACCCAAGCCAAAATTCCTATCGTCGAACCGGCCGCCCGGCCGGCGCTCTCCATGTCAGTCACGACAGCTTCGAACGGTAATCCCCATGGCTCGCATCGCCTATCTCACCACCATCGATTTCGGGCCGGGCGCCATCGCCACGCTCAAGGACGCCATCGCCGAACTGGGGCTGAAGCGCCCGCTGCTGGTCACCGACAAGGGCATCCAGGCCGCCGGCCTTGCCGATAAGGCGCTGGCCTTCCTGCCCGCCGGAACGCCCGTCTTCCTCGATACGCCCCCCAACCCGACCGAGTCGGCGGTTCTGGCGGCTCTGGCGCTTTACCGCGCGGGAAAACTGCGACGGCGTCGTCGCGCTGGGCGGCGGCTCGCCCATCGATCTGGCCAAGGGCGTCGCACTGCTGGCAACCCATGCGGGCGCTCTGGAGCAGTTCGCCGTCATCTATGGCGGGCTCGACCGCATCACCGCCGCAGTCGCCCCCGTCATCGCCATCCCCACCACCGCGGGCACCGGCGCCGAAGTCGGCCGCGCGGCTTTGCTCACCCTCGATGATGGCCGCAAGCTCGGCATCATCTCGCCTCATCTCATCCCCAAGCGCGCCATCTGCGATCCCGAACTCACCACCGGCCTGCCGCCTGGCCTCACCGCCGCCACCGGCCTCGACGCGCTCAGCCATTGCATCGAAACCCTGTGCTCGCCGCGCATCAACCCACCCGCCGAAGCCATCGCGCTCGATGGCGCCGGCCGCATCTGGCGCAATCTCGAAACCGCCTGCACCGATGGGGCGAACCTCGACGCCCGCGGCGAAATGCTGATGGGCGCGTTGATGGGCGGCCTCGCCTTCCAGAAAGGCCTGGGCGCCGTGCATTCGCTCAGCCACGCCTTGGGCGGCCTCAAGGATCTCAAGCTGCATCACGGCACCCTCAATGCCATCCTGATGCCGCTGGTGGTGCGCTTCAACACGCCCGAAATCGGCGGCAAGCTGCGCCGGCTGACCCAGGCGCTCGGCCTGCCCGACGGCGCCGATCTCGCAGGCGAACTCGATGCCCTCAATCGCCGGCTCGCCATTCCGGCGGGCCTGGGCACTCTCGGCGTCACCACCGCCCATTTCGATTGGGTCATCGAAGCGCGCCTTGGCCGATCACAGCCACGCCACCAATCCCCGCGTCCCTAGCGCCGCCGATTACCGCGATATCCTCACCCAGGCGCTCTGAGGACTAGCTATCCACATTCAACCTGGCACTGCTGATGCGGAGCCCCGATCTGCCTCCCTCCCCCTTGAGGGGAGGGATTGAGGGTGGGGGTTCTGAACCAACAGTCAGGCTCAATAATCGGTATGAAATAAGTTGATAGCTGCAGAACCCCCACCCTAGCCCTCCCCTCAAGGGGGAGGGGACCAGATCGGGGCTCCGCATCGGGTGTGAAACCTGAATGTCTATTTGCCCTAACCTGCATCAGCTCCGCAGCCCGGGCGCTTCCTGGCCGGTGCTCTGCACATATTCGGTATAACCGCCGCCATAGGTATGGATACCCTCCGGCGTCAGTTCCAGCACGCGATTGGACAGCGCGGCGAGGAAATGGCGATCATGCGACACGAACAGCATGGTGCCCTCGAACTGCGACAGCGCCTCGATCAGCATTTCCTTGGTGGCGATATCCAGATGGTTGGTCGGCTCGTCCAGCACCAGGAAATTCGGTGGATCGAACAGCATGATCGCCATCACTAGCCGCGCCTTCTCGCCACCCGACAGCACCCGGCATTTCTTGTCGATTTCATCGCCCGAAAAGCCAAAACATCCCGCCAGCGCCCGCAAGGGAGCCTGGCCCGATGCCGGAAAGCTGTCCTGCAACTGCTCGAACACCGTGCGGTCGCCATCCAGCACATCCATGGCGTGCTGGGCGAAATAGCCCATCTTGACGCTGGGGCCGCGCGCCACCGAGCCCGTATCGGGATCGGCGGTGCCCGCCACCAACTTCAGCAGCGTCGATTTACCCGCGCCATTGACGCCCATGATGCACCAGCGCTCGCGCCGGCGAACCTGGAAATCCAGCCCCTCATAAATGGTCCGGCTGCCATAGCTTTTATGCACGTTCTTGAGGATGACCACGTCCTCGCCCGAGCGCGGTGGCGTGCGGAACTCGAATTCTACGACCTGGCGGCGCTTAGGCGGCTCCACCTTGTCGATCTTGTCGAGCTTCTTTACCCGGCTCTGCACCTGCGCGGCATGGGAAGCGCGCGCCTTGAAGCGGGCGATGAAGTCCAGTTCCTTGGCCAGCATCGCCTGCTGCCGTTCGAACTGCGCCTGCTGGTTCTTTTCGGAAATGGCGCGCTGCTGCTGGTAAAATTCGTAATTGCCCGAATAGCTGGTCAGCGAGCCCGCGTCGATTTCGATGATCTTGGTGCAGATGCGGTTCATGAATTCGCGGTCATGGGAGGTCATGAACAGCGCCCCGCCATAGTTCTGCAGGAAGTCCTCCAGCCAGATCAGGCTTTCCAGATCCAGATGGTTGCTCGGCTCGTCGAGCAGCAGCGCATCGGGCCGCATCAGCAGGATACGCGCCAAAGCCACGCGCATCTTCCAGCCGCCCGATAGCGCGCCGACATCGCCATCCATCATTTCCTGGCTGAAGCCGAGCCCGTCCAGCACTTCGCGGGCGCGCCCGTCCAGCGAATAGCCGTCCAGTTCCTCGAACTGGTGCTGCACTTCGCCATAGCGCTCGATAATGGCGTCCATGTCGTCGGCCTTGTCGGGATCGCCCATATCGGCTTCGAGCGCCCGCATCTCCACGATCAGCGCGCTGACCGGCCCCGCGCCATCCATCACTTCGGCGACGACGCTGCGGCCAGCCATTTCGCCGACATCCTGGCTGAAATAGCCGATGGTCACGCCGCGATCGACGGAGACCTGGCCCTCATCGGGCTGCTCCTGTCCGGTGATCATCCGAAACAGCGTGGTCTTGCCTGCGCCATTGGGGCCGACCAGGCCGATCTTCTCGCCCTTTTGCAGCGCTGCGGAGGCGTCGATGAAAACGATCTGCTTACCGTTCTGCTTGCCGATGCTTTCAAGACGAATCATGGTTTTGGACCTGCCCGAAGAGATGGCCACCCCCCAATTGGGAGGCGGCCATGAAAGATGGTGTCCCTAAAGCATCCACGACGCCGCCGCGCAAGCGCCGACGATGTCGCGTCAACGGGCCCGACGCGCAGCCTGGCCGCTCAGCAGTCCCCCGCTTGACGCATCGACGCTTTTCAAGCATCAAGAGCCGGTCGCGGGTGTAGCTCAATGGTAGAGCAGAAGCTTCCCAAGCTTACGACGAGGGTTCGATTC
>CAVQVF010000021.1:0-84497 GCA_963717095.1 uncultured Alphaproteobacteria bacterium
TGCGTTGTTGCAATGGGGCCTGAAGGCGGCCGCTACAGCGCTGAAGGCGTTGTAGCGGTAGGCCTACATCATTCGGGGCGACCCCGCCGGAGCGGGGCCGCTGGGTTCGGCTTATTTCGCGGTCGCCGTGATGTTGGTCTTGCCGAGCAGGGCGGTTGGATCGTCTTCGGCGCTCATGAAGTCGATCAAGCTCAGGCCCGCGGGATCCTTGGGGGTCATTTCGATGCTGAGCGACTTGGCATCGCCGCGGATGAAGGCGCTGATGGCCTTGCCGACCTTCTGGCCTTCGCTGGCACCGGCGAGCATGCCGATGACACCACCTTCCGCCAGCCCGGCGAAGATCGGGCGCATGGTGGCGGCGTCGGAACCCTGATCGGCAGCGGCGGCGGCGATCGCGATATCGGCCAGACCAAAATCGGCCACATCGACCTTGAGATTCTTGACCACGAGGCTCATGGCGGCCATGAGGGCGTTGTCGGGATTGATATCGAACAGGGTCTTGGTGGCGTTGCCGATGGTGCCGGCGAAGGCGACGCTGGCGAGGTTGGCGCCGGTGATCGAAACATCCTCGATATTGATGGCGTCGGTGGCTTCATCCCAGGCTGCTTTGACGCCAAAACCGATATCGAGCGAGGTGATGCCAAGATCGCGCAATTGCTGCAATTGTTCATCGCCGCCCGTCTTGGGCAGATCGATGGCGAAGTTATCGCCGGTCATCGAGATATTGGTGGGGATGGCGTTGAGATAGTCATCCAGCGTCAGATCGAAAGCGCCCAGCTTGGCGTTGATACGTTCTGCGGCATTGTCGGGATCGGGAATATCTACGGTTACGTCGGCGAAGGAGAAGCCGGCAAAGGTAGGGATCAGCGCGCGCAGATTGGTGGTCAGCCAGGCTTCGTCGATGGCGGCGGGGGCTGCGGCCACGGCGGCGATCGGGCCGCTCAAATCCATGGGTTTGAAGGTCATGCTGCCGATGCTGACTTCGCCATCACCCTCGAAGGCGACGCGCATGCCCTCGATGGTGACAGCCGGATACTTGCCGGGCGACAGGCCATCCATGGTCATGCCGGCGATGGAGAAATCCATCGGCTGGCCGGCGTCATCGGTCCCCTTGCAATCGAAACCGCCGAAGGTTGCGGGGGAAGATTCGAAGGCGGTGAAGATATCGGCATACATGCGGATAAGCTGGCCGATGGTCTGGGGCGAGGGCGTGTCACTCTCCGCCTCCAGCGATTTGAACATGGCCATCATATCGATGAAATTGGTCTTGAGTGGCCGGGCCTTGAAATCGGCAACCGCGCTGGTGCCGATGGTGCAGTTCATATCCTTGGCGGAGAAGGTGCCGCCGGCAGCGCTGAAATCGCTATAGATGGTCTGCAGTTCGGTTGGGTTGCCAGCGTCGACAAGGCCATAAATGCCCAGTACGCCACCGATATTGAGCTGCTTGGCGGACATGGCGCCGAAATTGGCAGCGATGTCTTCGGTGCTGGTCAGGGCTATGCCGCCCAGGCTGAAGGAGCCCGCGACGCCATCGGCGACGTTGTCGAGCACCAGGTTCTGGAAGGTGACGTCGCCGCTATTGTCGGTTTCACCGGCCTTGGACACAAAATGCAGCGTGATGGTGGGAATGGTGATGCTGGTCGCGTCGAGGCCGGCCAGTGCCTGGGCATTATCGACGATATTGCCGCTGAAAATCGCGCGCAGCGTGGCGTCATCGACGCTGGAGCCGACGGCTTCGATGGTTGGAATGTCGACATTGACTTCGGTTTTAGGAACGCTGGCTTCGGCGGCGGGAGTCTTGTTCTTGATCTTTTGCGCCATGGCGACGCCGGACGGCAGGGTGACTGTCAGCAGGCAGGCAGCGGCAAAGGCGGCCAGTTTGGGGCGGGACAGGACATTAAAGGTCACGGCTAACTCTCCGGGCTTGTTCGGTGCGCAATTTGTGCCATCGCGCGGCTGTCATCAATAGGCAAGACGTGATCGCCGGACCTGTGCAAATGCCGGTCGGTCGAGCAGCGGCAGGCCATATAGCGGGCACAAAGCGGCATGACTGGGGCTTGCCAGCCGAAGCTCGCACATCATCATGACAAACGCTTTGAGGGTCGATGGGTCCTATAGAGGGTAAGGACTCCGGCATTGATTGCTGACCATTGGTCGGTGGCTACGCACACCCCCTCCCAGCCTCCCCCAAGGGGGAGGTGTCTGCCGGTGGGTGGGAACTCGATCCAGTTCAAAGAGTGGAGAGGCACCTCCCCCTTGATGGGGGAGGCTGGGAGGGGGTGTCTCAAGCGCTCGATGACGGCCTTGAAACACACTCCATAGCACGCCCTAAAAAGCGGTGGTCAGCACTTCGATTTCGGTGGCTACGCCAGCCTGGACCTCGAATTCCCGATTGTGGACCGTTTCGCCCTGCTTGGCCAAGACGCGGTATTCGCCCTCGGCCAGCACGGTGGCGGGGAAGGCGCCGACATCGGTAAACAGGGTCGTGCCGTCATCGCCCTTGACGGTCCATTCGACGTCCGCAATCGCCTCGCCGCCCTCTTCGGACGCCAGCTTGAACGAGATCTGGCTGGCCTTCTGGTAGAGCGTCGCGTCGGTGAGCTGGCCGGGCTCGACCCGCAGATCGGCCCGCACCACGGCGTTCACCGTGCCGAAATGGGAGACGATGTGATAGGTGCCCGCGTTGAGGGTGACGATCTCATTGGGCCGCAGGCCCTCGGCGATCGGCGTGCGGTTTGCATCGTCGCCCCCGGTGAGAATGTCGAAGGTCAGCAGGGCGGCGGGAATCGGGATGTCGCCGGCGATAGCCGAATTGAGCCGCAATGCGCCGGCACCGATGACGAAACTCTTCTCATTGGTTCCTTCGGTGACGGTCAGCGTATCGCTGGCCTGGGCGCGGCCATAGGCGACGTGAACGACATATTCGCCCGGCGGCAGCTCCACCGACGCGGCGGCCTCGTCGGATTTGGCAACCAGCGCCAGCTCGCCACTGGCATCGGGCGTGGCGCCGAAGATACGCCAGACCAGTCCCTCGGGAATGGTGGTGCCATCCTCGGTGATCCGCGCAGAGAGCGAGACGGGCTGGGGCACCGTGGTCAGGGCGCTGATCGCATCGGTCGCGGGGGTCTGCTGGCCGGGCGGTACGGCTGGCGGGGTCGCATCGCGATTGGGACGCGGGCGCGGCATTGGCGGCATTTCGGCGGTGGCGTCCTGCGCCCATGCGGGCGGCACGAAAACCACGGGCGCCAGAGGCGCCAGCAAGAGCAGCAGGAGGGCAAAGATTGTTCCTGAACGCATATGTTTCCCCGGCCCCGGTAGGCGCGCCCAAAGTCTGGCGTCGTGTCGAAAGCTGCGACGCAGTAGGCGGCGATTGGGGAAAAGCTGTGTCATAGACGGTCGCACTTTGGAACAGGCCTATGTGCCAGCACAGACGATTTTATGTGAATTGCGCTTTTATGTGAGTGGCGCGTGGGGGCTATCCTGACAGAAGCGGTCTGGATATTGGATTGCCGGATAGCCAAGGAGACGATGATGCCAGCCAATGCAGCGATGCGCGATTATCTGATGACCCGCAGGTCGGTGGGGCAGGCGTTCCTGAAGGAACCGGGACCCAATGCGGCGGAGCTGGAGCAGATCCTGACCATTGGTACGCGCGTGCCCGACCATGGCAAGCTGAACCCCTGGCGTCTGGTGCTTTACACTGGCGACGAGCGGGCGGTGATTGGCGAGAAGCTGGCCGCGATGGCCAAGGCGAAGACCCCGGACATGGACGCTGCGAGCATCGAACGCGAGCAGATGCGGTTCCTGCCGCCGCCGCTGACCATTGGCGTGCTGTCGGCGCCCAAGCCGCATCCCACGGTGCCGGAATGGGAGCAGTTCCTGTCGGCCGGCAATGTGGCGCTCAACCTGGTGCATGCGGCGTTCGCGCTGGGCTATGCGGCCAATTGGGTGAGCCGGTGGTATTCCATGGATGTGCAGGCCGCCCGCATGCTGGGTGCGCGCGATGGCGAGCGGTTCGTGGCTTTCGTGCAGATCGGCACGCCAGTGGCCACGATCGAGGACCGGCCGCGGCCGAAGCTGGACGAGATCGTCTCGCGCTGGCAATCGCAAGATTGAGAGACCGTCTCTGCGACAATGCAACAGGCAGGCCTCCTCCGCGTTGTCAGCAGGCGGAGGAGGCGTTCATGGCAACCCATCATTTCATCGTCGCGCGCTCGGACAGTCACTGGAAGGTGAGTTTTCACGGCTCCGACCAGAGCCCGTTCGAAACCAAGCAGGAGGCGATCGACGCGGCCGTTGCGGCGGCGCGGCTGCAATCGGCCAAGGGCCTGGAAGTCGAAGTGCTGGTGCAGGACATCGATTCCAAATTCCATACGGCGTGGCGGTCCGGCGTCAATGATGATGACGATACGGCGCTGGCGACGCGTGAGTAGGGAAGGTTGGGTTAACGGGGTGTTAACCTGGGTTAGTGTTTCATTAACACCAACAATTCTCCCCGAGATGGATTGATGGGCGTCCAGCCAATCGCGATACCGCAAAGCCTTGCCTACGTCCTGACTTCGGCGGGCGATCGCAATGGCGTGGACTTCGACTACCTGCTGCAAACCGCGATGCGCGAGAGCAGCCTCAATCCGCAGGCCAAGGCTCAAACGTCCTCCGCCACGGGCCTGTTCCAGTTCCTCGACGCTACCTGGCTGCAGACCATGAAGGAGCAGGGGCCTCGGCTGGGTTATCAGCAATATGCCGACCAGATCGAGGTGAATGGCGGCAATTATCAGGTTCGTGACCCGCAGGTGCGGGCGCAAATCCTCAAGCTGCGCGAGGATCCGCAGATCGCGTCCGACCTGGCGGCTGCCTTCACCAAATCGAATGGCGATTATCTGCGTGCCAAATTCGGGCGGCAGCCGAGCGCGGGTGAACTGTATATCGCCCATTTCCTGGGAGCGCAGGGCGCCGAGAAAATGTTCAACGCCGGCCTGCAGAACCCCGACCAGATCGCCGCTAATCTATTTCCGCGCCAGGCCGAGGCCAACAAGAGCATTTTTTACGATCAGGGCCAGCCGCGCACGATCCGGCAGGTCTATCGGGCGCTGGTCTCCAAGCACGAGGCCGGCGGCAATCCATCGGCGGAGTTCGCGGCCCATCAATTGGCGAACCAGCCGGTTGCCAACGCCGAGCCGGTGGTACCGTCGCGCTTTTCGCCGGCCAACATGTCGTTTACCGGGCTGTTCAAGAATGAGGAGCAGGCGCAGCCACAATCGCCGCTGAACCCGGTGGGCGCCGGCGGCAGTGCATTTTTTACCCAACTCTATGGGCAATAGGAACGCAAACTGCCCCTCGGCATTTACCAATGGTCAGGGATAAGTAAAGTTTGGATCGGCAGACTGAGTATTTGTGAAAAACTCGAGGGATGGATTTAGAGCCTGTTAAAGGTCTCCGCGCGTAATCACAGCAAGCAGCCGGTTCGTCTGGGTGTAAGGAGGGTGCCATGCGCCGTGCGATTGCAACCGCAGATCGATTTGTCTCTATACCGAGGGGTTGGACCATCCTTGGGTTGGCCTTGGCCAGCTGGGGTATTGTAGTTCTGGCGATCCAGGTTGCGAGCAGTTTGTTCGCCTATATATCCGCCGCTCTCTAGGCTGCGTTAAGCGGACCATGCCGGCCGGTATGGTGAACCGTTCCTTAAACCTTCGCCGCTAGCTTGATCTCCGGTATCCGGAGAGCGGAATGGTTGCGTATAAGGACTTTGTCCAGCTGTCTAAATCCAGCGATAGCGAGGAGCGCGGAAGCGCCGCGCATCTTGCTGCAATGGCCTATCTCAACCACCGGGGCCCTGCCGACGAGCAGGCAGCGCTTTATGCGTCGCTGATCAATTTCCTCGATGATCCTTCCGTCAAGGTGCGTGCGGCGCTGGCCTATGGGTTGCTGCATGCCGATGAGGCGCCGCGTCCGATCATGCTGGCACTGCTGCATGACAGCTCGGTAATTTCGCGCGCCGTGCTGCAATATTCGCCAGTGCTGATCGATGCCGACATCATGGGCCTGGTCCGCAATTTCGACCCCTCGATGCTGGTGGCGGTGTGCCAGCGCGTCAATATCAGCGAACGGCTGGCCGTGGCCCTGATTGCCCGGCAGGAGCGGCCCGTGACCTTGCGGCTGCTGCGGCGGCCGGAGGTGCCGGTGGGCGCTGCATTGTTGCAAGCGCTGGCGCAGAGCGAAGGACACGATGCCGAAATGCGCGGGGCGCTGTTGGGGCGCCGCGACCTGCCGGCTTCCGTTCGGGCCATGCTGGTGCAGAAGGTGGCCGCGGCGCTGGGCGCCTCGCGTCTCGTCAAGGGCGCTTTGGCCGGCGACCGGCTGGAGCGCCTGCTGCGCAATAGCGGCGACACCGCTCTATCGTCCATCGGCGAGCGTGAGGCGGTCAAGGCGCAGGCGGGATTTGCGGCCGAGCTTATCGTGTCCAACCAATTGAATACGCGGCTGCTGTTGCATGCGGTGGTCACTGGCCATGTCATGTTCTTTGCCGATTGCCTGGCCGAATTGGGCCAGACGCCGCGCGACAAGGTATTTTCGCTACTGGAGAATGGCAGCCGGCCGGCCCTCAATGCGCTGCTGGCACGATGCGGGCTGGGCGAGGGGATGCGCAACCTGTTCGCCAAGCTGGTCATGCACGCCCGTGTTGCCGATCTCGCCGACGATGCGGCCGCGCGCCATTACGTGGTGACGGCGCTGACCGAAGAATTGATCGTCGACCACGGGGGGGGCATTCCGGAGGAGCTGGAAGAGGCGTTCGCCTATCTGAGCGAGCAGAACGTGCAGCTTGCCCGCAAGGCTGCGCGCGGCGTGATGGCGGCCTTTGCCGGCATTGCCAGCGCGCCGATGGCAATGCCGGAATTGGACGAGCGGCTGGCGCTGCCTGCCGCCTAAAGCCGGCGATTTGATAGTGTCAGATCGCCGGATCCAGTCATGAGATCGGATCTCTTTCGCAAAAACCGGTCCAAGGCGATCTATTCGCGCCAACCCTCTTGAGTCCCGCAGATCCCCTTATGTGCTGTGGACTGCCTCAAGTTTAACAATATGGTTAGACATTCTGAAAGGCGACTCTTCGATCACTGTGGCGAGGAGAAGCGCAATGCCCCGCATCTACGTCATCATATCCCTGACGATTGCCGCGTGGGCCTTCACGCTCTGGCTAGGCTGGCTGATATTGTCGGTCCTTTTTTAGTCCATGCACCATATCGATATGGCTGGTCGCCCGCGCCTGGCGTGGCCATGTTTAACGCGTGTCTGCAAGATTGGCGCGCGTTATTGGGCGGCGACGGTGAAGTCCAGGTGGTCGCCCAGGTCCAGCTTGCGCAGTTCGGCGATGAAGCCGTCGCGGATATCGTCGCGATCGAGGGCATAGACGACATTGGCGGTCAGGAAGCCGATCTTGGAGCCGCAGTCGAACGACTTGCCCTGGTATTTCACCCCGGTGAACGGCTGCGACGTCATCAGCGTCTGCATGGCATCAGTGAGCTGGATTTCCCCACCGGCGCCCTTGGGCTGGTCGGCCAGCAGCGTGAAAATCTCCGGCTGCAGGATATAGCGGCCCGAAATGATCAGGTTGGAGGGGGCTTCCTCGCGCTTGGGCTTTTCCACCATCTGGGTGATGGCGAAATTGTCGTCGGGGCCATCGCCACGGGCGATGATGCCGTAGGATGAGACGTCGGCCGGCGGCACTTCCTCGACGGCGATGACATTGCCGCCGGTTGCCTCATAGGTATCCATCATCTGCTTGAGCACGCCCGGATTGCCCTTGAACAACATATCCGGCAGCAGCAAGGCGAAGGGCTCGCTGCCCACGATATGGCGCGCGCACCATACGGCGTGGCCGAGGCCGAGCGGCTCCTGCTGGCGGGTGAACGAGGTGCGGCCGGCCGAGGGCAGGTCCTGGCGCAATTCGTCGAGCGCCTTGGACTTGCCGCGCAGTTCCAGCGTGGTTTCCAGCTCGAATTGGCGATCGAAGTGATCCTCGATCACGCCCTTGTTGCGGCCGGTGACGAAGACGAAGTGCTCGATGCCGGCTTCGCGCGCCTCATCGACGGCATATTGGATCAGGGGCCGGTCGACCACCGTCAGCATCTCTTTGGGCAGCGCCTTGGTGGCGGGCAGAAACCGCGTTCCCAGACCGGCAACGGGAAAGACTGCTGTCCGTACGCGCTTGGTCACTGGTATCTCCGTAAACGATGTGTTTGCACTGCGCGATACTTGCCATTTTTTGTTCACAGACAAGTAAGATATCGCGAGCGTCAGTTAATTTCGGCGGTTTCGGTGTCCTGGATACACATTTTGGCGCTGAAAGAACTTTTTTTCTAAGCCGTGCCCCACCGGCCCCGCCGCCGGACTGCCCAGCGGGGTTGCGTGGATAATTCGGCCATGGCGGCGCGCAGTGCTGGTGCATTATTCCGGGAGGCAGCCCGCGCGTCCAGTTTCGGCTTGCTCGCCTGCGCTGGCGCGAATAACCACCAGCATTGAAACAGCCCGTTGCAGCGGGCAGGACATGATCCGGGAATGGCCAATTGACGTCCGATAAAATGACCCATTTGCGTGCCCTTGAGGCCGAAAGCATCGAAATCATGCGCGAGGTCGCCGCCAGTTTCGAGCGGCCGGTGATGATGTACTCGATCGGCAAGGATTCCAGCGTGCTGCTGCACCTGGCGCGCAAGGCGTTCTTTCCCTCGCGCATTCCGTTCCCGCTGCTGCATATCAATACGACGTGGAAATTCCACGAGATGATCACCTTCCGCGACCGGATGGCCGAGCAGCATGGCTTCGATCTGATCACCCATACCAATCCCGAGGGGCTGGCGCAGAACATCAATCCGTTCGACCACGGCTCGTCGCGCTTTACCGATATCATGAAGACACAGGCGCTGCGCCAAGCGCTGAATGCGGGCCGCTATGACGCGGCGATCGGCGGCGCGCGGCGCGACGAGGAAAAGAGCCGCGCCAAGGAGCGGGTATTTTCTCACCGCAACGGCCAGCATGCCTGGGACCCCAAGAACCAGCGCCCCGAACTCTGGCGCGTGTTCAATACCCGCCTCAATCCGGGCGAGAGCATGCGGGTGTTCCCGATCTCCAACTGGACCGAGCTGGATATCTGGACCTACATCTATTCGGAAAATATCGAGATTCCGCCGCTGTATTTCGCGCGCAAGCGGCCGGTGGTCGAACGGTCCGGCACGCTGATCATGATCGATGACGACCGCTTCCGCTTCGAGCCGGGCGAGGCGCCACACGATGATGTCGTGCGGTTCCGTACATTGGGCGACTACCCGCTGACCGGCGCGATCCGTTCGACGGCTGCCGACCTGCCCTCCATCATCATGGAAATGCAGGCCAGCCGCACTTCGGAGCGGGAAGGGCGGTTGATCGACAGCGACAGCGTTGGCTCGATGGAAAAAAAGAAACAGGAAGGGTATTTCTGAGATGGCCCTGTCCCAAGCGACCCCAGATACCGATCTCGACCTCTGGCTGGCCCAGCAGACCGACAAGTCGTTGCTGCGCTTTTTGACCTGCGGCAGCGTCGACGATGGCAAATCCACCCTGATCGGCCGCCTGCTCTATGACAGCCAGTTGATCCTCGACGACCAGCTGGCGAGCCTGCGCAATGAAAGCCGCAATCGCACGACCGGCGATGAGGGCATCGATTTTTCGCTGCTGGTCGACGGGCTGACCGCCGAGCGGGAGCAGGGCATCACCATCGATGTCGCCTATCGGTTCTTTTCCACCGATAAGCGCAAGTTCATCGTCGCCGATACGCCCGGCCACGAGCAATATACCCGCAACATGGCGACCGGCGCCTCGAACGCCGAACTGGCACTGGTGCTGATCGATGCGCGCAAGGGCGTGCTGACGCAGACGCGGCGCCATAGCTTCATCCTGTCGTTGATCGGGGTGAAGCATGTCGTTCTGGTGATCAACAAGATCGACCTGGTGGATTACGACCAGTCCGTGTTCGACCGCATCGAGGCTGAATATCGCGCCTTTGCCGAGCCGCTGGGCTTCAAGACGCTTGCGGCCATTCCGGTTTCGGCGCTGCGGGGCGACAATATGTTGGCGCAAAGCGCGCAGACGCCCTGGTATAACGGCCCCTCGCTGGTGCCATATCTGGAAACCATCGATGTCAGCGAAGACCTGTCGGCCCAGCCGATGCGGTTTCCGGTGCAGTGGGTCAACCGGCCCAATCTGGATTTCCGCGGCTTTTCCGGCACCGTTGCATCGGGCCGGGTCACCGTGGGCGATGAACTGTTGATCGCGGCCTCGCGCAAGCCGGCAAAAGTGGCGCGCATCGTCACCATGGATGGCGATTTGGGCCATGCGTCCGCGGGGCAGGCAGTGACGCTGGTGCTGGACCGGGAAGTCGATATCTCGCGCGGCGACGTGCTGACCCATGGCGGCGAGACGCCGGAATATTCCAACCAGTTCCAGGCCAGGCTGGTCTGGATGAGCGAAGAATCTGCCTTTCCCGGCCGCTCCTACCTGCTCAAGATCGGCTCGCAGCTGGTGCCGGCCACGATCACCGATCTCAAATTCCGCACCAATGTCAACACGCTGGAGCAGACGGCGGCGACCAAGCTCGACCTCAACGAAGTCGGCACGGTCACTGTCGCGACCGACAAGCCGATTGCTTTTGACTCCTATGCCTCAAACGCGTTGACGGGTGGGTTCATCCTGATCGACCGGCTCTCCAACGCGACCTTGGGAGCAGGGACTATCGAGTTCGGCCTGCGCCGGGCGCAGAACCTGACCTATCAGTCGTTCGACGTGAACCGGCAGGTGCGCGGGGCGATGAAGGGGCAGACCCCACAGGTGCTCTGGTTCACCGGCCTGTCGGGTTCGGGCAAGTCCAGCATCGCCAACCTGATCGAAAAACGCCTGACCGCCGAGGGCCGCCACGCCTATATCCTGGATGGCGACAATGTGCGCCACGGGCTCAACAAGGATCTGGGCTTCACCGAGGCGGCGCGTGTCGAAAACGTGCGTCGTGTCGCCGAAGTGGCGCGGCTGATGGCCGATGCGGGGCTGGTGGTGCTGGTGTCGTTCATCTCGCCGTTCGCCAAGGAACGGCAATTGGCGCGCGAGATCGCGGGCGATATTCCGTTCACCGAAATCTATGTCGATACGCCGCTGGAAGTGTGCGAGGCGCGCGATCCCAAGGGGCTTTATGCACGGGCGCGGGCAGGGGAAATCAAAAACTTCACCGGCATCGATTCCCCGTTCGAACCGCCGAAATCGCCTGATATCGTGCTGCATGGCGCCGTGAACACGCCAGAGGAATTGGCTGAGCAGCTGTACGCCAAGCTGGTGATTGGGAGCTGAGGCGGGGACCCTATCGGCCCTGAGAGTCACCCCCTCCCAGTCTCCCCCATCAAGGGGGAGGTGTCTGCTGGTGGGTGTGGCACAATCGAGCCCCAGGAGTGGAGAGGCACCTCCCCCTTTGATGGGGGAGGCTGGGAGGGGGTGACTGTTAGCCCCGATCTATCGGTTTTGACGCTTCGGTACGTAAAGGTTCGCCTCTAAGCCCGCCCAAATTCGTCCTCGATGCGGATGATGTCGTCCTCGCCGAGATAGGGTCCGGTCTGGACCTCGATCAATTCCAGCTGGATATTGCCGGGATTCGCCAGACGGTGAGTGCAGCCCGGCGGCAGGTAGATCAACTGGTTTTCGGCCAGCATCGTCACTTTCGGCCATAGCCGCGTGCCCTGGCCACCGGCTAGCACCACAGGCACAATCAATTTCGTCGTGGAGGTTCCGGGAATTGGAATACGACCATGGGTCAATTGTAGCTGATTTTGCACTACAGCCTATTTCGTGAGTGTGGGGCGTCCGATGAGCCGGAATATCCTACCGCTTGCGTGAGCGGCGCTCATCCTTATGGGGGGAGGGCCGGCCTCCTCCATCGCCAACTGGCGTCGACCCCAGCCCTTCGTATTAGGGCGGTCCCCTCAATTGCGGAATCGAACAGGTATCCGGAGCGGCATAGCTTTGCCTCGACAGGAGTTTCGAGGAGCAAATGCCATGGGGGTCTATCTGATCTACGGCATGAACGCGTTTCTGATCACGGCGCTGCTGATCACCTGGCTGCGTCCGGTGGCCTTGCAGCTGGCCCTTGTCGACCGGCCCGATGCGCGCAAGTTTCATGAAGGGGCGGTTCCTCTTTGCGGCGGCATCGCCATGTTCGCCGGTGTGCTGGTCAGCAATATCGGCATGGGATTCAGCGCGGGCCTGCCGCCGGTCGCGGCCCTGTGCCTCTGCGTCATCACCTTAGTCGGTTTCATCGACGACCGCCGCCCGCTTGCCGCCAGGACGCGCCTGCTGATCCAGGTTGCCATCGCCATCGTATTGGTCAGTTTTGGCCTTGATGGTGCGGTTCGACTATTTGCGCCGATGCCGCCGGAAATGCTGAACCTTGCCTTGGCTGTCGCGCCGCTCGCTGGCCGTCATTTTCATCGTCGGCACCACCAATGCAGTCAACATGCTCGATGGCGTCGATGGCCTGGCAGGGGGCTATCTGACCCTGTCGTTTTTCTGGCTGGCGCTACTGGCCCAATCCATCGACCGGCTCGATATTGCCGTGGAAGCCCTGGTGCTGATGTCCGCGATCGTGGGGTTTCTCGTCTTCAACCTGCGCAATCGCTGGCGCAGCCGCGCTGCGGTGTTCATGGGCGATGCCGGTAGCACCATGCTGGGGACCGCTATCGCCTTTCTGATCCTCAAGCTCGCCAGCGGCGACAACAGCCTGTCGTTCTCGCTGTTGCTCTGGCTGGTCATCGTGCCGATCACCGATACGCTGGTGCTGATTTGCACGCGCATGGCGGCCGGCCATAGTCCGTTCCGCCCTGACCGCCTGCATCTGCATCATCTGTTGCAGGAGCGTGGGCTGTCTTGCGGGCAAACCACGGCATTGCTGATCGCGGTCTCGTTCCTTTGCGGTGCCATCGCCTATGGCGCCCTGGTGATGGGCATTCCAGATCCTGTGATGCTGGCGGCGCTGATCGTGCCGGTCGGCCTGCATGTCGGCTTCGTCACAACGACCGGACGCCATCGCGCTGCCTCCGATATCGCGCCCAAAGCATCCAAGCTCGCCGATCATCCAGGGGGTAATGCTTGATGACCGACCTGCTCGACGCCCCGTCATCTGTCGCGCGCCCGTTGCGGGCGGCAGGCGTCGGCACCAATATCTCGGTGCTCATCATGACCCTCAACGAGGAGGCCAATCTTCAGGCGTGCCTCGATTCGGTCTCCTGGTCGGACGATATCGTCGTGCTTGACTCGTTCAGCGACGACCGCACCGTCGAGATCGCGCGGGCTGCCGGTGTGCGCGTCTATCAGCGAAAATATGACAACGAGGCCGATCACCGCACGTTCAGCCTCAAGCAGATCGAGTTCAAGAACCGCTGGGTCTATACGCCTGATGCCGACGAGCTGACGCCGGACGATCTGCGCGACGAGATGCTGGCTATCGCCGCCGACCCGGAGCGGCCCGAAGTGCTGTTCCGCGCCCGCTACAAGAATATGTTCATGGGCCGCTGGATTCGCCACAGCAGCCTCTATCCGACCTGGATCACCCGGTTTGTGCGCCCAGACCGAGTGTTCTGGGAGCGCCATATTCATGCCCGTTGCGTCGGAGATGGACCCAGCGGCGAGTTGAAGGCCCATTTCCTGCATTACAGTTTCAACAAGGGCATGCAGGCCTGGTACGACAAGCACAACAAATACTCCTCGACCGAGGCCGAGCTGTCTCGCGAAATGCTCGAAAACGGCATCAGCTGGTCCGGCCTCTTCAGCCGCGATCCCAACCGCCGCCGCCGCACGCTGAAGGAAATCTCCTATCGCCTGCCCATGCGCCCGTTTTTGCGCTTCCTCTACATGTATCTCTGGCGGGGCGGCTTCCTCGACGGCTGGCAGGGCTATGCCTATTGCCGCCTGTTGGCGAGCTACGAATATATGATCGTCATCAAGATCGCCGAGCGCCGCCGCCGCGAGCAGGGGCTGCCGGTGTGAGCGGTCGCCGAAGGGGGGACAGAGGCCATGGAAACCACAACAAGCCGAAACCGTCCAGGCCCGTTGTCTTTGGCGGGCGCGAAGCCGCGTTTTGGTGGTCCCACCTTTTCGCTCCGCCATCGGTTCGCGCGCGGCGCATGGATGCTCGCATGGAGCCTTCTCGCAGCATGGACCCCATCGCGCTTCATGCCCTGGCGGCGGGCCTTGTTGCGGCTTTTCGGCGCGCAGCTCAGCGCGACCGCCGTGGTGCGCTCAAGCGTGCGGATCTGGTGGCCAGGCCATCTGCGCATGGGCGAGCACGCTTCGCTTGGTCCTGGGGTGATTTGCTACAACGTGGCGCCCATCAGCATCGAAGACGGCGCGATCGTGTCGCAGCGCGCCCACCTTTGCACCGGCACACACGACATCGACGACATCGACTTTCCGCTCGTTTGCAGGCCTATCACCGTTGGCAGGAACGCCTGGGTCGCGGCTGAAGCCTTTGTGGGGCCAGGCGTGAGCATCGGGGAAGGGGCGGTATTGGGGGCCCGTGCCGTGGCCGCTCGCGATCTTGCGGCCTATACGGTGTATGTCGGTAATCCCGCCCGGCCGGTCAGGCTGCGCTTACACAGCCCTGCGACGCCGTGACCTGGCGATAAATCGCTTCGAGCTGGCCTGCGGACCGCTCCCAGGCGAAGTGACCGGCAACCAGCCGCTTGCCGTTCCGGCCCATGGTTTTGCGCTGTTGCTCGCTGAGGTTGAACAGGGTCAGTAATCCCTTGGCGATCGCTTTGGCGTCGGAGCCGATCTCGATCGCCGCGCCGGCATCGAATGCCTCGGGCAGGTTGCATTGCGGTGTCAGCAGGCACGGCAGCCCGCACGACAAGGCCTCAAGCGCTCCCATCGGCAGACCTTCGCTGATGGACGGCAGGATGAAGGCACTGGCAGCCCGATAGGCCGCCGCCCGCGCGAGGCCATAAGCAGGACCGGCCAGGCATATTGGTTGAGATAGCGAGTTTTCGGCAAGAAGGTCGCTCAAACCGATCCCATAACCCGTGTCGATCGGGCCGACCACGACCAGCCGCCAGGCCTGAGCCGCGGCTTCAACCGATACGAGGTTCCAGGCCTGCAGCAGTTCCTCTACGTGCTTTTTGGGGGTGACCCGGCCAAGAAACAACAATGTCTTGGCTTGGGGTGCGAACGCCTCCTGCCATGCTGGCGGCTTTGCCGATTGTGGAACGAAATCGACGCCATTGGGGATGACACTGATTGGCGGCTGGTAGCCCAGCGCTTGGATCGAGCGTCGTTCGGATTCGCACAGCGCATGCAGGCAGGCTGCTTGGCCCAGATGGGCATCCTCATAGAGCAGGCGCGCGGCGCGCTTCTTGAGGCGCTGGTGGCGCATGGCCCAGCCGTCCAGCATGCCATGCGGACTAACGATATAGGGCCGCCGCGTCATGCTGTGCCAACGCTGCGCCGCCACCGACAGATACATCCAGATGCCGTGCACGTGCAGGCAATCGAGGTCTCGCTCGTGCAGCATGTCGAGGAGCGATGGCGCATAGCTGAAACCGCGCGGCCCGAGGACCGGCGCCACATGCAGCGGAATGCCGTTGAAGTCGAGGCCACTGGCGGCGTCGTGCTGCAGGCTGAAGACTTCGACCTCCACACTGCCGCGCGCCATCAGTGCATGGCTCAGCGATTGCACGACTTGTGGTACGCCGCCGCCCCGGGTGGTTGTCGACCCCACCAGCATGCCGACGCGCAAGGGCCTGGTCACGCCGCCGGCTCCGCTATCCTCGCCGGCTGATCATGCCGCTGGCGCAAAGGGACCAGCGCTGCCAACAGCCGCCGGCCATAGGCATCGAGGTCGAACTCGCCGCTGCGCCGGATCGCCGCCGCCGACATGGCCGCCAGTCTTGTGCGATCTTCGTGGAGCGCCCGCAGTGCGCCGACAATGGCACCGACATCGCCCAGCGGCACCAGCACGCCGCTGACGCCGTCCTCGACCACGCTGCCCGTATTGGGCGTCACGACCAGCGGCAGGCCGGCCGCCAGCGCTTCATAAGTCACGGTGGCCGAGCCCTCGCATGCCGAGGGCAGCAGGAAGACGTCGGCCCAGGCGAACTGGGCCGCCACTTCGGTTCGCGCCACAATGCCGAGCAATTGCACATTGGGAAGTTTCGCGAGGCTCCTGGTCGGTTCATCCACCCCGCCAACCATGCGAAATTCCGCTATGTCCCCCAGCGCTCGCGCCGCTTCCACCACATAGGGAGAGCCCTTGCGCAGTCCCACCGCGCCCACCGTCAGCACGCGCAGCTTGCCGTGATGGCCACGCGGCGGCACCCGGAACTGCTCACGATCGATGCCGTAAGGCACGACCACGCATTTTTCAGTAGGCCCACCTTCGGCAATGACACCGGCGCGCACGAATTGGGAGGGGCAGATGATGAGATCGGCGATTGCCCATTCATTGCGCTCGCGCTTGCCGAAGGCCCAGGCATGTGGGTCAAAAGCCGCGTGGCCCCAAGCCGGGAAGCGTGCGGCTTCCATCGCCACCAGGCTCTCCAGCATGTCGCGGGGGGCGATAATCTGCTCGACGGCGGTCCACAGGCCCCTGGCCTTGGCGGCGCACAATTGTTCAAGGCATTCGCCGGCGATGCCGTAAAATCCCGCAGCGCCGCAAAAGCCCCGGCGCACGACTGCTCGGGAAAAGGCCCGCGCTTCCGCCAGCCCCAGCGGCGTTTCCTCTCTGGCGTTCTTGGCGCGCATCCGCTCCATCACCTGCAGCGCGCCCATTGCGGGAAACGAGCTTATATGGTCGGTCGGAATCCCGGTCGGCACCCGGCCCAGCAGGCGTCGCACGGCCTGGGGCTGGATGCGTTGCGGCAGCGATTTCAGCAATCTGGGAAATCCCTGCACCGCGCAGATATCGGTATAAAGCCGTTCGAGCAGCCCGGCTTCATTGAGGATGCGCGGCACCGCGTAGTGCATGCGGGCGCCCATCTGGCTGACGACGATGCCGCCGCTCATCCATGTGTCCCCCGCTGCACCCGAAACGAAGTCGATGGTTCGGCTTTGCCCGTCAACGACGTCAGGAGGGACTGCCAAGCCCTGACGCCTTGCTCGTGGGTATAATGGGCATCGAACAGGGTCTTGGCGCGCAGGCCCATGCTGGCCGCGGTATCGGGGTGATCGGCGAGATCGGCGATGAGATTGGCGAGCTTTTTGCCCTCGCCAATATCCAGCGAGAACCCGCAGCGGCCTTCGGCAATGACCCCGGCCACCTCGCCATGCGTGTCGCCGATGAAAATCGTCGGCCGGCCGGCGGCGAGGATTCCATAGAGCTTGGAGGGAATGATGCTGCGCTCCAGCGCCGGCAGCAGCGACACCAAGTGGATATCGGCCACACCGAGGCTTTCGGCCAGTCGCTCGCGCGGCTGCAGCGGCTTGAAGGTGATGTTGGTGAGGCCGCGAACATTGGCTATGGCCTCGACCTCACCGCGCTGCTGCCCGTCGCCGATGAACAGAAACCGTATGTCCTGGCGTCCCTGCAGCCGCTCGGCGGCGTCCAGCACGGTGGAAAAATCATGGGCCCGGCCGAAATTGCCGGAATAGCCGATCACCAGTTCGTCGCCATAGTTCCAGTCGCGGCGCAATCGGTTCTGGCTCCGCTCGACCGGATAAATTTCGCTCGCCTCGGACCAGTGGTGCTTGATCGCCAGCTGCGCCGGGGCGATCCCGCGATTTTCCAGATAGCGCGCCATCGTGCCAATCGGGCAGGCATTGACCGCTGCGCGGCGGAGGGACCAGTCGCGTAGCGCCAGCGCCATTCTTGCCGGCGGGCTGCCGGCCTTGAGCAAGCCAAGATCGATGGCGACTTCGGGAAACAGGTCCATGATCCAGTTGACCAGCTTGGCCCGTTTCAGGCGAAGGGGCAGGGCGGCTGTCACCGACAGCATTGGAGGGTCTGTACAAACGATGCAAATGTCGTCGCGCTGCGCTGAGCCCAGCAGCCATGCCGCCGTCGCTGCGTGATAGGTCAGGTAGTCGATCAGCCGTCCACCCAGACGTTTTCGCCCGAAACGGGTGGTTCGGAGCCGGTGAACCCGTACCCCTTCGATAACTTCCGTTGCCGGCAAGTCCTCGCGCGAGCCGTCATGCAATTGGCGGCTGGTCAGCACGGCGACATCGTGTCCTTCACGCGCCAGCGCGAAAGCCAGGCTCGAAACCATGCGGCTGGTGGCCGATTGATCGGGGCTGAAATAGCGGTTGGCAAAGATAATGGTCATTGGTCCTGAGCCCTTGCGTCAAACAGCTTGCGGCATGGATCTCGCCAGCTCAATGCAGGCTTTGGGGGAGGAGAAGCGGTTGCTATCAGCCATTAGGGGTAGGGCCGCTGCGGTCGCCTAGCCGATTAGCCAGCGTGGCAAGCGCCCGGCAAACCCTATGCTGAGGGCACGATCAGCGAGGGAAGCGTGGGCTCATGTATGGCAAGTGGAATGGCAAGACGGCACTCATCATCGGCGTCACCGGCCAGGACGGGGCCTATCTCGGCGAATTGCCGCTGGATAAGGGCTATATGGTGCATGGCGCTCAAACGCCGCTCGTCCTCGTTCGAAGGAGGACGTAACGATGTCATGGGGTGGTGACGTCGAGGCTCCCTTGAGCCTGCGTGGCAAGCGCGTCTGGATTGCCGGTCATACCGGCATGGTCGGATCGGCGCTGGTGCGGCGCCTGCAATCCCATGATTGCGCGCTGTTGCTGGTCTCGCACCACGAGCTGGACCTGCGCCGGCAAAGCCAGGTGGAGCGCTGGATGCGCACCATGCGGCCGGATGTGGTTATCGTCGCTGCCGCCCGCGTCGGCGGCATCCTGGCCAATGCTACCTATCCAGCGGATTTTCTCTACGATAACGCCATGATTGCGATGAACGTGCTGCAGGCCTCGGCCAGCACCGGCGTCGAACGCCTGCTCTGGCTCGGCTCAAGCTGCATCTATCCGCGGGAGGCCGCCCAGCCCATCGTCGAAAGCGCGCTGCTAACCGGCGCGCTGGAGCCCACGAACGAAGCTTACGCCATAGCCAAGCTGGCGGGGTTGAAGCTGGCCGAGGCCTATGCAAGCCAGTATGGCTGCCGCTTCTTTACCGCCATGCCCACCAATCTCTATGGCCCCAATGACAATTTCGATGCCCAAAGCGCCCATGTCCTGCCGGCCTTGATCCGCAAGATCGACACTGCCCGGCGGATGAACCAGTCCTCCGTCACCATTTGGGGCAGTGGCAGGCCGCTGCGTGAATTTCTGCATGTCGACGATCTCGCCGATGCCTGCACCTTCCTGCTGGAACACTACGAAGACACGGGGCCGGTCAATATCGGCAGCGGCGAGGAAATCTCCATCATGGAGTTGACACGCCTGGTCGCCGAAATAGCCGGCTATAGGGGGGAGATCGTCTGCGATACCACCAAGCCTGACGGAACCCCACGCAAGCGCCTGGAAACCAGCAAGCTCGATGGCATGGGCTGGCATCCAAAGATCGCTCTCCGCGATGGGGTCCGTGAGGTCTATGCTGCCTGGAGCGACAGCCAGGCGGCCGTCTAGGCTCCGCCCTCAATCGATACCCGCCGTATCCGTTGCCGCCGGCATGGCGAAAATGCTGGTGGCCTGCAGAATGTCTCCCGGCAGCATCTCGCTCATTTCGGAGGCGGCGATCTGCGCGCGAGCGCCCCCAATGATACGGGTGATCGTATAGACCGTGCGGGGGGGCAGCTGCTGCGCTGCTGCCGCATCGAGCGAGGCGAGTTCGCCCATGCTGGCCATCAGGCTGTTCAGGTTCGCGGTGGCGCGTGAAATCTCGATCTCCAGATCGCGCAGGTCGCTCGCCGCCTCGTTCTGGCGCGTATTGGCCAGAACTGTTCGCCGCAGGCCGAGATCCAGCAGGCTCTGCTCCGCCCGGGCGCGGGCGCTCTGCAATTCCAGCGCATCGCGGCGGGTCGCCGAAAGGTTCCGCTCCCGCACTCGCAGGCTGGCATCGGTGGCGAGTTTTTGCTCGACCAGCGCTCGCGATGAGGCGACATCCTCTTCAAGGGAGGCGATTTCCTCATCGTGCAATCTGATGCCTTCAGTGATGGTCGATATCTCCGCCTTGAAGCTCACTTCCTGAGCGCTAAGGCCATCGTTCTCCGCGGCGGCAGTTCGGGCGCGTACAGTCAGGATATTGGCCTCGGCGTCGATAATGGCCTGCCGCTCCGCGCGGTCAGCCGGTTTGGTATCGGCAGGCAGCGGGAAGCTGAAGGGGACACCGTCGCGCTCCGCCTCGATGCGCTGGCGCCTCACCTGCTGGGCGAAGATTTGCAGCGACAGGTCCTCATATTGCTGGCGGGTGGCGATGAACTGCAGGCCAAAATTCTGCGTGCCGTCGTTCGGTTTGCTGATGCCGCCGCCCACGGCCAGCAGTTCCAGCGCAATCATCCCGGGCCGGTACTGGTAGCTGCCCGGCGTCGATACATCACCCAGCACGAATACCGGTGCATAGCTGTTGACCGAGACCGTGGCCGTCAGGCCGGCGACGTGCTCGACCAGGTCGCTGGTCAGGCGTTCCCCGATCTGGGAGGCCGTCAGGCCGGCGACGGCGACATGGCCGAGAATGGGGTAGCCGATGGTGCCGCTGTCATCGACGGAGTAGAGCCCGGTAAGCGCCGCATTGCCATAGGCAACCACCGACAGGGTATCGCCGGGACCGACCTTGTAGCCGGCGTTCTGGGCGAAGCCGGGCAAAGCGAGGCTCAATGAGAGAGCCAGCGCGGTCGCGATCGTCCTTGCAGGCTTGTGGTTCCAATTGTTCACGATGAGACCCCTATGCACTCAATGCTCCGGAAGGCCGGCCTTTGTTTGCCGGCTTGACTGCAGACAGGCTGCCGGCGGGTTTGCGCTCGCCGGCATCGCCGCGGAGCGGAAACGGCGCCGCCCTGGTGAAATCGGTGGTGACCACGGCGACGACGCCAGGGCTGGCGCCACGCAATTGTTCGGCGGCCGAGGCGACGTCCTGGATCGAGGTGCGGGCGGTGTTGACGAGCAGCAGCGTCATGTCGGATTGCGCGGCGGCCTGGGATGCGACGCCATGCTTTTGCATTGCTGGCGTATCGATGAGCATCATGTCGAACCGTTCCCGGGCCGCGTCGAGCAATGCGCCGAAGCGCTTCGCATCGAGCAGCACTTCGGGCGGCAACCGGCCGGGCCGGCAGGCGATCAGCATGATATCGCCAGCCTCGCTATCGGCGCGGGCAGGCTGCGCGAGATCGCGATTGTGCAATGCCTGATCGAGCGCAATTGTCCGCACTCCGTGCAGGGCTTCCTCCAGGCTCTTGTCATCAAGGTCGAGATCGAGGACCAGCACCGTACAGCCACCGGCTGCCAGCGACCGCGCCAGCGCGGCTGTCACCAGCGTCTTGCCTTCACCCGGCAGCGACGAGGTGAGCGTGAATATCTGCGCGCCGATGGTGCCGGCCTTCGATCGCAAGGTGGCGTGCAGGGTCGCGATCGAGCGCTCGAAAGGCGTCGGGCCATTGGCGAGCTGGCCACCCTGCCGTTTGGGCGACTGGATGGTGCCCAGGATTTCAAGACCGCCACTTGCGTCCTCGATTTGCCGAGTGGAACGGATGCGTTTATCGGTGACTTCGCGCAGGAACGCGGCCCCCAGGCCGGCAAGGCCGCCGCCGCCAATCCCGAGCATCAACGCGAAGGACAGGCTTTGACCGGTCCTGCCCGAGCCGGCCTGTGCCGCCGAAATCAGCTGCGCTTCTGGCGCGGTGATGCCGTCCTGCTCGACCGTCTGCTTGTATCGCGTCAGATAGCTGTCATAGATCGCGCGGCTCGCGGTGGCTTCGCGATCCAGTTCGGCGGCCTTGACCAAGGCGATGTTGCTCTGGGCCAGGTCGGCCTGGGCTGCCTTCAGATCGCTATCGAGGCCGCGCTCCTTGCTTTCGAGTACGGCCACTTCGTTGGCCAGGCTATCGATCACATGGCTGGTTTCCCTCGCGATTTGCGCGTTGATCGAGGCCAGTTGCGAGGTGAGCGCCGGCAGATCGCCGCTCTTGGTGGCGCCGGCATTGTTGATATCCTGGATTGTCCGCTGCAGCCGCGCCTGCTCGATGCGGAAGGACTGGATCGTCGGCGACGCCAGGACTTCCGAGAATGCGACACCGTCATCGTCGGCAGCAAGACCCTGCGCGGTCGTCAGCCGGGCTCGAGCGCCGCCAAGGCTGGCTCTGGTATCGACCAGTTCCTGATCGAGTGATGCCACCCGCCGCGCCTGCAGGATCGAACCATCGACCTCCACGATGCCGGCTTGCTGCAGGAACTGGGTGCGGGCGTTTTCGGCCGATTCCACTTCGCGGCGCAGCACGGCGACCTTTGCGCCAAGCCAATTTCGCACGGTCTCGACGGCGCTCATCTGCACATCGACCTGATGGTCGATATAGGCCTGGGCGAAGGCATTGGCGACCGCTGCCGCGGTCGAGGGGTCTTCAGCCCTGTAGCTGACGAAAATCGTCAGCGAGTGCCCATCATTGGCGACGCCGAGATTGTTCAGCAGCATGTCGATAGTATCCTGCCGGCGTATCTCGGCCGAAGGGGGCGGGGCGGCCGCCGCAGGCTTGGCGAGGATAACGTTCGCCAGTGCCGTCTGGATGAAGGCCCTGGTGGTTTCGGCGAGGCCCATCCGCCGGCGATAGGGATCCAGCATCACGCCTGCCGCCGTCAGCTGGTCCAGGGCTTTCTCCGCCATCGACCGCGATCCGATGATGTCCAGCTCGGTTTGCAGGCGCGGGTTGTCCTGGGGCAGCGGTGAGATCACCGCCTCGCTCGGCATGCCCTGCAATTGCCGGCCGGCGAGCGTCAGGACCGCCTCGGAGGAATAGCGCGGCGGGGTCGTCAGATAGGAGGCAACCGACAAAGCCAGCCCCGCACCCAGCACCAGCGCGATGGTGGTGCGTCGCCGCAGCAGGATTTGCCGTAGCCGCGAGGTCTGGAAATCCCTGGTGGGGACGGGGGCGGAAACGATCATTTCGATGCCTCGCGAATGGAGCGTACTGGTGACCGGGTTCCTCTGTTCACTCGGGGAACATGTTGCGAATCTTGAAGGCGACCTCCGTGCGGTTGGTGGCGTTCAGCTTGCGCATGATGTTGCGGATGTGGACCTTGACCGTGCTCTCGCGCAGGTTCAGCTCATAGGCGATGATCTTGTTGGCCCGGCCGCGGCGCAGGGCTTCGACCACCGCCATCTGACGGTCGGTAAAGAGCGAATGTTCCTGGCGCTGCTGCGTCCGGCGGTCCAGCAATTGCGCGCTGACGGCAAGCACGCTGCTTGCCGGTACGAACAGGCCGCCGGCGATGGTCATCGCGATAGCTTCCGCCGCGACCCGCAAACCGACATTGGTGGGAATATAGCCCCTTGCGCCATATTGCAGCGCCGCGATGATCTGGGGCAATTCGTCGGTATCGGCAACCACTATGACCGGTACGGTGCCGGCGGCGGCCACAAGTTCGGTGATCAGGTCCACCGAGCGCTGTTCGGTGACGCGACGGTCGCCAAGGGCCAGCAGAATGGCCGCTTGCTGCGCGTTCAGGGTCTGGGCTTCCTGCCAATGACCCACCGATGAATAGGAGAGGAACTTGTGGGCCGGCGATTGCGCCGCCAGGCTGCTGACCAGGCATTCGCGAGCGAGTTCGCGGTGATCGATGACCACGACGATTTGTTGGTTGTTCGGGGCGATAGATAGGTTAGACGATCCGACGACACGGATATTTGCATTGCGGGCTGGACGTGATGCTTCAGTCCCGCTGACACTTGTCAGTGGTGTTTCCATCGGGATTTATCCTTTTTCGAAGATAACGCCAATGATTTTTGACGCTTTCTAGATTTTTATCAAATAACTCTCTCTATGCTATTGAATTTACTTCGCCGTATTAGATAATGAAATGGCGAGTAAACTATGTATATAACATTTGTTAACTCCAGAACAAATATTAACGTTTAGTTAACTGACTGGTTCGTGGCGGTCGTGCAGATAGTCGGCGTTGAACTCCGACAACCTGCTGAGACGGTCGCAGTCATGCAGTCTGATGGTCTTCTTCTCCACAGTAACCAGCCCAAGAACCCGCAGCTTCCGCAGGGTGCGATTAACGTGGATGGGGGTCATGCCCAGCGCATCCGCGAGGTCGGCCTGTGTCAGCGGGCAGTAAAAGCTCATCTCGGGTCCGCAATGGTCGTCAGGCTGGATGCGTTGCCCCAGTTCGAGAAAGAAATGCGCGGTTCGCGCCATGGCGCTGAAGCGGCTGAGCCGCACGATATGTTCGACATGGATGGCCTCGACGCGCCTGGAGGCCGCCTCAAAGTAACGGGCTATGTCGGGGCGCCGGAGCAAGAGGGCGGCGAGTGTTGCCGCCGAGAATTCGATCGTGGTGACCTGGTCGATGGCGCGAGCCGAAGCGCGTGCCTCACCGGCGATGACGGGCAATTGCAGGATGTCGTTGGTGAGGTAAACATCGATGATCAGGCGTGCGCCACTGCGCAACTGGATTTCTCCATACACCCAGCCGCTCTTGACCATCGTCACCGAACTAACCCGGTCGCCTTCTCCCAGCACGATACTATCGGGCTCATAGACCTGTTCGATCGCCTTGAGGCCTAATTCCCCAATGATGGCCCTTTCGACGATTTCGGCCGAAATGCCAAGCAGTCGTCCGGGCCGAGCGATGTTCTTGTGAACCATACTCATCATAAGCGACCTATTCGTCCTGCCTGTTAACTCCCCGCATTCGATTGACGCTCCGCACTCCTTTTCAGGAGCCACCGGAATATTCAGTACAACCCAAACATGCATATGGTTTGGCCGCATTGATCCAGATCAATATGGGGCGATCCATTTGCCGGGCGCTATCGCGGCCCTGAGCCGGCTCGCACCACAGCTGTGCCCGGCAGGGCGCGCAGCGCCATCTTGATAGCCTGTTTCCCGGCATGCCATGATAGTCCCGCGGCCAGCGCCGCCTCGAACCTGCGGCGTTCGAAGGCCGGCGCCGCCTGCCAACGGTCGAAGCGCTGCATGACCGCTCCGGTCAGCGTCTCCTCCCACTGAAGGGCAATGGCGTCGCTGCTGTAAAGAGGAGCCTTGCGTGCGCCGTTCTGCACCAGACGGGCATAGAGGGCGGCATCGTCGCGCAGGCTCGTGACGGCTGCCACCACCGCGTCGGGTGTTCCAGCCCGCAGATAATCTTCGCCCGGAATTGCGATCTGGGAGAACGCTGAATCATAACCGCCGACGAAGGGAATGCGGGCGTGCCAGGCATTGGTCATTTTGCTCGGGGGCTTGCCGTTATGCGGCCGGCGATCGAAACTGCGCATGCCGACGATCACGTCGATCCCAGCCATATCGTGCCATGCGCCGCTCGGTGGCTGCAGGAACGTCAGGCCATGCTGGGCGAAGCGCCGCTTCCACCCCTCGGCACCACCGGCCAGGTTGCCATTCACGATTTCGCCCGCATAGGCCACCGTGGCGACGCCTTGGCGTCGCGGATCCCTGCCGGTGAGGCATGGCTGTGGCCAGAGCGGGATATAGGACGTGTTCCGGCCTAGCTGCGCCTGGTTCTGGACCATGTGATAATGCGCCCAACCCCGCCGCGGATAGTCGGCCTGCATGCACACGACGAAGTGCGTCGGCTCGCCGCGCAAGTTCAGCAACTGGTCCGAGTGAACGATGTTGACCGCGCCGGCCACAAGAGCGTTGGACAGCCCGACACTCAAATTGCCACGCGGCTTCAGCAGCAGGTAGGATTGCAGGCACCAGCACAAATCGCCCTTCGAAGAAATCCGAGCCAATAGCCCCGGTTCGGCCTCGATCGCCGCTGCAAGCGTTTTGGCTGCCGCGTAACGCTTGATGTCGGCGTTGGGAAGGTCGGCGACGAAATTGAACAGGAGCGCTCGCTGTCCCATGACATCACCAGGCACGCCGGACAAAATCGGACAGGGCGGCCATGGCGCGCCGATCGGGGCGGTTGAGGCGGCTCAGATAGGCGAAGGGCGGCCAGAAGCGCGTATCGGGGTTGAGCTTGGTGGCAAAGCCGAGCAGTTCGCGACTGTTGCCCAGATTGCCGCGGGCGGCCTGCGCGACCCCGGTCCAGAACGCCGCATCGCCGAGCCGCCGCGCAGCCAGCCGCTGCAGCTTCGCGGTTCCGGGCACGCTCGCCCCATCGCGGGCGAAGAAGGTGTCGAAGGCGGCCTGGCGCTGCAGATAGTCTTCCAGCACCTTCTTATAGACGCCGGCCGACATATTGTTGCCGTGCAGCCGGTAGAAGGCCTGCACGAAGGGCGTGACCGCGACGCTGCCATGGGCGGCGAAGCGCATCCACATTTCCATATCGCCGGAATGGTAGAGCGCCGGAACGTAGCCGCCGATGGCCTGTTGCACCGCAGTACGCACGATCGCTGTCGGCGTCGGCACGTTGTTGCGAATGGTGTCGCAGGTTTCGGCGATGAAATCGGTCCCCGGGCGCACGATCCAGCCGTCCGCATCCGCCGGCGGCACCGGTATCGCCTCGGTCCCGCCGGTAAGGGTCTCGATGCAGGCGCCGTAGGTCAGCACCACGTCGGAGCGTGCGTCCATGATGTCCACGGCGCGTTGCAAGGCACCCGGCGCCAGGAAGTCGTCGGCAGAGAGGCTGAGAAAATAGGGCGAGGACGCCCATTCGATGCCTTCGTTATAGGTCGCGATATGGCCTCGATTGACTGGGTGCAGCACGGTCTCGACACGCGGATCGGATCGCGCCAGGGCCTGGGCGACCGCGCCGGAATCGTCGGGGGAGGCATCGTCGATGATGAGAACCCTGAAATCCGCCATGGACTGGCCCAGAATGCTGCCCACGCATTGTGGCAGGAAGCATCCATAGCGATAGCACGGCACGACAATATCTACCTTGGCCACTCTTTGCCCCCATGAACGATGAGCCATGACGGGCATGATAGAGCGTGTGGTGCCGTGCGGCGTATATCCCAATTCGGCGCTGGGATGCTTCGAAAGGCGTAGGCCCTGATAGGGAAGCTATTTACCGACCGGAGCGGCGGCCTTGAACAGCCTGCCACGGATCAAGCCCAGGACGCCGTGCAGTTCGGCCATCAGCGGGTGATGGGTCCAGTACAATCCCATCAGCCAGCCGAACGCGCCGCCAAGCGCCGCCAATACCAGCGCCGGCAGCGGCAGGTCGGGCCGAAATCCGTTTTGCAGAACCACGATGCCAGGAATGGCCGCTGTGCTGACGCAGATCGGAACACTCAGCCATAGCGTCTTGAACAGTTCGTGCCAGGCGAAGCCGAGATGCCGTCGAACGAAGACCAGCGAGACCGCGACCTGGAGCGGCCACGACAGCAGCATGCTCAGCGCCACCGGTACCAGCCCGAACGGCGCCGTCGCCACGATTGCCGCCACCCCGATGGGCAAGCTGATGAGGCTCGTGGTCAGCGTGTCCCTTACATGCCCCAGGGCAACCAGGGTCGGATAGGTCAGGGGGGCAGGCGTCATCGCCATATAGGCCAGCGCCAGGATGCGCAGCACCGGGGCGGCGGCATTCCATTGCGGACCGAGCAGGATATAGACGACGGGTTCGGCCAGCAGCGCCAGACCGATCAGGACGGGCCACTGGATCGCCGTGAGCAGGGTGAGGGCGTGCAGATAGGCTACCTTGAGATCGCCCCCGGCACGCGCCTGGGCGGCGAAGGCGGGGAAGATCACCGGCTGGAAGGCGCCGACAATGGCCCGGTCCGGGAGCTGGCACAATGTCACGGCACGGCTGTAAAGCCCGGCGCTTTCAAAACCGGCCAGGCGGCCGAGCAGCGCCTGCGGTAGCACCGCATAGAGGTTGTTCAACACCGCTGTAGCGCTGGAGAACGCGCCGAAGCCGAACACTTCGCGCCAGTGCTTGAGGCTGGGCCGGAAAATCCAGAATTTCGGATTATAGAGCATGGCGCTGAGCGTCACCGTGACCGCCGCCGCGAACGATGCAAAGGCGAGGCTGAGATAGCCGGCGCCCAGACGGATGAAGACCACGCTGGCCAGCAGGTTTGCGGTTAGCCCCGCGATGTTGATCAGGGCGAGCGCACCGAAGGCCAGGTCGCGCCGGAGCAATGCTACCGGTGGCGCTGCGAACGATCCCAGCAACACGCCGAGCGCCGCGATCTGGACCACGGGCACCAAACGCTGATCGGCATAAAAATCGGCAATCGGGCCTGCCAGCAGTGCCAAAGCACCCGCGATCAGCAGTGACAGGATTGCCATGGCAGTGAAGGCCGTACGGATGGCGTCCCGGTCCGGATTGCGCTGCTGCACGATATAGGCGCTGGTGCCGAAATCCCTGAGCGTCTCGGCCAAAATCACGATAGCGCCGCCGACGACGAACACGCCGATCTCGTCTGGCGTCAGCAGCCGGGCAACGACCGCCGTCGTGACCAGGTTGAGGATCAGGCCGGCATATTTATCCATCGCCGAGAACAGGAACGGGCGGTGCAGGCTGGCCATCGATGGGCTCCTTGCAATCGCGCCAGTGTGCAACGCCTCCGCCAATCGGGTCGACTATCCGTTTGGAGTACGTGCGCCGATCCCCGTTATCCGCCGTTTTGGGTGGCTCACAAGCCGGCATGAAAGCGCAACATTTGGTCCCGATCGGCCGATGCGCCGGTTCCAAATGTTCTTGAATTCGGAGACGCGTCATGCCGGTGGCAGCTTGCAACATCGCGGAAGGGGTGGTGATCATCCACCGTTCCCTGGTCAATCTTTACGGTTGCACCATCGGTGCCAATACCAGGATTGGCCCTTTCGTCGAAATACAAAAGAACTCGACGATCGGCAAAAGCTGCAAGATTTCCTCTCACACGTTCATCTGCGAAGGCGTCACCATCGAGGATGAGGTCATGGTCGCCCATGGCGTCATGTTCACCAATGGCATGCTGCCGCGCGCGACCAATGAGGATGGCCTGCTGCAGCGCGATGGCGATTGGGAAATGACCCCGACCCTGGTACGGCGCGGCTCCTCCATAGGCTCGAACGCCACCATCGTCTGCGGGGTCACCATCGGAGAAAAAGCCATGGTCGGTGCCGGCGCCGTGGTCACGCGCGATGTGCCCGATTACGCCATCGTCGTCGGTGCTCCGGCGCGCGTCATCGGTGATGTGAGGACCTACCGGACCAAGCGCCGCAACCGGCTGACCGCGATCATGCGGGGCGAGCACGAAACCCGGGAGAGCATGCAATGATCCGCCTGGGTATTGTCGGTTACGGCTATTGGGGCCCCAACCTGGCGCGCGCCGCCGCGGAAGCCGACACCGCGCAGGTCGAGGCCATTGCCGATTTTTCGCAGCCGGCACGCGATCGCGCCAGCCGCCGGCATCCATCGGCCCGGCTGTTCGACGATTGGCGCAAGATGGTCGCCGATCCCAATATTGACGCGGTGATGGTGGCGACGCCGGTCGTCACCCATTTCGATATCGCCATGGCGGCGCTGCGCGCCGGCAAGCATGTGCTGGTGGAAAAGCCGATGGCCGAGACTTCGGCCAAGGCCGCTTACCTCATCGAAGAAGCGGCAAAGCGCAATCTGGTGCTGATGGTCGACCACACCTTCGTCTATACGGGCGCGGTGCGGGCCATTCGGGATCTGGTGGCGTCCGGCGGGCTGGGCGATGTCTATTATTATGACTCGATCCGCGTGAATCTCGGTCTGTTCCAGCGCGATGTGAATGTCATCTGGGACCTGGCGGTCCACGATTTCGCCATTCTCGATTACGTCCTCGACGCCAGGCCCGTGGCCGTGTCCGCCAGCGCCGCAAGTTTCGTGGCCGATAGTCCCGAGAACATGGCCCATCTGTCGGTCTATTTCGACAATGGCACGATGGCCCATCTCAACGTCAACTGGCTGGCGCCGGTGAAAGTGCGACAGACGCTGATCGGCGGTAGCCGGCGCATGGTCATTTATGACGACATGCAGACCAGCGAGAAGATCAAGATTTATGACCGCGGCATCGCCCTCGTCGATGATCCCAATCTCGCGCGCGAGCGCATGATCTCCTACCGGACCGGCGACATGTCAGCGCCTGCCATCTCCGCCAAGGAGGCGCTGCTGACGGAAATCGAGCATTTCGTCGACTGCATCCAGACCGGGGCTCGTCCCATCACCGATGGGGCAAGCGGGTTGCGCGTCATCGAAATGCTCGCCGCCGCGACCTGTTCCACTCAGTTGCGGGGAGCGCCCATCGAAATCGGCGGCCTGAGGAAAGCATCATGATACCGTTCCTGGATCTGCATGCCCAATATCGCAGCATCGCACCCGAACTCGAAGCCGCCGTCCTCGAAACCTTGCGCAGTTGCAACTATGTTCTCGGCGAGCCGGTGACGCGGTTCGAGGCCGCTTTCGCAAGCTATTGCGGCACCACGGAAGCCGTGGGCCTCAACACCGGTACATCGGCATTACACCTCGCTCTGCTTGCGGCTGGGATCCGTCCCGGCGATGAAGTCATCACCGTTTCCATGACCTTCGTCGCGACCATCGCCGCCATCGTCTATGCCGGCGCCAGGCCGGTGCTGGTCGATATCGATCCCGATACCTGGACCCTGGATCCGGACAAATTGCGCGCGGCGTTAGGCCCGCGCACCAAGGCCATAATGCCGGTGCATCTGCACGGGCGGCTGGCGGACATGGCCGCCATCACCGCCTTCGCGCGCGAGCACGGCCTGGTCGTCATCGAAGATGCGGCGCAGGCCCATGGTGCCGAACGCGATGGTATCAAAGCAGGGGCCTTCGGCGATATCGGATGCTTCAGCTTCTATCCCGGCAAGAACCTCGGCGCCTGCGGCGAGGGCGGCGCGATCACCACCAGCGATCCGGCGCTTGCCGAGGCCGTGCGCTGTTTGCGCGACTGGGGGCAGGCAGGCAAATACAACCATGTCCGCCATGGCTTCAACTATCGCATGGATGCGCTGCAGGGTGCGGCGCTCGGCGTCAAACTTGGCCATCTCGATGCCTGGAACGCCGCCCGCCGCGCTATCTGCAACCGCTACGACGCCGAACTCGACCAAGCCGTCGATCGCGCTGCCGGCCCGTTTGGCGCCGATCATGTCGGGCACGTCTATGCCATCCGCTCGCCTGCCCGCGACCTGCTCCGGGCGGAGCTCCAGCAGGCGGGCATTGCGACCAATATTCATTATCCGTGCCCGGTGCACCTGCAGCCTGCCTATGGCGGGCTCGGCTATGGCCCCGGCGATTTTCCGGTCTCGGAAGCATTGGCGGCGCAATCGCTGTCGCTGCCGCTCTATCCCGAACTCGCCCCGGATGATCAGACCCGCGTCATCGGCGCGGTCAATGCCGCTATTGCCAGCTCGCTGGCCAAGGTAGCCTGAGGAGGATCAGATGCTCACGACCGAAAACAACCTTGCCGGCCAGCGCGTCCTTGTCACCGGTGGAGCCGGCTTTGTCGGCTCCCACATCGTCGATCTGCTCGTCGATGCCGGGTGCGAGCGCATTATCGTCGTCGACAATATGATCCGTGGGCGTGTCGACAATATCACCGCAGCCCTTGCCAGCGGCCGTGTCGATCTGGTCGAGGGTGATATCCGCGACCCCGCGCTGATGGCCGATCTCGTCGCCGGCACCGATACCGTGTTTCATCAGGCGGCCCTGCGCATCACCCAATGCGCCGCCGAGCCGAATGAAGCCATGGAGGTCATGGTGGATGCAACCTACCAACTGCTCCGCCTTTGCGTCACCGCCAAGGTCGGCAAGGTGGTGATGGCATCGTCCGCCTCGATCTACGGCATGGCTGAAAGTTTCCCCACCACAGAGTCCCACCATCCCTATGGCAACCGCACGCTCTACGGCGCCGCCAAATCCTTTGGCGAAGGCCTGTTGCGCAGCTTCAACGACGTATATGGCCTGGACTATGTGGCGCTGCGCTACTTCAACGTCTATGGCCCGCGCATGGACCTGCATGGCCGCTACACCGAGGTCATGGTGCGCTGGATGGAGCAGCTTGCCGCCGGTCTTTCGCCGGTCGTGTTCGGCGATGGCTCGCAGACCCTCGATCTCATTCATGTCCGCGACGTGGCCCGCGCCAACATTCTCGCCGCACAGCGTCCGGTGACCGATGCGGTCTTCAATGTCGGCAGCGAAACCGAAACCTCGCTGCTCGGTCTGTCGCATCTGTTGGCGACGGCGATGAACCGGCCCTATATCGAGCCCGGCCACGTCGAGGCACGATTGGTCAATGCGGTGCCGCGGCGCCTGGCGTCCGGTGCCCAGGCTTGGGAGCAGTTGCGCTTCCGCCCCGAGATTTCACTCGCCGATGGGTTGCGCGACCTCGCCGACTGGTGGCGCGATCAGGCCCCGCGCACTGCCGCCGAACCGGGCGTGCTCAAATTCGCGCAAGAGGCGGCATCATGATCCCGATCGCCCAGCCGCTGGTCGGCCAGGCAGAAGCGGACGCCGCCAGTGCGGTCGTGCTGTCGGGCTGGCTCACGCAGGGGCCGCAGGTGCAGGCCTTCGAGCAGGAATTCGCCACCTTGGTTGGCGCCAGCCACGCCTGTGCCGTTTCCAATTGCACCGTGGCGCTGCACCTCGCCTTGCTGGCCTTGGGCGTTGGGGCCGGCGACGAGGTCATAACCGTCAGTCACACCTTCATCGCCTCGGCCAACGCCATAAGGCAATGCGGGGCCACGCCGATCTTCGTGGATATCGAGGCTGGCGGCTTCAATATCGATCCCGCCGAGATCGAAGCGGCCATCACGCGGCGGACGCGTGCCATCCTGTGCGTCCACCAGATGGGCATGCCCTGTGATCTGGTGGCTATCCTGGCCATTGCGCGCCAATATGGCATCCCGGTGATCGAGGATGCTGCCTGCGCCATCGGCTCGGAAATCAGCATCAAGGGTCACTGGCACAAGATCGGCGAACCGCGCGGCGATATTGTTTGTTTCTCCTTCCACCCCCGCAAGGTCATTACCACCGGCGACGGCGGGATGATCACCACCAACAATCCCGAATTCGACAGCCGCTTTCGTCTCTGGCGCCAGCACGGCATGTCGGTGCCTGATACGCTGCGCCACGGCAGCCCCGATGTGATCTTCGAAAGCTACCCGGTGCCTGGTTTCAACTACCGCATGACCGACATTCAGGCGGCAGTCGGGCGGGAACAGCTCAAGCGCCTTCCCGGCATCATCGAGCGCCGACGGGCGCTCGCCGTGAGCTATGGGGAACTTCTCGCTGAGGTGGAGGGTATCGAATTGCCCCACGAGCCGGACTGGGCGCGCTCCAATTGGCAAAGCTATTGCGTCCGCCTGAATCTGCATATCGACCAGCGCGCTATCATGCAGGCCATGCTCGATAAGGGCATCGCCACCAGGCGGGGCATCATGTGCATCCACATGGAAGCGGCCCATGCCGACCTGCCACGGCGCTTCTCGCTGGCCCGCTCCGAACTGGCGCGCGACCACGCTATCCTGCTCCCGCTCTTCGCTCAGATGACGGAGCAAATGCAGCTCGAGACCATCGAGGCCTTTGCCGAGGTGGTCTCGAACCATAGCCGGCAACCTCGCACGGCCGTGGGGTGAGTGCTGTGTCATCCGCGCCGCTCCCGCCACCGTCCCAGGACGAAATGGCATTGCTAATCGAGCAGCAGATCACCGCTACCGCGCTCGATCTCAGCGGGCTCGAAGTGATTACCGAGGCCGCGACGGGCGCTTATGCCGCCACCGCGGTGATCGCCGCCCGGGCGGGTGCGGCCATGGTCTACGCCCTGGCCCGCGATACCGTCAATCATGGCTCGGCGCTCGATGCCACCCAGGAGACCCTGGCGCTGGCAGACCGGTTCGGCGTCGCCGATCGCATCCGGATCGTCGATCAGATCACCCCCGAAATGCTCGCCAGCTGCGATATACTGACCAATTGCGGACACCTGCGTCCCATTGCCGCCCCGTTGATCCAGCAGCTGTCGAGAGACGCCGTGATTGCCCTGATGTTCGAGGCATGGGAATTTCGCGACAGCGACATCGATCTCGATGCTTGCCGGAAGCTGGGCATTCGCGTCGCGGCCGTCAACGAGCGCCATCCTGCCGTCGACGTCTTCTCGTTTCTCGGTCCCCTCTGTGTCCGTTTGCTGGAGGATTCCGGTACACGCGTCGAGGGCGCGCGTATCGCGGTGCTATGCGACAATCCCTTTGCCAGCTTCATCGCTGCCGGTCTGGAGGCGGCAGGGGCCTCTGGCACGGTCCTTCCCAATACCGCCGCGATTGCCGGTGCAGATTGGAATGTCGTGGTAGTGGCACTGACGCCGGCGAGCGGGTATCGGCTGACGCGGAGCGACTTTCTTCATCTGGGCCACGTGGCGCCGCAGGCGCTGATAGCCCAGTTCTGGGGCGATATCGATCGCACTGCTGCCCGGAAGTGGGGCTTTTCCGTCTGGCCACCGGCGCCGCCGCATCACGGGCATATGGGCATTCTGCTCAACGCTTTGGGGCCCGAGCCTATCATTCGTCTTCAGACAGGCGGTTTGCGCGCCGCTGAACTCGCCCGCAGAAATGCCGAGCCGTCGCCAGACGGTATATTGCAACTGCTGTGACGGCTCATACCTGTCTGGATTGTAGCAAAACGTACCATTATCAAATGTTAGCTCGATCCTGCTTGTTGAAGTGAAATACTGACAAAATTATGTTACAGGTCTATCTGTTGCGGGAGACATGAAGGGCTAGGAGTTCGCGGCCGAGGGGGGTGGCCGTGACATGGGTATTTGGTGGTGGGTATCTCGCCGGGTAAATCGATACGTCCTGACGACTGTTGTGGTTTTTCTGGCGTTTTTGCTGCGACTGTCGCTTGAGCATCTCGTCGGCGGGGGATCGTCGGCGTTATTGCTGGTGCCGGCGGTTCTTGTCGCGTCTTTGCTGGGTGGCATAGGCCCCGGCATTTTTGCGACTACTTTGTCGTTGCCGCTGACCCTTTATCTCATCATGCCCGTTCCACTTGAGCGCGCGACCGTTCATTTGCTGCTGTTTGGCCTGGTCGGCTTCACCATCGCCGTCATGGGGCGCTCGCTGACCCGCACCCTGGACAGGGCCAAGGTAACCGAAATGGATTTGCGGCGGCGCGAGGCGCATCTGCGCTCCGTTCTCGACAATAGCCCCGACGCGGCCGTGGTGTTTCAGGCCGATGGCGCCATCGTCACCTTCAACGCCGCCGCAGTCAGGCAATTCGGCTATTCCCAGGGGGAAGCCGCTCACCTCGACGTGAGTGCACTCGTGCCGTCGCCACTCGGAGAGGAGTTCGACCATTTTCGGCGCCAGATAGAAGAGGAGGATTGGCCTGCAACCCTGCCTTCCCGCACCGTGGTCGGCCGTCGCAAGGATGGTTCCACCTTTCCCATGCGGCTGACGGTGGGGGATATGGTTGTCGATGGCAGCCACTATTTCACTGGATTTATCCAGGATCTCACCGAGCACCAGGAGTCCGAGGCCCGGCTCGCCGAAGCCAATAGCGAACTGGCGCGCCTCGCCCGCGTCAGCGATCTGGGTGAAATGGCCTGGACCCTGGCCCATGAACTCAATCAGCCGCTCTCGGCCATTACCAACTATGTCGAGGGCTGCCGCCGCCTTCTCGAAGGCGTGGACACCAAGATCGCCGACCGCATGCGCAATGCGCTGGATGAGAGTGCGCGTCAGGCCATGCGTGCGGCCGATATCATTCGGCACCAGCGCGAATTCGTGGCGCGCGGGAAAACCGAAAGAAAGCCGGAGAACATTCGCCGGCTGGTGGAGGAGGCTGGCGCCCTGGCACTGATCGGCTCGCGCGCCCGCGGCATCAATCGCGTATTCGAGTTTGCGCCCGATGCCCGTACTGTCGTGGTCGACCGTGTACAGGTCCAGCAGGTTCTGGTGAACCTGATCCGCAATGCAGTCGAGGCTATGCGCGACAGCGAAAAGCGGTTCCTGCTGATCCGCACTGCCGTAATGGGCAATGACAAGATCGTGGTCGAAGTGCGTGACACCGGGCCGGGCATCGCGCCGGAAATGGAGGAAGAACTGTTCCATCCATTCATCACCTCCAAGCCTGGTGGCATGGGCATCGGCCTGTCGATCGCCAAGCGCATCATCGAAGCCCATGGCGGCGAGATCGGCTTCCGGCCAGGGGAGGCGGGGGGCGCGATTTTCTATTTTTCCTTGAACGCAGCCAAAGCACAGGAGGAGACAGGTGCAAGCTGACATTATCCTCCATATCGTCGATGATGATGAGGCGGTCCGTCGTTCCCTGGTTTTCCTGTGCAGTGGTGCCGGCTATGCGGTGCGGCCGCATGAATCGGCAACGGCATTTCTCGCGGCGGCCCCTGCGCTTTCCAATGGCTGCCTGCTTGCCGACCTGCGCATGCCGGATATGAATGGCGTTGAGCTGCTGCAGCGGCTGCATGATATTGGCGCCTCGATGCCGACAGTGGTCATCACCGGCGACGGCGATGTCAAAATGGCGGTGGAGGCGATGAAACTGGGCGCAATGGATTTTGTCGAAAAGCCGTTCGTCGAGGCGGTGCTCCTTGGCGCCATCGAACGTGCTGTTGGCAAGGCCAGGCTTGACCTGGGTTCGGCCCAGGCGCGCGAGGCAATCCGTTTGCGCCTCGATAGCCTCAGCGAACGCGAGAGGCAGGTTCTCGACGGAATCCTCGCCGGCAAGCCGAGCAAGGCCATCGCGCAAGATCTCGGCCTCAGCCCTCGCACGGTAGAGGTCTATCGGGCCGGTCTGATGGCCAAGATGCAGGCTTCCAGCCTTTCCGAACTCGTGCGTCTGGCTATCGCCGGCGGGCAGGGCGCCAACGATTCTTCCAAATTATGACTTCCTGAGTCAGGTCGCGGGTTGCGTTCAGGCCAAGTTGTGCTGTCAAGGCTACTGCTCGTTACAAGGCGACTAGGGATGGACTTAAGTAGTTGCCCTAAGACTTCGTCACGAGTTTAATGCATACGTGCCCAGGTGCATGATCCCATACAATTGATGCCATGGGATTAGCGCGTTGTTAGAGAGAAACAGTGAAATCGCTGGGCACTCGGAGGCGGGTTGGATCAACGAAGGCGAACCTGCTCCATTGGCAGTGCTGGCCGATAATGACTGTGATCTCTCCAGGCGGCTCACGCTATTTGCGGCCGATGAGGAAATTCCAGGACCGGCCTCGGCAACGTCAAACTTGTTTCAGGTCCTCTTTGGAGTGGCCAGAATCTGCACTGACCTCAGCGACGGACGCCGCACCATCAGCGCTTTTTACTTTCCCGGTGAAATCTTCGGCTTCGAGCTCGGCGGCACTCGCGGCTTCCGCGCAGAGGCAGTCAATGCAGTGGGCCTCAGGATTCTGGTCGCGCCGCGCGGGGACCGGGAAAGCGGTGAATTGCTGCGGCTCGCGCTGACCGGCCTCGCCGTGGCTCAGGAGCATCTGCTTGTCGTGGGCCGCCACACGGCCTGCGAACGCATAGCCTGCTTCCTGCTCGACGTCGCTCGCCGCCAGCACTATCCCCAGGTCATCGATCTGCCGATGCCGCGTACCGATATTGCGGACTATCTTGGCCTGACCCCCGAGACCGTCTGCCGAGTCTTCAAACTCCTGCATGAACGCAGGCTGATCGACTTCACCTCGCCCCGACGTGTCACTATCAAGTCTGCTGGCGCCCTCGACCGGCTGATCGCCTAGATTTCCGCAGGGTTTGACGGCGTGGCGGAAGGGGCTATCCTCGCCTGAACATGGTGGGGAGCGGCATCAGTGGTGTGGCGTTATCGGCGACATAAGGCGTTTTACATTGGGCTCGCCATTGGCTTGGTTGTGCTGGTGGCGACGCTGTTCTTCCTGCCGGCGCAAGCGGTGGTGTGGGGCGCCAACGCGTTCTTCATCGCCTATCTGGCAGTGAGCCTCGCATTTTTCTCCCGGGCCAGCGCCGCATTTCTCAAAAGCCATGCGGATGAGGAGGATGCGCCCGTCTGGATCATCTTCCTGGTGACGGCGGCGGTGATCGTTGCTTCGGTCATTTCGCTGTTTCAACTGCTCAATGCGGATGGGCCGGGCGACGCGCTCCGGCTGACCGTTACGGCGATTTCCGTGCCCTTGGGGTGGTTCACCATTCACGCGATGGTCGCTCATCACTATGCCTATGAATATTACGAGGTGCCCGAGGCCAGCCCTGGCGGCAAAAAGGACAAGAAAGCAGTCGTTGGCGGTCTGGATTTTCCCACTGGCGAGGAGCCGGACGGCGGCAGTTTCCTCTATTTTTCCTATGTCATCGGCATGACTGCACAGGTCGCGGACGTCTCGGTGACATCGCGGGCGATGCAGCGGATCGTGCTGCTCCACGGCATTTTCTCGTTTTTCTTCAACACGATCATCCTGGCTGCGACGGTCAATATCGCGGTCTCGCTGAACGGTTGACGACATTGCTCCGGCTGGGTCGCTATGCCAGTGTCCGGCCAACACGCTGATTTGGAGCCTTTGCATGAAAACCCGCGCCGCCGTCGCCTTCCAGGCTGGAAAGCCGCTCGAAATCGTCGAGGTCGATCTCGATGGCCCCCGCGCCGGCGAAGTGCTGATCGAGATCAAGGCGACCGGGATTTGCCATACCGACGATTTCACTCTGTCAGGCGCCGATCCGGAAGGGCTGTTCCCGGCCATTCTCGGCCATGAGGGCGCTGGCGTGGTGGTCGAAGTGGGGCCGGGCGTCACCAGCCTCAAAGTGGGCGATCACGTCATCCCGCTTTATACGCCCGAATGCCGCGAGTGCCCGTCCTGCCTCAGCCGCAAGACCAATTTGTGTACCGCCATCCGCGCAACACAGGGGCAGGGGCTGATGCCAGACGGCACCTCGCGCTTCTCCTTCGAAGGCAAGCCGATCTTCCACTATATGGGTTGCTCCACCTTCTCCAATTTCACCGTATTGCCCGAGATCGCCGTGGCCAAGATCGACGCCTCGGCGGCCTTCGATAAGGTCTGCTATGTCGGCTGCGGCGTCACCACCGGCGTGGGCGCCGTCATCAACACCGCCAAGGTGGAGCAGGGGGCCACGGCGGTGGTGTTCGGCCTGGGCGGCATCGGTCTCAACGTCATCCAGGGCCTGCGGCTGGCCGGCGCCGATATGATCATTGGCGTTGACCTGAACAATTCCAAGAAAGCCTGGGGCGAGCGCTTCGGCATGACGCACTTCGTCAATCCCAGAGAGATCGACGGCGATATCGTCCCCTATCTGGTCAATATGACCAAGCGGCGCGGCGATACCATCGGCGGGGCCGACTACACCTTCGATTGTACCGGCAACACCACGGTGATGCGCCAGGCGCTGGAAGCCAGCCATCGCGGTTGGGGCAAGTCGGTGGTGATCGGCGTGGCGGCGGCGGGACAGGAAATCTCCACCCGTCCGTTCCAACTGGTCACCGGCCGCACTTGGATGGGCACGGCCTTCGGTGGCGCGCGCGGCCGCACCGATGTACCGAAAATCGTCGACTGGTATCTCGATGGCAAGATCGAGATCGACCCGATGATCACCCACACCCTGCGGCTTGAGGACATCAACAAGGGTTTCGAGCTAATGCGCTCGGGCGAAAGCATCCGCAGCGTCGTGGTGTTCTAGGCGATGAGCGGGCAGGTCGTTTCCGTCAGCCTTTCGGTGCGGCATGATTTCAGCAAAGATCGTGTCCAATCGATCCGGCTGTTGCCAGGGCTGGGTGTCGAAGGTGACGCGCATGCAGGCGTGACGGTCAAGCATCGCTCGCGGATTGCCGTGGACCCCAGCCAGCCCAATCTGCGGCAGGTTCACCTGATCCACACCGAATTGTTCGACGAGCTGGCCGGCAAGGGTTTTGCCGTGGTGCCGGGTGATCTTGGCGAGAATATCGCCACCTCCGGCCTCGATCTGCTGGCACTGCCACGCGGCACGGTGTTGCGGCTTGGTGCGGAAGCGGCGGTTCAGGTCACGGGCCTGCGCAATCCGTGCAGCCAGATCGAAGCCTTCCAGCCGGGCCTCTTGGCCAATGTGGTCGGCAAGGGTGACAATGGCGAGATCATCCGCAAGGCTGGGATTATGAGCATTGTGCTGGCGGGGGGCGATGTACACGAAGGCGATGTTATTGCTGTCGAATTGCCCTCAGGACCCCATCTCCCCCTGGAACGCGTCTGATCCTTGCATTTCTCCATGTCACCTGTCATATATATCCTGACACGTGACGGAGATAACTATGGCACAGGTAGCGATAATGGGTTTTGATGAGGCGCAGGCGCCCTTCGAGGCCGACGATATCAATCACGTCGCCACCCTGCTCGGTGGTCGTCGCGTACTCAAGCATGCCTTGAACGGCCCGCTCGATGCCCATGAGATGTTGTTGGCCGGCCTGCCCGGCGCAGCGTTGACCCATCTGGAACGCGGCCTCAAGTTCCTCGATGCAGCGGCTTTTGAAAAGGCTATCGGCATGAGCGTACGCACCGTGCAGCGCCGCAAGGCTGACCCGAGCCAGGCTTTGAACACCGAGCAAAGCAACCGCACTTGGAAGTTCGCGGAAATCCTGGCTAAGGCCAGCGAGGTTTTTGGCGGCCAGCGAGACGCCGAGGAATGGCTCAGCGAGCCGGCAATCGGCTTGGATGGCCGTAAGCCCATCGATCTGCTGGCCACTGCGGCAGGCACTGAACTCGTCGAGGTCTATCTCGGTCAAATCGAGTATGGAGTCTATGTGTGAGCGTACCACGTCCCGCCCTTTTGGGTGGAACCGAGCTGGTCGCGTGGCGCCTTGATGCCCGACAATTCGCATCCACCTGGGATAGCGGGGAGGGCGCCTACCGGTTCGGCGGGCGCTGGAGCAGTGTCGGCGTGCGGGCGGTGTACTGCGCGCTCGATGCGTCAACGACCATCCTGGAAGTGGCGGTGCATCGTGGCTTCAAACGCATGGACACAATAGCCCATAGCCTGACCTCGCTGCGGATACTTGATCCCGCCGACGTGCATGTCGTTGATGCCGATGGCTTGCCCAATTCGAACTGGCTGCGCACCGGCATGCCGAGTGCTGGGCAACAATCGTTCGGCGATGCCCTGTTGCGGAGCCACAAATTCGTCGCTGTTCCCAGCGTCGTCTCGCCCAATAGCTGGAACCTGTTGTTCGTGGCTTCCATGGCCGAAGGCCGCTACGCCTTGCGTTCACAAGAGGGCTTTGCCCTTGATACCAGACTTAATCCGCCCCCAGCCTGACCGAGACCCATGTCCTTTCCGCAGATCTACGTCGATGCCGATGCTTGCCCCGTCAAAGACGAGGCGCTGCGGGTCGCCGAACGGCATGGGCTGGTGCTGAGCTTTGTCAGCAATGGTGGCATCCGGCCATCGCGCGATCCGATGGTGCGGGTGGTCGTCGTACCGCAGGTCGCTGATGCCGCCGATGACTGGATCGTCGAGCAAGCGCAGACCAACGACATCGTTTTGACCGCTGATATCCCTCTGGCCGGGCGGGCATTGGCCAAGGGCTGCCACGCGCTTGGCTTTACCGGAAAACCCTTCACCCAGGCCTCGATCGGCATGGCGTTGGCAATGCGCGAACTCAATCAGCACCTGCGCGAAACCGGCGAAAGCAAGGGCTACAATGCCGGCTTCCGGCCCACCGACCGCTCCGCCTTTCTCAGTGCGCTCGATACGCTGGTGGTGAAGGCAAAGGCAGTTCTTTCAACAAAATAGCGGACGCGCTCAGGGAATATTAACCATAATCGCAAAAACTGAATTCTGTTCAGAGCAAGCAGAGTTCGGCCAGTGTCCTTGTCGCGTTTCGTCATACTGGCCATTGTTGCCGGCTCATTGCTTGCCGGCTGCGCCAAGCCACCCGGCTCCCGTCCTGAGCTGGCGACCTCGCCGGATATCACCGGCAGCGTCATCAAGGCGGCCTTTCCCGTTACCGGGATGCAGCCCATGCCCGACCGATTGCCCGACCCACATGGGCGGCTCGACGGAAGGGTGCTGGAGGTTGCTTCCACCGCCGATATCGAATTGCACCCGGGCGAGGTCATTCTAACATTTGACGACGGTCCGCGTCCCGGCCGCACCGATGCCATTCTTGATGAACTGGACCAATATGGCGTCAAGGCGACGTTCATGATGCTCGGAAATTCCGCTGAGGCGCATCCCGATCTGGTGCGGATGGTGGCCGAGCGAGGCCATACCATCGGCAACCACACCTATGATCACGCCGACCTTACAAAGCTGACCGCTGACGCCGCAGCAGATGAAATCGCCAGGGGGCAGCGTGCCATTACACGAGCCCTTGCCGGCAGCGGCCAAACGCTGGCGCCGTTCTTCCGCTTCCCTTACCTGGCCCAGACCGGCTTTTTGCGCGCCAGCATGGCGCAGGATCACATGGTGATGCTGGACGTCAATGTGGACAGCAAGGACTATTACACCGATACGCCCGAGGCTGTGGTGGCGCGCACTCTGCAGCGGCTGGATGCGCGTGGCAGCGGCATCATCTTGTTCCACGATATTCACGCTCGCACCGTCGCGCTCCTGCCCGAGTTTCTCGCGCAATTGCAGGAGCGTGGCTATTCGGTGGTTCGGCTGGTGCCGCGCGATAGCGGGATTTTCGGCCGCGATATCATCACCGCCCAGGCGCCGGTGAGCGCCGGCGCACTCTAGTCTTCTTCGTCGTCCTCGACATCGGTTAGATAGACCGACACCTCGATATCGATATCGTGGGCCGCGATGGCTGCGACCATATGGGCGGGCAGGCGTGTCGACATGGCTTCACCCTCTTCGGGGAAATCGAAGGCGATATCGAGCACAGCCTTGCCGATCCGGCGATCTGCAAGCATCGCCGCGATAGTTGGTCCGCAATTCTCCGCCAGTTCCAGCACCGCGCGCACCGGATTATCCACCGGCAAATCGATCTGAGCGTAGGAACTGCCGGCAGCGTCCTCCGGCTCGAAACGGCTGGTGAGGCGCTTGAGCGCCCCGTCCAGTTCCAATTGGCCCAGTTGCACGCCGGACAGGCGCAGAACGATGGCGAAGGGCTGGAACAAAGACATCAGGAACGTCCGGCAGTGGCCGCGAATAGCGCAATAGCGGCGGCGTTGGAAACGTTGAGCGATTTGATCGGGCCGGGCATGTCCAGCTTGACCATCTCGTCGCAGAGTTCACGGGTACGCTGGCGCAGGCCCTTGCCCTCGGCGCCCATGACGATGGCGAGCGGAATATCGCCGCTGCGCGGCTTGAGCTGATGTTCAGATTCCGAATCAAAGCCCAGCACCAGCATGCCGCGTTTCTTGAGAGTTTCCAGCGCATCGCCCAGGTTGCGCACCTCGATCATCGGCACCAGATCGAGCGCGCCGGAGGCCGATTTGGCCATGACGCCGGTCTCGCGCGGCGAGTGGCGTGCGGTGGTGATGACCGCATCGGCGCCAAAAGCGCAGGCGGTGCGCAGGATGGCGCCGACATTGTGGGGGTCGGTGATCTGGTCGAGCACGACGACGAGCCGTAAGGGATCGATATCGTTGAGCCCGAAGCGGCTGACGGGATCGACTTCCAGCGCCGCGCCCTGGTGGACGGCCTCGTCGCCGAGCAGGCGATCGAGTTCCTTGGGCGTGGTCTCCTTGACCGCGACCTTGCCGATCTCTCCAGTTTCCTTGAGGCGATTCAAGGCGTTAGGTGTGACCAGCAGCACTTTTTTGGTGCGATTGGGATTGTCCAGCGCGGCGCGAACGGTGTGCAGGCCATAGAGATAGACCGGCCCGTCATCGGGATCGTAGCGTGGTTTGGCGGGAAATTTGTTGAAGCTCATGGCGCAGGGGTAGCGCCTTTGGGCGGGGCCAGCAAGCGCCAGCATGTGCATAGATCGACCAGCATGCCGGATTTCTTGCGAGCAAGCGCCAACAGCAGTTGACACTCCTGTCACAGATCACCATAAACCGCCCGACGACGCGCCCAGGCGCTTCGTTGTCCCGCTCGTGCGACGTAGTCAGTGGAGGGGTGGGAGAGTGGTTAAATCCGGCAGACTGTAAATCTGCTCGCTTAGCGTACACTGGTTCGAATCCAGTCCCCTCCACCATTTCGCTGAATTGGCCGCCCGGGGCATTGCCTTGGCCCAGCGTTGAAACTAGCATCGAGCCACCGACACCTTCGCTTTCGGGCGGGTATAGCTCAGTGGTAGAGCAGCAGCCTTCCAAGCTGAATATGCGGGTTCGATTCCCGCTACCCGCTCCAAAACTCCCCAATGGCAGATTCAGGCTTCCCCGATATGCTCGATCATGTCGATCAGCATGTGCCTTATGTGTTCGTCGTCGGCCTCGTAGAGCACCTGGCGGTTTTGGCGGGTGCCGCGTACCAGGCGCGCGCCGCGCAGCAGGCGGAGATGATGGCTGACCAGGGACTGGGATGCCTCGACGCGCCGGGCGATTTCATTGACGGGCAGGGGGGTATCCAGGCATGCCAGCAGGATACGCAGGCGCGTGGTGTCGCCGAGCAGACGGTAGGTCTGGGCAATGGCGGTAATTTGCTCGCTGGTGGGCTCGGTCACGAAATCACTGGCTTTCCTGTCGTGGACGCCAAAATTTGCCCACGCGGCGAGACGATTCGCCAGTGGCCGGTATTTTAAGCTGGATGGACGTTATTGCCACCCCAGCGTTGTGATGTGAGTAAAACGGCCAATTGACCGCCATGCATGAGGTAAATCGATGCTTTTGATCATTTTTCTGGTTCTCGTCCTGCTGCTGGTCCAGGTGATGCTGCCGGGCCGTTACCTGACCGAGCAGGTCGGCGCCGAAATGCAGACCGGTCCGCGCGATGACCTGCCGGAGCCGACGCTGGAGCTGGCGCGGTCGCGCCGGGCGCTGGCCAATCTGCAGGAGACGTTGCCGGTGTTCCTGACACTGGCGATCCTGTCGATCGTGTTGGGGGAGCAGGGCTGGCTATCGCTGGCCGGAGGCGTGATTTACCTGCTGGCGCGGATCGGCCATGTGGTGTGCTATATGCGCGGCCTCAGCCCGTGGCGCTCGATCTGTTTCCTCGTGAGCCTGATCGCTCTCGTGATCATGGCCATACCGCTGATCCCACATATCTGGAGCTAACGCGAAGCGGGGCCTTGCATGGCGGCGGCTTTGCCTTTAGACACGGCCTCGCCTGAAGGGGTGTAGCTCAGTTGGTAGAGCATCGGTCTCCAAAACCGAGGGTCGTGGGTTCGAGTCCCCCCGCCCCTGCCAGGCAATTTCCCAGCTTTGCTGGGGTCTCCACGACATTTATGGTGGAACAGATCGGAACGGTTAGACGCTGGCAACCGATATGTTCGGCGCTTTCGTTCCGCGCCTGGTTCCGATGCGCGACGTTTTTCCGCGCAGTCTCGATCTTGTTGCATCCTTGGTTTAGGCATATTGGCGCCACCAGGGACGTTTCCGCTATCATATACTAACCGCGCAAGCGACCGTTCACCATCTTCAATAGCAGGACAGCGCTTCCAGTTGCGCTGGTAAGCCAAAAACCGCAAACTGGCGTCCGAACAAAATTGTTAGGGTTGTAGTGGTTTGTCCAAAGCCATCAGGAAGATTGCATCTTTAGATAGCTCTCTCCTTTTCGTCTTTCTGATACTGATCAGCTTCGTGCCGAGTTTTTTGGCCGTCTTTGGAATACGGAGCTTAGCAATTGGGCTTACCTGCTTCGCCGTAAACCTGGCGATCTGTGCAGCTGGGTATTTGACAGGTCATTACCGCGCATTTTGGGTCCTGTGGGCAATTTCGTCCGTGATAGTCCTTGGCCTCATCGGCATGATAAACCCACTAGAGGCAATCTTGATTTTGCCAGGGGCGGTCATGATTCTGCTGATGCACTAACACTCCAAGTGGAGCCAGCTATCGCATTCGAAAATATGCAGCTTCCCACCCCCAGACGGATGCTGAGCCGGCTCAGACCGACCGTCTGCTTTCGGGAAGTCGCTAAGGCGTCTGGAATGACCGGTTGAACCTACCGGCGCAAAGCAGACGCGCATTAATTTGGGTGTGCGATGCAACGGTCGGAAGGGCACTTCTGGTCTGGGCATGGAGCGGCTGCTGATGGCAATGAGACCACTTTGCTAGCCAGGGCCCGTGGCCCGGCCCTCAGTCATGCCGCCGCCAGATCCGATCAGTGCTGGCCCGGTGCCGGCACGAAGGCTTGCTCGGCCACGGTATAGATATTGGCGTCGCGCCCCAGGATGCGGACCTTGGCGCCCACGTCCTGCAACGTGGCCAGGAATTCGGGACTGGTGTTATGGCGCTCAAGGCTTTCCCGGTCGGCCCATGCTTCCAGGATATGGAAGAGGCTGTCGTCGCGCACATCCTGGGCGAAGGTGTAGAACAGGGCGCCCCCACTGGTATTGGTCTCCTCGATATGGGGGATGAGGATATCCTTGAAGGCCTGGCGGTCATCGGGATGGATCTTGAAGGTGCCGACGATGACGAAGCCGACATTAGAGGCTGTAGCGAACATGGGTATTTCCTGATCGGTTGAGATGGAGGGGAAAGGCTAGGCCGTCAGCCCGAGGCTGAAGGCATGGGCCGCCGCAAGGGAGTCCTCATACATGTGCATGTGGACGATCTTCCCGTCGGCGATGATGAAGTGAAAGGCGACCGCGATGGTGAAGCGCTCGCCGGTCGCCACGACCCGGTGGTCGAACGCACCCGTCATGATGACGTGGCTATCGGCGACGATGAAGTGATCGACGCGGACCTGGGTTTCGCCCTCCACGGTCATCGGCCACAGCGCCTCGAAAAACGCCGGTATCTGGTCCTTGCGGGTGCGGTTGCCTGACCATGGAAAATGCGGGGCGCCCGGCACATGCCAATCGAACTCGTCGGCGAACAGATCGATGAGTTTCAGGTCCCGCGCGCCGACCATGGCGAAGAAGGCCTGAACGATTTCGGCATTGGTTGTCATTGCTTGTCTCCGGCTGAATGTCTTGCCGGGGATATAATTTGGAAACGATATGGTCAGAAGATAGCGATTAAGCGGCTTTGCGTTCGCTCAAAGAAACGATAACTATGGCCGCATGATCGATCTCAATGACTATTTCTATTTCGCGCAGGTGGTGGATCATGGCGGGTTCGCTGCTGCCGGCCGCGCCTTGAACCAGCCGAAATCAAAGCTCTCCAAACGCGTCGCTGCGCTGGAGGCCCGGTTGGGCGTGAGATTGCTGGAGCGAACGTCGCGGCGTTTCCGGGTGACCGAGATCGGCGAGGCCTTTTACGAGCGCTGCAAGACGGTGCTGAGCGAGGCGGAGGCGGCGGAGGATGTCGCGGCGCTGGTGCAGGGCGAGCCGTCCGGCATGGTCCGCCTTAGCTGTCCCGAAGGCATCATGGGCCGCCCGCTAGCCGAGCTGTTGCCGCAATTTCTGGCCCGGTATCCCAAGGTGAAACTTCAGGTCTATGCGACGGATCGCAAGGTGGACCTGGTTGCCGAAAAGATCGACCTGGCCGTGCGCGTCTCCACCAATATGGAGGCGGAGGCCGCGCTCACCATCCGCATGCTCGGCACGGCGCGGCGGATTCTGGTTGCGGCGCCGGATCTGCTGGAGCGCCTTGGGCCGGTCGAGGGGCTGGAGGATCTGCACCCTTTCCCGACGCTGACCATGCCGAACTGGTCCGGCCACGACACCTGGCATTTCGTCGATCCAGCGGGCGCGGCGCGGGTCTTTCATCACGAGCCGAGGCTGACCTATGTGGACTTCGGCGCCCTGCACAAGGCGGCGCTGATGGGCATCGGCGTCGGGCTGCTGCTCGAAAGCGAATGCCGGGCCAATATCGCCGCTGGGCGGCTGGTCGAACTGCTGCCGGATTGGTCGTCGCGCGAAGGCACGATCTATCTGGTTTTCACCTCAAAGCGTGGCTTGCGACCTGGCGTGCGCGCGCTCATCGACTTTCTCGTCGATGGCTACGCCCATTCCCGCCCGCCGGCGCAAGAATAGCGGCTTGCAGGGAGCCCGAGGCTCAGACTGGCATTACGATCCCAACGGGGCGTGTAGCAGCTAAGGCTGCTGTCATACGCAGGCAATCTTTGAACTGTCCGTTTTCGATGAGAGGCTGGGCGTATCCGGGCTGGCCGATTGAGCTGCTTATTCGGGCAGGCCGGGCGGCAGGTTGCCGAGGCGGAGCAGGACGCGCGGTTCGTCATAGGTGTCGGTTTCGATATCGACTTCCTGGGAGAAGGCGAAGACGCCGGCCTTGTATTCGCCCATGCGCTCGGCCAGCGCGATGCAGGCTTCGGCGGTCTTGACGGTCTTGATCGGGTCGGGGGTGAGCTTGCGACCCTTGAGCTGGAAGCTCTGCACGATAAAGGCGGTTGCCATGTGGCCTCGCTGGTTTGAGGCGCAGGCCTAGCATGGGCGCGAGGGGCGTGGGGTTTATTCGTGAGGGGATTGGAGCGCAGATCTAATATCGTGGCTCCGCACACCCCCTCCCATCCTCCCCCATCAAGGAGGAGGTGCCTGCTGGTGGGTTGAACTCGATCCAGTCCCAAGAGTGGAGAGAAACCTCCCCCTCGATGGGGGAGGTAGGAGGGGGTGACGGTTAGCCACGATTTGGATTGGGCTCAACACCCTGCCTTCAAAGTGATGGATCAGGTCGGGTTTTCGATTAGAAGCGTCAGGCAGCCAATTTGAGCCTACCTACGTTCCCAAGGATCAGGCGATCCAACGCGGGGCAGGTTGTCGAAGCGGCGTTGGATCTGTTGCTGCTGGATGGTGCTTTTGAGGCCTTCGAACTGGGTCTGGTTATTCCGGTTCGTGGTGCTGTCGTTCAATTGCTGCTGCAGGCACAGCGCGCGCTGCTGGCCATTGGCGACGTTGTAGCTGTCGGGGCCATCGGGCAGGGAGGGGCAGGCGGCCAGTGCCGGCAGGGCAGTGCCGAGCAGCGCGAGAATTGCCAGTCCGAATTTCAATGTCATATGCGCTTTCATGCACCATAGATGGGGCCGGGCGCGTGCCGATGCAAATCAAGATTTGCTGTACCGGCGCGAGGACAGGTCTATTCGGCGGCGATGGCGGGGCGTGGGCCGTTGGCGGCGGGGCCGGCGTGGCGCTGCTTGATCTTGTTGAGCTGGTGGGCGGCGTGGGCGAGCAGGGCGCTCTTGATTTCGGCTTCAGGCTTGAAGCCGGTTTCGGCGCGCACTTTGAGATCGAGCGTATAATCGGTTTCGGTGCCCATGAATTGCTCATGGATCTTGACGCGCACGACGCCGGTCATGCGGCCGGCAATGGTCCGATGCGGACCGAAATACAGCACTTCACACGATTTGACCTCGAATGACATCGCCGATGCCCCCAATGCCGCCACAATGGGCTGCAATTGGATCAAATGCCATTGCAAGGGGGCATGCAAGATTAATTCACAGCGTTTTGCCTTTGTGATTAACGCGCGTTCGAGCGCGTCGGATCGGCAAAAGGATTAATTTCTGCGCAGTCCGGTGTTGCAAATTGCCGCGACAATTGCATAGATAGGCAGCTTCCAGCCGTGCGGGTTAACTGCGCGGCCTTTGGTTTTGCACCAAATATTGCATGAGTTGATTCGCATATGGCCCGGACGAACCCGATCACTTTCTTCCAGCAGGTGCGTACGGAAGTCTCCAAGGTCACCTGGCCGAGCCGCAACGAGGTCCTGATCTCGACGGTGATGGTGCTGGTTCTGGTGACGGCGGCAAGCCTGTTCTTCCTCGCTGCCGACCAGATCATCTCGTGGCTGGTGTCAGTTGATGCTGTCGATCCGCGCTAAGCGGTTCGGCGAACTTTATAGATTTAGGAGCGGCGACGCGGCATGGCAAAGCGCTGGTATATCGTTCAGGCGTATTCGAATTTCGAGCGCAAGGTTGCGGAAGCGATCACGGAGAAGGTCGCCCAGACCAAGCTCGAGCATCTGTTCGAGGATGTGATCGTGCCGACCGAAAAGGTCGTGGAGATCCGCCGCGGCCGCAAGGTCGATGCCGAGCGCAAGTTCTTCCCCGGCTATGTGCTGGTGAAGATGGACATGACCGACCAGGCGTTCCACCTGATCAAGAATACGCCCAAGGTCACCGGTTTCCTCGGTTCGGACAACAAGCCGATGCCGATCTCGGAAAAGGAAGCCATGGCCATCCTGCAGCAGGTGCAGGAAGGCGTCGAGCATCCCAAGCCGTCCGTCATCGTTCGAGGTGGGCGAGAGCGTCCGCGTTTCCGATGGCCCGTTCGCCAGCTTCAACGGCATCGTCGAGGAAGTCGACGAGGAGCGCGCGCGGCTCAAGGTCGAAGTTTCGATTTTCGGGCGTCCCACTCCGGTGGAGCTCGAATACGGTCAGGTCGAAAAGGTCTGATCCAGCGCCTGATGCGCTGACACAGAATTCCGGTTTGCGCCGGATACGCCGGGCTTCGGTCCGGTGAAATCTGTGGGAGAGGGCGGTGGCTGCCAAGCCGCCGGTCAAACCTTCGGACCACGGCGTCGAATCGCTCCGGCTGTGGCACCTACCGGGCGAATGGCCACTGTAAGGACGAAATATGGCAAAGAAAATCGTTGGCTACGTAAAGCTGCAAGTGGCTGCGGGTTCCGCAACCCCATCCCCGCCGATCGGGCCCGCGCTCGGTCAGCGCGGTCTGAACATCATGGAATTCTGCAAGGCGTTCAATGCCGCCACGCAGGAAATGGAAAAGGGTTCGCCCATTCCAGTCGTGATCACCGCCTATGCCGACAAGAGCTTCACTTTCGAGATGAAGCAGCCGCCGGTCACCTACTTCATCAAGAAGGCAATCGGCCTCAAGTCTGGCAGCAAGCTGCCGGGCAAGGAATTCGCCGGCACCATCACGCACGGCTCAGCTGCGCGATATCGCCGAAAAGAAGATGAAGGATCTCAACGCCGACAATGTCGACGCCGCGGTGTCGATGATCGCCGGCTCTGCCCGTTCCATGGGCATTCAGGTCGAGGGTTGATAGATGGCACATGTTGGTAAGAAGCTGGTCAAGGCCCGCGAAGGCATCGACCGCAACAAGCTCTACAAGCTCGATGAAGCCGTCAAGATGGTCAAGGCTCGCGCCACGGCCAAGTTCGACGAGACCATCGAAGTCGCCATCAACCTGGGTGTCGATCCGCGCCACGCCGACCAGATGGTCCGCGGCGTGGTGAACCTGCCGAACGGCACCGGCAAGACCGTGCGCGTCGCCGTGTTCGCCAAGGATGCCAAGGCCGAAGAAGCCCGCAAGGCTGGTGCCGATATCGTTGGCGCCGAAGACCTGATGGAACAGATCATGGCTGGCAAGATCGATTTCGATCGCTGCATCGCCACTCCGGACATGATGCCGCTGGTCGGCCGTCTGGGTAAGATCCTCGGGCCCGCGCAACCTGATGCCGAACCCCAAGGTCGGCACGGTTACTCCCGATGTCGCCGGTGCCGTCAAGGCTGCCAAGGGCGGCGCCGTGGAATACCGCGTCGAGAAGGCCGGTATCCTGCATGCTGGCGTCGGCAAGGTTTCGTTCTCGGACGAAGCGCTGCTGCAGAACATCAAGGCGTTCACCGACGCCGTGCAGAAGTCCAAGCCGGCTGGCGCCAAGGGCACCTATGTCAAGCGCGTCGCCGTCAGCTCGACCATGGGCCCGGGCGTGCATGTCGAGCCGGCTTCGGCTCTGTAAAGAATTCGGGGGGCTTAATGTCCCTCGGAACGTTACCGACCTGCTAGCAGATCGGTAACGTAAGTCCTGTCCGAGACTGCCGGTGCTGACCGATCCGGGTCAGCTTAATGCCACAACCGGCGCCAGCATAGATGGGGTGAAGACCGAAATTTTCCGGCCTGCCGGACAGTGATCGGTTCGAACCAGGCCAGTTGCCCCTCGGGGTAGCGGTTGACAGGCATGTAACCGTTGCTCCTCCGCCCGTTACGGGTTTGGAGGGCAGCAATTGGCAATGGTCCGGCTGAATATCGCCGGGCTCAATGTGGAGACTAGCAGTGGAAAGAGCGGAAAAGCGTGAGCTTGTCGCATCGCTCCAGGCAGCCCTGTCGGGCGCTGGATCGATCGTCCTCGCGCAGAATGCCGGTCTGACCGTGCCAATCTTGAATCGCTTCGCCGCGAGATCAAGAAGGCCGGCGGACAGGTAAAAATCGCCAAAAACCGTCTTGCCAAGCTTGCTCTTAAAGAAACCGACAATGCGGACATGTCGGCCCTGTTTACCGGGCCGATCGTCATCGCTTATGCGGCCGACCCCATGACTGCGCCCAAGATTGCGGCAAAGTTTGCTGAAAAGAACGCGAAGTACGTCGTTCTTGGTGGCGCCATGGGCAAGACCGCGCTTGACGCCAATAACGTCAAGGCGCTGGCGACCATGCCTTCGCTCGATGAACTGCGTGCAACGCTGGCCGGGATGCTCAAGCAGCCCGCAACGCGTATCGCGTCGGTCATCGTGGCGCCGGCAGGCAATATCGCCCGCGTGTTGGCCGCTCATGCGGAAAAGAGCACGAAAGCGAAGCAGCGTAACCCCATCGGCCCATTCCGGGCCATCCATGGTTCGAACCTAACACACGTAAAAAAGAGAGATTTATCAAATGGCTGATCTCGCCAAAATCGTAGACGACCTGTCTGCCCTGACCGTTCTGGAAGCTTCCGAGCTGTCCAAGATGCTGGAAGAGAAGTGGGGCGTTTCCGCCGCCGCTCCGTGCTGCCGCTGCCGGCCCTGCTGCCGCTGCTGCCGCTCCGGTCGAAGAAAAGACCGAATTTGACGTCATCCTCGTCTCGTTCGGCGAGAACAAGATCAACGTCATCAAGGAAGTCCGTGCGATCACCGGCCTGGGTCTTGGCGAAGCCAAGGCACTCGTCGAAGTCCGCTCCCAAGGCGATCAAGGAAGGTGCCAACAAGGCCGAATCCGCTGACATCAAGGCAAAGCTGGAAGCTGCCGGCGCCAAGGTCGAACTCAAGTAAGTTCGTCTACCAAGACTTTTGCGGGGTGGCGCCTTGTGTGCCGCTCCGCTTTCCCCGTCGCGTTTACGTATGACGGGACGCCAGGCCTCAGGGCCCAGGGCGCAAGTTGCGGAATTAAATACCTAGAATTCGCCTATCCCACTCTGGGCACATATCCCGATACCCGACGGCTGATTGTCGGGTCTTTGGATATTTGCCTCCGAGACCATCGCAAAGAAACAGGAGCTTTCATGGCTACCACTTTCAACGGCCGCCGCAAGGTACGCAAGTCCTTCGGTTCCATTCGCGAAGTCACGGAGATGCCCAATCTGATCGAGGTCCAGAAGGCCTCCTATGATCAGTTCCTCCTCGTGGACGAGCCCAAGGGCGGACGTCCGGACGAGGGGCTTCAGTCCGTCTTCCGTTCGGTTTTCCCGATCACCGACTTCTCCAACACGGCTTCGCTCGAATTCGTGAAGTACGAATTCGAAGCGCCCAAGTACGACATCGACGAGTGCCGTGCGCGCGACATCACGTTCGCTGCCCCGCTCAAGGTGACGCTGCGCCTGATCGTGTTCGAAGTGGACGAAGAAACCGGCGCCCGCTCGGTCAAGGACATCAAGGAGCAGGACGTCTATATGGGCGACATGCCCTTCATGACCTCGAACGGCACCTTCATCGTCAACGGCACCGAGCGCGTCATCGTCTCGCAGATGCACCGTTCGCCGGGCGTGTTCTTCGATCACGACAAGGGCAAGACCCATTCGTCGGGCAAGCTGCTGTTTGCCGGCCGTATCATTCCCTACCGCGGCTCGCTGGCTCGATATCGAATTCGACGCCAAGGACATCGTGTTCGCGCGTATCGATCGCCGCCGCAAGATTCCGGTGACCTCGCTGCTCAAGGCGCTTGGCATGGATGCCGAGGAAATCCTCGACACCTATTACACCAAGCTGGCCTACGAGAAGACCGCGAACGGCTGGCAGAAGCCATACGACGCCGAGAAGATGAAGAACGCCAAGCCGACCCACGACCTGATCGACGCCAAGACCGGCGACGTCGTCCATGAAGGCGGCAAGAAGCTCTCCGCCCGCCAGGCCAAGAAGCTGGCCGAGAACGGCCTGACGCATCTGCTCGCCGTCGATGAAGATCTCTACGGCATGTATATCGCCGAAGACCTGATCAACATGAAGACCGGCGAAGTCTATGTCGAAGCCGGCGACGAGATCGACGAGAAGATGCTCAAGAAGCTGATCGACCTCGGCTTCGACGAGCTGCCGATCCTCGATATCGACCACGTCACCATCGGCGCCTATATCCGCAACACGCTGGCCGTGGACAAGAACGAGAGCCGCGAAGACGCGCTGTTCGACATCTACCGCGTCATGCGTCCCGGGCGAGCCGCCGACCGTCGATACCGCCGAAGCCATGTTCAAGTCGCTGTTCTTCGACAGCGAGCGCTATGACCTGTCCGCCGTCGGCCGCGTCAAGATGAACATGCGCCTCGAGCTCGATGCGCCGCGGACACCATGCGCACGCTGCGCAAGGAAGACATCGTGGAAGTCGTGCGGACCCTGGTGGACCTGCGCGATGGCCGTGGCGAAATCGACGACATCGACAATCTCGGCAACCGCCGCGTGCGTTCGGTCGGCGAACTGATGGAAAACTCCTATCGCCTCGGCCTGCTCCGCATGGAACGCGCCATCAAGGAGCGCATGAGCTCGGTCGAAATCGACACGGTGATGCCGCAGGACCTGATCAACGCCAAGCCGGCTGCCGCCGCTGTGCGCGAGTTCTTCGGCTCGTAGCCAGCTCAGCCAGTTCATGGATCAGACCAATCCGCTCTCGGAAATCACCCACAAGCGTCGCCTGTCGGCGCTTGGGCCTGGTGGTTTGACCCGCGAGCGTGCCGGCTTCGAAGTGCGCGACGTGCATCCGACCCATTACGGCCGTATCTGCCCGATCGAGACGCCGGAAGGCCCGAACATCGGTCTGATCAACTCGCTGTCGACCTTCGCCCGCGTCAACAAGTACGGCTTCATCGAGACCCCGTACCGCAAGTTCGTCGACGGCAAGGTCACCGACGACGTCGTCTATCTGTCGGCCATGGAAGAGGCCAAGCACTACGTCGCCCAGGCCAACGTCAAGATCAACGCCAAGGGCGAACTCGACGACGAACTCGTCATTGCCCGCCATGCCGGCGACAACGGCCTGACGCCGCGTGAAAACGTCGATCTGATGGACGTTTCGCCCAAGCAGATGGTGTCGGTTGCGGCCTCGCTGATCCCGTTCCTTGAGAACGACGACGCCAACCGCGCTCTGATGGGCTCGAACATGCAGCGTCAGGCTGTGCCGCTGCTGCGTGCTCACGCTCCGTTCGTGGGCACCGGCATGGAAGCTGTCGTGGCCCGTGACTCGGGCGCCGCCATCGTCGCCAAGCGCAAGGGCATCGTCGACCAGGTGGACGCGACCCGTATCGTTATCCGCGCCACCGAAGAGACCGACGCCAGTCCAAGTCCGGCGTCGACATCTACAATCTGATGAAGTTCCAGCGTTCGAACCAGTCGACCTGCATCAACCAGCGTCCGCTGGTCGTCGTTGGCGATCACATCAACCAGGGCGACATCATCGCCGATGGTCCCGTCGACCGATCTGGGCGATCTCGCCCTCGGCCGCAACGTGCTCGTCGCGTTCATGCCGTGGAATGGCTACAACTTCGAAGACTTCGATCCTGCTGTCCGAAAAGATCGCCATGAAGGACGTCTTCACCTCGATCCATATCGAGGAATACGAAGTGATGGCTCGCGACACCAAGCTTGGGCCTGAGGAAATCACCCGCGACATTCCGAACGTTTCGGAAGAAGCGCTGAAGAACCTCGACGAAGCCGGTATCGTCCATATCGGTGCCGAAGTGGCTCCTGGCGACATCCTCGTCGGCAAGATCACCCCCAAGGGTGAAAGCGCCGATGACGCCGGAAGAAAAGCTCCTCCGCGCCATCTTCGGCGAGAAGGCCTCGGACGTTCGTGACACCTCCCTGCGCGTGCCGCCGGGTGATGCTGGTACTGTCGTTGAAGTGCGCGTGTTCAATCGCCACGGCATCGACAAGGACGAGCGCGCCATGGCTATCGAGCGCGAGGAAATCGAGCGTCTCGCCAAGGACCGTGACGACGAACAGTCGATCCTCGACCGTAACGTCTATGCGCGTCTCAAGGAAATGCTGTTCGGCAAGGCGGCCACTGCTGGCCCGAAGGGCTATGTCGTCGGCACCAAGCTGAATGACCAGATGTTCGAGGCCCAGCCCCGCTCCAAGTGGTGGCAGTTCGCGGTCGAGGACGACAAGGTCATGACCGAGATGGAGGCGCTTCATGCTCAGTATGAAGAGAGCCGTCGTCTGCTGGAACAGCGCTTCATCGACAAGGTCGACAAGCTGCAGCGCGGTGACGAACTTCCGCCGGGCGTGATGAAGATGGTCAAGGTCTTCATCGCCACCAAGCGCAAGATCCAGCCGGGCGACAAGATGGCCGGCCGTCACGGCAACAAGGGCGTGGTCTCGCCGCATCGTGCCGATCGAAGACATGCCGTACCTCGAAGACGGTACCCATGTTGACATCGTGCTCAATCCGCTGGGCGTGCCGTCGCGCATGAACGTTGGGCAGATCCTCGAAACCCACCTGGGCTGGGCTTGCGCCGGCATGGGCAAGAAGATCGACGAGATGGTCCGCATCTATCAGCAGAAGGGCGACCTGAAGCCGCTGCGGACCGAAATCCAGGATCTGTTCGCCGGTGACGAAAGCATCACCGACCTCGACGACGACGGCATGATCCGGCTCGGCGAGCACCTGTCCAAGGGCGTCTCGATCGCGACCCCGGTGTTCGACGGCGCCAAGGAAGCCGACATCGTCAAGATGCTGGAGCGGGCAGGGCTCAAGGGCTCGGGCCAGTCCACCGTCTATGACGGCCGGACCGGCGAGCAGTTCGATCGTCAGGTGACGGTTGGGTATATCTATATGCTCAAGCTCGACCACCTGGTGGACAACAAGATCCACGCCCGTTCGATCGGTCCGTACTCGCTCGTTACCCAGCAGCCGCTGGGCGGCAAGGCGCAGTTCGGCGGTCAGCGTTTCGGCGAGATGGAAGTGTGGGCGCTCGAAGCCTATGGCGCCGCCTATACGCTGCAGGAAATGCTGACCATCAAGTCGGACGACGTCGCCGGCCGTACCAAGGTCTACGAAGCCATCGTGCGCGGCGACGACACGTTCGAAGCGGGCATCCCCGAGAGCTTCAACGTTCTGGTCAAGGAAATCCGTTCCCTGGGTCTCAATGTCGAACTCGACATGCGCGAGATCGAAGACGGCACCGGCCAGGCCGAAGAGCTCGCGCCTCCTCAGGAAGCGGCGGAATAATCCGGCACTTCCTACCCCCATTCATTTTCCGTTCAGGTCCGGGCATCAGCTCGGACCTGGACGGATAGAGGAGAGAATTGATGAATCATCATTCCCACGTCATGGACCCGTTCAATCCGGCAGTTCCGGTGCAGACGTTCGACCAGATGAAGATCTCGATCGCCAGCCCGGAGAAGATCCTCAGCTGGTCGTTCGGCGAGATCAAGAAGCCCGAGACCATCAACTATCGTACGTTCAAGCCCGAGCGCGATGGCCTGTTCTGCGCGCGCATCTTTGGCCCCGTGAAGGACTATGAGTGCCTGTGCGGCAAGTACAAGCGCATGAAGTTCAAGGGCGTCATCTGCGAAAAGTGCGGTGTGGAAGTCACCCTGATCTCGCGTTCGCCGCGAGCGCATGGGCCATATCGAACTGGCCGCGCCGGTTGCCCACATCTGGTTCCTGAAGTCGCTGCCGTCGCGTATCGCGCTGCTGCTCGACATGACGCTCAAGGACATCGAGCGCATCCTGTACTTCGAGAACTACGTCGTTCTCGATGCCGGCCTGACCCCGTTCAGCCAGCATGAACTGCTCTCCGAAGAGCAGTTCCTCGACGCCCAGGACGAATACGGCGCCGACAGCTTCACCGCCAAGATCGGCGCCGAGGCCATCCGCGACATCCTGCTCGCGCTCGATCTCGAAAAGATCGCGGCCGACCTGCGCGTGGAAATCGCTGAGTCGACCACCGAGCTGAAGCCCAAGAAGCTGGCCAAGCGCCTCAAGATCGTCGAGCAGTTCATCGTCTCGGGCAATAAGCCCGAATGGATGATCATGACCGTCATCCCGGTCATTCCGCCCGAGCTGCGCCCGCTGGTGCCGCTGGATGGCGGCCGCTTCGCCACGTCCGATCTGAACGATCTCTATCGCCGCGTCATCAACCGCAACAACCGGTTGAAGCGCCTGATCGAGCTGCGTGCTCCGGACATCATCATCCGCAACGAAAAGCGCATGCTGCAGGAAGCTGTGGACGCGCTGTTCGACAACGGCCGCCGTGGCCGCACCATCACCGGTGCCAACAAGCGTCCGCTGAAGTCGCTGTCCGACATGCTCAAGGGCAAGCAGGGCCGGTTCCGCCAGAACCTGCTCGGCAAGCGCGTCGACTATTCCGGCCGTTCGGTCATCACCGTGGGTCCGAACCTCAAGCTGCACCAGTGCGGCCTGCCCAAGAAGATGGCGCTCGAGCTGTTCAAGCCGTTCATCTACTCGCGTCTTGAAGCCAAGGGCTTCAGCTCGACCGTCAAGCAGGCCAAGAAGCTGGTCGAGAAGGAAAAGCCCGAGGTTTGGGATATCCTGGACGAAGTGATCCGCGAGCACCCGGTTCTGCTGAACCGCGCGCCCACGCTTCACCGTCTGGGCATCCAGGCGTTCGAGCCCATCCTGATCGAAGGCAAGGCGATCCAGCTGCATCCGCTGGTCTGCTCGGCTTTCAACGCCGACTTCGACGGCGACCAGATGGCCGTGCACGTTCCGCTGTCGCTCGAAGCGCAGCTGGAAGCGCGCGTCCTGATGATGTCGACCAACAACATCCTGCATCCCGCCAACGGTCAGCCGATCATCGTGCCGAGCCAGGACATCGTGCTGGGGCTCTACCACCTCTCGCCTGATGAACGAGAACGAGCCGGGCGAGGGCATGGCTTCTCCTCGATGGGCGAGCTGGAACACGCGCTCGTATAACGGCATCGTGACCATGCACACCAAGATCAAGGGCCGCGTCGCGACCTTCGACGCAGAACGGCAAGCCCGACGACCGAGATCGTGGAAACCACGCCGGGCCGCATGATGATCGGGCAGATCCTGCCCAAGCATCCGGCTGTGCCCTACGCCACGGCCAACCAGCTGATGACCAAGAAGATGATCTCCAAGATGATCGACACGGTCTACCGTGGCTGCGGTCAGAAGGAGACGGTGATCTTCTGCGACCGCGTCATGCAGCTGGGCTTCACCAATGCGTGCAAGGCCGGCATCTCGTTCGGCAAGGACGACATGGTCATTCCGCCGACCAAGTATGCGATCGTGGAAGCGGCTCGCAAGCAGGTCGAGGAATTCGAGCAGCAGTACAATGACGGCCTGATCACCCAGGGCGAAAAGTACAACAAGGTCGTCGATGCCTGGGCCAAGTGCGGCGACAAGGTTGCCGAAGAGATGATGAAGGGCATCGCTGCCATTCAGATCGACAAGGAAACCAAGCGCCAGAAGCCGATCAACTCGGTCTACATGATGAGCCATTCGGGCGCCCGTGGTTCACCGGCCCAGATGAAGCAGCTTGCCGGCATGCGCGGCCTGATGGCCCGTCCGGACGGCTCGATCATCGAGACCCCGATCACGGCTAACTTCAAGGAAGGCCTCAACGTTCTCGAATACTTCAACTCCACCCACGGTGCCCGTAAGGGTCTGGCGGATACGGCGTTGAAGACCGCGAACTCGGGCTACCTGACCCGTCGTCTCGTCGACGTGGCGCAGGACGCGATCATCGTTGCCACCGATTGCGGCACCGAGCGCGGCCTGACCATGGAGCCGATCGTCGATGCCGGCCAGATCGTGGCTTCGATCGGCCAGCGCGTTCTCGGCCGTACGGCCGCCGACGACATCAATCCACCCGCTGACGGGCGATCTGATCGCCGCCAAGGGCACGCTGCTCGAAGAAAAGCATGTCGATATCATCGAGGAAGCGCGGATCCAGTCGATCCGCATCCGTTCGCCGCTGACCTGCGATATGCGCCAGGGCACTTGCGCGGCCTGCTATGGCCGTGACCTTGCTCGCGGTACGCCGGTCAACATGGGTGAAGCCGTGGGCGTCATCGCCGCGCAGTCGATCGGTGAACCCGGCACGCAGCTCACCATGCGCACGTTCCACATCGGTGGCACGGCTCAGGTGGTCGACAGCTCGTTCCTGGAATCGGGTGCGGAAGGCAAGATCGCCATCCGCAATCCGAACGTGGTCAAGGTGGAAGGCAACAAGCTCGTCGTCATGGCGCGTAACGTGTCGCTCGCCGTTCTCGATGCCGAAGGCAAGGAACGCAGCACCCACAAGGTGACCTACGGCTCCAAGCTGCTGGTCAAGGAAGGTGATCAGGTCCGCCGTGGCCAGCGTCTGGCCGAATGGGACCCCTACACCCGTCCGATCCTGGCCGAAGTCGACGGCGAAGTGCTGTTCGAAGATCTGGTCGACGGTACCTCGGTTGCGGAAAACACCGACGAGGCGACGGGCTTCACCAAGCGCGTCGTCATCGATTGGCGCACCAACCAGCGCGGTGACGGCCTGCAAGCCGGCCCTGGCGATCGCCCGCAGCGGCGCTCGGTGGTCAAGGTCGACCGTGGTGGCGAAGCCCGCTACCTGCTGTCGGTGGATGCGGTTATCGCCGTGGAGCCGGGCGAGAAGGTCTCGCCCGGCGACGTGCTGGCGCGTATCCCGCTGGAAAGCGCCAAGACCAAGGACATCACCGGCGGTCTGCCGCGTGTGGCCGAGCTGTTCGAAGCGCGTCGTCCCAAGGATCACGCCATCATCGCCGAGATCGACGGCATCATCGGCTTCGGCCGCGACTACAAGAACAAGCGTCGCGTCATCATCAAGCCGCATGACGAAGGCGCCGGAGCCGGTCGAGTACCTGATCCCGAAGGGCAAGCCGTTCCATCTGCAGGAAGGCGATACCATCGAGAAGGGCGAATACATCCTCGACGGCAATCCGGCGCCGCATGACATTCTGGCGATCAAGGGCGTGGAAGAGCTTGCTCGCTACCTCGTCAATGAAATCCAGGAGGTCTATCGCCTGCAGGGCGTGCTGATCAACGACAAGCACATCGAGGTGATCGTTCGCCAGATGCTGCAGAAGGTCGAGATCGTGGATCCAGGTGATACCGGCCTGCTCAAGGACGAGCAGCTCGACAAGCTGGACTTCGACGAGCTCAACGACCAGCTGGTCGCCGATGGCAAGAAGCCGGCAACGGCCAATCCGGTGCTGCTCGGCATCACCAAGGCGTCGCTGCAGACCCGCTCGTTCGTGTCGGCCGCTTCGTTCCAGGAAACCACCCGCGTCCTCACCGAAGCCGCGGTTTCCGGCAAGGCCGATCTGCTCGAAGGCCTCAAGGAGAACGTCATCGTGGGTCGCCTGATCCCGGCCGGTACCGGCGCGGGCATCACCTCGGCCAAGCTGATCGCCGCCAAGCGCGACGAGTCTGATCCTCGACGAACGCCGCCGCCAGGCCAACACCGCCGCGATCCCGTCGCCGCGCGTGTTCGACAAGCCGGTGGAAACGCCGGCCGAGTAAGGCTGGTTCGGATCAACTGAGAATTAGGGAAGGGGGCCGCAAGGCCCCCTTTCTTTTTGGGCTCTTGAAAGGGCGAAAGCAGCGGACTAGGTTACCTGTAACTCAGAGAGCGCAGCATCATGGCATCGGCGACGGGAAGGAAGTCTTCAAGCGAGAAGGATCGTGCCTATCGTGAGCGGATGCGCGTTCAGGGCATGCGGCAGGTGCAATTCTGGGCCCGATGTCCGTTCGGCACAATTCAAGGCCGAAGCCCATCGTCAATCACTGGCTATCGCGCAAAGCGAGGGCGAGGCGGACGATCAGGCTTTTATCGATTCCGTTTCAGCTTTGCCGCTCGATGAAAGCGTGGTGACATCTGCGTGGTGGCCGGTGGGAGCGACTATAGCGGCAAGCCTCGTCCGATCATTGATGCTGCCAGGATCGATGAGGTTCGACGCGACTGAGTCCGTCCTGTCTGCTCGCTGCCACGCATGAGGTGGATGCGTCGCTGGTTCGCTGACAGTAGAGCCGACGTCGCGCATGGACTGCAATTTCGATCCTATATGATGGTCGACAAGATCATCACGGTTCCACGCAGGAAGGTGGAGACATCATCGGCAGGCTTGCCGGCGCGACCAGGTTGAGCTCAATAGGGCGGTCGCGGCTTTCCTGGGATTGGCGCGCCTATCCGTTCCGAGGGCGAGGCAGAAAGGCAAAATCGCTTGCTTTTTGTTCGCCGCTGCTCAGCATCGGGGTCGCCTGCCAACTGACGCAAAACCGTAATGACGGTGCAATCCGACTGTGGCGCGAAGCGACATATTGGCTGGATAGGGAAGGTGGGTTCAATTCGTTTTCCGGAGAAGTCATGTTCCGTTCCCTCCTTCTGGCTGGGGTCAGCCTGCTTGGCCTGGTCGCCGTTGCCAATGCCCAGGAAGTCCCGAAATTTGAAGCCGTGCTGAAGGCTCATGCCCAGCAGCCGGGCGCCACTTCGTCGAAGCGCCGGCCGATGCTCCTGCCTATTTCCAGATGTCGGGCCGCTTCACCTCGGGCACCCGCGTCGAAGACGCTGGAAGAATACAAGGACCCCAAGACCGGCGTCGGCATGCCGTTCAAGGGCCAGGCCCTGCAGGGTTTTTCCGGCATCCGTTCGCTCGGCGATGACCGCTTCGTGGTGCTGACCGACAATGGCTTCGGCGCCAAGGCCAATTCGGCTAACTCGCTGCTGATGTTCAACACGCTCAAGCTCGACTGGGCCGGCCACACCGTCGCTCGCGAAGCCGGCGTGTTCCTGTCGGACCCGAACCGCCTCGTGCCGTTCCCGATCGTCAATGAAGCCACCGATACCCGCTACCTGACCGGCGCCGATTTCGACATCGAGTCGATCCAGCCCGTTGGCGACAGCTACTATTTCGGCGACGAGTTCGGCCCCTGGCTGATCAAGACCGATGCCAAGGGCGTCGTCACCGCCCTCTACAAGACCACGGTCGCCGGCGTCGACTACAAGTCGCCCGACAATGCCGTCGGTTTCCGCCCCCAATCCGGGCGCCGAGCTGGCTGGCGTCGTCACCCAGCGTTCCGGCGGCTTTGAGGGCATGGCCCAGTCGCCCGATGGCAAGACACTCTATCCGCTGCTGGAAAAGACCTTCTGGGATGCCGACAAGAAGGCGTTCGAACTGATCGACGGCAAGCCGGCGATCCGCATGCTGCAGTTCGATGTCGCCACCGGCACCTTTGCCGACAAGGTTCGCTACTATCCGCTGGAAGACGCGCCGAACTCGATCGGCGACTTCAACATGATCGACGACCACCGTGCTCTGGTCATCGAGCGCGACCAGAACCAGGGCGATGCCCGTGACGGCTGGGCTGCCAAGCCCGCGCAGCTGAAGCGCATCTACCTGGTCGACATCGATCAGCTCGATGCCAATGGCGTGGTCAAGAAGCTCGGCTATATCGACCTGCTCGACATCAAGGATCCCGATGGCATCGCGCCGCGCGGCTCCAAGGATGGCGTCTTCACCTTCCCGTTCGACACCATCGAGAACGTCGACCGCATCGACGAGAACACCATCGTCGTCGCCAATGACAACAACTTCCCCTTCGACGTGAGCCGCGAGCAGGGCAAGCAGGACGATGAGGAATTCATGATCCTCGACGTCGCCGACTTCCTCAAGGCTGAATAATCCAGGCGTGCGATTTTGGGGGAGGGCCATGCTCTCCCCCGTTCACGCCGATGCAATCTTGCCGTCATGGCGGGTTCACCGCGCGCTTCTAGCTTGGGTTCAACCCCATGTCAGGAGCGGACTATGATCAAGACTAAACTCGGACTTGCGGTGATGCTGGCGGTGGTGGCGACGACTGCCCTGGCCCAGGACATGACCGCCAAGGTGGAATTGCTGGGTTCGATCACCCTGCCGACCGGCCTCTCCATCGGCGGCGAAGCCTTTGGCGGGATTTCCGGCCTCGACTACGATCGCCAAGGCCGATGTCTATTATGCCATTTCCGATGATCGCTCGCAGTTGGCGCCGGCGCGCTTCTATACGCTGAAGCTGACCATGGACGCCAAGGGCGTGCAGGGCATCGATATCGTCGCCAGCCATTTGCTGCGTGACGCCTCGGGCAATATCTATCCGCAGAATGGTGTTGACCCCGAAGCGATCCGGTTCGACGCGGCCCGCAATACCGTATTCTGGTCGAGCGAAGGCGATGCCACCGGCCGCCCCGGCATTTTCGAAAGCCGTCTCGACGGCACGTTCCTGCGCGCGTTCGCCGTGCCGGACTATTACACGCCCGAATGCCGATGGGACTGTCGGGCATCTATGGCAACCTGGCCTTTGAAAGCCTCGCTATCTCGACCGATGGCAAGACGCTGTTCGCCGCCACCGAAAATGCCCTGGCCCAGGATGGCGCCAAGGCGAGCCTGGAGGCGGGCAGCCCGTCGCGCGTGATCGGCTTCGATATCGCCAGCGGCCAACCCGACCTCCGAACGCGTCTATGAAACCGGCACCATCTTCAAGAAGGCGACGGCGGAGCCAAGCTATAACGACAATGGCCTCTCCGACTTCGCCATGCTGGACGATACGCATTTCCTGACGGTCGAGCGCTCTTTTGCTTCCGGCATCGGCAATGAGATCAATTTCTATGTCGCCGGCATGGATGGGGCGACCGATGTCACCGGCAAGCAGACGATCAAGGATATCGAGGTCACCCCGCTGACCAAGCAGAACGTCTTCAAGATCGACGAGGGTGATTTCGGCCTGGATATCGACAATATCGAAGCCATCACCTTCGGTCCCGAGATCGATGGCGCCCGCACCGTCATCATCGCCTCGGACAACAATTTCAATCCGGTGGGCCAGTTCAGCCAGTTCGTGGCGTTCAAAGTGACAGATGAACTGATCCGTCGCGACTATCAAGCGTGGAAACGGGAAGGGGCCATATGGCCCCTTTCGCATAATAGTCATCTTCCTAGTTGATGCTGCAAACAGGGAATCACCGATTGCTCCGGCATGCGTGATTCCCGTGCCTTGCCGCAAGAATCGGTCCCTGGCGAGTCTTCGGCGGCTCATTGTCGGTCGCCGTTGCCTGACAATTTGAAGAGAATACATTGCGAGCGGATGCCGGGGCATGATTTTTCGGGGCAGGGCCGTCCGACGCAACTGTTTATTGAGGCTTGCATAGGCCCGTTGCGGATTTTTCACGAAAGAATCCTTGACGGAGCGGCATCATGCGGCACTAAACAGCGCCTACCTTAGCGGTCGGTCGTGAATGTCGCTTCGGGTACCTGCCATCTTGCGCGGGCATCCAGGACACTCAAACACACTGTCGGGTAGATAGACGTAGCAAATCCTTGTGCGCATGAACGATGCCTTTACCGGCACCGGTCCGCTGCAATTAAGGCGCCGCCGTTTCCCTCTGGGTCACGAGCGAGCGCCGTTTTGGTTTGCTATTTCGCGATCGAAACGAATTTGGACGATGGAAAGAGCTCAATGCCCACCATTAATCAGCTGATCCGCAAACCACGCGCCAGCAAGCCAAAGCGGAACAAGGTTCCGGCGATGGAAGCCAACCCGCAGAAGCGCGGCGTTTGCTCACGTGTCTATACGACCACTCCGAAGAAGCCGAACTCGGCTCTGCGCAAGGTTGCCAAGGTTCGCCTGACCAACTCGCGCGAAGTGATTTCGTATATTCCGGGCGAAGGCCACAACCTGCAGGAGCACTCCGTCGTGCTGATCCGCGGCGGTCGCGTTCGCGATCTTCCCGGCGTCCGCTACCACGTGCTCCGCGGTGTCCTCGACACGCAGAGCGTGAAGGACCGCAAGCAGCGCCGTTCGAAGTACGGCGCGAAGCGTCCGAAGTAAGGAGATCAAGATATGTCCCGTCGTCACCGCGCAGAAAAACGCGACGTTATTCCTGATCCCAAGTTCGGCGATCTGGTCGTCACCAAGTTCATGAACTCGCTCATGAAGGACGGCAAGAAGTCGGCTGCCGAAGGCATCGTCTACGGCGCTTTCGAGATCGTCGAGGCCAAGACCAAGCAGGACCCGATCACCGTATTCCACACCGCGCTCGACAACATCCGCCCGGCGGTTGAAGTGCGTTCGCGCCGTGTTGGTGGTGCGACCTACCAGGTCCCCGTCGAAGTCCGTACCGATCGTCAGCAGGCCCTGGCCATTCGCTGGCTGATCGACAGCGCCCGCAAGCGCGGCGAGAACACCATGCGCGAGCGTCTTTCCGGCGAGCTGATGGATGCGCTCAACGGGCGTGGCCAGGCCGTCAAGAAGCGCGAAGATACGCACCGTATGGCTGACGCCAACCGTGCCTTCTCGCACTACCGCTGGTAGTTGGAGCTTAAAATGGCACGCGAATACCCGATCAATCTCTATCGTAACTTCGGCATCATGGCTCACATCGATGCTGGCAAGACGACCACGACCGAACGCATCCTGTACTATACCGGCAAGTCCCATAAGATCGGCGAAGTCCATGACGGCGCCGCGACCATGGACTGGATGGAGCAGGAGCAGGAACGCGGCATCACCATCACGTCCGCTGCCACCACCACGTTCTGGAAGGACCGTGATGGCACGATGCACCGCTTCAACATCATCGACACCCCCGGCCACGTGGACTTCACCATCGAAGTCGAGCGTTCGCTGCGTGTGCTCGACGGTGCCGTCGCGCTGCTGGATGCCAATGCCGGCGTCGAGCCGCAGACGGAAACCGTCTGGCGTCAGGCCGACAAGTACAATGTTCCGCGTCTCATCTTCGTCAACAAGATGGACAAGATCGGTGCCGATTTCTATCGCTGCGTCGAAATGGTCGGCATCGCGCCTCGGCGCCAAGGCCGTTCCCGTGCAGCTGCCGATCGGCGCTGAGAACGAATTCAAGGGCGTCGTCGATCTGATCGAGATGAATGCCCTGGTCTGGCGCAATGAAGAGCTGGGCGCCCAGTGGGACGTCGTCGAGATTCCGGACGACCTCAAGGAATCGGCCGAGAAGTATCGCGAAGCGATGATCGAAGCCGCCGTCGAACTCGACGACGACGCGATGGAAGCCTATCTGAACGGCGAAATGCCGAACAACGACACCATCCGTCGTCTGCTGCGTCGTGGCACGATCGATGCGAAGTTCTTCCTGGTGTTTGCCGGCTCGGCCTTCAAGAACAAGGGCGTGCAGCCCCTGCTGGATGGCGTGATCGACTTCCTGCCGGCTCCGACCGACGTTCCGGCTATCCAGGGCATCGATGCCCGGACCGAAGCAGCCGATCGAGCGTCATGCCGACGACAACGAGCCGCTGGCCATGCTGGCGTTCAAGATCGCCAACGACCCGCATATGGGTACGCTGACGTTCTGCCGCATCTACTCGGGCAAGCTCGAGCAGGGCATGATGCTGGAAAACACCGTCAAGGAAAAGCGCGAGCGCGTTGGTCGCCTGTTCCAGATGCATGCCAATAGCCGCGAGCAGATCACGGAAGCCTTCGCTGGCGACATCGTGGCGATCGTGGGTCTCAAGGACACCACGACCGGCGATACCCTGTGCGTCTCAGAACGCCCAGGTTATCCTTGAACGCATGATCTTCCCCGAGCCGGTTATCGATATCTCGGTTGAGCCGAAGTCGAAGGCCGACCAGGAAAAGATGGGCCTGGCGCTCAACCGCCTGGCTGCCGAAGATCCGTCGCTTCCGCGTCAAGACCGACGAAGAATCCGGCCAGACCATCATTTCGGGCATGGGCGAACTTCACCTCGACATTCTCGTCGACCGCATGCGTCGCGAGTTCAAGGTGGAAGCCAATATCGGTCAGCCGCAGGTGGCTTACCGCGAAACCATCACCCAGCAAGGCCGATGTGGACTATACCCACAAGAAGCAGTCGGGTGGTTCGGGCCAGTTTGCTCGCGTCAAGCTCACCGTTGAGCCGGGCGAAGTCGGCAAGGGTCTCGAGTTCGTCAACGCCGTCGTCGGCGGTTCGGTGCCCAAGGAATATATCCCGGGCGTCGAAAAGGGCGTGAAGTCGGTGATGTCGGCCGGTCCGCTGATCGGGTTCCCGATCGTGGACGTCAAGGTGACGTTGACCGAAGGCGCCTACCACGACGTCGACTCCTCGGTTCTGGCCTTCGAAATCGCCGGTCGTGCGGGCTTCAACGAAGCCCTGCGCAAGGCGGCTCCGAAGATCCTCGAGCCGATCATGAAGGTTGAAGTTGTCACGCCGGAAGATTACATGGGCGACGTCATCGGCGACTTGAATTCGCGGCGCGGTCAGATCCACGGCACAGAAGGCCGTGGCGTCCTCCAGGTCGTGAATGCCTACGTGCCGCTCGCGAACATGTTCGGCTACGTGAACTCGCTGCGCTCGATGAGCCAGGGTCGTGCACAGTATTCGATGACGTTCGACCACTACGAGCAGGTTCCGCAGGCAGTCGCCGACGAAGTCCAGGCCAAGTACGCCTAATTAACAAACTGAAACTCAAGGTTGGCCGCAGGGCTAACGAATACGGAGAGAAGCGATGGGCAAGGAAAAGTTTTCCCGCAATAAGCCTCACTGCAACATCGGCACCATCGGTCACGTCGACCATGGCAAGACCTCGCTGACCGCAGCGATCACCAAGGTTTTGGCTGAGACCGGTGGCGCGACCTTCAAGGCGTACGATCAGATTGACGCTGCCCCCGAAGAGAAGGCACGCGGCATCACCATCAATACCGCTCACGTCGAGTACGAGACGGCCAACCGTCACTACGCTCACGTCGATTGCCCCGGCCACGCCGACTATGTGAAGAACATGATCACCGGCGCTGCCCAGATGGACGGCGCGATCCTGGTCGTGTCGGCTGCCGACGGCCCGATGCCCCAGACCCGCGAGCACATCCTGCTCGCCCGTCAGGTTGGCGTTCCGGCTCTGGTCGTGTTCCTGAACAAGTGCGACATGGTCGACGATCCGGAACTGCTCGAGCTCGTCGAGCTGGAAGTTCGTGAACTGCTGTCGTCGCTACGAATTCCCCGGCGACGATATCCCGATCATCAAGGGCTCGGCCACCGAAGCTCTGAACAATGGCGACAAGAAGCTCGGCCACGACGCCGTTCTCGAGCTGATGGCTGCTGTCGACTCGTACATCCCGCAGCCGGAACGTCCGGTTGACCAGCCGTTCCTGCTGCCGATCGAAGACGTGTTCTCGATCTCGGGCCGCGGCACCGTGGTCACCGGCCGTGTCGAACGCGGCATCGTCAAGGTTGGCGAAGAAGTCGAGATCGTCGGCATCAAGGCAACCCAGAAGACCACCGTTACCGGTGTCGAAATGTTCCGCAAGCTGCTCGATTCGGGCCAGGCTGGCGACAACATCGGCGCGCTGATCCGTGGTATCGACCGCACTCAGGTTGAGCGCGGCCAGGTCCTCTGCAAGCCCGGTTCCGTGACCCCGCACACCGACTTCGTTGCTGAGGCCTATATCCTCACCAAGGAAGAAGGCGGCCGTCACACTCCGTTCTTCGGCAACTACCGTCCCCAGTTCTACTTCCGTACGACTGACGTGACGGGCATCGTGACCCTGCCGGAAGGCACGGAAATGGTTATGCCGGGCGACAACATCAACATGAACGTTCAGCTCATCGTTCCGATCGCCATGGAAGAGAAGCTCCGCTTCGCTATCCGTGAAGGTGGCCGTACCGTCGGCGCCGGCGTCGTGGCGAAGATCCTGAAGTAAGAAGCGAATGACTTCGTGGCGCGCGATGTGCGCGCGCCACGATCCATTGTTGTCAGGAATAACAAGATGAACGGTCAAAATATTCGCATCCGACTTAAGGCGTTTGACCATCGCGTCCTCGACGCATCGACGCGCGAAATCGTCTCGACGGCGAAGCGCACCGGTGCGCAGGTTCGCGGTCCGATCCCGCTGCCGACGCGAATTGAGAAGTTTACCGTCAACCGCTCGCCCCATATCGACAAGAAGGCGCGTGAGCAGTTCGAGATCCGGACCCACAAGCGTCTCCTGGACATTGTGGACCCGACTCCCCAGACGGTTGATGCACTGATGAAGCTCGATCTCGCCGCCGGCGTCGACGTCGAAATCAAGCTCTAAGTGACGAAGTTTTCGCGCTGACCATCCACAGGGTCCTCTTGAGAACCAATGACCCGGTTCAGCGCTAAATTGAAAAGGTAACAACCGATGCGTTCTGGTTTGATCGCACAGAAGCTGGGCATGACCCGCATATTCACCGAGGACGGCGCTCACGTGCCCGGTCACGGTGCTCGGGCTGCAGAACTGCCAGGTGGTAGGCCAGCGGACGTCGGAAAAAGACGGCTATGTCGCGCTGCAATTGGGCGCTGGACAGGCCAAGGTGAAGAACACGACCAAGGCAGAACGCGGCCAGTTCGCCGTCGCCAAGGTCGAGCCCAAGCGCCACGTCGCGGAATTCCGCGTCGACGCCGAGAACCTCATCGAGGTTGGCGCGACAGCTGCAGGCCGACCATTTCGTCGAAGGCCAGCTGGTGGACGTCACCGGCACCTCGATCGGTAAGGGTTTTGCCGGCGGTATGAAGCGCTGGAACTTCGGCGGCCTGCGTGCAACGCACGGCGTGTCGGTTTCGCACCGTTCGATCGGTTCGACCGGTGGCCGTCAGGACCCGGGCAAGACCTTCAAGAACAAGAAGATGCCGGGCCATATGGGCGATCGTCGCATCACCACGCAGAACGTCAAGGTCGTCAAGACCGACGTGGAACGCGGGCTGATCATGATCCAGGGTTCGGTTCCCGGCGCCAAGGGCGCCTGGATCATGATCAAGGACGCCGTCAAGAAGCCTGCTCCCAAGGACGCCGCCTTCCCGGGCTCGTTCAAGGCCGCTGCAGACGTTGCGGGAGAGGCGAAGTAATGGAACTCCAGGTTACCACTCTAGACGGCAAGTCCAACGGTAGCGTGACGCTCAAGGACGACGTGTTCGGCCTCGAAGTGCGCCAGGACATCCTGCACCGCATGGTCCGCTACCAGCAGCTGAAGGCAATGGCCGGCACGCACGATGTCAAGCATCGTTCGGAAGGCGTTCGCACCGGCAAGAAGTTCGTGAAGCAGAAGGGCTCGGGCGGCGCTCGCCATGGCGATCGCAAGGCTCCGCAGTTCCGTGGCGGCGGCCGTGCATTCGGTCCGACCCCGCGCAGCCATGCGATCGACCTTCCCAAGAAGGTCCGCGCTCTGGCTCTCAAGCATGCCCTGTCGGCCAAGGCCAAGGCCGGCGAGCTGATCGTGCTGGACAGCGTTGCCACCACGGCTCCCAAGACTGCGGCTCTGCGCATCACCTTCGGCAAGCTGGAATGGCGGAACGCGCTGATCATCGACGGCGCAACCGTCGACCAGAACTTCGCTCTGGCGGCTCGCAACATTCCGCACATCGACGTGCTGCCGGTGCAGGGGATCAACGTGGTTGACATCCTGCGTCGCGAGAAGCTCGTCCTGACCAAGGCAGCGCTCGAAGCGCTGGAAGCGAGGTTCGCATGAACAAGCTCAGCGCTTACGACATCGATCCGTAACCCCGTCGTGACCGAAAAGTCGACGATGGCTTCGGAAGCACAACCAGGTCGTTTTCGACGTGGCGATCGATGCCAGCAAGACCGATATCAAGGCTGCCGTCGAGCAGCTGTTCTCGGTCAAGGTCAAGGCAGTGAACACCCTGGTCCGCAAGGGCAAGGTGAAGCGCTTCCGCGGCAAGATCGGCGTTCGCAACGACGTCAAGAAGGCTATCGTGACCCTCGTCGACGGCCAGTCGATCGATATTTCGACCGGCCTCTAAGGGATAGAGACAAAAAATGGCTCTTAAAACTTACAATCCCACTTCCGAAGGCCGTCGCCAGCTGATCACGACCGATCGGAGCGAACTGTGGAAGGGCGCTCCGGTCAAGACTTTGACCGAAGGTCTTTCGAAGTCCGGTGGCCGTAACAACCGTGGCCGCATCACCGCGTTCCATCGCGGCGGCGGTCACAAGCGCACCTATCGCATGGTCGACTTCAAGCGCGTCAAGTTCGACGTGGTCGGTACGATCGAGCGCCTGGAATACGATCCCAACCGTACCGCCTTGATCGCTCTGGTGATCTATCCCGATGGCGAGAAGGCCTACATCATCGCTCCGCAGCGTCTTGCTGCCGGCGACAAGGTCATCTCCTCGATGCAGACCGTCGACGTGAAGCCGGGCAATGCCATGCCGCTCGAGCGCATGCCGGTCGGCACCATCGTGCACAATATCGAGCTGAAGCCCCGCAAGGGTGGCCAGGTCGCCCGTTCGGCTGGTGCTTATGCCCAGTATGTCGGTCGTGACCAGGGTTGGGCGATCCTTCGCCTGAACTCGGGCGAACAGCGCCGTGTCCATGGTTCGTGCCTCGCCACCGTTGGCGCCGTGTCGAACCAGGATCACTCCAATACCTCGCTCGGCAAGGCCGGTCGTTCAGCCGTTGGCTCGGCCGCAAGCCGGTCACCCGCGGCGTGGCCATGAACCCGATCGATCACCCGCATGGTGGTGGTGAAGGCCGTACTTCTGGTGGCCGTCACCCGGTTACGCCTTGGGGCAAGCCGACCAAGGGCAAGAAGACCCGCAGCAACAAGGCGACGGACAAGTTCATCGTTCGCTCGCGTCACGTGAAGAAGGGCAGGTAAGCCATGACCCGTTCAATCTGGAAGGGCCCGTTCGTCGACGGCTACATGCTCAAGAAGGCCGAGAAGGCCCGTGAAGTCCGGCCGCAACGACGTGGTCAAGATCTGGAGCCGCCGCTCGACGATCCTGCCGCAGTTCGTGGGCATCACCTTCGGCGTCCACAACGGCCACAAGCACATCCCGGTCAACGTGACCGAAGACATGATCGGCCACAAGTTCGGCGAATTCGCACCGACCCGCACCTATTACGGGCATGCGGCCGACAAGAAGGCCAAGAGGAAGTAAGATGGGCAAGCCAGAAAACCCAGCGCGCGCTCAAGGACAACGAGGCCAAGGCTGTGCTGCGCATGCTGCGCATCAGCCCCCAGAAGCTCAACCTTCTGGCCCAGTTGATCCGCGGCAAGAAGGTCGAGAAGGCCCTGGCCGAACTCGAATTCAGCCACAAGCGTATCTCCGGCCAGGTCAAGAAGGTGCTGGAAAGCGCCATCGCCAACGCCGAGAACAATCACGGCCTCGATACCGACGCTCTCGTCGTTGCCGAAGCCTTCGTGGGCAATTCGCTGGTCATGAAGCGCTTCATGGCGCGTGGTCGTGGCCGTTCGCTCGCGGATCGAGAAGCCATTCTCGCACCTGACGATCATCGTCCGGCAAGTTGAGGAGGCCGCATAATGGGTCAGAAGATCAATCCAATCGGCTTCCGCCTCGGTATCAACCGCACCTGGGATCGCCGTTGGTTCGCCAACAAGGGCGAATACGGTAATCTGCTTCAGGAAGACCTGAAGATCCGCACCATGCTGCTCGACGACCTGAAGGCCGCCGCGGTCTCCAAGATCGTCATCGAGCGTCCGCACCGCAAGTGCCGCGTGTCGATCCACACTGCCCGTCCGGGCATCGTGATCGGCAAGAAGGGCGCTGACATCGACAAGATCCGCGCCAAGGTGAAGCAGTTCACCGACAGCGAAGTGCACATCAACATCGTTGAAGTGCGCAAGCCGGAAACCGATGCGACGCTGGTTGCCCAGGGCATTGCCCAGCAGCTGGAACGCCGCGTGGCCTTCCGTCGTGCCATGAAGCGTGCGGTGCAGACCGCGATCCGCATGGGCGCCGGTGGTATCCGCGTCAACGTTGGTGGCCGTCTCGGCGGTGCCGACATCGCTCGTACCGAATGGTACCGCGAAGGCCGTGTGCCGCTGCACACGCTGCGTGCCGACATCGACTACGGTACTGCCGAAGCCGCGACCACCTACGGCATCATCGGCATCAAGGTCTGGATCTTCAAGGGCGAAGTGCTCGAGCATGATCCGATGGCGCATGAGCGCCGTGCGACCGAAGGTGGCGATGGGGTGGCCAGGCGTAGTGAACGCGAACCGCGTCCGTGAGCGCGGCGACCGTGACCGCGAACGCGCATAAGAAGGTTAGTTCATTATGCTGCAACCTAAGAAGACAAAGTTCCGCAAGGCCCACAAGGGCCGTATCCATGGCGTTGCCAAGGGCGGTACCGATCTGGCTTTCGGCCAGTATGCCCTCAAGGCAACTGAGCCGGAGCGCGTGACGGCTCGCCAGATCGAAGCGGCTCGCCGCGCGATCACCCGCGAGATGAAGCGCCAGGGCCGTGTCTGGATCCGTATTTTCCCGGACGTGCCGGTTTCCAAGAAGCCGACCGAAGTGCGTATGGGTAAGGGCAAGGGTTCGGTCGAATTCTGGGCGGCCCGCGTCAAGCCCGGCCGTATCGTATTCGAGATCGACGGCGTCCCCGAGGACGTTGCCAAGGAAGCCCTGCGCCTCGGCGCGATGAAGCTTCCGATCATGACGCGGGTCGTGACCCGCATTGCAGACTAAGGGACGCGGCGATGACCACTGCCAAAGATGTGCGGGCCAAGACCCCGGACGAGCTGAAGGATCAGCTCGTTAGCCTGAAGAAAGAACAGTTCAACCTGCGTTTCCAGCGTGCTACCCAGCAGCTGGAAGCCCCGGCCCAGGTCAAGAAGGTCCGCCGCGATATCGCGCGGATCAAGACGATCCTGGCCGAAAAGAACGCAGCGAAGTAAGGAGCGGCGACCATGCCAAAACGCGTTCTGCAGGGGACTGTTGTCTCCGACACCAATGAGAAGACGGTTGTGGTGCGCGTCGAGCGCCGTTTCACGCATCCGGTGATGAAGAAGACCGTGCGCCGGTCCAAGAAGTACCACGCCCACGATGAAGCTAATGTGGCGAAGGTCGGCGATATCGTGTGGATCGAAGAGTGCGCGCCGATTTCGAAGAACAAGCGCTGGACGCTTGTTCCGACTGCAGCAGCGGCGCCGTCGGCGTAAGAATTTAGGTTCAAGATCGGCAGTTCCGGGGACGGTAGGTCGGTTTAACAAGAAGGCATCCAGTCATGATTCAGATGCAATCAAATCTCGACGTCGCGGATAATTCCGGCGCGCGTCGTGTCATGTGCATCAAGGTGCTGGGCGGTTCGCATCGCAAGTACGCTTCGGTCGGCGACATCATCGTCGTGTCGGTCAAGGACGCTATTCCGCGCGGCCGCGTTAAAAAGGGTCAGGTTATGAAGGCCGTCGTCGTTCGCACCGCGTTCGATATCCGTCGCCCCGATGGCACGGTGATCCGTTTCGACAAGAACGCCGCGGTTCTGATCAACAATCAGAAAGAGCCGATCGGCACCCGTATCTTCGGACCGGTTCCGCGCGAGCTTCGCGCCAAGAACCACATGAAGATCATCTCGCTCGCACCAGAGGTGCTGTAATGGCCGCCAAAATCAAGAAGGGCGACAAGGTCGTCGTCCTGGCCGGCAAGGACAAGGGCAAGACCGGCCAGGTCCTGTCGGTCATCCCGACCGAAACCAAGGCACTCGTCCAGGGTATCAACCTTGTCCGCCGCCACACCAAGCAGACCGCGTCGAGCGATGCCGGCATCTTCACCAAGGAAGCGCCGATCCATCTTTCGAACATCGCGCTCGCCGACAAGGATGGCAAGCCCAGCCGCGTCGGTTTCCAGATCAAGGACGGCGTCAAGATCGCGCGTCGCCAAGTCGACCGGAGATGTGATCGATGGCTGAGACAGCTTACATTCCGCGCCTTCGCACCGAGTACGAAGAGAACATCCGCAAGGCTCTGACCGAGCAGTTCGGCTACAAGAACGTCATGCAGCTGCCCAAGCTCGACAAGATCGTGCTGAACATGGGCGTTGGCGAAGCCGTCAACGACACCAAGAAGGTCAAGACCGCTGCGGCCGATCTCGAAAAGATCGCTGGCCAGAAGCCGGTCATCACCCATGCCCGCAAGTCGATCGCCGGCTTCAAGGTCCGCGAAGACATGCCGCTGGGCGTCAAGGTCACGCTGCGCAAGCCGCGCATGTATGAATTCCTCGACCGCCTGGTGAACATCGCTCTGCCGCGCGTTCGCGACTTCCGCGGGCTGAACCCGAATTCGTTCGATGGCCGTGGCAACTATGCCATGGGCATCAAGGAACACATCATTTTCCCGGAAATCAACTACGACCAGGTTGACCAGGTCTGGGGCATGGACATCGTGGTGTGCACGACGGCCAAGAATGATGACGAGGCGCGCGCGCTCCTCAAGGCTTTCAACTTCCCTTTCCGCACGTAAGCGGGCAGGGGAAGGCATAAGGATCAGGACATGGCAAAGACCAGCTCCATCGAGAAGAACAACAAGCGCAAGCCGCTCTCGCGAAGCAGTATGCCGCCAAGCGCGCCGCTCTCAAGGCGCTCACCAAGGACCAGTCGGTTTCCATGGAAACCAGCGGTTCGCGCGCCCAGCTCAAGCTGGCGGAACTGCCGCGCAATTCCGCCAAGGGCCGCGTGCGCAACCGTTGCGAAGTTTCGGGTCGTCCCCGCGGCTTCTACCGCAAGCTGAAGCTGAGCCGTATCGCGCTGCGCCAGCTGGGCAATCTGGGCCAGATCCCGGGCCTGGTCAAGTCGAGCTGGTAAGGAAGAAGAACAGATGAGCTTTTCAGATCCTATCGGCGATATGCTGACCCGCATCCGCAATGCGCAGATGCGTCGCAAGAATTCCGTTTCGACGCCGGCATCGACCCTTCGTGGTCGCGTGCTGGACGTGCTCCAGTCCGAGGGTTTCATCCGCGGCTATTCGGAGACCAAGTTCGAGAACGGCGCTGCCGAGTACGAGATCGAACTCAAGTACTCGGATAATGAAGCGGTGATCCGCACGATCGAGCGCGTTTCGCGTCCCGGCCGTCGCGTCTATGCTTCGGTGAAGAATATTCCGCAGGTTGCCAATGGCCTGGGTGTTTCGATCCTCTCCACCCCCAAGGGTGTGATGGCCGACCACGAAGCCAAGGCTGCCAATGTTGGTGGCGAGGTACTCTGCCGCGTCTTCTAAGGTGACCAGGACGCGGTAAGACGATTACTCAAGGATAGAATACGAATGTCACGTACAGGCAAACAGCCGGTTGCTCCGGTGAGCGGCGTTACGGTGACGATCAATGGTCGCACCGTTTCCGCCAAGGGCCCGAAGGGCGAACTGAGCCTCGAGCTCATGGATGTCGTCAATGTCGAGCAGACCGCCGACGGCCTCGTCGTGTCGCCGGCCAACGACACCCGGTTGGCCCGTGCCGCCTGGGGTACCACCCGCGCGCTGATCCAGAACATGGTCACGGGCGTCAGCGCCGGCTTCGAGCGCAAGCTGGCGATCCAGGGCGTCGGTTATCGCGCCGCCATGCAGGGCAAGGACATCAAGCTGTCGCTTGGGTTCAGCCACGAAGTGATCTATGAAGCCCCCAAGGGAATCACGCTTGCTGTCCCGACGCCGACGGAAATCGTCATCACCGGCATCGACAAGCAGCAGGTTGGCCAGGTTGCGGCGAATATCCGCGGCTGGCGTCCGCCGGAGCCCTACAAGGGCAAGGGCGTGCGTTATGCGGGCGAGTTCGTCTTCCGCAAAGAAGGCAAGAAGAAGTAAGGAGCGCCTGCAATGGCTATCAGTGCAAAGGGAGCGGAGCGCCGCAAGGCCCGTGTCCGCAAGGCGCTCAAGGCTCGTGCCTTCGGTCGTCCGCGTCTGTCGGTTTTCCGTTCGGACAAGAATATCTACGCCCAGATCATCGACGATACGACAGGCCGTACGCTGGCCGCCGCATCGACGCTCGACAAGGACGTCAAGGCATCGGTCAAGAACGGTTCGACCGCCGAGGCTGCTGCAACGATCGGCAAGCTGATCGCCGAGCGCGGCACCAAGGCCGGCGTTGCCGAGGTGATCTTCGATCGCGGCGCCTACATCTATCATGGCCGGGTCAAGGCCCTTGCAGACGCTGCCCGCGAGGGCGGCCTGCAGTTCTGATCCACGGCGCGAGAAAGAAGATACTATGAGCAGAGACGTTCAAGAGCGCGAAAGCGAATTTATCGACCGCCTGGTCCACATCAACCGTGTGGCCAAGGTGGTGAAGGGTGGCCGTCGTTTCGGTTTTGCCGCGCTCGTCGTTGTCGGTGACCAGAAGGGCCGCGTCGGTTTCGGTCACGGTAAGGCCCGTGAAGTTCCCGAGGCGATCCGCAAGGCGACCGAGCAGGCCAAGCGCCAGATGATCCGCGTGCCGCTGCGCGATGCCCGTACGCTGCACCACGACGTGCACGGGCCGTCACGGCGCCGGCAAGGTCATCCTGCGTGCCGCCGTTCCGGGTACCGGCATCATCGCCGGCGGTCCGATGCGCGCCGTGTTCGAGACGCTTGGCATCAACGACATCGTTGCCAAGTCGCAGGGCACTGCCAACCCCTACAACATGGTGCGGGCCACCTTCGATGCGCTCAAGCGCGTCGACAGCCCCCGCTCGGTTGCCTCCCGTCGTGGCTTGAAGGTTTCGGAACTGCAGGCTCGCCGCGGCGAAGCTGCGGTCGAGGCTTGATCCCGTAAGATCGGGACGGAGAGATAAAATGGCTGAGAAAAAGACCCTCATCGTCGAGCAGATCGGTTCGCCGATCCGCCGCGACAAGGTGCAGCGCGCGACCCTGATCGGTCTCGGGCTCAACAAGATGAACAAGAAGCGCGAGCTGATCGATACGCCCGAAGTGCGCGGCATGATCAACAAGCTCCCGCACCTCGTCCGCGTCGTCGGCGAGTAAGAAGGTAGGTTCGTAATGACCCGTTTGAACGAACTTCGCGACAATCCCGGCGCCAACAAGATCCGCATGCGTATCGGCCGCGGTATCGGCTCGGGCAAGGGCAAGACCGGCGGCCGCGGCGGCAAGGGCCAGACTGCCCGTTCCGGCGTCGCGATCAACGGCTTCGAAGGCGGCCAGATGCCCCTTCACATGCGTATGCCAAAGCGCGGCTTCAATGCGCTGAACCCAGGGGACTGGAACGAGGTTCGCATCGACCGCATCCAGGCCTATATCGATAGCGGCAAGCTCGACGCCAAGGGCGTGATCGACGCTGCGGCGCTGATCGCTGCTCGCGTGATCCGTCGTCCCAAGGACGGCGTGCGCCTGATCGGTGCCGAGGGCTTCACGTCCAAGAAGGTTACCTTCAAGGTCGACTATGCGACCAAGGGTGCGACTGGCTGCTATTGAATCTGCCGGCGGCAAGGTCGATATCATCCCGGCCAAGGCGCCGTGGAAGAAGGCTCCACGCGCTGAGTTAATTCACTCGGCAGGGCGCACCCGGCCATTGGTTGGGTGCGCTCTTTTGGTTTGTTGCGTTAGGGATGCAGATGCATCTGCATCCTGAAGCGCTCCGAGCGCACCTGGCCTTGAAGCCATAGGGAGCGATACATGGCGTCCGCAGCCGAACAGCTGGCACGTAATCTCAATTTTTCGACCTTCTCCAAGGCGAAAGCCCTGCAGCAGCGCATCTGGTTCACACTGGGCGCGCTGCTCGTCTATCGTCTGGGCACTTTCATTCCGGTTCCGGGGATTGATCCGGATGCCTTCCGCGCGACGTTCGAGCAGAGCCAGCAGGGCATTATCGGCATGTTCAACATGTTCGCCGGCGGTGCCGTCGAGCGCATGGCGATCTTCGCGCTGAACCTCATTCCCTACATCACCGCCTCGATCGTGGTGCAGGTGATCGCCACGGCGTCGCCGCGCCTGGAAGCCCTCAAGAAAGAGGGCGAGGCCGGCCGTCGCAAGATGAACCAGTACACCCGCTATCTGGCGGTCGTGTTCTGCGCCGTGCAGGCCTATGGCATTGCCGTCGGGCCTGGAAGCGAGCCAGGGCGTCGTGCTCAATCCGGGCTGGTTCTTCCGCTTCTCGACGGTCATCACGCTGGTCGGCGGCACCATGTTCCTGATGTGGCTGGGCGAGCAGATCACCTCGCGCGGTGTCGGCAACGGCATTTCGCTGATCATTTTCGCCGGTATCGTCGCCAATCTGCCCACGACCGTGGTGCAGACGATGGAACTGAGCCGCACCGGCGCCTTGCCGGCCGCTGGCTGCTGTCGGCATCCTGCGTGCTGGCCATCGTGGTCATCGCCGTCATCGTGTTCTTCGAACGCGCCCAGCGACGGCTGCTGATCCAGTATCCGAAGCGCCAGGTCGGCAACAAGATGTTCCAGGGCGATACCTCGCACCTGCCGCTCAAGCTGAATACCTCGGGCGTTATCCCGGTGATTTTCGGCTCGTCGCTGCTGCTGCTGCCGGCGACGATCGCGTCGTTCGCCGCCCAGGGCAATGCGCCGGTGTGGCTGCAGACGGTGACGGCCATGCTGGGCCGCGGCCAGCCGCTCTACCTGGCGCTGTTTGCCGTTCTTCATCATCTTCTTCGCCTTCTTCTATACGGCGATCGTGTTCAATCCGCAGGAAACCGCGGATAACCTCAAGCGCTCCGGCGGCTTCATTCCGGGCATTCGTCCGGGTGAACGCACGGCCGCAGCACATCGATTATGTGCTGACGCGCATCACGGTGATCGGTGCGCTCTATCTGACGGTCGTGGCGCTGATCCCCGAGATGATCCACAACCAGCTGGCGGTCAGCCAGTTCATCGGCGGCACCTCGCTGCTGATCATGGTGACGGTGACGCTGGATACGGTCAGCCAGATCCAGAGCCATCTGATTGCCCAGCAATATGAGGGGCTGGTCAAGAAGTCCCGCCTTGGTGGAGGAAAGCGTCGATGAGGTTGATCCTTCTGGGACCGCCGGGAGCGGGGAAGGGTACGCAGGCCAAGATTCTGGTCGAGGCCTATGGCATTCCCCAGCTCTCGACCGGCGACATCCTGCGATCGGCCATCGCCGCCAAGACCCCGATGGGGCTGGCGGCCAAGGCCGTCATGGATCGCGGCGACCTGGTGTCCGACGATATCGTCAACGGTATCGTATCGGAGCGGCTCGACGCCGAGGATTGCAAGCCTGGTTTCATCCTCGACGGCTTTCCGCGCACCATCGCGCAGGCCGAAGCGCTTGACGAGATGCTGGCGGAAAAGGGCGTTGCGCCTCAATGCCGTGATCGAGATCACGGCCGATGCCGATGTGCTGGTGCAGCGCGTCGATCAATCGCGCCAAGGAAAGCGGCGGCGCGCGCGCGACGACAATGAGGAAGTGCTGCGCAAGCGCCTCGAAGTCTATCAGCGAGCAGACCGCGCCGCTGGTCGACTACTACCGCGAGCAAGGGCTTGCTGAAGACGGTCGACGGCATGGCGCCGGTCGAGCAGGTGACTGCCGCGATCAAGGCAGCTGTCGAAGAACTGAAAACTTTGGATTGGTCTTGGCAGTTGACTCTGCCATGCCTTATCCTTATGAACCGCGCCAGTCTCATGGATTATTGGGCTGGATTCGGTTCCTCACTTAGGTTGGGGGTCGAAATCCGGTCCCTTGTTGTTTAACGGCACGAGCCGAGATGGTTATCGTGTTGAATGAAGGAGAGCAGACGTGGCTCGTATTGCTGGCGTCAATATCCCGACGAATAAGCGCGTAGTCATCGCGCTGCAGTATATCCATGGGATCGGCGACAAGTTCGCCGAGGATATCTGCACCAAGGTTGGCATTCCGGCCGATCGCCGCGTCAACGAGTTGACCGACGCGGAAGTCATCCAGATCCGTGAGACCATCGACCGCGACTACGTCGTGGAAGGTGATCTTCGCCGCAATGTGGCGATGAACATCAAGCGGCTGATGGACCTGGGCAACTACCGTGGCCTGCGCCACCGTCGTGGCCTGCCGGTTCGCGGTCAGCGCACCCACACCAATGCCCGCACCCGCAAGGGTCCGGCAAAGGCGATCGCCGGCAAGAAGAAGTAAGAACCCGGCTTCCGGGTTCTTCGATGTAGCTGCTGGGGCCGCTTGGCTAACGGCAGCGCTGATATCGAATAGAGGAATTAAATGGCTAAGACTGAAACGACGCGCGTCAAGCGCAAGGAACGCAAGAATATCACTTCGGGCGTTGCCCACGTGAACGCCTCGTTCAACAACACCATGGTCACCATCGCCGACATGCAGGGCAACACGATTTCGTGGTCCTCGTCGGGCGTGATGGGGTTCAAGGGCTCGCGCAAGTCGACCCCTTATGCCGCCCAGGTTGCTGCCGAAGACGCCGCCAAGAAGGCCCAGGAACACGGCATGAAGACCCTTGAGGTCGAAGTGCGTGGTCCGGGTTCGGGCCGTGAATCGGCGCTTCGCGCGCTGCAGGCTGCCGGCTTCAACGTCACCTCGATCCGTGACGTGACCTCGATCCCGCACAATGGCTGCCGTCCGCGCAAGCGGCGCCGCGTCTAATCTAGACCGATATAGAAGCTCCCGGTCGCGCGGCCGGGAGTCGTATTGCGTTTGCGGCGGAGCGGCCGGGCGAGGGCCGCGATTTTGAAAGGACATATACCGTGACGATCCAGAGGAACTGGCAAGAACTGATTAAGCCGACCAAGCTGGAGATTGTTTCGGGCAGCGATAACGCGCGCGTGGCTTCGGTTGTTGCCGAGCCGCTTGAGCGCGGTTACGGGCTTACCCTGGGTAATGCCCTTCGTCGCGTGCTGCTGTCGTCGCTTCAGGGCGCGGCGGTGACTGCAATCCAGATCGACGGCATCCTGCATGAATTCTCGTCGCTTCCGGGCGTGCGCGAAGACATCACCGATCTCGTCCTCAACGTGAAGGAAATCGCGTTGAAGATGGGCGGCGAAGGCCCGAAGCGCCTGGCAGCTGTCCAAGTCAGGGCCCGGGCGCCGTGACTGCCGGCGACATCAAGGTCACCGGCGATATCGAAGTGCTGAACCCTGAGCTCGTGATCTGCCATCTCGATGACGGCGCCGAGATCAATATCGAGTTCACGGTCAATACCGGCAAGGGTTACGTCGCCGGCCGACAAGAACCGTCCCGAAGACGCCCCGATCGGCTATATCCCGGTCGATGCGCTGTTCTCGCCGGTTCGCCGCGTGTCCTACAAGGTCGATGCGACCCGTGCGGGCGAAAGCCTGGACAAGGACAAGCTGACCCTGCAGGTCGAAACCAATGGCGCGATCTCGCCGGAAGACGCCGTGGCTTATGCCGCGCGCATTCTGCAGGACCAGCTGTCGGTGTTCGTCAACTTCGAAGAGCCGAGCAAGGAAAAGGCCCAGGATTCGGTTCCCGAACTGGCCTTCAACCCGGCGCTGCTCAAGAAGGTCGACGAGCTCGAGCTTTCGGTGCGTTCGGCCAATTGCCTGAAGAACGACAACATCGTCTATATCGGCGACCTGATCCAGAAGACGGAAGCCGAGATGCTGCGGACGCCGAATTTCGGCCGCAAGTCGCTCAACGAAATCAAGGAAGTGCTCGCGCAGATGGGCCTTCATCTCGGAATGGACGTTGCCAATTGGCCACCCGAGAATATCGATGACCTCGCCAAGCGCTACGAAGATCATTATTGATCCCGCGCTGCCAAGCACTTTAGGAGACAACCATGCGCCACGGTAATTCAGGCCGCAAACTCAACCGGACGGCCAGCCATCGCAAGGCCATGTTCGCCAATATGTCGGCCGCGCTGATCAAGCACGAGCAGATCGTCACGACCTTGCCCAAGGCCAAGGAACTGCGTCCGATCGTCGAGAAGCTGATCACGCTCGGCAAGCGCGGCGATCTGCATGCCCGCCGCCAGGCCATCGCGCAGATGCGCGACGAAGGCCAGGTCGCCAAGCTGTTCGCAGTGCTCGGGCCGCGCTACAAGGAACGTCAGGGCGGCTATATCCGCATCCTGAAGGCCGGCTTCCGCTATGGCGACAACGCCCCGCTGGCCGTCATCGAGTTCGTCGATCGCGACGTCAATGCCAAGGGCCTAGTGCTTGGGCCGCGCTACAAGGAACGCCAGGGCGGCTATATCCGCATCCTGAAGGCCGGCTTCCGCTATGGCGATAACGCGCCGCTGGCGGTCATCGAATTCGTCGATCGCGACGTCAATGCCAAGGGCCTCGATAGCGGCCCAGTGTTCATCCGCGAAGATCGAAGACGAGTCGGTCGCCGCGTAATAGCCGGCTTGACACCTGTAAAATTGGGACGGCCGCGAGCCTCGCGGCCGTCCTTTTGTTGTTATGCCGGTCTTGTAGGCCGATGTTATCAGCGCTTAGGCCAGCGAAGCGGCCCGCCGACGGCTGAGCCCCCACTGCCGATAGAGCTGCTTCACCTCGCCCATCGAGCGGCAATACACTTCGGTCAGTCCGGCCTCATCGAGCATGCGGCTGTAGCGCCCGCCATTGGTGCGCGAGGTCAGGGCGACCCAACGGATCATTTCCCATTTGATGCTGTCCTTGCTCCCCTCCAGCATGCCGGCGCGCTGGTGCTCGAACAGGGTGCGGCGA